>CAWBJW010000004.1:0-271464 GCA_963789255.1 uncultured Alphaproteobacteria bacterium | reverse complement strand
GGCCCATCACCGAGCGCATCGTGGTCGTCTTGCCGACCCCGTTGCGGCCCAGCAGGCAGACGCACTCGCCGGCGCGCGACTCGAGCGAGATGCCGAACAGCACGTGGCTCAGGCCGTAGGCGGTGTGCAGGTCCTCGATCGCCGAGCAGGCGGTCATGGCGTGTGCACAGCCCGTGGCCGAGATAGACCCGGCGCACCTCGGGGTCGCCGCGTACCTCTTCCGGCGCGCCCTCGGCGATGATGCGGCCCTGGTGCAGCACCGCGATCTTCTGCGCGATCGAGAACACCACCTCCATGTCGTGCTCGGTGAACAGCAGGGTCAGCGCGCGCTCGGCGGCGATACGTTCCAGGAGGCTGATCGTCTCGTGGGTTTCGCTGGCCGACATCCCCGCGGTGGGTTCGTCGAGCAGCAGCACCTGCGGATCGCTCGCCAGCGCGAGGCCGAGTTCGAGCTGCTTCTGATTGCCGTAGCTGAGCGTGCCGGCGACCGTGTTTTCCTGCCCGGCAAGGCCGATCGAGCGAGCAGCGCGGTCGGTCTCGTCGCGGTAGAGCGCCTCGGAGCGCGCCCAGAAATTCGGGCCGCGGCGATGATGGACGAGAAAGGCGGCCTGCAGGTTCTCGAACACCGTCAATTTGGCGAAGATGTTGGTGCGCTGGAACGAGCGGCCGATCCCCATGCGGCAGATGCGGTACGGCGGCGCGCCGGTGATGTCGCGGCCGTCGAGCCGCACCGTGCCGCTATCGGGCCGCAGATGGCCGGTGATCAGGTTGAACAGCGTCGATTTGCCGGCGCCGTTCGGGCCGATCACCGCGGCGATCTGCCTGGTCTCGACGGTCAGGCTGACGTCGGAGACGGCGCGAAAGCCGCCGAACGATTTGCTGAGCCCGGAGATCTCAAGCACGGCGCGCGCTTCGCAGGCGGTGCCACAGCGCTGATCGATGCCGCCGACGATGCCGCCGGGGAAGCCGAACAGCAGCACCAGCAGGATCGCGCCGAGCACGAACGACCAGTACTGGGTGTAGTCGGTGATCTCCTGGTTGAGCCAGACCAGCGCCGCGGCGCCGACCGGCGGTCCCCAGAAGATAGCCCATGCCGCCGAGGATCGCCATGATCATGACCTCGGCCGATTTCGACCAGAACACGTAATCGGCGAAGACGCCGCGGCTGAAAATGCCGTAGAGCGCGCCGGCAAGCCCGGCGAAGCCGCCGGCGACGACGAAGGCGGCGAGTTGGTAGGCGCGCACGTTGACGCCGATAAAGGCGGCGCGCTCGGGATTGTCGCGGATCGTCGTCAGCACCCGGCCGAACGGCGAGCGGACGATCCGGTGCAAGACCGCCAGCGACACCGCCGATCAGCACCAGCGACGAACAGATAGAAGCGGTCGCTGATGCGCAGATCGCCGCAGCCCGGGGACCGACGACATCCAGTCGAGATGCGGATACGGGATTTCCGGCAGGCCCTGGTCGCCGCCGGTCACGTCGTTCCATTTGTAGGCGATGGCCCAGACGATCTGCGAAAACGCCAGCGTCAGCATGGCGAAATAGAGCTTGATCAGGCGCACGCAGAAATAGCCGGACACCAGCGCGAACAACGCGGTGCCAAGCCCCGCCGCCGGAAACGCGAGGCTGAACGGCACGCTGTAGGTCTTCATCAGGATGCCGCAGACATAGGCGCCGACGCCGAAATAGGCGACATGACCGAACGAGACGAGGCCGGTGGTGCCGAGCAGCAGGTTGAGGCTGACGGCGAACAGCGCGTCGATGGCGATCTGCTCGGCGAGGAACGTGTTGTAGCGCGAGCCGAGCCACGGCACCGTGGCGAGCGACAAGAAACACGATCAGGGTCCACGGAATGCGGCGGGCGAGGCCGGGCGGGGCGGGTGTGTCGCGATCTGGCTGTCATAGCGGCCGCCCGAACAGGCCCCAGGGGCGGACGATCAGGATCACCGCCATCAGCGCGAACACCGAGAACAGCGAGAAGCCGGGAAAGATCAGGATGCCGAACGACAGCACCTGGCCATAGATCACCGAGCCCCAGAATGTGCCCCAGAACGAGCCCATGCCGCCGATCACCACGACGATGAACGCCTGCACGATGATCAGCACGTCCATGCCCGGCACGATGCTTTGGATCGGCGTCACCAGCGCGCCGGAGAGGCCGGCCAGGAACGCGCTGACGACGAACATGCCGGTATAGATCGTGCCCACATTGGCGCCGAGGGCGTCGAGCATCTCGCGGTCCATCTGGGCGGCCCGCACCATCCGCCCGACGCCGGTGCGGTTCAGCACCAGCCAGCCCAAACGCGATCGCCGGGCCGATCACCATGATCAGCAGATTGTAGAGCGGCTGGGTGTGCCCAGGATCTGCATGCTGCCGGCGAGGATCGGCGGGGTCGACACCGAGAGCTGGCCGGTGCCCCACATGAACTTCGCGGCATCGCCGAGGATCAGCACCAGCGCATAGGTGAAGAGCAGCTGATAAAGCTCCTCGCGGCCGTAGAGCGAGCGGAAGAACAGCCGTTCGACGACCAGGCCGAGGAGCGCCGACGCCCAATGCCGCGAACAGCGCCGCCGGCCAGAACCCCTCGGCCGACGGGTGCAGCCACTGCACCATCTGCCACGCGAGATAGGCGCCGATCATGTAGAACGAGCCATGCGCGAAGTTGATCACGCGCATGACGCCGAACACCAGCGACAGCCCCGAGGCGATCAGGAACAGGAACATCGCGGTGGTCAGGCCGCCCATGAACTGGCTGAACAGAAACGAAGGCGCCACCGGCGATCAATCCCCCAAAATCCTGGCGTCGCCGGCGTCCCTGTCGCGGACGCGGGCGACGCGCTGTCCTACCGCGGCCGTCAGTTGGTCGTCGATGGCGGCAGCAACTCCGGGTTCTTCATGACCGCGAAGGGATAGGCCGCTTCCTTGGTCATCACACCCCAGTATTCGGGGCTCAAGGTCTCGTGGGTCGTGGCGCTGAACGTCCGCTTGCCGACCGGCGTGTCGAAGGTCAGGCCGAGCAGCGCCTTGGCAACGTCGTCGCTCTTGGTATCGCCGGCCTTCTTGATGCCATCGGCGAGGGCCTCGATCGCCTCGTAACCGACGATCGCCCAGCCTGAGCCATACTTGGATTTCATGAAGGCCTGGAGGTGCTGCTCGAAGGCCTTGTGGACCGCCGGTTCGCCCGGGCCGCCCCAGACCACCGGGTCGTAGGCGTCGGCGATGATCCCGTAGGGGTAGTTGCTGCCGAGCGCCTGCGCCTCGTCGACAGTTCCAACCTCGGCGCCGTCGATCAGCCGGTTCTTGACCTCCTTGAAATAGCCGAGCGGCGTCGCTTCCTTGGTGAACGTGACGAAATCGCCGGCGAACAGCGAGCAATAGACGGCGTCGGCCTTCTTGCCCATCTGCGCGGTGATGAACGGGGTGAAATCAGCCTCGCCCAGTTTTGGCCATTCCTGATCGACGATCTGGATATCGGGCCGCAGCTTTTTCAGGCTCGCGATGAAATCGGCAATGAATCGCGGCCATAGGCATAGTCGGGCGCGATCGTCGCGACGGTCTTCACGTTCTGCCATTTCGCCATCAGCGACGCCCCGGCCGCCCCTTCGACAGCGGTATTCGACGAGACCCTGAAGATGTACGGGTGCAGCAGCGGCGGCAGGGTGAGTTCGGTCAGCTTCGCCGTCGGCGCGATGAAGACGATCTTGTTTTCCTTGGCGACCGTCAACACCGCCGGCGCCTCGGCCGAGGTGAGCGTGCCGGCGAGGAAGTCAACGTTGTCCTTGATGATCAGTTCGCGCGCGAGGCGCACCGCCTCGTCGGCGCTGGCCTTGCTGTCGCGCGACAGGATTTGGAGCTTGCGGCCGAGCACGCCGCCCTTGGCGTTGATCTCGGAAACCGCCATCTCGGCGCCCTTGAGGATCGGTTCGCCATAGACCGCGGTGGGGCCTGACAGCGGGATCGGGAACCCGATCTTGATCGCATCCGCCGCCCGTGCGGCCAGCGGAAACAGCACGGTTGCTGCGAGTAGCGGTGCCAGATAATGCCGATGCTCCATGGCTGATCCTCCCCTTGCCCGAAATCCGGGCTTGTCGTCGAGGCGCGATTTATCCTTTGCGCCGGTGCCGCCGTCAAGCGAGCGGGGGGTGCGACCTCAGGGCAATCGCATTTGAAGGAGGGCTCGGCCCCTCTCCCTTTCGTCATTCCCGCGAAAGCGGGAATCCAGGGCGGCCGGACTGCGCGTTTGCCCCTGGATGCCCGCTTGCGCGGGCATGACGACCGAAGGCGAAGCCGCTCATAGCAAATGCGATTGCCCTGCGCGGTGCGACCGATTGCGTGCGCCCGGCGCTCGGGAATAGCATCGGGCGCTACCTGGCGACGGCGTAAGGTGACCAGACCGGAGAACCGCGATGGCGATGCACCGGCATAACGAGCCCGGCTACAGCCGGTCCGGGCTCTACGTTCTCGACGACTGGCGATAGGGGCGAAGCGCATGAAGGCAATCGTTTGCGAGGCGTTCGGCGGGCCCGAGGTATTGCATCTGCGCGAAGTGCCCGACCCGCCGCCGCCGGGCGCTGGCGAGGTGCAGGTGCGGATCGCGGCGCGCGGCGTTCAGTACGTTGAACGTGCTGATGCTCGCCGGCAAATACCAGTTCCGGCCGGAGCCGCCCTTCGTCCCCGGCAACGAGGGGGCGGGCGAGGTGGTCGCGGTCGGCGACGGGGTCACCGGCTTCAAACCCGGCGACCGCATCATGAGCCGCCATCGGCTCGGCGCCTTCGCCCAGTTCGGCAATGCGCGGGCCGAGGATTGCGATGCGGTGCCGGCCGGCATGAGCATCGAAGCGGCCGCGGTGTTCCGCGGCGCCTACATGACCGCCTATCACGCCCTCGTACAGCGCGGCCGGATGAAGGCGGGCGACTGGGTGCTGATCAACGGCGCCGCCGGCGGCATCGGCATCGCCGCGATCCAGGTCGCCAAACTGTTCGGCGCCACCGTCATTGCCACCGCCAGCACCGACGAAAAGCGCGCCGCCTGCCTGGAGGAAGGCGCCGATTACGCGATCGATTACCGCGAGGGCCTGCGCGACAAGGTCAAGGAGCTGACCGGCGCGCGCGACGGGGTCGATATCGTCTATGACCCGATCGGCGCCACTGTGTTCGACGAGTCGCTGCGCTGCCTCGCCTGGGGCGGGCGCATCCTGGTGCTCGGCTTTCTGGGCGGCGGGCCGTCGACGCCGCGCACCAACTACCTCTTGATCAAGGGGCTGGAAGTGATCGGCGTCAGGCTCGGCGGCGTCACCGAGCACAACCCCGAGATCGGCCGTGAGAACATGCGGGTCCTGGTCGGGCTGGCCGGCGAGGGGAAGCTCAAGCCGCGCATCTCGCACCGTTTCCCGCTGGAACGGGCGGCCGATGCGATCCAGGCCGTCATCGACCGCAAGGTGATCGGCAAGGCGGTGCTGGTCGGGTGAGCCCGTGGGCGGTGGTCAATCGTAGCTGACGCCGATCGTTTCGGCGACGAGGACCGGGCGCGTTCCGCCTTCGAGCTCCATCGTGCCGTCGGAGGTGATCCGCGTCCCGCCATTGTCGACCGGCTCGACCGACTTGATCGCGAGGCGCAGCCGGATGCGCGAGCCGGCCGGCACCATGCCGGTAAACCGCACCCGGTTGGCGCCGTAATTGATGCCGCGCGTGCGGTGCTTGACCCGGTACAAGGTCGAGGCCAGGCGCGGCACCAGCGACAATGTCAGCCAGCCATGGGCGATCGTCTTGCCGCCCGGCATCTCGCGCCGGGCGCGCTCGACATCGACGTGGATCCATTGGTGGTCGCCGGTCGCATCGGCGAATTTGTCGATCTGCTCCTGGGTGACCGTGTACCAGTCGCTGACCCCGATCTCCTTGCCTTCATAGGCCTTGAGATCGGCCGCGCGTTCGACTTCCAGCATGGGGCGCTCCTCGTCCGGGCAGTCTCGGCGCCACTATAGGGCGGCCGGACGATCGAGGAAATTCCCTGCGGGCAGGGAATTTTTGCGTTGTTCTGTCGCAGAGGCGCATCAAGCGCTTGGAATCGCTCGCTGCGTCCGGGAAATTCCCGTGCGCACGCAGCGAATTTTCCGGAGCAGGGCAGGGAATTTAGCGAGGCGGGCAGGGAATTTTTGTCGAACATCGGAAGGTGCCGACGGTGATTATCAGAATCGTAATTGCTTAAACAAGTGGTGATGGCGGGACGGTGCTGCGATCGACGCTCGCGAGGAAGCGCCCCGGAAGCGCGGACCCTACAAGCCGCGCGCTCCGAAGACGGCAATTTCAAAACTGAGTCATTGCCAGTCGTCCAATATTCAGAACGGCACCGTGCCTTTGACGACGCTACGGTGCATGACGCGCCGGTATTTGCCGGTCTCGTAGTTGGCGACGGCACGGTGGAGGAGGCACCGGTTGTCCCACATGATCAGGTCGCCGAGTTGCCAGCGATGGGCGTAGACGAAACGCCGCGTTGTCGCGTGTTCGAGAAGCTCGGCGAGGAGTGCCGCGCCCTCGGCTTCGGGTATGCCTGTTATGTGGGTCGAATGGTTGCCGAGATAGAGCGATTTGGTGCCGGTATCGGGATGGGTGCGGACCAGCGGATGGTCGGCGCCCGGGCGACTGTCGTCGAAGGCGGGGCGAAACGCCACCCGCAGACCGGCGATCCGTTGCTTCATTGCGCCGGGCAGCGCCGCATAGGCGAGGATCATGTTGGCGAACTCGGTGTCGCCGCCGACGGGCGGCAATTCGACCGCATAAAGCATCGTCAGCAGCGGCGGCGCGGGATGGTAGGGCTTGTCGGTGTGCCAGTGGTAATTGGCCGCCCTGGAGAACCTGAAGGTCGGCTTGCCGTCGGCGCCGAGGTTCGACATCACGTGCGCGACGCCGTATCGCTTGGTTTCGCCGCGATGCGCGCCGTGGACCTCGACTTCGCCGAAATTCGCCGCGAACGCAAATTGCTGCTCCCTGGTCACCGACTGGTCCGGGAAGACGACGACGTGATGGGCGAGCAAGGCCGCGACGATCGCATCCTTTTGGCCCGGCGCCAGCGGCTGCGCCAAGTCGATGCCGGCGATCGTCACGCCGCCCGCCGGCGACAGCCGCACGAGCGGCTCGCCTATACGATTTAGGTCGCGCTCGCCCCCCAAAACGGAGGTGCCCTGCGTCAAGTCGTGGATGGCCGGATCAAGTCCGGCCATGACGGTTGGAGAGAGCACGGAAGCGGCAGAACCCCGAACCTGCAAAAACCGTGTCACCCCCGCGGCAGTCCCAGCACGCGCTCGCCGATGATGTTGCGCTGGATCTCGCTGGTGCCGCCGGCGATCGTGTATTGCCGCGCGCCCAACACCCGGTGCAGCCAGCGCGATGCGTCGGGCACCGCCTCGGTCTCGCAGTCGAGCGTCGCGTAGGGGCCGAGGAGGGTGCTGGAGAAATCGGCGATGCGCCCCGCCAGCTCGGAGCCGAACAGCTTCAAGATCGAGCCTTCCGGGCCGGGCGGCTCGCCGCGCAGCCGCCGCGTCAGGCCGCGCAGCCTTGTCACCTGCAAGGCCTTGGTCTCGATCGCGAGCTGCGCCAATTGCTGGCGGATGTGGCTCTCATGCCAGGCCGGCTCCTGGCGGCTGGGGAATTGTTTCGCCAACTCGACGAGGCGGGCGATCTGGGCGGCATGGTCGCGTCCGCCGGCGCCGCCGCGCTCGAACATCAACGTCGTCGTCGTGACCTTCCAGCCCTCGTTGAGCGGGCCGACGAGGTTCGCCTTGGGCACGACAACGTCTTCGAAGAACACCTCGTTGAAATGGCGGTGGCCGTTGAGCAGCACCAAGGGCCGCACCGTGATCCCCGGCGTCTTCATATCGACGAGCAGGTAGGAGATGCCGTGGTGCTTCGGCGCCTCGGGGTCGGTGCGCACCAGGAGGAAACACCAATCGGCGAAATGCGCGCCCGAGGTCCACACCTTCTGCCCGTTGACGACGAAATGGTCGCCCCGGTCGACGGCGCGGGTGCGCAGGCTGGCGAGATCGGAGCCGGCGCCGGGCTCGGAATAGCCCTGGCACCAGATCTCGTCGGCGCTGAGGATCCGCGGCAGATGACGTTTTTTCTGCTCCTCGTTGCCCCAATGAATGAGGGTCGGGCCCAACAGGTTGAGCCCGCTTTGGCACGGCAGGATCGGGGCGCGGGCGCGGAAATACTCCTCGTCGAAAATGACCTGCTGCATGAAACTGGCGCCGCGCCCGCCATATTCCTTGGGCCACGAGATCCCGACCCAGCCGGCTTCGTGCATCTTCTTCTGCCAGGCGATGCGCTGGTCGAGGATCGCGCGGTCGGGGGAAATGCGCTGGTCCTGCGCGTCCTCGACCTTGAGGTCCTCGCTCAGATTGGCCTCGAGCCAGTCGCGGAACTCGCGGCGGAAGGCGGCGTGCTCGGGCGCGTCGGCAAAATCCATGGCGGGTCCCTCCTCGCCGGACCAGGATATCGGGCAGCACATGGGCGCTCAACCGAGTCCGCAACGACAGGATTGCTTCGCTTCGCCGGCAATGACAATTTTATCCGTCATTGCGAGGCGGCCACAGGCCGACGAAGCAATGTCGCGGGCGGGAGGCTCCACGGTGGCAAAAATCCTCAACAAGATGCAGGTCGAGCAATACCGGCACGACGGTTATCTGTTCCCGTTCCCGGCCCTGTCGGAAGCGGAGCTCGCCGAATGCAACGACGGTCTGGCGCGCTACGAGCGCTGGCTCGGCAGGCCGGTCAATCAGGCCGACCGGCGCTGGCGCTCGGCGGGCTATGTCATGTTGCCGTGGCTCGACGGCCTGGCCCGCCATCCGCGCATCCTCGACGTCGTCGAGGATCTGATCGGGCCTGACATCCTCGTCTACACCGCGACCTTCTTCATCAAGGAGGCGCACAGCCCGACCTTTGCCGCCTGGCACCAGGACGCGACCTATTTCGGCCTCACGCCCCACGAGCACGTCACCGCCTGGGTCGCGCTGAGCGATGCCAGCGCCGCGGCCGGCTGCATGGAGGTCGTGTCGGCGCAGGGCATGCCGCGCCAGCTACAGCACGCCGCGCTCGGTCTCGCCCACAGCATCAACGGCGGCGGCCAGGCGATCGTCGAGCGGTTCGACGACAGCGGCACGACGATGATGGCGCTCGACGCCGGCAGCTTCTCATTGCACCACACGCTGTGCCGCCACCGCTCGGCGCCGAACCGGGCGGATCACCGCCGGGTCGGGATCGGCATCAGCTACATTCCGGCGCATTGCCGCCTGACCGGCCCGGTGCGGATGTATGCCCGGCTCGTCCGGGGAGGCGACACCGGCGGAAATTTCGACCTGATCCCGGCGCCGGAAGGCGAGCTGCATCCCGCCGCACTCGAACGCCACGAGCGGGTCTATGGCCGCTACCGCGACAATTATGCCGAGCAGATCGCGGCGCACGACCGCGAATTCGCGGCACAGCCGGCTTAGGGTTTCGCCCCCTCACCCTGCCCTCTCCCCCATGGGGGAGAGGGTAATAATTGAAGCGCCGGAGCCGAAAATCCGCTCCTGCACCGCGGGAGAGGGGGGCCGGCCGCGCCTGCGGCCGGCGGTGAGGGTATCGCCTCAGTTCAGCCCGTAAAAACTCATCGCGCCGCCAGCCATGACCTGGTGCTGGGTTTCGGCGGACAGCCCCTGCGAGCTGCTTCCTGACCATGTCGGGCGCGCCGGGAAAGAACCCGTCGGGGTGCGGGTAGTCGGTCGCCCACATGATCTTGTTGGGGCCGATATAATCGGCCAGCACATGGAGGCTGCCCTCGACCGGCTCGAACGAGATCCAGCAATTGCGCCGGAACAGATCGCTGGGACGGGTCGTCAGGCCGCTATCGTTGAAGCCCTGATCGTCGAAATGGCGGTCCATGCGGTCGAGCCAGGGTGCGATCCAGCCGCCGCCCGATTCGAGAAAGCCGATGCGGATCTTCGGGTGCTTCTCGCACACCCCGCCCCAGATCACCGCGAGGCAGGCCAGCATCATCTCCATCGTGTGGGTGATGATGTGGCGCGCGCCGCGCCCCGCGAAGCGGTCGATGCCGACCTGCGGCATCCCGGCGGCGGCGCCCTCGTGAAACCCGATCGCGAGATCGAGATCCTCGGCCGCCGCCCAGAACGGCTCGTAATCCGGGTGGTCGATCATCTTGTTGTTGTAGGGATTGGGGCGGATGAAGCCGGCGCGGAAGCCGAGTTCCTTCCGCGCGAAGCGCATTTCGGCAATCGCGAGGTCGACCGATTGCATCGGCAGCATCGCGATGCCGAAGAGGCGGTCGGGGTAGGGCTTGCAGTAATCGGCGAGCCAGCGGTTGTAGGCGCGGCAGGTCGCGGCGGCCAGTTCGGGGTCGTGGATCGCGCCGGAAAAGAGGCCGAGGCTCGGATAGAGAAAGGCGGCGTCGATGCCGTCGGCATCCATGTCGGGGATGCGGGCATGCGGGTCGAACCCGCCCGCCTTGCCGTCCTTGTATTCCATCGTGTCGGCGGCAACGACGCCCTGCCGCGCCCCGACCCCGCCGATCCGCCCGATGCCGAGCCGCCCGTCGCCGACCGTGTGCTCCTCGATGACGAGCCGCTCCTTGCCGTTGTCGCCCATGACGATGCGCGGCGCCCGGTCGCGAAATTTCGGGTCGATGTACTTGTTCCAAAGATCGAGCGGCTCGAGGATGTGACCGTCGGCATCGACGACGTTGTAGGCGCGGCTCATCGGGGTTTCCTCCGGCGGAGAACTTATGGATGCGTCATCCTAGCGCAGCCGCGATCGCGGCGCGAGCCTGAATGTCGTTCAGAATGCCGAACGGGCTGATTTGCCCCTCTCCCGCACGCGGGAGAGGGGCAGCGAAGCTCAATTCAGCCCGTAGAAGCCCATCGCGCCGCCGGCGAGGACGCCGTGCTGGGTCTCGGGCGAGAGACCCTTCAGGCGCTCGCGCACCATGTCAGGTGCGCCGGGGAAGAAACCGTCGCGGTGCGGATAGTCGGTCGCCCAGAGGATCTTGTTGGGGCCGATATAGTCGGCGAGCACATGGAGGCTGCCCTCGACCGGCTCGAAGGAAATCCAGCAATTGCGCCGGAACAGATCGCTGGGGCGGGTCGTCAGGCCGGAATCGTTGAACCCCTGGTCGTCGAAATGGCGGTCCATGCGGTCGAGCCACGGCGCGATCCAGCCGCCGCCCGATTCGAGAAAGCCGATGCGGATCTTAGGGTGCCTCTCGCATACGCCGCCCCAGATCACCGCGAGACAGGCCAGCATCATCTCCATCGTGTGGCTGACGATGTGCCTGGCGGCGCGCCCCTCGAAGCGGTCGATGCCGACCGTCGGCATGCCGGAGGAGCCGCCTTCGTGGAACCCGACCGCCATGTCGAGATCCTCGGCCGCGGCCCAGAACGGCTCGTAATCGGGATGGTCGATCATCTTGTTGTTGTAGGGGTTGGGCCGGATGAACGAGCCCTTGAAGCCGAGCTCCTTCCGGGCGAAGCGCATTTCCTCGATCGCATGCGGCACCGACTGCATCGGCAGCATCGCGATGCCGAAGAGGCGCTCGGGATACGGCTTGCAGTAGTCGGCGAGCCAGCGGTTGTAGGCGCGGCACAGCGCGCCCGCGAGCGCCGGGTCGTGCACCGCACCGGCGAAGAGCCCCATGCTGGGGTAGAGAAAGGCGGCGTCGATGCCGTCGAAATCCATGTCGGGGATGCGCTTGTGCGGGTCGAAGCCGCCGGGCTTGCCGTCCTCGTATTTCATTTCCGCGGCCTTGATCTCGCCCTGGCGCGCGCCGACCCCGCCGATCCCGCCCATGCCCTGCTCGCTGCCGAGCATCTGCTGCTCGACGAGCAGCTTTTCCTTGCCGGTCGCGTTATCGGTGACGAGCCGCGGCGCGCGGTCGCGGAACTTGGGGTCCATGTATCTGGCCCACAGATCGAGCGGCTCGAGGATGTGACCATCGGCATCGATGACGTTGTAGACGCGGCTCATCAACTTCTCCTCCTCATGACATCTGCCCATCGCAGATCGGTTGAGCGACCGGCTCGCCCCGGAGGGGCATCGCCGATCGTAGCGCAGCCGGCGCCGCGATGCTGCGAAGATTTGTCGCGGCAGGCATGCCCCCCGTGCCCCCGATCCGCTCACGACGGCGGCAGGGCTGGACTTCCGCTCGGCCGGTCGTGCTAGTCTTGATGCGACAAAAATGGGCAACGCAAGGGCGCCTGCACAAGCGGCGCCCGGCTAAGGGGGAGACGGGATATGGCTCAATCGGCGGCAACCGCCCAGACCATCGAAGCCTATGTCGATCGCGCGATGGACGACGCGCCGATGGGGCGGATCCATTGGCAGGTGCTGGCATTGGTCGCCTCGGGCTATTTCATCGACGTGATGGATTTCACGATCCTCGGCGCCTTGATCCCGGACATGATCAAGAGCGGGTTCGTCAGCGGCGGGCAGATCGCGGCGGTCGGCAGCGCAACGGCCGCTGGCCTCCTCGTCGGCACGCTGGGCCAGGGCGAGTTCACCGACCGGTTCGGCCGCAAGGCGGTGTATCAGTTCAACCTCTTGCTGTTCGGCATCGCGACGATCGGGGCAGCGCTGGCGCCGAGCCTGCTGTGGCTTTTGATCGGCCGCTTCCTCGCCGGGGTCGGGCTCGGCGCCGAGCAGCCGCTGTGTTTTTCCTACACCGTCGAATACGCGCCGAAGCGGATTCGCGGGCGCATCACCGCGCTGATGCAGTTCATCGGCGGCGCCTGGCCGTGGCCGGTCGGCACGCTGTTCGCGCTTGCCTTCCGCGACACGATCGGCTGGCGCGGCATCTGGATCGTCATCGGCATCGCCGCGCTCGTCATCTTCGTGCTGCGTTTTTCGCTGCCGGAATCGCCGCGCTGGCTGGCGACCCACGGCCACGGGCAGCGGGCGCTTGACCTGTTGCAGCGGATGGGATTGCGCACCGTGCCGCTCAACACCTTGCGCACCGACGCGGCGAGCGACACGCACAGCGACCCGTTCGCCGTGGTGTTCCGCCAGTATCCCGGCCGGGTGATCGCCGGGATGATCTGCTTCTTTGCATTTTTCGGCATTGCGCTCGGGCTCGGCGCCTGGCTGCCCAGCATCCTGGCCGATCGCGGGCTGACGATCACCAAGTCCTTGACCTATACGTTCGGGATCACCCTCGCCTTCCCGTGCGCCAGCGGGTTCATGATGTACGCGCTGGAAAAATTCGGCAGGAAGCCGACCGCGGTCGCCGCGTTCGTCCTGGCGGGGGTATTCGCCGTCGCCTTTGCCCTCGCGACGTCGAACACGATGGTGCTGATCGTCGGGTTCATCATGGTGTTCTTCATCCAGCTGTCGGGGAATTCGTCGCAGATCTTCATCTCCGAGGTGTTCCCGACCAACGCCCGGGCATCCGGCTTCGGCTTGGCGCAGTCGGCCGGGCGGCTCGGCGCGATCATCACGATCCCGTCGATCCTGTGGATCAAGAACGCGGCCGGACTGACCACCGTGTTCGCGCTGCTCGCGGCGCTCCTCGTCATCGCCGCGGTCGCGGTGACCCAGGTCGGCCCCGAGGCGAAGGGCCTCGCGCTCGACGAGATCGCCCCGCCGACGGCGTGACCTGGATCTAGCTTATCCGCCGTTCCTCGACGACGATCGTGTCGACGAGGACGGCGTCGTCTTCGTACATCCAGCGGGTCAGCAGTCCGGCGATCACCGCGCCGGCGATCGGCGCCAGCCAGAACAGCCAGAGCTGGTGGATGTAGGGGCCGCCGGCAAACAGCGCCGGCCCGGTGCTGCGCGCCGGGTTGACCGAAGTGTTGGTGACCGGGATCGTCACCAGATGGATCAAGGTCAACGCGAGGCCGATCGGGATACCCGGCAAACCCGGCGGCCGCGCCCTTCGACGTGGTTCCGATGATGATGAACAGAAAGAAGAACGTCGCCAGGATCTCGGTGACCAGGCAGGAAGCGAGGCTGTATTTGCCGGGGCTGAGGGCGCCGTAGCCGTTGGCGGCAAACCCGCCGGCCACCCAGCCGGGCTTGCCCGACGCGATCATCCACAGCACCGCCGCCGCGAGGATGGCGCCGACGACCTGGGCGGCGACATAGGGAATGACGTGCCTGTTGGCGCACCGGCCGCCGGCCCACAAGCCGATCGTGACCGCCGGGTTGAAGTGACCGCCCGAGATATGGCCGACCGCATAGGCCATGGTCAGCACCGTCAGCCCGAAGGCAAACGCCACGCCGAGAAAGCCGATCCCGAGGCCGGGAAAGCCCGCCGCCAGCACCGCGGCGCCGCAGCCGCCGAAGGTCAGCCAGAACGTTCCGAAAAACTCGGCGACGACGCGCCGCGACATGTCGCTATCCATGTTTCCCCCCTCGGGACGCGCGATCGGCCCCGGTCGAAACGAAGCCCGGAAATCGGCTTCGCGGGTAAGTTGAAACGGTGTTTAGCCGAAAACGTTGACTTCCGGGACTGAATTTCTCGCGGCCTGCGCGGCTTGCGGCGGTCGTCAATGTTCTCTTCAGGGGCGGGCTGTAGACGCTATGGGCCGACGATTTTCCGCCGAGCCTCCGTGTTGGCCTCGGGCGCGGATGTATCTCTCAGTCATTGACAGGCTCGCATGGCTTACTGATCTTACAAAGCAATCAGTTGCGCGCCGAGAGGGCAAGTATCATGCAGCCCAATCGTGATATGATACGGACGGCCCCCATGCCGCCTTGTTCTTCGAGGCTTTGATGATTATTCGAGTCGCTGCTCATGTTCTTAAGGAAATAGAAACCACGGTCGGTTCTCTTCCTGCTGAAGAATGCGGGTGGCTCGGTGCCGCGCCTGGCGAATACATCACCCATTACTTTTTCGATCAGCTTGGCGAGCGCAGCCGCAGACGTATCTCCCTGGGACCCGCTTTACTCAACCGCCTCTACAGTCTGTGGCCTTCCCATATCCGCATCGTCGGTTTCGTTCACAGCCATCCATACTACCCGCCTGAGAACGACGATTACCTGATTGCCGCCCCCTCATCGCGGGACATCGACACGCTCAATCATTTCCGCATGCGCCATCGTTTGCCCCACCTTTTCATACCGATGGTCCTCTCGCACGCGGACTACCCGCAAACCCGAATTGGCCGGGTCATAGACCCCCACCCCTGGCTTTTCCCCCACTTCCTTAACCCGAACGGCTCCGTATCGATTCCCAAGGTGGAGATCGTCCCCCAGCAGAATACGCGCAGATCGGGAATAGCTGCCGACCTTGGGCGACATAACGTTAGAAAATATTGGTCGCCGGATTGAGATTTCCCCGGGAATCATCTTGCCCGCTACATGCACCGGAGCGAGGTAGAGTATTACGAAAAAACCGTTGCCCGAGTTCAAAAGCGATGACGAGGCCGAGCGGTTCGTCGCCGAGGCGGACCTGACCGATTAGGACCTCTCGGGGATGCGTCTGGTGCGCTTCGAGTTCCAGCCGAAAAGCGAACGCGTCAACATGCGCCTGCCGTAACCGCTGCTCGACGCCGTGAAGGCCGCCGCGGCCAAAGCCGGCATGCCGTACCAGCGCTTCATCCGCCAAGCCCTCGAAGCGGCGATCGAGAAACCGGAGTCTCGTAAACTGTCACCGTAACCCGTAAACTGTCACCGTAACCCTGTCACCGTAACCCCCATCACCGTAACCCCGCCTGCGCCTTGACCAGCTCGGGCGTCGGCTTTGGCATCGCGGCCGGCACCGCGTCGGATGTCCCGGCGCGGGCGAGTTTGACGAGGGTTTGCAGGAGGCCGGCGACGCCTTTGAGGCGGGTCGCTTCGTCCTCCCAGTCGCGCAGGTAGACGAGTTTCTGGTCGGGGCGCAGGCGTAACGTGCCGGCGTTTTTCTGGATCAGCTCGACGAGGCCCGATGGGTTGGCGAAGCGGTTGCCGCGCAAGGTGACGACGGCGCCCTTGGGGCCGGCCTCGACCCGCTCGACCCCGGCCTCGCGGCACCGGCGCTTGATCGCGATGATCTGCAGCAGGTTCTCGACCTCGCCCGGCAATTTGCCGAAGCGGTCGATCAATTCGGCGGCGAAGGCTTCCTGCTCGCGCCGTCCGGCGAGCTGGGCGATGCGCCGGTAGAGGCCGAGGCGGACGCCGAGATCGGCGACGTAGGCTTCCGGGATCAAGACAGGCGTCCCGACCGTGATCTGCGGGCTCCAGTCCTCGGCGGCGCTCTCCGCTTCCGGCCCGCCGGCGGTCTTGGCCGCCGCCACCGCCTCCTCGAGCATGTGCTGGTAGAGTTCGATGCCGACCTCGCGGATATGGCCGGACTGCTCGCCGCCCAGGAGGTTGCCGGCGCCGCGGATGTCGAGATCGTGGCTGGCGAGCTGGAAGCCGGCGCCGAGCGTATCCAAGGTCTGCATCACGTCGAGGCGGCGCAGCGCCGTCGGCGCCAGCTTTTTCTTCTCCGGCAATGTCAGATAGGCGTAGGCGCGCAGCTTGCTGCGACCGATGCGGCCGCGCAGCTGGTAGAGCTGGGCCAGCCCGAACATGTCGGCGCGGTGGACGATCAGCGTGTTGGCCGAGGGGATGTCGAGCCCCGATTCGATGATGTTGGTCGACAGGAGGAGATCGTAGGCGCGCTCGTCGAACGCGGTCATCACGGTTTCGAGCTCGGCGGCCGGCATCCGCCCGTGCGCCACCGCGACGCGGATCTCAGGCACGATCCGGCGCAATTCCTCGCGCACCTCATCGAGATCGGCGATGCGCGGTGCGACGTAGAAGACCTGCCCGCCGCGGTCGCGCTCGCGCAAGATCGCCTCGCGCACCACGACCGGATCGAGCGGCGTGACAAAGGTGCGCACGGCGAGCCGGTCGATCGGCGGGGTCGCGATGATGCTCATCTCGCGCACCCCGGAGAGCGCCAGCTGCAAGGTGCGCGGGATCGGCGTCGCGGTCAGCGTCAACACATGCACGTCGGCCTTCAACTGCTTCAGCCGCTCCTTCTGCGCGACGCCGAAATGCTGCTCCTCGTCGACGACGACGAGGCCGAGATGGGCGAAGCGCACATCCCGGGCGAGGAGGGCGTGGGTGCCGATGACGATCTCGATCCTGCCTTCCGCGAGCCCGGCCTTGATCTGCTTTGCCTCCTTCGGCATGACGAGGCGCGACAATTGCGCGACATGCACCGGCAGCCCGGCGAAACGCTCGCTGAAGGTGCGGTAATGCTGGCGCGCCAACAGCGTCGTCGGCACGATGACCGCGACCTGCCCGCCGGCAAAGGCGGTGATGAAGGCGGCGCGCAACGCCACCTCGGTCTTGCCGAAGCCGACGTCGCCGCAAATGAGCCGGTCCATCGGCTTGCCGGCGGCCATGTCGCCGAGCGTGTCCTCGATCGCGCGCAGCTGGTCCTCGGTCTCGGGATACGGAAAACGCGCGGCGAACTCCTCATAAAGGCCCTCGGGCGGGATCACGGTCTCGCCCGGGCGCAGCTGGCGCTCGGCGGCGATGCGGATCAATTCGCCGGCGATCTCGCGGATGCGCTGCTTGACCCGCGCCTTGCGCGACTGCCAGGCGACCCCGCCCAAGCGGTCGAGCTGCGCCCCGGCCTCCTCGGAGCCGTAGCGCGACAACACCTCGATGTTCTCGACCGGCACGAACAGCCGGTCGTCGCCGGCATAGAGCACCTTGAGACAATCATGCGGCGCGCCGGCGACGGCGATCGTCTGCAGCCCCTCGTAGCGGCCGATGCCGTGCTCGGCATGGACGACGAGGTCGCCGGCGGCAAGGCTCGCCGCCTCGGTGATGAAATCGTCGAGGCCGCGGCGGCGGCGCGGCACGCGCGCGAGCCGGTCGCCGAGGATGTCCTGCTCGCCGAGCAGCACCAGCGTGTCGGTCGCAAAGCCTTCTTCGAGCGGCAGGATGGCGAGACCGACCGTCTGGCGAGGCATCCGGGCGAGGGCATTGCCGTCGGCGACCCGGCGCAAATCGCCGAGGCCCCGCTCGCGCAGCACCGTGGCGAGCCGGTCGGCCGACCCCTCGCTATAGGCCGCGATCGCCGCGCGCCGGCCGGATTTTTGCGCTTCCGTCAGGTAATCGCGCACCGCCTCGAACAGGTTCACCCGCGGGTCGGCGCGTTCGATGGCGAAATTCTTTGCCGGCCGGGCGCCGGCGTCGAACGCGTCCGAACTCGTCTTCGGGCATGGCGAACGGCGACAGCTGGACGACGGCGCGGCCGCCGAGCGCCTTCTGCCATTCCGCTTCATCGAGGAACATCTGCTCCGGCCGCACCGGGCGGTACAATGGCGCGGTGCCTCTTCCTGGGGTTCTCCCGGGGCCGCTCATGCCGTGCCGCGCCGCATAGAAATCGGCGATCGACTTCGAAGCGGTG
The DNA here is from genome assembly GCA_963789255.1 of uncultured Alphaproteobacteria bacterium. Classification (GTDB taxonomy): domain Bacteria; phylum Pseudomonadota; class Alphaproteobacteria; order ATCC43930; family CGMCC-115725; genus DATARH01. The sequence goes on along the minus strand of CAWBJW010000004.1, from coordinate 253,086 downwards.
GGCGCGCGCTTCCTCGGCCTGGTGATCGAACGAGACCGCGGCATCCGGCAAGTAGTCGAACAGGCTCTCCAGCGTCTCGTAGTAGAACGGCAGCCAGTGCTCCATCCCGGCCTGGCGATGCCCGGCGCTGATCGCTTCGTAGAGCGGATCGTCGCTGCCGACCGCGCCGAAGGCTTCGCGATAGCGCGAGCGGAAGCGCTGGATCGCGGCATCGTCGAGCAGCACCTCGCTGACCGGGCGCAGCGCGAAATGGTCGAGGGTCCCGGTCGAACGCTGGGTCAACGGATCGAAACTGCGCAGGCTTTCGAGCGTATCGCCGAAGAAATCGAGGCGGATCGGCGACGATGCGCCGGCCGGGTAGAGATCGACGATGCCGCCGCGCACCGCATACTCGCCGGGCTCGCGCACCGTCTCGGTGCGGAAATAGCCGTTGTTGCGGAAGAAGCTTTGCAGCCGGTCGAGCGGGATGTGCCCGCCCGGCCCCAGGGTCAGCAGCCGCCCATCGAACAGCCGGCGCGGCGGCACGCGCTGCACCAGCGCGTTGACCGTGGTCAGCACGACGAGCGGCTTTGCCTCGGTGCCGCCCGCCAGCCGGGTCAGCGTGTCGATGCGCCGGCTGGCGATCTCGCCGTTGGGCGAGACCCGGTCATAGGGCAGGCAATCCCAGGCCGGAAAGGTCAGCGCGGTCGAGGCCGGGGTGAAAAAACCCGAGCGCCGCGGCGAAGCGCGCCATGCGGCCGTCGTCGCGGCAGACATGCAGCCAGGCCTCGACCCCGCCATGGCCGACGAGACCCCCGATCGTCGCGGCGTCATGCCCCTCGGGCGCGCCGAACAGGGTGATGGGGCGCGGGTGCTCGGCGAGCAAGCGGGCGAGCGTCGCGAGCGCTTTCACGTCGGGCGCGGGTTATAGCGGAAGGCGAGCAGGAGGCGGGTCACCTCGGTGTCGTATTCGGGCGGCGGTGCAGTCCGGCCGATGATCCAGTCGAACAGATCGGCGTCGGAGCATTCGAGCAATGCCTCGTAGCGGTCGAGCTGATCCGCATCCAAACCGGCGAGATTCGCCTCGGCAAACGAGCCGAGGATCAGATCGGCCTCGCGCGTGCCGCGGTGCCACGAGCGGAACAAGAGCCGCTTGCGGCGGATGTCGAGTGAGGGAGTCTGGCATGACCGCACCGATATAAACATGCGCGAACCGCGCGTCAGCCGACATTCTGAGCCATATTATCAGCCATGCGCCCCGTCCTGCTCGATCGGCTGTTCGCCCCGGTGACGGTGTTGCCCGGCATCGGGCCGCAACTCGGCCGGCTGATCGAGCGGGCGGCGGGCCCGTTGGTCGTCGATCTGCTGTGGCACCTGCCGACGGGCCTCGTCGACCGCCGCGCCGCGCCCAGGATCGGCGCGCTCCATCCCCGCGATTGGCCCGCCACCTCCGTTATCACGATCAAAGCCACGGTCGAGCGTCATCAGCCCGGGGTCGGGCGCCGGCCTTACCGGGTGTTCGTCAGCGATGCGACGGGTGCCTTGATGCTGGTGTATTTCAGCGTGAAGGGCGACTATCTGCAGCGCCTCCTGCCGGTCGGCGCGGAGCGGGTCATCAGCGGCCCGCTCGAATACTACGACGGCATGCCGCAGATCGTGCATCCGGACTACGTCGTCGCGCCGGAGCAGGCGGCAGAGGTGAAGGCGATCGAGCCGGTCTACCCGCTGACATCAGGCCTGTCGTCGCGGGTCGTGGCGAAGGCCGTCATGGCGGCGCTCGAGCGGGCGCCGGAATTGCCGGAATGGCTCGATCCGGCGCTCTGCGCGCGGCGCCGCTGGCCGGGCTGGAACGCGGCGATCGCCGCCGTGCACATGCCGCAGAGCGAGGACGACCTGATGCCGGCGACAGCGGCGCGCGAGCGCCTCGCCTATGACGAGATCCTGGCCAACCAGCTCGCGGTGGCGCTGGTGCGCGCGCGGCGCCGCCGCCGCCCCGGCCGGGCCATCGCCGGGACCGGGGCCTTGCAGGCGCGCGCCGAAGCCGGCTTCGGCTTTGCCCTGACCGGCAGCCAGCGCCAGGCATTGGCCGAGATCGCCGGCGACCTGGCGGCGCCAACGCGGATGATGCGGCTGTTGCAGGGCGATGTCGGCAGCGGCAAGACCGTCGTCGCGCTGTTGGCGATGCTGATCGCGGTCGAGAGCGGCGCGCAGGCGGCGCTGATGGCGCCGACCGAGGTGTTGGCGCGCCAGCACCATCAGGTGCTGGCGCGGCTCGCCGCCCCGGCCGGGGTCGAGATCGGGCTGTTGACCGGGCGTGAGAAGGGAAGGGCGCGCGAATCGATGCTGGCGAGCCTCGCCTCCGGCCTGACCCCGATCGTCGTCGGCACGCATGCGCTGGTGCAGCCCGATGTCGCCTTTCGCGATCTCGCCCTTGCCGTCATCGACGAACAGCACCGCTTCGGGGTCGAGCAGCGCCTTGCCTTGACCGCCAAGGGGCATGACGCCGATACGCTGTTGATGAGCGCGACCCCGATCCCGCGCACCCTGATGATGACCGCCTATGGCGATCTCGACGCCTCGCGCCTCGTCGAAAAGCCGCCCGGGCGCCGGCCGGTCGACACCCGCGCCGTGCCGCTCGACCGCTTCGAGGAGGTGGTCGGGGCCATTTCCCGGGCGCTCGTCCGGCATGCCAAGGTTTTCTGGGTCTGCCCGATGGTCGAGGAGTCGGAGATCACCGACACAGCCGCCGCCGAGGAGCGCTACCGGGCGCTCGCCGCGCTGTTGCCCGGCCGGGTCGGGCTGGTGCATGGCCGGATGAAAAGCGCCGAGAAGGACCGCGCGATGGCCGGCTTCGCCGAGGGGCCGGTCGATCTGCTGGTCGCCACGACGGTTATCGAGGTCGGCATCGATGTGCCGGAAGCGACGGTCATGGTGGTCGAGCACGCCGAGCGCTTCGGCCTTGCGCAATTGCACCAGCTGCGCGGTCGCATCGGCCGTGGCGCAGAGGCCTCGACCTGCCTCTTACTCTACCAGGCGCCGCTCGGTGAGGTGGCCCGTCAGCGCCTCGCCATCCTGCGCGATACCGAGGACGGCTTCCGCATCGCCGAGGAGGATCTGCGGCTGCGCGGCGCCGGCGAGGTGCTCGGTACGAGGCAAAGCGGGCTGCCGGCCCTGCGCCTTGCCGATCTGGCGCAGCACGAGGGCTTGATCGCCCTTGCCCATGACGATTCCCGCCTGGTGCTGGCGCGCGATCCCGAATTCGTCGAGTTCGCGCGGCGAGGCCTTGCGCCTCTTGCTCTACCTGTTCCGGCGCGACGAGGCGGTGCAGTACCTGCGCGCAGGGTGATGCGCGGTCTAGCTCGGCGGATGAAGCTGGCGGCAGATATATACTGCGGTTCCAGCGACATCGGGCGGGCTCCACATTCCGATCGAACCGGGCGGGCAGCGCGTCCCGGCGGGCGCGGGGGGCGGCGGCGCTGCGCGGGCAGCGGCGGTGGGCGCGGCCATGGGCGCGGGCGGGGGTGCAGCCGGCCGAACAGGCGTGGGCGGCGGCGCGGCCGGGTGGGCGGGCGGGGCGCCGGTCATGCCCGGCGCGAGGGCGACCGGCCCGGGCAACCGTTGCACGGCAATCGGCGGATTGGCGCCGCCGGTTGCCGGCGCCACAGGCGCCGCAGGCTTGACCGGCACGCAGGCGGCAAGGCCCAAGAGAGCGGCGGCAATGACTGCCGCCGCCGGCGCCGCCCGCGGACCGCGGCCGGACCCGGCGCAAGACGCTGTCGCCCTGTCGTCGATACCAGGCATTGCCCACCCCCGGCGCTATTTCTCCGGAAGATTAGCGCCTGCTGGTCGAACCTGGAAAGTTCTTCATCAACTTCCGCGAGGCCGGGCAGAGGCGAGCCTCGGCTCAGCCGACCCGGTCGAGCAATGCCACCAGAGCGCGGCGCAGATCGGCCGGGCGATAGGGCTTGCGCAGCACCGGTCCGCGCATCTCGATGTCGCGGTTGCGGCGGGCCAGATTGGCAAAGCCGGTGGCGAACAGGACGCGCACCCCGGGGCGCAGCGAGCGTGCCGCATTGGCGAGATCGATGCCATCAAACCGCCCCGGCATGACGACATCGGTAAACAGCACATCGACCGGCAGGTCCGGGTGCGCCAGCAAGAGGCGATAGGCATCATCCCCGTTCGCCGCCTCGAGCACCTGGTATCCCTCCTCTTCGAGCACGGAGAGCGCGACCTCGCGCACGTCGCGATCGTCGTCGACGAGAAGAATGGTCTTTGCCCGTTTGGTCATCTGCCCGCCATCAACCTGCGTCCGCAAACGGCGGCGCCGCGCGAATCGCTCCCGGCGTGGCGGCCGAATTCGCCGGATCGACGCCTGGTGCCGCGGCTGATCATGGCGGCGGCGGGCGGCGCGCTCGCGGTGCAGATGCCGCGCAACCGGGTTGCGGCCGTTTCTCGCCCGCCTCGACACCGCCGAGCAGCGCTCATTCTCGACCGCTACGCCGCACTCCTCGCCCAAGCCTTCCCGGCGCGCGCCGACGGCAAGGCGCTGCGGCCCTACCCGCGGCTGTTCTTCATCGCCACGCCGCGGTGATGACGCTAAATTCGGATGGCGCTAAATTCGGCAAACGCCCGCCGGCGCGCAATACGGGAGAATCCGAATGTTACAGATGGCCGGCCGCATGGGCGTCCTCGGCACCGAAACCGCCTTCGAGGTGCTGGCGCGGGCCAACGCGCTGGCCGCACAGGGCCGTTCGATCATCAATCTCGGGATCGGCCAGCCCGATTTCCCGACCCCCGACCATATCGTCGAAGCCGGCAGGAAGGCGCTTGCCGACGGCCATCACGGTTACACCCCGGCCAACGGCATTCCCGCGCTGCGCGCCGCGGTGGCCGCCGATCTGTGGCGGCGCCACCGGGTCGAGGTGTCGCCCGACCGGGTGCTGGTCGTGCCGGGCGGCAAGGTGACGATGTTCTTTGCGATCATGATGTTCGGCGAACCGGGGACCGAGATCCTTTATCCGAACCCCGGGTTTCCGATCTATGAGAGCGTCATCCGCTTCTCGGGCGCGACGCCGGTCCCGGTGCCGCTCTACGAGAATGCCGGATTTTCGTTCAGCGCCGAGGAGGTGCTCGACAAGATCACGCCAAAGACCCGCCTCCTGATCATCAACAGCCCGGCCAATCCCACGGGGGGAGTGGTGCCGCGCGGAGAACTCGACCGGCTCGTTGCCGGGCTCGAGCGGCATCCGCAGGTCGCGGTGATGAGCGACGAGATCTACGGCGAGATCGTCTATGACGGCGCCGAGCATGTCAGCCTCTTGGGCTATCCCTCATTGCGCGACCGCCTCATTCTGCTCGACGGCTGGAGCAAGACCTACGCGATGACCGGCTGGCGCATGGGCTACGGCGTATGGCCCGATTTGGTGTTCCCGGATGCCGAGCGGCTCGCGATCAACTGCCACTCCTGCGTCAACGCCGCGACGCAATATGCCGGCATCGCCGCGCTCCTGGGGCCGCGCGAGCCGGTCCAGCGCATGGTCAAGGCGTTCGCCGAGCGCCGCGAGGTCATCGTCGCCGCGCTCAACAGCCTGCCGGGCATCCGTTGCGCCCGGCCGGGGGGCGCCTTCTACACCTTCCCCAACATTGCCGGCACCGGCTACGACGCCCGCACCTTCCAGAGCCGGCTGTTGGACGAGGCCGGAGTGGCGACGATCGCCGGCACCAGCTTTGGCGCGTTCGGGGAGGATTATGTGCGGTTCTCCTATGCCAACAGTCTCGAGGCGATCACCGAGGCGATCGAGCGCATCCGCAGCTTCCTCGGCAACCTGCCGCGCGCCGCCGGCTAAAGACTGGGCATCGAACGCCGCGATCTGCCTATAAATTACGCATAAATTGGGGCCGGCCGTCTTCGTCATCGCTGCCAGGCCCTGGCATGGGTTATGCTTTGGCTGGCGCCACGAGCGGCGCCGCTCGCAGAGAGAGTGACTTCGATGAAGATGGTCGAGGCAATCATCAAGCCGTTCAAGCTCGACGAAGTGAAGGAGGCCCTTCACGAGGTCGGGATCAAGGGCATCACGGTCACCGAGGCCAAAGGCTTTGGCCGGCAGAAGGGCCATACCGAGCTCTATCGCGGGGCGGAGTACGTGGTCGACTTTTTGCCCAAGGTGAAAATCGAGGTCGTGATGGAGGATTCGATGGTCGAGCGCGCCGTCGAAGCGATCCAGCAGGCGGCCCATACCGGGCGCATCGGCGACGGCAAGATCTTCGTGTTGACGATCGACGAGGCGATCCGCATCCGCACCGGCGAGCGTGGGCCCGATGCGATTTGACGCGCCCGCGGCGGCGACGAATTTTGCCAACCGGCGATCGCCCCGGTGGCGAGCGACCCTTTCAACTCTCAACCAGCGAACGGAATGGTGCGATGAGCGATACCAAAAAAGTCCTGGAGATGATCAAGGAACACGACGCCAAATACGTCGATTTCCGGTTCACCGACCCGCGCGGCAAATGGCAGCACCTGGCGCACCATGTGCGCACGATCACCGAGGATTTCCTCGACGGCGGGGTGATGTTCGACGGCTCCTCGATCGCCGGATGGAAGGCGATCAACGAAAGCGACATGCTGCTCGCCCCCGACTGCTCCACCGCGGTCCTCGACCCGTTTGCGGCGCAGACCTCGGTGATCGTCTTCTGCGACACGCACGAGCCGTTGACCGGCCAGCCTTACGGACGCTGCCCGCGCTCGATCGCCAAGAAGGCCGAACAGTACCTGGTTGCGAGCGGCACCGGCGACACGGCCTATTTCGGACCTGAGGCCGAGTTCTTCATCTTCGACGACGTGCGCTACGAATCGACGATGCAGGCGGCGAGCTATTCGATCGATTCGGAGGAAGGCCCCTGGGTCAGCGCCAAGCAGTATCCCGAGGGCAATACCGGGCATCGCCCGCCGATCAAGGGCGGCTATTTCCCGGTGCCGCCGGTCGATGGCCAGTCGGATATCCGGGCCGAGATGCTGTCGGTCATGTTCGACATGGGGCTCAAGGTCGAAAAGCACCACCACGAGGTCGCACCAAGCCAGGCCGAGCTTGGCAACGAGTTCGACACGCTGGTGAAAATGGCCGACGGCATGCAGATCTACAAATATGTGGTGCACAACGTCGCCAACCAGTACGGCAAGACAGCGACCTTCATGCCGAAGCCGATCAAGGGCGACAACGGCTCCGGCATGCACACCCATCAGTCGATCTGGAAGGGCGAGCGGCCATTGTTCGCCGGCAACCTCTACGCCGATCTGTCGGAAACCGCGCTCTACTACATCGGCGGCATCATCAAGCACGCCAAGGCGATCAACGCCTTCACCAACCCGACGACGAACAGCTACAAGCGGCTCATTCCCGGGTTCGAGGCGCCGGTGCTGATGGCCTACTCGGCCCGCAACCGGTCGGCGGCATGCCGCATCCCGATCGTCTCCAGCCCGAAAGCCAAGCGGGTCGAGGTGCGCTTCCCGGACCCGGCGTGCAACCCTTATCTGGGGTTCGCCGCGATGCTGATGGCCGGGATCGACGGCATCCAGAACAAGATCCACCCGGGCGACCCGATCGACAAGAACCTCTACGATCTGCCGCCCGAGGAATTGAAGGACATCCCGACCGTCTGCGGCTCATTGCGCGAGGCGCTCGGCGAATTGCAGGCGGACCACGCTTTCCTGACCAAGGGCGAGGTGTTTTCGACCGATTTCATCGACGCCTACATGGAACTGCGCTGGGAGGAGGTGTACAACATGGAGCACACGCCGCACCCGGTCGAGTTCATGATGTACTACTCGGTCTGAGCCGCGCACCGCTCACACCACAGCCAAACGCCACGGGGCCGGGCAAAACCCGGCCCCGTTCGGTTTCGCCGTCATGATAAGCTGGCGCCGGCCGATGAAGCGCGCCGGGCGGCGGGGATGCGAACAGGGGGAATGGCATGCGATACGAGATTTCCGGGACTGTCATGCAGACGGTGGCGATCGACCTCGCGCCGGGCGAGATCGTCTACAGCCAGACCAATTGCATGTGCTGGATGAACGATGCGGTCGAGATGAACACCAACACCGGCGGCGGCCTGTTCGCCGGCATCGGCCGCATGCTGGGCGGCGGCAGTCTGTTCGTCACCGATTTCACCGCGCGCGGCAACGGGCACGTTGCGTTCGCGCCGCGCTTTCCCGGCAAGATCATGCCGGTACAGCTCGCCCCCGGCCAATCCCTGATCTGCCGCAAGGAAAGCTTCCTGTGCGCCGAAAAATCGGTGACCTTTGAGATCGCCTGGCAGAAGCGCGTCGGCGCCGGCTTTTTCGGCGGCCAGGGCTTCATCCTGCAGAAGGTGAGCGGCCCCGGCACAGTGTTCCTCGATCTCTCGGGCGAAATCGTCGAACGCGATCTTGCCGCGGGGGAAAGGCTCTTCGTCCATGCGGGGCATGTCGGCACGATGGACCCGACCATTCAGTTCGACATCCAGATGGTGCCCGGCTTCAAGAATGTGCTGTTCGGCGGCGAAGGCCTCTTCCTCGCAACGGTGACCGGCCCCGGGCACGTCGTCCTGCAGAGCATGCCGATCATGAACCGCGCCGAGGAAATCGCGCGGTATCTGCCGGCTCAATCCGACACGAAGCCCGCGGGGAACGTCGGCGGCGCGGTCGGGGCGGCTGCGGTCGGCGGCATTCTGGGCAGCCTGCTGGGCGGCCGCGACAACAGCTGACCGGACCCCGCGAAAGTGGCGAACAGGGTGATGGCCTAGCGCACCAGCCACGATGCGAGGAGCGCCAGCGCCAGGAGGGCGGCGACGCCTTGCCAGACTTGCAGCGGGGCGCGCTCGTAAAGCGTGCGCGGCCGGCGAGTTTCGGCCGGCGCGCGCGCCGGTCCGGCCTCCATCACGAGCGCGAACTCGATCATATCGTCAAAGCGCCTTGCGGGATCGACCGCGATCGCCTGCGCGAGCGCCGCGTCGAGCCAGGCGGGAAGATCCGGCCGCAGCGCCGACAGATCCTTTGCCCGGGTGCGGCGCGGCGGACTGACGGCGTTGACATTGCCGTAGGGGAATTCGCCGGTAAACGCGCGGAACATCGTGACGCCCAGAGCGTAGATGTCGGTGGCCTCGTTGCCGGGTTCGCCGGCGAACATCTCCGGCGCCATATAAGCCGCGGTGCCGGGTGTGTTCTCGGGCGGAAATTCCTCCAGCCCGGGCACGCGAACGACGCCGAGATCGATCAGCTTCAAGGATTTGCCGCCTTCGAGGATCACGTTGTCCGGCTTGATGTCGCGGTGGATGATGCCGGCACGATGCAATGCCGCCGCCGCGCGGGCCAGCTTGACCGCGATATTGCGCCCTTCTTCCAACCCCAGCGCCGGATAGCGCGAAAGCCGCGCTTCCAAGAGCTCGCCCTGATAGAGCGGCATGACCGCGTAGAGGCAGGTCTGGCGCCCCGGCGGCAATTCGATGACGCGCCCGACCCAGGGATTGTGCACCCGGGCGCCAACCCAGGCCTCGCGGACGAACGCCGCGCGGTAGGCCTCGACGCTGGCGATCTGGGGCTTGGGGAACTTCAAGGCGACGTTGCCGCCCTCAACCTCATCCTCCGCGGCGAACAGCCTGGTGTAGCGGCCGTCGGAGATCAGGGTTTTCAGGACAAATCCGTCGATCGTCTCGCCGCCGAACGGCACCGGGATCACCGGCAGCTGCAGGATGGCGGAGCTGATATCGGCCGATCCCGCCGCCGGCAGCGCGACGACGTCCAGCACCAACGCGGTGCAGTTGTCGGTGCTGCCGGACTCGAGCGCGGCGGCAACCAGCGCGCCGGCGGTATCCTCGGCAGCGGAGCGTTCGCGCAGGATGTCGGCAATGCTCTCGTCCGTCAGAAATCCGTGGACGCCGTCGCTGCATAAGAGGAAACGGTCATGCAGCGCCATCGGCTGCGTGGCGTAGTCGAGGCGCACCTCCGCCTCCACGCCCAGCGCGCGGGTCAGCGTGTGTGAGCGACCCGTGCCCTCCTGGCGCACATGGTCTGAAGTGAGGCACGTTATGCGCTCGCCGCTCAACCGGTAGGCGCGCGTATCCCCGACGTGCAGCAGATGGGCGACGCGTCCGCGCAGCACCAGCGCGGTGAAGGTGCACCCCATTCCGGCAAGCGCAGGGTCTTGGCGACCGAGGGAATTGATCCAGCCGTTGAGCGCACTGACGATCGTGGCGCCGGCGCGCTGCACCTCCATGGTTTCGGGCAGATCGCAAAATCCATCGAGGAAACCGCGCACCGCCGTCTCGGCCGCGACGCGGCCGCCCTTGGCGCCGCCGATGCCATCGGCGATCGCCGCGACCACCTCCTGGCGCGGCTCGGGCAACTCCGCGCCGATAACGGCGCCGGCGAAATCTTCGTTGTCCTTGCGCGGGCCGGTCTTCGAGGCGAAGCCGACGCTTGCCTGCACGCCGACCGGAACCGTCATCATGGCACCGGTTCCGCCGGGTCGCCGATCGCCTGGATCGTAACCGGCTGGCAAAGCGCTCGCGGCTTCACGCCGTCACCGCGATTTCCCCAGACGGCAACGACCATGTCGAAAATATCCCCCGGTGCTCGACGCGACGCTTGCTGTCAGATCGCCGGATTTGCGGTCGAGCGTGTAGTTGCCGCTGTCCCTGGGATCGAACCAGGAAATCTCGGCCCGGGTGATCTTGGCCGGATTGGAATCGACGGTGGCCTTGCCGTAATCGACCATGATCTGCCAGGACGTGCCGCTCGCCGGATTGGTGCAGGTGATCGCGATCACGCTCTGCAGCGCGTCAGCGTTGGCCATCGGCGCGGCCAAACCCATCGCCAGGCCGGCTATCCCGGCCGCTACGATCCGGTTGCGAAACATGGTTGTGTCCATCGCCATGCGCCGATCCATAGCCAAATCCGGGTTCCCTGCAAAGCCAGCCGCGCATTAAGGCGCCATAAAGATTTGCCTAATTCGTAGGCGGTTTGCGTATCTGTCGCGAGAGACAGCGCTTTGATCCCCGAAAAAGCCCGAGTTTGCAGACGCTTCCCTTAGGTTATGCGGCTGGCACGGCTCTTGCCTGCGCAACCTAGTCCGCTTATTCGGCCCCTCGTTTTGGTACCGGGGGTTGTGAGCTTCGTCGCAGAAAAAAGAGGGGACCAGATCGATGTTTGTACCGTCACCCAAGTGGCTCGATACCGGCGACAACGCATGGCAGTTAGCGGCTGCGACTTTTGTCGGTCTGCAAAGCATTCCCGGCTTGGCAGTGCTGTACGGCGGCGTCGTCAAGAAAAAATGGGCGATCAATTCCGCCTTCATGTGCTTCTACGCCTTCGCCTCCGTGTTGGTCGTGTGGATCCTGTTCGACTACAACATGGCGTTCGGGCCGCAGTGGTTTCCATTCCTCGGCAAGCCGATGCTGGCGACTTCGGCGGCGTTTACCTTGGGTCAGGCAACGATACCGGCCGCCGCCGCCGGCATGCCGGCAATGGCCTTCCCGATGGCCACCCTGATCTTCTTCCAGTTCGTGTTCGCCGCGATCACGGTGATCATCCTCGGAGGGTCGGTGCTCGGCCGCATGAACTTCAGCGCCTGGGTGATCTTCTGCCCGGTGTGGATGACCCTCGTTTATACGGTCGGGGCGTTCAGCCTGTGGGGTGGCGGCTGGCTTGCAAGCGCCGGCGCGGCAGACTTTTCGGGCGGCTACGTGATCCATCTCGCCGCCGGCACATCGGGCTTTGTTGCCGCCTGGGTGATCGGGCCGCGGCTGCAGGCGGATCGCGACAATTTCCCGCCCAACAGCCTCCTGGTCACCCTGATCGGCGCCGGCATCCTGTGGCTCGGGTGGAACGGCTTCAACGGCGGCGATCCCTATTTCGCCAACGCCGATGCCGGCGCGGCCGTGCTCAACACCAACACGGCCACGGCGGTCGCCCTGCTCGTCTGGACGCTGATGGACAAGATGGCCTACGGCAAGCCGTCGATCATCGGCGCGGTCAACGGCATGATCGCGGGGCTGGTGGCGATCACCCCCTCCGCCGGTTACGTCAATGGCTGGGGCGCCATCATCGTCGGTGTCGTTGCCGGCATCATTCCGTGGCTGGCGATGAACAAGCTGCAGAAGACCAGCTTCATGATGAAGGTCGACGATACGCTGAGCGTGTTTTCGACGCATGGCGTTGCCGGCCTGACCGGCGGTCTGCTGGTTGGCGTCCTCGCCTGCCCGGACATGCTGATGTACATCGGCACCGATAAGGACGCGCCCGGCGTCAGCGTCACGGGCCTGCTCTACGGCGACTCCGGGCATCAGCTCCTGCTGCAGCTCGAAGCCGCGGTGTTCATCATCGTCTACAACGCCATCATGACGTTCATCATCCTCAAGGTGATCTCGATCTTCGTGCCGCTGCGCATGGACGAGGCGACGCTGAGGGTGGGCGATGACGCGGTTCACGGCGAAACCGCCTATGCGATCGGCGTAGAGGGCGAATAGCGGGCAGTTCGGTAAATTGCGCCGATGAGGGGTGGGGTAGCGTTGCCCTGCGCGCCCCACCCCGTTCTTTCCCCCGAGAATTTCGACACGGCCTTTCCACCGCCCGCGCCGATGGGATTTGGCATGGTTCCTGAACTCGCTGACCGGGGTCGGTTCGGGAAGCCGCGGCGGATCATTTCGCAGACGCCGATCAGTTCGTTGGGAAAGCTGGACAGATGAGTTTCTTGTATCGCCAGGGGCGGCTTGCACTGTTCGCTGCCTTTCTCGTGTCGGCGGGCGCGGTTTCGGCCCTGGCGCAGACCCCTGCCGCCGTCGCCCCCGCCGCGGCCGCTCCGAAGCTGGACAGCGGCGACACCGCCTGGATGCTGACCTCGACCGCGCTCGTGTTGATGATGACCATTCCCGGGCTGGCGCTGTTCTATGGCGGCATGGTACGCAAGATGAACGTGCTCGCCACAATCATGCAGAGCTTTGCCGTGACCTGTCTCGTCACGGTGCTGTGGATGATCGTCGGCTACAGCCTCGCCTTCACCAAAGGCACCCCGTTCATCGGCGGCTTCAGCCGCGTCCTGCTCGCCGGGATGACCGTCGATTCGGTCAACGAGCTGGCCACGACCATCCCCGAATCGGTCTATATGAGCTTTCAGATGACCTTCGGGATCATCACCCCGGCCCTGATCTGCGGCGCCTTTGCCGACCGCATGAAATTCTCGGCATTGATGTGGTTCATCGGGCTGTGGTCGGTCATTGTCTACGCGCCGATCGCGCATTGGGTGTGGGGCCCCGGCGGGTTTCTCAACGACGCCGGCATCCTCGACTTCGCCGGCGGCACGGTGGTGCACATCAATGCCGGAGTGGCCGGGCTGATGGCCGCCCTGGTCATGGGCAAGCGGCGCGGCTATGGCGCCGAGCCGATGGCGCCGCACAATCTGGTGCTGAGCGTCACCGGCGCCTCGCTGTTGTGGGTCGGCTGGTTCGGCTTCAATGCCGGATCGGCAACCGCGGCCAACGGCCATGCCGGCATGGCGATGGCGGTGACCCAGATCGCGACCGCGACTGCGGCGCTGACCTGGCTGTTTGTCGAGTGGGCGTTGAAGGGGAAGCCGAGCGTCCTCGGCATCATTTCCGGGGCGGTCGCGGGGCTGGTGGCGATTACCCCGGCCTCTGGTTTCGTCGACCCCAGGGGTGCCCTGATCATCGGGATTGCCGCCGGCGTCGCCTGTTATTGGGGTGCGACCGGCCTCAAGAGCATGTTTGGCTATGACGACAGTCTCGACGCGTTCGGGGTGCATGCCGTCGGCGGCGCGGTCGGCGCGTTCTTGACCGGCGTGCTGGCGGTCGCCGTGGTCGGCGGCGACGGCAAAAGCGGGCTGATCGACGGCAACCCGCATCAGGTCCTCACCCAGCTCTACGGCATCCTGGTGACCGGCGGCTACGACGCGATTGTATCGCTGATCCTGTTGAAGCTGGTCGATCTGACGATCGGGCTGCGGGTCGATCGGGACACCGAGCGCGAGGGTCTCGACCTCGCGATTTACGGCGAGGTCGTTCAGTAGCGGGCGTGTCCGCCGCTGCCGCCGCGGCAGCGGCGTTGATCGCGCGAAAGTCAGGCAAATTGCCGATTTTTGGGGCGGTTTGTGGCGGATCTGCCAGCCTCGTCTGCGAAATTCACTACGGAGAATCGCATTGATTCTTTATCGCTCTGAAGTGCAATAAACCTGCAACTCGTGAAACCGGTAACTACAACATGCGGTCCGGAAGTCCACCAGTGGGTTGGCGGCGGGATCGCGAGCGGCCAAGGATGAGTGCAATGAGGCAGAACGTGTCAACCGGCGTACGGATCAGCTTTGCGTGTCTGATCGCGGCGGCATTGAGTATCGGAACCCATCCCTCCGCATCGGCGCAGCAACCGCCCGCGCCTGGTGCCTCGGCTCCTGCGGCGCCGGCAGCGCCAGCCGGCCCGACGGCGATGTCGACCCCGGCGATGGCCGGACCGCTCGTCGCCAACCCGGACCCGATGCATCTCGATATCGCGCCGTTTTTTGGTCCCATGTACGTAACCGGCGCGGCGAGCGTCCTCGGGTTGACGCAGACGGACCCGATCTTCGGGGTCGATCACAGCACCACGTTCGATATCAGCAACGCTCAGGCCACGCTGCAAACCACCTCGGGCCTGTTCCAGTTCTTCATCGAGCCCGGCATCTATTCGCTGCCGACGGTCGGCGTGCCATACAGGAATATGACGCACCTGCCGTCCACCGATATGCCGTCCTCGGTCGGCTTCTTCGGTGGGCTGCCGGTGGCCTGGGGCAAGATCGCCTTCAACGACAATTTCTCGATCCAGGGCGGCAAGCTGCCGACCCTGATCGGCGCCGAATCCATGTTCACGTTCCAGAACATGAACATCGAGCGCGGTCTGCTATGGGCGCAGGAAAACATCATCAACCGGGGCGTCCAGGCCAATTTGACGACCGGCCCGGTCGCCTGGTCGTTGTCGGTGAACGACGGCTTCTACACCGGCCAGTACGACTATATCACCGGTTCCGCGACCTGGACGATCAATCCCGCCAATTCGGTGATCCTCGCCGGCGGCGGCCCGTTCAGCCGCAACACGGCGACGGGAACCCCCGTCGGTCCGCAATTCAACAACAGCTCGATGATCGAGGCGAGTTATACCTACAGCAACGCGCCGTGGACGGTCACGCCGTATCTCCAGTACACCGAAGTCGGCAAGGATACCGGGTTGGGCCTGGTGAACTCATCGACCTTCGGCGGGGCGGTGCTCGCGAGCTATGCGTTCACCGACCACGTCAGCCTGGCCGGGCGCTGGGAGTATATCGGGTCGAGCGGGGCCGCGACCGTAGGCGGCGCTGGTCTCCTCGGCTATGGCCCGGGCAGCTCGGCGGTGTCGTTCACGCTGACCCCAACCTTCCAGAACGGCATCTACTTCCTGCGTGGCGAGGCTTCGGTAGCGGACTTGACCAGCTTCACCAAGCCGTTCGGCTTCGGCAAAGGCGGCGCTTCGACTCAGGCGCGTTTGATGGTCGAAACGGGTGTCGTATTCTAGCCACGGGAAACCGCCTCGTTGGCACATTTCCTGCGAGTCGCACGAGGCGTGCCGGCGTCGCGGCACTCCCCTGCGATGATCAGGCGATGAAGAAAATCGAGGCGATCATCAAGCCGTTCAAGCTCGATGAGGTGAAGAACGCGCTGCACGAGATCGGCATCAGCGGCATGACCGTCAGCGAGGTCAGGGGCTTTGGCCGGCAGAAGGGCCACACCGAAGTCTATCGCGGCGCCGAATACGTCATCGACTTCCTGCCCAAGGTCAAAATCGAGGTCGTTGTCGATGACCGCCTCGCCCAGCGTGCGGTGGAGGCGATCCAGCAAGCCGCAAAGACCGACAAGATCGGCGACGGCAAGATCTTCGTCGTCCCGATCGAGGAGGCGGTGCGCATCCGCACCCGGGAGCGCGGCCCGGACGCGGTGTGAGGCGGAATCAGGATTTGACCGGCGCGTCCGATGGGGCCGGTTCCGTCTCGCCCGGGTGAAAGTCGAGCGATACGCCGTTCATGCAATAGCGCAACCCGGTCGGCGGCGGTCCATCCTCGAAAACATGGCCGAGATGCCCGCCGCAACGGCGGCAATGCACCTCGGTGCGAACCATGAAGAAGCTGCGGTCGCTATGGGTTTCGACGCCATCCTCGAGCGGCGCCGAGAAGCTCGGCCAGCCGGTGCCGCTGTTGAATTTGGCGCCGGCGTCGAACAGAGGCTGGCCGCAGCCGGCGCAATGATAGATGCCAGAGCCGTGTTGCTTGTCGAGCGGGCTGGTCCCGGCGCGTTCGGTGCCGTGCTGGCGTAGGACCTTGTATTGCTCGGGGGTCAGACGCCGGCGCCACTCCTCGTCGCTGAGCGCGACCTCGGGGGCTTTCCCCGGCGCATCTTTCGACTGGGTGCGGCCGCCGAAGCGGCCCAAAAAACCCTCTGCCATACCCTTGCCTCGCCGAGAGCGGTTGCAACCGCTCGTTATATCGCGCTTGCGGGGCCTGTCGTGAAGAGGCGGCGCAACGAATCGGCGAAGGCGGGCTAATGCACCCGCTCGCCGGCTTCCGGCACCGGACGCAGCAGCTCGGCCGTCGAACGCGCGATCCAGCACCACACGACGCAGGTCAACTCGTCGTCCTCGCCACGCAGCCGCTCCGCCTCGCGCTCGGCGATCGCGACGGCCTTGCTGCCGTGCCGGCGCACCAGGAGGAGGGCGGCCTCCCAGATTTTGCGCTCGTTGGTCATCATCTCGCTGGTCATCATCATCGTAAATCCCGCCAGGCCGGCTGGGTTCCCTCAAAACCGCCGCCAGGTTGAACCAAGCCGAGTTGTATCCAACATCTTGTTGTTCTTGCCGGGTAACTATACTGCATCCGGCTTGCACCGCGGGCAAGGCCTCCTATAATCGGGCCATGGCAGATCTTTTCGACAGCCTCGCGCCGCCCCGCCCCGACAGCTATTCGGCCAAGGACATCGAAGTCCTCGAAGGTCTGGAGCCGGTGCGCCGCCGCCCCGGCATGTATGTCGGCGGCACCGACGAGCGCGCGCTGCATCACCTCGCCGCCGAGGCGCTCGACAACGCGATGGACGAGGCGGTGGCCGGGTTTGCCACCCGCATCGAACTGGAGCTCGGCGCCCAGGGCTGGGTCACCGTGCGCGACAACGGCCGCGGTATTCCGGTCGATCCGCATCCCCGCTTTCCCGGCAAATCGGCGCTCGAGGTCATTCTGACGATGCTGCATTCGGGCGGCAAGTTCGGCGGCGACGCCTACAAGATTTCGGGCGGGCTGCATGGCGTCGGCATCTCGGTCGTCAACGCGCTGTCGGATGCGCTCGAGGTCGAGGTGGCGCGCGATCGCCGGCTGTGGCGGCAGCGCTACAGCCGCGGGGTGCCCGAAGGCCCGGTCGAGGATTGCGGTCCGGTGCAGAACCGGCGCGGCACGACGCTCGGCTTTCACCCCGACCCGGAGATTTTCGGCGATGCGGGGTTCCGCCCGGCGCTCTTGTACCGGATGGCGCGCTCCAAGGCCTATCTGTTCCGCGGCGTCGAGATCCGCTGGCGTTGCGACCCCGCGCTGCCGCGGCCCGAGGGCGTGCCGCTCGAGGCGCGGCTGCATTTCCCGGGCGGACTCGGCGATTTCCTCGGGGCGAGCCTCGATGGGCGCGATCTTCTGACGCCGAAGCCGTTTCTCGGCCTGGCCGAGTTCCCGGAAGGCGGCCCCGGGGGAGGCAGCGTCGAATGGGCGGTGGTGTGGCCGCAGGACGAGGAGGACGGCTTTTGCCACTCCTATTGCAACACGATCCCGACCCCCGAGGGCGGCACGCATGAGGCCGGGCTGCGCAACGCGCTGACCCGCGGCGTCAAGGCCTACGGCGAGCTGGTCGGCAACCGCCGCATCGCCCAGGCGACCGGAGATGATGTCACCGCCGGGGCGGCGATGCTGCTGTCGCTGTTTATGCGCGACCCGCAATTCCAGGGCCAGACCAAGGAGCGGCTCGCTTCGGCCGAGGCGACGCGGCTCGTCGAGGGCACCGTGCGCGACCATTTCGACCATTGGCTCAGCGCCGACCCGGCGACCAGCAAGCTGCTGCTCGACCGCATCGCGGAGCGCGCCGAGGAGCGGGCGCGGCGGCGCCAGCAGAAGGAAATGGCGCGCAAGAGCGCGACGCGCAAATTGCGCCTGCCCGGCAAGCTCGCCGATTGCACGCGCGACAGCGCCCAGGGCACCGAGATCTTCCTCGTCGAGGGCGACAGCGCCGGCGGCTCGGCCAAGCAGGCGCGCGACCGCGAAACCCAGGCGATCCTGCCATTGCGCGGCAAGATCCTCAACGTGGCGAGCGCCTCGGCCGACAAGATGCGCGCCAACCAGGAACTCTCCGACATCGGCCTGGCGCTCGGCTGCGGCACCGGCGCCTCGTATCGCGAGGAAAGGCTGCGCTACGAGCGGGTCATCATCATGACCGACGCCGATGTTGACGGCGCCCATATCGCCTCGCTCCTGATGACGTTCTTTTTCCGCGAGATGGCGAAACTCGTCGACAACGGCCATCTGTTCCTCGCGCTGCCGCCGCTCTACCGGCTGACCCAGGGCGAGGTGACGCTCTATGCGCGCGACGATGCGCATCGCGAGGAATTGCTCGCAACGGCGTTCAACAGCCGCGGCAAGGTCGAGATCAGCCGGTTCAAGGGATTGGGCGAGATGCCGGCGCGCTATCTCAAGGCGACGACGATGGACCCGGCACAGCGCGTGCTGCTGTGCGTGAGGGTGCCGCCGAAGGCCGACCCGGCGGCGCTCGAAAGCTCGGGCGAGGGATTCCTCCGCACCGAGCAGCTGGTCGAGGCGCTGATGGGAAGGCGCCCCGAATTGCGCTTCGACTACATCCAGAAAAACGCCCGCTTCGCCCGCGATTTGGATGTGTAGGGGCAGAACGACTCCTCAGCGCCGTTGCGCGCCGCGCGAATGGCATGTCTTCGAAAACAGCACGGCAGCCTTTCGCGGATCTTGCTTAATCAGGCGCTTCCGCTTACCTGTTCGCCGGTCGGTCCGTTTCGGCTCGGCGTCACGGTCGGCGTTCGCCTGCGAGCGCGCGGCCGCGACGGCCGGTCCGACCGGCCGATCCGCCGCACGGCGTGCGGCGGTCTTTCTACCAACTGGAGTTCTTGCTGATGGCGACCGGCACGGTCAAATGGTTCAACGCCCAAAAGGGCTACGGGTTTATCCAGCCGACGAGCGGAGGCGCTGACGTCTTCGTTCACATCTCCGCGGTCGAGCGGGCCGGCATGGATGGTCTCAACGAAGGCCAAAAGGTGAGCTACGAGCTCGAGCAAGGCCAGCGCGGCCGAGTTTCGGCGGTCAACCTGCAGTCCGGCGTAACCGGCGGCTGCCAAGGGGCGCTGCGGCGCCCCTTTCCTTAAGGGGAGTACGCATTGGCCAAGGAAGATCTGATCGAATTCGAAGGCACCGTGCAGGAGCTTCTGCCCGATGCGCGGTTTCGGGTGAAGCTCGACAACGGGCACGAAACCCTCGCCTACTCGTCGGGCAAGATGAAGAAAAATCGCATCCGGATTCTCGCCGGGGATCGCGTCACGGTCGAAATGACGCCGTACGACTTGACAAAAGGCCGGATCAATTTCCGCCACAAGGACACCACCGCGCCGCCGGTCATGGCGCGGCCGCAGTTCCGCCGCCGCTGAATTGCCGGCCCGCATTCGCGCGCGGCCTCCCGTGTTGCACAGACATGACGGAAATCGCGAAAGGCATTGACTTTTCGGGTTGCTTCCCCAATTAACGGTACGGGCGATCTGCCCGACTACAGCTTACGTAAGGCAACAACTTCTCAATGAATTTTAACGAACTTGGACTCTCGCCTGAACTTCTTCAGGCGGTCTTAGACGCCGGCTATACCACCCCCACCCCGATCCAAGAGCAAGCCATCCCGATCGTCGCCAGCGGGCGCGACGTGCTCGGCTGCGCCCAGACCGGCACCGGCAAGACCGCCGGCTTTGCCTTGCCGATGATCGAAAAGCTCGCCGCCGGCCGGTCGCGGGCGCGCATGCCGCGCTCCTTAATCCTCGAACCGACGCGCGAACTGGCGACCCAGGTCGAAGCCGCCTTCGAGGTCTACGGCAAATACCACCGGCTGACGACGGCGCTCTTGATCGGCGGCGAAAGCTTTGCCGACCAGCTGCGCAAGCTCGACCGCGGGGTCGACGTTCTGATCGCGACGCCGGGCCGCATGCTCGATTTGTTCGAGCGCGGCAAGATCCTCTTGTCGGATGTGCGCATCCTGGTCATCGACGAAGCCGACCGGATGCTCGACATGGGTTTCATCCCGGATGTCGAGCGCATCGTCGGCCTGTTGTCGAAGGCGCGCCAGACGCTGCTCTTTTCGGCGACGATGCCGCCCGAGATCCGCCGCCTCGCCGATGCGTTCCTCAAGGACCCGGCCGTGGTGACGGTGTCGCCGCCAGCCTCGCCCGCGGCGCTGGTCCAGCAGTCGCTGGTCGTCGTCGCGCCGGAAGACAAGCGCGAGACGTTGCGCCGGCTGATCGCCAGCGAAGACGTCAAGAACGCGCTGATCTTCTGCAACCGCAAGCGCGACGTCGACCTGTTGCAGCGCTCGCTGTCGCGCTATGGCCTCGACGCTGCGGCCTTGCACGGCGACATGCCGCAGCCCAAGCGGACCGAGACCCTCGACCGCTTCAGGAATGGCGAGATCCGCCTGCTGGTCGCCAGCGATGTCGCGGCGCGCGGCCTCGATATCGAGGGGCTGAGCCACGTCTTCTGTTTCGATGTGCCGATCCATGCCGAGGACTATGTTCACCGCATCGGACGCACCGGCCGCGCCGGCAAACCGGGCCGCTCCTTCACGCTGGCGGCGCCCGAGGACGGCAGGTTCGTGGCCGCGATCCAGAAGCTGATCGGCAAGGACATTCCGCTGGCGGCGATGGCCGACATCGCCCCAGCCGCGCTCGATTTCGAAGGCGGCGATCGGCGCCGCGGCCGCAGCGCGCCGGCAAGGCGTCACGCGCCGGAACGGGCCGCTGCCCGACCCGCGCATTCGGAGAACGGCCGCGCCGAACAATGGCCGCGGCGCGAGCGTGCGGCGCCGGCCCAACCCCGACCGGCTCAACCCAGACCGGCTCAACCCAGACCGGCTCAACCCGGAAGCGACGCTGTCGAGCCCGCCGTGGCGCTGTTTGCGCGGCCGGCCGGCCGGCCGGCGCCCGAGCCCCGGCGCCAGAGCCAGCCGCAGCCGGAACGTCGGGTGGTCGGCTTTGGCGACGATCTTCCGGCGTTTCTGGTGCGCGCGCCCAAGGTTGCCGCACGCGCCTGAGCCGCCGCCAATTCGGTTTTCCCTCAGCCAGGGAGGGTCCGATGAAGACCATTTTCGTGATGGTCAAATGCGAACTCGGCAAGGCCTACGCCGTGGCTGACGCGGCGGTCGCCGATATCGAACAGGTCTCGGAAGTCTACTCGACCTCGGGGCAGTACGATCTCCTGATGAAATGCTATCTGGGGGACAGCACCGATATCGGTCATTTCGTGACCGAGCGGCTGCAAACATTGCCCGGCATCAAGGACACCTTCACGATCATCGCCTTCAAGGCGTTCTCGCCCGATACCGCGGTCTAGGGGGCAAGATAAAATGAGCGATGACACCGGCTGGATAAAGGCCGCCAAGCGCGGCGATCTCGCCGAGGGCGACGTCCTCGGCACCGTCATCGCCGGCAAGGAGATCGCGCTCTACGACCTCGACGGCACAATTTACGCCACCGACGACGTGTGCACCCATGCCTACGCCAGGCTGTCGGACGGCTGGCTCGACAAGGGCGAGATCGAATGCCCGCTGCATGCCGGGCGGTTCGAGGTCAAGAGCGGCAAGGCCACCGCGCCGCCCTGCACTGACGACATCAAGACCTATCCGGTGCGCCTCGTCGGTGACGAAATCCAGGTCAAGCTGGGTTAAGAGAACGCTCCAGCGCCGGATCGCTATTCGTACACCCGCCGGTAGAGCTCGATGATCTGGTCGCTCGTCGGCACGCGCGGGTTGTTGGCGGGCGAGCCCGAGGCCAGCGCCTGGCTCGCCATGACCGGCAGGAGTTCTTCGTAGCGGGCGCGCGCGATGCCATAGGCGCAGGGGCTTGGCACGTTGAGGTCCAGGTTGAGCCGGCGCAATTCGTCCAAGAGGCGCGCGACCGCGGCCTGGCTGCCCTCGCCGTCCTCGGCCACCCCCATCGCGCGGGCGCAATCGGCATAGCGTTCGAGCGCCGCCGGCGCCGAGAAGGCGGTGATCTCGGGCAACAGCATCGCGTTCGACAGCCCGTGCGGCACATGAAAGAAGGCGCCGATCGGCCGGCTCATGCCGTGCACCAGCGCGACGCTGGCATTGGAAAACGCCATCCCCGCATGCGTCGCGCCGAGCATCATCGCCTCGCGCGCGGCGCGGTTTTGCGGCTCGGCGCAGGCGGTGCGGATGTTGCGCGCAATCAGCCCCATCGCGTTCTTCGCAAGGCCATCGGTGTAGGGGCTGGCGCGGCGGCTGACATAGGCCTCGATCGCATGGGTCAGGCTGTCGATCCCGGTATCGGCGGTGAGCCGCAATGGCATCGAGAGGGTCAGACTCGTAATCGACGATCGCGGCCACGGGGCAGCAGGCGAGGCCGGCGATCAGCATCTTCTCGTCGGTCTCGGTATCGCTGACGACGGTGAAGCGGGTGACCTCGGAGCCGGTGCCCGCGGTCGTCGGGACCGCAACGACAGGCGGACCGGCCCGCGGGATCTCGCTCGGCACCTTGTAGTCGCGCATCTGCCCGCCATTGGCGAACAGCACCGACATGCCCTTGGCGGTGTCGATCGAGCTGCCGCCGCCGATCGCGACGAGGCTGTCGAAATCGCCGGCCCGGAGCCGCCCGACGCCGGTCTCGATGACCGCGGTCGTCGGGTCCGGCACGGTGTCGGAGAACACCGACCAGGCGATCTGCGCCTTGTCGAAGAGCGCGGTCGCCCGGTCGAGGATGCCGCTCCCGGCAATAAAGGGGTCGGTGACGACGAGCGGGCGGGCGAGGCTGAGCCGCGCCAAGAGGAGGGGCAAATCCGCCAGCGCCCCGCCGCCGATCGCCATCAGCCGCGGTGCCGTGATCAACGCCGCCATCGCGCTTCTCCTTCAAACCGGCTTCCGCAAGCGAAACCGCAGGATGCCGCCGGCCTCTTCGCTCGCCTCGATCAGCTCGCAGCCGGTCGTGCGGCAGAAATGCTCGAAATCCTTGGTCGCGCCGGGATCGGTCGTCAGCACTTCGAGGATGCCGCCGCCCGGCACCGCCCGCAAGGCGCGCCGCGCCTTCAGCACCGGCAACGGGCACAACAGCCCGGTCGCATCGAGCGTGCTGTCAGGCCGCACCGTCGCACCGTCCCCCGCCTGGGTCATTTGCTGCCTCCCGTATCCGTTGCCCGCGAAATTGCCGCTACGGCGCCTGCGCGTAGAGTTTCAGGTCGCCGACCAGGCCCTCGTCGCGCTCGATCGCATAATCCTCGTGCAGCGGACCCTTCTTCTCCTTGACGAGAAGCAGGTTGGGGTCTGATGTCTCGAAGATGCGCAGATGGCGCCCTTCGACGGCGATCTCGGCGAGCTTCGCCGCGATCGGCGCGAGATCGAAGCGGTCGCAGGCGTCGACCAGTTCGACCAGACCCTCGGGAGTGATCCCGGCGTCCTTCAGCCGCTGCTGGTAAACGGATGCCGCGGCGGCCTTCTGTTGCGCCTCGGCGGCGCGCGCCTTGGCAGCGTCGGCGGTCTGCCGCCGGTACTCGTCGAATTGCGGGCGAAGCCGCTGGATCAACACCGCACTCGGCACGTCGCGGGTATCGACCCACACCTTGGCGCGGGTCCAGGCATGGGCGAGCCAGGCGCGGAAGGGTTCGCCCGGGATCTCGCGCAGCCGGTCCTCGCGGATCGTCGAGGCCCAGCGCTTTTGCTCCGGCGTGCCGGAAAGTTCGGGCCACTCGCGCTGGGCGGCGGCGGGAGCGGACGGCGGGCGCGGCGGCGGCGGCGCGGCGTTTTCGCTCGCGAAGCGCGTTTTCAGCGCCACGAATTGCCGGCGGTATTCCTCTTCCCATTCGTCGCTTTCGTCGCTCGGCACAAAGCCGTGCTTGTCGTGAAGCGCGCGCGAGGTCGCCTCGATCGCCGCTTCGCGGAGTGCCGCAAGATCCATCTTTCCTCCCTATGCCACGATCCGTTTTGTTGGCGGCGGCGAGGTGTGGCGATCATCGCCCGGATTGTCGCATCGCGCCTGCGGTCGGTCTCATTGTCGGTGTAATGATCGTCATCATGGGCGGGTACCGTTGCGCGGCTCCCTTGGTTTAGTCTGGGGGTGGGAGATCATGAATCTGACGCTCGGTGCGGCACCGTTCCGTCCATCCGAACCAGCTGGCAGTCATACCACCCCGAACATAGCGGTCGGGGATTGCCGCTGCCTGCGCCAGCTCGTAATCCGCGACCGCGCCATCGGCATACTTCTCGCGGAAAAGCTTTCGCACTTCATATGGGAATAAAATTTCTAGTGCTCCAACGACCGCAACATGGTCAGTTATAAGTCTTTGGCCTCGCGGAAGCGAAGTATCTACTGATAAGAAGTCTACCGCAGACGACATATCCTCTAGAAGATTGGCTATGTCTTCTTTATCCTTCGTGCTAAGAACTTCGCTATCAAGCAAGTGCATCATTTCTTTAACGGCAACGAAATTTTGCCATTCGTGGCTCTGGTTTACAGAGATATACACGTTGCCAATTAACTGGGAATCTGACGCATATGGGCCGCTGGTAATATAACCCTTTTTGAAGTAACCGCGCAACTTGTTGGCGTCAATATCCACAAAATTATATCGAATGTCAGCGTCGCCACACATCTCGTTGATGGCGTCGCGCACATAGTTTATATTTATTGGCAACGAGTAGATCGATTGCCGCTGCGCGACCTTGCCAAGAATGGTGGCCGCATGGCGCCATAGTGGCATTTGTTATTTTCTAAGCTCCTCCCAAGCTACAGATGCCACCCCGATGGGCATCTGTAGCATCATTTAAAACAAGGTCCGCGTGTCCACTGGTTCGCGGATGTTCGGCCAATCTCTCGTCGGCTTTACGATGCCGAGCTTCACCGAAAGCTCAGCTTTGTTGATCTCGCGGCAAAGGTCCTCCACGGAAAAATCCTTGCCATCGCCCAGGAACAATTTGAAGTCCTCCAGGCGAAAGGTCGGGTCCTCCGACAGGTCAGTCAACAGCTTCTCCAACTCCGTCATCACGCCCTCCTTGCCGAGTGCCGCGTAGGACCCCACTAGGGGCTACGATTTCCCGGTGCTCCTACTCCTTTTAGCTCTGCTGGCCCTCCAATTCAGAGCGGGTCGGGGACCCATTGGTTGCAAAAAACCTGACAAACCGTTAACGGCAGTATCACATGCTGGATTCTGCCCGGTAAACCATGTAGGCGGGGCCCGCCTACATGGTTTACCGGGGATTGTCAAGAATGGTGAGTATGTGAGTAGCGGGCCATGAGTTTGCAAGCCCGCATGAACGATCATGCCCCGTCAAGGTAGCGGCAAACCTAATCACTTTATCGGTGGCTCGCCCAAAAACGGCAGCACCAACTGAACCAGCTCGCGATAACCCGCGCCCGGTCGCGCCAGTGGGTCAGGTGATGCCAGCGGGGGAGCCCGTCCGCGGCGAAATGGCATCGCAACGCGCCGCTGCCGGTGCGTAAAGACGCTTGTCGCCGAGCCGGCGCGGCCATACATTGCGACCGTCGGCTCAACAACCAGAAAGGAGGTGATCCTGTGTCTAACCACCAACCGCGGTCCACCGCTGCCGTGACCAGGATCCCTGCATTCGCGGAGATCCGCGCCTGAATTTAGGCGCCGGCGCGGCCGCGAAGGCCGCCGGTTTTCGACGAAAGGCCGCCCCTGACCGGGCGGCCTTTCCATTTTCGCGCGATCGTGCCGCTACGTCGATCCGTCAACCGGTTCGTCCGACGTGAAGCCGTGCGCTTTGAGCCAGGTCGCGAACCCGCCTCCTTCGGAGGTCATGGCCTGGCGCGCCTTGTCCTCCGACCAGCCATAGAACTCGGCGGTGCCGAACCGCTCGGGCATGCGCTGCCGGTCGCCGATCGAATGGCAGGCGTCGCGCCGCCGGTCGTAGCCGTCGACCGCCTCGTCCAGGCCCGAATCGTCGTAGCGGTCGACATGCACCGTCGCGTCGAGCGGCAGGCGCATGCTGATGAAGCCGCTTTGCGCCGGATAGCCGAGGCACAGCCCGGCGACCGGAAACACCTTGTCGGGCAGATCGAGGATTTCGGCTACTGCGGCGATGCGATTGCGCAAGACGCTGATCGGGCAGGCGCCGAGCCCGAGGGTTTCGGCGGCAAGGATGCAGCTCTGCAAGACCAGCGCCGCGTCGACCGCGGCGTTGAAAAACCCTTCGAGCGCGCCGTTGTCAGAGGGGTGGCCGCGCAGCGCACCGATTCGCTCGAGCCGCCGCGAATCGCCGAGAAAGACGAGAAACACCGGCGCTGCGCCGATCCACGGCATGTCGGGGAAGAGCGCGGCGAGCCGGTCGCGCCGGGCACGGTCCTTGAGCCAGATGACCGATGCCTGCTGGAAATCCGATTTCGACGAGGCCGAGAACGAAGCGGCGAGCAAGAGCCGCACCAGCGAATCGGGCACCGCGCGATCGGCGTAGCGGCGGTGGGTGCGCCGCATCAGCACCTGATGCAGCCACGGCTCGTCCGGTACCTCGCCGCCAAGCTCGACATCGAGGCCGAATCGGGCATGCAGACTCATTGTCGTAGGCATCGGTCATCACCGGTCTCCCCTAAAGCAGAGATTCGCTTGGGCGGGCCACGGAGAGGGCAGGGTGAGGGGCTGATTGCCGTCCGCACCACTAATTGTGTCACAATCGACAAATGCCTGCTTAGCTGTCGTTTCCGCGAACGTCGATCAGGG
Source organism: uncultured Alphaproteobacteria bacterium (assembly GCA_963789255.1). Lineage (GTDB taxonomy): Bacteria > Pseudomonadota > Alphaproteobacteria > ATCC43930 > CGMCC-115725 > DATARH01. The sequence goes on along the minus strand of CAWBJW010000004.1, from coordinate 226,072 downwards.
CGTGCGAGGGTGAGCGCAGTGCCGGGCTGCGGCAAGGGGGCGTCGCGCCGGCTGTCACCCGGTTGCCTTCAGCGATCCTTGCTCCAGCCCGCCGCGGGTCAGTGGCGGGTAGGTGGCGATATGCGCCGGGAAGGACAAGACATTTTGATGTCGCAGGAAGCGGCTTTGCGTCGGCGGCGTCCGGTGCGATGGTCATCCCATGGTGCCATTCTCCGTTCTCGATCTTTCCCCGATCATCGAAGGCGGCGATGCCGGTCAGGCATTGCGCAATTCGCTCGACCTCGCGCGCCATGTCGAGGCGCTCGGCTATCAGCGATACTGGATGGCCGAGCATCACAACCTGCCCGGAATCGCGAGCGCGGCGACCGCGGTGGCACTCGCCCACGTCGCTTCCGGCACGAGCAGCATCCGCATCGGCGCCGGCGGCATCATGCTGCCCAACCACGCCCCGCTCTTGATCGCCGAACAATTCGGCACCCTCGCCGCGCTGTATCCCGGGCGGGTCGAACTGGGCCTCGGCCGCGCACCGGGGTCGGATCAGATCACCGCCCGGGCGATCCGGCGAACCCTGCTCGGCGCCGCCGGCGACCAGTTTCCGCAGGACGTCGTCGAACTGATGAGTTACTTCCAGCCGGCCGAGCCTGGCCAGGCGGTGCAGGCGGTGCCCGGCGCCGGGCTGGCGGTGCCGATCTGGATCCTCGGGTCGAGCACCTATGGGGCCCAGCTCGCGGCGATATTGGGCCTGCCGTTCGCCTTTGCGTCGCATTTCGCGCCGGCGATGATGATGGAGGCGATGGCGATCTACCGCCAACGGTTCCGTCCGTCGGCGCAGCTTGCCATGCCTCACGTGATGCTCGGCGTCACGGTGGTCGCGGCGGAAACCGATGCCGAAGCGCGGTTCCTGTTCTCGTCATTGCAGCAATCGTCGCTGAACAACAGGATCGGCCGGCCCGGCCGGGTGCCCCCGCCGGTCGCGGATTTCGAGGCGCGGCTCGATCCCTATGCACGCGCCATCCTCGCCGACGCGTTGGGCGCCGCGATCGTCGGCGGGCCGGACACCGTCCGGCGCGGTCTGGACGATCTGATCCGTCGCACGGGCGCCGACGAGCTGATGGTGACGGCGAACATCTTCGACCACGGCAAGCGCAAACGGTCGTTCGAAATCGTGGCGCAAGTGCATGGCGCGATGGGACAGCCACGCTGAGCTGCCGCGGCCGGCATTTGCCGGTGACGCCGGGCGTGCGGTTCGCGTAAAGTCCGGGGATGGTTCGTGCCGGAGAGAGGCAGCGCCCGACCGGGTGCGCCTCGCTGTCGGAAGGGAGGCCGCATGCTGGCGCTGTGGGTGAAGGTCCGGGTCAAAGCGGAGGAACGCGAGCGTTTCCTCACGGCGATCGAGGTGGATGCCATCGGCTCCGAGCGGGACGAGCCGGGCTGCCTGTGCTTCAACGTCCTGCAGGACCAGCAGGACCAGAACGTCTACTATTTCATGGAAGTCTATCGCGACGAGGCGGCGCTGGAGGCGCATCGCGCCGCGCCGCATTACGCCGTCTGGCGCGCCGCCGCGGACACGCTGGACGGCCCGGCGCAGGCGACGCGCGTTCATACCGTATTTCCCGCCGCGGCCGATTACTGGGAGCGCAAACGCGCGAGATAAAGACAACGCTTTAGCGCAGAGGACGCAGAGACTGCGCCAAGGACGCGGCGCCCTTGATGCGGCGTCCTGGCCTGCGCAACAACTCGTCATTCCGGGGCGCCGCGCAGCGGCGAACCCGGAATCCATTTTCCGAGGCCGGTGTTCATGGGTTCCGGGTTCGCAGCCGTCGGCTGCGCCGCGGAATGACCGCGCTTTTGTGGAGTTTTTGCGCTACGCGCGGTCTCCGTCGTGAAACCCTTCCTTTGCGTCCTTCGCGTCCTTCGCGGAAAACTTTGCGACCTCCGCGTTAAAGCGTTCCTTTTGACTACCGGGCCAAGCCCGGCGCGCCGGCCGGGACGTTGTAGAAGGCGAGGGTCATCGAGACGCTGGTGTAGTAGCCCATCAGGGTGATCGCGTCGGTGATGCCGACATGGCCCAATGCCTTGACCGCGCGATCGTAAAGCCCCTTCGGGACCCAGCGCGCATTCGACAGGCAAATCGCCATCTCGTAGACGATCTGCTCGCGCTCGTCCGAGAATGACGTCGGTACGCCCGAGAGCATGGCTTCGACCTTGTCGGCCGGCAGCCCGACCTCCTTGCCGCGCCGCTCATGCGCGTTGGTCGGGTAGGCCGAGTGCCATTTGCTGTTGATGATGATGACGGCGATCTCGCGCTCGCGCTCGGAGAGCGAATAACCGCCGGGATGGAAATGCGCGCCGAGCGGGGCCGATGCCTTCACCAGCTTGGGGTTGTGCACCCAGATCTTGCTCGGCCCCCCGGCCGCGCCGCGGGTCTCGACCAGAAAGCGATAGCCCTCCTGCTGCTCCGGCGTCATCTGCTCGTAGGGGATCTCGGCGTAGCGGCCGAAGGTCGGCGTCTCGGGCATGGCGGCTCTCCGTCGCGGGGGAATCGGCCGCTCATCCTGCACCTCCCGCACTGGCCGTGTCGAGCCGGGGGGCATGCGGCGGTGCGGTTTCATATTGATCGAGTTGTCACTCGCGTGGGGCGCGACTGACCCTGCCTGCGCGATAAAAGGCAACGAACGCTTCGAGCACCTGATCGAAGAATCTCGGCGGCCGGAAGCCGTAATCGTACCGGTCGTCGTGCGGAAGCTTGCGAATGTCGTAGCCAGGCCAGAGGAATTCGTTGCCTTCGGCGACCACGATCCACGAACGGTCGTCGTCGAGGCCGAGACGGCGCTTGACCCTCAGGGGGATCTCGACCGCCGAAGCCGGATCAGTCGAAGGGCTGTGTGTGATTGGCAGCACCGTGACGATCGTCGCCCCGTCCGTTTCCCGGTTGATGGCCAAGACGATGACGCTCGGCCGATCCTTCCGTCCCTCTTCCCGTCCGGCTTGGTACTCGTGATGCCAGAGATAGGCGTAGGAGATGACGAGGCCGGCCTCCGGGTTGGGGATCGGCATGCGGCTCCGCTATTTGGGATCGAGCAAGGCGTCGAGATGGTCGTGCCGCGGGTCCATGCGGGAGGCGCGGATGGCCTCTACCTTTTCCTCGGGCAGCTCGGCGGTGGCGAAGCTGCGTCGGCTTTCCCGGAAGCGCCTGAACTCCTCATATTCGTCCGGACCGACGAAATAACCGGTGATTTGGCCGTGGCTCGATACAGCAATGACTTCGCGCTGGGCGCGCATCCGGTAGCGCCCGAAGTTGCGGGTGAATTCGGAAGCCGGTACGGTCTTGGGCATGGCCAGGGGCTCTCTCTTCCCAGCTTCCAAGATACGGAAATTGCGCAAGATACGCAAATTCCGCTTGATCAGCCTCAGCTCAACCCGCCGACCACGCCGCAGATCTCAATGAGAAAGCGATGGCCATCCCGCTGCTCATTGCTTTGGGAGACCGATCGCTAAGGCGATTTCCCGTCGTCGGGGGCAGCGAGCGTGTCTGCTTGCATTCTGCTGAGAGAGCCGTCGGCCCGCGCTCGGGTAAAATATAGCCTCAGCACGTTCGAACGCTCGCTCCGCGTCTACACTGGTGAAAGGATGATCCCAGTCGTAATCCGCCCGCCTGCGCAATTGCCATAACGTCTCAAACGAACGGCGCGCCTCTCGCATTCCGGCCCCTGCCTTGGCTGGGTCAAGTCTCCGGACTGCCTTTCGAATCGCGTCGTGGTCAGCTTGTGCATAGCCCGTCCATGGGTCTAAGCCTAGCTGATCGCAGGCAAAATGGTACACGCCGTAGTACACAACGTGTGCTACTGTCCGCAGATCGGATTCCGGAGCGGCGGGATCATCGAGAAGTCGCTTCGCGAACCGTATGGCTTCTTCAGGCAGCACCTTGAATTGGCTCAAATCGAAAGGCGATTGCGCCGACCGCGGCAGGGTCTCTCTCTGCCACATTTTCGTCGGCGGCGCGCTCTAATTCACCCAGTCGCCGATGGTCCATCAATATATTCGGATCGATTCTAATTGGCAGTTCGTATAGCGGGATACGGTCCCGTAAATCAATGTTTAGGCCTCCGACTTCTAGAATACCAGGCAAACTCCTAAAGGCCTCAGCATACAAACGATACGACCGCTCTACGGGGCCAGCTTGCGGGGCCTTGGCGCGCGCCGCTATGAGTTTGGCACGGGAAATCATGTGCTGATAATGGTTCGTAAGTCTTCTAAGGGCATGCATCATGTCGCCAGACAAGCGGATTAGTCGTGCGCCGTGAGTACCGTCAAACTTCTGCACTTTCACCAAAATTTTGGATAGCTTCTTAACCCCTTTCTGCACTTCGTCTACAGTATCCCTGCATTTTTCAAAATACCTGTATAGCTCGTCAGCGTTCTGCGGCGCAATACCGTCCGCCAGCAAATGTTCGGCGATTTCCAAATGTCTAAATTCTTGACCTATGCCAGTCGCTTCCTGCTCAGGAAGCTGCGTCATAACCTCTTCAAGCTGATCGGCTAGCTCATTAAGTTTTGTCAGAGCTAGTTTTTTTGCCGCTTCTGCCTTCTCATGACGCCGCCTAAATTCGTCAACGACCCTGTCGTAGCCGCTGAGATTAAGACGTGACAATGCGCCGACTGGAGTGTCGATTTCCAGCGGCTGAGACAGGCTCATTATGTAAGACATTGCGGTAATGTCGTCGCTGGTGCCAGGGGAGTCAACGAGCGCCAGCGTGGCAGAGTTGCATGCCTGACAACCTCCCACTGACAGGTTGATGAATGGTTACTTATAACGACCCTCAGTCCTTATAACCCGGTTCGGTGGCCATGCGCCAGCGTCCTGTCGTCCTCACGTCCCGCAATCATAGCAGGTGTATTTCCTAGATAATACCGGGTCGGTGTCGTAGATCTCCTGCGCAGCGTCCGCCGGCAGATACCCGCCGAACACGCCGTATTCGCCGCCGATAGCCATGCACCAGCCGGCGGCGGCGGCGGCGGCTCGCGAGATTTCTTCGACGACGCGAACCAGCGTCATCGGGTCGGCCTCTTCGCCGCTCAGCGTGCGCGGGATCCACAGTCGAAATAGCCCGGCCTTGCGCCATGGCCTCGACCAACGGCAACGGGAGTTGCCGCGACCGCTCGATTTCTTCAGCAGATGCCCGGATCGGTGGTGCCAATCCCTTGGCAGCACCGATAAATGTAGATGCCCTGGTACCCGCCATAGCAACCTCTCAGCAGCAGGGGAGCTACCGGCTTCGCCGGATTTGGGCGATTACGCGACTCACCCCCGCGCGAGCGCATAGACCTGCGTGCCCCCCGGAGGCGGCGGCTGCGCAGTCCAGGTTTCGCCGGCGTCGAGGCTGGTGTAGACCTCGCCGCCATTGGTGGCGCACGACATCCGCGAGGGCTGCCGCTCGTCGAAGGCGAGACAGAACATCGTGTGCGGCACCGGCATGCCGAGATCGACCCGGCTCCAGCTGTCGCCGCCGTCGCGGCTGTGCAGCAATGAGCCGGCCTCGCTCTGGAAGCCGGCTCCCGCCGCCACCCACAGATGGCGCGGGTTGCCCGGCACCTCGCGAATGTCGCGGCAATAGATGTGCCCCTTTGGGTTCATCGGCTCCAGGGGTACGTGCTCCCAATGGTCGCCGCCATCGGCGCTGCGGAACATGCCGGCGCGGGCGATGCCAATGACCGTGCCCGGCCGCCAGCGACTCGCCAGGACGCCGTGCATGTTGACGTAGTCGTCATTGAGATACTGGCCGTGGCTGAGGTTTTCCCAATGCTCGCCGCCGTCCGTTGAGCGGATCGTGCCGCCGACCTCGATCGCGCCGTAGAGGTGATCGGGTTCGGCGGCGCTGGCGTCCATCATCAAGACGCGCTTCGCCGGGTTGGCGCCGGGCGCGGTGGTGATCTCCGGAAAGCGCACGCTGACCGGCAGCCGGGTCCAATGTTCGCCGGCATCGTCGCTGCGGTAGATCTCGCAGTTTTCCGTCCCGACCAGGATCATTTCGGGATCATGCGGGTGGAACAGGATGGACCACACCGGCAGGCCGTGGTCGGGCATCTCGACCTTCTCCCAGTGCTCGCCGCGGTCGGCGCTGCGATAGGGCCCGGATTGGGTGCCGGCGTAGATGATTTCGGGCCTTTGCGGGTGCACCGCCAGGGCGCGCACCGCCGGCATTTCGGGCAGGCCGCGCTCCAACGCCTGCCACTCGCCGCTGCCGTCGGCCATGCGGAACAACCCGGAATGCACGACCCGGCCGCGCCCGGTCTCGCCCGCCAGGCCGAGATACAGGTAGGATGATTGCTCCGCCATGAGATCGCGCGCCTCTCGCCGGTTATTGGCGGCCTCGCACGGCCGCTTGTCGTCGAGCTTGGCGATTCCTGCGGAGTTCGGCAAGGCTTTGCCGTGTCGGTTATCGAGTCGGAGACGACGCTATGGCGTACGACATACCACCCCCTAAGAAGCTGCCCGAGCCGGGATATTATTATCACTTCAAACATGACCCGGACGGGCCGCTGAACAACTATGCCTATTATATTTATGGCGTCGGCCACCATACCGAAGATAATTGCCGAACCGAAGACGCGTTCATGCAAGTATACCGGCCGTTATACGAGGAGGCCTATGCCTACCGGAATGGCGGACTCTTCGACCTGCGGCCGTTGCGCATGTTTTTTGAACCGGCCGAGTGGAAGGGGAAAAAGGTGCCGCGGTTCACCCGGATCGTCAACCGCGACGCGATTGCCCAACTGGAGGCAATCAAAGCCCGCCTGTATCCGAACCCCTAGAAGCTGCCAACGATCGACGGATGGCCGCACTCAATCGGGTTAGTCGGCGCGAGGCAGCCATGGACGGCATGAACGACAATCGCCAGCGCGCCGCGATGGGGAGCGCGAACAAGCTGAAGCTGGGGTTGTTCGGCGCGAACTGCTCCTCCGGCCGGGCCGTCACGCTGGTGCCGGAACGCTGGTCGGGGAGTTGGCCGGATTGCCTGCTTCTGGCGCAGATGGCCGATGAGGCCGGCATCGAGTTCATGTTGCCGATCGGCCGCTGGAAGGGCTATGGCGGCGACACCGATTACCAGGGCGCGACCTTCGAGACCGTGACCTGGGCCTGCGGTCTCTTAGCCAAAACCCGGCGGCTGACCGTGTTCGGAACGGTCCATGCGGCGCTGATCCCGCCGTTGATCGCCGCCAAGGAATTCGTCACCGCCGATCACATCGGCGAGGGCCGCTTCGGCTTGAACGTCGTGTGCGGCTGGAACGAAGGCGAATTCGAGATGTTCGGCGCCACCCTGCGCGATCACGCGACCCGCTACGAATACGCCCAGGAATGGCTCGACGCGATCAAGCTGGCCTGGTCGCCGCGGGAAGATTTCGACTTCGATGGGCGGTTCATCAAGCTCAGGGGGGCGCGGCCAAACCCAAACCCTATGGCGGGACCCGCCCATTGATCATGAACGCCGGCGCATCGACGACCGGCCAGGCCTTCGCCATCCGCAACTGCGACGCGCTGTTCTCGAACATATCGAACGGCATCTCGTTCGAGGAGACCGCCGGCCATGTGAAGAACGTGCGGGCATTGGCGCGGCAGGGCGGAAGGGAGATCGAACGTCTATACCGTGGGCGTCGTCACCTGCCGGCCCACCGCCCGAGAGGCCGAGGATTATTACCGCCATTGTATCGTCGACAATGCCGATTGGCCGGCGGTCAACAATATCCTGGCGATGCGGAACATCACCCCCCAGACGCACGGGCCGGAGGAGTTTCGGCGCCTGCGCAATCACCAGGCGAACGGCATGGGCGGGCTGCCGCTGATCGGCGACCCCGACACCGTGGCGCAGGAGATGGCGCAGCTCACGGCGGCCGGGCTCACCGGGATCGCGGTCTCATTCGTCAACTATCTGGAAGAGCTGCCGTATTTTTGCGCCGAGGTACTGCCGCGCCTGGCGCGATTGGGGCTGCGCGAAAAGGTTTGAGCCGCCCCTTACGACGCGAAAATCTCGCCGAGCCGCCGGATCGAGTTCAGCACCTGCTCCTGCGGCAGCCCCGGCCATTGCACGCGCATGATGAAATGATCGACACCCAGAAGCTCGCGGTAGCGCGCGATCTCCTCCTTCACCGAGACCTTGTCGCCGATGATGAAGCGGTCGCGGGCGAAATCCTCGAACGGCACCGAGGTGCGGTCCTCCAGCCCCCATGCGGCATAGGCGTTGTACTTGTATTCGAGCGGCAAGCGGCATTCCTCATGCGCTGTCGCATGGCGTGCGCCGACGTAGCATTCGACGGTGATCGGGAACTCCAGCGGCGTCCGGCCATATTCCCTCAGCGCGGCACGATAGGTTTGCATCAGCGGCATCACCTTGCCGAGCCCGCTGCTGTTCACGATGAGCCAGGCGTCGCCGATCCGTGCCGCGCGCCTCACCGACACGTCGGCCTGCGCGGCGATGTAGACCGGCGGTCCGCCCGGGCGCACCGGCTTCACGCCGATGCCGGAATCGTTGACCGTGTAGAACCGGCCCTGGTGGCTCACCCGCTCCTCGGTCCACAGCCGGCGCATCAGGAGGATCGCCTCGTTGAAGCGCGGCGCGCGCTCGCTGAGGCTGATCCTGAAGGCGTCGAACTCCGGCTGGCGGTAGCCGAGGCCGACGCCGAGGATGTAGTTGCCGCCGGTCAACAAATCGAGCGTCGCGGCTTCCTCGGCCACGTGCACCGGGTTGAGCGGCGGCAGGATCAGGATGTTCGGGCCGATCGTCATGCCCTGCGCGTGGGCTGCAACATAGCCCATGACAGGCGTGATCTGCAGCATCTGCATCGGGTGAGTCAGCCAATGATGCGGGAACCAGAGGGAGGCAAATCCGGCATCACGCGCCGCGCGCACCTGCGCGACCATCTCCGGGACGCATTGCGCGAGACTGAAGCCCTCGGGGAACTGCGTGTTGATGAACAGACCGACCTTCATGACGGGCTTTTCCTCCGCTTGCTGCGCGCAGATTATACTGGATACGCGCGGAGGCAGCCGGCCAAGTTCGAGGTTTCGAGAGTCAACGCTGTTGTCGTAACGTGCCGGGCTTAGGCGCCGAACACGAAGCGAGGGGATCCGATGACCGAGACGAAGCCCGCCCGCGCGCATCTGATTGCCGGCGGTTTTCCGCCTGGTTCGATGGGCGGGCACGATCATGACTATGCCCGCCTGCGGCTCTTGGGGCTCCTGGCCGAACGGGACATTCCGGCTTCGGTCGCCAACGACTTCGCCGACATCGAGAAATGGCTGCCGGTCAGCCGGCTGCTGATCACCTACGTGGCCGGCCCCTACCCCGACGCCACACAGTGCCGCGCCATCCAAGACTGGCTGGAAGCGGGCGGAAGCTGGCTCGGCCTGCATGGCACCAGCGGCGGCCGCGCCGAGCGGGTGGAGGGCATGCGCATGCGCCGCACCATCAAGACCGAGCACCACGCCCTGCTCGGGAGCCGCTTTTTGACCCATCCGCCGATCCGCGAGATCCGCGTCGAGGTGAGCGCCGCCGATTCCCCTCTGACCCGGGGACTCGACAAATCCTTCGTCGTCGAGGACGAACCGTACTTCATCGAGCTGCAAGATCCCGGTTCGACGCAGATGTTGCTGACCGCGGAGTACGGCCCGAGCGCCGCATCGGCGACCAGCGGTCTCTACGCGTCGGACACCTCCCTGCAACCCGACGGCCGGACCCGCGTGCTCGGCTATACAAGCGCGGTCGGCAACGGCGGCGTGACCTATTTTGCCCTCGGCCATTGCCACAACCCGGCCATCCGCGCGGCCCGGACCCCCGACCCCGCGGACACGACGCCGCCCATTTTTCGCGGCCCGTGGGAAACCGACGCGTTCATTACACTGCTGCGCAACGCCATCGCCTGGGGCATGGGCGCCCGATAGCGCCTAGGATGATCCGCGCGAGTTTACTTCTTCATCAGGATCTCATAAGCCCTGATATAGCTGTCGCTCATCGCCCATTGGATGTATCGGGAGGGAATTTCCGCAAGCGAGGCTATTTCATCAATCGTAATTTTGGGGAATTATCCCGTTGACAAAGCACCGGCCTATCGATACAATCGCAGCATCGAACCGGAGACGCGGCAATGTCAAGCCACCTGCAAAACCCGATCTTTCAAGACGAAGCAAAGGCCCGCGAGTGGCTTGAGGCACGGGTTTGGCCGAATGGTCCGTTCTGCCCGCATTGCGGCGAAGTCGAACGCGTCACCCGGCTGCATGGGAAGGCGCACCGTCCGGGCGTGTTCCAATGCAATTCCTGCCGCGAGCAATTCACCGTCACCGTCAACACTGTCTGCGAGCGATCGAAAATCCCGCTGACCAAGTGGCTGATGGCGATCTACCTGCTCAACAGCAGCAAGAAAGGCATGTCGGCGCTCCAGATGCACCGCATGATGGGCGGCAGTTACAAGACCGCGTGGTTCATGATGCACCGCATCCGCGAGGCGATGCGCGAAGGCACTCTGCCGGGCGGCCTCGGCGGCAAGAACAAGGTTGTCGAGATTGACGAAACCTACGTGGGCGGCAAAGAGGCCAACAAGCACAAGCCCAAGCGACGCACCGATGGCGCGCGCGGTCCTATCGACAAAGCGCCGGTGCTGGCTTTGGTCGAACGCGACGGATCGGTTCGCTCATTCCATGTCCCGCATGTGAGCGCCGCTTCGCTGCGCCCGATCATCGTTACTCAGGTCAACCGCGCTTCGTACATGAGAGTCATCGGCTTCCATCTTTTTGATGACCCGGCGCATAAAGTCACCTATCACTTCCGCCGTTTTTTCAATTTCGGGGACGGGTGTTTTTTGGAAAAGCGCGACTGCGATACCAAGCGCTCGGTAAAGGGTGGCGTCATCCATTTTGCGCTTGCCTATCCGCTTTCTTCGCTGGCTTCTGGCGCGCCGATTTGGCTAACGGTTTCCGCGGTGCGTCCATCACCTTGTCAACCGCCTTCTCAAATCGCTCCCATGCGTCGGGGTAGATGTCGGGCGTTTCGGGGGCGGTAGCGGGTTTCGCGTTCTTCATGCGCTCACCCTAACACGAAGATCACTTCGTCACCAAGGGCAGCGGCGCGGGGTCAGCGTTGATCGCATTATGGCACGCCCGAGCAACAAGGGTAGCACGCGACTGGGAAGCCGCGTAGCCCTTCGCCTCCAAGTCCGCCAGCACTTGCCGATACAGCCGCTCGCCGTAGCTGCGTGCCGCGATCTGCTGCCCATAATCCAACGGCGCGGTGGTGGAATTCTGGTTATGCGCAAAGTCACCATCGGCGGTGATCTCCATCGTGCAGGCAACCGCTTTCCCGATCGCCTCGTCATCCGCGCGGCCCGGTGCGCCGAGCAGCCAGACGATTCCGGCGATGGCGATCCCAGCCGCCGAGATTGACACCAGGATTTTTTCGCCGAGCGTCATGGCGCGATTTCAAGTAAATTCGCTTCTCTCATTGGACGGGTTTCGCTATGGCAAACACATGGGATATTCCGCCGCTCCCCGATCATGGGGACGATGACAGGGATACCACGTTTGCCGGCGTCGGTCGCGTCCTCTCACAATGGGAGTCAATCGAGCTTGAGTTAAGCGTTCTCTATGCCCTGTTTACCGGGCGTGCTGACAATTCAGAGGCCACACGGGAATACGGTAAGGGACGCATCTTCACTGATCGTGCCAAGACCGTCGAAGACATGGCAGAAAAGTGGCTTCGTGATCAAACACTTGAAAGCGAATTCCGTCAGATTATTTCCGCCATTTTTCAGATCGGCGAAACGATGTAGCGCACGGCATCGTAAGACCAATGCATTGGGCCGTGCCGAACCGATATAAACAGACAGATTATAATTTTAAGTACTGTCTTGTCCCAGCTTATTACAATCACAAGAAATATGGGCCCGACAACCTTCCGGCGTATGTACATCGGTAAGACGCTAACCGAATTGGAACAAAAACTATTTTACCTTTCAGCAGAAATTATAAATTTCAGGACTGAGAGGATTTTGTCGTTGCAGAAACCATAGCTTTCCACACGCTCTTAGCGATAGAGCGAGCAGTGTATTCACCAATCTCAAATTGATCCTTCAGGATCGCTGCCCCGGCAAGGATTGCGGCGGGGTTCATGCCATCAGGAGTCCAGACGCCGCGCAGACGACCGGATGCATCCATGGCCGTCTGTGTAGAGCCTCCTTTCCACATTCCAAGAGGGTCGTCGCGTTCGCTTGGAGCTTGTGCCATACCAGACGATGCTTTGTCAACGGGATAATTCCCTAATTTTGCCTGCGGCATATACAGGCGCCAACCTGTCGCGAATGCGTTTCGGAAACAGAAGAAAGATCGCCCACACTAACGCAACGCGGTCAAATACCGTCGTTAAAGAATACATATCAGGTGGGGTGACCATTTCTGTCACAAGTTGAGCAACCTTCTTTTCATCGGATGCAACGACGGCCTCGCCGCCGTCGTTGCTGTCAAAAATGTTCATCATTTCTTTGGTCCAGACGAGGCGGCTCCAATCGGATTCCATATCAGCCGCAAAATAGATATCAGCAGCCAAGGGCGGCGTCAGAAATTCGGCTTCGTAGAGATCCATGAATCCCCGGATAATGCCGGAGGGAAGCCCCGAATCTGGATAGAAATTGATTTGTCCGACGATGCCGGCCGCGAGGATCTTAATCCGGATATCGTCTGGCTCTATGGGGAGTTCGGTCGCGGCACCAAAATGTGCCGCCAATTCCTCGCGATGCAAACAGACCCCCCAAGTCAAGACTCTGTGTTAACACAGAGTCCTGACGAGCTTGTCGATGTCTGTCCTCGAATTCGAGCGAGGCAACTCGGTCATCGGCTTCAACCGATCAGTCTGCTTACGCAGCAATGTCGCCGCTGCCGCATCGCAGAAAGCATCCTGCGAAACGTCGAGGTCATCGCCGCGCATGAATTTGATGTCGCGATGGGTTACTCCATTGCGACGAAACAATAACCGCATCAACCTCTCTCTTGCTGTAACTATCGCTGCCATCGCACCCTCCTTGCCGAGCCCCCCGTAGCGACCCTAATAGGGGCTACGATTCCCCGACTGTCCTACTCCTTCGCCTCTGTTGGTCCCTCGGTTCAGAGCGGGCCGGGAACCCATTGGTTTCAAAGCCCCAATTCTCTCGCCAGATCCTTGACAAACGGTTAACACGTTTGCCACCATAGCCTAGCTGCCGCACGCTGTCACGTGCGTCCTCCGGAGCAATGTAGGCGGAGGCCGCCTACATTATGGCTTGCTGATTGTCAAGCCATATGATGAGCAAGCGCGATATATGCAAGCCCCCCTATTGCACGAAATCACTCTCTCGTAGTCTCGCCCCAAAGCGGCAGCAGTAGCTGCGCCGGCTCTCGGTAGTTCACATTCGGTCGCGCCGCACGTTCAACAGTGGGCGGGCCGGTAAACGCGAATTCCAGCTGCCCGGTAGGCTGCGCGCCTTGCTTGTGCCTCCATGCGGATCGCGCGGCGGTTCGCGGCGCCTGATGGCTGATGAGTCCGCCGATACGTCAAGCGCTTGCCTGATGCGCCCTTGATCGCAAGCATCGCGGTGCGAGTGGCGGAAATCGAACTCGGCGAGGCAGCGATGAAGGCGCTTGTCCGTGCAGTGCTGATAGATGCTTCATGCCGCGCTTCGACCGTGTTGGTGTGCGCCTTGGTGCCGTCCGGCAGCTTGCGCACGTATTCCTCGACGGTGTGGTTCGCGGCCGGGCGGATGCAGCCGGCGCATCAGGACGACTGCGCGGGCGGCAGCCGCTATTGAGCGGGCGTCGCCAACGTCGTGATCTGCCCGACCAGCGTACCGAGCCAGATCGCCGTTGACAGCGGGTCGCCCGACGGCGGGTTGGCGCAGGCCGCGTCGCCGAAACTCTCGATCGATGTCACCTTGCCGGCGACCGCTTCCGGCACCAGGCCGGTGCCGACCACGGCGTCCGCCGCCGCCTTGCCCTTCTGATATTGGACGCAGGCGGTCGCGATATAGGGATCGGCCGCCTGGGTGACCTTGTCGGCGACGGTGTAGGCCGTCCCGGCCGTGCCGACGGCGCCGAGCACCGCGGCCGGCACGCCGGCGCAGGCCGCGAGACCGCCGGTCGCGGCGATGGCGAGGCCGGCCGCCACGAACAGCAGCATCCTGGTGACGGCTGCGGCCATGGCGCTCTTTTCCGGCACCAGCACGGCGATCAGGCCGCCGGCCGCCGCGACCACACCGAGGGAAGCATTGATCAGATCGGTGCTCGCGGTGACATGCGCCATGCCGAGAATGATGCCGACGGCTCCGGCCCAACTCGACGCCTCCTTCATGCGCGCCGCGAGGTAAGCAAGGGTGTTCATCGCGATTCTCCTTTTCGGAACGCAAAAAAGCCGCCCGCAGGCGGCTTGGACGGGAAGGGAGAGCGGGAGTTAGGTGGCCGGTGCGGCCGGGGTGGTGGTTGCCGGCAGTGCGCCGGTGGCGTACCACGCCTTCAGGTCGGCCGAATTGCCGACCCAGACCGAGCGGTTGACCGGGGTCATGATGCCGGCGATGCGTCCGGCCGGCGTGTATTGATGGAAATCGTAGGGCCGCGGGACGCCGCCCCATTCGGATGGCCGGCCGGGCGGTAGCCGCGGCCCGCGTCCGACCAGCGTCGTATAGGTCCCTCGCGTCGCGCCTTGCGGATATTCCGGCAGCATCAGCGGCCAGCGCGCCAGGTCCGGCACCGGCGTCGTCAGCTGGGCGAACCCGTAATAGGCAACCGGATCGCGCTTCGTGTTACTGGCGATCGCCCGGCCGAAGGCGACGACATCCGTTGCCGTCGCGGCGGTTTCCCAATCGATCATCGCCGGCTGGCCATCCGCCAGCTCGCTCGCGGCGAGGAAATGTTCGGCCTGTTGGTCGGGGTCCGCGGTGTCGAGAAAATGGTAGGGCACGACCAGCACGCCGGCAGCGAACGCGGCGTTGCGGTTGCGCGCAAAGGCCGGATCGACGAAGCCGGTGCCCTGCGTCGCCTTGATGAAGGCGAGCATGATCCCGGCGCCGGCCACCGCCGGCCAGTCGATCGCGCCATTGTTGTGCAACACGTCGATGACGCCGTCGCACACGACGGCGGGAAGCACGCAGCCGGTCATGGCTGTCTCCGGATCTGTTTCTGGACGAGTTTGGTGCGCAGATCGGTGATTCGCCGGCGTGACGCGGTCGAGCGCGGCGCGCATCTCGGCCTGGAACTGCCGGTCTTCCCATGCCGCGCTCGTCGAGGAGACGCTCGACGGCGGTGAGGCGTACCTGATGTCGGGCGGCGCAAGCCGCCATCAATGGCGCCAGCCGGCGCTCGCCAGCCAGGTCGCCAGCGAGGCTACCGCGGCGCCGAGCCCGACGCGCAGCCAATCGGCCCAGCGCCGTCCGGCGCCGCGCTCGCCCTCGCCGGCGGCATGCGCCTGTTCGAGCACGGCGATCCGCTCGCCTATGTTGCCAATCTGTTGGAGCAGGCGCTGGTCCTGCGTCGCGTGGATTCGCGTGTCCTCGCTGACATGCAGCTCGATCTGGCCGTTCATGCGCGCCATCTCGCGCAGCAGCGAGGCAAAGCCGCCCTTGATCTCGCCGAGGTCGCGCTCGATGCGGAACAGCGCCTCGCGCAGTTGGTCCATCGGCTCTCCCGGCATCAGCCCGTCCCCGCGAAATTGCCGCTCAGATTTGCCAGCGTCGCGTCCGAGGTGCGCGGCGTCACGCTCAGCACGTCGCCCGCGGCAAAGGACGAAGCGGTCCCGGCAAAGCTCGCCGTCGTCGCGGCCGCCGCGAAGGTCATGGTCGCGAAGTTGGTGCCGTTCTTGGCGATGTCGAAAATCGCCGTGACGGTCGCCGCGGTCCCGGCATTGGCGTTGCTGCCGGCAAAGGCGGCGGCAAAGGCGACGCTCTCGCCGAAGGTGTAGCGCACTACCGGCGAGGCCGCGGCGACAGCGGCGCCGAGATATTGCCACGGCACGTTGGTCGGGGCGACGGCGCCGGCGCCGGTCAGCGTGTAGGTGTCGGCGGTGAGGGCGGCGAGGCTTTGCTGCTGCAGCCCGAAATTGTTGAACGAGGCGAGCTTCACATAGATCGTCTGGCCGATGAACCCGGCCGGGTAGGCATATTTGAAGATCGACGGATCGCTCGACCCGAAGCGCGCGAAATTGGCGCCGGTGGAATGCGCTCCGATCGGCGTGCCGTAGACCCCGCGGCGCAGGAGGGTGCCGAGGTTGTACTTGTAGGCGGCGGTCAGGGTCGCGGTCTCGTAGCTGATCAGTTCGCCGTCGCAGTAGCACAACGTCACGAAATTGTTGGCGTCGGCCGCGGTGCCCGACAGCAGCTGCCCCTCGCTCTCGGTCAGATCGACCGCCAGCGTGTCGGTGGTGTCGGGGTCGGCGGTGCTCGGCAGATTGGCCGAGAGGACGCCCTGGCGCGCCCCGCTATAGACCGTGCCGGCATAGGCATAGGTGTTGCCGTCCGAGGAGATCCACACCTGGCAGCCGCCCCAGTCGATGCCGCCCGAGGCGATCAGCCAGACTTCGAGCGCGCCGCCGGTCAACGCCGCCGGCGGCTCGAAGAGGATCGGCGGGTTGGCGTTGCCAGGATCCGCCAGCATGTTGTAGCCGGCGCCGCCGCCGCCCTGCCGCGGATAGACCGGCAGCGTGGTGATGCCGGGCATCTCCTCGGCGCTGACCGTCAGTTCGCCGTTGTCGTCCTCCTCGATCTGGGTGATCCGCCCCGGGGTCGCCTGCAACCCGGTCGTCGCATCGGTCAGCAGCACGATGTCCATCGGTTCGAGGAGCGAATAGCGGAAGCCGAGCTTGAACTTGTAGGTGTTGCGGACATAGGCCTTGCGCTGCAGCATGCAGCTGCGCCGACACCGTGGCGCTGATCGCGTTGGTGAATTCGTGGGCCTGCACCGAGGGTTCGCTGCGCAGCCCGTACTGGTCGATGAGGCCCTGGTCCCAGGTCGGCAGAATCGCCGGGTTGTAGTTGTTGTTGCCGTCCATGTATTCGACGCTGAGCCAGTTGGTCGCCTGCGCCGGGTCGCTGCGGGTGATCGTGACCGGGTCGCTGCCGCCGCCGAAATCGAGATAATCGGAATCGGCGAGGCTGTATTGCGCGACCAGTGCCGGGGTCCAGCTGGCGCCGTAGGCGGAAAGCGCCTGGTCGCCATAGGGGATGATCTTCAAAAGGCTGCCCGACCACACCACCGCGGCGACGCTCAGTTCGGCGATCTCCTCGAGCCAGCGGGCGCAGGGCTGCTGGCGGTCGAGCAACAAGGACATCGCGATCCCGGCCGCCTGGCAGTAGGCGCCGAAATCGGCGATCGAGCCGGCGCTGTCGAGATTGGCGGCGGGAAACCCGGCGCCGTAGCGCGCGTTGGTCAACAGATCGTCGACGATCGTCGCCGGGTTGGCGTCGTTCGGGAAGCTCGTCCCGGCGCTGCCGGTCTCGAACCCGGTGATCTCGAACGAGATGTTGGGCAGGGCCGGGGTCGAGCCCAATTGCATCGGCGTGCCGGTGACGTAGCCGGTGCCGGAATAGCCGATGATCGGCAGGTCGGCGATGTCGGGGCGCGACTCGAAAGTCGGGTCCGGGGCCTGCCCGTCCTCGCCGGCATAGCCGTTGAGCCCGGTCGTGTTGGCGCCGGCCACCGAGCCGTTCGCCCACACCGCGTTGTAGCCGGAAAATCCGTGGATCGAGCCGGTCCAGCCGACCGGGCCCTGGCACACCCCGAAGGCGACCCACACCGAATAGGTGGCGCCCGACGACCCCTTCTTGCCGCCCGAGGATTTGAGGCTGCCGCCCTTGCCGCCCTTCGAATTGGTGCTGGCGTTGAGGCCGCCGCCCTCGCCGAACATCTCGATCAGGTTGATCGAGACCCGTTGCGTGCCGTAGCAGATCGGCACCGGGCTGCCGGCCTGGCTGGTGTTGTAGCGCAAGGACGCGATCGACGACGGCGCGAACGCATTGACGAACGGCGTCGGCCCGCCGCCCTTGCCGCCCTCGAACGCGCTCATTCGGGCCTCGGCGCGCGCGGCTCGCCGTAGCGTACCGGCAGCGCGACCTGGAACGGGCTGAAGAACCGCACCGGGCGGTCGCGCAGCGGGCTGAGCCGCGCGTCGCCCCACACCACGCCGACATGCCAGTAGGCGTGGACGAGGCGCGGCCAGGTCGTGACGATCGCGCCGTGCGAGAAGGTCCGGCCGAATTTGAAGAGGGCGATGTCGCCGGGCATCGGCGCCCCGTCGATCTCCTGCGCGTGGCCGAGCAGCCCCTCGAGGTAGCGCTCGGCGTCGCGGTGCATGTGCCAGTCCGGCACATAGAACGGCGGCTCGACGTGGGGCGCGACCCCGGCGCGCTCGTAGACCTCGGCGAGCAGCATCAGGCAGTTGACGCCGGCGCCCTTGACCCGCGCGGCGTGATGGAACGGCGTGCCGATCCACGATTCCGCCTCGGCGACGACCGCGGCGCGGCGCGGGTCGCTCATCGCCGCTTCTCCCTTATGTCGGGCAGGCCGAGCGCCCAGGCCAGGACGGCGGCGACCAGCGCGACGGCGAGGCAAAGGATCGCCATGCCGACATGCGGGTCGAAGACGATCTGCCCGGCGGCCTGGGTCATCAAAACGCGTACTCCGGCGGCGGGATGAAGGGGAACCCGCCGAAGCGCAGCAGGTTGTCGAAGGTGCCGCTGCACGCCGTCGTCGTGTGGGGACAGCCCGGCAGGATGTTGAATGTGTCGCCGGCCTGCACCGGAAAGAGAAACGGCTTCAACAGATAGAGATCAGACCCGGCGACGTTGCCGATCGTGCGGGTGTAGCCGCTGTTCTGCCCGGTGGCGCCGATGACGCTGCCCTCGATGTAGCCGGCCGGCACCGCGGCGGTGCAGACGATCGTCGTCTGGTAGCCCGAGGCCGCGATCATCGTGACCTGGCCGACGCCGGTCGCCGCGCCGAGCGCGTTCTGCCCGAGCACCCGGTTATAGCCGCACATCGCGTCGCCGAAGATGTGGGTGCAGCCGGCGCCGTAGAGCCGCCGCGGCATCTGCTGCAACGCCAGCAAATTCATCAGCGACTTGACCTTCATCGAGATTTTCGAGCGGCCGATATCGCAATCGGCGACCCGGCCGTAGAACCAGAGGAGACAGCCAAGGCTCGTGTCGAGCGCGCTCGACCCGGCGGCCTGCGGCGGGGCGAAGAGGCGGTCGAGTTCAACGGTCGCGCCGTCGAGAAGGCCGAGCAGCGCCGCCTCCGCGATCGGGAACGTGCCGATCAGATCATCGATGCCGGCCATGATCGTGATGTCGAGCTCGGCCGGCTGGACGCCGATCTTGTTGGTGACCTTGGAGCGCCCGAAGCGCGGCCCCAGCGCGAAAGTCTGCGCCGCGCCGTAATTGAGGCTGCCGGCCGGGAAGCCGGCAGATGGCACGCTCAAGGCGCCGGTCCAGCCCGAATAGCGCAGCGTCTCGCCCGACGCCAACGCGAAGGTGTAGAGATCGGCGATGACGACGCTGTCGTTGGCCGCGAGATAGTCGGAAAGCGCGACGGATGAGGACCTCATGGCAGCACCAACTCGAACTTGATCTGCTTCAGCGACCAGAGCTGGTACATGAAGTTCTCGAATTCGTTGATATCTTCGGTGAAGTGCACGCGAAAATAATAGGTGAAGTCTGACGTTATCGCCTGGCCGGAGGGCGGCGGCGCGGCGAACGTCACCAGGCCGGTCGTCGCATCGACGGTGTAGCCGGCGGGCGATTGCAGCACGCCGTTGAAGTAGACCGCGCTTACCACGTTCGGCGCCACGATCGGCTCGGCGAAGCCGCCCATCGTCCGCACCAGCTGAAACACCGTCGTGCTCGAATCGCCCGATCCGATCGACTGGCCGGCGATCGTGTCGTCGGTCGGGTCGTCGAACAGGAAGGCGGCGAAGGCGCCCTGCTGCTGCAGAAAGAAGCCGGCGAGGGTGCGCAGCTCGTCATAGCCGATGCCGAGGCCGCCCGGCTGGCGCGTATCCCATTTGTCGCGCAACAGCGAATAGGTCAGGGTCCAGGTCCAGATCGGGTTGGGCTGGTCGAGGATGCGCAATTGCCGCCCGGAGATCGCCTTCTGGGTGCGGGTCGCAAAGCGCGGCGCCTTCGTCACCGACCAGCCGAGGCCGGGAAGGGCTGGGAAGATCGCGGTCACGGGGGCCTCGTCAGATCGTGCGCGGGGTCAGAGCGTTCGAGCGCAGCATGTTGCGCACGACCCCGGGGTTGCGCGCCAAGAGGCCGGTGAACCAGCGCTCGACCGCCGGCCCGTCGGAGGGCCCATGGAAGTGCAGGTGCATGTCTCCTCCATTTGCGCCGCCCCCAGCTCCATTTCCGCCGCCCTGCGCGATCATGCTCTGCAAGCCCTCGCTGATCGGCGCCGGCAGGACCATTTCGCGCGAGTGCAGCAGTGCCGGGGTCGCACCGGGGAAGCTCGGCAAGGCCCAGCCGCGCGCGGCCGAGGGCACGATGCCACCCCTGGCGAAGCCCAGAAAAGCGCCGATCCCACCGAAAAAGCTGCCGACCCCGCTGAAGAAGCCGCCCGCATTGGCACCGGCGCTGACGATGCCGCCGGCGCCGGAGAGCGCGCTGAACCCCGTGGTGCCGGCGCTCGTCGCGCTCGCCGCGGCGATTGCCGCTGTGTTGGCGGCCGTGATGTCGCTGCTCGCCGAGATACTCGACATGAGCCCGAGCTGCGTGAAGAGGGTGCTGACCTGTTGGGCAAGGTATTTGCTGATGACATCGCCTGCCCCTTCGCCGGCCGTGCCGCCCAAGAGGCCGCCGGCGGTTTTCGAAAGGGTCGAGCCGGCGAGGCGGACGCCCTGGCCGACCAGCGACTGATAGAGCTGCTTCCCGATGTTTTGCGTCGTCCCCTTGCGCAGCAGGAGGTCGGTGATCCCGGTTTCGAGGCTCCCGCCGATCGTGTCGAATGCTTTCTTGAACGGCTCGGCGATCTTCTCGGCGGCTTCCCGCGCGGCTTCGGCGGCGCGTGCCTGGTCCTGCGCGAGTTGCGCCTGATAGCGCGCACTCAACGCGACCAGCTCGCCATAGCTGGCCGATTTCTCGGCGAGGGTCGCGGCGTCGCCGGCGAGGACCGCTTCGAGCCGGGCGCGCTCCTCGGCACTGCGCCGGGCGGTGTATTCAATGTCGAAGCCGAGCGCCTGGTCCAGCGAGATCGCGTGCTCGGCGACCATGCGCTGCATGTCCGCCTTGAACGCGGCGAGGGCGGCGGCGCCGTTCTGCCGGGCCGCCGCGCCGGCTTCGGCGAAGGCGGTCTTGAGCTGCGCCACCGGCGCCGTCGCGCCGGCGACCGCCTGCTTCAGCGCGTTGAGCGCCGAAAGCGCGCCGCCGATATCGGCGCCGAACCTGATCTGCACCGCGTCGGCCAATGGTCACCCCAAATGAAATCGGGGCGCCAGGCGCCCCGATAAAAGCCCCGCCGGAGCGAGGACCAGGCAAGTTTCCGGATGCGGCTACTGCAATTCGATCGACGCAAAGCTCTTCAAGCGCCGCGACCCGCGCGGGTCCGCGCCGCCCCGCCATTCGAGCAGGCTGGTGTAGCCGAAGAGGGCGCCGCAATACGGCACGCCGGCCGCATGCGAAACGAGCCGGTGCCGCCCGGACACCGCGCTCGACACATCCTGCTGTTCCTCCCTTATTCGGGGCTTCACCGAATTTTCGAAGAACCGGTAGAGATCGAGCTTGCTGATCCTCGGGCAGCGGCGTCCGAGCAGACGCCACACGACGTCATAGAGGGCGCTCTGATCGTAGGCCTCCTCGGTGTGCGCGGCGATCAGGTTGAGCAGCAGGTTCGATTCGACGCGTTGCACGATATCGTCCGGCCGCAGGTGGAGCAGGATCACGAAGGGCTCGACCCGACCCGGAATATTGCCGTTGACCGTGACCAGCCCGCCGCCGAGCGGTTTGCCGTTGACGTCGGTTTGGTGCCGGCGCGCCATCGAGGCGGCAAGGAAGCCCTCATCGAGCCTCATCGTCGCGCGCAGCCACCGCACGCATTCCTCGGCCGTGACGCCGAGGCACCCCGGCCCGTCCGCCGGGCTGGCGGCGATCGTCGCCGCCGGGCGGGCGCCGGCCGCCAGCCCGATAAGGAGGCAACAGAGCCGGAGCCACCGCATCGCTGTCCCTCCGCGCCGATCGTCATTGCAGAGATTACGAGGCCCGTCCGACGCTCGACAATGGCGTTACCCGGCCGCGGCGCCCCCGTTGCGCCGGGCGATCGCGAGGGCGCGCGACCGGTTGCGGGTGCGCAGCGCGTCGGGATCGAGCGGCGGCGGCATGCCGAGATCGCCGCCCGCGTTAATGGCAAGCCCGGGTGGCGGCGCAGCGGCGATCTCCGCGATCCGCGACGTGCCGGCCGCTTCCGGCTGCGGCGCCCAGCCGAGCATGCGCGCGATCGTCTGGATCATCAGATATGCCGGCGGGTTTTCTTCCCAATAGCCGAAAATCTCGCCGGCCTCGGCCAGGGTCATGCCGTCGATGACCCGGTAGGCATAGCCGCAGCCGGTGGCGAGAGCGCCGTAGACGGCGCCGAGCTGCTCTCCGGGATGTTTCCCATGCTCGCCACCGGCGGTGCTTCCCCCGCGGGGTGAAGCCCGGCTACGGAGAGGATCGCTGCCACGGCCGCATTGAGTTCCTCGATCGTTGCTTCGAGATCGAGCACCGCATCGGCGATGAGGTCGGGGTGCGCCGGCACGAGCCCGGCGGCGACTACCTGGGCGGCGGCGTCGATCAGCGCGCCGCCCGATTTGCCGGTCATGCCGTCGAGCGCATCGAGCAGATGGCGCAACTGGCCGAGCTTCAACGGGCGGACCTCGAACTGCTTTCCGCCCAGGGTGATGGTGGTGGTCTCGGTCATCGGGCTACTCATTGACGCTCAGCGTGCCGATCGTGCCGGTCGGAGTCGGCAAACGCTGAGAAATCGAACTCCTGGATCTCGTAATCGTCGATCTTGGTCGGCAACGACAGTTTCGTCGCGGTGCAGGCGTTCAGGACGAGCGCCAACCCGGCTGGCGTGCCCTGAATCGTCTTGCTGGTGTAGAAGCTCGCCTTGAAGGTCGGCGTATAGCCCATCAGCTGGTTGGTCAGCACCAGCTTCTTGCCGGTGCTCAGCGTGTAGAGATAGCTGATCAGCAGCGAGGCGCCGGCATCGGCGGCGGCGAAGGTGTAGATGCCGGTCGACAGGTTCACCGAATACTGGCCGGCGGCCGATGGCGTCGTGACCCGCGTGAAGCGGTTCCCGGCGGTGGCGCCCGTGGCGTAAAAGACGCCGAGATCGTCGACGTAACTGGCGGCATTGGCGACCGTCACCGTATAGGGGCTGGTCGCCGGGACGGTCGCCGCCTCGTTTTCCGAGACCGTCAGCTGGCCGGTCGCCGGCGTTTGCCCGAAGAACAGATCGCCGTAGATCGCGCCGAAGATGCGGGCGAATTTGGCCTTGCCGGCGATCTTGCCCTGGCCGCGCGCGATATCGACCGGGAACTGGAACTGCCCCCACAATTCCTTGGTCTGCCAGTCCCAATCGATCTGCACGTCCTGCAGGATGCCGAACTGGTCGGGGCCGATGCCCGACCCGGTGACATCGGTGCGGTTGCCCCACAATGCCCCGGCGCCGAATGCGAGCTGCATGTCAGAGCACTCCCCCAACGAGATTGACGAGGCGCCGCTTCAGCTCTTCCTTGGCGGCGAAAGCATGGTTCCAGGCCGGCGTTACCTGGGCGACCGGCGAACCGGGAAAATGATCGGCCCACCAGCGCTCGACGATGTCCTCCGGCGATCCCGACGGTGCCGGGACAGCGGGCGGCGGCCCCGCAACACCG
The DNA here is from genome assembly GCA_963789255.1 of uncultured Alphaproteobacteria bacterium. Classification (GTDB taxonomy): domain Bacteria; phylum Pseudomonadota; class Alphaproteobacteria; order ATCC43930; family CGMCC-115725; genus DATARH01. The sequence goes on along the minus strand of CAWBJW010000004.1, from coordinate 202,166 downwards.
GGGGCGGCGGTTTCTTCCATGGCTCAGCTCCTGCTAGAGGCAGAGGATTTCGACGGGGATGATCGCGACCGCCTGGTCGCGCAGCACTCCCTCATCGGTTTCGATCTTGCCGGCGATGTAGGCGTGCTGGACCATCGCCGGCAGGCCAAGGTCCTGCAGCCCGGTGGCGGGCGATGGCGCAAGCGCCGCCTCGACGGCATCGATCAGCGGGTTGAGCACCGTCGCCGGCGCCGCGTACGGGTCGCTCTGATGCGCGTACAGATGGAGATCGACGCCCAGCGTCCAAACCGTCGGCGCCCCGAGCGTCGTTACGGCTGCGACCTCGGTCTTCTGGTGCATGAACAGCGCCGGCTGCTCGGCCGGGGTCACCTCGCTCCAGTGGCGCAATCGCCGCGCCGCGGTAACGAAATTGGCCGCGCCGGCGACCAGCGCGAACAGCGCAGCGTAGATCGGCTCGCGCGCGATCATAGGGCCGCCGCCACGAGCGCCGGATCGGCGGCCGTCCCGGCAAGCTGGCGGGCAAAGCCCGACACCGGCGCCACCGCGCGGTATTGCGAAAGCAACAGCTTCACATCGTCGCTCATGTCCTGCTGCGAAAAGGTGACGGTTTCGCTCCCGCCCAAGGCTCGCGACACTTCGCCGATGCGGGCGCGCTCGCGATAGCGCTGACACACCAGCGCGATGCAGGCCTGGGCGATGTCGGGCGGTGTCGCCGCGTAGCCGGCGGTATAGGCGACGATCACGTTCTGCGCACGCCGGGTAAATACGTAGCCGCGCAACGCCAGCTCGGACGGGCTGAAGACGTAACCCGCGCCATAGCCGCCATCGCCCGGCGCCGGCGGTATTTCCAGACCGTCGATCGACAGCGACAGCACCGCGCTTACCGGAAAATTGGCAAAGGCGAGGCGCTGACCGCCGGTGCCGTCGCGGATTTCCTGCCAATCGCCGGGCGCGATCTGGCGATTGAGCCAGCTCTGGATGAACTGGCTCGCTGCAGTGATCAGGCGCGTCAGGAGCGCGTCGTCGGTATCCGGAAACGCGGTCTGCCCGGTCTGCAGCCAGGTCTTGACATCGGCCAGCGTGGTCAGGTCGCCAAACGCCATCGCTCCACCCCTTGAAAAAATTCACCGTAGGGCAGCGGGCGATGACCGTCCCGCTGCCCCACTGGTGAACGAGCGCGATCAGCCGTTGCCGATATTGGTGATGACCCCCATCGCGAACGGGGCGTAGACCGCCAGCACCTCTTCGGCGTAAACGCCGACCTGGCGCTGGCGGGTCACCACCGGCCAGTCGATCTGGTAATAGTCCTGCCGGGTCTTGACCTCGGCGACGTTCGGCACTTCGTTCGACTGGTACTGGACCGGCAGGTTCTCGGCCCAGCCGATGATCGTGCCGGGCGGGACGCGCGGGTGGATGCGGACCGGAATGCGCAACCCGCCATTCAACGTGAACGGGTTGAAATAGAACGACACCGCGCCCGCCGCCGCCAGGTCATAAGCGTTGCCGTCACCGCTGACCTCGTAGCGCAGCAGCGGCCCCGAGGCGTTCGACAGCACCTTGCTGGTGATGTTCTTCAGCTCCTGGACGTTGACGTAGAGCACGGTTGGCGACAGCTGGTAGAGGTCCCACATCTGCTGGAACATCGTGTCGATTTCGACGACCGAGCCACGCCCCGAGGCGGTCAGCGGTGTCCCAGTACCCGCAGTGCCCGTTGCCATGACGCTGACATAGGCGTTGGAGCCCGCCTTCAGCGCGGTGGTCAGGAGGCCGTCATAGGCGTAGCTCGGATTGGCCGAATTGTCGGCGGTAATCGCGGTCGCTGCCTGCTGCCCGCCGGTCGAGCGGCGCCGCGATAGCTGGCGCTGTTGATCGTCGTGATCGCCTGGAGCGTCTCCGAACCGGCGGGGCCGACATACCAGGCGTAGGCGACCGCGCCCTGGATCGCGGCGACGCTGGCGAACAGCGTCTGGCCCAAAGTCACCGCCTGGGTCGCATTGGCGCTCTTGTTGGAGGAGCCGCCCGACAGGACGAAGGTCTTGCCGTCGGCGCCGGTGATGGTCTTGGTCGTGGCAAGGCCGGTGCCGAGGCTCGAATTCTGGTAGCCTTCGAGGGCCAGCGCGACGACGATGACCGAATAGGTCGCGGCCGGCAAGGTGGCGCCGGAGCCCGAGGCCGACAGCACCGGCGTCGCGGGCGTCCCCAGCTGCAGCGAGGCGTTGCCGCCGAGGATCGCCATCTCCTCCTTCAGCATCAGCTTCTGCAGCAGGCGGAAGCTCATGCGCGCCTGGATGTCCTCGAAATAGCGGCCGGCGCTGATCGCCTCGTAGGTCGCCGCGTCTTCCTCGCCGATCGTCACATAGGCCGCCGATTTGGAGGCGGTCGAATACGACATCTGGCCCGAGCGCTGGCCCTCCGGGACCCAGCCCATCGCATCGAAGCCGGAACCGACGAGCGCGGTAACCTGGCGCCAGTTGGTCGCCGTGCCGGTGCCGCCGCCGATCCGCGGCAAGGCGTTGCGGATCGGCGTCACGAACGGATAGAGGTTCTTGGCCGGCGCCTGCAAATCGTAGGCAACCAGGCCGGTGCCGGTGGAAATCACTTTGGCGATCGTGTCGTCGGGCGTGCGCAGCGCGCCCTTGACCAGATCGAGGGTGTCCTGGGTCGGGTTCATCGGTGTGTCCTTCCGCTCGGGCATCAAAAAACCCGGCGCGGCGGCCGGGTCGGGGTTAGGGGTTCAGTTGGGAGGCGCTATCGCGGCGCAAATCCCGCGGGTCGGCCAAAGGCGAGCTGCAGAGGGAGAGATCGGGTTGGCGTGCGCCGCCTTGATCAAGGTCAAGGTGCGCTCCTCCTCGCTCATTCGCGCGAGCGCGGCGGCGATGTCCTCGGCGGCCGCGATTGTGCCGCCGGTATCCTCCCGCTTTGAGATTCCCGCGAACCCGCGCGCGACGGTCTGCGGCGGCAGCGGCGTGCGGGCGATCTGCTCGACCCGTTTTTGCAAGGCGTCGAGACGCGGTATGATCTGGTCGGCGAGCTTGGCGAGACTGGCGGCGACCGGTGCGAAATCGGGCTGACGCGCCTTGCGCAGCGTGCTCGAAATGGCTATCGCCGCCAAATCCCCCGCAGCCTGGGCCGTTACCGCCACCGACCAGCTCGGCGCTCTCCTCGGCGACGAGCGTTTCGAGGAAGTCGCACAATTCGCCGATGATCCCCAGCAGGTGCTGCGGCAGCGGCGAACCGTCCGCTTCCGTCGCCGCCTCGCCGGCGATGCGGTCGTAGAGCCAGTCGAGGTCAGCCATGATTTGCGCCAGGCGTCCGGCCTCGGCCGGGCCCTTGCGCGCCTTCCCGGCGGCACTGCCATGCTCGGAGGTGGCCGCCGGCGGCCCGCTGCGATTGATCTTCTCCTGCCAGGCGGCGACGATCCGTGCCTTGATGCGCGCGAGCTGGCCCGGCGTGTATTGGCGCGCGTTGCCCGGCAGGTGAATAAAGGCCCAGGCGGCGCGGATATGGCGCTCGGTGTCGATTGGGTAACGCTTCTTGGCGTCCGGACGATAGCCGGGATCGGCATAATCGACGTTGCCATAGGGATCGTCGGCGGCGCTCCCGGCGGCATCCTCATCATCGTCGCCTGTCGTTGCCGCGGCGGCAGGCTCATGCCCTTCGAGGCAGCGCACCGCCTCCGCCTTCGCGAGATGGCGGTGGCCGGCAACCCCGCAATCCCAGATCTGCACGGGTGCGCCGGTTGTCGCCGCAGTGTCGGCCATACTGCCTCCTGTTGCAGGGCTCATGGAAATTTTCCAGCAATCGAACACCGCTTCGGGGTTGGCCGGGCGATCGACCACCGAGATTTCGGTCAGGTGTAGAGCGGTGATAAGCCGCCGATCTGCGGAATCGCGAGCGGTCACCCGGCCGCCGATCGAGAAGCCCTTGTAGACGCCTTCGACGACCTTCTGCCAGGCATCGGCGTCGACGATCCTGGCGCCGATATACAGGCCCCTGGCGTCGACCGCAGCTTCCGTGGCGATGCCGACCGCCGAGGGCTGATGCATTTCGCGGATGTTGGCGAAGCGCATGTAGTCGTCGAGCGCGGCGGCCAACGCCTCCCGCGTGACGGTCTCGCCCTGGTCGTCCTGCGCGTCGGTCGAGGCATAGCCCCACACCATCCGTTGCTCGGCATCGACCTTGGCGATGGGCCAATAAAAGCGCATTTCGGACCTCCAGTTCGTCCGGTCAATACCGCGAACGCGAGTGTGCCGCTGCCGGCTGCCGGGACAGCCTGTTGCCCCACCTCACGAAGCGCATTCATCCCTTGCGGCCCCTGCCGCGCCAGGCGACGACCAGCAGCAGCCCGGCGAGGCCGGCGACCAGCCATTGCAGCATCAGGATCTCGCGCTGCTCGGCCTGGATTGCCGCGACGGCATAGGCGAGGACGCCGTTCTTGTCGTAATTGGCAACCCGGCCATCCTTGTCGCGGGCGCACAGTTTCGGGTCCATCGCGCACACATCGTCGGCGTAGAGACCCTCGTAAGGCTGCGGGCCGTAACCCGCGGTGTCCTTGTAGGTCCACACCTGGACGCCCGATGGCAGCCCCATCAGCCGGTCGAGCGCATCCTGCGGTATGATGCTGCCCAGCGGGTTTTTCAGCCGTTTCGCCGAGGCGGCGCAGCCGGTCGCCGACACCTGGTAGCTGAATTTGCCGGTCGAGGTCGTGCACACCACATCGGCCTGCGCGCCAGAGGCGATGCCGGGATTGAAGAGGCTGCCTCCGATATAACCGGCGCCCGCCACGCCGAGGCCGCCGCCATCGATGATCGCGCCGGTTGTCGGGCTGGTTGAAGCTGTTGTGGCGTAAACCTCGAAGGTGCCGTTGTCGAAGAACTCAAAATTGTTCCCGCTGCCGGCGTGGTTCAGCCAGCGCCAATCCGCCACCGGCCCGACAACGAGGGAGTTGCCGCCAGAGCCGCTGAAATTGATCGACACCGCGGCGCCGGTGCCGGTCGTGAAATTCAGGGCGCCGCCGGTCGAAATTGCCGAGTTGCCTGTCGCGGTCGTCGAAATCGGTCCGGCGTAAGCGATTGAGCCGGTCCCGTTCGTCCAGATATCGCCGGCGCTCGTGGTATAGGTTAGCGTCGCCGTCCCGGATACCGTCGGACCAATCTGGCCGCTGTCCAGTTGCAGATAGAGCCGGTTGTCGGTGCTCCCGGTTTCGGCGATCGGCCGGGTTCCCGATGTGCTCGTGCCCCACGCGCCGTTGAAGATGTTGGAGTTGCACGGCGGATAACCGGCGCTGTGCGGCCCGAGCATATCGAGGCTGTGGCCCGTCATGCCGGCGCCCCACACGGCGGAATTATCGACCGTGTTGTTGTCCATGCCGCCGCAGATGAAGCCCTCGCCCGTGCTGGCGTTCCCCATGACGACTTGCATCATGTTCCAGTAATTCTGGTAGGTGTCGGTCGGCGTCGTCGTGCCGGACCCGATCTTCCAGCCGTTCGCCGACAATGACGACGCATCGGTTCCATCGGCGTAGGTGCGGTTGAACACATTGAACGAATTGGGCAGGTTCGCGGTGGCCGAGACATCGATGTCCCAGAAATTCGCCGTGATCCGGTTCAAATAGAGATCCTGGAACCGCGACCAGCTCGACGCTGCGCAGCTTGATGCCGGTCGCCGCCGTCGTCGCGCCGTCGAGACACATCGATGACAGCCCGGTGCCGACGACGTTCGTCGCGCTGGCGTCGGCCCCGCCGGTCACCATCGTCCCGCCGCCGGCCCCGATCCATTTCAGCGTCGTGTCGCAGACCGCATAATCGGCGCCGCCGGCCCCGACGACCGGGACGCCGGAAACCAGCCCGACCGGCGTTGAAAGCCCGAACATGCCGGCCGGCAACAAAACCGTCCCGCCGCCCGCCGCGCTCGCCGCCGCGCTCGCCGCATTGACGCAGGCGCCGACATCATGCGTGCTGTTCCAGGTGCAGGAGCCGAAATTGGCCGCGTAATACACGGCGGTCGTCCCGCTGCCGAGGCCGAGATTGTTGCGCGCGTCGGGCAGCACCACATTGGCGGCGTTTGGCAGCATGCCCGGCGGCGGCACCGCATCGGCCGCCGCCGGCAGTGGCATCAGCGCGAAAGTCAGCGCGAAAGTCAGCGCGAGGGGCGCGGCAAAATGGCGGTGTATCGTTCTCATGCTCACCATGCCCTTGCTGCCATTTGGCAGCTCGCCGAGCTCGAATAGATCCGAATGCGCCCGGTATGCGGCATTCCCGTCAGGTCCAGTTCGCCACCCTGCCCGCCATTGCTGACCGCTCCGGCGAGCACGATGATCGTCGGCGTGAGGCTTCCCGCCGGGTCGTCGAGGGCGACCGAGAGCCCAGCGGTGCATTGCGCCTGGACGATGACGCCGAGCCGCGGGGCCGACGGCGCCGGGATCGCCGCGAGCAGGGTCAGCCCGGACAACGACCCCGCGTTGGCGCTGTAATCGGCGCCGTTCTGGCCGGGCGGGGCCATCGCCTCGCTGGCGCCGAGCTGCCGGTATGCCGGCACTTCGACGGATGCGCTCTGCGCCCACGCGCTGCCGCCAAGGCCCAAGTGCGAGGCCGTCGGAAGGCTTGCAGCGACGACGAGTGCCGTCGATATAAGGGCCGCCCCGAGGCGGCGCGAGAGGATGATCATGGCTGGATTACCGTCGATTGCCGGGACATTCACGGGTATGCGGAGCGGGCGCGAATCCAACTCGGCGTCGCCGGAAGGCGCCCGCGTTTCGGGTTGCCTGGCCGATCCTCGCCGGGCCGGTACCGCAAGCGGCACCGCGCCGTTGTTGGCGTAGACCATCGCCGCTTCGCCCCCGGCGACGGGATCGAAGCCGAGGATGTCGCGGGCCTCGTTGACCGTGTAGATGCCGTCGCGCACGTAGAGGTCGAGCAATTTGGCCTGTTCGGCCGGGTCGGCCGGGCGCAGATCAACCCAGGCGAATTCGAGGTCGCTGTGCCCCATGCGGTCCTGGATCACATGGTCGACCAGCCGCTTGACCCAGCCCATCAGCGGCGCCAGCCCTTCGGCCAAGGCCGCCTCCTGGGCGGTGTCGGCGGTGGCGCGGTTCATCTGGCGGGTGAACGCGGTTGAACGGCAATGAGAACGCGTAGCACACGATGCGCGCCAGCCACTCGTCGAACTCGTCCTTGTAGGGCGCCTCTTTGAACGCCTGGTATTTCGTGCCGCTCGGTGCCCACACGAGGCGCGAGCGGGCGCCGGTGTTGCCGGCGAGGACGCTGTCGAACCATTCCTGGAACTGCCGGATCTGTTCGACATTCCACCCGTCCGGCGCATTCAACAGGCCGGGCGGCACATTGCCCTCGGTGAAGTGCTGCAGCTGCATCGCCTGCCGCCGCAGCGCGATATTGACGGTCATGATGATCTGCTCGACCGGGCCGAAGCCGTAGGCCTTGTGCGGGCGCGGGTTGCGCGGCAGGTACAGGAGCTCGTCGCCGGTCAACAGCTTCCACGGTCGGCCGTGGATGACCTGCTCATATTTGATTCGCCTCAATGTGCGCGCTGAGGAGCCGCCCCGCTTTTTTTTCAGCATCGATCAATTTGTATTGTTCGGGGTCTGGTTCGGCACCGCTGCGAAACATCGCCGCGAGCACCTGGCCCTTTTGATCCATCGCCACCAAGACGTCGTAGATGTCCGGTGGCAGGGGCGCAACGCAATCGATCCTGCTTTTCACCTCCCCGAGTCTCGATTCCCGTGCGCCGGTCGAACTGCAGATCATCCTGCGTGTGGATTCTCCGCGCGTATATTGTCGTGTGACTTATTGCGGTCACCAGACAGACCAAGCTTGCCCCATTCGGGCTGCGACCGTGAAAAATGTCGCCTACTCCCAATCCGCGCAGCGCGCTCTCGCGATCAGCGATCCGGATCTAAATCGGGATGCTGTCGAACGAGCGGGCGGATCAGGCCGGCATCCAAATCAGCCATTATCGATCCGAGCGCTCTTAGCAGCGCTTTTCGTTCAGCGTCGTCCGGTAGACTTCGCAGTCTGCCCGTTGAACATCATTCAGCTGATTGCTCAGCTGCAACACCGATTTGATTAGCTTCGCTGCCGACGGCTTTTCCATCATTCACCTAGTAATTGTAGCAGCCATAAAGCTCGCAACATTCGCGAATGCATCTCCGAAGTCGGCCGAAGGTATCACCTCCAACACCGGGAAGCCGCCCAGGGCGTTCCCCGGCAACGATGGCGATGCATTCTTCTTTACACTGCTGAATGATTGCCGAGCAATCATGACCGTCGTCCTCGCTGGTCCACTCGCCGCCGTCGGGGTTGCCGGCCGGGACCTGCGGTTCGTCGGGATCGTAGTCCTTAACGAGGGGCAATGCGGTCGTAGAGCGCTTTGCCACCGCCATCGCAGCGCCTGGCGAGGCGAGCGGGACCGCGCCCGTGGTGCCGTAGACCATCGCCTGGTCGCCGCCGGCGACCGGGTCGAGGCCCAGGATGTCGCGGGCCTCGTTGACCGTGTAGATGCCGCCGCGCACGAAGAGGTCGAGCAATTTGGCCTGCTCGGCGGGATCGGCCGGGCGCAGATCGACCCACGTGAATTCGAGGTCGGCATGGCCCATGCGGTCCTGGATGACGTGGTCGGCGAGCCGCTTGACCCAGCCCATCAGCGGCGCCAGCCCTTCGGCCATCGCGGCGTCCTGCGTCGTCTCCGCGGTGGCGCGGTTGACCTGGCGGGTGAACGCGGTTGACGGTAATGAGAACGCATAGCACACGATGCGCGCCAGCCACTCGTCGAACTCGTCCTTGTAGGGCGCCTCTTTGAACGCCTGGTACTTGGTCCCGCTGGGCGCCCAGACGAGGCGCGAGCGGGCGCCGGTGTTGCCGGCGAGGACGCTGTCGAACCATTCCTGGAACTGCCGGATCTGTTCGACATTCCACCCGTCCGGCGCATTCAAGAGGCCGGGCGGCACATTGCGGATTGTGCATTAATCGCTTCCGCCGCCTTTTCGTCTCCTATATTATGGAATGCAGCTTGCTACCGGCGGGAGAATGGCCGTGGGAATCTGGCAGAAGCTTATAAGCTTATTCAGTAAAAGCGATCAAAAGCAGCGCACAAAACCGGCTTCTCCAGATAGCAATAAACGGAGTAACGCCGATAAAGACCCTGTTGGGAATGCTTTGCTTGCGTTCACTGAAATTCAGATGATGGGATCTACTACCAAAGGCCCGGTGCTTGTTTGTGCCAATGCCGAGCAGTGCACCCTCTCGTACAGAGTGCATTCATGATGTCCTCAACTCAGGCAGTTTCGCAACTTCGAAGCGGGAACGCTGTCGTCATACATCCGGGCGGCGAAGCGCCCAGTTTCATAGTTGGTAGCCTGGGAACGTTCCTAGCCGCAGCGCAAGCGCACTTGAGACAACAGACCGGTCTCGCAGTCGCTGAGGCAGTGGAAAGCCTAAAAAAAGCAACTGCGACATGGACGTGTCGCAAGTGTGATTATGCAGAGAACCAATTCCCGGATAGCTGGCGTTCCAAAACATCATCTTAGAATGTCGGCGTTCGGCGCGTGTTTGGATTGCGCAGCGCCGCCGAAGGTGCGTACCGGCGCCATGCAATCGTGCATAGTGCCGAAGCTCAGATCGGGTTGGCCGCGATGTGCTCATGCATAGCGCGGAACGCGCGTTTCTCCTCCGGCGTCAACCGCGCTTGCTTAAGGTCAAGTTCTACACCGTTGCGTTCCATCTGAAGCAGCGTCTCATACCTTCGGTCGAGCGCCAAGATGGCGTCGTAAATGTCCGGCGGGTAAGGCGCGACACAATCGATTCTGCTAGGAACGTCACCGCGTTTGATTCCTGTTTTCCGGTCAAACTGAAGGTCCTCCTGGGTAGTAACTCGGCGCGCGAAAATCGTGCTGTCGCTGAGCGAGGTAACCAAACAGATCAGGCTCGCCCGGTTGGTCGGACTACGGCCATGAAACAGGTCGCCCACACCCAGGCGCCGCAGCGCGGTCTCACGATCAGTCATCGCATGTGCTCCCGCTCACTTGTCGATCAGATAGTCTTCTAATTCCTTCGTCTGCTGGCCTCCAGGTAGATTTTCAAGCCCCATGATTTTGACCGCGCAGTCGCGACAAACGTTTCGGCCGAGGATATGATACATTGCTGCCGTACCGTATGTTCCGCCGCTTTCGCAGTAGCCACCCTGGCAAGGGATGTCGCCGCGGGCTGCAACCTCAAAGCTACCCTCGGCGCCCCCTTCGGTCCATTCGCCGCCGTCCGGGCTGCCGGCGGAGACGCGCGACTCGTCGGGGTCGAAGTCGTCTTTGAGCAGCGTGTCGGTCCGTGCGAGGCGCTTCGAAACGCCGGCGTGCGCGATCTTGCCGTGGCGGGCCGCCGCCGGCAGCTGCGGTCCAGCGGGCGCGAGCGGCACGGCGCCGTTGTTGCCGTAGACCATCGCCCGGTCGCCGCCGGCGATCGGATCGAGGCCGAGGATGTCGCGGGCCTCGTTGACCGTGTAGATGCCGTCGCGCACGTAGAGGTCGAGCAATTTGGCCTGTTCGGCCGGGTCGGCCGGGCGCAGATCAACCCAGGCGAATTCGAGGTCGCTGTGCCCCATGCGGTCCTGGATCACATGGTCGACCAGCCGCTTGACCCAGCCCATCAGCGGCGCCAGCCCTTCGGCCAAGGCCGCCTCCTGGGCGGTGTCGGCGGTGGCGCGGTTCATCTGGCGGGTGAACGCGGTCGACGGCAATGAGAACGCGTAGCACACGATGCGCGCCAGCCACTCGTCGAACTCGTCCTTGTAGGGCGCCTCCCTGAAGGCCTGGTATTTCGTGCCGCTCGGTGCCCACACGAGGCGCGAGCGGGCGCCGGTGTTGCCGGCGAGGACGCTGTCGAACCATTCCTGGAACTGCCGGATCTGTTCGACATTCCACCCGTCCGGCGCATTCAACAGGCCGGGCGGCACATTGCCCTCGGTGAAGTGCTGCAGCTGCATCGCCTGCCGCCGCAGCGCGATATTGACGGTCATGATGATCTGCTCGACCGGGCCGAAGCCGTAGGCCTTGTGCGGGCGCGGATTGCGCGGCAGGTAAAGCAGCTCGTCGGCCGTCAACAGCTTCCACGGCCGGCCGTGGATCACCTGCTCGAAGGCCGGGGCGGGCGGCCTCGGCCGGCGGCCCGTCTCGTCGAACAGCATCTTGATGGTTGCGCCGTCGACGACGTCGAGGCCGATCAGCTCGCCGCTGCGGTTGCGCCGCAGCTCCAGCACCGGCGCATCGAGCACCAGGAGGTCTTCGAGGAGCTCGCGCAGCCAGCTCGCAAACGGCCGTTCGCCGTCCGGCCGGCGCCAGAACTCGGCAAGCATTGCCGCGCGGGCCCGCGCATCGCCGGTCGGAACCCGCGTGGTGCGCGGCTTGATCGCCCAGTCGAGCTTTTCGAGCTGGTCCTTGCGCGTCTCGATCGCCAGGCGGGTGATGTCATGGGCATCGGCGAGGGCGCGCAGCTCGCCGAACGAGACCGCCTCATAGGCGCGCGGCGTGTAGATCGTGTTGACGCCGACCGGGAAATCCCACAGCCGCACCCGCTCGGGCTCGGGCGGCGCCAGCGGGTAGCCGGGCGAGAAGATGCCCTGCCCGGGCTGAAAAACGGTTTGGAACTGCGCTTCCAGTCCCTGCTGGCCCCAGGTATAGGACGCGGTCAGAGGCATGCGCTTACCACCGTCAGGGGGCATCAGAAGCTGCTCCAGGCTGACCGCTTCCAGGTATTGGGGGCGGTGCAGGCGTAGAGGTAACTGGCATCGAACTGGATCTGCCCGGTCTGGCAGGCGGCCGAACTCGACGCCGGCGTGCCGGTGGCCGGGAACATGCCGTTCGACGAGGCGGTCGCCGGCGTCGCCGACATGATCCGGAAGTTCGAGCCGTCGAACTCGAGCTGCACAAGCTCATAATTGCCGCCATAGAGCGTCACCGCGCTCTGCGCGCCGCGCGTGCCGGGGATCAGGATGTTGCCGCCGCTGGTAGCGTTGACCTGCACGGCGAGCGCCTTGTTGTTGTCGGAAGCAAAGCTCATCGACCACCCGGCAGCGACTGCCGTGGTCGATGGCAGGGTGACGGTCAGGCTCGATATCGGCGAATTGAAGTTGGAAATGACCGATCCGCAATCGGTCGGACCCGCCGAATAAGTGCTGACCGCCGGGAAGTCCCATTTTGCCGTACATGTGCCTCCCCTGAGGCCGATGGCGGCGGCGCTGGCCGGGGTCAGCTGCAGCACGCGGAAATTCGAGCCGTCGAATTGGAGCACCGCCGTCTCGTAATCGCCGTTCGCCAACTGCAGTGAGGTGACGCTGGCGCCGCTGCCGGGATAGAGGATCTTGCCGCCGTTTGTCGCATTGACCTGGACCGCGGCAACTTTGCCGTTGTCGTTGGCAATCGCCAGAGTCCATCCCGTGTTGAGCGTATTTGCCGACGGCAGCGTGACGGTCAGGTAACCGAGCGGGCTGTCGAAGGCCGAAATGGCGGTGCCGTTGTCGGCCAGGCTGGCGCTATAGGCGCTGACCGATGGGAAACGCCAGCGCGACAGACCGCCGATGCCGGCCAGCCCCAGTTGTTGCGCCGTTCCCGGCGTCACCTGCTCGACCCGGAAATCGCCGCTGCCGTCGTACTGCAGCGTGACATACTCGTAGAAATTGCCGGCGAGGGTCAGCGCTGTCTGCGCCGCGGCGTTGGCGAGCGGGTAGAGGATATTGCCGCCATTGGTGCCGTTGACCTGGATGGTGAGCCCTTTGCCGTTGTCGGTGGCAAACCCCATCGACCAGCCGGCGGGTAACCCGGTCGTCGACGGCAAGGTCACCGTCAGCCCGGCGCTCGTATTGAAGCTCGACAACACGGCGCCGTTGTCGCCGAGCGTCGCGGCATAGCCGCCGCTCGATGGGTAGAGCCAGTTGCCCGGCCAGTCGCGACTCTCCATCCCGTTGATTGCCAGGGTGCCGCGCGTCGCGGTCACGACGCGGAAATTGCTGCCGTCCGCTTCGAGCTGAAGATATTCGTAATTGCCGGGACCGAGCGTCACCGCGGACAGCGCCTTGCCGCCCGACAGGATCGAGCCCGAGGGCGCGGTGACGGTCAGCCCCTTGCCGTTGTCGGTGGCGAACCCCATCGACCAGCCGGCGCCGACCGCGCTCGGCGCCGGCAGGGTGACCGCCAGCGAGGCGCCTGGCGCGTTGTAGGAAGACAGCACCGTCTTGTCGTCGATCGGGGCGGCGGTGTAGCTCGCCACCGCGGGAAACTGCCAGCGCGACCAGTTGCCGGCGCCGATCACCTCGACGCCGGCGGATTGCGGGCCGCGGTTGACGACGCTGCCGGCATAGGTCGGATTGATCAGCACGTTGTGCGTGCTCGCCGTCGCGTTGACCGCGGTGGCGCAGGCGAAATAGGGCGAGACGAAGGTGTTCATCCCGTCATGGTTGAAGGTGATGCCAAGGCAGGTCGGCGACGCCTCCATGTCGAAGGCAAAGATCGTGTTGGCATAGTTGTAGCCCTGTTCCAGCAGAAGCGCGGCCCCGCCGGTGCCCGAGGCGGTGCCGGCGCCGGAAATCCGGGAGAACTGGGTCTGCTCAAGTGCGAGACCGGCCGCCCCGCCTGCCGCGTCGGCGATCGCAAAGATGTCGGAATCGAGCACGTAGTTGAGCTGCAGCCCGCCCGCCCCGGAAGCGGTCGACGCATTGTTGACAACGAGATGGCCAAGCTTCAGCGAATTGTGCGCGTCGGAGAAATCGGTCTTGCCGATCACAACCGCGTAGGCCGGCGTGCTGGCATCGACGAAGAGGGTGCCCTCTTCCCTGAAATAGAAGCAATTGGCCGGGCTCGACGGTGTGCCGCCCGTGCATTGCACCTGCAATACCGGCCCTGCGGCGATCGAGCGACCGTCGATGGTGGCCCCCTCCGAAACCAGGCGGAACCCGTTGCTCGCCTGGCCCGCATAATCGATCGTGATTTCCGCGGTGACCTTGTAGGTGCCGGCCGGAACGTGTACCGGCCAGTTGTTGGTGACGGCGGTGTTGATCGTCGTCTGGATCGCGGTCGTGTCGTCGTGACTGTCGTCGCCGACCGCGCCATTGCATCTGACGTCGATCCATGGACGTCCCGAGCACATCAGCACGTCGCCATTGAGGGTCGCCGTCCCGGTCGTCGATAGCGTCGAGAAATTGCCCGGCGACTGCGCCAGCGCGCTCGAAGCGGCCAGCACGCCGCCAAGCAGCGCCGCCGGGCTGAGGATGCGGTTGATCCATGTCGTCGTACGCATCAGCGTCACCAACGGCGCGCGGCAAAGGCCTGGCCGGTGGCAGCGCCAAACAGGCTGACCGCCCCGGCGGGCTTGTAGCCCGAGGGGGTGGCGAAGCTGCCGCCATTGGCGGCGAGCTGGATGCTGGCGCCGCCCGCCGACGCGACCCCGACATCCGAGATCCACAACGCGGCCGAAGAGTTGTTCTGCACCAGAAACCCGTTTGCCGGGACGATGCCGCCGAACAGCGTCTGGGCGCTGCCGCCGGTGGCGACGGTGCCGCTGCCGTCGCTCGCCGCGACGCCGGCGGTGTTGATCACCGGCAGCGGGTTTTGCGGCCCGACCGGGCTCGACACGCCCTGTGCGTTGGTGGCGGCCGGCGCGTGCACCGGCACAAGGTTGCCGTTGCCGTCGACCTCGGTCGACAGCGACTGCACCGTGGTGTTGGCGTCTTTGACGAGCAGCGTCATGGAGCCTCGTTCTCCTTTGCGGCAAGCCGCCGATAAGCCTCGAACATTCCTTCCCCCGCACGCGGCTCGACCAGGAGCTCGGTGAATGCCCAGACGAGCGCATCGACCCGGTCCGGCGAATAGCCGGCCGCGGTCGCGGTCGAAATCGTTGGTGAAGGAACACATCTGGTCTTCGAGCTGCGCAAACGCGCCGATGTGATGAATGCGGCCCTGCTCGTAGAGCGCGGCGACCGGTTCGGCCCGCGCGACCTTGCCGCGTGAGGCCCTGACCGCGCTGAACGGCACGTTCGGGTCGATCATCCGCAATGTCGCCTCGACCATCTCGCCGCCATTGTTGATCTCGGCGACGATGCGGTCGGCCTCATGCGCGCGGAACGCCGTGATCGCGACACGCGCCCATTCCGCCGGCGCGTAGCGGCCCGAGGCATCGGCGAGCACATAGCCATGCCCGTTCGCATCCCGGCCGGCGGCGATGATCCCTGTTTCATCGGCGTCCTCGCTCGCCGAGACCGCGGGGTCGATTGCGACGACGACCCGCGAGAGCTCGGGCAGCATGCTCGTCCGCGTCGCCTCGATGACCCCGCGCCGCCACAGGCTGCCCGGCAAATCATCGAGGATCTCGGCGTCCAGCTCCTGGCGCCCGAGCCGGGTTCCCTGATAGCGGCGCACGATCTGGTCGAGAAAGGCGGGCGCCAGGTTGGCGCGGTTTTCTGCGGTTGTGCCCCGGGTCATGACCACCTTGGGGTCGGCGAGGAGCGCGCGGATCAGCTTGATCGGACGCGGTGTCGTCGTCACCACCGCGCGCGGGTCGGCGCCGAGCCGCAGCCCGAACATCAACATGTCCCACGCGGCCGGATAGCGCCACGCCGCAAGCTCGTCGCACCAGGCGAAATCATGCTGCGGACCGCGCAGCCGGTTCGGCTCGTCGGCCGAGTAGGTCGTCGCAATCGCGCCGTTGGGCCAGGTCAGGCGGTGCTTTGATGGTTCGTAAATCGGCCGCTGGCTCGCCAGCCCGACATTCAAAATGCCGCTTTCGCCTTCGACCATGACGTTGCGGGCGTCGAGCGCGGTTGGCGCCACCAGTGCGACGTGGCGCGCCAGGCCGGACTCGACCAGCGCCCGAACGAATTCGGCGCCGGCGCGGGTCTTGCCGAAGCCGCGCCCGGCCAAGAGCAGCCAGACCCGCCAGTCGCCGGGCGGCGGTGTCTGCGCGGCCCGCGGCCGCCAGGATATTTCGTGGTCCAGGTCGCGAGCGTCCTCATCGCTCAATTGCCGGATCGCCGAGTCCCTTCGCCTCTTCGGCAGCGAGACGATCCACCTCACGAATGAGAAATTCGCGCGGGTCCTCATTATCGTCCGCCTGTTCTTCGTCATTCGGCCCGGTCTTGAGCGGCAGCAGGCCGAGGTGGCGGGCGAGCGCGTCGAGCACCGGCTTCTTGTCGTGCAGCTTGATACGGTAGACGCAGTTGGTGCTGGCCGAGGCGACGATCTCGGCGATCGCCGGCGCATCGTCCTCCGACAGTCCGGTCGAAGGCTTGGCCTGCATCTTGCCCGCCTCGTCCCACTCGACGATGCGGCTCATATCGGAAAAGCCGATGCGGGCGTATTCCCGAAGCACCCGCTCCGCCGTGATGCCGAGACGCGCGGCGCGCGCCTCGACATCCTCGCAAGCGGGCGCTCCGGCACCATAACGACGCCGAGGCTGTCTCGCCATTCGCTCAACCCGATTTTTCCAGTGTGCCGGACTTATATCACATCGATCCGGATTTGTCAAGAGGAAAATGCGATCGAGACAATTTTCGTGCGATTCCGAAATGCGCTTCCAGGGCGCCAAGCCCGGCGATGAGAATACCCGAAGCGGCCTCCTGGGTAACCCGGCGCCCGCTCCAGCCCTGCCCGAGCGCCCATTCCTTGACCGAGCGCTCCCAGCCGAGGACGTGCCAGAGACACGATCCTGCCGGCGAGGCGATCCCGCCGACCGCCTGGATAGCGCGCCACACCGTCCCGCGCGCCGCCTCGATGCGCAGCCCCGGCCCATCGCTCTCGGGCCGCAGGCTGCGCTCGGCAACGCGCAGGTGCGACAGGTCGAGAGCACGCAGCGGGTCGAGTTGGGCGATTGCGAACCGGGCGCGAAAATCCTCGCCGGCCTGTCTCATGCCCGCGGTTATCGAGCCGCGCCGTTCCATGATCGCGAGCGTGTCGACCGCTCGATAGGGGCGAGAGGGGCGGCCCGCCGCATCGCCGATCGCCCGCTCCAGCCGCTCGATCGCGCCATGCTGGCGACGCTCCGGCGTCGGCTCGGCGTTTTGCAAGCTCGCGGTCGCCGTTCTAGGGGTTCCCTGCGCCGCCATCTCAGCCTCCCGAACAATTCATGAACGATCAGGGCGCGAAAACGCCCGAGCAATGCGATCGAGCCGGCGCAACAGGCGGTCTGGAGGGTGCCGCGCCTCGCGTCCCTGCCTTCCCCCGACCGCCTCTGCCAGCGCTTCGATCTCGCCCAGCTGCCGCATCTCGGCGGTGCTCCCTTTGGGGAGACGGCATAAGGCGTGGTGTCGTGGGCAATAGGCGGAGCCGGCCTGGCGCGGCGCGCAGCAGAAATTGACGCGGCCCAGGCCAGGGTCGATGCCGTTCATAATGAACCTGCAACCGCCGTCGCCTTCCTTATCCTCACGCTCGCGCTCACGCGCTTCGGGAATTTCGCCCCACATGCGCTTCGCCCCTTGTCAAAGCCGCATGCTACATATAATATCAATCAGCGCGGTGTCAATGACACAATTACGTTGGCGGTAATCATGGACGCGATCTGGTTTCAACAAACCCTCGAGCGGGCCGGATCTTCGCAAGCCGATCTCGCCCGCCATCTGCGCCTGGCGCCATCGGCGATCTCGCGCATGCTGAAGGGTGAGCGCCAGATGAAACTGCTCGAGGCGGTGCAGGTCGCCGCCTTTCTCGGCGTCTCTCAGGACGAAGTGTTGCGCCATGCGGGCGCCAATGCGGACGCGCCGCCGCGTGGTGAGCCGGCGCGGCGCGGCCGGCCGCCGCGCGCCGCGGTCGCACCGGCAGCCCCGCCGCGCGCCGAGCCAATCCCGATCCGCAGCGCTGCGCGCGGCGGCGGCGACCAGGAGATGTTTCTCGAGGACGGGCCGATCGGCTACACCCCGCGTCCCGCCAATCTCGGCGGCGTGCGCGGCGCCTATGCGATCTATATGGTCGGCGACAGCATGGAGCCGCGCTACGAGCAGGGCTGGCTCTTACACGTCAATCCGTTCAAGCCGCCGACCCGGGGCCGCGATGTCGTCGTCTACAAGACAGGGCAGGCCGTGCTGATCAAGCAGTTCGTCGGCTGGGAGAGCGATGCCCTGGTGCTGCGTCAGCTCAACCCGCCCGGGGAGCTGCGCATCCGCCGCGCCGATGTCGTCGAATGCCACCTCGTCGTCGGCGTCGACCAGGAGGGCTGACCCGGGGCTGACCCGGGGCTGACGACGGCGTTTGTCATCGCCGCAGCCGCGGGCTACGATCGCGCCAGCAGATGGGCCGACTTGGCCGAGGAGACTGGGACGATGCGCACGAGCTTCACCGTCAACGACATGACCATTCACCGGATCATCGAGCAGGAGCACGGCTTTACCCCGATGCTCGAATTCCTGCCGACCCTGTCGAAAGAAACTCTCGACGAGAATTTGTCGTGGCTGGCGCCGAGCGGCTACGATGCCAAGACCGGAAATGTCGTGTTGTGTTTCCAGTCCTACGTCGTCAAGACGCCGCACCACAACATCCTGGTCGATTCCTGCATCGGCAACGACAAGAACTTCCCGCTGCGGCCGGCGTGGAACAAGAAGAACGACAGCAACTGGATGACGGCGCTGAAGGCGGCCGGCCTCTCGGTCAACGACATCGACTTTGTCATGTGCACGCATCTGCACGGCGACCATGTCGGCTGGAACACGCGGCTCGAAAACGGCCGGTGGGTGCCGACCTTCCCCAAGGCGCGCTATCTTTTTTCCAAGAAGGAATACGATTACTGGAGCGCGATCCACCAGAAGACGCCGCTCGACCAGATTACCGACAGCGTGCTGCCGATCATCGAAGCCAACCGGGCCGAGCTGGTCACCAGCGACCACGCGCTCAACGACCACATCCGCCTCACGCCGACCCCGGGCCACACCCCCGATCATTTCGCGGTGTGCGCCGGGCGGCGCGGCGACCAGGCGGTGTTCACCGGCGATCTGATCCATTCGCCGCTCCAGGCGCGCTACCCCGATCTGGTGATGCGGGTCGATACCGATCGCGACCAGGGCGCGGCGACAAGGCGCCGCTTTTTCGAGCGCTACTGCGACACCGACACGCTGTGCTGCACGATGCACTTCCCCTCGCCCTCGGTCGGCCACGTCAAGCGCTGGGGCGACGGTTTCCGCCTCGAATACGTCAAGGGCTGAAATTCTGGTGTCATTCCGGGATCGCCCGAAGGGCGAGGCCCGGAACCCATGAACACCGGCCTCTGGAATATGGGTTCCGGGCTCACCGCTGCGCGGCGCCCCGGAATGACGAGTTGCTCAAGCCGTGAATAGGCCGTTTCAGGTTTATGTGTTTCGCGACAGTCGCTTTCGCGGCGGCAACACTATTATCAGCGCTGCTCCGCACGAGTTGGTCGTTTCGGTTTATGGCGGCGGCGGTTTGGTCGGCGAGGGAAATCTCGCCGCTGCGTTCGGCGGCTGCGCCTATTTTCGAAGCGACGAGACCGGCCTTGCCTATCTGGGGATCTGGGGGGCTCGAAAAGCCGCCAAATTCCGCACCTCCCTGCGCAAAAGCGGTGCCAGCATCGAGCCGATCCCTGAGCCACCGCCAGCCCGTCTGGTTTGGTTCCAAACGGGCGTGAAATCAGAGCCTTAGTTATTCTCACCAAGCCTCGCGGCCGCGCGCCGGGCGCGCCGTGTCGGTGCCCTCCCGAACGGCCCGCTTCTCGGCCTCGTGCTTGTCGAACATCGCCTTCGCCGCCGCCTGGCGCTTGGCGCTGAACTCGGCGCGGTTTTCGCCGCACCATTGGTAGGACGCGGCGCGCGGCGCGTTGGCCCGGCTGAAATGCGGCATCACGTAGCGGGCATAAAGCTCATACGAGCGCTTGGTCGCCTCCCAGTCGGCCCAGTTGTGCGCCTGGTGCAGGAATGCGCCGAACTCGCCCTGCTTCTGCTGCAGCCGCTCGATCAGCGCGATCGCGTCGTCGGGAGTGCCGCACACACCGTAGCGGTTCGCGACAAACCATTCGAGCGGGTCCTCGCCCTTCGGCACGATGAAGCGCGGCTGGTTGTTGTTGGCGTAGCCGAGGTAACGCTCGAAGCCCCAGCGGGCATTGGCAAAGGCCTGCTCGCGGGTCTCGGCGATATGCATCGGGCCGACGAGGCGCAGCCGGTTTGCGTCCATCATCCGCCCATATTCGGCCGCGACATCGTTGGCGATCTGCCAGTTCGCCCCCAGCGCCTCGTAGCCGAACGGGTTGGTGGCGGCGACGCAGATCATGCTGAGATCGTATTTGCCGGCGAGCCGCCCGCCCGACGGCGTGTTCGAGCTGACCACCGCGACCTCGGGATAGGGCTTGGTGTAGGGCAACAGGTGCAGCCGCGCCCCCTCCATCGTGTACCAGTCGGTCTTTTCGGTGACGATCTCGCCCCGGAACAGGCGCAGGATCGCGTCGAGCGCCTCGGCCATGCGGTCGCGCTGGGTCATCGGGTCGATGCCCATCATGATCGCATCGCCGGCGAGCAAGCCCGGCCCGGCGCCGAACATGACCCGGCCGCGGGTCATATGGTCAAGCTGGACGATACGGTCGGCGATCATCATCGGGTGGTGGTAGGGCAGTGAGACGACGCCGGTGCCGAGGCGGATGTGCCTCGTACGTTCGGCGGCGAAGGCGATGAAGATCTCGGGCGAAGAAATGATCTCGTACCCGGCCGAATGGTGCTCGCCGATCCACGCCTCGTGGAAGCCGAGCTTGTCGAGCCACACCATCAGGTCGAGGTCGCGCTCGAGGCACTGGGTCGGGTTCTCCTCGTTGGGATGGAAGGGGGGCAGGAAGATCCCGTGGCGCAGGGTGATCTCGCTCATCGCGGCCTCGCATTTGCTACACCCCGCGACAGTAGCGAACTCGGCCCGTCTCGGAAACACGCGCGCCCGCATTCCTGAGGCGCATAGCGCTGCTGCATTGCAACAGGGGCGGGCGCCGGCCCTTTCGTGCTAAAGCCTGCGCTGCGGCGTTGCGCCGCTGCGCCGCTGCGCCGACAGGGAGCCCGTTGCCGCCATGAGCCTATCCGCCGACGAATACCGCGAGCACCTTGCGACCACGGCGGCCCGCGCCGGGTTCAGCTTTGACGAAGTCGTGCTGCCGCAGGGGCATTACGCGCAGGTCGGCGGAATGCGGCTGCATTATCTCGATTGGGGCAACAAGCACCTGCCGCCGATGGTGTTTCTGCACGGCGGCGCGCTGACCGCGCATACCTGGGATTTGTGCTGCCTCGCGCTGCGCGAGGATTTCCACTGCATCGCGCTCGACCAGCGCGGCCATGGCGACAGCGACTGGGCTGAAGACGCCGACTACTCGATCGGCGCCCAGCTCGCCGACACCAAGGGCTTTGTCGACAAGCTCGGCCTCGACAGGTTCATCCTCGTCGGCATGTCGCTGGGCGCGATCAACTCGCTGGCCTTTGCGATCGCCCATCCCGAGCGCCTCCAAGCGCTGGTGATCATCGATGCCGGACCGGAGATGCGCCGCCCGGGGTCAAGCCGCATCCGCGATTTCGTCAATGACGCCGAGGATCTGGTCACGGTCGAGGCGATCATCGAGCGGGCGCTCAAATTCAACCCGCGGCGCGACCCGAAGATCCTGCGCCGCAGCCTGATGCACAATCTGCGGCAGCAGCCGGACGGCAGCTGGAAATGGAAATACGACCGGCGCCGGTTTCAGCGGCTCGACAACGAGGCGCACCGCGCCGAGCGCGCCGGGCTGGCCGGCGGCCTCGCCCGGATCACCTGTCCGACGCTGGTGGTGCGCGGCGGCGAGAGCGACGTGTTCCACGAGGAAGATGGGATCCGACTGGCGCAACGCCTGCCCGACGGAAAATTCGTCACCGTGCCGCGCGCCGGCCATACCGTGCAGGGCGACAACCCAAAGGACCTCGTCGCCGAGTTGCGCCGGTTTCTGGCGAAGGGAAATTGAGTTGGCGCGCTTGTCGTCAGACGGTCGTATCTGCCGTGAAGATGCCGTCGAGGTCTGGGCGCGCGTGCAGCACGCGAACGACCTCACTGACTCCATTTGTCACACGGTAGAAGACGATGTGTGGCCTCGCTGCGATCGACCTCAGCTCCGGTCGTAATTCGTCCCGAGCCCTCCCGGCCAAGGGATAATCCTCAAGAAGTCGGCAGGCTTTTTCGATCTCGCGGATAACATTGTCTGGTTAAATATAGCCTTGCCGCGTCACCTTCCGCACGCGGTGGTTTTTGGTGTCGCCGATATAGATCGCACCGTCGGGGCCGACGACGGCACCATGCGGGCGTTCGAGCCCGGCCTGGGCCGCCGGGCCACCGTCGCCGTCACCGCCCTTATGGCCGCCGGCGATGTTGCTGACGATGCCGGTCCTGCGGTCGATGCGGCGGATCGCGTGGTTCTCGGTATCGACGATCAGGAGGCTGCCGTCGCGGTCGATCGCCATTTCCTTTGGTGCGTCGAACACCGCAGCGAGCGCCGGGCCGCCGTCGCCGCCGTAACCGCGGGCGCCGGTGCCGGCGATCGTCGTGATGATCCCGGTCGCCGGATCGACCGCGCGCAGGCTGCTGCCCTGCCTCTCCAGGATGTATACCGTCCCGTCGGCCGCGACCTTGACCGCGCGGGCGCCAAAGGTGCCGGCCTCGCTCGCCTTGCCGCCATCGCCGCTGTGCTCGGCCGCGCCGGTGCCGGCGAAAGTTGCGATCCGCCCGCTGACCAGATCGATGACGCGAACCCGGTTGTCGGCGACATCGGTGATGTAGAGGCGCGTCTGCGCCGCATCAAAGGCGAGGCCGTTCGGCTCCGCCAGCCCCGCCCGCGCCGCCGGCCCGCCATCGCCGCCATAGGCCGCCTCGCCGGTGCCGGCTACCGTGGCGATTGTGCCGGTTGCCGCGTCGACGCGGCACACCCGGCGGTTGAGCCGGTCGGCGATATAGAGGTTTCCGGCGCGGTCGATGGCGATGCCATAGGGTTCGTTGAGCGCGGCCTTTGTCGCCGGACCGCCATCGCCGGAAAATCCCTTGTCGCCGTTGCCCGCAACCGTCGTGATGATCCCGCTTCGCGCATCGACCCGGCGGATGCGCTGGTTGAAGGTGTCCGAGAAATGAAGATTGCCGGCGGCATCGAAAGCGACATCGAACGGGCCGTTCAGCAGCGCCGCCTGTGCCGGCCCGCCATCGCCGGCAAAACCCTTTTCGCCCGTGCCGACCGCCGTGGTGATGATCCAATCTGCCATGAGCCGACGCCCTCCCGAGTTAGGGGAAAGCTTTACCGCAACCGTCGCCGATTTTCACCACGGAGACACGGAGGACACGGAGGAAGATTCGATCCGGACGAGACAGCCGCCCCTCCGTGTCCTCCGTGCCTCCGTGGTGAATTGTTCCTCTGGCTTGCGCGCGATGGTCCGCTGGGGCCAAATGCCGACAGGCCCATTCACCTATCGGAGCCTGGGGCATGAGCGACAGTAAGAAACCGAAGCTCGTCGGCATCAATCATGTCGCGATCGAGGTCGGCGACATCGACGAGGCGCTCGCCTGGTATGCGCGGATTTTCGACTTTACGCTTCGCGGCAAGGGCGAGCGCAACGCATTCATCGATATGGGCGACCAGTTCATCAACATGACGCGGGTGCCCGATTTCCGGCAGAGCGGCGTTGAGCGCCGTCACATCGGCTTCGTCGTCGACGACCGCTCTACAGTCAAGGCGCGGGCCGAGGCGGCGGGCGCGAGGATGGTCGACGGCCCCTTCCTCGATTTTCTCGATCCCTGGGGCAACCGCATCGAGGTCGTCGAGTACGCCAATATCCAGTTCACCAAGGCACCGCATGTGTTGCGCGGCATGGGCCTCGCGCTCGACAAGAACGACAACGCGAAAAAGGAGCTGGCCGGAAAAGGCATGGCGCCAGAGCCGCGCCGATGAGCAGCATGCAGCGAGCCTCATCGTCCGCGGCCAGCATCCGCCGGGCGAAGTCGGCGCCCATCTGCGCGACGACCTCGATCTCGTACGGCGCGCCGACGAACTCGGCTTTGACGGTGTCGTCAAGGGATCGCATTACAGCGCCCACCCGTTCCAGTCCGTCCAGCAGATCCCGTTCCTCGCCTATGCTGCGGCGATCGCGCCGCGGCTGCGCCTGATTTGCGGCCTCGTGCTGTTGCCGCTGCACAAGCCGCTCGACCTCGCCGAGCAGCTCGCCACCCTCGACATCATGTCCGGCGGCAAGCTGGTGTTCGGCTGCGGCATCGGCTACCGCGACGTCGAGTTCAAGGCGTTTGGCGTGCCGCGCGCCGGGCTGGGCAAGCGCTTCGAGGAAGGGCTCGAAGCGATAAGGCGGCTGTGGACCGAGGATTTCGTCACGATGAAAGGCTCGCATTTCGAGCTCGACGGCGCGAATTGCACGATCAAGCCCATGCAAAAACCGACCCCGCCGATTTGGATCGGCGCCAATGCCGATGTCGCGATCCGGCGCGCGGCGCGGCTCGGCGATTGCTGGTACATCAACCCGCACAACACGCTGACGACGATCGAGCGCCAGATGGACGTCTACAAGCGCACCCTCGACGAATTGGGAAAACCGTTCCCGCGCGAGGTGCCGATGCGCCGCGAGGTCTTTGTCGCGGCGACCCGCGCCGAGGCGATCCGCCGCGCGCAGCCCTATCTCGAAGAGAAATACAAGGCCTATCGCGCCTGGGGGCAGGACAAGGTGATGCCGGCGGGCGACGATTTCGACCACGGCTTCGCCGAACTCCTCGAAGACCGCTTTCTGCTCGGCTCTCCGGCCGAGGTCGCCGAGCAGATGATCCGGCTCAACCGCCGGCTCGGGGTCAACCACATCGTCGCTTCGGTGCATTGGCCCGGAATGCCGAACAGCCTGGCGCTCGACCAGCTGCAGATCCTGGCGCAAGAGGTGATGCCCCGGGTGCGGCAGAGCCTCTAGGGCGAGGTGTCGTTGAGCAGCGCTGGTCCCGGCAGCATGACAAGCGCGACGTCATGAAGGCGCCCCTCCCCTGGACATCGAATAGCTGCCATCGCTCAGACGCTTGCAGCAATAAGGCCAAGACCCTCGCATTACGCGCTATTCTTGGGCATGCATCGCGCGCCGGGCGCGGCGCAGGAGCAAATTGATGAGCACGAGCCTTTCGGGGGACAGCCGCGTTGCGCGCCGCGCCGCGGAAGCGACCGCGTTCTCGGTCATCATGGCGCTCAGCTTTTCGCATTTCCTCAACGACATGATGCAGTCGCTGGTGCCGGCGCTCTACCCGATGCTGAAAGGGTCCTACGGCCTCAGCTTTGCCCAGATCGGCCTGATCACGCTGACGATGCAGGTCACCTCGTCGTTGCTGCAGCCGATGGTCGGGCTGGTCTCCGATCACCGGCCGCAGCCCTATTCGCTGGCGGTCGGCATGGGAGTGACGCTGATCGGGCTGTTGCTGCTGGCCAGCGCCGGGAGCTATCTGCTGCTGCTGCTCGCGGCGGCGATGGTCGGTGCCGGGTCGGCGGTGTTCCACCCCGAAGCGTCGCGGGTCGCTCGGATGGCCTCGGGCGGGCGGCACGGCCTCGCGCAATCCCTGTTCCAGGTCGGCGGCAATGTTGGGTCGGCGACCGGGCCGATCCTGGCGGCCTTTATCGTGATCCCGAGGGGCCAAGGGAGCATCAGCTGGTTTTCCGCGGCAGCGCTCATTGCGATGGCGGTGCTGTTTCTCGTCGGCAACTGGCACTGGAAAGAGCGCGCCGCGCCGCCGCACGCGCGACCGGCCGCCGCCGCCGACCGGCTTTCGCTGTCGCGGCGCCGGGTCGGGTGGTCGCTGGCAATCCTCCTGGCGCTGGTCTTCTCCAAGGCGTTCTATCAGACCAGCCTCAGCACCTATTACACGTTCTACCTGATCAGCAAGTTCGGCCTCTCGATCGGACAGGCCCAGATCTACCTGTTCGTCTTCCTCGCTTCAGTCGCGCTCGGCACCTTGATCGGCGGCCCGCTCGGCGACCGGATCGGCCGCAAATCGGTGATCTGGGGCTCGATCCTCGGCGTTGTGCCGTTCACCCTGGCATTGCCGCACGTCGATCTGCTGTGGACCGCGGTTCTGAGCGTCGTCATCGGCGTGACGCTGGCGTCCGCCTCCTCGGCGATCATCGTCTACGCGTTCGATCTGGTGCCGGGAAAGATCGGGACGGTTGCCGGCCTCTTCTTCGGCCTGTCGTTCGGCCTCGCCGGGGTCGGGGCGGCAGCGTTCGGCTGGCTGGCGGACGCCACCAGCATCGACTTCGTCTATCGGCTCTGCGCCTACCTGCCGCTGATCGGGCTGTTGACGATTTTCCTCCCGGATCTCGGCCGGCCGATGCGCCGGGCGCCGGTCAGAACACCCGCGCTCGAAGCGGGGTCGTGATGCTATAATGCAGCAGCATCGCGCGCTGGAATGGAGGACGCCATGGCCGACAATCTGATCTCCTGCGACGACCACATGGATCTCGGCCAGTTGCCGGCCGATCTATGGCAGATCCGGCTGCCGGCGGCATTGCGCGACCGCGCGCCGCATGTCGAGGAGCGCGACGGCCAGGCCGTGTGGATCTGCGACGGCAAGGTGTGGGGGCGGTGGGACGGCAAACCCCCGGCAACCGGCGCGGCGCGGGCGGTGAAGCCGATCTATAACGCCTTCGACCGCGCCGGCATCCACGACCAGAGCGCAAGGCGGCCGGCGAATGCCGAATTGCGCCTCGCCGACATGGACCGCGACGGCATCCAAACCCAGGTCATCTTCGGCCCGATCTTTCAGATCTCGACCGATGACGAGGCGCTTCGGATCGCGTGCTACCGCGTCTACAACGACTGGTTGATGGAGTTCTGCGCCGCCGCCCCCGACCGGCTGATCGGCGTGCCGATGCTGCCCGAGACCCCCGACGCGGCGACCGAGGAGTTGCTTCGCCTCGCCAAGAAAGGCGGGGTACGCCAGGTCACGCTGATGATCGCCAACATCAACCCGAAGCTCGACGACCCGGCCTGGGAGAAGCTGTGGAGCGCGCTCGAAGACACCGGGATCATCCTCTCGCTGGCACATCACCGTCTTTGTCGGCAAGCCCGGCGACCGCGTCGCCGGCAAGCCGGCGAGCGTGTTCGAGAACACCAAATTCTTCATGGCGAACTTTCTCGAGCCGTTCGTCGACCTGTTCGCCTGGGGCATCCTCGAACGCCACCCGAAATTGAAGATGGTCATGGCCGAGGCCGGCACCGGCTGGCTGCCGTGGCTGGTTCAGGAACTCGACTACCGTCATTGGCGGCTGTGGGAAGCCAAGGATTTCTGGGCCGACAAGGGCGGCATCGCGCTCGAAACCAAACCCAGCGAATTGTTCAAGCGGCAGATCTACGCAACCTTCCAGGAGGATTACGCGGCGATGTCGCTGATCCCGTTCTTCGGCGACGGCCACCTGCTGTGGGCATCGGATTACCCGCACCCCGACAGCGTGTGGCCCGAATTCGCAGGCCGCGATCGAACGCCAGATGCACAACCTGTCGCCCGAAATGCGGCGCAAGCTGACCCACGACAACGCGGCGGCGCTGTACGGGCTGGGGTGACGCCGTACCGTCGTTGCCCCGATGGAGCGCACCATAGTCGGAGGGCTCGCTCGTCAGTTGCTGCGCGATGCCGATCCCCGGACGGATCGGAAGACTATTTTTCTTCGCCGCCAAACGACCGCCGGAACCAGCCGGACAGAGACATCCTCGACCGTCGGCGAAGGTACGGCTGCTCGGCGCAGGGCCGTGGACGGATCTTCGATAGTTTCCGCGGCGGCGGCAGGCGTTGGTGCCGAGTCCGGCAGCAATATCCCTTCTCGTGATCCCCCGCAGAGGCACCTTCCGCTGCTTAACTCGAGCGAACGGCTGGGCCGCGGTGCTGCCTTGTTGCTGTTCCTGGTGATGGTGATCCTCGCCGGCGTGTTCATTGACGCATCATTCACCGGCGGTCCGACGAAATCGTCCTCACCGGCTGTGCCGAGTATCTCGATTCCAACTCCAAAAATCTCCGACAACCCGATCGCACACACGGCAGGCATCGGCAATCGCGGACCTTCGCAAGCGGTTGCGCCCGAGGCCCCTGCGGCGGCTCCGAAGGCAGCGTCCCCGCAACCGATCGCTGCGGGCTCTATGCGCGGCGGAGCGCAGACCCCGGTCGGCCGGCCTCAGGATTCATCCTCGCCGTCGGCGCAGCCGACCGTAGCGGCGAGCCCGCCGGGACCGCCACCGGCACCAGCGGCGCCTGTGCGATCGTCAATGGCCTCCGCGCCGGCATCGCGCCCCGCAGAGCCGAGCGGGGCGGCGGAAACTCCGCCCAGGCCGGCGGCGGCGATCAGCAGATCGCAAACACCCTCCGAAATGAGGATGCCGCCCGCAACGCCGACGACTTCAGCGCCCGGACGAGCGACAGAGGCCGCCGGGTCGAAGCTGACGGCAACGGAAACAGAGTTGCTGCTGTCGCGCGGGGATGCGCTTCTCCGCAGTGGGAATGTGACGGCCGCGCGCTGGCTTTATCAACGCGGTGCGCTTGCAGGTGACGCAACCGGGGCGCTGCGCCTGGGGCAGGCTTTCGACCCGATGTTTCTCAATCGCGCCCATCTCCGCAATGCGCGTGGCGATCTGGGAATGGCCGTGTTCTGGTATCGTCGTGCCCAAGAACTCGGCAACGCTGAGGCCGGGGTTTTCCTGAGAAATGCAGAAATCGTCGCGCGCTCGCGATGGCGCGCCACGATCTCTCTGCCAAACGGGCAGCATTTTCCGCGGCAATTTGTCCGACGGATGGGTCGCACGCATGCGGCTGTGCCATAGCGGAGGTGCGGCTACTCCTCCTCCTCGCGAAACGCGCTTTCATGCCAGTGGCGCAACAGCCGCCGCGACAGGAGGTCGAGCAGTAGATAGATCACGATCCCGGTCAGCGACAACAAAAAGAGCGCCGCGAACATGCGCGGGATCGCGAGCCGGTAGCCGGCCTCGAGAATGCGAAAGGCGAGCCCCGTTTCGGCCCCGCCGGTGCCGGCGACGAATTCGGCGACCACCGCACCGATCAGCGCCAGCCCGCCGCTGATTCTCGAGGCCCGCAAGGAAATAGGGCAGGGCGGTCGGCATCCGCAGATAGACCAGGGTCTGTCCCGGCGAGGCGCCATAAAGCCGGAACAGCGCCAGCAGGTTGCGGTCGGCGCTGTTGAGCCCGACCGTGGTGTTCGAGACGATCGGAAAGAACGCGACGATCCAGGCGCAAACCAGCAGCGCGAGAAACGGCTGGCGCACCCAGATGATGATCAGCGGCGCGATCGCGACGATCGGCGTCACCTGCAGGATCACCGCATAGGGGAAGAGGCTCAGCTCGAGGATGCGCGAGCGCGAGAACAGGAGCGCGATCGCCCCGCCGAAAAACGCCGCGGCGGCGAGCGCCGCCAGGGTGACGCGCAAGGTCACCAGCAGCGAGGCGAAGAGGCTCGGCCCGTCGACCCACAGGCTGTGCGCGACGTCGCTCGGCGCCGGCAGGATATAAGGCGGGATGCCCCTGAGGCGCACGATTGCTTCCCAGGCCGCGAGAAACACCACCCCGATGCCGATCGGGGCGACGAGGCGCGCCGCTCGCCGGCCGAGCCTCATGTCGCGGCCGCGTCTGCCATGGCGGCGGCGAGTGCCCCCGACACGCTCTCGCACATCGCGGCATAGGCCGGCGCGGTGCGCACCGTGCGGTCGCGCGGCTGCGGCAGGCTCACCGGCAGATCAGCCACGATCCGTCCGGGGCGCGGGGTCATGACCGCGATGCGGGTCGACAAATACACCGATTCGAAGACGCTGTGGGTGACGAACACAATGGTCGGCCGATGCCGCTCCCATAACCGCAACAAATCGTCGTTGAGCTGCAAGCCGGGTGATCTCGTCAAGCGCAGCGAAAGGCTCGTCGAGCAGCAAGAGGTCGGGGTCGGTGACGAGCGCGCGGGCGATCGACACCCGCATCCGCATGCCGCCCGAGAGCTGGTGCGGATAGGAGCGTTCGAAGCCGGCAAGACCGACAGCGCGCAATGAAGCGGCAACGCGGTCTCGCTCGGCCGAGCGGACCCGTCCGGCGATGCGCAGCGGCAGTTCGACATTGCCCGCAACCGTGCTCCACGGCATCAGCGTCGGGTCCTGGAACACAAAGCCGATATGGCCGGTGGGAATGGTCCGTCGCTGCTCGCCCCCGAGATTTAACTCGCAGCTGCCGCGGGTCGGCTCGGTGAGGCCGGCGACGATGCGCAATAGCGTGCTCTTGCCGCAGCCCGAGGGTCCGAGCAGGCTCAGGAACTCGCCGCGGGCAATGCCGAGATTGATGCCGGCCAGCGCTTCGAGGCCCGAGGCGAAGCGTTTGGTGACGCCGCGCAGCACGACGACCGGCGGCGCACCGGTGTTGGTGGAGGGGATTGCAGCGGCATCCAGCGTGCTTCGAGACGCGCCCTTCGGGCGCTCCTCAGCATGACGAATGTTATTGGATGGCATTCAGAGAGGCCGTCATCCTGAGGAGCCCGTGCAGCGGGCGTCTCGAAGGACGCACCGTGGTCATCCAGCGCGCCGGGCCATTGAATCATAACAGGTCACGGACGCATCCCGACTTTCTTGTTGACGAATTTCTCGGTGGAAGCCTGGCGGAAATCCAATGAGGCGGGATAGAGCCCGGCCTTCTCCATGCCGTCGAAGAAATCGCGCCAGCGCGACTCGCTCATCGCGCCGATGCCGTTCTTTTTGGCATCGCCGCTGTCGACGATCCCGTACTGCTTCATCTTGTCTCTGCCGTAGGCGAGCAGCGCGTCGGTCATCTCCGGATTGTCATGCTTGATCAGAGCATTGCCTGGGGCCGGGTCGCCATAAAGATAGCTGTACCAGCCCTCGATGCTGGCATTGACGAAGCGTTGCACAAGGTCCGGTTTTTCGCGCACGAGCTTCTGCGACGTTTCGATCAGCCCGCCGTAGCTGCTGTAGCCGGCATCGGCGAGCAGCATGACGACGGGGTGCACGCCCTCTTTCTCGATCGTGAACGGTTCGCTCGTCAGGTAGCCCTGCTGGATCGCCGTTGGGTCGGCGAGGAACGGCGCCACGCTGAACGCGTACGGACGGATCTGATCGTCGGTGTAGCCGAATTTCTGCTTGAGGTAGAGCCAGCTGGTGACGCGGGTGTCGGAGCCGATCATGATCGGCTTGCCCTTCAGGGCGGCGAGGCTGTCGTCGCCCTGGCCCGGATGGGCGATCAGCACCGACGGGTCCTTCTGGAAGATCGCCGCGACCGCCACCATCGGGATCTTCTCGGCCACGAAATTGAGCGGAACGAAGGAATTCGACGCGATGTTGAAGTCGAGAACGCCGGCCGCCAGCAGCTGGGCGTGATTGACCTGCGGGCCGCCCGGCCGCAGGGTCACGTCGAGGCCATAGCGCTGGTAGATGCCGGTCGCGATCGCCTGGTAATACCCGCCGTGCTCGGCTTCGGCCTTCCAGTCCGTGCCGAAGTTGACGGTCTCGGCCGGGGCGGTGCGCGGCAGCGCCAGCGCGGCCCCGACGACAATTGCGGCGGCGAGAAATGTCCGTGTCGTGCGGTTCATCGTATGACGTTCCGTCCTGGGCAAGGAGCGCGGGAATCTAGTTGGAGGGCTGTAGGGCGTCGAGGCGTCTGTCGAGCCATGGCGCGCTATCGCAACTGTCGGTCCAATCTTATATCATGGCGCAAAACGTGCGCACCGCGATCGTGCGGGCACCTCTCGGAGCAGGGTTCGAGCATGAAAAATCTGCTGGCCGTGATCGGCGACGGCAATGCCGGCCCGGTCCTCGAGGCGGCGTTGATGGCGGCCCGCCGCTTCAACAGCCACATCGTCGGGCTGCACAGCCTGACAACCGAATATGCCGTGGTGTTCGGCGGCGAGATGGGGTTTTCGATTTCCTCCGAGGTTGATCGCACGCTGGAGCGCGAAGGTCACGACCGGCGCGATCAGGCGCGACGGCTGTTCCGCGACTTCATGAATGCGCGCGGCGTGCCGATCGGGCCGCCGGCGCCCGGCTACAACGGCCCGAGCGCGTCCTGGCGCGAGGAGGACGGCCGCCAGAATGCGGTCGTCGGGATGAGCGGCCGGGTCTATGATTTGATCCTTGTCGAACAGCCGGAAAAGCTCGCCTCGATCGCCGAGGCGACGCTAGAGGACGCGCTGTTCGAAAGCGGCCGTCCGGTGATGATGGTGCCGAAGACCAGCGGGGCGCATCTCGGCGACACGATTGCCGTCGCCTGGAACGGCAGCACCGAGACCGCGGCGACCGTGGCGCTCGCCATGCCGTTCCTCAAGCAGGCGCGCCAGGTAATCGTCGTCGCGGTCGGCCCGCAGCATATGCCCGAGCCTGGACCCAGCGGCGAGGAGCTTGTCCACAGCCTCGAAGGCTACGGCCTCAAGGTCAGCTTGCGCGCCGCGATTGGCCGGCAGAAGGCGCAGGGCGAATCGTTTCTCAAGGAGGCCACGGCGGCCGGCGCCGATCTCTTGCTCAAGGGCGCCTATACGCAAAGCCGCATCAGGCAGATGATCTTTGGCGGCGCCACCCGCCACATCATCATGGAGTCGAAGATCCCGGTCATCATGGCGCGGTGAGCGCCGCTCCGTCCGGGCAATCTCCGCGGATTCCGCGGATTGGCGAAGCGAAGGGATCGAGCGTACGCGAGGTGGACAAGCCGTCGCAGGCAAAGAGCACGCTCGCGGTAGAACTCGCCGGCATGTTGTCCTAGTCTCGCAAACGCTCCGCGATTGCCGCGCGGGCAGCAGGGGAGGTGGGCATGCGATTGTCGATGCTCGGTCGAGGGGCGGCGTTGTGGGTTGGTCTTGCCGCTTTTGTCGCGGCATCGGCGGCGCAGGCGCAAGCGCCGCCGGCCGCTCCGGAAGCTGCCGAGATCGCCGCCTGCCTGTGCCTCAAGCAGGCTGTCGATGCGCTGAGCGCCGATATGACGGCAAAGCAGGGCTCCTACGACGCGCTGCGCGACGAGTTGGCGCGGCTCGATTTGCAGCTGCAAAGCGAGCGCGCTGGCATCGACGTCAACAATCCGCAATCGGTCGCGCGGTTCCGCCAGCTGCTCGAACGGCGCGACGCCGCCTTCCGTCGCTCGACGGGACCGGTGGCGGCCGCTGCCGCCGCTGCGGTCCGGCATTACGACGCTCGGGTCAACGAATATAACGCGCGCTGCGCCAACCGGCCGCGCAACCCCGACCTGCTCGGCCGCGTGCAGGCGACGCTGTCCTGCCCCCCATCCTACTGATTGGCGCCCTATTGATCGGCGTTTTTCCGATCGGTCTGACCCGAATAAAGCCGCTCCGGCGCGATTTCCGGCTCGGCGATCACTACCCACCCGGCATCGCGCCAGGCGCGAAAAAAGCAGGTGCGTCGTCCGGTATGGCAGGCAACGCCGTGCTGATCGACAAGCAGCAGCACTGTGTCGCCGTCGCAATCGAGCCGCAGCTCGCGCAGATGTTGGATCTGCCCGGAGGTCTCGCCCTTGCGCCATAACGCCTGGCGCGAGCGCGACCAGTAGCACGCCCGCCCTTCGGCAAGCGTCAGGCGGACCGCCTCGCGGTCCATCCATGCCATCATCAGCACCTCGCCGGTGTCGTGCTGCTGGGCGATCGCGGGAACCAGCCCGTCGGGGCCGAAATTGATTTCGCCCAGCGCGCGCTCGATCGCATCGGTCACAGCTTTCTCCTCATTGCTCAGCTGCGCCAACGCAGGATGCGCGGTTTGACCGGGTTGGCGAAGGGCCGTGCCTCGGCGCGGGCGCGGCGGTATTCCAGTTTCAGCCGGTAGTACCAGCGCGCCTGCGTATCGGCATCGTCGATCAGCGCCAGCGGCGGCGCGAAGCGCAACCCCCGCTGCTGGCGCTTCATGATGTCGCGGTCCTGGCGCAGAAAAGCCCTGACATAGGGGCGCAGCAGCGGCTTCAGCACGCTCAGCCACGGCGCGGTCCAGTAGATGCAGTGGTTGATCGCGGTGGTGTTGTCGTCGACCGGGGTCAGCGCGGTCAAATTGGCGACCGCGTAGCGGCCGGCGCGGATCTGTTCGATCCGCACGCTCGGCAGCCGAAACACGATCTCGGTCTCGGGCGCGGCGCCGAGCAGCCGGTAGGCCCGCGAATTGCTCGATGGCGCATGCCGGCTCATGGTGAAGCCCCAGGGCGAGGGCGCGAACGCCTTGGTTTTTTCGTGCATCGAGCGCCGCGAGCGCCACCACCACGCGCTATGGACGAAGGGGCCGTGCGCCGGGTCCATCAGCCCGACGACGGCATGGTCGATGGCCGCCGCGAAGGGCATGGTTTCGACAAGCCGCGGCGCCGCCGATTCGGCAAACCCGGCGAGCATGGGGATGTCGGGCGCCCCGTCGGGATCGCTGCCGAAGAACACCCAGATGTTGCCCTGCACTTCGCGCGCCGGATAGCGGGCGACCGCGATCCGGGCGAGATCGAATGTTTGCCCCTCGACCAGCGCGGGGATCGCGGTGCAAAGCCCGCCGGTGGTGAAGCGCCAGCCGTGATAGCAGCACTCGATCTCGCTGCCGTCGAAGGCGCCGGCCGAGAGCGGCATGCCGCGATGCGGGCAGATGTCGCGCAGCGCGAAAACGGCGCCATCGCGGTCGCGCCCGATCAGCACCGGCTCGCCCAGCATGACCCGGGCGAGCATGCCGCCGCGCTCGACCCTTCTGCTCGGCGCCGCATAGTACCAGGCTTCGCGCAACGGCGCCGCCGCATCGTCCATATGTGCTCCCGTCGGCGGGTCCCTGCGGTGGCAAGTCAAGTTGGCCGGTATAAGTAGCACATCAATTGATCGCCCGTTCACGATCCGAGCTTTATGTGCCGGGGCGGGGTCAGCTTCCGCCCAACCGGTTGCCGGCAAGGGCGATGCATCTCGCCGGAGATCTCCGACGCGGTGAAATACACCGCCTGCTACATGTGCGCCTGCCGCTGCGGCATCATCATGCCGCCATCCGCCGATCACCTCGGATTGTCATAATAATCCTGCAATACCTTCAAGACTTCCGCGCGGCTGAATTCGGCAGGGATCGGCTCGTGATTGGCAAACATCTGGCGCAAGCGGGTGCCCGAGATCTCGAGCCTGTCCGCCGGGCCGTGGGGGCAGGTCTTGTCCGTCGCCATACCGCTGCAGCGGTAGCAGAAGAAGGTGACACCGATCTTCAGGGCCTCGATCGCGAGGCTGCCGGGCGGCAGCGTATCGAAAATATGGTGAGCGTCGAACGGCCCGTAATAGCTCCCGACGCCGGCATGATCGCGGCCGACAACAAGATGGGAGCAACCGAAGTTCTGGCGGAACAAGGCGTGAAGCAGCGCTTCGCGCGGGCCGGCGTAGCGCATCTCTATGGGATAGCCCGCCTGAACGACGGTGCCCGGCCTGAAATAATTGCTGACGAGGGCGTCGATCGCCTTGACCCGGATCTCGGCCGGTATATCCCCAGGCTTCAGAGCGCCAAGCACCTGGTGGATGAGCACCCCGTCGCAGACTTCGATCGCGATCTTGGCCAAATACTCGTGGCTGCGATGCATCGGATTGCGGGTCTGGAAGGCCGCGACCTTGGACCAGCCCTTTTCCGAGAACATCGCTCGGGTTTCCGCCGGCCGGTGATAGAGGCCACGGTAGGTCTTCGGAAAATGACCCTCCGAAAGTGCGCGCACCGGACCCGCGAGATTGACTGGCGGCTGCTCCATGACCTTTGTCACGCCGGGATGGTTCGTGTCGGTGGTGCGAAAGACATGCAGGCATTCAAGCGGCTTATCGATGGCATATTTCTCATCTACCTGAAGAACGCCCAGTATCTCTCCGTTTTCACCATCCGCCAGAGCGACATCTTCGCCGACTATAATGCCGTCCCCCAGTTCCCGGTCGCACGAGAGCGTGATCGGGATGGGCCAAAAGAGGCCGTTGGCAAGCTTCATGTCGAAGCAGCAACCCCGCCAGTCCGCCTCTCCCATAAAGCCGTCGAGCGGCGTATAGGCGCCCATCGCCATCATGAAGAGGTCGGAAGCCTCGCGGCTCGAAAGCTTAATCTTTTTCAGTCTTTCCGCGCGCCGCAATTCCTCGGCCCGTTCGATTTCCGGGAGCAACAGCGGCTTCAGGGTTTCCGATCCATGCGGCGGAACCAATCTCGACATAGTGCACGCTTCCTATATGTTCCCCACACCGATCAAGAAAGCCTGCCCGCTCGGACGCCCCCTTTTCCCGCGCCGATACGGTCTCGTCGGTCACATCCGCTGGGTGCGGCCTCACTCGGTGCAACCATCGCGAGAAAGGCAGACCAAGTTGCATTCCGATTTTGGAACATATTAGAATGAAACGCAAGGTACGCGCCGTCTTGCTCAGCTTCGGCGGCGCACGGCAAACGCCAAAAAGATGGCTCCGCCTCGCCATCGCGTCTGTAGGGAACCGAGGGTCGATGATGGCGCGAGGAGGACCGCAGAGCCAAACAGCCCTTGTCGTCGATTGCGGAATAGCGAGTATCGCCGCTGCCGTTGAGGCTGGCGGGTTCGAACCCCGCGCCGGCATTGATCAGCTGATCTCCGTTACCAGGTCGGGCAGTGCGGAGGGCAGCGCGCCCGGCGACGCGGACGGGGCATATCGCATGCGTGCAATGCCGCCTGCGCGGCAATGTCGCTCCTGAGCAAACTTTGTGGGGGCCTAATATGTTCAGCAGCAACCCTTTCACCCTTCTCTCGGAATTTGTCTCCCCTCTTGTCATGCAGGTCTACGTGGTCCTGATGGTACTCGCGGTGGCACTTGGAACGTTGTTCGACACTTATCACAAGGGCAGCGCCAAATTCTTCACGCAGCGCCGGGCGAAAGCAAGCGCAGCCGCGCAGCGACGGCTTGGTGGCATGGAGATTACGTCCCTGGCAGCGAGGACCATTGGCGAGGCTGCCGTCTCCGGCGAGTTCTGCAAATT
Organism: uncultured Alphaproteobacteria bacterium; assembly: GCA_963789255.1. Taxonomy (GTDB): domain Bacteria; phylum Pseudomonadota; class Alphaproteobacteria; order ATCC43930; family CGMCC-115725; genus DATARH01. The sequence goes on along the minus strand of CAWBJW010000004.1, from coordinate 165,212 downwards.
GAACCGGCGGATTTCTCATCTCTTGATGATGTACGGCTTTCTCCTCTATCTGATCACCACCCTTGTGATGGTCTTTGGCTATTCGGCCGCCGCGGCGACACCGACCGTCGTTCCGGCGCTCTGGGGCATCGGCGCTCTGATGATTCTCGTCGGTGGTCTATGGTTTTTCTTCTTCCTCCGAGTGAATGTGGCCCACGATGGCGATTTTCCCTTTCATCTAGGTCGTGCCGACCTGTTCGTCGGTTCACTGATCGCGAGCGCCGCGTTTGCCCTGATATGGCATTTTGTGCAAACGGCGTTTGATAGCCCGATCGCGACCCTGGTATTTTTTGGCCTCTATCTCTTTTTCACGACGCTGCTTTTCGGGTCGGTTTTCTGGTCGAAATTCGCCCACATGTTCTACAAACCCGCAGTGGCGTTCCAGCGAAGGATCGAGGAGGCAGACGGCTCGTCCGACCTCCCGAGCCCGGCACACGGCAGCAACATCAGGAGTTGATGGTAATGCCCACCTACACAGACATGACGCGGTGCGATGGTTGCGGCGAGTGCGTGGATATCTGTCCTTCCGACATCATGCACATCGACCCGGTCTACAGAAGGTCTTACAATATCGAGCCCAATTTCTGCTGGGAGTGCTACTCTTGCGTGAAGGCGTGTCCGCAGCATGCGATAGACGTCCGAGGATATTCGGACTTCGCACCATTGGGCCATAAGGTCAGGGTTCTCAGGGAGGAGGCGAAGGGATCTATCTCCTGGAAGATACGGTATCGGGACGGGCGGCTGAAGGAATTCACATTCCCGATCAGGACTACACCCTGGGGTTCCATAAAGGCGCCATCCGATTATGCGGCGCCTGAGCCGCGCGATCTCGATTCTCCAATGCTCGCCCACGAGCCCGCGGCACTCAATATCGAGACGCTTCCTACGCTACCCCGTTAAATAAAAACAGGTGCAAGGTCATGCCTCTACGCGCATCCGGAAAAACCAGGTACATCGATTCGGAACGTCCTCATCATTGGCGGCGGCTTTGCCGGATGCGGGGCCGCTTACGAGTTCAGATACTGGGGAAGGAATCTGAAGATCGTCGTCGTCGAAAAGGCAAACATCGAAAGAAGCGGTGCCGTTGCGCACGGCCTGTCGGCGATCAATTGCTACATGGGCATGCAGTGGGGTGAAAACCAGCCGGAAGACTATGTCCGCTATGCACGCGGCGACCTGATGGGTTTGGTCAGAGAAGACCTGCTCTTCGACATCGGGCGGCATGTTGACTCGACCGTCCACAAGTTCGAGGAATGGGGTCTGCCGATTATGAGGAACCCGGAAACCGGCCGGTACCTCAGAGAAGGCAAATGGCAAATCATGATTTACGGCGAGAGCTACAAGCCGATCGTCGCCGAGGCCGCACGCAAGTCCGCCACTGAAGTGTACAACAGGATCATGGTGACTCATCTGTTGATGGACAAGGCGCGGCCCACCAGGGTTGCCGGCGCCGTCGGCTTTAGCGTCCGGAATGGCGATTTTTACGTCTTCAGAGCAAAGGCGGTCATCGTGTCGGCCGGCGGCGCGTCACACATCTACCGGCCCAGGGCGATTGGCGAAGGCACGGGAAGGACTTGGTATGCGCCATGGAGCAGCGCTTCGGCCTACGGTCTGCTGATACCGACAGGCGCCAAGATGATACAGATGGAGAACAAAATTGTTCTCACCCGCTTCAAGGATGGTTACGGTCCGGTCGGCGCCTGGTTCCTGCTGCTCAAGTCGCATGCCACCAATGCCTACGGAGAAGAGTATGAATCGTCCCGGTTCGACGAGATCAAATCGCTCGTCGGGAAGTATGCGGACATCAAGCCGATGCCGACCTGCCTGCGAAATCACGCAATGCTGGAGGAGATGAAGGCCGGCAAGGGGCCGATTTACATGCATACACAGCACGTTCTCGATACCAGGGAGAAGGAGGAGATCGGCTGGGAGGATTTTCTCGATATGACGATCGGCCAGGCGGTCGTCTGGGCGTCACAGAATATCGACCCGAAGGAACGGCCGTCCGAGTTGATCACCTCGGAGCCCTACGTCATGGGTTCCCACGCCACATGCTCGGGTGCGTGGGCAAGCGGGCCGGACGACTGCGCCCCGGCGGACTATCAGTGGGGATACAACCGGATGACGACGGTCGAGGGGCTGTTCGGAGCCGGGGACACGATCGGCGGTTCGGCTCACAAATTCTCATCCGGCTCGTTCACCGAGGGGAGGCTGGCAGGAAAGTCGGCCGTCAAGTATATCACGGATCTGAAAGGGATCACCCCTGAGCCGGACGCAGCGCAGATCAAGAATCTCGCGCAAAAAATATTTAAGCCGCTGGAAAACTACAAAATCGGCAGGAACGAGATCGTCGCCGGGACCGTGGCGCCGAGCTATCTACTGCCTCTTCACGGCCTGCAACGGCTGGAGAAGCTGATGGATGAGTATGTCGGTGGCTACACTACCTTCTATGCGACCAACGAAGAGTTGCTCAATCGGGGCCTGGAGCTTTTGACGATGCTGAAGGAGGATCTCGACCAACTCGGTGCCGAGGACCTCCACCAGCTCCAGAGAGCATGGGAACTCAATCACCGGGTCCTGACGGCGGAGGCGGTGGCCAGACACACGCTGTTCCGGCAGGAAACCAGGTGGCCGGGCTACTATTATCGTGCCGATCATCCGAAGTTGGACGACGCCGAGTGGCATGTTTTCACCGCATCCGAGTACGATGCAGAGACCGGCGAATGGCGCATGACCAAGCTTCCGGTGCACCACATTATAGATTGAGCGGCGTGTTCGAGTGATGCGGGAGCGCCCGCGTGACGCCGCGTGACGGTAGGCGGCTCAAGTCATCGTGCTCCGAGGCCGCTGCCCGCATTAGACGCGGCCTGCGTCGGCACGCCCTGATGCGGCCGCGGCCGGGCTCACGCGTCAGCGCGGCAGTAAGGCCGCGGATTGCGGCACCGGCTGCGCGACCGTTGCCGGCACGGCGATGGCGCGCGACGACCAGGTGAAGCTCGACGACATCGCGTAATTCCACACCACCGACACGGCAGCGCCGGCGAGCCCGGCGAGCCACCAGGATTGGTGGTCGACGACGAGGTAGGAGGCGACCCCGACATTGGCGGCGGCGCCCGCGCCGCACACGGCGTAGAACGACACCAGTCCCGTCCACAGGCGTCTCCCGCGCAGCCGGCGGTCGCGATAGGTGAACAGGTTGTTGAGCAGGAAATTGCCGGTCATCGCGACGACGGTCGCGACTGACTGGCCGACCGCAAAGGTGATCAGCAACACGTGGGTGACGAACCACAGCGTCAACAGATGGGTCCCGACGCCGAGCGCACCGATCATCGCAAATAACAGGAAACGGACCGGGAAGGCAGGCCCGACCAGCTTCTGCAGCAGCAGCATCAGATATTCCCAGGCCACCATCGCATCGAGCTTGCTCTCGCCATGCAGGCGCTGACGGAAATTGAGCGGCACCTCGGCGAACGCGAGCGGGCGCGGCGAGGAGGCAAACAAATCCAGCAGGATCTTGAAACCCTGACCCGACAGCGAGCGCATCGCCTCGATAAAGGCGTCGCGCTTCAACAGAAAAAACCCGCTCATCGGGTCGGTCAGATCGGCCTTGACGACGAGCCGGCCGAGCCAGTTGGCGACGTCGCTGATCATGACGCGCGAACGCTGCCACTCGCCGACGCCGCCCTGCCCGATATGGCGGCTGGCGACGACGATATCGAGCCGCCCGGCCTTGAGCTTGGCCAGCATCCCCGGCAACAGGGCCTCATCGTGCTGCAGATCGCCATCCATCACGGCCGCATAGGGCGCCGCGGTGGCGAGGATGCCCTCAATGCAGGCGGAAGAAAGACCGCGCCGGCCGAGCCGCTGAATGCAGCGGATGTTGCCTTGCCGGCGCGCCAGCGCGCGCACGACATCGGCGGTCCCGTCGGGCGAGTTGTCGTCGACGAAGATCACCTCCCAGGAGATGCCGGCGAGCACCCGATTGAGGCGCTCGACTACGATCGGAACGTTGTCGCGCTCATTGAGCGTCGGGATGACGATCGCCAGTTCGGGCACGGCATTTCCGGCCGAAGGCGCGGAGGCGGCCGCGCGGTCCTCGAGGCGGGCCGGGGCCGGAAGCTCGATCGGCGATGACTGCGCGATACTCATCTCAGCCCATCCGCATCGCAGGGATATGGGAATAGTCCCACATCGATGCCAGCCAGGCTATGCGGAAAAGGTTTCCAATGCGTTTAGCGGCGGGTCCGCGCCGGCAGGCCCTGCGTCTGCCCCATCAGGCCGGTGGTCAGCCCGCCTCGGGCATGAATTCGGCGATCGACAGCGGCCTCAGATAGCTGTGCTCGAAATCGGCCAATGCCGACAACTCCTCCTTGTCCTCGATGACCACGAGATGATCCTTGATCGTCACCAGACCGGCCTGGCGCAGCTGCTGCAGGACCCGGTTCACATAGGGGACGCTGAGGCCGAGTGCGTCGCCGATCATTTCCTGGGTCAGCGGCAGGCGGTAAGACCGCTCGTCGGCCAGCCCGACGCGCTGTAATCTGGTTAACAATTCGAGCAGCAGGTGCGCGACCCGCTCCTGCGCCGGCCGCCGGCCGATCCCGATCAGATGCTCGGCCAGGAGCGCCGCCTCGGAGGTGAACGACCAGAACAGTTTGGCCGCGACCCGCGGATGGCTATCAAAAAGCCCGGTCAGCCTGGCCAGCGGGATCGGCGAGATCGCCGCCTGCGTCAACGTCTTTATCGAGTAGAGGGCGCTGTCAAAGCGGCAGCTGGTGATGCCGGCAAAATCCCCGGGAACCAGAAAGTTCAGGATGTGGCGTTGCCCGTCGCGCAGGATGCGGTAGCGGATCGCGATCCCCTCGGTGAGCAGGAACACGGTGGTGCACCGTCTTCCTTCGCTGACGATCTCGTGACCGGGGCGGACGGTGCGGCTGACCGCTTTCAGGTCGAGCAGCAGCGCAGCCTCCTCCGCGACCGGCGGCAGGGATGGAGGTAACTTGTGGTTGAGTCCGATCTTCGGCCGCGATGCGGCTGGTTCGATTGCCACCGGTATTCCTCCATTGTTCATCGACTTCTTCTTTGTGGATCGCCGCGATTGTATCGCGTGCGCTTCAGCAGTTGTGACTCTTTTGCCACACCGCGACCGATTACGCACAAGTCGCAGCGACGTTGATATTAACCAGGTACGCAGCGCAGCGAAATTACCCTTTCGATTGAGGATTTTAGCGCCGGGTTGGCAAGGCCGCAATCACATAGATAGAATCTACTAGCGCAAGGACAGCCTCATGCAACGGGAAGAGGGTCGGCCCCGAGCCCAACCAACCGGTTTGGTCTCGCGTGCCGTGCGCCGAACGCGCCCGACACAAATCCGAGTAGGCGTCAACGGGGGAAATTATGAACATCGGGCGGAATGCCGCCGTTACAGCGGCCATTGCCTGCGCGCTGTCTGCGCCATTGGTGATCGCTCCCTACGCGGCCAAGGCCGACGAATTGACAGATTTGCGCGCCAACAACCAGCTCCTCCAGCAGCGTCTCGACCAGCTGGCGCAGATCCCGAGTGCGGGCGGCGGCTATACCGGCGGCGTTCCGGGCGCCGGGGTCTACCCGCCGCTCGGCGGCGGCCCGGCGGCCGGGAAGCCGAGCCTCGCCGGCAGCTTCCCGCGCTCGTTCCTGATCCCGGGCACCGACACCTCGATCCGGGTCGGCGGTGTGATCACGGAAATCGCCGACTACTACTTCAACGGCGGCAACGCGAGCCAAGGCACCGTTTGGAATACGACGGTCGGCGACAACGGCCAGATCCCGGCGGCGCCGCTCACCATCAACAGGCCGGGAAGCGCCATCGCCGGGGCGGCCTTTGCGCGCAGCACCTCGATCTTCGGGCAGAGCCCGCGGGAATCGAAGATGAACGTCGAGACCCGCACCCCGACCGCCTGGGGCGAGGCGCGCACCTTCATGGAGTTCGACTGGGCCGGCTCGACCGCTTTTATTCCGGGCGGCGGCAACCCGACCTCGGTCTCCGACAATCTGGCGCCGCGCCTCAGGTTCGCCTACGCCACGTTGGGCGGGTTCCTCGCCGGCCAGGCGAACTCGAACTTCTCCGATCCTGACGCCAACGGCGAGACCCTCGACTTCGGCGGCAACGTCGGCGAGCCCGGCGTCGTCCGCATCCCGCAGGTCCGCTACACCATGCCGTTGGCGCCATGGGGCGTCGCCGGCGCGCTGTCGGTCTCGGCCGAACAGCCCGAGACCGATGTATGGACCTTCGGCGGCATCCTCGGGCAGGATGCCACGCTGGCATCGCCGTCGGGCAGTTTGGCGGCCGGCACCGTCAACCCGACCAAGTCGCCGGCGCCTGACCTGACGGCGGCGTGGTACATCCCGCAGCCCTGGGGCCATATGGATTTCGGCACGGTGCTGCGGCCGGCCCTGGAGGTCAAGGACGGGGCGTTCGTCAACCGCACCTATTCCGGCTGGGGCGTGCACTTTGGCGGCGACGTGAAGCCCGGCTGGTTCGGCTGGGCCAAGGACGACATCATCTTCCACTTCACCTATGGCGACGCGCTTGGCCGCTATCTGAACGGCTCGACCAACTTCGCGCTGGTCACCAACTACCCGGTGGCGACCCCGGCGACCGCGGCGGCGGGGGCCAACGTGCTGATCGACCCGACCGTCGAGTGGGGCGGCGAAGTCGGCTACCAGCATTGGTGGCTGCCCAACCTCCACTCCAACATCAGCGTCGGCATCAACCATCACGACATCAACACGATGGCCAGGAGCGGCACCCCGGTCTGCGCGTTCTCGCTGACGGCTGGGTCGGCGGCGCAACTGGGCACCGGCGGGTGCGGGTTGAACACCGAGATCGTCAGCACCCATGCCAACCTGATCTGGAACCCGGTCCCCTTCGTCACCGTCGGCCTCGAATATGTCTATGGCCATCGCATCGTGGTCAGCAATCTGAAGGGCGACGTCAACGCGCTGGTCAGCAAGTTCGCGGTCGCGTTCTGATCTGACGACAGCAAGCCCTCTGCGAAACCCGCCGGCGCGAGCCGGCGGGTCTTCACCCTAGCAAGCCGGCAGCTGAAACGGCGGGAACCTCCGATGATCGAGATTATCACGGCGCTGCCCGACAATGTCGTGGGGATCCTCGCCCGAGGCCGGGTCACCAACGAAGAGTGCGACAACGTGCTGCGGCCGGCGATGGAACGCTCGCTCAAACGGCACGATAAGCTGCGGCTGTACTACGAGGTCGGTTCGCGGTTTCCGGGGGCCGGATGGGACGATCTCAATGTCGCCATCGACCACCTGCCGCAATGGGAACGGATCGCGGTGGTGACCGATACCGGTTGGGTGCGGCAGACCGTCAACGCATTGCGCTTTCTGCTCGCCAGCAAAGTGCGGGTCTTCACGAAATCTTGAGGCCGAGGAGGGCCGGGCCTGGATCGCCTCGCCGGTGGACGATGCGCCGGGCGCGGAGCCTACGGCACAGGCTCGAGTGCCGCGGCGGCCGCCTCGCGCTGCGCCGCTTCGATCGCGGCGGCCTTCTGCTCGACCAGCGCGACCAGGTGATCGACGATATCGGCATCCTTCAGCCGATGGTCGGCAATCCCGCTGACATAGACCTGATGCGTGTTGTTGCCGCCGCCGGTGAAGCCGATATCGGTTTCGCGCGCCTCGCCCGGTCCGTTGACGACGCAGCCGATCACCGAAAGTGTCAGCGGCGTCGTGATGTGCGCCAGGCGTTCTTCGAGCACCTCGACCGTCTTGATCACCTGGAATTGCTGACGCGCGCAGGACGGGCATGAGATGACGGTGACGCCGCGCCGCCGCAATCCCAACGACTTCAGCATGTCATAGCCGACCTTGACCTCCTCGACCGGGTCGGCCGACAGCGATACGCGGATCGTGTCGCCGATCCCGGCCCATAACAGCATGCCGAGCCCGATCGAGGATTTGACCGTGCCGCTGCGCAAGCCGCCGGCCTCGGTGATGCCGAGATGCAGCGGGTAGTCGCACGCTTCGGCCAGCTGTTGATAGGCGGCCACCGCGAGGAACACGTCGGACGCCTTGCACGAGATCTTGAACTCGAAGAAATCGTTGTCCTCGAGGATCTTGGCATGATCGAGCGCGCTTTCCACCATGGCCTCCGGGCAGGGCTCGCCGTATTTCTCCAGGAGGTCGCGTTCGAGCGAGCCGGCGTTGACGCCGATGCGCATTGAGCAGCCGTGATCCTTGGCCGCCTTGATCACCTCGCGGACCCGCTCGGCCGAGCCGATATTGCCCGGATTGATGCGCAGGCAGGCGGCGCCGCTTTCCGCCGCCTCGATCGCCCGCTTGTAGTGGAAATGGATGTCGGCAACGATCGGCACGTCGACTTGGCGCACGATCTGCTTCAGCGCCAGCGCCGATTCCTGGTCGGGACAGGACACGCGAACGATGTCGGCGCCGGCCCGCTCCAGCGCCTGCACCTGCTCGACGGTGGCCTTGACGTCGCTGGTCACGGTGTTGGTCATCGACTGCACCGTGATCGGCGCGTCGCCGCCGACCGGCACCTTGCCGACATGGATCGTGCGGCAGGCTCGCCGGTGGATGTCGCGATACGGTCGAACGCTCATCGTCAGCCTCGCAGGATTGGTCGCCCGGCTTATAGAACGCTTGGGTGACGGAAAAAAGACCGCGCCATTATCCGCGGACCGCGGTCCCCGCGAGCAGCGCCTTGGGGTCGAGCGCGACGTTGCGGCGCAGCATGCCGATGCCGCCGATGGCCGGCGCCGGTTTGCCGTCAACGGCGACAGCCAGGGCGCCGGCATTGCCGGTGCGCAGGAACAAGCCGGCGCGCGGCACGTGGTAGGTTTCTCCCGCCTTGAGCACCCGCGAGAAGACGATCGTCTGATCGGCCGAGCGCACCTGGATCCAGCAATCGGCGAGGGCGCGGATGTCGATGTGTTCGCCCGGCTGGGCGCCGGCATCGCCCAAGGGGGCGGAGCTGCCCGCCGGGGCGGGCGCGGCCCCGGCGCTGTTGCCGCTCGCCGGCGGCAATGCCGCGGCCGCCGGGCTCGCGACGAGGCCCGGGCTTGGCGAAGTGGGTGCGGGAAGACCTGGCGCTGGCGAGGTGTCCTGCGGCAACGCAAGCCCCGGGCCGAGCCGCGGGGCGTCGGCAGGCGGTGATGCCGCGGTGCCTTGCGCCGCTGCCCGCTGCAGATCCACCGGCACCGCGGCGACGCGCTCGGGACGGGTCCGCTCACCGGTCGAGAGGTAGTACCAGGTGCCGTAGCCGCACAGCGCGAGGATCAGGGCGACCATCAGGATGGCGCCGCCCGGCAGGCTGCGCGCGCCCAGCGGCACCGGCAGCGCCAGATCCGGGCGGGCCTGGACATCCGCGGTTTCGGCCTTGTAGCTGTCAAGGATGCGGTCGCTGTCGAGGCCCAGATACTCAGCATAGGCGCGAAAGAAGCCGATCGCATAGGCCGGGCCCGGCAGATCCTGCGCGCGCCCCTGTTCGAGCGCGTCCAGGTAGACCGGCTTTATGCGCAGCGCTTCGCCGATGGTGTCGAGGTCGAGACCAAGCTGTTCGCGGCGCCCGCGTAATAGCGAGCCTACCGCGCGCGTGCGGCTCTGCGGCGGGGTCGGGCGGTCGTCCGCCGTCTCGCCGAAAGGCGTCTTTATCCGCTGGAACAGGCTCACCGGCGCTATCTCGCTACTGGCGCATCCTAGAGCAACGCGGCCGGTGCTGTCGAATCGAAGCGCTCGGATCGGGATCGCTTCGTCGCTCCGCTCCGCGCGATGACGCCATTTCTTGCTGTGATTGCGAGGGAGGCGAAGCAATCTGGCACTGCCGGTTCTCGCCTTGCGCCAGCCTCGGATTTACTCAGAGCACGACTGCGTGATCGCGGGCATAGGCTTCGAGCCAGCGCCGCAGCGAATGATCGGGACGATCGCCGATCTCGTCGAGATAGCGAGCGAGTGCTGCCGCATCGAGGCTGCGAATCATCGTCTTGACCGGTCCGACCGCAGTCGCGGTCACGGACAGCGTGCGGAAACCGAGCGCGATCAGCACCATCGCCTCGATCGGATTGCCCGCCATCTCGCCGCACATGCTGAGGGGCGTTTCTGTGACGCGGCATTGCGCAATGACTTGGCGGAACACTGCAACCATCGGCGCCGACAACAGATCATAGCGTTCGGAGAGGCGCGGGTTGCCGCGGTCGCAGGCAAACAGGAACTGCGCCAGATCGTTGGTGCCGATCGACAGGAAATCGATGCGTTTGAGCAAGGCCGGCAGCTGCCACAAGAGCGAGGGCACTTCGAGCATGACGCCGAGCTTGAGCGAGCGCGGCGGCTCGTGCCCTTCCGCCGCGGCGCGGGCCACTTCCTTGTCGAAGAGGCGTCGGGCCGCTTCAAGCTCGGCGATCTCGGCGATCATCGGGAATTTGACCAGCAGGTCGCGGCCGCCGGCGGCGCGCAGCAAGGCGCGCAATTGCTGACGCAGCATCGCCGGGCGATCGAGGCCGATGCGGATGGCGCGCCAGCCCATTGCCGGATTGTCTTCGGCGGTGTGCGCCAGATAGGGCAGCACCTTGTCGCCGCCAATGTCGAGCGTGCGGAACACGATCGGCCGCCCTTCGGCCTGTTCGTAGACGCGCCGATAAAATGCGGTTTGATCGGCGACATCGGGAAAGGCGTTGCGCGTCAACAGCGGGATCTCGGTGCGAAACAGCCCGACCCCCTGGGCGCCGGTCGTGCGTAGCTGGGCGAGGTCGAGCAACAGTCCGGCATTGAGCAGCAGCCTGATTTCGATCCCGTCGCTGGTGACCGCGGGGGTGTCTCGCAGGGTGTCATAATAGGCGCGGCGGCGGGTGCGCGCGGCCACCGCCGCTGCGACCGTTTGCAGGACATCGGCACGCGGACGGATCAGCACCGTCCCGTGCTCGCCGTCGACGATCACGATGTCGCCCGCTTCGATCTGCCGCGTCGCCTCGGCGACGCGGCCGACGACGGGAATATCGAAGGCGCGGGCGACGATCACGACGTGGGCGGTCGGCGAGCCTTCCTCGAGCACCAGCCCCTTGATCCGCCCGTGCGGGTAGTCCAACATCTCGGCCGGCCCCATGGCATGGGCGATCAGAACGAATTCGGCCGGCATTTCGGGGGCGGCCATGCCGGGTGCCTGCCCGGCGAGAAACTGCTGCAGGCGATTGGCGAGATCCTCCAAATCGTAAAGCCGCTCTCGCAGATAGGGGTCGGTCACCTGCATCATGCGGCTCTTGGTCTCGTCGCGCACCTTCTGCACCGCAGCTTCGGCGGTGAGGCCGCTGCGCACCGCTTCCGTGATCCGCCCGAGCCAGCCGCGGTCGGCGGCGAACATGCGGTAGGTCTCGATGATGTCGCGGTGTTCGCCGGGGCCGAGACCATGGCTGGTGTCGACCAGCCGATCGATCGCGTCCTGCATCGCGCCCACCGCCTGGCGCAGGCGCTCGTGCTCGGCCGCAACATCTTCGGCGACTACTTGGCGGATCACCACCTTGGGCTCATGCAAGACCGCCGGGGCGATCGCCAGACCCGGATTGAGCCGAATGCCGTCGAGCCGCACCGGCAGCGACGCGCCGCCGCGGTTTTGTGCCATCTCAAGCGGATTGACGAGCTCGCCGCTGGCGACCAGTTCGGCGACGATCATCGCGATCGTCTGCAGCACCTCGCTCTCGTCCTCGGTATATTGGCGCGGCGTCCGGTTCTGCACCACCAGAACGCCCGATACCCGCCCGCCGCGCAGGATCGGCACCCCCATCAACGAGTGATAGATCTCCTCGCCGGTTTCCGGGCGATAGGCGAAATCGGGGTGGGACTGCGCGTCGGCCAAGGCCAGCGGGCGGGCTGTCGCGGCGATGATTCCGACGAGGCCCTCGCCGACGCGCAGCCGGGTGCGATGGACGGCCTCGGGACGCAAGCCTTCGGTCGCAAACAGCTCGAGCACCTCGCCGGCGCGCATCACGTAGGCCGAGCAGACCTCGGCGACCATTTCGGCGGCGACCACCCGCACAATCCGATCGAGCCGCTCCTGCGCGCTGCCTGACCCGGCCATGATGGTGCGCAGGCGGCGCAGCAGGCGGCGGATCGCGGTGACGTGCCTGTCGGAATTGTCGGGAGCGGTTGCCGGCGCGGTTACTGGCGTGCTTGCCGGTGCGCTCCCTGGGGCATTCTCGATGACCTCGCTCATCCGCCGGGATCCTGGCCCTCCGCTGCGGCCGAGGGTTGCGGCGAATTGCGCGACCGGTGCTCGCGGCCGGCCATCGCCGCGAGAGCCTGGTCGACCAGCTCGGCGAGGATCGCGGTCGTACTCTGCTCGCGGGTCACCAGCCCGACGCTTTGGCCGGCCATCAGGGAGCCGGCTTCGATATCGCCGTCGATGACGGCCCGGCGCAGCGCCCCCGCCCAGTAATGCTCGATTTCGAGTTGTGCGTCCTTTTGCGACAGATCACCGCGGTTGAAGCGGTCGATGACCTCGCGCTGCACAGTGCGGAACCGCTCGCTCGCCGCGTTGACGAGGGCGCGGACGGGAATCACCGGAAACCGCGCATCGAGCTGGATCGACGGCATTGCATCGCGCGCCGCGGCGCGAATGAAGGCGCGTTTGAAGCGCGGATGGGCGATCAATTCGTGGGCGCAGACCAAACGGGTGCCGATCTGCACCCCGGCGGCTCCCATTTCGAGATAGGACAGTACCGCCTCGCCGCGCCCGATCCCGCCGGCGACAAACACCGGCACCTCCGTGAGGTGCGGCAATACCTCCTGCGCCAGCACCGCGGTCGACACCGGCCCGATATGGCCGCCCGCCTCGCTGCCCTCGATGACGATCGCCTGCGCGCCCATGCGCACGAGTTTTTTTGCCATGATCAGAGCCGGGGCGAAGCAAACCGCGCACGCGCCGCCGTCGCGGATCCGCTGGATCGCCGCGCCGCTCGGGATGCCGCCGGCCAGCACGACGTGACCGACATGCCGGGCGATGCACACGTCGATCAGCTCGGTCGAGCTGCGGGTGCAGCGTGATCAGATTGACCCCGAAGGGTTTCTTGGTCAGCGCTGCGGTGGCGGCAATCTCCTCGGCGAGCAGGCCGGGCATCATGGCGCCCGAGGCGATCACGCCAAAGCCGCCGGCATTCGAGATCGCTGCGACAAGGTTGCGCTCCGACACCCAGGTCATCGCCCCGCCCATGATCGCAAGATCAGTGCCAAGAAAGGCGCGGCCGCGCGCCCACAGCCGGTCGAGTTCGGCCGCGCCCAGCCTCGCCTCGCTGCTCGGCTCGCCGGCGTGCGGCGCAGCCCCAGATTGATCCCGGGCGGTCGGCCGCGGCCGGTCCTTCGCTCATCCGGGGTCGTCGAGCCCGTATGCGGTATGCAGGGCGCGCAACGCCAGCTCGGTGTATTCGGCGGCGATCAGCACGCTGACCTTGATCTCGGAGGTCGAGATCACCTGGATGTTGATGCCTTTGTCGGCGAGCGTCTGAAACATCTGCTGGGCGACCCCGGCATGGCTGCGCATGCCGACGCCGATGACCGAGATCTTGACGACGTTCGAATCCGGTTGCAGCGCCTTGAACCCGAGCAGCCCACGGCGTCCCTCGAGCACCGCGACGGCGCGGTCGAGATCGCTGCGTGCCACGGTAAAGGTCATGTCGGCGGTCTTGCCGTCTTCGGATGCGTTCTGCACGATCATGTCGACGTTGATCGCGCTGTCGGCGAGCGGGCCGAAAATGGCCGCCGCCATGCCGGGACGATCGGCCACCCTTTGCACCGTGATCTTGGCTTCGTCGCGGCTGTAGGCGATGCCGCTGACCACCCGTTTTTCCACGATTTCATCCTCGTCGACGACGAGCGTTCCGGGGCTGTCGGAAAAGCTCGACAAAACCTGGAGGCGCACGCGGTGGTTCATCGCCATCTCGACCGAGCGCGTCTGCAGCACCCGTGCGCCCTGCGATGCCATCTCGAGCATCTCCTCATAGGTGATCCTACTCAGCTTTCGCGCATTGGCAACGATGCGCGGATCGGTCGTGTAGACGCCGTCGACGTCGGTAAAGATGTCGCAACGGTCCGCCTTCAGCGCGGCGGCGAGCGCGACCGCCGAGGTGTCCGACCCGCCGCGGCCAAGCGTCGTGATCCGCCTGCCGGGCCCCACCCCCTGAAACCCGGCGACGACCGCGACCTGCCCCTTGCCGAGGCGACGCTCGATCTCGCCGGTATCGATCGATTCGATCCGCGCCTTGCTGTGCACCCCATCGGTGCGGATCGGGATCTGCCAGCCGAGCCAGGAGCGCGCATCGACCCCGAGCGCCTGCAGTGCCAGCGCCATCAGCCCGGCGGTGACCTGCTCGCCGGACGCGACGACGACATCGTATTCGCGCGCGTCGTGCAATCGGTTCACCCCGCGGGTCCATTCGACCAGCCGGTTGGTCGATCCGGCCATCGCTGACACGACGACCGCGACCTCGTTGCCCGATTCCAACTCGCGCTTGACCCGGCCGGCAGCATTCTCGATCCGCTCGATGTCGGCAACCGATGTCCCGCCGAATTTCTGAACAATACGCGCCATCGCTCTCTCGTAATGGGTTATTCGCTTGGCAAGCGAAATCCGTTCCCGCCATCGCGGTCGTGTTGCCGGCCATGTTGCCGGGACCGCGCCGGCTCCGCATACTCGATTGCGGGGCGTGCGGCCACCTGAACGCGCGGAGCCGATGGGGAGCCGGGGGATGGACGAGTTCGGCGACACCGTAGACCCGGAGGACATCGATCGCTTCGCGGCGCAGAGCGCGAGCTGGTGGGACCAGCGGGGCAGCTTTCGACCACTCCACCAGATAAACCCGGCCCGCCTCGATTTCATCCGCCGTCAGTTGCTCGCGCATTTTGGCCGCGATCCGCGCTCGCTCTCGCCGTTCGCCGGTCTCCGCCTCGCCGATATCGGCTGCGGCGGCGGCCTTGTCGCCGAGCCGATGACCCGGCTCGGCTTCACGGTCACCGGCATCGACGCCGGTTCGGCGGCGATCGCTGCGGCCCGCACCCATGCCGAGGCGAGCGACCTCTCGATCGATTACCGGGTCGCGGATATCGATGCGCTGGCCGACACCGGCGAGAGGTTCGATGTTGTCCTCGCGCTCGAAATCATCGAGCACGTTGCCGATCGCGACGCCTTCATCGCCGCGCTCGGGGCGCTGGTCAAACCCGGCGGCATGTTTATCGGCGCGACCTTGAACCGCACCGCACGCTCGTTCGCGGTGGCGATCGTCGGGGCCGAATATGTTCTCGGCTGGCTGCCGCGCGGCACGCATGACTGGCAGCATTTCGTTCGCCCGTCGGAATTCGTGCTCGGCCTGCGCCGCGCCGGCTTCGCGACGACCCGCCTCGCGGGGCTCGGCTACGACTGGCGCCGCGGCGATTGGCACGAATCGGAGGATCTGTCGGTCAACTACATGGTGGCGGCGGTGCGCCGGTAAGTTCAGGCGTCGCTCGGCGCGACCCAGGGGATGCGGCCGAACGAGACGCCCTCTTCGGCCAGCTCGCGCGATTCGTCGGCGCTCGCCTCGCCATAGATGCCGCGCGGGTCGACCTCGCCATAATGGATCTTGCGCGCTTCCTCGGCAAAGCGTTCGCCGACATAATCGCAATTGGTTTCGACCTGACGGCGCAGCTCGACGAGCGCAGCGCGCAGCTGGGTGGGCGACGGCGCCGGGGCCTTGTCGCGCGAGCGCCCGATACGGGGCGCCATCAGCGCCTTCTCGACCTGCGCGTCGCCGCAATCCGGGCAGGCGATCTCGCCGGCCTTGTGCTGGGCCTCGAAGCCGTCGCCATCGCGGAACCAGCCCTCGAATTCGTGGCCCGCAGCGCAGCGCAAGGTAAAGAGGATCATCGAGAAGACCTCCGGATGCGCCTATCTACACCGACAAACGCGCCCTCAGCAATCATCTACGGAGAGTGCCAAACAATGGATCGAGACACTCCCTCCACCTGGGTGCGGCGCTTCGTCCCGCTGATCCGACCGGGCGGCCGGGTGCTCGACCTTGCGGCGGGCGCCGGGCGCCACGCCAGGCTCTTTCTCGATATGGGATTTGCGGTGACCTGCGTTGACCGCGATGTCGCGCGCTTGCAACCGCGGGCCGGTGACAGGTGCAAAATTCACGCGATCGATCTCGAAACCGGCGCAGCGGAAAGCGTCCTTGGGTCGCTCGGCGGCCCCTTTGACGGCATCGTTGTGACCAACTACCTCCATCGCCCGCTGTTGGCGCCGATCGCCGCGGCGCTGCTGCCCGGCGGCGCCCTGATCTACGAGACGTTTGCCCTCGGCAACGAGCGCTTCGGCCGTCCGCGCAGCCCGGATTTCCTGCTCCGTCCCGGCGAATTGCTCGAAACCTACGCCGCGCTGACGATCGTCGCCTTCGAGCAGGGCGAGGTGACCCTGCCGCGCCCGGCCGTCATCCAGCGCATCGCCGCCATCGCCGACCCGCTCGGTCGATTGCCGGAGGGCAGCTTGGATCTGGCCGCCGTCTCGGAGTAAGATGTCGCTATGCCGAGCGCCGCCGAAAAGCTGATGTCGCTGGACGAGTTTCTCGCCTGGGAACGCGAGCAGCCCGACCGTCACGAATATGATGGCATGGTCATCACGATGATGACCGGGGGATCGCTCGACCATTCGACGATCGCATCGAACCTCAGGACGGCTTTGTCGAACAAGCTTCGCGGAACCGGCTGCATGGCGTTCCGCGGCGATGCCAAGGTAATCGCAAACGGTGCCGTGCGTTACCCCGATCTCTCGGTCACCTGTAGCCCGGTGATAGGGCGCGACGACATTGTGCCTGAACCCGTCCTCATCATTGAAGTCCTGTCGCCGAGCACTGAGCGGGTTGATCGCGGGCGGAAGAAGCTGGACTACTTCGCGACCCCGTCGGTGCGGCAGTATGCAATCGTCGAGCAGGATGAGCGCCTGATTGATCTCTACACCCGCACCGACGCTGGCTGGATCAACGAGGTCGTCGCCGGCGATGCTGTGCTCAACCTGTTGAGCATCGCGGTCGAGCTCAGCCTCGACACGATCTACGAGGATACCGATCTCGATGCTACTCGGCGGCCAGCGAGCGAGGGATCAGCGCCGGCGGCGTGAACGCGCGGTCGTGGGTAAGCGAGGGCACCGAGCGGCGCGCCTCGGCGATCCGCGCCGGGTCGATGCGCGCCGTGACGATCCCCACCTCCTCGCCGCCGTCGGCGAGCACTTCGCCCCACGGGTCGACGATCAGCGAGTGGCCATAGCTCTTGCGCCCGGCGGTGTGCTCGCCCCATTGCGCTGGCGCAAACGCAAAGCAGCCATTCTCGATCGCCCGCGCGCGCAATAGCACGTGCCAATGCGCCCGGCCGGTCGGCACCGTGAACACGCTGGGCACGCTGAGGAAATCGGCCCCCGCCTGCGCCAGCGCGCGGTAGAGCTGCGGAAAGCGCACATCGTAGCACACGCTCATGCCGAGCCTTCCCCACGGCGTCTCGGCCACCGCCGTCGCGGCTCCGGGGCGATAGGCATTGCTCTCGCGATAGCTTTCGCCGCCGGGCAGGTCGATGTCGAACATGTGAATCTTGTCGTAGCGGGCGACGATGCCGCCGGCGGCATCGATGAGAAACGAGCGATTGGCGAGCCGCTCCTCGCCCCCGGTTTCGCTGTCTGCTGCGCCGGTCTCGCCGGCCGGGTCGATGACCAGGGAGCCGAGCAGCAGCCATGCGCCCAATTCGCGCGCCAATTCGCGCATGCCGGCGAGGAACGGGTCGTCCGCCTCATGCCGTGCCTTGTCCCGCCGGCGCCGGCCGCTCTCGATGAAGTTGCTGGCTTCCGGGGTCATGATGAAATCGGCGCCGGTGTCGCGCGCGCGGCGGACGAGATCGCCAACCGCACGCAGATTGGGCAGGGGGTCGGGCCCCGCGGTGAACTGGATGCAGGCAGCGGTGAAAGCCCCCATCGACGAAGTCGTCATGCGCCGAGCCCCAGCTTGGTATCGAGCTTCCCGGCACGGTCAAGCGCCGCCATGTCGTCAGAGCCGCCGATCGGCTCGCCATCGATAAAGATCTGCGGCACCGACGTGCGCCCGGCACGCCGGATCATCTCGTCCCGGCGCCGCGGCTGCTCTTCGATGTCGATCTCGGTAAACGCGACCCCCTTCTTCTCCAACAGCGCGCGGGCCCGCGCGCAATAGGGGCACCACATCGTCGTATACATCTCGACCTGAGCCATCGCCGTCCCGCTCTGATGCCGGTGTGCTCGCTCGTTGCAATCGGCCACATATGGCGTGCCGGCGGCAATCGCGCAAACGCAACCGTCAGGCGGCCGCCATGCGCCATTTCGCCAGCTCTCCGCCTCCATGAATTGCGCCCAGCGCCCATACAGGTTGCGCAGATTGCGCTCGCTCGACTTTGCCTCGGTCAGGTCCATAACGGAACCCGGCAGGTGCAGCCGTCAGGCGCGATCGCATCCGGGCGGTGCTTGCGACGTTGGTATCAAGCATCATTATTATAGTATTTTCTCATTGACAATTGTTGCGGGTTACGATATATATCCAACTTCGGATATAAGCCTCGACGGAGCATATGCGATGAACCGCTGTGACGCGATGCGCGCTCGAATCGGCGCCCGGCTACGCGAGCGCCGCCGCGCGCTCGGCATGACCCAGGAGCAATGCGCCGCGCTTATCGGATTTCGGCGACTCTGCCTTACCCGGATCGAGCTCGGCTACCGGCGGTTGAAATTAGCCGAGCTCGGGACGGTTTGCGAGACGCTTGGCTGCTCCGCCGAGGATCTGCTCGGCGACCCCGCCCTCGCCCAGGCCGCGATGCGGAATGCGCACCGCCTCTACGACGTGGCGCTGCCCTGATCGGGCTCGCGGACGAGCCGGGCTCGCGTCGTCTTGACGCGTCCGGCAATCTATGTTCACAATATGTTCCTTAAGGGGGTGTGATGTTCAAGCTGGCCGAGCGCCGCGGTGGCAATGACGATACGCATTGCGGGCTCGACGGGCTCTACCTCGGTTCCAGCCCGCTGATCGTGCCGGTCGGCGGATCGTACCGGGTTCGCGCAGCAGACGAGATCACGGCCCTGATCGCCGCCGCTTATGGGCCGGGAATCGACGCCGCGCGCCTTCTTCCCGGGCTGCGCCTGGCCGCCGTCGCCTTGCAGCCAGGAGACCTCACCCGGGCGATGATCGCCGCTGTGCATCTGCGGCTCGGCGAGATCGGCGACGCCCGCCTCGCCAGGCTCGCCCGAGCCGAGACGCTGCTCAAAAACAATTTCGACCCCAACGAACCGCGCGTCCCCGCGGGTAACCCCGATGGCGGCCAATGGACGGGCGAAGAAGGCGGCGACGACAATTTGGGTCCAATTCCGGTCGGTTCACGAACAATTACGGGATTGGCGTCCTGGTACAACTTTGTCGGACGGCGAATGGCGAATGGCAAGCTATTTGACCCGAAGGCGATGAACGCGGCGATGCTGCACGTGCCGCTGGGTACGGTGGCTACGGTTCGGCTCGCTGAGCACCCGTCGGTCGATCACGGTTACCATCACCGATCGCGGTCCGTATAAGCCGGGAAGAGTGATCGACTTAACTAAGGCGGCGTTACTAAGGCGGCGTTCGAAGCCCTTGTTGGAAGCAGTGCTCCGGGGCTCGTCAAGGTGATGGTAGCAATCCCGTGATTCGAGGGCATACTGGTGACGACGAAGGCCCTGTCCTACCTGATCATGGTCGCCACGCTCTTTGCGTGTGGCTCCCGAGGGATCAAGGCAAAGGAACCAACTTATTGCCTTGGCTTAGAAAATCTGGGCCTCGCTCCCACAGAGGGTCTCTCCAAGTTCGACTTGCACCTAAACTCCGGGATTGTGGTCAGTTTCCCTCGCATACCTCTTGGATGGCAGATAACGATCGACAATGAGTCGAACGGGATGCCGGAGATTTCTGGGTTTGCTATCGAACAAGCGGCCGACTTGGTGGCGCCCGAGTTCGGGGCGGACCTCCTCCGAGTCTCAGCTATGCCAAAAGAACTGGTGAACTCCGGTATGCCGAACAAAATGACGGTCACCGGCTATGTGGAGTCTGTCAAAGGGAGACACAAAGCGGGTCCTGCCCATCTCCACCAATAACATTATCCTCACCCCCGAGCGCTGGTGCGGACCGGCTAGGAGGTGAGATGAATTGGCAAGCGCTCGATGCGCGGATGCAGGCTTTCGCCCCGCGGCTGATCGCCGAAATCGGACTTGCCGATGAAATCGCGAGAAAGCTCGCGACGAGCATCGCTGCCGATGTCCGCTTTCTCGCGTCCGAAGACAAGGCCAGGATCAGGAACGCCTCGCCCGTCGCGCTCGAAGACCGGCTTGCCGAACTGGGTGCCTTCGAGCGCTGGCTTGAGTATTCCCGCGGCATCCGCAATCCGTACGTCGGGAGAGCACGGGTCGTAACCCAAATGTATTTCCACTTCGTCTATCTACCGGAGGCATGCTTTCGCGTCCTCGCCAAGGCCGCCCCGAGCCGCTCCGCAGCCCGGAAATGCGCACAGTTCCCAAGCAACAACCCGGTTCGGGCTTTCCGGAACGCGTTTGCTCACGGCAATTGGACATATCGCGCCGATCTCGCCGGTATTATGTATTGGGCTCGAAAGGGCAGCGGGCCTGACGAGCCGATCGAAAGGTTTGAAGTCGAACAAATGGATCTCAATTTCTGGGTCGCACTCTCCGAGTGCGTCACCTTTGGGTTTTTTTGAACCTGTAGGGCCGCCGCGCTGAGTCCGACCGAGCGGAGAAGGTGTCCCTGTATTTTTCCTGTAAAAACAGGAGAAGCAGGGCGGCGTTGCGGCCGGCCGCGACCGGTTGTTTGCCCCGCGCCGAACCGATAGGCTGGGGCTCTACCGCATCGTGATCGCGAAGAGATCCTATGCCACTCGACAACTCGCCTGCCTCACCTCGGCTTGAATCCCGCCTGCGCCGCGAGCTTGAGGGCGAGGTCATGTTCGACGCCTTCAGCCGCGGGCGCTACGCGACCGACGCCTCGATCTACCAGATCGAGCCGTTGGGCGTCGCCGTGCCGAAGGGGCGCGAGGATGTTGCCGCGGCATTGGCGATCGCGCGCGAGGAGGGCGTGCCGGTTTTGCCGCGCGGCGGCGGCACCTCGCAATGCGGCCAGACCGTCGGCCGCGCCCTGGTCCTCGATTGCAGCAAATACATGGATGGGGTTGTCGCGCTCGACAGCGAGGCGCGGCGCGTGCGGGTCCAGCCGGGCGTTGTGCTGGAGCGGCTCAACGCGTCGTTGCGTCGGCACAAATTGTTCTACCCGGTCGACGTGTTCGACCGGCGACCGCGCCACGATCGGCGGGATGACCGCCAATAACAGCTGCGGTGCCCGCTCGCTGCGCTATGGCAACATGGTGCACAGCGTCCGCGCAATCGAGGCGATCCTCGCCGACGGCACGGCCGCGCGCTTCGCCGAGGTGCCCGGCAATTTCGGCCCGAACGATCTGCAGGGGGACGTCAAGCCCGAGCGCTATCGCGACCTGGTGCGCGACATGCGCGCATTGCACCGCCGCGAAGCGGACGAAATCGAGCGCCGCTTCCCGAAAGTCCAGCGCCGGGTCGGCGGCTACAACATCGACATGATCGGAGACGAGGGCCACAACATGGCCCATCTGCTGGTCGGCTCGGAAGGCACCCTCGCCTTTTTCACCGAGATCGAGCTCGACCTCCAGCCGATCCCGCCGCACCGGGTCCTCGGCATCTGCCATTTCCCGAGCTTCTACAAGGCGATGGCGGCGGCCCAGCACGTCGTCAAGCTGGGCCCCGCCGCGGTCGAACTGGTCGACCGCACGATGATCGAGCTGGCTCGCGACAATGCGGTGTTCCGCCCGGTGGTCGAGCGCTTTGTGCGGGGCGACCCCGACGCGATCCTGCTCTGCGAATTCGCCGGCGAGGATGCCGACGACAATCTGCGGCGCCTCAAAGCGCTCGTCGAATTGATGGGCGATCTCGGCTTTCCCGGCGCCGTCATCGAGGCGACCGACCCCTCCTTCCAGAGCGCGGTGTGGAACGTGCGCAAGGAAGGCCTCAACATCATGATGTCGATGAAGGGCGACGGGAAGCCGGTCTCGTTCATCGAGGATTGCGCGGTGGGGCTCGAAGATCTGGCGGAATACACCGACCGGCTGACCCGCGTCTTCGAGAAACACGGCACCTACGGCACCTGGTACGCGCATGCCTCGGTCGGCTGTCTGCATGTCCGGCCGGTCTTGAATTTGAAGCAGGAGCTCGGCGCCAAAAAGATGCGGGCGATCGCCGAGGAAGCGTTCGCAATGGTCCGCGAATACAAAGGCTCGCATTCGGGCGAGCACGGCGACGGCCTCGTACGCTCCGAGCACCACGAGGCGATGTTCGGGCCGCGCATTGTCAGTGCTTTCGAGGAGGTCAAGGACGCCTTCGACCCCGCCGGCCTCCTCAACCCGGGCAAGATCGTCCGCCCGTCGAAGATGGACGACCGCAGCCTGTTTCGCTTCAAGCCGGGCTACCGGCAATTGCCGCTCGACGGCGCGCTCGACTGGTCGGAATGGGGCAGCTTCGCCAGCGCCGTCGAGATGTGCAACAACAACGGCGCGTGCCGCAAATCCGACCCCGGCGTGATGTGTCCGTCCTACCGCGCCACCGGCGACGAGCAGCACCTGACGCGCGGCCGCGCCAACAGCCTGCGCCTGGCGCTGTCGGGCCAGCTCGGGCCCGACGCGCTGGTGTCCGAGGAAATGCGCGAGACGATGGCGCTGTGCGTATCGTGCAAGGGCTGCAAGCGCGAATGCCCGACCGGGGTCGACATGGCGCGCATGAAGATCGAGTTCCTGCATCATTACAGAAAACGGCACGGGCTCTCGGCGCGCGACCGCGCCATCGCGTACCTGCCGCGCTATGCGCCCTATGCCGCGCGCCTCGCGCCGTTGTTCAACCTGCGCAACCGGGTGCCGGCGCTCGCCGCGCTCGGCGAGCGCCTCTTTGGGCTCAGCGCGCGGCGCCAGCTGCCGGAGTGGTCCGCGCAGCCCTATCGCGGCAGTGCCGATGCCGGCCCCCCCGGAGGGCGCGACGTTATGCTGCTCGTCGACACCTTCAACCGCTATTTCGAGCCCGAGAACGCCTTCGCCGCCGAGCGGGTCCTCGCCCGCGCCGGCTATCGGGTCCACACCCCCGAGCCGGCGGTCGGCCGACCCTTATGCTGCGGCCGCACCTTTCTCGCCGCCGGCCTTGTCGACGAGGCGAAGAAGGAAGCGCGGCGCATGCTCGACGCCTTGGCCCCCGCGATCGCCGTCGGCATGCCGGTCATCGGGCTCGAACCCGCCTGCCTCTTGACCCTGCGCGACGAGTTCCCGGCGATCTTGCCCGGCGCCGCGACGGCGGCGCTCGCCGGCCATGCCCAGCTCTTCGAGGAATTCGTCGCCGGCGAAACAGCGGCCGGCCGCTTCCTCCTGCCGCTCGCGGCGATGCCGGGGCGGACCGCGCTGCTGCACGGCCATTGCCACCAGAAGGCGTTCGGCACCACCGGCGCCGCCGCCGACGCCTTGCGGCTGATCCCGGAACTCGCGGTCGAAACTTTCGATTCGACCTGTTGCGGCATGGCCGGCTCGTTCGGCCTGGAAGCCGAGCATTACGATGTCTCGATGAAGATCGGCGAATTGGGTGTGCTGCCGAAAATGCGCGGCGCACCGCCCGAGACGCTGCTCGCCGCCTGCGGCACCAGCTGCCGCCACCAGATCGCCGAGGGCGCCGGCCGCGAAGCCCGCCACATCGTGCGCATCCTGGATGAGGCATCGGCGTCAGCCTAGAATGTGGCGACCAGCCGATTCACCCCTCTTGGTGCGATCGATCCTCGTCTACGTCACCAGCGATGTTGACAACGCGCTCGGTGAGAATGTGCTGAAATTGCCATTGCTGCTGGCGCTCGCTCAGGCGTTTCCGACGGCGCGGATCGCCTGGGTTCCGGGGACGAGCGGCTCGTTCTACCTGCGCGACCAACTGGCGCCGCTGGTCGATGGCCGCATCGACGAGTTCATCACCGACCTCGCCATCCCGACCGATCCGCGCGCGGCATTGCGCTTGGCCTGGCGCCATGGGCACCCGATCCTCGACCGCCGTTTCGACCTGATCGTCGATACCCAGCGCTATCTCGGGCGCACCTTGTTCCTGCGGCGTATCCCGCATCGCCGCTTCATCAGCGGCACCTGGCGCTATGTGTGGTCGGATGCCCGGCCGCCGCACCCGCTGAAGCTGCGCCCGCCGCGCCTCATCGACAAGCTCCTCGGACTGGCGGGGGCGGCGGCCGAGCATCCGGTCGCCGTGCCGAACCCGATCCCGTTGCCGCCGGCCTGGCGCGCCCGCGCGGCACAGCTGTTGCCGCCGGGTCCGACCTATGTCGGCTTGTCGCCCGGCGCCGGCAACAAACACACCGGGAAATGCTGGCCCCTCGACGCCTTCATCGCCCTGGCGCAGGCGCAGGTCGGGCGCGGCCGGGTGCCGGTATTCCTGATCGGCCCGGAAGAGAGCGAATGGCACGGCAAGCTGCGCGAAGCGGTGCCGCAGGCGCTGTTTCCCGAGCAAACGAACGCCGCCGCCGCGCCCGGTGCGATCGGCGGGCCATGCCTGACCACGGCGCTCGGCGGGCGTTTGTCGGTCGCCGTGGCGAACTGTTCGGGACCGGGGCACCTGCTGGCCGCAGGCGGGGCGCCGATGGTGTCGCTGTATGGGCCGACCCGCCCGGAGAAATACGCGCCGTTCGCGCGGGCGTTGATCTGCCTGAAGGCCCAGGACTACGGTTCCGACCGGATCGACGCCATTCCGCTCGACGCCGTCGCGGCGGCGGTCGAGCGGCAGGTAGCGGTCGGTCCCGCAAGCGGCGGCATGCCCGAAGCACAGCAAGGCGAGGCAGATGCCCTTATTGGTGCCGATCTCGGTCGGTGAGCTGCTCGACAAGATCAGCATCCTCGAAATCAAGGCCGCGGAAATTACCGACCCGGCACAGCGCGCCAATGTGATGCGCGAACTTGCCGCGCTCGACGCTGTGCGCGGGCGGGAAGTGGCGTCGGCGCCGGAACTGGAGGCGCTCTGTTCGGAGCTCCAGGCCGTTAACCGCCGTCTGTGGCGCACGGAGGAAGAGATCCGCGAGCACGAGCGCGACGGGCGGTTCGACGACCGCTTTATCGAGCTGGCGCGCAGCGTCTACCGCGACAATGATCGCCGCGCCGTCCTCAAGCGCCGCATCAACCAATTGACCGGCTCGGACATCGTCGAGGAAAAATCGTACCCGCTAATATGATTTACCCGGCGGGTAGGTGTCGTATTTCGGCAGCGCGGGGTCCATGTGGTCCCACTTCTGGGCGCTCTTGACGAAGATGTCGGCGTCGGCATGGAATTCGCCCGGGTCATCGAGTGTGCCAACCCTGAGGCCCACGAGATCGGGCCGCGTTGACACCTGGACGTAGAGCGGCGAGCCGCAATCGCCGCAGAACGCCCGGGTGATATCGTTGCCGCTGTCCGATTTGCCGACATAGCGCTTTGGCGTGCCACGGGTGATGCGGAAGAGGGCGGCGGGGACGCGCATCGCCGCGATATAGGCGGTGCCGCTCGACCGCTGGCAGTCGCGGCAATGGCATTGCAGCGAAAACACCGGCTCGCCTGCGGATTCATAGCGCACCGCGCCGCATAGGCATCCGCCCGTCCTCACCGCAGCCATCGCCGCCTCCCGCGCCGCAACAGCATCGGATGATCCGCCGTCGGCACGGCATCGGCAACCGCCTTCGCAGCTCGTCCCAAAGCCGATAGGCTGCGCCCGACCCCGAACCGGAGGCGGGCATGACGGACTGGATCCTGCGCGGCGGTACGGTGATCGACGGCACCGGCCAGGCGCGTTTTCGTGCCGATGTGGCGATATCGGGCGACCGCATCGCCGCGGTTGGGGACGTGGCGAAGTCGGCGGGGGCTTGCGAGATCGACGTCGCGGGCCTGATCGTCGCGCCCGGGTTCATCGACGTGCACACCCATGACGACCGCGCCCTGCTTGCCTCTCCCGAGATGGCGGCGAAGGCGAGCCAGGGCGTCACCACGGTCATCACCGGCAATTGCGGCGTCAGCCTCGCGCCGCTGACGCTCGACCGGGTGCCCCCACCGCTCGATCTGATCGGCGACGCCGCCGATTACGCCTATCCGCGGTTTGCCGATTACCTCGCCGCGCTCGACAAGTCGCCGCCCGCCATCAACGCCGCCTGCCTGGTCGGCCATTCGACCTTGCGCGTCGGCGCGATGGCCGAGCTCGACCGCGCGGCCCGCGCCGATGAGATCGCCCGGATGGGCGATCGGCTCCAGGAGGCGCTCGATGCCGGCGCCATCGGCATGTCGTCGGGGCTGTTCTATGCCCCGGCCTTTCACGCGCCGCCGGCCGAGATCGAGGCCCTTGCGGTGCGGTTGCGCCCGGCCGGTGCGATCTATACGACGCATATGCGCGACGAGGCCGAGCATGTGCTCGAAAGCCTCGACGAGAGCTTCCATGTCGGCCGCGCGGCGCAGGTGCCGGTGGTGATCTCGCACCACAAGACGACCGGGGTCGCCAATTTCGGCCGCACCGCCGAGACCTTGCCGAAGATCGCGGCGGCGATGGCGGGGCAGGAGATCGGTCTCGACGCCTATCCGTACATCGCCTCCTCGACCGTGCTGCGCAAAGAGCGCATCGAGGATGCGACGCGGGTGCTGATCACGTGGTCGAAATCGGCGCCGGACCAGGCCGGGCGCGAGCTGACCGACATCGCCCGCGACTGGGGCGTCGGTATTCTCGAAGCGGCCGAGCGCCTGCAGCCGGCCGGCGCGATCTACTGGATGATGGACGAGGCCGACGTGCGCCGGGTGCTCGCCTTCGAGCGGACGATGATCGGCTCGGACGGGCTGCCGCACGACATCCACCCGCATCCGCGCCTGTGGGGCACCTTTCCTCGCGTGCTCGGCCATTATTGCCGCGAGGTTGGGTTGTTCGGGCTCGAAACCGCGGTGCGCAAGATGACCGGGCTGTCGGCCGCACGGTTCGGGCTCACCGGCCGCGGCGTCGTCGCTGCCGGCGCCCATGCCGATGTGACCGTGTTCGATCCCGAGCGCGTCATCGACCGCGCCAGTTTTGCCGAGCCGACCCTGCCTTCCGCCGGCATCGAGCATGTCTTCGTCAACGGCCGCCCGGTGTGGGCCGACCGCAAGCCAACCGGTGAGCGCCCGGGCCGCGCCCTGCGCCGGCAACAGCTGCAGGCGGAGGCGCGATAGCCGCCTACGGCTTGCGCCGGCCTGCCGTGGCTGGACACAATCGGGCGAGGACAGAGAGAGGGACAGATGCCGAGCACCGGGGAGAAGTCACGATCGGAAAGGTTGCCGCTTGCCGGCCTGGTCGTCATCGATTTCGGCCAGATCTTTCAAGGGCCTTATGCGACGCTTCTCTTGGCAAAGGGCGGGGCCGACGTGATCAAGATCGAGCCGCTGCACGGCGAACCGCTGCGCCGCCGCGCCCTGCCGGGCAAGAGCGCCACCCTGCCGTTCGCGATGCTCAACCAGAACAAGCGGGCGGTGACCCTCAACCTGAAGCACCCGCGGGGACGCGAACTCTTGTTCGAGATGGTCAGGCGCGCCGACGTGCTCCTGGAAAATTTTTCGCCGGGCACGATGGACGATCTCGGGATCGGCTGGAGCGTCCTGCGCGAGGTCAACCCGCGCCTCATTTACGCCACCGGCACCGGGTTTGGCATCAGCGGTCCCGATCGCGACAATCTGGCGATGGACCTGACGATCCAGGCGGCCTCGGGGATCATGAGCGTGACCGGCATGCCCGACGGGCCGCCGATGAAGGCCGGGCCGACCCTCGTCGATTTCATGGGCGGGATTCACCTGTACGCCGCGGTGCTGACCGCGCTCTACGACCGCGACCGCAGCGGCAAGGCCAGCGGAGAAGGAAGGCTCGTCGAGGTGGCGATGCAGGAGACGGTCTATTCGAGCCTCGCGGCGAGCTTCGAATACTACCACCGCACCGGCCAGCCGCCGCCGCGCACCGGCAACCGCCAGGCCGGGCTGTCGACAGCGCCCTACAACGTCTATCCGGCGGCGGACGGCCATGTCGCGATCCACATCGTCACCGAAGGGCATTGGCTCAATCTGCTAAAGGTGATGGGGCGCGAAGAGCTGGCCGACGACCCGCGCTTCAAGACCAACGCCGACCGCATCGCCCATATGGACGAGACCGACGCGCTCGTCGCCGAATGGACGCGCACCCTGCCGAAGATGGAGGTGTTCGCCCGCGCCAAGGCCAACCGGGTGCCGTGCGCGCCGGTGCGCACCGCGCCTGAGGTGATGCACGACAGGCACATGCACGAGCGCGGCATGCTGGTCGATATCGAGCACCCGGAGCTGGGGCCGATCACGGTGCCGAATTCGCCGTTGCGCCTGCATGGGCTCGCCAAGGCGCCGGCGGCGCCGAGCCCGAAAATCGGCCAGCACAATGCCGAAATCTACGGCGGCTGGCTTGGGCTGTCGGCGGGCGAGCTCGCGGCGCTGAAGGACGACGGCGTGATCTGAGGATCAAAGGAGAGGTCGATGGACGTATTTGGGTTGCCGCGGGCCGAATGTCCGGAACAGGTCGGGTTGTCGTCGCCGCGGCTGGAACGGGCGGCCGGCGTCATCCGGCAGGATGTCGAGCGTAAGCTGATCCCGGGCGCGGTGCTGGCGATCGCCCGCGCCGGACGGGTCGCCTACACCGAGGCGTTCGGCTTTCGCGACCGGGAGGTCGGCGCGGCGATGACATCGGATGCGATCTTCCGCGTCGCCTCGATGACCAAGCCCTTGACCTCGGTAGCGGCGATGATGCTCTCCGAGGCCGGCCTCCTCGATATCGCCGCACCGGCCGCGGAGTATCTCCCCGAATTCGGCGGGCTGACCGTCGGGGTCGAGCGCCGCAAACCGGCGCGGGCGATGACCGTGCATGACCTGATGCGCCACACCTCGGGCCTCACCTACGAGGATTTCGGCGACTCGCCGGTGCAGATGATCTGGCGCGACGCGAATCTGCGCGACGAGAACCAGACCAATGCGGAACTGGTGGCCAAGCTGGCGCGGCTGCCGCTGATGTTCGAGCCGGGTACGACCTGGGAATACAGCCGCTCGACCGATGTGCTCGGGCATATCGTCGAGGTCGTGTCCGGCAAGTCGCTGGGGGCGTTCTTTGCCGAGCGGATCACCGGCCCGCTCGGCATGGCCGACACCGGCTTTGCCGCGACCGGCGAGCGCGCCCAGCGCGTCGCCGAGGCGCAAATCGATCCGGCCACCGGCAAGCGCCCGCCGATGCGCAATGTCACCGCGCCCGGCCGCTTCGAATCGGGCGGCGGCGGCGCCGTGTCGACCGCTTCCGATTATCTGCGCTTCTGCCAGATGCTGCTGAACGGCGGCGAACTCGACGGCGTGCGGCTGCTGGCGCCGAAAACGATCGCGCATATGACCTCGGACCATCTGCCGCCCGGTGTCGCCTATGGCGGGATCGCGCGGTTCGGCGCCCTGGCACCGACGCCGGAGTTCGGGCTCGGCTTCGGTCTCGGCTTCGCGGTGCGCAAGGAGCAGGGCCGCTGTCCGGTCCCCGGCTCGGTCGGCGACTATTTCTGGCACGGCGTCACCGGCACGACCTTCTGGACCGACCCGGCCGAGCAGCTGATCGCGGTCTTCCTGCTGCAATCGCTCGAACGGCGCCTGCGCTACCGCAATCTGACGCGCCAGCTCGTCTACGCAGCTCTCACTCGCTCACATGGGCGGCGCTACCGGTGAGGCGGGCTTTTCCTGGCGTCATTGCGAGCGCAGCGAAGCAATCTCGGGCAACCGGCTCTATCCTGATTGGGATTAGCGGGAATTTCGTTCAGGTTGAGTTGCATCCCCCTACCGGGGCGCCCCGAGATCCCCGGATCAAGTCCCGGGATGACGATTTGGGGTGGTGAGCCAAATTCAGCGGAATTTGCTCTAGCTTTGTCGCTCCACTCCGCGCAATGGCAACATGCGTGGGGCGGACGCGACGCTCGCGGTTCCGTTGAGCCGGCGCCGGTATGGCAGCCGCAGCGGCCGCCGGTCCCGCGTCGCGCAGCCCGACCTTCGCGGCGAGCGTCTCGACCCGCTCGGCGAGGACGCGGCCTTGGGCAACCCCGTAATCCCCGGCGCCGAGATGCGGCGCAAACGGCGGGCCGTTCCGGCAGGCGTTGCGCGGGGTGCGGCGATTGGCCGATAGTCGCATGCGATCAGCTGCGGAGGGAAAATGACGAGCGCTGCCGACATCGCCTTTCTCTCGGCGCTCGACCTCGCCGGGCTTTATCGCGAGAAGAAGCTGTCGCCGGTCGAGACCGCCGAGGTGCTGTTCGCCCGGCTCGACGCCTTGCAGCCCGAGCTCAACGCCTTCTGCGTCGTCGACCGTGACGGCGCGCTTTCCGCGGCGCGCGCGTCCGAGCGGCGCTTGATGGCGGGCCAGCCGCTGGGGCCGCTCGACGGCGTGCCGGCGACGATCAAGGACCTCGTGCTGATGCGCGGCTTTCCGACATTGCGCGGCTCGCGCCTCGTCGATCCGGCGCAGGACTGGGCGGAGGACGGCCCGGCCGTCGCGCGGCTGCGCGAGGCCGGGGCGGTAATCCTCGGCAAAACCACGACGCCGGAATTCGGCTGGAAGGCGATCGGCGACTCGCCATTGACCGGCATCACCCGCAACCCGTGGAACCGCGGGCGCACGACCGGCGGCAGCAGCGCCGGCGCCGCCGCTTCCTGCGCCGCCGGCATCGGCCCGCTCCATGTCGGCAGCGACGGCGCCGGCTCGATCCGCATCCCCTCCGCCTTCACCGGCATCTTCGGTATCAAGGCGACGTTCGGGCGGGTCCCGGCCTATCCGTCCTCGCCGATGGGCCACCTGTCG
Organism: uncultured Alphaproteobacteria bacterium; assembly: GCA_963789255.1. Classification (GTDB taxonomy): domain Bacteria; phylum Pseudomonadota; class Alphaproteobacteria; order ATCC43930; family CGMCC-115725; genus DATARH01. The sequence goes on along the minus strand of CAWBJW010000004.1, from coordinate 134,181 downwards.
AATGTCGGGCCGATGGCGCGCGATGTGCGCGACGCAGCAGCGATGCTGAACGTGCTGGCGCGGCCCGACCCCCGCGACCCCTACACCCTGCCGCCCGAGTTGATGCCGGGCGGCCGCGATTACCTCGACGGCATCGAAGACGGCGTGCACGGCTGGCATATCGCCTACAGCCCCGATCTTGGCTATGCCAAAGTCGATCCCGAGATTGCCGCATCTTGCGCCAACGCGGCGCGAGGCTTCGAGGAACTCGGCGCCGTCGTCGATCAGGTCGGCGCGATCTTCCCCTCGCCGCGCGAGGCGCTGCTGACCTTGTGGCGCGCTGGCGCCGCCTATCTGCTGTCGAACTACCCGGCCGGCAAGCGCGCGCTGTGCGATCCCGGTCTCGTCGCCGTCGTCGCCGAGGGCGAGCGGGTGAGCGGCGCCGATTTCGTCCGCGCCGACATGGCGCGCACCGTGCTCGGGGCGCAGATGGCAGCGTTCCACCAGCGCTACGATCTGCTGCTGACGCCGATGATGCCGGTGCCGGCCCTGCCGGTCGGCCAGGACCTCAACGACCCGGCCACCGAACGCAGCTGGGTCGAACTGGTCGCCGTTCAGCTACCCGTTCAACATGACGCGCCAGCCGGCGGCGACGGTGCCGTGCGGGCTGACCGGCGCCGGGCTGCCGATCGGGTTGCAGATCGTCGGGCCGCTCTACCGGGAGGACCGCGTCCTGCGGGCGGCGCGCGCCTTCGAGACGACGCAGCCGCAACGCCGCCCGCCGCTGGACTGAGGAACATGGCAACAACCGCGAACAGGGTCGGGAATCTGAAGCTCGCTTTGACCGACGCCCCCGACCCTCGTGATACTGCGGTCATCGCCGAGGGGCTGGCCGCCTACAACGAGGGAAAAGCAGGATTTCGCGATCACCGGCCGCTCGCGGTCCTGGTCTCGGACCCCGAGACCGGCGAGGTCATCGGCGGCCTCTACGGCCGTACCTCGCTCGGCGTTTTGTTCATCGAGCGGTTTTTCCTGCCCGAGGATCGGCGCGGCAATCGCCTCGGCTCCCGTGTTCTCGCGATGGCCGAGGCCGAAGGGAAGCGCCGCGGCTGCGCCCTCGCCGCCCTGTTCACATTGCACTTTCAGGCGCCCGGCTTCTACCGCAAGCAAGGCTACGACATCGCCGCCCGGCTCGAAGCCCCGCCGCCCGGCGCAACCCGCATCCTGATGACCAAGAAGCTGGTTTGAGTCCGCTATTCCTTGAACTGCGCGGCGCGCCAGCGGACTGCCGCCGGCACGCCTTCGGCCGCGACCATCTCGCGAAACCGCGCGCCGAACTCGGTCGTGGTGGCATAGAGTGGCGCCACGACATCGAGCCCGATGTGGATCCGGTTGGTGAAGCCGGCCGCGTCGGCGCCGCGGTTGATCGCCAGTTTGGTCGCGTAGAGCGCTTCCGGCGAAATCAGCGTCGATCGCGTCGCCGAAATACAACAGCTCGCGCGCCTTTTTTGTAGCCGATGATCGCCGGCATCACGATCGCCGGGCCGACGCTCGAAAAGCGGATTTCCGGCTCGCCGAAGCTGGCGTTGTCCGCCGCGATCGTCAGGTCGCACAGCATGACGAGTTCGCAGCCGCCGCCCATCACATGGCCCTGCACCGAGGCGATCACCGGCTTTTTCAGGTTCCACGGCACCATTTCGAAATCGAGCTGGCCGGCCAGGTGCTGGTGCGCCTTGATCGGATTGTTGCGCCAATCGTCCGCGCTCTCGGGCTTGGCGCCGATGTCGTAGCCGGCGCAGAAGCTGCGGCCCTCGGCGCGCAACAGCACGACGCTGGGTCGTCGGCTCGGCATCGGCGCGCCGGTAATGCGGCTTGCCGGATAAAACAGCAAAAACGGCCAGGTTGGGGCGGCAAGAAGCGGATCGGGCTCACAGCGCATCCCAGAGCTGGCGGATCTGTTGCCGTTGCCGCGGGTCGGGCAGGCGGCCGAAGCCCGCCTTGAGGTCGTCTTCCATGTGGTCCGGGTTGGCGGTAGCCGGGATCGCGCAGGTCACCGCCGGCTCGGCGAGGATGTATTTGAGGAAGAGCTGCGCCCAACTTGTACAATCGAATTCGGCGGCCCATACGGGCAATGCCCGGCCGCGCACACGGCGGAACATGCCGCCGTCCTCGAACGGCCGGTTGACGATGACCGCGACCTTGCGCTCGGCGGCGGTCGGAAACAGTGCGGTTTCCGCGCCCCGGGTTCCCAGCGAATAGGCGCATTGCACGAAATCGATGCCGCGCTCATTCGCCAGGATGCGGGCCAGCTCGGGCAAGGCGCCGGTCGTGTAATGGGTGATGCCGATGTAGCGGACCCGGCCCTCGTCCTTCATCTGCCGCAAGGTGGCGAGATGGGTGCGCCAATCCATGAGATTGTGGACCTGGACTAGGTCAAGGACCTGGCTCTTCAGCAGCTCGGCCGAGCGGCGCATTTGCGCGAGCCCGGCCTCGCGGCCGCTGGTCCACACCTTGGTCGCGAGAAAGACGCGCGGCCTGATGCCCAACGCGGCGACGAGGTCGCCGGTCGCCGCCTCGGCGCGCCCGTACATCGGTGAGGTATCGATGATCCGGCCGCCGGCATCGACGAAGCGTTGCAATACCTCGCGCAAGGGCTGGCGCGCCCCCTCGCCGGCGCCGACATCGAACACCTGCGAGGTGCCAAGCCCGACGGCCGGCATCTTCTCGCCGGTCGACGGGATCGGACGGGCGATCATCGCGGCTTGGGCCATTGCATGTCGGCTCCCGAGTTGCGGCAGGAGGGCGGCGGCGAGGCCGCCGAACACCGCACGCCGCCGCATCAACCCGCTCTCTGCTAGCCCCGCCCGACGAACGGCATCTTGGTCGCCATCACGGTGATGAACTGGATATTGGCTTCCGGCGTCACCGTCGCCATCAACACGACCGCACGCGCCACGTTCTGCACGTCCATCGTCGGCTCGACCACGATCTCGCCATTGGGTTGCGGCACGCCGCGCGTCATGCGCTGAGTCATTTCGGTCAGCGCGTTGCCGACATCGATCTGGCCGCACGAGATGTCGTATCTGCGGCCGTCGAGCGAGGTCGATTTGGTGAGACCGGTGATCGCGTGCTTGGTCGAGGTGTAGGCGACCGAATTGGGCCGCGGCACATGCGCCGAAATCGAGCCGTTGTTGATGATCCGGCCGCCCATCGGCTGCTGCTCTTTCATCATCCGGAAGGCCTGCTGGGTGCACAGGAACGAGCCGGTCAGGATGGTGTCGACCACCGCCTTCCACTTGGCGTATTCGAGATCCTCGATCGGCGCGTTAGCCCCGAACCCGGCATTGTTGAAGAGCACGTCGAGCCGCCCGAACTTCGCCTTGGTCTTGGCGAACAGCGCCTCGACCGAGGCCGGGTCGCCGACATCGGTCGGGACGCCGAGCGCCTTGCCTTGCAGGCTCTCGATCTCGCCGACCACCGCCTGCAGGGGCTCCGGGCGGCGGCCGGCGATGACGACGGCGAACCCCTCCCTGGCGAGCGCCAACGCCGAAGCCTTGCCGATGCCGCTGCCGCCGCCGGTAACGAGAGCAACTTTGCCGTTCGAGCTCATGGTCGGTTCCTCCTGGTTGTCCCCACGCGCGACTAGCCGATCGCCTGATCCACGATACCAGCTTTGCCGCGCGGCGCAGGGGCGAAATCGCGGCCGGATGTTGTCACCGCGATACCCCGCATGAGATCCTGCGCAATGCACCCGGCGTCGCGACCGGCGGCGTCTTGCCGAGGACGATCTGACACGCGGATCGAGGCGCCGTTTCGAGCGAAATCGATCGCCATTGTCGGCGCGTCGGAGAAGCCGACGATCGGGCGGCGACTAATCGCATCGCTCGACCGGATCGGCTTCGCCGGCCGGGTCTACTCGATCGACCCCAACTTCGCGAGCGTGCTCGGCCGGCTTATCCGCGACGTTCTTGATTCATGACGTGCGCATCGGCGGAGGCCGCGGACAGCCGCGCGACACCGCAGCCGGCCGGGCTCTGTTCAGCCACGGTTGAGACTTAAGACAAGACGGCAACCGGCGTCACTCGGCGGCGGCGCTCTCGGTCTCCTCGGCGAGGACGAGATTGCCCTTCATATGGCCGAGCGCACGCATCAGCATCTCGCGCGCGGCCGGGGGCAGCCCGGCGCACGCCTCCTCGCGGGTCTCCGCGTTGATCGCAAGCACCCGCTCGATCACGCCCCAGGCAAGCGGGGTCAACCACAGCGTGCGCACCCGGCGGTCGGTCGGATGCGGATGGCGCTCGACCAGGCCTTCCTCGTGCAGCCGGTCGAGCAGGCGCACCAGGGCGATCGGCTCGATATCGAGCGTGGTCGCGACCGCCGCCTGGCTCAGCCCTTCATTGCGGGCGATATGAAGCAGTGCTCGCGCCTGCTGGCGGGTGATCGCCAGGCCGGTCTGCCGGGCCCGCCGCTCGAAGCCGCGGCGCATCAGCCGCGCCACGTCATGCACCATGGCCCCGATATTGGGCTGCAGCGAGGCCGGGTCCGGGCGGCTCGCCGGTCCGGCGCCCGTTTCCGCCGGCGTGCGCATCAGCGGTACCGCCGAAGCGCCATCATTCGGCGGCGCCATGGGGATCCTCCGCCAATGCCGGTCCCGGCGCGTCGGTCAGCGCCACGGCAAGCCGCGACGGGCGGCGCGAGCCGCCGAGCCAATGGCTCAGCCGGTCGAGATAGAGATAGATGACTGGCGTCGTGTAGAGCGTCAGCCACTGCGAGACGAGCAGCCCGCCGATGATCGCGACGCCCAGTGGCTGCCGCAGTTCCGCGCCGCCGCCCTGGCCGAAGGCGATCGGCATCGCGCCGAACAGCGCGGCGAAAGTAGTCATCATGATCGGCCGGAAGCGCAGCAGGCAGGCCTGTGGATCGCCTCGCTGCGGGCTCTTGCCTTCGAGCCGCTCCGCCTGCAGCGCGAAGTCGATCATCATGATCGCATTCTTCTTGACGATGCCGATCAACAGAATGATGCCGACGATCGCGATCACCGACAGGTCGTAATGCAGCAGCATCAGCATCAGCAGCGCGCCGACGCCGGCCGACGGCAAGCGCCGACAGGATCGTGATCGGATGGATATAGCTCTCGTAGAGAATGCCGAGCACGATGTAGACGACGAGGATCGCCGCGGCGACCAACAGCGGCATCGACGACAGCGAGGCCTGGAACGCCTGCGCGGTTCCCTGGAACGAGGCATTGAGCGTCGGCGGCACGTGCAGTCGGTCGGTCATCGCCTGGATGGCGTTGACCGCCTGGCCGAGCGCGACCCCGGGGTCAGGTTGAACGACAGCGTCACCGCCGGGAAGATGCCCTGATGACTGATCATCAGCGGCTCGGTCTTGCGGGTGAAATGCGCGAAGCTGCTCAGCGGCACCTGCGCGCCAGTCGGGACTGGACACGTAAATTTTCGACAGCAGGTTTGGATCGCGCTGGAACTGCGGCTGCACTTCGAGAACGACCTTGTATTGGTTGGTCGCGGTATAGATCGTCGCGACCTGCCGCTGGCCGAAGGCGTCGTAAAGCGTCTGGTCGATCAGATTGGCCGACAGCCCGAGACGCGAGGCGGCGTCGCGGTCGACGTCGATCGCCAGATGCGCCGCGGCAATCTGCTGGTCGGAGGCGACATCCTGCAATTCCGGCAGCTTCCTCATCTCCGGCTTCGAGGATCGGCGCCCAATGGTTGAGTTCATCGCTGTTGGTATCGGTCAGCGTATACTGGTATTGGGTGCGCGACAGCCGGCCGCCGACCGTGATGTTTTGCGGCACCTGCATGAAGAACTTGGCGCCCTCGATGCCGGCCACCTTCTTGCGCATGCGCTGGATGATCTGCTCCGCGGTGGCGTCGCGCTCGTCATAGGGCTTCAACCCCCAGAAGATGCGCGCGGTGTTCTCGGCCGGGATTGTACGGCGTGGCGCCGTCATACGAGAAAACGCCTTGGACGCCGGGATCGTGCATGACGATGTTGACGACTTGCTGCCGGATCTTGTCGGTCTGGGTCATCGAAGCGTCTTGGCGAATGTCGAGTTCGCCAAAGACGAACCCGGTGTCCTGCTGCGGGAAGAAGCCCTTCGGCATAATCACGTAGAGATAGCCGGTCGCGACCATCAGCAGCAGCGTCGCCATCAGCGCCGAGAACTGGTGGCGGAACACGAAATTCAAGGCCACGGTCGTAGCCGCCGCAGCACCGCCTGGAAGACGTACTCGGCGCCGCGATTGAAGCGGCCCTTTGGGTGCAGCCCCTCCTGCTTCAGAAACAGCGAGCACATGACCGGCGTCAGGGTCAGCGAGATCGCCGCCGAGGCGACGACCGCGACCGCAACCGTGACGGCAAATTCGCGGAACAGCCGGCCGATGATGCCGCCCATAAGAAACAACGGGATGAACACCGCGATCAGCGAAAACGTGATCGAAATGATCGTAAAACCGATCTGCCCGGCCCCCCTGAGCGCGGCTTCGAACGGCCGCATGCCCTGTTCGATGTAGCGCACGATGTTTTCGATCATGACGATCGCATCGTCGACGATAAAGCCGACCGAGATGGTCAGCCCCATCAGCGAGATGTTGTCGATGCTGTAACCGCCGGCATACATGACGCCGAACGTCGCAAGCAGCGACAGCGGCACCGCCAGGCTCGGGATCACCGTCGCCCACAAGGTTCGCAAAAACAGGAAGATCACGACGACGACAAGACCGATCGTCAGCAGCATCGTGAATTGCACGTCGCGGATCGAAGCGCGGGTCGTCTGCGACCGGTCGGACATCAGGTCGACATGGACCGCCGGCGGCAGCGACTGTTCGAGCTTGGGCATCAACGCCTTGATTCGATCGACGACGGCGATCGTATTGGCGCCGGGCGCCTTCTCGATGGCGATGCCCTCCGCCCGCTGGTCGCCGAACCACGAGCGGAGCCGGACGTTCTGCACCGAGTTGATGACGTCGCCGACATCCTTGATGCGCACCGGCGCGCCGTTTTTGTAGGCGATGATGATATTGCCGTACTGCGCGGCGTTGAACAGCTGATCGTTGGTATCGAGCGCGATCGCCTGGTGCTCGCCCTCGATCTCGCCTTTCGGGTTGTTCACCGTTGCGTTGATCAGCGCATTGCGGACGTCTTCGAGGCCCATTCCCCGCGCCGCGAGCGCCGGCGGGTTGATCTGGACGCGGGCGGCATACGGCATCGAGCCGAAGACAAAGACCTGTCCCACGCCGGGCTCGGTCGACAGCCGGTCCGCGATGACGTTGTTGGCGTATTCGTCGACCTTGTAGGGCGGGATCGCGTCAGAATGGACGGCGTAGATCAGGATCGCAAAGTTCGCCGGGTTCACTTTGCGGTAGGTCGGCGGCGTGGGCATGTCCTTGGGCAACACGCCGCTCGCCGCATTGATAGCCTGCTGCACGTCCGACGCCGCCGCGTCGATGTTGCGCGACAGATCGAACTGCAACGTGATCGAGGTGACGCCGACGCCGCTCCACGACGTCATCTGGCTCAGCGACGGGATCGCGGTGAATTGCGTTTCGAGCGGCGTCGCGACCGCCGACGCCATCGTGCTCGGATCGGCGCCGGGGTACTGTGCGGTCACCGTGATCGTCGGGAAATCGACATTCGGCACCGCCGCCACCGGCAGCAGGTTGTAGGCGCCGATGCCGAACACGAGCACGCCGAGCATCAACAGCGAGGTCGCGATCGGGCGGCGGATGAAAGGGTTCGGAGATGCTCATTGGCGATCACCCTGTGAGCGCGCGGGGGTCTTGGCTGCAGCAGCACGCAATACCATCATTCGGTGGCACCCCTCAAATCCTGCGCCGGGCGGGGCACATCGGTCAGTGCTGCGGCGAGCCGCGACGATTACCCCGCCGCCCCTGTCCGTGGCGGCTCGATCCTGACCCGCGCGCCCTCGGTCAACCGGTACTGGCCGCCCACGACCACCTTCTCGCCCGGCGACAGCCCCTTGGCGATGACGGCGATACCGTTCTGAATGGCGGCAACCTCGACCGCCCGGCGCTCGACCGTGTCGTCCTTTTTGATCACATAGGCGTAGTGGCCTTCGGGGCCTTCCTGGACGGTCTGCGCCGGCACCGTGGGCACCCCCTTGCGCACCGACAGGACGACCGTCACGTTGACGAACTCGCCGGGCCACAGCCGCTCGTCGGCGTTCGCGAACGCCGCCTTGAGGTGGATCGTGCCGGTCGCCGGGTCGATCGCGTTGTCGATCAGCGTCAGCTTGCCGGTGGACAGCAGCGTCTTGTCGTCGTCGCCATAGGCCTGCACCTCAAGCGGCGCGATCACCTGCCGCTCGCGCAGTTTGTGAGCCTCGTCCTGCGGCAGCGTGAAGCTGACGAAAATCGGCTTCAGCTGGGCGACCGTGACGAGACCGGTGGTGTCGCTCGCGTGGACCAGATTGCCGATATCGACGAGCCGGGCGCCGAGCCGGCCGGCAATCGGCGAGGCGATCGTGCTGTAGCCGAGGTTGATTTGCGCCGCCTCGACCTGTGCCTTGTCGCTGTCGACCATCGCCTGGTCCGCCGCGACGGTGGCTTTGTCCGTGTCGAATTGCTGCTGGGAGACCGCGAGGTTCGATTTGACGATTTGCGCGTCGCGGGCAAGATTGAGCTGGGCGTTCGCGAGATTGGCGCGGTCCTTTTCCTGGTTGGCCGTGGCCTGGTCGAGCGCCGCCTTATAGGGGTGCGGATCGATCTGGAACAGCGGCGCGCCGGCCTTGACCTCCTGTCCTTCGGCGAAATTGACGGCCACGATCTGGCCGTCGACCCGGCTTCTGATCGTGACCATGTTGTACGCCTGGACGGCGCCGATGCCGTTGAGCAGGACCGGTACGTCCCTGACCGCGACAACACCGGCCGTGACCGGGATGCCGGGCCCGCCCGCCGCCGGCTTTTCCGCTGCGGTGGCCGGAGCCGACGGCGCCAGGACTTGCAGCAGCGCGGCGCCCGCGATGATCGCGAGGACGGCGCACGTCGCGATCGTACCCTTCCTCATGCCAAGCGCCTCCCGGGAGCGAAGCTATAACGATAGTCTGTTGCGGTAGTCTATTATAGATGATGACTATGTCTATCATCCCTGATGCCGCGCGGCATCAGGATTCGGTTCCCGCGCTGCGACATCCTGCCGCGATCCGACTTTCCCCGCCCCCAATGCTCACTCGTCGGCATTGCGCCGGAAAGGCTCGCCGGCTGCTATCTCGGCGCACCGCGCAGGCGCTGCAATGTTGCCGGGCGATGCGATGCGGTCGGACGGCCTGGCAAGTTTTCTGCTATAATGCGGCGCTCGGCGGCATAGCCGCCCGGAACAGGGAGGCCACGATGGGCGACATTCTCGGTATCGGCGTCACGCATTATCCCGGCCTGATCCAGCCGGACCAGCAGATGGCCGGGCTGCTCGACCGCACGCTGAACAGCGATCAGGTGCCGGCGGCGCTCAAGGACCCGGCGCGCTGGCCCGAGCCGATGCGCCGCGAATGGGCCGATCCGCTCGCCGCGGCGAAGGAGCATCGGCGCCGCCTCGTCGGCGGGTTCCGCAAGGTGCGCGAGGCGCTCGATGCGTTCAACCCCGATGTCGTGCTGATCTGGGGCGACGACCAGTACGAGAACTTCCGCGAGGACGGGGTGCCGTCGTTCTGCGTTTTCGCCCTCGACGCGGTCAACTCGCACCCGTACGCGCGCTACACTGCGGCAAATGCCAATGTATGGGGCGAAGGCAAGGACACGGTCATCCACACCAAGGGTCATTACGCCGCCGCTTCCACGCTGGCGGCGAACCTGATCAAGGCGGATTACGACGTCAGCTACGCCTACCGCATGCGCTACGAGAACGGCCTGCCGCACGCCTTCATCAATACGCTCCTCTATCTCGACTATGACCGGAAAGGCTTTCCCTATCCGGTCGTGCCGTTCCATGTGAATTGTTACGGTTCCTCGGTCATCGCCAAGCGCGGCAGCACGGCGCATCTGACCGGCGAGGCAGACCCGAACCTGGTCGATCCGCCGGGCCCCAACCCGTCGCGCTGCTTCGATATCGGCGGCGCGGTGGCGCGGGCATTCGCCGACAGCCCGTGGCGGGTCGCGCTGGTCGCCTCGTCGAGCCTGGTCGCACGCCTTTCTGACCCCGAAGAACCATTACCTCTACCCGGATAACGCGAGCGACCGGGCGCGCTTCGACGAGCTGTGCTCGGGGAAGCTCGCGCGCTGGGGCGAACTGACCACCGAGGAGATCGAGGATGCCGGCCAGCAGGAGTTCCTGAACTGGGTGTGCCTCGGCGGCGCGATGCACGCGCTCGGGCGCGAGCCGGTGATCGTCGACTATATCGAGAGCTACATCTTCAATTCGGACAAATGCTTCGCGCTGTTCCCGGCGTGAGCGTCGATTGCGGCAGCCGCCCCCAAGCCTCTTTCCCGGCGTCAGGGGCGGAGCACGATGGACGGTCCGCGACGTTAACCGGCTGACGGTCATTACGATCTGCGCGACAGCAACGTAACGTGGCCGGCCTGGGTCTTGCAGTCGTCCGGTATTGCGGGTCATCGCTGGCGCGGGAACAGGGGAGGGTGGTCGGATGAGGAACGAAAAGGGGCAGAACGGCGATACCCGCAACGGCGCGATCACGCGGCGGCGGGTGGTCGCGAGCAGTGCGGTCGTGCTTGGCTCGGCGAGTGTGGCGGCAGGGCCGTGGCGGGCCGCGTTTGGCCAAGCCAAGAAGCCATACCGGATCGGCACGGAGCAACCGCTGACCGGCGTTGCCGCGTTGGGCGGCAAGACGGCGCTGATCGGGTTGCAGATGGCGGTCGACCACATCAACAAGGCAGGCGGCATTCTTGGCCGGCCGGTCGAACTGATCGTCGCCGACGACGAATCGAAGCCCGATATTGGGCGCCGCGCGGTTGAGAAGCTGGTCACCGAGGACAACATCGACGCCCATGTCGGCGGCTATCTGTCGAATATCTGCCTCGCCTGCGTGCCGGTCTTCGTTCAGCACAAGGTCGTCAACATGATCAGCGTCTGTCTCGACACGACGCTGACGACGACGCATTGCAACCGCTACACCTTCCGGCCCTACGATTTCGCCCCCGCGCAAGCGAAGGCGTTTGCCCCCTACCTGGTAAATAAGATGGGCAAGAAGTGGTACATCGCTTACGTCGATTATGCCTGGGGGCAGTCAACCCGCGACGCTTATGCGGCCGGGATCAAGGCGAATGGCGGCGAGGTCGTTGGTACGCTCGGCATTCCCTTAGGCACCGCCGACATGACGCCGTTCCTGTCGAAGATCAGCGGGGATTTCGACGGACTGTTCTTCATCTTCTTCGGCCCGGACGCGATCAACATCATCAACCAGGGCTACGACCTCGGCCTCGCCAAGAAATACAAGTGGGCCGGCGACGGCGCCATCGCGTCAGCGAGCCAGCTCCCCGCGCTCGGCAACAAGATCGAGGGCTTTATCGGCATCGACCGCTATGTGCCGGTATTCGACCCGCCGCTCAATACGCCCTATCTGCACAAATTCTTCGACGAGTCGGTTCCTCGGCTGAAGAAGGCGGGAATTTCGAATGCGCTGCCCGACCGCTATGTCCAGTCGAATTTCGAGGCGATGAATGCCTTGAAAGTGGGGATCGAGAAATCCGGCTTCCAGGGCCGCGCCGACGCCGACAAATTGATCTCCGCCCTCGAAGGGCTTGTGATGAAGGAGAGCTACGACTTCCCAACCGGCGACAAGGTGCTACGCAAAGAGGACCATCAGGCGTTCGTGCGCGAGATCATCTTCGAGATGAAGGGCGGCACATACCACGTCCGCGAAACGATCCCCTGGCAGCAAACGGTGGTGCCGCCGGCCTGCCATTTTGCCGTCTAAGTGACGGCGGCCAGCGTGGCCGCCGCGCCCTCCCCGGCGGAGACCGCCGGCGAGGGCGCGGCATCGCCAATCCTGCGAACCGAGCGGCTGACTGTGCGGTTCGGCGGGTTGACTGCGCTCAATGGGGTCGATTTCGCGGTCGGGCGCGGCGAGATCCGTGCCGTGATCGGCCCGAACGGGGCAGGGAAAAGCACGTTCTTCAATTGTCTGACCGGGGTGTTGCGGCCCACATCGGGGCAGATCCTGTTGAACGGCGAGGACATTACCGGGCTGCCGCCGAACCGCATCTCGCAAAAGGGCATCGCCCGCTCCTATCAGATCACCAACCTCTTGCCGAATGCGACGGTGCTCGAAAACGTGCGCATCGCGGCGCAGTCGCGCCGGCATAGCTGGAGCCTTCTGACGCACCACCGCGCCTATCGCGACATCATCGCGAAGGCCGAAACGGCGCTCCGGTCGGTCGATCTGCTGGACAAAGCGGAGGAGCTCGCCGCCAACCTGTCGCACGGCGAACAGCGGACCCTCGAAATCGCCATCGCGCTGGCGACCGAGCCGCAGCTCTTATGCCTCGATGAGCCGACCGCCGGAATGAGCGCCGCCGAGACCCACGATACGATGGAACTGGTGCGCCGCATCGCTCGGGACCTGACGATCCTGATCGTCGAGCACGACATGCAGGTGGTCATGGAGCTGGCGCAGCGCATTACCGTGCTCCATTACGGCGAGATCCTCGCCGAGGGGACACCCGAGGAGATCCAGCAGAACCCCCGAGTGCTCGAGGTCTATCTGAAGACATGACAATCCCGAACGGCGCCGCGGCGGGTCCACTCCTCGTCGTCGAGGACATCCACACATTTTACGGCAAGAGCCACATCCTGCACGGCATCTCGCTTGAGGTCGGCCGCGGCGAGGTGGTCGGCTTGCTCGGCCGCAACGGCGTTGGCAAGAGCACGACCCTGAAGGCGATCGCCGGGATCGTCCATCCGAGCGCGGGCCGGGTGCTGCTCGACGGGCAGCCGATCACCCGGCTTCCGTCGCACCGCATTGCCCGGCTCGGGATCGGCTACGTTCCCGAGGAGCGGCGGATTTTCCCGCTCCTATCGGTGGTCGAGAACCTGCGCACCGGGCTCGACCGGCACGGCGTCGGCAAGGCGCGCAAGGCCGAGCTGCTCGACAAGGTCTATACCTATTTCCCGGTCCTGGCGGAGCGGCGCAACCAAGCCGGCGGAACCCTGTCGGGAGGCGAGCAGCAGATGCTGGCGATCGCCCGCGCGATGATGCTGGAGCCCAAGATCATCCTGTTGGACGAGCCGACCGAGGGGTTGATGCCGCGCATGGTGTCGCAGATCGGCGAGATCATCGAGGTGTTGCGCCGCGACGAGGTCGCGGTACTCCTCGTCGAGCAGAACGTGCCGCTGACCCTCAAGGCCGGCCAGCGCATCTATTTCATCGAGAAGGGCGAGGTGCGGCACCACGCCATGGCCTCGGAGTTGCACGTCAACAACGCCGTCATCCACCGCTATCTCGGTGTCTAGCATGGGAGTGCCGCTCGATCAGCTTCTGATCCAGACGATCAACGGCGTCGTCACCGGCATGATCCTGGCGCTGGTTGCCTCCGGCCTGACGCTGATCTTCGGGATCATGGACGTGGTCAATTTCGCGCATGGCGAATTGTTGATGCTGGGGGCATATTGCGGGGTATTGATCATGGCGGCGACCGGCGATTTCTGGCTCGCCCTGGTCGGCGCGTCGCTGACCATCGCGGTGCTCGGCGCGCTGATTTATCTGGTGACGCTGCGCCCGCTGATCGGCCGCGATCCGCTGACGACGATCCTCGCGACGTTCGGGGTGTCGCTGGTATTGCAGAATTATGCGCTGTGGCAGTTCGGCCCGGTGGCGCGCAAGATCCCGGAGCCGATCTCCGGCCACTTCTCGCTGTTCTACCTGGATTATCCGTGGTACCGGATCGCCGTCGCCGGGCTTGCCGCCGCGATCATCGGCGGTCTCTGGCTGTTCCTCAAATACGGCACTTACGGGATCTGGATCCGCGCCACGACGCAGGACCGGGTGATGGCCCAGGCGATGGGCATCCCGGTGCCCTGGGTGTTGACCGGCGTCTTCGCGATCGGCTCGGCGATGGCGGCTGCGAGCGGAGTGTTGTTTGCCCCGACCGTCGGGGTCGAGTCGTCGATGGGCGTCGATTGGATACTGCGTGCCTTCATCGTCGTCGTGGTCGGCGGGATGGGGAGCCTTGCCGGCTCGGTTGCCGCAGCGATCTTCATCAGCCTTTTGGAAGCCTATGCCGCGCTGTGGGTGAGCCCCTCGCAGGCGGTCATCGTCTCGTTCGTGGTGCTGATCCTGACGCTGTTGTTCCGCCCGACCGGACTGTTCGTCCCGACCCCGAAATGATCGAGCGGCGGGTTCTCGTCTATTGGACGGGGTTCGCCGTCATCCTGGCGCTGCTGATCGTGGCGCCGCTGGTGCTGCCCGAATTCTGGCGGCGCTTTCTGACCGAGATCCTGATCTGGGGCCTCCTGGCGATGTCGTCCGATCTGTTGATTGGCTACACCGGCATGGTGTCGTTCGGCCATTCGGCGTTTTTCGGGCTCGGCATGTACGGCGCGGCGGCGGCGCTGTTGACCTCGCACCCGCCCAATCTGTGGCTGGCGCTGCTGTTCGGACTGATTGCGGCGGCCGCGGTTGCCGCCTTTGTCGCCTATTTTTCGACCCGCCTGCGCGACATCTATTTCGCGATCACGACCCTCATTTTCTCGCAGATCTTCTACGTGATCATCTTCACCTGGACATCGCTGACCGGGGGCGAGAACGGGCTGACCTTCGACCAGCCGCCGCTGGCGATCGACGGGCTGTTTTCGATCGAGTTGACGCCCTCGGTGCTGCACTGGTTCGTGCTCGCGGTGGTAACCGGGTCCTATCTTTTTCTGCGGCGCATCACCCAGTCGCCGTTCGGCATGGTGCTGCAGTCGATCCGCGAAAACGAGGCGCGCACCCGGGCGATCGGCTATTCGATCGAGCGCTACAAGATCATCGCGGTCATGCTGTCGGGCATGTTTGCCGGCCTCGCCGGGGTGCTCTATGCGCTGCAAAACCAGTTCGCCGCACCCGATTTCGTATTCTACCTCGTGTCGGGCGAGACGATCATCTACAACGTCATCGGCGGCATCGGCACGCTGGTGGGCCCGATCGTCGGGGCGGCGTTCTTTCTCTTGCTGCGCGAGGGGCTGTCGCGTTTCCTGACGCAGTTCTACCTGATCCCGGTCGGGGTCATCTTCATCGCCATCGTGATTTTCCTGCCGCAGGGATTGCTCGGTTTCGCCCGGCGCTGGCTCAATCGCTGAGGTGGTTCTGGTCCGGTCGGGCAATTGGCAAATCCTGCGCCGTCGCCATATAATGCGCAGCAACGCAAAACTCTCGATATCGCGGAGACATGACGATGGCGGACGGCACATCCCCGATCGCTCCCCCGGCCCCGGCGGAAGCGGTGACCCCGGGCGGCATCAACCACCTGGTGATCAACGTGCGCGACATGGAAGAGTTGCACAAGTTCTGGACCGAGATCCTCGGCTTCAAGCAGGTGGGGCAGTCGAGCCGCCGCCCGATGCGCTTCTATAGCGGCGATCATGGCGGCCGGATGAACCACCACGACATCGCGCTCTGCGAGAACCCCAACCTGCCGAAGCCGCCCGCCGAGTGGGCGATGTTCGACATGCCGCTGGCGATCAACCACATCGCGATCACGATGCCGAACCGCGAAGCGTGGCTGAAGCAGCTCGCCTGGCTGCGCCAGAACGGCGTCAAGTTCCACCGCCGGGTCAATCACGGGATGACCCACAGCCTTTACATCAGCGATCCCAACGGCTACGGCGTCGAGGTGCTGTACGAGTTGCCGCGCGAGGTGTGGGGCGACAACATCCAGGGAGCGCTCGACTACGCCGAGCCGGTGCCGACCGAAGGCGACGAGGCCTTTGCCGACGACACCGGCTACCCACAGTTCAAGGCGAAGGCGCCCGCTGCGGAGTAGTGGCCCCTCTGATCCTCGTCGTGGCCGGGCTTGTCCCGGCCACGACGTCTTAGACGCATCGCTGGGCGAGCTTATCTTTCACCAGCCGAGCCCGGCGAAAGCGATGGCCCGATGTAGGCAAGCGCCCTTAAGAGCGTCTGCTGCTAAGAGACACCAACGTCGTTGATTTGTCGCCTCTGTCCAACCTGGCGTCCCTGCGAATCCTCGACTTGAGACGCACATGGGTTGACGACGCTGACGCCGCTGTGCGGGTTGGCGACCTTGAAGGCGCTCGATCTGAGGCGCACACACGTAGCCCATGTGCCGCCACCGTTTACTTTTCCCGAATGCTGTGTTGTGCAGCGAGGGTCCCTGGGGAGCCGCGCTTGGCAATCGTGGGAGTATCAAATTGGCGCAACCACATCGCGGAAGGGCTGGACGATGGCGACAACGAAACTAAAGCGCCTAAATCGCAGGATCATCGAAAGCAATCTTACAGAAACCACCGCAGAGCTTGAGCGGCTTCGGAGCCTTGCGTCGAAAGCAAGGTTAACCGAGGAAGAACTTCAGATAGGGTTCCGCCATGCGTATCACCATCTGAATTTCGCTTGGAACACACGATACGTGCCAACCGCCCAGTACAGGCGCATGACCGACCGCCTGTTTGAGAGATGGGGACGGTATCCGTCAGAAATCGAAAAGCTTGATTAACCTTAAACCGGGTAGTGTCTCATGAATCGCTACCGAAAGTTCTTGTATTGTTCTTGACAGAGACTCAATTATATGTTACGTTGTGACTTCATCGATGACAAAGGGTGGCGGAGGAGTGGTCGGAGGCGGGCGGGTGCCTGTAGATTCCCAGTATTATCAGGCGGAACAGGCGGCGCCTTCAGTGTGGTCGGGGTCAATCCAGCGCCACCGCCGGCTCCGCGCTCGCGGCGGCAGCCGCGGCGCGCCGGACGGGCCGGCGCAGCAGCAATAGCAGCGGCAACGCCGCGATGATGATGATCCCCATCAGGTAGAAATCGTCAATATAGGCGATCATCTGCGCCTGCCGCGTCACCTCGGCGTTGAGTGCCGCCACCCCCGAGGGGATCGACAGGCTGTAGGGCGGCATCAAATGCGGCGCCTGCGCCAGCGGGTTGTCGGCACGCAGCTGCTCGACGAGGCGGGAATGGACGACCTGCGTATTCTGCACCAGGAGCGCCTCGACAATCGCGACGCCGCAGCTGCCGCCGATGTTGCGCGTCAGGCTGAACAGCGCGGTGCCCTGGGTCAGGTATTGCCGCGGCAGGGTCGAGAACGTGATCGTTGACAGCGGCGTGAACACGAAGCCGAGCCCGAACCCCTGGACGATGCCCGACACGAGGATCGGGCCGCTCCCCATCAGCAGCGAGAAGCCGGTCATCTGCCACTGCGAAAACGCAGTGATCGCGAGGCCGGCGAGGATGATCAGCCGCGTGTCGACCCGCCCGACCAGGCGCACGACGACGAACATCGCGACCATCGTCCCGATCCCGCGCGGCGCCATGATGAAGCCGGCGGTGACCACCGGGTAGTTCATCAGCGCCTGCATCATCGTCGGCAGCAACACCATCGTCCCGTTGAGGATGATGCCGACGAAGAACATCAGGACGACGCCGGCCATGCAATTGGCGTCCTTCATCAGGTTGCGGTTGAGGAACGAGCTGTCGCCGGCCGTCGCGGTATGGATGACGAACAGATAGAACGAGAGGCCGGCGATCGTCGCCTCGATCCAGATCTCGGTCGAGCCGAACCAGTCCTTCAATTCGCCGCGGTCGAGCAGCATCTGCGCGGCGCCTACCGCGAGGGTCAGCATCGCAAAGCCGAGGAAATCGAAGCGCTCGCGATGGGCATGGCCGGTCTCGTGGATGAAAACGGCAATGCCGGTCGCGCACAAGACGCCGACCGGCAGGTTGATGTAGAACACCCAGCGCCACGTCAGGCTGTCGGTCAGCCAGCCGCCGAGTGCGGGGCCGATGATCGGGCCGAGCATCGTGCCGGTGCCCCAGATCGCCATCGCCCGCGCGTGCCGCTCGGGCGGGTTGGTCTGGAACAGCACGGTTTGCGACAACGGCACCAGCGCCGCGCCGCACACCCCTTGCAGCAGGCGAAACAGCACGAGCTGGGTCAGGCTGGCGGCGGCGCCGCACAAGGCCGAGGCGATCGTGAAGCCGATCACCGAGATCAGGAACACGTATTTGATGCCGAAGCGGCCGGCGAGCCAGCCGGTCAGCGGCGTCATGATCGCCGCGGCGACGATGTAGGACGTCACCACCCACGCCACCTGGTCTTGCGAGGCGGACATGCTGCCCTGGATATGCGGCAGCGCGACGTTGGCGATCGTCGTGTCGACGCCCTGCATGATCGTCGCGCAGGTGATCGAGGCGGTGATCGCGGCATGGTTGAGCGAGCGGCCGGCGACGGGATCGCCGCCCGGAGGACCGCCGGCCCGCCCTGTCGATGGCTCAGAGGCCATGTCTATCCGCACCATTGCCGCAAGACTGCCGGCGGCGATGCGATCCTCGGCGAAGGCGGAGCGAGTTGCAACCGCCCGCAGGCTATTGTGGTAGGAAGCCTGCCGAACCGCTTAAACCTTGCGACGATGCGCTATACGAAAATCGCGCTCTCGATCTTCGGCCTCGGGCTGGTGCTGGGTTTGGTCGTCGTTGCCGGCGAATTCGCGCGCCTGGAGCGGGTCGCCAGCATGGTCATGGCCCTCGGGCTCGTGCTGCTGCCGGTGGCGCTGTTCGCCGACGGGCGGGGGATCGCGATGCTCACCTGGATCGCAGCGTGTTTCTCGCGCCAAGCGAAAGAAGGCGCGCCCGAAAACCCGGCCCTCGACGCCTCGGCAGCCGCCCCGGAAACGGCCGAGCCCGGCCGCGCGCGCGCCGCGTCGCACGCGGCGCTGACCCTGTTCCGCTGGCGCGGGCCTGCCATGCCGCTCCGCCGATAGCCGGGAACCGGCACGGCTTCCCCCGCGGGGCCGGCTCGTACTAGGATCGTCTGCGAAGACGACGGCGCGCTGCGCCGGAGCAATGCGGAGGAAGGCTGATGGCGACGGGTAAGAAGATTGCGGTGGTGTGCACCGGGGCGGTTGGCGGTTATGCCGGGGCGCACATGGTCAAGGCCGGCGAGGACGTGACCTTTATCGATTTCTGGCCCGAGCATGTCGAGCACATGAAAGCGCATGGGCTGACGATCACCCACATCAGGGAGGTCGAGCCGTTCACCGTGCCGGTGCGGGCATTGCATGTCACCGAATTGCAGCATGTCTCGAAGGAGAAACCGTTCGACATCGCCTTTGTCTGCACCAAATCCTACGACACCGCCTGGGCGACGATGATGATCAAGCAGTACCTGGCGCCCGATGGGTATTGCGTCTCGTTGCAGAACTGCATGAACGAGGAGACGATCGCCGGGGTCGTCGGCTGGGGCAAGACGCTGGGCTCGATTGCCAGCTCGATCACGGTCGAATTGCACGCCCCGGGACAGATCCGCCGCGCCGCCGGCAAGTCCGGCTCGAAGCACACGGTGTTCCGCGTCGGCGAGGTGCATGGCCGCATCACCGACCGGGCCAAGGAGGTCTGCGGGCTCCTTGCCAACGCCGACAGCGCGTTCGTCACCGAGAATCTATGGGGCGAGCGCTGGTCGAAGCTGGTCACCAATGTGATGGGCAACGGGCTGTCGGCCTGCACCGGCCTCATTGGCCGCGAAGTCGTCAAGAACGATGTGCTGCGGCATTTCTCGAACCGGCTCGGCAGCGAGGCGATCCGCGTCGGCCAGGCGCTCGGCTACACCTTCGACGAGGTCAGCCACCTGGATCCCGAGACGCTGGCCCGCGCCGGCGAGGGCGATGCCGCCGCGCAGAAGGAGATCGACGAGCACCGCCTCGCCGGTGCCAACAGCGGCGGCGGCGAGCATCGCCCGTTGACCGGCCAGGACATGTTCAAGGGCCGCCGCACCGAGATCAACTTCATCAACGGCTTTGTCGTCCAGAAAGGCGAGGAGGTCGGCGTTCCGGCCCCGACCAACGCAATCCTGACCGACATCGTCCGGCGGGTGGAGATCGGCGAACTGAAGCCCGATCCCAAGCACATCACCGATCTCAGGTTGAACTGACCTCGCTCGACCCGGCCATAACGAAACGACGGACGTCCTGCATGCTCGCCATCGTCAACACGCCGAAAGGACCCGAGCCGGTCGCGATCCGCGAGGTTGCCGAACCCGAATTGCGGCCTGAAGAGGCGCTCGTCGCGGTCCACGCCTTCTCGCTCAATCGCGGCGAGTTGCGCCTGTTCCAGGTGCGGCCGGAGGGCTGGCGCCCCGGCCAGGACATCGCCGGGGTGGTGTTGCGCGCCGCAGCGGAGGGCGGCGGCCCGGCCGCCGGGACGCGGGTCGTCGCGTTGTGCGACTGGGAGGGCTGGGCCGAGCGCGCCGCGGTGCCGGTTCACCGCATGGCGCCGATCGCCGACAATGTCTCGTTCGCCGCCGCGGCGAGCCTGCCGGTTGCCGGACTGACCGCGCTGCGCAGCCTGCGCCACGGCGCGCCGCTGCTCGGCAAGCGGGTGCTGGTGACCGGCGCCGCCGGCGGGGTCGGCAATCTCGCGGTCCAGCTCGCCGCGCACTCGGGCGCGCGGGTCACGGCGGTGGTTGGCAGCCCGGAGCGCGCCCGCATCCTGGAGGGGCTCGGCGCCGCCGCGATCGTCACCCGGATCGAGGACACGCAAGGCCGCTTTGGACTGATCCTCGAAGCCGCCGGCGGCGCGTCCTTGAAAGCGGCGATCGAGCGGATCGACCATCGCGGCACGGTCGTGGTTTTCGGCAATTCCTCGGGCGAGCCGACCGAGATCACCTTCCGCGATTTTGCCGAGCATCAGAATGCGCGCATCCAGGCGTTCCATTATTTCACCTCGGAGGCTGAGGAGCGTTTCGCCCCCGATCTCGCGCTGTTGGCCGACCTCATCGCGGACGGCTCGCTGCGGCCGCGCATCGTCGAGCACGGTTGGCGCGATCTGACCCGGGTCGGAGCGCTGCTGCGCGAGCGGCAGATCCCGGGCAAGGCGGTTTTTCACATCGATCAGCAATGAAACGGAGGCTCTAATGACGATCAAGGTTGGCGACAAGGTCCCGTCGGTAACGCTGCGCAATCTGACGCCGGAGGGGGTCAAGGAGATCACGCCGGATGAGCTGTTCGGCGGCAAGAAGGTCGTGCTGTTCGCGGTGCCCGGCGCCTATACCCGCACCTGTTCGCAGCGCCATCTGCCCAGCTATGTCGGAAACGCCGCAGCGCTGAAGGCCAAAGGCGTCGACACGATCGCGTGCCTCGCGGTCAACGACGCCTTTGTGATGAGCGCCTGGGGCAAGGAGCATCAGGCCGACGGCAAGGTCATGATGCTTGGCGACGGCAATGCCGATTTCACGAGGGCGATGGGCCTCGAACTCGACCGCATCAAGGAAGGCATGGGCATCCGCTCGCAGCGTTACGCCATGCTGGTCGAAAACGGAATCGTCAAGGCGCTCAATGTCGAAAAGCCGGGCGAATACGCCGTATCCAGCGCCGAGGCGATACTGGAGACGCTGTAGCAGCCTCGAAGGGAGCGGGGCCGTCAAGCACGGCCCCGCGGCATGTCCTACTCGGCGGCGGAGACCTGCGGCGCCTCGCGAGTTAGCGGCGCCGCCGGCGTCGCGATCGCATAGAGACGGGCGCAATTGTCCCACAGGATCTTGCGGCGCTGCTCGTCGTTGAGCGGCATGCCGAAGAATTCCTTCATCGCCTCGGGAAAGGCGCCGTCGGAATGCGGATAGTCGCTCGACACGACAAAGTATTCGGCACCCATCTTGTTGACGACGTTGACCGCCGGTTCCTCGTTGACATCGAGCGCGATGTAGCACTGCCGGCGGAAATACTCGCTCGGCAGCATCGTCAAGGGGCGCTCGCAGCCCGGCCCGAACTTCTCCCACTGGTCGTTCGAGCCGCCACAGCCACCAGTAAAGCCAGCCCGCGGTGCCTTCGAGAAACGCGGCGCGCAATTTCGGATGGCGTTCGAGGACGCCTCCGGTGGTGAAGCTGGCGATCGCGCCCATCAGCTCGACCGGGTTGCGGATGGCGTGCGCGATCGGATGGAAATTGGCGTGCCCGACATAGCGCGTCCCGGCATCGTCCTTGAGTGCGGTGTTGCCGGTCGGATGAAAGCCGACCGGCACGTCGAGATTTTCGAGCTCGTCCCATAAGGGCTCGCAGGCCTCGTCATGGAGGTGCTGGCCGTTGACCGGGTTGGGCGTGCCGATGATCGCGACCGCGCCCAACTCGGTGATTGCGCGCCGCGCCTCGGTGACCGCCGAGGCGACGTTATGCATCGCCAGTCTGCGCCGCGAATTTGAGCCGCGCCGGATCGGCCTTGCAGTAATCCGCCGCCCAGTTGTTGTAGGCGCGCGCCAATGCCGCGGCGTAATCCGGCTTCAGATCGTCATGGCAGAGGATCTGCCGGCCGCGCGTGCCGTACATGACGGCGACGTTCGATACCCTTGATGTCCATCGCCGTCAATGTCGAGACCGGATCGTAACCGCGCGCCCGGGCGACCCGGAAATGCGGGTGGCGGGCGCGGCTGCGGCGCTGCAATTCGCGGCTGGAGACGGTCGCGCCCATCTGGGTCGCGTGCGCCGGGATCGCGAGCCCCTGCACCTGCATGCCCATGATCGAGTTGGTGTTGGCCTTGTCTTCCGCACTTTCGGTCAGAGTCTCCTGCTGGCCGCCAAAGAACCGCGGCGGGTTCGAGTCTGCGATAGGGCTCGTCGAGATAGCGCGCCCAGAGATCGCCCGGCTCCATCATATGAAGATCGCTGTCCATGATCAGAAAGCCATTGCGTGCCATTTCCGCCTCCTCGGAGATCAGCCCGCGGCCAGCCTAGGCGCCGCGTCGGCGGGCCACAACGGGTAAAAACTGCCGAGGGCTTCGCGAAATCAGGGCCTGACGAAAACCGGTGGCACGAGCACGACCAGCAGCAGCACGACCACCAGCGCCAGCGCGTACGGCACGACCGTGCGGAAGACCCGGGCGGGTCGGACCTGGGCAATCGACGCGGTCAGGAAGGTCAGGATGCCCATCGGCGGCAGGATCATCCCGATCCCCGAGTTGATCATGATCGAGATTCCGAGCTGGATCGGATCGATGTGGAGCGCGGCGATTGCCGGCAACAGGATCGGCGTGACGACGATGATCGCCGGCGCCGCTTCCATGACCGTGTGCATGACCAGGAAGACGGCGTTGATCAGCAGGAGGCCGATCGTCACATCGGAGACATTGCCAAGCAGCGCGGCCGATACCGCCGCCGGTATTCCGGTCAGCGCGAGAAGCCAGCCGACCGCCATCGCGCCGGCGATAATCGAGGTGACGCGCGCCGTGTTGACCGCGGCCTCGGTCAGCAGGTCGGGCACGGCGCGCCAGCGCAGCGAACGCGTCGCCAGCAGCGCAACGATCAGCGAATAGGCGATCGCCACAACGCCCGACTCGGTCGGCGTGAAGACGCCGCCGAGGATGCCGCCGAGGATGATGACGATCGCGAACAGCGGCAGCACCGCCGAGGCCAATGCCTTCGGGATCGCGGGAGCGACGAAAGGCGCCGCCGGCGCGAGGCTGAGGCGACGCGCCATCACAAGGTTCACGATCATGAACGCGGCGGCAACGATCAGGCCGGGAATGATCGCCGCGGCGAACAGCGACGAAATCGGCACATCGGTCACCGACGAATAGACAATCAGCGATGTGGCCGGCGGGAACAACAGCCCCATTGTGCCGCCGGCCGCCTGCACGGCGGCGGCGAAGCGCGGCGGATAGCCCCGCCGGATCATCTGCGGGATCAGGACGCCGCCGACGGAGGCGGCATCGGCGATGGCGGAACCGGAGATGTCGGCGAAGAACGCGCTGACGACGATGTCAACCTGCGCCAGGCCGCCGCGCATCCAGCCGACGAGCGTTTGCGCGAAGGCGACCAGCCGCTCGGCCAGGCCGCCGCTCGACATGATGACGCCGGTCAGCATGAAGAAGGGGATCGCGAGAAGGAGAACGGAATTGACGCCCTCGGCGAGCTGCCGCGCGATCGCGTCGAGGTTGGCGAGGCCGGTGTCGGCGAGCCCGATAAAGGCCGCCCCGCTGAGTGACAGCGCGATCGGGACGCCGATTGCCAACAGTGCGGCGAATACGCAGATCGTCGCGATCCCGACCGGGGCGAGAGCGTGCGGCAGAAACGCAACGCCGAGGGCAGCCGCGCCGCCCGCGAGGACGAGCGCCCCGGCAACCGCCGGCGATCCGCTCCGCGCGAATGCCTTGCCCGCCAGCTGGACCGCCAGCAGGATGCCGCCGGCGCCGACCGCCAGCGGGAACCATCCGGCGGAAACCCTCAGCGCGGGGGTCGGAATAGCCGCAACCCTGTGCGCAAGCTGGAAACCGTAAACCGCCATCAGCAACGCGACGGCGAGGCCCATACTATCGCGCATTGCACCGAGGACGGCGGCCGCGCGGTGCGGCAGCAGATCGCCGACCATCGCCAGCGCCGGGAGAGCGTCGCGCTGTGCCGCCAGGCCAAAACCGAGAAAGGTGAGCCAGACGAACAGCAGCCTGGTCAGTTCCTCGCTCCAGCTCAACGAGGCATTGAGGACATACCGGAAGAAAACCTGCAGCAGCATCGTCGCGACCATCACCGCGAGCAGCGTCGCGCAGGCGCGCTCGGTCAGCCGCGTGACGGCGGCGATGACGCCGATCGCTATCGACCCCCGGCGTCGGCGGCGAGCCCGGACGCGAAATCGGGGAACTCGCCCGCGATCTTGTTGCGCGTCGGGGCGGTGGCGGCGGCGAACGGCGCGAGATCGGGGTGCGTCAGCTTGACCCCGTATTTTTCCTGTACTTCCTTCAGCTCGCTGACCTCGTCGCTTTCCGACAGCTTGCGCTGCCGCGCCGTGGCGTCGCGAATGTCGCGGACCACGATCTCGCGCAGGTCGGGCGGCAGCGCCGCCAGCCATTGCGCGCCGACGATGAAGAAGGCCGCGCCATACATGTGGTTGGTGATCGCCAAATACTTCTGCACCTCCATGAGTTTGCCGGCATAGTAATTGGCGATCGGCTGTTCCTGGCCGTCGACCACCCCCTCCTGCAGGCTGCTGTAGAGACCGGCGATGCCCATCGGCGTCGGATTGGCGCCGAGATCGCGGAAGGTATCGATCCACAACGCCCCATTGGGCACGCGAACCTTCAGGCCGCGCAAATCGGCGAGCGCCGCGATCGGCCGGTTCGTGCTCAACTGGCGGAAGCCGCTGTCCCACGCGGCGACGAAATCATAACCCTTCTTACGGCACTCCGCGTAGATGCGCCGCGCGGTCGGGCCGTCGAGCGCGGCAAAGGCGGCGGCGCGGTCGCGAAACGCATAAGGCGCCAGGAACAGCTTTGTCGGCGGGCAGATCGTATCGGTGACCACCGTGATGGTCGCCTGAACCCCGCCGCCGGTGATCATCGCCTGAAGCAGCGCGGCGGTCTGCCCGAGTTGCCCGCTCTCGAAGACCTTGGCGGCGACGCGACCGCCGGTATCCTTGACGATCGCCGCCGCGACCTGCTTCGCGACGACGTTTTGCGGGCTGTCCGGCCCGGTCACCAGCGCGATGTTGAAGACATGGCTATCGGCCCGCGCCGGGCCCGCGGCACAGGCCACCGACAGGGCAAGGACGACGATCGACAGCCCGCGACGCAGCAGGATCGCCCGCTTCATGCGCCGCCTCCGAGAAGGCGCTGTGCGTTCTGGTACAAGATCTTCGGCCGGACCGTATCGTGAAACGGCAGGGCCAGAAAGCGGTTGACCGCGGCCTTGAACGGCAATGCCGGATAGGCGGTGCCGAACAGGAACCGGTCCTGGAGATACCCGTTCGCCGCCTCGACATACATCTGCCCGCCGGGCAGGAAGATATACATGTCGGGGGTTACCCATACGTTGCTGCGGCGATAGGCGACACCGAGTATCTCGTTGACCCAGGGCCAGGACCCGTGGGCGGCGATCAGCGCCAGCTTGGGATGACGGGCGGCCAACCGGTCAATCTGCACGGGGTTGCTGTAGCTCAAATCAGGACCGGCGTTGCCGCCGGCCATCAGCAGCACCGGAACGCCGGCATCCTCGCAGGCGCCGAACAGCGGGGTAAGCTCCGGGTCGTCGGCGTAGCGCGGGTTGTCGGCGCAGCCGCTCTCGATCACCGCACCGCAGAAATGCGGGCTGCGAATGATCTCCTCGATCTGATGCCTGGCCAGCGCCAGATCGTCGAGGTTGACGCCCCCCATCCCCCAGAACCGCCCGGGACGGCGCCGGACGAGATCGACGATCGCGCTGTTCTCGACCCGGCCCAGCCGCTTGCCCGACTGCCGCCCGGTGACGACGCCGACCGCCACGCCGGCCTCGTCCATCTCGGCGATGCAGCCATCCACCGACTGGGCCAGATAGGATGGCGCCGGCTCGAACCCGACATCGCGGCCCATCTGCACGATCCGGGCCTTATCCCAATAAAGAGCCATCGTCTCGAACCCGGTCGCCGGCGGGCGGACGCGCAGGTCGATGATCTTGCCGTGGTCGCTCATACGATAAGGTTCCCGATGTGTTTTGTGCGCTGTCGTCATGAGCAGGCCTTGGCGAATTGCCGGCAATGCGGACCGCCGCACTTGCCGGAGGTACTGCCAGGCGCCGATCGTCGTCCTCAATACGATAAGCCCGCAGAAGAAGAAATCCTTCGCCATTTCCGGGCCGGATAATATGGGTCAAGGGCCGCCGCCGCCCCGCTGCTTTTGGCAGGAAATTTACAGCGGGCGAGGCCGATCCGAGCGCGGTTCGCGCCCGGGTTTCGGGCTGCCTCCCGCTGCCGGCGCCGCGGATCGGCGGGAGGTCGAGCCGGATCGCGCGATCACAGCGCGCAGGTCCGTCTGCGGAACCGCTGTTTCGGCTGTGCTTGCGGCAGCGTTTCAGCCATTGGGTGGCTCCTTTTATTGCGAAAAAAGCAGGAACCTGAGATTTTCGCCACAACGCTTTGCCAGTTGTGCGGTAGATGGTGGAATGGCGCATCGCTGTGCCGCGTGCGCCGCATAGCCGACCCGAGGAGAAGGTTTTTGCCGGTTCGCTCGCCACGGCGTAGTCTTTCCCTCGACAAACCCTTGGAGGACCGGCTGGCCGAAGCGGTCTGGGTCCGGCAAAGACGACCCGCTGCCGCGGTTGGTGCAGGGACGCAGCGGGCAACGAGGAGGCAACGAAATGGCGTATGATCTGATCATCAAGAACGGGTGCGTTGTTGACGGTTCGGGCGAGCCGGCCTTCCACGCCGACGTTGCCGTGCATCAGGGGAAAATCGTCGGGGTCGGCAAATACAACGGTGCCGCTGCCACGCGCACGATCGACGCAGCGGGCCGCGTCGTCGCCCCGGGCTTTATCGACCATCACACCCATTTCGATCCGCAGGCCGTGTGGGACCCCTATTGCGGTTCCTCGGTGCAGAACGGCCACACCACGATCGTCGTCGGCCAATGCGGCCAGGTGCTCGCGCCGGTGCGTCCCGGCGACGGCGAGTGGTATCTGGAGTTCTTCGGCGAGGCCGAGCAGATCCCGCTGAGCGTGATGAAGGCCGGGGTTGACGTTCCCTGGGAGTCGGTCGGTGATTACCTCGATACGCTCGGCAGAAAGCGCGGCATCAACGTCGGCGCTCTGGTCGGCCACTCCGGGGTTCGCCGCTATGTCATGGGCGAGGCCGCCCTGGAGCGGGTCAACGCCACGCCGGAAGAACTGGCGCAGATGCAGAAGCTGGTGCGCGACGCGATGTATGACGGTGCGCTCGGCTTCAGCACCGCGCCCAAGGATCGCGGCGACCCCGCCGGGAAGTGCAACAACGACGAGCGCTGGGCGCTCGCCAGCGTCCTCGGCGAACTCGGCACCGGCATCTTCCAGGTTGCCGGCGGCGCGCCGGGCGGCACCGCGGCGACCCGTGAGGTCGCGCGCGAATTGGCGGCGCGCACCGGCCGGCCGTCGATCTACAACCTCGTCTCGCAGCCGATCGAGCATCCCGAGGAGTGGCAGCAGCACCTCAAATGGCTCGAACAGCAGTTCAAGTCGGGCGCGCGCTGCTACGGCTCCTGCGTCTCGGTCGTGGCCGGCGCGATCTTCAATCTGCGGCGCGGGCTCAGCGTCCCGCAGGACGAGGACATCACCAGCCCCAACGGCATCTTCACCGGCATGCCGACCTGGGACAAGGTCATGGCCCTGCCCTATCGGGACCGCATGCAGGCCTTCCGCGACCCCGAACTGCGCAAGGCGCTCTCCGCCGAGGCGGTCGAGGGCACGGTCGAGCAACAGGGCGGGATGACCGACCGGCGCGGCCGCACTCGCGGCTTCTTCAACCGGCGCTGGGACCTGATACAGGTGTTCATGACCCAGAAGGCGCATAACCGCGGTCTCGAAGGCAAGAGCCTCCAGGACATTGCGCGCCGGCAGAACAAGAGCGTGATGGACGCCTTCCTCGACCTGGCCCTCGACGAGGATCTGGAGACCTACTTCATCGCCATCGACCGCAACAACGACCCGGCGGCGCAGAAGCACATCCTCGGCTCGCCCTATACCGTGATCGGCACCAGCGACGGCGGCGCCCGCCCGCACTCGCAGGACCGCCATGAATACAGCACCAACCTCTTGGGCCATTGGGTGCGCGAGCAGCAGGTGATGACCCTCGAAGAGGCGGTCTATCGCCTCACCGGCAAGACCGCGCTGATGCACGACATCACCGACCGCGGCTTTATCGCGGCCGGCAAGATCGCCGACATCACGATCTTCGACCCCGACACGATCGCCCCCAAGCCGCGCGAGCCGGTCGCCGACCTGCCGGGCGGCGGCGTCCAGGTCAAGCGCGACGCGGTCGGCATCGATTACGTTGTCGTCAACGGCACGGTGTTACTCGACCAGGGCGAACTGACCGATGCCTTGCCCGGCCAGATCGTCCGCGGTCCGCTCTATCAGGGCGCCCGCGCGTAATCGCTGCGAAACCTGCTCATCAAGGCCCTCTCCCGCACCGCGGGAGAGGGTGCCGAGCGCAGCGAGGCGGGTGAGGGTGGGCCGGCGCCTCGGACCCTCACCCACCCGCGGCGGTGCCCTGCAGGGCGCTTGATCAAGGAGAAAAGGCGCGATGACTTATCAGACGCTCGACGTAAAGCCGATCAGCGGCGCGCTTGGCGCCATTGTCGAAGGCGTCGATCTGTCGCGCGACCTCGACAACGCGACAACCTCCGATCTGCATCAGGCATTGCTCGATCACTGCGTCATTTTTTTCCGCGATCAGCATCTGTCACCGGATAAGCATCTGCGGCTCGGCCGCCGCTTCGGCACCCTGAACGTGCACGAATTCGTCGGTGCGATGCCCGGCCATCCCGAAATCATCGTCGTTGCCAAGAACGAAACCGACACGAAGAATTTCGGCGGCGGCTGGCATTCGGACGTGACCTATCTCGACGAGCCGGCGCTCGGCTCGATCCTCTATGCGCTCGAGGTGCCGGAATATGGCGGCGATACGATGTTCGCCAACCAGTATCTCGCCTATGACGCGCTGTCGCCGGGGATGCAGCGGATGCTCGACGGGCTGACGGCGATCCATAGCGCCAGGAATATCTACGGGACCGGCGCGGATAACGATTACGCCCGCTTGCAGGGGCTGACGGCAATGAAGATCCTGCGCAGCGAGGCCGCCCACCGCGAGACCGAGCATCCGGTGGTCCGGACCCACCCGAAGACCGGCCGCAAATGCCTCTACGTCAACCGGAACTTCACTGTCCGCTTCAAGGACATGACGGTCGAGGAGAGCCGGCCGCTGCTGAACTACCTCTTCGAGCACGCCGTCCGACCGGAATTCACCTGCCGTTTTCGCTGGGAAGCGGGTTCGATCGCGTTTTGGGACAACCGCTGCGTGCAGCATTACGCGCTGAACGACTATCACGGCCAGCGCCGGGTGATGCACCGCGTCACAATCAACGGCGACCGGCCGGTCTGACGCTCGCGGCGGGCATGACCATAATGCGGTGAACACGGATCGCGCGCCGGGGTCCCGCCATACCGGACGCGCGATCCGACGCTTCGAAGACGCCGATCTGCTGCGCGGCCGGGGGCGCTTTGGCGACGATCTGCCAGTCGGTCCCGGGACGCTCCATGCGGCGATCCTGCGTTCGCCCTATGCCCATGCCGAGCTTTGCTCGCTCGACGCGGCCGCTGCGCTGATCCTGCCGGGGGTCGACTGCGTCGTTACCGGCGAGGACGCGCGGCATTGGACGCGGCCCTTCGCGGTCGCGGTCAGGACGGCGATGGAGCACTGGTGCCTCGCGCAAGACCGGGTGCGCTATGTCGGCGAGCCGGTCGCGGTCGTGCTGGCACGCGACCGGCACACGGCCGAGGATGCGCTCGAACGCATTGCCGTTCGACTACCGGCCGTTGCCGCCGGTCGTCGATCCCGCGGCGGCGGCCCGCCCGGATGCGCCGCTCATCCATCCGGCGGTCGGCTCGAATATCGTCAGCGACCGCTCGTTCCGCTATGGCGATCCGGAGGCTGCGTTTGCCGAGGCGGCCCACCGGATTTCGATCACAACGTCATACCCGCGCAACTCGGGCACGCCGATCGAATGCTTTGTCGTGCTCGCCGAATACCTGCCGGGCGAGGGGGCCTACGAGGTCACCGCCAATTTCCAGGGCCCGTTGGCGATGCACCCGGTCATGGCGATGGCGCTTGGGGTCGCGGGCAATCGGCTGCGGCTCAGGACGCCGCCCCATTCCGGCGGCAGCTTCGGGGTCAAGCACGCGATCTTCCCGTACATCGTTCTGATGGCGCTCGCCGCGCGCAAAGCCGGGCGCCCGGTCAAATGGGTCGAGACCCGCCTCGAACATCTCGTCGCCGCGACCTCGGCGACCAACCGGGTGACGACGCTGTCGGCCGCGGTGGGCAATGACGGCGTCGTCGCCGCGCTCGACTGGGACCAGCTCGATGATTGCGGCGCCTATCTGCGCGCCCCCGAGCCGGCGACGCTCTACCGCATGCACGGCAATATGAGTGGCGCCTACCGGGTGCGAAATTTGCGCATCCGCAACCGGGTGGTGCTGACCAACAAGACGCCGAGCGGCCTCGTTCGTGGCTTTGGCGGGCCGCAGGTCTATTTCGCCCTCGAGGGTCTGATGTCGAAGATCGCCGCGACATTGGGCCTCGATCCGCTCGAGGTGATCCGGCGCAATCTCGTCGACCGTTTCCCCTACCGCTGTCCCGCCGGCGCGGTGCTCGATTCGGGCGATTACCGAGCAGCCGTCGACCGCGCCGTCATGGGCGGCGGTCTCGCCGCCTTGCGCCGGCGGCGCGACCGGGCGCGCGCGGCGGGCCGGCTCTACGGCATCGGCTTTGCCGCGGTGGTCGAGCCGTCGATCTCGAACATGGGTTACATCACCACCGTGCTGAGCCCGGAGGAGCGCGAGCGCGCGGGTCCCAAAGGCGGTGCGCATGCCGCCGCGACGGTCGCGCTCGACCCGCTCGGCGGCGTCTCGGTGGCGATCGAGCTCGCTGCCGCAGGGGCAGGGCCATCGCACGGTGACGGCCCAGGTGGTCGCCGATGTGTTCGGCCTTGAGCCGGCCGCGATCCGGGTCGAGACCGCACTCGATACCGGCAAGGATGCCTGGTCGATTGCCGCCGGCAATTATTCGAGCCGCTTTGCCGGCGCCACCGCCGGAGCCGTGCATCTGGCGGCGACGCAGCTGCGCGACAAGCTGGCGCACATCGCGGCGGCGCAACTGAATGCGCGCCCGGAGGATGTCCGCTTCGCCGGCGGGCATATTTTCGCCGATGCCAACCTGGAAAACCGGCTGAGCTTTGCCCGGGTCGCAGCCGCGAGCCATTGGTCGCCCGGCATCGAGCCGGCGGCCTTGCGGGAAACCGCGTTCTGGAGCCCCGCGGTGCTGAAGCCGCCGAGCGCCGCCGACGAGATCAACAGCGCGGCGGTCTACGGCTTCGTCTTCGATTTCTGCGGGGTCGAGATCGACCGCGACACCGGCGTTATCTGCGTCGACAACTATGTCAGCCTGCACGATGCCGGCCGTATCCTGAACCCGGCCCTGTTCGACGGCCAGGTCCGGGGCGGTTTTGCGATGGCGGTCGGCGCCGCGCTCTACGAGCGCTTCGTCTATGCCGAGGACGGCAGTTTCCTGACCGGCAGCCTCATGGACTACACCGTGCCGGATGCCGCGATGGTCCCGGAACTGATCATTCTCCACCGGGAGACCGCCTCGCCGGTGACGCCGCTCGGCGCCAAGGGCGTGGCCGAAGGCAATTCGATGAGCACGCCCGCTTGCATCGCCAATGCCGTCGCCGAAGCGCTCGATGTCGGCGAGGTGAGCCTGCCGCTGACGCCGGAGCGCGTCTGGAAAATGATCAGGGGTTAGGCAAGAGCGGATTTTGTAGGGTTGATTCATCGGTACCGGCCCCTCACCCCAACCCTCTCCCCGCCGCTGCGGGGAGAGGGAGGGGTCCGCGCGCAGCGTGGGAGGGTGAGGGGCCGGCACAGCGCTGGTTGACTTGACCAGAATTAGCCCTGATGATCGCCGGGTAACGGCTGCGGTTTATCCTTTCTGTCGGGCTGTTGCGGGGTCTCCGCTGGCGTTTTAGGGTGACGCCCGGCAACGCAACGCCCAACGCAACGATGGAACCGGCCGTGCCTCTGCCCCCGCCCGTGCTCGACCACCTCGTCGTCGATGTCCGCGACCGTATGGACGAGGCGGCGCGCGCCTTTACATCGCTCGGCTTTCAGCTGACGCCGCGCGGCCATCACACGCTCGGCTCGATGAACCATCTGGCGATGTTCGCGACCGATTACCTGGAATTGCTGGGGTTCGGCGCGGGCGGCGCGAGCCGCCCGGAACTGGCGCCGTTCCCGATCGGGCTCAACGGGCTGGTGTTCAAGGCCGGGGACGCCGACACGGTCCATGCCCATGCGCTCGGCGCCGGATTGCCGATCCTGCCGGTGCAGTCGTTTTCGCGGCCGGTCGAGCTTGATGGCGGGCATCACGACGCGCGGTTCCGCACGACCCGGCTCGATCCCGCCAAGATCGCGATGGGCCGGGTCTATTTCTGCGAGCACCTGACGCGGGAACTGGTGTGGCGGCCGGAATGGCAATCGCATCCGAACGGCGCCCGGGCGATTGCCCGCGTGATCGTCGCGACCGGCGATCCGCGGCGGACCGCGTCGCTGTTCGGCGCCCTGTTCGGACCCGGTGCGGTGGCCGAACGGGACGGCACATGCGTCGTCGCGGCGGGCATGGCGCGGGTCGAGCTGACCGCGCCAAAAGCGATCGCCGGCGAATTCGGCAACGCGGCGGCAGAGCCGGCCGGACGCGCCGAATATCTGGCCGGTTTGGAGCTCAAGGTGAGCTCGCTCGCCGATACCGCGGAGCGCCTGCGCGCCGTGCCGGGCGTGCGCATCGAGCCGCGCCGGGTGGTTGTGCCGGCCCGCGCCGCCTTCAATACGACGATCGCGTTTTCGGCATGACCGGGTGGCGCAACCTCGGCGACGCGATCGACCGGTCAGGCGATCCCGACGCGACCGCAATCATCGATCTCGGCGGCGACGCGGGGCCACGGCACTACAGCTACCGCGAGTTCGACGGGCTGGCCGATGCCGTGGCGCGCGGCCTTGCGGCGCGCGGGCTGCGGCTTGGTGCGCGGGTCGCGATCCTGTCGGCCAACCGCGCCGAGTTCCTCGCCGCCTTCCTTGGCATCATGCGGGCCGGCCTCGTTGCCGTGCCGGTGAACTGGAAACTGCCGGCGGTCACGGTCGAGGGCATTCTGCGCGACTGCGAGGCAAGGCTGGTGCTGTGCGATGCGGCACGCTGGGCGCTGTGCCCGGCGGATCTGCCGGTGGTCGTGTTCGGCGGCGATTTCGCGGGCCTGCTCGATGCCGGGCCGTTCCGGGCATTGGAGCCCGACCCGGCCGATCCGGCGATGTTTCTCTACACCTCGGGATCGAGCGGGCGGCCGAAAGGGGTGGTGCTGTCGCACGCAAGTCATCTCTGGGTGATCGAGATGCGGCGCCGCGCCGCCGGGCAGCGGGCGGAGGTGGCGCCGGAACGCCCGCTGGTCGCGGCGCCGCTCTATCACATGAACGCGCTCGCCGTGTCGCAGGCGGCCTTGTCGCAGCATGACACGGTCGTCCTCTTGCCCGGCTTCACGGCGGCCGATTACATCGCGGCGGCCAGCGCCTATCGCGCGACCATCCTGACCTCGGTGCCGACGATGATCGCTATGGTCTTGCGCGAGCGCGAATTGCTGGCACGGAGCGACCTGTCGTCGGTCAGGGCGGTGCGGATGGGTTCGGCGCCGGTGTCGCCAGGTCTGATCGAGGCGGTGCGCCGCGCCTTTCCGGGTGCCGCGGTCGGCAACGCCTATGGCACGACCGAAGCCGGGCCGATCGTGTTCGCACCGCACCAGGCGGACAGGCCGACCCCGGATCTGTCGGTCGGGACCGCCCATCCGCAGGTCCGGTTGCGGCTGGTCGCGGGCGATGATCCGAACACCAGCGAAGGGGTGTTGCAGATGCGCTGCCCGGCGCTGATGAACGGGTATCACAATCTGCCGGAGGCGACCGGCCGGGCGATCACGGAAGACGGCTTCAACATCACCGGCGATGTGTTCCGGCGCGACGCCGAGGGGTTTTATTTCTTCGTCGGGCGCGCCGACGACATGTTCGTCAGCGGCGGCGAGAACGTCTATCCCGGCGAGGTCGAGAAGTTGCTGGAGCGCCATCCCGACATCCACCAGGCGGTGGTGGTGCCGGTCGACGACGAATTGAAGTACCGGAAGCCGGTCGCCTTTGTCGTGCCGCGCCACGGTGCGGCGCCGAGCGAGGCGGCGGTGAAGGAGTTTGCGCTGGCGAATGCCGCGCCCTACCTGCATCCGCGGCGGGTGTGGTTCGTTGCCGAGATGCCGCTTGCCGGCACCAACAAGATCGACCGGCGCGCGCTGGCCGAGCGCGCCGCCCGGTTGCTGTCCAATTCATCGCGGTCGGATGGGGAATAGGTAGAGTTGGATTGGCTGGAGCAGCCGAGCGTCCTTCGAGACGCCCGCGTTGCGGGCTCCTCAGGATGACGTTCTTTCTTAATATTACCATAGATTTACGTCATCCTGAGGAGCGCCCGAAGGGCGCGTCTCGAAGGACGCGAGGCGATATTGCAACCGGCCGGTTTGGAGCGACCGCATGAGAGCCCTGGTGTTGCGCGAGCACGGCAGCGTCGGGCTGCGCTACGAGACGGATTTCCCCGACCCGGTGGCGGGCGAGGGCGATGTCGTGGTGCGGGTGCGCGCCACCTCGCTGAACTATCACGACGTGTTCACGAGGCGGGGCATGCCGGGGATCAGGATCGCGATGCCGGCGATCATGGGGCTCGACGTCGCCGGCGAAGTGGCCGCGCTCGGCCCGGGGGGCACCGGCTGGAAATTGGGCGACCGGGTGCTCGGCGACCCGATCAACCGGGTCGAGGGCGGCCTCACCGGCGAAACCGTGCATGGCGGGCTGGCCGAGTATTGCCGGCTGCGCGCGCACCAGCTCGTCCGTATTCCGGACGGCGTGAGCTTCGAGCAGGCCGCCGCGCTGCCTTGCGCCTACGGCACCGCGCGGCGGATGATGCACATCAACGGGCATGTCACGGCGGACGAGAAGGTGCTGATCCTCGGCGCCTCGGGCGGGGTCGGCGTGTGTTGCGTCCAACTTGCCAAGCTGGCTGGCGCCACGGTGATTGCTGCCACCGGCTCGAACGAGAAGGCGGCGCGGCTGCGCGCCCTCGGCGCCGACCACACGATCAACTATGCCGAACGGGATTTTGTGCAGGAAATCTATGCTCTCTGCGGCAAGCCGACGCGGCGCGGCGCCGGCAGCGACAACGGCGTCGATGTCGTGGTCAACTATACCGGCGGCGACACCTGGACAAAGAGCCTGCGCGTATTGCGGGTCGGCGGGCGCCTGCTGACCTGCGGCGCGACCGCCGGCTACGATCCGATCGAGGACATCCGCTTTATCTGGACCTTCGAATTGCAGATCCTCGGCTCCAACGGCTGGGCGCGCGAGGACATCGCGGCGCTGCTCGACATGGTCGAGGCGGGCCGGCTGGAGGCCGTCATCGACGAAATCTTCCCATTGGAGCGCGCGCCGGAGGCCCTGGCCCGCCTCGAAGAACGGCGGGTGTTCGGCAAGCTGGTGATCACGCCATGAAGAGCCCGCCGCTGACCAGGGAGGAGTTGCAGCAGCGCCTCGCCCATTCCGCCTTCATCGATTTCCTCAACCTGACCGTGGTGAGCGCCGATCCCGACAGGCAGCAGGTGGTCATGCGCGCCGCGATGCGGCCCGAATTCGAACGCGGCCAAGGCACCGGCCAGTGGCATGGCGGACCGATCGCCGCGATCATCGACACAGCAGGCGATTATGCGCTGGTGATGCTGCTCGGCCGGCCGTTGCCGACGGTCAATTTCCGCGTCGATTACCTGCGCCCGGCGATCGACACCGCGCTCGTCGTCACCGCGACGGTGCGGCGCAGCGGCAGGCTGGTCGGAATCGTCGATGTCGATGTGGCGAACGAGGCCGGGACGCTGCTGGCAATCGGCCGCGCCACCTATGCCACGGCGGTTTGAGGGCATCGGACGGCGCAGAACGTCTCCGACAATGACGAGTTTTCGCAGCGCGGCCGGGCCTTGGCGATGAGCGCCGCCGCCCGCCATTTCTGCCAGTCGCGGCGAGGCGACAGGCGGCTTCCGCACGGGTTGAATTGCCCGGCGGTTCGGCGCATATCCCCTAGCTGGCGCGGCGCCGAGTTCGCGGCAGGTTTCGGGAGGCCCGGGATGAGCGCCACCCTGACGCTGATCGATCTCGCCGGCGCCGTTGCGCTGCTGCTTTGGGGCGTCCACATGGTCCAAAGCGGCATCCAGCGCGCCTTTGGGCCCCATCTCCGGCGCTTGCTCGGGCGTGCGCTCGGCGGACGCGTTCGAGCCTTCCTCGCCGGGATCGGCGTCACCGCGATTCTGCAGAGCAGCACGGCGACCGGGCTGATGGCGGCGAGCTTTGCCGCCGGCGGCCTCGTCGATCTGGTGCCGGCGCTCGCGGTCATGCTCGGCGCCAATGTCGGCACCACGCTGATCGTCCAGGTCCTGTCGTTCGACATCGCACGAGTGGCGCCGCTTTTCGTGCTGGTCGGCGTCATCCTGTTTCGCAAGAGCACGCAGTCGCGGACGCGCGACCTCGGGCGCGTCGCGATCGGGCTGGGCCTGATGCTGGTGGCGTTGCAGCAGCTGCTGTCGGTCATGGCGCCGTACGAGGACGTGCCGGGCCTGAGGCTCTTTATGGGCGCCATCGCGACGCAGTCGGTGATCGACGTGATCCTCGCCGCGGCGCTGACCTGGGCAGCGCATTCGAGCGTCGCCATCGTGTTGCTGATCGTCTCGTTTGCAGCGAACGGGGTGATCCCGCCGGATGCCGCCTTCGCGATGGTGCTCGGCGCGAATCTCGGCGGGGCTTTGAACCCGCTGCTTGAAGGCGCGCCCGGTGGCGATCCGCTGGCGAAGCGTCTGCCGGTCGGCAATCTGTTGAACCGGGTTGTCGGCTGCCTCCTGGGCCTGGCGCTGCTCGGTTGGATCGGGCCGCTGATGGTCCGGGTCGAGCCCGACGCGGCGCGTGCGGTCGCCGATTTTCATACGCTTTTCAACCTGTGCACTGCGGCATTGTTCCTGCCGGTGCTTCGCCCGTTTGCGCGGCTCTTGGCGCGGCTGTTGCCGGCACGCGCGGCACCGGCCGACCCGTCCCGGCCGATCTATCTCGATGAGGCGGCGCAAGAGATGCCGGCGCTCGCCCTGGCCGGCGCGGGGCGGGAGACGCTGCGCATGGCGGATGTCGTCGAGGCGATGCTGCGCGGCGCGCTCGAGGCGCTCGATCGCGGCGACCGCAACCAGGTCGCGGTGACCAAGGGGCTCGACACCGTGCTCGATCGCCTCAACGGCGCGATCAAGGGGTATCTGACCGCGCTCGATCCCGATGCGCTCGACGCGGAAGACAATCGCCGGCTCGCCGAGACCCTGGCCTTCGCGACCAATCTCGAACACGCCGGCGATATCGTCGAAAAGGGCTTGATGGCGATCGCTGCGAAGCGGCTAAAGCGCGGCCTTGCCTTCTCGGTCGAGGGGCAGGCCGAGATCCGGGTGATGCTCGAACGGCTCGCCGGCAACGTTCAGTCCGCGGCGGCGGTGTTCATGACGCAGGACGCCCGCGCGGCGCGCCAATT
Source organism: uncultured Alphaproteobacteria bacterium (assembly GCA_963789255.1). Classification (GTDB taxonomy): domain Bacteria; phylum Pseudomonadota; class Alphaproteobacteria; order ATCC43930; family CGMCC-115725; genus DATARH01. The sequence goes on along the minus strand of CAWBJW010000004.1, from coordinate 95,909 downwards.
GCTCGGCGAGAAGGAAGTGTTCCGCGATCTCGAAGCGCGCGCGACCGAGACGCATTTCGCGCGTATCCGCGCCGGCCGCACCGAGAGCGTCGAGACCAGCGCGTTGCACCTCGACGTGCTGCGCGACCTCAAGCGGATCAACGCGCATCTCTCGGCGGCCGCCTATCCGGTGCTCGAACATCGCGGCGAACTGCTTTCGAGCCGGCTGCGCCAGGAGTCCGACGGCGTGTCGGGATGACGCCGGGAATCAGCCGCAGGCTGGGGCTACCGGCTAGTGGAACAGCTTCAGGGCATTGATGCAGGTTTCGATGACGCCCCAGGCAAGCGGGATGCCGACAAAGCCCCAGGCGAGACAGAGCTTGAGGCGCATGCCTTCTGCGGTGTTGCCAGCCATCTCGTCCCCCTCAATCCGCCATGCCCATGGCATCGGCCGTCTCATGCTTCATGTGATGGCGTTCATGAACCGCCGTTATGAACAGGTTGCAGAAGAAGCCGACGAGCAGCAATCCCGCCATCACGTACATCGTGACATTGTAGGCCTGCGCCTTCGGCACGCCGCGGTCGATCTGGTACTCGCGCATGTAGTTGACGATCACCGGGCCGAAAATGCCCGCCATCGACCAGGCGGTGATCAGCATGCCGTGAATGGCGCCGACATAGCGCGTGCCGAACATGTCCTTCAAGTACGCCGGGACAGTGGCGAAGCCGCCGCCGTACATGCTGATGATGACCAGGAAGCACAGCACGAATAGCGTGACGCTGCCGATCGTGCCGGTGTGCGGCACCGCGGCATAGAGCAGCATGCCGAGGACGAAGAACACGAAATAGGTGTTCTTGCGCCCGATCACATCCGAGGTCGAAGCCCAGAAGAACCGGCCGATCATGTTGAAGAGGCTCATCAGCCCGACAAAGCCGGCGGCCGCCAGCGGCGTGACGCGGCCGGGAAACATCTCCTGGCTCATCGCCGAGGCCTGCCCCAGCACGCCGATCCCGGCGGTCACGTTGAGGCACAGCACCCACCAGATCAGCCAGAATTGCGGCGTCTTCAACGCCTGATAGACGTAGACGTCGCGATCGGTGACGAGCTTCTTCGGCTGCACCGGGGCGACATAGCCCTCGGGCTGCCAGCCGGGCGCCGGAATGCGCACGATCCAGGCGCCGACCATCATGAAGCAGAGGTAGATGACGCCAAGGCCGATAAAGGCCTCGGCGACGCCGATATGGGTCGGCGTGGTGAAGGTCTTCATCAGCCACACCGACAAGGGCGAGGCGATGAAGGCGCCGCCGCCGAAGCCCATGATAGCCATACCGGTCGCCATGCCCGGCCGGTCGGGAAACCATTTGATCAGCGTCGAAACCGGCGAGATGTACCCTAGCCCCAGCCCGAATCCCCCGATCACGCCATAGCCGAGATAGACGATCCAGATGTTGTGCAGGTAGACGCCGATCGCCGAGACGATAAAGCCGCTGCCGAAGCATAGCGCAGCGGTAAACATCGCCTTGCGCGGGCCGCCTTCCTCGACCCAGCGGCCGAGCAGCGCGGCCGAGGCGCCAAGAAAGAAAATCCCGATGCTGAAGATCCAGCCGAGTTCGGTCAGCTTCCAATCGCCCGGGGCGGACTTGCTGATGCCGAGCAGCTTCGTCATCGGCAGGTTGAACACGCTGAAGGCGTAGGCCTGGCCGATGCACAGATGGATGCACAACGCCGCCGGCGGGATCATCCACCGGCTGTAGCCGGGCGGCGCGACGGTGCGATCCCGGTGCAGAAATGATAGCGCCATCTTTCCCCTCGTCTTATATTAGTCGCGCCCGCCCAGGCTGGAGCTGGGCGCAATTTTGCGACAGTTGGCGAATCGCATTTGCTTTGTCAGGTCGGGCAGCAGCGCGGCGTCGGTTGAAGCCGTGCCGGCAGAAAAATCCGTGCCCGGTGCGACTCCGCCTCCGGGATCGGTTGCGCAACACGCTGGCTTCGAGGCGAGGCGTGCGCCTCGGCAACGGCCGTCCAACGACTTCCTCCCCCGAGACCCGCACGCTGGCGAGCCTTTGCTTCAAACTTATTCTATCTCTTTCGCCGTATGCTGTTCAACTGGCTATCGGCACCGCGGCGGCCGTTCATGCTCCGATCAGCGCCGGCAGCTCGGCCAGCGTGCGGATCTCGCGGTCGGGAATGCCCGGCAGGTGCTCGCGCGGCTGGCCGTAGCGATTGCACCAGACGACCCTCAGGCCGAAAGCGGAGGCGGCATGGGCGTCCCAGGCGTTCGACGACAGGAACACGATCGCCCCGGGCGCGAGGTTGAGCCGATCGACGGCGAGCTGATAGACGCGCGGGTGCGGCTTGTAGACCCCGACCTCCTCGACCGACAGGACGAAATCGAGGAGGCCGCCGATCCCGGCGTTGGCGACGGCCGAGCCCAGCATTGGCGGCGAGCCGTTCGACAGGATCGCGGTCGTCAGCCCCGCCGCCTTCAGGCGGCGCAGCATTTCGGCGATTTCGGGGAAGGCGCTCAGCGTCAGATACAGGTTCATCAGCCGGTCGCGCAACCCGGCGCCGTTCAGTTCAAGCCGCTCCAGCGCGAAATCGAGCGCCTCGCCGGTAACCTGCCAGAAATCGGCGTGCCGGCCTTGCACGGCCCTGAGCCAGGTGTATTGCAGCTGCTTGTCGCGCGACAGCGCGGTGAGCGGCTCCGCCTTGTCGGCGAGCAGGTCGCGGCAGCCCGAAGCGGCCGATGCATAGTCGAACACCGTGCCATAGGCGTCGAATACGCAAGCACGGATCCCGCCAGGCAATCCTTCAGCCATCGCCTCCCGCCCGCCGATGCGCCCCATCGGATGGGTATTATATCAGAGTGACGAGCATAGCCCCGGCTTGACGAGCGGTTCTAATCGTCCCTATACGTATTTGATACGTATAGGACACCACATGTCCAAGAAGCTCACGATTACTGTCGACGACGAGGTTTACGCCGGCCTGCACGGTGTGATCGGGCGGCGGCGAATCAGTCGTTTCCTGAATGATCTCGCGCGTCCGCACATGCTCCGACAGCAGCTCGCGCAGGGCTATAGAGACATGGCTGCCGACGAAGAACGCGAGCGCGATGCTGCCGAATGGGTCGAAGGCCTGACCGGGGATATCGCCGATGACCCCAGATAGAGCGCCGCAACGCGGCGAGGTGTGGCGGGTGGCGTTCGATCCGTAAATCGGCGGGGAAATCCGCAAGACCCGGCCCGCTGTCATTGTCAGCAATGATATCGCAAACCAGACTGTTGAATCGGGTTCAGGTGGTGCCGCTGACGAGCAATGTCGCGCGGCTCTACCCTTCGGAAGCCTATGTCCGCCTGAGGGGCGAGCAGCGCAAGGCAATGGCCGATCAGCTGAGCACAATCAGCAAGCATCGCCTGCGGGAGCGGATCGCCCGCCTCAACCACGAGGATGTAACGGCCGTTGAGCGGGCAATTTGCTTGCAGCTTGGGCTCTGAGCATCGATATCCGATCCCGCCGCTTGACGTTCAAAGCGTGAACGCGTTATGCCTCGTGCAGCAAGCGAGGGACAACCCATAGCGTGAGCGAACCCGGCCGGGAAGCCGGCGATCCCGAGATCGTGCTCGGTCTGTTGACCTCGATCGAGCGCGACAGCGCGATCACCCAGCGCAAGCTCGCCGGCGATCTCGGCATCGCGCTCGGTCTGGCGAACGCCTATTTGCGCCGCTGCGTGCGCAAGGGCCTCGTCAAGATGAGCCAGGTGCCGCTCAACCGCTACGCCTATTACCTGACACCCCAGGGGTTTGCCGAAAAGAGCCGGCTCACGGCGGAATACCTGGCGGTTTCGTTCAACTTTTTCCGGCGTGCGCGCGGCGATTGCGCGGTGCTGCTGCGGCAGTGCAGCGCCCGGGGATGGCGCAGGGTCGCGCTTTACGGAGCGGGCGACCTCGCCGAGATCGCGGTGCTGAGCGCCGGCGAATCCGGGATCGAGGTGGCGTGCGTGATCGATGCCGGCCCGCCCGGACGGCACTGCGCCGGGTTGCCGGTCGTTGCCGACCTGGCGGCGGCCCGGCTTGTTGCCGGCCCGGACATGCTCGACGGCATCATCCTGACCGATACCGAGGCGCCGCAGGCGCGCTTCGAGCAATTGCTGGCGAGCGCGGCGGATCATGGATTCGCCGCCGACTGCATTGTCGCGCCAAGCCTGCTGCGGGTCTCGACACTGCCGGCGTCGCCGGCCGTGGCCGAAGCCGCCGGCGTCGCGGTCGAATGAAGCCTTTCCGGATGCTGACGGTCGTCGGGGCGCGACCGCAACTCGTCAAGGCGGCCGCGATCTCGCGGGCGCTTGCCGGGCGAGACGATGTCGAGGAGGTTTTGCTGCACACCGGCCAGCATTTCGATCCCGAGATGTCGCGGATCTTCTTCGACGAGCTGGGCATTGCGACGCCAAAAGTCGATCTCGGCATTCATGGCGGCGGTCACGGCGCGATGACGGGACGGATGCTGGCCGGCATCGAAGCGGTCATCCTCTCGGAATGCCCCGATCTCGTGCTGGTGTCCGGCGACACGAATTCGACGCTCTCGGGGGCGCTCGCTGCGGCCAAATTAAACGTGCCGGTCGCCCATCTCGAAGCCGGGTTGCGCTCGTTCAACCGGGCGATGCCGGAAGAGATCAACCGGGTGCTTACCGATCACGCGAGCGCGCTGTTGCTGTGTCCGACCGAGACTGCGATCGCCAATCTGCGGCGCGAAGGCATCGTCGACGGGGTTCATGACATCGGCGATGTGATGTACGACGCCGCGCTGTTCGCGGCCGACCGGGCGCGGGGTTCCCAAGTGGTCGAGCGGCTGGGCCTCGCGGGGCGGCCTTACGCGGTTGCCACGGTTCATCGCGCCGAGAGCACCGGAGACCCGGACAGGCTGGCCGAGATCATCGGCTTTCTGGGTGAGCGCGCGCGCCACTGCGCGATGGTGCTGCCATTGCACCCGCGCACCCGTGCGCAGATCGCGCGCTGGCAGGCTCGATCTCGGCCCGATCGCCACCTGCGAGCCGCTCGGCTATCTCGATATGCACCGCCTCCTGCAATCGGCGGCCGCCGTCTACACCGATTCAGGCGGGCTGCAGAAGGAGGCCTATTTTCACCGCGTGCCGTGCGTCACGCTGCGCAGCGAAACCGAATGGGTCGAGACCGTGAACGCGGGATGGAACCGCCTGTGGAAGGGGCCCGACTATCTGCCGCGCCATGACATCGCGGCCTATGGCGACGGGCATGCCGCCGAGAAGGCCATCGACATCATCACCTCCTATCTAGAATGCCGGGCGACAACCGCATCCGCACCGTCGTCCTGACGGTCCGGTACGGCGTCCGGGCCTCCTATTACGAGGATTGGCTCGACGCCTTCGCTGTCTCTCCGCTGTTCGATGCGACCGCCTTCAACCTGTTCAGCCGCGCCGAGCGTGGTGCCGCGCGGCGCGCCGTCGGCGATGCCGAGCTGGTCGTGGCCTTGCACGCCTGCTCGGCCGACACGCTGCGCTTCATCGCGAAGCTGCGCGAGGCGCTGAAGGCCCGGCGCGGCCGCTTCCTGATGCTGGTCGGCAACGAATACAACCTGCCCTGGATGCGGCTTGGCGAAAAGCGCAAATTTCTGCAGGAGGTTGGGGCGGATTGGGTCGGGACCCAGCTGCCGCTGGAGGCCGGGCATTGGCTTTACGACGACACCGGCGCCGCCGTTCTGGCGCTGCCGCATGCCGCCAACGAGAGCGTGTTTCGCCGCACCACGCCGGACGCGGCGCGCCGGGTTGACATCGGCGGGCGCAGCTTTCGCTATCCGGTCTTCATCGGCGACGACGAGCGCAACCGGGTCTACGACCGCTTCGCCGATCTCGGTCCGGCGGCCGGCCTCAAGATCGACATCGCCAACAACGCGCGCCTCGGCCGGCCCGCCTGGGCGGCTTTTCTCAATGATTGTCGCGGCACGATCGGGACCGAGGCCGGCACCTGGTATCTGGAGCGCGACGACCATACTGCCCTGGCGATCCGCGAGTTCCTGCGCGGCCGATCGGACACCCCGACGATCCGGGCCGATGGCCGGCTGCATGCCGCCACCCGGCATCTGCCTTACGGCGTGAAATCCCGGCTGAAGACGCTGTTGGCATGGACGGCGGTGCGGCACGAGGCGCTCGACCCGGGGGAGCACGACGCTGCCGAGGTCCAGGCGCGTTTCTTTGCCGATCGCCCGCGTTGCCCGGCCTATTCGAAATGCATCTCGTCCCGGCATTTCGAAGCGGCGGCCACCGGCACCTGCCAGATCCTGGTGGCGGGGCATTACAACGGCATCCTGGAAGCGGGCCGCGACTACATCGCGCTCGATCCGGATCTTGCCAATGTCGGGGAGGCAATCGAGCGGTTCCGCGATCCGGCCGAGCGGCGACGGGTCGCCGATGCGGCCCATGTCCTGGTGCATGACGCCCACACCTACAGCCATCGCCTCGCGGCATTGCATGAAGCGGTCTCGGCGGCGTAAAGGGGGACGGTGGCGCCGTGCGTCCTTCGAGACGGGCTTCGCGCCTCCTCAGGATGAGGTTTAGTTTATGATGGCATTAAGAAAAAGCCTCATCCTGAGGGTAATTATATACGTGCTTGACCCAACAAATGCAAGGTAGTAGAATGCCTTCGTTGGTTGGAGGTCGCAATGTTGCAGCCGTTCGATACCCTCTCGGAACTGACCGCCGCGTTCCCGGACGAACAGACTTGTGTTGAGCATTTCCGCTCGATCCGATGGGCGCACGGCGCCTTCTGCCCGTATTGCGGCGGCACCGAGGTCTACAACTTCTCGGATGGCCGCACGCACAAATGCAAGGCTTGCCGCCAGCGGTTCTCGGTCAAGGTCGGAACGATCTTCGAAGATACCAAACTGCCGCTGCGCCAGTGGTTCATCGCCATCTGGCTTATCACCAGCCACAAGAAGGGTGTCGCCAGCGCGCAGCTGGCCCGCGATCTCGGCGTCACGCAAAAGACCGCGTGGTTCATGCTGCATCGCCTCCGTTTCGCCGCGAAAACCAAGTCCTTCAACATGCCGCTTAACGGGATTGTCGAGGTTGATGAGACATTCGTCGGCGGCAAGGCGAAGAACCGGCACGTCGGTAAGCGGGGCGCGTCTGGGCGCGGCGGCATCGGTTCGGGCAAGGTTCCTGTCGTCGGCGCAATCCAGCGCAAGGGCGAAGTCGTCGCGCGAGCCGTCAAGAGCGTTGACGCGGCGACCCTCAAAGGCTTCGTCCGCGAGACGGTTTCCCGGCAAGCCTCGCTGTTGGTCACGGATGAATGGGTCGGCTATCGCGGCCTTGATGCCGAGTACGCCCATGCCGTCATCAAGCACACTGGTGGCGAGTACGTCCGAGGCAATGCCCACACCAACACGATCGAAGGCTTCTGGTCGCTGTTCAAGCGGCAGATTTACGGCATCCATCATTGGGTTAGCGAAAAGCACCTTGATCAGTATGTCGGCGAGGCCACATGGCGCTATAATCGCCGCGAGGCCAGCGAAGGTGGACGGGTCAACTCGATGCTCGCCGCAACCGATGGCAAGCGCCTGCGGTACAATGACCTGATTGCCGGGTGATGCCAAAACGCGAGAAGCCATTCCATCTCGACATGCCCTTTGACGAGGCATTGCAGCGCTATGCGCAGGCCGATCCGCGCGAGGTCGCGAAGAGAGAGAAGAAGGCGAAGCAGAAGCGGCGGCAAAAGCGCGCCGCGTCATCCCATCCCATCTCGCCACGGCCTGTTGGTTCATAGATCACGGTTTCCTTAGCGATTCCCGAAATTTCTGACAGCGCTGATAGTATTCGTCGGCGATAACCTTAACCTGTTGCGCCTTCATTCCAATATCACTAGCATTAACATTTAATAGTCTCCAAATTACCATTTGGTCTTTTTGATCAACATGGTCAACTATACCAGATACGTCCGTTATTTTCTGATCAAACGCGATTATGTCGGTGTATAATTTACTAAAAATACTTTCATTTATACTATCGTTCGTAACATACCTAAATTCATCTGGATAATCATTTTTTTGTGATGAAAAATACAAAGCCCCGCGAAGCGATCCTACAGAAGCCGCGGCCTTCTCTAGTTGTTGCTGCATATTAGAGAGGCTGTCTTTATTTATTGGACCATTAATAAAATCATACCACCACATATGCCCATCGTAACGGGAGAAATTCACGAGATAACCGGAGTCGTTTGTTCCATGCTTATCCGGTTGACGCCTAATGCTACAAGATGTTGATTTGCAGCCGCGTATTAGAAAGCACTTCTGCTTCCTTTGCAGCCATTTTGGTAAATGTATTGGTAAGCACGAACTACACGATCACTCTCGGTTGTGTATAGCTTCAGCGTAAATGAGTCGGATCGCCGTGGTCGAACCAAACCCTGTAGTTGCTCTTGCTGCTCACGCGACATTACGGGGTTCGTGGTATCGACATTGTAGGAGCCGGTGAACTCGTAGACTGTTGCCGCACCACGTAGTTCGACCTGAACCCAAGGCCCTGCAATATTATGCCAAGGCTGAATCGATATCCGATCGACCTGCACGTTGTTTAGGTGGAAGACCTCCCCGGTAAAGTGCCCGCCTTCGTTCTTCGCGTTGATCATGAAGACGCAATTGGCCTGATCGACTACCCGGACAGGGCTACCATCACTGCCGGTGAGCGCAAACGCCACGGCATTCATGAAGGGGTTTGTCTCCGCGAAGGCTGATGGCGCGGCACAGAGCGTGGAAGCAATGAGAACGACTGTTCGTGCGCATGAGCCAATCGCCATGCCAGCGGTTCCCTACTTGGTAGCCTCGATTAGCGCGGCGACGATCGGGAACAGCACTTCCACCATCGGCAGCGTCTGCGTCTTCGTGAACTCATACCGGATCAGGGCATCCCGATCGTGGTATTCGTTGATCCAGGCGAGAAACTTGTCCGCGTCGGGCACTGATAGCCGCAAGCCGTGCTGTTGGGCCGTCGCGTAGAGATTGACGAGGTTATGGCCGAACGGGCGTTTCTTTAGGTTTGCGATCGTGAGGCCCTTGCCGATCAGGAAGGCTTTAAGGGCCAATTCGATCGCGTGGAATATCAAGACATATTGAGGCGGCCCGTCAGTCGGCGTAACCCGTAGGGCCACGTTGTAGAATTCGCCTGCCCCGCACCAGACCGCGTGGTGCAGCCCTTTGGGGGTGCTCACATCCGTATCAGGCAGCACCAGCCGGGTTCCGGTTGATTGTTGGACACGCCAGGGGTCAATTTCGTCGTCATCAATCGTGGTCAAATGGTCGCCTCCCGGCATTGCAGCCCTAAATACGTCCATGACAGACCTTTATCCACTTGAGATCAGCGAGACGCCACCCGTTCCGACCGAAGAAATCGACACCGATTGGCCCGAGAAGGGAACGCCGGAATATGCAGAAAGATGGCGACAGTCGATGCGCCAACTGGCCGAGCTTGGTGTGCCGATCCCCAAAAGCTGGTTCACCAAGACTTGACGTTCTCGATCATCCCGTCGATATCGCCGACCATTTCCGCAGGCTGACCCCCGCGAGTTTTGATTTCCTCAAGCTCGGCAACAATGTCATCCCTCGATATGGCACCGTTCTTGACGAGAGCTTTTCCAATCGCGGCGATCCAGACGAACACGTGGGTAAGTTCGTCGTGGGTAACAGCATCTCCTGGTTCGGCCATGTTGATCCTCCGCTAAGCTACCATCTGACTGCATTTCTGGTGCTGCCACTCACCTGAGTATAGACCCTCATACGTCGGCCCGGCAGTCCGCCCACCAATGCCAAGCAACGACCGGAACGAGTTGAACGGATAGAACCGCCGGTTAAATCGAAAGGCAAACTCGTTCAAATACGCCTGCAAGTGCTGGGGGCTGACGCCGTGGTGGCAGCCCTTCAACCACGTTTTGAGATTCGAGAAAGCGATGTGAGCGGCAGGTAGTCGTCAATCATGTCGGGATCACCGGAAACGGCAACCGGCAGATGGCGATAGCCGTGATCCGGCAGGGTCGAATAGGCAGGCCATGCGTCCGTCACGATGACGGCTCCCGGCTCGACCGCCGCCTCAACAAATCCCACCAGCGACTTCGCCGACCGATCCGGCACAACCTCAAGCCGGATGCGGCCAGCGTAGCGGCCATTTCGGCGAGGCACCGCCCCTTTGACCTTTGGTTTGCGCTTACGGACTTCCACGGCGCAGGCGACAAGCGTTTTGTCGTGGACGCCTCGACCTTCGCCACGGGTCGCGCCGCCGACAAGGCTTTCGTCAACCTCGACATGAACGTCCGGGGCACCGCCGATCCGATCTCGGTCAGGCCGAACCATCCCGGCCCTCAACTTGTGGAGGATTTGGAACGCCGTCTCGTATCGCTTCAACCCAAGCTGGCGTTGAAACTGGACTGCCGACATGCCGGGCGTATGCGTCGAAACCAGATAGGCAGCCCAGAACCACACGGATAGTCGGGTATGAGAATCCTGCATGACCGTCCCGGCCATGATCCGGTTGTCGCGCTTGCACTTCCGGCAGACCAGGACGTGCGGGCGGCCCTTGAACCGATAGGGTTCGCCAGCTTCACCGCACCAACCGCAGACAAAGCCGGTCGGCCAGCGGATCGCCTCAAGATAAGCGGCGCAGGCGAGATCGTCAGGGAATAGTTCTTGGAACTCAGGTAGCGATCCGGGGAAGGGCAGATCGCCGCCTTGGGGGAAGGCGACGGCAGACATGAGGGGGCATCCTTTCAGCCTCGATACTACCAGTAGCGTGTTTAGGTGTCAACCGGATAAGCATGGTTTGTTCCATTTATTCCATTTTGCGCGAACATATCAGAAAGATCAGAAAATATTTTGGCAAGATGTTCTCTGTCAATTTGAGGATATGGCTTTTGGGGAAGGGTAGGTGGCATATTTTGCGGCACAGTTGCAGCGGGCGCAGGCGTCGAAGGTGATCCCCTTAATTGAGCGGCAACCGCCTTCGCTATGTCGTCCGCCGAGAGTTGCGGCTGATTGCGCGCTGAGATGACGAGCATCACCAAGACAACAGCCACCCATACAACCGGGTTAGCCGCAACAGCTTTTGCCGAAGCAGACACCCTCTGAGGAAGCCATTCCTTTCGTTTCCAAAGGGTCACGGCAAGCGCTCCAAGCGCAAAACACAGAACGAGATCAATAACCGAAATAACTGCGTCCTGAAGGCTGCGACTGGCCATCCAAGCGTTGAAGCTGACCACCGACTCAAACCCGCACGCGAACGCGAGTACCCCCCACAGAATGCTAACCGCCATCGTGAAGATGCCTTTGGGCGGTTCGTCGCTATGACCCGGGAGGGGCGCCCTTCCCGCCCCCAAGATGTCCCGCAAAGATGATCTTGGATTTTCTTCCTCAGGCATGGCGCTCCCCGGATAATTTCGCCGAGGATACCAAAATTGCCGCCTAGGTCACATTCGTATATAAACCCCATCCTGAGGAGCCCGCGCAGCGGGCGTCTCGAAGGACGCGTGGCGCTGATCCCAGCGGGTTCGCCGGCAAATTCACAACCCCGCAAGATCGGGGCCCGTCAACCACGGCCGTATTTGGCGTGGAAGTGAGGCAGGACGCGGCTGCCCATCATCTCGATGACCCGCAGGATCTTCGCCGAGTCCATGCCGGGCCAGCCCATCCGGAAGATCAGATAATTGGAACTCGAGGCGGCGCACCCGCTCCTCGATCTGTTCGATCGCCTCCTCAGGCGTGCCGAGGATGAAGCGGTCGCGGGCCAATTCGTCGAACGCGACGCGGAAGCTCTCCTCGCCCGGCAATACCTTGTCCTGGCCCCATTCGGCATAGGCGTTGTACTTGCCCTCGAGGAACGGCCGCGCGGTCTCGACCGCCTCCTCATGGGTCGGCGCGACGTGCAGTTCGAGACAGATGGGCCGGGCCGTAGGCATCGGGTGGCTGGCCTCGGCCAGCGCCTGCTTGTAGCGCTCCCATTGCCGCTCGATCGTCGGCAGCGCGGCATGCGGGTTGATGAACCATGAGAGGCCCAGCCGCGCGGTGCGCACCACCGCGGGGTCGGCGTTGGCGGCAATCCAGATCGGCGGGTAGGGCTTCTACACCGGGCGGATCGTGCAGGTGGCGTTGTGCACGCGGAAGAAGCGGCCCTCGAAATTAACCGCCTCCTCGGTCCACAGACGCTTGATCAGCTGGAGCGCCTCCAGCATGCGCGGCACCCGCTCGCGCGCGGTCATGCCGAACGCCTCATATTCGACCTCGCGGTAGCCGATCCCGATCCCGAACACGACGCGGCCTTCCGACATGATGTCGAGGCTGGCGACCTCCTCGGCGGTCTGCACCGGGTTCAAGAGCGCCAGCAGCAGGATCGACAGGCACAGCTCCATCCCCGGAACCTCGCCGGCGAGGCGAGCGAGGAACGGCAGGCTCTGCAGCGACTGGTAGGGCGGCGACAGATAATGATGGCCGGCGGCAAGGGCATCGAACCCGGCGTCGCGGGCGAGACGTGCCTGCTCGACCGCTTCGCGAAACCGCCGCACCGGATCGTCGGAGCGCGGCTGCTGCGCGCTGATGAAGACGCCGAATTTCATGTCTTGTCTCCGGGCTACGCAGCCGATCGGCCGCTCTCCGCCGGCTCGCCTTCGAGGCTCGCAATGCTGCGACCGCGGGTCTCGGGCAGCACCAGCAGCATCACGATCATCAGCAGGTGGGCGATGGTGGAGAACAGCGCGATCGCCGTGCCGAGCGGCATGATCGCGGTCGAAAATCCGATTGCCGTCATGAAGACCGAGCCGACCGCCCGGCCGGCATTGTAACAAAAGCCCTGGCCCGTACCGCGCAGCGCGGTCGGGTAGAGCTCGGTCATATAGGGGCCCATCGGCGCGAATTTCATCAGGATTGCGGCGTTGAGCGGAATGCCGAGAAGCAGCAGTGCGGTGTCGCCGACCGGCACATACAGATAGACGAGCACCATGATGATCGAGGCGGCCGCCGAGATCATGAACGTCCATTTGCGGCCGATCGCATCCGCCAGATAGGCGCCAAGCAGAAAGCCGATCAGAGCGCCCAGCGCCTGGACGGCTACGTAAAGCCCGGTGCCGGAGGCGGACAAGTGGCGCACCGTGCGCAGATAGGTCGGCATCCAGAACCCGACGGCCCAGACGCCGCCCTGCGCGCCGGTCACCATCAGTGAGACCTTGATGGTCAGCCAGAAATATTGTCCGCGAAATGCCGAAAACAGGTGGGCGACCCCGGCCGCCGGGGCAGCGCCGCGCCCCTCTTGAAAAGCATCGGATTCCTGGATGTTGCGGCGGATCCATAAGACGAGAAGTGCTGGCAGAATGCCGACAGCGAACAGCGCCCGCCAGGCGATCGCCTCCGGCAGGATCGCGTAGAGCGCGGCATAAACGAGCGCCGCGCAGCCGGGGCCGATAGCCGCACCGGTCTGCACAAAGCCGACGCCGCGACCGCGATACTTGTCGCGAATGACCTCGCCCATCAGCACCGCGCCGGTGGCCCACTCGCCGCCAAAGCCAAGCCCGTGCAAACCCCGCAGGATGAACAGCTGCTCGAAATTCTGGGCGAAGGCGCAGAGGAACGTGAACACCGAATACCACAGGATGGCGAACTGCAGCACCCGGACCCGCCCGAAGCGGTCGGCCAGCGCGCCGGCAAACCAGCCGCCGAAGGAGGAGGTCACCACGGTCACGGTGCCGATCGTGCCGGCGGCGCCCGTCGAGATGCCCCAAACCGCGATGATCGTCGGTACGACGTAGCTGTACAGCCTGCTGGTCGAACCCGTCCAACGTCCACCCGCCCCAGCAGGCGAGCATCGTGTGGCGCTCCCGGGCGCTCAAATCGCGCAGCCACGCCAGCATCGTGTTCCCTCCCCCAGTGCTCGCCGCAAGTTTCGCTCGTCGGCAAGCGGATCTTAGATTCTATCGGCGCTCCGGCCAGGGCTGCGGATGCATGGCTGCTGCCTCTAGCCGGCCGGCTCCGCTCCGATAAGCGCGTGTGCCGGGCGCAGGAATTCGGGGTCGAACACGCGGGTCGCCATGACCTGGCAGCGGCGGATCAGCCGGATCTCATCGGGGCGGTAATCGGCGATCGCGCGGTGCAGCGTGCCGAGATGGTCCCAGATCAACAGGTCGTACTCGCTCCACACGTTGGTGTAACGGAACTTCATCTGCAGCTGGTGCGCGAACAGGTATTCGAGCATCTCGTCGCTGTCGCGCTCCGGCAATTCGTTGATGCGCACCGTGAAACCCGGATTGCAGTACAGCACCTGATGCCCGGTGATCGGATGGGTCAGGAACACCGGGTGGACGACCGGCGGCCGGCGGCGGCGCTGCTCGTCGGTCATCGGCGGGCGCTGGCTTCCCCGGTTCTGCCGCATATGCTCCCAGAACTTTTCGATGTTGTGGGTCGCGGTCATGCCGGCGAGCCGCGTCTTCACCTCGCCCGGCAGGTCGTCGTAGGCGGCGTGCATGTTGGAAAATTCGGTGCCGCCGAGCGGCTTGCCGTCGCGATGCGGGATGCGGATGCCGTAGAGCACGTTCACGAAACCCGGCACCTCGCGGTAGGTCATGTCGGTGTGCCAGTCCTGGCCGGCATCGGGGCTGCCGATGTATTTCCCGTCCTCCTTGAGGTTCGACAGGATGTCGATCTCCGGGTACTCGCGGGTGTTGTCCTGGTCGCGGACGGGGCTGCCCTGGATCTCGCCGAACCGCTCGGAAAAGCGCTTCAGCGCGCCGAGATCGAGATGTTGGTCGGGAAAGCGCAATACCCCGTGATGGCCGAGCGCGGCGAGGATCCGCCCGAAATCGCGCTCGCCGAGCGGCGTTGCCAGATCGATGCCGCGCACCGTGGCGCCGAGCACCGCTCCGGTCGGTTCGATCGTCAGCATCGCGCTCCTCATCCTTGCGGACACGGGCAAACTTATAGCAGGAAGCGGAGTCGTTGACCCCTTCTGTTCCCGGTGGCCAGACTTGTCCCGGCCAACCACGTCTCGCGGTCCAACGCCTGATTACGGGTCGGCGATCTTGCTGCTGAACGCGCCGAAGGCAAACCGCATCAGCGGATCTCCCTCGGGCTCGATCGGGATGAAAACGGCGCGGAATAATTCCCTGTTCCCCTCCTCGCGTTCGACCTCTCCTTCCACCCGCGCGGGCGCGTTGCGGTTGCAGGCATCGAGGCAGCCGCGGAGGAATATTTGGGAATACCGCGGTGGCAGCTGCCGCGTCATCTTTACAAACGGCATGCCTCTGGTCGGCATATCGAGAAGCCGCGCGAAATCAGCGCCGTACACCAGCAGCGACGATACTTCAACGATTGGATCTACGGCGACCAGAAACCCATGAGACCATTCCTCAGTATCGACCGCGGCAAAAAGCTCCGGAAGCGTCGGGCTTCTGCCAAGCTGAGCGAGCTTGATCTCCCAAGCGGCCAGGGCGCGTTCGGTTTGCCTGCGCTCGCGTCCACCCGGCTGATCCGTCGCCGAGCCCAAAGTGGCGGGTTCTCCTTGAGCGGTCTTGTCATTCATTCCGTGTATCGAACGCAAATCGGCGATATGTTTCCCGTGCACGGGCCCACAGCATAATTTGCGTGCACCCGGTGCGACCAGTGCCAATGCGAGCCCTGCTCCTCGGCGGCCAAGCCAGGGAAGCCCTGGCAATCTCGTTACCCCTGGAAAGGGCCGGGAGTATTTCCTCCGGCTGCGGGGTGACGGAGATGACCGGTCTTGACCCAGAGCTTGCAGCCTGCGGGGCCGGCCGTCGCGTGGAGCGCGCTGCCGCTCGGAAGCCGCAGCCAGGACTGCCGCTCAAAGCGTTCTGCGCTCTCTGCGAAGCCGCCGTCGAGCACCAGGAGTTCGGCGCCGCCCGGAGCGGCGAACGCGATTGCGGCGCCGGGGCTCCAGCCGAACGTCTTCGCTGCTGTCGCGGAAGAGCGGCATGATTTCGACCCCGGGACGGTCGGGCGCCGGGAGGTACGGCCGGTTGCCGGTGTCGATCCGCACCTGGGTGCGGTCTGCGGGATCGAATTGCCAAAGCTTGACGAAGAGGACGCAACCGGGCGCCGAGCCGGGCGTATGGTGCGATGTCGGCGGATTGCGGACATACGATCCGGCGGGAAAATCGCCATGCTCATCCTGGAAGACGCCTTCGAGGACGATGAACTCCTCGCCGCCGCCGTGGGTGTGGGCGGAGAAATGGCTCAGGGGCGCGTAGCGGACGATCGAGGTGGCGCGGGCCACCTCGTCGCCAATGCGATCCAGCATGCGGCGTTCGACGCCGGCGATCGGGGACGGCGTCCAGGCGAGCCGCGCCGCGTGAATGGCGGCCCGTTGCGAGAAATCGGCATTGAGTTCCATGGCTGCCCTCCGGTCAGGTGTGCGATGCTTGGGCGCTCGGCATCATAGCCGTCTTTCCTCCCTGGCTGCCGCCGGATGTTGAACAGTAACAGCGATCGAACAGGGCCTCTGAGACCGCGACCCGCTGCGGCGCTGCCGGGGCCGTGCTATAGGAGGGCGCGACCGGGCCGCCCGGCGGCCCTCGGCGCGGCTCGACGGCTTGCCCAGCCAACGCATTCAGGGAGGAGATCATGGCCATATTTACCCACGTCACGGTCGGTACCAACGATCTTGCCAAGGCACGCGCGTTCTATGACAGCGTGCTGGCGCCGCTCGGCTACAAGCGCCTGAAGGATCTTGGAGACCGCGGCTCGTGCTGGGGCGCGTCGAGCGAGGAATTCATGGTGCTGACGCCGGCCGACGGCAAACCTGCGTGCCCTGCCAATGGCGGCACGGTCAGCTTCGCGGCGCCGAGCCGCGCGGCGGTCGCGGCGTTCCACAAGGCGGCGCTCGCCGCCGGCGCCAAGGACGAGGGCGCGGTCGGACCGCGCGGGTTCTGGCCCAACGCCTATGCCGGCTATGTCCGCGATCCCGACGGCAACAAGCTCGCCGCCTACTGTCGCGAGCCCGAATAGATCAGTGCCGCGAAGGTGTGCGCGTGAACGATCGAGCGTTCACGCCGGCGCCGGCTCCAGCGCGGCGGGGTCGTGCGCGTAGAGCCAGCACAGCGCGTCGGGCGAGCGGTCGCCGGCCCCGTTGTTGACCGTGGCCCATTCGGCATCGCGCGCCTGCTGCGCCGGGCCGTCGGGCAGGTGGAAGCGGGTCTTGTTGGCGCGCGACATCGCCTGCAGGCGCGTGACGCGCGGCAGGCGCAGGCGCTCGTAATGCCGCAGAGCGGCAGGCGCAGGCGCTCGTAATGCCGCAGAGCGGCGGCGGGGTCGTCGGTGCCGGCGGCAAGGCAGGCGGCAAGCGCCGCGCCGTCCTCGATCGCCTGCGCAGCACCCTGGCCCATGAACGGATACATCGGGTGGCACGCGTCGTCGAGCAGCGTCGTACGCCCGACCGACCAGCGCGGCAACGGCTCGCGGTCGAACAAGGCCCAGATGAAGCAGGTGTCGGCCGCGGCGATGATCCGGCGGACCTGGCCGTGCCAGCCCGCGAACGTGGCGAGCGCGCGCCCGACCGTGGCGCGGTCGGTCCAGTCCTCGCGGTTCCATTCGTCGTGCTCGGTCCAGCCGACGAAATTGAGGAGATGCCCGCGCGAGACGAAGTAATGCACGAAATGGCCGCCCGGGCCGACCCAGGACTGGTTGCCGCGCTCGATGCCGAGATCGGCGATCCTGTCGGCCGGCACCAGCCCGCGATAGGCGACGCAGCCGGCAAAACGCGGCGCTTCCTCGCCGAAGAGGGCGGCGCGCACCGCCGAATGGATGCCGTCGGCGCCGACCAGCACATCGACTGTAATGCGCGCGCCGTTGGCGAACCAGGCCTCGGTGCCGTCGCCGGTGTCGCGGAGGCCGACGAGGCGGTGGCCGAGATGAATATGTTCGGCCGGGAAGCCCGCCGCAATGACCGCCAGCAGGTCGGCGCGGTGAATGGTGATGTGCGGCGCGCCATAGAGCTCTTCGCAGCGCGGGTTGAGCGCCGCCCTCTGCAAGGTATGCCCGTCCTGCCAGCGCCGCTGGTGGGTGCCGAGCGGGCGCACGCCCTCGCGGTCGAGACCCTCGCCGAGTCCGATGCCGCGCAACACGCGCGCCGCGTTCGGCCCCATGTTGATGCCGCCACCGATCTCGGTCAGCTCCGGCGCCTGTTCAAAGACATCGACCGCAAACCCCGCCTGGCGCAACGACAGGGCGGCGGTGAGGCCGCCGATGCCGCCGCCGATCACGGCGATCCGGAGCGGTGCGCCTGTCATCTGTCGGGCGATGCGCGGCGGCTCAGGCGGCCCAGGAGAACGGCGCGAAGTGCCCGTTATTGCCTTGGCCTGCCAGATCCAAGTCGATGCCGAAGGCATGCACATGGGTCTCCTTCGACCGCGCCAACGCGAGGCGGCGGCTGGCCGGATGCCCGGTATTGTCGAGGTAGTACGGGTCGCCGCTGCGGTTGCGCGACGCCACCCCCTCGATCTCGAACGAAACCAGCTCCGGGATGACGGCGCGGCGGGTCAACCCCGCCATGGTGAATTCGATCCGCTTGAAGGCGACGCCGCGGAAATCGCCGACCAGGTTTTGCCGGATCGCCGCAGGGGTGCCGCCCGCCTCGCCGCCGGCGATGGCGGCGAGCGCTTGGCGCTGCGCCGGATCGGCCGCCTCATCGACGACGACCGCGAAAATCCAGTTGCCGTCGGCCATCACTTTGCCGGAGCGGATCACCAGCGCGAATTTGAGGCCGTCGAGCCGCGTCGGGCCGGACCGGCCCTCGTCGATCCGGAACAGCATCACCGCGGTGCAGTTGTCATAGGTCGCCGGCCCCTGCGGGTTGGTATAGATGCACGGACAGAGATAGTCGCAGTTGCAGCTTTCCATATATTCGCCGCGCAGCGACCAATTCTGTTCGGGCATGACCGGCTTCTCCCTTGGACGACCGGCATCGCCGGCCGGGCCTCCGCGCAAGGCTAGTAAGGATCGCGCGCCAGCGCAATCATCCGCGGCGCGCCAGCGCCCGCACGATTTGCGCTGCCGCCTGGGCGATGCGCGCGACGGCGGCGGCATCGACCGCGTGGGGCCAGCGGTCCTGCGGCAGGTGGAACCACCGGTTGGTGCCGACCAGCGTCAGATAATGCCCGCCGGCGCGGTGGATGTCGCGGGTTTCGCCGCTTGGCACCAGCGTCTCCGGCGCGACGATGTCCGGCGCCTGCCCGGCGCGGGTCAGTTCGGCCTCGGCCAGTCGGCGCAGCTCCTCGCTCGCCGACATCACCGACAGGCTGCCGCCGGCGGCGCCGAGATTGGCGCCGTAATGCACCCAAATGGCGCTCTGCTCCCAGCCGGGGCGGCGGGCGAGGAAATCGTCGAGCCCCAGATGGCCGAGCTCATGCCCGCTGTTCGCGGTGAAGATCACCGGCCGTGCCGGCGCCGCATTGGCCAGCGCGCGTAGCGTCTTGAGCCAGCAGACGAGGCCGCCGCCGCGCTCGGCGGTCGATTGCCACCACGAGCATGCGCGGCGTCATGACGACGAGCGGCGGGGCGTCATGGCCGGCGCTGGCGAGGCTCACAACGACGTTGCGGGCATGGCCCGGGGTGCGGCGGCTGTGGGCGACGAGCCGGACCAGGGCGCCTTGCGCCGCCGCGGCGAGCACCGCTTCGCGCGCCTCGCTGGCGACATGGATCGCCGGGGCGCCATAGGGAGCGCCGAAATGCTCGGCGTTGAGCAGCGCCATGCCGGGGCGTTCGCCGGCGCACAGGATCACCAGGCCGCGATGCCCGCCATCGCGGCGAAGCCGCTCGAATTCGCCGCTATAGACCGCGCGCGGCGACAGCTCGGCGACGGCGATCTCGCTGCCGAGTTGACCGCTGACGCCGGCGGCATCGGTCGCCGGCGCGTCGAAGGCGGGGACCGCCGCAATTTGCTCGCCGGCGATTTCGAGAAACGCCGTCGCCGGGTCGAGCCGGTCGAGCGCGAACTCCTCGATCCTGACGTCGATCGCCACATCGATCGCCACATCGATCGCCGCTGAGGCGCCGAGCGCGGCCGCTTCCGCCGCCAGCCAGTCGGCGCCATCATTGTCGCCGGCGGTCGCGGTGCGGTGGATCGGCTGCGCGTCCCAGGCGGCAAGCCAGCGCGCGGCGCGACGCCGCGCCTCGTCAAAGAATGGTGTTGCCTCGCTCGCCATCGCGCGCAGCATAGCGCGGCTGGCGATTTGAATGGAGGAAGAGATGGCGGACGCGTTGACGCGAAGCCACATCAAGCGCGAAGCGGCGCAGGCCCGCGCCTATTCCCAGGCGGTGATCACCGCAGGCGGCCGCACGATCTGGCTCGCCGGACAGGTGGCGATCGAAGACTCGGCCGGCCGCTCGCTCGCCGGCGACTTCGACGGCCAGGTGCGCGAGGTCTTCGCCCGGCTCGGCCGCACGCTCGCGGAAGCCGGCGCGAGCCTTGCCGACATGGTGATGATGACCGTGTTCATCACCGATGCGCGGCTCGGCGACCGCTTCACCCAGCCTCCGCCGGGAGATTTTCAGCGACAACTTCCCGGCGAGCGCTCTGATCACGGTCGCTGGCCTGGCGCGGCCGGAAATGCTGGTCGAGGTGCAGGGGATCGCGGTCGCCGGGTAGGTCACCGCGGGCGTTCGCCCTTGAGGGTCACCCGGTGCATGGCGCGGCGGAAGCCGTGATAGTCGTTGATCGGGTTGTGCTGGGCGCAGCGATTGTCCCAGAACGCGAGCGAGCCCACCTCCCAGCGGAAGCGGCAGGTGAATTCGGGCCGGCTCAGGTGGGCGAACAGAAAGCCGAGCAGCGGCACGCTTTCCTCTTCGGTCATGTCCTTGAAGCGCAGGGTGTGGCCGCCATTGACGTAAAGCGCCTTCCTGCCGGTCTCGGGATGGGTGCGCACGACCGGATGCTCGGCCGCGTATTCGGCGCGCGCATCGGCGCGGGCGCCCTCGCGCATGCGGTCCTCGCGGGTCTTGGTCACGTCGGCCTTCGCTGAGGAATTGACCGCGACGAGGCCGTCGAGCAGGCGCCGCATCCCGGGTGACAAGGTCTCGTAGGCGAGATACATGTTGGCGAACAGCGTGTCGCCGCCATAGGGCGGCACCTCGCGTGCGAGCAGCATCGTGCCCATCGGCGGGACTTCGAGATAGGCCGTGTCGCTGTGCCACAACCCGCCGAAATTGACCCGCTCGTCTTCGAGCTT
This sequence comes from uncultured Alphaproteobacteria bacterium, assembly GCA_963789255.1. Taxonomy (GTDB): domain Bacteria; phylum Pseudomonadota; class Alphaproteobacteria; order ATCC43930; family CGMCC-115725; genus DATARH01. The sequence continues at coordinate 74,696 of CAWBJW010000004.1, read as the reverse complement.
GACGACCGGGGTGATCTCGGGGAAGCCGTCGATCCCGTTGAGGAACGGGTACTCGATCGCCTCGCCGAAGCGGCGGGCGACGGCGAGAAACCGTTCGGGCGTCAGGTTCTGGCCGCGCAGGAAGATGACGAGGTGGTCGAGCCAGGCCTGGCGCAGCGCGGCGATCGTGTCGTCATCGACCTCGCCCGCCAGATCGACGCCGCGGATCTTGGCGCCGATCGCCCCGGCGAGCGGATGGATTTCCAGCGATCTCTTCCCGACGCTCACGCGTACCTCCGCAAAAAAAACCGGACTTTAGCCCAAGGGTGGCCCGCCGGCTAACAGGCATCGCCGGCGAGCCGCAATCCCGCCGCTTGCGCCAGCCCGGCCCGCTGGACATACTCCGGCGAAACGAGCCGCCGGGAGAATGAGTGTGAAGGTCGGCGAGTTGCGCCTTGGCAGGTACATCGTCTTGCATCCGGTCGGACGCCTCGACGATGGCACGAGCGGCGAGTTCCAGACGCGGCTGGTGAACGCCCTCACCAAGGCTGGCGCCGACGTCATCGTCGATCTCGCCGCGGTCGACTACATCTCCAGCGCCGGGTTGCGGGCCCTGATCGCGGCGACGAGGCATAAGCCGGCGGGGCGCCGCATCGCCATCGCGGCGCTCAGCCCGATCGTTCGAGAGGTCTTCAGGATCAGTCGGCTGCACGAGGTGATCCCGCTGTCCGGTTCGGTCGAGGAGGCAGCTTCTGCCTGGGACGATGCCGGCCAGCCGGCGGAGATGCCGCAGCGCGCACCATCGCCCGCGCCGGCGATCCCGGTACATTTCTGGGGTACCCGCGGCTCGCTGTCGGCGCCGCTCGGGCACGGCGCGGTGCGGGCGAAAATCCGCAACGCGCTGCTGGCGGCGCGCGACCACGAATTGACGACACCGGAGGCGATCGACGCTTTCATCGATCGCGAGCTACCCTTTGCAGTAAGCGGCACCTTTGGCGGCAACACCAGCTGCGTCCAGATCGGGACCGGCAGCGACGAATACGTCATCTGCGATCTCGGCACCGGAGTGCGGGAATTCGGCAATCATATGCTGGCAACGCACGGACCCACCCGCCCGCAATGTTACAATGTGTTTCTGTCGCATGTGCATTGGGACCACATCATGGGGTTCCCGTTCTTCGTGCCGGCCTACATTCCGGGCAACCGCATCCGCATTCACGGCTGCCACAAGGTCTTGCGCGAAGCGATGCTGCGCCAGCAATCGGCCCCGTGCTTTCCCGTGCCCTTCGCGGCCTTGGGCGCAACGATCGAGTTTGTCGAGATCGAGCCGGGGATCGAGTACCAGATCGCCGGATTTTCGGTAAAGGCGATCAAGCAGTTTCACGAAGGCGATTCCTATGGCTACCGCTTTTCGCGCGATGGCAAGGCGATCGTCTACTCGACCGATTGCGAGCACAAAGCCGCCGTATTGGACGCCTCCTATCCCTTCGTCCAGTTCTTCCGCAACGCCGATCTCTTGATCTTCGACGCGATGTATTCACTCGCCGAAGCGGTATCGGTAAAGGAGGATTGGGGGCACTCCAGCAACATCATTGCGGTCGAACTGGCGCAGTTGGCAGGAGTCAAGCGGCTCGCGATGTTTCACCACGAGCCGGCCTACGACGATGCCCGGATCGAGCGGGTTCTCGGCGAGACGATCCGCTATGAGGAAATCAGCCGCGACGGCCACAAGGTCGAGGTGATCTCGGCCTATGACGGGCTCGACCTCGCGGTCTGACCTGCGGCCTGATCTCACGAAGGCCTTTCCTATATGCCATCCTCGCGCCCGCGTCAGTGGGTTCGTTCACCCCCTTTTTGGCTCTGGCGCGGTCGGTTCGTCGCCGGCCCGGTTGCCGGTCCGAACTCGCTTGCGCCAGCCGGGACTATATGGGAAAGAGTTGGCAATGCGGCGCCTCCGGGCACCGCCTCGCCCGAAGGAGAGCCTGTGCAATCCGCGCACGTCCCGGTGTTCATCCTGTGCGGCGGCCTCGGTACCCGCCTCAAGGAGATGACCGAGTTCCGCCCGAAGCCGATGGTGCCGATCGGCCCCGACCCGATCCTCCTCCATATCATGCGGTGTTATTCCAGTTTTGGATTCAAACGGTTCATCTTATGCATGGGCTACAAGAGCGAGATCATTCGCGAGTATTTCTTGAACTTCTATGCCATGAATAGCGATTCCACGATCGAGCTGAAAACCAACTCGGTCGAGGTGCACAGTGTCGACCACTCTTGCGACTGGAAGGTGACGCTCGCCTATACCGGCGAATTGACGATGACCGGGGGCCGGATCGCGCGCGCGATCGCCCGCTATTTGGGCGATGCCGAGCACTTCGCGGTCACCTATGGCGACGGGCTGACCAATGCCGATCTCGCGGCAGAATTCGATTACCACTTGAGCCAAGGTAAGATCGCCACCGTGCTGGGTGTTAACCCGCCCTCGCGTTTCGGCGAGTTTCGCATGGAGGGCAGCGAACTTGTGGAGTTCGTTGAAAAGCCCGAACTGCACTCGTCGTGGATCAGCGGCGGATATTTCTTCTTCAGCCGCTCCTTCGTGCACTATCTGTCCGCCGCCGAGGATTGCGTGCTCGAGCGCGAGCCCTTGTCGCGGCTGGCGCGCGAGGGGCAGCTCAGCGTGTACCAGCATCGCCAGTTCTGGGCCTGCATGGACACCCAGCGCGATCACGATTACCTGAGTAAATTGTGGGAATCGGGCGAGGCGCCTTGGATCGGAAAAGCCAGCCGGTAACGTCGCGATCTTCTTCCGCACGGACAGCTACCGCAGGGATGGGTTGAGATGAGGGTCTTCGTAACCGGACACCGCGGCTATATCGGCGCGCATCTGGTCGGGCTACTCAAGGAAGCGGGGCACCACGTCATCGGCTGCGATCTCGACCTGTTTGAGGGCTGCGGTTGGGAGCCGGTCGTGCCGGCCGACCGCGAGCTTGTTCGCGACGTGCGGAGTTTGACGCCGCGCGATCTCGAAGGCATCGATTGCGTGATGCACCTCGCGGCAATTTCCAACGATCCGATGGGCGATCTCGATCCCGAGATCACTCGCGACATCAACGCCCGCGGCTCGATCGCCCTGGCGCGTACGGCGAAGACGGCCGGCGTGCCACGCTTCCTGTTCTCGTCGAGCCTGCTCAATCTACGGCAAGGCGGAGGACCGCCCGCTCGGCGAGGACGACGAGCTGAACCCGGTTTCGGTCTATGCCGAATCGAAAATCGCCGCCGAGCAGGGCATTGCGCCGCTCGCCGACCGCGACTTCTCGCCCGCCTTTCTGCGCAACTCGACTGCCTACGGCGACTCGCCGATGCTGCGCATCGACCTCGTCGTCAACAATCTTCTGGGTTGTGCCGTTGCCAAGGGCGACATCCGGATCATGAGCGACGGCACGCCATGGCGGCCGCTGATCCACTGCAAGGACATCGCCCGCGCCTTCGTCGCGTTCCTCGAAGCACCGCGCGAGGCGATCCACAATCAGTCGGTCAATGTCGGCAGCGACGCCGAGAACTACCAGGTGCGCGATATCGCCGACATCGTGCGTCACCTGATACCGGGTGCAACCATCGTCTACACCGGGGAGGTCGGCAAGGACCCGCGCGATTACCGCGTCAACTTCACCCGGCTTGGCCAGGTCCTGCCCGACTTCCGGCTGTACTACAATCTTGCCGCCGGCATGGAGGAACTGCTCGCGCACTACGCCGATGCCGGGTTTTCGGCGGCCGATTTCGATGGCGATAAATTCGTCCGGTTGCGTACGCTGCGCCACCGCCTCGACCGGCTGGCGATGCCGGGCGTGAACCCGATTGCGTGAGGCCGGCATGCGCTTTGTTCCAACCCCGCTGGCCGACGCATATGTCATCGAGCTCGACAAGCGCGAGGACGATCGCGGGTTCTTCGCCCGCCTGTTCTGCGAGCGCGAATTCGGCGAAGCCGGGCTCGATGCCCGCTTCGTGCAGATCAACAACTCGCTGAGCAGGGACAAGGGCACGCTGCGCGGCATGCACTACCAGCTCGGCGAGGCGGCCGAGGTCAAGGTCGTGCGCGCGATCCGCGGCGCCTTGTGGGATGCTATCCTTGATCTGCGGCCCGGCTCGGCGACCTTCGGCCGCAGCTTCGGGGCCGAGCTCAGCGCCGACAACCGGCGCATGATGTATGTGCCGCGCGGCTTTGCCCACGGGTTCCTGACGCTGCATGAGGATACCGAGGCGTTCTATCTCGTCTCCGCCTTCTACGATCCCGGGCGCGAGCGGGGCGTGCGGTGGAACGACCCGCGCTTTGCCATCGACTGGCCGGGCGAGCCGATCGTCATCTCCGACAAGGATGCCAATCAGCGCGATTTCGACCCGGCCTGGCACCTCGAAGGCTGAGCGAAGGCGATGCGCATCCTGTTGACCGGAGCCAGCTCGTTTACCGGCTACTGGTTCGCCAAAGAGCTTGTCGCTGCGGGCCACGAGATTGTTGCTGCCTGCCGCGGCAATGGGACCTATGCAGGGGTCAGGCAGGAGCGCATCCGCCTGTTGCACGGATTATGCGAATTACGCTTCGGGTGTGCCTTCGGCAGCGACGCGTTTCTCGACGTGGTGCGGAGCGCGCCGGGCGGCGTCGACGTGCTGTGCCATCACGGGGCCGAGGTCGGCGACTATCGCAGCCCCGATTTCGACCCGTACCGCGCCGCAGCGTTGAACCTGCATCGCCTGCCCGAGGTGATGCGGGCACTCAAGGAGCGCGGCTGCGGCCGGCTGGTTTTGACCGGCAGCGTGTTCGAGCAGGGTGAGGGCGCCGGCTCGGCGCCGCTGCGCGCCTTCAGCCCTTACGGCCTGTCGAAGGGGCTGACCGCCGCGGCGGCCGAATTCTATGCCGGGCGCGAGGGCTTCACGTTCGAGAAATTCGTCATTCCCAACCCGTTCGGCCCCTACGAGGAGCCGCGCTTCACCACCTATCTGATGCGCACCTGGCTGAAGGGCGAGAGCGCCCGCGTGCAGACGCCGCGCTATGTGCGCGACAACATCCCGGTCAGCCTGCTCGCGCGGGCCTACGCCGCCTTCGTCGCCGCGATGCCGGCGCCGGGCACGGTGCGTCGCCTGAACCCGAGCTTCTACCCCGAAAGCCAGGGCGCCTTTGCCGAACGGGTGCGCCGCGAAACCCAGGCGCGGCTCGGTTTGCCCTGCGCGCTCGAACTCGGCGAGCAGACCACCTTTCCCGAACCGCCGGTGCGCATCAACACCGATCTCCTCGATGCGGCCGCGCTGGGATGCAGCGAAGCGCGGGGGTGGGACGATTTCGCGCGGTGGTACTCGGCGGCGCAAGTCTGACGGATCGCGGTTAGCTGGCCGGCAAATCAACGAGAGGTAATCCGATGGCATCCCTAGGCAGATACCGGAACCCAGCCGAAAAGGCCTATGACGTCAAGAGAGCCGAAGTCCTCGATACGGTCGGTACGGATATCGTTGCGAACGCGCCCTTCCTCATGGCGACCCGCGCCCTGGTGAGCGAGATGGCAGTTCGCTACGAACTATTTTCGATGATCAAGAATGTCTCCGGCGCCATCGTCGAGTGCGGCGTAAATTTCTCTGAGCTGAATCCCCATCCCGGGGCCGCTGGGACTGATCGACGACCTTGCTGTTGGCCAGCGACACCTACAGCGAACTCTATGCGTGCGCCTTCTGAAAAAAAGCAATGTTCGTCATAATGGTTATCCTCTCGATCGGATAGCGAGTATATCCACCGAGAGCAGTTGGAGCCATGGCGTGGTCCATTAGTTGCTTCACAAGCCCGACCATTCCATGTTCATGCGAAGGGAAGATCTTGGGCATTCCCGGAAGCCCGATTTCCGGAGGGACATACTTGCCTGCGTCGAAATCGGACGGGTAGTTGAAAGCGGTGCAGATGTCTTCGATGACATAGGTGCCGCCGCCCTTGAGAGCATCTGGAAAGAGGTGGGCAAACGATCTCGCGGTATGGCAGCCGAGGTGAGAGGCATCGTCGATAATGAAGTCGAATGGGCCGCCAGCCAAGCTCACAGCCTGTTTCAAAGCCTGAGGATCATCCTGCCAGGCCTTGATGAAGTGAAACCGCTCTGACGTAGGAAAGCCTTCAGGCTTATCGTCGCCGTCGAGCCCCACCACTGTCGCGCTTGGAAAGAACTCCTCCCACATTATCATGGAGAGTCCCTGCTGCACGCCGATCTCGAATATCCTGATCGGTTGGTCCCTCCATTGGCCAAATAATCTGGCGTATTCGTTGAGATATATGGACGGTTTACGGGATAGATCGTTCCGATAGAGTCTCTCTGCAATTGCATTCAAATCGTCGGCGTCGCTCACTTTAAAGCTCCCATTTCGGTTGTGCCGGTTCGGAGCACGGCCTCAGGCTCATGGACGCAAACCGCTTGTCACAAGCCGGCCAGAGTGGCGGCGGTGCCGTCCGCGAGCGGCACTTTTGGCTTCCACGACAGGGTATCACGGGCGCGCGAGATGTCCAGCACCGAGATTGGGACGTTGAAGTTGCGCGCTGGCAGGTACTCCACCGCTATCGGGCGGCCCAAAGCTGCGCCGACCAGCCGTAGCACGTCGTTCAGCGAATGGCCGACGCCGCTGCCGACGTTCAGGACCGGCCCACCGCCACGCATTTGGCCGGCGGCCAGCAGAGCCTCAACGAGATCCGAAATATACAGGTAATCGCGGATTACCGATCCGTTGCCGTATATCGTGATCGGCTTCCCGGCCAAGGCGCGGCGAGCGAACGTGGTCACGGCGCCGAAATTGCGTTGTGTATCCTGCCCTGGCCCATACACATTGCTGACCCTGAGGGTGATCGCGTCCAGTCCCCACAGAGCGGCATACAGCTCCAGGTATTTCTCGACTGCCATCTTCGACACGCCATAAGCGCAGGTCGGGTGCGTCGGGTGGGTTTCGGCCGCACACGCGGTTTGCAACCGGCCATAAACCGTCCCGCCGGAGGAGATGAAAACGAACCGGATGCCGGGCCGGGTCTTCGCCGCCTCCAGCAGCCGAAGCGTCCCCACGATGTTGTCCTGTGCATCGGCGATCGGGTCTTGGTTGGAGGTGGCGGGCAAGCTGGACCAGGCAAGGTGGTACACGGTCGTGACCCTATCCAGCAGCGCCGTCCAACCGGTATAGGTCCGCAGATCCGCTTGCACCCAGGAGACACCCTCGCACGCCGTCGGCGGCGGGCGCCGCGCGACCGCGACGACGCGGTGGCCCTCGGCCGTCAACGCTGCTACGAGCGCCGAGCCGATGAAGCCGCTCGCGCCGGTGACCAATGCGATCACCAACCGAAGCTCCGACCGCGATCCGTTACCATTCGCTTTTGGGCGCTGCTGAGAAACGTGCATCCAGCGGGTTTCGTCATCAGCGAACCCCCACCTCAGCAGCCTCCACCTCTTCCGGCAAGTCTCCAGCACAATCGGCCACAGCCGCTGTTTCCACGGGTTGCTCGAGCCCGAGCGCGGCGTGCAGCTTTTCGGCGAAGCTCCGCGCGGTGAAGGTGCGCTCGAAAATTTCCCGCGCCCCTTTTCCCAACGCCGCCCGCAAGCCGGGATCGCTGATCAGCCGGGTGAGCAGCCTGCCGATTTCCTCCGGCGTGTTCTCATGCAGGATCAACCCCGATCTGCCTTCCTGGAGATACGCCGACGTACCGGTCATTCTGCTGCACAGCAACGGTTTCCCAAGAGAAAGCGCATCCAAGGTGACATACGGGAGGGGATCATCACGAGAGGGAGCCAGAATGATATCGGACGCCGCTATTTGCCTGAGGTAATCGTCGAGATCCAGCTCTCCACAGAACACGATTGAGCGGTCACCGCCTGCGACCTGCTCGATGTTGTGGCGAAAGCCCGAGTCCAACGTACGCCCGAACAGCCGCAATTCTGCCCTGGCCCTCAGCTCCCGGGGGACGCTCAGCATTCCTTTCACCGCCAAGTCCTGGCCCTTGCGAGGCTCGTACGAGCCGAACACGCCGATCACAACTTTCCCGAACGTCATCCCTAGTTGACGGGCGCCATCCGGCCCGATCGTCTATCCCATACTCGATGATGCTTGCCTTCAGGCCATACGCCGCCAGCGCGCTTGCTGGTAGGTGGCTCCCAACTACGATCGTTACGCCGCTATCCAATGCCGCCAAAAATCCCGGAATATCCCTTACCATTTGGTGAATTGACTCACTTTCGTGCACGAACCAATAGACTGGGACAGCGTCGTGGAGCTGGCGCCACCGCCGGCCAGCAGACGATCGTGTTGCAGATAACCTTGTCGAAATTGCGGGCGAGATCGAGGACGGTACGGTCCTGGGTGAGCAACAGCTCGTTGACGATCACGTTGACGCCGATGTTGCAAAGACGTTCCCGATAGGGGCCGTCGCTGGGCGAGGCAACCACCACAAAATGTCCGGCATCGCGGAGAATGCGCGCGACGTTCGAAAACCACGCGCGGCGCGCCGCTCTCGGTGAGGTCATGGGAGAAGATCAGGATGTCCAGAGCCTGGATCGGCCCGTGCGCCGCCGCTTGCCGGGCGGTCGCACCGCTCGGGACCATTGCCGGCGCGGTGTGGCGCCGCTCCCCGACGGGGGGCGGCGAGCTTCGGGGGAAAAATCTGAACTCCTCCTGCGAGTTGATATACAGAAGATCCCGCATCGTCTTCGGAAAGTACGGATCATCCGCCAGAAAGATGCCAAAGCGCTTCATGATGAATATGTCATGCTTATTTTTGGAATATACCTTTCCGGCCGCCTCCTCGGCACCCATAGAAACATGGCCGACATGGGTTAGCTCCCCATGCGGCGTGTAAATGCAACTATAGCCAAGCTCTCTAACCCGCAGACACAGATCCACATCCGAATGATCTCTGGGGGCATTCATCTCATCGTATCCGCCAACCTCATCGAAGACCGCTTTGGACATCGCCAGACATGCGCCACTGATCAGAGATACCTCGCGCACGCTTTGCGCGAGATTGACATGGGCCGGGGTGTAACGCGGAAAGGTGTGAAACGCCGTTCCGAGGAGACGGCGAGTGCCGGTCACCATTCCCGCGTGCTGTATTCCGTGATTTTCGTACAGTAACTTTGGTCCTACGATGCCAACCCCTGGCAATGTCAAGCATTCTAGGATTGCCTGGATCCAATCCGGGGTGATGACAAACACATCGTCATTATAGAATATTACAACAGCGCCGCTGGCTCTCGCTGCCCCCACATTACAGCTTTGTGAGAAATTAAAGGGCCTTTTTGTATCGATGATACTAATCCGTGGGTCGCCAGACATTTCATTAAGGTACGGAAATACCTCGGGTTTCGTATCTGTATTGTGGACGATAATGATTTCCAAATTTTGATAAGTTGTACGGCCGAATATCGCGGAGAGGCATCCGCTTAATAGCTGGACGTTCCCGCCGGTCGGGATCACGATCGATACGAGCGGTTGCTCTCCCTCGAAGCGCCGCAGCGCGCGGTTAGCCATCGGCAGCGCAACCGCCGTGCCGCCCCACCCGCGGCGATCCATGGCATCCTGGAGGGCGGCAATGTTGCTTTCTCGCGCATAGGGCTTGTCACCAGCGGCGCCGGACCCGCGGATCATCCGCCAACCGTAGAGATATTCGCGGACGTGCCGAACCACAGGCTGGCGCTCCGCGACTCTGAGCGCTAAGTCATAGTCCTGTGAAAAATCAAACTCGCTCCGGAAGCCGCCTATTTTACGAACCAACGACGCCCGATAAACAGAAAAATGACCGGTGTACATAAACGCCGTAAGCAGCATCGGACTCCAGTCGGGTTTTGAAAACAGCATGCCGGCAATGTCATTTTCATCTATTTTACATTCATCAGAATAGATAACATCTAACGTTGGATCAAGGCGAATTTCTTTTGCAACAATTTCCAACGCATCGTGGGTTATAATATCGTCATTATCTAGAAGTCCGACATATGAGCCACTTGCCAATTCCAGGGAAGTGTTTGTAGCCTTGGAGATTCCAGCGTTCTCAGAGTTGCAGGCGACTCGGATGCGCTTGTCCATCACCTCGTAATAATCCAGGATCGCGGCTATATCGGCGCTCCTGGACCCGTCATCGACAATGCATAGCTCCCAATCTGCGTATGTCTGGCAAACGACCGAGAGAATCGCCCACTCGAGAAAGATAATCGGGGTCCGGTATGCCGGCATCAAAAGGGAGATAGTCGGTCCACCGCGAACCGCACCGATGCGATCGTGATCCAGACGAAATCTCCGGCTAGTCTCGATCTGCGCGTTGCGATAACGGCGGAGGATGGGGGCGGAAAAGTGCTCCGATGATGCCGCAGGGGGCCCGCAGAGCGGCTTAACCCCGGCGGCGCAGATCAAGGCTTCGGCGCTCGGGTCACCGGCCTCGCCTATCGCCGATGCCGAGATCGCTGCCTGCAAGTCGTCAAGCCATTTGCCGCCGGCGCTATTAATTACACCTAGCTTCGTCGCCAGATATTTGGCCTTCGCTCTGCCCGCCGCCGCGCTCGACTGGCCGGGTCGCGGCTGCCAGCGGATCTTTGCCAGCGCCGCTGCGGCGCGGATCGTGACCTCGCCCGGCCTGCCCCCCGCGACCGGCTCGATCGGCGGCGGCATGATTCCCGGTTCTTCGACCGGGAGCGGTTCAGTGCGGTTGGCGGTTCCGCTCGGCACCTCGCCGGCCGGCGTCATCGCCGCAAAGCGCTTCAGCCTGGGATAACCGGCTTGCCACCTCGTCGACCGCAGTTCTCTCCGCCTTCCGAGCCGCCGCCAGCGACCTGATCAGAGACCCGATCTCGCGGCTGATGCCGTTCAATTCCTCGGCATCGTCCTCGGTGATCCGCGAACGCATTGAATGGATCCTCATTGCGTTATCCACGGTGTTGGATTTGAACAAGCGCGGAGCAGTCGATCGCCGTGCTGCTCGGTCTATGTCAAGCTCTCCCCCGACCGGTCGATATCGCCGTCGGGCGGTTTGCTCCGATCCGGATCGAGCAGCGTCCGCAGCTCGGATAAGTGGGCCTGCGACCAACCGACCGCGGTCAACTCCCGCAAGCCGTGGGCCAGCGACGGCGCGCGTGCGACGGCGCGCAGGTAGGAGGCTTCCGCCTGGTCGCGCTTGCCTTGGATCTTCAAGGCATGACCCAATTGCAGGTGCGAGTCGGCGCTTGCGCAATCGTAGGAAATCGCCCGCCGATAAGCGTTTTCGGCCTCGGCCGGGTTGCCGGAACTCCTTCAGCGCATGGCCATACTGCACCCAGATCGGCGGGTTGCGGGGATTGCGGCCGAGCGCCTTGCGATAGAGCCGGGCCGCGAGTTCCCATTGTCCGGCGTTTCGGGCGTGGTCGGCACGGGTGATGATGCTGGCTCTGCGCGGGAAAGCGAAGCGCCCCGCTGGCCCGGTTGCGCCGATGGCCCGAAGCGCTTCCGACGCCACCGGGTTTGGGTCGCCAACAGCCGCCGGTCGGGACGAGCGCTCTGCCGTCCAGCCGAGGGCGGACAGCTCCCGGGCCGCGTCGGTCATCGACCGGTCGATCGTCAAGGCCCGAAGATAGGCCGCTTGGGCCTCGTCTGTTTTGCCCTGGAGTTTCAGGACGTGCCCTAGTTGAAGATGCGCGTCGGCGCAGAGTGGGTCGTGGGCGATCGCGGCGCGATAGGCGGTCTCGGCCTTGTCTTTGTCGCCGGCCTCCTTCAGCGCATGGCCATACTGCACCCAGATCGGCGGATTGCGTGGGGTCCGCTCGAGGGCGATGCGATAAAGGCCGGCCGCGAGCTGCCATTGCCCCGCCTCTCGGGCGCGATCGGCACGGCTGACGACCGACGGCTCGCGGTGTCTCAAACTAATCCGCATGGGAGTACTCGCCTTGATCGGGAACCCGGGGCTGGTGGAAGCATCTCATGCCATGGCGTAGGCGTCGTCCGATGCGAGCCCGTCCCCTCATGCGCCACCGGCAACACCAAAACGCCGCCTTAGCGCCCGCCACCATCCGATCGGTTCATCGCGGTTGACCATCGCAGTATTGTCCATCGCCAGGGCATTGATCGCCGCCCTTCCGACCTCTCGGGCGATTGTCAGCCGCCCCTCGATCTCGGCCAGGGATTCGGCGAAGAGCGCTTCGGCCGTCCCGGCGCGCTCGCCCGCCAACGCCAACGCTATATCGCGCTCGCCGACCGCCGCCTGCACCGACGCCAGCTCGGCCTGCACCGCTTCCAATGCCGCGTCGCGCTCCCCGGTGCTTTCCTGCGCCTTGATCAGGGCGTCGTGCACCTCAACGATCTCGCGCTGCATCGCCGCCGCCGCGGCGGTGCGCTCCCGTGCAGCGGTTTCGGCCAGGGCCACCGCGTTACGCAGACCCTCAAGCTGGCCCCGAATAAAGTCCAGCGCAGCAATGCGCTCCCGCCGCTGCTGCTCCGCTTGTGTAAGGCTGTCGCGCATTGCAGCAATCTCGGCTTGCAACGCGGTGTTGGCACCCTCGCGCTCGCGCACCTCTTCCGCTGCCCTGGCAATGGCGCGGCGCAGTCCTAGGACCTCTTCTCGCGCGGCGATGTCGGAAGCGGCATGCTGCTGCGCCTGCTGCTCGGCCCAGGCCAGGTCCTGCCGCAGCGCGACAATCCTGCCCTCCAGCGCCGCGTCGCGCTCGTCGCGCTCCCGCTCGCTCTCCGCCAGACGGGCCCGCTGCCGCTCGATCTCGGCCAACGCCTCGGCCAGGCGCGCTTCCGCCGCTCCCGCCCGCTCGCCCGCCCCCGCCAACACGGCATCGCGCTCGCCGAGAGCCTCCCGCGTGGAACCCAGCTCGGCCCGCGCCGCTGCCAATGCCGCGGCGCGCTCGCCGAGAGCCTCCCGCGTGGAACCCAGCTCGGCCTGCGCCGCTTCCAATACCGCGGCGCGCTCGCCGAGAGCCTTCCGCGTGGAACCCAGCTCGGCCTGCGCCGCTTCCAATACCGCGGCGCGCTCGCCGAGAGCCTCCCGCGTGGAACCCAGCTCGGCCTGCGCCGCTTCCAATACCGCGGCGCGCTCGCCGAGAGCCTCCCGCGTGGAACCCAGCTCGGCCTGCGCCGCTTCCAATGCCGCGGCGCGCTCGTCGCGTTCCGCTTCGATCCCGGCCAGATGCGCCCGTTGCCCTTCGATCTCGGCCAAGGCCTCGGCCAGGCGCGCTTCGGCCGCCCCCACTCGCCCGCTCGCCGCCGCGACCTCCCCCTCGCGCTCGGCCAGCGCCGAACGCAGCGCCACGGCATCCTGTTCGATCGCGGGCAAGCGCGCGGCCGCCGCGGCGATCTGCTCGAAGCTCCGCTGAATACCGCCTTGCAGCCTGCTGGAAGCCGAGGAACTGGGCAACGATGGTTTGGATCTGGTCGCGCGCGGCGGGGTCGCGATCGGCGCGCCGCGCCAGCCGGTAGAGCGAGCGGACCAGCGGCTGCCCGGCCTCACGCGGCGAGTCGTCATGGCGCAGCTGCGCGTCAACAATGCCCGACGCCATCAGGTTGAGGTCAAGCCCGGGTGGCAGACCCTCCAGATCGAGAAAGTTGCGCAATTTGTCGGCGTTGGTCGCGATGTCGTCAAACCACGCTTCATACTCGATCAGGCAAAAATCGCTGCCGCGCGCATAGCGGAAAAAATCGGTCGTATAGGAAAACCAGCGGGCTTCGCCGATCGCTGGGTCGAGCCCGTCGCGGGCCTGCAGCGAGCGGGCAACCTGGGCCGGATTGCGCAGGCAGAAGACGATCTTGGGCGCCAGCTTCAGCTCGTTCGCGATCTGATGCCAGAGCGGCATCAGGCGCACCGTACGCGGGTCCTTGAAGCCGAAATACGCATCGCCCATGCGGTGTCTGACGAACGCGGCGATTTCGCGGCGCAGCTCGACAACGCTCGGGTCCGCCCACCATGCGACGGGGAAGCCGAAATCGTGCGCCGGCCCGAAATAGGAGCGGTTCAGGAGCGCGAGGATGCGATCGTGCAGATCGACGATTTCCCAGCGCTCCCAATGTCCCTTTGGATTGTCTGGATTTGGCGGTCCGCGATCCCCCAGTCGGTCCGCCATGTCGACCCCGAGAGCGCTCAGCACATGCGAGCACAAGGATGTGCCGCTGCGGTGCATGCCGACAACCATGACGATCGGGCGGCGTTGCGCCGCGCCCGGCATCGCTGCGACAGGGCCGGCCCTCGGCACCTCCCGCAGCAGCGCGGCAGGCGCGATCGTAGCGTCATTCATTCAGCAACACCCGGCCCGATATGCCCCTGGATTGCGCTGCAGCGCCGCCGATTTGTAGCCGGCTTGACCACGCGAGTAAAGTCAACCGACCCTGCACGGGGCGGATGCCTCTCGGCAACGACCAGCGACAGATTGGCGCGGCCGGCGCTGTGGCCGTTTCCGCGGGTTTCGGCACAGCCCGATGCGGCGCGATCGGAAGAGCGACAGCCCCGGATGCGATATCGCGCAACGGCCGCCGGCGATCCGCGAGTCTACGTGTCCGGCGCGGCGCTGATGATCAGAGCAAATGGGGCTTGCGACAGGTTTCGCCGCGGCGCGGGCGACTACGATGCGCGCGCGGCGACAAGCGTGCTGGTCTTGGTGTTGAGCGTCTCGATCAAACCGTTGATGCCCTGAGCGTGCAGGATCGAGGCGAATTCCGACCGGCGCGTCGCCAGCTCGCTGATCGTCCCGTCGAGATAGACATCGGCGATCTGCCAGACGCCGCCGTTCTGGTGCATCAGATAGTTGACAGCGACCGGCTGGCCGTTCGATTTGATGATCTGGCTGGTGATGATCGTGCCGCCGGCGGAAGGCTGCTCGCCGGTGACCTCGAGCCGCTCGCCGGAATAGCTGTCGAACCGATCGGCGTAGATCGCCGCGATGTAGCGCTCGAAGGCCTGGCTGACCTGCTGGCGTTGCGTTTCGGTGAGGCCGGCCCATTCCGGCCCGACCGCGAGCCGGGTCATGAACGGTATGTCGAACACCCGGCGGACGATCGGCTCGATCTGGCTGTAGCGCCCGCGTGCCCCGAGCGCCGGGCCATTGCGCATCGTCGCGAGCAGCGTGACGTAAAGGCTGCGCACCGTCTCGATCCCGCCGGTACCCATCGCCAGAGCCCGCGGCGACAGCGCCGCAAGGGCGAGGCAAAGCGCGATACCGGCGAGCGCGAAACTCCGCTCTCGTCGTGCCGTCGAGCGTTTCATGCTGGATACTCGCTTGGCCTGGATGGGCCGGTTGGGTGCAGCTGGCGCGGCTGATGACCGCTCGCGACAAGTCGATTGCCGGCCGAGCACCTTCAAGCACCTGGCCGGCAAGCGCATGGCTGGAATGCCGGCAACTTGTCGCAGGGTTCCGTTTACGGACAGGAATTTCGACACAGCGCGGCATTTCGCTCGACCGATGATCGCACGCTTATTCAACGGCCGAGACGGCGCACCGTTCCCGATTGCCGGTCCAGTCGAAGTCCCGCTCGCTTATTCTCCGAACACGCGAGTCGGCCGTTGCGGCGTCGTTAATAACGCCGCAAGAGGCCGACGAGGCGGCCCTGGACCTTGACCCGATCGGGCCCGAAAATGCGGGTTTCGTACACCTTGTTGGCGGGTTCGAGGGCGATCGAGGCACCGCGGCGGCGCAACCGCTTCAAGGTGACCTCGATGTTATCGACCAGCGCCACGACGATGGCGCCGTTGTCGGCGGTATCGCAGCGCTGGATGATGACGGTATCGCCATCGAGAATCCCGGCATCGATCATGCTGTCGCCGGCGACTTCGAGCGCGTAATGCTCGCCGCGTCCGATCAGGCTTCCCGGTACGGCAACCGAGGTGTTCTGGTCGCGCAACGCCTCGATCGGGGTGCCGGCGGCGATTCGGCCATAGAGCGGCAGCTCGACCGCCGCGGTATCGGGCGCAACCGGCGTGCCGGTAAGGGCCGCGGCAAAATCGCCGCGAATGACAGTCGGCGAAAATCGACTGCGCTCCGCCGGGCCAATGGCGCCCGGCGGGGCGTTCGAGGGGGCGGCGCTGTCCTCGGGCAGCCGGGTCACTTCGAGGGCGCGGGCGCGGTGCGGCAGGCGGCGAATAAAGCCGCGCTCCTCAAGACCGCTGATCAGACGGTGAATGCCGGACTTCGAGCGCAGGTTCAGCGCGTCCTTCATTTCATCGAAAGACGGGGCGACTCCGGTCGCGGTCAAACGTTGGTTGATGAACATCAGCAGCTCGTGCTGCTTCTTTGTCAGCATGGCAATCTCCCGCCAGGGAACAAACCCTAAACACCTTGCGCCGTTCTACTTTGGTTCGCGAGCAACGTCAAGCCCGGCTCGGCGGGCCTGTCGGCAGCATGCGACATGACCGGCGGTTGACAGGCGCGCGCAGCCCCGCTTCCATCGCTTGCATGGTCGATGCTCCCCGCCTGACCCCCGCCAAGCAGCCCGTGCGCTCCGCGCGCGCGGAGCGTCTGGCTCGGGCGCTGCGCGAAAACTTGCGTCGCCGCAAGGAGCAGGGCCGGGCCCGGGAGCTGCGCGCCGCCGAGCTTGATCCCGCCCGGCCGCCGGCGGATGAAGCGGCCAGCGACGAGCCGCCTGCTTGAGCGGCGCCGAGGTCTCCCGTAAAAGCAAGCGGCACGATCGCGGGTGGCTGCGGCCATCCACCGATGCGGCCGGTCATCGCCGCCCGGAGGCGAGACGATGGACAAGATCCTGATCCGCGGAGGGGTTCCGCTGTCGGGCACGATCCAGATCGGCGGCGCCAAGAACGCGGCGCTGCCGCTGATGGCGGCCAGCCTGTTGACTGCCGACCCGCTCGTCCTCGCGAACCTGCCGGACCTCGCCGACATCGCGACGATGGCGGATCTCTTGGTGCAGCACGGGGTTGCGATCAGCATCGGCGCCCCGGACGGCGCCGGCGCAGGCGCTGCCGGGGGCCCCGGCGATTCGGCGCAGCGCTCGCGGCGGGTGCACAAACTTTCGGCGCGCCACATCACCTCGACGACGGCGCCCTACGACTTGGTGCGCAAGATGCGTGCCTCGTTCCTGGTGCTGGGGCCGCTCGTCGCACGGTGCGGCCGCGGCCGCGTGTCGTTGCCCGGCGGCTGCGACATCGGCGTGCGGCCGGTCGATTTGCACATCAAGGGACTGCAGCGCCTTGGCGCCGAGGTCGAACTGCGCGACGGCTACATCGAGGCGCGCGCGCCGAAAGGGCTGCACGGCGCCGAGATCGTGTTTCCCAGCGTCTCGGTCGGCGCCACCGAGAACCTCTTGATGGCCGCCACCCTCGCCGAAGGCGAAACGGTGCTGATCAACGCGGCGCGCGAGCCCGAAATCACCGACCTTGCCCACTGCCTCGCGGCGATGGGCGCGCGGATCGACGGCGTCGGCAGCGACCGCCTGTCGATTCGCGGCGTCGCCAGCCTGCACGGCACCCGGCACACAGTGATCCCCGATCGCATCGAAACCGGCACCTATATGATGGCGGCGGCCGCGACCGGCGGCGATGTCCGTCTGCTCGGCGCCCGGCTCGATCATGTCGAGGCGGTCCGGCGAATCC
Source organism: uncultured Alphaproteobacteria bacterium (assembly GCA_963789255.1). Lineage (GTDB taxonomy): Bacteria > Pseudomonadota > Alphaproteobacteria > ATCC43930 > CGMCC-115725 > DATARH01. The sequence goes on along the minus strand of CAWBJW010000004.1, from coordinate 57,163 downwards.
TCGAAACCGCCGAGGTGTGCATTACCGACACTGGCGACGGGATCGCGGTGCGCCGGCGCAATGGCCGCCTCGCCGGCGTCGACGTGATGACCGAGCCCTATCCCGGCTTCCCGACCGATCTGCAGGCGCAAATCATGGCGTTGATGGCGATCGCCGAAGGCGCCTCGATGATCACCGAGACGATCTTCGAAAACCGCTTCATGCATGTCCCGGAGTTGGCGCGGATGGGCGCCAACATCACGGTGCACCAATCCTCGGCGCTGGTGCGCGGCGTGCCGCGGCTGATGGGCGCGCCGGTGATGGCGACCGATTTGCGCGCCTCGGTGTCGCTGGTGCTCGCCGGCCTCGTCGCGGCGGGTGACACCGTGGTCAGCCGGGTCTACCACCTCGACCGCGGCTATGAACGGATCGAGGAAAAGCTTTCCGCCTGCGGTGCGCGGATCGAGAGGGTTCGCGATTAATGCGCCAGGGGGGGCCGCCCGAGCCGGGTCGGTCTGCAATCGGGCTGCGGCTGCGCGCCGAGGATGCCGAAGACCTCGCGGTAATTTCCGCCTGCCTGCAGGACGCGCTCGTCGCGGTGCGCGATCTCGCCTACGATCGCGACGCGAGGACTTTCGTGCTCGTCGCCAACCGCTTCCGCTGGGAGGGAAGCGCCGGCGCGCCGGCGGCGGGCGTGCCGTTCGAGCGGACCCTTTGCGGGGTCGCCTTCGAGGCGATTGACGGCGTGACGTATCGCGGCTTTCACCGCAGCGAGGAGGACCGCATCCTGGCCCTGTTGGCGATCCGCCCGATATTCGGCCCGAGTGGCGGGATAATCGATCTCGAATTTGCCGCCGGGGCGGCGATCCGGCTGACCGCGGCGGCGATCCGCTGCCGCGTCCGCGATTTCGGCGAGCCGTGGCCGACCGTCTGGCAGCCCGGCCATCCGCTGGACGAGCCGAAATGAAGGCGCGCCGGCAACCGCCCAGTAGCGCCGAAGCCCTGGTCATGGCGTTGCCGAATGGCCGCATCCTCGCCGAGGTCATGCCGCTGTTGCACCGTATCGGCATCGCGCCGGAACCGGCCTTTGCCGACCCCAACAGCCGCCAGCTGCGCTTTGCCACCTCGGACCCGGCGCTCGATTTGATCCGCGTGCGCAGCTTCGATGTCGCGACCTTCGTGGCCTTTGGCGCGGCCCAGCTTGGCGTCGCCGGCAACGACGTGCTGATGGAATTCGACTATTCCGAGATCTACGCCCCGCTCGACCTCGATATCGGGCATTGCCATATGGCGGTCGCAGCGCCGGCGGATTGGGTGGGCCGCGAAGACCCGCGCAGCTGGAGCCATCTGCGGGTCGCCACCAAATATCCCGAGCTCACCCGCCGCCATTTCGCCGCGCGCGGCGTCCAGGCCGAGTGCATCAAGCTGAACGGCGCGATCGAGCTGGCCCCGCTCCTCGGGTTGTGCCGGCATATCGTCGATCTGGTGCAGACCGGGGCGACGCTGAAGGCGAACGGCCTCGTCGAGGTCGAACACATCGCCGACATCAGCTCGCGCCTGATCGTCAACCGCCCGGCGCTGAAAACCCGCCCGGAGGAGGTCGGAAGCTGGATCGAACGGCTGCGCCAGGCCACCCACGCAACCGGCCTCCCGGCCGCCGCAGCCGGGTAGCGATATCAAGCGACCGCTGCGGCGAGGCGTTGAGCCGCTTCGCCGCGCGCGCCGAATGCGTTAGCATCGGGCATGAGCACAACCTTAGGCCTGCGTGCCCTTGGGACCCATCCGCTGGGCGATATCCGAGGCGATTTTCGCCGACGGACGTTGACCGCGGGATAGGGATAAGCCCAAGTGGCGATCACCCTCACGACCCGCGATCCCGGCTTCGAGGCGGCGTTTCGCGCGTTGCTCGCGGCGAAGCGCGAGAGCGCGGCCGATGTCGACGATGCGGTCAGGGCGATCATCGACGATGTCGCCACGCGCGGCGACGCCGCGCTGGTCGCCTACACCAACCGGTTCGACCGCGTCCGGCTCAGCCCCGACCATCTCCGGCTCTCGCACGCCGAGATCGCTGCCGGCGCGGAGCGGGCGCCGGCCGAGACCGTCGCGGCGTTGCGCGTGGCTGCCGAGCGGATCGAGAGCTTTCACCGCCGCCAACTGCCGGCCGGCATCGATTATGTCGATGCGATCGGCGTGCGGCTTGGCCAGCGCTGGCGGCCGATCGCCGCCGTTGGGCTTTATGTGCCGGGCGGCACCGCCGCCTACCCCTCGTCGGTGCTGATGAACGCGATCCCCGCCAAGGTCGCCGGCGTCGAGCGGCTGGTCATGACGGTTCCGGCGCCGGACGGGATCCTCAACCCGCTGGTGCTGGCGCCGCCCATATGGTCGGGATTGACGAGGTCTATCGCGTCGGCGGGGCGCAGGCCATTGCGGCCCTCGCCTACGGCACCGCGACGATTGCCCCGGTCGACAAGATCGTCGGGCCGGGCAACGCCTATGTCGCGGCGGCCAAGCGGCGCGTCTTCGGCCGGGTCGGGATCGACATGATCGCCGGCCCTTCCGAGATCCTGGTGCTTGCCGACCGGCACAACGATCCCGGCATGGATCGCCGCCGACCTGCTTATCGCAAGCCGAGCACGACGCGGCCGCCCAGGCGATCCTCTTCACCGACGACGCCGACTTCGCCGCCGCGGTCGAACGGGCGGTGGCGCGTCATCTGCAGGCTCTGCCGCGGGCCGAGATCGCGCGGCGCGAGCTGGCGCGACAACGGCGCGGTCATCCTGGTCGCCGATTGGGACGAGGCGGTGGCGCTGATCGACCGCATCGCCCCCGAGCATCTCGAACTGGCGATCGACGAGCGCCGAGGCGGTCGCCGAGCGGGTGCATCATGCCGGGGCGATCTTTCTCGGCCGCCACACGCCCGAGGCGATCGGCGACTATATCGCCGGCCCCAATCACGTGCTGCCGACGGCGCGCAGCGCGCGCTTCGCCTCGGGCCTCGGCGTCCTCGACTTCATGAAGCGCACGACCATTGTCGGCTGCGATAGGGCGAGCCTCGCCGCCCTCGCGCCGGCCGCGATCCGGCTGGCCGAAGCCGAGGGCCTCGACGCCCACGCCCTCTCTCTGGCACTCAGGCTCGGCCGGCCATGAGGGCCGCGCCCGGCAATACCCAGCGGATCGCCGCGATTACCCTCGACGAGCGCACCGTGGTGCGGCGCAGCCGGGCGATTGAGGACGAGCGCGCCGCGGCGATCGCCGATCTGTTGAAGGACAATCGCTTCGCCCCGGTGTCCGGTCGTGCCGGGCCGTTCGATCTCCATCTCGCGATCGAAGAGAACCGCTTGGCGATGGAGATAAGGGGCCCGGGGATGGGCAGGAGGGCGGGTGGAGCGAGACGATCGTGCTGCCGCTCGCGCCGTTCCGCCGCATCGTCAAGGACTACTTTCTGGTTTGCGAGAGCTATTATGGAGCGATCCGCGGCCACGGGCTGGCACAGGTCGAGGCGATCGATGTCGGCCGGCGCTCGTTGCATGACGAGGGAGCGGCGCTCTTGATCGAGCGGCTCGCCGGCAAGGTGGCGATCGATCACGAGACCGCGCGCCGGCTGTTTACCTTGATCTGCGTGCTCCACCTGCGCGCGTGAGCGGGCTCTGCGCAAAGCCGCGCGCGAAAGCGCGTCTGGAAGCCCTCTCCCGCACTGCGGGAGAGGGTGCCGAAGCCGCGGGCTTGACCCGCGGGGAGGCGGGTGAGGGTGTTCGAGCCGAAAAGACCCTCACCCACCCGGCCCTCCGGGCCGGGTCCCTCCTCTCCCGCGGTGCGGGAGAGGGCTATAGCCGAAGGTTCTGAGCCGAAATGCCGATCCTGGTGCTCGCCTCCGCTTCGCCGCGCCGGCTCGATCTGCTGCGCCAGATCGGCATCGTTCCCGACCGGATCGACCCGGCCGATATCGACGAGACGCCGGCGCAGGGCGAACTGCCGGCGGCCCATGTCGTGCGGCTGGCCGAGGCGAAGGCGAAGGCAGTGCAGCCGCGCCATCCCGGTGCCTTCATCCTCGCCGCCGACACGGTGGTCGCCTGCGGCCGCCGCATCCTGCCCAAGGCCGAGAACGAGGCGACCGCCCGGGCCTGCCTCACCCTCTTGTCCGGCCGCCGCCACCGCGTCTATGGCGGGGTTGCGGTGATCACTCCGGCCGGCGCGACCGCGCTTCGCCGGGTGATCAGCCAGGTCGCCGTCAAGCGCCTGAGCCAGTCGGAGCTGGAGGCCTATCTGACAAGCCGGGAGTGGCTCGGCAAGGCCGGCGGCTACGCGATCCAGGGCCGCGCCGCCGCCTTGATCCCGTGGATCGCCGGCTCATACTCCAATGTCGTCGGCCTGCCGCTGTTCGAGACCGCGCAGTTGCTCGCCGGACGCGGGTATCGCTTCCGTTGCGCCGCGAGCTGCTGATCGGCGCCGGCCCCGGCGAGTGGCGCGTCGCCTGGCTCGAGGACGGTGCCGCCGTCGAGCTCCTGGTCGAGCGCGGCGATACGCGGCCGGCGGGCAGCATCCTTCTCGGCCGAATCGTCAGGCTGGTCGCCGGCCTGGATGCGGCGCTGGTCGATATCGGCAACGAGCGTCCGGGTTTTCTGCCGATACGCAAGGACGGTCCGCCGCCCGCACTGGATTTGAATGAGGGCGCGCGCCTCGTGGTCCAGATCCGCCGCGAGGCGCAGCGCGGCAAGGGCGCGCTGTTGTCGACGCGCCTCGTCCCGCGCGGCGGCCCAGATGACCTCGCCCGGCTCGCCGAGCGGGCGGGCCGGCTCGATCCACCGGCACAGCTCGACCCGATGGCCGGCTTCGCGGCCGCGCTGGCGCTGCGTCTGCCGGGCGAGCCGGAACGCATCCTCGCCGACGATCCCGCCGTGCTGCGCGAGTTGCGCGATGCCTTTCCCGCGGCCGAGATTGCCTGCGGCGGCACCGAGGATTGGCCGATCGACCTGGATGCCCTGTTCGAGGCCGCGTTGTCGCCGGCTCTCGCGGTGCCCGGCGGCGGCAGCCTTCACATCGAGGAAAGCCATGCCGCGGTGCTGATCGACGTCGATACCGGGATCCCGGACGCGGGATCGGCCGCACGCGCCGCGCTGGCGGTCAACCTCGCCGCCGCCGCGGCGATCGCACGCCAGTTGCGGCTGCGCCAGCTCGGCGGCGGCATCGTCATCGACTTTGTCGGGCTCGACGGCCGCCGGCCGCGCGAGCGGGTGCGCCAGGCGATGGAAGCCGCTCTCGCCGGCGATCCGGCACAGCCGCAGGTGCTTGGTTGGAGCCGACTCGGCCATCTCGAAGTGGTGCGCCCGCGCCACGGGCGGCCGCTCAGCGAGGCGATGCTCCAACCGCAAAGCCCGGGGAAGAGCGCTACGGCGCTGGCGTTCGAGGCATTGCGCGCGCTCTACCGCGAGGCCCGCGCCCGCCCGGCGGCGAATTGGCGGCTCCTCGTTGCCCCTGGCGTTGCAGCCTCATTGCGCGGCCCCGCCGCGGCCGCGCTGCGCGCGCTCGAAGTCCGCCTCGGTCGCAGGGTCGCGATCGCCGTCGCGCCGGGTCGCGATGCAGATCCTTTTGACATCGCGCCGCTGTGAGACGATATCGGCCGGCATGACAAGGACCGCCTCCGGCGATCCCGTGACGCCGCTACCGGCCGGCCCGCGCCGCTGCCCGATCTGCGGCAAGCCGGCAACCGCGCGCCATCGGCCGTTCTGTTCGGCCCGCTGCGCCACTATCGACCTCGGCCGCTGGCTCAAGGAAGGCTACAGCATCCCCACCGAGGACCAACCCGAAGACGGCGGCGACGATAACGGGCGCTCGTAGCGGCGCGCGCCGGAAAGCCGTTGCGGTGGCGGCGATTTGGCGCTACCCCGTCCCCAGTCGAGCATTTTCTGATGGCGCCGGTTTGTCGGATGGCGGGCAACCTCGTTCAGGGCGCTCTGTTCACCGTGATGGTGGTTCGCGCGGGAATGCTGCGCGATCCCGCCTTCGCCGACGAGCTGGCAACGCAGGTCGAGCGCAGCCCGCGGTTTTTTCAGCACGCGCCGGTGGTGCTCGACCTGAAAGGCGCCGGCGAATTCACCGCGGCGGCGGAATTTGTCGAGGCGAGGGAGCGGCTGCGCGCGCACACGCTGGCGCTGGTCGGCGTACAGAATGCCGAGCCGGCGCAGCTCAAGGCGGCCGCCGCGGCGGGGCTGGCGAGCTTCGCCCCAACCGCGATCCAGCCGAGCCGCCGCGCGCCGCGGCCCGCCGTCGCTGCGGCGGCCGCGGCGGTCGCGGCCGAGCCGCCCCGGGCGGCGGCGCGCCTGGTCACAACCCCGGTGCGTTCGGGGACACAGATCTATGCTCGCGGCACCGATCTTGTCGTCACCGCGTCGGTCAGCCCGGGCGCCGAGCTGATCGCCGACGGCAACATCCATGTCTATGGCCCATTGCGCGGCCGCGCGATGGCCGGGGCCAGCGGCGACACCGACGCGCGAATCTTCTGCTCGCGATTCGAGGCGGAGCTGGTCAGCATCGCCGGACATTATCTCGTCAGCGAGCAATTGCCGCCCGAGCAGCGGGGATTGCCGGTGCAGATCGCGCTTGTCGATGAGCAGTTGACCATCACCCGAAATTAACGCCTGATCATTCGCAATTAGGGTTGCGCGGCGGTCTTCTTGCGCCGGAAAATGAGCGTCCCGGGCAGGGCGCCGCTCCGGCGAGAGCGGGGCGAGGGGAGGACCCTTGGCGAAGGTAGTGGTGATCACATCGGGCAAGGGCGGGGTCGGCAAGACCACGACCGCCGCCGCCTTTGCCGCCGGCCTGGCGCTGCGCGGCCACAAGACCGTGGTCATCGATTTCGATGTGGGCCTGCGCAACCTCGACCTGATCATGGGGTGCGAACGCCGCGTCGTGTTCGATTTCATCAATGTCATCAACGGCGACGCCAACCTCAACCAAGCGCTGATCAAGGACAAGCGCAACGACAATCTCTTCATCTTTCCGACCTCGCAAACCCGCGACAAGGATGCGCTCAAGCGCGAGGGGGTAGACCGCGTGCTGGAGGAGCTGAAAACGCAGTTCGATTACATCATCTGCGACAGCCCGGCCGGGATCGAGCACGGCGCGATCACCGCGCTCTATTTCGCCGACAGCGCCATCATCGTGACCAACCCGGAAGTCTCCTCGGTACGCGACAGCGACCGGATCATCGGGATTCTGGCGTCCCGATCGCGTCGCGCCGAGCGCAACGAACCGCCGGTCGAACTCAGTCTTCTCTTGACCCGCTACGACCCGGCGCGGGTTGCCAAGGGCGAGATGCTGACGGTCGAGGACGTCAGGGAGATCCTGTCGATCCCGCTTCTGGGCGTCATCCCCGAATCCGAATCGGTGTTGCGCGCCTCCAACACCGGGACCCCGGTGGCCTTCGACGATGACAGCCCGGCCGGCCGCGCCTATCTCGACGCGGTCGCGCGGTTTCTCGGCGAACAGCGCGAGATGCGCTTCGTCAAACCCGAGCGCCGCAACTTTCTGCGAGTCTTGTTCGGTAGGGCGTGATGGGTCTGTTGAAATTCCTGTTTCCGCCGCACCGCCACAGTGCCGCCATCGCCAAGGAACGCCTCAAGATCGTGCTGGCGCATGAGAGGGCCGGGCGGCACGCGCCGGATTTCCTGCCCAAGTTGCAGAAAGAGCTGATCGACGTCGTCGCCCGCTATGTCGAGCTCCGCGAAGACATGATCCGCGTCAACCTCGGCAAATCGGGCGAGACCTCGCTCCTTGAGATCAACATCGAGTTCGACGGCGCAAAGCCGAGGCCGCCCCCGGCGCGGCCTGGCCTCGCCGGCGCCGCGACCGCCTCGCCGCCGGCCAAATCCGGCTGAGCCGCGGCGCGGGCTCCCAGGCCGTAGGATGGGCTTCGCTTCGCTCAGCCCATCCTACGGCCTGGCCTCGCTTCGACAGCTCCACCTGTCCGGATGAAAGGGAGTGACATGCCCGATGCCGCGCCGCCTTGTGACACTCTGATCCAGCACATCTCCGACCTGCCGGCCTATTCGCCGCCGGCGCATTCCGGCACGGTCAACCGCCGTCTCGTCGGGCATGAGTTCGGCGCCGGGTTCGAGATGATCCTCGGGCATGTCGCGCCGGGCGGCGAGGCGAGTCGGCACTACCATGTCGATGAGGCGCAGGTCGTCTACATCCTCAAGGGCGAGGCTGAAATCGCACTTGGCGACGATGCGCCGCCAGGGCGTCATGGGCAGGAATGTAGCAGGGCTGGCAGGCTTTGATCGGGTGATGTGCCGATCGAATGAGCGTTAGTGTTGCCGATGCGACTGACCGATGAAGAGCGCGCGATGCTGGCCGGCGAGCAGGGCGAGCCGCGGCGCTGGGCGGTCGCGCATCAGATCGCGGTCGGCGAGTTCTTCGATGCCGCCGATTTCGTGCCGGTCTCGCAGGCGCATATCATGGCGGACACCGAATCGCTCGGCGATTGGGGGGTGCGCTTTCTCGAAAGCCTCGCCGCCAGCCCGGTGGCCGAGCGGCATGTGCGGGTCCCGACGCTGACCGACCCGCGCGGGCTGGATATCCAAGTCTACAAACGCCTCGGACAAACCGAGGCGATGCGGGCGCTCGAAGCGCGCGCGATCGCCGCGCTCCGCGCCTTCGGCGTCTTGATGACCGACACCTGCATCAACTACCAGACGATCATGCCGCCGGTGCGCGGCGAGCACCTCGCGATGGGCGATACCGGCGTCGTCATCTATTCGAACAGCGTCTTTGGGGCGCGCAGCAATTTCGAGGGCGGACCGTCGGCCCTGGCGGCGGCATTGACCGGCCGCACCCCGCGCTACGGCTTTCACCTCGACGAATGCCGCCGCGCGACCCGGCGTTTCCGCCTGATGGCGCAGCCGCGCGACCTCGCGGAATGGGGCGCGCTCGGCGGCATCGTCGGCCGGGCCCGCGGTTCGTACTGGGAGGTGCCATTGATCGAGGGGATCGAACAGGTGCCCGGCTCGGATGCGCTAAAGCATTTCGGCGCGGCGATGGCGAGCTATGGTTCGACGGCGCTCTTCCACATGCCGGGGATCACCCCAGAGATTATTGCCGACCCCGCCGAATTCGCCGGCCCGTCGCAGCAAGCCGACATCATCGGCCGCGACGAGATCGATGCCTTTGTCGCTTCTTATGGCGCGACCGGCGACAAGGTTGATGTCGTGGTCTTCGCCGCGCCGCAATTGTCGCTGGTCGAGATGCAGGCGGTCGCCGGCGCGCTCGACGGCCGCCATGTCCATCCGGCGACGACCCTCCTCGTCGCGACCTCGCCCGAGATCAAGCACGCCGCCGACCGCATGGGGCTGACGGCCCGGATGGAAGCGGCGGGGGCGGTCGTCGCCGCCGGCATCTGCTTCTACCAGAGCTATGCCGGCGAAATGGCCGAGGCCAATGGCTGGAAGCGGCTGCTGACCAATTCGGCAAAGCTGGTCAACATCATCGGCGGCTACGGCTACCGCCCGACCCTGGCAAGCCTCGAACGCTGCGTCGAACTCGGCGGTCGCCGGACGGGTCGTATGATGCCGCTCCTCTAATGCCAATCGTCTTGCATTGTCACGCGGGGATCGGCCCGTCCGTGACCGGCACCGCCCTTGTTGCACGCGACAATTTCAGCGCGCGCTATGACCTCGACCGCAAAAGCGGGGTGTTCTCGCGCCCGACCCACCAGCTCGCCGGGCAAAGCTATGTCGGCCGCATTCTGGTGCTCAACGAGGCCAAGGGCGGGGTCGCCACCGCCTGGATGCTGCGCGACATGAAGGAGCGTGGAATCGTGGCGCTGGCGCTGGTGTTCAACCGGGTCAATCCGATCCTCGCGCAAGGCGCCGCCTTCGCCGGGGTCGCGCTGGTTGACCGCTTCGAGAGCGACGTCACCGATCTCATCCGCACCGGCGACACGCTGCGCGTCGATCCGGGCGCGGGGGTGGTGGAGATTTTGAACCGATGACGGATCTTCGCGTCGCCGCCGGGCCGTTCAGCTTTTTCGCGCGGGTCGAGCGCGCCCTCGCGCCGCAGACCTGTGCGCGGTTTGAGGCGATGCTGCCGTACCGCGAGCGCCTGATCCATGTCCGGTGGAGCGGCGAGGCCTGCTGGATCCCGCTCGGGACGCTCGATCTCGGCCTCGGCTACGAGAACGCGACGAGCTATCCGGCGCCGGGCCAGATCCTCATTCATCCGGGCGGCGTCAGCGAGACCGAGATCCTCGTCGCCTACGGCGCCGTCCGTTTCGCCAGCAAAATCGGCCAGCTTGCCGGCAACCATTTCCTGACGGTCGTCGAGGGCCAGGGCCAGCTCCGCGCTCTCGGCGAGATGACCCTGCGGCAAGGCGCCCAGTCGATCGTCTTCGAGCGGGCCTGAAGCCGTTCCCTAGTGCAGGCGGCTCGGTTAGGCTGCGTAACACATCGCCGAAATCTGCAGAGGCAACCCCATGCCCGGCTTTACCACGCGGCCCGAGATCCGCGGCACCTTCGGGGTCGTCGCGACGACCCACTGGCTGGCCTCATCCGTGGCGATGGGCGTCCTCGAAAAGGGCGGCAACGCGTTTGACGCGGCGGTCGCGGCCGGTTTCACGTTGCAGGTCGTCGAGCCGCATTTGAACGGGCCGCTCGGCGAGGCGCCCATTCTCGTCTACAGCGCCAAGCATCGGCGCTGCGACATGATCTGCGGCCAGGGCGTGGCGCCGCAAGCGGCGACGATCGCCCGCTTCAAGAGCCTCGGCCTCGACCTCATCCCCGGCACCGGGTTGCTCGCCGCTTCGGTGCCCGGCGCCTTCGACGCCTGGATGCGGCTGTTGCGCGATTACGGGACGATGGCGCTTGCCGAGCTGATCGCGCCGGCGCTCGGCTATGCCGAAAGCGGCTACCCGCTGGTCGCTCGCATCCGCGACACGATCATGACCGTCGCCGAGCTGTTCCGCCGCGAATGGACGAGCTCTGCCGCGATCTACCTGCCGGACGGCAATCTGCCGGCCGCCGGGCGTCTGTTCCGCAACCCGGCATTGGCGGCGACCTACCGCCGCGTGCTGCACGAGGTCGAGGCCGCTGGGGCGAATCGGGAACGCGGTATCGACCGGGCGCGCGACGCATGGTATCGCGGCTTTGTCGCCGAGGCCGTTGACCGTTTCTGCCGCAGCGAAAAAGTGCTCGACGCCTCGGGCCGGCGCCATCACGGGCTTCTGACCGCCGACGACATGGCGCGCTGGGAAGCTCCGGTCGAGGCGCCGGTGACCTACGATTACCGCGGCGTTACCGTGGTCAAGGGCGGCCCGTGGAGCCAGGGGCCCGTCCTGTTGCAGCAGCTCGCGCTATTGCAGGGCTTCGACCTCGACGATCTCGATCCGGTCGGTCCCGACTTCGTCCATATCGTCACCGAATGCGCCAAGCTCGCCTATGCCGACCGCGAGGCGTGGTATGGCGACCCGGATTTCGTCGATGTGCCGATGGCGACGCTGCTCTCCTCTTCCTACAACGACGCGCGGCGCCGACTTGTCGGCGAGCGGGCCTCGCTCGACTTGCGCCCGGGCAGCCCCGACGGGCGCAAGCCGTATGTGCTGGTCGGCGGGTTGGAGGTCGCGCCCGCTGCGGGCCTCGCGGGCGGCATCGGCGAGCCGACGGTCAGCGAATTGGGCGTCGTCGCCGGCGACACCGTCCATCTCGACATCATCGACCGCTGGGGCAACATGGTCTCGGCGACGCCGAGCGGCGGCTGGCTGCAAAGTTCGCCGGTCATCCCCGCGCTCGGCTTTTGCCTCGGCACAAGGCAGCAGATCTCGTGGCTCGACGAGGCTTCGGCGTCGAGCCTCGCCCCGGGCAAGCGGCCGCGCAGCACCTTGTCGCCGACCCTGGCGCTCAAGGAGGGCGAACCGTTCATGGCGTTCGGTACGCCGGGCGGCGACGGCCAGGACCAATGGTCGACGCAGCTCCTGCTGCATCATCTGCATCACGCGATGAATTTGCAGGAGGCGATCGACTGCCCGGAATTCAACAACGACCACGCGCCCTCTTCGTTCTATCCGCGCGCCGCCAATCCGGGCGGTCTCGTCCTCGAAGGCCGCTTTCCGGAAAAGACGGCGCGGGCGCTGGCCGAGCGCGGCCATCGCGTGCGGATGGGCGAGACCTGGTCGGGCGGTCGCCTCACCGCCTGCGCCCGCGAGGAGACGCCGGAAGGCACCATCCTCAAGGCCGGCGCCAACCCGCGCGGCATGCAGACCTACGCGGTCGGGCGGTAGCTGCTCTCGGTCCGCCTCCAGAAAATCCGCATTCCCGGCGAAAGCCGGGATCCATTCTTCAGAGGCTCCGGCGGTCGATTGGTGGGTCCCGGCCTTCGCCGGGACTGCGTCTTTGATTACGCCGGCACTGCGGCGAGGTCGAAGGCGGCGGCCATCAGGGCGCGGGTGTAGGGGTGCTCGGGCGCGGTCATCACTCGCTCGGCGGTGCCGGATTCGACGATCTGGCCGTCCTTCATCACCAGGATCTCATGCGCCATCGCCCGCACGACCCTGAGGTCGTGGCTGATGAACAGATAGGCGAGACCGTAACGCGCCTGCAATTCGCGCAAGAGTTCGACGATCTGCGCCTGCACCGACATGTCGAGCGCCGAGGTCGGCTCGTCGAGCACGATAAAGCGCGGCTTCAGCACCAATGCCCGGGCGATCGCCACGCGCTGGCGCTGGCCGCCCGAAAATTCATGCGGGTAGCGGTCGGCCGCTTCGGGATCGAGCCCGACCTCGGCGAGCGTCGTTTCTATAAGCTGGCGCCGCTCGCCCTCGCTCGCGGCGAGGCGGTGGACGCGCAGGCCTTCGCCGACGATCTGCGCGATCGACAGGCGTGGCGACAGGCTCGAATAGGGGTCCTGAAAGACGATCTGCATCTCGCGCCGCAACGGCCGCAGCGCCTTCTGGCGCTCGTGGCTGATATCGTGCCCGGCAAAGCGGATGCCGCCCCCCATCTCCCCCTGGGCATCGAGGAGGCGCAGCAGCGCGAGGCCCAGCGTCGTCTTGCCCGACCCGCTTTCGCCGACCACCGCCAGGGTCGAGCCAGCCCGCACCGCGAGCGAGACGCCATCGACCGCCTTGACGTAACCCGCGATTCGCCGGAAGAGGCCGCGCCGGATCGGAAACCACACCTTTAGCTGCTCGCCCTCGACCAGGACCGGCGCCGCCGGATCGGCCGGCGCAACCCCGCCCTTCGGCTCCGCCAGCAGGAGATGGCGCGTATAGGGATGCGTCGGACGGGCGAAAATCTCGGCGGTCCTGCCGCTTTCGACGATTTCGCCCTGGGTCATCACGCAGACCCGCTCGGCCATATGGCGCACGATCGCCAGATCGTGGGTGATCAAGAGGAGGGCCATGCCGAGCCGGTCGCGCAAGTCGCGCATCAGATCGAGGATCTGCGCCTGGATCGTCACATCGAGCGCCGTCGTCGGCTCGTCGGCGATCAGGATGTCGGGTTCGTTGGCGATCGCCATCGCGATCATCACCCGCTGGCGCTGGCCGCCCGAGAGCTGGTGCGGATAGGCATCGAGGCGGTCCTCGGCGTCGCGCAGGCCGACGAGGTGCAACAATTCGAGCGTGCGGACCCGCGCTGCCGCCGGCGCCATGTGCTTGTGGATCAGCAGCGTCTCGGCGACCTGCTTTTCCAGCGTGTGCAATGGGTTGAGCGAGGTCATCGGCTCCTGGAAGACCATCGCGATGCGGTTGCCGCGCACCTCGCGCAGCCGTGCCGGGGCCGCGCCGACCAGCTCCTCGCCGGCAAAGCGGATGCTGCTTTCGGGGGCGTGCGAGGCGGCGGGGTAGGGGAGCAGCTGCGGCACCGACAGCGCCGTCACCGACTTGCCCGAGCCGCTCTCGCCGACCAGCGCCAGGGTCTCGCCGCGATCGAGAGCGAAGGAAATGCGCTTTACCGCATGCACCGGCGGGGCGCCGCGCCAGCCCGCGAAGGTCACGCTCAGATCGCGGACTTCCAAGAGGCTCATCGTCTGCCCTGAAATTGCTGGATTATTGTCGCGCGTCATTCGAGACGGGCGCTGTGCGGCCTCCTCAGGATGACGTTTTTTCTTAATGCCATCAGAGACGTACCGTCATCCTGAGGAGCGCCCGCAGGGCGCGTCTCGAAGGATGCTGGAATGCCGATGCAGCGCGCACCGATGCGGCTCACGGGGTCACCTTGCGCGGGTCGAAGGCGTCGCGCACTGCCTCGCCGATGAAAATTAAGAGGCTCAGCATCAGTGCCAGCGTGACAAAGGCGGTGATGCCGAGCCACGGCGCCTGCAGATTGGCCTTGCCCTGCGCCAAGAGTTCGCCCAGCGAGGCCGAGCCCGGCGGCAATCCGAAGCCGAGAAAATCGAGCGAGGTCAGCGTCGTGATCGAGCCGTTGAGGATGAACGGCATGAACGTGATCGTCGCCACCGTCGCGTTTGGCAGGACGTGGCGGAAGATGATGACGGGATCGGAGACGCCGAGCGCGCGCGCGGCGCGGATGTAATCGAAATTGCGCGCGCGCAGAAACTCGGCGCGCACCACGTCAACGAGGCTGGTCCACGAAAACAATAGCATCAGCCCGAGGAGCCACCAGAAATTGGGCTCGACCAAGGTGGCGAGGATGATCAGCAGGTAGAGCACCGGCAGGCCCGACCAGATCTCGATGAAGCGCTGCATGCCGAGATCGACCAACCCGCCGAAATAGCCCTGCACCGCGCCGGCGGCGACCCCGATGGCCGAGGAGAGGAGGGTCAGCGCGAGGCCGAACAGCACCGAGATGCGGAAACCGTAGATCAGCCGCGCCAGCACGTCGCGGCCCTGATCGTCGGTGCCGAGCCAGTCGATGCGCGAGGGCGGCGACGGAAACGGTCCCGGCGCATTGGTGATCGTCGAATAGCTGAACGGAATGAGCGGCCAGACCAGCCAGCCCTTTCGATCGATCAGCTTGATCACCACCGGGTCGCGATAGTCGGTTTCGGTCGGGAAATCGCCGCCGAAGGTGGTCTCGGCATAATCGCGGAATACCGGGAAGTACAGGCTGCCGGCGTAATCGACGACGAGCGGCCGGTCGTTGGCGAGAAATTCGGCGAAGAGGCTGGTGCCGAACAACACCAGGAAGATCCACAGCGACCAGAAACCGCGACGGTTGGCGAGGAAATTGTCGAGGCGGCGCCGGGTCAAGGGCGTGATATGCCGGCCGAGAAACACATCGCCCGCCGCGGGCGAGACTTGCCCGGGAATGCGCGCGGGGGTTACGATCCCGGCCGCGTCCTTCTGCTGCGGCGCTGGCGCCGCGGGTGGGTTCTCCCTCTGCGGCAGATCATTCATGCGCCGAGCGCGGACCGATGCCAGAGCCGCATCTCACCCCAAGAGGGTTGCGTCGCCTAGGAGGCCTGCACCAGTTTCGGCCGCGGGTGGGTGCCGGCCCGCCGGCCGCCGAGATACTCGGCGGCGAGGATCTCAGCGATCTGTACCGCGTTCAGCGCAGCGCCCTTGCGCAGATTGTCGGCGACGACCCAAAGATTGAGCCCGTGCGGCACGGTCGGATCGCGGCGGATGCGGCTGACATAGACGGCGTCCTCGCCGGCGGCCTCGGTCGGGGTCACATAACCCTCGTCGGCGCGGTGATCGAGGACGATGATGCCGGGCGCGCTCTGCAATGCCGCGCGCGCCCGCGCCTCGGTGATCGGCCGGAGGAATTCGACATTGATTGCCTCGGCGTGGCCGATGAACACCGGGACCCGCACGCAGGTCACCGCGACGGCGATGTCGGGGTCGAGGATCTTGCGGGTCTCGACCGCCATCTTCCACTCCTCCAGGGTCGACCCGTCATCCCTGAAGTCGCCGATGTGCGGAATGACGTTGAAGGCGATCTGCTTGGTCAGCTGCTCCGGTTTGATCGGATCGTTGACGTAGATCGAGCGGGTTTGGCTGAACAGTTCGTCCATCGCGGCATGGCCCGCGCCCGATACCGACTGGTAGGTGGCAACGACGATCCGCTTGATCTGCGCGAGGTCGTGCAGCGGCTTCAGCGCGACCAGCATCTGGATGGTCGAGCAGTTCGGATTGGCGATGATGCCGCGCTTGCGGTACTGCGCGATTGCCTGGGGGTTGACCTCGGGGACGACCAGCGGCACGTCGGGCTCCATGCGGAAGCACGAGGTGTTGTCGATGACGACCGCCCCGGCCTTTGCCGCGCGCGGCGCGAACCCCGCCGACACCTTGCTGCCCGGCGACGACAAGACGATGTCGATCCCCTTGAAGTTGAAGGTGTCGAGGGCCTGAACCTTGAGGACGTCGTCCTCGCCGAACGAGACCTCCCGGCCGACCGAACGGGACGAGGCGAGCGCGACGATGTCCTCGACCGGGAACTTGCGCTCGGCCAGCACGGTCAGGAATTCGCGTCCGACATTGCCGGTCGCGCCGACCACCGCTACGTTAAAGCCCATAGGTGAACTCCCCAGGGAGTTGGAGGCGGTTTTGGGGATGATGCTGGAAGCTGACTTACGATGCCGCCCGGCGCATTACAAGCGGCCGGTCGCGGCGCTCGCCGCTTTATCCCGATCGGCGGCGCAAATCGAGCGCGGGGGGTGTTGATGGCGACGGTACCGTTGGTCGAGGAGAGCGCGGCAAGCGCGGAGGTCCGCGCGGTGTTCGACGACATTCGCGCCACCCGCAATACCGACTGGATCAACAATTTCTGGCGAGCGCTGGCCAATCATCCGCCGACCTTAGGGCGCACCTGGGAGAGCCTCAAGGAGGTGATGGCGCCGGGTGCGCTCGACCCGCTGACCAAGGAGCTGATCTATCTCGCGGTCAGCATCAGCAATGGCTGCGTCTACTGCACCGCCTCGCACGGCGCCGCGGCGAAGCGCCTCGGCATGAGCCAGGAGATGCTCGGCGAACTGATCGCCGTCGTCGGCATGGCCAACGAAACCAACCGGCTCGCCGACGGCTATCGGGTCCCGGTGGACGAAAGGTTTGAAGACCTGTTCTGATAGCTTGCCAGCGTCGGCCAGCCATTCGCAAAAGGGAGGCATCATGCTGACCGGTGTCTATCGTTTTCCGCCGATGGAGAGCGTCATCTACGGCCGCCCTTTCGCCGAAGCGCTGAAGGAGCTGGTCGAAGAGGGCGGCGCTCTCTCGGTGTTTCTGCTGGCGAGCGGCACGCTCGACCGCGAAACCGACATGGTCGCGCAGGTGCGCACTGCGCTCGGCAACCGGCTCGCCGGCGTCTGCGCCAAGATCGGCGCGCACACCCCGCGGGTCGATGTCGTCGCGGCGGCCAACGCCGCCCGCGCCGCCGGGGCCGATCTGCTGGTGACCTTGGGCGGCGGGTCGGTCACCGACGCGGCGAAGATGGTCGCCTTCTGCCTCGGCAACGGCGTCACCGACCCGGCCGAGCTCGACAATTACCGCGCCGTGGTCGGCGCCGACGGCACGATCGTGCGCCCGGAAATGAAGCCGCCGGCCATCCGCACGATCGCGATCCCGACGACGCTGTCGGCCGGCGAGTACACCGCCTCGGCCGGGTGCACCGACACGGTACGGCACGTCAAGGAGAGCTTCGGCCATCCGCTGATGATGCCGAAGACCGTGGTGCTCGACCCGCGCGCCAGCTTCTACACCCCGGATTGGCTGTTCCTGTCGACCGGGATCCGCGCCGTCGACCACGCGGTCGAGGACATCTGCTCGCCGCAATGCCAGCCGATCTCGGAAGGCGCGTCCTACCATGCCTTGAAGCTGCTCGGCCGCGGCCTCACGCGGGTCAAGGGGGACCCGCTCGACCTCGACGCGCGGCTCGACTGCCAGCTTGGCGCCTGGATGTCGATGGTCGGCTCGCAAACCGGCGTCCCCAAAGGGGCGAGCCACGGCATCGGCCACGTGCTGGGCGGCACCGCGCAGGTGCCGCACGGCTATACTTCCTGCGTGATGCTGCCGCATGTGCTGCGCTTCAACGCGCCGGTCAATGCCGCGCGCCAGGCCCTGGTCAGCGAGGCGCTGGGTCATCCGGGCGAGCCCGCCGCCGATGTCGTCGCCGGCCTTATTGCCCGGCTCGGGCTGCCCGGGCATTTGCGCGATGTCGGGGTCAAGCCGGAGCAGCTCGACCGCATCGCCGAATTGTCGATGCACGACCGCTGGATCCATACCAACCCGCGCAAGATCGACGGTCCGCCGGTCGTCCGCGAGCTGCTCGACGCGGCGTGGTAGAGCGGTTGCATCTTTGCATCGATATGCTTATATTCGCCCTATGAGAACGACGATCGATATCCCCGATCCGCTGTTCCGCCGCGCCAAATCCGAGGCCGCGCTGCGTGGGCGCAAGCTCAAGGACCTCGTCGAGGAAGGGCTGCGGCTCGTTCTGGAAAAGGAGGAGGCGCCCGCTGAGACCGGGCAACAACCGGCGCAGCGCCGACCCAGGCCCGGTTCGCTGCACGAGGCGCTGCAGGATCTGTGCGGGATTATCAAGGATGCGCCGCCCGACCTATCCACTAATCCGAAATATTTCGATGATTTCGGGAGATGAGGTCTGGTGTCTTGCTCGACACTGGCCCGCTTGTGGCCTATTTGAGCGAGCGTGACCGGTATCATGGTTGGGCAGTCGATACGTTCATTGCTCTTGACTTGCCGGCCATCACCTGCGAGCCGGTGCTGACCGAGGCTTGTTTTATCATTGAACGAAACGGCCAGCCCGCGGCGCGCGTCCTCGATCACGCCTCGCAGGCCGAGATTCGGATCGGCTTGCGGCTCGACGAAGAAATGGCGGCAATCCGGGCGCTGATGGAACGTTACGCCAATGTCCCGATGTCGCTCGCCGACGCCTGCCTGGTGCGACTGGCGGAAATCACCGAACTGCCGATTTGCACGCTCGATAGCGATTTCGCGGTCTATCGCACGAACCAGCGCCGGCCATTGACCTTGATCTCGCCGGCTGTCACCGGCTACATGCACGAGGCGTAGCTCTCCGAAGGCGGCGTGTGCAGCGGAGGCCATCATGAAATTGAACGGCGCCACCATTCCGGACGAGGTCGTGCGGCGCGCCGTCGAGCGCCGCGGCAGCGAGCATTGCTTTGCCGCGCTCGACCCGGCGAAGACCGCGCTGGTCGTGATCGACATGCAGAACGCTTTTATGGACGAGGCGGTCGGACATGCCGTCTGCCCGGCGGCGCGAGACATCGTGCCGGCGGTCAACCGGCTCGCCGCCGCGATGCGCCGGGCGGGCGGCGGCGTCTTTTGGATCAAGGCGACCCATGACGAGCGCTCGCTGCACGAATGGTCGATCTCGTACGAGATGGCCAGTCCGGCGGCGCGGCAGAAGCGCATCGCCGCCTTGACCAGAGGCTCGCGCGGGCACGCGCTATGGCCCGAGCTGGACGTCAAGCCCGCGGATGAGATCGTCCTAAAATACCGCTTCAGCGGGTTCATGCCGGGCACCTCAGAGCTTGCCGAGAGGCTGCGGGCGCGGGGCTTCGATACCGTCCTGATCACCGGCACGGTTACGAACGTGTGCTGCGAAAGCTCGGCGCGCGACGCGATGATGACGAATTTCAAGACGATCATGGTCAGCGACGGCAACGCCGCGATGACCCAGGCGGAGCACGACGCGGCGCTGACCGCGTTCTACAATATCTTCGGCGACGTCATGGACACCGACATGATCATCGCCGCGCTCGCTCGCGGGCGCGCGCCAAAGGCGGCCTGACGTTCCCCGCCGCCTGTCACGCCGCCTTTTCCAATTCGCGCAGGATCGTGTCGCCCATGACGCGGGTCGAGACCCGGGTGGTGTTGGGCTGGAGGATGTCGGCGGTGCGCACCCCGGCGGCCAGCGCGCGGCGCACCGCGTCCTCGACCATGCCTGCCTCCTCGGCGAGATCGAACGAATAGCGCAGCATCATTGCGAAGGAGAGGATCGTGGCGAGCGGGTTGGCGACGCCTTTGCCGGCGATGTCGGGGGCGCTGCCGTGCACCGGCTCGTAGAGCGCCCGGCGGCGCCCGCTCGCATCGGCCGCGCCCAATGAGGCCGAGGGCAGCATGCCGAGCGACCCCGTAAGCATCGCCGCGCAATCCGACAGGATGTCGCCAAACAGATTGCTGGTGACGATCACGTCGAACTGCTTCGGGTTGCGCACAAGCTGCATCGCGCAATTGTCGGCATACATGAAGGCGAGCTCGACATCGGGATAGTCGGCGTGCACAAGCTCGGCGACCTCGCGCCACAGCCCGCCCGATTCCATGACATTGGCCTTGTCGACCTCGGTGAGGCGGTGCTGCCGCTTTCTCGCGAGATCGAAGCCGGCGCGCACGACCCGCTCGATCTCCGCCTCGGTATAGACCTCGGTGTTGATGCCTCGGCGGGTGCCGTCGGGCAGCGTTTCGACCCCGCGCGGCTCGCCGAAATAGATGCCGCCCGTTAATTCGCGCACGATCATCAGATCGAGGCCGGCGACGAGATCGCGTTTCAAGGCCGAAGCGTTGGCGAGCGCGTCGAAGACCACCGCCGGGCGCAGATTGGCGAACAAATCCATCTCCTTGCGCAATCGCAGGAGGCCGCGCTCGGGGCGCAATTCGAACGGCAAGCTCTCCCATTTCGGCCCGCCGACCGACCCGAACAGCACAGCGTCCGAGGCCATTGCCTCGGCCATCGTGGCGTCGGTCAGTGGCACGCCGGCGGCTTCATAGGCCGCGCCGCCGACGAGGCCCTGGCGGACATCGAAGCTGGCGATGTGCCGGCGATCGAAGAACTCGATCACACGCATCACCTCGCCCATGATCTCCGGGCCGATGCCGTCGCCCGGCAGGACGAGGACTTTGCGGTTCGGGCGGCTATCGCTCATTCAATTTGCCTCTTCCTTCGGGGCCGGGTGTGTCACGTCATATCCCTGCGAGCAGGGAAGTTTCTTCTCGGCGAGGCCGAAGGTCTCGCCCAAGGCGTTGATATCGCGCGTGCTTCGCGTGGCGCGGCGCTGCGGAGCAGGGAGTTTTGTGCACCCCTTGCAGGGAGTTTTGTGCACCCAAGCAGGGAGTTTCCGGCGGCGAGCAGGGAGTTCGTCCGGCCCATCCGATCCTTTCTCATACAGCAATTAACACTCTATAATTTGCGTAGATATGTACATGGGATCGCGCGATGTCAAGTCCGGCGGGACGGCCCGGAACGGGGGCCGGTCAGGTCCCGGCCTGGGTCATGCCGAAGAGCCACGGCCGGGAGGCGCGCGCCTGCTGTTCATACGTGGCGATGTCGGCGCCCTTCTGTTCGGTGAGGCCGATATCGTCGAGCCCGTTCAGCATGCAATGCTTGCGGAACGGGTCGATGTCGAAATGCACGACGCCGCCGTCGGGGCGCGAGATCGTCTGCTTGTCGAGGTCGACCGTCAGCACCGCATTGGCGCCTTTTTGGGCGTCTTCCATCAGCTGGTCGCAGACCTCCTTGGGCAATGCGATCGGCAACAGGCCGTTCTTGAAGCAGTTGTTGTAGAAGATGTCGGCGAAGCTCGGCGCGATCACGCAGCGAATGCCGTAATCGACGAGCGCCCAGGGCGCGTGCTCGCGGCTCGACCCGCAACCGAAATTGTCGCCGGCGACGATGATCCTGGCGTTGCGGTAGGGGCCCTGGTTCAACACGAAATCCGGGTTTTCCGAGCCGTCGGGGCGGAACCGGATTTCCTGGAACAGCCATTTGGCAAGCCCGGTGCGCCTGATCGTCTTCAGAAAGACCGCCGGGAAGATCTTGTCGGTGTCGATATTGATCATCGGCAGCGGCGCCGCGACCCCGCTCAGAGTGGTGAATTTTTCCATTGGAGATCCTCTGTTGGATGTGCTGCGGCGTCACTTGGCCGCTGCGGTGTTCTCGGTCCGGATCGTGCTCCCGGCAGCCACTGCGAGGGCATGACCAATCCATCGATCCAGACCCCGCGTGATTGAGGTGTCGATAATCGCACGGATAAGCAGAGCCGCGTCGCGCGCGGACCACTGCCCGCGCGGATTTGCACAGCTGGTCAGCTGGTGCATGAACTCATTGATCTTCCACACGCGATCGAGATCAGCTTCGGCAACCGGCCGGTCCAAAAGCAGCGCTCGGACCGCGACGGTAAGATCGTGCGCGAAGACGCAAAGGAAGGCGCTTCTCGCATCGGTCTCCAATCGCTCGAAGCCGGTGAGGATGCCTTCGATATCCAGCGGCTTGCCGGCCTCTACGGTACCGTCGGCATATTGAACCGTCGGCCCATACAGAATTTTTTCTGCCTGACCTTGGCGAGTTTTCATGGGATCGTGTCCCGCGGCAAATCATTCACCGGGTAGCCGCGTTCCTCCAGCACCTTGATCCGGGTGTTGCCTTGAAACACGCGTCCATCCGGCTTCACTCTCAACGGCTCCTTGTTATCCGGACCCGGCCGCAGCAACTCCACGATCTGATCTGTCGTCCTGGTCCGATGATATTCGAGGCTCCGGCGGGCATCCCGGTCCCGCTCGTAAATAGCGTCGTGTATCCGCCGCAGCGCCGGTTTTTGACCGCCACTGCCGCCCACTCTCACCCCAAATCGCGCACATCGGCCAGATGGCCGGTGATGGCGGCGGCGGCGGCCATGGCGGGGCCGACGAGGTGGGTCTTGGCGTTCGGCCCCTGGCGGCCCTCGAAATTGCGGTTCGAGGTCGAGGCGATGCGCTCGCCGTGCTCGGCGCGGTCGTTGTTCATCGACATGCAGTTGGAGCAGCCGGGCTCGCGCCACTCGAAGCCGGCTTCGAGGAAGATGCGGTCGAGCCCTTCCTCCTCGGCCTGGTGCTTGACGAGGCCGGAGCCGGGCACGACCATCGCGCGCACCCCCGAGGCGACGCGGCGGCCCTTGGCGATCGCGGCGGCGGCGCGCAGATCCTCGATCCGGCTGTTGGTGCACGAGCCGATGAAGACGCGCTGGACCGGGATCTCGACGAGAGGCGTCCTGGGTTTGAGCTGCATGTATTCGAGCGCGCGCTCCACCGCGGCGCGCTGCAACGGGTCGGCGATGTCGGCCGGATCGGGGACCTGCCCGGTGATCGGCGCGGTCTGTTCGGGGTTGGTCCCCCAGGTGACGTGCGGCGCGATCTGCGAGGCGTCGAGCGCGACCTTCTTGTCGTAATGCGCGCCGGGATCGGAGGGGAGGGTGCGCCAATAGGCCAGCGCCTGCTCCCAGGCCGCGCCCTTCGGCGCGTAGGGCCGGCCCTTGACATAGGCGAACGTGGTCTCGTCCGGCGCGATAAGCCCGGCGCGCGCCCCCCCTTCGACCGTCATGTTGCACACCGTCATGCGGCCTTCCATCGACATCGCGCGGAAGGTCGAGCCGGCGTATTCGATGACGTGCCCGGTGCCGCCCGCCGTGCCGATCCTGCCGATGATCGCGAGGATCACGTCCTTTGGGCTGACCCCGGCGCCGAGGCTGCCGTCAACCGCGACCAGCATGTTCCTGGCATGGCGCTGGCTCAGCGTCTGGGTGGCAAGGACATGCTCGACCTCGCTAGTGCCGATGCCGAAGGCGAGCGCGCCCAAGGCGCCGTGCGTCGCGGTGTGGCTGTCGCCGCAGACGATCGTCATGCCGGGCTGCGACAGCCCCTGTTCGGGGCCGATGATGTGGACGATGCCCTGGTTGATGCTGAGAATCGGGAAATAGGGCACGCCGAAATCGCGGACGTTCTGCTCGAGCGTATCGACCTGCAGCTTCGATTCCGGCTCGTCGATGCCGGCCTTACGGTTGCTCGTCGGGATGTTGTGGTCGCACACCGCCATCGTCGCGTCGGGCCGGCGCACCTTGCGGCCGGCCAGGCGCAAGCCCTCGAAGGCCTGCGGCGTCGTCACCTCATGGATCAGGTGCAGGTCGATGTATATGAGAAAGGTGCCTTCGCCCTGCGGGGCGATGACGTGGCTGTCCCAGATCTTGTCGAACAGGGTACGCGGTTGCGCCATCCGTAATGCTCCAGCGGGGACTAGAATATGCGAACGCCCTGGTGGGCTTCGCCACGCTCAACCCACCCTACAGGATTCCGTAGGATGGGTTGAGCGTAGCGACGCCCATCACGGTCAGGCGTCGGTCTCAGCCACGGTCGCGGGCACGCGTTCGCGGCGGGTGTCTTCGCGGCCGCGCTCGGCGATGCGCGCCGATTTGCCCCGGCGCTCGCGCAGATAATACAGCTTGGCGCGCCGCACGGCGCCGCGGCGGACCACCTCGATCGCGGTGATGCGCGGCGAGTGGAGCGGGAAAACCCGCTCCACCCCTTCGCCGTAGGAGATCTTGCGCAGCGTGAAATTCGAGTTGATCCCGGCGTTCTTGCGGGCGATGCAGACGCCCTCGAAGGCCTGGATGCGCTCGCGCTCGCCTTCGACGACGCGCAGGCTGACCTTCACCGTGTCGCCGGGCTGAAATGGCGGCACCGGCCGTTGGGCGGCCAGCTTTGTCACCTGCTCGGCTTCGAGCTGTTGCAGTAGGTTCATCTTTCCACCTCTTGCCGGGAAGCGGCTTCCGCCTGTCTGGCGACGTGGCGCCGCCACAAATCGGGACGCCGCTCCCGGGTCAAACGTTCGGCTTCTCCCCGCCGCCAGTCGCGGACCCTGGCGTGGTCGCCCGACACCAGCACGTCCGGCACCGCGCGGCCCTGCCAGCAGCTGCGGCCTTGTATAGTGCGGGTACTCGAGCAGCCGCTCGGCAAAACTTTCCTCCGCCAGCGTCGCGGCGCCGCCAACGACGCCCGGCAACAGCCGCACGCAGGCGTCGATCAGCGCGATCGCGGCCGGCTCGCCGCCCGACAGGACGAAATCGCCGAGGCTCACCTCCTCGACCGAGCGGGCGTCGATGACGCGCTCGTCGACGCCCTCGAACCGTCCGCAGATCAGCCTCACGCCCGGCATCGCGGCGAACGCCCGCACGCCGTCCTGGTCGAGCGGCCGGCCGCGCGGCGACAGCAGAATGAGCGGCCCGCACCCGCCGGCGCCGGCGATCGCCGCATCGAGCACGTCGGGCCGCATCACCATCCCCGGCCCGCCGCCGAACGGCGCATCGTCCACCGAGCGGTGTTTATCGCGCGCGAAATCGCGGATGTCCACCGTTTCGAGCCGCCAGATCCCGGCCTCCAGCGCCTTGCCGGCCAGCGAATAGGCCAGCGGGCCGGGCAGCATTTCCGGAAAGATCGTCAGCACCGTCGCGCGCCAGGTCATGCGCTCGGCTCCGGCTCGTCAGCCTTGAGCTCCGCCTTGGGCCGGCGCAGCGGCGCCAGAGCGTCGATGAGCCCCGGCGGCGGGTCGAGCACCAGCCGGCCGGCATCGAGATCGACGATGGGCACGATCGCGCGGGTGAACGGGACCATGGCCGGCGGACCTGCGGGCCGCGCGATCTCAAGGGTGTCGCCGGCGCCGAAATCATGGACCGCGCGCACCTGCCCGAGCAGGGTCCCGTCGGCGAGCGCCGCTTCGAGGCCGATCAAATCGGCGTGGTAATATTCCTCCTGCGCGGTCGGCGGCAATGCCGCTCGGGCGAGGTAAAGCCGCAATCCGCGCAACCCCTCGGCGCGGTCGCGATCGGTGATGCCCGCGAGGCGGGCGATCACCACGCCTTTGGCGCTGCCGACGAGGCGCAGCGAAAAGCGCCGCTCGCCGCTCTCGTCTTCGAGCGGGCCATAGCGCGCGACATCCGCGGGATCGGCGGTGAAGCTCTTCAGCCGCACGTCACCGCGCACGCCCTGCGCGCCGGTGATGACGCCGACGCACACCCGCCTCGCCGCTGTTGTGACAAGCTTCCTCTCCCCCACCGGGGGAGAGGGTTGGGGTGAGGGGGCGGGCAAGAGTGCGGGCTTGGGCACCCTCACCCGGCTCGCCCGGCCGGGCGAGCCACCCTCTCCCGCGGTGCGGGAGAGGGGCTTGCCGCCGGCGTGGGCGCTCTGCATACCGACCAACGTCCTCAGATCAGCCGCGCGCCGCCGCGGCGGCCTCTTCGGCCTCCTTGGCGCGCGCCTGGGCCTTGGCCTTCGGCGTCGATTTGAGCGGGGTATCGCGCAGCGCCGGCTTGTCAACGATGCCGGCATCGCCGAGGAAGCGCGCGACCCGATCGGTCGGCTGGGCGCCGACCCCGAGCCAGTGCTTGATCCGTTCTTCCTTCAGCGTCACCCGCTCGGCATGGCTGCGCTCCAGCATCGGGTTGTAGGTCCCGAGCTTTTCGATGAACCGCCCGTCGCGCGGGCTGCGCGCATCGGCGACGACGATCGAGTAGAACGGCCGCTTCTTGGCGCCGCCGCGGGCGAGCCGGATTTTCAATGACATCAATGGACCTTTTTGTAGGATGGGTTGAGGATAGCGAAACCCATCAAGCCGTGCCGATGAAATACGATGGGTTTCGCTGCGCTCAACCCATCCTACGGTTTGCAACTTGCGTCGCTAATGCCGGAAGCCCTGGGGCATCAGCGCCGACAGGCCGTGCCGCATCAGCCCCTTCTCGCCGAGCTTCTTCATCTTTTTCATCATCCCGGCCATGTCCTGATACTGCTTCAGGAGGCGGTTGATTTCGGGGACCGAGGTGCCCGAGCCGGCGGCGATGCGGCGCCGGCGCGAGCCGTTCAACAGCTTCGGGTTGCGGCGTTCGGAGCTGGTCATCGAGCCGATGATCGCTTCCTGGCGCTTGATGATTCCTTCGTCGATGTTGGCGCCGGCCAGTTGCTTCTTGATCTTGCCGACCCCGGGCAGCATCCCCAGCATCCCGCTCATGCCGCCCATCCGGCGGATCTGGCGCAGCTGGCCGGCCAGATCGTCGAGGTCGAAATTGCCCTTCTGCAGCTTCGCGGCGAGCTTCTCGGCGTCGTCCTGGTCGGCAGTTTCCGCCGCCTTCTCGACGAGGCTGACAACGTCGCCCATGCCGAGGATGCGCCCGGCGATCCGGTCGGGATGGAACGGTTCGAGCGCGTCCAATTTCTCGCCGGTGCCGAGCAGCACGATCGGCTTGCCGGTGATCGCGCGCATCGACAGGGCGGCGCCGCCGCGCGCGTCGCCGTCGACCCGGGTCAGGACGATGCCGGTGACGCCAACCCGCTCGCCGAACGCCCGGGCGACGTTGACCGCGTCCTGCCCGGTCATCGCATCGGCGACCAGGAGGGTCTGGTGCGGGTTGGCCGCCTCGCGCACCGCCGCGACTTCGAGCATCAGCTCCTCGTTGACGTGGAGCCTTCCGGCAGTGTCGAGCAGCACCACGTCATAGCCTTCGGCGCGGCCCACTTGCAGCGCGCGCCTGGTGATCGCGACCGGGCGCTCGCCCGCAACGACCGGCAATGTCGCGACGCCGATCTGATGGCCGAGCTGGGCAAGCTGCTCCTGCGCCGCCGGGCGCTGCACGTCGAGCCCGGCCATCAGCACCTTTTTCCGCTCGCGATTCTTCAATCTGAGCGCGATCTTGGCCGCGGTCGTCGTCTTGCCCGAGCCCTGCAGCCCGACCAGCATGACCACGACCGGCGGCGTCGCGTTGAGGTCGAGCCCGTCCGCCGCGCGGCCGCGCGGCTCATTGCCGCCGAGCACCTCGACGAGATGGTCGTGCACGATCTTGACGACCATCTGCCCCGGCGTGACCGAGCGCACCACGTCCTGGCCGACCGCCTTCTCGCGCACCGCGGCGACGAAATCGCGCACCACCGGCAGGGCGACATCGGCCTCCAGCAGCGCGACGCGGATCTCGCGCAGCGCGGCGCCGACATCGTCCTCGCTCAGCGCGCCGCGCCGGCGCAGGCGGTCGAAAACGTCGTTGAGGCGATTGCTGAGAGTGTCGAACATTGCGGCGTCCAATATCCAATAGGCCGGCGCGCGAAACTCGCGGACCGGCCAGCCTCCCATAGGGGGAGGAATTGACCACGCTGCTATCGGGCAGTGTGCGCGGACGCTACAGGCGGCCCCCGCGGGTGTCAATCGCGGGCTCGCCAACCCTCCCTGTCCGCCCTTCAGGGGCGCCTTGCACAACAATCTGTCATTCCGGGACGCCGCGCGAGCGGCGAACCCGGAATCCATGCACCCCCCGTGTTCCTGGATTCCGGGTTCACGCCTGCGGCGTGCCCCGGAATGACACGCGTTTTTGTGCAAAGCCCTTTCAGCGGAGAGGGAGGGGCCCACGCCAAGGGCCTGGGAGGGTGAGGTGGGCCTTGGCAATCGCGGGGCGCCTTGCACAACAATCTGTCATTCCGGGGCGCCGCGCGAGCGGCGAACCCGGAATCCATGCACCCCCCGTGTTCCTGGATTCCGGGTTCACGCCTGCGGCGTGCCCCGGAATGACACGCGTTTTTGTGCAAAGCCCTTTCAGCGGAAAGGGAGGGGCCCACGCCAAGGGCCTGGGAGGGTGAGGTGGGCCTTGGCAATCGCGCTGGAATCCCCCACCTCACCCCAACCCTCTCCGCCCCCAGGGTTGGGGAGGGAGAAGCGGGTGAGCGCCAGATGCGTGGCGCAAGGCGGAAAAGGGACCGGGCCATGTCGGAGATGACGACCGTCGAGAGAATGCCCGGCAGCACCGAGCCGGACGACCCGGCGGGCCGGCCGCAGGTCACGCTGTTGCCCGGCGGCCATCGCCGCGCCGAAGGCGGCCACCCGTGGATCTACTCGAACGAGATCGTGATGGATGCGGCGGCGAAGGCGCTCGCCGCGGGCACCCTCGTCACTTTGCGCCGCGGCGACGGGCGCCCGTTCGGCGTCGCGATGTTCAACCCGCATACGCTGATCGCCGCCCGCCTCCTCGACCGCGACGCCAACCGCGAAATCGGCGGGCGGTTTTTCGCGCGCCGCTTCGAGCGCGCGCTCAGGCTGCGCGACCGGCTTTACGACAGGCCCTATTACCGGCTAGTCCATGCCGAGGCCGATGGTCTGCCCGGCCTCGTTGTTGACCGCTTCGGCGCGGTCCTGGTCGTGCAGGCGAACGCCGCCGGGATGGACCGCCTCATGCCGGTCATATCGGACGCGCTGCGCAGCCTGTTGGCTCCCGAGGCTATCGTGCTGCGCAACGACAGCCCGGCGCGGACCCAGGAAGGGCTGAAGCTGGAAACCGGGGTGGCGCTGGGCGCGATCGAGGGTGCGGTGCCGGTCGAGGAAAACGGCATTGTGTTCGAGGCCGATGTGCTGGCCGGGCAGAAGACCGGATGGTTTTTCGACCAGCGCGACAATCGCGCCTTCATCGCCGGGCTGGCGAAGGGTGCAAGGGTGCTCGATCTTTATTGCTACAGCGGCGGGTTTGCCCTCGCCGCTTCGTGCAAGGGCGCCGCTGCGGTGCTCGGCATCGACCGTTCCGAACCCGCCCTCGCGCTCGCGGCAGAGGCTGCCCGGCGTAACGGAACCGCCGATACATGCGAATTCCGCCGCGGCGAGGTATTTGCCGAAGCGGCCGGGCTCGCCGCCCAGGGCGAGCGCTTCGACATCGTCATCGCCGACCCGCCGGCCTTCGCCCGCTCGAAGCGCGACGTCCCGGCGGCATTGCGCGGCTATAGGAAGCTCGCCCGGCTTGCCGCCCAGCTCGACCGCGCCCTCGGGCTTTCTGTTCCTGGCGTCGTGTTCGCACAATGTCGCGGGTGCGGAATTCGTCGAAGCGGTGCGGCGCGGGCTTGTCGATGCCGGCCGCTCCGCGCGCATCCTCAGGAGCGCCGGGGCGAGCCCCGACCATCCGGTCCACCCGGCACTGCCGGAGAGCGCCTATCTGAACGCCCTCACCCTGACGCTCGACTGAGCGAGGCCGCCGCCTCGGCCGCCGGGAGGGTCAAGCGGAAAACCGTGCCGCTGCCGGTGGTTTCGACCAGCACGAGGTCGCCCCCCTGCACCCGCATCAGCTCGCGCGCGATCGCCAGGCCAAGCCCGCTGCCGCCCGGGCGGGCCGAGCCGAAAAACGGCCGGAACAGGTTTTCCGCAGCGCGCGGCGGCAGCCCATGGCCGTCATCTACGACATCGATCGCGATCGTCCCATCCAACGCGGCGGCGGTGAAGCGCACACGCCGCGCACCGGCTTCGACCGCGTTCCGGGCAAGGTTCAACAGCACCCGGTGGAGCTGATCGCGGTCGGCCCGCACGGTGAGCCCGGGCTCCACGTCAAGCTCGACCGCAACGTCCTCGTTGCCTGTCGCCAGGGCCGGCTTAATCTCCTCGATCAGCGGCGGCAGCTGAAATCGGGTCGGCGCGATAGGCGGCGCCCCCTCGCGCGAAAAATCGAGGGTGCGCGTACACAGCGCGACCGCGCGGTCGATCGCGTCGAACAGCCGCGGCGCGACGCGGCGGACCTCGGGCGCGGCGCTGTCGGCGAGCCCGTCGCTGACCAGCCGCGCGGTCGCCAGAATGGCGCGCAGATCGTGGTTGATCTTGGTCACGGCGGTGCCGAGCGCCGCCAGCCGGGCACGCTGGCCGAGCGCCTGCCGCACGGTTTCCTGCAATAGCGCGAGTTCCTTTTCGGCGCCGCCGATCTCATCGCGCCGACGGCTCGGGGTAATGCGGCGCGAGGCGTCCTCCGGATCCTCGCGGAACAGGGTCATGCTCGCGGTGATGCGGCGCATCGGGCGGACCAGCAGCCATTGCAGGCTGAGGTAGACGAGCGCCGCCGTCGTCAGCGAAATGAAGAATCGACAATTCGACGATGCGCTTGCCGAACGCCCACATCTCGTGGCGCAGCGGCGCCTCGTCGAGCAATTCTTCGACGGTCGCGCCCGGCTCGTTGGGCGCCGGACCGAGCACCCGCATCACGCGGTTGTCGCTGCGCGCGAGGGTTTCGAGCGAGCGCTCGATCCAGATCGGGATATTGCCGCGCCTCAGGTCGAACGTGATTTCGGCCTTCGGCGCCACCGGGCTGTCGAGCATGAAGACCATGCCGTTGGGGCGATGCAGGATGACCGCGTGCGCGCCGACATCGGCGAGCAGCCGATCGGTCAGCGCCTGGTCGATCCGGCCGTTCGGGCTGGCCGCCAGGGCCAGGGTCGCAAGGTGTCCGGCGGCGAGGTGGTTGTCGAAATAAGTCATCCGAAAGCGCGCGACCGAGGGCACGAAAATCAGCACCTCGCTGACCATCACAAAAAAGATCGTCAGCACGAGAAGCCGGGCCGAGAGGCTTCTGAACAGCACCGTCGCCCCCTCAGCCGAAGCGCGCCAGGAGGCGCACCAGGCGGCGGGTGCGCGGCGCGAACAGGCTGGGCGTGTAGAAGCTCCCGGCGGCGCGCTTGCCGGCTTCGCCGCGGGTCGGATAGGGCACGATCAGATTGGCGATCGCGCCGATCTTGAGGCGTTGCGAGATCGCCAACGCCCAGGGCAGGATCAGATCGCCGGCCGCCGCGCCGAGGATCGTCGCGCCGAGGATATGCCCCCTCCGGCTGGTGACGATCTTCACCTCGCCCGCGGTGTCGCGCTCGGTGCGGGCGCGGTCGTTGTCCGCAAAGGACCAGCGCAATACCCGCACCGGCCCCGCCCGGCGCGCCGCGGCCTCGCTGGACCCGACCTGGGCCAGCTCCGGGTCGGTATAGGTCACCCAGGGCAGCGCGCGGTAATCGACCCGCGCCGGCAGCCGGAACAGCGCGTTCCGGATGACGATCCCGGCATGATAGAGCGCGACATGGGTGAATTGCAGGCCGCCGGCGGCGTCGCCGACGGCGAAGGCGCGGCGGTTGGTGGTGCGCAGCCGCGCATCGACGATGATCCCCGCTGTGTTGGCCGCGATCCCGGCGGCGGGCAGATCGAGCGCGGCGAGGTCGGGCCGCCGTCCGGCGGCGACCAGCAGATGCGATCCGGCGATCCGCTCGCCGGTCGCCAGGATGACGGCGATTTCGCGCCCGGCGCATTCGACGCCGGCGACCGCGGCGGAGGGTTTCAGCGCGATCCCCTCTTCGCTCAGGCGCGCTGCGAGGAGCGCCACCAGTTCCGGGTCGTCGTGCGGCAACAAGGGGCCGGCATCGATCACCGTGACCGCGGCGCCGAGGCCCTTATGGGCCTGCGCCAGCTCGATGCCGATCGGGCCGCCGCCGATCACGATCAGATGCGCGGGGCCCGTCCGGTTGGCGAACACCGTCTCGTTGGTCAGAAACGGCACGCGGTCGAGGCCCGGGATCGGCGGCACGACCGGTGCCGAGCCGGCGGCGATGACAAACCGGCGCGGCCGAATTGCGATGTCGCCGGCGCTGACGGTGCGGCGATCGACGAACCGCGCCTCGGCATGGATCACACGCACCCCGAGTCCTTCGAAGCGCTCGGCTGAATCGTTCGGCGCCAGGCCGGCGACGACCCGCGCGACGCTGTCGGCGACGGCGGCGAAATCGATCTGCGGCGGGCCGTAGGCGACGCCGAACTCTGCGCCACGGCGCCAGGCATTCGCCAGCCGCGCCGCGGCCAGCAGCGATTTCGACGGGACGCAGCCGTAATTGAGGCAGTCGCCGCCCATATGGCCGCGTTCGACGAGAACGACGCTGGCGCCCATTTGCACGGCGCCCGCCGCCACCGCGAGCCCGCCGGAGCCGGCGCCGATGACGCAGAGATCGGGGGTGAGCAGGGTCATGCCGCCGCGCGCCCGGCGCGGGCGCGCCAGCGCTTGTAGAGGATCGGCAGCAGCGAAAGCGCCGCCAGACCGAGGATCGGGAGCAGCACGGCGGGGCGGCACAGGATCGCCAGGCCGGGTCGCCCTCCTGCCGCGACCAGCGTGCCGAGCCCGGTGCCGAGACTGGCGTAGATGAAGGTGCCCGGGATGATGCCGATAAACGTGCCGAGCAGAAAGACCCGCAGCCTCAACCCGACCGCCCCGGCGACGAGGTTCACCAGCCAGAACGGGAACAGCGGAACGAGACGCAGCACCAGGAGATAGCTGAGCGCGTTGTCGCGGAACCCGGCCTCGAAGCGCTGCGCCCGCGGACCGGCGCGGGCGGCGAGGCCGGCCAGCCCGGCGCGGGCGGCGAAGAACATGATGGTCGCGCCCGATGTCGCGCCGATCACGGCATAGGCCGTCCCAAGCCAGCGGCCGAACAGAAATCCGCCGGCGATCGTCAGCAGCTCCGCGGCCGGAAACGACAGTGCGACCAGCCCGGCATAGGCGAAGATAAAGACGAGCGCCGAAGCGGCCCCGGCCCGCGCCACCAGCCCGACCAGCCATTCGCGGTTATCGGCGAGCGCCGCGAACGTCAGATACCGATACCCGCCGAGCACCGCGAACAACCCCCCGGCAAGAACGAGAATGCCCAGCGGGACGAAACGGCGGGCGGCAACCGAAGGCGGCGTTTCGTCAGCCATTGCCGCACTGTGCGACCGAAACGGCAGCGATGCCAGCCCCCGACGACACCGGCCGCGCTCACCTTTGTGTGAGTTGGTTCTCCCTCTCCGCCCCAAGCGGGGTCGCACAAAAATAGGGTCATTCCGGGGCGCGGCCAAAGGCCGCGAACCCGGAATCCAGGAACACAGCGTCTGGAATATGGATTTCGGGTTCGCCGCTGCGCGGCGCCCCGGAATGACGAATTCTTGTGCAAAGCCGACCTGAAGGGCAGCGAGGCTATTGCTGCTCTTCCTCGTGGCGGAACGGTGAGAACTCGGCGAGGTGCTCGATCTTCTGCTCGACCATCTCGCGCTCGCGGGCGAGAAAGGCGGCGACGGCGCGGCGGAACGCCGGGTCGGGGATCCAGTGCGCGCTGTAGATCGGTGTCGGCAGATAGCCGCGCTGCAATTTGTGCGGCCCCTGGGCGCCGGCCTCGACCCGCTTGAGGCCGCGCTGAATAGCGAATTCGATCGCGCTGTAATAGCAGCACTCGAAATGCAGAAACCGGTATTCGCGGTGCGCTCCCCAATTGCGGCCGTAGATCGTGTCGCGGCCGAGGATGTTGAAGGCGCCGGCGATGTAATCGCTGCCGCGCCGCGCCATGACCAGCACGATCTTGTCCGGCATCCGCTCGCCGATCAGCGAGAAGAAGCGGCGGGTCAGGTAGGCTTCGCCCCATTTGCGGTTGGTGGTCCCGAGGTAGAGACGATAGAACGCATCCCACACCCGCTCGGTGAGGTCCGCCCCGGTCAGCACCTCGACCTCGATGCCGCCGCCGGCCAATGCCTCGCGCCGCTCCTTCTTGACCGCCTTGCGCTTGCGCGAGTTGAGCGCGGCGAGATAGTCGTCGAAATCGCGGTAGCCCTCGTTGGTCCAGTGGAATTGCTGGCCGATCCGCTGCAGGAAGCCGGCCTCGGCGAAGGCTTCGAACTCGTCGGCCTGCGGAAAATTGACGTGCAGCGAGGAGAGCTTGCGCTGGCGCGCCAGTTCGATCATGCCGGCGATCAGATGGCTCTTCGTCGCGGCGGCGGCATCCGGCGCGACCAACAGGCGGGGGCCCGGGACCGGGGTGAACGGCACGGCGCACAACAGCTTTGGATAATAGCGCCCGCCCGAGCGCTCGTAGGCATCGGCCCAGCCCCAGTCGAACACGTATTCGCCGTAGGAATGGCTCTTCAGATACATCGGCACGGCGCCGACCAGCCGTCCGCTGCGATCGGCGAACGAGAGGTGCTGCGGCGCCCAGCCGGCGCGCGCGGTGGCCGAGCCGCTCTCTTCGAGCGCGTTCAGAAAGACGTGGCTGACCGTCGGGTTGACGTCGCCGGCACAGGCATCCCAAGCCTCGGCCGCGATCTCGCCGATCGCATTGTGGATGCGCAGGGTGATGGTTTCGGCGGTCGAGTTCCGCGGGTCGTTCATTGCGCGGGGCCGATCTCGAAAATGGCTTCGACCTCGACCGCGACGCCGCCCGGCAGGGAACTGACGCCGACCGCGGCACGGGCATGGCGGCCGACATCGCCGAACACCTCGACCATCAGGTCGGAGGCGCCGTTGACCGCCTGCGGCATGTCGGTGAACTCCGGCGTGCAGTTGACAAAGCCGCCAAGCCGCAGGAACTCGGCGCACGCGGTCGAGATCGCCGCCGCACGCGACTTGCAGATGCGCGAGGATGTTGAGGGCGCACAGCCGCGCCGCCGCCTGGCCGTCGGCGATGCCGATCCCGGCGCCGAGCTTGCCGACAAAGCGCCGCTCGCCGTTCCATTGGCAGATCTGGCCGGCGATGAAGACGAGATTGCCGCTGATCGCAAACGGCACGTAATTCGCCACCGGCGCCGCCGGAAGCGGCAATTCGATGCCGAGTTCCTTGAGCCGCGCCGCGATCTTCCCGCTCATTACCCCATCTCTCCGTCAGGTCGACCCAGCGAGATTGCGTCGTCGCTGCGCTCCTCGCAATGACAAACCGCCGGGCGTGCCAGCGTGCCGCGAAACCGCCGCATTCGCTGCGTAACACCGCGCCACATGCGCAAACTCTGGCACGCCCTCCTCCTCTGCCTGACGCTCGTCCCGGGAGCGGCGGGGGCGGCTACTCTGGGCGACGCGCGAGTCGGCTTCAGCGCCGATCGCACCCTCGTCATCGACGGGCATACCTACCTTGGCAAGATCTGGACCATGCCGGGCAAGGAGCGCCACGAGCAGGCGATCAAGGGGTTCCGGCCGGTCTTTCTCTTGCGCGCCGGCAGCCCGCTCGGCGAAATTATGCTGCCTCAGCTGAAGACCGTCGTCCAGTTCGCGATGCCGCCGGAATTGCGTGTCCTCGGCAGTCCCGAACTCAAAAAGCACCCGGTCGGCCAGGAGAGCGTCAACGGCATCGTGACGACCAAATACGCGATCGACGAAGCCGTGCCGGAAGGCCATGCGACCGCCACGCTATGGCTCAGCCGCGACGGCATCCCGATGCGGCTGGTCGGCAGCTTTACCGGGCGAAAAGGCAAGGTATCGACCGTCCGCTGGGAGCTGAGCCACGTCAAGATCGGGCCGCAGCCCGCTTCGCTGTTCGAGGCGCCGCCCGGGTTCTCCAAGCTGCCGCCGGAAGCGATCGCGCCGCTGCTCGGCCTCAAGCTCAAATCGGCGCGGCACTAGCCAAAGCACCCTCGCCGGTGTCGTCGGCTATGGCCCAATCGGCCGCGCCCGCTATTATCGTGATCCCATCCGAGCGCAGGAGGAGCCCCATGGCGAACGTACCCGGTCTCGTCACCGACCCCGGCCGCATCAAGGGCGGGGTGATCGCGCTGCCGAGCGGCGGCACGAACATCGCGGCCTATCTCGCAACCCCCAACCAGCCCGGCAGCTACCCCGGCATCGTCGTGATCCAGGAGGCCTTCGGCCTCGTCGACCACATCTGCGACCTCGCGCGGCGCTTTGCCAATATCGGCTACAACGCGGTCGCGCCCGCGCTCTATTGGCGCCGCGGCGGACCCAAGAACCCGGATGACATCAACACCGTCTTTCCGGTCATGTTCGGCCTGCCCGACAGCGAGGCGGTGCAGGACCTCGAAGCCGCCGCCGCGTGCCTGCGCGGACTGCCTGGCGCCACCGGCAAGGTCGGGGCGATCGGCTTCTGCTCGGGCGGCCGGCACACTCTGCTGTTCGCCTGCAGCAGCAATAAGGTCGATGCCGCGGTCGATTGCTGGGGCGGCTTCATCAACCGCGCCACCCCCGATGCCGAGACCAGCGCGGCGCGCCCGAAAGCGCCGCTCGACATGGTCGGGCAATTGCATTGCCCGCTGTTCGGGGTATTCGGCGAAGAGGACCAGAACCCGCCGGTCGCGCTCGAAGCCGAGCTGAAGCAGCGCGGCGCCGCCGCCCACAAGGACGTGACGACGAAGATCTACAAGGGCGCCGGGCACGCCTTTATCGCCGATTACCGGCCGAGCTATCGCGAAGGACCGGCCCATGAGCTGTGGGCCGACGCCACGGCGTTTTTCGGCAAGCACCTGAAGGCGTAACGCCCCTCTCCCGCGTTGCGGGAGAGGGTGCCGACCCGCGGGCTTGACCCGCGGGGAGGCGGGTGAGGGTGGTTGCCACGAGACCCTCACCCTCCCGCGCCTGCGGCGTGGGCCCCTCCCTCTCCCGCGATGCGGGAGAGGGTTTCACGCCCGGTAAAACGGCCGGTCGCCCTTTATCGTGACGCGGTGGCCGTGGCGGCGCTGCGGGAAATAGTCCCACATCGCGTGGTGCTGGACAGAGCGATTGTCCCAGAACGCCACCGATCCCGGCTGCCAGCGGAAGCGGCAGTGGAATTCCGGCGTCTCGGCGTGGCGGTACAGCATCTCCAATAGCGCGTCGCTCTCGACCCGGCTCAATCCCTTGATCCCGGTCGTGAAATTGCGGTTGACGAAGAGCGCCTTCCTGCCGGTGACCGGGTGGGTCCGCACGACCGGGTGCTCGGCGCGCGGAAACCCCTCGGCGCGGGCGGCATAGCCGAAGCGGCCGCGATAGACCGGCTCGCCGTCATGCACCGCGGTCAGCCCCTCGACGAGACGCTGGATCGGCGGCGACAGCTTGTCATAGGCGGCGTACATGCTGGCGAACAGCGTGTCGCCGCCTTCCGGCGGCACCTCGGTCAGATAAAGGATGCTGCCCATCGGCGGCTCGGCGTCGCACGACACGTCGGAATGCCATTCCTCGCCGGCGACATGCTTCGATTTCTCGTCGGCATGGATGATCAGCACTTCCGGGTGCCCCTCGGGCGAATGGGTCGAGGCCGGGTGGATCGCCAACTCGCCGAACAGATGCCCGAACGCCTTGTGCTGCTCGTGGGTCAGCTTCTGGTCGCGGAAAAAGATAACGAGGTTTTCCATCAGCGCGTCGTGCACTTCCTGGAACTGCTGGTTGCCGAGCGGCTGCGACAGATCGACCCCGCCGATCTCCGCGCCGATATAGGGCGTCAGCTTTGTGACTTCGATCGTCTGGTAGGGCATCGCGGTTTTCTCCTCCGGCAGGTCGCGCAAGCGGGCTCGCCCGACATTATCATGCCCGATTGTCATTGCGAGCGGCGCGCAGCAATCTCGCGCCGCAGGTGCCCGGCGGACCGAGATAGCGTCGTCGCTGCGCCCTCGCAATGGCGGCTCAAGGAGGATCGCATGGCGCGCAAGGAGTTGACGGTCGAAAGCGTCGCGGAGGCCTATCTGGCGCTGCTTGCCGAGCGCGGCATCGAATATTTGTTTGCCAATGCCGGCACCGATTTCGCGCCGATCGTCGAGGCCTATGCCAGGGCGGCGCATAGCGGCCTGCCGGCGCCGAAGCCGCTGATCGCGACGCACGAGAACCTGGCGCTGTCGATGGCGCACGGCTATGCCGCGGCCTCGGGACGGGTGCCGGCGGTCATGGTGCATGTCAGCGTCGGCACCGCCAATGCCCTCTGCGGCGTCTTCAACGCGGCGCGCGCCAACGTCCCGATCCTCGTCACCGCCGGCCGCTCGCCGTTGACCGAGGAGGGTCTCCCCGGCGCGCGCGACACCTACATCCACTGGGCGCAGGAGATGTTCGACCAGGCCGGCATGCTGCGCGAGATCGTCAAATGGGATTACGAATTGCGCAACGGCGTGCAGCTCGAAACCGTCATCGACCGGGCGCTATCGATCGCCACCAGCCCGCCCGAGGGTCCGGTCTATCTGTCGTTGCCGCGCGAGGTCTTGGCCGAGCCATTGCCCGGGTTCGCCTATGAATCGCCGTCGCGGCATATCGCCGCCTCGCCTCCCGCGCCGGACGAGGCGGCGCTCGCCATGGCGGCGCAGATCCTCGCCGCGGCGCACCACCCGCTGATCATCACCGCGGATGCCGGGCGCGACCATGAAGCGGTGCCGGCGCTCGCCGATTTCGCCGAGCGTTTCGCGGTCCCGGTGATCGAGCATCGCCAGCGCCATTTGTCATTGCCATCCGACCATCCCTGCCACCTCGGCTACAACCCGGCATCATTGCTCGGCGAGGCCGATGCGATCCTCGTCATCGATTGCGACGTGCCGTGGACGCCGAGCCGCCAGGCGCCGTCGCCCGATTGCAGGGTCATCCATATCGGGGTCGACCCGCTCTATAGCCGCTATCCGATCCGCGGCTTCACCTGCGATGTCGCGGTCACCGGGGCGACACGGCTGGTGTTGCCGCGTCTCGGCGCGGCGTTGGCGCCACTTGTCGCCGAACCCGCGATTGCCGTGCGGCGGCGTCATATCGGCGAGCGCCGCGAAAGGATGCACGCCGGCTGGCGCAAATTGCGCGACGAAGTCCGGGCGATGCGGCCGATCCACCCGGTCTGGGTCAGCGCCTGTCTCGCCGCGGCGCGCGATCCCCATTCGGCCATCGTCAACGAATACACCCTGTTGCCCGAGCATTGCCCGTCGACCCGGCCGGGCAGCTTTTTCGGGTCGAGCCCGGCGGCCGGGCTCGGCTGGGGCGCCGGCGCGGCGCTCGGCGTCAAGCTGGCGCAACCTGAACGCCAGGTCATCGCGGTGCTCGGCGACGGCTCGTACCTCTTCGCCAACCCGGTCGCGGTGCACCATGCGGCGGCGCTGCACAAGCTCCCGGTGCTGTTCGTCGTCGTCAACAATGCGATGTGGGGCGCGGTGCGCCGCGCCACGCTCGGCATGTATCCGAAGGGCGAAGCTTCCCGCAGCAACCGGCCGCCGTTCATCGACCTCGACGAACTGCCGGCCTTCGAAGAGGTCTGCGCCGCTGCCGGCGGCCATGGCGAGCGGGTCGAGGACCCGGCCGAGTTGCCGGCGGCGCTCGAACGCGCGCTGCACGCCGTCAACGTCGAGAAGCGCCAGGCCTTGCTCAACGTGATCTGCCAGGGCGGCGGCGGGGGATAAAGAAAACCTCGAAGTCACGATGCTGTCGTCGGGATCAGCCGAGCAGCCGGCAGCCCGGCGATTTACGTCCTTGACCGGGCGCGGTGCGCGGCACAGGCTTTGGCGAGACTTCCGCCCAATTTTCTCCCAAATTCGGGCCTATGGGTCGCGGGAGATCAAAAAGGTAGCTTGTCTCCTGCGCATGTCCATGACATTTCGCCCTTTACCCCTCTCGCGCCGGTATTCGACATCCATTGCCGGGCCCGGCACAGGCGAGAGGGTGCTGGTGCCCCGGACGACGGGGCTGCTCCGGTCCGGCGCCGTGCTGCGGCTGGGAAATCCGTGCGGCGATGCCGGCAATGCCCGGCATGGCGAGCGCGGTTTCACTCTTCTCGAACTCCTTGTCGTGGTCGCCATTCTCGGGCTGCTGATCGGGCTGGTGGCGCCCGCGGTGCTCCGACAGCTGGCCTCGGCCAAGGAAAAGATCGCGCATCAATCGATCGAGCGCCTCGCCACCGTGCTGGACATGTACAAGCTCGATGTTGGCGGCTATCCGACGACCGATCAGGGCTTGCAGGCGCTGATCACCCGCCCGCAGGGCGAGGCCAACTGGAGCGGGCCCTATCTCAAAGGCGACAAGCTGCCGCAAGACCCGTGGGGCCACCCCTTCGGTTACCGCAGCCCGAGCCAGCGACCCGGCCACGAATACGATCTCTATTCGCTCGGACCGACTGGTCAGCCGGGAGACCCGGGGGTCATCTACAACGAGTGACGGGGCTGTTGGATGCCGGTCACTCGCTGGCATTGTCCCAGGCGAGCAGCGTATAGCCCTGTGTCGCGAACGGGGTGAAGCGCACGACCGCGGTTTCCGTCACCTGGGCGTTGCCAGGCCCCCGCGCAGTCGCATGAATTCGCACGGTGATGATCCCCAGCGGGCTGTTCGAGGCCGCGGGGATGGCCGTGATGGTCGAAGGCGCCGCCGCGCCGACAAGGGCGAGCGCCGCCGAGACGACCGGGTCGGCACTCGCCGGGTTCGGCTCAGCCGGTCCGAACAGGGTCAAGTGCGGCCGGAGCGCGGCGAGCAACTCCGGGGTCATGCCGCGCACCCGGGTAAGCTCGTCGATGCTCTCCAACGGCGCTCCCGGCGGGCCGTAATCGAGCCCCGCCATCCGATACTCGGCCTGCAGCACGGCGGGGGTGCGCTGCACCTTGGCGGTGCCGACCCATTCGGTGATCGCCGTGCTGATTTCTCCCGCCGATTGCTGCTGGCCGGCGGCGGCCCGGATCAGGGCCTCCAGCAGCGCCGCCGAGGCCAGGTTCGGGTTGACGCGCCCGGCTTCGTCTGCAAGGCGCAGCGTGACCCGGCTTTGCCCGATATCCAGTTCGCGGGGCTTCCCGTCGATCGGCCACCGGCGTTTCGGCTGCGGGTCAGTAAGGTTGAAGATTGCCTGATAGATCGCCCCATTCGCAGCGGCCTGGGCCGCCGCATTGGCGGCGAGATTGCCGGCGATGCGGATCTCGGTCCGCCCGGTCGCCGTCAGATGGACGACGATAAAGGCGATCAGCACCAGCGTCCACAGCACGATCAGCAGGGCGAACCCGCCCTGATGGCCACGGACGCTCGGCCGAGCGGCGCTCAAGGGCGACCGGCCCGGCATCGGCCTACAAGCCGTTCGGGTTCGCCGAGCCTGTCAGCGGCTTGTGCTGCAGCCTCCTGCCGGACGAGACCGGCATTGATGAGCTGGCTGCGCAAATCTTCGGTCAGGGCGCGCGCATCGCGCTGATCATGCACGACATGGGGGGTGATCAGCACCAGCAGTTCGGTGCGTTGCCGGCTGTTGTTCTGGCTCGAGACGAGGGTTCCGAGCAGCGGAATGTCCTTGAGGAACGGGATCCCCGAATTACCCTCGGAGTTGTTGTCGCTGATCAGTCCGGCCATCCCGACCGTCTGCCCGTCCTGTACCGCGACGCGGGTGCGGATCAGACGCTGGTTGAAGGTCGGCGAGTCGATGTTCGAACTCGTGGTGGGGGCGACGTTGCTTACCTCCTGCGAAATATCGAGGGTGACAAGGCCGCCCGAATTGACCTGCGGGGTCACCAGCATGATGACGCCGGTAGCGGTGTAATCGACGCTGTTGACGATCGGCGCGTTGGCCGTGATCGTGCTTTGCGAGCTTTGTGTGATCACCGGGACGTTCGCGCCGACTTGCAGTCGCGCCGGCTCGTTGTCGAGGACCATGATCTCCGGGGCCGACAGGACCTTCAGCTTGGTGACCGAGGCAAGCGCGTTGAGGACCTCGCGGGCTGCGTTGTTCACGACGAAACCGGGGAAATTGGCGGCAGCCCCGATCGGAATCCCGGCGATCGTGGAGATCGGGGGGGTGTCGCCGGATGCGGCGCCGCTCAGGGTAGCCTGGAGCGTGTGGCCGAGGAAAAACTGGGTCCCATAAGCCAGCTGATTGTTGAGGGTGACCTCGGCGATCGTCGCCGAGATCAACACCTGCAACGGTACGATGTCGATCTTCCGCAACATGCCTTCGATGACCGCGTATTCGGATGGCGTGGCATAGATCAGCAAGGCATTGTTGTTGCGATTGGCAATGATCCGGATGCGATTTTCGGCTTCGGCGCCGGTTTCGGTCGGAGCGGATAACGCTTCGGCGGCCGGATTGGCGCTCTCGCGCGCGGCTGGGGTCAACGACGCCGTCAGGCTCCCCAGTCCCCCCGTAGTCGCGCCGCCGGTGCCAGTCCCGCCGGCTTGAATCCCGCCAGTCTGGCCGAGTCCCGATTGGCCTGAGAGCGTTCCCCCGACGCTTTGCTCCATGCTCAGCGCCTTGGCGCCGGGTGCGGTCGAGCCGGGCGCCGCCGTCGGGGTGACGTGACCCGGGGTGAAGGCGCGCTGGAGCAGGTTTTCGAGATCGGTGCTCTGGCTGTTCTGCACGTAATAGACGTGCCAGGTGCGCGTCGTCGCATCCTCGACCCGATGTTCGAGCCGGAAAAAGCGCCTCGCGGCGTCGATGTAGCGGGGCTGGGGCGAGATCACGAGTACCGCGTTGACCCGCTCCATCGGAAGCACGCGGACGACGCCCGCGAGCGGACCCTCACCTTCGGTCCGGAAAACCTTTTCGAGCTCGGCGGCCAGCTGCTGCGCGCTGTCGTCACCGGCGGGAAACAGGGCATAGGACTGACCCGCCAGCACATCGATATCGAAGGCGCGGATGATCGCAATCAGCGTCTGGCGCACCGTGGCGTCGCCGCTGACGATCAGCGCATTGGTGCCGGGATCCGGTGTGATCTTGCCGCCTTTGGAGACATATGGCTCGAGCACCTTTGCCAAATCCTTGGCTGAGGTGTAGCGGAGCGCCACGATCTGGGTACCCGAGCCGATTGCCCCCGCGCCGGCAAGCGGGGCATCTGCGGCGCCGCCGGCCAGCGGCGTGACGCGGTAGACGCCGTCGCGCAGGGTCAGCGTCGCCCCGTTCTGGTTAAGCAGAGTCTCGAGCGTTGGCAGCAATCGCGCGCGGGGCAGCGGCTCGCCAACCTCGAGAGTGGCGGTCCCCTGGATGCTCGGATCGATCGTATAGTTCAGTTTGAGGGTCTGACCCAGGATGACGCGGACGATTTCGCGAATGTCGGTGTCGACGAAATTGAGCGTGATGTCGCCGGGCTGACCGGCGGCGCCTTGCGGAGGCGCGACAAGCCTCGGCGTCGTCGTCACCCCGCGCGCCTCGAAAGTGGGCAGCCTGTTGCGGTCTTCAGAGATGACGCCATTGATCCGCGGCGCGGCGGATTGGAGCGCGCCGGGCGTCTGGAGCGGCTCCAGGGTCGGGGGCGCCTGGCAGGCGACGAGACCCATCAGGGCTAGTGTCGTCAGCGCCGTCAGCAATCGGCCGCGCGCGGCCGAGATCATTGCGGCGGCCTCGGCGGGTTCGGCGTACCGAGCAGAGCGGGGGCCGAAATGGGGGCCCGAACCGTTGGCATCAGCGTCGGTCCCGGCTGCGGCAGCGCCGGCACGGGCGGCCGGTTCGCCACGATGACGGCTGGAGTGCCGGATGCACCGGGCCGCGGCGGAAGGGCTGGCGGGTGTGGTCGAACCAGCTTCGGATCGACTTTCGGTTCGAGTGTCCTGGCTCCGGCCGGGCCGCTCAACGAGACTTTGTGCAGAGCGATGCTGTCAAGCCGCCAATCCTTGATCGTCTCGCCCTCCGAGCGGACGAGCGGCTTCCCGTCGGGAACCGCGAAGATCGCCAGACGGCAACTCGGCTCGATGACGATGCCGGTGAGCCTCACATCCGGCAGTTCGGCAGCGGCCGCAGCGGCGGTGTTGGCCCGCTCCGGCGGGCGCCGTGTCACACTAAACAACGGACGCCCGAGGATCGTCGCCATCAATTCGTCGATCCGCGGATGTTGAACGGCGGACGGCGCCAGGTGCTGTTCCGCATGCCCCAAAGGGGGCACGACCGCCGGTTGCCGGCTCTCGCGCGGATACAGCTCGAACAGGAGCAAGGTGCCGAACAGGGCGCACCCGGCCATGGAGAGCAGCAAAACGCGATCGATCATTGCGTCGAGGCAACCGGCGTTTCGGCGTGGCGGAAGCCATACACCTCGAAACTGGCATCGAGCCTGGGAAGAATCGTGGCATTCTCCCGCAGGACACCGTGGATCTGCAGGGTCCCCAGCACGAGCGGGGGGGCTGCTGTTTCAATCCCTGCGGCCAGCTTGACGATCCCTTCGTACGCGCCGCTGACCGCGACGCGCAGCCCGATCCGGTTATACCCGCCGCGGTTTTGCACCGTGAGCCCATCGGTGCTGGCGATTGTCACGCCGGCGGCGGCCGCCAGCTCTTCGATGCGGCTCTGCAGATTGGCGGACGCGATCGAGTCGGTGCGACCGGCGAGGGTTATGCGCTTGCTGCTCGCGGCGGTCTTCAATTCGGCAAGCCGCCCGCGCAAGCCTGGCAGCCTACCCGCGACCGCGCTCAGGCGGGGCGCCAGCATTTGCCGGTCGGCCAGCATTGCCTCGCGCTGGGCGTAGAAATCGAGCAACGGCGTTACGACCAAAAGATACAAGCTCCCGAGCACCAGACACAGAATGGCCAACGCCAGCAACTGGCCGGCCCGGCCCGTCGGCGGATTGAAAGTGGCGGCTATGGCGCGACCTCCGTTGTAATGGTGAAGATCTCCGATCCGGTTGCCTCGCGCGTGACCGGGGCCG
The DNA here is from genome assembly GCA_963789255.1 of uncultured Alphaproteobacteria bacterium. Lineage (GTDB taxonomy): Bacteria > Pseudomonadota > Alphaproteobacteria > ATCC43930 > CGMCC-115725 > DATARH01. Next base: position 12,371 of record CAWBJW010000004.1, on the reverse strand, counting down.
CGAAGGTCGGGTTGCGCAGTTCGTTTCCGCCGGCGAGCGCCCCGATCAGCTGCGATGCCCCAGCGGAACTGCCGTTCAGCGTTACCCGGTGCTGCTGCTGATCAAAGTCGGAGAGGAACGTGTTGTCTGGGAGCACGCGGGTCACCGCCGCGAGTGTCGCCAGTGGCCGCCCGGCCTTGTCGCGTTCGCTGTCGATCAGATCGACCGTGCCCGAGAGCCGCTCGATTTCCTTGCGCAGCTTGTCCACCTCGGCAACGGCCGGACGGCTGGTCGCGATCTCGCGGTTGACGGCGGCCAGTGCGAAAGCCTGCTGAACAAAAGGCGCCACGGCCGCAGCGAGCGCGAACCCGGCACACGCTGCAACCGCCGGCCAGCGCAGCAGGCGCCGTGCCGCGGCATCGTGAAGCCCGCCATTGCCATCGAGTGGCAGGTAGCACCCCTGATCCGGCCCGGCGCCGATCTCCGCCCGCTTCGGGGCGATCCCGACCTTGGCAAGAGCGTCAAGCAACGCAGCGAGGCTGGCCCGGGGGACCAGCAGCACCCTGACCGACAATTGGCCACGCTCACGGTCGCGGCGGACGATGTGGTGGTTCCAGAAGATTTCGTCGAGGCTAAAGGGGGTCTCCCGATCCATCTCGAAGGCGATCACCTGGTCGAGCCCGCGTTCGGCGGCCAAGGGTAGGGTGACCGTCTTGCTCAGCACGTCGGTTTCGGCGAGCCGCAGCACCGCCGGCTTGCCGTCGGGCTGGAGGGCCCCGCTCAGCCCTCCCGCGGAAAGCGCGAAGCGGCCGAGCGGCGTTTCGCGACCATTGCGCCGCAGGCTGACCGCAACCGACGCAACCCCGCCGGCGAGCGGTCCGGCCGGGGCGATCACCATCGCATCCCCGCTCGGCGAGCCAAAGCGCCGCCATTGCTGCGGGATCAGATCGGCGAGCTGTCCTAACCACCAAGTCAAGAACTCGCGCACCATACTACCGCCAACCCGAAATCCTATCCGCCCGCTCATTCGATGATAGGGCATCGCTCAAAAGACTTCGACAAATTTCCGCAGCTTAACCAGGCGCAGGCTCAGACCTAGGGGGTCCACAACTGCGGCGCCACGATCATGTCCGGCCACTGGCGCGGATCCCCCTTGGCAAAGCTCATCCGGATGCGGATCAGCGGTGGCAGGAACGCCGCCCTCCATCGCGCAAGCCAACCCGGCGGAAGGCCCGGCGCGCTGCCTCCCCAATAGGCAAGCTCGAACCGGGTGAGGCCGCGCAGCAACTCAATGTCTGTCGCGGCCGGTGGCGCGGCGGAGAGCTCATGCCGATGCGGCGCCCAGGCGAGCACGAGACGCCCGCCGCGTGCGCTGAGCGTAATGTCGGCAAGCCGCGTGCCGCCCAGCCCGGTCGGAAGGTCGCCGACAAAGCCGAGCTCGCCCGCGGTGCCCTTGAACGATATGGCGAGAGGCCCCGAGCCGGGGTTGAGGGTGGCGATCGGGTTGATCGGGATCTCGGTCAGCAGGTTGCGCAGCACGCGGGCGGTCGAATCGAGATCCGCGGTCGCGTCGATCTGGCGGGTCTGCATCGTCCATAACCGCAGACCGGTATGGACGCCCTCATTCAGGCTGATCATCAGAAAACTGAGCACGATCAACGCCACGAGGATCTCGAGCAGGCTGAAGCCGCTGTCCGGGCGGCGCGCGAGCAGGGGCGGCACGGCGCTCGCCATCACGGTGAAGCCGTCACCATGCTCAGGCGCCTCGAGTTCGAGCGATACCGATTTCTCGCGTCCCCATGCCCGCCACGCGATCGTGACCTTGACATCGAACAATGTTGTCGTCGCCCCTGCGCCGGCTTGCACCGCCGCCGGCTGCACAGCGATCGGCCGCATGCGCAGCCGCCAGCGATAGCCGCCGCCATCGTCGCCTTCAGTTTCGCCCGGCGCGATCGGACCGCCCCGGCCCACGGCGGCCAGATGCGATTGGGCGCGCTCGATGGCCTGTTCCACCCGCCCGGCGGACGCGGCCGCGAACAAGCCATCGCTGCCGGCGCGGAACAGCACAACCAGCGCCAATCCGGCGATCACCACCGCGACGATCACTTCAAGCAGAGCGAACCCATTGGCGCGCCGGCGCACTGTGCTCGCAGCCGGTTCGGCCATTTCATCTGGTTCCCGGCGACATAGCGGCGATGCTTACCCGCCCGCTCAGCCATTCGACGCCAACCGCCATGCTGTGGGCGCCGTCAGCGATCGTGATGCGCCCGCCGGTCGAGCTGCCGTCAGGGTTGAAGCGGATGTCGCCCGTATTGCCGTTGCGCTGCTCGCCGTCGATCGTTAGTAACGCGACCCTCAGCCGCCTGGGGAGCTGCCGCGCCGGTGCGGCGCCGACCCGGTACCGACGCGCGGCGAGGTTCAGCTCGAAGGCGACCGGCCGGTTGCTCGCGATCGCCTCGGAGCGTGCCAGGCGCAGCCCCGAAGCCAGTTCCGCGGCGGTACCGCGGAGCCCGAGCGTGCTGCTCCACGGCGCCTTGTAGCCGACAACCAGAGCCAGCGCCAAGCCGAGTATCGCGACCGCGACGATAATCTCGAGTAGCGTGAACCCGGCAACCGGGCCCCCGGATATTGGGGCCGCATACCGCGCCGGGCGCGGCTCAGCCGGCAAAATCATTGGGCGAGATCATTGAGGCTGAGGACGGTGGTCAGCAGCGTGCTGACAATGCCGGCGACGACCAAACCCATCGCGATCGTAATGGCCGGGACCGCGAGCGCGACGATGCGCTGGACGATCAGGCGCGCCTGCTCGTCATGGATATCGGCAGCCTTCAACGACATCGCCGCGAGTTGCGCCGCCTCTTCGCCGAGTTGCAGCAGGTGGATCGTGCGCGGCGGAAACAGGCCGGCCTCGCCCAGCGGCCGGGCGAGGCCGCCGCCGCCCTTTGCCGCCGCTGACGCCGCTTCGACCGCCGCCGCGGCAGCGCGGTTGCCGAGCGCATCCTTCGCGATCGTGAGCGCCGCGATCAGCGGCACGCCGTTCTGCAACAGCGTGCCGAGGGTGCGCGTCAGCCGCGCCGCCATCGTCTCCTGCACCAGGCGCCCGATAACCGGCAGCCGGAGCACAAGCCGGTCCGCCTTCAACCGCCGCGCCGGGTCGGCCAGCATGTGTCGGGTCAGCAGGGCCAGGGCGACCACGGCGAGCAGCAGCCAGGGCGCGCCCGCGCCGAGTATCCGGCCGACCGTCATCAGCACCTGGGTCGCGACCGGCAGCTTGGCCCCGGCCTGTTCGAAGAACGGCGTGAATTGCGGCAGCACGTACTCGAGCAGCAGCACGACCGAGCCGATTGCCGCGATCACCAGCACCACCGGATAGATCAGCGCGGCATTCAGGCTTGCTTTGAGGCTGCGCTCGCGTTCGAGCAGCGTGGCCAGTTGTTCCAGCGTCGCGGGCAGCGTGCCGCCCGCCTCCCCGGCCCGCACCATGCCGACGTAAAGCCGCGAAAAACTGCGCGGTTCGGCGGCCAGCGCGGCGGCCAAGGAGCTCCCGGCGCGCACCTTGTCGCGCACTCTGGTCAGGATCGATATGGCGCGCGCATTGGCGGAATTTTCAACGATGAAGCGCAAGGCGCGGTCGAGGTCCTGCCCGGCGATCAGCATGATCGCCAGCTCGCGGGTGACCTCTGCCAGAGTGGCCCGGTTGAGCGCGCGGCGGCCGCCGATCTCCAGCTGCAGCAGATCGGCAAGGCGCCAGCGCCCATCGGCCGGTTCGGCGCTCAGCACGATCTGGCCCTGGCGCTGCAGCCGGTCGACCACGGCGGCGCTGTCGGGCGCCTCGCTGAGGCCGCGGACCACCTCGCCCCCGGCATTTATTGCCGACCAACGGAACGACGGCATGTCAGCTTCCTTTTGGCGCCGGGCCGGGCCTGCACCTGGCGGGCCGTTGGAATGTCGTATCACCCGCGTCCGGCACCGGCAAGGAGCTGCTTGCCGGGCCGCGGGATCTGGGCCGCGGCTTTGCTGAAATCGTAAGCGAACAAACCGGACGGCGTCGATTTGGATTGGAATCAAACAGGGGCCTCGGCAGGGGCGCCGCCCGGCCGCAGAGGCGTCGGCAATGCAAGCTTGCGGTGCACCGGCCGTTCGTGCCGGGCTGAATATCGCCGCAACGCTGTTCTTCAACCGCCCCTAAAAAGAGTTGCCTGGCTCGCCCTTTTTTGGCGAGCCAGGCAACGATTCACTGTACCTATGCGAGGCGGTTATTCACTCAGTTCCGCCGCTATTCTTGTCCGTTCCACGTCCCCCAACCGGTGCACCAGTTCCAGGTGACCGGGAATGGGGTCGGGGCGGCGGTCCTTCTGATGTATTGCGGGTTGTACTGGTTGGCAACGCCGCATGCGCCGGTATTGACGTTGGTTAAGAGATTGCCGAGAGCCCCGCCGGTCCCCAGCGCGTAGAAGTAGTTCAACGCGGCCGTGCTCGAAGTAAAGAAGTAGCCCTCGCGGTTCATGATGCCGGCGAGGGTCGGCGATGCCCAGCTGGTCCCGCCGACAAAGCCCCAACCGCCGAAATAGGTCGTGCTGTAGACCCACGCGCCGGCTTCGGGATCGGCCGGCCCGCCGAGATCCGCTACTCCGCGAGAGGATCCGACGACGCTCGCGATGGCATTTTGAAAAGCGGGGCGTGATTCATACGAGCTGGCCCCCCCGCCGCTGCCGATGCCGTAGTAGTCGTCGTTCCAGGGAACTTCGCCTTCGAAGACGCCCGTGGTCTGGTTGCGGGTGAAGGTCGTGCCGCCGACACCGATGACGTTCGGAGACGCCGAGGGGTACTCGACACCAGGGCTGTCGCCGGAGGAAGCGAGGTAGACGACGCCCGAATTGTTGAAGTACGAATCGTACGAGGTTTCGCCGGAGAAGTCGCCGCCTCCCCAACTGTTGGAAACCATGCCGGCCCCGTAGGCCTGCACGCATTTCGTCGCGATCGCCTCGGCCGCGAACAGGTCGCTATACGAATTCGAGTTGGCTTCCACCAGGTAGAGATGGGCCGAGGGCGCCATCGCATGGGCCCACTCGATATCCAAATCCTCTTCGAGGTCCCAGCCGTAGTCTTGGGCGGGCGGAGGCGCCGCGCCGACGCCGGCTGTGCATGCTCCCGCATTTTGGTAGATGATCGTGAAAGTCGCCCCGGCCACGCCGAACTGGGTATCGAACGTCGCAAGGTCGCCTGCCGCGGTCCCATGGAGGTCATAGGCATCGACGATCGCAATGGCCCCCGCGCCGCCCGTCGGGTTGGTGGTCACAACGTTCGGATTGCAGCCCGAGGCGGGCGCTACGAGCCTCGTAGGCGCAGGCGACTGAAGCCGGCGTCTCGTCCCAATAACCGGCGTACGGAGGCCCCACCTTGGGCCTGGCGGTCCCCTTGGGAAGGAACTTGCCGGCCGCGGTTCCCGCCGGAATGAAGGCCAACACGTTGGTATGAGCGCGCAGACCCAGATCCGCGGGTTTTACGATGCTCGATGGCGGGGCGACCACCTGGCCGCGAGGCGACGTCGCAACCACTTGGCCGCCGCCCGGCGCCGCGACCTGAGCCTCTGCCCGGCCGGCCAGCAACGCGACTGCCGCGGTCGCGACGGTCACCGATACGGCAGCCCGCAAAAATGCTTGTGCTGTCATTGCTACTCCTCTGGTTCTGGTTTTAGGGGGGCCGGGCCCATTTTGGCCATGCCTCCCCAGCCTCACCCGGTCCTGGAATTTGTGTCTAACAAAGAACGGCTTGCCTCTGACACCGTAGCAAACTTTACGGTTGATCAGGCGCGGCTGTCAATGGACTTCCGTACGGATGTATGTGGTTAAGCCAAAATGAATTTATGTGATTTCAATGTCTTGTACTTCACTTATAGTCGAAAAAAGCGATGGGGGCACAGGATGTGGGCCGAGATCGCCCGACCGAAGCAGCGGCCGGAGGCACGCGGCGGCCTGCAAGTCGGCAGGCTTTATTCGGTTCGGGGTGGGCCGCCGTATTTTTGCGACAGCCGACCGGGACGATGCGAACCGGGAACGGCCGAACTGTCATTCCGGCGAACGCGGGCATCCCATGGGACCGGCGGTCCCTTTTGGGGGGCAGCTGCCGGGCTGGGTTCCCGGGGGAACGTAGATCAACACATTGGTATGAGCGCGCACGCCGGCATCCTCGGGTCTGGCGACGCTCGACGGCGGGATGATCACCCGACCGCCGCCCGGCGCCGCGACCACCGGGCCGCCGCCCGGCGCCGCGACCTGAGCCTCTCCCCGGCCGGCCTGGAGTGCGACTGCCGCGGCCGCCACGGTGAGCGACAGGACCGCCAGCAATAATGCTCGTGCTGCCATTGCCAACTCCTCCTTTATAACGCCCGCCGCATCCGGGGACTCGGAACCGCCGAGATTTTATTGTTCGGCCCGCGCCGCACGACCGAGCCTGGCGGCAGGTCCCTGGTGACGACAGCGCCGAACGGCAACAGACAACCCTCGCCGATTGTCAGGCCTTCGCTGACCCCGGCCTGAGCGTCGAGAAAGCATCGCTCGCCGATACGGGTCGCACCTGCGACGGCGACCAATCCTGAAATGAAACAGTGGTCGCCAATCACGCAATGATGGGCGAGGTAACTACCGCCCCACACGATCACGTTATTGCCGATTCTCGCGCCGGGCTCGATTACCGTCGGTGCGAGGATAAAGCAATGCTCGCCGATTTCTTTCGTGTAGATATAGCAACCTGGATGGATGAACGAGGCAAAACGGTAACCGCGCGCTTTGCCTTCGAGATAACGATCTCGCCTGAACTCGTTCATCCGGCGGTAGCTGATCGGCCCGAGGAGCTCAACCTGAGCGGGCGGAAAGAATCGCTCGATGCGATCCCACGCGACCGCCGGGAGACCGCAGAACCGGTCCGACTGCAAATACGCCGTGTCGGCGGTGAAGCCGACGATCCGGTGCTCGGTATGCGCTTCGAGATAGGCCTTCGCGACCTCGGCGCTCATGCTGGCCCCGAAGATTACGATGTCGGCCATGGTCTTCCGTCCTTCCCGATCTGTTGCCGGAGCGTCTGTCTTGACCGACGACCGCGTCATCCGCAAACCCGCCCCGTTGAATCTGGGCTGGGCCGGCGGCTGGCGCAACCAGCGGCCGGCCCCGATTTTCTGCTGCAACCCGCATCTCTGTTCCGGATGGCGTGCGCTACCTGCCCGCGCCTTGCAACTCAATGGCCCCGTCTCGTCCAGATCTCCTCCAATCTCGTCCACCCACAGAATATGTTCATGCCTACCATGCCGCATCCACGCTCAACGCACAGCGTTGCAGCGCCTCGGCGCGGCAAGCAGGTTATATCGACCGCCTGCTACGCACGCCGGGCCTCGATTTGCCGTTGCCCAAAACGCCCATAGGGGCGATTCTGGCCCCGCAACGGCCCGGAATCCGGGGAATGTCGGATTGGATGCTTGGCGGCAGCTCAGTCGTCAGCGTGTCGGGCGAGCGGCGGCCGCCGTGGCGGATCTTCGGTCGGCGGAGTGGAGAACAGTACCGCATGGCGTTATTCTTTGTCACCGGCGGGCGCCGCACCGGCACCACATTGCTTTATGCTGTCGTCTGTGCGGATGTCGAGGCCAATCCGCTGATCGCCGAGGCGCAGCTGATCACGCGGATGATGGAGGTGCTGTCCTGGGCAAAACAGAATTTTGCGCTTTTCGTCAGCCCCACGTTTGCTGATGACGCGCAGTTGCTCGGGTATTTTCGCGGGATCGTCGAGTCTTATGAAGCAGCAACTCGCGCCCGATTCGGCGGTGTAGCAAACATCGTGTTCAAAAATCCTGAATACTGTTTCCATATTGAGGACCTTGTTCGGGTTGCGGCGAACGCTCGCTTCATAATTTCCGTCCGTGACCCGCGCGACCAGGTGACATCGGAGCTGGAGGTTGGTCAGCGCCAGCTTGATCGCGGGACGGCGAAGCCGCCTGGCGCGGCGCGTGACGTTGGGGCTTTTGCCCGCGCGCTGAACGCCTATTATGCGCCGGTGCTGGCGAGTTCGGCGCAGTATCCGGATCGCTTCATTTTTATCAGGTATGAGGATCTGCTGCGCGATTTTGCCTCGGCGCTCTTGCGGCTGAACGCCTTTACCGGAATGAATCAGAACCAATTCGATCCGTCGAAGCCTTGGCCGCGGGTGCATGCCGAGTTTTCCACGTTCCGAGAGCTTCCCTCGTACAGCGAATTTTATAACCGGCCGCTCGAACCGACGAGAATTGGCAGGTACCGCCAGGCCTTATCCACGGAAGACATCGCGACGATCGAGCGGGAGTGCGCGGGATTGATGTCGCGCTTCGCCTATCACCCTGAACTTCCCCGACCCGCATGCTGATCGCCAGCAGCGCATGCGCCTCCCGCAGCGGCGCGCCGTCCGCCGGCTACGCAACTTCAGTTATGGTTGGCGAAGCCTGCTGCGACCGAGACTGCGCATCAGGTGCCTCAGAGGAACGGCAAAAATCGGCGCAACTTGCCCGTGATCGGTCGAACGGCTCATGAAATTCGAAGTGAGAGTGCCAATCAGCCCGCGCGAGGATTTCTTTCGCCGGATAGAGTTTTTGCACCGGTCGCTACGCGCTTGCGGCGGCCTTACAGCCCAAGCGCGCCTGGTCGTCAGCGTCGGTGATGACATCGAACCCTTCGACATCGCCGACGCCCAGCCGTGGAGCCGCGATCAGGTGACTTGGCGCTGGGTCGATCGGGAGGCATTTCGTCGGGATTCTTATCATGCAACCGGCCTGGACCGTTTCAAAGCGAAGAGCGATGCGGACATCGTCCTCTTCGCCGACGGTGACGTGATCTTCGTGGCCGGGATTGATGATATTTTGGAAAGCCTGGTCCACGGACCTATGATAGCCGGCGTTATCGCTCACGCACCTCCGAAGAGCGACACGGATTGGGATAGCCTTTTTACTGACGCAAAAATCCCACCGTCGAGAGACGCCTATCAATATAGCGGGTGGCGTCTTATGTGCGATCATTCCGCGCAGCGATTCATCCCTGCGTATTATAATTTTGGTGCCGTCTTCGTTCCCGGAAATTGGCTTCCCATGCTTGGCTATGTCTACGAACGCTCGATCAGCATAGCCGAAAATGCGGGGTTCGATTTCTTTAAAAGCCAGATGGCGCTAACCTTGGCACTGTACCGATTGGGACTGCGCCGGGCTGCCCTCGATCCCCGATATAACTTTCCGAATGATCCACTGTTCGATTCGGCCTACCCTCAAGATTTACGTGACATCCGCATCTTGCATTACTTACGGACCGACATCGTAAACCGGGAGCGAGACTTTGCGTCACCAGAGGCGCTGAGGGTTCTGATCGAGCGCGAAGACCTGACGGGATCGAACGAAGTGCTCCGCAGGACGGTTCAAAAGTTAGCGGACCAGATTTAGCACCTGTTGCCCCGGAGACGGCGGTCCGAACCGGTTGCGGCACCGTTCAAATCTTTGGGGCCGGTCGGCAGATCGGCGATGGAGCCGCGCTTCCTCCACTTGGCGACGGTCCTCGGATTGAAGCCGCACTCTACCTGCCGCACCTGCCGCGATATTCCTCCGCCAGCTCGCGGTAGTGCGCGGTCACCCAGCGCATGTACTCGTGTTCCTCGGGCTTCAGCGCGCGGGCGAAGCGGGCCGGGGTGCCGGCCCATAATTCGCCCGATTTGACCCGCTTCCGCGGCGTCACGACCGCGCCGGCGGCGACCATCGCGCCCCTCTCGACGACGGCGCGGTCCATCACGCAGGCCTTCATCCCGACAAGGGCGCCGGGTTCGATCCGGCAGGCGTGCAACAGCGCCATGTGGCCGACCGCGGCCGCCTCGCCGATCACGCACTCGACGTGTTCGCCCGCTTCGAACGTGACATGCACGATCGTGCCGTCCTGGATATTGGCGCCGGCGCCGATGCGAATCGGCGCGTCGTCGCCGCGGATGACGCAGTTGAACCAGATGTTCGCGCAGGGGCCGATCTCGACGTCGCCGATGACGATCGCCCCCGGCGCGATGAAGGCGCTCGGATCGATCCGCGGCAGGATGTTGCGGTAAGGCAGGATCATCGGCCCCATCGTTGCGCCTCCCTTGTGCCGAGCCGGTCCGCCTATCCCAATAATGCCCGCCTATCCCAATTGCGGATGGCAACCAAGCGATTTTCGCGGAAATCAGCGATTTCCGTCAGAGGACCTTCTGCGCTATCGTTGCGCTCACGGATCGCAGCGCGGCGCTGCGACGGAGGAGACCAGACGATGAGCGGAAACTTTGCGCCTCTCAATTGCCTCAAGGGTGTTCGCGTTGTCGATCTGACCCAGTTCGAGGCCGGGCCGACCTCGACCGAGGCACTCGCCTGGATGGGCGCCGAGGTCGTCAAGGTCGAGAACCCGAAAAACGGCGACCCCGGCCGGCAGGTCACCGGCAGCACCGGCAACAACGACTCGTATTACTTCAAGATCCTCAACGCCAACAAGAAGTCGATCACGGTCGATCTCAAGACCCCGCGCGGCGTCGAGCTGGTCAAGGAGCTGGTCAAGAAGGCGGATATTTTCGCCGAGAACCTCGCGCCCGGGACGATCGAGCGCCTGGGCCTCGGCTATGATGTGCTGAAGGAGATCAACCCCGGCATCATCTACTGCCAGGTCAAGGGCTTCGGCGAGGGCAGCCCGTATGAGCGCAGCCTCGCCTTCGACATGATCGCGCAGGCCTCCGGCGGCACGATGAGCGTGACCGGCGAGAAGGGCCAGCCCCCGGTCAAGCCCGGCGCCACGATCGGCGACACCGGCACCGGCATGTTGATGGCGATCAGCATGCTGGGCGCGCTCTACGAGAAGAAAACCACCGGCAAGGGACGCAAGCTGCAGATCGCGATGCAGGATGCGTGCATGCACTACATCCGCACCTCGTTCGCCGCGATGGCGAAGGCCGGCAGCACGGCGCCGGCGCCGCGCATGGGCGCGCAAAGCACCTCGGGCGCGCCGGCCCCCTGCGGCATCTTTCCGACCAAGCCGGGCGGCTACAACGACTATGTCTATGTGTTCTGCAGCCGCGCCAACCCCGAGCACTGGGACCGGCTGCTCAAGGTCATCGGCCGCGAGGAGCTGATCGGCGACCCGCGCTTCGCCACCAACGATGACCGCAACAAGAACGAGGGCTTCATCAACCAGATCATCGCCGAGTGGACCAAGGAGCACACCAAGGAAGAGGCGATGCGGATCATCGGCGCCGCCGGGGTCCCGGCCGGCGCGGTGCACGACACGCTCGAATTGCAGAACGATCCGAGCTTCGAGAAGCGCGGCATCATGCAGGTCATGCACCACCCGGACGGCGACTGGAAATGTGAGGCCTGGCCGGTGCGCTTCGACGGCAAGCCGCCCGAACTGCTGCCGTCGCCCAAGCTCGGCCAGCACACCGACGAGGTGTTCAAGAGCTGGCTCGGCATGAGCAGCGGCGACATCGACCGGCTGCGGGCCGAAAAGGTCCTCGGCAGCTAGCGAGCCGAACGGAGCGGCGCCCCACTGGGCGCCGCTTTCGTTTTGGCGGGCGTAGCGGGGCTTTCGACTAGCCGGCCCAGAAATGAGACAAGCACGACGGAGCGGGGCGAGGAGTTCTTGCAGAAAGCACGTCAGCCATGGAGTCCGCAACTCTTCCACCCGCGTACGAGGAAGTACGAGAGAAAGCACACGAACTTCTGGCGCGGATATCGCTCTACTTCTACGAGCATCAGAAGCCTATCAACGAGATAATAATTGTTCCCTCTATGATCTTTGGTCGGGTCATAGGGACGCACGACTCGATCAGAGCCCTACTGTCGGAAAACTATGTCCCGGATGCAGCGATAATTGCTTTGGCTCAGTTTGAGTTGCGCTTGCAGTTGGCTTGGACGGCGCATGATGTAAAGAACGCATCGTCCTGGATAGCACATCCTGATCTCTTCAATTCTCCTATTAAAATTACTAACAAGCTGAAAGAATTTTTCAAGTACCCGAGTGAGGAAAGCAAGAGACTTTTGAGCATTTTCTCACACCTTTCTGGTGTTAAGCACGGTAATCCCTTCATGTCAGAACTTGTTTTCGGAGGCAGAACAACTTCGGATGGAATTTTGTTCTCTACGGGTATAATCGAAGATGAGTTCTTAGAAAGTTTCGCTACGCTCCTCGCAAGATATTCGGTATATCAAGTTGCATGGTGCTCTCAACTCATTAATCTATATGTCGCCAAATACGCGGATGTAGAGCAGCAGCTGAAAGAGCGCTTGCGCCAGATCGGTCAAGAACATTCCGATTCGGAGACGGAAATTTGTTGTTTTATGGAGGAAGTGACAATGCGTCAAAGAGGCTTCTTCGGTCTAAAGC
>CAWBJW010000003.1:0-319792 GCA_963789255.1 uncultured Alphaproteobacteria bacterium | reverse complement strand
TAGGCGAGGATCAGCGCAGGACCCGGATAAATTCGGCGTCGCGCATTGCCTGGATTGTCTGTTCCGGGCTCGCTCCCAGGGCGATTTGCGCCACATAAACGTAGCCGTAGGCGATGGCCTGCAGCGCCAGGTCCTTGCGGGCGTGCGCTTGCCGGCGGAGGCGAACTTCGCGGAGGCCCCCAGCGGCGTCGCTTTCGAGGATTGCCCGCCGGTGTTGGAATAAACCTCGGTATCGAGCACCAGAACGTTGACGTCGCGGTCTTGGGCCAGGACATGGTCAAGTCCGCCGGCGCCGATGTCGTAAGCCCAGCCATCGCCGCCGACGATCCACAGGCTTCGGCGGACCAGATGCTCGGCCAGGTTCAGCAGATCGCAGGTAGGCCCGTCGGTCGGGTCCCCGAGCATACGCCGCATTTCCTCGACCCGGATGCGCTGCGCCACGATCTCGCTGTCGGTACTTTGCGGCGCGTCGAGAATTTGATCGGCAAGCTGCGGGCCGATGCGTTCGGCCAGCGCGCGGACCAGGGCGCGCGCCATCGCCACCTGCTGGTTGACGGCAAGGCGCATGCCAAAACCGAACTCGGCATTGTCCTCGAAGAGGCTGTTGTTCCACGCCGGGCCGCGCCCGTCCGGGCCGACGCGCCACGGCAGAGACGGCAGATTACCGCCGTAGATCGACGAGCAGCCGGTCGCGTTGGCGATCTGCAAGCGATCACCGAACAACTGTGACAGTAGCTTGAGATAGGGGGTCTCGCCGCAGCCGGCGCAGGCGCCCGAGAACTCGAACAGCGGCCGAACGAACTGCAATCCCCGCGAGAGATGCAGGTTGACCTGTTCGCGAGCGTGTTCCGGCAATTTCTCGAAGAATGCGAGATCGCGCCGCCCCGCTTCGACCAGCTTCAGCCTTTCGCCGAGATTGATCGCCTTGACACCGGGCTCGAGCGGATCATGGGCCGGACAGTGATCGATGCAAATCCCGCAACCTGTGCAATCCTCGACAGCGATCTGCAAGGTGAACCGCTTGTCGGGGTAGCCGCGCGCATTGACCGGTGCGGACGGAAAGCCTTGCGGCGCTTGCGTGAGCAGCGCGCCGTCATAAGCCTTGGCCCGGATCACGCTGTGCGGGCAGACAATGCTGCATTGGCCGCACTGGATGCAGAGATCCGGCTTCCAGACAGGCACCGAGAAGGCGACATTGCGCTTCTCGTATTGGGTCGTGCCTCCGACATAACTGCCGTCGGCCGGGATCGCGCTGACCGGGATCTCGTTGCCCCGGCCGGCAAATTGCAGCGCGGCGATGCGTTTGATCTGGTCGGGCGCGTCATCGGGGATGAACACCCGGAGTTCCTCCTTGGAGGTGACTGCTGTCGGCACCGAGACTTTGTGCAAATGCTCGAGAGCGGTATCGACTGCGGCAAAATTCTTCTCCAGGACCGCTCGCCCCTTCGCCCCGTAAGTCTTCTCGATCGACATGCGGATGCGCCGAACGCCCTCCTCGCGTGGCAGTACGCCGCTGATCGCGAAAAAGCAGGTCTGGAGGATCGTGTTCACGCGCGGTCCGAGGCCGAGGCGCTGGGCAACGCCGGTCGCGTCGATGACGAAAAGGCGCAGGCCTTTCTTGATGACCTGTAGCTGCACGGTTAGAGGCAGATGATCCCACACGGAAGCCGTGTCGAAGGGCGCATTGATCAGGACGGTCGCGCCGGGCTTCGCCGCACCGAGGACATCAATCTTCTGCAGGAAGTCGAACTTGTGGACACCGATGAAATCGGCCGATTGCAGCAGATAGGGGGCAGCGAGAGGCGCATTGCCGAAGCGCAGATGGCTGATCGTCTCCGCTCCGGATTTGTGGCTATCGTAGACGAAATAACCCTGAGCGTAATGCCCAGGGTCCTCGGCGAGAATCTTGACGCTGTTCTTATTGGCCCCGACCGTCCCGTCGGCGCCGAGACCGAAGAACAGCGCGCGGGTGACGCCTGGCGGCTCGATGTCGAAGCCACTTTCGACCGGCAGGCTGGTGCCGCAGACATCGTCCGTGATGCCGACCGTGAAGCCCGCATGCGGGTCTTCCTTTTTGAGATGATCGAATACGGCCTTGGCCATCGCCGGGTTGAATTCCTTTGACGACAGGCCGTAGCGGCCGCCCACGACGAGCGGCAGACAGTGGCGGGTGCTGCGCGCGACCGCATCGGCCAGGCTGTGCGCGACATCGAGGCACAACGGCTCGGCTGGCGCGCCGGGTTCCTTGGTGCGGTCGAGCACGGCAATGCGGCGCACGCTCCCCGGCAGCGCGGCGAGAAAATCCTTCGCCGACCATGGCCGGTAAAGGAGCACCTGCAATACGCCGACACGCTCGTCCTGCGCGTTGAGACAGGCGACCGTCGCCCGCAAAGTCTCAGCGGCCGAGCCCATTACGACCACCACGCGCTCGGCCTCCGGGTGACCGTCGTAGCGAAACAGGCGATAGCGGCGCCCGGTCAGGGCGGCAAAACGATCCATCGCGCGCTGCACGATGCCGGGCGTTGCCAGGTAGTACGGATTTACCGTTTCCCGCGCCTGAAAGAAGGTGTCGGGGTTCTGGGCCGTGCCGCGGATGATGGGCCGTTCGGGACTGAGGCCGCGCTGGCGGTGGGCGCGGACGAGATCGTCGTCGATCATGGCGCGGATCTGCTCGTCCGACAGCATCACGATCGTATTCAACTCGTGCGAGGTGCGGAACCCGTCCATGAAATGGACGAATGGCACCCGCGCCTCCAAGGTCGCCGCCTGCGCCACCAGCGCGAGATCGTGCGCCTCCTGTACCGATGCCGCGCTGAGCAAAGCGAAGCCAGTCGCGCGCACCGCCATGACGTTGGAATGGTCGCCGAAGATCGACAAGGCCTGGGTGCCGATGGAGCGCGAGGCAACGTGAAAGACGCAAGGCGTAAGCTCGCCCGCGATCTTGAACATGTTGGGGATCATCAAGAGGAGGCCCTGCGAGGCGGTGAAGGTTGTCGTCAGCGCGCCGCCCTGCAACGCGCCGTGGACCGCGCCCGCAGCGCCGCCTTCGGCCTGCATCTCCTGGACGACGGGGACGGCGCCCCACAGGTTCGTCCGGCCTTCCGCCGCCCATTCGTCGGCCAGCTCCGCCATCGGCGAAGACGGCGTGATCGGGAAGATCGCGCACACTTCGTTGATGCGGTAGGCAACGTGAGCGACGGCGCTGTTGCCGTCGAGGGTCTCGATCCGGTCCATGATCGGCTTCCTCCCTACGCTCCGGTCACGCGCGAAGGCGAAAGCGGTGCGGCGGGAGCGGCTCGCCAAACGCATCGGGCGGCGCCGTCGCCGGCAGGGCGTCGGGCGTCATCTTGATGGCGTGGCTCGGGCACTGCTCGAAGCAGATCCCGCACCCGGTGCACAGATCGAGTGCTACCCGATAGCCTCGCCCGCGGCCGAGACGGGTGATCGCCTGTTCGGGGCACGCCGCGAAGCAATTGTCGCATTCGAAGCAGTGGCCACACGACAGGCAGCGCTGCGCTTCATGTCGTGCCTCCCGCTCGTCGAGCCCGGACACCACCTCTTCGAACCCGCTGATCCGGTCGGCGACGCCAAGCGCCGTTTGCGCGGCGGGGGCGACTTCGGCGAACACCGGCAGGCGGAGCATCTCGAACGACACAAGCGGCGCCTTCACCGCCTCGGCGTAATGCACGCCGCGCAGCCAGGCGTCGATGTTGCGGGCGGCGCGTTTGCCGTGTCCGACCGCGACCGTCACGGTGCGCTCGCCGGGTACCATATCGCCACCGGCGAAGATGCCGGCATGCCCGGTCATCAGCTGTGCGTTGACGATGACCGTGCCGTCCGCCTTGAATTCGATGCCCGGCACCTGTCGCAGAAAGCTGCTGTCCGTCTGCTGGCCGAGGGCCAGCACCACGGCGTCGGCCCCAGCGTCTCGACTTCGCCGGTCGGTTGAGGCCTTCCGTTCTCGTCGAGGGTCATGCGCTCGACCGTCAGGGAGGGGCCGACAATTTCCTTGATGCTGGTCAGCCACTTGATCTTGACGCCTTCTTCGATCGCCTCGTCGGCCTCGAAAGCGCGCGCCGGCATGTGCGCGCGGTCGCGGTGATAGACGATCAGTGCCTCGTCCGCGCCGAGCCGCCGAGCGGTGCGCGCCGCATCCATCGCCGTGTTGCCGCCGCCGTAGACGATGACGCGGCGGCCGAGACGCGGCGCCTCCCCGGCATCCGCGTCGCGCAGGAAGGTCACCGCATCGAGTACCCGCGCCGCATCCCGCGCGGGGATCTCGACATGGCGGCTGACCTCAGCCCCGACAGCGACGAAGACGGCATCGAAACTTCCCGCATCGCGCTCCGCGACGACGTCCTCGACTTTGTGATTGAGCGTGATACGCGCGCCCATCGCTTCGATCCGGCGGATCTCCGTCATCAGGTCGGCGCGGGGCAGGCGATAGCCGGGTATGCCAAACTGCATCATGCCGCCGGGGACCGGCCCGGCATCCCTGATCTCGACGGCGTGACCCAGCCGCGTGAGATGATAGGCGGCGGCAAGACCGCTCGGCCCGGCGCCGACGATCAGCACCCGTTTTCCGCTCGGCAGCGCATCGATTGGGAACGGCCAGTTCTCGGCTGCGGCGAGGTCGCCGAGATACCGCTCGACCGCATGAATCTCGACGGCGGCATCGACCGCGCCGCGATTGCACGCGCTCTCGCAAGGGTGATAGCAGACGCGACCGTGCACCGCTGGCAACGGGTTATCGCGGACGAGGGCTTCCCAAGCGGCGCGAAACTTTCCTGCCTGCGCAAGAGCAAGCCAAGCCTGGATGTGCTCTCCCGCCGGGCAGGCATTGTCGCAGGGCGGCAGCAGGTTGACATAGACTGGCCGCCGGCTCCGAAACGCACCCGTCCCTTTCGCACTGGCGAGGTGAGCGAGCGGGGTCATGTCAGTTTGTTTCTGTTGCATCGTGTGGCCTCGGTGCTCGACGGCTTGTTCCAGCGCGATGTGCCCTACCTCTCGGCGGCCTTGGCCTCGGCCGGTCGAAGGAGCGCGGTCGCGCAGGGCGGTCAGGGTTATCCGGCCTCGCCGGCTCGGCCGTTTTCAACAAAGATGGGCCTGCCAAGCTCGGATAAATGGAACAGCCCGAAGGCGCGCTGACCGTTGAAGTCGAGGACGCGCAGATCGTCGGCTTCGTGCAGATCGCGAAGCACGACCTCGAAGTGGTTGCCATAGCGCTCCTGTGCGAGGTCCAGCGGGATCTCGTAGGCGATGAACTTGTCGATGCCCTTGGCGCCGAGCTTCTCCAGCAGAGTCGGGTCGCTGAAGGAGGCATGCGAGGTCAGAACGACCAGAGGCCCGCTACCGGCAAACAACAAAGCGGCTTTCATTATTCTCATCCTTGCCTGACATCCAAAGCAGGATATCGCGCCGGGGCGGCAGGTGAATTGATGTGGGTCAAGGCCGGCGCACATCAGCTTTGTCGCTGCCGCCCCCATGAATTGATCAGGATCAATTCGCCGCGGCTTCGGATGCGGCACAGTCCCTAATCTTAGCCGCAGGCGCGAGTGAATCCGATGACGGGGCAATCTTCCTATGTCCGCTGGTTCAGCGCCCTTCGCCTGAAGGATGTTCCCCTGGTGGGGGGCAAAAACGCCTCTCTTGGCGAGCTCTATTCGACGTTGGCGGCGCAAGGCGTGCGGGTGCCGCAGGGTTTTGCGCTGACCGCAGAGGCCTACCGCGAGGCGCTCACCGCGGCGAATGCCTGGGACGAACTGCGATCGTTGCTTTCCGGTTTCGACCATCGCGATCTCAAAGCTCTTGCCGAGCGCGCCGCGAAAGCGCGTCAGATCGTCTATCGGGCGACGGGAGGCAGCGGGTTGCGCGAGCATATCGCCACCGCCTATCGCGCGCTCGAAGGAGACTGCGGCAAGAATGTCGCCGTCGCGGTGCGCAGCTCGGCCACCGCGGAGGATCTGCCGACCGCCAGTTTTGCCGGTCAGCATGACAGCTTCCTAAACGTGCACGGCGAAGCCGCCTTGTTTGAGGCGTGCCGGCGCTGCTTCGCCTCGATCTTCACCGATCGTGGGATCGTTTATCGCATCGATAACGGCTTCGACCACTTCAAGGTCGCTCTCTCGGTCGGGGTGATGAAGATGGTCCGCTCGGATCTCGCGGCAAGCGGCGTCATCTTCACCCTCGATACGGAGTCCGGCTTCCGAGACGTGGTCTTCGTCACCGGGTCCTATGGCCTCGGCGAGAACATCGTGCAGGGCAAGGTCGACCCGGATGAGTTCTACGTCCACAAGCCGACCTTCCGGCAGGGTCATCGGGCGGTGCTGAGCCGCGCGCTGGGCGGCAAGCAGCTCAGTCTCGTCCTCGCTCGGGGGCGGGGCGATGCGAGCACGCATAATCGTCCGACCCGGAGAAATGCCCGCCAGCGATTTTGCCTGACGGATGCGGAAGTGCTCGAACTCGCCGATTATGCGATCCGCATCGAGGACCACTACACGAAGCTCGCCGGGCATCCGAGCCCGATGGATATCGAATGGGCCAAGGACGGGGCGGACGGCAAGCTCTATATCGTCCAGGCCCGGCCGGAGACGGTGGCGTCCCAGCGCCGAACGGACAGCTTCGAGACCTATGCGCTGAAAGGCACTGGCCCGGTGCTGGTTAGCGGCCGCGCGGTCGGCGAGAAGATCGCCGCCGGGGCGGTGCGGGTGGTGGCGGATAAAGAGGGGCTCGCCGCGTTCCGCCCGGGCGAGGTCCTCGTCGCCGAGGCGACGAGCCCCGATTGGGAGCCGGTGATGAAGACCGCCGGCGCGATCGTCACCAGCCGCGGCGGTCGCACCTGCCATGCCGCGATCGTCGCGCGTGAACTTGGCGTCCCGGCGGTGGTCGGCGCCGAAGGGGCGGTGCAGAAACTCGCAACCGGCACGATGGTGACGGTGAGCTGCGCCGACGGCGAGACCGGCAACGTCTACGACGGAAAGCTACCGTTCGAGGCGACCCGTGTCCCGATCAGCACGGTGCCACGGCCGCGTACCAAGATCATGGTCAATCTCGGCAATCCCGAGCTCGCCTTCCACACTGCGATGCTGCCCAATGACGGGGTCGGGCTGGCGCGTATGGAGTTCATCATCAATCAGCACATCGGCGTCCATCCGATGGCGCTCGCCTGCCCGGAGAAGGTCACCTCGGCCAAGGCGCGGGCGGCCATCGCAAGGCTGGTGCGCAACTATCCGAAGCCAACCGATTTCTTCATCGAGCGGCTGTCCGAGGGGGTCGGCACGATCGCCGCCGCGTTCTATCCCAAGCCGGTCATCATCCGACTGTCCGATTTCAAGACCAACGAGTATGCCAGCCTGATGGGCGGCGCCGGGTTTGAGCCCAAGGAGGCTAACCCGATGCTCGGCTTTCGCGGCGCCGCGCGCTATGCCCACCCGGCCTACGCCGCCGGATTTGCGCTCGAATGCGCCGCGCTCACGCGGGTCCGCGACGAGATGGGCTTAACCAATCTGCGGGTCATGGTGCCGTTTTGCCGTCGCGTCACCGAAGCCAAACAGGTGATCGCCGAGATGGCCCGGCATGGGCTGGAACGCGGCAAGGACGGCCTCGAGATCTACGTCATGTGCGAGATCCCCAACAATGTCATCTCGATCGATGGCTTTGCCGAATTGTTCGACGGCTTCTCCATCGGATCCAACGATTTGACCCAGCTTACGCTGGGGGTCGATCGGGATTCCGCGATCGTCGCCTTTGATTTTGACGAGCGCGATCCGGGCATGCTCGAAATGCTGCGGCTCGCCGTCACCGGCGCCAAGCGCAACCACCGCCATGTCGGCATCTGCGGCGAGGCCCCAGCCAATTACCCCGAGATCGCGCAGTTTCTAGCCCGGCTCGGGATCGATTCGATCAGCGTCAACGCGGCGAGCATCTTGCACACGATGGCGGTCGTGCACGAGGCCGAGCAGCAAGCGGCGGGCGCCCCGCTCGCCGCCCAATAGCCCTTGTCGGAAGGGGCGCGACCATGGCCGCAATCGTCACCCTGACGATGAACCCTGCGCTCGACATCGCGACCGCCACCGACGGCGTCGTCCCCACTCGAATTGCCCGGCTCGTCGATGTCCAACGGCTTTACACGCAAATGTCGGTAACCGATCCCGTAACCAGGTGACAAAGCCACGAGAAGGAGCATGACGATGACCGTGAGCATTGCGATCAACGGCTTTGGGCGTATCAGAAACACCCATCGAGGCCGCCGGAATGGGTCCGGCGGTGGCGATGAAATCCGGTGGTTGAAATGATCCATTCAGCTTCGGCTCCTCTTCTTGGCCCCGAGTTATTGAGCGTTTGCGCTTAGCCCGTTCTGACCCGCCATCCTCGAGGCCAAAAGCCGGGTTGAGGTCATGAGCACCAGACAGCCGATCAGCGAAGCAGAACTGGAGACGCTGCAGCGCGAGACCTTCGACTATTTCGTACACGAGGTGAACCCCGCCAACGGGTTGATCATCGACAAGACCGAGGCGAATTGGCCCGCCAGCATCGCCGCCACCGGGCTGGCGCTCGCCGCCTATCCGGTTGGTGTTGAGCGCGGATTTTTAGCTCGGGGCGTCGCCGTGGAGCGCACGTTGACCACCCTCCGTTTCTTCTGGAATAGCCCGCAGGGACCAGAGCCCGATGCCACCGGTCATCGAGGCTTCTACTATCATTTCCTGGACATGCAGACAGGCCGGCGCGCCTGGGACTGTGAACTGTTGACCATCGATAGCGCCTTCCTGCTGGTCGGCGTCCTAACGGCCGGTGCCTATTTTGACGCCGAGACTGCCGAGGAGCGAGAAATTCGGGGTCTCGCCGACGCGCTCTACCGTCGGTGTGATTGGGCTTGGGCACAGAATGGCGAAGCCACAGTGACGCACGGCTGGAGGCCCGAGAGCGGGTTCATCGGTTATCGGTGGGAGGGGTATGACGAAGCCCTGTTGCTCTATGTTCTTGGGCTGGGCTCCCCCACGCACCCCCTGTCGAGGGACAGCTATGACGCGTGGCGGTCCACTTATCGATGGGAACACTGCTACGGCTATGACTACCTCTATGCGGGACCGCTGTTCACCCATCAGCTCTCTCACGTCTGGATCGACTTTCGCGGAATCCAGGACGCGTTTATGCGCGACAAGGGCATTGACTACTTCGAGAACAGCCGGCGCGCCACCTATGTGCAGCAGCGGTATGCCATCGAAAATCCGCGCAAGTTCGTGGGTTACGGCGAGCATTGCTGGGGGATCACGGCCAGCGACGGGCCCGGGCCTGAAACGCTCAAGCTGCAGGGCGTCGAACGCGTCTTTTTCGGTTACCTCGGGCGAGGTGTTCCCTATGGGCCCGACGACGGTACGATAGCGCCCTGGGCGGTGGTCGCCTCCTTGCCGTTCGCGCCTGACATTGTTCTGCCCGCGATCGATTTTTACATTCATGAGGCCAAGCTGAAGGAGTCCAACCTCTATGGCTTCAAAGGCTCGTTCAATCCGACACATCCGGGCGAACGCGGCAATCCTTCCGGCTGGTGGGTTTCGCCATGGCATTTCGGGCTCAACCAGGGCCCGATCCTGTTGATGATCGAGAACTTCCGCAGCGGCATGTTATGGCGATTGATGCGCGACTGTTCCTATATCCAAGCGGGGCTGCGGCGAGCGGGCTTCACCGGAGGGTGGTTGGCGGAAGGCGGCAAGAGACCGGGGTGAGCCATCGGGCGACCCGTGGCGAGTGGGATTGTATCGGACAACGCGCAGCATCGGGGCGGAAGCCACTCTTCCGCAACTGACGGGACATGCCGCGGGCGCTATCTGCGTCGCTGGAGCGCTCTCGGCGCACAGTTCAGCCCGAGAGAACCGCAAGGGCGCGGGAGAGGAGCCGATATCGGCCGCTGTCGTGCGGCGGCCGCTCGCCTTCCACCGGAAATATGTCGTCAGGCACCGAATTGCCGGTATCGATTGCAATCGCCATTGCGCTGCGGGCGCCGCAGGCAGGGGGAACTCGACAGGGGTCTTGCTTGCGTTGAACAGCAGGCAGAGTGCGCCGGCCGGTCTCTGCTCGCACCAGGCATCCGAACGCGCATGTCGGCCCGTCCCAATCCGGCGGCCCGCCCTCGGGGCCAAACCAAGCAAGGTTTTCTCCGGTGTAAAACGCATCCGGTGCACCGGACTGGGTGACGACTGCGAAACGCGATCAGTTCGCGTGTGAAGCGAAGGATGTCACGATTCTGCTCGATCAGCCGTCAATCGTACCAGGACACCTCGTTGTCCCGGCAATAGGCGTTGTTGTTGCCCCCTTGGGTGCGGCGGAATTCGTCGCCGCCGAGCAGCATCGGCACGCCCCGCGAGAGCAGCAACGTGGCAAGCATGTTCTTGATCTGGCGCAGCCGCGTTGCGTTGACAGCGGC
The DNA here is from genome assembly GCA_963789255.1 of uncultured Alphaproteobacteria bacterium. Lineage (GTDB taxonomy): Bacteria > Pseudomonadota > Alphaproteobacteria > ATCC43930 > CGMCC-115725 > DATARH01. The sequence continues at coordinate 309,372 of CAWBJW010000003.1, read as the reverse complement.
GTCTTGGGTCGGCCCCTCGGCGCCGTAGTTTGCGCTGAAGTTCTCGTCGGCGCCGTCGCGGTTGCCGGTGCCATTGGCTTCGTTGTGCTTTTGAGAAATCTGGGCTAACTTCAGTTGATGCCGAGCAACCGGTTGACAAGCTCCAGAGGCAACAGCGTTTATCCGACGATCCATTGCCGCGCCTCGCTCTCGTGGCTCTTATCGTAGGCTCTCACCTCCGGATGCAGAAATATTCTGAGCGCGCCAATTACCCACTGCTGCCAATCGTGCCCGGCGATGACTGCGATGCGCTCTACTTTTTGTTGGTGGTTTTTTATGAATCCGGCATGTTTTTCAAAGGCGGCAATATTCTCCCAACCGTTGAACTGGGAAGCATCAATCAGCAATCTTATTTTTCCATGCTGGCTGATTATAAACTCGATTTGCGGCGCAATTTGGCGGAAGTCATCAGCTTTTAACTTTTCCGGCGCAATGATCCTCAACACGTTGCCGGAGATGATTTCTGTCTTAATCACGTGACGCCTCCGCTTCTCGGGCGAGAGCCTGCCGCAGCCGGATTTCCAGTTCTGCCAGCTGACGTTCGTAGGGCGCGACAGCGCGCGGCTCCGGCCTCGCAAATCTAATATTCGGAGATAAGGTCGCGCCGGACGCGAAATGTTGCACTGTCATGTCGCCAGCCTTTCTTTACCTGAACACCCGGCGCGGACGATAGTTCGATGGTGACAGCCGAACTCGCATTGATCTGCGTCAACCATGTGCGACACCCGAGCGACACCCGCCATTGGTCTTGCGTCGGTCGTCACAGAGGCGCAGCCTCGGTGGCTGATCGAGACGTGGCGCCGTCAGCGGGACGCAGCGACAGCCCAGAGCTGCTAGGTGGCCCCAAGCCGCAAGGCTGCGGAGCCGCACGCGAGCCGATTGCTCGGTTCGCTGCCGCCGTCGGACTGCCAGCGTCTCTATTACGGGGCTCGCGAGCCCCTCGCATTTGTCTACTTCGTCGAGACCGGCGTTGGCTCCCCAAAACGCCGGTTCTCATCCATCGCTGAGCAAGGCATTAAACCGCCGGGCCTCTGAGTAGTTTCCGAGTCTACCGCCCCAGACTTCCCGCTCGCTACGGTTGAGAAGTTGGCGATCGGCGAGTGGGTGAGCCTCTGACCGCATCGGGCATTAGACCGGAGGGATGGGACAATGGCCGAGAAGCCGTTTTCGGTTGAACAGGGCGGCGCTCCCGGAAAGCATCCCCCTTTCCGGCATCTGCTGCGCCTCCTGATCGCTGCTGCGGTCGTACTGATCTTCGTCCTGGGAATCATCACCGGCTATCTACAGAAATGGCTGTGGATGCGGCAGCTCCACTACATGGGCATCTTCTGGACGCTTTTGTCGGTTCAGTGGGCGATGTCTGCCTCGGGTTTCGTCTTTGCCTTTCTGTACCTGTGGGTCAATCTCCGTCAGGCGGCCAGAAACAGCTTCGCCTTCCGCGGAGACGGTCGGGCCGCGCAGCCTGGCCTTGTGTCCGAAGCCGATGCGCTGGCACAGACCGGTATCGATTTTTCTCCCAGGCTTTTGCGCCTGGCGATTGGCGTGATCAGCGCCGGCGTCGCCTTGTTCTTCGCGGCTGGTTTCTACGCCCAATGGGATACCTACCTGCGCTTTCGTTACGGCGGGTCCTTCGGCGTGGCCGATCCGCTGTTCGGGGTCGATGTCGGTTTCTATGTATTTCATCTGCCCTTCTATCAGCTGTTGCAAACCAGCCTGATGTTGTTGACGATGTTGGCGCTCGCCGCCGTCGTTCTGACATACGCGTTCTTTGGAATGCTGCGGGCGAACGGCCGCGGAACGATCGCACTGGGCAATAAAGCCACGTCGCACCTGTCCGTGCTCCTTTTTATCCTGGTTGCCGACTGGGGCTTTGGGTTCTACCTCGATCACTACAACCTCGTCTTCTCCACTCTGGGCGTCGTCTACGGAGCCGGCTACGCCGCGGATCATGTGACAAGGATCGCGTTGTGGATCATGGTCGCTGTCTCGGCGGTCGCATGTGCGCTGCTTGCGCTCAATTTCTTCCGCCCGCGATTCAGGGCGCTCCTCGTCGGATCGGGCATCTACATGGCCCTGTATTTCGTCGCGATCCTGCTGCTCCCCGGCGTCTTTCAGAAGTTCTTTGTGCAGCCGAGCGAGCTGGCACTCGAGACCCCCTATCTGAAGAACTACATCGAGTTCACGCGCAAGGCCTACCAGCTCGACGCCATCCAGGAAACCTCGTATCCGGCCCTGGCGGACCTGACGCCCGCGGTGCTCGCGAGAAATGAAGACACGATCCAGAACATTCGTCTGTGGGATGCGCGGCCGCTGCTGCAAACCTATCAACAGACCCAGGCGATCCGCCTCTACTACCAGTTCTATAATGTCGGTGTTGACCGTTACCATCTGGCGGATGGCTACCATCAGGTGATGCTTGCCACCCGCGAGCTGTCGCCCGAACTCCCTGCGCAAGCGCAAACCTGGGTCAACCAGTACCTGCAGTTCACCCACGGCTACGGCCTGGTCATGAACTTCGTCTCGAAGAAGGTCGGAGGCGGTTTCCCGAAATACCTTATCGAGAACGTCCCTGCCGAATCCGGTTACGGCCTAAACATAACCCAGCCGGCGATCTACTACGGAGAGTCAATGCCGGGTTATCGGATCGTGGCGACCGGCATCAAGGAGTTCGATTACCCCAAGGGAAACGACAATGTCTACACCAGCTACAACGGGAAAGGGGGTATCCCGTTGGACAGCTTTTGGAAAAAACTCCTGTTCGCGTGGACCCAGAAGGACGTCAACATCCTGTTGACCTCCTACCTCAGGCCGGAAAGCCGCATCCAGATCTGGCGGACGGTGCAGGAGCGGGTGGCGCAGGTGGCGCCGTTCCTGCGCCTCGACGCCGACCCCTACCCCGTGCTGAGCGCGGGCAGGCTGTACTGGATCCAGGATGCCTACACGACCTCCGACCAATTTCCCTATGCATATCCTCACGGGGCCGGCTTCGGTGATAACCTGAACTACATCAGAAACTCGGTGAAGGTCGTCGTCGACATGTACGACGGGACCGTTCGGTTTTATGTCATGGACCCGAAGGATCCTGTTCTCGCCGTCTATCGGCAGGCATTTCCCGGCGTTTTCAAAGACCTGGACCAGTTGTCGGCGGATTTGAAAAAGCACCTGCGCTACCCGGAGGACCTCTTTGCCATCCAGGCCGACCAGTACAAAACCTTTCACATGACGGATCCTCAGGTGTTCTACAACCGGGAGGATTTGTGGGTGGCTCCCAAGGAGACGTACGCCGGCCAATCGCAGACGATGGAGCCCTTTTACATCCTGATGAAGCTCCCGGGCAGCGACCGGCTGGAATACCTTCTGATGACGCCGTTCACCCCGCAAAACCGGGATAACATGATCTCGTGGATGGCGGCGAGGAGCGACTTCCCCGAATACGGCAAGATGCTCTTTTACCAGCTTCCCAAGGAAAAGCTGATTTACGGACCAAACCAGATCGAGGCGATGATCAATCAGAACACCACCATTTCCCAGCAACTCACCCTCTGGGACCAGAGAGGGTCGAGGGTCATTCGCGGCAAACTGATCGTGACCCCGATCGAGAACTCCTTCCTCTACATCGTGCCGCTGTATCTGCAGGCCGAAGGCGCGAACTTTCCGCAGCTGAAGCGGGTGATCGCGGTTGCGGCCGACAAGGTGGTGATGGAGCCGACGCTCGCCGAGGCGCTCACCGCCCTTTTCGGTACGCAGCAACCGCAAGTGGGGTCGCAGGAGCCGCCGGCCACCTCCGCCCCGCAGCCGGCCTTGGCGCAGGCGCGAACCCAGCTCGATGAGGCCCGCAGGGCAATGCAGCAGGGCGACTGGGCAAAATTCGGAACGGCGATGGAGGGACTGGAGCACCAGCTGGAGGGCCCGGCGACCCGATAGGATTCACCTTTTCAATGCTGAAAGGAGCAGAGCAGGTGGACGATCCCGAAAAACTGCGCGAACTGGCGTGCTGGTATCGCGAGTTCGCCGAGCGCACCGGCAACCCGACGATCTGGGACGCGCGGCTGCGCACCGCCGAAGACCTCGAGGCCGAGGCCGCACGGATCGAGCGAATTGTTCTCTGGTCGGTCGATGACGACGGCGCCGGCTAATCAAGGTACGAAGCGGTGGTTCTTTACGGTGCTGCACCACCCGCCGATCGATAGTCCGTAAGCAGCGATGCGGGAGGCGATCGTGACCGAGCATTGGAGAGCGAAGTGAATCCATTCCAGAATCCATTGCATTGGACGCATCAGCATCGACTCGTTTGGGTCGGCATGTGCGTGCTGGGTGCATTCTTAGGATTAGTCATCGGATTTCTTCGTACGCCATTCCCCTCCACACCGCGAACATGGCAGGTGTTCGTGTTGTGGTTATCGTCCCCCGAGTCATATTGGATGTGGCCGCTGTTCGGCTTTCTCGTCGTTGGACTCATTTTTTACGCTGCGCAGCTTTTCCGGACATCAAACTAGGGCATTCCCCCAATCGCGTGATCTGGGGAATTGCTATGGCTCGAGTGGTAGTTGAAATGACCGGTTCTGCTTCGGTTTCTCGCCTTCGATCCGAGTTCGACGAGTTTCTGTTCGCGCCGATCTGCGAGGAAAAAAATGGCATGCTGCTCACCGTCCTTTCTGCGCTGGCGCGACTGGGCATCGACCCTTGGCAGGAGGCTGCCCAACTAGCCGTGTTGCCCGAAAAAACGGCGACTCAGAGATTAGTCTCGTTGATTGCAGCACTGCCGGACGGGCCGTCGGCACATCGGGATCCCGGGACGATTGCTGCTCGCCTGATCGCGCTCCTGCCGTGCCGGGCCGGTTCCAATCACCCGTTGCGCAAGACGCGGTTTGGTGCGGATGCCATGCCCAATTCCCGGCCCGTCACATACACGGTCTTTATCGCGATGATCTTTATTGCCCTGGTACTCGGCATCGTAGCAAGGCGTCAACCAGCGGCGCCGGTTGACGATGCTCAGGCAACCGCTTCCGGCAGAGTCATCCCGCAGATGCCGCCGAGTTCTGGCCAGTGATGGTCGAAACGGCTCCGCGACAGGAGATACGATGAGCGACGACAAGACGCAGCCGAATGTGAATGACGGGCCTGATCGGGCAAAGCCTGGGCAGTCGGGTCGTCAAGCTACCGCAAGAGCTGCACCTATAAAAATAAGTCCCCTGGCGGGCAAGCCTGCCACGCCAGCGATGCTGGTCGACGTGCCAAGACTCGTATCGGCCTACTACACCGACATGCCTGATGCTTCGGTGCCGAAACAGCGCGTGGCGTTCGGCACCTCGGGGCATCGCGGCTCTGCCTTTGAAGACACTTTCAACGAATGGCATGTTCTGGCGATCAGTCAGGCTATCTGCGAGTACCGCAAGCGGCAGGGCATAAGCGGGCCGCTGTTCCTCGGTATCGATACGCACGCATTGTCCGTGCCGGCCTGTGCCAGCGCGCTCGAAGTGCTGGCAGCCAACGGTGTGGACGTCATGCTCGCGAACAACGACGAGTACACGCCCACTCCGGTAATTTCTCACGCGATACTCGCTTACAACCGCGGCCGCGCTGCCGGGCGGGCGGATGGCATTGTCATCACGCCGTCGCACAATCCCCCCGACAATGGCGGCTTCAAGTACAACCCGCCCAATGGCGGGCCGGCGGAGACCGACGTTACGGGATGGATCGAAGCCAGGGCCAATGCGTTGCTGGAAAGCGGTCTCCGCGGCGTGAAGAGAATTCCTGTCGAACGGGCGCGGCGCGCCGCTACCACGCACCGGCATGACTTTCTCGATGCTTACATCAGCGATCTCGGCGGCGTGCTCGATATGGATGCGATCCGCGGCGCGAACATCGCTATGGGCGTCGATCCGCTTGGCGGCGCCGGAGTGCACTATTGGGGCCCGATTGGCGAGCGCTATGGGTTGAATCTCACGGTCGTGAACGAAATCGTCGATCCGACCTTCCGCTTCATGACGGTCGATTGGGACGGTCGGATCCGCATGGATCCGTCCTCGTCCTACGCCATGCAGAGCCTGATCGGCCTCAAGGATCGCTTCGACATCGCCTTCGCCTGCGATACCGACCACGATCGGCATGGCATCGTCACCAAAAGCGCCGGGTTGCTGGCGCCCAACCATTACCTTTCGGTCGCCATTTTCTACCTCTTCCAGCATCGAACGAAGTGGAGCAAGGGAGCGGCGGTCGGCAAGACGGTGGTGAGCAGCCGGATGATCGACCGGGTCACGGCGAAGCTCGGGCGGAAGCTCTTTGAGGTGCCCGTCGGCTTCAAGTGGTTTGTCGATGGCCTGCTCGACGGCTCGCTTGGGTTTGGCGGCGAAGAGAGTGCCGGAGCGTCTTTTATCCGTACGGATGGCGGCGTCTGGACGACAGATAAAGACGGCATCGTCCCGGCGTTGCTGTCGGCCGAGATCATGGCCCGGATGGGCCGCGATCCCGGCGAAATCTATCGTGAGCTCGTGCGCGAGTTCGGCGAGCCTGTCTACGATCGTGTCGAGGCGCCGGCGACCGCGGAGCAAAAACAGAAACTGGCGCAGCTTTCGCCCGAGCAGATACCGTCGGCGGAGTTGGCTGGCGAAAAAATCCAGAGCATCCTCACACAGGCCCCCGGGAACGGCGCGCCGATCGGCGGTCTGAAGGTGATTGCCGCGAGCGGATGGTTTGCCGCGCGCCCGTCCGGCACCGAAGACATCTACGAGATCTATGCCGAGAGCTTTCAGGGAGCGGATCATCTGCGCCGTATCCTTGCGGAGGCAGAGGCCATCGTCGGTGCCGCGCTGGCGGCGCCCATGCAGCAGCCGGAGACCGCATCCAAGGCAAATTCGCAGGCCCGGCGATGAGTGAGCCACCGCGGATCAGTCACCCGAAAGAAATTCTTCTATCCACGGACGTGGAGGGATTCGCTTCCCTGGCCGAGCTCGCCCTGGATCTGCGTTCGTCGTGGAACCACGCCACCGACCAGGTGTGGCGGCAATTGGATCCGGTGCTGTGGGAGCTCACGCACAACCCTTGGGTCGTCCTGCAGACGGTATCGCGGGAAAAGCTCCAGCGTGATCTAGCCGATCGCGCTTTCCGCAAAAGCGTTGACGATCTCGTAGAGGCCAGGCGCGATGCCGCGGAAGCACCGGCGTGGTTTCAGCAGACCTACCCGCAATCGCCGCTAAGCGGTGGTGCGTATTTCAGCATGGAATTCATGCTGAGCGAAGCCTTGCCGATCTACTCGGGCGGGCTTGGCAACGTCGCCGGCGATCAACTCAAAGCCGCCGGCGATCTGGGCGTTCCCGTCATCGGCGTGGGATTGCTCTACCAGCAAGGCTATTTCCGGCAGGCGATCGACCAGGACGGAGCGCAACAGGCCCTCTTCCCCTACAACGATCCAGGACAGTTGCCGATCGCGCCGTTGCGCCGCCCGGACGGGGAGTGGTTGCGGCTGCAGCTCGACCTGCCGGGTTACCCGATCTGGCTGCGTGCCTGGCAGGTTCAGGTCGGGAGGGTGAAGCTTTACCTGCTGGACAGCAACGATGCGGCAAACTACCCGCCGTACCGCGGGATTACCAGCGAGCTTTACGGCGGCGGGCCCTATCTGCGCCTGATGCAGGAGCTGGTACTTGGGATCGGCGGATGGCGGTTGCTTGCCGCACTCGGCATCGAGCCGGAAGTCTGTCATCTGAATGAAGGCCATGCTGCGTTCGCCGTGCTGGAACGGGCGCGCAGTTTCATGCAGGCGACCGGGCAGCCCTTCGAAGTTGCATTGGCCGTAACGCGAGCGGGCAATCTGTTCACCACCCACACGGCGGTGGCAGCCGGCTTTGACCGTTTCGCGCCGGCCCTCATCGAGCGCTACCTCGGCGCGTATGCCGCGCAGAAGCTCGGCATTACGCTCGACGATTTGCTGGCGCTGGGCCGCCAGAATCCGAACGACCCCTCAGAGAATTTCAATATGGCATATCTCGCGATCCGCGGCAGTGGGGCGGTGAATGGCGTGAGCCGCCTGCATGGCGAGGTCAGCCGGCGCCTCTTCGAGCCGCTCTTTCCGCACTGGCCGGTGGACGACGTTCCCGTGGCACACGTGACCAACGGCGTCCATATGCCGAGTTGGGACTCAGCGGCAGCCGACAAATCTGTGGACGGAGGCCTGTGGCAAGGATCGTTGGTTGGGGACGACCGACACCCTGGAGCAGGACATTCGTCGTGTCTCCGACGCCAGTCTGTGGCAGTTCCGCAGCGCAGCCAGAACGGCGCTTGTCGAATACGCGCGCGAACGGCTGTCCAAGCAACTGGCCGCGGCCGGCGCTTCGCCCGAGGCGGTCGACGGTGCGAAGCATCTGTTCGATCCGAACGCGTTGACGCTGGGCTTTGCCCGCCGCTTTGCAACCTACAAGAGACCAAACCTGCTGCTGCACGATTCGGACCGGTTGCTGCGATTGTTGACCAACCCGCAGCGCCCGGTGCAGCTCATTATGGCCGGCAAGGCTCATCCGGCGGACCAAGCCGGCCAGGCCCTGATCCGGGAATGGACGCAGTTCATCCGGCGACCCGAGGCCCGCGCCCATGTGATCTTCCTCGATGACTACGACATGCTCTTGACCGAGCAGTTGGTGCAGGGAGTGGATGTCTGGGTCAACACGCCACGCCGCCCCTGGGAAGCGTGTGGTACCAGCGGCATGAAGGTGCTCGTCAATGGCGGCATCAATCTGTCGGAATTGGACGGCTGGTGGGCGGAAGCCTACACGCCGGAAGTGGGCTGGGCGTTGGGGGACGCCCAGGAACATGGCGACGATCCGGCCTGGGACGCGGCCGACGCAGAGGCCCTCTACGACCTGCTCGAACGCAGGGTGGTCCCGGAGTTCCATACCCGCGACGAGCGGGGAATCCCCGCCGCCTGGGCGGCGCGGATGCGGGAAAGCATGGCGCGGTTGACGCCGCGCTTTTCCAGCAACCGCGCGGTGCGCGAATACACCGAGCAACATTACCTCCCGGCTGCCTCGGCCTACCGTGAGCGGGCTGCCGAGAAAGGACAATTCGGCGTGCAAATTGTTGATTGGCGGCACGCTCTGGACCTGAAATGGACCGCACTACGCTTCGGCGAGGTGAACGTTGAGACCGACGGCGCTCAGCACGTCTTTGAAGTGCAGGTCCACCTCGATGACCTCGACCCCAAGGCGGTCCAGGTGGAGCTCTACGCCGACGGCGTCACGGGTGGTCCTCCCGTACGGCAGGAGATGAAGCGCGCCCGCCAACTGGCCGGCGCGTCGGGCGGCTATGTTTATACAGCTTCTGTATCTGCGGCCCGCCCATCAGCGGACTATACGGCACGGGTGATATCGCATTGCGACGGCGTCGCGATCCCGCTGGAGGACGCACGAATCCTGTGGCAACGATGATCCGCTCGACGCCAGAAAATACGATACAGAATGCGGCGGCGGTCACCTGCCTGTTTCTGGATATTGGCGGCGTCCTGCTCACCAACGGGTGGGATCATTCTGCCCGCTTGCGGGCGTCGACGCACTTCTCGCTGGACTTGGCCGAGATGGAGGATCGGCATCACCTGACCTTCGACACCTACGAAGAGGGAAAGCTGACACTGAAAGAATACCTCGGTCGGGTGGTCTTCTACCAAGAGCGGCCGTTCACCCGTGCCGAATTTCGCCGCTTCATGTTCGCGCAATCGAAACCTTACCCGGAGATGATCGAGCTGATCGCTCAGCTCGAAGGTCCGGTATGGGTTGAAGATCGCCGTCGTCAGCAACGAAGCGCGCGAACTGAACGCGCACCGGATTCGAAAGTTCAAGCTGGGCGGGATCGTCGATTTTTTTATTTCCTCCTGCTTTGTCCACGTCCGCAAACCCGACGCGGACATCTTTCGGCTGACGCTGGATATCGCCCAGGTGCCGGCCGGGCAGGTTGTCTATATCGAAAACACCCCGATGTTCGTTCAGATCGCGGAGGGTTTGGGGATTCGCAGCATTCTTCACACGGATTACCGGTCTACGTGTGCGCAACTGGCCTCGCTCGGATTGCAGAATGACGGAGGAGTCGGCCGTGAAATCCGCTGACCCGCGCATCCTGACGATCAACGGCGGCTCGTCGAGCATCAAGTTCGCGCTGTTCGAGGCTCGGTGACGCGCTCCGACGGGCTCTCGCGGGCGAGCTTGAGCGGATCGGACTGCCGGAGGCCACCTTGCGGGTCAAAGGCTCGAACTCGGCAGACAACTTTTCGCGGCGGGTGACGGCGCCGGATCACACGGCGGCGGTCGTCGTTCTGATGGACTGGATCGAGGAGCACAGCGGACGTGATGGATTGACCGCGGTGGGCCACCGAGTGGTGCATGGCGGGCCGGATTACAGTGAGCCGGAGCGAGTCACCGCGGAAATGATTGAGGAGCTGCGCCGGTTCAGTCCCTTCGATCCGGAGCATCTGCCGTTCGAGATCGAGTTGATAGAGGCGTTCCGCCAGCGCCATCCCGCATTGCCGCAGGTGGCGTGCTTTGACACCGCGTTTCACCGCACCATGCCGCGGGTCGCCAGTCTGCTTCCGATCCCGCGACGCTACGAGGCGGCGGGCGTTCGCCGCTATGGCTTCCACGGCTTGTCCTATGAATTCCTGATGGAGGAACTCGTACGTCTCGGCGATCCGGCAGCAGCGACGGGTCGCGTGATCCTTGCCCATCTCGGCAACGGCGCGAGCCTGGCTGCGGTGCACGACGGCAAGAGCATCGACACCAGCATGAGCTTCACGCCGACGGCGGGACTGGTGATGAGCAGCCGCTCGGGCGATTTGGATCCGGGACTGGTCTCCTACCTGGCGCGCAGCGAGCAGATGAGCGCGGCGCAATTCCAGGAAATGGTCAACCACGAGTCGGGGCTGCTCGGCGTGTCGCAGACCAGTTCCGACATGCGCGACCTGCTCGACCGCGAGACCAAAGACGTGCGAGCGGCCGAAGCGGTCGCGCTGTTCTGCTACCAGGCCAGGAAATGGATCGGCGCATTCGCGGCGGCGTTGGGCGGGCTGGACACGCTGGTGTTTGCCGGCGGCATCGGCGAAAACGCACCGCCCGTCCGCGAGCGGATCTGCGACGGTCTCGGCTTTCTCGGCGTCGAACTGGACCGGCAGCGCAATGCGAAGAGTGCGCCGCTGATCTCGTCGGATGCCGGTCCGGTCAAGGTGCGGGTCATCCGCACCGATGAGGAACTCATGATCGCCAGGTCCGTTACCGGTAAGACTCAATCTCGGCCCAATCCTCAAGCTGCGGCACAGCGCCGCTTCTTCAAGATCCCATGGCAGGTTCGTCAGATGCGCCCGCCCGGCGATCACCGGGCCGGCCACATCGAAACATGCGGTGGTGGCATGGCCGCCGGTCTTGGCCAGGAACGCCTCGACGATCGGCTGCAGGCCTTCGTAGTCGGTGCTGGGGAATTCCTCTTCGGCGACGAATTTGCGGGGCCCGCGCTCCGGCGAAACGAGCGCAAGCCGGGTTGTGGTGCCACCGATATCGCCCGCGATCAGCAACAGGCAGGCTCCTTCCAGAACTCCCCGCGTCGGGCTGGCCTTCCCGAGTTCGCGTGACCGCGCCGGTGCTTCGGCACGCGAATGTTCTGAACCGTAGCAGCCGGTAACGCGACCGCGGCAGGCTCGGAAACTACGCATCTCCGCGACACATCGCCCGAGGGCTCGGGGGGATGAGTAGTTTCCGAGGCTCCTCTCGGCGAGCTTGCCGCAGCTAAAGTCATGCCGGTGATCCCAGCTTGGGCGGGTCGGCTCGATCTGCGAGGCGTATCGATTGCGCCGCCCTTGTTGCCGCCCCCACGGAGTCACGCGAATGGACGCAGCCGTTGAAGCATCTGGCAATGGGCCAGCAACGACCGGGACGCCGAGCCGGACGTGGTGATGGCCTGTTGCGGCGACACGCCGACGCTGGAGATATTGGCCGCGGTTTCGATCCTGCGCCAGCATCTGCCCGACCTGAAGATCCGGGTGATCAATGTCGTCGATCTGATGAAGCTGCAGTCTGCCAGCGAACACCCGCACGGGCTGAACGAAACGGACTACGATTCGTTGTTCACCAAGGATAAGCACATCATCTTCGGCTTTCACGGCTACCCGTGGCTGGTCCACCGGCTGACCTACCGCCGCACCAACCGCAACCTCCACGTCCGCGGCTACAAGGAAGAGGGCACGATCACGACCGCCTTCGACATGCGGGTGCAGAATGACCTCGACCGCTTCCACCTGGTGCAGGACGTGATCGACCGGCTGCCATATCTGGGCACCAGGGGGGCATACCTGAAGCAGGAGATGCAGGACAAGCTGATCGAGCACAAGCATTACATCGACAAGCACGGCCAGGACCTGCCGGAAATCCGCAACTGGAAGTGGGGCAACCCCGCGTGACGGCGCAAGATCTTATCGACACCGCCCAGGCGCTGGTCGCCGACGACAAGGGCCTGCTGGCGATGGATGAAAGCACGCCAACCTGCAACAGACGGTTTGCGGCGTTGGGGATTCCTCAGACCGAAGAGACCCGGCGCGCCTATCGGGAATTGATCGCTACCACGCCCGGTCTCGGCGAGTGCATCAGCGGCGCGATCCTCTACGACGAGACGATCCGCCAGCGGAAGAGGGACGGCACGCCTTTCGCCAGGGCCATCGCCGGCGCGGGCATCATACCCGGCATCAAGGTCGATACCGGCGCCAAGGACATGGCGGGACACCCTGGAGAAAAAATAACCGAAGGTCTCGACGGGTTGCGCGACCGCCTCGCGGAATACTCTGCAATGGGCGCGCGCTTTGCCAAGTGGCGGGCGGTGATCGCCATTGGCGATGGCATTCCCAGCCGGGGTTGCGTCGAGGCCAACGCGCAGGCATTGGCCCGCTACGCCGCATTGTGCCAGGAAGCCGGGATGGTTCCGGTCGTCGAGCCGGAAGTGCTGATGGACGGCGAGCATACGCTGGAGCAGTGCCGCGAGATAACGGAGGAAGTCCTGCGCACGGTCTTTGCCCAGCTTTGCACGCAACGGGTGATGCTGGAGGGGATGATCCTGAAGCCCAACATGGTGCTGCCGGGAATGGCTTGCCCCAAGCAAGCAGCGTTGGATGAGGTGGCCGACACCACGGTGAAGTGTCTGCTGCGCGCCGTCCCTGCTGCCGTTCCGGGGATCGCGTTCCTGTCGGGCGGGCAATCCGGCGAACTTGCCTCCGCTCGCCTGAACGCGATGAATGTCAGGTTCAAGTCGCGCCTGCCCTGGGCGGTGGCGTTTTCGTTCGCCCGCGCGATCCAGCAACCGGCTTTGGAGATTTGGCGCGGCGAGGAGGCTCACGTGTCGGCGGCGCAGCGAGCTCTTTATCACCGAGCCGCCTGCAACCGGGCGGCTCGTCGCGGCGAATACACTGCCGCGATGGAAAGCACCTGAGCATCACTACGTCTTTCCCGCATCACTCGAAACCTGCGGCACAGCATAGACAGAAAGAACGGCCATGACGGATCCCAAAGCCGACCAGTCCAAGGCTCCGGTCTCTAAGCCCGAAGCTAAAGTCGAACCTAAGGCTGACACCAAAGCCGCGCCCAAGCCGGGATCGAAACCCGATGTGAAGGACGATTTAAAAACTCTGCCGCTGGCGGAGGTCGAGAAGAAATTGGGATCGTCGCCAGACGGCCTCAGCGAGGCCGAGGCCCAGAAACGGCTCAGCCAATACGGGCCCAACGAGATCGAGGAAAAGAAGACCAATGAGATCCTGAAATTTCTCAGCTATTTTTGGGGTCCGATCCCGTGGATGATCGAAGTGGCGGTGGTCTTGTCGGCGGTGGACCGGCATTGGCCGGATTTCGGCATCATCCTGGTTCTGCTTGTGGCCAATGCCATGGTCGGGTTTTGGGAAGAGCACGAGGCCGGCAACGCCATCGCCGCGCTGAAGGCGACGCTGGCGATCAAGGCCCGGGTGATACGCGACGGGAAGTGGGTCACCCCGGCGGCGCGCGAACTGGTGCCGGGCGACGTGATCCGCGTCCGTTTGGGCGACATCGTGCCGGCGGATGCACGCCTCTTGGACGGCGACCCGGTGGAGGTCGATCAGTCCGCGCTGACCGGAAAGTCGCTGCCCGCCACGCGCAAAACCGGCGAGGCGATATTCTCCGGCTCGATCATCCGCCAGGGCGAGATCGGCGCAATGGTTTATGCCACGGGCGCGCACACCTATTTCGGCAAGACCGCGGAGCTGGTGCAGGGGGCGAAGACCGTCAGCCACTTTCAGCGCGCCGTGCTGAAGATCGGCAATTACCTGATCATGCTGGCGGTGGTCATGGTCGCGTCGATCGTCGCCGTCGCGATCTTCCGCGGCGACCCGATCCTGACCACGTTGCAGTTTGCCCTGGTGCTGACGGTGGCGGCGATCCCGGTGGCGATGCCGACCGTATTATCAGTGACGATGGCGGTCGGCGCGCGCCTGCTCGCGCAGAAAAAGGCGATTGTGACCCGGCTGGTGGCGATCGAGGAATTGGCGGGCGTCAACGTGCTGTGCGCGGACAAGACCGGCACCCTGACCCAGAACAAGCTGAGCTTGGGCGACCCGTTCGGGGTAAACAACATCCCCGCCGAACAGGTGATCCTCGCCGGCGCGCTGGCCTCACGGGCGGACAATAACGACACGATCGATCTGGCCGTGCTGGGCGGCCTGAAGGACAATCAGGCGTTAAAGCCTTACCAGGTTGGCCATTTCCAGCCGTTCGATCCGGTGCACAAGCGCACCGAGGCCGAAGTCAAGGGCCCGGACGGAAAAGCGTTCAAAGTGACGAAAGGCGCGCCGCAGGTGATCCTGGCGTTGTCGGCCAATGCCGGAGAGGTCAAGTCCGCCGTCGACCAGGCGGTCAACGAATTCGCGGCACGCGGGTTTCGCTCACTAGGCGTGGCGCGGGCCGAGGGCGACGGTCAATGGCAGTTTCTGGGTGTGTTGCCATTGTTCGATCCGCCACGGGACGATGCAGCGGCAACGATTGCAACCGCACAGCATATGGGGGTGAAGGTCAAGATGGTGACCGGCGATGCGCTCGCCATCGCCCAGGAAACCGCCAAGAAACTCGGGATGGGCACAAACATCCTCGATGCCGCCACCCTGGGCGACGAAAAGCAGCAAAAAACGCCGGCGGTGGCCAAGGCGATCGAAAGCGCCGATGGCTTTGCCCAGGTGTTCCCCGAACACAAGTTCCACATTGTCGAAGACCTGCAAATGCGCGGCCACATCGTCGGCATGACCGGCGACGGGGTAAATGACGCGCCGGCACTGAAGAAGGCCGATTGCGGCATCGCGGTGTCCGGCGCGACCGACGCGGCGCGCGCGGCCGCGGCCATCGTGCTGATGACGCCCGGCCTGTCGGTGATCATCGACGCGATCAAGGAAAGCCGGAAGATCTTCCAGCGGATGAACAGCTACGCGATATACCGCATCGCCGAGACACTGCGCGTGCTGTTGTTCATGACCTTGGCGATCCTGGTCTTCAACTTCTACCCCTTGACGGCGGTGATGATCGTGATGCTGGCGCTGCTCAACGACGGCGCCATCCTGTCGATCGCCTATGACAACGTTCATTACAAGGACGCGCCCGAGGCGTGGAACATGCGCCTCGTGCTGGGGATTGCCACGGTGCTGGGCTTGGTCGGCCCGATCGCCGCGTTCGGCCTGTTTTACCTTGGCGACCGCGTGTTTCACCTCAACCATCCGCATCTGCAGACGATGATGTATTTGATGCTGTCGGCGGCCGGGCATCTGACGATCTTCCAAACTCGCACGCGCGGCCCGTTCTGGTCGATCCGCCCGGCGCGGATTTTATGGATGGCCGTGCTCGGCACGCAAATGCTGGCGACCCTGATCGCGGTTTATGGGGTGTTTATGATACCTCTCGGCTGGGGCTGGGCAGCCTTCGTTTGGGGCTATGCTCTGGCGTGGTTCCTCGTGACCGACCCCGTGAAGCTGCTCGCCTATCGGATCCTCGATCCCGTCAAAGCCCAGACCAAGCCCGAAGCCGTGCCTGCACCCGGAGCCAAAGCCATGCCCAAGCCCGAAGCCAAAGCAGAACCAAAGCTTGTAGCCAAAGCCGGACCCAAGCCTGCAGCCAAAGCTGAGCCCAGGCCCGACGCCGACGCCACACCTCAGCCCAAGGCGAAGGCCGAGCCCAAGCCTGACGCCGACGCCACGCCTCAGCCGAAGGCCGAGCCCAAGCCTGACGCGGACGCCACGCCTCAGCCTGAGGCGAATGCCGCGCCCAAGCCTGACGCGGCCGCCAAGCCTCAGCCCGAGGCCGAGGCCGAGCCTGAAGAGCACACCGGCGGCGCGACCCTGCTCAACACGACGCTCGGCGACCTCCTCCTGGCTGGCCTTGTCAAAGACCCGGAGGATGCCGGGCGGGTCATCGCCGCGGCTATCGCCCAGGCCCGCGAACCCAACGAGGCCGCGCAGGCGCCTGAGGCCAAGGCCGCGCCCGAGCCTCAGTCCAAGGCCAAAACCAAGACACCGTCCGATGGACGCCGCAGGCAGCCACGTGACCCTCAAGACAATCGAACGGCAAGGGTACCGCGACGATGAACCGAACTCGGGTCATGTGGGCAGCGCCGCTGAAAGGATCGAAATAAAAATCAATACAAATGATTTCCGAGCCGGGGAAGGTAATGCGGTGGATCTCAAAAAATGGCCGGCGGTCATCGATCCGGCGTACAAGTCAAAGAAGCAATAGAAAAAGTTTCTGGAAGACCACGTTGCGCAACTCAGCGCGATGCAGCAGCTTCACTACGCGTCCGACCGTTATGCCGTCCTGTTGATCTTTCAGGCGATGGATGCCGCTGGGAAAGACGGCGCGATCAGGCACGTGATGTCTGGAGTCAACCCGCAAGGGTGCCAAGTCTTCAGCGTCAAGCATCCCAGCCCCACCGAGTTGCAACACGATTTTCTCTGGCGCACGACACGCGACCTGCCGGAACGCGGGCGGATCGGCAGCTTCAACCGGTCCCATTACGTCGCCAGCGAATCCCGCCTCGACGGGTTCTATGTGATCCGCACCAACCTGCCGTCGGCGGCCCTCACGGCGGAACAGACCGTCGGTGCCTATAAATCCTTGGCCCAGGTCGAGCGCGCCTTCCGCTGCCTGAAGACGATTGATCTGGAAATCCGCCCGGTCTTCCATTGGACGGCGCCGCGGGTGCGCGCCCACGTCTTTCTCTGCATGTTGGCCTACTACGTCGAATTCCACATGCGACGCCGTCTGGCCCCGATCCTCTTTGACGACCACGACCGTGCCGCTGCTGCCGCCGAACGACCCTCGATCGTCGCCCCCGCCGGTTGCGGTCGCGCGATGCACCTGGCCGAGCGAGGCGGCGCGCGCCGCCTCGTGCTCGAAGCTCCTGTACCGGTCCTGCCAGTCCGGCCCCAATTCGCCCGTCATGCGGCGGCGGACAAACGGCCAGCCCATCGCCGGCGCGTTGGCCTGGAGCTGGATCAGCTCGCGGACATATTCCTCGGGCAAGGCGTCGGGGATCGTGGCGAGCAGTTGCGCCACCTTCATCAGCGGCCCCTTGATGCCGCCGAGCGCGGCCTTCAGATCGGCGGCATGGCGCCCGCGATCGATCGGCATCCCGAGGTAGCGCTCGCCGGCGAGCCGCGCCGCGAGGCCGCCCATCGCGCCGCCGACCCGGGCATAGCGCCTGAAACGGCCGGTAAAGCTGTCGTCGTCGCTCATGGGTACAACCTTAACGTTTATTCCGGCGGCGCGGGTCAGCCTGTTCCACCTGATAATACTGGGCAGGAACAGGAGAAAGACACGCTTTGGTTGCCGCCAGGCCGTCGCCGCTCAGCACCTGCTCGCGCCGGTGACGCGCCACAATCCACATGATCATCCAATCATTCGTCGGCGAGAACAAATAGGGAATTTTGGTTCGGGTTTCAATGCTCCCTCGCTGCAGCGCCGGCAAGCGCGCCCACATTCGGCCTTCCTCATCGAAATCGCCCGCCGACCTGCCTCGTCATCGACCTCGCACGAGCGACCCCTGCGACGGAATTCAGTAAACTGTCACCCTATTTCCCAAGCAAAATCGACGGCGCGAGCCTCGCGGTTCACTCCGGCCGAAGCCGGCGCCGCGAAGGCCCCTTATCAAGCGACGGGTGCAATCGCCATATCGGTTACCGTAACGGTAGTACACAGGCCGCCGCCCTCGGGAGGATCGTCAAATAACCATGGCACCCAACGGATACCGGCTAGCCTCGGTGGCCCCCGTCCCGCTCGTCGCGCTTGCGGTGATGCTGGCCCTTGCGTCCTCGATACCCGTACACGCGCAGACCGTCGATCGCACCGTGTGCCAAACTGTGTGGCTGCCGGCCAGCAATAATCATTTTGAAAACGATGGCCAATGGGGGCAGGTCTGCGACAGCGTGAGTTCTCCGCCCGTCGCCGCCGAGCCAGCCTCGCCGCCTGAGCCTGAGTTCTCGCGTCGCGGACCGGGGACCCAGGACACCGTGCTATACTATCCGAAGGCCAACTCTGGCGAAGGACATCACGGCCCGATCGTCTCGGAGTTCTGCCCCAAGCCATATCGCATGACCGAGAAAGATGGCTGCCAGATGCCCGCCCGGAGATAGGCGGCTATGCGCGCGGCGCATGCAAAATGGATGCGAACCGAAAGGGCGGTAGCGTTGCGCTCGGCGCGCTTAGAGCGGCCCGTGGCGCGGCGTCATCGAAGCGCGGCCGGCCCGCGGCTGAGATATTGCCGATCCGCAAAGGCGTGTTTCGGCGACGACGGCGGGAGCCCCGCGGCCCGCTGCCGCGAAGGCCCCTTATCAAGCGACGGGTGCAATCGCCATATCGCCATATCGGTGATATGAGACCGCCCGCCGGCTAATCGAGCGCGGCCTCGATGGTGCCAAAAAGCAAGCCGTCTAGGGACCCGCAGATATGGGCAACAGAATTCTCGCTGTCATTGTCATGGGCATGATCGGCATCTTTACCATCGCAATGCCGATCACCCTTCTGACGGGCGAAGAACGCTCCATAAGCATTCTTGCTTCGTGTCATCCCGCGTGTAGAATGGATTTGGATTCTGGCGGGCCTCTCCCCTTCGCCGGCATGGCAATAGCCTTTATTCTAACGGCGCTTATCGCCTTCACCGGGCGCGTGTCATCGGTGTGGAGCCGCCTTTGCTTCATCAATGGCCTTGCTGGCTTGGCGCTCCCTTTCGTAGCCATCGCTTTTTCGACCGTGTTTGCGGCCCACCAGGGATCGAGTACCGGCGCTGAGGTTGCCGGCGCCGTTCTTGGTGGGGCGATGATGACGGGAGGCGCAGCCGTCGTTGGATTCTTCGTGGGGGCGATTTTCCTGACCCTTGCCTTCGTCCTGCGCGATCGGTATGTGGCATCGCTTCCCTCGGCGCCACCGATTGCCGCGGCGGAAAAGAGACCTGCGGAGGCAAGCGTCATTATCCCGGCAGGCGTCAGCCCAGCAAGCATGGAACTCGCGAGCCCGAAAAGTATCGGCCTGGAAAGAAAAATACCTATGAGCGTTGCGTTATCTGCCCTTGTGGCCTTCGTCGTGGTCGTTTGGATTTTGTTCAACGTATGATTTCCGACAACGAGTTAAAGCCGGGCGCGACGATCGGGGAATGGGGTTGGATTCGGCGGGCATGGACGCAATCAAAAGTGTTCCTTTAGAGCGGGCCGCAACTCTGTTCTGGCGTGACGTTGTGGCGAAGAAAACCCGCGCCGGCAACTATCAGCCGTTCCAGGGGTATGGCGAGCAATCTGCGGATCGCAACAACACCTCGCGGCAAACCGTATCGACTATGTGCTTGCGGCGCTCAACAGGAGTCAGACATGAAAGATTCCACAAAACGGCGCATCGGTTACGCGGTTGTTATCACCGCTGCGTTGGGCGTGCTGAGCATCGCGGTTGATGATTTGCACGTGGCAGCTATTCAACGGCACGAACAATCGAAGCCGGCTCCGACTACGCCTATGACGTTGCAGCAGCAAGGCGAAGCGTGGAACGCGCACGTCAACGCCCTGGAAAAGCGGGCGCAGGAGCAGCGGCAGCTAGACGCGGAATCCGATTCCTTGAACGCGGCGGACCCAATGCAGGGCATCGAAAACCAAGTAGCCGCTGATGCGGTGGAGCAATATCGGATCGCTGAACGGCAAGGCAATCGGATGCAAATATGCGTTCAGGCGGGCTTCGTTTCCGCAGCGTTCTTGCAAGCCAAGGATGAGTCCAACTACCGAATCTGGAAGGATACTGAAAGGCAGCGGTGTGGTGAGGCTGGGGTTCCACAATAATCGCGCGCGATCAATCGAGGCAACGTTCTGAGAATAGATACCCAAAGCGAGCCTTAGAGCGGACCGTAACGCTGTTTTTGCCGGGCGCTGCGCCTCCCGCGTGGGCGATTTTCGTTGGGGAAGGACCCGGAGGAACTAATACCAAATCCCGCTGATTAGAACCGATGGGCCCAATCGCGCAGGCCGATCGACATGATAGTCCATGGCCGGTCAACGAGCTTGTTCCAGGCATGACAGCAGTGATCGAGGATGTCGCCGTACGACTGGAAGACCCGGTTGGAGAGCCAGTTGTCGCGCATGTACTGCCAGATGTTTTCGACCGGATTGAGTTCCGGCGACTTCGGGGGCAGCGGCATCAGGGTGATGTTGTCGGGGATGTCGAGCTTGGCGGAGAGGTGCCAGCCGGCCTGATCGAGCAGCAGGACGGCATGGGCGCCCGGTGTAACCGTTCGGGAGATTTCGGCCAGGTGCAGCGCCATCGCGGCGGTATTGCAGCGCGGCAGGATGAGGCCGGCGGCAGTCCCCTTGGCCGGACAGATCGCGCCGAAGATATAGGTCGAGCGCGTTCTCTGATCGTGGGGTGCCGAGGGCCGCGTCCCGCGCCGTGCCCATCGCCGGGTGATCTTGTTCTTCTGGCCGATCCGGGCCTCGTCTTGAAACCAGATCTCTATCGGCTTGCCGGCCGCGTCGCGCTTGGCAATCACGTCGAGGCTCTCGGCGAAGTTTTTTTGAACGCCGCCAGGGCCTCGCCATCCTGGGCGTGGTGCCGGGGTCGCGCCGACAGCTTGCGCAAGCCCAGAGCGCGCAATTCGCGGCTCAGCGTCTGCTTGCTGATCGAGATGCGGAATTCCTCGAACACCCATTGCGCCAGATCGACCAGCCGCCAGCGGACAACGCCGTGAACCGCCGGGATCGGACCGCTCTCGACGATCTCCAGCAACGCTTGCCGGTGCGCTTCGGTGAGCAGCGGCGCGTTGCCCGGGGCCTTGCCGTTCACCAAGCCAGGCGGCCCCTCGGCGTTGAAAGCCAACACCCAGTCCCGCACCGTTTGCAGCCCGACGCCACCCATCTTGGCGGCCTCGGTGCGAGATCCGCCGTCATAGATCGCCGCCAGAGCCAACAAGCGTCGGGTCTGAGCGGCATCCACAGACCGCTTCGCCAGATCGCGCAATCCTACCGCGTCGTAACCCTCCCGAAGGCGAACCGCTGCCGCCATGGCAAACCCCCTCTCGTTTGCCACGGTGAATCACATTCTCCTCGCCTTGGGAATCCCCTACGTGAGTCGCGCTCGGAGGGACTTGGTATTATATCGGCAAAGGGATCATTGGCGCATTACGACGCCATCTGCGAAGCCTTTGTCGATTGGCAGAAACAGAAGGCCGATGCCGAGACGTCCGTCCGCAACCGCAAAGGCGCGGTGACCAAACTGATACGGCAGCTCATCGAATTTCGCCAAGCCCACACCCCGGGGCGCCACCTGCAGCCGCAGGGGCTGCTCGACGAGATCAGGCGGGGCGCGCTGCTGCTGAAGCAGGGCACGCTGCTGCCAAACATCAGGGTGACGATCCCGGTTGGCGTCAGCGACACGAGCAAGGGCAGTGTCGTCTATGAGGGGTTCGACGACACCCAGCTTCATCGCCGCCAGGAAGGGCTGGTCCGACGCCTACGACTGCGCCAAATTGGCGGTCGAGGGGATCGCCAAGGTCGCCGATCTCGGTGGGGCACTCAACCGGATGTTTGGTGACAAGGGAATTCCCAACGCCGGCGCCGTCGCCGAGGAGGCCCGCTTGCAGCGCTGGTTCGGCGCCCTCGGCGACGCCGCCGTCGCGAAAGTCGAGGCCGACCTGAAGAAGATGTGGGATGCGTTCCAACACAAGCGCGTGATCATCGTCAACCGCGAGGACATCCAGATCCATCTGGTGAACGGCGACGACCCGTTCGGCGAGACGACGCCCAGCTTTACGGGCGGTAACGTGTACGGTTTCGTATGGACGCAGACGGCGGGCAGCGGCTATCGGGTCATCATGGGCAAGCACTTCCTGGCCGATCCCGACCCCATCGAAAGCGCGGCGCAGACCACCTATCACGAGCTGACGCACAAGGTGCTGGCGACCAAGGATCATTGCTACGGCAAGATCAAATCTCGGGGTCTCGCCACGTTCGCCCAGGACAAGGCGTTGGCCAACGCCGACAATTTCGGGTTTTACGCGGTCAGCTTCATCAAGACGATCTGAAGCTGCCGGCGATTGGCGGCCGGCAATGATGCGCAGCCGTTGGCGCACCGCTCGACCCGCCGCTATTTCGCGGGTGAGCCCGGCGGCGGCGCGCCTGCAGCGCCGCCGCCGGGGACCAGCGACCAACTGACGATCTCCGGGTGCTGTTGCTGATCACCCTCGAACTGCTCGGCCTGCCGGCGTGCCGCCGCCAGATCATTCGCCTGCCCGAGCACGACGGAATACCAGGTCAGCCCTTCTTCCGGCTGCCGTGACGACAAGACCAGCGGCTGGTAGCCGCGCAGGTGCAGAAACCCGGCGCGCCGCTGCGCCGCGCCCGGCTCGAGATAGGCGCCGACGCGCACCGCGAAGGCGCGTTTCGGCGGCTCCGCGCGAGCCGGCACCGGGGTTGGCGCCTGGCCGGCGGCGGCTTGTGCCGATGTCGCTGCTGCCGGGCCCGCGGACGGCGCGGCGCCGTTGCCGGGAGGTGCTGTCAACCCGGAGTCTGGCGCCGGATGCTGGGTTGATGCCGCGGCCAACGTCTCGGCGCCGGAGACCAGCGATCCGCGCAGTTCCGAGGCCGGCTCCTCATCCGCCGGCACGCCGACTTGCAGATCCGCCACCGGCCGCACCGGGAATGCAGCGGCCGTCCCCGCCGCCGTCACGGCTGGCGATGCTGCGGCCGGCGCTGCAGGCGTAGCCATTGCCGTTGCCGGTGCCGCTCCGGTCGGTGCGCCCGCGGAGCTGTCCAGCGCCTTTGGAGCCGCGAGCAGAACGCCGGCGGTCGGCGGCGTGACCTGGACTCCGCCCGGCTGGACGGAGATAGCGGGCTTCGACGGGAGCGCCGGTGGGACCGGCAGGGCCGGCGCCTGAAGCGCCGGTGTTGCGGGCAATGCGAGGCCGGGCCGGGTGACGGCGACGGCCGGGGCAGCCGACGGGACCGCGACCACCGCGCCGGGCAGTTCGGTATGGCCGAGATATAGACCGAGCAGCAGCCCGCTGCCGAAACACAGCGCGCCGAAGAGCAGCGTGCCGACCGACAGCAGGATCAGCCACCGTGTGAACTTGGTCATCGCTTTCCAACTCGCTCGGCGTCATCGCGGGCATCGGCATCCGAAGCCTGACAGCATCGGATTCTGATCCGATCCTCCAAAACCGGTCCATATCGGGGGGATCGCAAACCGCAAGCCGTTGCATTCATTGCCTGCACGGTGCGGCCCTGAAAGCCGGGAATGCGCTCAGGGCGCCGCCCTCCGAGAATCGCGTAGACGGTCGCGCCATGCTATGGTGCACACGGTCGCCTAGCCGTACGGGAGCACAGAAATGGCGATACAGGTCACGATGGGCGCGCAGCTGATGTGCTCGTTCGGCGTCGCGCCGTCGGCGCTTATCGTGCTGCCGGCCAATCGCGTGCTCAGCAGCGGCATGCCGGCGGCAAACATCATGGATTTCGCTCCGATCGTCAACATTCCGCCTTTCGGCATGTGCATGAGCCCTGCCAACCCGGAGGTCATTGCCGCCACCGCGGCGGCATTGGGCGTGCTGACGCCGATGCCGTGCGTGCCGGTGACCACACCGTGGGTGCCGGGCGCGCCGACCGTGATGATCGGGAACATGCCGGTGCTCGACAACAATTCGAAATGCATGTGCGCCTGGGCCGGCGTGATCAGCATCCTGACCCCTGGTCAATTTACCGAGATGATCCCCTAAGCCGAGAAAGGTCGGACATCAGCCCGGCAGGCGCGGATCCATGGTCGTCGCGGCGGCATTGATCAGCGCGTGAATACCGATCGGCAGTCGCGGCGCCAGCGTCAGGTGCCGCTGATCAACCGGTCGAGCCAGTTTACCGGACCGGCCGGCGCGTCTTGCGGCTGTGTCAGCGGTCTGTTGGCCACCGGCTTGCCGTTGTCATAGATGATGTTTTGGTCCGGTTCGCCGGTCATCAGGTAGGTGACGGTCGGACCGTTCAGCACATTGTCCTTGTACTGGGCGCGCTGGCGAATCTTGCCGTTGTCCCAATATTCCGCGACCTCGCCGTCGAGCTGGCCCTTGCGGTAATGGGCGACGCGAATCGGCGAGCCGTCGAGCCTGAGCGCCGTTGATTCGCCGTCGAGATGCCCGTGGACGAAATGCGAAACCGAGACCAGCGCGCCCGCAGCATCATAGCTCCGCATTTCGCCCGACAGCATCGCGTCCACATAGTGCATCTGCTGGCTCACCCGGCCGTTCACAAAGACTGATGCCGGGCCGTTCAGCCGGCCGCCGGCGAAGGTGAAGCGCGCGACCACATTGCCGTCGGCATCGTATTCGACGGTTTCGCCGGCGAGTTGCCCCGCCTTGAAACGGGCGACGCGTCGCAGCCAGCCTTCCGCGCCGTAGATCTTTGCCTCGCCATCGATTGCGCCGCCCGCAAACGGCGTTTCGTCGGCGACCGTGCCATCGACGAGCCGGACCACGACGCCGTCCGGCGGCGACACCTCGGCGGGCCCCCCGGCAAGGGTCATACCGGAGGATGGCTGCGCTTCGCCGGCTTCCGCCATCAGTTGATCTGCACGATGCCGCCCTTGAGGGTCAGCATCCCGGAGCCTTCGACATTCGCCGAGGCGTTGCCCTTGAGTTCGGCGCTGACGCTGCCAGCGAGGCTGAGGCTCGTGCCGGCGTTGCCCGTAAGGCTGGTCCCGGCCTGCAACGTCAGAGAGGTGCCGGCGTCGATTTCCAGCGAGGTGCCCGACTTAATCGTGATGCCGCCGGTCGCCTGGATCGTGATGCTGCCGGTCACTTTCAGCGTGAAATCGCCGGTCACCTCATGGGTAAAGCCGTTCTTGCTGGTGTGCGATTCGGACCCGGTGACGCTGACAGTGCGCGTGCCCTGACTAATCGTCAGCGTATCGTTGCCCTGGCTGACGGTGGTACTGCGGTTGCCCTGGCTGACTGTCAACAATTCATTGCCCTGACTGATCGTCGCGGAACGGTCGTTTGTGACGGTGGCCGTCTCGTTGTGGCTGACCGTCCAGGTGAGATCGTTGAGGATTTCGACCGTCATGTCCTTCTGGGCGTGCATGTACACTTCCTCGGACCCGGCCTTGTCCTCGAACCGGATCTCGTTGAAGCCGCTGCCGCCCTTTGACGAACTGCTCTTGATCGTACTCTTGGTCTGCTGGTCCGACAGCGCGTAGGGCACCGGCTGCTGGCCGTTATAGACCGAGCCGACGACGAGCGGCCGGTCGGGGTTGCCATCGAGAAACGCGACCACCACCTCCTGGCCGATCCGCGGTAGCCAAGTCGCGCCCCAGTTCTTGCCGGCCCAGCCCTGCGCAACCCGGATCCAGCACGAGCTGTTCTCGTCGTTCTTGCCGACCTGGTCCCAGTAAAACTGGACCTTGATGCGGCCGTACTGATCGGTCCAGATCTCCTCGCCCGATTTGCCGACGACAACGGCGGTCTGGGTGCCGTGTATGCGCGGCTTGGCGGCGGCGCGCGGCGGCCGAAACGCGGCATCCGCGGGAAACCCTGAAAAGCTGTTGCTGTAACGGTTGTGCGCGCCGCTATGAGAGACCGAATGCAGCACATAGTCCGCGTTGAGGGCATCTAGCGGATGCTGGGCGAGCGTGAATTTTTGGCCGCTGCGGAAGGTCCGGCAGATACTCTCTCCCCAGAGGGTCTTTTGCAGCGATTGCGCTTCGTCGAGGCGAATTTTGACCCGCGCGTCGCCGTCGTCCTTTGTCGTGTAAAGGCCCGGGTATTCGTAGAGGCTGCCGGTGCCGGTGCCGCTGACCGTGGATAGCAACGACGATGCCGGCGAGGTGAAGTCGTAGTCGGTCAACTGAAACGTCTTCGGAACGACGATCTCTTCCATACCGGCGGAGGTCACGATGTCGGTCTCGAGCCAGGCGCGCGAGGTCTCGGTCACGAAATTCGCGGTCGAGAGGTTGACGCAGACCGGACAGTCCGAGGGATGGTCGGCCAGCACAAGTACGTGACTGCCATCGCTGTGCTCGAAGTAATAGAAGATGCCCTCTTCCTCAAGCAGCCGCGATACAAAATTCAATGAAGTCTCATTATATTGAACACAATATTCGCGAAGTCCATACGTACCCGCAGTCGAGATTTTGAAATCAGTGCCCTGGTCGAATCCGTTATTCTGCAAGATTTGCTGGACAATGTCCGGCGTGCTCATGTTCTGAAAGATCCGGTTGTCGGAGACCAAATTGAGCTGCCACAGCTTCGGACGAACCTCAGCGCTGTAGAGCAGCCCGTCCTGGCGAAATCGCTCGACGATCCCGTTGAAATAGCTCTTGTTTCCGCTCGAGTCAGTCGAACGTCAAAGTCACGCCCTGGCCGACGATTTGGGAAAAATCAAGGTTGTTGTCCTCCGATCGCATGACCAGCCGCATGTCGAACGGCTGCGAGATGGCCTCGCCGATCTCGAAAGTCTCCAGCAACAGCGTGTCGGCGCCGAACGGCGTTGACACCTCGAAGGCAAATCCCGCCTGCGTGTAGCCGAGGACATCGCTCATGCCGCCGCCTCGCGCACCGCCCCGGCGAGCGCCGAGGTCGAGAACTCGAAGGCAAACTCGCCGATGTCGTCGAGTCGGATACGGATCAGATCGAATTCGGCGCGGTCTGCGAGGCGATCGAGGACATGCCCGGAAAGTTCGGGCAACAGCGTGTGGGTCAACAGATGATCGATCGTGCGCGCGCCGCTCTCGGTTTCGGTGCAGCGCGCGACAATCGCATCGACGACAGCCGGATCCCAGGACAGCTCGGCGCCATAGGTCCGTCCGACGCGCTCCTCGATCGCGTGCAGCTTCAGATCGGCGATCTGCCGCAGCTGGTCGTCGCCGAGCGGCAGATACGGCACGATGACGAGCCGACCGAGAAACGCCGGCTTGAAGTGGTGCGACAATGCCGGCCGCACCGCCGCCGACAACTCGTTGAGGCTAACCCCGCGCCCGCGCTGGCGAACGAGATCGACAATCGCGTCGCTGCCGAGGTTGGAGGTCAGCAGGATGATCGTGTTCCTGAAATCGACGAGCTGTCCTTCACTGTCCTCAAGCGTACCCTTGTCGAAGACCTGATAGAACAATTCGATGACATCCGGGTGTGCCTTCTCCGCCTCGTCGAGCAGGACGACGCTGTAGGGCGCGCGGCGCACGGCCTCGGTCAACACCCCGCCCTGGCCATAGCCGACATAGCCGGGCGGCGCGCCCTTGAGGCCCGATACCGAGTGCGCCTCCTGATATTCCGACATGTTGATTACGATCATGCTGCGCGAGCCTCCGTAGAGAATGTCTGCGAGGGTCACTGCCGTTTCGGTCTTGCCGACGCCGCTCGGCCCGACCAGCATGAACACCCCGGCCGGCTTGTCCGGCTCGCCGAGATCGGCATGAAAAGTCTGGATGCGACGACGAATCGCGTCGAGGGCGGCATCCTGACCAACGATACGCGCCGTCATCCTATCGCGCAGCGTGCGTACTGCATCAAGATTGCCGGCCAGCATCTTGCTGACCGGGATCCCAGTCCACCCCGAGACGACCGTGGCGACGACATGGCCGTCGACATGCGGCGGTACCATCGGCTCGCCGTCCTGCAAGGCTTCGAGACCGAGCCGCAGACCGCCCAACTCGCCGACGAGCGAGGCGATGTTTTTTTCGGTCCCACCGGACTGGATTTCCCGCTCGAGCGCATCGAGGCGCTCGACCGTCGCTTTTTCCTGCTCGAACCGCGCCAGCAGCCGATGCCGCCGCTCCTCGACCCCCGCGCGCTCCTCGCTCAGTCCTTCGATCCGCTCGTTGTGGTCTTGTCCGGTTACCGCTTCGCGGCTGAGGCTGGCGATTTCCTGGGCGAGGCTTTCCGTCTGGCGCATCGCGTCCAGCAACGCCGGCGGTTCGCCGGCGCGGGCGATCGCTACACGCGCGCAGGCCGTGTCGAGCACGCTGATCGCCTTGTCGGGCAGCTGGCGACCGATTATGTAGCGGTTCGACAGGCGCACGGCCTCGGTCACGGCAACGTCGAGCACGCGTACGCCGTGATGCTGTTCGAGCTTTGGCATCAGCGCCCGCAGCATCCGGCTGGCCGCCTCCTCGCTCGGCTCGCCCACCTTGATGACCTGGAACCGGCGGGCGAGCGCCGGATCCTTCTCGAAATATTTCTTGTACTCGCCCCAGGTAGTCGCCGCGATCGTGCGCAACTGGCCGCGAGCCAGCGCCGGCTTCAACAGATTGGCGGCATCGCCCTGGCCGGCGGTACCGCCGGCACCGATCAGCGTATGCGCCTCGTCTATGAACAATACGATCGGGCGCGGCGAGGCGGCGACCTCGTCGATGACCCCGCGAAGGCGGTTTTCGAACTCGCCACGGATGCCGGCGCCGGCCTGCAACAGCCCGAGATCGAGGATGCGCACGGATACATTCGCGAGAGGCGGCGGCACTTGGCGCGCGACAATCTGCTGGGCGAAACCTTCGACGATCGCGGTCTTGCCGACGCCGGCCTCGCCGGTCAGGATCGGATTGTTCTGCCGACGGCGCATCAATACGTCGATGACCTGACGAATTTCGGCATCGCGACCGACGATCGGATCGATCTTCCCCGCCGCCGCCTCGGCCGTCAAATCGATCGTGTAGGCGTCTAGCGTCGTAGTGCGACCGCCGCCTTTGCCTAGGATCGCGCCGCCCGCAGCCGGGCCCGCAGCAGGCGCCTGCGCCGCATCGTCCTCGGCCGAACCGCTCACGAGCTCCGGCAGATCCTCGGCCAGCCTGCTGCGCGGTACGCGCAGCAACAGCGGCGCCGAATCGACGATCAGCGCGCGCAGCGCCTCCTCCTCATAGAGAGCGGCGAGCAGCGCCCCCGAGCGCACGTTCTGCCGCCCCAGACGCAGCGATCCGAACACCCAGCCGGCTTGCAGCCAATCAAGCAGATGCGGTGACAGCGCCGGGGTGCGGCTGTTGCCGCGCTTCAGCTTTTCGAGCGCTTCGTTGAGCTGGGCCGCGACCTGGGCCGGGGCGATCTCGTAATAGCGCAGGACACGCGGCACATCGCCGTCCGGCATCTCGATCATCTGCAGCAGCAGATGCTCCATCTCGATCGAGAAATGCGTGTGGACGAGACAGCGCTCCGCCGCCATCTCGAGCGCACGCTTGCACGCCGGATTGAGCTTTCCGATAAGCGCCTTAATGTCGGACATCAATGCCTCTGACAGCCCGCCCGCGCCCTGCCGAGACACGCTCGGCCTCCCAGCGGATTCACGCTCATTGTGGCGCACCCCCGACGCGCCGGCAACCTCGACCGGCCGCCCGCTCCGTCACGCGGCCGCTCAACCTGTCTCAAGGCAAATCGACCTTCCGGCGCGGCGGAGCAATCCGACCGACGCCGCGGCGGCGCGCAAAGCCTCCAGTCCCGATCGTCGCGGCTTTTGCTCTCGGATAGCGTCTGTGCGGCAATCACCCGAAGGGTCGCCAGGGGAAATTGTCGCTGCAATTTTGCAGCCGATCGGCCTCTCCGCAGCCCGCCGCGGCACCGCTATGGATTTGCCGCGTCCGCGGTGCCCGGGCTACGGCAGCAGCTGGCCGCGGATCGCGCCGCCCGGATGGGACTTGGTGTGCAGCATGACATAGTACTTGCCGGCTTCGAGGTCGGCAATCTGCCCGTCGGTCAAGCTCGCCGTGCCCTGGATCGGGCTCGCCAGCGAATCCCCTAGCGGCACGACGACCGAAGCGTTCGCTGACGCCGCCGCCGGGCCGTGGATATGCGCCGCCATTACCGGCTCCCCCAATCCCGAATAGGTGACGGTCCAGGAAATGACCTTCGTAGCGGGATTGAGGGTCACCGTCGCCGTGCCGGTCCCCGGGCTGTTCGACGGAGGAACCTCGGCGGCGGCGTTAAGGGTCGCGGTGAAGGTTCTCGTCTGCGCCGATGCCGTCCCCGAGACCAGTACGACCGCGAGAAAGGCGACGACCCACCTGCCAAATTGACGCATGGTGCTCCCTCAGCTCAAGCTGACCTCCGATACCATATTGAACCCACCGCCATGTAGGAAGCCGAAAATGCCGACGCTCAACGGGGCAACCCGCAAGCCTATCTGCGCGACGCGCTCGCGAAGATCTCGGCCGCGACCCCATGCCGGCGATTTGTACGTTTTTGGAGGTGCCAGAGGTGACCTGATTAAAATTATTTGGCATGCCGGGATCGGCATGTCGCTGTATTCGAAGCGACAATAATATCAATGTTATACAATTTGTTCGTCATATCGCGGTAATGACGATTTAATCTTGGATGTCGTAAATGGCCTACGAGACCTTTCGCGTCGAAGTGACCCGCGACGAGACGGAGCCCTCGGGCGGCGTCGGGATCGAGATCACCGTCTATCTCGACCGGGTGCCGGAGACCGACGCGCCGACGCGCGGCAGGCTGACCCGCGCGTCCAAGGGAGTGTGGAACAGCCGGCTGCAATTCACCGGCGATTTCGAGAATTTGGCCGAGGCGCTGGCCGCAATCGACGCCGCCTGCCCGGATGCCGGGCATATCCGCTGCTACGAATACTCGGTCGATGACGAATACCCGCGCGAGGTGGCGGCGCTCCTCAAATCGGGCGGCAAATGGGCGCCCGCCGCGGGAAAGGGTTAGCCGGCAGCGCCGGGCGCCGGTTGATGCCGCAGCCGTTCGACCTTGGCCATCGCCGCGGCGCCGGGCCATTCCTCGGTGAGCCAGCGGGGCAGCGGCTCGCCGGCGCCGGACAGCGGCAGCGCCTCGTCCTCATCGCCGCGGCCGTTGGGGAACAGCGCCAGCGCGTTCGGCATCTCATAATAGATCTCGAGGCCGTTGCCGTCGGGATCGGTGAAATAGACGCTGCGCTGGCAGACATGGTCGATCGCGCGCAGCACCTCGACGCCGCTCTTGAGCAGGTGGCCGTAGGCCTCGCGCAAGGCCGCGTAGCTGGCGACCTTGAAGGCGACGTGCACGAGCCCGAGCTGGCCGCGCGTTGGCCGCGCCGCGTCCTGCGGGGCGGGATGCTGGGTGATGTCGATCGTGTGAAAGCCGTCGCCCAAGGTCATGAAGACGCCGCCGTGCTCGGGTCCTGTTCGGCGACCAGGAACCCGAGCACGTCGCGGTAGAAGCGCTTGGATTCCTCCTCGTCGGCGACCCGCAGGAGGACGTGGCCGATGCCCGCCAGTTTGATCATCGCAACTCTCCCGCTCCGCCATGGATCGAGCCGCCACGTTAGCTCAGTGAGGCAGGGCGGAACAATGCCGCCGCGTTCCCCCCCGCCTAATCCGCTCAATCGGGATCGAAACGGTCCTTGTAATCGCGGCGCAGAGCCTCGTCCTGGTCCTCTTTGCGCAACAGGCAGTTGCCGGCGACCAGCAGCTCGATCTCGGTGCCCATGAAGCAGCGGAAGGCGTCTTCCGGGGTGCAGACGATCGGCTCGCTGCGCACGTTGAAGCTGGTATTGACGAGGACCGGACAGCCGGTGCGGGCATAAAAGCGCGCGAGCAGCGCATGGTAGCGCGGGTTGGTCTCCTTGTTGACGGTCTGGACGCGCGCCGAGTAATTGACGTGCGTCACCGCCGGAATTTCCGAGCGCGGCACGTTGAGCTTGTCGATGCCGAAAAGCGCTTCTTCTTCTGCCGTCATCGGGCGGCGGCGCCGCCCGAGAACGTCCGCGACCAGCAGCATGTAGGGACTGTCGGCGTCAAGCTCGAACCAGTCGGCGACGTGCTCGCGCATGACCGAGGGGGCGAACGGGCGGAACAACTCGCGATACTTGACGCGCAGATTGAGCGCCTTCTGCATGCCCGGCGAGCGCGGGTCGCCGAGGATCGATCGGTTGCCCAGGGCGCGCGGCCCAAACTCCATGCGCCCGTGGAACCAGCCGACCGCCTTTTCCGCGACCAGGGCATCGACGGTGGCGTCGGCCAGATCGCCCTCCTCCAGAACCCGGAAGCGCGCACCGGCGGCGGTGAGCTGCCGCTCGATTTCCGGCTGCGCGTATTCCGGCCCGAGATAGGCGCCAACCATCGCGTCGATCCGGTTGCCGACAATGCGTTCGCCGGATTTGAAGCGATGGTATCCGAGGAGCGCCGCCCCGAGAGCGCCGCCGGCATCCCCCGCGGCCGGCTGGATCCACACGCGATCGAACCCTCCGTCCTTGAGCACCTTGCCGTTGGCGACGCAGTTGAGCGCAACCCCGCCCGCGAGACACAAATTCCTTGAGCCGGTGTCGGCGGCAATCGATCGGGTCAGCCGCAGGACGATTTCTTCGGTGACCGCCTGGATCGACGCCGCGAGGTCCATGTCCCGTTGCGTCAGCCAGGTTTCCGATGAGCGCGGCGGGCCGCCGAACAGCGCGTCGAACTTTTCGTTGGTCATGCGCAGGCCGGCGCAATAGTCGAAATAGGACAGGTCCAATCGAAACGTGCCATCCGGCTTTACGTCGATCAGATGATCGAGAATCGTCTGCGCGTAGCGCGGCTCGCCGTAGGGCGCGAGCCCCATGACCTTGTATTCCCCGGAGTTGACCTTGAAGCCGGTGTAGGCGGTGAAGGCCGAGTACAGGAGGCCGAGCGAATGCGGGAAATGGATCTCGCGCAGCATCGTCACGTCGTTGCCCTGCCCGCGGGCCAGCGATGTCGTCGCCCATTCGCCGACCCCGTCCATCGTCAGAATGGCGGCTTCGCCGAAGGGCGAGGGATAGAACGCGCTCGCCGCGTGACTCTGGTGGTGCTCGGCGAAGAGCAGCCGGTTGTCCCAGTCGAAATCCGTCATCCAGCGCTTGAGCCTCGCCCTTGATCAGGGACTTCTGGAACAGTTTTTCCCGGAGCCACAGCGGGATCGCCTGGCTGAACGAGGCGAACCCGCGCGGCGCAAAGGCAAGATAGGTTTCCAGCAGCCGCTGGAACTTGAGAAACGGCTTATCGTAGAAGGCAACATAGTCGATCTTGTCGAGGCCGCCGGCGACCGACAGGCAGTATTCGATGGCGTTCCTGGGAAAATCGGCGTCCTGCTTCTTGCGCGTGAACCGCTCTTCCTGGGCGGCGGCGGCGATGTCGCCATCGACGACGAGCGCGGCCGCACTGTCGTGATAAAATGCGGAAATCCCGAGGATGCGCACCGCGCCGGGCCCTCAATCCGAGGAGGGTGGCAGGTATTTGATTCGCGCCATTAGAACTGATCCTTGATGCTGTCGGGCGATGGTCCCGGGGGAACCCGATCGATCCAGTAGGTCGCCGCTGTCGGGTCGAGCTTCCGGCGCAGCGGGTCGTGGCCGAGGATACGGCAGATCAGTGCGACAGGAGTCACCACGGCAAAAAACAGCAGCGCCATCGCGACCGGGCTGACGATGCGGCTCAACAGCACACCAAGCCTACGCACGATGCCGCACCCCGGGCGCGGCAAATTCAAGTATCAAGAAGACGACCCCAACGATGATCGCCCACAGGCGCGGTCGGATGACAAGTCTTGGTGAGACTGGGACGAGCTCCTGGTCATTCGCCTTAAGGCATTCCCGGTTACCAAGCGATGGTACATGCGGCGACCGAATTGTCGAGTAGCATGAGACTTTCACCGATGGCAATGCCGTCCGCGGCGCCGAGCGCGACCGTTGATCGGCGACAGGCCCGGGCGAGCGCGATCCATGTTGAGCCCTGATGGCGCGTCCCGGCGCGGCCCTCTACGGCGGTGGCCGATCAGGCAGCAGCGGCGGCTTTCGCCGGAAGGGCGGGCTGTGTAGGCTCGGCCCGGCGGGGACGGGGGCGGGCGATGCTGGATCTGATCTTGAAGGGCGGCCGGGTCATCGATCCGGCGAACCGGCGCGACGAGGTCGCCGATATCGGGTTTGGCGACGGCACGGTCACCGCCGTCGGGGCCGATTTGCCGCTGCGCGGCTCGCAGGTCGTCGATGCGCGCGGTCTCATCGTCGTGCCCGGCCTCATTGACCTGCACACCCATGTCTACTGGGGCGGGACATCGCTCGGGGTCGACGCCGCCCTGGTCGCAGCGCGCAGCGGCACCACCACCTTCGTCGATGCGGGGAGCGCCGGGCCCGGCAATTTTCATGGCTTTCGCCGCCACGTCATCGAGCCGACGCCATTGCGCATCCTGCCCTATCTCAATGTGTCGTTCCCCGGGATTTTCGCGTTCGCCGCCACGGTCATGGTCGGCGAGGCCGCCGATCTGCGCCTCATCGAGCCGCGCGAATGCGTCCGCGTCATCAACGCCAACCGCGACCTGATCGTCGGGGTCAAGGTCCGAATCGGCCGCGGCGCCGGCGGCGCCTCCGGCATCGCGCCGCTCGATATGGCGCTCGAAATCGCCGAGGAGGTCGGGCTGCCGGTCATGGCGCATCTCGATCACCCGCCGCCCTCGCGTCTCGATGTGCTGTCGCGGCTGCGCCAGGGCGACGTGATCACCCATTGCTTCCGGCCGTTTCCCAACGCTCCGGTGACGGCCGACGGGCAGATCCACGAGGAGGTGATCGAGGCGCGCCTGCGCGGCGTCGTCTTCGATATCGGCCATGGCGGCGGCTCGTTCGGCTTCCGCACCGCGGAAGCCATGCTGGAAGCCGGGTTCCTCCCCGACGTGATCAGCAGCGATGTCCATGCCCTCAGCATCGACGGGCCGGCCTTCGACCAGCTGGTGACGATGTCGAAATTCCTCGCGCTCGGGGTCGAGCTGGACGCGGTCGTCCGGGCCAGCACCGCCGCTCCGGCGGCGGCGCTGGGGCGCGGCGATCTCGGCCATCTCGCGGTCGGCGCGGTCGGCGACGCCAGCATTCTCGAACTCGTCGAGGGCGAGTTCGATTATCGCGATGTGCTGGGCGAGAGCCGCCGCGGGCATCAGCGGCTCGCCGTGCGCGGCCTGGTCGTCGCCGGCCATCTGTGGCAGGCGCCAACGCAAATGACCCCGGCCGGCTGACGCGCGGGCGGGTGCCGCCGCTTTCGCGGCGCTTCGGTTCGGCGCTGCGGTGCGGTAACATCATCGCCGCATTTTGGAAATGTCGCCAGTGTCGAGCAGTCTGCAACACGGCAAGGGATCGGCCGGGGAAGGCTTCGGGCCGGGCGTTGCCGTGCTGCGCGCCGAAGCGGCGACACCGCCGGGCCTGGGCGAAGGCGACCGGTTTGCGCCGGCGCCGCGGCCGTTGCCGCCGAGCTACGCCGCGCTCGACCTCGGCACCAACAACTGCCGCCTGTTGATCGCGCGCCGCAGCGGCGGCGGGTTTCGCGTGATCGATGCGTTTTCGCGGATCGTCCGGCTCGGCGAAGGCCTCGCCGCAACGGGGGCGCTCTCCGAGGCGGCGATGGCGCGCACGATCGAAGCGCTGCGCATCTGCGCCGGCAAGATCGGCCACCGCCGGGTCGCTTTCGGCCGCTATGTCGCCACCGAGGCGTGCCGGCGGGCGGACAATTGCGCCCTGTTCCTCGCCCGCCTGCGCGAGGAGATCGGCATCGAGATCGAGATCATCTCGACCGCCGAGGAAGCCCGCCTCGTCGTCACCGGCTGCGCGCCGCTTTTGCACCCGCGCATTCCCTATGCGATCGTTTTCGATATCGGCGGCGGGTTCGACCGAAATCGTCTGGCTGCGCCAGGCCGGGCCGCGCGGGCCGGAGCCGCGGCTGGAAATTCTCGGCTCGGTGTCATTGCCCTTCGGCGTCGTCACCTTTACCGAGCGCTTCGGCGGGATCGAGGTCACGCCGACGAGCTATCGCGCGATGGTCGGCGAGGCCGAGGCCGCGCTGATGCCGTTCGAGAAAAACCACCGCATCCGACGCCAGGTCCGTGCCCGCCAGGTGCAGATGCTGGGCAGCTCCGGCACGGTGACGACGCTGGCCGGCGTCAACCTTGCCCTGCCGCGCTACATCCGCGCGCTGGTCGACGGCAGCATGCTGACCTTCGATCAGATCGAGCTCGGTCTCGCGCCATCTGGCCGGGCTCGATATCGCGGGCCGCGCCGCCAACCCCTGCGTCGGGCGCGAGCGCGCCGATCTGGTGCTGAGCGGCTGCGCCATTCTCGACGCGATCTGCGCGATTTGGCCGGTCGGCCGGCTGCGCGTCGCCGATCGCGGCGTCCGCGAAGGCATCCTGTTCGACCTGATGCACGGGCCGGGCGGGACCGCCGGCTGAGATTAGCCGGCCCGGAATGCGACATCGGATAGCTGTCGGTGCGTCCTTCGAGACGGCCGCTTCGCGGCCTCCTCAGGATGACGGTACGTTTTTGTTGTCACATACAAATATTCGTCATCCTGAGGAGCACGCCGGAGGGGTGCGTCTCGAAGGACGCACGGCGCCGGTGCGGGATATTTAGGGCAATGGCGCGGGCTAGCGGCGGCCGCGGATCGGGTGCCCGGCCGCTCGCCGTCCGGGTCAAGACGGCGCGCCATCGCAAGCCGTCCTCGACCGAATGGCTGACGCGCCAGCTCAATGACCCGTTTGTCGCCGAGGCGCGCCGCCTCGGCTATCGCTCTCGCGCCGCCTTCAAGCTGATCCAGCTCGACGCCCGCTTTCGCCTGCTGACGCCCGGCCGGCGTGTTGTCGATCTCGGCTGCGCCCCGGGCGGCTGGACCCAGATCGCGGCAACGCGGGTCGGAGCGCGCGGCAAGGTCGTCGGCATCGACCTCGTCGCGGCTGACCCGGTCGCCGGCGCCATCTTGCTGGCCGGCGATTTCCGCGACCCTGCCATCGCCGGGCATATTCGCGAAGGGCTTGGGGGCCCGGCCGATCTGGTGCTGAGCGACATGGCGGCGCCGGCGACCGGCCACGCCGCAACCGACCATCTGCGCATCGTCGCGCTGGCCGAGGACGCCTTTGCCTTTGCCGAGACGATCCTCAAGCCGGGCGGGGCTTTCGTCGCCAAGGTGTTCCAGGGCGGCACCGAGGGCGCCTTGCTGGCCGCGCTGAAACGCGCCTTCGCCGAAGTGCGCCACGCCAAGCCCGCGGCGAGCCGCACCGAATCGGCCGAGACTTATGTCGTCGCACGCGGGTTCCGCGGGGGCGCATAGGCGCAGCGATCACCGGGTTGCATGCGGGAACTGGACCACCGGCCCGGCCGGCCCTACATAAGCGGCCACCCAACGATCCTCCGAGTGCGGGCGCGATGGAAATCCGGCAGGCTTTGACCTTCGACGATGTGATGCTGGTTCCCGCCGCATCGAGCGTCATGCCGGGCGAGACCGACACCAGGACGCGCATCACCCGCGAGATCGAGCTCGGCATCCCGCTCGTTTCCGCGGCGATGGACACGGTGACCGAGGGCGCGCTGGCGATCGCGATGGCCCAGGCCGGCGGGCTCGGCGTCATTCATCGCAACATGCCGATCGACCAGCAGGCGGCCGAAGTGCGCAAGGTCAAGAAGTTCGAGGCCGGGATGGTGGTCAACCCGGTCACGATCCACCCGGACGAAACGCTCGCCGACGCGCTGCGGCTGATGGCCGACAACAAGATCTCGGGCATTCCGGTGGTCGAGCGCGGCAGCGGCAAGCTCGCCGGCATCCTGACCAATCGCGATGTGCGCTTTGCCAGCGATCCGCGCCAGCCGGTCGCCGAGCTGATGACCCGCGAGGAGCTGGTTACGGTGCGCGAGAACGTCGCGCGCGACGAGGCCAAGCGCCTGCTGCACCAGCACCGCATCGAAAAGCTCGTGGTCGTCGACGATGCCTATCGCTGCACCGGCCTGATTACCGTCAAGGACATCGAAAAGGCCCAGCTTTTCCCCAACGCCAGCAAGGACGAGCACGGCAGGCTGCGCGTCGCCGCCGCCGCCGGCACCGGCAAGGGCGAATTGGAACGCGCCGAGACGCTGTTCGATTCCGGGGTCGACATCATGGTCATCGACACCGCCCACGGGCATTCCACGCGCGTCCTCAAGGCGGTTGGCGAGATCCGCCGGATGTCGAACTACACCCAGGTCATCGTCGGCAATGTCGCAACCGCCGAGGGGGCGCTGGCGCTGATCGAGGCTGGCGCCGACGCGGTCAAGGTCGGCATCGGCCCGGCCTCGATCTGCACCACCCGCATGGTCGCCGGGGTCGGCGTGCCGCAATTCACCGCGATCGTCGATGCCGTCGAGGAATGCAGGAAACACGGCGTCCCGGTGATTGCCGATGGCGGCATCAAATTCTCCGGCGACCTCGCCAAGGCGATCGCCGCCGGCGCCGATTGCGCGATGCTCGGCTCCTTGTTCGCCGGCACCGACGAGAGCCCGGGCGAGGTGTTCCTCTACCAGGGCCGCAGCTACAAATATTATCGCGGCATGGGCTCGATCGGGGCGATGGCGCGGGGCTCCGCCGACCGCTATTTCCAGCAGGAGGTCACCGACACGCTGAAGCTCGTCCCCGAGGGGGTAGAAGGCCGCGTGCCGCACAAGGGGCCGGTCGGCAACATCATCTACCAGCTGATCGGCGGCTTGCGCGCGGCGATGGGCTATACCGGCAACCGCACGATCGCCGAGATGCAGAAAAACTGCACCTTTGTGCGGATCACCGGCGCCGGTCTGCGCGAAATCTCACGTCCACGACATCGCGATCACCCGCGAGGCGCCGAACTACCGGCAGGATATGTGAGCCGGAGTTTTGATTATGGCGCCCCTGTTTCCTGCGCTCTCTCGTTTCCCCGAGGAGGCGGCAATCGTGGGCCGTCTCCTGACCGGATACACTGCGATCGAACAGCAATTGTGTTTCTGTGCCGGGATGGGCGGTGGCGACGTCGAGAAGGCGATCACCGAACTATTTGCTAAGCGCATTGGTGAAACTAAGCGCGTTCGCGTCGCCGACCGCTTTGGCGGAGCGGGGTACGTTCAGGTTGACCTTGGCAAAGCATTCGCACAGGCGATCGATGACACGCTTTGGTGCGTGCAAATTCGTAATCAGTACGCTCACTGCATTTGGCATAATTATCTCGACGCGCGTGAGACTCCTTTTCGCGCACATGGAGGAAATTGCCGCTCCTACCGGTCCTGGTGCCGACACCGCCAATCTGACGTTCTACGCCGTCAATGTTGATCTCTTGACCGGCCA
This sequence comes from uncultured Alphaproteobacteria bacterium, assembly GCA_963789255.1. Taxonomy (GTDB): domain Bacteria; phylum Pseudomonadota; class Alphaproteobacteria; order ATCC43930; family CGMCC-115725; genus DATARH01. The sequence goes on along the minus strand of CAWBJW010000003.1, from coordinate 269,782 downwards.
GGAAGCGTTCTTTGTCTACGTAAAGGATCATCTTAATTTTCTAAACTATAAACGTCGGGAATTTACGGGCGAAATTGCTACTGGCGCCAATTTGAGGATACCAAAAGTGGAGAAGCGACCCCGGCTGCACTTAGGACCTCGTTAATCCAAAGAGGGATTTATGACCCCGGGCGCGAGGGTTTCGGCGGCGATCGACATTCTTGCCGCGATCGAGCCCGGCGAGCGGCCGGCCGACGACATCGCCGCCGATTATTTTCGGCGCCGCCGCTATATCGGGGCGAAGGACCGGGCGGCGGTTTCCGGTCATGTGTACGCCGTGCTGCGCCATCGCGCCGTCTTCGACTGGTGGATCGCGCGGTCATCGAACGGCGCGGTCGCGGCCGATGCGCGCAGCCGGATGATCGCCGCCCTGCTGCTCGTCAACAAATGGTCGCCCGACGATCTCGCGGCGAGCTTCGACGGCGACCGCTTTCGCCCGGCGCCGCTCTCCCCGGCCGAAACGCGGCTCGCGCGGGCGCTCTTCGGCCGGACATTGACCCACCCGCACATGCCGCGCGCGGTCGCGAACGACATGCCGGATTGGCTCGAACCCTATCTCGCAGCGGTCTATGGCCGGCGTCTCGAGGACGAGATGGCGGCGCTCAACATGCCGGCGCCGCTCGACCTGCGCGTCAACAGCCTGAAGGCCGATCGCGACGGCGCGCGCCGCGCGCTGGCAGCCGAGCAGGTCATCGCCGAGCCGACCCCGTGGTCGCCCCTCGGCCTCAGGCTCAAGCACCGCGCACCGCTCTCCGCGACGGCGGCCTTCAAGGAGGGGCTCGTCGAGGTGCAGGACGAGGGCTCGCAGGTGGCGGCATTGCTCGCCGACGCGCGGCCCGGCATGCGGGTCGTCGATTTCTGCGCCGGCGCCGGCGGCAAGACATTGGCGCTCGCCGCCCAGATGCAGAACCGCGGCAAGCTCGTCGCCTGCGACACCGCCGAGTGGCGGCTCGAACGGGCGGGCAAGCGGCTGCGCCGCGCCGGGATTGGCAATGTCGAGCGCCGCGCGCTGGCGAGCGAGCGCGACCCGTGGGTGAAGCGCCATGCCGCGAGCTTCGACCGGGTGCTGGTCGATGCGCCCTGTCTCGGCATCGGCAGCTGGCGCCGCAACCCGGACGGCAAATGGCGCGCCACCCCGCAGGATCTCGCCGAACTGGTGGAGCGCCAGCGCGACATCCTGCTGAGCGCGGCGCGGCTGGTAAAGCCGGGCGGAAGGCTGATCTATGTCACCTGCTCATTGCTGCGCGAGGAAAACGAGGCGCAGGCCGAGGCGTTTCTCGCCGCATCGCCCGATTTCGCGCTCTACCCGGCATCGCGCGCCTGGGCCGAGGTCCTCGCGAAGGCGGGGAGCGGCGGCCGTTCGCCCGGCGGCGACGATTACCTGCGCCTGACCCCGGCACGCCACGGCACCGACGGCTTCTTCGTTGCACAATTCGAGAAAACGCCAGAAGATCCAAAAACTTAAATTATTGCTCTTATTGAAACGATGGCGATCCCAGACCTCGAACAGGCGCTAAGTGCCCTGAACCTATGGCGGCTAACCTTCCTGTACATCGGGGCGGTCGCAGTCGTTCTCACTACTATCGCAACCTTCGGAACTGTCATAGTTCAGCTCAAATATAATAGAACGGACGCACAATTACGTGCCGAACGCGCATCGGAGAACCTGCGTCAGCGCGAGAAAGTGGCGGCGATTGAGAACGATACCGCGAAAGCGATGTTACTACTCGCGTGGCGCCGCCTAAATCCAGACCAACTCCACACCATAGCGGAGGGTCTACGAGAAGCCAAAATCGAACGGTTGCAGGTTGCCGCATTGGCTGGCGACCCGGAGGCCACACAGTTCGGTACAGATATTCTGACTGCTGCCAGAGACGCAGGATACGAAATTCCGCGTCTCGGCCAGATCGTCAGCTCAAGTCCATACTTCGGCCTCAAGGTTTCTGGCCCGACGGAGTACGTGGCTCGGATCGCTAGTCTATTTGCGAAGGCCGGTTTTCCCGACGTAGAGCGTCAGGTGACTGGGCCGGGTCCCTTAACGATCTCTGTTGGTGCCAAACCACCCCCGCGGTCGAACTGAAAGGGCGCACAGATATGACCGACCGCATCCTGATCCTCGATTTCGGCAGCCAGGTCACGCAGCTGATCGCGCGGCGGGTGCGCGAGAACGGGGTCTATTGCGAGATCTGGCCGTACACGGCGAGCGAGGCGCGTATCCGCGCTTTCGGCCCAAGCGGCATCATCCTCTCGGGCGGGCCGGCCTCGGTCACGCTCGCAACGACGCCGCGCGCGCCCGACATCGTGTTCGCATCAGGCGTGCCGGTGCTGGCGATCTGCTATGGCATGCAGACGATGTGCGCCCAACTGGGCGGAAGGGTGACCCTGAGCGACCACCAGGAATTCGGCCGCGCCCTGATGGTCGAGATCGTCGAGGCGATCGAGCGGCTCGAAGCCGATTCGGCGCTGCGCCTCGCGATCGTCAGCGGCGCCGGCGAGCGGGCTTTTGTCGGCGGCGCCGATATCGGCGAGATCGCGGCGCTTGACCAGGACAGTGCGCGCGATTTCATCACGTTGGTGCATCGCTGTTGCGACGGCTTTCGCCGCCTCGCGGTGCCGGTCATCGCCCGCATCGACGGCTATGCGCTCGGCGCCGGGCTCGAACTCGCCGCCGCCTGCGATCTGCGCGTCGCCAGCGAGCGCGCGATCTTCGGCATGCCCGAGGTCCGGATCGGCATCCCCTCGGTCGTCGAGGCGGCGCTGTTGCCGCAGCTGATCGGCCATGGCCGTGCCCGCCGCCTCTTACTGACCGGCGAGACGATCGGCGCGGCGGAGGCGCTGGCCTGGGGGCTCGTCGATCGGGTGGCGCCGCCGGAGCAGCTCGATGCGGCGGTCGAGCGCTTCGCCGCGGCGATCCTTGCCGGCGGCAAGCAGGCGATCCGGCTGCAGAAGGCGCTGATCCGCGACTGGGAGGAATTGTCGACCAGCGCCGCGGTCGCCCGCGGCATCGATGCCTTCACCGAGGCCTACGCGAGCGACGAGCCGCGGCAGATGGCCGAGGCGCGGCTCGCGCAGATGCGGGCGCCCCCCCGCGTGGGGCCGGGTTGATGCCGGCGAAAACTCCGCGCTCGCGGCCCGGCCTCGCCGATATGGCCGGCGCGCCGCCACATTTTTACGGCCACCGGCAACGCTTGCGGCAACGCCTGATTGCCGGCGGACCGGACAATCTGCCCGATTACGAATTGCTCGAGGTACTGCTGTTCGCCGGCAACCCGCGCGGCGATGTGAAGCCGTTGGCCAAGGACCTGATCGACCGGTTCGGCAGCTTTGCCGAGGTGCTGAGCGCCGAATCCGACGATCTGCTCGCAATCCCCGGGCTCGGCGAAGCCGGGGTCGCCGCATTGAAATCGGTGCGCGAAGCGGCCTTGCGGCTGATGAAGGCCGAGTTGCGCGAGCGCCCGCTGCTCGGCTCATGGGACCGGCTGATCGACTATTGCACCGCCCATATCGCCTATGGCCAGGTCGAGGAGTTCCACCTCTTGTTCCTCAACCGCAAGAATGAGCTGATCGCGCATGAGCGGCAGCAGCGCGGCACTGTCGACCACACCCCGGTCTACCCGCGCGAAGTCGTCAAGCGCGCGCTTGAGCTCGGCGCCTCGGCCCTCATTCTGGTGCACAACCATCCCTCGGGCGACCCGACCCCGTCCAAGGCCGACATCGCGGTCACCCGCGACATCGTCAAGGCGGCGGCCCCGCTCGGGGTCACCATCCACGACCACGTCATCATCGGCCGCGGCCGCCACACCAGCCTGCGCGATATGGGGCTGCTGTGATCCCGTCTCAGGCACCACCGCGCTTGCATATGTTTAGTGTCACCTAAAATCGTCATCGGTTTTATAGCTCCTCAATGGGCGGCCACTTCCGTCAATTAACCGCGCCGAAAATTTCCAAGCCATATGAGTCTCCAGCCGCGCAAGCGGATCATCGAATAGGCAGACGATTTCATAATGATGCGCACCGGCGGTAAGGCCGGTTTGAAGTCTTCGATTACAGTAGGCTCCGGACACATCAGCCGCGCGATGGCTCCAGATTGGGGTGCCGATCGACGCGGCGCAGACGCTCCTCAAACTCGCTGAGCATCACGCCATGACCGAGAACCGAGCTGTGATAGTGCGTCACCGCATCGCGCAGACCGGCAATATCCGAAGTGATATCGCCCAGTTTGCGATCGATCTCTCAAAACCGATCATCGTGCCCCGACACCGTCTGCGCAACCTGGAGCAGCAGCTGATAAACCGCGGCAAGATCGATACCATTACCTTGGCTCATCGTGAAGACCCTCTGGGTGCCGGTTACCCCTTGTATTGCAGGATGGTCAGCCCGTCATTGACGTCGGTCAGGTACATCAGCCCGTCGGGTGCGACGTAGACGTCGTTCGACTGGATGACCGGAGGCCGGTTGGGGCGCGGATCGACCATCTTCTCGGGCGCCGGCGGGACGAAATGGGCGACCTCGCGCGGCGCAAACGGGTCGGCAATGCTGAACACTCGGACGCCGGCGTTCTGATAGGTCGCAAAGATCAGTTCGGAGCTCTGCAACGAACCGGGACGGTTTTCGTGAAGATTGTGCGGGCCGAACTTCGCGCCCTTCCTGCAGTAATCTTCTTCGGCCGGGGTCGGGAAGGCTGATATCTGCACCGGGTTCTGCGGCTCGCGGATATCGAACACCCAGCAGCGCTGGATGCCGTTGGCGCAATTGTCGAGATTGCCCTCGTCGGCGAAGACCGCCAGGTTGCGGTCGGGGAGCGGCAATGGCGTGTGGGTGCCGCCGCCGAACGGCGGGCACCAGTTGCGGTGGCTGAGCAGCTTGGGCGCGGTCGGGTCGCTCACATCAAGGATCGTCATGCCGCCGTCGCGCCACGCCGCATAGGCGAGATTTCCGGCGACGATCGCGTGGTGCAGCGCATAGCGCTTGCCGCTCCAGTTGGGGGTCTCGCCGCCGGCCGTATGCATGCCGGGCAGCCACCAGCGCCCGACCACTTCGGGCCGGGTCGGCTCGGCCATGTCGATGATCGCCAGCACATGGTCGGTGAAGCCCTGCCAATGGCACGACGCATAAGCGTAGCGCCCGCCGACATACCACAGGCGATGCAGCCCAAGCCCGTCGACCGGCATGAAGGCGATCTCGCGCGGCTCGGCCGGCTTCGAGATGTCGAACACCCGGAGACCGGCGGTAAATGTCTTCTCGCGGCGCGTGAAGGTCTCGGTGATCGAGGCCTTGAAGTAGTCGTTGGGGTCGGAATAGCCCTGCAATACCCAGACGTTCGGCGAATTGACGGTGAGCAGCAGGTCGCCGTGCGTCTGCAGGTGAAAGGCGCGCGAATTGGCCGGCGCCGCGACGAAGTTGACCGGGCGCGGCGTTCGCGGGTCGCGCACATCGGTGACCGTGAACCCATCGCTGAACATATGCCCGACAAAGGCATGGCCCTTATGGACCATGACCTGAACGCCGTCGCCGCGGCCGTTCTGGTCGCTATGCCCGACGAATTCGATGTTGCGCGCGGAAACCGGAGTCATCGCCACCTCCTTAAGATCGGCTGCAATCGTAGCGCGGGTAATGGGCCACGTGTCAAATTCAGGCAGAGCCGCCGTGACCGGAATGGCTGGCCCCGTCGCCCATGCCGAGCCCGGAACTCGTAGAAGCTAGCCGATCCAGTAATGCTAGGTGGGCGGAACCGATCAAACAGTTCGCGGGCTTCCATGTAGGGAACATCCCATGGCGCCATTGACACGGCCGCCGCATACTCCGCCTCAGGTAGAAACGCGGCGTAGGCCAACGCTATGAACATCGGATTCAGGCCAAGTTTCCCGATGCTCATCCGGATCTGCGCGACGCTGTAATGCTCCGACGCGCCGTAGGCTCGCTGAAGATGCGGACCCAGGTGAAGGGCGTATCGCTTGGCGGCGCGCCGCATCCGCCACCTGCCGAGCCAGTCCATCTTTCGTCATCACCGGGCTTGTCCCGGTGACCCACGTGGTTCTCGCGGATGGCCGGGACAAGCCCGGCCATGACCGTATAATGTGAGCTGAGCATGCGTAGGGTGGATCTTGATCCGCCTCTGCCGTATCGGCGGGTCATGCCCCGCCCAAGAGGCTATTGCGGGTCGGGCGCGGTCCAGGCGGCGAGGGCCGCGAGCGCCCGCTCCCTCGCCGCGCCGACCCATACCCCGCCATGTCCGGCGCCCTCGACCTCGATCATCGTTTTGGGCTCGCGCGCCGCGGCGTAGAGGCGCCTCGCCTCGGCGATCGGAATGCTCCGGTCCGCCGTCCCGTGCAGGATCATGACCGGCACAAGGAGTTTGCCGATCACCGCAGCGGAATCGAACGGGTCGCCGAGCAGCAGCGCGTAGGGTATTGGCAAGCCGCCCCGCTCGAAGAGCCGGGCAATCGAAGCATAAGGCGAGTTGAGCAGGATCCCGGCAATCGGCCGATCGTGGGCAAGGGCGACCGCGACCCCGGTACCGAAACTGTGCCCGTAAACCGCGATTTTCGCCCGCGGCGCCGCGCTATGGATGAAATCGAAGGCGGCGCGCGCATCGGCGCGCAGCCCGGCCTCGCTCGGGGTACCGGTGGACCCGGCGTTACCGCGATACTCGATGCCGAGGACACCAAACCCGTTCGCCGCGAGATCGGCGAGCAGCGGCGTCATATCCGACAGGCTGAGCCCGCCATTGCCGATCAGCAGCAGAACGGCGCCGTGCCCTGGCTTGGGCGGTGCCCACCAGCCGACCAGCCGCTCGCCGTCTTCGGTTGCGATCGCGACCGCGGCAAAGCCCCCGAGCCCGGCGGCGTCGGGCGCTACCGGATTGCCGCCGGTCGCGACAAACACCAGGGAGTGCGCGTTCCAGGCGAACCACGCGCATACCCCGGCATATGAGGAGGCCGCGAGCACCAGCAGAATCAGCGCGGCAAACCCGATGCATCGGGCGAGTATCCGGGCAAAGGTCATTCTGCCTTGCCGGAGGATCTGCGCGCGGGCCTATCGCGGCCAACGACAGATCCGGCGCCGTCCAGGCGGCGAGCGCCGCGAGCGCCCTGTCCCTGGTCGGGCCGAACCACACCTCGGCGTGCCGGGCGCCGGCGACCTCGATCATCGTCTTGGGCTGGCGCGCCGCGGCAAAGAGGCGCCGCGCTTCCGATATCGGAATGTCCTGGTCGGCGGTGCCGTGCAGGATCATCAGCGGCACGCCGATACTGCCGATCAGCGCCTCGGAATCGAGCGGATCGGCCATCAGGAGCCGGTAGGGCAGCGGCGGTCCACGCAGTTCGAACAGCCGGACGATCGAGGCATAGGGTGAGTTGAGCAATACCCCGGCGACCGGCCGGTCATGCGCCAGCCCGACCGCGATCCCGGTTCCGAGGCTTTCGCCGAACACCGCAATTTTGGCCGCCGGCGCGGCGGCATGGGCGAAATCGAAGGCGGCGCGCGCGTCGGCCCGCAGCCCGGCGTCGCTCGGGGTTCCGGTCGAGGCCCCGTTGCCGCGGTAATCGATGCCGAGCACGCCGAACCCATGATTGCCGAGATCGCGGAACAGCCCGGCTCCGTAGTCCGACAGAACCAGGTTTTTTCCAATAAGATAGATGACGACCCCGTGCCCCGGCTGCGGCGGCTGCCACCAGCCGTAGAGCCGCTCGCCGTCTTCGGTCGCGATATGGACCTCGGCGACGCCTGTCAGCCCGGCGGCCGCGGGCGTCGTACTGGCGCGCTTCACCGGGGAGAAGACGTAGGAGCGCTCGTTCGCGACGAAATACGCGCAGACCCCCGCGTACGCGCAGCCGGCGAGCAGACATACGGCCAGGAGCGTGTACCCGAGGCGTTTCGCGATGGTCCGCCCGCCGAGCATCGCCCGCCTCCCGTTCGCCGCGCGAAGCGCCGCTATGGCGCCCGGCCACCGGCCACCGAGCCGGTGCTGTCGGGCGCTGTCCAGGCGGCGAGTGCGGCGAGCGCCCGGTCCCGGTTCGCCCCGAACCAGGTTTCCGTGTGCCCGGCGCCCTCGACCTCGATCATCGTCTTGGGCTCGCGCGCCGCGGCGTAGAGCCGCCTTGCCTCGGCGATCGGAATGGCCCGGTCCGCCGTGCCGTGCAGGATCATCACCGGCACGCGGATTTTGCCGATCAGCGCCTCGGAATCGAGCGTATCGGTCATCAGCAGCCGGAACGGCAGCGGCACGCCGGGCGCCAGCCGTATGCCGTGCAGCTCGAACAGCCGGAGAACCGAGGCATAGGGCGAATTGAGCAGCACCCCGGCGACCGGCCGATCGACGGCGAGCCCGACCGCCAGCCCGGTCCCCATGCTCTCGCCGAACACGGCGATCTTGGCCTCCGGTGCCGCGCCATGAACGAAATCGAAGGCGGCGTGCGCATCGGCCCGCCATGCGGCCTCGCTCGGGGTGCCGGGCGAGGCGCCGTTGCCGCGGTAGTCGATGCCGAGCACCCCGAACCCGTGCGCCGCAAGATCGCCAAGCCGCCCCGCGCAATCCGACAGCGTCACGCCGGTTCCGGTCAGGAACACGATCGCGCCGTGGCCGGGCTGTGGCGGTCGCCACCAGCCATAGAGCTTCGCGCCGTCTTTGGTGGTGACGGTTACCTCGGCAAAGCCGTAGCGGGCGGCAGCTTGCGGGGCGCGGGGCCGCTCAACCTGGGCGAACACGAAAACCGGCTCGTACGCCCAGAACAACGCGCAAATGCCGACATAGACAACGCCGAGCGCCAGCGCGAAGGTCAGGGTCGCGACGCCCAGGTTGCGTCTGACGACGCGCCAATCCGGCATGATCTAGACGAGCGGCGGGAACATGTGGTTGCCGTCGGGGCCGAGCGGCAGCGTCTCGACGCTGGCCGCCTCGGCCGGGAATAACGGGCCGTAGAGGTGCGGGAACAGCGCGCCATCGCGCGACTTCTCCCAGCGCAGCCGCGCCCCGAGCCGCGCGGCCTCGACCGCGACGAGCACGAGGCCGACCTGCCCGGCGCGATGGCGCCGCGCGCTCCCGGCAATCTGATCAGCCGTCGAAAAGTGGAGAAATCCGTCGCGCCGATCATCGGCCGAGCCGCGGTACTCGCCCGCCGCGACGCCCTCTTCCCATGCCTCGGCGGCGCACATGTGATAGATCATCCCGGTCATGCGACAAGAATACCGCAACGGGCGCGCCGGGCGAAGCCGGCCGTTTCAGTCCGTCATTCCCGCGCAAGCGGGAATCCAGAGCCACCGGGTGTGGCCGCTTGCCCCGGATGCCCGCTTTCGCGGGCATGACGACGCAGGCATCCGGTGGGGGTGAGCCTGTCCCCGCCCTCGCTTGAACAGGTTCTCGTCCCGCGCGCTGCGGCGCTCGTCGCCGGTTTCCGCGAGATCCTTTGGCTGTCGCCCGAGGGCGAGATCGAGGCGCTGTCGCCGGCCGAGACGCGCGCCCGGCTGGAAGGCGAGACGCCGATGGTGTGCCATGCGCGAGCCGTCGCGCGGCGGCTCGACATGGCCGGGTTCGCCGCGCTCGACCTCCTGGAATTGTTTGCCTTTGTCCGGCCGGCGCAATTCTGCGTGCCGACCCCGCGCGGCATCGCCGTGGCGCTCGGCCTCATGCCGCCGGGCAACATGGCGGAATCCTGCGTCGCGCTCGCCACCGCCGCGCGCGCCCTGTTGCAGCAGCTTCAGGCCGACACCGAGCCCGATACGCGCGCCATCGCCGAGATGGCCGACCGCGCCGGCTGGGCCTGGGGGCCGGCGGTGCTCGCCGCCTTGCCGCCGGGCGAACCCGGGGCGATGCGGCGTGCCCACGGTCTGCGCGTCTGGCAGAGCCTCGGCGAGTGGCAGGAGCGGCCGCCGCCGCCGATGCCCGGCAACGCGCCGGTCTCGGCCGAGGATGCACGAACCCGGCTGGCGGCATTGCTCGGAAACGATGCCGAGGCGCGGCCGCAGCAGGCCGACTACGCCGCCGCGGTCGCCGCCGCCTTTGCGCCGCGCGACCGGCCGGATGTGCCGCAGGCGGTGCTTGGCCGAAGCCGGCACCGGAGTCGGCAAGACGCTCGGCTATATCGCGCCGGCGAGCCTGTGGGCCGAGAAGAACCAGGGCGCGGTGTGGATCTCGACCTATACGCGCAACCTGCAAAGCCAGATCGCCGGGGAACTCGATCGGCTCTATCCCGACCCGGTGCAGAAGCGCCGGCGCGTCGTCGTCCGCAAGGGCCGCGAGAATTTCCTCTGCCTGCTGAATTACGAGGATTCAGTGCGCGCGGCGACCGCGCGGGCGGCGCAATCGGTGGCGCCGCTCGCGCTGATCGCGCGCTGGATCGGCGCCACCGCGGCGGGCGACCTCGTCGGCGGCGATTTCCCGGGCTGGCTCGCCGAATTGATTGGCCGCAACCGGGTCAATGCACTGGCCGACCGGCGCGGCGAATGCATCCATTCGGCCTGCCCGCATTTCCGCCGCTGCTTTGTCGAGAAGAACGTGCGCGCGGCGCGCCACGCCCGCCTCGTCGTCGCCAACCACGCGCTGGTCATGGCGCAGGCCGCATTGGGCGGGCTCGACGACGCCACCGTGCCGACGCGCTACGTCTTCGACGAGGGACACCACCTGCTCGAAGCCGCCGATGCCGCCTTCTCGGTACGCCTCTCCGGCCAGGAAGGGCGCGAATTGCGGCGCTGGCTGCTCGGCGCCGAGACCGGCCGCTCGCGCGCCCGCGGCTTAACGCGGCGCATCGGCGACCTCGTCGAGGCCGACCAAGAGGCTGGTAAGGCGCTGATCGAGGCGCTGGTCGCCGCCCGTATCCTGCCGGCCGACGGCTGGCACCAGCGCGTCGCTGAAGGCCGCGGCCTGCCCGGCTTCGAGAGCTTTCTCGCGCTGGTCCGCCTTCAGGTGCTGGCCCGCGCCGCGAATGGTGACGCCGGTTACGGCATCGAGGCCGAGGCGCGGCCGCCGATCGACGGTCTCGTCGAGATGGCGGCACGCCTCGCCGCCGGGCTCGACCGTCTCGCTGCAACATTGCACCGGATCTCGGCGGCGCTGCGCCAGCAGCTCGAAGACCCCGAAAACCCACCCGAGCCCGGCCTGCGAATGCGCCTCGATGCGACGATCCGCGGGCTCGATCGCCGCGCCGATATGCAGCTCGGCGCGTGGAGCGCGCTATTGCGCGATCTCGGCGAGGCGCCCCGCCCCGAAACCGTCGAGTGGCTGGCGCTCGACCGCACCGAGGGCGCCGAAACCGATGTCGCGGTCAACCGCAGCTGGATCGATCCCGGCATCCCGTTTGCCGAGGCGGTGGCAAAGCCGGCGCATGGCATCGTCGTGACGTCGGCGACCTTGACCGACGGCGAGAGCGACCCGGAAATCGCGTGGAGCGCAGCCGAAGCTGCCACCGGATTGCGCCATTTGCCTGACAGCCCTGCGGCCGCCCGGATCGCTTCGCCGTTCGACTATGCGGCGCAGACCCGCATCTTCATCGTCACCGATATACCGCGCGACGATGTCGGCCAGGTCGCCGCCGCCTTCGCGGCACTGATGAGCGCCGCCAAGGGCGGTGCGCTCGGCCTCTTCACCGCGATCGCCCGGCTGCGCGCAGTGCATCAGCGCATCGCCCCGGTGCTGGAAGCGCAGGGGCTCCTGCTGCTCGCCCAGCATATCGACGCGATGGCGACCGCGACCCTGGTCGACATCTTCCGCGCCGAAGAGGATTCCTGCCTCTTGGGCACCGACGCGGTGCGCGACGGGGTCGACGTTCCCGGGCGCTCGCTGCGCCTCATTATCTTCGACCGGGTGCCGTGGCCGCGCCCCGATATTCTGCACCGCGCGAGGAAACCGGTGTTCGGCGGCGCGCAATACGACGACCGCATCGCCCGATTGCGGCTGCGCCAGGCCTATGGAAGGCTGATCCGCCGTGCCGACGATCGTGGCGTCTTTGCGATCCTCGACCGGGCGTTGCCGTCGCGGCTGCTCGCGGCCTTCCCCGCCGGGGTGCCGGTGCTGCGGGTGCCGCTGGTCGAAGCAGCGGCAGCGACCGCGCGCTTTCTCGCCGATGGTGCTTGACAGGAACGCCGCCGTCTTGGTCTGTCCGCCCGGCATCCGAGTGAAAGGAGCCGCGATGCTCGATCCCCACCGCGCGCTGGTCTACACGATGGTCATCGTCTCGGCGGCCGACAGCAGCCTGCCCGATGCGGAGCTGCAAACGATCAGCGACATCGTCGGACATCTTCCGGCATTTCGCGACTTCGACCGGCGGGAGCTGCCGGGGCTGCTCAATGACTGCACCGAATTGCTGAACCGCGAAGACGGGCTCGAAGAGACGCTGCAGGCAATCAAGGACGCGCTCCCCGCCAAACTGCGGGAAACCGCCTACGCCATCGCCTGCGACCTGGTGGCCTCCGACGGCGAGGCAAGCCAGGAGGAATTGCGCATCCTCGAAATGATCCGCCATCGCCTCAACGTCGACCGGTTGACTGCCGCCGGCATCGAGCGCGGCGCCAGAGCCAGGTTTCAACAGCTTTGAGGCAGATCGGAGGAGCGAATGGAGAGTGACAGAACACTCGAAGAGCGCACCCGGCTGATCGAGGATCGGCTCGAAATCTACAATCTGATCGCCAGCCACCCGCCGAGCGCCGATACCGGCGCCAGCGCCTACACCGCCTCGGTGTGGACCGAGGACGGGGTATTCGACCGCGGCGACGAGTTCGCCAAGCCGGCCGGCCGGGCGGCGATCGCCGGGACCTCGTCGAGCCCTGAGCATCGCCGCGCGATCGAAGAGGGCATCGCCCATTTCGCCGGGCTTCCCTATGTCCGGGTCACCGGCGATACGGCGTTCGCCATCTCCTACATTCAGATCCTGGTGCCGGACCGCGTCGGACCGGTCTTCGAGGTGCCGAATCACGGCGCCAGCCGGGGCTTTCACGTCCACCGGGTCGCGGCCAATCGCTGGGATTTCGTGCGCACCGCGGAAGGCTGGCGCATCAAGCGCCGCCGCCTGCGCCCCCTCGACGGCTCAGAGGAAGCGCGCGAGATATTGCGCGGGACGTTCGCGCCAGGCGGGTAATCACCGTTCAGGCCGCGACCCTTTCCATTTTCGACCGAAAACGTGATGCCGTGAATGGCCGGGACAAGCCCGGCCATGACGGATAAATACGCTGCCTCAGCGTTCTACGACGGGTCCAGCTCGGTATCCCAGTAGAGGTAATCCCGCCAGCTTTCATGCAGATAGTTGGGCGGGAAGGCGCGGCCGTTCTGCTGCAACATAAAGGTGGTCGGCTGGATCGGCCGGGTTCGCGGGTAAAGCCCGCTCTGCTTCGGAAGCCGATTGCCTTTCAGCAGGTTGCAGCCGCCGCAGGCGGTGACGACATTGCTCCACACCGTGGTGCCGCCGCGCGAGCGCGGCACGACGTGGTCGAAGGTCAGCTCGTGCGAGGGGTGGGGACGCCCGCAATACTGACAGGTGAAGCGGTCGCGCAGGAACACGTTGAACCGGGTGAAGGCCGGGTGGCGCGCCGCCTGGACATATTCCTTGAGGGCGATGACGCTCGGCAGACGCATCTCCAAAGAGGGGCTGCGCACATAGGCATCGTAATGGTCGATGATGTAGACGCGTTCGAGAAACACCGCCTTCACCGCGTCCTGCCACGCCCACAGCGACAACGGGAAATAACTGAGCGGGCGAAAATCCGCGTTGAGCACCAAGGCTGGACAGCTATCGAGCGAGTTCGCCACCGATCGACCTTCCGTTACCCTCGCTTGCCCGCAATAGCACGCGAACATGACGGTTTGATAGCGGATCGCTCATAGGGCGACAAGATTTCGCGGTGCTGGCCGCTACCCATCGCGGTGATCGTTCGAAAACGCACCAGCGATTGATCGCCGATGGCACCGGCAGCTCAACTGCGCAATTGCCGGATGTAGCCGGCCCAGCGGTCCAGCACCGGCAGGATCTGGTCGCGCGTTTCCGACATCAGCGTGACGTTGACCCGCGCCGCGCCGAGATCGCGGAACCGTTTCAGCCGGTCGGGATCATCGGGCGCGCCGCTGAGCGTCAACGGCAGCGAGGCGGGATCGCGCCCGGCCTCGACCGCCATCTGGCGGAAGACCGGCATGTATTCTTCGGGGTTGCCGCTGGATGCGTTCGGGTACCAGCCGTCGCCATAGCGGATGGCGCGCCGCGCCGCCCACGGGAAGGCGCCGCCGAGGATGACCGGCGGGTGCGGCTTCTGCACCGGCTTCGGCCAGGTCATCATCGGCGGGAAATCGACGATGTCGCCGTGGTATTCGGGCTTCGACTTGGTCCAGATCGCCTTCATCGCCTCGATCTGCTCGCGCATCTTTTGCATGCGAGTGGCGAAGACGGTGCCGTGGTTCTCGATCTCCTCGGCGTTCCAGCCGCCGCCGATGCCGAACAGAAACCGGCCGCCCGAGACCTGGTCGATCGAGGCGACCAGCTTGGCGGTCTGGATCGTGTCGCGCTGGATGACGAGGCAGATGCCGGTCGCGAGCTTGAGGCGCTTGGTGGCCGCTGCCGCCGCGGTCAGGGTCACGAACGGGTCCATCACGTCGTAATAGCGCTTGTGCAGTTCGCCGCCGCCCGGCGCCGGCGTGCGCCGCGGCACCGGAATATGCGAATGCTCGGCGGCCCAGACCGAGTCGAAGCCGCGCTCCTCCAGGGCAAGCGCCAGCTCTGCCGGCGAGATCGAGTAATCGGTGAAAAAGATCGACGCGCCGAATTCCATGGCCGTTCCCCTCGTTCCGTTGGCGGCGATCCTAGGGTGCGACCCGTCGCCGATCAATCTCGACGGATGACGGGTGGCCTCGGCAACCCCGGCATGGCAGGCCGCCATGCGAAGACGGTGGGCCTGGCCGAGATCGGCGAGTAACCTGCGGGTCGTTCTGCACCGCTGACCATGCACAATCGATCGGAGGGTTCGCCATGTCAGACAGTGGATTGTCGCCGCGTATCGAGCAGTTCGAAGGGAAGCTGGAAGATATCATCTCTCTTGTGGAGCCGATCCAGCATCTCGCCGATGGCTTTGGCGGAGCCCAGGGTCCGGCGGAGGGACCGCTGTGGTGGAAGGAGGGCGGCTATCTGCTGTTCAGCGATATCCACAACAACCGGCGGATGAAGCATGAGCCGGGCAAGGGCGCCGTGCTGTTCCTCGAACCGACCAACCGGGCGAACGGCTTGACCCGCGACCTCCAGGGCCGGCTGATCGCCTGCGAGCACGACAGCCGCCGCGTTACCCGCCAGGAGCCCGACGGCAGCATCACCGTCATCGCCAACAGCTTTCAGGGGCACCGGCTCAACCGCCCCAATGACGTCGTCGTCAGGTCGGACGGCGTCATCTACTTCACCGACCCGTGGACCAGCCCTGCCGCTCCCGAGCAGTGGGACCTGACGTTTCCCGGCGTCTACCGGGTGACGCCGGATCTCGGCACGCTGAGCCTGCTCAGCGACGATTTCGTCCTGCCCAACGGACTCGCCTTCTCGCCGGATGAAACGCAGATCTACATCAACGACACGCGGCGCGGCCATATCCGCGCCTTCGAGTTGCTCCCCAGCGGCATGCTGGCGAAGCATACCGACCGGGTTTTTGTAGAGCTGCGCGGCGAAGAACCCGGCGTCCCCGACGGCATGAAGGTCGATGTCGCAGGCAACGTCTATTGCGGCGGGGCGGGCGGCATCTGGATCATGGATTCGCACGGTCTGAAGCTCGGCCGCATCGTGCACGGCGCGCCGGCCACCACCAACATCGCGTTCGGCGGCGACGACTGGAAGACCCTCTATTTCACCAGCCGCAACCACCTCGGCGCGGTCAGGGTGAAGATCCCCGGGATCCCGGTGCCGGTCGCGAAGAAATAAGCGCATCCCTCAAATCTCGACGACGGGGGCTGACCCGGACGGGGGTCGGCCCCTCGCCACCGGCACCGCCAATCCGATGCGACCTGCCGCCGCCCTGCTGCCCCTACTCGATGCCGGGAGCATCGTCCGCGAGCTTGCCGCGGGCGATGTCCTTTTCAAGCAGGGCGACCGGGCTCGGGCAATCTACCAGGTCGAAAGCGGCCGGCTGAGGCTCGTCCGGCGCACCGCCGATGATCACCTGGTGGTTCTCCATACCGCGCGCCGGGGTGAGTTCTTTGCCGAAGCCTCCCTCTTTGCCGAGGATTACCACTGCGACGCAGTCGCCGCCGCGCCATCCCGGGTCCGGGTCTATCCCAAGGCGACCGTAATGGAGGCAATGCGCGCGAACCCCGCGCTCGCCGAGGCGTTCATGGCGCGCCTCGCGCATCGAGCTCCAGGAACTCCGGGCGCGCATGGAATTGCGCAACATCCGCTCGGCCCGAGAGCGCGTGCTTCAGTATCTGCGGCTGCGCGCCGGTCGTCACGGCCGCAGCATCGCGATCGAGGGCCAGCTTCAGGACATCGCGGCGGAGCTCGGCATGACGCGCGAGGCGCTGTATCGAACCCTCGCCAGGCTGGAGGCCGAGGGGTTTGTCAGGCGTATACGGACCGCAATCCTGCTCGAGAAATTTGCGGCAGCTTAACGAAATCGGCCATCGCATGATCCTAATCATGCAGGAGATGGATGGTTGCCGGATACAGTGCGCAGCATGACCCCCCCGATGAGGTTTACTTATGCTTTCCACCCACAAGCTCTTGGCGATTGGTGCCGCCGTCGCCGTCGCGGCATCAGGCGTCGCGGCCGCCGAAACCGCGTCCGGCCAGCAGCCAATGGGGCCGGATCACATGCAGCAAATGATGCAACCCGGTCAGCATCCGATGGGGCCGGGCCACATGCCGGAGATGCTGCGCCGGCACCAGGCCATGATGCCGATGGGCGGTCATGCCGTTATGCGCGCGGCCTCGACAACGCCGACGATGCCCGGCCAGGACGCATTCGGCGCGATCCAAGAGATTGTGCGAAATCCTCGATGCCGACCCGAAGACCGATTGGTCGAAGGTCGATCTCGAAACGCTGCGCCAGCATCTCATCGATATGAACGAGGTCACGCTCAAGGCCGATGCCGCCCCGAAACAGATCGACGGCGGCTTAGAGATCGCGGTTACCGGCAGCGGGCGCACGCTTGTCGCCATCCAGCGGATGATCCCCGCCTGGGTTCAGATGGCAAATGGCCTGAATGGCTGGAACGCCAAAGCCGCTCCGCTGCCGAATGGCGAACTGCTGACGGTCACCGCGACCACCGCCAAGGAAATCCAGCACATTCGCGGTCTCGGTTTCATCGGCTTGCTGGTCAGCGGGCCGTGGCATCAGCTGCACCATCTCGCGATGGCGAAGGGCGAGTTCGACCCCGAACATTTGCGCCATACGCACTGAACGATGCCGGCCCGATCGCTTCGCATGAGATAGATCAATGCCGGGCCTTGACAAAGGGGCACATGTGGGCAGCGGAGATGCCGCGCATGGCAAATGACAAGCAGGTCCCCGGCAACAATGGCGGTTTCGACGCAGGCATCCGCATCCGACCCGAGCTTGGGCCGCGTCATCGCGGTGCATGGCTCGGTCGTCGACATCGCGTTCCCCGCCGGCATGTTGCCGGCGATCAACGAGGCCGTCGCGATCGAATGGGATCTCGGCCCGCCGCTCATCGCCGAGGTGCAGCAGCATCTCGGCCCGGCCATGGTGCGGGCTGGTGGCGCTCGGCGGCACCGCCGGGCTGCGGCGCGGCACCGCCGCGCGCGCCGCTCGGCGCGCCGATCCGTGCGCCGGTCGGCGAGGCGGTGCTCGGTCGGCTGCTCAATGTGCTCGGCGAGCCGGTCGACCGCGGTCCGGCGCTGCCCGCCGACATCGAGCGCCGGCCGATCCACGCGCCGGCGCCGGCGCTCGATCGGCAGAGCGGCGCGCGCGAGATCTTTCACACCGGCATCAAGGTCATCGACCTGCTGGCGCCGCTTGATCGAAGGCGGCAAGGCCGCCATGTTCGGCGGCGCCGGGGTCGGCAAGACCGTGCTGATCATGGAGCTGATCCGCACCACGGTCGAGCGCCATTCCGGGATTTCGGTATTCGCCGGGATCGGCGAGCGCTCGCGCGAAGGGCATGAGCTGTTGCTCGAACTCGGGCAGTCCGGCGTGCTGAAGCGCACCGCGCTGGTGTTCGGCCAGATGAACGAGCCGCCCGGCGCGCGCTGGCGGGCCGGGCCTGACGGCGCTGGCCATCGCCGAGCATTTCCGCGACAGCGGCCCACGAGAACGTGCTGCTGCTGATCGACAACGTGTACCGCCTGGTCCAGGCCGGCGGCGAGGTGTCGGGGCTGCTTGGGCCGCTTGCCGTCGCGCGTCGGCTACCAGCCGACGCTCGCCAGCGAGATCGCCGAGTTCGAAGAGCGCATCGCCTCGGTCGCCGGGGCCGCCATCACCTCGATCCAGGCGGTCTATGTCCCGGCCGACGATTTCACCGACCCGGCCGTCGCCGAGATCTTCAGCCATCTCGATTCCTCGATCGTGCTGTCGCGCGACATGGCGAGCGAGGGGATGTATCCGGCGGTCGATCCGCTTGCCTCGACCTCGAGCCTGCTCGACCCGCGGCTCGTCGGCGAAGCGCATTACCGAACCGCGCAGGAGGTGCGCAAAACGATCGCCCATTACCGCGAGCTGCAGGAGATCATCGCGCTGCTCGGCATCGAGGAGCTGAGCGCGGCCGATCGCACCGCGGTCAAGCGCGCCCGCCATCTGATGCGCTTTCTGACGCAGCCCTTCATGGTGACCGTCGCCTTCACCGGCAAGCCGGGCCGCACGGTCGAACTCGAGGCGACGCTCGCCGGTTGCCGCGCGATCCTCGACGGCGAGGCCGACGACTGGGCCGAGGGCTCGCTCTACATGGTCGGCGATCTGGCGGAGGCGCGGCAGAAGGAGGCGCAAGCGAAGGCAGAGGCGTCGTGAAGCTGACCGTCACCACGCCGCTCGCGATCGTCGTCGAGGCTGACGATGTCGCGCATCTGCGGGCCGAGGACGAAACCGGCGCGTTCGGCATCCTGCCCGGCCACGCCGATTTCCTGACCGCGCTCGCCGTCTCGGTGGCGAGCTGGCGCGACGAGCAGCGGCACCGAGCACCATCTCGCCGCTGCGCGGCGGCATGCTCGAAGTGCGCGGCGGCGACACGATCGCGATCGCGCTCGCCGGAGGCGGTGCCGGGCGACGATCTGCAGTCGTCTCGAAGTCCGAGGTGCTCGCCGGGTTCCGCCGCCGAGCTCGCCGACGAGCAGGCGGCGCGCACCGACGCGCAGCGCCTCTATCTTGCTGCGATCCGCCAGATCGTCCGCTTTCTTCGCACCGAAGGCGCCCCGTCGATGCCCGGCGGTGCCGGCGGCACGAGCCGACGACGGGTTTCGGGCCATGACACCGGCGCCCACCGGAAGACCCGCCCGACCACCCCGAACGCCTCGACGAGGCGGTCAGGCTGCGGCGCGACCGGCGCGAGCGCTGGCAGCGCGAAGGAGAGCGCTCGATCGGGCAGAACCTGGCGATGATCGGCGCGCTCGGCTGGACCATCGTGACGCCGACCCTGATCGGCATCTTCGCCGGCCGCTGGCTCGACCGCGTACCTTCGTTTCGGGGATCTTCTGGACGCTGGGATTGCTCGTTGCCGGCCTCGCCCTCGGCTGCTGGCTCGCCTGGAAGAGGATATATCGCGAATGACGGCGGGCGCTCGCTCTCGGTCTCGCGCATCGCCGCGGCTTTGGCGGCTGCGCGGGCTTGTTTTCGGCTGGGTTTATTTCGCGGCGCTGCGGCGGACCGTCGAATTTTACGCGGCGGGAGGCGGCCGCCTTGTCGCCGGCGGTCCTGACCCTCGCCCGGCATCGCCGGCGCGATCGCCTTTCTCGGCTTTGCCGCGCGGCTCGGCGCCCTCCCGCTGCTCGCCGCCTTTCTCGGCTTTCTCGCGGCGCGCGCGCTGGCGTTGCGCGCGGCGCGGACGGACGGCGTGATGGCACGCCTCGCCGCTTGCCAGCACGGTCCTGTTCCATCTCGGCCCGGTCGCGATCACCCGGCCGGTGGTGACGACCTGGGCGATCATGGCGGTGCTGGCTCTTGGCTCCTGGCTTGCGACGCGCCGGCTGGCGTTGCACCCGGACCGGCGCCAGGCGGTGTTGGAACTGATCGTCACCGGCATCATGGGCCAGATCGACGAGGTCGATCCGCAAGAACCCGCGGCCCTTTCTGCCGCTGCTCGGCACGCTCTTCATCTTTCTCGTCGCCGCCAATCTGTCCGGGGTGCTGCCGGGGGTCGAGGCGCCGACCGGCAAGCTTGAAACGCCGGCGGCGCTGGCGCTGATCGTCTTTGTCGCGGTGCATTATTTCGGCGTGCGCGCCCGCGGGCCCGCTCGGCTATCTCGCGAGCTTCGCCCAGCCCAAGCTGATCATGCTGCCGCTCAACATCGTCTCCGAGGTGACGCGCACCTTCTCCCTGATGGTGCGTCTGTTCGGCAATGTCATGAGCGGCGAGTTCGTGATCGCGCTGGTCGTCGCGCTGGCCGGGCTGTTCGTGCCGATCCCGCTGATGGCGCTCGAGATCCTCGTCGGCGTGGTGCAGGCCTACATCTTCACCATTCTCGCCACCGTTTTCATTGGCGCCGCGGTCGACACGGCCGAGCCAGGCTGAGGAGGGCCCATGGACACGATCAAGCTCATCAGCATCATCGCCGCCGCGTTCGCCGTCTCGATCGGCTCGATCGGCCCGGCGCTCGGCGAAGGCCGCTCGGTCGCCGCGGCGATGGACGCGATCGCCCGGCAGCCCGAGGCGGCGGGCACGATCTCGCGCACGCTGTTCGTCGGCCTCGCGATGATCGAGACGATGGCGATCTACTGCCTGGTCGTCGCCCTGCTGCTGCTCTTCGCCAATCCGTACGCCGGGTGAGCATGCATTTCGACTGGTCCACCTTCGCGCTGCAGACGGTCAATTTCGCGATCCTCGTCTGGCTGCTGCATCGCTTCCTGTACCGGCCGGTGCTGCGCCTGGTCGATGCGCGCCGCGCCGAGGTCGACAAGCAATATGCCGACGCACGCGCGGCCGAAGCCAAGGCGAAAGAGCAACTCGCCGCAGTCGAGGCCGACCGCGCCGGCATTGCGGCCGAGCGGGCGGCGGCGCTGAAGGAAGCGGCGGCCGAGGCGGAAGAAGGCAGCGGCGGCGCGGCGCAGCCCAGGCGGAAAGCGACGCGGCGGCATTCCTCGACGGCGCGCGCAAGACCCTCTCGGTTGAGCGCGGCGAGGCGCTGGCCGAAGCGCGGCAGATCGCGCTCGACCTCGGCGCGGAGATCGCCGTCCGGCTGCTCTGCCGAAATGCCGATGAAATTGCGCGCGCGAGGCATGGATCGAGCGCATCGAGCAATATCTGCCGCGCTGCCGAAAGACCGAAAGAGAGGCCTTGACGCAACCGCTTGCCGAGCCCGTCCCGGTCAAGATCGTGACCGCGTCGGCGCTGCCGCCCGAAGCCGCCGAGCAGTGGCGGACCCGTCTGCTTCGGGCGCTGGGCGAGCACATCACCGTCGATTTTGCCGCAGAGCCGCAACTCGTCGCCGGCGCGGAGCTGCATTTCCCCAACGCGGTTCTGCGCTTCTCCTGGCAGAGCGCGCTCGCCGCAATGCGCACTGAGATCGAGGCCGATGGCCACGCTCGTTGACGATCTGCACGCCTGGCTCGACGAGAGCCGGCAGCGCATCGGCAGCGTCGTGCTCGCGCCGCGCCTCGAACAGATCGGCCGGGTCGCCCAGATCGGCGACGGGGTGGCGACGGTGACCGGGCTGCCCGAGACCCGCCTCGACGAACTCCTGGTTTTCGATGGCGGGGTGCGCGGTCTCGCGGTCGATCTCGGCGCGGCGACAATCGGCGTCGTGCTGCTCGGCGACGCCGGCGCAATCGCCGCCGGAAGCATCGTCCGCGGCACCGGCGAGGTGGCGCGCGTTCCGGTCGGAGAGGCCCTCCTCGGCCGGGTGGTCGATGCGCTTGGCCTGCCGCTCGACGGCGGCGATCCGATTGCGGCCGAGACCCTTAACCCGGTCGAACAGCCGGCGCCGGCGATCGTCGACCGCGCATTGGTGACGCGCCCGCTCGCCACCGGGCTTCTGGTGGTCGATGCGATGATCCCGCTCGGCCGCGGCCAGCGCGAGCTGATCATCGGCGACCGCGGCACCGGCAAGACCGCCATCGCCGTCGATGCCATCATCAACCAGCGTTCGGGCGATGTGATCTGCGTCTATGCCGCGATCGGCCAGAAGGCGTCGTCGGTCGCGCAAGTCATCGAGGCGGTGCGCCGTTACGGCGCGCCGGAGCGCTGGATTTTCGTCGTCGGCGAGTCCGATGCGGCGCCGGGGCTGCAGTGGCTGACGCCCTACAGCGCCTGTACCATGGCCGAGCATTTCGTGGACGGCGGCCGCGACGTCCTGCTGGTCATCGACGACCTGACCAAGCATGCCGCCGCCTATCGCCAAGTCTCGCTGTTGCTGCGCCGGCCGCCGGGCCGCGAGGCCTATCCTGGCGACATCTTCTACATCCACTCGCGCCTCCTGGAGCGAGCGGCAAAGCTCGCGCCCGAACGGGGCGGCGGCTCGTTGACCGCACTGCCGATCGCCGAGACCCAGGCCGGCAACATCAGCGCCTACATCCCGACCAACCTGATCTCGATCACCGACGGGCAGATCTATCTTGACCCGCGGCTGTTCTACGACGACCAGAAGCCGGCGGTCGATGTCGGCAAGAGCGTCTCGCGCGTCGGCGGCAAGACCCAGGCGCCGGTTTTGAAGGAGCTCTCGGAAAGCCTGCGTCTCGATTACGCGCAGTTCCTCGAGCTCGAAGTGTTCACCCGCTTTGGCACGATGGTCGACGAGCGCACGCGCCGGGTGATCGAGCATGGCAGGCGCATCCGCGCGGTGCTGCGCCAGCCGCAATTCGCGCCTCTCGCTCTCGGCGAACAGGTCGCGCTGCTGCTCGCCGCCGCCGAGCATGTGCTCGACGACCTTGCGCTCGACCGGGTGAACGCGTTCCGCACCGCCCTCGGCCCCTGGCTCGCCGAGCATTGCCCCGAGGCATTGACGTTCGACGATCAAACCGCGGAACTGTCGGACCAGTTGAGGCAACGCCTGACGACGGCGCTGCGCGACCTCGCGCGCTCGCTGACGGGCGAGCCCGCCGGCGGGCGGCCATGACGCGGCTTGCCGACATCGACGCCCATATCGGCAGCATGCGCGAGCTGCTCGACATCGTCGGTGCGATGCGGTCGCTCGCCAGCATGCGGGTGCAGGAGGCAACGCGCACCCTGCCCGGCATTCGCCGCTATGCCGAGACGATGGCGGCGGCGATCGGTGCCGCGCTCCTGCTGATGCCCGACCCGCCAGCCGCCAGCCGCACCGCGTCCGACCGTCGCGCGCTCGTCCTGTGCAGCGCCGAACAAGGCTTTGTCGGCGGCTTCAACGAGCGCATCCTCGACGCCGCGGCGCAGCTGCCCGATCCCGAGGAGGCGCTGTTCATTCTCGGCAGCCGCGGCGCCGCGCTGGCGCAGGAACGAGGCCTGCGGACCGCCTGGGTTCACCCGATGGCGACCCGCCCCGACGGCGTGCCCGAGACGGTCCGCCATTTGACGGCGGAGATCTACGGCCGGATCGCGCGCGGCGGCCTTGACCGCGTCGAGGTGATGTTCATGCGCCATCGCCAGGGCAGCGCCGCGACGGTCGAGCGGCGGCTGTTGTTCCCGCTCGATCCCGCATCGTTTGCAACGAGCCGGCTGCAGCTGCCGCCGCTGCACAACCTGCCGCCCGCCATGCTGCTGGAAAAGCTGATCGCCGATTACGTCGTTGCGCTCCTGACCGAAGCCGCCGTCGAATCGCTCGCCAGTGAAAACGCCGCGCGATTTGCTGCGATGGAAGCCGCCCATGACAATGTCTCAAGAAAGCTCGATCAGTTGCGTCAGGACGCGCGCCAGGAGCGCCAAAGCGAGATCACGACCGAACTGCTGGAGTTGGTGACCGGCGCGGCGGCGCTCTCCGGCACCGAGCTGGTTTGAGGGGGGTCACCAGCGCGGATTGCTGCCGCTCCGGCGCATTTGGCCCGCAGGCGCCGCGGCAATCTTGCCGCGGCACCGGGCGACGAGGTGAATGCGATGCGAATTGCCGCCAAGCCGCTCGTCCGCGACCGGCCGGCGAACCGGCTTTGGCGATGCGGCAGTTGGTCACATAAGGGCGACTGCGACCGAGTGCGCGTTGAACGGTGATTTGGTCGCGTTATGTTCCGGGATGCCTCCTGAAAGCGGCAAAGTCCCCGAGGAGCGACAATGATCCGTTCGCTTGAGCAAATTACCATGCGCAAGGTTTATTTGCGCATCCTGCCGTTCGCAGCTCTGACCTATTTCTTCTGTTATCTCGACCGGATCAATGTCGGCTTCGCCGCGCTGACGATGAACAAGGAACTCGGCCTCGACCCGGCACTGTACGGCATGGCGGCCGGCGCGTTTTTCTGGGGCTACGTTTTGTTCGAGGTGCCGAGCAACATCATCCTCGAAAAGCTCGGCGCAAGGCTGTGGATCGCGCGGATCATGGTCACCTGGGGGCTGGTCTCGGCCGCCACCGCCTTTGCCACCGGCCCCTACAGTTTCATGGCGATACGCTTTGTGCTCGGACTCGCCGAGGCCGGGCTGTTCCCCGGCTTCGTGCTCTATTTCACCTACTGGTTCCCCGACAGTTATCGCGCCCGCGTCAATGCCGGCTTCACCCTGGCATTGCCGGTCGCGGTGGCCCTGGGCGCGCCGGTCTCGACCGCGCTGCTCGGGCTGAACGGCCTGTGGGGCCTCAAGGGCTGGCAGATCATGTATTTATTCGAGGCGGTGCCGACCGCACTGATCGGCGTCGCCGTGTTCTTCTTCCTGACCGATCGGCCGGGCAAGGCGCGCTGGCTGAGCGCCGAGGAGCGCGCCTGGCTCGACAGCAGGATCGCCGGCGAGACCAGCCACATCGAGGCAACGCACGGGGTCGGCGTCTGGCGCTCGTTCTGGGACCCGAAGGTTATCCTGCTGGCACTCAACTATACCGGGATCGTCACCGCCAGCCTCGGCATGCTGCTATTCCTGCCGACGATCATCAAGGAACTCGGCATCTCGAACATGCAGGTCGGCTGGATCACGATGATCCCCTATGGCTGCGGCGCGGTATCGATGGTGTTTTTCGGCTGGCTGTCCGACCGCATCGGCGAGCGGCAGTGGACGCTGTTCTGGACCTGTGCGTTGTCGGCCGTGGGCCTGGTGATCGCCGGGCTGACGATCGGCACGTGGTGGTCGGTTGTCGGCATGTCGATCACCGCGATCGGCCTCTACGGCACCAAGGGGCCGTTCTGGTCGATGCCGACGATGTTCCTGACCGGCGCGGCAGCCGCTTCCGGCATCGCCTGGATCAACTCGCTCGGCAATCTCGGCGGCTTTTTCGGCCCGAGCATCGTCGGCTGGGCCAAAAACTTGACCGGCAGTTATGCCGGCGGGCTCTACGCGCTGGCGCTCTGCGCCCTCGCCTCGGCGGTGATCTCGCTGTTCTGGCTGCGCATCCCGCCCGCGATCGCCGCCGGCGAGGAGCAGCTCGCCGCCGCCGCGGAATAAAAACCCCTCGCTTCTACCCCACAGCCAATCCCGCCTTGAGCGCGGCGGCGCAGTCCGCGATGGCGCGACGCGCCGTGCCGATCAGCCTGGCATAGCGGATGAAGCCGTGATTGATGCCCTGATAGATCGTCAGGTTTGACGGCACGCCGGCCGCCTTGAGCTTCGCGGCCAGGGCGTTGCTGTCGTCGATCAGCGGGTCGAGGCTGCCGACGATCAGATGTGCCGGCGCCACCCCCGCAAGGTTCCCGTCGAGCGGCGCGGCACGCCAGTCGTGGTACTGCTCCGACTTTTCGAGATAGGTCTGCCAGATCCATTTCATCCCGGTCTGCGACAACCCGGCGCCCTGGCCGAAGCGCTGCCAGGACGGGCTGTCGCAATCGGTCGAGAAGCAGCCGTAGAGCAACAGCTGGAAGCGCAGCGCCCGCTCGCCCTCATCGCGCATCGCCAATGCCGCGGCGAGCGCCAGATTGGCGCCGGCGGAATCGCCGCCGACCGCGAGCCGCGAGGGGTCGATGCCGAAACCGGCGCCCTCGCGCGCCGCGAGGCGAGTCATCGCCACCATCTCCTCGAAGGCGACCGGGAACTTGACCTCGGGCGACAGCTGATAATCGACCGACAGCGCGGCAACCCCGCTCTGGCGCACCAGGTCGCGCAGGAAATGGTGCCAGCTCGCGATGCTGCCCTGCATGAAGCCGCCGCCATGCGCGTAGACCAGGAGCGGCGGGCGCTCCGCCCCAGGGGAGCTGACATCGGGCAGATAGAGCCGGCACGGCACCTGGCCGTGCGGGCCGGGCAGCGACAGATCGCGCTCGCGCTTCAGCGGCACCGAGCCTTCGCCGAGAAAGGCGCCGATCCGGTCGGTCGCGGCGCGCACCTCGGCGAGCCCGGCCTTGGTGCGGTCGGGCGCGACGAGGCCCTTCTGCTGCAGCAATTGCCCGGCGGCAACGAGTTCGGGGTCGACCCAGGGCGCGGCGTCGTTCATCGCGTGTCTCCTCCCACAATTCGGTGCATATTAGCGTGGATTATAGTCGAGCGGTACGTTCGTAGGGTGGGTAGAGCCGAGCGAAACTCACCAATCTCTCGACCGCCCGGTGGGTTGCGCTGCGCTTAACCCACGCTACAGAGCCGAGGAGCCCCATTCGCAATCTCACGGTAAACGGCGAGCGGCTGTGGGCGAGCCTGATGGAATTGGCGCAGATCGGCGCGACCCAAAAGGGCGGGGTGTGCCGGCTCGCCGCCAGCGATCTCGACGGCGAGGCGAGGCGCCTCTTTATCGGCTGGTGCGAGGAGGCCGGCTGCACCGTCACGGTTGACCGTATCGGCAACATCTTCGCGCGCCGCCCCGGCCGAAACCCCGATCTGCCGCCGGTCATGGCCGGCAGCCATCTCGACACCCAGCCCACCGGGGGCAGGTTCGACGGCGCCTACGGCGTGATGGCCGGGCTGGAGGTCGTCCGCACCCTCAACGACCTCGGCTACGAGACCAAGGCGCCCGTTGAGATCGTCGCCTGGACCAATGAGGAGGGTTCGCGGTTTTCGCCGGCGATGGTCGGCTCAGGGGTTTTCACCGGGGTGTTCGGTCTCGCCGACGCGCTGGCGACGCGCGACAACAACTCCCCGGATCTCACGCTCGGCGCCGAATTGGAACGCATCGGCTTTGCCGGCCCGATGCCGGTCGGCGGGCGCCCAGGCGGCGAACACCCCGTCGCGGCCTATTTCGAGGCGCATATCGAGCAGGGGCCGATCCTCGAAGCCGCCGGTCTGCCGGTCGGCATCGTCACCGGGGCGCAGGGGCAACGCTGGTACGAAGTGACCGTCACCGGCCAGGAGGCTCATGCCGGGCCGACGCCGATGCCGCGCCGCCGCGACGCGCTGGTCGGCGCCGCCCGCATGATCGACGCGGTCAACCGGATCGGCCACGCCCACGCGCCCTATGCCTGCGCCACGGTCGGTTTTGTCCAGGTCAGCCCCAATTCGCGCAACACGATCCCCGGCCGTGTGTTTTTCACGGTCGATTTCCGCCACCCGCAAGACGCTGTGCTGAGCGCGATGGACCGCGAATTGCGCGAAGCCTGCGCCGCCGCCGCAGCCTCGCAGAACCTCGAGGTCGCGGTCGCGGAGTTCTGGTACTTCCCGCCGACCCCGTTCGACCCTGATCTCGTCGGCGCGGTGCGCGCGGCCGCCCAGGCGCAAGGCTACAAGCACCAGGACATCATCAGCGGCGCCGGGCACGACGCGGTGTACATGGCGCGGGTCGCGCCCTCGGCGATGATCTTCGTCCCGTGCGTCGGCGGCATCAGCCACAACGAGATCGAAGACGCCAAGCCCGACGATCTGACCGCCGGCTGCAACGTGCTGCTCAACGCGTTGCTCCAAAGCGCGGACGCCGCTAGGTGCGGTTGATCACAGCTTTCATTCGCGGCCCGGACTGCCAATTTGTTGCTTTCAGTTAGCCGCGAGCGGCGCACCCTGTCGCGGCGATTTGCCGGATGGCTTGCGATCTCCAGTTCGCGTAACAGGCGCCCATGACCGACCTCGCCCTCAAACACGGGCTCAGCTTTGCCGACCTCTACGAGCGCGACGGCCTCGTTCGGCTCGACCGCGCCTTTGTCGCGCATCTGGCGGCGGGCGAGGGTGCGCTGCACAACCGGCTGATGATGGCGCGCGCCCGTCCCGACGGGCTCGGCCGCAAGGCCGAATCCGACCTCCTCGTCGATCTCGCGCCCCATCTCGAAGATTTTATCGGCGACCTCTTTGGCATCGCCGCCGAGGTCCGCGCGCTGCAGGCAACGCACGACAGGCTGGCGCCGCTCTATTCGGTGAAGCGGCTCTTCGTCCAGCGTCGCGCGGTCAAGGAGATCAAGGAGACCGAGGCCCGCCATCTCAACGGCCACCGGTTGGCGCAGGAGCTGGATGCGCTGATCGGCGGCCCGGCCGCCGATTTCGCGACGCGGCAGGGCGTCCTCGCCTGGGAATTGCGCTATGCCGAATGGGTGGCGCGCGCGCTCGAAGACGAAGCGGCGCACAAATTGCCGCTCCACACCGCGCTCGAATACGCCGCCTGGGCAACGCTGTCGCCAGAGGGCCAGGCCCGGCACCGGCGCGGCCTGTTGTTCCGGGTGCCGCACCGGCTCGACATGCATCATCTCGTGCCGGTCGAAACCGTCGAGCGCCATGGCGTAACAATGCTGCGCCTCCCGGAAGACGAGTGGCGGGCGCGCGACGGCTTTCGGCTGACCGATCATGGCACCGATCTCGCCGGCGCGCAGGACGAGGCCAATTATTGCATCTGGTGCCACAACCAGCAGAAGGACAGCTGCCGCTCCGGGTTGCGCGACAAGGACGGCAGCTTCAAGAAAAGCGTCTTCGGCGTGACCCTCGCCGGCTGCCCGCTCGACGAGAAGATCTCGGAGATGAACCTCGTCAAGACGCGCGGCTACAGCATCGGCGCGCTTGCCATCGTCGCCGTCGACAACCCGCTCTGCGCCGCGACCGGGCACCGCATCTGCAACGACTGCATGAAGGCCTGCATCTATCAGCGGCAGGACCCGGTCGAACATCCCGCAGATCGAGACCCGCACCTTGAAGGACGTGCTCGGCCTGCCCTGGGGCGTCGAGATCTACAGCCTGCTCACCCGCTGGAACCCGCTCGACCTGCGCCGGCCGTTGCCGAAGCCCGCATCGGGCTACAAGGTGCTGGTGGTCGGGCTCGGCCCCGCCGGCTTCAACCTGGCGCACCATTTGATCAATGACGGCCATTTCGTCGCCGCGGTCGACGGGCTGAAGATCGAGCCGTTGACTCCCGGGATTTCCGGCGTCGCAGTCGATGGCGGGCGCGTTCCGTTCGCGCCGGTGCGCGATGTCGCCAGCCTCTACGAGCAGACTCGACGCGCGCATGATGGCCGGGTTCGGCGGGGTTGCCGAATACGGCATCACCGTGCGCTGGGACAAGAACTTCCTGAAGCTGATCCGCCTCCTCCTGGAGCGTCGCGCGGCGTTTTCGATGTATGGCGGGGTGCGCTTCGGCGGCACGCTGACGATCGAGGGCGCCTTCGCCCTTGGCTTCGACCATATCGCGCTGTGCGCCGGCGCCGGCCGCCCGACCGTCATTCCGATGCAGAACGGCCTCGTGCCCGGGGTACGGCAAGCCTCTGATTTCCTGATGGCGTTGCAGCTGACCGGCGCCGCCAAATCGGACAGCATCGCCAATCTGACCGTGCGCCTGCCGGTCGTCGTGATCGGTGGTGGGCTGACCGCGATCGATACCGCGACCGAGGCGCTCGCCTACTACCCGGTGCAGGTCGAGAAGTTCCTGCTGCGCTACGAGACCCTGGTCAGCGAGCGCGGCGCCGAGCCGGTGCGCGAGGCGTGGAACGGCGCCGAGCGCGAGGTCGCCGAGGAATTCATCGCCCATGCCCGCGCGATCCGCGCCGAGCGCGAGACGGCGGCGCGCGAGGGTCGCGCGCCGCGCCTCGCGAAGCTGATCGATTCCTGGGGCGGGGTCACGATCGCCTATCGCCGCCGTCTCGTCGATGCGCCGAGCTACACCCTCAACCATGAGGAGGTGGCGAAGGCGATGGAGGAAGGCATCCGCTTTGCCGAAACGCTGACCCCGGTCGCGGTCGAGGTCGATGTGTTCGACCAGGCCGCTGCGTTGCGGATGACCCGGCACGCCGTACCGGAGGTCGGCGGCCACCGCCCCGATCCCGACCAGCATCCGGGCGAGGAGGTGGCGTTGCCGGCGCGCACGATCCTCGTCGCCGCCGGGACCCAGCCCAACACGGTGCTGGCGCGCGAGGACCCCGAGCATGTCGCACTCGACGGCCGCTATTTCCGCGCGCTCGATGAGGACGGAACGCCGGCCGTGCCGGAGCGGGTCGCCAAACCCGATGCGGTGCGGGTGCTGGCGAGCCTCCTGCCCGATGGCCGCGCGGTCAGCTTTTGGGGCGACCTGCACCCGAGCTTTGCCGGCAATGTCGTCAAGGCGATGGGCGGAACGAAGCAGGGCTATCCGGTGGTCAGCCGTGTGCTGGCGCGTCGCGCGCCGACGGCTCCCGGGCCGGATGCGCTGAAGGCCCGGCTCGACGACGAATTGCGCGCGCGGGTGCACGGTGTCGAGCGGCTGACCCCGAAGATCGTCGAGGTGGTCGTCAAGGCGCCGATCGCGGCGCGCGCCTTCCAGCCCGGCCAGTTCTATCGCCTGCAGAATTACGCGAGCTTCGCGCCCAAGGTCGACGGCACGACCCTGGCGATGGAGGGCCTCGCCTTGACCGGCGCCTGGATCGACCGCGAAGCGGGCCTCCTCTCGACGATCGTCCTCGAAATGGGCGGCTCGTCCGACCTCTGCGCGCTGTTGAAGCCGGGCGAGCCGGTCATCCTGATGGGCCCGACCGGCACCCCGACCGAGACCCCGGCGGGGGAGACCGTGCTCCTCGTCGGCGGCGGCCTCGGCAACGCAGTCCTGTTCTCGATCGGCGCGGCATTCCGGGCCGAGGGGTCGCGCGTCCTCTATTTCGCCGGCTACAAGGCGCTCGAGGACCGCTACCGGATCGCCGATATCGAGCATGCCGCCGACAGCGTCGTGTGGTGCTGCGACGAGGCGCCGGGCTTCGCGCCGGGGCGGACGCAGGACCGCGCCTTTGTCGGCAATATCGTCGCGGCGATCGAGGCCTATGGCGAGGGTGCCTTGGGCCCGGTTGACATCCCGCTGGCGGCGGTCGACCGCATCATCGCGATCGGTTCCGACGGCATGATGGCCGCGGTCGCCGAGGCGCGCCGCGCCGCCTTGAAGCGCTATTTCCGCCCCGGGCACCGCGCGATCGCCTCGATCAACTCGCCGATGCAATGCATGATGAAGGAGATCTGCGCGCAGTGCCTGCAACGCCACTGGGACCCGGCGAGCGGCACCGAGACGGTGGTGTTTTCCTGCTTCAACCAGGACCAGGATCTCGACCACGTCGATTTCCCGGCGTTGCGCCGCCGCCTGTCGCAAAACGGCGCCCAGGAGAAGCTGACCAAACTGTGGATCGACCGCTGCCTCCGCCACCTCGGCTGGCGCGAGCAGGCGGCGGCCGAGTGATCCCTGGAATCGTCATGGCCGGGCTTGGCCCGGCCATCCACGTGGATCCCCGGGACAAGCCCGGGGGTGACGATTGGGGTAGGTGCAGCTACTCCGCCGCCGCCCTCGGCGCCTCGACGAATTGCGAGAGGTAGCTGCCGCGCTTGCGCAGGCCCTCGCGGTACATCGCCTCGAACTCGGCCTCGGGGAACGAGTGGGTCGACGGCCGCGCCATCAGCGCGTCGCACCACGCCTTGAGCCGCGGGTATTTCTCCATCACGCCGAGCTTCTTGATCCGGTCGAGGAAGACATAGCGCTGCAGGAACGGCGCATAGGCGGAGTCGACCAGCGAGTATTTGGCGCCGTTGAAGAACGGGCCGCTGCCCTGCTTTTCGAGCGCCTTTTCGAGCCGATCGAACGCCTCGGGGATCTTGGCGACCGCCACCTTGTAGGCCTCCTCGGTCGCGGCATAGGCGCAGCCGGTGACCGACGAGGCGAAGGTCGGCACATAGTCGGTCCAGGCGCGGTTGATCGCGCGCTGGATCGGATCGGCCGGATGCAGCTGCGGGCTGACCTGCTCATCGAGGTATTCGTTGATCGCGTTCGACTCGAACAGCGTCACCTTGTCGTCGATGGTCAGCACCGGCACCTTCTTGTGCGGCGAGATTGCCAGGAACCAGTCGGGCCGGTTGTCGCTTTCGATATGGCGGAACTCGAACGGGGCGTTCTTCTCGCGCAGGGCGATCGCCGAGCGCTGCACCCACGGGCACGTCTTGAAGCTGACCAGCATGTATTTCGCCATGATTTTCTCCCTTTCAGGCGTGGAATGACGCAGGATGACACGCCGGGCAGGCCCGCGGCAACCGGCCTTGCTAAAACCATTGCCTGAGCTCGATATGGTAGCCGTTGGGATCGCAGATCTCCGCTCTTGCATAGGTCGGGCGGACGACCGGGCCCCAGACGATGGCGACGCCCTTCCCTTTCAGCTCGTCGACGGTTTGCTGCATGTCATCGACTTCGAGGGCCATCATGCGGTACCCGAGATGCTCCAGCCTGGGCTCCGGATCGACCGCGACGCCCTCCCATGACAGCAGCTCGACGACGGTGCCGCCGAGATCGAGATAGACGAGGTTCAAGGCCGAGCCGAGCCGCTCGATGCGGTCGCGCGCTTTCACCGTGAAGCCCAGCACCTCGGTGTAGAACGAGACGGTCCGCTCCGGCTGCTCGGTGACGATCTCGACGTGATCGATCCGCTTGAACATGATGGCCTCCGCTTCTTGCCGGCTGCCGCAGCTTGGCCTTCTGCGCTACGATCGGTCCAGCGTTTCCGCACGCTTAGCGAAAGGCCTGCCAATGCCCGGTCCGTTGCATGGTTACCGCATCGTCGATCTGACCGCGAATGTCGCGGGACCGCTGGCGACGATGATCCTCGGCGACCAGGGCGCCGAGGTGATCAAGGTCGAGCCGCCCGAGGGCGACAGCACGCGCGCCGGGGCCAAAGCGCGCGGCGGCTTCAATGCCTCGTTCCTCAACAACAACCGCAACAAGCGCTCGATCGTCCTCAATCTGAAGCATCCGGGCGGGTTGCGGGCATTGCTGCGGCTGGCCGCCACCGCCGATGTTTTCGTGCAGAACTATCGCCCCGGCGTCGCCGACCGGCTCGGCGTCGGCGAGGAGGCGATCCGCGCCGTCGCGCCCAACATCGTCTATGTCTCGATCAGCGGTTTTGGCGAGGTCGGCCCCTATGCCGAACGGCCGGTCTACGACCCGCTGATCCAGGGCTTTACCGGGCTCGCCACAGTGCAGGCCGGCTCCGACGAGGCGCGCCCGCGCATGCTGCGCACCATCCTGCCCGACAAGCTTACCGCGATCACCGCCTCGCAGGCGATCACCGCGGCGCTCTTGGCGCGCGAGCGCACCGGCGAGGGCCAGCATGTGCGCCTGTCGATGCTCGAAGCCGTGCTCGCCTTTCTGTGGCCCTCCGACATGGCGGGCCAGACCTTTGTCGGCGCAGGGGATCAAGATGGGCCGGCGCGCCAGGAGGCGGCCAGCGCCACCGATCTGATCTACGAAACCGCCGACGGCTACATCACCGCCGCGGTGGTGACCAACCGCCAGTGGGAGGGCCTGACGCGCGCCCTCGAACAGCCGCAATGGCTAGACGACGAACGCTTCAAAACGCCGGCATTGCGCCAGCAGAATGCCGAGGCGCGGCTGCAATTGACCCGGGACGTGCTGATCGGGCGCCCGTCGGCCGAATGGCTCGACCGCCTGACCCGGGAAGATGTGCCGTGCGCCCCGGTGCTGACTCGCAACGAAGTCATCCGCCACCCGCATGTGAAGGCGATGGCGATCGTCGAGGAATACGAGCACCCGAAGGCCGGAAGGCTGCGCCAGGCCCGCAACGCGGCGTGCTTTTCGAAAACCCCCGCCGCGATCCGCCTTCCCGCGCCGGGCCTCGGCGAGCACACCGACGAGATCCTCGCCGAAGCCGGCTATTCGGCCACGGAGATCGCCGAGTTGCGCGCCCAAGGCGCGCTGAGCGCCGTCGAGGAGGGCCGCACGTGATCGATTTCTATTACTGGCCGACGCCGAACGGCTGGAAAATCAGCATCATGCTGGAGGAATGCGGGCTCCAATACCGCGTCGTCCCGGTCAATATCGGCAAGGGCGACCAGTTCAAGCCCGAGTTCCTCGCGATCAGCCCGAACAACCGAATGCCGGCGATCGTCGATCACGACGATCCGGACGGGCCGATGCCGGTATTCGAGTTCGGGCGCGATCCTCCTGCATCTGGCCGAGCGCAGCGGGCGGTTCCTGCCGGCCGGCCGGCAGGCGCGCAAGGAGGTCATGGAATGGCTGTTCTGGCAGGTCGGCAATCTCGGGCCGATGGCCGGCCAGCTCAGCCATTTCGTCAATTACGCGCAAGGCGAGCACCCCTATTCGCACAAGCGCTACGCCGATGAATACAACCGCTGCCTCGGCGTCCTCGAACGGCGGCTGGAGGGGCGCGATTTCATCGTCGGCGAATATTCGATCGTCGATATGTGCTGCTGGCCCTGGGTATTGATCGCGAAGCCGCTCGGCCAGCCGCTCGACGAATTTCCGAATGTCGCGCGTTGGCGCGCGGCCGTCCGGGATCGCCCGGCCGTCCAGCGCGGCGTCGATCTCGGCAAGGAATGGCGCCGCTCCGCCCCGCCCTCCGAGGAAGAGCGCAAGATCCTCTTCAACCAGACCGCCCGCGCCGTGTTGGATCGGTGAGTGAGCGCATTATGCTATCCCGTCAAAGCAGCGTGAACTCTTGTTGTAACTGCGAGAAATCTACCCCGTATATGGTCCCTTCTGCTGTGAAAGCAGAGAAGAAGAGCGTGAGGTAGCAGCAAACCTCATGTACCTGGAAGAGCATGGGTTGTGTAGGAGTGGTGTACAAGTTGGCGTGGACGGCCATATCATGCTCGGAGCGTCCTCCATCACCGCCGCTGGCCTCGACTTTCTTGCGGACGATGGCGGCCTCTCCGCCATTCTTGGCGTTGTCACCGTCAGGCTGCACGCCGACACGATCCGCGATCTGATCTCCGCAAAGATCGATGCCGCCGCGATATCCGTGGAGGAAAAATCCAAACTGAAGAAAGGTCTGGAGACTCTTGCCGAGGCTGCTCTGAAATCCGCCACTACGGATTTGCTGCGCGGCGGCTTGGATCATTTGCCAGATGTGGCGCATTGGCTGACGAGACTTCTCGGTCTCTGAACCCTCTGCCTGCTCCTGCTAGTGCAGCGGGGCGGCGCCGGCGTTCTCGCGGAACTCGATCCGTTCGGTGCGGAAATCCTCGAAGCAGATCGCCGAATTTCCGGTATCGAGATCGGCGCGGACCACGGTCGCTGCGAACGGGATCGTCTCGCTGGTCCCGGGCACGCCCATCTCGCCGCGCACCCGCGCGCCGACCGCCTCGCAAATGCCGTAGAGCAGCGCGCCGCGCATCGACCAGTTGATCGCGCGGAAACGCTCATCGCCGATCACGATCTCCAGCGCCGGCAAGCCGTAGCGACGATCGCGTCGCATGTCCGTTCCAGCGCAGCTTTTTCGCGCAACTTGCATGACGGGAATATTCGGACAACGCGACAGATTTGCCAGATAATTGATGCTTAACGCGGCGTTGCTCAACCGCTGAAGACGCGCTCGGCAACCGCTGCGAAGCTCTCCCGGCCGTCGCGCAACGGGGCAAGCGGGACCACGATCAGCGCCCGGGTGCCGGGCTGGAACCCGACGAAATCCCGCACCAGGGTAACCTCGCCGCCGTCCTCGGCGACCGCCAACGGGATGGCGCCGGTTGGCAGGTGTGTCTCGATGCTGTCGGCGAGAGCGATCTCGGCGATCGCGAATTCCTGGCCATCGAAGGCGATCCGGCCGCGCGCGCTCGGCGTGCGCGACAACCCGGCGAACACCGGCCCGGCCAGCGCGGCGACCGAAAAGGTCGTCTCGAATTGGAAATGGCGGGCGATCGAGGCGGCGAACTCCGCCTCGGCAATGCGCAGGATGATCGGCATGCCCGGATTGCGGGTGCGCGCGCCGAGCGCGATTTCGAGGTTCAAGGTGTTGACATTGGTCAGCGCA
Source organism: uncultured Alphaproteobacteria bacterium (assembly GCA_963789255.1). GTDB lineage: Bacteria > Pseudomonadota > Alphaproteobacteria > ATCC43930 > CGMCC-115725 > DATARH01. Next base: position 233,476 of record CAWBJW010000003.1, on the reverse strand, counting down.
ACCAGACTGTGCGCCGCACCGAGATTGCACAGATCGAGGGTGTCGTCGCGGCTGGCGTCGCCGGTCAACAGATCGAAACCGCGGTCGCGCGCGCGTTCGACCAACGCGGCATCGGGGCTCTGTTCGACCACCACGAGCGGCTTGTCGAAGCCGAGCAGCAGATCGATGACCCCCGTGCCGATGCTGCCGCAACCGCACACGACGATGTGACCACGCCGGCGGATCGGGCGCAGGCCTTGCATCCGCACCCATTGCGCGCGCGTCAGGCGTGATGCGACGAAGGCGATGAAAATCCCGGCAAACACGATCCCCGACAGCATCAGCACCATCGCCAGCGCGACGTTCGAGCGGCTTGGTGTGGTCCGGCGCGATGTCGCCATAGCCGGTCGTCGTCATCGTGGTGAGCACAAAATAGGCTGCGGTCAGCCAGTCGCTGCCGAACGAGTTGCGGAAATGCCAGGTGCAGGCGGCGAACAGGACGAGCGCCGTCGCCGCAACCGCGGCGATATACGGGTCCAGCCGGCGCAGCCGCCAATGGCCGCGTTGCACGATGTTGCGCAGCCGGGCGGCCAGCGGCAGCCATTGTTTCACGGCCGGCTGGCGCGGCGTTGACGCGAGCAGCCGGTTGACCGCGCCATAGACGATCAGCCGCGCCCCCGGCTCGATCGTGTCGTCCGCGCCGATATTCGTGCCGCCGTCGAGCGCGACGATGCGCACGCCGAGCGTTTCTTCGGCAGCGGCGACGCTGTGCCCGGCGATATGATCGCCCTCGGCGGCCCGCGCGGCAAATCCGGTCAGCGGACCATCGCGTTCGGGAAACTGCAGCCCGCGCAGGCACGACGGGTCGAGCGCGGCCGCGGCGTAGGTTGCCGCCGAATGCCAAGCCAACGACAGAACCGAGCAGTCGGGCAGGTTCTGCTCGATCTTGGCCGCAAGCGCGCGGTTGAACTGACGCAACACGATGCGGATGCGCGGATTGGCGTCGCGCGCGCGCAGCGCCGCGTGAAGATTGAGCTGGTCGTCGCGCGACAGCGCCAGGATCGAGACGGCGTCCTCGACCCCCGCCGCCGCCAGCCCGCCGCTTCTCTCCGGCCGGCCGGCGACGAACACCGCGCCGGTCGCCTCGACCAGGGCGGCGAATTCGGCGTCGGCCGGCCACAGCACCACCACCCGATGGCCGCGCAACCGAACGATCTCGCGCGCGGCGCTGAGCGCCAGCGCGTCGCCGCCGACAATAATCACCGTGGGGATCGGCGGGGAGATCGCCGTGGGCTCGACGGCTGCATTCATCGGCGCCGCACTCAGCCCTTCGCGCAATCGTCTCCGTCGCCGGCCGGCGGCGGATAGCGGTGTCTCTGGCCGGCAGTATTCTCGACCACCCAGCACCCCGGCCGCTCGCCCGGTTGGGCGGCGCTCGCTGCGATCGGCACCTTGCCATAGCCGCCGGGGATGTCGAGCACATAGCACGGCTGGCACAGCCCCGACACAAGCCCGCGAAGCGCGCCGACGATGCGCTGCCCCTCGGCGATGCCGAGCCGGAAATGGCTGGTGCCGGGAGCGAGGTCGGGATGGTGCAGGTAATACGGCTTGACCCGCATCGCGACGAGGCCGCGGAACAGCGATTCGAGCACCGCGCTGTCGTCGTTGACGCCGCGCAGCAGCACGCTCTGCGACAGGACCGGAATGCCGGCGCGGGTGAGATGCCCTACCGCCTCGCGCATGGCGGAGGTCAGTTCGCGCGGGTGGTTGGCGTGAACCACCACATAGACCGCCTTGTCGGCGCTCAGCGCGGCGACCAGCGGCGCGCTAACCCGCCGCGGATCGGCGACCGGCACACGGGTATGGAAGCGGATCACCGCAACGTGGGGGATCGCCTCGATCCGGCGGACGATTGTCGCGATCCGGCGCGGCGACAACAGGAACGGGTCGCCGCCGGTGACGATGACCTCCCAGATCTCGCGATGCTCGCGAATGTAGGCGAACGCGCGGTCGAGCGCCGCCGGCGCGAGCATTCCATTGTCCTTGCCGACCTGTTCGCGGCGAAAGCAGAAGCGGCAATAGACCGGGCAGACGAGGATCGGCTTTAAGAGCACGCGATCGGGATAGCGATGGACAAGGCCCGGCAGCGGCGACCAGCGCTCGTCGCCGATCGGATCGGGCCGGTCGTCGGGCGCTGTTTCGAGTTCGGCGGCATTCGGCACGAATTGCGCCGCGATCGGATCGGCGGGGTCCGCCGGATCGATCAGCGCGGCCATCTCGTCGGTCACCGCGACCGCGAATTTCTCCGCGATGCGGCGAACTTCATCGAGCCGCTCGGGCGCGACGAGACCGCGCGAACCGAAGTCTTCGAGTAACAAACTGGATATGGCCTCCTCCCCAGAACTCACAGAACGCCGTCGCACCTTGGCCGTTGCCGGCTGACAATATCCAGCCTTGGCGCACACAGCCAGTTCGCGTTGAATACTCCCCGTCGTCAACGAAGGCCCGCGGGATGACTCGGAGGGTGTCAAGCAGGGTCGTCCCCTGAGCAAATCTCCGCAAAAATGTAGGGAAACCCTGGCGCCTTCGTAGGTCGGGTTCGCCTCGGGGCCGGGCAAGAAAGTCCGCCGCGATGTTACTATTGCAGTGAGCCGAGCCCCGGCGGCGCTACTCGGATGCGTTCGTATGAGAGTCGCCAAACCGCGGCGCCGCGCCCGCTGATACGGCGATAGACGGTGATGGCGGCGACAATCGGGGTCGCGATCGGTTTGCCGGTGCGCCGGGCCAACGCCGCCATCCGGCCGCCGCAGCCGATGATGGGCAGCACCCGGCCGAAATTGTGGCAGAGCGCCATCCGGCTCCATTCGCCGCGCACCTTCTCGAACCCGCGCACCGGGAAGTGGCGCTACCCGTCATCCCGGCAACCGTACACCCGCCCGTGTCGCCGTCGAGGCAAATTCTTGCCCAGCCTCATAGCGAAACCCATCGCGATCGGGTTCCGCCAGCCGATTCTGCGGCACCTACCGGCTCCTCGTCATTCGCGCGAAAGCGAGAATCCAGGGATCGCAGGACCGTGACGATCGCCCTGGACCCCCGCCTGCGCGGGGGTGACGATGCCGTGGTGGATCAGCCTCAAATATCGGTCCTTCTCGGCGTCGAGCGGTCGGTCTGCGGCCGGCGCTGGCGGGCGCGCGCCGCCGATGGCGGCGCGGCGGCGGCGATCGCCGAGCGGCTGGGGCTGCCCGAGATCGTCGCCCGGCTGTTGGCGCAACGCGGCATCGGGGTCGCCGAGGCCCCCGGTTTTCTCCGGCCGCGGCTGCGCGAGGTTCTGCCCGATCCGGCGCATTTGCGCGACATGATGCCGGCGGTCGATCGCCTGGTGCGCGCGATCCGCGACGGCGAGCGGGTCGTCGTGTTCGGCGATTACGACGTTGACGGCGCGACCTCGGCGGCGCTGCTCTTGCGCTTCCTCGCGGCAGTCGGCGGCCATGCCTCGGTTTATGTGCCCGACCGGTTGCGCGAAGGCTATGGCCCGAACGCGCCGGCGCTGCTGCGCCTGAAGGCGGAAGGCGCCGGCGTCGTGGTGACCGTCGATTGCGGCGCGACCGCGCATGACGCGCTGGCGGCCGCCGCCGACGCCGGGCTCGACGTGATCGTCGTCGATCATCACGTCAGCGAGCCGCTGTTGCCGCGCGCGCTCGCCCTGATCAACCCGAACCGGCTCGACGAGACGAGTCCTTGTGGCGCGCTTGCCGCGGTCGGGGTCGCCTTTCTCCTGGTCATCGCGCTCAACCGGGCGCTGCGCGAGGCCGGGTGGTATGGCGGGCGGGCCGAGCCTGACCTGTTGCAGTGGGTCGATCTCGTCGCCCTCGGTACGGTGTGCGATGTCGTGCCCTTGACCGGGATCAACCGGGCCTTGGTCGCGCAAGGCATCAAGGTCGCGCGGCAGGGCGCCAATCCCGGGCTGAAAGCGCTCGCCGCGGTCGGCGGGGTGAGTTCGCCGATCGACGCCTACCATCTCGGCTTCGTCCTGGGTCCCAGGGTCAATGCCGGCGGAAGGGTCGGCGCCGCCGACCTCGGCGCGCGCCTCCTCGCCACCGATGATCCGGCGCTGGCCGCCGAGCTGGCAACCCGGCTCGACGGCTACAACCGCGAGCGCCGCGAGATCGAGGCGCAGACCCTGGAGGCGGCGGTCGCCGCGGTCGAGGCGGCGCCGCAATCGTCGGCGCTGGTGTTCGCCGCGGCGGAAGGCTGGCATCCCGGGGTCATCGGCATCGTCGCGGCGCGGCTCAAGGAGCGTTACGAGCGGCCGGCCTGCGTCGTCGCGCTGGCTGACGGGATCGGCAGGGGCTCCGGCCGGTCGGTGCCCGGCGTGGCGCTCGGCCCGGCGGTCATCGCGGCGCGCCAGGCGGGGCTGCTGATCAATGGCGGCGGGCACGCGATGGCCGCGGGGTTCACCGTCGCCGCCGACCGGCTCGCCGAGTTGCGCGACTTTCTCGCCGAGCGCTTGGGCGATGGGCGGGGCGGCGAGCGCCCGGTCCCAGGAGCTGGCGATCGATGGCGCGCTGTCGGCGGCGGGTGCGGTCGCCGGGCTGATCGACCATCTCGATGCGCTGGCGCCGTTCGGCGCCGCCAATCCCGAGCCGCGCTTCGCCTTTCCCGGGCTCGTCGTCGCCCATGTCGAGCCGGTCGGCACCGGACATCTGCGCTGCACGCTTGCCGATCCGATAGGGCCGGCGCGCTTGAAGGCGATCGCATTTCGCGTCGCCGACACGCCGCTCGGCGTCTTTCTCGCCGCCGCGCGCGGCCGCGCGGTCCATCTCGCCGGCCATTTGCGGCGCGATGCGTACCGCGGCGGCGACGCGGTCCAGCTGGTGATCGACGACGCCGCGCCAGTGGAGGGCTGAGCGCTACAAAAAGGCGCGGATGCGCTCGGCGATCTGAGCGATATGCGCCATGTCGCCCGGCTTCGACTCCCAGTTGATCAGTAATCCATCGTCCATCCGGCGCGGCAGCACGTGCAGGTGGAAATGCCCGACCGATTGCGCCGCGCCCGGCCCGTTCGACTGGATCAGGTTGACCCCGTCGGGCTTGACGGCGGCGTTCACTGCGGTCGCCACCTTGACCGCGGTGCGCGCCGTGGCGGCAAAGGCCTCGGGCGCAATATCGAACACGGTCGGGTAATGCGCCTTGGGGATCACCAGGCAATGGCCGTCATGGACCGGATTGATGTCCATGAAGGCGAGCGTGTCGCTGTCCTCGCAGAGTTTGAAGCATGGCAGGTCGCCTTTGACGATCTTGCAGAAGATGCACTCCGGGTCCGTCGCCATCGCCTGCCCCCTCAGGGAGATGCCGTTGCGAAAGGCTGCTTTATCGCCGCGCCATCCGATCCACCAGAGCGGCGCAGCGGCGCAGCGAGCAGCAGCAGCCGCTTGCAGGCCTCATAGACCGGGCCGGGTTCGAGCTGGCGCAAGCATGCCAGACCGCGGCGGCAATCCTCGACCTTCGCCAGGTAGCAGGGCGAGCAGACGACTGAGCGCGCGACGGCAACGGCCGCTGTACCCACCGGACCCCATTCGCGCGGGTCGAGGGTCCCGCCATGGACGCCGACCGTCGGGATGCCGAGCCCGGCCGCGATGTGCTTGAGGCCGCTGTCATTGCCGAGAAACAGCGCCGCCCCGGCCATCAGCGCCGGCAATTCGGCGAGCGGCGATCTGCCGATCGTCGAGGTAACCGCTTCCGGGTGACGCAGCTTCCGCATGATGCCGGCCGCGACCGCCTCGTCGCCCGGGGCGCCGGTCAAATAGATGCGCGCGCCATGCGCCTCGACGAGCAGGTCGATCACGACGGCAAAATATTCGACCGGCCACTGCTTGATGTCGTTGCCGGCGGTCGGGTGGACCCAGATCACCGGCGCTGCCGACGGCTTCGGCTTGTCGCGTCCCGCGGCCACGCCGGTCGGCGGAGCGGCGATGACGGCGCGGTCCTCCTCGCAGGCTGCCGCGATCGCGTCGACCAGATTGACCAGATCGTCGCCGGCATATTGGCGCTTGCGGGCATAGATCTGGTCCCCGGGCCATTCGAGCGCGATGTCGAGCCAGGCGAATTGATTGCGGAAGTCGAACCCCGCCAGCCAGCGCGCGCCGGAGTGCTGCAAGACCGGCCGGGTCTCGGTGTGTTTGCGCAGATCGACCGCGAGATCGAACCCTTCGGCGGAAAGGCGCCGGCGCAACTCGCGCCAATCCTTATCCGAGTGCTCGATCTCCCCCAAGCCCGAGCGCGCGTGAAAGAAATCGAATTCGATCGTCTGTTCGACGCTCGGCTCAAACGCCCAGACCGGCTGCGACGCCCGCGCGGTCAATACCCAGATGCGGGCGTTCGGGAAATGTCGCCTAAGACGCCGCACCGCGGGAAACGCGATGATGCAGTCGCCGATATGGTCGAGCTTGACGACGAGGATCTTGGCGATGCTATCCCGGTGTAGAATTGGCCGCCCGGTAACCGAAAGCTCTACCGGTTCATCATCGATCGCAAAGTCGTCGTGGTGCTTGGACAGATGCGGATGGAAGAACGGGTCGCCGGCGACAAAGACATTCCGCCATTTGCTCTCGAACACGGCGGCATCGTAGTCGTCGTCGAGGGCGGCGCGGCTGATCATTTCGTGGTGGATCAGCTCGCCGTGCGGGGTATAGACGTTGACGAGGCCGCTCTGCCAAGCCCGCAGACAATAATCGACATCGTTGTTGACGATGCCGTGCGCTTCATCGAAGCCGCCGAGCGCGTCGAAGGTTTCCCGCCGGGTCAACAGGCAGGCTCCGGTGACGGCGATGACGTTGCGCTGGGTCAAGGCCAGGCCGAAATATCCCGGATCGTCCTCCGCGGCATAGCGGAAGGCGTGGCGCGCCTGACCGATCGCAGCGAGAAACATGCCGGCGTGCTGGACGCGCCGATCCGGATAAAGCAGCCGCGCGCCGACCGCCCCTACCTCGGGCCGCTGCGCCTGTTCGAGCAGCGCCTCGAGCCAGTCCGGTTCGGTCACCTCGATGTCGTCGTTCAGGAACAGCAGGTACTCGCCCGTCGCTGCCGCAGCGGCAAGGTTGCTAAACCGCGCCCAGTTGAACCCCTCCTTAGTGCCAATCACCATGTCGGCGTTGCGCCGCAGCCAGCCCCGCCACCTGCGATCCTTGGGCGCGATGTTCTCGACGCAGATGATCTCGTAATTGCGGTAGGCGGTCAGCCGGCGCAGCGTGTCGATGCAGGTCTCGATCAGGCCTCGTGCGGCGCAGGTCGGAATGATGATCGAGACCAATCCCCGCGTCGCCAGCGCGCGTTTCACGCGATAGGTGCCCGGAACCGGCCCCAGGCTGATATCGCCAGCGATGCCGCGCCGGGCGATCATCCGCGCAAGCGCCGCCCTCGATTGTTCCGGGTCGCCCACGCCTTCCTCGGCACGCTCGCACAGCACCGCCGGGACGTGGCGGATCGCCCTGGCCGCCTCGGTGCACCGCAAGATCAGATCGTATTCGCCATGCCTCAGCAATGCGTCGGTCGGTTTGGCGACCGCTGCGAGCAGCTCGGCCCGCGCGCACCACAGGCGCCCGACGTAATTGGTCGACGACAGCAAGTCGGGCGACCATTGCGGCTTGAAAAAAGCCTCGACCGCGCCCGACGCCGGATTGCGGCGACGCTCGTCGCTGTAGAGAAAATCGGCATCTTCATGCATTGCCGCGGCAAGCGCCATTTCCAGGAAAGCGTCAACGCCGAGTTCGTCGCCCGCCGACAGCACGGTGAAAAACACCTCGCCCAACGAGGCGCCGGCGCCCGCGGCGATACCGGCAAGGGCCCGGGGGGTGAGGTTGTGCAACACCTCTGCCCGGCCGTTCAGCGCCTCTTTGCCGGCGAGCAACCGATCGCGGATGGGACCGGACTTGCCGCCCGCTCGCTGCGGCACGATCAACAGCCGCCAGTTCGGATAGGCCTGGACGCATAACGAATTGATCGTCGCGGCGGCGTTGCCCAGCGCCTCCTCCTCCGCGCTCACACGGAGCATGATTGCGAACATCGGGTGCCGGCCGCAGCGCTCCAAAATGCGCCGATATAGATCGATTTCGGCTTGTCCGATCTTGCGCCGCAACGCCCACGGCCCGGGAGCGTCGGCAAGTTCCTCGACCGCGATGGCGAACTCGGCGCTCGTTGTCCGGCCGACCTTGTCGCGCAAGGCGACCGATACCGTGTGACTGCCTTTGGGCAGGATGCGGTGCGGCAGCAAAGCCTGGTAGCCGCTGGTGAGCGCGTCGTTCCAATCGGGGAACGCTGCCCTTATGTCGAGCCGCCGCAATCCGTAATCGGCAAGCGCAATTGGCGCGCCATCGATGGCGATTGCGATCGCCGCGACACCCGCTCTGGCCAGGGCCCAGCCGCTGATTTCCAGATTGCCGCGAATCGGCGTCTCGACCGAGCCGGCGATCAGATGGGGGCCGTCGAGGTGCAGCTTGAGGTCTGGATTGCCGGCTGTCTGCGCTGCACGGGGCTGCTTTTCATCACTCGCGAGGACCGGAGTTTGAGCTTCGTGGGTCTGCCCGTCCTCGCGGCATACCCGAACCGTGATCAGGTGCTCTCCGGCAACTGATTTGCCGGTCTGCGCGTGAAACGCGAAGCCCGGCCGCCGCGCGTGCGGAAGAGCCGGATAGAGGTTGCCAATATCGGGGCGTTCCAGACCGAGCTCGGCCTCGCCGATTTTCGCGCCGTCGAGCAGCACGAGAATTGCCGCCGCCGGCGAGGCGCATACCGCCCACCCCTTCAATACGAGGCGCCCGGCCGTGGTCAGGGTGATCTCGTCGCAATGATAGTCGAGGCCGGTTTCCGGCTGCGCCTTCGGGCCGATGCCCGGCTCGGGGACCCTCAGCTGAGCTGTCGCTTCCCGGGAAATGCCGGCGTGCGCGACCGCCCGGACCGCGATTGTTTTCCAGCCGGCGCCGTAGAGGCTGGCATCGACGACGAGCCTGAAGCCCGAGAAACGCGAATTGGGGTAATCCGGCAGCAATTTTTCGACATCGGGCCGCACGCGGCCGTATTCGGTCTTACCGAGGACCGCGCCATCGATAGACGCTTCGACCGACTGGATCTGGACGAGGCAGACGACCCAGCCCTGAAGACGAAGTACGCCACTCGAATCGACCGTGACATCGTCGATGCTGAGCTGCATCGGAACGGGACCGGGCTTGTGCGGCATGGGACCCGGCGGGTCGAGCGGGTCGGTGACGCCGACTTCGACTTCCTGGGGAGGGATCTCGACGCGAAGCGGACGATGGCCGATCTCCCCGTCGGCGGTCCGCACCGTTAGCACCGGCTCGATCGCGCCGCTTGTCAGGCGGGGCACATCGAAGGCGAGAATGAAGCCGCAATGAGTGGCGCCGCCTCGGTCCGGGTACAATCTGGCGATATCCGGCCGCGCGACGCCGTAGGCCGCGGTGCCGACGACCGCGTCGTCGATCGATGCGGTAATTTCGGCAACCCGGCCGGCCGCCAACGCCCAGCCGCTTAGCGACAGTCGCGAGGTTCCATCGGGCGCGCCAACCGCACCGAGCGATTCGATCGCGACCAGGATCGGCGGCTTGCCCACCGGGTCCATAGCACGCGACCGGTTGCCCGCAGCAAGCTCGCGAGCGGCCCCATGCGCGCCGAACTCGTCGCGCCGCGTCTTGAAACCGCGCGCGGCACCGATGCGGATGTAATGCAGCAGCGGATTGTCCGGCTGCTCCCCCCTCAGGCCGCATTGCTCCAGGTAAAATGCGCTGTCGAAATCGGCGCGCGGATTGCGGCCCTCGCGCGCGCCTTCCTCGAGATAATGGACCAGCGGGTCAATATTGCGCTCAGCGACATCCGGGTAAGTCGCGAGGTAGTGTTCGGCGTCGAACAGCCCGGATTGTCGCGCGTCCTCGTAGTCGCTGAACAGCCCTTCCATTACGCTTCCCGTGCAGTCAACCGCGCAACGCAAACGGTCCGAGGCGACCGTGACCGGGGGGCGAGAACGCATTGCGGGTATGGCGCCCCTTCCTTACCCTTGAGCGGCTGACGATTCAAGGAAGCGGAGCCGCCGAGTGGCGGATCGATCGGCGAGCGCGTGTTATCGCGAGGCAGGCCGGGCCGGGTTGTCGCCCTCCCGATCGCCAAACGCCTGAACGCCGGTCTTTGGTCCGGGCCGATTGCTCATGGCAATTACGAAAAAGGCCCGGCAGATTACCGGGCCTTCTGCGAACGCCGCACCGCGTCACGGTCTGAGCAGGGCGCGCAAGCGTTGCGGAATCGGCTCGGCGAGAACATGGTCATAGAGCGCGTGCAGCAGCTCTTTCCCATCGGTCTTGCCGGCAACAAAGTCGCGGACGTCGCGGTCGGTCGAGCACCTCGCAATTCTGGGATCTACGGAACGACATTTGACGGCGAGATGCATGTGAGCTTGTTCTCCTGCGGCTCGAGAGTTTTCCGTCGTCACATTCGGAGCCGGAACAACGCGGTTCGGGTCACGCGCAATGTCTAACCGATGGCAAAATGCTAACAGTTTGTAACAGGCGATCATCCCATCGCCGTATTGCAGGGCAGCCATGCACGGTCGAATGGAGCCCTCCGTTTAGATTACGGGCGTTTGGCCCGGCGCTCATTATGGCGATAATGCGATGCGCTGTTCGCGCGGTGCTTGCGCTATGATCGCGGCGCCGCGCGTCCGGTGCGCTGGCGAGCGGGACATTGCGATGAGCGGCTCGGTCGATACTGCCGGTTTCCTCGACACCTTCCGGGCGCGCGGCGCGGCGATCGCCGACGCCTGCACCCGGTGCGGCGATTGCTTCCGCGCCTGCCCGATGACCGAGCCGGCCGGCATCGCCGCGGCCGATCCGGGCGCGACCGCCGACGGCATCATCGACCTGATCACCGGCGGCGCGGGCCATGCCGAGGCGATCCGCTGGGCCGATGTCTGCAGCGGCAGCGGCAACTGCATTCCGGCATGCCATCATGGGATCAACCCGCGCTTCATGGTGCAGCTGGCGCGCGGCTTCGCCCGCCGCAACGCCGGGAATGAGCCGCTCGCGACGCGCTGGCGCGAGCCGTTTCAGACGATGAGCCGCGGCGTGCGCGTGCTGTCGCGCCTGCAGCTGCCGCCCGACATCCTGGCGCGCTTCGCCCCGTCGCGCGAGCCGCGCTCGCGCCCGCCGGACGTCGTCTTCTATACCGGCTGCAACGTGTTGAAGACGCCGCATATCGCGCTTTTGTGCCTCGACATTCTCGATCTGCTGGAGATCGATTACGAGGTCATGGGCGGGGTCGGCCAGTGCTGCGGCGTCTACCAGTATCGCGCCGGCGATTTCGCGGCAAACAGCAAGGTCGCCTATGCCACGATCGACGGGCTCGCCGCGGCGGGTGCGCCGACGGTGCTGGCGTGGTGCCCGTCCTGCCAGATCTCGATCGGCGAGGTGTCGCTGCCCAATTACGAAATGCAGTTCGGCGCCAGGCCGTTCGACCTCAACCCGTTCCTCACTTTTCTCGCCGGCCATGCCGACCGGCTGGCCGGGCTGATGCAGCGGCGGGTCGAGAAGAAGATCGCGTTGCACGAGCGCCCGGTGTTTCCCGAGGTCATCGCCGCGGTCAAGAAACTGCTGTCGATCATCCCCGGCGCCGAACTCGTCGAGATCGACGTGCCGCGAGTCGGCACGCAGGCCAACAGCCTGGCGCAACTGCCCGAGTTCAAGCGCGGGCTGGTCCGGCGCGAGCTGAACGCGGTTGCCGATGCCGGGGTGACGACCCTGGCGACGATCTACCACGCCTGCCATCGCGAGATCTGCGACGCCGGCGACGGACGCAGCTTCGAGGTCGTCAATTTCATGGAGATCCTCGGCGAGGGGCTCGGCCTCGACAGCGCGGATCTCTACAAGCGCTTGAAGCTGATCGGCGACATCGACGAAATCATCATCGAGACCGCGCCGCTGATCGACGCTCACCGGCTCGATCTCGACACTGTGCGCGACGCGCTCCTCGCCGAATTCGGCGCCAAACCGCCGCCCCGGCGCCCGCTACCGGGAGTTGCCTAAAAGGGCGTCATCTGGCATGGTGCCGGCGCCTTGACCTGCCCCCGCCGCGCAGGGCGCGCGGCCGCGGGCGGGTTTTTTTGCGAGCGCAGCGAAGGAACCTGACAGATGGCGCCGGCCTACATTCTCGTCATTGCCTGCGGTTTGCTGGCGTTGACTTACGGCTTGCTGACGAGCCGCCGCGTGCTGGCGGCGAACGCCGGAAGCGCGCGCATGCAGGAGATCTCCAGCGCGATCCAGCTCGGCGCCAGCGCTTATCTGAACCGGCAATACCGGACGATCGCCATCGTCGGCGTGGTGATCCTGATCATCCTCGGGATTACCCTGGGCTGGCGCGTCGCGGTCGGCTATCTGATCGGGGCGGTCTTATCCGGAGCGGCCGGATATATCGGCATGAACGTGTCGGTGCGCGCCAATGTACGCACCGCGCAGGCCGCGCGCGGCGGGCTCGCCGCCGGGCTCGACATCGCCTTCAAGGCGGGCGCCGTCACCGGCATGCTGGTGGTCGGGCTCGGCATACTCGGCGCCGGCTGCTATTATTTCGTGCTGCGCGCGATCACCCCGGCCGCGGATTTGCGCTCGGTGCTCGAAGCGATGGTGGCGCTCGGCTTCGGCGCCTCGCTGATCTCGATCTTTGCCCGTCTCGGCGGCGGCATCTTTACCAAGGGCGCCGATGTCGGGGCCGACCTCGTCGGCAAGGTCGAGGCCGGCATCCCCGAAGACGACCCGCGCAACCCGGCGGTCATTGCCGACAATGTCGGCGACAATGTCGGCGACTGCGCCGGCATGGCGGCGGATCTGTTCGAAACCTATGTCGTGACCATCGTCGCGACGATGCTGCTGGCCGCGGTCTTCTTCGCGCAGCCGCTGCTCGACCGGATGCTGCTCTTACCGCTGGCGATCGGCGCGGTGTGCATCCTCACTTCGGTCATCGGCACCTTCTTCGTCAAGCTCGGCGCCGATAACGGGATCATGCGGGCGCTCTACAAGGGGCTGATCGCGACCGGCATTCTGTCGGTCGGGGCGATCGCCTTTGTGATCTATGCGCTGGTCGGCCTCAGCGTCTCATGGAAGATGACGAACGACGCCTCGGTGACCGGCTGGCACCTCCTGCTGTGCGCGATCGTCGGCCTGGCGGTCACCGGGTTCATCGTCTGGATCACCGAATACTACACCGCGACCGAATTCCGGCCGGTGCGCAGCATCGCGCAGTCGTCGACCACCGGGCACGGCACCAACGTTATCCAGGGCCTTGCGGTGTCGATGGAGGCGACGGCATTGCCGGTCATCGTCATCTGCGTCGGGATCGTGCTGGCCTATCTGTTTGCCGGCCTCTTCGGCATCGCGATCGCGGCGACGACGATGCTCGCGCTCGCCGGCATGATCGTCGCGCTCGACGCCTACGGCCCGGTCACCGACAACGCCGGCGGCATCGCCGAGATGGCCGATCTGCCGCCCGAGGTGCGGCGCACCACCGACGCGCTCGACGCCGTCGGCAACACGACGAAGGCGGTGACCAAGGGCTACGCGATCGGCTCCGCCGCGCTCGCCTCGCTCGTGCTGTTCGCCGCCTATACCGAGGACCTGCACCATTACTTCCCGAAGCTCGACGTGCACTTTGCCCTGCAGGACCCCTATGTCGTGATCGGCCTCTTTATCGGCGGCCTCCTGCCCTACCTGTTCGGCTCGCTCGGCATGCAGGCGGTCGGCCGCTCGGCCGGCGCCATCGTCGTCGAGGTGCGCCGCCAGTTCCGCGAGATCCCCGGCATCATGGAGGGGACGGCCAAGCCCGATTACAGCCTTGCGGTCAACATGCTGACCAAGGCGGCGATCCGCGAGATGATCGTGCCGTCGCTGTTGCCGGTGCTGGCGCCGATCGTGCTGTTTGCCGTCATCGCGCTGATCGCCGGGCGGGCGGCCGGGTTCGCTGCGCTGGGGGCGATGCTGCTCGGCACGATCGTCACCGGCCTCTTCGTCGCGATCTCGATGACCTCGGGCGGCGGCGCCTGGGACAACGCCAAGAAATACATCGAATCGGGCCACCACGGCGGCAAGGGCTCCGAGGCGCACAAGGCGGCGGTGACCGGCGACACCGTCGGCGACCCCTACAAGGACACCGCCGGGCCGGCGATCAACCCGATGATCAAGATCACCAACATCGTGGCGCTATTGCTGCTGGCGATCCTCGGCCGCTGGGCGGCCGGCTGACGACAATTCCCTGCCGGCAGAGAATTTTTGTGTTTCGGCCGCTTGCCGCTCGCGAAAACTGGCGGAAACTCTACGCTTTTCATCGAATTTCCCGGTTCGCGCGCAGGGAGATTTGCGCGGCCGAGCAGGGAGTTATTTCGGCCGAGCAGGGAGTTGCAGGGATCCGCCGCCGCTCGCCTCCCGGCGTGCCGCTCCGCCGCCGCCCGGCGGGCAAGCGCCGCCTCGCGGGACCGCTATCGAGCCGCCGAACTCGACCCTGAGCCGCCGTGCTGCCCAGCCCGTCGCCGTGCCGCCAGGCCCGCCGCAAAACCGGGCGCTGCGGCGAGGAAATTCCCTCAGAGCAGGGAATTTTTCGCAATTTATCAGGGAATCCTCCGTCGCGGGCCAAGGCCGCCTCGTGTCCGCGTTATTGCTGTTTTCGATATATATGCGACAAATTTGCTTTTTCAAGATCCCTCGGGAGCAATGAGCGGTCCGCCTTCGCGCCGGACCCGGCCGTTATACCAAGTCCCTCCGAGCGCAACTCACGTAGGGGATTCCCAAGGCGAGGAGAATGTAATTCACCGTGGCAAACGAGAGGGGGTTTGCCATGGCGGCAGCGGTTCGCCTTCGGGAGGGTTACGACGCGGTAGGATTGCGCGATCTGGCGAAGCGGTCTGTGGATGCCGCTCAGACCCGACGCTTGTTGGCTCTGGCGGCGATCTATGACGGCGGATCTCGCACCGAGGCCGCCAAGATGGGTGGCGTCGGGCTGCAAACGGTGCGGGACTGGGTGTTGGCTTTCAACGCCGAGGGGCCGCCTGGCTTGGTGAACGGCAAGGCCCCGGGCAACGCGCCGCTGCTCACCGAAGCGCACCGGCAAGCGTTGCTGGAGATCGTCGAGAGCGGTCCGATCCCGGCGGTTCACGGCGTTGTCCGCTGGCGGCTGGTCGATCTGGCGCAATGGGTGTTCGAGGAATTCCGCATCTCGATCAGCAAGCAGACGCTGAGCCGCGAATTGCGCGCTCTGGGCTTGCGCAAGCTGTCGGCGCGACCCCGGCACCACGCCCAGGATGGCGAGGCCCTGGCGGCGTTCAAAAAAACTTCGCCGAGAGCCTCGACGTGATTGCCAAGCGCGACGCGGCCGGCAAGCCGATAGAGATCTGGTTTCAAGACGAGGCCCGGATCGGCCAGAAGAACAAGATCACCCGGCGATGGGCACGGCGCGGGACGCGGCCCTCGGCACCCCACGATCAGAGAACGCGCTCGACCTATATCTTCGGCGCGATCTGTCCGGCCAAGGGGACTGCCGCCGGCCTCATCCTGCCGCGCTGCAATACCGCCGCGATGGCGCTGCACCTGGCCGAAATCTCCCGAACGGTTACACCGGGCGCCCATGCCGTCCTGCTGCTCGATCAGGCCGGCTGGCACCTCTCCGCCAAGCTCGACATCCCCGACAACATCACCCTGATGCCGCTGCCCCCGAAGTCGCCGGAACTCAATCCGGTCGAAAACATCTGGCAGTACATGCGCGACAACTGGCTCTCCAACCGGGTCTTCCAGTCGTACGGCGACATCCTCGATCACTGCTGTCATGCCTGGAACAAGCTCGTTGACCGGCCATGGACTATCATGTCGATCGGCCTGCGCGATTGGGCCCATCGGTTCTAATCAGCGGGATTTGGTATTAGACAGGGTCGGCCTAATCGCGGGCGGCAGATTGCCGTGGACGCAACGCCCGGGCGATACTGTCCTCGACGATTCGGGCAACGGGCCGACGATAATGCACCCTGTCCCAGAAAAATTGGTCGTCGCGAGCAACATCGCCATCGACCGCCAGGTCGACCACAATTGTCCGCGGCCGCTTCGCGACGAGGTCGCGATAGGCCGCCTTGCACCGGGCGAAGACCGCCGCGGCGCCGCTCCCCGGCGCCGGCAGCCCATTGATATGCCGCGGCGGGAACAACAGGACGGCATCGGTCTTCGCCGGCAGGTCGGCAAGGAATTCGCGCAGACGGGGCACCGCGGCAAAATCGATGCGTCCGGGCAGCGGGCTGTCATCGGCCGGCAGTGCAAGTTCGCGGTGCGACGCCGCGGCTCCCCAATGATAACCGGTGTCGTAGTCGCGGTAGCCGTCGGCAGGGAGCGGCGGATCGCGCCCGAAAACCACCTTGAGCTTGCGCTCGGCCGCCTCGATCGTCTTCAACTGCATCAGGTTGGCGACATAGTCGAGCGTGCTGCCCGAATAGAGCCAGAACGGAAACGGGTTGTTGATGGAGAGGCCGCCGTCGCTCTGGCACCACGACTGGTCGAGGCCGAACGCGATTGCCCGAGTCCCCTTCCCTGCGCCGGCGCGATGATGGCGCAGGTACCAGTCGGCGACCGCCAGTCTGCTCGACTGGCCCGGTGCCGGCGACGGCCAAAGAGACGAAATGCACCCCGGTCAATGCCGTCAGCCTTGCCGGATCGACGAGCTGCATTGTCGAGTTGCCGATAATCGCGCCCGCCGCCGCCGACTCGCGTCCGAGGCTCGCTGCGGCAAGGCGCTGCCCGACCGCCGGCACGCCGTATCCGGTGACAACCGCGAGGCGGCCCGTGTCGTAAGGATCGAGCATGACGAGGAGCGCGGCGACCGTGACACCGAAGACCACGGACGCCACCGCGTAGAGCCGCAGCATCGGTCGCCAACGCGCCGACTCAGAAGTGGAAATAGATGAACTCATAGGAGGGCCCGTCGCCGAGCTTCATCAGGACCGCGACCGTTGCCGCCGCGCCAACGAGCGCAACCAGGCGGCCGGGCCTGAGACGTTCCGCAAAATCCTGGCTGCTTCGCCCGATCAGGGCAACGGCACCGGCAAACACAATCGTACGCAGGCTGGAGAGCGGCGCCGGCGGGGCCCAGCCGCCCATCGCCGCCAACATGCGGCTAGCCGCCACCAGCGACGGCGCGCGAAAGAACACCCAGGTGACCAGCAGAAAGGCGATCAGTACAACCCATCCCGCCAGAGCCGGCAGCGCAGGCATCCAGCGGCGCCATAGAACGCCGGCCGCCAGGCCCATGCCATGGAGAGCGCCCCAGATGACGAAGGTCCAGCCGGCGCCGTGCCACAGCCCGCCGAGCACCAGGGTTACCGCAATCGCGAGGACGTGCCGCGGCAGCGTTTGCCGGTTGCCGCCGAGCGGAATGTACAGATAGTCGCGCAGAAAGCGCGTCAACGTCATGTGCCAGCGCCGCCAGAAGTCCTGCAGGCTCGTCGCCCGGTACGGAACCGCGAAATTGTACGGCAGCGCAAATCCGAACATCAGCGCCAGCCCGATCGCCATATCGGAATAGCCGGAAAAGTCGAAGTAGATCTGCAATGGGAAGGCGAGCGCCCCGGTCCAGGCCGCGCCGACCGTCACCGAGGCCGTTGCCGCCTGGGCAAAGACCGGGTCGGCAACAGCCGAGAGCGCATCCGCGAGGACCACCTTCTTGGCAAGGCCGATTACGAACAGCGCAATGCCGCGTGCCAGGCGCTCGTCCCATCCGGCCCGACCCGGTGCCAGCCCAAACTGGGGCACGATCTCGCGATGCCGCACCAGCGGGCCGGCGAGAATTTGCGGGAACAGCGCGATGTAGAGCGCATAGTCGCGCAGGCGGTAGCGCGGCGCCGGCCCCCGCAACAGGTCGGCGAGATAGATGATGTGGTGGAAGGTGAAAAAACTGATCCCGAGCGGCAGCGCCAGAGCGAGCACCGGCAGCTGCCAGCCGGTGATATCGGCGACGATGCCTTCAAAGAAACCGAGATATTTGAAGACGCCGAGGCAGGCAAGATCCGCCGCGATCGCCGCGACGAGGACTTTACGGCGGCGGCGCGCAAAATAAAGTTCGGCCGCCGCCCAATTGACCGCGATCGAGGCGATCAGCAGCGGTAGGTAGCGCCAATCGGAATAGCCGTAAAAGACCAGCGATGCACCGAACAGGAACCACAAACGGCCGATCTCGTATCCGGCAAGGAGCCAATAGCCGGCCAGCACGGGCGGCAGAAAGCCGAAGATGAACGCGAAGCTGTTGAACAGCATCAGCCGGGCGCGTAGGGATTTTCTCCCTTGCGCAGCATCAGGCGAATGGGCGTGCCGGGCAGCGCAAAATCCTCGCGCAGCCCATTGACCAGGTAGCGCCGGTAGGATTTGGGAAGCTCGCCCGGCTTGGAGGCAAAGAGGGCAAAGCTTGGCGGCCGTGCATTGACCTGGGTGATGTAGCGCAGGCGCAAGCGCCGTCCGCTCACCAGCGGCGGCGGGTGATGTTCCTGGATCGCCGCCAGCCAGCGGTTGAGCGCCGCGGTCGGCACCCGCCGGTTCCACACCGCATCGGCCGCGAACACCGCTTTCATCAGCCCGCCGAGACCGTAACCGGTGAGCCCGGATACCGCGACCAGCGCGACGCCGTTGAGCTGCGGCAACGACCGTTCCAGCTGCTCGTGCAGCCGCGCCAGCGCCGCCTTCGGGTCGCCGACCAGGTCCCATTTGTCGGCCGCCAGCACGATCGCCCGGCCTTCCTCGGCAACCAGATTGGCGATCGTCAGGTCCTGGCGCTCCAACGGGCGCTCCGGCGGCTGCAACGCGTCGATGACGAGAATGACGGTTTCGGCAAAGCGCACCGCGCGGCGCGTGTCGGCGACCGAGAGCCGTTCGAGCGGGGCCTCGATGCGAGACCGTCGGCGCATCCCGGCGGTGTCGATGAGGCGGACCGGCCGTCCTCCCCATTCCCAATCGACGGCAATCGCGTCGCGGGTGATGCCCGGCTCGGGGCCGGTCAGCACCCGATCCTCGCCAATGAGGCGGTTGACCAGCGTCGACTTGCCGACATTGGGCCGCCCGACGATGGCAAGCTGCAGCGGCTTTTCTGGCTCGTCCTCGGCCGGCGCAGCCTCCGCCTCTGGCGCGAAGGGCAAGAGCCGCTCGTACAGCTCGGCCATACCCTCGCCGTGGCGGGCCGAAATCGCCACCGGCTCGCCGAGCCCGAGGGCATAGGCATCGCCTAGTTCGGCGAGCGCGCCGCTGCTCTCGGCCTTGTTGGCGACGAGAATGATGGGCTTCCCGGCGCCCCGTAGAACGCGGGCGAAATGGCGATCGGCCGGGGTCAGCCCCGCGCGCACGTCGATGACCAGGAGTGCGACGTCGGCGAGGTCGAGCGAGCGCTCGGTCTGCGCCCGGATGCGGCCGGCCAGCGTCTCGGGCGCCGCCTCTTCGAGGCCGGCGGTATCGATCAGCCGGAAGGCGAGGTCGGCGATATGTCCGTCACCCTCGCGGCGGTCGCGGGTCACTCCGGGCAGGTCGTCAACCAGCGCGAGCTGCCGACCAACGAGCCGGTTGAACAGCGTCGACTTGCCGACGTTCGGACGCCCGAGAATCGCTACCGTGAAGGACATTGTCCCGATACAACCACCGCTGCCGTTCCCGGTTCGTCAGTTCCAGGATGACGAGCCGGGAGTCGAGCGAAGCCTGCTTCACCTGTAAGCAGAGAGATTTGCGTTGTCGGTCAGCAAGTAAAGGGCGTTGCCGGCAACGATCGGTCCGAGGAAGCCGCCGGCCGACATCTCCTGCTGGCCGATCAGCTCGCCCGTATAGGGCGATACCGATGCGGCGGCGCCAAGCGAGGATAGGGCGATCAGGCGGTTGCCGCCGAGCACCGGGCCCGCCCACAGGATCGGGTCGGATTTCGCCTTCTCGTCTTCATATCGGGGCAGCTGGCGCGCCCACCGGACCTTGCCCGCGTCGCGCGTCAGGCAGACGACCTGGTTGTCGTTGGCCAGCACGAACACGTAATCGCCGACGACCCACGGGCTGTGACTGCTGGCGATCTCCTGCTCCCAGACCCGGTCCCCGGTGCGCAGATCGATCGCTGCCATGCGCCCGCTGTGGCTGACGGCGAAGACCCGGCCATGATCGATCACCGGCCGGCCGCGAATGTCGGCCAGCCCGGCGATCGCATTGATGCTTCGGGTCGAGGCAAGATTGTCCGACCACACCACACGGCCGTTTTCGACCCGCAGCGCGAACAGCTCGCCCGAGCTGTAGGCAGCGACGACAATCTCGCGCTCGACCGCCGGGCTGGCGCCGCCCAGCAGACCGGCGGTCTCGGGAATGCCGTTGTGCGACCACAGATGCCGGCCATCCTTCGCATCGAAGCGCATTCAGCTCGTTGTCGACCGTTACGGCGAAGACCCGGCCGTCCGCAACGGTCGGCGGGGCATGGACCGGAGAGGTCACGTTCTTGCGCCAGATCACCTTGCCGTCGGCCGGATCGAGCGCCAGCACCTCGGCATAGCCGGTCGCCACGTAGAGGCGGCCATTCCAGAATGCCGGTCCGCCGCCAAAGGCGTTGCCGCGCTCGTTCTCGGGCTTCAGGTCGACCCGCCAGATCCGGTTGCCGCTCGCCGCATCGACGGCGCTGACCTGGACGCCGCCATCCATCGCGAATACCCGACCGCCGGCGATGACCGGCTGAGACATAACCTTGGTGTAGCGCGACGAGCCGTCGCCAATACTGGTCTCCCAGGCGCGCGCGAGCTTCCCCGCCAGCGCCGGGTGGCCCATCGCATGGGCGGGATTGCCGCCCGGTTCCGGCCAGTCCGGGTTGATCGCCGGCGGCGGCAGGTTGACTTTGGTGTTGGCGAGCTTCGGGTCCGGCTCGACGCTGCCGCCGATCCCGAGCACCGGGATCCGCTCGCCGGGCAACGGCACTTTCTTGTCCTTGAACATATCGCACCCTGCCGCGCCAAGCGACAGCAGCAGCGTGGCAAAATCGCGGCGGTTCATTGCGAAACGCGGGCCGGCTACGATTTGAGAGCCGCGGCCATTTCGGCGGCGCGGGCACGCAGCGCTTGCGGCGCCGTCAGGTCGTCGGCGAGCTGCTTGATAGATCTCGCGGGCGCCGCTGAGATCGCCCGCCTTTAGCTTGGCCGCAGCGGTGAGGTCGAGCGCGCTGGCCCGCCATGGTTTGCCGCTCGTCGTCAACGGTTTGAGACGCGCTATCGCAGCATTCGCATCCTCGTCGGGCAATCCGTGCATGACCGACAGCAGCACCGCCAGATCGCGGAATTCGGGGTCGATGACCGACGAGGCGGCGAGATGGTCGTAAGCCGCGATCGCCGCCTTCTTATCGCTCTTGGCCAACAGCTCGGCTTCCTCAAAAGCGGCGAGCACGCTATAGCCGCCGCCTTCCTGCGCCAGGACGGCGAACAGCTTGGCCGCGTCGGCATCCCGGCCCGCGCGGACGAGCGCCAGCGCGCTCGAATAGCGCGCCGCCTGGGCCCGGCGTTCGGTTGCCTGGTGATCGCGCCACCCGACGATCGCGCCGGCAATGACGATCGCCACCACCGCGACCGCAATCACGTAGCGGCCATAACGCGACCATAGCTGCCGCAGGTTGTCGCGACGCAGCTCCTCCTCGATTTCGCGGAAAATATCGCTCACGCAAGCCCCAAATCGGCACGGGTCAAGGGCCGCCACCATATCCGCTGGGCCGCAGCGACGCAAATCGCGCCGCCGGGAGGCAGCCGGCGGCGGCAACCGGTCGCACCGCATTCTCGCGCTCTCAGGGGCGCGAGGCCGCGAGACGGCTGGACGGGTCGGCAGAAATGGTCAAAATGATGACAGGGAAACGGAAGACGGTCGGCGATGATCGGCAACAATGCGACGGTGCTGCCCCTCAGGGATTATCGGAGCCAGCGCCGCACGCTGTATTTCACGCGCTCCGAACTGAACCAGCTGCTCGGGCTCTATAGCCGCAACGTCGCGCGGGGGACATGGCGCGACTACGCCATCGACCATCGCGACGGCCAGGCGCTGTTTTCGGTGTTCCGCCACACCCATGAAAGCGCCGCCTATACGATCGTCAAATCGCTCGGCCCGGTGGCGGGTCAGGCGGCCGGCCAGGCGGAGTTCATCGTGCTGAGCGGCCGCCAGCGCCTGCGCGCCGCGCGCAGCCTCGGCGAAGTGCTCGAATACTTCCGCTCGAAGCTGGCGGTGGTCCCGAGCGGCCAAGGCCGAGGCCGGTAGCCGCGCCTCTAACCCCAACGGCGCACCGGCAGCATGCGTTCGAGAATGCCGTTGCGCCGCACGAATCGATACATCAGCGCGGCGGCGACATGGGCGCCGACCACGGCATAAACGACGAACTGGCCGGCGAGGTGCACCGCATCGGCGACCTGCGACAGCCGGTCGTTCTCGGGCACCAGCGGCGGGATCGCGGCGACCCCGAAAAAGCTCACCGAATGACCGGCGGCGGCGGCGTTCAAATAGCCGCTCAAGGGCATGACCAGGAACAGCACATAGAGGAGGGCGTGGTCGGCATAGGCCATCAGCGCCTCGACCCGCGGAAAGCCCGCCGGCAGCGGCGGCGGCGGATGACCGAGCCGCCAAAACACGCGGAACAGCATCAGCGCGAGGATTGATAGCCCGACCGAGCGGTGCAGCAGCAGCACCAGCTCGCGCCACCCGGTTTCGCGCGGCGCTCCCGGTATCGCCCAGCCGAGCAGGACGACGATCGCCGCGAGCGCCGCAACGAGCCAATGCACCGTGCGGGCGACCGGGTCATATCGGGCGATTGCGACAGGATCGAACGGAAGGGGGTCGCCAGACATCGGGGCATTACGCGATGGCGCGGCAATTATGCGGCGGCGTCGAGCGCGCCGGGAAATTCGCGGGCCGCCGCGACGCCGCCAGCCCGTATGGGCCGCGGACGCTCGCTCTCGACCCTGAAGGATCGTCAACGGATTGCGCGATCATCGACCGGCCCCGAAGCGCAAATTGGCGATCGGCGAAAGCATAGGCCAATTCGCATTCCGTGTCTTGTCGCCGGCCCCGCGGATCTTGCCCTGCCGTCGCGTCGCCGTGTGCAGTACAGTGATCAGCGCTTGCGGGATGACGCAGCGGCCGAGACGAACGGAGGCAGCCTATGGCAGCGGATTACAGTATCTGTCTGGGAACGGCCGGCTGGGGCGTATGGCACAGCCCGGATGCCGGAAAGTCGTGGACACGGCATCGCGCCCCGTTTCCGCTCAACAGCCGCATCCAGGCGCTGATCGCCCATCCCACAGAGCCGCACACCGTTTTCGCCGGCGGCGATACCGGCTTGTTCGCGAGGCACGATGGCGGGGCGCGGTGGGAGCGGATCGGCGCCGCTGGAGCCGTGCCGACGATCTGGTCGCTGACCATCGACCCGGTCGATCCCGATATCCTCTTTGCCGGCACGCGCCCGGCTGCGGTCTATCGCTCGCGCGATGGCGGATTGCAGTGGGAGAAACTGGCCGTCGACCTCGCCCGCGAATGCTCGATCGGCACGCCATTCGTGACCAGTATCGTCGTCAACCCCGACGATCATCGCATGGTCTGGGCCGGGGTCGAAATCGACGGCGTCTTCCGCAGCCGCGACGGCGGGGACACCTGGACGCACCTCGACGGCGGTTTGTACGACCCGGACATTCACGCCGTGACGATCGCGGCGACAACGCCGAAGCGCCTCTATGCCAGCACGGCGCGCGAAGTGTTTATCAGCAACGATCTGGGCGACACCTGGGAGCCGTTGGGGATCAGGGAGAAATGGCCGCTGCCCTATGCCCGTGGCCTCGCGGTCAAGGCCGACGATCCCGGCGTCTTGTTCGCCGGGTGCGGCGAGACGACGACGGGCGAAACCGGGTTCGTGCTGCGCACCACCAACTTCGGGGAGAGTTGGGAGATGCTGAAGCTTCCGACCCAGCCCAACGGCACGGTGTGGGGCCTGGCGACGCATCCCGCCGACGCCAACCGCATCGTCGCGTTCAGCCTCTTCGGCGAGGTGTACGTCACCGAGGATGCCGGCGCCTCCTGGCGCAAGATCGCGCGTGAATTCGGCGAGATCAGAGCCGCAGTCTGGGTGCCGAACTAAGCAGCGACAATCACCTGCCACGGCGGCGGCGGTCCGAGGCCGGAAGCGGTCGCGCCGCGGGCCGGGAAATTCCCTCAGAACAGGGAATTTTTCGACTATTATTAAGGGAACTGGATTGCGCCATCCCGGGCATATAGGTTCACGGTACGTTCCCCTCAAGGCCCGGGTTGGCGCGGGTGGCGCAGGACGACCCAGGCATCGATGCGGAAAGGGGCGCGGGCGCGCGCCCGGCGAACCGCGCCGCGCAGCAGGTCGATTTGGGCCACCAGCAGGTCCGAACGCCGGTCGCGCAGGTTGACCGTGAAGAAGAAGGTTCCGCCGGGGATCCGGTTGCGGCGATAATCCGGCATGCGGGCATGATGCGCGACCTTCCGGAATGGCGGAAGGCGCTGCCCCGCGGGTCAAGCCCGCGGGCTGAAGGCTTTTCCGCCCTACGGAGCTGCACGCGCCCGTGCGCGAATCTCGGACGAGGAGGTGTCAACGCGGAAACGGTGCTCGGGGATTTCGGTGAAGAGATCGGCATAGCGCCGCGGCACCGGGATGTCGTTCAGCGCGCGTACCCGCCCTGCCGCGTCGAGGCGCACCGCCACCAGAAAGCTGCCCCCGGAATTGGCGATTTCATCGAGCGCGTCGTGCATTCGCCCCTCGTCATCGCCATAATACTGCGGCCCGAACAGCCGCTCGGCGGTATCGGCGCCGATCACGAACGTCGTCCCCGGAAAGAGGCGCGACTTTTCGACGAAGGTGGGCGCCCGCGTCAGTTCGACCGGCGCCTTCCAGGCGAATTGCGCGAGACGGCGTCGCACCGTCTCGCCTGCCAGCGGCGGCTTGTCGACGTTGGTGACAGAGATTTCGAATGCCAGGGGAAGCTGCCTCGGCTCTTCGGCGACCCGCGCCAGCGATACGTGTCCCGCGTGCATCGGGTTGAAAGAACCCGGGAAAAGCACAACGGGCTGCGACGCCGACAGCATCATCTGGCCATCGGGCTGAACGGTGACGCGATCGAGTTCGCCCGCCAGGAGCTGATCGATCGTATCCGCGGAAGCGATGACCGTCTCCGCATAATGTTCGTCCGGATCGATGAGGCTGCGCGGAGAGGGTGCGGCAATCCCGCAGGCGCGGGCCAGCCACAGGACGATCGCGCGCGCAACGAGGTCTTCTTCGCCGGCGCGATCGCGTCGGCCCTTGGCCAAGATGCACATGCAGTGCGCGATGCCGGCGGGGTTGGCGAAGGCAATGTGAAATCGATGCTCGCCCTTGCGCGGGCGATCGCTCACCAGTGCCGCCGTCGCGCCCAGACCAACCAGATCGGGGCCCACCAGAGCGGTGCCCGCCGGCACCAGCCTGGCGGCGCGCGCCCGTGCGGTTCCTGCCATCGCGATTGCGGTGTCGGCGCTGCACGCCTGGGCTGGGGCGAAGCCGAGAAACGTCGCGAGCGCCGCCATGTCGTAGGGGACCTGCGCCTCGATCAGCAGCCGAGAGCCGCCGGGAACACGCAGCAACTCGCCGACCGCCCCACTGCCGCCCCCGGTGATCGCGAGTGCAGCCTTGCGGCCGGACGCGTGCAATGTGGAGATCAATGGCTGCCACGCAGCCTCCGACGGGCTCATGGTGCGGGTGCGCTCCGAAGCGGGAAAACCTGACGAACGGTGAAAGACAGTTCGGGCAGAGTCAACAGCGTGCATATGTGTGCATATGCCCGGCCGGCGGAGAGGTTGGCTCTTCAAGCTCGGACGGTCAGCCGCGCCACGTCAAAATTGTAGACGCGGGCGGTGTTGCCGGCGGCGATCTTGGCCTGTTCGTCGTCCGGCACCCCGGCCAGGATCTCAGAGAGGATCTTGCGCGATTGGGGAAACGTCAACTCGCTATGCGGATAGTCCGAGCCCCACATCATGTTGTCAACGCCGATAACGTCGCGCAGGCGAATGCCGATCGCGTCCTCCTGGAAGCTCAAGACGACGTTATGGCGGAAGAAGTCGCTCGGCAGCATGCCGTCCCGGAACCGGTAGATCGCCTCGCCGTGGCGCTCGCGGTAGGTGTAGTCCATCGTGGAGAGCAGGTGCGGCGCCCAGGCCAGCTCGAACTCGACGATGGCGAGCGTCAGGCGGGGATGACGCTCGAAGACGCCGGAGAAGATCAGGTCGCACATCGACAGTGCCGGATAGAACGCCTTCGTCGCGCGGCTGCTGGCGTCGCGCAATGTCCTGTCGCGGGCGCCCCGGATCCTGCCCTGCCGTCGCGTCGCCGTGTGCAGGCTCAATGGCAGGCCGAGCGAAGCGGCGGCGGCCCAGAACGTCTCGTACTCGGACCCGTCGTAGCGCCGGTCTTCGAGCGGATACTCGGCGATCATCGCGCCGCAGAGGCCGAGGCGGGCGGCGCGCTCCAGCTCCCTGGTCCCGTCCTCTACGTCGTCGAGGTTGATCATCGCGATGCCCTTTAATCGGGCAGGATCGGTGCGGCAGAACTCGGCGAGCCAGTCGTTGTACGCGCGAAAGATGGCGGACATCAGCTTCGTGTCCGCCACCTTGAAGTAAAACAGCCCTTGCGAGGGATAGAGGACTTCGCCCGCCACCCCGTCGAGCGCCATGTCATCGAGGTGTTGCGCGGGGTCGTACCCGCCGCGGTGCACGGCTTCAAAGCGCCCCTGGGCTGAGATCGTCTCGGGGGCCTCGAACCGCGCGCCGGCGTTCGAAATGAGGCCGATCCCGGAGAGGACCTGGTCCGCCTCGACCACGATGTAATCGCCGCCGTCGATCCGCTCGATCCGCGGCGCGCGCTCCCGGAACGCCCGATCGATGCGGGTCTGCCACAGATCGGGCGGTTCGAACACGTGAGAGTCAGACGAGAGAACGAGGCGCAGCATCGGCATCACCTTTCTCACCCGATCGCGGACAGCACTTTTCGTAACCGGCCCATTGCCGTCAAGGCTGGCTTAGGGTCCACCTGGGCCGGTGCGGCTCAGCCCGAGCGCAGCGCGTAGAGCAGGACCGCCGCGGCGGCTGCGACGTTGAGCGATTGCACCGCCCCGCCGGGGGGGATCGTCACGACCGCGTCGCACAGCGCCAATGTCGCCTTCTCGACCCCGCTCTCCTCACTGCCCAGGATCAGCGCGACCGGCCGGTCATGGCGAAACTCGGCAAGCGCAATGCCGCGGCCGGGGGCGGTGCCGACGATCCGATAGTAGGGCTTCAGCGCCTCCAGTGCCTCCGTCAGCTTCGCCTGATGCAGCGTCACGCGGTCGAGCGCCCCCTCGGCGATGCGATAGCTTGCCGCCGAGGGCAATGCTTGGTCGGGCCGGTCGGTGAGGATGATGCGCTCGACCCCGAAATAGGCGGCGCTGCGGACGATGGCGCCGAGATTGTGCGGGTTGCCCACGCCGTCGAGGATCAGCAGCGGCCGGTGGTCGCGGGACCAGATGGCGGCGAGCCTGGGGTCGAGCGCAAGCAGCGGGCGCGGACGGGCAACCGCGACCACCCCGCCATGGCGGACCGTGCCGGCGATGCGCGCCAGCTCGTCCGCCTCGGCCTCGCGGTATGGTTTGTGCGCCTTGGCGAGGGTGCGGCGCTGGATCGCCAGCGCGCGGGAAAGACGCGGCTCGAAAAACAGCCGCTCGACGCGGGCCGGGTCGCTGGCAAACAGCGCCGTCACCGCGGCCAGTCCGCAAACGCATATGAGATCGCGCTCGTGCACCCGCTCATGCCCCCGCTCGTGCACCGGCGCGGACGCCGGCTCGGCCGTCCGGGCGCGCGGCTGCGGCGCGCGGCCCGTGGCGGCCGGCCGCCCGCCGTCACTGCGGCGGCGCGGCACCCGGGGCGGCGAAGAGGTCCGCGGCATCGGCGGCCAGCGCCGCGCGCGATTGCGGGCGCATGTACATCATATGCCCGCCTTCGAGGACGCGCAGGCGGATCGTGGCGCGCACCGCTTCGGGCACGGCAAGCTGATCGACCAGCCAGCGCGAGGCGAGATAGGGCGTCACCAGATCGTAGCTTCCATTGACGATCAGCAGCTTGGTCTCGGGATGCGCGAGCAGCGTCTTTTCGAGCGAGGACAATGCCAGTCCGAGGCCGCCCTCGCCGCCGCGCGCCCCATCCCAGTTCCATTGCCGCGAGACGTCATGCGGCAGCACCCGGTAGGGCTCTTCGGTGCGGTAGCCGAGCGCCTCCGGCGCGTAGGTGTCGAATGCGGACGTATAGGCCGCGATCGCCGGGTCGAGGACCGGGTCGCCGGCATTGTCGTCCCACGGATTGCCGCGTGTCGCGCGCGCCACGGTGGCATCGTAGAGACTGAGGACCTCGCCCTCGGACCGGCGCAACTCGCGCGCGAACATCTGGTTCGACACCCGTCCGCGCTCGCGCCGGACGATTTCGTCGGGGAGGCCGATCGTTGCGGCGACGCGGGCGATGAACGGATCGCCGGCGGCCGGGATGCCCTTCAGCGCCGCCATCCCGGTGAGATAGTCCGACAGGGCGAAGCGCTCGGCCGCCCGGCGGTTCGCGACCGCCGACGCCGTCCCGGAGAACGCGGCGGCGACCCCGGCATAGCTGGGCAATTCGAGGGCGGGCGCCAGGAGGTTGCTGATATCGGGGTGCAAGAGATCGATATCGAGCGCCGGCGAGATCAGCACCAGCCCGCTCACCGTGACGCCGACATCGCGCGCAAGGCTGCTTGCCAGGGCGGCGGCGCGTAGCCCGCCATAGCTTTCGCCGACCAGAAACACCGGCGAATTCCAGCGTTCGTGGCGGGTCAGCCAGCGGCGCACGACCGCGCCGAGCGAGTCGAGATCGCTGCGCACATTCCAGAACGGCTTGTCGGGATTGTCCGCCTTGCCCTTGCCGCGGCTGAAGCCGGTGCCGACCGGGTCGACGAAGACCAGATCGGTGAAACGAAGCCAGGTGGACGGGTTGTCGACGAGCCTCACCGGCGGGGCCGGCACCGCGCCGCTCGCCGGGGTGTCGAGGATGCGCGGCCCGAGCGCGCCGAGATGCAGAAACACCGAAGCCGCGCCGGGGCCGCCGTTGAACACAAAGGCAATCGGCCGCTGCGTTCCGCCAGGAATGTCGGCCAGATAGGATACGGTGTAGACTGAGGCGATGACTTCGCCTTTCTGATTGGTGAGGCCGATGGTCTCGGCCACCGCGCGATAGTCGAGCGGATGACCGGGGAGATTAATCGTGTGATGGGTCTCGACCCGCGCCGGCAGCGCGGGTGCCGACCCGGGCGGCTTGTCGTCGGCTCCCGAAGCGGCGGCCGCGGCGAGCGCGATCAGACAACCGAGGGCCGCAGCGAGCGCCCGGCCGGATCGCCCGAGGCGCGGCAGGCTAGGCAACCCTCTCGACCTTTCCGTCGAGCCCCATCAACAGCAGCCGCACCGCGAGTTTCGGGTGCTTTTTGCCGATATCGCTCCTCAGCGAGCGCATCTGCGCGGCGTGGACGGCGAACTCCTCTTTCGGGTTGCCGGCGAGGTCCTGGCCGAGGATGGCCTTGTAGGCACCGCAATCGCGGTGGTCCATGACGATGATTTCGTGAATATGGTGCAGGTCGATTGCGATCTGGACGGTTTCCCAGAAGGTCTCCCCCCAGGCCGGGAACTTGTCGTTCTTCGCGCCGAGCGAGGCCCCCGCGAGGATCGAGCTGGTCATATTTGCCGGCCATCCGCTGTTCAGCCATGTAGCGCGTCGTCGCCGCGGTCAAACGGTAATCGATGCAGTTGAGCAAGAGCGCATCCGCGCTCCCGTCGGCGCGCGCCTGCTCCACAGGCAGGCCGGCTCCGGCAAGGAGCGCCATCCCGCCGATGCCGAAGAGCTTGATCAGCCGCCGCCGGTCCAAGGCCGGGATTGCATGATTTCCATCGGGGCGACAGACTCGGGCAGGTTGCGCTCCCATCAGCACCAGCGCCGATCGATATCATCTGATCCTCCTCCGCTGCGCCGTCTCGCCGGAGACCGCCGGATCTCCGCAAACCCGGCAAGTATCGGCGTTTCGCGGCCCCCTCCGCAATGCCCCCCGCCCATCGCTGCCCGGTCGCTGCCCGGCTGCCTGTTGCCTCGCGCCGCAACATCGGGGAGGCTAGGCACACAAGCCGCTGCCCTGTCCCGAGGTGATGCGATGAAGATAACCGGAACCAAGACCCAGATCGTCGAATTGCCGGCCGACGAGCCGCTGGCCGGCGCTGCCGAAAACCCGAACGGCAAGCGCCCGATCGTCACGTTGCTTGTGGCGACGGATGGCGGCGCCGAGGGCCTCGGCGTCGCCTATTTCGGCGGCGCGCTGACGCGGACCCTGGCGCACGCGATCGACGAGCTCGGCGCGCTCTGCGTCGGCGAGGACCCGGTGCGGGTCGAGGCCGTCCAGCAAAAGCTGAAGAATGCCGCCGGCGGGTCGGCCGGACCGGGCGGGGTTTACAATCTGGCACTGTCGGCGATCGACATCGCGCTGTGGGACATCCGCGGCAAGGCGCTGGGGCTGCCGTTGTGGAAGCTCTTGGGCGGAGCGCGCGAGCGGGTGCCGACCTATGCCAGCGGCGCTCTTATGCGCGGCCTCACGCTCGACCGGGTGGTCAAGGCGGCGGCGACGCTCAAGGACCGGGGCTGGCGCGAGATGAAGACGCAAATGGCCTTGCCCGGCGAGACAAATCCGGCCAGGGAAGTCGAGCGCATGGTGAAGATCCGCGAGGCGATCGGCCCCGACATCAAGCTGATGTGCGACATCAACCAGCGCTGGCGGCCCGAGCAGGCGATCGATATCGCCCGCCGGGTGGAAGACGCCGGGGTTGGGTTATTTTGGCTCGAAGACGTGACGACAGCCGACGACTATCCCGGCCTCGCCCGGATCAGCGACGCGCTGGCGACCCCGGTTGCCGGCGGCGAGTATGTCTGGGGGATCGTGCCGTTCCGCCACATGCTCGAAGCGCGCTCGGTCGACATCCCGATGATCGATCTCGTCCGCGTCGGCGGCATCACCCAATGGCTGAAGGTCGCCGGCATGGCCGAAGCCTTCAACCTGCCGGTGGTCAGCCACCTCATTCCGGAAGTGCATGTCCACCTGATCGGCGCCATCCCGAACGGGCTGACCGTCGAGTACATGCCCTGGCTGATGCCGCTCTTCAAAGAGGTGCCATTGCAGCAGGGCGGCGAACTGGCGATGCCGGACGCGCCCGGCCTCGGCCTCGAATTCGATCAGGCGACGCTCGACCGTTATCGGGCGTGAGCGCGGGAGGGCCGTCCTATGAAGATCGCGTCGCTGGAAACCGGCATCGTCCTGTTGCCGAACGACGAGCCGCTTGCCGGGTTCTCGGAAAACCCGAATGCGAAAAACCCGATCGTCTGGCTGCGGCTGCGCACCGACGACGGCATCGAGGGGCTGGGCGTCGCCTATTTCGGCGGGGCATTGACGGCGACCCTGCGCCATGCGGTCGACGAACTCGGCGCGCTCGCGATCGGCGAGGACCCGCTGCGCGTCGAGGCGGTCGCCAGGAAGCTGCGCGACGCGGCGGGATCGTCCGGCCCGGCCGGCATCCTGACCTTGGCGATGTCGGCGATCGACGTCGCGCTGTGGGACTTGAAGGGCAAGGCGCTCGGCCTGCCGTTATGGAAGCTCCTGGGCGGCGGGCGCGACCGCATCCGCACCTATGCGAGCGGCGCGCTCAGACGCGGCCTCAAGCTCGACGAGGCGGTGACCGCCGCCGGCAGGCTGCGCGAGAAGGGCTACCGCCAGACCAAGATGCAGCTCGGCCTGCCCGGCGTCACGTCGCCCGGCCGCGAGGTCGAGCAGGCCCGCCTCATTCGCCAGGCGGTCGGTCCCGACATGGACCTGATGTGCGACATCAACCAGCGCTGGCGGCCCGAGCAGGCGATCGATATCGGCCGCCGGGTGGAAGACGCAGGGGTTGGGTTATTCTGGTTAGAGGACGTGACGGCGCATGACGACTACGCCGGCCTCGCGCGGGTTGCGGCGGCGCTATCAACCCCGGTCGCCGGCGGCGAATACCTCTACGGCATCGTGCCGTTCCGCCACATGATCGAGGCGCGCTCGGTCGATATCGTGATGATCGACCAGGTGCGCTCGGGCGGGATCACCCCCTGGATCAAGATCGCCGGGATGGCCGAGGCGTTCAACCTGCCCGTCGTCAGCCACGGCGTGCCGGAGATCCACGTCCACCTCGTTGGCGCGGCGCCGAACGGCCTCACCGTCGAATACATGCCGCGCCTCTTCCCGCTGTGGCAGGCGGTGCCAACGCCGGTCGACGGCGACCTCTTGATGCCGGCCGCGCCGGGTCTCGGTCTCGAATTCGACCAGGCCGCGATCGACAAATACCGGGCCTGACGATCCGGGGGCAGCCCCCCACCTCAGTGCGCGGCGCCACTCGCGGCGGCGCCCTTGCGCAGCATGGCCACGGCGAGAACAGCGGTGAGCAGCACCCCTCCGATCAGCGCAAAGCTGTCGCCGTAGCCCATGATCGTCGCCTGGGCACGGATCGTCTGGCCGATTGCGATGATCGCGCGGTGCATCGCGCCGGCCGGATCGGGAAAGCCGCGCGCCATGAAATATTGCTGCAGACCGGCGAGCCGGGCGCGTGTCGCCGGCTGCAGCAGCGAGACATCCGGGGTGATGATCGCCGAGTGGTATTGCTCGCGATGGGTGAAGAAGGTTTCGATCGCGGCCGTCCCGATCGCGCCGCCGAGATTGCGCATCATGTTGA
The DNA here is from genome assembly GCA_963789255.1 of uncultured Alphaproteobacteria bacterium. Classification (GTDB taxonomy): domain Bacteria; phylum Pseudomonadota; class Alphaproteobacteria; order ATCC43930; family CGMCC-115725; genus DATARH01. The sequence goes on along the minus strand of CAWBJW010000003.1, from coordinate 200,625 downwards.
ACAGGCCCGACGCCGCGCCCGCCTCCGCCGGAGCGATGCCGAGCATCGCGATCGCTGAAATCGGCGTCATGATAATCGCCTGGCCGACCGCCCGGATCACGTTTGGCCAGAACAGCTGCGGCGCCGCGTAATCCTGGTCGAGTCTGCAAATTCATGAAGCAGCTGCCGGCAAACACCAGGAGACCCACCGCGACCAGCAGGCGCGCGTCAAAGCGCTTCATCAAAAACGGCACCAGCGGGATCACCAGGAGCTGCGGCAGCCCGGTCCATGCCACCACCTCGCCGATCTGCTCCGAATCGAATCCCTGCGCGACGGCGAGATATTGCGGCAAGAGATAGGCCGAGCCGTAGAGGGCGAAGCCCATCAGGAAATTGCTGAACGTGCCGAGCCCGAAATTGCGCCGGCCGAGGAGCCGGAAGTTCACCAGCGGCCGCGGGTTGACGAACTCGAACGCGACAAATGCGATCAGCGCTGCGCCGGAGACGAGGCTCAGCCTGACGATGAGCGGCGAGTCGAACCAGTTGTAGACGTTGCCATCGTCGAGCACGGTCTGGAAGGCCGCAAGGCCGACCGCCATCAGCGCAATGCCGAACCAGTCGCTGTGGCGCAGCAGCCCGAGCTGCATAGCCCCTTTGGGCAGCGCGTACCAGAGCGCGGCAAGCATGACCAGGCCAGGTGCGAGGTTGACGTAGAAAACCCAAGGCCAGCCGTAATAGTCGGTCAGATACCCGCCAATCGTCGGCCCGATCGCCGGTGCGAAGGTGGCGCTGATCGCAAACCCGGCAAGCCCGATCGGCTGCTTCGCGCGCGGCAGCATCGTCATCACGATCGTGAAGGCGAGCGGGATCAGCACCCCGCCGAAGAATCCCTGCAGCGCCCGGAACGCGATCATCTCGCCGAGGCTGTGCGCCTGCCCGCACAACACCGAAAATAGCAGGAATAGCGCCGTATTGGCGAGCAAATACCGGCGCAGCGAAAACACCCGGCTGAGAAAGTCGGTGAGCGGGATCACGATGATCTCGCCGATCAGGTAGGCCGTCGAGATCCAGGTGCCGTAGACGCCGCCGGTGCCGATGCCGCCTTCGATGTAGGGCAGCGAGGCGTTGGTGATCTGGATGTTGAGGACCGCGAGAAAGGCGCCGATCAACGCGCCGGCGACGGCGATCCAGGTTTTCACCGGCACGGCCGGTTCCGCCGCGCGGTCTGGGGTGGTCGTGTTCATTGCACCCTCCCGGTTACCGGACGGTATCCGCCGACTTCGTGTCGATCGTCGGTTCGACCGACATCCCCGGGCGCAACCGGCCGGCCAGCGGGTCGTTCCGATCGACATCGATCTTGACCGGGATGCGCTGGACGATCTTGGTGAAGTTGCCGGTGGCGTTGTCGGGCGGCAGCAGCGCGAATTGCTGCCCGCTCGCCGGCGCGAGGCTGTCGACGTGGCCGTGCACCGTGACGCCAGGGAAGGTGTCGACATCGATCGTGGCGGATTGGCCGGCCCGCACATGGGTTAGCTGCGTTTCCATGTAATTCGCGGTGATATAGACCGCGCGTAACGGCACCACTGCCATCAGCTGCGTACCCGGCTGGACATATTGGCCGACGGTGACGGTGCGCACCCTGATCGTGCCGTCGAACGGCGCCGTAATCGTCGTGTAGCTGAGATTGAGCTCGGCCTGCCGCCCGGTCGCCTGCTGCTGCGCGAGCGTAGCCTCTGCCTGCGCGAGCTGCGCCTTGTAGACGCTTACCTGTTTCTCGGCGACGCTCACCCCGGTCGTGTCGCGCGCCAGGGCGGCCTGCTTTTCCCGGATCTCGGCCGCCGATTGCTGCGCCTGCTGCACGGTGCCGTAACCGGTTTGGGCCAGTGCGGTGTAGCGCTGGTAATTCTGCTGCGAGTACAGCAGCGCCGCCTGATCCGCCGCTACTGTCTGCCGTGCCTGCTCGACCGCCAGTCTCTGCTGGGTGATCTGCCGGCGCAGGGTGGAGATATTCGCCTGAGCCGCCGCGACATCGGCGCGCGCCTGATCGAGCGCGGTCTGGTAATCGCGCGGGTCGATGCGCGCGATGACCTGGCCGACCGTGACCTTCTGGTTGTCTTCGACCGCGACCTCGGAGACATAGCCCGACACCTTCGGGCTGATCAGCACCGAGTGCGCATCGACATAGGCGTCGTCGGTGGCGACGAGATACCGGCCGGTCGTCCAATAGTAGTGCCCGTAATTCGCCGCCCCGGCGACGCCCGCCACAACCGCAAGCGCCAGCGCGGCCTCCTTCAGCCGGGCACCGGAAACGCGGATCCGGCCCTTCGGCAATGGGCGCGCGGAAAATCTCGGTATGCGATGTTTCGCTCATCGGACCTCTCCCGATCTGTCACATGCCGTTGCACGGCTCATGACCATCAGATGCGCAGTGAGAGGGACGAGATAATCGGTGGCGAGATTGAAGCACTATCCAGTGCAGGCTGATAATCGCGAAGCAGCGACCACTGTCGGCAAACGCACAACGCCGCCCTGGTGGGCGGCGTTGTGCGAAGCACGGGCCGGCAGACGGTCACCGGCGCCATCTGTCGTCGCAGTCGTGGGAAGCGCGCGGGCTACGGCTCGCCAGCCGCGTCGCCACGTCGCGCATCATTGCCTCGACGCCGTCTCGGTTATTGCCGTCGGCGGCCATCAGCGCCTGCACAATCGGATCGCTCAGCGCCTCGGACAGACCAACGCGCGGCCGGATATCGGCGAACCTGCCCCGGTGGCGCGAGCGCGCCAGGGAGGGCCCGCCATACGCCCAATCGACCGCCTCTCCCAGCGCGTCAAGCGCGGCGCGACTGAATGCGTCGCCGCAAGGATCATGGCGGGACGATGGATTGATTGCGAACATGTGAGGTCTCCCAATGCCGGCTAACAAACACGCATCCAATAGCCCCGATGCTCTGGATGTCGCCCGGCATAGTGCAGCTGGATCATGTCATTCTTCTATGTGGCAGCGCCCGGCCGGATGAGGTCCGGCCGGAGGCTGTTGCCGCGTCAGTGTCCCGACGGCCGCGGTCCTTCCTGAACGCCAGCCGTAGCGGGCAGGGCGGCGTTACTGACGGCGCCGACCGTGCCCGGCCAGTTGTTGAGTGAAGACGGGCGCGGGCCGTCGAACGGTGAGATCGCGGGAACCGCGGCGGGAGTCGTCGCCTGCATCATCTCCGACCAGTTGTCGTACGACGACGGGCGCGGCCCGTCGGCATAGGCCGCGAACGGAGCGCCGGCGAGGACGACGGCGACGATAGCGGCGTAGATCGATTTCGTCATGATATGCATCCTTCGATGATCTTCCCGGTTTACGGGGACGGGCCGAGGGCCTCGTCAGCCATTGAGATGCGCTCGCAGGTTGATCAGATAATCGGTAGCCGGGTTAAAGGACTATCCCGGCGCAGTGGATAATCGGGGGTCGCATGGACCGCATGGCCAGCCTAACCGCCTTCGCCCGGGTCGTGGAGAGCGGCGGGTTCACCGCCGCGGCGCGCCGGCTCGACATGTCCACGACGGCGGTCAGCAACCACGTGCAGGCGCTCGAAGACTGGCTCGGCGTGCGGCTGTTGAACCGCACGACGCGCCGGGTTGGCCTGACCGAGATCGGCCGCGAATACTACGAGCGCTGCGCCCAGATCCTGGCCGAGATCGACGAGGCCGACCGGGTCGCCGGTGCCCTCCAGTTGACGCCGCGCGGCCACCTCCGCGTCCATTGCCATACCTCGATCGTCCGCTTCGTCGCGCCGATCGTCGCCGCCTATCTCCAGGACAATCCGGAGGTCTCCGCTCGACCTGCGGATGGGCGATCAGATGATCGATCTGCTGGAGGAAGGGTTTGACCTGGCGATCCGCAACTATTTGCCGCCCGATTCAAGCCTGATGGTGCGGCGGTTGGCCGGCTGGCGGCACGTGCCGTGCTGCTCTCCCCGTTATCTCGAACGCCATCCGGCGCCGCGCAGCCCGGCCGACCTCGCCGACCACAACTGCCTGCGCTATGCATTTTACCCCTACGGCGACGAGTGGCATTTCATCGACCCGTCCGGCCGACCGGTCGTCGCGCGCGTTTCGGGCAATCTCGTTACGACCAGCGCCCACGCGTTGCGTGCAGTCGCGCTCGCCGGCGGCGGGGTGCTGCTCGCTGCGCCGTTCATCCTCGATCAGGAGAGCTCGAAGCCGGCTCCCTCGTCCGGCTGATGCCGGAATATCAGACCGTCGAGTTTTCGATCGCGGCGGTCTACCCGCACCGCCGCCATTTGGCGGCAAAGGTCCGGCGTTTTATCGACGCGTTGGTCGAGCGCTTCGCCGGGCAGCAATGGCTGACGGCGAACAATTAGGCGGCGGCCGCCTGCTCCCGGCCCCGTCTGGTCGTGACGCGGTGCCGAACGGCCTCACCGTCGAATACATGCCGCGCCTCTTCCCGCTGTGGCAGGCGGTGCCGGCGCCGGTCAACGGCGACCTCTTGATGCCGACCGCGCCAGGGCTCGGGCTCGAATTCGACCAGGCCGCGATCGACAAATACCGGGCCTGACGATCCGCCGGAAGGGCGCAGGAGGATCAGGCGGCGGCTCTTTCGTGCCGCGCGGTCCTTGCGCTGGCGAGCATCGTAGCGGCATTGCCGTGTAGAATCTGCTCGCGCGCTGCTTCGCCGATCGCCGCTTCTGCGAGCGCCTTCCGGGTCCACTCGCAGCCGAACTCGGTGCCGTCGGTGCCGCACACGATCCGCTCGGCGCCGTACAGCCGCACCGCCGCCTCGATCGCATGCGGGCCGAACGAGTTGCAATCGACGTATACCTTCGCCTTGCGGAAGCGCGACGACGGCAGCTCCTCCTCCGGCGTGTCGAGCAGGCAGCGGTGGTCCATGCGCTCGACCTCGTAGGGAAGGTTGCCGCCCAGATTGTGGACGACGACCGTCACGTCAGGGTAGTCCGCGAGGTAATCGGTCAGACACAGCGTCACCATCACCGACGACAGGCTCGCCTGCATGTCGAGCGTGCCGTTGCGGCGGCGCGCATTGTCGGTGTCGCCGGCGACCTTGGGGAAGGCGTCGCCCGGCCGCGGGCCGTGGTGGATGAAGAGCACCGCGCGGCGGCGGTTCGCCACGTCGAGCAGTGGGCGCATCGCTTCGGCGTCCTTGCGGGTGAGAAAGCCGTTGCCGGGGATCTGCGCGCCGATCATGCCCGGCAGCCCGAGCGCCCGCTCGAGCTCGGCGGCGGCGGCGGACATGTCGGTGAGGGGCAGCGCGGCGAAGGCGGCGAAGCGGCCGGGATGCGCCTCGCAGATCGCCGACAGCCCGTCATTGACGCTGCGGCACAGTGGCCCCGACACCTCCGTCGGCTGGGCCTCGATCCAGCAGAACGAACCGAGCAGCGACAGCACGCTGACCTCGACCCCCTGGCGGTCCATCCGGCCGAGATGGAACTCGACGTCATCGAAGGCCTCGGCGAGCGGCGCTTCGCCCATCCGCGGCGCCTTCAGCACCTCGACGCCGTCGGGATTGCGCAGGATGCGCGGTTCCCGGGTCCGGGCGCGCAGCGCGTCGGCGACTTCGGCGGGCCGCCAATGGGTATGCATGTCGATCATCATGGCTGTTATTTCCTCCAAGGGCCGGCCGCCAGCTTAACCGCACGGCGGCCCGCCGCAAAGCTGGCAATTCGGCAGCAGATGCCCCCTTAAGAGACCTTGTCGGCGCGATCGGGGAACGGCGAGGCCGGGCGGAAAGGGGATAGTCCCAGCTATCCGCATCTGGCGAGGTGACCCGTTTGGGACCCCTTGGCGCTGAGCTGGCGAGCCAAACCAGGGCGTAAAAGCGCGGTTCCACGTGCAACCGGAACGGACCGGGCGCTGTTCATACCATATGCATTCTCAATCAAATTGGCCGCGCAATCGGCTTTTGCTCGCCCTGCCACCCGCCAATCTCACGCGGCTATTGCCGGAGCTTGCACGCATCCGCTGCGAACGCGGGCAGGTCCTGATGGACGCCGATAGTCCGCTTGACCATGTATTCTTCCCCGACAACGGTGTCATCTCGGTGGTGGCGGTTTATTCGGATGGCAGCATCATTGAGATGGCAACGATCGGCAGGGAGGGTTGCACGGGTGTGCAAGCCGTCTTCGGGGCCGAGACTTCCTCGATCCGGCTGCTCGTTCAAATCCCGGGGGACGCAGCAAGGATACCGCGCGCTGCGTTCGCGCGGGCCATGGCGTCGATGCCGTCCTTCCAGGGTCTGATGTACGCGTATGTCCAAGCCTTTATGGAACAGGTGATGGTGTCGGTGGCGTGCAACGGCGCGCACAATCTCAAGCAGCGATTGGCGCGTTGGCTGCTGATGATGCGTGACCGCGCCGACGATGACGCCTTGCAGATTACTCAGAACCTGCTCGGCGAAATGCTGGGGGTCCAGAGGCCAACCGTCACCAACGCTGCCCGGGAGTTGGAGCGTGCCGGTTTGATTGCGCGCGGCCGCCGGCAGGTCACGATACTCGATCGACAGGGCCTCGTGGCGGCATCTTGCGAATGTTATCAGCTGGTCCGGGCGCGGGTGGCTTCTCACCTTCCGAAGACATACGAATAAAGGGCGGGTCTCCAACCGCATCGGTAATGTACATTACCGACAACTCCCCTCAACGAAACTACAGTCAGGGCCGGCCGGAGGAGAAAACTCGTTGCTGTCGAGGATGCGGCCCGTCCCCGCCATCGAAAGGGTGGGCCGGCCGCCGCATAGTGCGCGCAAGGTTTATCGGCCCGGCAACGGTACTCCGACCGAGTTCGGGGCGACGCCATGCGGAGTGCAGCTCTTGAGCGAAGGAGACAGGGACGACCACCTCGCGTTGTTGCGGCAGCAGACCATCCTGGCCAAGTTCGGCGAACTCGCTCTGCAGTCCGACGACCTGGACGGGATCTTGACCGAGGCCTGCCACCTGGTAGGAGAGGCGTTAGGCACCGATCTCGCCAAGATCGTGGAGCTGCAAGAGGACGGGCATACTCTGCTGGTGCGCGCCGGTGTGGGCTGGAAACCCGGCGTCGTGGGCAGGGTGACCATCAAGGCGGAGGATGACACCTCGGAAGGGATGGCCCTCAAGACCGGAGAGGCGATGGTCTCCCCCGATATTGCGACGGAGACGCGGTTCAGGTATCCGCCGTTCCTGACGGAGAATGGCGTCAGAGCCGTCGCCAACGTGATCATCATCGGGGGCAAGGACAGGCCGCCGTTCGGCATCCTGCAGGTCGACAGCCGCGAGCCGCGCCAATTCACCGATGAGGACACCGTTTTCCTGCGCAGCTACGCCAACCTGGTCGCAGCGGCGGTTGACCGCCTGCGGGTCATTGGCGAGGGGCGAGAGGAGCAGGAACGGCTTCGCTTGGCGCTGGAGGCGATGGTGGCCGAGCGCACGCGCGAGCTGGTCGAGGCCAACGACAAGCTGCGGACCGAGGCCGAGCAGCGCGAGCGGATCGAAGAAGACTTGCGCCAATCCCAAAAAATGGAAGCCGTCGGCCAGCTCACCGGCGGCTTGGCGCACGACTTCAACAACCTGCTCGCGGGCATCTCCGGCAGCCTGGAGGTGATAAGAATGCGCACCGCCCAAGGGCGCATAACCGAGATAGGGCGCTACATCGAGGCGGCGCTGTCTTCTGTCGGCCGTGCCGCTGCTCTCACCCATCGCCTGCTCGCCTTCTCGCGGCGTCAGACCCTCGACCCGCAGCCGATCCGCGTTGACCGGCTTGTTGGAAGCATGGAAGACCTGTTCCGCCGCACGGTTGACCCATCGATCCAAATAGAAACCAGGTTGGCCGGCACGTCGTGGCCGGCTCTGTGCGACCCGAACCAGCTTGAGAACGCTCTGCTCAACCTGGTCATCAACGCCTGCGACGCCATGCCGAACGGCGGATCCCTGGTGATCGAAGCCGCGAACGTCGCCCTCGATGAAAAACGCGCGGCGGCCGGGGATGGGCCGCTCGGAAACGTGCCCGCCGGCGAGTATGTCGCCCTGTCTGTCACCGACACCGGCACGGGCATGACGCCGGCAACAATGACGCGCGTTTTCGAACCCTTCTTCACGACCAAGCCGCTCGGCCAGGGCACCGGCCTCGGCCTGTCGATGATCTACGGTTTTGTTCAGCAGTCGGGCGGGCACATCCACCTGCGCAGCGAGGTTGGGCAGGGTACGACGGTGACGATCTTTCTGCCGCGGCATCGTGGAGCGGTGGGCGGCGAGGCAGAAGTTGACCCAATGGCGGGTCTGCCGCAGAAGGGGAATGCCGTCGTGCTGGTGGTCGAGGACGAGTTGCCCATACGCATGGTTATCACCGACGTGCTCTCCGACCTTGGCTACACGGTGCTGGAAGCCGCCGACGGCCGCTCCGGCCTGAGGGTTCTTGAAGCCGGCACCCTGGTAGACCTTTTAATTACCGACGTAGGTCTCCCCGGCGGCACGAACGGCCGGCAGCTCGCGGACGCAGCGCGACAGCACCGGCCCGACCTCAAGGTGCTGTTCATCACCGGCTATGCCGAGAGTGTCGCGGCCGGCAACGGCTTGATGGAGCAGGGTATGCAGGTCATGGCAAAGCCCTTTGCGCTGGCGGCGCTCGCAGCCAAGATACAAGGGATTCTCGGCCATTGATGCAACGGGCCTGAACAGGATTTGTGTTGGTGCATCAGCGCGGTCGGGAACCTGGTGCGGAAGGGCCGCTTCGGGTTCGACCCCGCAATTCGATAGTGACCCCGCGGACGGCCGCTTTCGCCGGGCTGGCGATTGCCCTGATCGCTCGCCAGCAAGCTGGCACCCTTCAAAGCGCCTTGCACGATCCGTCGCATTCGTCGGGGAACAGGCTCAGCCCGCAGGCGCAAGGGCCACGGTGACCCGCGAGCCTGGTGTCGGTTGTCCGGGCGGGTTGCCCGCGCAGACTCTCCCGCCGCAACTCCTCCATGCGGCTGCGGATTGTCTTGAAATCGTCAGCTGCTCGCGGCTGTGACATCGAACCCTCCGGGCCATATGATCGGCGCAATTCCCGAAACGCGACCCGGAACCTGCCGATGCCGAGGATCATTGCCCTCCCCTCTGCGCCCCTCGGTTATTGCCCTGTTTCTGGACTAGATATCAAGGGAAATCAAATGCTTGTCCCTGATCTCTTCGGCCCTCGCGCGGGCGAGCGAGAGAGCGGGCAGCGCAGATGGCGGCCTCCCTCAGCTCTCGCCGGCAATGTTGCGGCGCAGCCGCTCGCGGCTCTCTTCCGGCCAGAACCCGGCGATCTTGTACATCGTCTCGAATGCCGGGACGCCGGCGGGAAGCTGAACCCAGGGCAATTTGCTGCGGGTGAAGATATGGACGTCGGGCATGACCGCCTCCGGATGGTCGAGCGTGCCGGCGCGCAGCAGAACCGTGTCGCCCGGCGCCGCGTGGTATCTGCTGTAGAGCGCGGTGCCGCATTGGGCACAGCTGAAAACCTCGTGCGGCTTGCCGCTGCCGCCGGCCAGCATGACCGATCGCAGCCGCGCATGGTCGGCCTCGACAAAGCGCCGCTCGATCCAGATGTTGAGCGCAAAGGCGCTGCCGGTCAGGCGCTGGCAGTCATGGCAGTGGCAGGCGTGGACGATCAGCGGCGGCGCGGTCAGCCGATAGCGCATGGCGCCGCAGGCACATCCGCCTTCCTGCTCCATCGGCCCGCTCCTTCCGCAACAACATCCGCACCGCGTGCCATCATGATATGACAAACTCGGGGTCGATCGAAGAGGCGAGGAGGGCCTGATCATGGCGGCGGTGATTGAGACGCGCGAATCCGGGTTCAAGAGCAACCCCGACTACAAGGTCGCGTTGGAGCGCTCGCCGCGGCGGGTACGCGTCAAGTTCAACGGCGAATGGATCGCCGACAGCAATGCCGCGCACCTGCTGTTCGAAACCCGCCATCTGCCGGTCTATTATTTCCCGCGCGCCGACGTGCGGATGGACCTGCTGCGGCCGACCGACCATCACACCTTCTGCCCCTACAAGGGTACCGCGTCGTATTGGACGATCCGGGTCGGCGACAAATCATCGGAAAACGCCGTGTGGGCTTATCCCGACCCGTTCGACGAGGTGCCGGCGCTCAAGGATTTCGCCGCGTTCTACTGGGACCGCGTTCACGGATGGTACGAGGAGGACGAGGAGATCTTCGTCCACCCGCGCGACCCCTATAAGCGGGTCGACGCGATCGCCTCGTCGCGCCCGGTGCGGGTGGTCGTCGGCGGCGAGACAATCGCCGAGACGCGGCGCGCGCGCTTCCTGTTCGAGACCCGGCTGCCGACCCGCTACTATATCCCGCCCGAGGATGTGCGGATGGACCTCCTGGTGCCGAGCGACAAGACGACCGCCTGCCCCTACAAGGGCAAGGCGCGCTACTGGTCGGTCAAGATCGGCGACCAGGTTTTTCCGGACATCGTGTGGAGCTACCCCGACCCGATCCCCGAATGCCCGAAGATCAAGGGCCATCTCTCTTTCTTCAACGAACTGGTCGACGAGGTCCTGGTCGACGGGGCTGCAATCCCCCGGCCGGTCACGCGCTGGTCGAAGGATTGGAAGGAAAAGGCGGCGACGGTTCCCGACCAGCTAGGGCCGGTGACCCGGCCCTAGCGCCATGACGGCCGCCCGCTCCGGCATCGGCGATGCGCCCAAACGGCGCGAGGATCTGCGGTTCCTGACTGGAAATGGCCGCTATCTCGACGATCTCGCCTTCGCCGGGCTGACCCACGCGGTCGTGCTGCGCTCGCCCCATGCCCGTGCGCGGCTCGGCAGGATCGACGCGCAGGCGGCGCGCGCCATGCCGGGCGTGCTGGCGGTGCTGACCGCCGCGGATGCAAGCGCCGACGGGCTGAAGCCGCTGCTCCCGTACGTCGAAGCCAATACCCAGACCGGCGAGCGCTTTGCGTTCGCGCCGCAGCCGCTGTTGGCCGAGGGCAAAATCCGTTATGCCGGCGAGCCGGTCGCGCTGATCGTCGCCGAAACAAGGGACGCGGCGCTCGACGCCGCCGAGCTTGTCGCCGTCGATTATGTGCCATTGCCGGCGGTCACCACCGCCGCGGCGGCGCGCGCACCGGGAGCGCCGGAGATTTCGCCCGAAGTTGCCGGCAATCTCTGCTTTGACTGGCTGACCGGCGACAGCGCCGCGGTCGCGGCCGCCTTCGCCGCCGCCGCGCATGTCGTGCGCCTCGCGCTCGACAACCATCGCATCGTCAGCAACCCGATCGAGCCGCGCGGCGGGATCGGCCTCTTCGACCCGGCGACCGGCCGCTATACGCTGCATGTCTCCGGACAGAGTATCCATGCCACCCGCGATCACGCCGCCCGCGCGCTCGGCGTGCCGCCGGACAAGGTGCGCTTTGTCGCGCCCGATGTCGGCGGCGGCTTCGGCGCGAAAAACTTCATCTATCCCGAGCATGTGCTGCTGCCGTGGGCGTCAAAACGGGTCGGCCGGCCGGTCAAGTGGATCGCCAGCCGCAGCGAGGTCCTGCTCGCCGACCACCAGGGGCGCGACCAAGAGGCCGAGGCATCGCTGGCGCTCGATGCCGAAGGGCGCTTTCTCGCGCTGCGCGTCGAGAGCGAAGCCAATCTCGGCGCCTATCTGTCGGGCAGCGCCGGCGGCGTGCAGACCTTCCAGTATGCGTTCCTGCCCGGCACGGTCTATGCGATCCCGGCGATCGAGCTGCAGGTTGCCGCGGTCTTCACCAACACCGCGCCGATCGGCGTGTTGCGCGGCCCCGGCTATGCCGAGGCCAACAACATCATCGAGCGGCTGATCGACGAAGCGGCGCGCCAGACCGGCTTCGACCGCGCCGCGCTGCGCCGCAAGAACCTGGTCCCGGCCGCTGCGATGCCGATGACCAACGCGGTCGGCAACAGCGTCGACAGCGGCGCCTTCCCCGAGACCTTCGAGCGTGCGCTCGCCGCCGCCGATGTCGCCGGCTTTGCCGCGCGGCGCCGCGCCAGCGAAGCCGGCGGCCTGCTGCGTGGGCTCGGCTTTGCCTGTCACATCAAGGGCACCGGCGGGTCGCCCTCGGAGAATGTCGATGTCCGCTTCGAAGAGGACGGGAGCGTGTCGCTGATCACCGGCACGCAAACCATCGGGCAGGGCCACGAGACGACCTTTCCGCAAATCCTCGCCGAGCGCCTCGGCGTGCCGAACGAGCTGATCCGGCTGGTCCAGGGCGACACCGATTTGATCCCCTTGGGCGGCGGGCATGGCAGTTCGCGCGCGACCTATATGGGCGGCACCGCGATCTGGCGCGCCTCGGACGAGATCATCGAGAAGGCCGCCCGCATCGCCGCCGAGGCGCTCGAAGCGGCTGAGGCCGACATCCGCTTCACCGGCGGCAATTTCGTCGTCGCCGGCACCGACCGGCGGATCGCGCTGCTCGCTGTGGCAAGGATCGCAAGAGAAGCCGGCGCGCCGCTCGACACCTATTACGCCTGGACCCGGGAGTGGATGACCTTCCCCAACGGGACCCATGTCGCCGAGGTCGAGATCGACCGCGAGACCGGCGCAGTACCGCTCGCGCGTTACAGCGCGGTCGACGATTACGGCGTCCTGGTCAACCCGATGGTCGCGAGCGGCCAGGCGCATGGCGGGATGGCGATGGGCATCGGCCAAGCCTTGCTGGAGCATGCCCATTACGACCCGGATTCGGGGCAGATGCTCGCCGGATCGCTGATGGACTATGCATTGCCGCGCGCCGGCGACCTGCCGTTCTTTGCGCTCGCCTTCAACCCGACGCGCTGCACCACCAACCCATTGGGCGTCAAGGGCTGCGGCGAAGCCGGCGCGGTCGCCGGGTTCCCCGCCGTCGGCAACGCGATCCGCGACGCGCTCGCGCCGCTCGGCGCCGGCGATTTCGCCGGCCCGGCCACCCCCGAGCGGATCTGGCGGGCGATCAAAGCCAGCTGCGGCTAGAGCAGAAGGACGCGGATACCCGAAATGGAAGGTTCCGATCACCTTATCGGCTTGGGCAAGGTTATGGGAAATCTTCATTCCTTTGAACTTGCTCTGCGCGTCTTTTTATGTGAGGCTCACGGCGAGAATTTAAATTTTCCAGAAAGACCGACGGGCGCTGTACCCGAGACATACTTAACAAATTTTATGAGTTTGCGACCCCTAATAGAAATTTACAACGCTGAACTTTCTCCATCCGAAACAAAATTTTCAGTGGATTTCGCAGTCGTTGAGATTAGAGACGCAATCTCTCACGGCAGATTGACCTCTCTGGGCAAGACTTTCCCGTTAACTTTGTATAAATTTGGTAAACCCAAAGCGGGTATGGTACCGATTAAACGCGCAGAAGAAATTTCAGAGAAATGGCTCGACGAGAAACGAAGAATGATTTTCGAGCAAATCGAAAAAATTTCACATTGCGCAAAGACGCGGCGCTACAAATCCCTCTAGAAATCCGGTGAAAGTCGGGATCCACCTTTCCATTTCCGGGACGGCTGGAAAGTGGGTCCCGGCTTCCGCCGGGAATGCGCGCGTGGATAAAGGTTTCTCTACCCCTCGATCCCGAGCAGCTTGGCGGCGGTGCCGCCGAGGATCGCGATCTTGTCGGCGTCGCTGAGGCCCGGGATCGACAGGGTGTGGTCGACCGGCGCGGTGTTCCACGGGAACGGGTAATCGGTGCCGAGGACGACGTGCTCGATGCCGGCCTCGGCGATCAGGTGGCGCATCCCCTCGCCGGTGAACATGATCGAATCGAAATAGAGCTGGCCTTCCCTGATGTAGGCGGTCGGCGGCTTCTTCGGCAGTGGGCCTACCCGATTGGGAAATGTCTTGATCACCGCGTCCGAGCGGTTGGCGTAGGAGGGCAGAAAACCGCCGCCATGCGCGGCGCAGATCTTGAGGCCGGGGAAGCGGTCGAGCGTGCCCTCGAAGATCAGGTGCGACAGCGCGATCGTGGTTTCGAGCGGGTTGCCGATCGTGTTGGTCAAGAGGCCGCTGCCGGCGAGCCGGCCCGACGGCTCCAGTTCGCGGGTGCCGAGCGGGTGCATGAAGACCAGCACGCCCAATTCTTCGCACTTGGCCCAGAACGGGTGGAACTTCGGGTTGGCCAGTTCCTCGCCGGCGACGCTGCCGCCAACGCCGACGCCGCGGAAGCCGAGGTTTTTCACCGCGTGCTCGACCTGGCTGGCGGCGAGATCGGGGTATTGCAATGCGGCCGTCGCGAAGGCGACGAAACGGTCGGGATGGCCGGCGCAGAATTCCACCAAGGTCTCGTTGTTGACGCGGATCAACTCGGCGGCCGCATCGCGCTCGGCGCGGTACCAGAAGGGATTGATGCTGAGCGCCTCCACATCGACGCCGGACTTGTCCATGTGGGCGAGGCGGTCGCCGACATTTGTCCACAAGAGGGCGGGCGCCTCGAGCGGGTGATCGATCAGCTTCGCGGCGTCCGGGACGATGCAATGCGCGTGCACATCGACGGTCTTGACCCGCTTGCCGGCGACCACGACCTCCCAGCGGCGATGCGCGTGCGGCACCGCGGAGCCGCTGCCGCCGCCTGAGGCAGCGCTGGCGCCGGCGCTGATTTCGCAGCCGGTAAAGACGATACCGGCCGATAGGTCCCCGCTTTGAGGCATGTCGATCCTCCCAAATCCCGTGGTTTCGCCCGGACCTCCCGGGCATGCCGAGCCTACACTGAGCAGCCCTTCACCCCAACCCCTCTCCCGGCGCGGCCGCTATCGCTAGAAATTGCGATGCGGCCGGACGTGTTCCCAGCCGAGGCTTTCATAGCGGTCGATCGCCATCTGATTGGCCTTCATGCCGAAGAAGACGCACAACCCGATCCAGATGACGGTCAGCCCGCGATCGATGGTCGCGGCGCGGTCGGTCGGGACCAGCGCGACAATCAAGGCCACGAGGTTGAACGCGACCATGGCCGAGCCCCAGACCTGCAGCCCAAGGCGGAAGAGCGGCAAGCCGAGAATGCCGCAGCCGATGAAGCATCTCCAACTCCAACCGTCTTGCATTACCTTGATCTGGCCGGTCTGCGGATGGCGCAATGTAACGCTCATGGCATGCCTGGATTGCCGGGCTGCTGCGCAGCGGTTCGGCACCCTTTAGCAGAGCCCGCCCGCCGCGTCCTGTTTCGCCTGTAATTTGCGGGCGAAAAACAAGCGCGCGCGCCGCCGAAGGGTGATGGACCATGCGGGGATCGCAGCCTTATCATCGCCGCGGTCGAGCGCGGAAGATTGGGCTCGCACCCGGTGCGCTGCGGGGGACGGGGAAATGAGGGACCGGCCGGCCTCGCCGTTTTCCGACGCAATTGTCTTGAGGGTCGCAGGCTAGTGCCGCTCCAGGTCGCTTGGCGCATACTGGTCGATCAGAAGGGGCGTACCGCGCTGGCCGCGGGCGGCATCTTCATCGCGATCCTTCTGGTCTTCATCGAACTCGGCTTTTTCGTCGCGGTGCCGCAAGGCGGCATGCTGATCTACGACCATATGCGCTTCGATCTGCTGGTGTGCTCCAACCGATACCTGTTTCAGGCGCAGTCCGGGCAGTTTCCGCTTGCCCGGCTGGCTACGGCCAGGACCGTAGCCGAGGTGGCGCAGGCCAGCCCGGTTTATTTGGGCGCGGCCAAATGGCAGGACACGAACGGCGGCCTGCGCGTCGATATTTCGTTGATCGGCATCGACCCGCGGGCCGGGATCTTCGCGGTCCCCGACATCGAGCGCCAGAGCGCGGTGCTCGATCGCCCCGACACGGTGCTCGTCGACGGTGCAAGCCGATCGCTGTTCGGCCCGCTCCGGCCGGGGCGCGTCGTCGACATCGCCGGGCGGCGGATGACGATCGGCGGGGTCTACAAGCTCGGCCCCGGATTTCTCGGACTTGGCGTCGCGATCGCCAACGAGGCCAACTTTTTCCGGATGTTCCCGGGGCGCCCGCGGGATACGGTCAATTTCGGCCTCGTCACCTTGAAACCCGGCGCCGATCCAGACCGCGCCGCGCGAGCGATGCGGACGGTATTACCGGCGGATACGCAGGTCTTCACGCGCCGCGAACTGGTCGCCCACGAGGTCGCGTATTGGACCACGCGGACCGCCACCGGGCTGATTTTCGGGTCCGGCCTGGTGGTGTCGTTCGTGGTCGGAATCATGGTGCTGTACCAGACGCTGGCGACCCAGATCACCCGGCAGCTGCCGCAATTCGCCACCCTCAAGGCGATCGGCTACAGCGACCGTTATCTCGACGCAATCGTCCTTATCGAGGCGTTCCTGGTCACGGCGGTCGCGTTTGTCCCTGCGCTCGGCGCGGCGCTCGGCGTCTACGCGCTGGTCCGCAGCGAGACATTGCTGCCGCTCAGCCTGACCGCGCCGGAGCTTGGCACGGTGTTCGCACTTACCCTGGTGATGGCGGCGGCCTCGGCGTTCCTGTCGCTTGCCGGCTTGCGGCGGGCCGACCCCGCCGAAGTCTTCTGATCTCCGACCCGAGATGAAATTCGTTGCGCCAAATCATCGTCACCCCCGCGAAAGCGGGGGTCCAGGGCAACCGGCGAGATCCGCGCCGCCCCTGGATTCCCGCTTTCGCGGGAATGACCTGGGAACGGGAGGCGCGTCTTGACCACGGCGCAGACGCCCACGCATTTTTCCGGCACCCGGTCCGTGCCGCTCGCCTGGCGCAATCTCGTGGCCAACAGGCGGCGGCTGGTGCGGTCGAGCGCCGGGATCGGGTTTGCCGTGCTGTTGATGCTCGTGCAGCTCGGCTTCGAGCGCGGGTTTTTCGACGCCTCGCTCGCGACGGTGCGCCAGATCGACGGCGATCTCGTCATCATCAGCGCGAGCAACTACCGGTTCGGCAGCGCCGACCCGTTTCCGCGCCGCTATCTCGCGACGGCGGCGAATGTCGCCGGCATCGCTTCGGTAGCGCCGCTCTATGCCGCATGGACGAGTTTCTTCTGGAAGAACCCGGCGAGCGATCAGCCCTACCTGGTGCAGGCATTCGGCTTCGATCCCGACCACCCCGTCTTCCTGCTGCCCGAGGTCAAGGCCGATGCCGCGCGGCTGAAAGCGGAGGACGCTGTCATCGTCAACCGGCATGCCCGCCGCTTTCTCGGCATGGCGAGCGGGACCGGGGACACGCAGATCAACGGCCGCACCGTGCATATCGTCGGCAGCTTCACGCTCGGCCCCAATTTCATGAGCGACGGGACCGTCATGATGAGCGAGCGCAGCTTCGCCCGGCTGCTCCCCGGAAATCGGGAAGGCGCGGCCGCGCTGCCGGTCGAATTCGGGATCGTGAAGCTCCGCCCGGGCGAGGATCCGTCGCGCGCGCAGCAGAGGCTCCAGGCGGCGCTGCCGGGCGATTTGCGGGTCCTGACCAAGTCGCAGCTGGTCGCCTTCGAGCGCGATTTCCAGGCCGATGTTTCGTCCGCCGGGCCGATTTTCTGGCTGGGAACGGTGGTCGGCTTTGTCGTCGGCATGCTGATCTCGTACCAGATCATCTATACCGATCTGTCCGATCAGCTCCCGCAATACGCGACCCTGAAGGGCATGGGCTATGGGACCTTCTATCTGGTGCGGGTCGTGATCGAGCAGGCGGCGCTGTCGGCGCTGGCCGGGTACGTGCCGGCCTGGCTGGCCTGTCTGGTGATCTACCGCGCGATCGGCGCAATGACGTTGTTGCCGCTGCATATGACCGTGTCGCTGACCCTGCTCAGCCTTGGTTTGACCCTCGCAATGTGCCTCCTGTCCGCGATGCTGGCGATCCGCCGGGTGATTGCAGCGGACCCGGCGGAGATTTTCTGATGCGCACTCCGGTCATCACCGAACCCGAGCTCGAACCGGCCCCGGTGGTGCGGGTTGACGGCCTCAATTTCGCTTATGGCGAAGGCGACGCGCAGAACCAGGTGCTGTTCGACATCGGGCTCACGATCGAGCCCGGGCAACTGGTGGTCATGACCGGCCCGTCGGGCTCGGGCAAGACCACATTGCTGACCCTGGTCGGCGCGCTGCGCTCGCTGCAAGGGGGCCGGATCGAACGTCCTCGGCCATGACCTCTCGCAGCTCGGGCCGAGCGGGCTGGTGCGTATGCGGCGCGACATCGGCTTCATCTTCCAGATGCACAACCTGTTCGATTCGTCGACCGCCTACGAGAACGTGAAGATGGCGTTGCAGCTCGGTGGCGGCGGTGCGGCCGCGGCGATGCGCCAGCGCGGCGTCGCCATGCTGGAGAGCCTGGGGCTCGGCGCCCGCATCGACTACAAGCCGCGCTCGCTGTCGGGGGGACAGCGGCAGCGGGTGGCGATCGCGCGCGCCCTCGCCAACCGCCCCAAACTGGTGCTTGCCGACGAGCCGACCGCCGCGCTCGACCCCGATTCGACCCGCAATGTGGTGCGCCTGTTCAAGGATCTGACCGTCGAGGACGGCACCGCGATCGTGATGGTGACGCATGACCACCGCATCATCGAGCTGGCCGACCGGCTGGTTCACATGGTCGATGGCCGGATCGTCTCGGATATCATGCTCAACGACGCGCTGCGCATCTGCGAATTCCTCAAGGAGGTCGAGGGGTTCAAGAACCTGACCCCGATCGAGCTGACCCACGTCGCCGAACACATGACCAAGCGCCATTACATGCCGGGCGAGATTGTCATTCGCGAGGGCGATACCGGCCACGAGCTGTTCCTGGTTTCGGAAGGAGCGGTCACGGTGGAGCGCTCGGGCGGCGAGATCGCCCGGCTCGGCCCCGGCGACTTTTTCGGCGAGTTGGCGCTGATGACCGGCGCGCCGCGCAACGCGACGGTGGTCGCGGCCAATCCGCTCGAGGCCTATGTTCTGGGCGAAGCGGATTTCCACGCCGCGATCGAGGTGAGCGCGAGCTTCCGCGAGCAGTCTGCGCCGGGTCTACTTCGTGCGGCACTGATTGTCATACCCTCTCCCGCATCGCGGGAGAGGGAGGAGCCCGTTGCAAAGCGACGGGAGGGTGAGGGCTTCCCGTAACGCGCCCGGCGTCACCCCCTCACCCTGCCCTCTCCCCCACTGGGGGAGAGGGTGTTTCTTTCGGGCTACGCCGCCGCCCGGATTGCGGCGCGCTTCACTTCGCTGCCGACGAACGGCTCGAACTCGGTGAAATTGTGCTCGAACCGGCCGCGCAGGTTGCGCGCGACCTCGTCATAGGCGCGCTTGTCGGGCCAGGTGCCGCGCGGGTCGAGCACATTGCCCGGGATCTCGGCGCAGGCTCTCGGGGACCAGGAACCCGAAATTCGGGTCCTGCCGCATCGGCACGCCTGCGAGGCTGCCGTCGAGCGCCGCGCGCAGAAGGGCGCGGGTGTGGGCGATCGCCATGCGCTTGCCGACCCCGTAGGCGCCGCCCGACCAGCCGGTGTTGACGAGCCAGCAATCGGCGCCGTAGCGGGCGATCCGTTCGCCCAGCATCCGGGCGTATTCCGACGGGTGGCGCGGCATGAACGGCGCGCCAAAGCAGGTCGAGAAAACCGCCTTCGGCTCCTTGCCGAGGCCGACCTCGGTGCCGGCGACCTGCGCCGTATAGCCCGACAGGAAATGGTACATCGCCTGCTCGGCAGAAAGCTTGGCGATCGGCGGCATCACCCCGAACGCGTCGCAGGTCAGCATGATCACGTTTTTCGGGTGCGGCGCCATGCCGTGCTCGTCGGCATTGGGAATGAAGTCGAGCGGATAGCAGGCCCGGGTGTTTTCGGTCAGGCTGTCGTCGTCGACATCGGGCATCCGCGTTATCGGATCGAGCACGACGTTTTCGAGCACCGTGCCGAAACGGGTGATCGTCGCGTAGATCTCGGGCTCCGCTTTCGGCGACAAATTGATCACCTTGGCATAGCAGCCGCCCTCGAAATTGAAGATGCCGCGGGGGCTCCAGCCATGCTCGTCATCGCCGATCAGGGTGCGCGAATGGTCGGCCGACAAGGTCGTCTTGCCGGTGCCGCTGAGGCCGAAAAAGATCGCGCCGTCGCCCTTCGGCCCGACATTGGCCGAGCAGTGCATCGGCAATACGTCGCGCGCCGGCAGGACGAAGTTGAGGTAGCCGAACACCGACTTCTTGATCTCGCCGGCATAGCGGGTGCCGCCGATCAACACAAAGCCCGTGGCAAAGTTGACCAGGATGAAGGTCTCCGAGCGGATCCCGTCGAGCGCTGGTATCGCGCGGAACTCCGGCGCGTGCAGGATCGTGAAGGCCGGCTCGAAATCCGGCAGCTCGGCCGGCGCCGGCCGGATGAACATGTTGCGCGAAAACAGGCTCGGCCAGGCGCCGTCGCTGATCACCCGGACCGGCAGCCGGTATTCCGGGTCGGCCCCGGCAAAGAGATCCTGGACGAACAGTTCGCGGCCCTGCAGGTAGGCCAGCATCCGCTGCTGCAGGCTGTCGAAGCGGGCCGCTTCGATCGGCTGGTTGATGTCGCCCCAGGCGACCGTGTCTTTCGTCCCCGGCTCGTTGACGATGTATTTGTCCTTCGGCGAGCGGCCGGTGTGCCGCCCGGTGTTCACGACAAAGCTGCCGCCGAAGCCGAGCTGGCCCTCATGCCGCCGCACCGCATGCTCATAAAGATACGGCGCGGTCAGGTTCCAGTGCACGGTGCCGAGATGGTGCATTCCCTGCTCGACAAGGCCGAAGCGGGGCGTGCGCGCCGGCAGCGGTTTGTCCCCCTGGTCCAAGCCTTCCTCCATCATCGCGGGCAGGCGCTAAGGCACACCGGCGCGCTAGCCTAAAGATTGGGCGGCACGATAACCCCGGCGGATTGCCTCGGCAAGCGGGACCGATTGCGGCGAAACCGCCGATGGCAGGCGGCAACGCGGCTAACCGGGCGGCGCGGTGCTGCGCGCCTGCTCGGCGAGCGCGACGAGCGTGCGCCGCGCCGCTTCCGGCGTCAGCACCGGCTCGGCAAAATCGAGCCGCGCGGTCTCCCCCTCCCGGCGCAGATCGAGACCTTCGGGGTCGATCCCGGTCATCAGCCAGCCCACGCCGTGCCGTCCCAGGAGGCGCTCGGCATAGAGCGCGATGGCATCGCCGTGTTCGGCGTTCATGTGAGCAACGATTTCCGCCTCGGCTTCGGCAAGCGCAGAGGCCTCGGCGCGAAAGCGGAGGTGCCCGGCCTCGATCCAGGCGATCCGACCGAAGCCGGCAACGAGGTGGCCGCGTTCGGCGACGACCCGGTAGAGGTGGAAATCGGCAAACCCGGCATAGCCCGCGCTTGCCGGGTGCCGCGCGGCGAAGCGGGCGGCGGCGCTCGGATCATCGCTACGCTCGGCATGGCCGAGCAGCGTCAGACGCGGCCCGGCGAGCGGCTCGGGGAGACCGCCGGTGTCTTCGAACAGCAGCGCGACCCGCGGATCGGCGAGGAGGTTGCTCGTGTGCTGCGCGAGATCGGACAGCAAGAGGAGCGGGGCCGCATCGCTGGCGCAAGCGGTCGCGACGAGCGAGACATAGGGAGCGCCGGCAAGGCTGGTGGCGAGTGCGGCATCGCCGCGGGCGCGGATCAGGCGCCGCGCCGCGGCACCGCGATCTGTCGCATCATCAGCCACGGCCATCGCCGCTCGGGAACGCCGTGCGGCAATCCCGCCTAGAATAGAGGAGGCTGTAAATCATGTAATTCCGGAAACCACGCGCCGCCAACAGCGTCACCCGGCAGGTTACATGATCGGGCGGCAGATCGTCATGGTCGAATAGCGTCGCCGGCACCCTTTGGTATTTGCCGTCGAGCGGCCATATTTAGGCGCGAGACGATCCGGGTCGGGCGGTGCGCGAGCGCGCAGCGGATTTTTGGGGGACATATCCGTGACAAGCACGATTGCTCTCGTCGATGACGACCGGAACATCCTGACCTCGGTGTCGATGGCGCTGGAGGCCGAAGGATTTGCGGTCCGCTGCTACAGCGACGGGACCGAGGCGCTCAAGGGAATGACCGCGCAGCCGGTCGATCTCGCCGTGCTCGACATCAAGATGCCGCGGATGGACGGCATGGCGCTGCTCGGCCAGCTGCGCCGCCAGAGCCACATTCCGGTGATCTTCCTGACCTCGAAGGACGACGAGGTCGATGAGCTGCTCGGCCTGCGCATGGGCGCCGACGATTACATCAGGAAGCCGTTTTCGCAGCGCCTCTTGATCGAGCGCATTCGCGCGCTGATCCGCCGCGGCGAACTGGCGCGCGAGCGCGAGGACGGCCAGGGCGAGCCGGTCATCGTCCGCGGTCAGATGACGCTCGATCCGGCCCGCCATCTGTGCACCTGGCGCAGCCAGCCGGTCGAGCTGACCGTCACCGAGTTCCTGATCCTCAAATCGCTGGCGCAGCGTCCGGGGCATGTCAAGAACCGCGACCAGCTGATGGACGCCGCCTACGGCGAGCACATCTATGTCGATGACCGTACGATCGACAGCCACATCAAACGCCTGCGCAAGAAGTTCAAGGCCATCGATACGGAATTCGCGCAGATCGAAACCCTCTATGGCGTCGGCTATCGATACCGCGACCGCTGAGGCAAAGGCGCCGCCGGCCCACCCGCCCGAACCTCCATCCCGCCGCTCGGGCCCCGGCGCGGAACGGTCCGCGGAAGGCGCAGCCCGCGGCGAGACCCGGACCGAATCCCGGGCCGCCCGGGCGTGGCCGCTCCGCTTCCGCTGGCCGTCGGTGTCGCCGCTGACGCGACGGATCGTCGCCGTCAACGTCCTGCCGCTGGCGCTTCTCGGTGTCGGCTTTCTCTATCTCGGCAAGTTCGAAGCGAGCCTGATCGGCCAGCAGATCGAGTCGTTGCATACCCAGGGCGAGATATTTGCCGCCGCGCTCAGCGAGGGCGCCGTGCTCGACTCGCCCGGCGAAGGCGAAGTTCTGCTGCCCGATCTGGCGCGCCAGATGATGCGCCGCCTGGTTGCGCCGACCCATACCCATGCTCGGCTGTTCGATATCCGCGGCACGCTGGTCGCCGACAGCGGCATGGCGCGCGGGCCGGGCGGTCGCGTGCAGATCGCCCCGTTGCCCGAGCCCGAGCAAAAGGGCCTGATGCCGCGGCTGGCCGATTCGATGTACGATTCGATCGCCGAACTGCTGCCGAGCGGTCACAAGCGTGAGGTCTACCACGAGGGCAACAAGGTGGCAGATTACCGCGAGGCCGCGCAGGCCTTGCTTGGCGACAGCGGATCGGCGGTGCGCAGCGACCCGCGGACCGGCGGCCTGGTGATCAGCGTCGCCGTCCCGCTGCAGCGCTACAAGCAGGTTCTCGGCGCGGTGATGCTGTCGACCAGCAACCGCGAGATCGAGGACGAGCTGCGCACCGTGCGGCTTGAACTCTTGCGCATCTTTCGGCGTCGCGCTGCTCGTGACCGTGCTGCTGTCGCTCTATCTGGGAGGCACGATCGCCCAGCCGATCCGCCGCCTGGCCGCGGCGGCGCAGCACGCGCGCGGCCGCGCCGCCCGCATCGAGATCCCGGACGTTACCGGGCGCAGCGACGAGATCGGCGAACTGGCGGCCTCGTTGCGCGAGATGACCGATGCGCTGTGGCAACGCATGAGCGCGATCGAGAGCTTCGCGGCCGACGTCGCGCACGAGATCAGGAACCCGCTGTCCTCGCTGCGCAGCGCGGTCGAGACCGCCGCTGCGCATCGACGACCCGGAGAAGCAGCGCCGGCTGATGGCGGTGATCCAGGACGATGTCGAGCGCCTCGACCGGCTGATCACCGATATCTCCGATGCCTCGCGCCTCGACGCCGAATTGAGCCGTCTCGAAATGTCGCCGACCGATATCGGCGCGATGCTGCGCGCGCTCGTCGACATGCACGAGACGACCAGGTCGCCCGGTTCGCCGCACCTCGTCCTCGATTTGCCGGCAGACCTGCCCGGGCGCGGCCGGGGCCTGATCGTTTCCGGCATCGAGAGCCGTCTGTCGCAGATCTTCCTCAACGTCATCGCCAACGCCGTCTCGTTCAGCCCGCCCGACAGCGAGATCCGCATCCGCGCCGCCGCCGACGGCCGCGCCGTGCTGGTAACGGTCGAGGACCAGGGCCCCGGCATCCCCGAGGACAAGCTGACGGCGATATTCGACCGGTTTTACAGCGAGCGGCCGCCCGGCGAAAAATTCGGCACGCATTCGGGGCTGGGGCTGTCGATTTCGAAACAGATCGTCGAAGCGCATCGCGGCCGCATCTGGGCCGAAAACCGGACCGACGCCCCAGGCGGCGGTGGGAACGCGGTCTGCGGCGCCCGCTTCCTGATCCGCCTGCCGGCCGGGTCGTGAGCGCCGAGCCATGACCAATCGGCTGCTGCTGCACGCCACCGCGGTCGCGATCGACGG
Source organism: uncultured Alphaproteobacteria bacterium (assembly GCA_963789255.1). Classification (GTDB taxonomy): domain Bacteria; phylum Pseudomonadota; class Alphaproteobacteria; order ATCC43930; family CGMCC-115725; genus DATARH01. The sequence goes on along the minus strand of CAWBJW010000003.1, from coordinate 176,346 downwards.
TCGGGCCCTCCTTTTGCGCGGCGTCCCGGGGAGCGGCAAATCCGATCTGGCGCTGCGACTGATTGACGCCGGGGCCCGTCTCGTCGCCGACGATCAGAGCGAACTCTTCCGGCGCGGCGACGCGCTCTTCGTGCGGTCGCCGGCGACGATCGCCGGTTTGATCGAGGTGCGCGGCATCGGCATCTTCAGGCTCGATGCGCTCCCTGAGGCGCCGGTCGCGCTGATCGTCGATCTGGTCGCGGCCGAGAAAGTCGAGCGGCTGCCGGCGCGGCGCAGCGAGACGATCCTCGGGCTCGTCCTCCCGCTGATTGCCGTGACGCCGTTCGAGGTATCGGCGGCGGCAAAACTCCGCCTCGCGCAGCGTGCGTTTACCGAGCCGGGACTTGCCGCTATGATTGGGGAGTGAGGAGCGGCGGTGTTGACGGCACCGCAGCCGGGTGTCGGCGGTGGGCCCGGCCACCCGGTCCCGGTTGATCAAGCGTGATGACGGACGGCTCGCGGAGCGCTATATCGAGCCGGAATACCCCCATTCTCCCACCGCTGGCCACCCCCACAGCCTGCGGTGCGAGCGGCAAGTGGCCTCTGCCCTGCGCAACCGTACCGATCACCTGATCGCGAGATTGACCTGCAGCCCCGACGGCACAACCGGACGGGTTCGCTGCGGCGCGCGCCTGCGTCCGGGCGCGACCGGGGCGGCTCGGAGCCGATGGGTGGAGCGGCGGCCACGCCGCCCGGCGAAGGGATCTCGATGATCGGCATGGTCCTGGTCACCCACGGGCGGCTGGCCACGGAATTCGTTGCCGCCCTCGAACACGTCGTCGGCGCGCAGACGCAGATCGCCGCCGTCTGCATCGGGCCCGACGACGACATGGAACAGCGCCGCCAGGACATTCTTCGCTCGATCGCCGATGTCGATCGAGGCGACGGCGCGGTGCTGCTGACCGACATGTTCGGGGGGACGCCGTCGAACCTCGCAATTTCGGTGATGGACCGCGGCAAGATCGAGGTCATCGCCGGGGTCAACCTGCCGATGCTGATCAAGCTGGCCAGCCTGCGCCAGAGCGAGGTTCTGGAGCGCGCGGTGCTCGGCGCGCAGGACGCCGGGCGCAAATACATCAACGTCGCCTCGCAGCTGCTGGCCGACGCACGCAAATGAGCGCCGATGCCAAACCCGGCCAGCTTGCCGGCGCTCTTGCGCAGACCGCGCTGACGGCGCGGCTTACCTGCAAGATCTGCAATCAAAAAGGGCTGCATGCGCGAGCTGCCGCCCGCTTCGTCAAGACTGCCGCGCAGTTCGATGCCGAGATCTGGGTGCGCAAGAACGGCGCCGCGGTGTCGGGCCGCTCGATCATGGGGCTGATGATGCTCGCCGCCGCCTCGGGCGCGCTGATCGAGATCACCGCGACCGGACGCGACGCGGCGGCCGCGGTGGAGACGCTCGCCCGCCTGATCGAATGCAAGTTCGATGAGGATTGACGAGACCCCCGGGACGATTGACGGGACCAACGGCGCGAACGAGCAGATTCTATCGGGAATCGGCGTATCGCCCGGAATCGCAATCGGCCCCGCCTATATCGGCGATCGCGGCGAGCTGCCGGTCAAGGAGAGCCGGATTGCCGACGCCGGCGTCGAAGCCGAGCGCGCCCGCTTTGCCGAGGCCGTCGCGGCGTCGGCCAAGCAGTTGCGCAAGCTCAAGACGCGCGCCACCGCGCTACCCGGATCGGCCTCCGACGAGATCGGCTATGTGCTCGATGCCCATCTCGCGATGCTGGCCAATTCGCGCCTCATCCGCGGCGTTCACCAGCGCATCGCCCGCCAGCGCATCAATGCCGAGCGCGCGATCCAGATCGAGATCGAGGAGCTCGGCAAGACCTTCGCGGCGATGCCCGACCCGTATCTCGCGGCGCGCATCGACGATATCCGGGTGGTCGGCGCGCGGCTCATCCGCAATCTGCTCAAAAAACCCTATATCGCCTATTCGGGCTTGAGCGGCGGCGCCATCATCCTCGCCGAGGAAGTCACGCCCGGCGACACCGCCCTGATGGACCCGCGCCGCATCGGCGGCTTCGCGACCGAATTCGGCGGACCCGACAGCCATACCGCGATCATGGCGCGCGCGCTCGGCCTGCCGGCGGTCTTTGGCGTACCCGGCCTGGTCGCGCTGGTGCGGGCCGAGGCGAAGGTGGTGATCGACGGTTCGGCGGGAACCGTGATCATCGACCCGTCGCCCGCAACGATCGAGGATTATCGGGAACGCCACGAACGGTTCACCCGCGAGCGGCGCCAGTTCGGCAGGCTGCGGCGCCTGGCGGCGGTGACCCGCGACGGCATCGAGATCCGCCTCGAAGCCAATCTCGAACTGCCGATCGAGCTCGAACAGGCGCTGGCCAGTGGCGCGATGGGGCTCGGCCTGGTGCGCACCGAGTTCCTCTACATGAACCGCGAGGACCTGCCGAGCGAGGACGAGCAATACGAATTCTTCGCCGCCCTGGTGAGCGGGATGGAGGGGCGGCCGGTGACCCTGCGCACCCTCGATGTCGGCGGCGACAAGCTGCCCGAGGCGCTCGCCCAATACGCGGCGGCCGATTCGGCGAACCCGGCGCTCGGGCTGCGCGCGATCCGCCTGTCGCTGAAGGAGCGGCGCCTTCTGGACACCCAGCTCGCCGCCATGTTGCGCGCCGCGAGTCTCGGGCCGGTGCGCATCCTCCTGCCGATGATCTCGACGATCGGCGAGATCCGCCAGTCGCGCGAGGCGATGGAGCAGACGGCGCGCCGGCTGCGGCGCCGCGGGGTGAGGCTGCCGGAATCGCTGCCGCCGCTCGGCGCGATGATCGAGGTGCCGGGCGCCGCGCTGGCGGCCGACGCGCTCGCCGGCGAAGCCGATTTCTTCGCCGTCGGCACCAATGATCTGATCCAGTACACGCTGGCGATCGACCGCACCGACGAGCAGGTCGCCCATCTCTACGATCCGCTGCACCCGGCGGTGCTGCGCCTCATCCAGTTTGCCGTCGAGGCCGCGGCGCGCCGCCATATCCCGATCGGCGTCTGCGGTGAGATCGCCGGCGATCCGCGCTACGCCGCGCTGCTCCTCGGCCTCGGCCTGCGCGAATTGTCGATGGCGCCGCAGAGCATCCCCAGGGTCAAGCACCGCATCCGCCACCTCGACATGGTCGCCGCGACCCGGCGCGCCCGGGCGATCATGGACCAGGCCGATTCGGGCCGCATCGCCGCCCTCCTCGACGATTTCAACGCGATGGCCGAGCCGGGGTGAATTCCCTGCCCGCAGGGAATTTGCGAAGCCGGCCTTTGTCCAGAGCCGATTTTCCCTTGTGTTACTACGGGTTAGGCACAAAATTCCGGTGCCGCGAGCAAGGAATTTTTGCACCGCCCGCAGGAATTTTTTGCGGCGCGCCGGGAATTCTCAGGTAATTTTCTCGCGATATCAATATGGTACGGCCCATCTCTGCTGTTATGCCAGAGGTGGGCACGCGGCCGCCCGGGCGCAAGCCCAAGAGCGGCACCATGACGGAGGCGCCCGGCCGGGTCGGATTGTCGGCCGGGGAGGTCCTGTCTGCGGCGCGGCGATTGGCGGCTAGGACGGCCGGCTTACTTTCAGCATGTTCAAGATGCCGCCCAATCCGCAGGCAATGACAGCAGCGATAAAACCCACCACGATCATCAAGCGTTCGTGTTCCAGCATACTGGAATATTGGGGAGAAGAGGGGAAAGCGATCAGCGAAAAAATCAACAGAGATATAAATAGACCAAAGAGAAATGAGGAACTCACTTGCCAACTGGCCCACGGTTCATGAAAGAAATGGGCCAACGCGTAACCGATCACTCCACCAATCACTCCCCCGATTGCGCCGAACATGCCACTGAGGGCGCTTATGAACACAAGCAATTGGAAGTCGCCGCCTAGTGCTGTCACAAAGCCCAGTGTTGCGGCCCCCAACCCACAACCGATCGCGCCGCCGGCCGCCCAGCCGATGCATTGACCAAAGGACCAATCATCCATGTAGTTTGCCATCGATCATCTCCTCCCCAAAAGTGCGGGCGGCTGCTTTTCGACAAAACCGACGCGCGATCCAGAAACCGCATCGGCTTTGCCCGCGGCACCGCTCTCATTTCGGCAGCGATGACGGCTTATACCGTGACCGCACGTTGGACGGCATCGACCGCGCTGCCGAAGCCGGCGACGACGCTGTCGCCGACGGTGTTGAGAATACGGCCTCGGTGCGATGCGATCAATCCATCGATGATGGCGCAGCGGCTCGCCCGGGCACACCGTCGTGGCCGGACGTTGACGACTTAAAGATATCTTTATATGTTCAAATCATTCGACGCCGCGTCGCGCCACAGGAGAGCCGGATGACCCAGTTCACCGATTACAAGGTTGCCGATATCGCGCTTGCCGGCTGGGGAAGGCGCGAGATCGCGATCGCCGAGACCGAGATGCCCGGGCTGATGGCGCTGCGCGAGGAGTTCGGCGCCGCGAAGCCGCTCGCCGGCGCGCGCATCGTCGGCTGCCTGCACATGACGATCCAGACCGCGGTGCTGATCGAGACGCTGGTCCAGCTCGGCGCCAGCGTGCGCTGGAGTTCGTGCAACATCTTTTCGACCCAGGACCATGCCGCCGCGGCGATTGCCGCCGCCGGCATCGCCGTCTTCGCCTGGAAGGGCGAGACCGAGGACGAATACGAATGGTGCATCGAGCAGACGCTCGGCGGCCCCGCTGCGGGGCCTTATGCCGGCTGGCGCCCCAACATGGTGCTCGACGACGGGGGCGACGCCACCAAGATCCTGCACGACAAGCATCATCGGCTGCTGGACGAGATCCGCGGCGTCTCCGAGGAGACGACGACCGGGGTGCACCGGCTCTACGAGATGATGCGGGCCGGCACGCTCAAGGTGCCCGCCTTCAACGTCAACGACAGCGTCACCAAGTCGAAATTCGACAATCTCTATGGCGTGCGCGAGAGCCTTGTCGACGGCATCAAGCGCGCCACCGACGTAATGCTCGCCGGCAAAATCGCGGTGGTGTGCGGCTTCGGCGATGTCGGCAAGGGTTCGGCGGCGAGCCTCAGAAGCCAGGGCGCGCGGGTCATGGTCACCGAGATCGACCCGATCTGCGCGCTGCAGGCGGCGATGGAAGGCTACCAAGTCACCACGATGGAGGATGCCGCCCCGGTCGGCGACATCTTCGTCACCGCGACCGGCAACATCGACGTGATCACCTTGGACCACATGCGCCACATGCGCGACCGGGCAATCGTCTGCAACATCGGCCATTTCGACAGCGAAATACAGATCGATTCGCTGCGCAACTATGTCTGGGAGGAGGTCAAGCCACAGGTCGACGAGGTCGTCTTCCCCGACGGCAAGCGGCTCATTGTGCTGGCCAAGGGGCGCCTCGTTAACCTCGGCTGCGCGACCGGCCATCCGAGCTTTGTGATGAGCGCGTCGTTCACCAACCAGGTGTTGGCGCAGATCGAGCTGTGGAACAACCACGGCAAGTACGACAACAAGGTCTATGTCCTGCCGAAACACCTCGACGAGAAGGTCGCCCGGCTGCATCTCGACAAGCTCGGCGCCAAGCTGACCCGGATGACCCCGCTTCAGGCCGACTATCTCGGCCTCTCGGCCGACGGCCCGCTCAAGCCGGATCACTATCGCTACTGATCGCCGAGGCACTGGCCCCTTTTCTTTCGTGGAAGAACGCCCGATTATTGCGTGGGACGGAGGCCGGGCGACCGGAGCCGGGCAACGGGAGATTGAGCGCGCGGCGCCGAGAGGCGGCCCATCGTGATCGAGTTCGCTGCCGGAATTTGCCTGATTGCCGCGGCGGTATTTGCCGCGCTTTGGTGGCGTGCGCGTGTCCGTTGGAACGCCGCCGAAGCAGCACATGATGCGGCCGTCGCTGCCCTAGCCCAAACGGCGGCAACTCTGGTCACAGCCCCACTGGCGGGCTTCGGGTGGCGCGACGGCAGCACTGATGCGGTCGCGATTGCTGCCGGCCATCAAACCTTTGCCGAATTCGTCGCCGGGTTGGAACTGGCCGCGGCGGCGCGGCTTGAGGCTGCGCTCAGCGAATTGCGTGGCCGCGGCACCCCATTCGACCTCGCGGCAGCCCGGTTGGACAGCACCACCGTCGCCGTCGCCGGCCGCCGCAGCCGCAGCAACGACACACTCCTGTGGGTCACCGACATTACTCCGACCCGTGCCGCCGAAACGGCGCGCGACTTGGCAGCCGCCGCCGCGGCGGCATTGCGCGAGACCTTCGACGCGTTGCCGCTGCCGGTCTGGCGGCGCGATCGCGCCTTGCGCGTTGTCGATTGCAACAGCGCTTATGCCGCCGCGCTCGATCTGCCGCGCGAGGCGGTGCTGGCTGAGGCCCGCGAGCTGGCGCCCGAGATTGGCCGGGACGAGGCGCTGGCGCTGGCTGTCGCGGCCGGCACGGGGCACAGCGAGCAGCGCCATGTCGTGATCGCCGGCTCGCGCCGCCTCCTGGAACTCGCCGAGGTGCCCGACCGTTCCGGCGGCACGATCGGCTTCGCCATCGACCGCACCGATCTCGAAAGCAGCGAGAGCGAATTGTCGCGGCACGTCAACGCGCACGGCCAGGTGCTCGAAAGCATCCAGGCTGCCGTCGCGATCTATGGCGCCGACCAGCGGCTCGGCTTTTTCAACTCGGCGTTTGCCGGGCTGTGGGGGATCGAGGAGGAATGGCTGGCCGGCGAACCGTCGCTCGACGAATTGCTGGAGCGGCTGCGCGAGCGCCGCCGGGTGCCGGAATACGCCGACTTCCGTGCCTTCAAGCGCGAGCAGCTCGCCATGTTCACCTCGCTGATCGAGCCGCAGAGCGAGCTGATGCACCTGCCTGACGGCCGGACGCTGAGCGTGTCGGTGTCGCCGCATCCCCTGGGCGGCCTGATCTTCGTCTACGAGGACGTCACCGACCGCCTGGCGCTCGAGAGCTCCTACAACACCCTGATCGAAGTCCAGCGCGAGACGCTCGACAATCTGTTCGAGGGCATCGCCGTGTTCGGCGGCGACGGGCGGCTCAAATTGCACAACCCCGCCTATCGCAAGATCTGGGCGCTGTCGCAATCCGATCTCGCCGGCGAGCCGCATTTCAGCGACATCGTCGACAAGACCCGCGGGTTTTACGACGACGGCGGCGATTGGCCCGCGATGCGCGAGCAGATCATCGCCAGGGTCACCGCGCAAGCGCATTGGAGCGGCCGGCTCGACCGGCAGGACGGCTCGGTGCTGCGGCTGGCGACGGTGCCGCTGCCCGACGGCAACGTCCTGTCGACCGGCCTCGATGTCACCGATAGCACGCGGGTCGAGCGCGCCTTGCGCGAGCGCAACGAGGCGCTGGAAACCGCCGGGCGGCTCAAGAGCGAGTTCATCGCCAATGTTTCCTATGAACTGCGCACCCCGCTCAATGCGATTATCGGCTTCGCCGAGATCCTGGCGAACCAGTATTTCGGGCCGCTGTCGCCGCGCCAGCTCGACTACAGCCGAGGCATCCTCGACAGCTCGCACCGATTGATGTCGCTGATCAACGACATCCTCGATCTGGCGACGATCGAGGCCGGCTACATGGCGCTCGAGACCGGCCGGGTCGAGGTGCGCGACCTGCTGGAATCGGTCATCGCTCTGACCCGCGAACGCGCCCGCAGCCAGAACCTGTCGCTGACGATGCTCTGCCCGGCCGAAATCGGCGCCATCGCGGCGGATGAGCGGCGGCTCAAGCAGGCGCTGTTCAACCTGATTTCGAACGCGATCAAGTTCACCCCCTCCGGCGGCTCGGTGCGGCTCGAAGCACGGCTCGATGGCCAGCCCGGTGCTCAGCGCGATGGGGAGGACGTCATTCTGGCGGTCGCCGACACCGGGGTTGGCATCCCGCAGGCCGATCAGGAGCGGGTCTTCGACAAATTCGAGCGCGCCAACCCGCAAGCTCGCGAATCCGGCGCCGGGCTCGGCCTGTCGCTGGTCAAGAGCCTGATAGAGCTGCATGGCGGCTCGGTCGCGATCGAACTCCGCGCCGGGCTCGGGAACCACCATTCTCTGCCGTCTGCCGGCAACGCTGCGCCTGCCCACCCTGGAGCCCGCCGAGCAGCCCGCCGCCTCGCGCTCCGCCGTCTGACGGCCGCTCCCGTGCTTTTCGGGGGCAATTGGGACCACAGGGACGGCACTTTTAGCTTAGCCGCGAGGCTCGCGTCGCGCGCAAGCAGATATTGCGGCCTCTCGCGTTGCAGATATACAAGGCATAGCAATGATTGCCATCGAACTGCCCGATGAAGCCGGCACGGCGGCGCTTGCCGCGCGCGTCGCGGCATTCGCCCGGCCGGGCGACGTGATCGCGCTCAAAGGCGAGCTTGGCGCCGGCAAGACCAGCTTCGCCCGGGCCTTCATCGCCGCCCGCGGCGGCGGCGGCGAGGTGCCGAGCCCGACCTTCACGCTGGTCCAGCTTTACGAGGTCGGCGATGCAACGATCTGGCATTTCGACGCCTACCGGCTGCGCGACCCGGAAGAGGCCTGGGAGCTCGGCATCGAGGACGCCTTTCAGGATGGGATCTCGCTGATCGAATGGCCCGAGCGGATGGGCCCCCTGGTGCCGGCCCGGCGGCTGGAAATCACCCTCGCGCAGGGCCCGACGCCGGCGGCGCGCCGGGCATCGATCGATGCCGGGATCGACCCAGGGGCAGATTGGGCGCTGCGCCTTGCCGGCCTCGCCGCGGAGACCTGAGGTGACAGCCACCGCCGGGCGCTCGGCCGCGATGGCCGATTTTCTCGCAGCCTCGGGCTGGTCCGGCATCGCCGCGATAAGCCTCGCGGCCGATGCCTCGTTCCGGCGCTATTATCGCCTCGCCGACGGCGCCCGGCGCGCGGTTGTGATGGATGCGCCGCCGCCCTTCGAGGATGTCCGGCCTTATGTGGCCGTGGCTGCCATCCTGCGCGGGCTCGGGCTCAGCGCGCCGCAGGTCCATGCCGAGGACGGCGAGCGCGGCTTTCTGCTGATCGAGGATTTCGGCGACGACCGCTATACCAGGCTGCTCGCCGGCGAGGCTGCTGACGAGGCGGCGCTCTATGCCCTCGCCGTCGACACCCTGGTCGCGCTGCACCGGGCGGTCGCGGCGCGCGGGTTGCCCGCTCTGCCGCCCTATGACGAAGCGCGGCTCATCGCCGAGGCGGCGCTGCTGGTTGACTGGTATATGCCAAGCGTCCTCGGCGCCCCGCCGCCGCCCGCGGCGCGCGAGGATTATCTGGCGCGGTGGCGCGACGTCCTGCCGCAGGCGGCGCTCGCGGAAACGACGCTGGTTCTGCGCGACTATCACGTCGACAATTTGATGCTGCTGCCCGGCCGCCCGGATGTGCGGGCGTGCGGGTTGCTCGACTTCCAGGATGCCGTCCTGGGGCCGGCGAGCTATGATCTGGTCTCGCTCCTGGAGGATGCGCGCCGCGATGTTCCGGCCGCCTTGCGCGGGTTGATGACCGAGCGCTATCTCGCCGCGTTTCCCGGCATCGACCGAGCGGGGTTTGCGCGCTCGGCCGCGATCCTCGCCGCGCAGCGCAACTGCAAGATCCTCGGCATCTTCACCCGTCTGTGGCGGCGCGACGGCAAGTCCGCCTATCTGCCGCATATCGAGCGGGTATGGCGGCTGATCGACGACGAGCTGCGGCGCGAGCCGGCGCTGACGCCGATCGCCTGGTGGCTCGACCGCCACCTGCCGCGCAGCGTCCGGCGCGCCGCGGCATGACCGGAATACCCAAATCCGCGATGGTCCTCGCCGCCGGGCGCGGCACCAGGATGCGTCCGATCAGCAACACCGTGCCAAAGCCGCTCGTCGAAATCGGCGGCCGCACGCTCATCGACCACGCGATCGACCGGCTGGCATTGGTCGGGGTCGAGCGGGTCGTCGTCAACGTGCATTACAAGGCGGAAATGGTGGCCGCCCGGCTCGCCGCGCGCGAGCATCCGCACATCGAGATCTCGCGGGAGGACGAGCTGCTCGAAACCGGCGGCGGAGTGGCGCATGCGCTGCCGCTGCTCGGCGAATGGTTCTTCGTCGTCAATGGCGATGTCTTGTGGCTCGACGGCACCGATCATGCCCTGTCGCGCCTTGCCGCCGCCTTCGATCCGGCTGGGATGGACGCGGCGCTGCTGCTGCAGCGCACCGTCACGGCGGTCGGGTATGAGGGCGATGGCGACTATTTTCTCGATCCGCTGGGATTTCCGCGGCGGCGCGGCGAGCGCGAGATCGCGCCGTTTATCTTCACCGGGGTGCAGCTGCTCCATCGCCGGCTCTTCGACGGCATTGCCGAACGGCGTTTCTCGCTGAACCGGCTCTACGACCGCGCCGAACGCGCCGGCCGCCTCCACGCGATCGTGCATGACGGCGAGTGGTATCACATCGGCACCCCGGAGGGGCTGGCCGCAACCCGCGCCCGCCTCAATTCGCAGCGCATCGAGCGATAGAACAGTGATGACCGCGAAGCCCGGTATGCCTCTGGCACCCTCACCCGCCCCCGGGCTTCGCCCGGAGGCACCCTCTCCCGTAATGCGGGAGAGGGAAGGCACGGCGCCCGCTTATCCCTCTCCCGCACTGCGGGAGAGGGGGGACCCGTCGCGCAGGCGACGGGTGGGTGAGGGTCTGCCCCGCAAGAATCCGATCTAGCTCACCGAACGCCGGTGCCGCCGCACATCTATACGATCGCGCCGGACCGACCGTTTCTTGCGACGCTGGCGCAGGGGCTCCTCGGCCTCGCCGGCGGCGACCCGCTGAGATTGCCGCGCATGACCGTGCTGCTGCCGACAAGGCGCGCGGCGCGCTCGCTGCGCGAGGCGTTTCTGCGCCTCACCGCCGAGGGCAGCGATCCCGGAGCCCCGCTGCTGTTGCCGCGGCTGCGCCCGATCGGCGATCTCGACGACGACGAGATCGGGCTCGCGGCGGACACGGCCGACGATGCGAGCCTGGCGATCCCGCCGGCGATACCCGAGCTGCGCCGCCGCCTCTTGCTGACCCAGCTGGTGCTGCGCTGGAGCAAGGTGCGCGGCGAGGGCCCGCTCTTGCCGGGCCAGGCCGCTTCGCTCGCCGGGGCGCTCGCCCGGCTGCTCGACGCGGCGCAAAGCGAAGAGGCGAGCTTCGACAAGCTGCGCGATCTGGCTCCCGACGAGTTCGCCGAGCACTGGCAGATCGTGCTGGAATTTCTCGAGATTCTGCCGCGCGCCTGGCCGGCGATCCTCGCAGCCGAAGGCGCGCTCGACCCGGCCGAGCGGCGCAACCGGTTGCTGCGGCGTCAGGCCGCGCTGTGGCGGGCATCGCCGCCCGCGGCGCCGGTCGTCGCTGCCGGGCTGACCGGCGGCATCCCGGCGCTGGTCAACCTCTTGTCGGTTGTCGCGTGGCTCGACCGGGGCATGGTGATCCTGCCGGGCCTCGACCCTTCCTGCGACGCCGAGGCGTGGGAGCTGATCGCCGACGAGGCGGCGCATCCGCAGCACCTGATGGCGCTGATGCTGCGGGCGCTCGAGATCGCCCCCGAGGCGGCTCGCGACTGGCCGCTCGGTGCGCTGCCGGCCGCGGCGAACGGGCGTGAAAACCGCCTCCGGCTCGTCGCCCAGGCGCTGCGCCCGGCAGCGCTGACCGATGCGTGGCGCGACCTCGTGCCCGCGCCGGAAGACGCGTTGGCCGGGGTCGCGCGGTATGACTGCGCGAACCCGCAGGACGAGGCGGTCACCGTCGCCCTCCTGCTGCGCCGCTCGCTCGAAACCCCGGCCGCCACGGCAGCGCTGGTCACCCCGGATCGCGAGCTGGCCCGCCGCGTCGCCGCCGAATTGCGCCGCTGGGACATCGATATCGACGATTCGGCCGGCGTGCCGCTCAACCGGACGCCGCCCGGCGTATTTCTGCGCCTCGTCCTCGACCTCGCCGACAGCGCCCTGGCGCCGGTCCCGCTGCTCGCTGCGCTGAAGCATCCGCTTGCCGCCGGCGGCCTCGCGCCCGAGGTGTTTCGCGATGACGCCCGCCGTCTCGAAGCCGCGATCCGCGGGCCGCGCCCGGCGCCCGGCTTCGCCGGGCTGCGGGCATCGCTGGACGGGCCGGACGCGGCGCTGCTGAAGCGTTTTGTCGATCGCCTCGAAGGCTGCGTCGGCGGGCTCGCCGAACGCCTCGACCACGACAGCGTGCCGCTCGCCGACCTGGCTGCGGCGCATATCGCGGCAGCCGAGCGTCTTGCCGCAACCGACAGCGAAACCGGGGTGGCGCGGCTGTGGCGCGATGCGGCGGGCGAAGCGGCGGCGCGGTTCTGCCACGAGCTCATCGACGCGGCAGCGGATTTTCCGCCGTTGCCCGGGCATCACTACCCGGCGCTGTTCGAAGCGCTCGCCGCCGGCGCGGTGGTGCGGCCGGCCTATGGCAGGCATCCGCGCCTGGCGATCTGGGGCCTCGTCGAGGCGCGGCTGCAGCAGGCCGACCTCGTTGTCCTCGGCGGCCTCAACGAGGGCACCTGGCCGGGGCCGGCTTCCTATGACCCGTGGATGTCGCGGCAGATGCGCCAGGAGTTCGGGGTCGCCCTGCCCGAGCGCGCGATCGGCATTGCCGCCCACGACTTTGCCCAGGCGCTCGGCGCGCCCGCGGTGGCGCTGACCCGCACGGCACGGCGCGAGGGGGTGCCGACCGTGCCATCGCGCTGGCTGCTGCGCCTCGACACGGTGCTGCGCGCCGTCGGGCTTGAAGGCACGCTCGCAGCAGAGCCTGAGATCGCGACCGCGGCGGCGCTCCACGACCAGCCGGCGCGTGGGCCTTCAGCCCACGGGCTTGTCCCGTGGGGCCGGGCGAGCCTCCCGGCGGCGCCGTGCCCGCCGCTCGCCGCGCGGCCGCGCCAGCTTTCGGTGACCCAGATCGAGACCTGGATCCGCGATCCCTACGCGATCTACGCCCGCCATATCCTGCGCCTCAAGGCGCTCGACGAACTCGATGTCGATCCCGGCCGGGCCGAATTGGGCATTACCGTGCACAAGGCGCTCGCCGAATTCGTCAGGCGCTATCCGCACGCCTTGCCGCCCGCCGCCGAGGCCGAGTTGATCGAGATCGGCCGCGACGCTTTCGGCCCGGTCCTGTCGCGGCCCGGGGTCTGGGCGTTCTGGTGGCCGCGCTTCGAGCGGGTCGCCCGCTGGTTCGTCGCCGAGGAGCGGGTGCGCCAAGCGACCATCATCGAGAGCCATAGCGAACGCCACGGCAGACTGGTGATCGCGGCCCATGCCGGCCCGTTCGCGATCGTCGCCATCGCCGACCGCATCGACCGGCTCGCCACCGGCGACCTTGTGCTGATCGATTACAAGACCGGGGCATTGCCGCAAAAAAGCGAGATCGAAAATGCGGTCGCGGTGCAGCTTCCGCTCGAAGGCGCGATCGCCCGCGACGGCAGCTTCGACGGGCTGAGCGGGCGGGCGGCGGCGCTCGAATACTGGCGGCTGCCCGGCGGCGATCCGGCCGGGGTGCGCGTTCCGATCGGCGCTGAGGGTCCGGCTGGGCTGATCGACCGCGCGCTGGCGCGCGTCACCGCCCTGATCGACCGCTTCGACGACCCGGCGACGGCTTATCCTGCGGTACCCTTCGCGCGGTGGCGACCGCGCTTTTCCGACTACGGCCATCTCGAGCGGCTCGACGAGGCCGAGGCCGAGGGCGAGCCCGGGGGCGATCCCGGGGGCGATCCCGGGGGCGAAGCATGAGCCGGGTCGCCGAAGCCGCCGCCACCCAGCGGCGGGCGCTGAAACCGGCGGAGTCGGTCTGGGTCGAGGCCTCGGCCGGGACCGGCAAGACCAAGGTGCTGACCGACCGGCTGCTCGCGCTGATGCTCGGCGGCACCGATCCGGCGCATATCCTGTGCCTGACTTTCACCCGCGCCGCGGCGGCGGAGATGGCCAACCGGATCAACCAGCGGCTCGCCGGCTGGACGACGCTGATGCCCGGAAGATTGTCGCAAGAGCTGGTCGAACTGACCGGCCGCTTCCCGCAGGAGCATGAGATCGCGCGCGCGCGCCAGCTGTTCGCCCGCGTTCTCGATGTGCCGGGCGGCACCAGGATCGCGACGATCCACGCCTTCTGCCAATCGCTGCTGCGCCGCTTTCCGCTCGAGGCCGGTGTGCCGCCCGAATTCGCCGTCATCGACGAACGCGGCGCCAGGGAAGCCCTCGCCGAGGCGGCCGAAGTGGTCATCATCGCCGCCCGGGAGGAAGCGACCTTTCCCCCAAACCCAGCCCACGCTTCCAGTCGTCATCCCGGCGAAGGCCGGGACCCACGTCTCAGCCCGTCCAATCCATCCGAGCACGCTCATATAGAAGAGGTTGCCGGCGCCATTGCGACTGGCGCCGCGGTAGGTCCCGGCCTTCGCCGGGATGACATCGAGGGGAACGACGGCCTCGCCGAGGCGCTGGCGATCGTTGCGGGGTACGCCCCCGAGGAACGCTTTATCGAGCTGATGACGGCGCTCGCCGCCGAGCGCGGCAAGCTGCGCGCGGCGCTCGCCCAGGGCGAAACGGTGCTGCGCCGACGGCTGTGCGCGAGGCTGTCGGTGTCGGAACAGGCCACGCCGGAGGGCGTGACCGCGGCATTTTGCGCCGGCGGCGATGCGGCCGGTCTGCGCGCCGCCGCCGCGGTCCTCGCCACGGGAAAATCGACCGATCGGCAACGCGGCGCGATCCTCGACCGCTGGTGCGCGAGCCCCGCAGAGCGGCGCGACCTGCTGGATGCGTACATCGCGGTGTTCCTGACCAAGGAGGGCGCGGTCCGCCAGACGCTGATCACCAAACAGGCGGCGAAGGCCGCTCCCGCCGATCCGGGCGCCGTTCTCCAGGCCGAGGCCGAGCGCATCCTGCGCTTCGCGGCCGACCGCGCCGGAATCGCCCTGGTCGAGGCGACCGGCGCCCTCATCCGCCTCGGCGATGCGTTATTGCGCGCCTACGAGCAGCGCAAGCGGCTGCACGGGCTGCTCGATTACGACGATCTGGTGCTGAAGGCGCTGGCGCTGCTGCGCCGGCCCGGGGTGGCGCCGTGGGTGCTGTTCAAGCTCGATGGCGGGCTCGACCACATCCTGATCGACGAGGCGCAGGACACCAATCCCGAGCAATGGGCGATCGTCGCCGCGCTGGCCGAGGAATTCTTTGCCGGCGAGGGCGCCGGGAAGGACGGCCAGGAGCGCATCCGCACGGTCTTCGCGGTCGGCGATCCGAAGCAATCGATCTACAGCTTCCAGCGCGCCGACCCGCGCGAATTTCTGCGGATGCGCCGGCATTTCGAGGGGCGCGTCGCGGCAGCCAAGCAGGCGTGGAGCGTGGTGCCGCTGGACATCTCGTTCCGCGCCGCCGAGCCGCTGTTGCAGGCGGTCGACGCGGTGTTCGGCCACGCCGACGCGGCCGACGGCGTCGCGCTCGACGGCATCCGCATCCGGCACGTGGCGGCGCGCGCCGGCCAGGCCGGGATCGTCGAGCTGTGGCCGCCGGTGGTGCCGGACGCCGACGAGCTGCCCGATCCGGCGGACGCAGCCGCCTCCCGCCATCCTCCGGCCGAACCCCGCACCCGCCTCGCGCGCGCGATCGCCGCGACGATCGCGCAGTGGCTCGCCCGGGGCGAGCGGCTGGAGCCGCGCGGCCGCCTGTTGCAGCCGGGCGATGTGATGGTTCTGGTGCGGCGCCGCAACGCCTTTGTCGGCGATCTGCTGCGCGCGCTGAAAACGCAGGACGTGCCGGTTGCCGGGGCCGACCGCCTGATGCTCGCGCAAGAGATGGCGGTGCGCGATCTCGTCGCCCTCGGCCGCTTCCTGTTGCTGCCGGAAGACGATCTGACCTTGGCGACGGTCCTCAAAGGCCCGCTGTTCGGTCTCTCGGAAGACCACCTGTTCCTCCTCGCCTACGACCGCGGCGAGGAGCGGCTGTGGCGCCGGTTGCGCCGCTTCGCACCCGAATATCCGGCGATGGGCGCGGCGTTCGAGCGGCTGCGCGAACTGCTCGCCCGCGCCGATTTCGTGCCGCCCTTCGAGCTTTACGCCGAGATCCTCGGCGGCGTGGGCCTTCAGCCCACGGGCTTGACCCGTGGGGGCGGCCGGCGCGCGATCCTCGAGCGGCTGGGGCCCGAGGCGGCCGACCCGGTCGAGGAATTCCTCGCGCTCGCACTCGCCTATGAGCGCGAGCACGTACCCTCGCTGCAGGGCTTCCTGCGCTGGCTCGTCGTCGGCGACATCGAGGTGAACCGCGATTTCGGCGAACGCCAGCGCGACGAGGTCCGCATCCTGACCGTGCATGGCGCCAAGGGCCTCGAAGCGCCGGTCGTCTTTCTGCCCGACACGCTGCAATTGCCCGATCGGCCGCCGGCGCTGTTGTGGAGCGAGGCCGAGGCGTTGCCGCTGTGGCGCCCGCGGCGCGAACTCGCCGCGCCGTTTTATGCCGCCGAGCGCGACCGGCTGCGCCGGCGCCAGTTGCAGGAATACCGGCGCCTGCTCTATGTCGCGCTGACCCGGGCGCAGGACCGGCTCTATGTCTGCGGCTGGGAGACCCAGCGGCCGGCCCGCGAGGCATCCACTTGGCACGCGCTGTGCGCGGCCGGCTGGCGCGGCATCGCGACGCCGGTCGCCTTCGACACGCGAACGCTGATCGGCGGGCGCGACGGCTGGTCGGGCGAAATGCTGCGCCTGACCACGGCGCAGACCGCGCCGCCCGGCCGCGACCGCCCGCTCGCCGGCGCGCCTCCGATGGGCAAGCTGGCGGCCTGGGTGCTCGCCCCGCCGCCGTCCGAACCCAGCCCGCCAAAGCCGTTGCTGCCGTCGCAGCCGGGCGGACCGGAACCGGCGACGTTGTCGCCGCTCGCCGCTGCGGGCCGCGACCGCTTCAAGCGCGGCCTCCTTGTGCACCGGCTGCTGCAGGGCCTGCCCGAACTGCCGGCGCCCGATCGCGCGGCTGCGGCGCGGCGCTTTCTCGCATTGCCGGTGCACGGCCTCGATGCGGCCGAGCAGGCCGAGATCTGCGCCGAGACCCTAGCGGTGCTGAACGACCCCGGCTTCGCCCTTCTGTGGGGACCGGATGCCCAGGCCGAAGTCCCGGTCGTCGGACTGATCGCCGGGGCAGGCCCGGGGAGCGAGCACGCCTTGTCCGGACAGATCGACCGGCTCGTCGTGACACAAGAGCGCGTCCTGATCGTCGATTTCAAGACGCTGCGGCCGGCCCCCGCCACCGAGGACGCGGTGCCGGCGCTCTACCTCCGGCAGCTGGCGAGCTACCGCGCCGCGCTGGCGCGGATCTATCCCGGCCGCCCTATCGACTGCGCGCTGTTGTGGACCGACGGCCCGCGCCTGATGCCGCTCAGCCCCGGTCTCCTCGCCCGCCATCTGCCGGGGCGGCTGCTAGTTTAATTGCGGCGCGCATCGCCTGAGGGGAACCGATCGCGGCGGGCGCGCGTCCACATCATAGGGGTCGGGCTTTTCCATCCCTCCGAAAGAGGGCGGGTCCCATGCGAGCACTCATCGGATTATATCTGTCGCTCGGGGTCGCGCTGTTGCTGTTCGGGTTTTTTGCCACCGGCCCGTGCCCCACAAAGAACAAGGACGTGGCCAGCGACGCCGTTTTCGTCGTCGGATGGCCGGTCTACCTCTATCACGATGTCGTCCATGGCAAGGCGACGGTGCCGCAATGGCTGCACCGGCAGGCCTGCCAGGGTGGCGCCGCCGCCTGACGCGCCGCGCTCCTGCTCCGATCAGCCTAAGCCGAATCAGCCAAAGCCGAATTCCGGGCCGGCATCGCGGCGCAGCCGCTCGCCGAGCTCGCTGCCGAGGGCGACCGCGTCGCCGATCGGGCCGGCGATATGGCCGCGCCGCTCGGCATTGCCGTCGGGCGACAACAGCAGCGCGTCCAGGCCGAGGCGACCCTCCGCGATCGTCGCCAGCCCGGCGATCGGCGTGCGGCACGATCCGTCGAGCGCGGCCAGCATCGCGCGCTCGGCGGCGACGCAGGCCGCGCTCGCCGGATCGTTGAGCGGCACGAGGAGCTGCCGCAGCGCCTCGTCCGCTTCCCGGCACTCGATCGCCAGCGCGCCCTGGCCGACCGCCGGCAGCATGATTTCCGGCGCGAGGATCTCACTCGCCAGCCCCGCCTGCCCCAGCCGCTCGAGGCCGCACAGCGCCAGCACCAGCCCATCGACATCGCCGGAAGCGAGCTTGGCGAGCCTGGTCCCGACATTGCCGCGGATCGGCGCCACATCGAAATCGCCGCGCAGCCGCAGCAGCTGGGCGCGCCGCCGCAACGACGCCGTACCGATCCGCGCCCCCCGCGGCAACCCCGCAAGCCCGGCGCCGCCGCCCGAGACCAGCGCGTCGCGCGGATCGTCGCGCGTCAAGACGCAGCCGATCGCCAGCCCGGCCGGCAGTACCGTCTCCATGTCTTTCAGCGAGTGCACCGCGAGATCGATCCGCCGGTCGAGCAGCGCCTCTTCGATTTCCTTGGTGAACAGGCCCTTGCCGCCGATCTCGGCGAGAAGGCGGGTTTGCACGCGGTCCCCGGTGGTGCGGACCGGCAACAGCGCGATCGCGCCCGGGGCGGCGAGGTCGGGATGGGCGGCGCACAGCCGGTCGCGCACGAGCCCGGCCTGACAGAGCGCCATCGGGCTGCCGCGGGTGCCGATGAGAAGTGGGGTAGCGGGCACGCACGCTCCTGCGAGAGACGGGCTGTTGTAAGCCAACCCCACAGGGCGGAAAAGCCTTCAGCCCTACGGGGCCGACACCGCCGGGATCGGCGGCGTCAGCGGCAGGACGTGCATCCAGGCCAGCCAGAAGAGCGCGAAGGCGAGCGACAGCACCGCGATCGGGACCCCGGCGCGGGCGTACTCGCGAAAGGTCAGTCCCGCCCCCATCCGCTCGGCGCGCTCGGCGATCAACAGATTGGTCAGGCTGCCGGTGAGCAGCAGAGTGCCGGCGAGCGTCGACAGCAGCGCCAGCGCATAAAGGACCCCCGGCGGCGGGTTCGGCCAGATCTGCAGCAGCAGCATCGCCGTCGGCACGCTGCCGATCGTGTTGCTGGTCGCGGCGGCAAACGGGAACAGCAGCAGCAGGTTGTTCGGCAGCAGCCGGTGGGTGTCGAGGAACGCCAGCACCTGGGCGGCGATCCCCGACCCGTTGAGTTGCCCGGTGATCGCGAAGAGACAGGACACCAGCAGCAGGAGCGGCCAATCGACCGCGGCGATCATCGTCCGGCTGGTGATCTTGCGATTGGCCAACAGCAATGCCGCGATGATCAGCGCGCCGATCTCGCGCGGCAGCGGGGTGGCAAAGAGTACCAGCAAGGCAAGCACCGCGACCGCGCCCTTGATCGTCTGATTGCGGTCGAGGAGATGCTCGACAGCGGCGGCGGCCGCAATCGGCACCGCGTCGGGCGGCGGCGTGTTGGCGCGCATCCGGCGGTGCCATTGCAGCCAGACCACGGCAAAGACAACGATGAGCGCGAACAGCGCCGGTACCCCGCAGGCCCCCAGGAACCTCCAGAAATCGAGCTGGCCGATGGCGCCCAACAGGATGTTCTGGGGATTGCCGATCAGGGTGGCGGACGAGCCGGCGTTGATCGAGGCGGCGAGCGCGATCGCGAAGGGCCGGGGATCGAGGCCGCGGCGCTGCGCGCAGGCGATCAACAGCGGCGCGATCGCGACGACCAGGATGTCGTTGGCGAGCACCGCCGACAGTCCGCCGCCGATCGCCACCGTCAGCGCCAGCAATGCCGCCGTGCCGCCCCTCGTCTCGACCATCGTGTGGGCGCACAGATCGATAAAGCCCGATTCGGCGAACTGGGCCGAGATGATCATCATCGCGAACAACAGCGCCAAGGTCGGCATGTCGACCGCGCTGCCGAAATCGTCGAGCGTCATCTCACGGCTCGCCAGCAGCGCGATGACCGCGAGCAGCGCGATGCCGGTGCGGTCGACCCGCAGCCAGGCGATGCGGCCGGCGGCCATGCCGATATAGGTCAGGATCAGGACCAGAAGGACGACGGCGGCGTGCATGTCGGGACGCTGGCGGAGACGCGTTCATCATAAGGCGGCGCCGATCCGGCGGGCCAGAACTGTCTCTTTTGCAACAGTTTTGCGCCGAAGCGTGGCTTTCCTGCCACCATCCGGACCGCGGGCGTCCCGCCCGCATGCGCCCGAGACGGCCGCGGTCCACCATCCATTCTTCGCATTCCGTGGTGCCCTGGCGGTAGCGGATTGCTATATGATGGGTTCTATGACCGATCTCCTCGCCGACCCTCCGCTCCCGCCGGCCCCACAGCCCGGCGAGCAGACCGCGCACCTCGCCGCTCTCAACGAGGCGCAATGGCGCGCCGTCGCGGCGGTCGACGGCGCCGTCCTGGTGCTGGCCGGGGCCGGCACCGGCAAGACCCGGGTGCTGACGACCCGGCTCGCGCACATCCTGGCGACCGGCCGCGCCTTTCCCGGCGAGGTGCTGGCGGTCACCTTCACCAACAAGGCGGCGCGCGAGATGAAGGAGCGCCTCGAAGCGATGATCGGGCATGCCGCCGACGGCGTCTGGCTCGGCACCTTCCATGCGCTTGCCGCGCGCATCCTGCGCCGCCACGCCGACGCGGTCGGCCTCAAATCGAACTTCACGATCCTCGACAGCGACGACCAGCTGCGCCTGTTGAAGCAGATCATCTCAGCCGCCAACATCGACGAGCGACGCTGGCCGGCGCGGGCATTGCTGGGGATCATCGAACGCTGGAAGGACCGCGGCCTCACCCCGGACAAGGTTCCGGCAGATAATGCCGGCGACTGGGCCGATGGCCGCGCGATCGCGCTTTACCGGCTCTACCAGGAGCGCCTCGCCACCGTGAACGCCGCCGATTTCGGCGATCTCCTCTTACACAATCTGACGCTGTTCGCCGGCAATCCCGAGATCCTCGCCACCTATCAGCGCCGCTTCCGCTATCTCCTTGTTGACGAATACCAGGACACCAATGTCGCGCAGTATCTCTGGCTGCGGCTGCTGGCGCAGCACCACCGTAACCTCTGCGTTGTCGGCGACGACGACCAGTCGATCTACAGCTGGCGCGGCGCCGAGATCGGCAACATCCTGAAGTTCGAGAGCGATTTTCCGGGCGCCTTGATCGTGCGGCTCGAGGAGAACTACCGCTCGACCCCCGACATCCTCGCCGCCGCCGCCGGGGTCATCGCCCACAACCGCGGGCGTCTCGGCAAGACCTTGTGGACCCGCGCCGGCGGCGGCGACAAAATCGTCGTGCGCGGGCTGTGGGACGCCGAGCAGGAGGCCCGCTGGGTCGGCGACGAGATCGAGGCGCTGCACCGCCGGAAGCACCCGCTCAAGGAAATCGCGATCCTGGTGCGCGCCGGGTTCCAGACCCGCGAATTCGAGGAGCGCTTCATCGCGCTCGCCCTGCCCTATCGCGTGATCGGCGGCCCGCGCTTCTACGAGCGCCAGGAGATCCGCGACGCGCTCGCCTATCTGCGCCTCGTTCGCCAGCCGGGCGACGATCTCGCCTTCGAGCGCGTCGTCAACGTGCCGCGGCGCGGCATCGGCACCGCAACGTTGCAGTTGCTGCACGCCGCGGCGCGCGCGCACTCGCTGCCGCTGGTCGAAGCGGCGCGGCAGGCGATCGCCGGGGAGACGCTGCCGCGCGCCGGGCGCAACGCGCTCGCCGCGTTCCTCGCCGCGCTCGACCGCTGGCGCGGCGAAGCCGACCTTGTGCCGCACACCGATCTGGTCCAGATCGTGCTCGACGAATTGGGCTATACCGCGATGTGGCAGGCCGACACCTCGCCCGACGCGCCGGGCCGGCTCGAAAACCTGAAGGAGCTGGTCGTCGCGATGGCCGAGTTCGAGAACCTCGGCGGGTTTCTCGAACATGTCAGCCTGGTCATGGATAACGCCGCCGACAGCAACGGCGACATGGTCAATCTGATGACCCTGCACAGCGCCAAGGGCCTCGAATTCGACAGCGTGTTTCTGCCGGGTTGGGAGGAAGGGCTGTTCCCGAGCCTGCGCTCGGTCGAGGAGCACGGCCTCAAAGGCCTCGAAGAGGAGCGCCGCCTCGCCTATGTCGGGCTGACCCGGGCGCGGCATCGCGCGTTCGTCTCGTTTGCCGGAAGCCGGCGCATTCATGGCCAATGGCAGAACCCGGCGCGCTCGCGCTTCATCGACGAGTTGCCGAAGGGGCATGTCGAGATGACGAGCGAGATGGGGCTCGGCGCGGCGCCGTCCTGGGCATCGGCCGCGACCTCCACGGCCGGCTGGGCCGGAACTTCGCCCGGCTGGAGCGCCGCCTGGAACCACGCGCAGGCGGGCCATCCGAGCCGGCCGCCGTTGTTGATCGAGAGCGCGCGGGTCCCGCAGCGCGGGCAGGCAATCCCCCGGGTCGGCGGCTTTGCCGTGGGCGACCGGGTGTTCCACCAGAAATTCGGCTACGGCACGGTGCGGGCGGTCGAAGACAACAAGCTGGCGATCCTTTTCGAGCAGGCCGGCGACAAGAAGGTCATGGACGCCTTTGTCGAGCGCGCGTAATCCCGATTATCTTACCGTGTGAGGAGCGGCGGCATGGCGGGACGGCTCGACGGCAGGCGCGCCCTGGTCACGGCGGCGGGGCAAGGGATCGGCCGGGCAACGGCGCTCGCCTTTGCCGCCGAGGGCGCCAGCGTCCTCGCCACCGACGTTGCCGAAGACAAACTCGCCGACCTTGCCGAAGCCTTGGTCGCGACGCGCCGGCTCGACGTGACCGATCCGGGCGCGATCGCCGCGCTCGCCGACGAGCTCGGGCCGCTCGACATCCTCTTCAACTGCGCCGGCTTCGTCCATCACGGCACGATCCTCGACGTGCTGCCGGAGGATTGGGATTTCTCGTTCGTCCTCAACGTCCGCTCGATGTACCTGATGATCCGCGCCTTCCTGCCGAAGATGCTGGAACACGCCAAGACAAGCCCGGCGGGCATCTCGATCATCAACATGGCCTCGACCGTCTCCTCGATCAAAGGCGCGCCGAACCGCTGCGTCTATGGCGCGACCAAAGCCGCGATCATCGGGCTGACCAAAGCGGTGGCGGCCGATTTCATCACCCAGGGCATCCGCTGCAACGCGATCTGCCCGGGCACGATCGCCACCCCCTCGCTCGACGAGCGCATCGCGATGCAGGGGGTGCTGCTGCCCGGCGGCACCGACGCGGCGCGCCGCGGTTTTGTCGAGCGTCAGCCGCTGGGCCGGCTCGGCACGGCCGAAGAGGTCGCGGCATTGGCGGTCTATCTCGCCTCCGACGAATCCGCCTTCACCACCGGCGCCACCCACATCATCGACGGCGGCTTTACGCTTTAGGGTCAAAACCCAACCAGCCGCTCATCCCGGTTGGACGGCCGGGGTGGAAAGCCGAGCCTCCCGCGGTGCGCCTCCGGCGCCGCCTTTGCACCGCAAGCGGACCTCCGTGCTATCAGCAGTCTGCTGGCGAGAATCGACCCTCCGGCGGCGGTCCCGGCCGTAGGGGTTGTGTCGGTTCATTTGGCGGTCCCTGGAATGGCTCTTTAGGTGGGGTACACCGCGATGCTGCTGGCTACCGAGTTGGCGACGTGCTCC
This sequence comes from uncultured Alphaproteobacteria bacterium, assembly GCA_963789255.1. Classification (GTDB taxonomy): domain Bacteria; phylum Pseudomonadota; class Alphaproteobacteria; order ATCC43930; family CGMCC-115725; genus DATARH01. The sequence goes on along the minus strand of CAWBJW010000003.1, from coordinate 152,733 downwards.
TTGGTGATCACCCCCGCGACATCCTCCGGTCGCGGCACCCCGCGGCGACGGACGACAAGCGCCATCACCGCTTGCTGCCGCCAAATCCGCCGGATCACATCGAAGACGATATCGTTCTCGCGCACGATCGTGAAATCCCGGCTGGCGATGTCGCCCAAGGTGGTGCTGGATCGCGCTCCCTCCGACGCACGGCGCAGCGCCGTATTGATCCGCAGCACGCCAATGATGCGGTTGCTCTCAAAAACGGCGACATGGCGCATTCGGCCGCGGTGATCGGGCTGGGAGAGAAAGGCATCGAAGCTCATCTCGGCGGCGGCTAGAACCACGTCGGTGTCCATCACCTCGCTGGCTCGGCGCACGAGAAACATATTCGCGTGCAAAGCCTTCGGCACGACGTGCCCGCGGCGGTATAGCTTCAAGGTGTAGATGTTCTCGCGCGACAGCAGGCGCCGCACGCCGATGCTGAGCGCAACGGCGACGATCATCGGCAGGACAATGCCGTAGTCGCGCGTCATTTCGAAGATCATGGTGACGGCGGTCATCACCGCCCCGGTGCCGCCGCCGACCATTGCCCCCATGCCGACCATTGCGAAAGAGGGGATATCGATGGCGAGCGGGACATGGAGCGCGACGAGTGCGCCGGCGAAGGCGGCGCCGATCGTCGCGCCCATGAACAGGGAAGGTGAGAAGATCCCGCCGGACGAACCGGACCCGAGGCTGAGCGAGGTCGCCAACAGCTTGGATAAGAACAGCAGGAGGAGCAGTTCAACCGCCGCCAATTGCCCGAGCAGGATTGCCTGGACCGTCGCGTAACCGACGCCCTCGACGTAGTAATGGCCGAAGCGTCGCTGCAAAACGTAAATCAATATGCCGACCAGCAACATACCCAGCACGTGCCGCGTGTAGAGTCCCTTGATCTTGTCGAAGAGATCTTCGACAAGATGCAAGCCGCGGACGAACCCTGCCGCCGCGACGCCGGTGATGGCGCCGAGCAACGCATAGAGGCAAAGGATGAGCGCCGAGGTCGCGTCAGCGCTAATCGGAGCCAGGTGAGGGACCGCGAAGGCCGGCTGTGACCCGAAGAAAAAGCGTCCGACGAATGTTGCCGTGCCGGTAGCCAGAGCCACCGGCAGGAAGGTGCGGCCGCTGACCTCGGGCAGCATCAGCTCGATCGCGAACATGACGCCACCGATCGGGGTGTTGAACGTCGCCGCAATGCCGGCGCCGGCGCCCGCGGCGACAAGAATGATCCGCTGCCCCGGCGGCATTCGCACGATCTGGCCCAATGTCGATCCCAGGGCCGAGCCGATCTGGATGATCGGGCCCTCGCGCCCCACCGCTGCGCCGCTGCCGATCGCAATCGCAGAGGCCAGCGACTTGACGACCGCGACGATGGGCCGGATCACGCCTCCTTTGTAATAGATCGCATCCATGACTTCCGGTACGCCGTGGCCCCGGGCCTCGGGTGCGAACTTCGTGACGAGGAAGGTAACGGCCAGCGCGCCGAGCACCGGCACCAGGATGACGAGGACGCCCCAGGGGCTCGTCGGCGTGAACACGTTCGCGTCGTAGCGCACCGCAAACTGGCCGAGAAACAGAACATTGTGGATCAGGCCGATAAGGTCGCGGAATGCGACCGCGCCAAAGCCGGTCGCGACACCGACGACCAGGGCCAGTATCGAAAGATAGGGCAGCCCGATCCCCCGGATCTCGTGGTCGACCGCCGTGCTGCGGCCGGCTTTAACGGCTTCGTCCAAAGTCTCTGCCATGCGTGCGGTTCCGTCCGCGCCGTTGCGGAAATTTACGCGATCCTCACCGGGCAAGCCGGCGAGGGTGATCCCCAGCCGGCGCAATTCGGCCGCCACCCGGTCGAAGACGGTAGGGGAGTTGCCGGTTTCCAATGCACTGTGCACCTGCCGGGGACGATCTTCTCTGCGTCATCGGGGGCGCGGCGCGATGCCGCCGGGCGGAGGGATTTGCAAGAGGGCATGGACAATGCATCGCGCAGGTTCGGGCTGCCGTCAACGGGGCCGCGCCCGAAAGTCTTAAATTAAGCACATACCGATGTTCTTTTTTGTCCTGCTTCGCGACCCCCGCTATATTTTGGCCGATGCAGAATAAGACTGTCCTTATTTCTGGAATAGGCCTTGCCGGGCTGCACACTCGGCTACTGGCTCGCGGAGCACGGTTTCCGGCCAACGCTTCTCGATCGAGCACCCCGTTTGCGCACCGGCGGCTATGTCATCGACTTTTGTGGCGTGGGCTACGATATCGCCGAGCGGATGGGACTTCTTCCTGACCTGAAGGGCCGAAGGATACGACATCAAGGAGTTGCGTTTGGTCGATTCTCACGGCAGGCGGGTCGGCGGCTTCGGGTTTGATGTCGTCTTCCATGCGCTCACCGGGGGCCGTTCTGTCAGCATTCCGCGTAGCGATTTGGCGAGGATGATCGACGACAAGATCGACGCGCGCTACGAAACCATCTTCGGCGACGGCGCGCATTTGCGGGACGGCCCGATGCCGATCAGCCGCCAACCCTGAACGGGATTCGCGCTACAAGTTGGCCGGCTCGAACACGGTTCATGCGCCGAGGCGATCGGCCAGTTCGGCAAAGCCGGCGACAACAAAGTCGCATGCCGGGTTCGGCGACGGGTCGGGCGGGCCGACCGGCCCCCATTCGTCCGGCCGCCGCACGAAGGCGGTCCGGTAGCCTTGGCCTCGGGCCGCATCGAGATCGAAATTGTGGCAGGCCACCATCACAATGTCGCCGGGTGAGACGGCGAGGTATTTGGCGGCAAGCCGGTAGGCTTCGGAACGCGTCTTGTAGACGCGCAGCATCTCGCATGAGATCACCCCGTCCCACACGATGCCATTGCGGCGCGCCGTATCGATGACCAGCGCCAAGCTCAATATCGTGAAGGACACGCACGGCCAGCGCGGGCGCAGTCGCGCTAGCGCCGGCACGAAATCGGCCCAGGTGTCGAGCTCGTGCCAGCGCCGCGCGACCGCGCGGCGATCATCGGTGGCAAAAGCGTCGATCCCCGCCTCGCCGAGCAGCTCGTCGAGCACGTCGCGGTGCACGTCGTCGATGTTGAAGTCCGGATCAACCGCGCCGAGCATCCGGCGCAAGGCGCGGCGCCGGTATTCGTTGGCGAACTCGCGCCAATCGCGCTCGACGCCGCGCCGCGCGCCGCATTCGCTCAGCGCGGCGACGATGCCGCTGTGCCAGTCGAGGATCGTGCCTCCGGTGTCGAAGGCCAAGACCTTCACTCCTGGCATCCTCCACTGCTCCCGGCGCTAGTTGCGGACGCGCACGGCCGGCACCATAAACCCGCCGACGAGCTTCAGCCGCTCATCCTCGCTCGCCAGCAGAGTCGACCGCAGCGCATGGATCGCGGCGCCGACCCCGGTCTCGTTCCACAGCCAGTCGCCGAGCTGACGGCTCGACGGCTTCGCCGAACCCGCGGCCGCCGCCTCGAGGCAATAGGCCTTCAGGTCGTCGACCGCAAAGCGCAGCAGCAACGGCGCCGAGAAGCCCTCGCGCGGGCTCGGCGGCGCCTTGCCGCGCAGCCACTCGGCAGCGAATCGCGCCGCATCGCCGATCGCCAGCCCGCTCAGCCCGACCGTGGTGCGGCCTTTTTGCGCCACCCAGCGGCGATGCGCCTCCTGCAGCGAGGCAATTTCGCTTGCCAGCCGGTCGGCCAGCACCGCGGCGCCCGCCCCAGCGTCGATCGGCTGCGTCGCGATCGGCGGCCGCCAAGCCGGATCGGGCCGCGCCCGCGGTTCGTCATCGGGAAAATCCTCGATCAAGACCGGCCCATCCGTGCGTTCCAGCAGGCGGAGGGCCGCCAGGATGACCCGCTTTTGAAACGCCGGGTCGCCCGGCGAGCCAAACGGCCGGCCCAATTCGAAGGGGACCCACAGCGCCCGAGGCGGCTTGGTGTTTTCGGTCTGCGGTCGGATCAGGCTGATCGCGACCGTCGCAATCCCCGCTTCCTCGATGTAATGCCCGAGCGCGCTCACGGCGCGCGTGCACAGCGGTCAAACAGAGGTGAGCAGAACCGCATCGACGTTGTCGGTCTTGAGCTTGCCGGCGACCTCATGGGCACCCTCGACCATTTGCACCGGATCGGTCGCGCCCATAAACGAGTAATGCGTCGCCGCAAGCGATCTGATCGTCCCCTCCGCCGCCAGCTCATTGAGCCGGTCGAGCGGAAAGACGACGTTCCAATCCTCCTGGAAGCCGGTGCGGTCGAAATTAATCGAGATGTGGCTACACAGCAGGTCGTTCGGCGCGGTGGTCGCCGGGATCGCGCGGTAATCGGCGTCGCGGCCGCGGAACACACGGTCGCCGCGCACCACCAGCCCGGCCGACGAGACGATAGCCACCCGCCTTTCAGCGAGCGGCGCGCCCTCGACCCATGGCGTCGTGGTGAAATTCGGGCATTCCAGTTCGGCGAGGCGCGTCGCCATCGCCGCCGGCAGTTTTTCGAGACGCATCAACTTACCCCTTCCTAGCGAGGCACTCCCGTCTCGCCGAGATCATCCCAACCGAAATTCCCGGTTTCCCGGTCTATGCGTGTGATTTTCTGCCCCGCCGCGGCGTGCCGCAATGAAATTCGATCGCAGCCGCCTTTGTTCACTCCCGAACCGTCAGGTTGCCGCCTCGCGGTGACGGCCGCATACGAAAGTCGCAGGATCGGCTATCTGGAAGATGGTCGCTGGGCCAGGCGATGCTCGCCGAGCACCCACAGACGAGAATAGATGACGAGGAGTAGCGCGCCGATCAGTACCGGGCTCACGAACCAACTTGTCGGCAGGCCGAGTCCGGCCACAAGGAAAGCGTCAATCCCGGCTCGCGGGTGCGTCGCCCCGCGCGCTCAGCATCAGCAACCCGGCAAGGCCGACAGCACCGGCGCTCGTCATCTCGCCCGGACCCAACGTCCACGGCGCGGCAAATCCGGCGGCGCAGGAGAGGAGATGTCCGCCGATGACCGGATGGGGTTGAGCCGGCTCGCCGTCAGGAAGGGCTATCGTCAAGACGATCGACGTCACGAACCGCACTCTCGCTAGTCCGACCCGCGCGAGCAGTTCCATGCCGATCCACTCGCGCCCGCCTGTTATTCCCCTGTGCCGGGATCGGGAATTCGAGCAATGTCAATCGCTTGATCCTGATCCGTTTTTCCCTTGCGCGAGCGGGGGCGATTGCGGCGACCCGCCCGGGCTGAACAAAAGCTGCGCCGCGCGTTTGCGGCAGAGCGGCTGCAGATTTGCTGCTGCGACAGCGAAAAACCCGAGGATTTGCGCCACAACTCGCGAAAGTTCGCTGCAGATTGCCGGCGGATTCAGCAAACGGGCGCGGCCGGGCCAGGATTTCCGCCGCTTTCGGCCCACCGGCCGCCGGTGCAGCAGCAAGAGCAGCAAGGCGCCAGATTTGCCCCGCGGCGGCGGCTTCTGCTAGATTTCGCCTGATCCGCCCCAGGAGGAAACCCCGATGAAGCTTCTGCGCTACGGCCCGATGGGCCAGGAAAAGCCCGGCCTCGTGGACCGCGACGGCAAGATCCGCGATCTGTCGGGCGTCATCAACGACATCGACGGCGCGGCGCTCGCGCCCTCTTCGCTCGACCGGCTGCGCCGGCTCGATCCGGCGAGCCTGCCGCTGGTATCGGGCGCGCCGCGGATTGGGCCGTGCGTCGGCGCTGTGCCGAAAATCGTCGCGATCGGCCTCAACTACCGCCTGCACGCGCAGGAGGCCGGCATGCCGATCCCCTCCGAGCCGATCTTCTTCATGAAGGCGACGAGCAGCATCTGCGGCCCGAACGACGACGTGATCATCCCGAAGGGCTCGCAGAAAACCGATTACGAGGTCGAGCTCGGCATCGTGATCGGCACCAAGGCAAGCTATGTCGCCCTCCAGGACGCGGCGAAACACATCGCCGGCTATTGCGTCGTCAACGACGTCTCCGAGCGCGAATACCAGATGGAGCGCGGCGGACAGTGGACCAAGGGCAAGAGCTGCGACACGTTCTGCCCGCTCGGGCCGTGGCTGGTGACCGAAGACGAGATCGCCGACGCCGGCAAGTTGCAGGTATCGACCGACGTCAATGGCGAGCGGCGGCAGAACAGCAACACCGCGGATTTGATCTTCGGGATCGAGCACATCGTCAGCTATGTCAGCCAATTCATGACGCTGCTGCCGGGCGACGTGATCCCGACCGGCACGCCGTCGGGGGTCGGGATGGGGTTTAAGCCGCCCCGCTTCCTCAAGGCCGGAGACCGGATGCGGGTGGCGGTCGAGGGCCTCGGCGAGCAGAACCAGCGTCTCGTCGCCCATCGGGGCTGATCGCACAAATTTCGCTGATAGATACCCCTCGGCCGGGCTTGGCCCGGCCACGGGGTTTTTTGGGGGCTAATTCGGTGCAAACAGTCTTCAGTGCCGTCCCTCGGGTCACGGCAATCGCGGGAGGATCTGCTCGGTCAGCAGCATGAAACTCTCGTGGCTGAGCGGCGCGCATAACAGGTAGTCGAGGCCGATTTCCTCGCGCAATCGGATGATCTGTTCGAGCACCGCGTCGGGGGTGCCGTGGAGGATCACCTCGTCGAGATAGCGTTGCACCGGGTCGCTGCCCGGCGCCGCCGGATCGGCGACCCCGACCGGGCGGTGCGCCGCACCGAAATACGAATTGACGATCCATTGCGCGCCGCGCCGCGCCACTTCGGCGGCCTGGGCGGCGGTGTCGCCCAGCGCCAGGAGCCGCGCCACCGGCAGATCGCGCCCGTCGAGCGAAAACCCGGCGGCGTTCAGCCGTTCGGCGTAGGTCAGCCGCTTCCTGCCGATGTCGCGATGCGAGGCGTGCGGGTCGAGCAGGATCGAGAAGCCGCGTCCCGCCGCCCATTCGATAGCCGAATCCGAGGTCGCCGCCATCCAGACCGGCGGGTGCGGGCATTGCATCGGCTTGGGCAGCACCTCGACCCCGTCGAAATGAAAATGCGTGCCTGCAAAGCTGAGCTTTTCTTGCGTCCACGCGCGCAGCACGATCTCGACGGTCTCGTGAAAGCGCGCGGTGCTTTCCTCGGGCGGGATTCCGAAATTCTCGAATTCGACGCGGGCGAAGCCGCGCCCGGCGCCCCAGTTGACCCGCCCGCCCGACAGGACGTTCGAGCAAGGCCACCTCCTCGGCGAGGCGCAGCGGGTGATAGAACGGCGCCAGCGACACGCCGGTGCCGATGCGCAGCCGCGTCGTGCGGGCGGCGGCGAGAATCCCCATCATGTGGACCGACGGGCACACGCTGAAACTCGAAAAATGATGCTCGGCGAGCCACACCGCGTCGTACCCGGTCTGGTCCATGATCTCGATCCGCTGCAAGGCGCGGGCATAGACCGAGGCGAGGGGGACCCGGCGCTCCGGCCAGCTGAAGAATTGCAGGACCCCGATTTTCATGTCAGCGCCTCCGCTCGCCCGCCCCGTTGCCGCCCATCCAATGTCAACACAGCTTCCCCGCACAATCGAATTGTCAAAGGGCTTTGCCCGGTGTTGACTTGGGCCCCCAGTGGGAGCGTCCGCGACAGGAGGAGGATGGCCCGATGATGACCCAGCGCCAGGCGGCGTTCCGCGCCGATTACCGCACCCGCATCTCGCCCTGGTACAGCGGGCTCGGCCATGTGCTGGTGATCGCCGGGCTCGGCCTCGCGACGATCTGGTATTGCGCCCGCAATATCCACCAGCCGAGCGTCCTCGAATGGCTGGTGGTGCCGGCGGCGTTCGTCGCCTGCAATATCTTCGAGTGGGCGATGCACCGTTTCATCATGCATCGCCCGGTCAAGGGCCTCATGGGCATCTACAAGCGCCACACGCTGGCGCATCATCAGTTCTTCACCGATCACGAGCCGCGGATCGACACGACCCGCGACTTCCGCATCACTTTCTTCCCGCCCTACGCGCTGACCACGTTCATCTGCATGTCGGCGGCGGGCGGCCTGGTGCTCGGCCTGATATGGTCGGCCAACGCCGGCTGGCTCCTGGTCGCGACGACCTCGGGGGTCTACCTCAATTACGAGCTGTTCCACTGGGGCTGCCACGTCAAGGACGACCGCATCATCCGCCGCATCCCGTTCATGAACACGATCCGGCGCCATCACATCGCCCATCACGACCAGGCGATCATGATGGGCACCAACATGAACCTGACCTACCCGTTGGCCGACTGGCTGTTCGGCACCAGCGATCTCGACCGCGGCCTCTGGGGCCATCTGTTCAACGGCTACGATACGCGCTTCCGCAAGCCCGATCTCAAAAAGGCGCGCGCCACCGCGGCCGATTCCCGTCTCGCCTCGGCCGGGGTCTGAGCGCGGTGGCCGCAGCGCGGGTCAAGCGGTCGCTGCCCTCGCTGATCGGCGGCATCTTCAGCGCGATCGTCGCCTTTGTGCTGTGGCTGCTGCTGTTCGGCACCGCGAGCCTGCCGATCGTCGCGCTCGGCGCCCTCGTCGCATTGGCGCTCGGCACCTGGATCCGCCTCGCCGATCTGTAAGGCGGTCCGCCTCGCGGAATTGTCGGCCCTCGCCTCACGCCCCGTCGCGAAGGAGGCAGCGCCCCGCCGGCCGTCGCGGCCGTTCGGTCCTACTTCCCCAGCACGCGCTTCATCGTCGTCCCGATCGCGGCCGGCGATTCGGTGACCGTGATCCCGGCGCTGCGCAATGCCTCCATCTTGTCGCCGGCGCCGCCCTTGCCGCCTGAGATGATCGCTCCGGCGTGGCCCATGCGGCGGCCGGGCGGCGACGCCGCCCCAGCGATGAAGCCGACCATCGGCTTTTTGCGTCTGTGGGCGCGCAGGAACGCGGCGGCCTCCTCCTCGGCGGCGCCGCCGATCTCGCCGATCATGACAATCGCTTGCGTGTCGTCGTCGGCGAGAAACATCTCGAGGACATCGATGAAATCGAGGCCGTGGATCGGGTCGCCGCCGATGCCGACGCAGCTCGACTGGCCGAGCCCGGCGGCGGTCGTCTGGGCCACCGCCTCATAGGTCAGGGTTCCCGAGCGCGAGACGATGCCGACCCGGCCGCGAGCGTGGATATGGCCCGGCATGATGCCGATCTTGCATTCCCCCGGGGTGATGACCCCCGGGCAGTTCGGCCCGATGAGGCGGCTCTGCGTCCCGTCGAGGGCACGCTTGACGCGGACCATGTCGAGCACCGGGATGCCCTCGGTGATGCAGATGACGAGCGGGGTCCCGGCATCGATCGCTTCGAGGATCGCGTCGGCGGCGTAGGGCGGCGGGACATAGATGACGCTCGCGGTGGCGCCGGTCCGGGCGCGCGCCTCGTGCACCGTGTCGAACACCGGCAGATCGAGATGCCTGCGTGCCGCCTTTGCCGGGGGTGACGCCGCCGACCATCCTGGTGCCGTAGGCGATCGCCTGCTCGGAGTGGAAGGTGCCTTGCGCGCCGGTGAAGCCCTGGCAGATCACTGTCGTCTGGGCATCGACGAGGATCGCCATCACGCCGCCTCCCGGGACACCGCGACGACCTTGCGCGCGGCATCCTCGAAATTCTCGGCGGCGAGAAGCGGCAGCCCCGATTGGCTGAGGATGCGCCGCCCGAGCTCGACATTGGTGCCTTCGAGGCGGACCACCAGGGGCACATGCAGGTTGACCTCGCGCGCCGCCGAGACGATGCCCTCGGCGATCACGTCGCAGCGCATGATGCCGCCGAAGATGTTGACGAGGATCGCCTCGACGTTGGGGTCGGAGAGGATCAGCTTGAACGCGACGATCACCCGCTCGCGCGTCGCGCCGCCGCCGACATCGAGGAAATTGGCCGGGCTGCCGCCGTAAAGCTTGATGATGTCCATCGTCGCCATGGCGAGCCCGGCGCCGTTGACCATGCAGCCGATATTGCCGTCGAGCTTGACGTAATTGAGCGCGTGCCTGCCGGCTTCGAGCTCGATCGGGTCTTCCTCGTCCTCGTCGCGCAAGGCTTCGATGTCGGGGTGGCGGAAGAGGGCGTTGTCGTCAAAGGCGATCTTGGCGTCGAGGGCAACGAGGTCGCCCGCCCCGGTCACCACCAGCGGGTTGATCTCGACGAGCGCGGCGTCGAGTTCGGTGAAGGCGCGGTAGAGCGAACTCACAAAGCCGACCATCGCCGACACCTGGGGCCCGGCGAGGCCGAAGCCGAAGGCGAGCCTCCGGGCATGAAACGGCGACAACCCGGCGGCAGGGTCGATCGCGAGGCGCAGGATTTTTTCCGGCGCGCGCGCCGCCAGTTCCTCGATTTCCATGCCGCCTTCGCCCGCCCCGATCAGCGTCACTCGCCCGGTGCCGCGGTCGATCGAGATTGCCAGATAGAGTTCGCGCGCGATGTCGGCGCCGGCTTCGATGTAGACCCGCTTGACCTCGCGCCCCTCCGGTCCGGTCTGGTGCGTCACCAGCTTCGTGCCGATCAGCGCGCGGGCCGCCGCCGCGACCTCGTCCTCCGAGCGCGCGAGCCTGACGCCGCCCGCCTTGCCGCGTCCGCCGGCATGGATCTGCGCCTTGACCGCCCAGACGCTACCGCCAAGCCGCCGCGCCGCCTCGACCGCCTCCGCCGCGGTATAGGCGACCGCGCCCGGCGGGACGGCGACGCCTGATTTCGCCAGCAGTTGCTTCGCCTGATATTCGTGGATGTTCATTGGGCTGCCGCCGCCGCGCTCGCGCGCATCTTCTTTGCGATCTCGACCAGTTCGCGGACCGCGGCGCACGATTTGTCGAATGCCGCCTTCTCGCCAGGGTCGAGGGTGATCTCGACGATGCGCTCGATCCCGCCGGCGCCGATCACCACCGGCACGCCGACATAGAGATCGCGTGACCCCGTACTGCCCGGTCAGCAGCGCGGCGCACGGCAACACCCGCTTCTTGTCGCGCAGATAGGATTCGGCCATCGCGATCGCCGCGCTCGCCGGCGCGTAGAAGGCCGAGCCGGTCTTGAGGAAATTGACGATCTCGGCGCCGCCGTCGCGGGTGCGCGCGACGATCGCATCGAGCCGCTCCCTGGTGGTCCAGCCCATTTTTATGAGATCGGGAAGCGGAATGCCGGCGACGGTCGAATAGCGAATGAGCGGCACCATCGTGTCGCCATGGCCGCCCAGCACAAAGGCGGTCACGTCCTCGACCGAGACGTTGAATTCCTGCGCCAGGAAATAGCGGAACCGGGCACTATCCAGCACCCCGGCCATCCCGACGACCCGGTTCGCCGGCAGGCCGGTCGCCTCCTTCATCACCCAGACCATCGCGTCCAATGGGTTGGTGATGGTGATGACGAACGCCTCGGGGCAATGCGCCTTGATCGCCGCGCCGACCTCGCCGACCACCTTGGTGTTGATGCCGATCAGGTCGTCGCGGCTCATGCCGGGCTTGCGCGGCACCCCGGCGGTGACGATCACCACGTCGGCCCCCTTGATGTCGGCATAATCGTTGGCACCGGCGATCTCGGCGTCGTAACCCTCGATCGAGGAGCCCTGGATGATGTCGAGCGCCTTGCCTTGCGGCACGCCGTCGACGATGTCGAACAGCACAACATCGCCCAGTTCCTTCAACCCGGCGAGCAACGCCAAGGTGCCGCCGATCTGGCCGGCGCCGATCAGCGCGATCTTCCTGCGTGCCATGGGCATATCCTCGTCGTAGGGGGCAAAACGGAGCGCGGCCAAACGGCGCGAGACGGCGCGGGTCTTACCGCGAAACCAACGAGCCGGCAAGGCGGGCTGCCGGAAGATGTCGCCGTAGCAAGGCGCTTCGGTTGAATCGGGACCGGCCCACATCGATATTGCGGTCCCGGAGCGACAGCGATTTTGGATCGCGGAAGGGTCTCGAATGAACAAGATGCAGTTTCTGCTGAACACCAATATTCACCCGTCGAGCGTCATGCCGGCGGTGGCCGCCGCGCTGTCGTCCCAGGCCGAACTCGACGGCGGTGCGGGCGGATTATTCGCTGTTGATTTCCGCCTTCGATTTTGTCTCTGCGCTGCGCGACATTGCCCGCCTGCAATTCCCGGAATTTCGCGTTCAGGTGCGCTCGGTCGCGGCCGGCGGGTACGACATCATCGTGCATCCGCCGGCGGAGGAGAGCGCGGTCTTCTACGCCTATGTCCGCTTCGACGAGGACAAGGACGTATTCGTGCCGCGCCGCCTGCACTTCTCGGTGCAGTATTGGGGGGATCACGCGGTCGTCGCGGCCGTCGCGCGCGAGATGGGCGAAAAATTCGGCCATTCGCGGCTCGCCACCGTCGAATGGTGGTACGAGACCAAGGACGGGGCGGACTACCGCAACATCACGATGCAGCCGCCGCCGCCGGTCCACGATTCCTACTATCCCTGGCTCGGCGAACCTGTGGCGAGCTACTTTGCCCGCTACCTGAAAGACGGCGCTTCGGTCTTGTTCATCATGGGCGAACCCGGCACCGGCAAGACCTCGCTGCTGCGCCATTTCATCTACCAGAACCAGGCTGAAGGCGGTGATCACCTACGAGGAAAAGCTGCTCAACTCCGACGAGATGTTCGTCAACTTTCTGTCGATGGGCGACGACGCGGTCATGGTGATCGAAGACGCCGAGTCGCTGGTCAACGCCCGCGAGGTCGGCGCCGGCACGACGCTGATGACGCGCTTTCTCAATGTCTCCGACGGCCTCGTTCATCTGGCCAGCCGGAAAATCATCTTCACCACCAACCAGAACGATTTCCGCGGCGTTGCACCCGGCGCTGATCCGGCCGGGCCGCTGCTTCGGCGCGATCAAGGCGCGTGCGCTGAGCCATGACGAGGCGTGCGTCGCGGCGCAGGACGCCGGCTTGCCGCCGCCGGACGATACCGGCCGGCCGATCGTTCTCGCCGATCTGTTCAATCCGCCGCAATCGCAATCGGTCGAGCGCATCGGCATCGGCGTCGGCCGCTAGGTCCGAGTTCACCCCTTTGCCCGGTTGGCGAGGTAGTCTTCGCTCTGCATTTCGTGGAGGCGCGAGGTGGTGCGACGGAACTCCTCGGCGCCGTCGCCGGCCATGTAAATTTCCTCGGGCGGCACCGCGGCCGAGGCGATCAAGAGGGTGCGCGCCTCGTAAAGCGCGTCGATCAGGATGTGAAGGCGCATTGCCTCGTTGCGCTGCTGCGGTTCGAGGCGCGGAATGCCGGCGAGGATCACCGCTGCAAAATGCTCGGCGATCGCGAGGTAGTCGGCGGCGGCGAGCGGGCGCGCGCACAATTCGTCGAATTGGAACCAGGCAACGTCGTGCGCGGCGCGCGGCACGATGAGCGGGCGCTCTTTGACGATCAGGGTTTCGCTCGCCCCGGGCGTGTCGTCGGTCAGCTCGGCGAAGGCGGCATCGAGCGCCCGATCCGCCACTGCATCGAGCGGCCAATGATAGACCCGTTGGCCCATCATGCGCGACAGCCGGTAGTCGCGGCCGCTGTCGAGTTCGAGCCGATCGAGCCGCTCCTCCAACAGCGCGATGAACGGCAGAAAGCGGTCGCGTTGCAGCCCCTGCTCGTAGAGCCGCTCGGGCGGCCGGTTGGAGGTCGCCACGACGACCGTGCCGGCCTCGAACAGGGCGCGGAACAGCCGTTCGAGGATCATCGCATCGGCGATGTCGTTGACCTGGAACTCGTCGAAGCACAGCAGCGATGCCGCGGCAGCGAGATCGCCGGCGACCTTGCCGATCGGCGCGCGGGTCCCGGCGCGGCGCTCGCGCTCGATGCGGTCGTGGACCTCGAGCATAAAGGCATGGAAATGGACGCGCCGCTTGGCGGCAACCGGCGCCGCGGCGAAAAACAGATCCATCAGCATCGATTTGCCGCGCCCCACGGGTCCCCACAGATAGAGGCCGTTCGGCATCGCCTGCCGATGCCCGCCAAGCCCGAGGCGCACGCGCCAGCCGCGCCGGCCGGCCGGCCGATACCGCGCCAGCGTCTCATGAAGAAGCTGCAGGCGGTCCGCCGCGCGCAGCTGCGCCGGGTCGGGGCGGATGAGGCCGGTCTCGAACCGCTCGCGGTAGAGCACGGCCGGACCCGACCCGCCGCCGGGTTCGCCGGCGGGTTTCGGGAAGGCGGGTCCGAGAGCGGGCAAATCGACTTGCATTCGGCGCACGCAGTCCGGAACGATTGCGCGGCCCGCCAATTCCTTTGATCGGGGGCCGCCAGCCCGGTCTACTTCAGCTTTGCGGGCAAGCGCAATGGCGCGCGAGCACCTTATTCCGCCGGGACCGCGACCGGCTCATGCCGGCCGCTCGCGCGGGCGCTGCCGACAAACAGGAGGCTCAAGAGCCACAGCCCGGCGACCACCACCAGCACCAGATCGGGGCGTCCGGCGTCGATCATCATGCCGTAGGGCACCGGCATGATCGCGCCGCCCAGCGACATCCCGGCGCTGACAAAGCCGAACACCTTGCCGATCTGCCCGGGTGGGGCGGCGTCCTTGACCATCACATCGCGCGGCGTGCGGCTCGCCCCGATCGAGAACCCGCCGACGAACAAGACGCCGATCGTCGCCAGCTGCGCCATCGAGACGAGATCGACCCACAGCAAGAGAGCGGTGCCGACGACCGTCAGCCCGACGACAAAGCCGAGATGCCGCTCGGTGCGGTCGGCCACCCAGCCGCCGACCAGCACGCCGCTCATCGTTCCGACCATATAGAAGGTCAGCGCCGAGGCGGCGGCTTCGAGCGTCAGGCCGTGGGTGCGATGCAACACTGTGATCAGCCAGGACTGGATGCCGGCGCCGGCCATCGACGACACCATGAAAAACCCGAAGAACAACAGGATCGAGCGGGAAAACGAGCTGGCGCAGATCGGCCGCGAACCCGGGCTTGCGACGCTGCGGTTCGCGCTTCTGCTCGACCAGGATGCGGCTCTGCCACAGGATCGACAAGACGACCGGAAGCCCCAGCATGCCGACCAGCAGCAACGCGTTGCGCCAGCCGACCAGCAGCATCAGCGCGGCGGTGACCGGCGGCGCGGCGGCAAACCCGACCTGCCCGACAAAGGTATGCAGCGCAAACGAGCGGCCAATGCGCGCGCGGTTCACCGAGCCCGAAAGGATCGCGTAGTCGGCCGGGTGGATGACCGAGTTGCCGAGACCGGACAGCATCGCCAAGAGCGCGATCTGCCAGTAGGCGGTGGCCAGGCCCATCGCCGCGATCGACAGCGTCATCAGGAGCGTGCCGCCGACCAGGAAACGGCGCGCGCCGTAATGGTTGACCGAGAAACCCGACCGGCGCCTGGACCAGCGCCGTGGTGCCCGCCATCAAGGCCATCGCCAAACCGAGCTCGGCATAGGAAACGCCGAAGGTCTGCTGCCACGCGATAAACAGCGGCGGCAGGCAGAGCGCATAATAATGCGACAGGAAATGGCCGCAGCCGATCAGCGTGTTGACCCGGGCGTCCCGTCCGAAAGTCGGCAGTCTCAGCATCCGGCAACGGCCTCGCGCTAGGGCGAACAAAAAGTAGCCTATTTTAACCGGATCGCGAGACCGGCGGAAACGCATCCTCCGCAGGCTTGCGTTGATGCGCCGGCATATGCGGCGCGGCCGCTGCGCTGCGGTGACGGAGCCGGCCGCCTGGGGTAATCTCTCCTCAGCCGAACCTTCCGGAGGCTGCGTGCAATGCCGAGGTTTGCCCTCTTCCTGATGCTCGGGCTTGCCGCCTGCACGACCTCCGATGCGACCCGGCAGGCCGGGCCGGGTTCGGGGAACATGCAGGGCTGGCGGTTCGCCTCTGGCAAGCCGCCGACCCGCGTCGAATTCGTCGCGGTCGTCGCGGCCTGCCAGGATGGCGCGGTGAAGAGCGCCCAGGCGCGGGCGCTTGACGCCTGCCTGGCCGATCTCGGCCTCAAGCGCGCACCATGAGAGGGGCCAACGCGGAGGAAGGGCTATGCTGATCGAAATTCCGGCACGGCGCGGCAAGGCGGTGCGCCTCACGCGCGGCCAGAGCGTGCGCGTCATCAATACATTGGGCCAGCAGGTCGTCGACACCTGGGCGTTCCGCGCCGACGACATCGCCGAGTTCATGTCGATGGAGCACAGCCGCGTCGCGATCGGCCGGATCATTCCCGGCATCGGCGATACGCTGGTCACCAATCGCCGCCGTCCGATCCTGACCCTTGCCGCAGACACCTCCGGCGGCATCCACGACACGCTGTTCGCCGCCTGCGACCGTTGGCGCTACGAGCTGCTCGGCGTTACCGGGTACCACGACAACTGCACCGACAATCTCGCCGCTTCCCTCGCAGAACTCGGCCTGGCGCCGCCGGAGACGCCGGCGCCGCTCAACCTCTTCATGAACATCCCGGTCATCGACGGCAACCGGGTCGAGATCCGCCCGCCGGTCAGCACCCCCGGCAGCTATGTGAGCCTCCGCGTCGAAGCGGACTGCATCGTCGCCTTCTCCGCCTGCCCGCAGGACATCGTGCCGGTCAACGGCTTGGCATTACAGCCGACCGAAGCGCATTTTGAGGTGCTGGATTAGCCCCCGCGCTCATTCGGCCGCGGCCGGGACGGCGCTGGCCAGCACCGCCGCCGGCACGCGGGCCAGGCAGGCGTCGAGATCGGCGGGCTTTACCGGCTTGGCGACGAAATCGTTCATGCCGGCGTCGAGGCAGGCCCGGTAATCCTCGGCAAAGGCGTTGGCGGTCAGCGCCACGATCCACACGTCGCGGCGCTCGGGCTGCGGCAGGGCGCGGATCGCGGCGGTGGCGGCAAGCCCGTCCATCTCCGGCATCTGCACATCCATGAAGACGATGTGGTAGGGCATCTTGCGCAATGCCTCGACGGCGTCATGCCCGTTATCGACCGCATCGACCCGGCAGCCGAGCTTTTCCAGGAGCTTGGTTACGACGATCTGGTTGACCTTGTTGTCCTCGGCGACCAGCACGCGCAGACTGGCGGCACGCGGCGCGCGCTCGGCCGGCGCGGGCGCCCCGGCCGCAGCCGCCGGCGTTTGCCCGGGCATCAGCGCGGCATAGATCGCCGAGGGCGAGCACGGCTTGATCAAGACCGCGGCAACCCCGACGGCCCGTGCGCCGTGCCGCAACGCGGTAAGCGTCGGCGCCGCGGCGAGCACGACCCTGACGCCGGCAAGCTCCTTCTGTGCAGCGATCAGCCGGGCCAGCGCGGCGGCGTCATGCCCGCCAGCCTCCTGGTCAAGGGGCGACTGGTCGAGGATCGCCGCCCGAAACCCGCTGCCCTCTGCTTCCGCCTGCTGCAACAGCGGGACGACGCGGTCCGCTTCGGCAACGCTATCGGCAGAAGCGCCCCAGGCAGCGAGCTGGTGGGTCATGATCTCGCGGCTGACCGGGTTGTCGCCGACAAACAGGACGCGCATGCCGTCGAGCGCGGCGCGCGGCGCCTCGCGCGGCGCGCTCGACGGTGCGAGCGCGGCGGTGAACCAGAACTGGCTGCCCTGCCCTGCCTCGCTGGCAACCCCGATCGTGCCGCCCATCAGCAGGGCGAGCTTGCGCGAGATCGCCAGTCCGAGGCCGGACCCGCCGAAGCGGCGCGCCACCGTGGCGTCGCCCTGGCTGAACTGTTCGAACAGGCTCGGCAGCACATTTGCCGCGATGCCGATGCCGGTATCGGCCACATCGAACCGCACGAGAAAGCGCGATGGGACGCCATTGCCCGCCACCGCCGCCTGGGGCGCCGCCTGGGCCGCAGCCGCCTGAACCGCCGGCGCGACCGAGATCGCCACGCCGCCTTTTTCGGTGAATTTGATCGCGTTGCCGATCAGGTTGTAGAGCACCTGCCGGACCCGCCCGGCATCGCCATAGGCGGCAGCGGGCGTGCCCGGGGCCAGATAGAAGCCGAGTTCCAGCCCTTTTGCGAATGCGTGCGGCGCCATCGCGTCGCAGACGCTCTGGACCAGCGATTCGATCGCGAAATCGGCTTCGTCGAGCACCAGGCGATCGGCCTCGAGCCGGGAGAAGTCGAGGATGTCGTTGATCACCAACAACAGGTGATCGGCCGAATCGCGCACGATCTCGGCGTAACGGCGCTGCTCGGGCGAGAGCGCCGTGTCGAGCAACAGCCCGGTCATGCCGACGACCCCGTTCATCGGCGTGCGGATCTCATGGCTCATCATCGCCAGGAAGCGGGATTTGGCGCGGCTCGCCTCCTCCGCCTCGTCCTTGGCCGCGACGATCTCGCGTTCGAAGCGCTTGCGCTCGCTGATGTCGCGGATAATGATCGCGGCCTTGCGGCTGCCGGCGTCGCTGAAGTCGGCGAATGCAACCTCCATGTCGAAGCTGCCGCCGTCGGCCCGGCGCCCGCGGAACTCGCGCGACCCGCCCGCTGCGGCGAGAAAATTGCGAAACTCGACAGGATTGCCGGCAACCAGCTCGGCGACATTGCAAGCGTGCAGTTCGCGCGCCGGATAGCCGAAGATGCGGGTTGCCGCCGGGTTGGCGATCTCGATTGCGCCGGCCGCGTTGGCGGTCAGGATCGCGTCGCGCGCAGTCTCGATGATGGCGCGGAACCGGTCGTTGCTGATCTGCAGCGAGGAGAGCGTCCGCGACAGCCGCTCGCGCTCGCCGCGCAGCTCCGCTTCGCGCGCGGCGAGCGCCGCCTCCGAGCGCTGGCGCCGCAGCAGCTGGCGCACCAGGAGCGCGGTGAAGGCAAAGACGACGAAGGCGGCGCCCCCCGCCGCGCCGATCAGGCGCGACCGGCTGGCCTCGAACTCGGCGAACAGGTCGTTGTCGGACAGCCCGACGCCGACGATCAGCGGATAGTCGCGCATCACCCGGTAGCTGACGACGCGCGAGACGTTGTCGAGGGAACTCTCGACGTGAAAGCTCTGGTCGAGCGCATCGGGGGTCAGCTGCAACCTCACGGTCTCGCCGATCGTGATCTTTGGCTGCAGCGCGGCGCCCGGCGATTTCCGGGTGAACGACACGCGCGCCCGCACGACGCCGTCGCGGCCGACCAGCATCACCGTGCCGCCCGGTCCGAGATCGACGCTCTCGTAGAAGCGGGCGAAGGAATAGGGATCGAGCGAGACGATCAGCACCCCGGCGAAGCTGCCGTCGGGGGCGTTGAGCCGGCGCGCCAGCGGCATGGCCCAGTGGCCGCCGGCGGGGCCCGAGGCGCCGCCGACGACCGGCTTGCCAAAGAACAGCGTATCGTCGTTGTGGTCGGCGAAATAGCGGAAATAGTCCTCGTCGCGTACCGAGACAGCGACCGGCGCCGGTCCCTCGGTAGTGCCGACGATCCTGCCCTGGCGGTCGGCCATCGCGATCTGCACCGGCAGGTCCTGCAACAACAGCTCCTTGCCGGGCCATTCCCACAGCGCGAAATGGGCGGGGTCGCTTTCATAGCCGCGCTTCAACACCAGCAGCGTCTGGTCGATTTCCCCGACAGTGCGGCGGATATGCTCCTCGAAGGCGCGTGCGAGGTTCGAGGTGTGCTGGCGCGCCTCGTCGAGGATCGCGGTGCGCTCGCTGGTCAGCTGGAGCCAGATGGTCGCGCCGATCAGCAGAATGACGAACGCGCCAAACAGCGAGATCGCAAAAGGCAGCCAGAATTGCCCGCCGCGGCGCGCCGGGAGCCCTCGGTCGCGGCCGGCATGGCGCGCCGGGTCGCCAGGCGAAGAGTCGGTCAGTGGCGCATCCTTTGGCGCATCCTTTCCGGGCCGCCCCACCCGCGCTTATATACTCCTGGCGGGTGTTCAGCCATTCTAAACCATAATCCCGGTACAACGGCCGCGTGCGGAAGGAGGAAGAATGACGGCGAAAGCACGCCTGCTGTTGGTCGAGGACACGCCCTCGATTTTGCGCCTTTATCACGAGTTCCTCGGCAAGCTCGACGTCGAGCTGATCGACGCCGATACCGGGGCGCGCGCGCTTGCCGCTCTGCGCGAGACGGTCCCCGATGTCGTTCTGCTCGACCTCGAACTGCCCGATATCAACGGCGTCGAGATCCTGCGCGCGATCAAGAAGCGCGGTCTGCCCGCCGCGGTCATCGTCGTTACCGCGCACGGCTCGGTCAAGATCGCGGTCGAGGCGATGCGCGAGGGCGCCTACGACTTCATCGTCAAGCCGTTCGCCCCGGACCGGCTCCTGGTCACGGTCAGGAACGCGCTCGACCGGCGCCGGCTCGAAAGCCTGGCCGCCGCCAACGACATCGTCAAGACCGGCCGGTTTTGCCGGCTGATCGGCGCGTCGCTGTCGATGCGGGCGGTCTACAACGTCATCGAGAGCACGGCAAAGAGCCGCGCCACGGTTTTCATCACCGGCGAAAGCGGCACCGGCAAGGAGCTCTGTGCCGAGGCGATCCATCAGCTGAGCCCGCGGCATGACGGGCCGTTTGTCGCGGTCAACTGCGGCGCCATCCCGAAAGAGTTGATGGAAAGCGAGATGTTCGGCCACGTCAAAGGCGCCTTCACCGGGGCGGCCGGGACGCGCGAAGGCGCCGTCGCGCGGGCCAAGGGCGGCACGCTGCTGCTCGACGAGATCTGCGAGATGGACCAGGCGCTGCAGGTCAAGCTGCTGCGGGTGCTGCAATCCGGCGAGTTCACCAAGGTCGGCGGCAACGAGGTCGAACGCGCCGACGTGCGCTATCTGTGCGCCACCAACCGCGAACCGTGGGCCGAGGTGCAGGCCGGGCGGTTTCGCGAAGACCTCTACTACCGCCTGCACGTCGTGCCCTGCGCGATGCCGCCATTGCGCGAGCGCGATGGCGATGTGTTGCTGCTCGCGCGCCACTTTCTCGCGCTTTATGCCGAGGAAGAGGGGAAATCCTTCGATGATTTCGAGCCGGAAGCGGTCGAGGCGCTGACCCGCTACTCATGGCCGGGCAATATCCGCGAATTGCAGAACGTGCTGCGCAACGTCGTGCTGTTCAATGACGGCACGCTGGTCAGCGCGGCGATGCTGTCGCGCCTCGACAGCAACGCCCCGCTTCGCCCCGCCGGCGGCATGCCGGCGCCGGCGGCGTTTCGGCTGGCCGGCGAGCCGGGCGGCGCGGGTGCGGTCAGGCCGCTGTGGCAGATCGAGAAGCAGGCGATCGAGGAGGCGCTCCTCCTGTGCGGCGGCAACGTGCCGCGCGCCGCCGCACTCCTGGAAGTCAACCCGTCGACGATCTATCGGCGCAAGGCGGAGTGGGACAGGGAACGCCTCGCCTCATCCGCCTAGGAACGGGGCGAGCGCCCTCACGGTTTCCTCGGCGCTGGTTTCGAGCGCCGCGGCGGCCTGCGCCAGGCCGGGCGCGCCCGCCGCGGCGGCCCGCTCGACCGCCGCCGCCGCCGCCGCCAGGGCAGCGGCGCCGATCTGGCCGGCGCCGCTCTTCAACGAATGCGCCGCCCGGCGCGCCCGCTCGCGCTGTGCGTTATCCGCGGCCGGCCCGGCCGCCTCGGCGATCGTCGCCCGGTAAGCCCGGCCCTCGCTGACAAAGAGCTCGATCACCGAGCGTGCCCCGTCGGCGCCGATATAGTCGAACAGCTCGTCGATGACCGCGCGGTCGATCAGCGGCGGCCGGGTCATGCCGGGCCGAACTTCTTGCCGCGCCCGACCAGTCTATGCTGCGGCAGATGGACCGATTTCGCGGGGTCGGCGACCGCGTAGCCGATGACCGACGCCGCCCGGCGGTGACGGGCGAGGATTGCCAGCGTCGCCGCGACATCCGCTTCGGCGACGATCACGCAAAAGCCGATCCCCATATTGTAGACCTCGAACATCTCGGCCCGCCCGACCGCCCCATGCTGCTCGATCAAGGCGAAGATCGGCGGCGGCGGCGGCAGGTCGTCGATGACAAAGCCGATCTCCGCAGCGACCCGCGGCAGGTTCAAGAGGCCGTCGCCGGTGATGTGAATGAGCGCCTTGACCGAGCGAATCCGCTCGATGATCTCAAGGATCTCAGGGACATAGATATAGGTCGGGCGCAGCAATTCCGCGCCGAGTTCGCCGCCGATCTCGGGAAAGACGTGATGCACCGAAACCCCGGCGTTCTCGAAAAACGCCCGACGGGCAAGCGACAGCCCGTTGCTGTGGATGCCGTTGCTGGCGATGCCGACGACCCGGTCGCCGGGCCTGATGTCGCGGCCGACGATGATGCGGTCGAGCGGCACGGTCCCGACCGCCGTGCCGACCAGGTCGAAGCCGCTGATGACATCGCGCAGCTGCGAGATTTCGCCGCCGGAGATCGAAATGCCGGCCTGCCGCGCGCCCTCGGCGAGGCCGATCGCGATCCCGTCGAGCATTGCCGCATTCGCCTCTTCGACGGCGATGTAATCGACCATCGATAAGGGACGCGCCCCGACGCACAACAAATCGTTGACGTTCATCGCGACGCAATCGATGCCGATCGTGTCGTATTTCTCCATCATCTGCGCGATGATCGCCTTCGATCCGACCCCGTCGGTGCAGATGCCGAGGCCGACGCCGCCGATATCGATGACGTTGGCGAAATAGCCGATCGGCAACCGGACCGCGCCCAGACCGCTTTTCGGCCAGGTCGCGGTGATGCGCTCGACGATATGGCGCAGCCCCGCATCGGCCTCGGCGACATCGACGCCGGCTTCCTTGTAGCCCGCGGGGACCCTGTTGGATGTGCTCACTCTCGGCCGCCCCGGAACAACGCCGCGCCGTTCACGCCGAATTCTGTCACACCGGCCGCACCGCCGCGAGCGCGAATTTCGCCCGGCACGATCGACGGCGGGGTCGGGCTAATGTAAAGCCCCTCTCCCGCAATGCGGGAGAGGGGCTTCAAGTCTGGTCCTACTTCAGGTGCTTCTTCAGGAAATCGGCGACCGGCGCGTGGCTCGTCTCGGTGTTGCGCTTGGCGTTATCGAAATAGGCGATCTCGATGTCGCCGCCGGCCTTCCTATAGTTGCTGACGAAGCGCTCGGGCTCGTTGCCGGGGAAGTCCGAATGGGGATCGTGATAATCGTGCACCTCGTCGGGCCGGCCCTGGAGCCACAACGCCGGCGGCATCACCACCTTCTCGCCGCGTTCGAGGATCAGCATCGGGTTGCCCTCGGCCATTTCGACTTCGGTGTGCCAATAGGTGTCGTGCTTTTCCTTCATGCCGACGGTGAAGGCAGGCGGGTTGGGCTCGGCCGACCGGCGGATCGCATTCCGATAGCGCGACAGCGGGTTGATGACCGGCCACAGCATCGCGACGCCCTTGACGCTGGCATCGACCCCGGCGGGACCGGGGATCGCGGCATAGCGCTCGTCTTTCGGCCGCATCGCCACCAGCATCGCCAGATGGCCGCCGCTCGACGCGCCGCCGATCGCGATCTGGTCGGGCTTGACCTTCAATTCGTTGGCATGCGCCTTGATCCAGCGGATGCCGTAGTTGATGTCGGCGCACGAGGTCGGATAGCCGTCGGCGGCATGGCGGAAATTCAACGTCACCATGACGGTGCCGCGCTCGGCCAGGTATTCGCCGAGGCTGGTGCGGTCGGCGAGGTCGCCATTGTTCCAGGCGCCGCCATGCAGGTCGATAAAGCACGGAAACGGCCCGGCGCCTTCCGGCTTGAACACGCGGGCCATGATCTGGCGCTCGCCGTGTTTCAGATAGCAGACGTTTTCGGTGGTGAATTGAGGCATCGCCTTTATCCTCCGTGGAGTGCGGTGCCGCAGCGTACCGCGCGGGCGACGGCGAAACCAATGCGAAATTCGCGGGCCGCCGGGCTGGATGGGAAGCGCACAGCATGCGCACCGAGCTGATCTCGATTGAAACGGACACCCTGCCGCTGGACGGGGCGCTGCATCGGCCCGACGGCGGGCGGGTCACTGGCGCCGTGCTGCTGTTCCACGGCAATACGATGAACTTCTATGTCGGCGCGCCGCGTTTCCTGCCGCCGGCGTTGACCGGGCTCGGCCTCGTCTGTCTCGCGTTCAACCGGCGCGGTCACGACATCCTCGGCACTCGCGACAGCCGCGCCGCCGAGGGCGCCGCCTTCCAGCTGACGGCGGAGGGCATCGCCGACAACCGCACCGCCGCCCGATGGCTCGCCGGGCAGGGCTTCCCGCATCCCGTCGTGATCGGCCACAGCAACGGCGGCATGCTCGCGGTCAAGCATGTCTCAGACCATCCGGAAACCCCGGCGATGGTGCTGCTGTCGGCCCATGGCGGCGGGCGATACGGGGTGCAGCGCAGCTCGCAGACCGGCCTGTTTGCCGGCGGCCGACTCGACGAGATCACCGCGCAGGCGCGCGCCCTCGTCGCCGCCGGCGGGGGCCGCGAGCTGATGCTGCTGCCGGGCTGGTGGTATGTGATCACCGCCGAGAGCTTTCTCGACCGCCTGACCGAAATGCCGGACGTGCTCGAACTGGCGCCGACCATCCGCTGCCCGACGCTCTATATCCGCGGCGACCAGGAAGCACCGGACATCTACCCCGCCGAGCGCTTCCAGGAGCGCGCCCTTGGCCAGTGCGATGTCGAAATCGTGCCCGCTTGCGACCATTTCTATGTCGGCCGCGAGGCGGCGATCTGCGATCTGGTCGCCGGCTGGCTCGCCCGCACGCTGAACATCGCGCCATAACACATGGGGGAGGAGAGGGAGACCAGCATCCGGGTTGACGGAGAGGGGGCGCGACGCGAAACCGCGCCGCTAAATTCGCCGCATTTATGTGATAACATCACTTGTCATCGATCGGGGTGAGGTGACAGTTCAACCAACACGGGAATTCGGCCTGATCCTGGCCTGATACATCAGGAGCGCCGTTGCGTTTACCAAACTCGGGATTGCAAACGCCGGAGGTGCTCAGGCTTTCGGCGCTGACGATGTGATCGAATGATTTTTGTTGTCATGCCGGCGAAGGCCGGTATCCACTGATCCGCGGCACGAGCGGCCGAGGGGTGGGTCCCGGCCGGAGTTTATCCTCGGGCCGGCCGCAGGCCGGACCCGTGGGCCGGGACGACGAATGGAGCGAGGACGCAGCCATGAAGCTGATGTGGTTCCACCTGATGCCGTACACCGAATTGCCGGACGATTTCCGGGAGAAGCATCCCTCGGTGTGGGTCGACATCCATTCGACGCTGTTCGACCCGCGGCGCGCGCATCACATGTACAACGACTTCATGGATGAGCTCGAATATGCCGCCGAATGCGGCTTCGACGCGGTGTGCGTCAACGAGCACCATTCGAACGGCTATGGGCTGATGCCGTCGCCCAACCTGATCGCCTCGTCCCTGGCGCGCCGCACCACCGATACCGCGATCTGCGTCATGGGCAATTCCCTGGCGCTCTACAACCCGCCGACCCGGGTCGCAGAAGAGTTCGCGATGATCGATGTGATCTCGGGCGGGCGCCTCATTGCCGGCTTTCCGGTCGGCACCCCGATGGACACCTGCTTTGCCTACGGCCAGAACCCGTCGATGCTGCGCGAGCGCTATCTCGAAGCGCACGACCTCGTGATGCGCGCCTGGCAGGCGCCCGACACCTTTGCCTTCAACGGCCGCTTCAACCAGCAGCGTTATGTCAACATCTGGCCGCGCCCCTTACAGAAGCCGCATCCGCCGGTGTGGATACCCGGAGGCGGCTCGGTCGAGACCTGGCAGTGGTGCGCCAAGATGGACTACGTCTACGCGTATCTCTCCTATTTCGGCTACAAGGACGGCCAGGCGACGATGTCGGGCTTCTGGGAGGAGATGAAGCGGCTCGGCAAGGACATGAACCCGTATCGCGCCGGCTTTCTGCAATTCGTCGGAGTCGCCGAGAGCCGCGCTGAGGCGATGGAGCTGTATCGCGAGCCGGCCGAATATTTCTATGGCCGCTGCCTGCGCGTCGATCCTCGCTGGGCGATGCCGCCCGGCTACATCACCGAGGCGACGCAGCGCGCCGGGATCGTCGGCCAGGTCGGCCGCGCCGCCAGCCTCGATGCGCGGCAGAAGGCGCGGGCGACGACGCAGATGGAGGACATCGTCGAGCGCGGCTATGTGATCATCGGCTCGCCCGACGAAGTCGTCGAGCAGCTGACCGAGGTCGCCACCAGCCTCAATGTCGGCCATCTGATGATGCTCTTGCAATTCGGCAGCATGGGCAAAGACCTCGCCAAGTACAACACCAGGCTCTTTGCCGAAAAGGTCATGCCGCGACTGCACGGTTTGTTCTCGGAGTGGGAGGACAAATGGTGGCCCGAACCGATGGCATCGGCCGAGCGCGCCGCGCCGGCGGCCTTCGCCGCGACGCTGGCGGCGGAGTAGCAGCAAACTCCCTCTCACCCAACCCGGAGAGGATCATCGCTGCGGCGCGTAATGCGGCGCCGCCGGGAACTCGCGGTCCTTGCTCGGGATCAGATCATAGGGCAGCGCAAAGCCGGGCATCGCCTTCAAGCGCTCGGCCCAGGCTTCGAGATAGGGCCAATTCGCGATCTCGAAGCCGCCTTCGGCCATGAACACCATGCGGCCCCAGCAGCCGATATCGGCGATCGTGCAATCGTCGCCGACAAGGAAGGGGCGCTCCCTGACCGTGGCGTCAACGAAGGACAATGCCGCCTCGGCGCGCGGCCTGAATTCGGCGATGACCTCGTCATGCATCTTGCGGAACCGCGCCGAGTGGCGCACCCGCGCCACCGCGGTGATATGGTCGGCTTCCCACGACAGCCATTCGCGCGCCCGCCAGCGCTCTTGCTCGGTGCTGCCTTCGAAATGCCCGGTCGTCCGCGCCAGGTAATCGAGGATCACATTCGACTGCAGGATGGTCAGCCCCTGATGGCGCAACGACGGCACGACGCCCCAGCGGTTGACCGCGAGATATTCGGGGGTCCGCTGCACGCCGGTCTTGAGGTTGACGGTGCGGAACGAGAACGGCAGCCCGGCCAGGGCCAGATACAGCATCGGCTTGTAGCTCGAACTCGAGGTGAAGCTGCCATAGAGCGTGATGCGGTCTTCCATCCTCCGGCCCATCTCCCGCTTCGCTCGCGGCGCGGCGACACCGTCAGATCGCGTCGAGCTGCCAGGCCACGTCGTTGGCGATGCCCCACAGATACCCGATGTCGGTCCGGCCGACGAGCGCATAGGCACGTCCGTGATGGCGCCAGTAGAGCAGATTTACATCCTGCCGGTGATCGAAGGTCGGCATGATGTCGGGCAGCGTTGTCGCGCCGATGACGAGGGTCAGCGGGCCGATCGCCTTGTTGTCGGTGACATAGACGAGTTGTGCCGCCGGGCGACCCTCGACCACCACTAGACGGGCGCCGCGGAAGGTGAGCCCCCACGGCTTCAGATCGGGCAGCCGCACCTGCTGCGGCAGGCTTTGGCTGATCTTCTGCAGCGCCTCTCGGTTATCGCTGCTGGCCGGAACATCGATCAGCATGTTGTCGCCGGCGCTGACGGTCAGCTTGTAATAGCCGGCGGCGTTGTCGAGCCAGAAATTGTTCGCCTCGGCCGCGACGAGCTGGCGCTCGGCCGCCGGGTTCGCCGGGTTGAACACGGCAAGGCCGAGATAGGTGCCGGCGCCGCCGAAAATCACGCCGAACAGCCCGGCCGCGGCGGCAACGCCGATCGGCCAGCGCCGGTGCGGCAGCGGAGCATCGTCCCGGGCCGCCGGCTTCAACACCAGGATTTCGGCTTCCGGCGGCGCAGTATGCGCCTCCTCGGTCGCGCCGCGCGCCGCCGCGATCAGGCGCTCGGGCAGCGGCTCGTTAAGCAAATCGGCATAGGCGCTGCGCACCAGCTCGGCCGATTGGGTCAGCGCCGCCAGCCGCTCGCGAATCGCAGGATCGGCTTCGAGCCAGGCTTCGACATGACGCCGCTCCGCATCGTCGAGCTCGCCGTCGAGATAGGCGACGAGCGCCTCGTCACTGTGCTTCGGCATTCTTCGCACTCCTGCGGACGCCGCTGCCGGCGTCGAGCTGCTGGTGCAGCGCTATCCGCGCACGGGCGAGGCGGCTCATGATCGTGCCGACCGGCACGCTCAGCGCCGCCGCCGCCTCCTTGTAGCTGAGGCCCTCCACGGTCACGAGCATCAGCACCGTCCGCTGCTCCGGGGACAGGCGCTCAACCGCAAGCCTGACCTCGGCCAGGGCGAGCCGCGCTTCGATGCGGCGGACCGGCGCATCCGACCCGAGCCGCTCTTCGGCAACATCGCCATCCTCCTTGCGGACCTCGCGGGCGCGGAGCTGGTCGATCCAGATGGTCTGCACGATGCGAAACATCCAGCTGTCGAACCGGGTGCCCTCCTGAAATTGATGCTCCCGCGCCAGCGCGCGCTCGCATGCCGCCTGAACCAAGTCGTCGGCTTCGGCAGCCGTTCCGGCGAGGCCTCGGGCAAAGCGGCGCAACCTCGGCAGCACCGCGATCAGCTGGTCGCTGAACCGCGCGCTCACCGGATTGCCGCGTTCAGCCGCGCTGGCCGGTCGCTCTGCAAGCTTCCAACGGAACGACAACGTGCCTCCTGGTCGATTATTCCCCCGCGCGAGCGGTCGGCGGCGGGTGACGGCTTAGGTATCGGACGGCCTGGCCGCGCGATGACCCTTAAGCAGGGTAGCCAGGGCGCCGAGCGGAGTGCGGTCGCGCCACCCACCTTAGCACGCCTGCAGGCCGTTCCAAACCAGCCGTGCGGCGGTCGGGGGCGATATCGCCAACGATGCTGCCCGCGCCGGTGCCCGCCGGCTTGGCTCTTCCCAAAGGCGCCGGCGCGCGGCATTGTGCGCGGCAGCAAAGAGCGCTACGAACCCGGCAGAAGACCATCGCGTCGAAATCATCCGGTGGCGATGCCCAGGACATCGGAAATGGGCCGCAGGCATCGCAACGGGAGAGCGAGACGGCCGATGCCTCGGTTTCCCTGAAGAGCTCGCAGTCCGAGGAACCGTCCCCGCGATGAAGGTCGCCATCATCAAGGAACGGCGCGCGCATGAGCGAC
Source organism: uncultured Alphaproteobacteria bacterium (assembly GCA_963789255.1). Classification (GTDB taxonomy): domain Bacteria; phylum Pseudomonadota; class Alphaproteobacteria; order ATCC43930; family CGMCC-115725; genus DATARH01. The sequence goes on along the minus strand of CAWBJW010000003.1, from coordinate 123,920 downwards.
GCGTGGCGGCATCGCCCGACAGCGTTAAGCACATGGTCGGCATGGGCCTGGAACCGGTCGTCGAAAGCGGCGCCGGGGCCGACGCCTATTTCACCGATGACGCCTATCGCGCGGCGGGAGCGGCGATCGCCGGCGACGCGGCGGCGGCGCTCGCCGACGCCGACATCGTCCTCAAGGTGGAGCGTCCGCTATTGGACGGGGCTAACGCGATCAACGAGCTGCGGCTGATCAAGCGTGGCGCGGCACTGATCGGCCTGTTGGCGCCGTTGCAGAACCCGACCGAAGTCCAGGCCTACGCCGAGGCGGGGATTGCCGCTTTTGCGATGGAGCTGATCCCGCGCATCACCCGGGCGCAGACCATGGACGTCTTGTCCTCGCAGGCGAACCTCGCCGGCTACAAGGCGGTGCTCGACGCCGCTGCCGAATTCGGCCGGGCGTTCCCGATGATGATGACCGCGGCCGGCACGATCAAGGCGGCGCGCGTCCTGGTGATGGGCGCGGGGGTGGCCGGTCTGCAGGCGATCGCCACCGCCCGCCGGCTCGGCGCGATCGTCAGCGCCACCGATGTCCGCGCCGCCGCCAAGGAGCAGGTCGAGAGCCTCGGCGCGGCCTTCATTACCGTCGACGAGGAGGCCGCGCACACCGCCGAGACGGCGGGCGGCTACGCCCGCGAGATGGGCGAGGACTATCAGCGGCGGCAGCGCGAGAAGATCGCCGAGGCCTTAAAGCGCACCGACATCGTCATCTGCACCGCGCTGATCCCGGGCCGCCCTGCGCCGGTGCTGCTGAGCGAAGCCATGGTCGCCGGCATGATGCCCGGCTCGGTCATCGTCGACCTCGCGGTCGAGGCCGGCGGCAATGTCGAAGGCAGCCGGCCGGGCGAGATCGCCGTGACGGCAAACGGGGTCAAGATCGTCGGCCACCTGAACGTGCCGTCGCGCGTCGCGGCCGATGCCAGCCAGCTTTATGCCCGCAACCTTGTGGCCTTTCTCGCTCTCCTCGTCGATAAGGATGGCAAGTTGCACATCGATACTTCGGACGAAATCGTCAGGGCGGCGCTATTGACGCTCGACGGCGCGATCGTCAATCCGGCCCTCATGCCGCAGCCGGTGGTCGCGCCCGCGACCATCGGCGCCACCCCCGGCAACACCAGCTGACGGAGACCGGTATGGCGGATACCGCATCGCTTGCGCAACGCGCCGGCGAGCTAGCCAATGATGCCGCGGAGCTGGCGCACAATCTCAACGCGCTGACCGTCGAGCTGGCGCATCAGACCGCGCCCGCCGCCGCTGCCGGCTCGCCCTTCGTCTTCGAGCTGACCGTGTTCGTGCTCGCCGTGTTCGTCGGCTACTACGTGGTCTGGCGGGTGACGCCGGCATTGCATTCGCCGCTGATGAGCGTGACCAACGCGGTATCGAGCGTGATCATCGTCGGCGCGCTGATCGCCGCCGGGCCGGTGGGCATGAGTTTTGCCAAGATCATGGGGTTCGTCGCGGTGACGCTCGCGGCGGTCAACATCTTCGGCGGCTTCATCGTCACCCAGCGGATGCTGCAAATGTTCCAGCGCAAGAAATAGCGGGCGCCAGGATCCACCCATGAGCGAGAGTCTTTCGGCCTTTCTCTACCTGGTCGCCTCGGTCTGCTTCATCATGGCGTTGCGCGGCCTCTCTTCGCCGCAAACGGCGCGGGGCGGCAACATCTTCGGCATCGCCGGCATGGCGATCGCCATCCTGACGACGCTGGCGACGCCGCAGGTCGTCAGCTACTGGCTGATCGCCATCGGCCTCCTGATCGGCGGCAGCGCCGGCACCTATATCGCCCGCCAGATCCAGATGACGGCGTTGCCGCAGCTGGTCGCCGCCTTTCACAGCCTGGTCGGCCTCGCCGCGGTGTGCGTCGCCACCGCGGCCTTCGCCTCGCCCGAATCCTACGGCATCGGCATAAGCGGCGCGATCGAGAGGGCGAGCCTCGTCGAGATGGCGATCGGGCTGACCATCGGCGCGATCACCTTCACCGGGTCGGTCGTCGCCTTCGCCAAATTGCAGGGTCTGGTATCGGGCCGTCCGCTGGTTTTTCCGGGTCAGCACTTTCTCAACGCCGGCCTCGGCATTGTGCTGATCCTTTTGATCGTCCTGTTCGTCATGACCGAGGCGGGCAGCGTCTTCGCCCTCCTGGTGCTGCTCTCGCTCGCCTTCGGCTTTTTGTTGATCGTGCCGATCGGCGGCGCCGACATGCCGGTCGTGATCTCGATGCTGAATTCCTATTCGGGGTGGGCCGCCGCCGGCATCGGCTTCACGCTGTCGAACAGCCTCCTGATCATCACCGGGGCCCTCGTCGGCTCCTCGGGGGCGATCCTCAGCTACATCATGTGCAAGGGGATGAACCGCTCGATCATCCACGTGATAGCGGGCGGGTTCGGCACCGAGGGCGGCGCCGCGCCGGCCGGACCCGGGGTCGGCGACCGGCTCGTCAAATCGGGCAGCGCGGAAGACGCCGCCTTCATCCTGAAGAACGCCGGCTCGGTCATCATCGTGCCGGGCTATGGCATGGCCGTCGCGCAGGCCCAGCACGCCCTGCGCGAGATGGCCGACATGCTGAAAAAGGATGGCGTCAAGGTCAGCTATGCGATCCACCCGGTCGCCGGGCGCATGCCCGGGCACATGAACGTGCTCTTGGCCGAGGCCAATGTTCCCTACGACGAGGTCTTCGAGCTCGACGCGATCAACCACGATTTTGCCTCGACCGACGTGGCCTTCGTGATCGGCGCCAACGACATCACCAACCCGGCGGCAAAGACCGATCATGCCTCGCCGATCTACGGCATGCCGATCCTCGACGTCGAGCGCGCCAAGACCGTGCTGTTCGTCAAGCGCTCGATGGCGTCAGGCTACGCCGGCGTCGAGAACGAATTGTTCTACCGCGACAACACGATGATGCTGTTCGGCGACGCCAAGAAGATGTGCGAGGAGATCATCAAGGCGCTGGAGTAGGGAGCAGGGAGTGCGGATCGGACGCCGTAGGATGGGTTGAGCACCGCGAAACCCACCTTCTGTCGTGACTCACGCGATGGGCTTCGCTGCGCTCAACCCATCCTACCAATGCGGGGAGTTGGCTCAGTACCCCTCGCGCTCCATGCGCTTGCGCAGGAGCTTGCGGTAGCGGCGCACCGCCTCGGCCTGCTCGCGGGCGCGGCGCTCGGAGGGTTTTTCGTAAGCGCGGCGCAGCTTCATTTCGCGGAACACCCCTTCGCGCTGCATTTTCTTTTTGAGGACCCGGAGGGCCTGGTCGACATTGTTGTCGCGAACGAGGACTTGCACGGCTGATTCCCTCCGCTGATGGTCAGACCTCAAACGGCCGCAATGGGCGGCCTCTCTCTGCATCAAGATTTAGCACTTCCCTCTGGTCCTGTGAAGCATTCGGGCGCCGCTTTACCGGAGGCCCGCCGCATCGCATATTGGGTCATGGCCTTGTTGAAAATCGCCCGCATGGGGCATCCGGTATTGCGCGCGCCGGCCGCCGCGGTCGAGGACCCGACCGCGCCGTGGGTGCGCCGGCTGGTCAACGACATGATCGAGACGATGGCGGATGCCGGCGGCACCGGCCTCGCCGCGCCGCAGGTGCACATGCCCCATCGCATCGTCGTGTTCCGCGTCGGCGGCGAGCGGCTGACCGATCTGCCCGGCGACAACGAGCAGGATCTGACGGTGCTGATCAACCCGGCGATCGAACCGGTCGGGGCCGAGCGCGCGCTCGGCTGGGAAGGGTGTCTGTCGGTCCCCGGGCTGCGCGGCGGCGTCCCGCGCCATCTGCGCATCCGCTATCGCGGGCTGGCGCTCGACGGCGCGACATTCGAGCGCGAGGCGGCGGGGTTTCACGCTCGCGTCGTGCAGCATGAATGCGACCATCTCGACGGCATCCTCTATCCGCAGCGGATGACCGACCATCGCCTGCTCGTCTTCATCGAAGAGCTGCAGCGCCACCCGATCGACCTGGCGGGGTTCCTCGCCGGTGAGGCGGAGACATGAGGAGCCCCTTCGCCGAGCGCGAGCGCGATCGGTTGATCGCGGCGCTGTTGCCCAACGTCGCGTTCGACGGCTGGACGCGGCGCGCCTTGCGGCAGGCGGCGATCCGCGCCGACATCCCGGTCGGCGAAGCCGCGGCGCTGTTTCCGCGCGGCGCGCCGGATCTGATCGCGGCGTTCAGCGCGTGGGCCGATCGGCAAATGCTGGAGCGGCTCGAAAAGGAACCGGCCGAGCCGGCCGGCCTGTCGCGGCGGATCGCGCTGGCGCTGCGGCTGCGCTTCGAGGTGCTGATGCCATGGCGCGAGGCGGTGCGGCGCGGCCTCTCGGTCCTGGCGATGCCGCACAATGCCGCTCTCGGCCTGCGCCTCCTCTACGCTACGGTCGACGCCATCTGGCATGGCGTCGGCGACCGCGCGACCGATTTCAGCTTTTATACCAAGCGCGCGACACTGGCCGGCATCTATGCCGGCGCGACGCTGTATTGGCTCAACGACCGCTCGCCGGATTTTGCCGACACTGAGGCCTTCATCGAGCGCCGGCTCGCCGAGCTGCATCGCCTGACCGGCTGGCGCGATCACCTCGCCGCCGCGGCCGGCAACCTGCCCAACCCCTTCCGCCTGCGGCACCCGTCGCGCTGATCGCGGCTCAGGCTCGCGTGATCAGCCGGGTGACATGGCCCATCTTGCGGCCGGGGCGGACCGCGCTTTTGCCGTAGAGGTGGAGCTTGGCGCGCGGGTCGTCGAGCGCCTCGCGCCATTTCGCCACGTCGCGGCCAATGAGGTTGGTCATGACCGCATTGGCATGCCGCTCGGTCGAGCCGAGCGGCAGCCCGCAGATCGCGCGGACCAGCTGCTCGAACTGGCTGGTGATGCAGGCATCGATCGTCCAGTGCCCGGAATTGTGCGGGCGCGGCGCCAACTCGTTGACGAGGATCGCACCCGATTTGGTGACGAACATCTCGACCGCGAGAACCCCGACGAGGTCGAGCCGTTCGGCGATATGGCGAGCGATCGCCGTGGCCTCTGCCGCTGTGTCGGGCATGAGCCGCGCCGGGGCGATCGTCGTGTCGAGGATATGGTTGACGTGCCGGTTCTCGACCGGCGGATAGGCGCTCAGAGTGCCGTCGGCCGTGCGCGCAATGATGACCGAAATCTCGCATTGGAAATCAACGTAGCTTTCGAGGATGCCGACCGTCCCGCCCATGCGGCGCCAGGCTTCCGCCGGTCTGATGTCGGCGTTCAGCAGAACCTGACCCTTGCCGTCGTAGCCCAGGCGCACGGTCTTGAGCACCGCCGGAATGCCGAGCTCGCGCGCCGCGCCGGCGAGCGCCTCGGCGTCGCCGACCTCGCGATAATCAACGGTGGCAATGCCGATCGCGCGCAGGAAATTCTTCTCGCGCAGGCGGTCCTGGGCGATTTCGAGGATCTCCGGGCGCGGCAATACCGGCCGCTTTGCTGCGACCCGGCGCAGCGCCGCCGCCGGGATATTCTCGAATTCGCAGGTCGCGACATCGACCGCGGCGGCGAACCGTGCGACCGCCACGGCATCGCCATAGGGTGCGATCGTCGCGGATGCTGCGACCTGCGCCGCCGGGGCATCCGGCTCGGTGGCAAAAACATGCGTGCGGTAGCCAAGGCGCGCCGCGGCGATTGCCGTCATGCGGCCGAGCTGGCCGCCGCCGAGGATGCCGATCGTGCTCCCCGGCGGCAGCATCAGCGGCTGTCCGGGCGGTCCGCCACGGCGTCGGTCTGGGCCTGCCGCCACCCCGCCAGCGCGGCGGCGGCGGCAGGGTCGGCAAGGCCGAGGATGGAAGCGGCAAACAGCGCCGCGTTGACCGCGCCGGCCTGGCCGATCGCAAAGGTCGCCACCGGCACGCCGGCCGGCATCTGGACGATCGACAACAGGCTGTCGAGGCCGCGCAGGGTGCGGCTTTCGATCGGGACGCCGAGGACCGGCACCGGAGACAGCGCCGCAACCATGCCCGGCAGATGGGCGGCGCCGCCGGCGCCGGCGATGATCGCCTTCAATCCGCGCGCCTGCGCGCCGCGCGCGTACGCATAGAGGCGCTCGGGCGTGCGATGCGCCGAGACGATGCGCGTCTCGTAGGCGATGCCGAGCCGGTCGAGGGCATGGGCGGCATGTTGCATCGTTTCCCAATCGGATTGGCTGCCCATGATGATGCCGATCGCGCAGGCCGCCTCGGTCATGTTGCTCCTTCCGGTTCGTGTCCGCGTGCGGGCCGATTATAGAAGCCGGTCCCGGCCTCACAAGCGAGCGCCGCGGCGCCGTGCGAGTTTGCCGGCTGCGGCTGTATCGCCGCAAATTTGCTTCAGAGAATCCCCATCTGTCGATTATAGACACACTGGGAATGCCTCTCCCACAGCCTGTGCAGGGACATCGCTGGGTATGCCAAGGCGCGGTTCAAATCAGGCCATCGTCGGCGCCGACGGGGATCGGCGGCGCCGGGCGCGCGGCGATGCCACCGGACCCGCGGGCGGCGATCCAGGTTCGGCCCTTGATATTCCCGGCATTTCCGAGGATGCGCTGACCCCCGAGCTGCGCGCGGCGGTGGTCCGCCTCGCGGCGGAGCGGGACCGCTTGCGCGACGAACTGGGGAAAGCGCGCGGCCGGATCGCCTCGCTGGAACGCCTCGCCGACGAAGACTCGCTGACGCCGGTCGCCAACCGGCGCGCTTTTGTTCGCCAGCTGACCCGCATGATCGCCTTCACCCACCGCTATGGCGTGCCGGCGAGCGTCGTCTATTTCGATGTCAACAACATGAAGCAGATCAACGACTCGCATGGCCACCCCGCGGGCGATGCGGCATTGCGCCATATCGCCACGGTGCTGCGCGACAACATTCGGTCGAGCGATATCGTCGGGCGTCTCGGCGGCGACGAATTCGGCGTGATCCTCGCGCAAACCGACGAGGAGCAGGCCCACGGCAAGGCGGCCGCGCTGGCCGAGGCGATCGCCGAAGCGCCGCTGCGCTGGAGCGATGTCACCCTTCGGGTCTCGGCCGCCTACGGCGTCTATGCGTTTTCGGGGACCGACGATCCCCAGCACGCGATCGAAGCGGCCGACCGCGCCATGTATCGCCAAAAACGCGCCACCTGGCACGCCGGAGCTTAGCGATTGCGACGCATCACGCGATAATGTCGGGCAGCAGCTCGCTTTCGACTTTCGAGATCTGGTCCTTCAGCATCAGCTTGCGTTTCTTGAGGCGCTGCACCTGAAGCTGGTCGAACGGGGCGCGCTCGACGATGCGCGCGATCACATCATCGAGGTCTCGATGCTCGGTCTTGAGAGCGGCGAGCTTGGCCTTCAAGGCTTCAACGTCGAGGTCCATCGCTGGGGCGCGCGGTTGGCGCATCATGTCAAAGCGACGGCACCGGAGTTGATGCCGTTTTGTCCGATATAACACGAATTGCGTCGGATTTCATCGCGCGGCGATCATGCGGCAGCGGAGCGGCAGGGACGCAGCGGCCGGCGAGGCATTGACCGGCTTCGGCCGCCGCGCGAAAGTCGCACGGGTGCCGCCAGCAAGGGGATTTGCGATGGCTTCGGCTCGGCTCGACGCGCGATCGCATCGACGCAACGAATACCGCATCCCGGAAACGATGAAGGCCTGGGTGCTCGGCGGGCCAGAGGAATTGACGCTCGTCGACAAGAAGGTGCCGAAGCCGGGACCGGCCGAGGTGCTGGTGCGGGTGGATGCGATCGCGGTCTGCGCGACCGACATCGAGATCATCGGGCACGGGTTGCCGGCGATGATCGATGGCGAGCTGCCGTTTAACAAGGGCTTCACCCCCGGCCACGAATACATGGGCACGGTCGTGAAGCTCGGCCCCGGGGTCGACGAGTTCGGCATCGGCGAACGCATCACCGTCGAAATCCACGCCGGATGTGGCCGCTGCCAGCGCTGCCGCGAAGGCATGTACACCTCGTGCCTCAATTACGGCTATCGCGAAAAGGGCCATCGCGCCAACGGGTTCAGCACCGATGGCGGGTTTACCGAGTATGCGGTGAACAACGTCAACACGATGGTCCCCATCCCCGACGACATGACCGATGCGGAGGCAACGCTGGTGGTGACCGCGGGCACGGCGATGTACGGCCTCGACGTGATGGGCGGGATCATTGCCGGCGAGGGGGTCGCGGTGATCGGTCCGGGCCCGATCGGGCTGATGGGGGTGGCGGTCGCCAAGGCGCTCGGCGCACAGCCGGTAATCCTCACCGGCACGCGCGACCGCCGGCTCGCAATGGGCAAACAGCTCGGCGCCGACGAGGTGGTGAATGTGAGCCGCGAAGACCCGGTTGCCGCGGTAACGCGGATTACCGGGGGCAAGGGAGTGCAATATGTGCTCGAGTGCTCGGGCGCCCCAAACGCGCTGAACGAGGCGGCGCGAATGGTCAACCGCGGCGGGCGGATTTGCCTCGCCGCCTTCCCCGCCGAGCCGGTCCCGGTCGATCTGGCCCATCTCGTGCGCAACAACATCTACGTGTTCGGGATCCGCGGCGAGGGCAAGAGCGCAACCCACCGCGCCGCCGCCCTGATGACGCAGAAGCGCTTCGATGCCACGATCATCCACACCCACACCTTCCCGCTCGCCGAGGTCCCGACCGCGATCAAATACGCCCGCGACAGGATCGACGATGCGATAAAGGTCGTCGTCCAGATCCGCGAGAACTAACCGCTTCGCGGCTTCGCGCGAAGCGGCGGCGCGCCCTCTTCGGCCGGCTCGCCCCAGCGCCGCACCGTTCCGGCGTCGAGCCCGAACAGGTCGAGGATGCGTCCCAGGGTCTGGTCGATCATCTCATCGAGGCTCTGCGGCTTGGCATAAAAGGCCGGGACCGGCGGGGCGATCACCGCGCCGATTTCGGAGAGCGCCGTCATCGTCCGCAGATGGCCGGTGTGGAGCGGGGTTTCCCGCACCATCAGCACGAGGCGGCGGCGCTCCTTCAACGTGACGTTGGCGGCGCGCGTCAACAGCGTCGTCGTCACGCCGGTGGCGATCTCGGCCATGCTGCGCACCGAGCACGGTGCGACGATCATGCCGAGCGTCGCGAACGACCCCGAGGAGATCGGCGCCGCCAGATCGCCGGCCGCGTGCACGACATCGGCGCGCTCGCGCAGATCGGCCGGCTTCAAACCGGTTTCGAGCGCGAGCGTCACCTCGGCCGACCGGCTCATCACCAGATGGGTCTCGACCGGCAACGGCCGCAGCAGCTCCAGGAGCCGCGCGCCATAGATCGCGCCCGAAGCGCCGCTGATGCCGACGATCAGGCGTTGACGCCCCGGTTTGTGCTGCATCCCGGTTCTCCCCTCGCTTAGAGCCGTGCGATCGGCCGCGGCAAGCCGGCATCCGGCAACCAAACTCGATGAAGGAGATGCACGCCCTGGCCGGCGGTCCGTTTCGGCGTTATCATTGGCCGCTGTTTGCGTCTACGAGGAGGATAGGCATGTCGGTGCAAGATCGCATCGAGGCACTCAGAGAAAAGCATGCTTTGCTCGACCGCGCCATCGATGAGGAGGTCCATCGCCCCCTTCCCAACCAGGAGGCGATCTACGATCTGAAGCGCCAGAAGCTCCGCATCAAGGACGAGATCTTCCAATTGGAGAGACAGTAGCGCGCCGGGCTCCGCTCGCGCCCTGACAAAGCCGGAGAGGCAACCCCTCCCCGGCTTTTTTGTTGCCGGCCCGGAAATGTTGACGTTTGCCAGGCGGCGAGTTGCGAGACCGGCCCCGCCGCAAAATTTCGGCCGGAACCGCCCGGGCGGTTCAGACGGCCCGCCGGTTCGTGGAATGCGTCACAGAGAGGCTAGCGTGGCCGCGCTCACCCTCTTCTGGTGAGCCGGCAGCAGGTAACACCCCTATCCGGCCGGTGCCGGTTTCGGGAATACCGGATGTTGTCATGGATCGCCACACGCCCCCGGAATTGATCCGGGGGCGCATGGCGGGCGACGCCCGCTTCGGTCAAATATCAGCGCAAACGCGGCTCAGAACCCTACCTGAATCTCGCTGTAGGCGCCCGTCGAGCTATTGACGACGTACCAGGCGTACTCGTGTCCCATGCGACAAGCTGCCGAAATATTCTGTCCAGCAAGCGAGCCGAGCGGCGAATTGACCGCAAAGTAGAGATAGCTACCTTCCACATTGAAGGCGTATTCATAATAATTGGTATTATCGGGGGTGTAGTATATTGCGGCGTAACAATGCCCGTAGTTCCAGCCCGTCGCTATCGCCGGGCTGGCGCCGCCAGCAACAGTCCCCGAGCCTGTCGGGCCCGACCCCTTCAACAGTGCGTGAAGTTGCGCCGGGCTCGCGGCCGGCGTGCTTCCGGCGAAGGCCGATCCCGAAAGGATGGGGGTGAGGCCTACGGCGCAGGTCAACGCAATCGCGGCTAATCCGAGAGATTTCGGCTTCATGTCCTGGCTCCTTTTGGTGGGAGAAAACCGGCTTGATAGCCTCCGGTCCGATTTTCCTTAGCGGTCATCAGCTATGCAGCCTGTACCGTGCCATCATCTTACCCCAGACATTTTCCTTATTCAACTGCTCCGAGGAAGCGCGAGAGAGCCGGCCGTCAAGCGTCTGACTTGAAACGAAATAAGCGATATCAATGGGTCACGTGACCTCCGCGAAAGCGGGGGTCCGGGCTGACCGCGCCGACCCTGGCGTCCCCGGATTCCCGCGCTCGCCGGGATGACAGTGGCTTGCTGAAATTGTTAAACTCATTTTGGCTCAGGCTCTGCGGCACAAAGCGGCTTTTGCAAGCCCCTTTGCGCGATGCCGCCCTGATTTAACGGCGAGATCCGCCAAGAGGCCGCCGACGGCGGCGGCATCAGGGGCGGAGCGCAGGCTCAAGCGTTCGCGGGAACGGACGAAAGCGAGCGGCGCTACTGCCGCTCATATTTGACGACGCGGCGCGCCCGCGGGGTCCACTCGCCGGGCTGCACGACATAGAGATCGTGGTGCGAGTTGACCCAGATGCCGTGGCAGGAGCGATGGATCGGGCCGCCCCAGGTCGCGAGGCGCTCGCCGTCGAGGGTCAGGATGCTGATCATGCCGGCATTGTGCTCGGGGACGTAGACGATGTCGTCGTCGTCGACATAGAAGAACGCCACCCCGATCAGCTTGGTCGGCCATACCGTCAGGAGCTTGCCGTTCTGGTCGAACACCTGGACCCGGTCGTTTTCGCGGTCGGCAACCAGCACGCGGCCGCGCCGGTCGATCCACACCCCATGCGGCAGGTTGAACTGGCCCGGCGCGGTGCCCGGCTCGCCCCACGAGAACAGGTATTTTGCGTCGGGCGAGAATTTGTGGACCCGGGCGTTGCCGTAGCCGTCGGTGATGAAGATGTCGCCCGAGGGGGCAAACGCGATGTCGGTCGGCAGGTTGAACGGGCCGCCGCCATGAGTGACCTTCTTGTAGGCCGCCGAGGTGAAATCGTCGTCCGGCACGCCGGTATCGGAGCGCTCGCCCTTCTTGCCGATCGTCTGCAGCAGATGGCCATCGGTCGTGAATTTGTAGAATTGCTGGAGATGTTCGTCGCACAGCCAGACGACATCCCGCCCGCCCTCCTGGACGATGCGGATCGCATGCGGGAACTTGAACAGCCCGGCCCCCCACGACGACAGGAACTTGCCGTCGCGGTCGAAGATCACGACCGGATGCGCGTCATTGCGGTTGAAGCAGTAGACCCGGTCCTGCGAATTGACCGAGACCGCGCACGCCTTGACGTTCGAGCCACTCGGGCGGCTGCTGCCATTCCTCGTTCACCCGGTAGGTGTATTTGCCGCTGCCGACGATCGGTTCCATGTTTCTCCCCAATTTGGCTTGTCATCCCGGCGAAGGCCGGGACCCACTTATCCACCTGCGAAGCGGTTGACGGATGGGTCCCGGCCTTCGCCGGGATGACAGGTTGGTTGCTACGCCGCGTCGAGCTTGAAGTAGTTAACCGCGTTGCCGGCCCACATCTTGTATTTCTCGTCGGCCGGCACGTTCTCGTAGATCTCCTCGATCAGCGGGCGCGAGTTCGGCCACTCGTTCTCGATATGCGGAAAGTCGGTGGCGAACATGATGTGATCGACCCCGACATGGTGGCGCATCTCGACCGCGACGCGCTCGTACTGCACGGTGAAATAGATGTTCTCGCGGACATAGGTCGCCGGCAGTTCCTTCAATGGCTTGAAGCCGAGCATGTCCTCGGCCCAGCCGATGTGGCGCTTGTACCAGAGATCCATGTGCTCGAGCCAGAACGGGACCCAGCCGAGCCGGGTTTCGGCGAAGAACACCTTCAGCTTGGGGAAGCGCTCGAACACCCCCGACAGCACCAGTTGCGCCATGCCGATCGACGGCGGCAGGCCGAAATTGGTCAGCCATTCGAGGAACGGTCGGCGCAGCCGCGCCATCACCACCGGATCTTCCTTCGGATATTTCATCGTCGGCTGGTTGGCGCGGGCGCCGGTGCGGTAGAGCTGCACGTGCACGGTGATCGGCATCTCCATGTCGAGCGCGGCGGCCCAGAACCTATCATCGTCGGGAGTGGGGTAGCCTTTGCCGCTGGGCAGGCCGCCGAGGAGGATGCCTTTGAGGCCGAGCTTCTTGCAGTGCTTCATCTCGGCGATCGCGTCATCGACATTGGTGATCGGGATGACCCCCATGCCGATCAGACGGTCGGGCGCGACGGTGCAATATTCTTCGCCGAGCCAGTCGTTGTAGCCCCGGATCACCGCCTTGTAGACCTGATCATGCGCGATGTTGCGCCAGAAGACCGGCCCCGCCACCATCGCCGCGAACAAGACCTCGGCATCCATGCCGTCTTCGTCCTGCTCGCGGACGCGCTGCTCGGGGCCGCCGGTGCCGGCGGCGTCGGCGACCTTGAGGCCGAACGGCTGCCAGGTGCCGGCGGCGCGGCCGGCGCGCAGATCGAGAAAATTGGCTTCGAGCAGCGGCTGGCCCTCGATCATCAGCGCGTCGCCGCCATCCGGCAGGTGGATCGTATGCGGCGCCCGGTCGCGGTATTTCTCTGGCACCCGATGCACCCAGCGCTCCGGCGGCACCTCGAGATGCCCGTCCGCCGACATCAACCTGTATTGCCTGGGCATTGCAGATCTCCCCTCGCTGGCGTTGGTCACTCTATCATCGTCAGGCGGCACATTGCACCAGCGCGTCGGCAGCCGGGGCATGGAACAAACTCAAATCCGGCTGCCGGCGCGCCAATGAGGGTTGCAGGAAGGCCGGATGCAGCCGATCATCAGCAATCGCACCGCGCTGCGGCAAAAAAGAGGAACCCGTCCGATGGACCTTCGCTTCAGCGCGGACGAATTGGCGTTTCGCGAAGAGCTGCGCGGCTTTATCGCGGACAATCTGCCCGACGACATTCGCGAGCGGATGCGGCTGGGGTATTCGCCGCAAAAGGCCGATACGATCCGCTGGCAGCGCATCCTCAACGCGCGCGGCTGGGCCGCCTACAGCTGGCCCCGGGAACATGGCGGTCCCGGCTGGACGCCGGTGCAGCGCATGATGTTTCTCGAGGAAAACCAGCTCGCGCCGGCGCCCGACATGCAGGTTTTCAACATCACGATGATCGGCCCGGTGCTGATCCAGTTCGGCAGCGAGGAGCAGAAGCGCCGGTTTCTGCCGCGCGCTGCCGATCTCGACGATTGGTGGTGCCAGGGTTTTTCCGAGCCGGGCGCCGGATCGGATCTCGCCGCGCTGAAGACCGCCGCCAGGCGCGAGGGCGACGAATACGTCGTCAACGGCCAGAAGATCTGGACCTCGACCGCGCACATGGCCGATTGGTGCTTTGTTCTGGTGCGCACCAATCCGCAGGCCGCCAAACGCCAGGAGGGGATTTCGTTTCTGCTGATCGACATGAAAACCCCGGGCATCACCGTGCGCCCGATCATCTCGATCGACGGGACGCACCATCTGAACGAGGTGTTTTTCGACGATGTGCGGGTGCCGGTCGAGATGCGCGTCGGCGAGGAGAACAAGGGCTGGGATGTCGCCAAATTCCTCCTCGGCAACGAACGCAGCGGCATCGCCCGGCTCGGCAAGTCGAAAGAGCGGGTCGCCTTCGCCAGGGCGGCGGCGGCCGACATGCGCGCGGGCGGCCGGCCCTTGAGCGAGGACAGCGAGTTCCGCCGGCGCATCGCCCAGCTCGAAACCGACATCAAGGCGCTGGAGATCACCCAGTTGCGGGTATTGTCGGCGCAGAAGGCCGGTGAAGGCAAGCAGGACCCGCTCACCGCGGTGCTCAAGGTCAAGGGCACCGAATTGCTGCAGGCGACCAGTGAATTGGTGATGGATGTCGGCGGCCCCTTATCGATGCCCGACTGGGCGCGGGAACTGGCGGCGCTCAGCAACGAGCCGGAACTGGGGCCGGTGTGGGCGACCGAGGCGACGCGCAGCTATCTGATGCTGCGCGCTGCCTCGATCTATGGCGGCACCAACGAGATCATGAAGAACATCGTTTCGAAGGCGGTGCTGGGGCTGTAAGTAAGCAACGTCACCCCCGCGCAAGCGGGGGTCCAGGGTTACCGCTGTGCCGCTTGCACCTGGATTCCCTCTTTCGCGGGAATGACGACTCCAAGGAAGTTGCGGTTCATGGATTTCGACTTCAGCGAAGAACAGCGCCTGTTGCGCGACAGCGTCGACCGCCTCTTGGCCGACCATTACGCCTTCGACAAGCGCCGCGCCTATCAGGCCGGGCCCGATGGCTGGAGCCGGGCCTTGTGGTCGCGGTATGCCGAACTCGGGCTCTTGGGCCTGCCCTTTGCCGAAGAGCATGGCGGGTTCGGCGGCGGCGGCATCGACGTGATGCTGGTCATGGAGGCGTTCGGCCGGGCCCTCGTGCTGGAGCCGTATCTGGCAACGGTCGTGTTGGCCGGGACCGCGCTGCGCCTCGCCGCCAGCGCGCCAATGCAAAGGGCGCTGCTGCCGCAAGTGGCAGAAGGCCGGCTGCTGCTCGCCATCGCGCATGGCGAGCGCCAGGCGCGCTACGATCTCGCCGATGTGCTGACGATTGCGCGCCCGAAAGCCGGCGGCTGGGTGCTCGACGGCGCGAAGAGCGTCGTCGCGCATGGCGACAGCGCCGACCGGCTGATCGTCAGCGCCCGCACCGCCGGCGGGCGCAACGACAGCGAGGGCATCACGCTGTTTCTGGTCGATGCCGCGGCACAGGGGGTGGCGCGCCGCTCCTACACGATGCGCGACGGGACGCGCGCGGCGGAGATCGCGCTGAGCGGGGTCGAACTCGGCGCCGATGCGGTGCTCGGCGAGGTCGGCGGCGGATTTGCGGTCATCGAGCGGGTTGTCGAGGCCGGCATCGCCGCGACCGCCGCCGAGGCGGTCGGCGCGATGGAGACGATGCAGGCGATGACGCTCGAATACCTGAAGACGCGGGTGCAGTTCGGCCGGAAGATCGGCGACAACCAGGCGTTGCAGCACCGCGCCAGCGAGATGTTCATGTCACTGGAACAGGGGCGCAGCATGGCGATACTGGCGGCGATGATGGTCGACGAGCCCGACGCCGCCGAGCGCGCCCACAACATCGCGATGGCCAAGGTCGGGGTCGGTCAGGCCGCGCGCTTCGTCTCGCAGAACGCGGTGCAATTGCATGGCGGCATCGGCATGACCGAGGAATACGCAATCGGCCATTATTTCCGCCGGTGCATGGTCATCGAGCACAGCTTCGGCGACACCGCCCATCATTTGTCGCGCCTGGCCGACGCGGTCGGGTGAGGCGAGGCGGCGGGAGCACAACTTCAGCAGGTTGGCGGCAAGCGGGCGGCCGAACTGGCGCCGTTCGAGGGTGTAAGTGGGTGCCGCGTGCCGGCAGAACCCGGCGGCGCCGAGCGCCCCCCAGGCGATGCCGTAACGCGCGTTGTTGAGGCAGGAGACCGGTCCGCGCGGCCCCTTGACTCCGGGCAGCAGATCGAAGCGCTGCTCGCGATTTGCCGTCAAGACGCGCGGAAAACAGCTTTCCCTGGCAATAGGCGCGGGCGCTGTCGCGGATCAAACGCTCCGCCTCGCCGAGATCGTCAGCGCTTATCGCAGCCGCGCGACAGCCTCCCGCATCCGCCTCCTACGACAAAAAAGGGCGCCGAGGTCGCCGGCCGGCCGGCCGGGCTATTTTCTGGCGGAGCCTCTCGCCGAATTCCGCCCGGTGCCGCGGCCGAGACCGATCTTTTTGGCAAACTCGGAACGCTGCTCGGCATAGCGAGGCGCGACCATCGGGTAATCCGGCGCCAGCCCCCATTTCGCCCGGTATTCGTCCGGCGTCAAATTATAGGTCGAGCGCAGATGCCGCTTCAGCATCTTGAGCTTTTTGCCGTCTTCGAGGCAGATCAGATATTCTGGAGTGATCGACTTGCGAATCGGCACGGCCGGCTTGGTCGGCTCGGCCGGAGGCACGGCCGCCTGCCCTTCCAGACCGCGCAACGAGTTGTAGACGGCCTGAATGACGTCGGCCAGTTGTCCGGTCGCCAAGGTGTTGTTGCTGACATAGGCCGACACGACCTCGGCGGTCATTCGCAGCAATTCATCTTCTGCCATCTTGAGCGCCGCTGATTCCGCCATGTTCTCCACTCCCTCGATCCGATTCTGAGTTCGACGATTCGTGATAATCGCAGAGCGAGTTTGTCGTGTCAACCGAAACCGCCAGGAGAGACAGTATTGGTCAACAAGCTCCCCGGGCTACGACTTGCCCCGCGCTAGAGAAGCGCGCGGGTGCCCTTGCGATTGCCGGCCGAGGGCGGCGTCTGATCAATGGTTGTCGCTCTCATTCAAAGATTTGCGGCGGCCGCCGCCAGGCGAGGCGGGCATCTTCGCTCCCCGTCCGAGTTGTCACGCGATGTCTGGTAGGCGGCTGACACCGGCGCCCGAGATATGGTAGGCTATGGCAAGTCACCGCGGCCGCTTGCTTCCCCCTGCCCCGAGAGGTGCTGTCCTGGCGATCTCCTCAGCTCTCCCGTCGTCGGCCGTGCGCGAAACCGGCTTTTTTTCCGATCCGCTCGGTGCCGCCGATCCGGAACTGGCCGCGGCAATCGCCGGCGAATGCCGGCGCCAGCAATCGCAAATCGAGCTGATCGCCAGCGAGAACATCGTCTCGCGCGCCGTGCTCGAAGCGCAAGGTTCGGTGATGACCAACAAATATGCCGAAGGCTATCCCGGGCGCCGCTATTACGGCGGGTGCGGCTTTGTCGATGTCGCCGAGCGGCTCGCGATCGACCGCGCCAAGCAACTCTTCGACTGCGGCTTTGCCAATGTGCAGCCGCATGCCGGGGCGCCGGCCAACGAGGCGGTCTATCTCGCGCTGCTCAAGCCCGGCGATCCCATTCTCGGCATGTCGCTCGCCGCCGGCGGCCACCTGACGCACGGCGCACCGCCCAATCTGTCGGGCAAATGGTTCCGCGCCGCGACCTACGGCGTGCGCGCCGAGGATGGACGGATCGATTTCGCCGAGGTCGAGCGCCAGGCCGAGACGCATCGCCCGCGCCTGATCATCGCCGGCGGCAGCGCCTATCCGCGGATCATCGACTTCGCCCGGTTTCGCGCGATCGCCGACCGGGTCGGCGCCTATCTGATGGTCGACATGGCGCATTTCGCCGGCCTCGTCGCCGGCGGGGCGCATCCGAGCCCGCTGCCCCACGCCCATGTCGTCACCACCACCACGCACAAAACCCTGCGCGGCCCGCGCGGCGGGATGATCCTCACGAACGATCCCGACATCGCCCGGCAGATTGATTCCGCGATCTTCCCGGGCTTGCAGGGCGGCCCGTTGATGCATGCGATCGCCGCCAAGGCCGTCGCCTTGGGCGAGGCATTGCGGCCCGGCTTTGCCGCTTACGCGCGCGCCGTCATCGAGAACGCGCAAACCCTCGCCGCGACCCTCGCGGCGTCGGGTCTGGCAATCGTGTCGGGCGGTACCGATACGCATCTGCTGCTCGTCGATCTGCGCCCGATGGGCTTGACCGGCCGCGATGCCGAGCAGGCGCTCGAACGCGCCGGCATCACCTGCAACAAGAACGGCATTCCGTTCGACCCGCAGAAACCGACCATCACCTCGGGGGTTCGCCTGGGGTCGCCGGCGGCGACGACGCGCGGCTTCGGCGTCGCCGAATTCCGCCAGGTCGGCGAGTGGATCGCCGAGGTATTGCGCGGGCTGGCGACAGACCCCGGCGGCGATGCGTCGGTCGAGACGCGGGTGCGCCAGGCCGTTGCCGCGCTGTGCGCCCGCTTCCCGATCTATCCCGACCCGGTCTGTCCCAATACGGACCGCCCCTGATGTGACCACCCGCGCAAGCGGGTACGACGAGTGGGAGGAGGACATGCGTTGCCCGTTCTGCGGTGCCGATGACACCCAGGTCAAGGATTCGCGCCCGACCGACGATCGCGGCGCGATCCGCCGCCGCCGGTTTTGCGGCAATTGCGCAGCGCGCTTCACCACCTTCGAGCGGGTGCAGCTGCGCGAATTGACCGTGATGAAAAAGAACAACCAGCGCGAGCCGTTCGACCGCGAGAAGCTGGCCCGCTCGATCTACGTCGCGCTGCGCAAGCGCCCGGTCGAGCCGGAGCGGGTCGAGCGCATGATCAATTCGCTGGTGCGCCAGCTCGAAAGTTCCGGCGAGACGGAGATCCGCAGCGAGCAAATCGGCGAGGAGGTCATGGAAGCGCTGTCGATCCTCGATCAGGTCGCCTATATCCGCTTCGCCTCGGTCTACCGCAATTTCCGCGAGGCCAAGGATTTCGGCGAGTTCGTCGGCCGCATCGCCGCCGATGGCGAGTGAGAGGGCGCCTGCGACAGTGTCGTTGCGAGGAACCCCCACCCCGCAACGCGCAGACCTGCACGCGATGCGGGCGGCGCTGGCCCTGGCGCGGCGCGGGCTCGGCAATGTTTGGCCCAACCCGGCGGTCGGCTGCGTCATCGCCGGCGACGCCAAAATCGTCGGCCGCGGCTGGACCCAGCCCGGCGGGCGGCCGCATGCCGAGACTGAGGCATTGGCCCGCGCCGGCGCCGCGGCGCACGGCGCCACCGCCTACGTCACCCTCGAACCGTGCTGCCATCACGGAAGGACGCCGCCCTGCGCAGACGCGCTGATCGCCGCAGGCGTGCGCCGCGTCGTGGCCGCACTCGAAGACCCCGACCCGCGGGTTGCCGGGGCCGGGCTGGCGCGCTTGCGCGCGGCCGGAATCCAGGTCGAGGCCGGGCTCTGCGCGGCGGAAGCAGGCGAGATCAACGCCGGGTTCTTCCAGCGCGTGCGCCTCGGCCGTCCGCTGGTGACGCTGAAGCTGGCGAGTTCGCTCGACGGCCGCATCGCCACCGCGTCGGGCGAAAGCCGCTGGATCACCGGCCCGATGGCGCGCCAGCGCGCCCATCTGTTGCGCGCGACGCACGACGCGATCCTGGTCGGCACCGGCACCGTCATCGCCGACGACCCGCAACTGACCTGCCGCCTGCCGGGCCTCGGCGAGCGTTCGCCGGTGCGGGTCGCGCTCGACCGGCGGTTGCGCATCCCGCCCGGCGCGCGCCTCATTGCCGAGGCGCGCCACACCCCGACCTGGGTGGTGACGCTGAACTCGGCCGATCCGGCGCGCCAGCAGGCGTTGCGCGACGCCGGGGTCGAGATCATTGCGGCGGAGCCCGACGCGGCCGGGCATATCGATCTGGCGCAGGCGCTCGGCCTGCTCGGCGCGCGTGGCCTCACCCGGCTCCTCGTCGAGGGCGGCGGCCATCTCGCGGCGGCATTGCTGCGCGCGGGGCCGGTCGACCGGCTGGTCTGGCTCCACGCGCCGCTCTTGCTCGGCGGCGACGCGATGCCCGCCATCGCCGCCCTTGGCCTCGACGCCTTGGCCGATGCGCCGGCCTTCGAACGGCTCTCGACCGAAACGGTCGGCGATGACGTGCTCTCGACCTTCCGGGCATGCGTGAAACGGGCTGGCTAATCGCCGGGCGTGCTCCTAGCTTAAGGCCATGTTCAGCGGAATCATCACCGATGTCGGGCATGTGCTGCGGCTGCGCCGTGGCGCGGGGGGCGATGGCGGCCTCGCGCTGACGATCGCAACCGCTTACGACAGCGCCGGGATCGCGCTTGGCGCCTCGATCGCCTGCTCGGGACCGTGCCTGACCGTCGTCGCCGTCGAGCCGGGCGCCTTCACGGTCCAGGCCTCGGCCGAGACGCTGGCATGCTCGACGCTCGGCGACTGGACCGCGGGCACGCCGGTCAACCTTGAGCGCGCGCTGCGGCTGGGCGACGAACTCGGCGGCCATCTCGTGTCCGGGCATGTCGACGGCGCCGCGCGGCTTGTCGATCGCCGGCCGGAGGGCGAGTCGGTGCGGTTCGTCATCGCGGCGCCGGCGGCGCTGATGCCCTATATCGCCGCCAAGGGATCGGTCGCGCTCGACGGGGTGAGCCTGACGGTCAATGAGATCGCCAACGATCGTTTCGGCGTCAACCTCATCCCCTATACGCTGGCGCATACCAGCCTTGGCGAGGCGCGGCCCGGCCAGCGCATGAACCTCGAAATCGACCCGATCGCGCGCTATGTCGCCCGGCTGCTCGCGACCCGTTCGGATATTCCGGAGCAGAGCTGACCATGACCCGCCCCCCGCATCTGCTGCTCGTCGAGGCGCCCTATTATCCGCACATCGCCGCGCTGCTGCGGGAAGGCGCCGAGCGCGCCGTCGCCGCTGCCGGCGCGACCTGCGAGATCGTCGCGGTGCCCGGCGCCTTCGAGATCCCGCCGGCGATCGCCCTCGTCGCCAAGGCGGGCGGGCATTTTGACGGATTTGTCGCGCTCGGCTGCGTGATCCGCGGCCAGACGACCCATTACGACCATATCTGCGCCGAAACCGCGCGGGCGTTGCAGGATCTGGCGGTGCGCGACGGTTTCGCCGTCGGCTACGGCATCCTGACCGTCGAGAACGAGGCGCAGGCGCTGGTGCGCGCCGGACATGATAAGGCCGGGCGCGACAAGGGTGGCGAGGCGACCCGCGCCTGCCTTGCGCTGATCGACCTGAAGCGCCGCTTCGCGGAGAGCGCACCTTGAACCCGGCCAGCGCGGCCGAGGGCGCGCCACGCCACAGCGGCGGCGCGCGGCGGCGCAGCGTCGCCCGGCTCGGCGCGGTGCAGGCGCTCTATCAGCTGGAGCTGAACCCGGGCCTGGGGACCGAGGCGGCGATCCGCGAGTTCGTGCGCGACCGCCTCGGCCATGAGATCGACGGCGATCTCTATGGCGAGGCGGACGAGGATTTGTTTGCCGACATCGTCCGCGGCGTCGCCGCCGACCGCGAGCGGCTCGACGAGACCCTCTCGGCGGCGCTCAGCGACGAGTGGCCGCTGTCGCGCCTCGAAACGCTGTTGCGGCTGATCCTCGAAGCCGGCGCCTATGAGCTGGTGCACCGGGCCGACATTCCGCCGCGGGTGACGATGAGCGAGTATGTCGCGATCGCCTACGCCTTCTTCACCGGCAAGGAGCCGGGGCTGGCGAACGGGGTTCTCGACCGCCTCGCCCGCACCTTGCGCGGCGCCGATCTGTAGAATCGATGCGCCTTGGACAAGCATCGATGCGTCCTTCGAGACGCCCGCGTTGCGGGCTCCTCAGGATGACGTTCTTTCTTAATTCCATCCATTACTTACGTCATCCTGAGGAGCGCTCCGCAGAAGCGCGTCTCGAAGGACGCACAACGCGGCGGCCGTAATCATGGCCAGCGGGCTCGGCGAATTCGGGCGCATCGAGCGCTTTTTTGCGCCGCTCGCCGGGCCGGGCGGGCTTGGCCTCAAGGACGATGCGGCGCTGGTCGATTGCGCCCCGGGGCATCGGCTCGTCGTCACCGTCGATGCGATCGTCGAGGGGGTGCATTACCTGCCCGAGGACCCGCCGGACCGCGTCGCGAGGAAACTGCTGCGCGTCAACCTGTCCGACCTCGCCGCGATGGGCGCGCGCCCGCTCCATTACCTGTTGGCGACGGCCTTGCCGGCGACGCTCGGCGACGATTGGGTGGCGCGCTTTGCCGAGGGCCTCGCCGAAGATCAGCGGCGCTTCGGCGTCGATCTCCTCGGCGGCGATTCGGTTGCGACTTCGGGGCCGGCGGTCTTGTCGCTGACCGCGCTCGGCGAGGTCGCGTTGGGCGCCGAGGTCCGCCGCGGCGGCGCGCGTCGCGGCGACCGGATCTGGGTCAGCGGCACGATCGGCGACGCATTCCTCGGGCTCAAGGTGCTGCGCGGCGGCTACGCCGATCTCGCGCCCGAGCACCGCGCCGCCTTGGTCGCGCGCTTTCAGCTCCCCGAGCCACGCACCGGATTGGGACCGCGCCTCGCCGGCATCGCGCATGCGATGTGCGACGTCTCCGATGGGCTCCTGGCCGATCTCGGCCATATCTGCGAGGCGTCGCAGACCGGCGCCACGGTCGCGCTCGCGTCGCTGCCACTGTCCCCGGCCGCACGCCTGATCGTCGCCGATGCCGAGGAGATGCGGGCGCGGCTCGCCACCGGCGGCGACGATTACGAGCTGTTGTTTACCGCGCCGCCGGAAGCAGAAAAGGCAATCCGCGACCTCGCCGCGGCAACCGGCGTGACGATTACCGAGATCGGCGCGATCGACGACGGCGCAGGCGTTCGACTGCTCGACGCGGCCGGCCGCGTCATCCCGGTCGCGACCGCCGGTTATCGCCACTTCTGACGCCTGATGTTCGCCATCCCGGCCGGTCGCCGCACCGTCGTGATCCTCGTGGTGTGCCAGGCGCTGGCACCCGACAAGGCGCTCTCGACCTTGCCGATCGCGGTGCAGATCGCCGTCATGCCGTTTGTCGCGATCGCCGCGGGCGCCGTGCTGTGGTGGCGCCAGCGCGCCGTATCGGCCGAGCCGCGCTATGTATCATAGCGTTGACGGACCTGCCGGGTAGCGGCGAGATTTGTCGTTGGAGGAGCGAGCGATGGCGAGCAACAAGCCCAGCGTGTTCATCGACGGCGAGGCCGGCACGACGGGCCTCGGCATCCGCTCGCGGCTCGAGGCGCTGCCCGAGATCGCGCTCAAAAGCCTGCCATCGGCATTGCGCAAGGACAAGGCGGCGCGCCGCGACATGATGGAAGAGGTCGATCTCGTCATCCTGTGCCTGCCCGACGCGGCGGCGCGCGAGGCGGCGGCGCTCGCCGACGGTCTTGGCGCCGCCGCGCCCAGGCTGCTCGACGCCAGCACCGCGCACCGGGTCGACCCGCTGTGGACCTACGGCTTTCCCGAGATGATGCCGGGCCAGGCCGGGCAGATCGCCGTCGCGCGCAAGGTCGCCAATCCCGGCTGCTATCCGACCGGCGCGATCGGGCTGCTGCGCCCCT
Organism: uncultured Alphaproteobacteria bacterium; assembly: GCA_963789255.1. Taxonomy (GTDB): domain Bacteria; phylum Pseudomonadota; class Alphaproteobacteria; order ATCC43930; family CGMCC-115725; genus DATARH01. Next base: position 100,557 of record CAWBJW010000003.1, on the reverse strand, counting down.
TGGTCGAAGCCGGGCTGATCCCGCGCGACTACCCGATCTCGATCAACGCCGTCAGCGGCTATTCCGGCGGCGGCCGGGCGATGATCGAGGCGCACGACCGCAATGGCGGCCCGGCCTTCGAGCTTTACGCGCTCGACCTCGAACACAAGCACGTCCCGGAAACCCAGCTTTACGCCGGCCTCTCCCGCCGCCCGATCTTTGTGCCGTCGGTCGGGCATTTCCGCCAGGGGATGCTGGTGTCGGTGCCGCTCCATCTCGACACCTTGCCGGGCAAGCCCGACGGCGCCGATCTCTACGAGGCGCTCGCCGCCGCCTATCGCGGCTGCGCCTATGTCCGGGTGGTCGAACCCGCTCCGGGCGGCAAGCTGGAGCCGGAGGCGCTCAACGACACCAACCGCCTCGAACTCAGCGTGTACGCCAGCGCGGTGCGGCGCCAGGCGGTCTTGGTGGCGCGGCTCGACAATCTCGGCAAGGGTGCCTCCGGCGCCGCGGTGCAGAATTTGGGCCTGATGCTCGGCCTCGACAGCCCGGACTAACCCACGCCTTCGACGATCAGCGCCCGGCCGCGCGAGTTGGCCAGCCGGATCGGCAGGGCCGCCTGATATTCCGGGGAGTTGTACCAGCGCCGCGCGGCCGCCGCGTCGGCAAACTCGATGATCACGACGCGTTGCGGCTCGGGGCTGCCCTCGACCAGTTCGGCCTTGCCGCCGCGCGCGATGAAGCGGCCGCCATATTGGGCGATGCTGGCGCCGGCGAGCGCCCGGTACGGCTCGTATCCGGCCGGGTTGGTAACCTCGACCTCAGCAACGAAATAGGCCGGCATGTCGTCCTCCTGCGATGCAACTGGGGTGAGCGATGCTATGAGGGCCGACGCGAATTTACCACGCTTTCGCCGCCTTGCCGCGCTGCCCCGCCTCCCCACATCCTCGCGGTAGCGACAGCGAGGACACCATCCGTGACGGCCGATTTCACCTTTGCCTCGCCCCGGCGCGACGGCTTCATGCCCGACCCGGCGGTCCGCCCCGAACTGTTCGAGGGCGTATTGTGGCGCCGCGCCGCCGCCTATCTGATCGATGTATTGTGCATCGGCGCGATCGCGGTCGCGCTCTGGGTGCCGTTCGTGCTGTTGACGGTATTGAGTTTCGGTCTGCTCGCGCCGGGCCTGTGGTTTCTGTTCGGCCTCATCCCCCTCGCCTACCATACGCTCCTGGTGAGCGGCCGGCGCGCGGCGACCCTGGGCATGCGCGCCTTCGACCTCCGGCTGTACTCGTGGGACGGCGAGCGCCCGGTCTTCCTGCAGGCCCTGGCGCATGCCGCGCTGTTCTACCTGACGGTCGCGGCGACCGGCTCGCTGATCCTGTTGTTTGCCCTGTTCAACCGGCGCCGGCGCACGCTGCACGATGTGCTTGCGGGGATGCTGATGGTCCGCAGTCCCGCAGCGATCGGGCATCCGCCTGGCGATCCAAGGCGGCCCTGATCCCGGCCGTCGCGGCCTGACCCCGTCATGCGAAGGCGCGCCTGAACGCGGCGGCGACGGCGCGCTGCGCGTTCATCGCATCGTCGATGATCGGGACCATGCCGAAAAAGCCGTGGATCATCCCCTTGTATTCGCGGTACTCGACCGCGACGCCGGCCTGCCGCAACGCCTCGGCGTAGCGCTCGCCGTCATCGTGCAATACATCGCATTCGGCGGTGACGACGATCGCCGGCGCGACATCCGCGAGGCTCGCCGCCCTGATCGGCGACGCCCGCCAATCCTCGGCATCGGCCGGGCTGCGCAGATAGTGCCCCTGGAACCACACCATCGCGGCGCGGGTCAACAGCCCGTAGCCCTCGGCGAAGGCGGCGTAGCTGGCGCTGCTCAGCGTGTAATCGGCGACCGGGTAGACCAGGGATTGCAGCCGCAAATCAGGGGTCCCGGCATCGCGCGCCATCAGCGCCACGACCGCGGCCAAATTGGCCCCGGCGCTGTCGCCATGAACGCCGAGCCGGCCCGGGTCGGCGCCGAGGCTTGCGGCATTGCCGTGCAGCCACCCCAAGGCGGCGAAGCAATCCTCGACCGCCGCCGGGAAGCGATGCTCCGGCCCCATCCGGTAATCGACCGAGACGACCAGCGAAGCGGCGCCGGCGCACAGATTGCGGGCGATCAGATCGTGCGTGTCGAGGCTGCCGATGACGTGCCCGCCGCCATGATAATAGGCGATCGCCGGCACTGGGCCGGCAGCGTCCGGCCAGTAAAGCCGCAGCCGGATCGGCCCGGCCGGGCCGGCGATCGTCCTGTCCTCGACGCGCGCGACCGGCAGCGGCTCGGCCTTGCGGCTCTTCGCGGTCTCCTCCATCTGGGCGCGCGCCTCAGAGGGCGTCATCGCCTCGATCGGCTTCAGGCCGAGCTTTTTCATGGCCTCCAGCGCGTTCACGATCTGCGTGTGCAAGGTCGGCATAGGATCTCCCGGCAAAACTTGAAGCTCGGTCTATCTGACGCGTCCGGTCCAGGAGTAGGCAATAGCAAATCCGCCCGATCGAGATTGCTTCGCCGCGGCCCCCTACGCTGTCATTCCGGGGCGCCGCGAGCCCGGAACCCAGGAACACGACCGGCAGGAAATTTCGTCCGAAAGCCGGTGCGCCCTCGCAGAGGACGGTGTGCATGGGTTCCGGGCTCCGCCCTCCGGGCGGCCCCGGAATGACAAGGGAGGAATGCTTCGATACGATACTCGACCGCAGGCAAGGGAGACCGCGCGTGCCCGCTCCGGAGAACCCGTTTCGCCTCGACGGCAGGTCGGCGCTGGTTACCGGCGCCGGGCGCGGCATCGGTCGCGCCGTTGCGCTGGCGCTCGCCGGGGCCGGGGCCGAACTGCTGCTCAACAGCCGCACCCCGGCCGAACTCGCAGCGCTCGCGGCCGAAATCGGCGCGCAGGGCGGCCGCGCGCGGGCCCTCCCGTTCGATGTGACCGACAGCGAAGCGGCGCGCGACGCGATCGCCGGCCTCGCCCGCCTCGACATCCTCGTCAACAATGCCGGGGTCAACCGGCCGCAACCGTTTCTCGGGGTTGACGAGGCAACCCTCGACCATATGATCGCACTCAACATCAAGGCCGCGTTCGTCGTGGCGCAGGCGGCGGCGCGGCCGATGGTCGAGGCGGGCAGCGGCGTCATCATCAACATGTCGTCGCAGATGGGCCATGTCGGCTCGGAGCGCAGCCGCACGGTCTATGTGATGACCAAGCACGCGCTCGAAGGGCTGACCAAGGCGATGGCAGTCGAATTGGCGCCGTCTGGCGTGCGCGTCGTCTCGATCGCGCCGACTTTCGTGATGACGCCGCTGTCGAAGCCGTTTCTCGACGATCCCGACACAAGGCAATGGATCCTCGACCGCATCCCGCTGGGCCGGCTCGGCACGGTCGAGGAGGTGGCAAACGCGGTCGTCTTCCTTGCCTCGCCGGCCGCCAGCCTCGTCACCGGCTCATCGCTGCTCGTCGATGGCGGCTGGACCGCATGGTGAATGGATGCGTCCCTGCTTGCCTTGGCTGATGAGGTGATCGAATGAGGCGGCGCAACCTACTCTTGTCGTCACTTTGTGCCACCGCCTTCGCGCCGTACGCGCTGGCGCAAACTCACCCGGGCCCGGCAAGGCTGGGCATCTTGAGCCCGGATGCCGCCCCGTCGGCCGATCCGGCGGGCGGCAGCCAGCTCGTCGATTTTCCTTGCCGCATTACATGGATTGGGAGACGTTGAGGGACGCAATCTCGTGATCGAGTTTCGCTTCGCCGACGACCGGTTGGACCGTCTGCCGGCGCTCGCCGCCGAACTGGTCGCGTGGCGGCCGGATGTCATCTACACCTATACGACGGGCGGCGCCCGCGCCGCGGCAAACGCGACCAAAACCATCCCGATCGTTGTCGGCGTGGCCGGCGAAGCGGTCCTGCTGGCGCTCGCCGGCAACAACCTGTCGCGACCGGTCGGCAACGTCACCGGCATTACCCTGGAGAGCCTCGGGCAACAAGAGAAATGCCTGGAGGAAACGGTGCCGCGAGCATCAAAGGTCGGCGTGCTGCTGAACCCCGAGAACCCGGCTTGGGACGAGTATCCGGCAATCCTCAAACCCGCCGCTGACCGCCTTCACCTTTCGCTGGTGCGCGCCGTCAGCCGGGGGGCGACCGATATAGACCGGACCCTCGCCCAACTCGATGGCAAAGGGCTGGATGCTCTGGTGGTGGCAAACGATTCTACCCTTCTCAGTGGAGACGGTTCGGTCCGTGACCGCATTATCGGTTTCGCTCGGGATCGGCACCTGCCCAGCGCCTCGACCTCTTCCGATTACGCGAAGCATGGCGGGCTGCTGTCGCTCGGCGCGGACCAGCGTTATCTGCGGCAGCGAGCAGCAGAATACGTGCATCGGATCATCGACGGCGCGCGTCCCGGCGATCTGCCGGTGGAACGGCCGGCGAAATTCAAACTCACCGTCAACCTGCTGACCGCGAAGGCGATTGGTGTGACGATGCCGCAATCGCTGCTCGCTCGCGCCGACGAGGTCATCGAGTAGGAGGGATCCATGCCGCGTCACATCAAGACGGCCGCGCTGGCCGGATCGCAGGACGGAGCGGACGCCAAGATTCGCGCCACGGTCGAGACGATCATCGCCGACGTGAAGGCGCGCGGCGATGCGGCGGTGCGCGAACTCAGCGCGCGCTTCGACAAATGGTCGCCGCCGAGCTTCCGCCTCGGCGACGACGAGATCCGCGCCCTGGTCGCCCGGGTGTCGCCAACAACGATCGACGACATCAAGTTCGCGCAGGCGCAGATCCGCAATTTCGCGCAGATCCAGCGCGCCGCGCTCAGGGATGTCGAGGTCGAGACGCTGCCCGGCGTTTTCCTCGGCCACCGCCACATCCCGGTCGGCCGGGTCGGCTGCTATGTGCCGGGCGGGCGCTACCCGATGGTCGCCTCGGCGCATATGTCGATCGTGACGGCGCGGGTCGCCGGGGTCGGCCATATCGCCGCCTGCACCCCGCCCAACCAGGGCGGCCCGCATCCCGAGACGATCGCGGCGATGCATCTCGGCGGCGCCGACGAGATTTATGTCCTCGGCGGCGTGCAGGCGGTCGCGGCGATGGCGCTCGGCACCGACACGTTCGTGCCGGTCGACATGCTGGTCGGCCCCGGCAACGCCTATGTCGCCGAAGCCAAGCGCCAGCTCTACGGGCGGGTCGGCATCGACCTCTTCGCCGGGCCGACCGAGATCCTGGTGATCGCCGACGACACCGCCGACGCCGAGATGTGCGCGACCGACCTCCTCGGCCAGGCCGAGCACGGGCCCTCCTCGCCGGCGATCCTCCTTACGACGTCGGAAAAGCTCGCGCACGACACGATCCGCGAGGTCGCCCGCCAGCTCACCGTGTTGCCGACCGCCGATGTCGCCGGAATCGCGTGGCGCGACTATGGCGAGGTCATTCTGTGCGGCGGCGACGAGGAGATGGCCGCCGAGGCCGACCGCATCGCCGCCGAGCATGTCGAGGTGCTGTGCCGCGAGCCGCGCTGGTGGCTCGACCGGCTCAAGAATTACGGCGCCCTCTTCCTCGGCCCCGAGACCAATGTCGCCTATGGCGACAAGGTGATCGGCACCAACCACACCTTGCCGACCAAGGGCGCGGCCCGCTACACCGGCGGATTGTGGGTCGGCAAGTTCCTCAAGACCTGCACCTACCAGGAGGTCAGGACCGCCGAGGCGAGCGCGACGGTCGGCGAATATTGCAGCCGGCTCTGCGCGATCGAGCGCTTCTGGGGCCACAAGGAACAGGCCGACCTGCGGGTGCGCCGCTACGGCGGCAAGAACGCGGCGGAGTGAGGCCCCGCTACTCTTCAAACATCTCGCGCAATGCAGCCAGCGTGAGGTGCAGGGTGTTGCCGCTGACGGCACCGAGCCGGCGCACCAGACGCTGCCTGTCGAGGGTGCGCAGCTGGTCGAGCAGGATCAGCCCCTCCTTGCCGCGAAACCGAAGCGGGATACGGTACGGTGCCGGGCGGCTGCCGGTCGTCATCGGCGCGACCGTAAGCGTGCGCAAAAATTCGTTCATCTCGGACGGGGAAATGATCACGCAAGGACGGGTTTTCTGGATCTCGCTGCCAATTGTCGGGTCGAGGGCGGCGAGCCAGATCTCGCCGCGGACCGAAACGACTGCATTCGACACCGGAATCCCGCTGCCGCGAGCACCGCGGTTTCTCACCAGATCAGCGTCTCGTCTTCGGCGTTGCCGAATTCGGGCCAAACCAGTGCATCATCGCCGGACTCGGCGAGGTTTCGCGACGCCTCGGCCCAGCCCGCACGCGCGTGCCGCTTCACCGGAGCCAGCACGATGCGCCCCTCCTCGATCGTCATGTCCAAGGTATCGCCCGCCGCGACACCGAACTCAGCCAGCAGCGATTTCGGGATAATGATCCCCGAAGAGTTGCCCAATTTGCGCACCGCCGCCCGCATTTGCGTCTCCTCGGTATTACATTGTAATAACCACGGGCGAGACGAAGTTTCAACCCTCCAACGTGTGGAAAAACAGGGTCGGCCCTCTTCACACCGGGCGCTTGTAGAACACGCCGTCTTTCATGATCATCGCGATGTGCTCGCCCTGGCCATCGAGCACCGAGATGTCGGCGAGCGGGTCGCCATCGACGGCGATCAGATCGGCGCGGGCGTCGGGGGCGACCACCCCCAATTCGCCCTCACGGTTCAGCAGCGCGGCGTTGACAATCGTCGCCGAGCGGATGATGTCGAACGGCGCCATCGCCTCGGCGCGCAGCACGAACTCGCGCGTCTGATACTTGTGCATCGGGCCGAGGAGATCGGTGCCGTAGCCGATCGGCACGCCAGCCGCCAGCAGAATTTCCAGCGAGCGCAGTCCGGCCTCGCGCACCTCGGCGAGCTTGCCGAGGCTGATTTCGGGAAAACCGAGATCGCGGCCGAACCGGTGCAGCGAATCGTAGGTGACCAGGGTCGGGACGGCGAACCCGCCGGCAGCGGCGACATGCTCGGCCGTCGCCCGGTCGATCAGGTTGGCGTGCTCGATCGAGCGCACGCCGTTGTCGACCGCCCGGCCGATCGCTTCGGGCGTATAGGCATGCGCCAGGACATAGGTTTGCCAGCCGCGCGCCTCCTCGACGATCGCGCGCATCTCCTCGGTGCTGTACTGGACGTTGCCGATCGGATCGTAGGGCGAGGCGACGCCGCCCGACGCCATGATCTTCAACTGGGTCGCGCCCTTGCGCAATTCGTCGCGGGCGGCGCGGCGGCACTCGGCGACGCCGTCGGCGATGCGCGCGAGCCCCGCGCCGTATTCGCAGCAGGCGCAGCTCACGACCGATCGGGTGCGCGGGCGCAGGTCGCCATGCCCGCCGGTCTGGCTCAAGGCCTGGCCCGACGGAAACAGACGCGGACCCGCCACCAGCCCCTGCGCGACTGCCTCGGCCAGCCCGCCATCGGCGCCCCCGGCGTCGCGCACCGTCGTGAAGCCGCGCCTGAGCATGCCTTGGAGCACCCGCGCCGCCTGCATCGTCACCAGGGTCAGCGGCTGCTCGGCGAGCCGGGCCAGCGCCGCATCGACGGCCAGCACATGGACATGCGCGTCGATCAGCCCGGGCATCAGCGTGCGGCCGTGGAGATCAATCGTCTCGGCCGCGTCGCTCCTCAGCGGCCGGTCGGAGACCTCGCGGACCCGCTCGCCCTCGATCAGCACGTGCTGGTCCTCGCGACGCTCGTGGCGCGTGCCGTCAACGATCGCGCAATTGGCGAGGATGATTGCGGCCATGGCGCTATTCCTCCGGCAGCCCGGCGCGGCGGAGGCCCTCGACCCACACGGCAAGCGTTCCCGGCGAGAGGAATCTGCCGCCGAACGTCTTGAACCAGGCAATCGTGTGCACCGGGTTGACCCTGAACAGCCGCGCCATCCATTCGCGCGCCTCCTCGGTGCGGCCGAGATAGCCGCAAAGTGCGAGCCGCCCGCGGATTGACGCGTGAAAGCTCGGCCGGTCGTGCAGCGACCGGTTGACCCATTCGATCGCTTCGTCGTATCGGCCGGCGAGCATCAGCGCGTAGCCGAGCATCCATTCCTGCGCGTAGAGACCCGGATCGAGCGGGCTCAGCCGCATCGCGCGCTGCGCGGCCTCGATAGCGGCCTCCGGTCGGTTGGCAAAGCAATGCACCGCTGCGGCGTGGGCCCATGCGGCAGCGCAGTTTGGGTTGAGCAAAAGGGCGCGTTCGATTGCCCGCATCGCCGCCGCGTGTTCGCCGCCAAGTAAAGCCAGGTTCCCGCCTGCCTGCGCGAGTGCCTCGGGATCGTCCATGCCGATCTCGATCGCGTGGCGCGACAGGCGCAGCGCCTCGGCGATCTGTTGATCCGAAAGCGGTGTGCCCGCGATACTTTGGGCGCGACGAACGGCGCCGATCAGAGTGGCAGCCGGAGCGTAGGAGGGATCTACGCTGAGGGCCTGACGCAGAAGACTGATCGCCGCGTCGGAGCCGCCGAGGGCCGGTTTGCGGAACTCGTCCAGCGCGCGCAAATACAAATCATAGGCGTTGAGGTTTTCAGTCGGTTTGCGGGCGGTCCGCTGGATTTCGGCAAGGCGCAGTTTCGGCTCGATCGCACCGGCGACGCTCGAAGCCACCTGATCCTGAAGCTCGAAAATGTCGTCGAGCGCGCCGTCGAAACGGTCGGCCCAGATATGCGCGCCGGTTGCCGTGTCGATCAGCTGGCCGGTGATGCGCACTCGGTTGGCGGCCTTGCGCACCGAGCCTTCGAGCACATAGCGCACACCCAGTTCGCGCGCCACCTGCTTCACGTCGATCGCCTTGCCCTTGTAGGTGAAGGCGGAATTGCGGGCGATCACGAACAGCCAGGGCAAACGGGCGACCGCGGTCGTGATCTCCTCGACCATGCCGTCGGCGAAATATTCCTGTTCCGGGTCGCCGCTCATGTTCTGGAACGGCAGGACCGCCAGCGACGGCTTGTCCGGCAACGCCAGCGGCGGCCGTGGCTCCACGGCTGGAGCCGCTATCCGCACGCGATAGACATGCACCGGGCGGGCGATGTTCTTGACCTGCTGCTCGCCGAGATCCTCGAAGGCGAAATCGAGCTTGTCGCGGACCTGGTCGCGCACCACGCCGGCGACGCAGATACCGCCCGGCTCGGCCAAGGCTTCGAGCCGCGCCGCGACGTTGACGCCGTCGCCATAGATGTCGCCCTCGTCGCTGATGATGTCGCCGAGATTGATGCCGATGCGGAATTCGATGCGCCGCCCCGCCGGCACATCGGCGTTGCGCACCGCCATCCCTTGCTGCATCTCGACCGCGCAGCGCACCGCATCGACGACGCTGGCGAATTCCACCAGCAGCCCGTCACCGGTGGTCTTGACGATGCGGCCGTTGTGCTCGGCGATTTTCGGATCGACCGGTTCGCGCCGCAGCGCCTTCAGGCGTTCGAGCGTGCCTTCCTCATCCTCCCCCATCAGCCGCGAATAGCCCCCGACATCGGCGGCGAGGATCGCGGCAAGGCGGCGGGCGGCGGGCATGGCCGCGGCTTGGACGAGGTCTTGCGGCTAACCGCGCGCCGGCCAGGCCGGTTCGTTGTAGCCGAGCGGCACCGAGGGGCGCGCCCAGCGGGGCGGCGTCTCGGACATTTGCACCGTCGGCTTCAGGTGCGTGAGCCGCCCGACCGGGGTATCGCTCGCGATCGACCAGCGCGCCAGCTCGTCGGCCGTGAACTCCTTCGGCACGTCCTTGAGATCGGCCTCCGGCACCTCGCCGCGGCCGACCAGCCAATGCCCGGTCTGCGCCAGGGAGATCCGCACCAGCCAGCTGCCGCCTTCGCGCGCCCGCCGGCCGAGCGCCACCATCGCGCCGAACGCCATCAGATACCCCGTCAGGTAGTCGATCGCCGAAACCGGATAGAATTGCGGGCCCGGCTCCCCGCCGGGGAACAGTTCGCCCTGGCGGGTGGTGATGCCGCTGACATTCTGCACCACGGTGTCGAAGCCGCGCCGGCTCGCCCACGGCCCGACATGGCTGAACGCGCACAGCGAGACATAAATCAGGCCCGGCCGCAGGGCAGAAAGTTCCTCCGGCGACAGCCCGCGGCCGCCGAGCGTCCCCGGCCGATAGCCCTGGCTGAACACGTCGGTCTCGCGCGCCAGCCCCTTGAGGGTTTCGAGGTCCTTCGGCTGGCGCAGATCGAGGTAGGCCGACAATTTGCCGTGCCCGGTGTCGAATTCCTGGTAGCCGATATTGGGCAGATGCGGCGCGGTGATCTTCAAGACGTCGGCGCCGTGCTCGGCCAGCGTGCGGGCGCAGGTCGGCCCGGCCAGGACGCGGGTCAGATCGAGCACGCGAATGCCCGATAATGGCCGGTCGCCCTCGGGGAGCTTTTCCGGCGGGCTGTCGCCGATCTTGACGATTTCCATCACCGGCAAGGCGGCGATCGCCATGCCCTGCGGGTGGGCCGCCCATTCGGCCATGCTGCGCACCATGCCGCCGGCGCCCTTGGCGGCGATGATCGCCTCTTCCAGTTCGAGCGCGTCCCATTTGGCGACCGCCTTCTTCACCTCCTCGCGGTCTTCGGCGCAGCCGAGGACGCTCAGCGCGGCGGCGCGGTGATTGGGGAAATTGGCGTGGATGTAGCTCCACCGCCCGTTCTTCGCCGGGTACATTCCCATCACCGGGTTGCGCTCGCGCGAAACGTCGGTTTTTTCCATCTTCAGGTAGTGCCCGCTGCGCAAGGAGGCCGTCGCCTGGCGCAGATCGACCGCGACCTGTTGCCGTCGGCCGGTGCGCAATTCCCACAGATCGGCCGCCGCGATCCCGGTCGCGGCGAGTGCGGCGGCGCTGGTTTCGCCGATCCGGAACGGGGTCGGCAATACCGGGTCGGCGCCGCCGGTGATCTCGACCGCAGCGGCGCGCTCCGCCGGAACGCCGGCGACCGGCAGAATCGTGCGCAAAGCGTCGTGAGCAGCCATGGTCGGGACCCTCTCTCGTCATGCGGAGCGCTTGATCCGGCGCCGCCCTGGCGCAATCATGCCGCGGAACGAGGGCGGAGGAAATGCCCGACGGTGCTTCAGACTGGGGTGGTGGAGGCCGGAGAAATAGCGATCACCTCGCCGTAGGGATAAGGTCGAGGTGCCTCCTTGTACAGAATTACATGGCTCGGCAGTTTTGTTGCCTGCCATCCGGGCGGGAGTTGTGCCACGACCATCCGTATCAGGGACCTGGTTGTTACCGGACCCGCCACATTACCAATGACAATAGTTTGATCGAGATCGACGTGCGGTCTTCGAGATCGGTTGCCCGCATTCTGAAAACGGAAGACATACGGTAACCGGTCCTTCAAAGCCGCCAAAACCGACGCCGCAGTCGCGCTTCGGGGGGCCTCCAAAATAAGCTGGCGTTCGATATCAATTGGAAACTGAGCGTCGAAATGATTATCGCGATAGGTTGTTGTATCTCGCTCCCGGCCAGGGTCATTTGACCCGAAGCCGCTTCCATTCCACGGGACCGCCGGGTAACCGCCGTAATGATTAATAAGCTGTGCCTCCAAATCGACAGCCGTAAATACGTAAATCCGGATAGCTTTAAAGGAGATCCGAGAAGGATCGAGGGAAACACGATGCTGGACCTTGGAATAGTGCCGCTGAAGCCGGCTTCGCAGTCCCGCGTCCGCATCGGTTTTTCCGATATACGTTAATCGAGCATCCAGAAAAAGTTGGTACACCCCCTGAGCTTCGGGCACGCAAGCGAGAAAATCCGGCGCAAGCGTGGCGGGCAGTAAGCCATCCAGCACCCGAACCAAGTTACTGAGCAAGGCACCAGGAAGGTCGAACTCGAAATCTACATACCCCGATGCCATGGCTCGGCCTATCCAGTTCGCGCCATTCCTTCGTGGTTCTTTTGTGCGTCCAGAACGCTGGCCACGCTATTCGCTACAGCTTGCGCAAGAGTAACAGGTACGGCATTTCCGAGCTGGCGCATGCACTCGCTCCAGGCGCCATGAAACAGGTAGTCGTCCGGAAAGGTTTGAATCCTTGCTGACTCCCGAACGGTGAAGTAGCGTAGCGAGCCATCATCGCGCACCATCATATTCTCGCCACCGGGGACGCCGTGGTCGCCCGCCTTCAGTGCCTTGGCAGGAAGATCGAGTGGGCTCCCGGTGTGGCCCACATAGCTACGCGCGCCTGGCTGGAACTTGTGGTTATGGAAAACTGACTCGCTGCTCTCGCACTCAGGATTCGGCAAGCCCGATATGGCATCCCTAACCGTGACCCAAGGCTTGCTCGTCAGATTTGGGCGGTCGTTTTGCCGCGCGTAATACTCAGTTTCCTTTCGGTATTCAGGCGGCGTGGGGGGACGGGGTTTAGCGTGCCGTTCCCAATATTCTCCCGTGACCCACTGTTCCACAACGAGCGCATCGCGCGAATGCGTCGCCTTCGGGAAGCTCCAACGTAAATCGAGGTCATCGCGGAAGCCTACGATGAAAACGCGATGTCGCCGTTGCGGTACGCCGTAGTCTGCGGCGTCAACGACGGTTGAAATTACGTTGTAGCACAGCCCCGGGCGACGACCAGAGGTCTTCCGGCGTTGCAGGCGCCGTAAATGATCTAGCCAATCCTCATCCCATTTTAGACTTATCTCCGGAAATTCGAACTGCAAAAGGATATATTGGAAATAGTTAGCGAAGGCCGCACGAGTCAGCCCCTTTACGTTTTCGATGACGAAGGCACGGGGGCGTAACCGGCGTACGACTTCGACGGTCGCTGGGAACATGTCCCGGTCGTCTTGACGGCCCTGATGTTTTCCACAAATCGAAAACGGCTGGCATGGCGGCCCGCCAGCGACCACGTCGATTCTCTCGATGAGGGAATTATAGTCAAAATCACGCACGTCACCCGGATGGAGCGGCCAATCGACAACGAGGGGAAAACCCCGCTCCTGGTTCTCGCGAATCGTATCGCATGCCCAGCGATCCCATTCAGCCACGACCGAAGGCCTGAAGCCGGCAAGCGTCAGGCCCATCCCGAGGCCGCCCGCCCCGGTAAATAGCTCCACGCTATGGAGCATCGAGAAACTCCCTAATCACGTTTCTCAAGCAAACATGGTCCTTCATCTGGCATTCCCAAATTGTCAGGCAGTGCCAGCCATCATCCGCGTATTGGCGAGCGACGCGCCTATCGCGCAATCTATTTTCGTTTATTTTTGGCCCCCAGAACTCGATTCGAGACTTGGGTGGTCTCGCTCCCAACTTACAATCGTGGCCATGCCAAAAGCAGCCATGTACGAACATCACTTTCCGACGTGATCGGAACGCCAAGTCCGGGTGCCCGGGCAACGACGCGTGAAGCCGATACCGGTACCCCATCGCGTGCGTCAAGCGCCGCACAAGCATTTCAGGTTTCGTGTCCTTGGAGCGGACGCGTGACATCCGCTCGCTACGTTGCTCCGGGGTCAACGTGTCCATCGTCCTCCCCTGATCGCATGTCTACGCAGATGGCGATTACTAAAATAGCCCTGCCTCCGCAAGAGCAAATCGAACCCGACCCCAGGGGGCGCCTTCTGGAAGTGGCCAGCAGTGCGCTTGATCCGGCGCCGCCCTGGCGCAATCATGCCGCGGAACGAGGGCGGAGGAAATGCCCGACGAGCCGGATCATTGATCCGTGGGCGCATGCGGGCCGGAGGCCCGCGGTCCAAGCGGTGCGGTTATTCCTGGCGGATTGCCTCCGACACCAGCACCCCGATCGTCATTCCGGGGCGCCGCTGAGCGGCGAACCCGGAATCCATATTCCAGAGGCCGGTGTCCATGAATTCCGGGTTCGCCGCTCAGCGGCGCCCCGGAATGACGAAATTGGATTCAAATGTCTGCGGCGCACCACTGGACGGGGCCCTTACGCCACCCGGTCGCCCTGTTTGATCTCGACGGTGCGGTTGTCGACCGCGGGCAGCATCTGGCCGGGATCGCGGGTGACGACGACATCGACGACGGTCGGGCGGTCGGTTTCGGCCATACCCTGGGCGAGCGCGGCGCCGAGCGCCTCGGGGTCCTCGACCCGGATGCCGCCGACGCCCATCGCGCGGGCGACCGCGGCATAATCCATCTCGGACAGGTCGGCGGACTGGTAGCGGCCGCCCATCATCGCGTGCTGCAACGCCTTGACGTAGCCCGAAGCGGCGTTGTTGATGACGACGATGGTCAGGCCGAGCCTGGCGCGGCGCGCGGTTTCGAGTTCGCCGAGCATCATGTTGAAGCCGCCGTCGCCGCTGATCGCGACGACCGGCAGCCCCGGCGCCGCCATCGCCGCGCCGATGCCGCCCGGCAGCCCGTAGCCGATCGAGGCGAAGCCGCGATCCGGGATGAAGTGGCGGCCCGCGATCTTCGTGTCGTAGAGCAGCCCGGTCCAGTGGCCGGCAAAGCCGCCATCCGCGACGAGAATCGATTCGGCGGGGAGCGCCTTGTTCAGTTCGGTGCACAGCCTCGCCATATGGATCGGCCGGTCGCGCGAATTGAGCCTTGGCGCGGCGTCCGCGGCCCAGGCCTGCATCCGTCCGGGGATCTCGGCGAGGTAACCGGCCCGCGCCGCGCGCGCCGCCCTGGCGTCGTCGGCCAGCGCCTGGGCGAGGTCTTCGAGCCCGGCGCGCGCATCGCCCCACAATGCCACCGCGGCCGGGCGGCAACGGCCGATCTCCTCGGCCAATATTTCGAGATGGATGATCGGGATGTGCGGAGGCGGCAAGGCATAGCGCTTGGTGGCGATCTCGCCGAGCTTGCAGCCGACGACAATCAGGCAGTCCGAAGCTTCGATCAGCTCGTTGGCGATGCGCGCATAGCGGCCGAAGAGGCCGACCGACAGGCTGTGCGTGCAGGCGATCGCGCCCTTGCCGCTCATCGTATGCGCGACCGGGATCGATTGCGCCTCGGCGAGAGCGAGCAGCGCCGCATACCCCTGCGACAGGTGGATGCCGCCGCCGACCAGCAGCAGGGGCCGCCGGGCGCCGGCGATCAGCCGCGCGGCGCGTTCGATGTCGGCGCGGTCGGGGCGGATGCGCCGCGCCGGCGCGGCCAACGTCGCCGGATCGATCGCGAAATCGTCCGCAGTGAAATCGTGGCTCCCATGGCAGACATCCTCGGGCACGTCGAGCAGCACCGGGCCGGGCCGGCCCGAGGTCGCGACCGCAAAGGCGCGGCGGGTCAATTCGGGGATGCGGCTGGTCTCCTCGATCCGGATCAACTCCTTGACCGCCGGCCGCAGGATTTCGACCTGGCGGCACTCCTGCGTCATGTTCTTCCAGGAATGGGCGCGGTTGGTGTCGCCGGCGATGGCGACGACCGGAATGCCGCCATTGGTCGATTCGATAAGGCCGGTGACGAGGTTGGTCGCGCCCGGGCCGAGCGTGCCGTCGCAGATCCCCGGGCGGTTGGTCACCCTGGCATAGGCGTCGGCGGCAAAGGCGCCGCAGCGCTCGTCATTGATCAGGAAGTGCTGCATGCCGAGCTGCCCGAGCGCGTCGTAGAACGGCAGGAGCTGAAACCCGCCCATGCCGAACATCGGCCCGACGCCACTGAGGCGCAGCATCTCGGCGAGCGCCCGCCCGCCGCTCATCGGCCCCGCCGGGCGATTCTGCCGGCTGGGATCGGCTGATGTGGTCATGGCGTTTCCTCCGTTGCAAAAGCGCGGCGCAGGATCGCGACGGCTTCGCGCGCGGTGATGCCGGGCATAAGGCCAAGCGCCGCCGCGCTCCGGTTGACCCGCGACAGCACGCCGTCCTCATAGGTCGAGCGCGCGTCGCCGATGCGGGCGCTCGCCGCCGAGACGGTGGCGGCGGCGATGCCGCGGGCGTCGAGCGCCGGCAGGCGCGACACGCCGGCTTCGTCGATGCCGATCCCGGCGTCGTTGTAGAAGGCGGCCCGCACATCGTATTTGAGCGCGGTCTCCGGCCGCCCGCCCAAGAGGCCGCCATGCGAGCCGGTGACGACGATCGCGTCATGATGCTCGGGCATGACCAGCGAGGCCGAGTCGAGTGCCCATACCTGCGGCGGGTCGCTCTCCAACAGAAACGCGGCTTCGAGCGCCGGCGGTGGCACATGGTGCGCCGGTTCGGTCTCGGCCAGGATCGCCGCGGCGTCATGACAGGTCATCCCCAGGCGAACGCCAAGCGCCATGGCGAGCGGATTGGCATGGCTGACGATGCCGCGCGCCAGCATGTCGGCGCCGTCGCCGATCCGCGCCGTGTCGTGGCCGACCGTGGCGGCGGGGATGCCCAGATCCCGCAGGTACGCGAGCCCGCCGATCCCGGCGTGGTCGCGCCCGCCTC
Organism: uncultured Alphaproteobacteria bacterium; assembly: GCA_963789255.1. GTDB lineage: Bacteria > Pseudomonadota > Alphaproteobacteria > ATCC43930 > CGMCC-115725 > DATARH01. The sequence continues at coordinate 84,224 of CAWBJW010000003.1, read as the reverse complement.
CGGCATCGTTGAAGATTACCGCGGCAGCGCCCAGCTTGGCCGCAAGATAGGCGGCATAGACCCCGCCATGCGAGGCATTGACGACAACCGCGCCACTGGCCTCGTCGCCCACTCGGGTGATGCTGTCGGCGGTGACGATCGGCGCGGCGGTCATGGCGCGACCTCGCTACAACAAATCGCGCAGCAGCGCGACGAGCGGCTTGTCGGCGGGCGGCATCTGGTAGTCGGCGAGCCGCGCCCGGCGCACCCAGGCGAGGCGCTGGCCCTCGCGCGGCATCACGATCCCCGACCATTTGCGGCAGACGTAAAGCGGCATCAGCAGATGGAATTCGGGATAGGCGTGCGAGGCGAAGGTGAAGGGCGCGAGGCAGCTGGCCTGGACGTTGATATCGAGCTCCTCGGCAAGTTCGCGGATCAGCGCCGCTTCGGGCGTCTCCCCGGGCTGCACCTTGCCACCGGGAAATTCCCACAGCCCGGCGAGGTGCTTGCCTTCCGGGCGCTCGGCGAGCAGCACCCGGCCATCGACATCGATCAGCGCGGCCGCCGCGACAAGGACGATCGGCTGCCCGGCTGCATTGCCGTCCGGGGTCCTTCGAGACGCGCCCTCCGGGCGCTCCTCAGGATGAGGATAACTCTTTGATAGCATTAAAAAAGATCCTCATCCCGAGGAGCCCGCGCAGCGGGCGTCTCGAAGGACGCACAATGTACATCCAGCACTCAGCCTCCGGTAGCTGCCGTTGATGTCGACATAGCCGTGCGTCAGGTCGCAGGTCCACACCGTCGCCCGGCCGCGGCCGATGCCGAGATCGACGGCGATCTTGATGTCGCGGCCTTTCATGTGCGCGACGACCGGGCCCTCGCGATAGCCCGGCATCGGGCCGCCCTGCGCGGCGATCAGGGTGCCGCCGATCGAGATCGACAGGAGGTCGCGGTCGGCCTTCTCGCCGGCCTTGCCGACCGCCATGACGATGCGTCCCCAATTGGGATCGCCCGCCGCCACCGCCGTCTTGAACAGCGGCGAATTGCCGATCGCCAGGCCGATACGCCGCGCCGCCCGCGCGCTGGCGGCGCCGGTGACCTCGATCGTGACGAATTTCTCGGCGCCCTCGCCGTCGCGCGCGATCTGCGTCGCCAGATCGATCATCACCCGGTCGAGGGCGCGGCGGAAGTCGCCAAGCCGGCGGTCGGCCGCGCTGGTGACCGGCGCATGGCGCGCCTCTTGCGTCGCGCACAACAGCACGGTGTCGCTGGTCGAGGTGTCGCCGTCGACGGTGATCGAGTTGAACGAGCGCACCGTCGCCGCCGACAGCAGCTTCTGCAGCACCGCGGCCGGCAATGCCGCATCGGTGAAGACATAGGCGAGCATCGTCGCCATATCCGGCCCGATCATGCCGGAGCCCTTGGCGAAGCCGTTGAGCCGCACGCTCGTGCCGTCGATCGTCGCGGTCGCGGTCGCGCCCTTGGGGAAGGTGTCGGTGGTCATGATCGCGCGCGCCGCCGGCTCCCAGGCCTCCGCCGCAAGGGTCGGCGCGATTTTCGGCAGGGCGTCGACGATCTTCTTCGCCGGCGGCGGCTCGCCGATCACCCCGGTCGACGAGATGAACACTTCCTTCGGGTCGCAGCGGAACAGCTTGGCCGCCGCCGCCGCGGTCATCTCGACCGCCTCCCTGCCGGTGCGGCCGGTGAAGACGTTGGCATTCCCCGAATTGACGACGATCGCGCGCACCCGGCCGCCCGGCAGGCAGTCCCGGCACCACTGCACCGGCGGGCCGGCGGTCAGCGAGCGGGTGAACACGCCGGCGATCGCACTGCCCGGAACCAGTTCGGCGAGCATCATGTCGTTGCGCCCGGTATAGCGGATACCCGCCGCATAGGCGGCGAGGCGCACGCCGGCGATCGGCGGCAGCTCGGGAAAGCGCTCGGGAGCCAGCGGTGATATGGCGGCCATTATTCCGTCTCCAGGGGCGCGCGGCGCCGCGCGACATCTTGCATATCGAGGCGGCGCGAACAAGCCGCCGGTCCGCCACGCGGGCTCGGCGAATTGACACCCCGGCATGGCGGGCCTATCTCTGAGGCGTCGCCGTGCGCTCCATTTCTCGCCATCCCCTCCCCGTTCCGAGGTTCCCATGTTCGGCGCCTTAGCCCGGCGTCTGTTCGGCTCGGCCAACGATCGCTACGTCAAAAGCCTCGGGTCGCTTGTCGCACAGATCAACGAGATCGAGCCGGAGCTCGAGAAGCTGTCGGACGAGGCGTTGCGCGCCCGCACCGCCGAGTTCAAGCAGAAGCTCGAAAGCGGCGCCGAGCTCGACGACCTCCTGGTCGAGGCGTTCGCCACGGTGCGCGAGGCGGCGAAGCGCACACTGGGGCAGCGCCATTTCGATGTGCAGCTGATGGGCGGGATCGTGCTGCATCGCGGCATGATCGCCGAGATGAAGACCGGCGAAGGCAAGACCCTGGTGTCGACCCTGCCGGTCTACCTGAACGCGCTGACCGGCAACGGCGTCCACATCGTCACGGTCAACGACTACCTGGCGCATCGCGACTCCGAATGGATGGGCCAGATCTATCGCTTTCTCGGCATGAGCGTCGGCTGCATCGTCCACGACCTCGACGATTATCAGCGACAAGAGGCCTATCGGTGCGACGTCACCTACGGCACCAACAACGAGTTCGGCTTCGATTATCTGCGCGACAACATGAAGTTCCGGATCGAGGAGATGGTCCATCGGCCGTTCCATTTCGCGATCGTCGACGAGGTCGATTTCGATCCTGATCGACGAGGCGCGCACGCCCTTGATCATCTCCGGGCCGACCGAGGACAATTCCGACCTCTACATCCAGGTCAACAAGCTGATCCCGGCGCTCGACCCCGACGATTACGAAAAGGACGAAAAGCAGCGCACCGTCACCCTGACCGATTCCGGGGTCGAGAAGATCGAGGCGGCGTTGCGCGACAGCGGCTTGATGAGCGCCGGCACCCTCTACGACATCCACAACGTCTCGCTGGTCCACCACGTCAACCAGGCATTGCGCGCGCACAAGCTGTTCGCGCTCGACACCGACTACATCGCCAAGGACGACAAGATCGTCATCATCGACGAGTTCACCGGCCGGATGATGGAGGGAAGGCGCTATTCCGAGGGTCTGCATCAGGCGCTCGAAGCCAAGGAAGGCGTCACCGTCCAGAACGAGAATCAGACGCTCGCCTCGATCACCTTCCAGAACTATTTCCGCATGTACCCGAAGCTCGCCGGCATGACCGGGACCGCGATGACCGAAGCGGAGGAATTCAACGAAATCTATCGGCTCGAGGTCATCGAAATCCCGACCAACGAGCCGGTATGCCGCCTCGACAACGACGACGAGGTCTACCGCACGACCCGCGAGAAATACGACGCGATCGTCGAGCAGGTCGTGGAGTGTCGGGCGCGGCAGCAGCCGATGCTGATCGGCACCGTCAGCATCGAGAAATCGGAAGCGCTGTCCGCGCTCTTCAAGAAGCACAAGATCGAGCACAACGTCCTCAACGCGCGCTACCACGAGCAGGAAGCCTACATCATCGCCCAGGCCGGTCGGCCGGGGACGGTGACGATCGCCACCAACATGGCCGGCCGCGGCACCGATATTCAGCTCGGCGGCAATCTCGAGATGCGGCTTAAGACCGATCTCGCCCCGATCGACGATCCCGCCCTGCGCGAGCCTCGCGCGGCCGAGATCCGCGCCGAGATCGAGGCGGCGCGCGAGGTGGTGCGCCAGGGCGGCGGCCTCTTCGTCGTCGGCAGCGAGCGGCATGAGAGTCGCCGCATCGACAACCAGCTGCGCGGCCGGTCCGGGCGCCAGGGCGATCCCGGCGCGTCCAAATTCTTCGTCTCGCTCGAAGACGATCTGATGCGGATCTTCGGCTCCGAGCGGATGGATTCGATGCTGCAGCGGCTTGGCCTCAAGGAAGGCGAGGCGATCATCCATCCCTGGGTCAACAAGGCGCTCGCCAAGGCGCAGCAGAAGGTCGAGGCGCGCAACTACGACATCAGGAAACAGCTGCTCAAATACGACGACGTGATGAACGACCAGCGCAAGGTTGTCTACGAGCAGCGCCGCGAGATCATGAATGCGCGCGATGTTGCCGCGACCGTCGCCGACATGCGCAACGACTCGGTTTCCACGATGGTCGCGGTTGCCATCCCGGAAAACGCGCTGCCCGAGCAATGGGATACCGCCGGGCTGCACGCCGAGTGCCTGCGCCTCCTGGCGCTCGACCTGCCGCTCGCCGGGTGGGCCCAGGAGGAAGGCATCGACGCCGACACGGTTGAGGAGCGGATCACCGCCGCGGCCGACCGCAAGATGGCCGAGAAGACCGCCAATGCCGGCAGCGACCTGATGCGCATGGCCGAGAAGAGCCTGTTGTTGCAGATCCTCGACCAGAGCTGGAAGGATCACCTCTTATCGCTCGATCACCTGCGCCAGGGGATCAATTTGCGCGCCTACGCCCAGCGCGATCCGCTCAACGAGTACAAGCGCGAGGCGTTCGAGCTGTTCGAGGGGATGCTGGCCAATCTGCGCGAGCAGGTGACCTCGGTCTTGAGCCATGTCGAATTCAAGCCGCCGCCCCCGGAGCCGCCGCCCTTCACCTTCGATCCGGCGGGACCGCAGGACGGTCCGAGGCCGCCCTTCGCCGATTACGCCTTTGCCGACGCCGAGCCCGCCGAGCGCGAGCCGGCATTGGCGGAAGCTGAGCCGCGCCCCAATGGCGGCGGGCGCAGCCGCACGCGACGGCGCGGCAACGGCCATGCCGGCGGCAACAGCAACGGCCGCGAGCGCGTTGGCGAGCGTCCCGGTGAGCGGACCGCCGCGCCGCGCGCACCATGGGCCGGCACGCCGCGCAACGCCACCTGCCCGTGCGGCTCAGGCAAGAAGTTCAAGCACTGCCACGGCCGGATCTGACGTCCTTATAGGACCATCTCGGCCAAGGGGTCTGATATCAGACTGTTCGCTTCAACAGTGCTCGGTGACGCCACCAGGCCGGCGTCGGTGAATTTTCTGGCCCGGCGCGCCTGTCTCGCGCAGAAATCGCGCACAACGCACGCCGGGCAGGCGCCGCCGTGGTCGTCGCGCCCCGTCGAACGGCAGGCATCGCGCAGGATGCGCGGCTCGATCAGCAGGTAGGGGCTGATCGCGGGATGAAGATCATTTGCTCCGTCGTCCGAAACCGGCATCTCAACGGCCTTACTGAACAATCAAGACCGAAAGGTGCTGGCGCTGACAGAGACGTACTCCTCACTCTGATTAGCTACAGCCAGGCGGTATACCTTATGTTAGGGGTCCCCGCCTTGGTAGCTGAGGTTGTCCTTACTGCTTCGGGGGCATGCTCGATCCGGGCCCTTATTTTTGATCGAACAATGCCCTGCACCGAGCAACCGCCCCAGGCTGTTGCTCTGCTGCACGCGGATCCGTATACTCCACTTCTCCTAATTGGCCTCTGCTGGGGTTCCCTAGCAGCAGGTAAATGGATATTGGGCACATAAAGTTGCATTGACGCACCAACCTAACCCCTCTTCCGAAGTATTCCCACACCATTTTGCAATTCAGACGTGCCGCTGCTGGAGTAGCACCAACAGATATAATGGTTCGCCCTCCCTCATTACGGACTACACACCCCCACATGAGGTTCATCACATGATTGACAGGAGTTGGCCCACCAAACCCGTGCCCTGGCCTGAAGCAACCATGGTTTTCTGCAATGACAGGAGCCACTCCTCTGGCAGCCGCTTCCGCCAAAGCTGCGTTAGCCTCTGCCGAACCAAGTGGATCACACTCTTGCAGGGGCTGACCATTTATCCCTTTGATTTCGTGTAATACACAGCGTACGCCCTCAAAACTCCTGGGTGTGATATTAGTGGTGAATGCAAGTTGCTGATCCGCTATAGCGGTGAGCGTGAGCAGAAACAACCCACTTGCCAGTCCCAGAACCATAACAATTGCACGCATCTTCATGAGAGTACTCCTCACTCTGATTAGCTACAGCCAGGCGGTATACCTTATGTTAGGGGTCCCCGCCTTGGTAGCTGAGGTTGTCCTTACTGCTTCGGGGGCATGCTCGATCCGGACTCCTGCTGATGATCGAAAATTGACCTGCGCCGAGCAACCGCCCCAGGCTGTTGCTCTGCTGCACGCGGATCCGTATACTCCACTTCTCCTAATTGGCCTCTGCTGGGGTTCCCTAGCAGCAGGTAAATGGATATTGGGCACATAAAGTTGCATTGACGCACCAACCTAACCCCTCTTCCGAAGTATTCCCACACCATTTTGCAATTCGGACGTGCCGCTGCTGAAATTACGGTGACAGTTTACTTATTTTAATTCGTCAACAGGTGGCAAGAGTTACGGCAAGAGTTACGGTAACAGTTTACTGAAAGCGGTACGCGAGCGGTGCTGACAAGCTGCGGGTTATCGGGCCGCGTGGCGTGCGTCGGGGATTGCGTCGTCCGCTGTGCACTTCCGGCCCCGCCGCCGCGCGGGTATGCGGCGGCTCGAACGGCGCGGTCAGCACCTTGAATCCACCGAAAGCCGGCTCAGATAAGCCGTTCTCCATTCGTCCTTAACTCGGAGGACACGATGGCCGACAAGGTTGATCGACCGGCGCCGGTACGGCACGGGCGTTTTCTGCGCGGCGCCTCCGGCAATCCGGCGGGGCGAGCGCCCGGCATCATGAACGAGGCCAATCAACCGAAGCGCGCAATCGGCCTGATGTCGTCCAGAAAGATCAGGTCATCGGAAATCGGCGTTCAACCGCCGGTTTCAGCCGAGGCGAAGCCGGGGCGCGTCTCGAAGCACGCAGGATCGCGATGCAGCGGCTCAGCCGGCGTGTTCGGTCGTCGGGTCGATCATCTTGCGGATTACGGTGATGGTGTGGACGGCCCCTGTTACGGCATCGATGTGCCAAGACGAGGTCGTTGAAAAACACATCATCTGAGGGGGCCGTCCATGGTCGAGATTGCCACGATCGGTCTGGATATCGCGAAGAACGTGTTCCAGGTGCACGGGGTCAACGGATCGGGGTCGGTGGTGGTGCGCCGGCAATTGCGCCGCGGCGAGGTTTTGAAATTCTTTGGCGGGCTGGCGCCGTGCGTCGTGGGGCTGGAAGCGTGCGGCGCTCAGGTCGATCACCGCCCAGATCAGCGATGCGGACGCCAGGGTCGAGGCGCTCGAGAAGGCGATCGTCGGATGGCATCGCAACGACGCGGCCAGCCGACGCCTCGCCTCAATTCCCGGCGTCGGTCCGATCACCGCCTCGGCGATCGCGGCGAGCGTGCCCGGTGGCCTCGCCTGGCTGAGCGGGCTGCTGGCGCGCAAGCCGGCCCGCCTCGTCACGGTGGCGCTGGCCAACAAGATGGCGCGCATCGCCTGGGCGGTGCTCTGTCGCGGCGAGAGCTACCGGGAAGCGGCGGCCATGCCGGCAGCCTGAACCGACCGGTCGCGCAGGCATCCAGGCAGGCATCCAGGCAGGCATCCAGGATTGCGAGGGCGAGATGTGATGTGATGGCGATCCGGGTCGAGCCGGCGATCGGGACAACCCGCAAACTGTCATGCGTCATCAAGCGCGCCACGGTGGTAGGGACCCGATCGGCGAACTTCATCAGGGCCAGCGGTCATCAGTGCCGCGCAAACAGGCCGGATACATGACTGCACCCGACCGGAATGCCAGTAACGTCCAATTCTCCTTGCAACGCGGGGGCCGCCATACATGACAGTTTACTGAATGCGGGGCCGGCGGGTCCAGATGCGCACCGCGCCGCTGCGGCCACGCAAGGCCTGCTCGCCCCGGTCCTCCAGCGCGCCGAGCAGTTCGGCCGCGCCGTCCGCCTGCATCGCGGCGACCGCGCCGACCAGCGCGTCGCCGACCACCAGCGGTGTTCCCAGGCTGCGGGTCAGCCCTTGCAGACGGCTCGCGGTGTTGACCGTGTCGCCGATCACCGTGAACGACATGCTGTGCTCGCTGCCGACATCGCCGATCACCGCCGGGCCGTAATTGAGGCCGATGCCGATCGCGAGCGGCTGCTCGCCCTCGCGCGCGCGCTCGATGTTCCACTCGGCGAGTGCGGCGGTCATCAAATCGGCGCAGCGGAGCGCGTTGACGGCATCCTCGGGGGTCGGCTCCGGCAGGCCGAACACCGCGAAGATTGCATCGCCGATATACTTCTCGACGGTGCCGCCGCAAGCAAAGATCTGCGCCGTCATCCGCTCGTGGAACTGGCGCAGCATCGTGACCACGGCTTCGGGCGCGAGGCGCTCGGACATGCGGGTGAAGCCGACGATGTCGACAAACAATACCGCGACGGTCTGACGCCGCACCGCGCCCAGCGGCTCGTCGCGATCGGCCAGGAGCGCGACGAGGTTCGGCGAGAAATAGCGCGACAGGTTGCTGCGGGCGCGCTCGGCCGCGGCACGCCGGCGGTCGAGTTCGCGCAACTTGGCGCTGTCGTCGAGGGTCTTCCGGATCGTGATTTCGAGGTCGTTGAGATCGACCGGCTTGGTGACGAAGTCGAAGGCGCCGCGATTCATCGCGGTGCGCAGATTGGTCATGTCGCCATAGGCCGAGACGATGATCGCGCGCACATCGGATTGCCGCGCGCGCAACTCGGCGAGCAGCGTCAGCCCGTCCATCACCGGCATGTTGATGTCGAGCAGCAGGAGCTCGATATCGGGCTCTTCCGCCAGCACCGCGAGCGCCTCCTCGCCGTGATGGGCGAAGCTGAAGGCGAATTCCCGGGCGCGGATCTGGCGGCGGAAGCGCTGCCGGATCAGCAATTCGAAATCGGCCTCGTCGTCGACCGCCAGGATCTTGGCCGGGCTCATCAACCTTTATTCGCAATGAGATCGTGAGACACTGAGGGTAAAGTGTTTTTCCGTCTCACCGTCGCACTGCCTCTGTGGTGAACTTGATCACGTTGCGCCGGACGGCAACCGGCGCAACTGCTCTTTCAGGGCATCGAAATCGACCGGCTTGGTGAGGAATTCGGCCGCGCCGTATTCGCTCGCGCGCCGGCGCCGCTCTTCGTCGCCATAGGCGGTCACCATCATCACCGGCAGCTCGGGCCGGCGGATCTTGATCTCGCGCAACAGCGCGAGGCCGTCCATGCCCGGCATGTTGATGTCGCTGAGGATCACGATCAGCTGCGGCTCGATCTCACCGCCGAGCTTTTCAAGCGCCTCCTCGCCCGACAGGGCGAAATGCAGCACGTAGGTGCCCTGGCGCGCCTCGCGCCGAAAGCGCTGGCGGAACAGTTCGGCGACATCGGCCTCGTCATCGACGATCAGGATGCTGACGGTCATGACCCCCCGCTTGCTGCCGCATCATTCGTTGCCGCGCTGCGCGGCGGCACGCCGATCGCGGCGGCACGCGGCAATCGCACCGTGAACTCGGTAAACTCGCCGACCCGGCTGTCGACCGCGATCGTCCCGCCGTGCTGTTGCGTGACGATGTCGTAGCTGATCGAGAGGCCCAGCCCGGTGCCCTCGCCGGTCGGCTTCGTCGTGAAGAACGGCTGGAACAGCTTGTCCTTGATCTCGGCCGAAATTCCCGTTCCGTTGTCGCGAACGCGCACTTCGACCGCGTCGCCGAGGTCGCGCGTCGTCACCGTTAACACCGGCTTGAAGCCGGCGTCGCCCGCCGCCATGCGACGCTTGTTGGCGGCGTAGAAGCCGTTGCCGATCAGGTTGAGGAAAACCCGCGTCACATCCTGCGGCACCAGCTCGATGGGCGTGATCGCCTGGGCGAACTCGCGCTCCAGCGTGATGTTGAAGTTCTGGTCCCGGGCGCGAGCGCCGTGATAGGCGAGGTTGAGCGCCTCCTCGATGAGGCCGTTGAGGTCGACCGCGCGGCGCTCGCCGGTGCCGCCACGCGAATGCTCCAGCATGCTGCGGACGATGCCGTCGGCGCGCCTGCCGTGCTCGGCGATCTTTTCGAGATTGCCGGTCAGCATCCCGACCACCTCGTCGATCTCGGCGCGGCTCTCGTCGTTGAGCGCCGCCAATGCCGGCGCCGCGGTCTCCTTCAGCTCGTCGAGCAGCTCGACCGACAGATTGGCGAAGTTGTTGACGAAGTTGAGCGGGTTCTTGATCTCGTGGGCGATCCCGGCGGTCAGCTGCCCCAATGACGCCATCTTCTCGGCCTGGATCAAACCGGCCTGCGCCACCTTCAGCTCGCGCAGCGCCCCCTCCGCGGCGTCGCGCGCCGCGCGCACCGCTTCCTCCGAGCGCTTGCGCTCCGTGATGTCGCTGTACATCAGCACGAAGCCGCCGCCGGGCACCGGGGTGTGCCGTACCTCGATGACATGCCCGTCAGGCCGCGTGCGCTCGACGGTCGATTGCCGTGCCGTGTTCTCGGCATAGCGGCGCAGCTCGGCCTCGACATCGACCGCGCCGAACTCGCCGCGTTCGGCGAGATAGCGGATGTAGTCGGCATAGGTACGCGGCCCGGCGAAGAACGGGCCCCGCAGGTCGATAATCTGCTGGAAATTGCGGTTCCAGGCGGCCAGGCGCAAGTCGGGATCGAACATCGCCACGCCGTCGCCCATGTTGTCGAAGGTGACCCGCAACTCGGCCTGCCTCTGGCGCAATTCGCCATAGAGTTCGGCCCAGCTCCTCGGAAGTGCGGTTCACATTGGCCGCGAGCGCACCGAGTTCATCACGATTGGCGACGCGTACCAACTGATTGAAGTCACCAGCCGCGATCTTTCGCAATTGCGCCTCGATATCGCCCACGGGCCGCACAACCGACAGCGAGATAATGCGGCCGAGACCGAGCGCGAGCGCAATGCTGGCGAGGGCGAAAGCGGCGACGATGGTCTGGGCCGATCGGTATGTCGCTTCGCGCTGTCGGATGCTGGCCGCTTGATCGGCCTCGCCCCGCTGCAAGAGCGCGTTCGCGACTTGCTCCAGCCGCGCGGCGAGCGGCTGGAGAGCCGGCTTTTGCACCTGCGAGGACTTGCCCGCATCACCTTCAGGTCTCGGCGCCGAGGCCCGGCTGACGGCCGAGAGCAGCTCATCATAGGCGTTCTTGACCTGGCGGACGAGCTCGATATTACCAATGCTTGCGCGAAGCAACTCGTGCAGTTCGCCGCGGAAGCGGTGCAGGCGAAACAGGGCGTCGGCGAGTGTCTGCTGCTGTCCGACCGTCAGCGCAGAGTTGATCCGGTAGAGCTGGTACAGTTGGCGCCTAATGTCTCGTTGCGCCTCTCGATAAACTGCAACGTCATGCTCGGCGCTGAGCCAAGCCTCGGTGCGCTGGTTGAACGTCGTCAAGACCCGCAGCCCGACAGCACCCAGCCCGACCAGCAGCGCGACGATCGCGAGAAACGCGACGAGCAACTTCGACTGCAGCCGTACCGGAACCCGCGCAACCAATCGGACGAGCGGATTTAACAAGGAAGCGAGCAGGTGCCGGGACATCTCCGCCAGGCGGCGCAGCCGGTGAGCCAGACCGCTCACCGCCGCCACCCCGCATCGCACGGCCGTTGCCAGCATTGCCCCCCCGGCGAAGTCCGGCCCAGCGGCACACCGGTAGTCACCTGCCGCAACCCCCACAGCATAAATCTGCACGGGCGGGCTATCCAGTAGCTTTTTGATCGGTCTATGCTAATATCGGCCGCAATAACAGGCGACACGGGAGGAGCATCAAATGAGCCGGTTGACGCGGCGAACGCTGATCGGCGGATCTCTGGGACTTGCCGTCACGGCCCTGCCGCCGCCGCATGTCGCCAATGCTGCGGCGACGACGGCGCGGGTCTGGGTGGCGTCAGGCTTCATCCCCGAGGAGGACGCGGCGTTTCGCAAGCTGGTCGCGGATTATCAGAAAGCCAGCGGCAACGCGATCGACTACACCCTTGTTCCGTTCGCCGCGCTCGCGGACAAGGTGGACGCGGCCCTCAAGAGTGGCGACGTTCCCGATTTGACGGAAACGACCCACGCGCAGGGGCCCGAATTTGTCGCGCTGCATGCCTGGAATGATGAGCTCGTCGATCTAAGTGATGTCATCGAGACGCAGAAGCCGCAATTCAGTGCGACGGCGCTGCTGTTGGCGTATTGCTACAACAACGTCACCAAGCAACGCCGCTATTACGGGGTTCCTTGGAAGCTGGCGGTCACGCCCTTTCACATCTGGCGCTCGCTGGTCGAGAAGGCTGGGTTCAAGACAGCAGACCTGCCAAAAACCTGGGATGCGTTCATTGATTTCTTCCGGCCTGTGCAGGACCGCTTGCGCGCTCAAGGCATGCACGATGTCTACGCGTACGGTTATCAGCTGACCGCAAAGGGGGCGGATCCGACGATCCTGTTCAATGGCTTTCTGATCGCCTATGGCGGCCGGGATGTTGTGACGCCGGACGGCGCCCTGCACACCGCCGACCCCAAAATCAGGAACGCGGCTGTGGCGACACTTGCCAAGCTCACAACGGCGCGCAAGGCGGGTTACGTACCGCCGGGGACCGCGGTCTGGGACGACATCGCTGACAACAAGGCTTTTCAGGCCAAGCAATTCGTAATGGACTTCGACGCCACGATCTCGACCGAATTGCCCTTCTACACCAACAAGCCGGTATACGACGATATCCTGACTGTCGGTTTACCGCTCAGCAATGAGGGCGAAGAATTACCGAGCCAGCTGCTCGCCTTGATGCCGGTAATCCCGAAGGGAGCAAAAAATGTCGCGCTGGGCAAGGAGTTCCTCAAGTATGCGATCGAGCCGAAGGTATTGAACGAATACCTGAAAGCGGGGCTGGCGCGCTGGCTGCCGCCCATGCCGTCGCTCGCCAGGAGCGATCCGTTTTGGCTCGATGCCAGCGACCCGCACCGCAGCGCCTATACCGAGCAGGCGCTGTTCAGTCCGACGATACCGGTTTGGACCGCCTTCAACCCCGGCATGGCCGAAATCGCCGACCAACACCTGTTCAGCACGGCAATGTTTGACGTTGTTGACCGTGGGATGACGCCGGAGCAGGCGATCGACAAGGCTTTCAAGCAGGCCGGGGCGATCTTCGCAAAATATCCGATCGCCCAATCCTGACACCCGGCTACCGCATTCCAGGTTCCAGCCGCACGGTCGCCGGCCACTTCGCATTCAGGCTGCTTCCGTCGCATCAGCCTGTACGATATTGTACGATATATCATGGTCGGCATCGCAGGAGAGAGACATGCATAGCGGATTATCCCGGCGAGGCCTCATCCTCGCGGTTGTCTTGGCCGGCATCGGCTGCGCGGGCCTGGCGCAAGCCGCGCCCGCATCCTTCAACGTTTCGTTGAGCGGCGCCCAGCAGGTCCCCCCGGTGCAGACCGCGGGCACGGGGTCGGCCGACATCACCTATGATCCGGCGACCCGGGAGGTCACCTGGTCGATCGCTTACAGCGGGCTGTCGAGCCCGGCCACGATGGCGCATTTCCACGGACCGGCCGCGGCGGGCAAGAACGGACCGGTGGTCCTCTGGCTGTCGACGAAGGGCAGCCCCGCGGCAAGTCCGATCACCGGGAAAGCGACGCTGACGCCTGCGCAGGCGGCGCAGTTTGCCGCCGGCGAGTGGTACATCAACGTACACACCAAGTCCCACCCTGCGGGTGAGATCCGCGGCCAGGTCGTTCCGCCCAAAAGCTGATCGCCCTCACAGGAAGTTGGCGAGCGCGGCCGCGGCGAGGCCGCTCAATACAAAGAAAAAGACGGCCCGCACCGGGCTCGCGATGCGCGGCGGTGGCACGCTTGCCGGCAGAACTTTCGTCCCGGTGAGCATCGGCAGCAGCAGGTTTTGCCGCTTTGCCGCCGCGTAGGCGAGGATGGCCAGCACGTGCAGCGCGATCGCCGCCACCAGGGCGTCCCAGAAGATCGCGTGCAACGCAGTGATCGCGTTCGCGACCGGCGCCGGGGTGATCCCGGTAAACGGCCCGACATCGGCGACGTTGTTGGCGACGTAGAGTCCGGTCAGCGTCTCGCCGAGCAGCAGGCACAGCAGGAGCAGCACCATCCAGCCGCCGGCCGGGTTATGCCCGGCCTGGCGGTCGGGTTCGCGGCGCAGCGCATGCGCCAGATATCGCACGACCGTCCGCGGCGACGCGAGAAAGCGGGAAAATCGCGCCGTGTCGCTGCCAAAGAAGCCCCACAGCAGCCGGAACAGCAGCAGGGCGAGCAGCGCGCCGCCGACCCGGCCATGCCAGGCCATCCGGTTTGACGCCCACGTCGCATAGGCTGCTGCCACCAGCACCGCGACCAGCCAGTGGAAGATGCGCGTCGGCGCGTCCCAGACGCGAACGACGCGCGGGGCATGCTTCATGCGCTCCGCCGGGCATCCGACACATTTGCCGGCGCAGCTCGTCCTACCATCGCGCCGTGCCGTTCATGCCGCTGACGCCGCATGGCCGCGCCGCGGCAGGCACACCGTGAACTCGGTGAACTGGCCGACCTCGCTGGCGACCGCGATCGTCCCGCCATGCTGTTGCGTCACGATGTCGTAGCTGATCGAAAGCCCCAGCCCGGTGCCCTCGCCGGTCGGCTTCGTCGTGAAGAACGGCTGGAACAGCTTGTCGCGGACCTCGGGTGCAATGCCGATGCCGTTGTCGCGCACCGCGATCTCAACCGCATCGCCGAGATCGCGCGTCGTCACCGTGAGGACCGGCTTGAACGTCGCGTCGCCCGCCGCCATCCGCCGCTTGTTGGCGGCGTAGAAGCCGTTGCCGATCAGGTTGAGGAAGACCCGCGTCACATCCTGCGGCACCAGCTCGACGGGCGCGATGGCCTTGGCAAACTCGCGCTCCAGCGTGATGTTGAAGTTCTGGTCCTGGGCGCGGGCGCCGTGATAGGCAAGGTTCAGCGCCTCCTCGACCAACCCGTTGAGGTCGACCTCGCGGCGCTCGCCGCTGCCGCCGCGCGAATGCTCCAGCATGCTGCGGACGATGCCGTCGGCGCGCCGGCCGTGCTCGGCGATCTTTTCGAGATTGCCGGTCAGCATCCCGACGACCTCATCGATCTCGGCGCGCTGATCGTCGTCGAGCGCCGCCAAGGCCGGCGCCGCGGTCTCCTTCAACTCGTCGAGCAGTTCGACCGACAGATTGGCGAAATTGTTGACGAAGTTGAGCGGGTTCTTGATCTCGTGGGCGATCCCGGCGGTCAGCTGGCCCGAGCGAGGCCATCTTCTCGGCCTGGATCAAACCGGCCTGCGCCACTTTCAGCTCGCCGAGCGCCCGCTCGGCGGCATCGCGCGCCGCGCGGATCTCTGCTTCGGCGCGTTTGCGTTCGGTGACGTCGCTATAGATCAGCACGCAGCCGCCGCCCGGCACCGGGTTGCGGCGCACCTCGATGATGCCGCCGTCGGGCCGGGTGCGCTCAAAGCGCAGTTCCTGATCGGTTTCGCCAAGGCGCCGGATGAGTTCAGCCTCGATGTCCTCGCCGCCGAGACTCGCCGCGCCCAGCGAGCAGACGCAGATAATCGGCATAACTCGGGCGCGCTGCGACGAACTCGTCTGAGAGATCGAGAATCTCCTCGAAATTGCGGTTCCATGCGGCCAGCCGCATGTCGGCATCGAACATCGCGACGCCATCGCCCATATTGTCGAAGGTGACGCGCAACTCGGCCTGACGCTGGCGGATCGCGTCCAAGAGCCGGGCGTTGTCGATCGCGATCACCGCCTGCGCCGCGAAATTCTGCAACACCGCAGTTTGCTTGTCGGAGAAGGCCCCGACCTCCCGACGATAGATCGTGATATACCCGAACACCGCATCATCCTTGAGCAGCGGTACGGCGAGCAGGCTGCGCGCGCCGCCAATGTCGACCAGAACACGGCGACTGGCGAGCGATGTCGCGTAGAACTCTTCTGCCTGTAAATCCAGCACCTGAAGCGGGCGCTTGGTTTCCAGAATGCGCGCGCTGACGGTGCCGGGCGCCGACGGGTTCGGCGGGCTCTTCCGTCTGAGTTCGGCGTATTCGGGCGAGGCACCCTTTACCGCCCCGGTGTGGAAGCGCACACCGTCATAGGTATACAGATCGCCGAACGCCGCGTCGCACAGCCGCAGCGCCCGGTCGAGCATCACATCGAAAACCGGCACGAGATCACCGGGCGACGAATTGATGACCTGCAAGATGTCCGCTGTCGCGGTCTGCTGCTCCAGCGCCTCGCGCGTCTCGGTGATCAGCCGCGCGTTCTCGATCGCGATGACCGCCTGGTCGGCGAAGGTGCGGACCAGTTCGATCTGCCGCTCGGTGAACGGCTCAACGGAGCGATGGAAAAGAACAATCATCCCGATCGTCTCATCCTGTCGCAACAGCGGCACACCGAGGGTCGTGCGTATCCCGCCGAGGGCAGCGGTCTCTTGCAGTTCGTATTCGGGGTCGGCGGCGACATCGGCGATCTGTACGACACCCCCTTCAAGCGCGACGCGCCCAGCGGTGGTGCCTCGGTCCAGACCGAATTTCCGTTCGCGCAGGGCGGCCTCGAACTCTGGGGTGATTCCCACCACCGCTACACAGCGAAATACGTCGCCGTCCCGCAGCGCGAGCGCCCCCTCAGCGGTGCCACAGAGCCGGGATGCCGCCTGCAGCAGAGCATCGAGCACCGGCTGCAGGTCGAAGGTCGAGCGGCTGATGACCTTGAGCACGTCGCTGGTCGCGGTCTGGTATTCGAGCGATTCCTGGAGATCGCCGGTGCGCTCGCGCAATTCGCCCAACAGCCGCGCATTTTCCATCGCGATCACCGCCTGCGCCGCGAAGTTCTGCAACAGCGCGATCTGCTTCTCCGAGAACGGCCGGACCTCCATGCGGTGCATGACAAAGCAGCCGACGACCTCGCCTTCCTTGAGCAACGGCACGAAGAGCGCGGTGCGGATTCCGGCCTCGGCCGCGGCGACTTCGGCCGGCGCCCCGAGGCGGTATGACGCGTCGTCGCGTATATCCGGCACATGCAGCGGCGACCGGCTCGCCGCCATTCGATAGGTCACTGCGTTGCGGTGAACGGCGCGCGGCAACGGCGTGTTGAGCGGCAGCAGCTTGTCGAAATCCTCCGGCACGCCGACGCTGGCCGCCCGGCTGAACTCGCCGTTCGCGAAGCGCAGCAGATGACCGGTTTCCGCCTCGCAGAGCCGGGTGGCTTTCTCCAGCATCGCGTCGAACACTGGCGCGAGGTCGCCGGGCGAGGAATTGATGACCTGCAGCACCTCGGCGGTCGCGGTCTGCTGTTCCAGCGCCTCACTCGTCTCGGTAATCAGGCGCGTGTTCTCGATCGCAATGACGGCCTGGTCGGCAAAGGTGCGGACCAGCTCGATCTGCCGCTCGGTAAACGGCTCGACGCGCCGGCGCGCAAGCGTTATGACGCCGATCGGCTCGCCCTCGCGGAGCAGCGGCACGCTCAGCATCGTCGGGGTCTGTGAGGCGTCGAGGAACGTGCTCCAGGTGTATTCCGGATCGACGCGCGCATCCGGGATATGGACGACGCTGCGCATCAGCGCGGCCCGGCCGGTGATCGTGCCGCGGCCGGGCGTAATCGGGTTGGCCAGGACGACGGCAATCGCCTCCGGTGAGAAACCGACCGAGGCCGCCATGCGATAAACATCACCGTCGCGGCGCCAGATGAAGGCCCTCTCCGTATCGCACAACCGGGCGGCGGTCGCGACCAGTGTGTCGAGCACCGGTTGCAGATCGAAAGTCGAGCGGCTGATGACCTTCAAGACATCGCTGGTCGCGGTCTGGTATTCGAGCAATTCCTGGAGGTCGCCGGTGCGCTCGTTCAGTTCGTTGAACAGCCGGACATTCTCGATCGCGATCACCGCCTGATCGGCGAAGGTCTTCAAGAGGTCGATCTGCTTGTCGCCGAACGGCTCGACCTCCTGGCGGGTGACGGTGATCGCCCCGATCGGATTGCCGTCGCGCAGCATCGGCACCGACAGCGTGGTGCGGATCCCGTCTTTGCTGAGGCTCATATGCTCGAATTCGGGATCGGCGGCCAGATCGGCGACATGCGCCACCGCCCGCGTCAGGATGGCGCGCGCCGTGATGCTGCCGCGGCCGGGCGGGAGCGGAAATACGCCGCGGACCGCGTCGAGCTCGGCGGCGGTCCAGCCGTGGTGGGCGACGAAATGGATCAGCGAGCCGTCGAACCGGAAGACGCCGCCGGCGGTCGCGCCGGACAGTGTCGTCGCCGCGGCGGCGATCGCGTCGAAGGTCGGCTGGACATCGGTCGGGGAACTCGAAATGACGCGCAGGATCTCGGCCGTCGCGGTCTGCCGCTCCAAGGCCTCGCGCGTTTCGGTCAACAGCCGCGCGTTCTCGATCGCGATCACCGCCTGCGCCGCGAAGTTCTGCAGCAGCGCGATCTGCTTGTCGGAGAACGGCCGCACTTCCTGGCGGTAGATCACGAATGTGCCGAGCAGGGCGTCATCCTTGCGCAGCGCGACCCACAGCGCCGTGCGAGCGCCGGTCAATTCAACGAGCTTCACGCGCGAGGCAACCCCGGAGCGGTACGCTTCGGTGTCGACCACGTCCCGCGCATGAACCACCGCAGCACCGTGCACCACTTGTTCCATGGCGCTGCCCGGGTCGGGGACCCACGCGTGAAATGCATCCAGCGCTGCCGCCGACGCGCCGCGGGCCGCTGCCAGGTGCAGCGACGCGCCGTCGTAGCGAAATAACACCCCGAGCGCCGCCTCGCACAGCCGCAAGGCTTTTTCGAGCATCGCCTCGAATACCGGCGCCAGCTCCCCGGGCGAGGAATTGATGACCTGCAATACCTCAGCGGTCGCGGTCTGCTGCTCCAACGCCTCGCGCGTCTCGGCGATGAGGCGCGTGTTCTCGATCGCGATCACCGCCTGGTCGGCGAAGTTTTCGAGCAGCGCGATCTCCTTGTCCGAGAACGCCCGAACCTCCTGGCGATAGACGTTGAGGGTGCCGAGCACGGCATTATCGCGCCGCAGCGGCAGCGCCAGCAGGGTGCGAGCACCACCGATCTCGACAAGCGCCCGCCGGTACGGGTCGCCCGATCGATAGGGCTCGTCGTCCTTTAGGTCGAGAATATGGACGACGCGCTCGCCGCGGACGAGGCGCGGACTCGCCGCGCCCGGTCCTGGCTGATCGGATGTGGTCGCAAGGTATTCCGCGAAGCGCGGCGGCAGTCCCCGGGTCGCGCCGGTGCGGAAATCTTTGCCGTCATAGGTCAGCATGACGCCGAATGCGGCGCCACAGAGAGTCATGGTTTTGTCGAGAATCGCGTCGAACACCGGCGCGAGTTCGCCGGGCGAGGAATTGATGACCTGCAACACCTCCGCCGTCGCGGTCTGCTGGTCGCGCGCCTCGCGCAGTTCCGCATTCAGCGCCACGACCTGGGCTTCCAGTTCGGCGATCGAAGGTCGCGCCCGATCGCCCGTCTTTGCGGCAGTCGCGGGTCGCGCGCGTTGTGCCATCCCCTGGCTCTCCGTCTCGGTTCCGGCGCGGGGCGACTTGCCGGGGCGCGGGTTCCGCCCCGCTCCGCTGCGTGCCCCTTGCGCTGCCGGCGCCGCCAAACCATACCGTCCGGCGCGGTGATGGGGTAGCCGGTTTGCGCGCGGCAACCCTCACCGCTCGGCCGAGGGTGCGTGACAGGATGAAGATCGCGGGGGCAGGTCCGGGGCGCGCGTGGCATCAGCGTCTCATCGGTCGACGCTGGCGGGGGTGGCTGGACGCGCTGGCGGTCTACCGCGAGCCGCGCCTCGTTGCGGTCCTCCTGATGGGGTTTTCGAGCGGCCTGCCGCTGGTGCTGACCTTCGGGACCCTGTCGTTCCGGCTCGCCGAAGATGGGGTGTCGCGCACCGAGATCGGCCTCTTTGCGCTGGTCGGGGTGTCCTACAGCCTCAAATTCCTGTGGTCGCCCTTGATCGACCGGCTGCCGATCCCCTGGCTGACCGCGCGGCTCGGCAGGCGGCGCGGCTGGGCCCTGGCGATCCAGCTGCCATTGGCATTGGCGATCCTCGCGCTCGGCTTCGCCGACCCGCGCGCCCATCCGCTGACGACCGCGCTCGCCGCGGTTATCGTCGCCTTTCTGTCGGCGAGCCAGGACATCGTCATCGACGCCTACCGCATCGAATTGCTGCGCCCGGAAGAGCAGGGAGCGGGCGCCGCGGCGACGCAATGGGGCTATCGCTTCGGCATGCTCGCCGCCTCGGCCGGCGCGCTCTATGCCGCGAGCTTTGGCGGCTGGCGTTTCGCCTATGCGGTGATGGCGGCCTTGATGGGGGTCGGCATGGTCACCGTGTGGCTGACCCCGGAACCGGGCGGGATCGGCCCGCCCGAGGCACTGCCCGGCGAGACCCCGCTCGCCCGCGCCGCCGCCTGGCTGGAGCGCGCGGTCGTCGCGCCGTTTGCCGACATGCTCGGGCGCGACGGCGCGCTCGCCATTCTCCTCTTCGTCATTCTCTACAAGTTCGGCGACGCGCTCGCCGGCACGATGTCCAACCCGCTCTACGTGGCGCTCGGTTTCGCCAAGGTCGAGGTCGCCAATATCGGCAAGGTGTACGGCTTTGCCGCGAGCCTTGCCGGGCTGGCGCTGGGCGGGCTTGTCGTGGCGCGGATCGGCGTCTTCCGCGCGCTCCTCGTGTGCGGCGCATTGCAGATGCTGTCGAACCTGATGTATGCGCTGCAGGTCTGGGCCGGCCACGATCTCTTCGTCCTGGCGCTGACCATCGGGGTCGAGAACCTGACCGGCGGGATGGGCTCGGCGGCGTTCGTCGCCTATCTCTCGGGGCTGTGCACAGTCGCCTTCACGGCGACGCAATACGCGCTCCTCTCCTCGCTCGCCGCGGTCGGCCGCACGACGCTGTCCGCTTCGGGCGGGGCGCTCGCCGACGCGCTCGGCTGGACCCCGTTCTTTGTGCTGAGCACGCTGGCCTGCCTGCCCGGCCTCGCGCTCCTCTTGTGGATGATGCGCCGGCCGATGGCCGCCGCTCACCCGTAGGAGAACAGCCGGCTGCGGTGCCGTTTGAGCCAGGCGCGCGGCGCCGCCGGGTCCGGCGTCAGGGTGCGCACCAGCCGCCAGAAGCGCGGTCCGTGGTTCATCTCGGCGAGGTGCGCCACCTCATGGGCGACGACATAGTCGACCACCGGCTCCGGGGCCAGCACGAGGCGCCAGCTGAACGACAGAGAGCCCGTCCCCGAGCAGCTGCCCCAGCGGCTCTTGGTGTCGCGCACCCCGACCCGGGTGATCGGCTTGCCGATCCGCGCGGCGAGGAGGCGGGCGCGGCGCGTCAGCTCCTGCCGCGCGAGACGCACCAGGTGGTCGCGCACCCGGCGGGCGACATGCTCGGGGTCGCCGCGAACGCGGATCTCTTCATCGACGAGTCTGACCGGCGGCGCGGCCGGGTCGCTTTCCCGGCAGATGCGATGCGGCACGCCGAAGACCGGCACGATTGCGCCCTCGGCAAACGGCACCGCCGGCGGCAGGGCATCGAGGCGCGCCGCGATCCAGCCCCGCTGCGCGGCGAGAAACTTGAGGCCATGTTCGGCCGGGACGCCGTATGGCAGGACCAGCTCCACCTTGCGTGCCGAGGCGTCGATGCGCAGCAACAGACGCCGCGCCCGCGAATTGACGCGAATCGACACCGGCGCCCCGAGGTCGAGCGCGATGGCGCGCCGTTGCACCTCGGCGACGGAAACGGCAGAGACCGTGCCGATACGAGAGCGCTTCACCAAAGATTTCCCGGCAGTGTCGCGGCGCGTCACAAAAGCTTCCCGCTTCGGCTGCTATTTGGCAAGGTGGAGCGCCGATATGGGCAGTTCCGTCGCGACGGCCAAACCTTGGGGGGATGACGCATGAAACCGACGATCCTTGCCGCCGCGCTTGCGGCCGCTGTTGCCGCGATGCCGGGGCCGGCCGCAGCCAAGCCGATCGAATTGCAGTGGTGGCACGCGATGACCTCGGTCAACGGCGATCGGATCAACAAGATCGCCGCCGATTTCAATGCCTCGCAGAGCGACTACAAGGTCATGCCGGTGTTCAAGGGCTCCTACGCCGAGACGTTGACCGCGGCGATCGCCGCCTATCGCGCCGGCAATGCACCGGACATCGTCCAGGTCTTCGAGGTCGGCACCGCGACGATGATGGCGGCCAAGGGCGCAATCAAGCCGGTCTACCAGCTGATGGCGGACGCCAAGGAGCCGTTCGACCCGAAAGCCTATCTGCCGGCGGTCACCGCCTATTACAGCACCACCAGCGGCAAGATGCTGTCCCTGCCGTTCAACAGTTCGACGCCGGTCGTCTACTGGAACAAGGACGAATTCAAAAAGGCCGGGCTTGATCCCGACAAGCCGCCGAAAACCTGGCCCGAGACCTTCGCGGCGGCCAAGAAGCTGCGCGCCGCCGGCATCCCCTGCGGCTTCACCTCGGCCTGGGTCGAGCTGGGTGCAGATCGAGAATTTCAGCGCCTGGCACAACATCCCGCTGGCGACCGAAGCGAACGGCCTCGAAGGGCCTGGCGCGGTGCTCGAATTCAACAACCCCACCGTGGTGCGCCACATCGCCAATCTGGCCGAGGCGGAGAAGGACAAGAGCTTCGACTATGCGGGCCGCACCACCGAGCCCGAGCCCACATTCATCTCGGGCGATTGCGGCATGATCCAGGATTCCTCGGCCGCTTACGGCATGTTCAAGAGCGGCGCCAAATTCGACTTCGGCGTCACTGAACTGCCCTACTACCCCGATGTCAAAGGCGCGCCGCAGAACTCGATCATCGGCGGCGCCAGCCTGTGGGTGATGGGCGGCAAGACGCCGGCGGAATACAAGGGCATCGCCAAGTTCTTCACCTATCTGTCGGGGACCCCGGTGCAGGAGGCGTGGCATGAGGCGACCGGGTATCTGCCGATTACCAAAGCCGCCTATCAGGCGACCAAGGCATCCGGCTACTACGAGAAGAATCCGGGAACCGAGGTCGCGATCCTGCAGATGACGGGGAAGCCGCCGACCGCCAATTCGCGCGGCTTGCGCTTTGGCAACATGGTGCAGATCCGCGACATCATCGCCGAGGATCTCGAGGCCGCCTTTGCCGGCAAGAGCACGGCAAAAGCCGCGCTCGACGACGCGGTCGCCCGCGGCAACGCGTTGTTGCGGCAATTCCAGAAGAACACCCAGTAGCGAGCGTGCCGCAACACCCTCACCCGGGCAGGCGCCCTTTTTTACCCTCTCCCGCACCGCGGGAGAGGGTAACCGCCCGCGGCAGCGGGCGGTGGGTGAGGGGTAGCTGACGCTAACCCATGGAACGCCGCGTCATCTTCTCCGGCTGGCTGTTTCCGGCGGTGCTGCTGCTGCCGCAGCTCGCGGTGACCATCGTGTTCTTCTTCTGGCCGGCGGGCCAGGCGATCGTGCAATCGGTCACCGCCGGCGATGCCTTCGGCCTGTCAACCCGCATTGTCGGGACGGACAACTTCGCCACCCTCTTCGCCGACCCGAACTACCTCGCCTCGTTCGCGATCACCGCGTTTTTCAGCGCGGCCGTGGCATTCCTGGCATTGGCGCCGGGGCTCCTTTTGGCGGTGATGGCCGACCGGGTGGTGCGCGGCGCCGCCTTCTACAAGACCGTGCTGCTGATGCCCTATGCGATTGCACCGGCGATCGCCGGCGTCCTGTGGATGTTCATGTTCAACCCGACCATCGGCGTCCTCGCCGCGTCATTGCGCGCCCTCGGCATCGACTGGAATTACCTGCTCAATGGCCCACAGGCGATGCTGCTCGTCATCCTCGCCGCCGCCTGGAAGCAGGTCAGCTATAATTTCCTGTTCTTTCTCGCCGGGCTGCAGGCGATCCCCGCCTCGCTGATCGAGGCCTCGGCGATCGACGGCGCCAGCCCGCGCCGGCGGTTCTGGACCATCGTCTTTCCGCTGCTGGCACCGACCAGCTTCTTTCTGGTCATCGTCAATATCGTCTATGCCTTTTTCGATACCTTCGGGGTCATCCACAACGTCACCGAGGGCGGCCCGGACAAGGCAACCGAAATCCTCGTCTACAAGGTCTGGTACGACGGCATCGTCGGCCTCGATCTCGGCGGCTCGGCAGCGCAATCGGTCATTCTGATGGCGATCGTGATCGGGCTGACCGCGATCCAGTTCCGCTTCGTCGAGCGCCGGGTGCATTACGCATGATGGCCCCAGGGGGCACGCGATGGTAACCGCGCGGCGCAGCGCCTGGATCCCGCATGCCGTGCTGATCGCCGGGCTTATCGTGGTGCTGTTCCCGATCTATGTCGCCTTTGACGCCTCGACCCACCAATTGGCCGACATCCTCAACGCGCCGATGACCCTGGTGCCGGGAACGCGCCTCGTTGCCAATTTCGCGGAGGCGCTCGCTGCCGGCACGGCCAAGACCAGCGGGGTGCCGGTCACCGCGATGCTGGCAAACAGCCTGGTGATGGCGCTCGTCATCGCCGCCGGCAAGATCGTGATCTCGCTGCCTTCGGCGTATGCCGTGGTGTTCTTCCGCTTTCCGCTGCGCCGCCTGTGCTTCTGGGCGATCTTCCTGACGCTGATGCTGCCGGTCGAGGTGCGCATCATCCCGACCTACCAGATCGTCAGCGACCTGTCGCTGATCGACAGCTATGGCGGGCTGACCTTGCCGCTGATCGCCTCGGCGACGGCGACGCTGTTGTTCCGTCAGTTCTTCCTGACGATCCCCGACGAGCTGGTCGAGGCGGCCAAGATCGACGGCGCCGGGCCATGGCGGTTTCTCGTCGACACGGTGATCCCGTTGTCGCGCACCAATATCGCCGCGCTGTTCGTGATCCTCTTCATCTATGGCTGGAACCAGTATCTGTGGCCGCTGCTCATCACCAACAGCCCTGGCATGACAACGATCGTCATCGGCATCCGCCAGATGATCGGCAATGGCGATACCGAGACCGAATGGCAGATTGTCATGGCGACGACGCTCCTGGCGATCCTGCCGCCGGTCGCGGTGGTATTGCTGATGCAGCGCTGGTTCGTGCGCGGCCTGGTCGAAGCCGAGAAATAGCGTGGCGATAGCATGACCGGGATCGCCTATCGCCCGGCAACGGTCGAGGATGCCCCGGATATTCACGCGCTGCTGCTGCGCCTGGCGCCCGAGATCCCGCTTCTCGTCGATACCCTCGAACGTGAGGAAGCGCACTACGCGCTCATCCGCAATTGCGGGCGGGCGGGGGAATCCTGGGTCGCGCTCGACGAGCAGGAGCGCATCGTCGGATTTGTCCTCGTCGATCCGGAGCCTGCTCGAGCGGCATTATGCCGAGCACGAAATTCTCGATCTGCGCTATGCCGGCGTCGCCCCCGAGCATCGTGGTCGCGGTGTTTTCCGCGCCATGATCGCCAGGGTGCAGGAGCGCCTCTTGCCGGTTACCGCCATCGTGCCGCCGCTAAATCGGCTCGACATCGGCGCCCGCCTCAAAAAATTCGGCTTCCGCCAAACCGGCTCGCCCGGTGGCGAGCGCGTCTTTCGCTGGGAGCCGGGGGCGGCGCGCCGATGATCTCGGCTTGCATCGCGGCGGTCGAGAACCCAATATGACCATCAATGGTCATTAGTGGAAAGTCATGAGCGGCGAGGTCTCGATAGCAAAAGCCAAAGCCGGATTTGCCGCGCTTGTGTCGCGCGCCGAGGCTGGCGAGCAGATCATCGTCACCCGCAACGGCCGGCCGGTCGCATGCCTCGGTCCGGCGCCGGCGAAGAAGCCGATTGTCTTTGGCGATCTGCGCGGTCTTTGGGTGTCCGACGAGCTATCGCTGCCCGAAGACGCCATCAATGATTTCTATAAATCGAGTTTGGACCCCGAGAGCGAGTCGTGAACGACGGTCTTCTTGTCGACACTCATGTCCTGCTGTGGGCGCGCACCGAGCCGGAAAAATTGACTGCCGGAGAGAGGAACACGCTGATATCCGCTCAGCGTCGTTACGTGAGCGCGGTCTGCCTATAGGAGTTCGCGATCTTGATGGGCCTTGGTCGCATCGAGGCCAACATGGGCTTGCTGGAGGTGCCGACGGGCTATGACCTGCTGCCGATCTCCCGTGAACACTGCAAGGCGCTCCTCGAGCTTTCTCGGCACCATCGCGATCCGTTCGACAGGATGCTGATCGCGCAGGCGCAAAGCGAACATATCCCATTGCTGACGCGCGATCGGGCGATGACGGCGTACGGCGACGAGGCCACCATCCTGCGCTTTCCCGAGGGATAGATGGCCACGGTGACGCTCGACGGGGTGCGCAAATCGTTCGGGCCGCGCGAAGTCGTGCATGGCGTCAGCTGCGCCGTCGCGGACGGCGAACTGGTCGTCGTCGTCGGACCGTCGGGCTGCGGCAAGTCGACCCTGTTGCGTATGGTCGCCGGGCTGGAGACCGTCAGCGCCGGGACCGTCGCGATCGACGGGCGGATGGTCAACGGGGTCGAGCCCAAGGACCGCGACATCGCGATGGTGTTCCAGAACTACGCGCTCTACCCGCATATGAGCGTCTACGACAACATGGCCTACGGCCTCAAAATGCGGCATCTGGACCGGGCCGAGATCAGGACCCGGGTCGAGCGCGCCGCGACGATCCTGCAGATCGACGGCCTCCTCGACAGGAAGCCGCGCCAGCTCTCGGGCGGGCAGCGCCAGCGCGTCGCGATGGGCCGCGCGATCGTGCGCGACCCCAAGGTGTTTCTGTTCGACGAGCCGCTGTCCAACCTCGACGCGCAGCTCCGGGTGCAGATGCGGGTCGAGATCAAGCGGTTGCAGCAGGAGCTCGGCACCACCTCGCTCTATGTCACGCACGACCAGGTCGAGGCGATGACCCTGGCCGACCGCCTCGTCGTGATGAATGCCGGCAATGTCGACCAGATCGGCCCGCCGCTCGACCTCTACGAGCGCCCGGCGACGGTGTTTGTCGCCGGGTTTATCGGCTCGCCGGCGATGAACCTAGTTGCCGCGCAGCTCCGGCCCGGCGGAGTGGCGATCGGCGATCTGACCCTGTTGCTCGACGGCCAGCCCGGCGAGCCGGGCCGGGCGGTGACTGTCGGGCTGCGCCCGGAAAATCTCGAGTTCGCAAGCGACGGGCCGATCCTCGTCAAGACCGAGCTTCTGGAGCGGCTCGGCGCCGACACGATCGTGCACGGCAGGCTCGCCGATGGGACGGCGCTGATCGCGCGCGCCTCGGGAACCCTCGCGCTGCGTCTCGGCGAGACGGCGCGGCTGGCGATCGCGCCCGGGCATATCCACCTGTTCGACGCGGATGGCGGCCGGCGGCTCTAATCCTCGGCCCGGTCGATCAGGTGGATGAACGACCCCATCACCGAGCCGTGCCGCAACCCGCCGGCCCCGAGATCGCTCCCCGAGGCATCTTCCAGTGCGAACAGCTTCTCTACCGCCGCGCCGGCGGAAACCGTCGTCGCATAGTGGAATTCATGCGCGCGAAAGCGCATGCCCACCTGTCCGAGCGGACCGGCGCCGAGCAGCGTGGCATCGCGATAGCCGAGATGCAGCCGCCGCTCGGCGAAGCTGGTCGCGAGCGGGAGGAGGCCGGCCATCCGGTGGGCGCGGCCTTCTGCGTCGGTCAGCGCCTCGCCGAGCACCATGTAGCCGCCGCACTCGCCATAGATCGCCGCGCCTTCCATCGCGGCGCGCCGCAACCCGGCGAGGAAACGCCCGGCCGCGGCGAGCCGGCCGGCATGCAATTCGGGGTAACCGCCCGGCAGGTAGACCGCATCCGCCGCCGGGTCGGGCGTCTCGTCGGCGAGCGGCGAGTAGAACGACAGCTCGGCCCCCTGCCGGCGCCAGCCCTCCAGCACTGCCGGGTAGGCGAAGAGAAAGGCGTCGTCGCGCGCCACGGCGATATGGGCGCCGAGCGGCAGCAGCGGTGCGGCCGGGATGGCGCCGGCGAGCGTGGCCGGACGAGCGAGCGCGACCAGCCGGTCGATGTCGAGACCGGCCGCCACAGCCCTTGCCGCACGCGCGATGACCGTTTCCGCCGATGCCCGCTCGCCCGCCGGAACGAGCCCGAGATGGCGTTCGGGCAGCCCCAGTTTCGGGTCGTGCGGCACGGCGCCCAGACAGGGAAGCTCGGGCAGATGGCGCGCCATCGCGGCTTCGAGCACGGCGCGGTGGCGCGGCCCCGCCACCCGGTTGAAGACGATCCCGGCGAGCGGCAACTGCGGGTCATGCCGGGCAAAGCCGGCGACCAATGCGGCGGCCGAGGCGCCCTGATGGCGCGCATCGACGACAAGCACGACGGGCCATCCGGCGATCCGGGCGAGTTCGGCGGTCGAGCCGGTTTCGCCCGCGGGTCCGGTGCCGTCGAAGAGGCCCATCACCCCCTCGCACAGCACGATGTCGGCGGCGGCTTCGAGCGCGCCGACCAACCCCGCCAGGGTCGTCGGGCGCATCCCCCAGACATCGAGGTTGATGCAGTCGCCGCCGCCGGCTGCGGCATGGAAGGTCGGGTCGATATAGTCGGGCCCGGCCTTCGCCGCGGCGACCTGCATCCCGCGCTCCCGCAACGCGCGCAGCAGCCCCGACACGACCAGGGTCTTGCCGCTGCCCGAGGCCGGCGCCGCGAGGATCAGCCCGCGGCCGGAATCCGTTCCAATGCTGGACAAACTTCGTGCGTCCTTCGAGACAGCCGCTTCGCGGCTTCCTCAGGATGAGGTCTTTTGTTAATGCTATCAATAATCTCCGTCATGCTGAGGAGCGCCCCGCAGGGCGCGTCTCGAAGCACGCAGCGTGCCATGACAATCGGCCCCGAACAGGCGATCCTGCGGGTGAACGAGGTCCACGGAGGCATAGCATTGTCACATCAGGTCGATCCGGTCATCGTCTCGGTGATCCAGCACCGTCTCCTTGCGATCGTCGAAGAGATGGGCGAGGCGATGCTGCGCACCTCCTATTCGCAGATCCTCAATTCGAGCCGCGATTTCTCGACCGCGATCTGCGATCTCGACGGGCGGCTGATCGCCCAGGCCGAGCATGTGCCGATCCATGTCGGCGCGTTGCCTTTTGCGGCGCGGGCGATGAGCGAGTTCTTCGCCGGCGACATCCACGAGGGTGACGTGTTTCTGCTCAACGATCCCTATCACGGCGGCAACCACCTGCCCGACCTGACCGCCTTTGTGCCGATTTTCGAGGGCCCAAATGGAGCTGAACAGCCGCGCTTCTGGTCGATCAACCGCGCCCATCAAAGCGACATCGGCGGCGCGACGCACGGCGCCTACAACGCCGCGGCGACCGACATCTGGCAGGAAGGCATCCGCATCACTCCGTTAAAGCTCTACGACCGCGGCGAGCTGCGCCGCGATCGTGCTGGAGATGATCGCGACCAATGTGCGCCACCCGCGCGATTTCCGCGGCGACCTGGCGGCGATGATCGGCTCGGCGCATCTCGGCGAGCGGCGCTTTCTGGCGCTCGCCGGCGAATTCGGCTGGGCGACGACGCACGCGGCGATCGCGGCCGTGCTCGACGGCGCCGAGCGCCAGACCCGCGCGGTCATCGCCGAGTGGCCGGACGGCGTCTATCAGCGGCGAAGCGCTTGCTCGACGATGACGGCCGCGGCAACGACGACATCCATATCCGCGCCACGGTCACCAAATCGGGCAGCGACCTCAAGATCGACCTGTCGGATTCGCACGACGCAGGTGGCGAGCTTCGTCAATTCCTCCTACCCCAACATGCTTTCGGCGGTCGTCGTCGCGCTGTCCTACCTGATCGACCCGCACACGCCGAAAAACGACGGCACCTTCCGGCCGATCGAGGTCATCGCCAAGCAAGGCACCGTCGTCTGGGCCGGCCCGGCGCGCCGGTGACGCTGTGCACCAACCATTGCGGCCAGGAGATCATCGAGGCGATCGTCAAGGCGTTGGCGCCCGCCTGTCCCGAGCGCGCGATGGCCGGCTGGGGGCGCCGTTTCCGCATCGCCATCCAGGGCCGCGACCCGCGTGCCAATGTCCCTGGAGGCCGCCCCTTCATCTGGCACTTCTTCCAGGCGCGGCCGGGCGGCGGCGCCTCCTCGGCCGGCGACGGCTGGCCCGGCGGCGGCGAGTGGCAGGCCGCCGGCGGCATCAAGTTCGGCAGCCTCGAAGTCACCGAGGTGCGGTTTCCGCTGTTTTTCCGCACCCACGAGTTCCGCCCCGATTCCGGCGGCGCCGGGCAGTATCGCGGCGGTCCCGGCGGCATCGTCGAGATGGTGGTCGAGACCACCGAGCCGGCGGTCGGCAACACCGCCGGCGACGGCATCCGCCACGGCGCCTGCGGCATCCTCGGCGGCGCGGACGGAATGCCGCACCGCTACATGCTCTACTCCGGCAATCGCAAACCGCGCGCGATCAAGACCAAGGAGGTCGGCCTCACGATCCGGCCGGGCGACCGGCTCGTCCTCGAATCGGGCGGCGGCGGCGGCTGGGGCGACCCGGCGCGGCGCGACCCCGCCGCTGTCGCGCGTGATGTCGAGAGCGGGTTCGTGAGCAGCTAAATTAGATCGCTGTACTCGGGTCCAGAAGCGGGCAATGGCGAGCCTATCCGTCCGACTGGCGCTGATCGTTGCGGGCACGGCGGCCTATCTCGGCCTGGCCGTTCTCGGCTGGGGCGGGTTTGCCGCCTTCTTCGGCCACCCGGCGCTGGTCGCGCTCGCGGCCGCGCTCGTCGCGATCTCCGGCATCGCGCTTTTCGCCGGCGGAAATCTGAGCCCGGGCGAGCGCGAGGATCGCGGCAACCGCTGGGTCATCGCCACTCTTGGCCTGATCGGGCTGCTCCTCGGCTATCTGCCGGCCTACACCGACCGGCAGGAATTCTGGACACTCGACGGCGACACCATTCGCTGGCTCGGCGTCGTTCTGTTCGCTGCCGGTGGTGCGCTGCGGATCTGGCCGGTGTTTGTGCTCGGCGACCGGTTCAGCGGGCTGGTCGCGATCCAGCCCGGGCATACCCTGGTCACCAGCGGCATCTACGGCGTCATCCGCCACCCGAGCTATCTCGGTTGCTTTCGCCGGGACGCGCCGGCCCCGGCATGCGCTATGATCGGGATGGCGAACATCGACGGGCAGGAGAGGAGAAAATCATGAGTCTCACGCTGGAAGAAGCCAACCGCATCGTCAGCGGCGCCGTGGCCAAGGCGCGCGAGATCAACATCAAGGTCAGCGCGGCGGTGTGCGACGCCGGGGGCCGTCTCGTTGCGCTGCAGCGCATGGACAACGCGATCTGGGCGAGCGCCTATGGCTGCCAGGGCAAGGCGGTCGCCTCGGCGGCGTTCGGGCGCCCCAGCGGCGAGATGGCGGCGCGCGCCGACCAGCCAACCCCGCGCGGCATCGCCGCGGCCTCGGGCGGCGAGATGATCATGGGCCAGGGCGCGGTGCCGATCATCCGCAACGGCGTCGTCGTCGGCGCCTGCGGGGTCGGCGGCGGCACCTCGCAGGAGGATGAGGATTGCGCCCGGGCGGGGGTGGCGCTGCTGGGGTAATCAGAAATCTCCCTCTCCCCCATGGGGGCCCATGGGGGAGAGGGCCGGGTGAGGGGGCGGGCGCGCGGCAATCGTGTGCCACCCTCACCCACCCCCGCTCCCGCGGTGCGGGAGAGGGTTTAGCGCTGCGTTGCCGCGAGTTCGTCGAGGCGCGTGACGAGGCGATCGAGGCCCCAGTCGCGCGCCAGCGCGGCCGCCTTATCCCAGCTCGGGGTCTGGTCATCGAGGGCGGGAAGCGGCGCCGCTGCGTCCATCGCCGCGATCCGGCGGTAGGTGCGCAGACTGGTCGGCCTGGGCGGCGAGCCGGTCGTCGGCAAACGCGTCTTCGAGGGTGGCGTATTTGCGCAGCAGCGACGCCGCTCCCTTCGGCCCGACGCCGCGGGCGCCGGGCAGCCCGTCCGACGGATCGCCGCGCAGCGCGATGAAATCGGGCACCTGCCTGGGCTCGACCCCATAACGGGCGCGCACCTCCGCCGGACCGATCCGCGCCATCTCGCCGGCCTTGACCGGATGGAGGATCGTCGTGCGCAGGGACGCGAGCTGGAACGCGTCGCGGTCGCCGCTGGCGACCAGCGCATATCCGCCGCGCCGCTCTTCCGCGGCGGCGGCGGCGGCGAGGAAATCGTCCGCCTCGTATCCCGCCGCCCTGGCGTTGGCGAAGCCGCACGCCGCGACGAACTGTGGCAATATCTGCGAGCTGCTCGACCAGTTCGTCGTCGAACTGCCTTCCGGCCTGATAGAGCGGAAACAGCTGCTGCCGGTAGGTCGGCATGCCGAGCGTGTCCCAGCCCGCCAGCACGGCGCGCGGCCGCTCGCTCGCATAGAGCCGCAGCAGGAAGTTGGCGAAGCCGACGACCGCCCCGCCGCCGCGGCCGCCCGCGCGCCGGATCGATTTCGGCAACGCGTGATAGGCGCGATGGGCGAACGAGTCGCCGTCGATGACGAGAAGCGGTCGGTTCACGACGCCCTGGCTTCCTTCGAACAGAGTCTCGGATAATATGAGCCGGCCGCCGGTAATTGGGCAGGGAGCGCAACATGAGCGACGCAGCATCGGGGCCGGGCACCATCGAGCGGCCGGTTCTGGCCAACGAGCCAGGCGATTACTGGGGCAGCGACGCCGTCGCGCTGATGCTGCGCGAATTGGACCTGCCCTATGTCGCGCTCAACCCGGGCGCCTCCTATCGCGGGCTGCATGACAGCCTCGTCAATCTGCTCGGCAACCGCGACCCGCAGATGCTCTTGTGCCTGCATGAGGAACACGCGGTCGCGATGGCGCATGGCTACGCCAAGGTGACCGGCCGCCCGATGGGCGCGATCGTGCACAGCAATGTCGGGCTGATGCACGCGACGATGGCGATCTTCAACGCCTGGTGCGACCGGGTGCCAGTCTTCGTGCTCGGCGCCACCGGCCCGGTCGATGCGGCGCAGCGGCGGCCCTGGATCGACTGGATTCATACCGCCCAGGACCAGGGCGCGCTGGTCCGCAACTTCACGAAGTGGGATGATCAGCCGGCCTCGGTCGCCGCGGCCGCCGAATCGCTGCTGCGCGCCTACCGGATGGCAATGACGCCGCCGAAGGGCCCCGTTTATATCTGCCTCGACGCGGCGTTGCAGGAAAGCCGGATCGGCGCCCTTCCCTCCTTGCCGAGCGCCGCGCGGTTTCGCCCGCCGAGCGCCGCGGCGCCCGATCCGCAGGCCGCCGCGCAAGCCGCCGCGTGGCTCGGCGCCGCCGAGCGGCCCTTGATCCTGGTCGGACGCACCGGGCGCGGCGAAGCGGAGTGGCAGCGCCGCGTGCAGCTGGCCGAGGCGCTCGGCGCGATCGTGCTGACCGACGCCAAGACCGGCGCCGGCTTTCCCTCGCGCCACAAATTGCACGGCCCGCCCGCCGGCAACAACCCGAGCGCGGAGGCCTGCGCCCTGATCCGCCAGGCCGATGTCGTGCTGAGCCTCGATTGGGTCGACCTCGCCGGCGCCTTGAAGGCTGGCTGGAACGCCGAACCGGTCGGAGCCAAGGTGATCCTCGCCTCGCTCGATCACCTCGGACACAACGGCTGGAGCATGGATTACCAGGGCCTGCCGCCCGCCGATCTGCACCTCGCGGTCGAGCCCGATATCGCGGTTGCGGCGCTGCTGCCGCTGCTGAAGCCGCGGCAGCCGGGTTGGCGCGACCGCCCGGCCGCGGCGCCGCCGCAGGCCGCGCCGCCCGCTTCCGGCGACACGATCGCGCCGCTGGTTCTCGCGGCGGCGCTGAGCGAGGCGGTCGGCAGCCGCCCGACCTGCCTGATCCGCAGCCCGCTCGCCTGGGCCAACAACACCTGGCCCGTCGCCCACCCGCTCGACGCGCTGGGCGGCGACGGCGGCGGCGGCATCGGCGGCGGCCCGGGGATGGCGGTCGGCGCCGCGCTGGCCCTAGGGGAGATTTCGGGCGGCAGCGGCCGCCTGCCGATCGCGGTGCTCGGCGACGGCGACTTCCTGATGGGGGCGACGGCGCTATGGACCGCGGTGCATTACCGCATCCCGCTCCTGGTGGTGGTTTCCAACAACAACTCGTTCTTCAACGACGAGCTGCATCAGGACCGCATGGCGCGCCAGCGCGGCCGGCCGGTCGCCAATCGCTGGATCGGCCAGCGCATTGCCGACCCCGAGCCCGATCTCGGCATGCTGGCGCGCGCCCAGGGCGGCGAGGGTTTCGGCCCGATCCGTCGGCCGGACGAGCTGCCGCGCGCCTTGCGGGCGGCGATCGACTGCGTCCTCGGCGGCGGCGTCGCGGTCGTCGATGTCCGGGTCGAGCCCGGATATGCGCCGGTCAACTCGGCGGCCATCGCGCGCGGCGCGACCGGGTGACCGCAAACAAACCGAAGCCGGCCACAGCGTCGTGATCAGGAATTTCAGCGACCATTCGGCCAACGAGCGTACCTTCCTCGCCTGGGTACGCACCTCGATTGCCGTCATGGCCTTCGGGTTCCTCGTCGAAAAATTCGACTTGTTCCTCGAGCTGGCGGCGCCGTCCCTGGCAGGCCGCACGCTGTCGATGCCGGGCCAAAAATTCGGCAACGCCGCCGGACTGGCGCTTATTGTTCTGGGCATGGCAATGGTCGCGATCGCCGCGATCCGTTTTCTGGCGACCGCGAAGGCGATCGACAGCGATGCCCAGCGCCCAGTTCCCGGCTCCCGCATCGATCTGGCGCTTGCGGCGCTGCTGGTCCTGATCGGCGGCGCTCTGTTCGTCTATCTTTCGCACGCCCTCGTCTAGCTACGGGCGGATGTAGCTCCAGCCCCGCTCCTGCAGTTCGGTCAGGCGGACCACGCCCGACGGCACGATCGTGGCTTCCGGGATGATCGCAATGGGATGGCCCTCGCGCTTTTCCATCGCCTGTTTGGTGTTGTTGCAGGCGGAGAACCGGACGCTGTCGGGAAAGCTGAATTCCTTGATGCGCTTGATGCGATCTTCGACCGGCGAGGTGTCCTCGCGCAGCATGTTCAGCCCCGGGCCATAGGCGACGACCTCGACCTGCACGCCTTCGCCTTTGCCGCGGTAGTATTCGATCAGGTTCGAGACGTTGTTGAGCACCAGGTTCATCTTCTGCGGGTCGTTCTGATCGACCTGAATCGCGACGCGGTGCTGCGGCGCCTTTCCCGCCGCGACAGTGGGCGAGGCGATCAGACCGAGCGCGAGGGCGAATATCATGCGACGAAGAAACCCTGGCATCGATGGCCCCCTGTGGTCGGGCGTGTTGCGAGTTCCCGCCCGCCGCTCACGGGCGGACGATCGTGTACCCCCGCTCGGCCAGCGCCAGCAATTGCGCGACGCCGGCTGCGACATGGCGGGCGTGCGGGTTGAGGAGGACCGGCCTTGCGGTCTCGCGTTCCACGGTCATGACGGTGTTCATGCATACGTCGAAGCGCACGCCCTGCGACACCAGGCTGTCGACCGCCACGCGATCCGGGCTTTCGGCCCGCAGCAGATCGATCCCCGGGCCGAAGGCGACAATCTCGATGCTGACCTTGTCAGGTTCGTAGGCCGTGAGAATGTTGTTGGCGACGCTGAGCACCAGCGCACGCTTTGCCGCTTCCCGGTCGGAAAGCTGCAAGGCAAGGCGATGTTCGGCGAAAGGCTTGTCGTCGGAGGCGGCTGACTCGGCGCGCGCGAGGCGCGGCGGCGCCGCCGCCGCCGGAACCAGCGCCAGCAATACGCGGCGCGACCATTCGCCCCCTCTGCTCATGGTGCGGCGTAGCCGGGATTGCCGCCGACCCCGTTCAGCTTGACCCGGTTGACTTTGGCGAGCTTCGCCGTGCCGCGGCCGCGCAGATAGCCGGCGACCACATCCCAGACCGGGCGCCCGGTCTGCGGCAGCGACACCGAGGCCCAGCCGGCGACGCGATAGGTCTTGTCCGCCTCGACCGCACGTCCGTCATCGAGCGTCATGTCGGAAATCCGATGTCCGATATCCGCATTCGGCGCGCAGGCGTAGTCCATGCCGCCGATCCGCACCATGTCGCCGCCCTGTTGCAAATAAGGATCCTTGTTGAAGAGGTTGTCGCAGACATCCTCCATGACCGATTTGAGCTGCGCCCCGGTCATGTCCTGGACATAGGCGTCGGGATAGGTGATGGCGGTCTGCGCCAAGAGGTCGCCCATCGTGATCGCACCGCCCGGCAGCAGAGCCGGTCCCCAGCGGAAGCCGGGCGACAGCGCCATCTCTGCCCCGAGCTCGTGGCGCAATGCGTCGCAGATCAGCTGGTCCATCGTGCCGTTGAAATTGCCGCGGCGGTACAGCAACTCCCCGGCATCGGCCAGTTTCTCGCCGAGCTTTGCCTGGTGCGGCGCCATCAGAGCGTCGATCCGGCCGGCGACCGCGGCATCCGGCTTTATCGCATTCGCAAAGACCGGCACCAGCGTGTAGCGAAAATCCTTGACCCGGCCACCCGACACATCGAGGTCGAGCACGGCGAGAAACTTGCCGTTGGATCCGGCATTGGTCACCAAGGTCTTGCCGCCGGCGTTGGTGACCGCGGTCGGTTTCGGCACCGCGTCGTGCGTATGCCCGCCCAGGATCACATCGATGCCGGTGACGCGGCCGGCCAATTTCAGATCCACATCCATGCCGTTGTGCGACAGCAGCACGACGGCATCGGCATGCCCCTTGCCGCGGGCCTCGTCGACCACCTTCTGCAGGTCAGGCTCGCGGATGCCGAAGGTCCAATCGGCGACCAGCCGCTGCGGGTGGGCGATCGGCTGGTATGGGAAGGCCTGCCCGATAATGGCGATGCGGGCGCCGCCGACTTCGCTGACCGTGTAAGGCCGGAACACGCGGCCGCTCGCCGCATCGAACGCCGCGGCGCCGTTGAACGCCGCCTCGTCGGTCAGGAACACGTTCTGTGCGAGGAATTCGCCCTTGAACGCAGCGACGTTCTTGCGGAACTGCGCTTCGCCCCAGGTGAACTCCCAGTGCGCGGTCATCGCGTCGATGCCGAGCATGTTGCCGAGTTCGACCAATGCCGCCCCGTCGGTGATGTTGGCGAGGGCGGAGCCCTGCCACAAATCGCCGCCGTCGAGCAGTATGGTGTTGTTCGGTCCCGCCTCGGCGCGGAAGCGTTCGACGAGCGCCTTGATGTGGGCGAGACCGCCCATCGCGCCGTAGCGATGCGCCGCCTCCGCGAAATCGAGATAGGTGAAGGCGTGGGCCCGCCGGCCGCCCGGCGGAACGCCGAAATACTTGAGAAATTCCGTGCCGACGAGATGCGGCGGTTGCCCTTCTGCGCCGGCGATGCCGATATTGGCGCTCGGCTCGCGATAGAACACCGGCATCGCCTGGGCGTGAACATCGGTCTGGTGCAGGATGCGCAAATTGCCGAATTTGCCGATATCGTAGATGTCGGCTTGGGCCTCGGCGCGGCCAATCCGCGGCACGACCCCGGCGAGTGCCCCCGCTGCCAGCAATTTCAGCGTATCTCGGCGGTCAACCGGCATATCCTCTCGCTGACTTTGGGTTCTCCTGTCGTCATTTGATGACGGCATCCGGCCAGAGCTTATCCTGCTCCGTCGCCTGGGCGATCGACGCCTTGGCCAGCGCCTCGGCATGTCGCGCCAATGTCACCGCCTGGTCGTAGTCCTTCGCCGCGGCCGCCTTTTTCGCGCCCTTCAGTGCCTCTTCGGTCGGCGTCCACTGGTTGCGCAGCGCGCCGGCCTGCTGCTCGGCGGCGGTTGCCGCATTGTAAGCTGCGGCGAAGTCGCTTTGCGTCGCCGCGTGCGCGCCAGACATCGTCATTGCCGCGGCGCCGGCGATGGCGGCCAGAACAACAACCGGCTTCGACATCGGCTTCTCCCCGCCCGTTATGGACGCGTTCCCGGCCCGGCAATGGCAACGCCGTTGCTCATGTAGGACAAGAAATATTCGAGATCGCGGTAGGTCTTGTCCTCGGGCTTGAACGGCACCGAGCGCACCTGGCTGTTGCAGCTGGTGAAGCGGCGATCGACGGTGCCCATGCTGCCCCAGTCAGAGCGATAGATCGGAAACGCGGCCAATATGCCGAGCGCCGGCGCCAAAACGTCGCCGCGCAGGCGCTTGCCCGCCGACTTGACATGACAGCTGGCACACGAGAAGTTCAGTTGGCCGCGGCGCGCGTAGAAAAAATTCTTGCCGTCCTGGTATGCCGCCAGGGCGCCCGGGTCGTTCGGGATCCTGATGTCGAACGGCTTGCCGCGCGAGGTCGTACGACATGTAGGCATCGATCGCCGCCATCGCGCCGACCTGATATTCGAGCGGCTTTTCGCCGTTCTCCTCGCGGCATTGATTGATCGCGAGGTCGAGCGTGATGACCTCGCCGGTCTTGCTGTCGAAATAGGGATAGTTCTGGCGGATGCCGATGCCGCCATTGGGGAAGCAGTCGGCATAGGTCTTGCCGTTCTTGAACGGCGTTTCGAACAATTTCTTGCCGTCGGCGAGTGCGAAATCGTAGGGAGGAAACTGCATGATCTCCTCCCACTGCTTGCGCATGCCCTGGTCAACGGCGTACGGGCCGTTGGCGAAGTCGTTCAGCGGGACGTTCGGGAACGCGTGCCGGAAATAGGCCTGGAAGGCGTGCTGGTCGGCGGCCGGATCGACGCGATCCGCCGCGCGGGCCGGCGGCAGCGCAGCAAGGAGCAGCAGCAAGAACGCGGTCGCGAGCCGAAGATGCGATATCGTCCCTCCCGCCTCGTCTCTGGAATCCCGCGTCGCTCGCGGTCGCGCTCCCTCACAGGATCTGCGCCGTTGTCGAGTCGCTCTTGCCTTCGTTGTCGACCCAGCCGATCTTCAGCTTGTCGCCCTTCGTGCCGCCCTTGAAGGTGAATTTGAGGTAGGGGTCCTTCGAGATTGCCGGCCCCCAAAAGGCAGTGAAGACCACCTTGCCGTTCCAGGTAGAAGGTGACGACCTGGATGAAATGCGCCGGGATCAGGGCCCCCGCCTTGTCCTTCACGAAGCCGAAATCCATAGGGTGTTGGATCAGCGACTGGACGACGGTCGAACCGCCGGCGGCGACCGCTCTGACGCGAATGGTGGATGCCACGATGCGATCTCCTCGTCTCAGCCGCCGCAGCCGCCGAGTGTCACCTTGACCGATTTTTTCGCCCCGTAGAGCTTGCCGCCGGCCTCGGCGACAGCGACGACATCACTGGTCTTGGCCATCTTGAGCCGGCAGGCGACGCTCGGTTCGGTTCCGGCAGGAATTTGATAGGACGCCGCGAGCGTGAACGGGTTCTCCGGGATCAAAATCGAGATCGATGTCACGTTCGGGATTGTCGACGTTATCGAGACCGGCACGACGGCGCCATTCTCGGCGATCTCGGGCACGTCGAGCGAGACCTTGTCGGACGGCTCGATCGTCTTGCCGTAGAGCTTCTGCAGAGCGTCGGCTTCGTTCTTTTGCGCGAACGCGTCCTTGGGCCAATCCGGCGCTTCCGCCACCGCCCAGGCGGGCCGGCTCGGGCCTGCCGCAAGGCCGAGAGCGGTGATGCCGCCGAGACCAAGATACTGCAGGACCAAACGTCGGTCTGCTTCGCCTCCTGGGGTCAAGGCAAATTCTCCATTCTCACTGGGTGTAGAGGAAATCGACGATCTCTTCGATTTCCGTATCGGTCAGGATCAGGTTCTTGCCGAAGGGCGGCATCACCGTTTGCGGGTTGCGCCGCTCCTCGTCATAGATGATCTGGTAGAGCGCGTCGCGGTCGGGGAAGCCCGCCTTGATGTCCTTCAGCTCCGGGCCGACATTGCTCGGCACGTCGCTGCCCTTCATCGTGTGACAGGCAAGGCAGTTGCCTTTGGCGCGGTCGAAGGCGAGCGCCTGTCCCGGCAAGACCGCTTCGGCGCTGCGCGAGGGTACCGGCAGCAGGGCCGCGCCGGCGGCCAACGACCCGATCGCCGCCAGCAGCGGCGCGACCCGACGCCGCCTCGTTGCCTGCGGTGGTTTTCTATGATCGCCTGTCATTTCGGCTTCATCTCGTCGAGGGGGCCCGTGGTCCGCGGCGTCAGGTCCTTGCCTTCCGCGGTTGAGGTAATCTTGATCGACGCCGGCGAAACGCAATTCGCCATGCACTCCTTGTCGGCGGTGTCGGGCCGCGGATCGCGCAGGATGAACCCGTGCCGGTTGGGCATCTTCACCTTCGGCAGTGTATCCCGATCGGCCACGAACGTGTCGGGTACGATGTTGCTCAGGTTCAGCACGTAGGCGGTGATCGCATAAACGTCGTCGGCCGACAGGCTGTGCGGTGCCGGAAACGGCATCGCCCGATTGATGTAATCCCACAGCGGCGCGGCATAGGGCCAGTAATTGCCGACCGTCTTGGTCGGCTGGTCGCCGGTCAGCTTGGCGTCGCTGCTGAGCTTCGGATAGCGGCCCTCGCCCTCGCCAAAGGTGCCGTGGCAGCTGGTGCATTGCTGGGCATAGACATCGGCGCCGTGCGCGACGGTGCCGCTGCCGGGCGGCAAACCCTGCCCGTCGGGGCGCACGTCAATCGCCCAGCCGGCGATCTGCTGCGGCGTCGGGGCCGTGCCGTAGCCGTAATGGCCGACTCGGTCGTTCTCCGGCGGCACCGCCGGCGCGTCCTGGGCGAGCGCCGCCGCCTCGGTGGCGGCAGGCGAGGCATCGGCCGCCGCCGGGCCGGCCCATGACAGGACGGCGACGCCGCACAGGATCGGCGCAGCGGCAAATGCCGCCGACAGTCGCCTAGCCAAGCTGGACATCGAAGACGCTCCCGTCCGCCTTGACCTGCCAGGTCTGGATCGAATTGTTGTTATAGATCCCGTTGACGCCGCGGATTTTGCGCAGTTCGGCGATCGTCGGCTGGACAAAGCCGGTCTCGTCGACCGCACGCGATTGCAACAGCGCGGGCTTGCCGTCCCAGCGCCATTCGGCGGTGAACCGGGTCAGCGCCTTCGGCAGAACCGGCTCGTCGAGCCGCGCCCCAATCCAGTTGACGCCGCCGTCGAACGAGACATCGACACGCGAGATGCGCCCTTTGCCACTCCAGGCAAGGCCGCGGATCTCGTAAAGACCGGGACCCTTCACCGGCCGTTCGGGGCAGGGGAAGGTGATCACCGACTTGGCGTAGATCAGCCAGGTGAAGGCCCGCGCCATGCCGTCCGGCATCAGCTCGGTATACTGCGCCGTTTCCTCGCGGGTGAACCACGGCTTGTCGCCGAGTTCGAGGCGGCGCAGCCATTTGATATGGACGTTGCCCTGCCAGCCGGGAACGATCAGCCGCACC
Source organism: uncultured Alphaproteobacteria bacterium (assembly GCA_963789255.1). Lineage (GTDB taxonomy): Bacteria > Pseudomonadota > Alphaproteobacteria > ATCC43930 > CGMCC-115725 > DATARH01. Next base: position 43,050 of record CAWBJW010000003.1, on the reverse strand, counting down.
GGGAAGCCTTGCTCGGGCCGCAGCGCTTCGCCGTTCTGGCCGTATGCGACGATGCAGTCGTCGAGGCATTTTTCGAGCGGCAGGCTGCGGTCCATGTGGGCGCCGTCGGCGCCTTCGGCCAATACCCAGCTCACCCCCTTCTTGATCCCCGTCTCGGCGAGCAATGTCGACAGCTTGACCCCGATCCACTCGGCGCAGCTCAGCATGCCGTGCGTGAATTGCAGCGAGTTGAGCTGCGCCGCACGCCATTCCATGCCGCCATTGGCCGGGCACTCGATGAAGTGGATGCGCGAGACCGACGGGAAGCGCTGGATGTCGTCCATCGTCAGCAGCAGCGGCCGCTCGACCATGCCGTGGATCAAGAGACGGTGCTGCGCCGGGTCGACCGTCGCCCGACCGGAATGGTAGCGCTCGAAAAACAGCCCGTTGGCGGTGATGATGCCGTCATGGGATTGCAGCGGCGTAAAGCTGATCGACGACTCCGTGGTCGCGGTCAGCCAGGGCACGTTGCGGCGAATGACGTCCTTGACGAAGTGGGAGGGCTGGCCATACGGCCGATCGACCACACCGGGGCCGACGCTCTGCGACCAGTCCGGATCGCCCGGCGGAAACTGGTCGGCGACGCCCGCGGCTCGCGCCGGCCGGCCAAGGGCAGACCCCAGCACAAGGCCGCCCGCGGTCGCGATGCCAGCCCTGAACAACGCGCGTCGCCCGGGCGCATCCGCCGATCCTCGATCCGGCTGGCGTAGCCGCCCTGACGGCGCCGCTGCGCGGGTTCCGTCCGTCATCGCAGACGCCTCCTCGGCGCCCGTGCCCTTTTTTGCTAACCTAACCGGCTTTCGGCGGTCGTCTAACCCATCCTCGGCCATTTCGAGGGCGACGTCCAGGCATCAAAATGCGCCACCCCGAGCACAGCAAGGGGCGCCACAGGCCTCGCCAAAGCCCGGAAAGCCTGATCCACGAAAAGCTTATGGCGATATGTCCGATAGGTGACCGGGAGTGCGGCGTCCGGCTTCTCAAATAGAGGTTGACATCGGGGGGGCGCTCACTTACGGCAGCCCGAGAACAAGCCACATTTCGGTCCGGGGAGGCGGCCAGTGCGGGAACGTCCGATGCCGATAACCCGCCGCGCCTGCGCCGCGGTGCTAATCCTCGCCGGCGTCCTATGGTCCTCGCCGTCCCAGGCGCTCGACAAGGTAACGATCTCGGCGTTTCAGGGCACCTTCGTAAACCTGCCGCTCTATGTCGCCGAGGCACTCAAGCTGTTCCAGAAACACGGGGTCGAGGCCGAGCTGATCTACGGGACCGGCATCCAGGTGACCAATATCATGGTCGGCGGCTCGGCCGATTTCGGCGGGTTCGCGGTCGAGCATGGCATCACCCTGATCGGCAAGGGCCAGGATCTCCGGCTGCTGGTTATCAACCAGGGGCCTACGCCTTACGGACTGATCGTGCGCAACCAGGTGCCGACCCCGAACGCCAGCAAACCGTACCCCGAGATGCTGAAGGATCTGAAGGGGCTCAAGCTCGGCGTCTCGACGATCGGGGCGGGGACCGACGTCATGCTGCGCTATCTGCTTGCCCAGGCCGGGATCAAGCCGTCCGAGGTGACGATCCTGCCGGTCGGCGGCGTGGGCCCACAAGTGGCTGGGCTTAAGAACGGGCTGATCGACGGGGCGCTGACCTTCGAGCCGGGGCAGTCGGAGGCAGTCAACGGGCTGAAGATCGCCAAGATGGTGCTCGACATGGAGGGCGGTCAGGGGCCGGAGATGTTCCGCGACTATGCCTATAACGGGGTATGGACGACCGGCGCGTATCTGAAGGCGCATCCCGATCGCGTCCGCGCCGTCGTCGCCGCCGTCGCCGACGCCGAGACGATGATCAACGATCCCGCCGACACCGACGAGATCACCAAAGTTGCGGCCGACAATATGCACGGGTCCGATCCGGCGCTGCTCCGCGCCTTCATCGTCAAATACCGCAAAATCTTTCACCCGATCGCGACGCCGAAGCAGATCGCAAATGTGGAAGCCTTCCTGCGCGGCGCCAAGATGCTGAATCAGCCTGTCCCCTACGACAAGGTGGTTGCGACCGATTTCATGCCGCAGACGTTCTCGCCGCCGGGCAGCCATTGAACGGCGCCCAATGACCGAAGCAAACCCCCCGGCACCGGGGGCCACGCTCGTCGTCGATGCCGGCGACGAGGCCATCGCCGATAGCGACCCGTATCGTCGGCGGGTCATCATTGCCCGCACGGCGCTGTGCTGCGGCACGCTCGCGGTGTGGCAGATCGCCGTCGCGACCGGACTGATCGACCCATTGTGGGTCAGCAGCCCGTGGCTCGTCGCGATGGAGCTGTGGCGCCTGATCACCACCGGCGAGTTGCTGATCGACGTTCGGGTGACGGTGTCGGAAGCGTTGATCGCCTTTGTCGTGTCCTCGGTGCTCGGCATCGCAAGCGGCCTGCTGCTTGCCCGCTCGCCATTCTGGGACGAGGTTCTGGCGCCGGTCATCGTCGCGCTGAACAGCCTGCCCCGGATCGCGCTGGCGCCACTTATCATCCTGTGGTTTGGGATCGGCGTCTTGGCCAAGGTGGTGACGGCGTTCACGCTGGTCTACTTCATCCTGCTGGTGAACACGCTGAGCGGCGCCAAGAATATCGACACCGACATCATGACGATCGCCCAGCTCGATGGGCGCCTCGAAGCGCGATCTGTTGTGGAAGGTCACATTGCCCTCGGCCTTGCCGTGGATATTCGCGGCGCTCAGCATCGGGCTGACCTATTCGCTGCTCGGGGTTATCGTCGCCGAGATCCTGGCCTCGAACCAGGGACTGGGCTATCTGATCGCCAGCAGCGCCGGCAATTTCGACACCGCGGGGGTGTTCGCCGCGCTGGTCATACTCGCCGCCATCGCTTGGCTGTTCAGCACAGCGATGCGCAAGATCGAGGGGTGGCTGCTGCGTTGGAAACCTTCGCTTAACAGCGCTTGAACCGTGCCGCACCCGAAGATCCGGCTCGTCAACGTCGGCATCACCTTCCGCCGCCGCGAGCGCGAGCCGGTAGTGGCGGTCCAGAACATCTCGCTGGCGGTCGAGGAGGGTTCGATCGTCACCGTCGTCGGCCCGTCAGGCTGCGGAAAATCGACAATCCTCAACGCGCTCTCGGGCCTGCTGACGCCGAACTCGGGCTATGCCGAGATCGGCGGCCAACGCGTCAGCGGCATCCGCCACGATGTCGGCTACATGTTTGCGCGCGATGGGATGATGCCGTGGCGCACCGCGATCCGGAACGTGGAGTTCGGGCTCGAGGTGCGCGGCGTAGCCAATCGCCGCGAGGTGGCGCGCGACTGGCTGCGCAGGGTCGGGCTCGAGAGGTTCGAGGGTCATTACCGCCACGAACTGTCGCAGGGCATGCGACAGCGCGTGGCAGTCGCGCGCACCTTTGCGATCGATCCCGACGTGCTGCTGATGGACGAGCCGTTCGGTGCTCTTGACAGCCAGACCCGGCTGCTGCTGCAAGAGCTGTTCCTGACGGTATGGGAAAGCACCCGCAAGACCGTGCTGTTCGTGACCCACGATTTGCACGAGGCGATCTGTTTGTCGGACATCGTCGTGGTGTTCACCAACCGTCCCGGACGGGTCAAATCGGTAATCCCGATCACCCTGCCGCGTCCACGCCCGCCGCCGGCCGAGCTGGCAACCGCGACGGAGTTTCGCGATATCTATGCACGAATCTGGGACGAATTGCGCGACGAGGTCCGCGTCTTCGAATAGCGCGACCACGCCCGCGCCAAGCCGCGCCGATCGAGGCGCCCGACACCGGCAACCCGCACCCAGGGGTTCGATTTTCGCTGCCGCTGCCGCTGCCGAGGGCTGGCTTGCCGGATTCAATCGGGAAGCCGGGTCGACTGCCACGTCACCATCTGCCACCGCCCGCCCTTTTTCGCATAGACGTCGGTGAAGCGGACGCCGAAGCTGTTGGCGCGGCCGCCCGAGTTGACGCTGATGCGGCAGGAGCCGGTCAACACCACCGTGTCGCCCAGATCCTGCGCCTTGACGTCCGACGGAACGACCGAGGTGTATGCGGTACTGCCGGACTCCATGTTGCCGATCAGGCTTTGCTTGGTGTCGAGCCGCGCCGAGGAGTGCGTGTAGACGAGATCGTCGGCGATCAGCTCGTTCAGCGTGGCAATGTCCTTTTGCGCCATCGCGGTCATGCGCTTCTTGTCGAGATCGATGATCATCTGCCCATTGCCGGCCATGTCTTTCTCCTCTTCTGCGTGGTTGGCGATCAGCGCCCGGTCAGCGGACCATCAGCACCAGCTTGCCTTGCAGGTGGCGGCCCTCGCTGACCCGGTGCGCCTCGGCGGCGTCGGCGAGCTTATAGCGGGTGATCGCCGGCGGCCACACCGCGCCCGCATCGAGCAACTCTATCATCCGTTCGAGATGGGCGCGGTCGCGGGCAACCCGCGGGCGCAGCACCGCGACATCCTTGCGGCTCGGGGTGAAGCCGGCTGGCGTCGGGGCGATGAAGACGAGGCGCCCGCCCGGCTTCAGCACGCCATAGGACCTGACCTGGACATCGCCGCCGACCGTGTCGAACACCACGTCGCAAGGCCCGGCGACGGCGGTGAAATCCTCCTTGTTGTAGTCGATGATGCGGTCGGCGCCGAGCCCCTGGACATAATCGTGATTGCGCGCGCTCGCCGTCGTGACGACGGTGGCGCCGAGATGCTTCGCTAGCTGGATGGCAAACCCGGCGACCCCGCCGGCGCCGCCCTGGATGAGGATGGTCTCGCCCGCTTTGAGCTGCGCGGTGTCTTCGAGCGCCCAGATCGCAGTCAGGCTGGTCAGCGCCATCGCGGCGGCCTCGGCGTGGCCGAGCCGGTCGGGCTTCTTGGCGATGATCGCCGCCTTGATCGCGACCTTTTCGGCGTAGCAGCCCTCGATCCCGGCGTCGCAGACGCCGAACACCGCATCGCCGACCGCAAGATCGCTGACACCGGCGCCGCGCGCGGCGACGATCCCGGAAAAGTCCCGCCCCAGGATGTAGGGGAACTTCAGCTTGGAATCGTAGCTGCCGAGCCGCACCTTATAGTCGGCGGCGTTGACGCTGGCCGCATGGATGTCGACGACGACTTCGCCCGGCCCGGCGACCGGGTCCGGCATATCGCCGTAGCGCAGCATCTCCGGCCCGCCATGGGCCGTCAGCAATACCGCCTTCATCGATTTCTCCCCGCATCTATGCCGATGGCGCGACCGACAGGCGGCCGGTGACGCCGTGCCGCTCTATGAGGCTCGCGATCAAGCCGTTTTTCTTCGATTCCTCGACGAAATCGCGCAGGAAGGCAAAGCCGGCGGTATTCTTTTTCGGCGTGCCGACCGCCTGCTGCACCGCGGTGAACTGCCCGTCGAGGATGCGCGAGCCGGGCAGCTTCGCCACGACGTTGATCAGCCCGGGCCGCAGCCCGGCGTAAGCGTCCATTTTCTGGTCGACAAATGCCTTGATCGCCTCATCGGCGCTGTTGAACTGCAGCAGCTCGCCCTTTTTGTAGTTGTTTTCGAGCCACAGCCCGTAGGCGCTGCGGGCGGTCACCGCAACGCGCCTGCCGGGCCGATCGACCTCGGCGACGCTTTTGATCGAGGAGCCCGCCGGCACGAGATAGGTTGCCTCGATCTCGCAATAGGCTGATGTGAAGTTGATCACTGCGGCGCGCTGCGGCTCGGCGCCGATATTGCCGATGTCCCATAGCCCCTTCTCGGCGTCGTCCGCTATTTCGCCGGGCCGGGCATAAGGCACATACTTGACCGGCACGCCGAGCCGCGCGGCGATCGCCGCCGCCATGTCGGCGGAGACGCCGGAGGGGTCGCCCGACGGGGTCTTGCCGGTGACCAGGAGGAAATTGCCCATGTTGATCGCGGCGCGCAAAACGCCGGTCGGGGCAAGCTCGGAGACGATTTGCGGTGAAGGCGCGACGGGCATGGCGGGCGATTCCGGAATGTGATTTCGATCGAGCGTCATCTTAACCATTGCCGCGCGGCAGGCACGCAATAAATCTCGCCCGCGCCGAGGGTCTGATGCCCGATAGGGCCCGGTCCGCCAGGCAAATTCCCTGCGGCCAGCGAGAATTTTTGGCGAAATGCCGGCAACCAGCTCGGATTCCCTGGATTTCATCGCGAATTGCGGTGCACGAGCAGGGAATTTTTTGGCACTGTGCAGGGAATTTTGCGCACCGGGCAGGGAATTTTTTCGCGGCACTCGGGTTTCACGGGAATTCGTCGATCATGTCTCAGAAGCAAAATTGCCATTATAAATAGGGATGCACGGCGCCGGCGACAACCCGAAAACGGCTCACCGGCGTCGGGACCGCTTGCAGTCGGGCGTTCGACGAGCGACTCATCACGGCGGCGCCTCCCGGGCTCAGGCGGCGATGAAGCGGTCGATCTTGCGGTAGCGGAACAGCCAGCGGCCGTTTTCTTTGACCATCCGGTCGGCGTAGGCGCCGCCCGACCCGATCTTGGGGCCCTGCGGGCTGTTCTGCACGACCGTCCAGTTGGAGCGGATCTCGGCCTGCTCGCCGTCCAGCGCGATGATAATGTTGGTCACCAGATGCACCGCTCGCGGGCGGTTGTCGCCCGCTCTCGCACGAATGTCGCGCGCCTGCTGGGCGATTGCGGCGCGCCCGCTCGCCGCACCGAAAGCGGTGTCCCAGGTGCCGTCCGCGGTGAACAATGCCGCCATGTCGTCATAGCGGCCGCCGTCGAGCCGGAAGCAATACTCGGCCAGCACCTCGCGGATGGCGTCCTTTTCCTCGATCGCGATCGGCATCAGCGGTCCTTCCAATTACGATGACAGGCTCACTGTAGCCGCTGCCCGGCGAAGACGGGTAGATTGTGCATGGAATTCATTGGGAGCTGTTGCCATGGCCGCATCCGCCGCGAACCGGGTGGCGCTTTATGCCAGCGTCGGGCCCGAGCTGACGCATTACGAAGTAGATGTCGCGGGCGCCGCGCTGGTGCGGCACGGCACAGTCTCGCTGCCGGCCAACGTGCATTACGCCTGGCCGCACGCCTCGCGGCGGTTTCTCTATGTCGCGTCGAGCGACAGCGCCTCCGGGGTCGGCGGCTTCATCGGCAACAATCATCATGTCACGGCGCTGCGCATCGATCCGGCAACCGGCGCGCTCAGCCCGCACGGCGCGCCGATAGCGCTGCCGACCCGGCCGATCCACATGACGACCGACATCCCGTCCGACCACATCCTGGTTGCCTTCAGCAATCCGAGCGGGCTCAGGGTCTACCGGGTCAACCCGGACGGCACGCCAGGGAGCGAAGTTCCGCAGCCGGACGAAATCGACCCCGGGATCTACGGCCATCAGGTCCGCGTGCGTCTCGACAACCGCAAGGTCATCCTCGTCACGCGCGGCCATGATGCGGCGGGCGGCAGGCCCGAGGAGCCCGGCGCGCTCAAGGTCTTCGATTACCGCAACGGGCTCCTGAGCGACGAGGCGTCGATCGCGCCGGGCGGCGGCTACGGCTTCGGTCCGCGCCACCTCGATTTCCATCCGACCCAGCCCTGGGTGTACGTGTCGCTGGAACGGCAGAACCGGCTCGACATGTTCGCCTTCCACGACATGATGCTGTGGGCGGCGCCGATCTACCAGGTGACGACACTGGCCGACCCGGACAATATAAGCGGGCGGCAGGCCGTCGGCACGGTCCATGTCCACCCCGACGGCCGCACCGTCTATGTCGCCAATCGCGCCTCATCGACGACCGAGATCGATGGACAGCGGGTCTTCACCGGCGGCGAAAACACGCTCGCCGTCTATGCGATCGACCCGACGACCGGCGAGCCGGAGCCGGTCCAGTATGTCGACACGCGCGGCATCCATTGCCGCACCTTCCATATCGACCCGAGCGGGCGCCTCCTGGTCGCGGCGCACATCATGGGGCTGCCGGTGCGCGACGGCGCCGCAACGCGAGTGGTTCCCGCATGCCTGTCGATGTTCCGCATCGCCGACGACGGCACCCTCGATTTCGTGCGCAAATACGATGTCGAGGTCGGCGACCGGACGATGTGGTGGATGGGCATGGTGGCGCTATAAACGCGGCGCATGCGCGTCCGGTATAGAGGGAGAGCAATCGTGGATACGCCCATCGAGACAGACATCTTCGCGACGGCGCAGCGCGTATTGCCCGGCGGCACCTTCGGCAACTTTGCGGCCGACATCGTGATCCGCGAGGGGAAGGGCGGCCGGGTGTGGGACGAGGAGGGCAAGGAATACGTCGATTACCTGCTCGGCTCCGGGCCGATGCTGGTCGGCCATGCCCACCCCGAGGTGACCGAGGCGGCGCAGGCGCAGATCGCCCGCGGCACGACCTTCTTCGCCAACAACCGGCTCGGCATCGAACTGGCCGAGGCGATCGTCGATGCGGTGCCGTGCGCCGAGCAGGTGCGCTTCGTCTCGTCGGGCAGCGAGGCCGATCTCTACGCGATGCGCGCCGCGCGCGCCTTCACCAGGCGCGACAAGATCCTCAAATTCGAGGGCGGCTATCACGGGATGAGCGACTATTCGCTGATGAGCCTGGCGCCAAAGCGCTCGGGCAATTTTCCGCTGCCGGTGCCGGATTCGGCCGGCATCCCGAAGAGCGTGCGCGACGAGATGATCATCGCCCCGTTCAACGATGCCGAGGCGGTCGCGGGGCTCGTGCGCGATCACCGGGACGAACTGGCCGGGGTCATCGTCGAGCCGTTCCAGCGCATCATCCCGCCGATGCCCGGCTTCCTCGCCGCGCTGCGCAAGATCACCGCCGATAACGGCATCCCGCTTGATCTTCGACGAGGTGGTGACCGGCTTCCGGCTCGCCTATGGCGGGGCGCAGGAATATTACGGCGTGGTGCCCGATTTGTGCACGCTGGGCAAGGTGATCGGCGGCGGCTTCCCCTTGGCGGCGATCGCCGGCCGGGCCGGGATCATGGCGCATTTCGACAAGAACAAGGTCGGCGACGAGAATTTCCTGGTGCAGATCGGCACGCTGTCGGGCAACCCGGTCGCCGCCGCAGCCGGGCTCGCGACCTTGGCGATCCTGCGCCGCCCCGGCGCCTACGAGCAGATCCACGCGACCGGCCGCGAGCTGATGGCCGCGCTCGGCGACTTGCTGAAGAGCGCCGGCATCGCCGCGCAAATCAGCGGCGAGCCGCCGCTGTTCGATGTCGTGTTCACCGACGAGCCGGTGCGCGACTATCGCGGCACCTTGCGCGGCGACGCCGAGAAGATGCGCCATTTCAACGCGCTCTTACGCGAGCGCGGCATCTTGAAGGGCGAGTCGAAATACTACATCTCGCTCGCCCACACCCCCGAGGATGTGCAATTCACAACGGACGCCTGGAAATCGGCGATCAAGGCGCTGAAGGCGTAGGCGCAGGGCGGCTGGTTTCTCGATTACTGCACGCGGCCGTGGATGCCGTCCGGAACCAGACCTGAGGCTCAGACCGGCACGAGCGGCTGGTGTGGTGGCGGCGGCAGATCGATGCGGATCGGGTCGCCGTCGCGCACCTCGCCGCCCTCCAGCACGATCCCCATGATCCCGGCCTTGCGGACGAGATTGCCTTGCGGATCGCGTGCGAGGGTCGCAGCCATCAGCCCGGGTTGCAACGTGTCGAGCTGACGGCACGGGTTGCGCAGCCCGGTCACCTCAACCACCGCCTCTTTGCCGAGACGGAGCCGCGCGCCGGTCGGCAGCCCGAGCAGATCGATGCCCCGCGTCGTGACGTTCTCGCCCATCTGCCCGGCCGAGATCGCAAACCCGGCCGCGCGCAACTCGTCGAACAGTTCGGCGTGGATCAAATGCACCTGGCGCAGATTGGGTGCGTCGCCGAAGCGCGCGATCCGTGACCGGTGCTTGACCGTCGCGCCCTGATGCGCGTCGCCGTCGACCCCCAGCCCGGCCACCAGCCGGATGCCCCCTACGTTCGGCTTGGTCAGGCTGTGCGTCGGGCTTCGGCTTACGACGGCAACGATCCCAGTCATCAGAATGCCCCTCAGCGGTTGCGGAAGGAGGGCTTGCGCTTGGCAATAAAGGCCGCCATGCCCTCCTTCTGGTCCTCGGTGGCGAAAGTTGAATGGAACAGGCGGCGCTCGAAGCGCACGCCCTCGCCGAGCGTCGTCTCGAAGGCGCGGTTGACCGATTCCTTGACCATCATCGCGATCGGCGTCGACAACTCGCCGATCCGCGTCGCCACCGCGATCGCTTCGGCGAGGAGCTTGTCGGCCGGCACGATGCGGCTGACCAGGCCCGCCCGCTCGGCCTCGGCGGCATCCATCATCCGCCCGGTCAGGCACAGATCCATCGCCTTGGCCTTGCCGATGAAGCGCGGCAGGCGCTGCGTGCCGCCGGCCCCCGGCATCGTGCCGAGCTGGATTTCGGGCTGGCCGAAGCGCGCATTCTCAGCGGCGATGACGATGTCGCACATCATCGCGATCTCGCAGCCGCCGCCGAGCGCGAAGCCGGCGACCGCGGCAATGACCGGCTTCCTACATTGCGCGACGCGCTCCCAGCCGCGGGTAATGAAGTCTTCGCCATAGGCCTCCATGTAGCTCTTGCCGGCCATTTCCTTGATGTCGGCGCCGGCGGCGAAGGCCTTTTCGCTGCCGGTCAGGACGATCGCGGCGATCGCCTTGTCGCCCTCGAGATCGTCGAAGGCCGCGCCGAGCTCCGCGATCAGCGCCGCATTCAACGCATTGAGCGCCTGCGGGCGATTGAGGGTGACGATGCCGACCGCACCGCGGCGCTCGACCAGGATGTTGGCGTATTCTGTGTTGCTCATGAGCGACCTCGCGCCGGATGTCATCGGGAGTTTGGTGCCTGACCGGCAAGGTCCCCAATCAACCGATCCGATAGATTACGGCGACGGCAAGAATCCGGATAGCAAGGAAGTTGCGAAGGAGCAGGCCGCGTCGCGCCGGTCTTTCCGTGCCACGGTGGACATAATGCCAACGATCCCGCATGCTATCCAGGTGCCATATACGTGGTGCTTGAGGAGAAGACGACATGGCGAAGGGACAGAAACGGAGCAACCGCGAACCGAAGAAGCCGAAATCGACCAAGAAAAAACCCGCTGCTTCGCCATCGACGATCACCACCGCAGCGCCCAAGAAGCCATGACCGGCGGGGTCGGCTGCCGGCCTCCGATGCTGCCTCGGGCAACTCCGGCGGAACGGGAGACCGGAGCATGACCGACACGCCGGTGGATCTTGACGAGCACCGCGGGATGGGGGCTCAGAAGGAGACAGAAATTCGCCGCCTTCTCCAGGAGGTTCAGGCCGATCACGCGGCTTTGCGCATCCGCCAGGAAGAGCTCGAAAGCTTTATGGTGGCCGCGGCAGCGAAGACCTGGCCCGAGGCCGCAGCGAAGGCGCGCTATCTGATCCAGCTCTACGCCGCGACGCCGGATGCCCAGGATCCTCGCCGGCAAAAGCTGATCGCCGGTGTCCTCGCCGATCTCGTCCGGCTATCCGGGTGATGGCCATAGGAAGGCGCCGGTCAGGCGCGGGACGTCGGACGATCGCAGCTCGCCCGCGACATGATCGAGGTCAACGTGCGACACCGCCGTTCATCGTGGCGCGCGGAAGTGCCCGGCGCGCAGCCCTCGCCGGCAAGGCTACGCATGCGAAGTCCTGGATCAGGATACTAGCCATTATTCAGCGCAGGCTGGCAAACCAGCCCTGAAAACGGCAAATACTGCTTCCCCGACACGAAAATTCTGGATTATCCTGCTCACGCAGATCCGTTTTTGTTGGCCTTGCTTTTTTTGGCGTGACGAGACGATGATCTTGTTAAATTGCCATTACTCACTATCTGTTGGAGGACGGGAGCGGCATAGCGCCAAGAAAGGCATGAACGGTGCCGTTCGAGGAGCAGTTCGAAATGGCAAAAAAAGAATCCCCGAGATTTGTGACGCCTGACGGCGAGGCGCGCGCCGCCGAGGCCGCGAAGACGACGCGGTTGCGCGCGCTTCGCCTGGCCAAGGAAGCCGAGGATAAGGATGCCGCAGACCGCGAGGCTGCGGCGAAACTCGCGCCGCGCCGGCGCGTTCGCGCACCGCACCTGGCAGTTCCGCCAGAACCGGCCTAAGCCTTCGCACCGGCTTCCTCGACCGGCGCGCAGGCACCCGGCGCGTGAGCTAACGCTGCCGCTTCGCGCAGAAAAACGTCGATCGTCCGGACTGGACGATGCGCCGGACACCCTCGGCGCAGGTGCAGCCGGGGCAGGGCTCGCCCTCCCTGCCATAAACCGCCCAGCGATGCTGGAAATAGCCAAGCTCGCCATTCGCCTGGACATAATCGCGCAGCGACGATCCGCCCGCAGCGATCGCCTCGTCGAGCACCTCGCGGATTGCTGCGGCGAGCCGCGCGGCCCGGGCGCCAATGACCGTCGCGGCGAGCCGGCGTGGGGCGAGCCGGGCGCGGAACAGCGCCTCGCAGACGTAGATGTTGCCGAGCCCCGCGACGATGCGCTGGTCGAGCAACGCCGATTTGATCGGGGTCAGCTTGCCGGCGAGCGCCCGGGCGAGATAGGCCCCGTCGAACCCCGGCTCCAGCGGCTCGGGGCCCATCCCCGCCAGCAGCGGATGAGCCGTCTCCGTGCCGCGCTCGATGTAATCGAGCAGGCCGAAGCGCCGCGGGTCGTTGAAGCGCACCACCGTGCCGTCATCGAGGGTCAGGACCACATGGTCGTGCCGCGCGTCCGGTGTTTCAGGTCCGCCTGCGGTGATCCGCCCGGACATGCCGAGATGCAGCAGCAAGAGCCCGCTCTCGTCGAGTTCGACGAGGATGTATTTGCCGCGCCGCGAGAGGGCGCCGATGCGCGCCCCGGTAAGCCGGGCAGCCAGCATCGGCGGGAACGGGCGCCGCAGATCCGGGCGGCGCAGTTCGGCGCGCACGATCTGCCGGCCGCTGATGCGCAGCGCCAGGCCGCGGCGGATGGTTTCGACTTCGGGAAGCTCCGGCATTGTAGGATAGAAGCTGACGCGCGGCTGGCGCTATTGTTCCTGCCTGATGAGCGCGGACGAGACAAGCAATAACACCGGCAACGGCTCCTCCCTCGACAGCTCCCTCGGGGCCGAGACCGATTTCGGCTTTCGCCTTGTGCCGGAGGCGGCGAAGGCCCCGCTCGTGCGCGCGGTGTTCGACAGCGTCGCCGGGCGCTACGATCTGATGAACGACCTGATGAGCGCCGGCATTCACCGCTGGTGGAAGGCCGAGATGGTCGCCGGGCTCAACCCGCGTCCCGGGCAGCGCCTTGTCGATGTCGCCGGCGGCACCGGCGACATCGCGCTTCGCGCGCTGCCGCGTTTGGCGCCGCCCGGTGCCGGGGTGAGCGGTGGAGCGGTCGTTTGCGACGCCAATCCGCAGATGATCGAGACCGGCCGTGCCCGCGTCATCGACGACGGCGTTCTCGCCGGGATCGAGTGGCTGTGCGGTGACGCCGAAGCGCTGCCCTTTGCCGACCGTTCGTTCGATCTCTATACGATCGCGTTCGGGTTGCGCAATGTGACCCGGATCGAGCGGGCTCTTGGCGAGGCGCGACGCGTGCTCAAGCCGGGCGGACGGTTTCTCTGCCTCGAATTCACCCCCGCTGTCATGCCGCTCTTGCAGCCGCTCTATGACCTCTACAGCTTTCGGCTGCTGCCGCTCCTGGGCCAGATCGTCACCGGCAATCGCGATGCCTATACCTACCTGGTCGAGAGTATCCGCCGGTTCCCGCCGCAAGGAGCGCTCCTCGACCGGATCTCGGCGGCGGGGCTCGAACGGGCGCGGTTCCGCAATCTGACCGGCGGCATCGCCGCGCTCCATTCGGCCTGGCGGCTCTGATCGCGCGCCCGGAGCGTTCGGGGGTGTTCGGGCTTTTCCGCAGCGGTCGCAACCTCGTTCGTCTCGTCCGGATCGGCCTGACGCTGGCGCGGCACGACGCGCTGTTCCCGGCCGCGACCATCGGCGATCGCCTTGCCGGCGCCGCGCCATTGCTGCGCGCGACCCGGCTGATCCGGCGCCGCGGCACCACCGCCGCCCGGCCGGGCGAGCGGCTGGCCGCGGCGCTGACCGAGATGGGGCCGAGCTTCATCAAGCTCGGACAAATCCTGGCGACCCGCGCCGATCTGTTGGGCGACGAGATCGCCGAGGATCTCGCGCGCCTGCAGGATCGCCTGCCGCCGTTCCCCGGGGATCAGGCGCGCGGTTTGATCGAGGCCGAATTCGCCCGGCCGCTCGACAGTCTCTTCGCGGCGTTCGACGACACCGCGGTCGCCGCGGCCTCGATCGCGCAGGTCCATTTTGCCGTGACCAGCGACGGGCGCGAGGTCGCGGTCAAGGTGTTGCGCCCAGGGATCGCCCGCGCCTTTGCCCGCGACCTCGACCTGTTCCGCTGGCTGGCCCGGCTGATCGAGCGGACGCGACCAGCTTTGCGTCGATTGAAGCCGGTCGAGGTGGTGGAGACCCTGGCGCAATCGGTCGAACTCGAGATGGATCTGCGGTTCGAGGCGGCTGCGGCTTCCGAGCTTGGCGGGAATTTCGCGGGCGACCGCGCCTTTCGCGTGCCGCAGGTCGATTGGCAGCGTACCGGGCGCACGGTGCTGACGACCGAACGTATCGCCGGGATTCGGGTTGAACCAGCGCGCGGCCCTCGTTGCCGCCGGGCATTCGATCGCCGATCTGCTGCGCAACGCGGCGGACGCTTTTTTCAAGCAGGTGTTCCGCGACGGCTTTTTTCATGCCGATTTGCATCCCGGCAATGTATTCGTCGCGGCCGACGGCGCGCTCGCGGTCGTCGATTTCGGGATCATGGGTCGGCTCGACCGCCAGACCCGCTATTACCTTGCCGACATGCTGATCGGCTTCCTCACAGGCGACTACCGGCGCGTTGCCGAGGTGCATTTCGAAGCCGGCTACGTCCCACGCCGCCGCTCGATCGACGCCTTCGCCCAGGCGTGCCGCGCGATCGGCGAGCCGATCCTCGAGCGCCCGCTGCACGAGATCTCGATCGCCCGCCTCTTGGCGCAGCTCTTTCAGGTGACCGAACAGTTCGAGATGGAGACGCAGCCGCAACTCCTGCTGCTGCAAAAGACGATGGTGCTGGTCGAAGGCGTCGGGCGCCGGCTCGATCCGAGCGTCAACATCTGGAGCCTGGCGCGGCCGCTGGTGGAGGGGTGGGTGCGCGAGAACCGCGGCCCCGAGGCGCGCCTCAAAGAGCGCATCGACACGGTGCTCGAAGCGATCGAAGCGATGCCGCGACTGGTGCGCAGCCTCGACCGGATGATCGGCGACTGGTCGCGCGAGGGCGTCGTCCTCCATGCCGAAACCCTTGCCGCCCAGGCCGCCCACCGCGCGCGCCTGCTGCCGTGGCTGACGGCGCCGCTATGGATCGCCGCGGCGGCCTTGGTGGCAATCGCCGTGGCGCTGCTGGTCGGACGGTAAGCATTCGTGCCAGCTGCGGGTTCGCGCGCATTCTCCCCTCCGTCCCTGTATTATATGGTGTCGCGCGTGCGACGGTAGCATACTCGGCGGCGGCGGAGATGGAGGCGCGAGTTGCTTCAAGGCGGGCGCATTCTGTTGATCATCGCGGGCGGCATCGCTGCCTATAAGAGCCTCGAACTGATCCGCCGCCTGCGCGCTGAGGGCGCCGCGGTCCGTTGCGTGATGACCGAAGCGGCGCACCAGTTCGTGACGCCGCTGTCGGTCGCCTCGCTCAGCGAAGACAAAGTTTACAGCGATCTCTGGTCGTTGACCGACGAGAGCGAGATGGGCCACATCCGCTTGTCGCGCGAAGCCGATCTCCTCGTCGTCGCGCCAGCGACCGCCGATCTGATTGCCCGCATGGCGGCGGGTCTCGCCGATGACCTTGCCACCGCGACGCTGTTGGCCTCCGACAAGCCGGTGCTGATCGCGCCGGCGATGAATGCGATGATGTGGGCGCATCCGGCGACCCAGGCCAATCTCGCGACCCTGGCATCGCGCGGAATCCTGCGGGTCGGTCCCGGCGCCGGCGAATTGGCCTGCGGCGAGGTCGGGCAGGGCAGGATGGCCGAGCCGGCGGAGATCCTCGCCGCGATCACCCGCTGTCTGGTTCGCGACCTGCGCCTCCTCGGTAAGCGCGCGCTGGTCACCAGCGGCCCGACGCGCGAGCCGATCGATCCGGTGCGCTACCTCTCCAACCATTCCTCGGGCAAGCAGGGCCATGCGATCGCCGCCGCGCTCGCCGCGCTCGGTGCCGAGACGGTGCTGGTCTCGGGGCCGACCCAGGAGCCGACCCCGGCCGGGGTCCGGCTGATCGCGGTCGAAACCGCGGAGCAGATGCTCGCCGCGAGCGAGGCGGCATTGCCGGTCGATGTCGCGGTCATGGCGGCGGCGGTGTCCGACTGGCGGGTCGAAACCATCAGCACCCAGAAGCTGAAAAAGGACGGCAAGGGCGCGCCGCCGTCGCTGCGCCTCGTCGAAAATCCCGACATTCTCGCGCATATCGCCGGACGTCGTAACGACCGGCCGGCGCTGGTCGTCGGCTTTGCTGCCGAGACCGAGAACATCGTCGCCAATGCCCGCTCGAAGCGCGAGAAAAAGCGCTGCGACTGGATCCTCGCCAACGACGTCTCGCCCGGCACCGGCACCTTCGGCGGCAACCGCAACACGATCCACCTCGTCGATGGCGACGGGGTCGAGGACTGGCCGGCGATGACCAAGACCGAGGTTGCCACCCGGCTCGCGGAACGCATCGCCGCGAAACTAGGCTCCGATTTCGCTTCTCCGCCGAGCGCCCATGTTCCGGGCGCCGGGAGCCGGCTGCGCTAGCGCAATCATGTCCCTCAAAGTCGCGCTGAAGATCCTCGATCCGCGGCTGCCGCGCTGGGGTTTCCCGAATTACGGCTCGAACCTTGCCGCCGGCCTCGATCTGCATGCCTGCATCGACGAGCCGCTGCTGCTGCGACCGCAGATGCCGGCGATTCTGATCTCGGCCGGGATCGCTTTCCGCATCGGCGACCCGGGCTGGTGCGCGCTGGTGCTGCCGCGTTCGGGTCTCGGTCACCGCGACGGGCTGGTGCTCGGCAACGCTGTCGGGGTCATCGACGCGGATTACGCGGGGACGTGCCTGATCTCGGCGTGGAACCGCAATCCCATGCCTCCCGGCGACGACGCCGACGGGATCCTGATCAGGCCCGGCGATCGCATCGCCCAGCTCATCTTCGCCCGGATCGCACGGCCGGAATTTGCCATCGTCGCTGAATTTGCCGAGGCCGGCGGGCGGCAAGAGGGCGGCTTCGGCTCGACCGGAATCGCTTCCGCTTGTCCAAACCGGACGGCGCGGCGAAACTGCTGATCCATGATCCGGCTGACCAAGAAGCTGCTGTTCGCGATCGAGGCGGTGCTCGACATCGCCTATAACGGGGGTGCTGCGCCGGTCCGCTCGGTCGAGATCACCGCGCGCGAAGGCATCCCGCGCCGCTACCTCGAGCCGGTGCTGCAGGAGCTCGTGCGCGAGAAGATCCTAATCGGGATCCGCGGCCCGAGCGGCGGCTATCGCCTGGCGCGCGAGCGCCGCCGCATCAGCCTCGGCGATATCGTGCGCACCGTGCGCCAGCTCGAAACCGGCGAAGACCCGATCAGCGATCCGGCGGGAAGCGCGCTCGGCCATCAGGTGGTCCGGCCGCTCTGGCTCAAGTTGGAGCAGGAGACGATGCGCCGGCTCGAACTCGCTGACGCTGGAAGATTTGTGCGCCCGGGCGCACCGCTCCGGGATTGCGGGGCGCCTGGCCCAGGGCGGTGATTTTGAGATCTGACCCGGATTTGATCGGTGGGCGCATTGCCGGCGACCTCGGGTGGGGCTACATCAACCACAGGACTGACGGGGAGAACGCTGATGGACGGAGAATTCCGCGGCCGCGTCTATGACAGCATTCTCGACACGATCGGCGCGACCCCGCTGGTGCGCTTGCACCGGCTTGCCGCCGACGCCGGGGTCAAGGCCGACATCCTCGGCAAATGCGAGTTCTTCAACCCGCTCTCCTCGGTCAAGGATCGCATCGGTTTGGCGATGATCGAGGCGGCCGAGAAGGCCGGCCATATCAAGCCCGGCACCGTGCTGGTCGAGCCGACCTCGGGCAACACCGGGATCGCGCTCGCCTTTGCCTGCGCCGCGAAGGGCTATCGCCTGATCCTGACGATGCCCGACAGCATGTCGCTCGAGCGCCGCAAGATGCTCTTGCTGCTCGGCGCCGAGCTTGAGCTGACCCCGGCGGCGCAAGGCATGCGCGGCGCCATCGCGCGGGCCGAGGAGATCGTGCGCAGCCTGCCCGACGCCTTCATGCCGCAACAGTTCCAGAACCCCGCGAACCCCGAGATCCACCGCCGCACCACCGCCGAGGAGATCTGGAAGGACACATCGGGCGCGGTCGATATCGTGGTCAGCGGGGTCGGCACCGGCGGCACGTTGACCGGGGTCGGCTCGGTCCTGAAGCCGAGGAAGCCCGGCCTGCGGATGGTCGCGGTCGAGCCTGAGGACAGCGCGGTCTTGTCGGGCGGCCCGCCCGGTCCGCACAAGATCCAGGGGATCGGCGCCGGCTTCATTCCGGACATCCTCGACACTGGCCTGATCGACGAAATCGTTCGTATCGGCAATGACACCGCGATCAAGACGGCGCGGCAGGCGGCCCGGCTCGACGGCCTGGCGGTCGGCATTTCCTCCGGCGCGGCATTGGCTGCGGCGCTCGAGATCGGCGCCCGGCCGGGCATGGCGGGCAAGACGATCGTCGTGATCCTGCCGAGCTTCGCCGAGCGCTATGTGACGACGGCGCTGTTCGAAGGGCTGTGACGGCCGCGCGGTGCGAATGCGATGGAACTGAGCGACGAGCAATTCCAGCGCTATGCCCGCCACCTGATCCTCGACGAGGTCGGCGAAGAGGGGCAGGAGAAGCTGCTCGCTTCGCGCGTCCTGGTGGTCGGCGCCGGCGGCCTCGGCTCGCCGATGCTGCTCTACCTGGCCGCCGCCGGGGTCGGGACGATCGGCATCGTTGACGACGACCGGGTCGATCTGACCAATCTCCAGCGCCAGATCGTGCATGCGACCGAGCGAGTCGGGGCTCTCAAGGTCGACAGCGCGCGCGCCACCCTCGCCGCGGTCAATGACGGCATCCGCGTCGAGACCCACCCGCTGCGGCTCGGCTCCGACAATGCGGCGGAGCTGATCGCCGGCTATGACCTCGTCGCCGACGGCAGCGACAATTTCGCGACGCGCTTTCTCTTGACCGACCTGTGCTTCCGCCTCGAAAAGCCGCTCGTTGCCGCGGCGCTGTCGCCGTTCGAGGGGCAGTTGTCGACGTTCCGGCCTTATCTCGGCGCGGGACACCCATGCTACCGGTGTCTCTTCCGCGAGCCGCCGCCGCCCGGTCTGGTGCCGCGTTGCGAGGAGGCCGGGATTCTCGGCGCGGTGGCTGGCGTCATGGGCACCTTGCAGGCGGTCGAGGTCTTGAAGGAACTGCTCGGCCTCGGGGACAGCCTCGATGGCACGCTCCTCATCTACGATGCGTTGCGGGCGCGCTTTCACCGCATCCGCATCGCCAAGGACCCCGATTGCCCAACCTGCGGCGCTCTCGCCGCCGCCGCCACGCCTTGAGCACGAGCGAACGTGCCATCATCGGCGCGGTGAGCGCGGTCGTGCTGCTGCTCGCCGCCGGGCTCATTCCCGCCATGGCGGCCGACGGCGAGGTGGGCCTCAAAGTGCCGCGTTTCGTCAGCCTGCATGCCGACAAGGTCAACCTGCGCACCGGCCCCGGCCGGCAATACCCGATCGAATGGGTGCTGACGCGCAAGGACATGCCGGTCGAGGTGATCGCCCAGTTCGAGCACTGGCGCCGCATCCGCGAATGGGACGGCACCGAGGGCTGGGTGCAGGAGCACATGATCGACGGCAGGCGCTATGTGGTCGTCGGCAAGGGCGGCGACCGGTCGCTCCATCAGCAGCCCGACCCGGCTTCCGCCGTGGTCGCCCGCGCCGAGCCCGGCATCGTCGCGCGGCTCCTCGAATGCCGCGGCCCAATGTGCCGGGTCGAGGCCGACGACACTTCCGGCTGGATGCGGCGGAGCGACATCTGGGGCGTTTATCCCGACGAGACCGTGCCATGAGGATTCCTCAGCGGGCGTCGCGCGCGGCAATCGCCGCGACGAACGAGAGGGTGCGGCGGGCCTCCTCGACGTGCAAGGCCTCGACCAGCCGCCCCCCGATCCGCACCGCGCCCTTGCCGGCGCCGGAGGCTTGCGTATAGGCCGCGATGATGCGACGCGCGCGAGCGACTTCCTCGGCACCGGGGGTAAAGGCGGCGTTGGCCGGCTCGATCTGCGTCGGGTGGACCACGGTCTTGCCGTCGAAGCCGAGTTCGCGCCCCTGACGGCAGGAGAGGGCGAAGCCCTCGGCATCGGCGAGATCGAGATGCACGCCGTCGAGGACCGCGCGGCCATGCGCGCGCGCCGCGAGCAGCACGAGGCCGAGCGCGGTCAACAGCGGCAGGCGGTCGCGCGCCTCGCCAGCATGGAGATCCTTCGTCAGATCCGAGGTGCCGAGGACGAGGGCGCCGATCCGCGGGCTCGCGCCGGCAATTCCGGCGGCCGCGAGGACGCCGAGCGGGGTCTCGATCATGCACCACACCGAGAGTTCCGGCGGCGCGCCGAACGAATCGAGCAGGCTGAGGGTCAGACGCACCCGGTCGGCATTCTCGACCTTGGGCAACAACACCGCGTCGATCGGCAGGGAAGCCGCGACGGCGAGGTCGGCATGGCCCCAGGCGGTATCGAGCGGGTTGACCCGCACGATCAGCTCGCGCGGGGCATAGCCGCCCGTCGCGAGAACCGCCGCGAGGCTGGCGCGGGCATCGTCCTTGACCTCGGGGGCGACGGCGTCTTCGAGGTCGAAAATGAGGCCGTCGGCGGGGAGCGTCCGCGCCTTTTCCAGCGCGCGCGGGTTCGAGCCGGGCAGGAAGAGCACGCTGCGGCGCGGTCGAAGCGGCGGGGGCATCGCAATCCTCCGTTCGGCGGCTGTTTTACGATATAATTCAACGGCGGCGAATTGACAGCCAGTGATCGCAACAGCAAGGCGAGCGACATGGACCCGTCAAGTGCAGACACCGAGCCGGGCGAACTCGGCAATGGCGCCTGGATTGCCTTTTGGGCGCAGCTGGTGGTTCTCGGCGGCTTTGCCGTGCTCGGCGCGTTTTTTGCCAGCGCAGACAGCGACCCGGGCGACTACACCTGCGGCCTTCTCCTCAGCCTCGCCGCGATTGCGCTGGCCTTGATGCGCGTCAAAGACCGGTTCGACGGTGGCTCCGTCGGCTGGGGCGGCTTTCTGCTGGTCAACGACATGGCCAATCTGGTGGCGGTGATCGTGATCTTCGCATTGCTCGGGATCGCCGGCCTGTTCATCGCCGCCGGCTTCGATTACGGCGGGCTGCACGATGGCGGGGTTGCGCTGTTCATCGCCAGCGGGCTTGCGGTGTTCCTCAGCCTGAAGCACGTCTTCGACAATCTCGACCGCCAGCACTGATCCCGGATGCCGACCGTTCTTTCGCTGCAGTCGCGCGTCGCCTACGGCCATGTCGGCAACGCCGCCTCGGTGTTTGCGCTGCAGCGGCTCGGCGTCGAAGCCTGGGCGCTCGATACGGTGGCGTTCTCCAACCACACCGGCCACGGGCAGTGGCGCGGCTCGGTCGTCGCCGCGGCCGAGATCGCCGGGCTTTTCGAGGGGATCGCCGCGCTCGGCATCCTGCCGCACATCGACGCGGTGCTTTCCGGCTACCTGGGCGATGCGGCAACGGGGCCGGTATTGCTCGATATCGTCGAGCGGGTGCGCGGCGCCAACCCGGATGCGCTGTTCTGCGTCAACCCGGTGATCGGCGACGTCGAGACCGGCTCCTACGTCAGCGAGGGGATCGCCGAGTTCTTCCGCGACCGCGCGCTCCAGCTCGCCGACATCGCGACGCCGAACCGCTTCGAGCTGGAATACCTGACCGGCGGCGCGGTCGCGAGCCTCGCCGAAGCCGCCGCCGCCGCCGCAGCGCTGCGCGCGCGCGGGCCGAGCATCGTCTTGGTCACCAGCCTCGACGCCGCGCCCGACCATGTGAGGATGCTGGCCGCGGGGCCGGACGGCGCCTGGGCGGTCGAGACACCGCGCCTGCCGGTCGTGCTCAACGGCTGCGGCAACGTCACCGCCGCCCTCTTCCTCGCCCACCTGTTGCGCGGCGAAAGCCTCCCCGGCGCGCTCGCCCTGACCGCATCGTCGATCTTCGCGGTAATCGAGACGACGGCCCGCCAGGGCCGCTACGAGCTGGCCCTCGTCGCGGCGCAGGACGAACTGGCCATGCCCAGCCGCCGCTTTGCCCCGCAACGCCTCTGATATGGCGGGGCGTCCCGCGCCGGGGCCACCGGCGCAGGGCACCCACTCGCGCCCCCGAGGCCTCCCCGGCCCTCGCCAGGCCAGCCGGTTTCCGCCGCGACCGCCGGTGCGGTCAAGGTCGTGTCATGCATGCAGGTCCCTCGCCGAGGCGCTAGCGTACACGATGTTAATACCACAATGTTACCAATTTGTCAAGTTCTAACTTCTTTTTCGCAATGACCTGCGGCCGGTTCCCGTTCAGCCTGGCCCCGCTACATCCCGGGGGCATGCGCTAATGCCTTGTCTCCGGCCGCGGCAGGCAGGATGCTTGCGCCCTGGCCGACTGAAAAGGGAGAACAGCCCGATGGCGATGAAGGCGCGCAACCTGCCGGTGCTGGGTCCGCGGGGTTTCGTCAATCTCGCCTATTGGGAATGGGAGGGTCCGCCGGGCGCGGCGACCGTCTTGTGCGTGCATGGCCTGACGCGCAACGGCCGGGATTTCGATTTTCTGGCGGAGGCGCTGATGCCGCGCTTCCGGGTGGTGTGCCCGGACCTGCCGGGGCGCGGCCGCAGCGACTGGCTCGACGATGCCGGCGCTTACAATTTCCCCTACTACCTCGCCGTGCTCGGCGCGCTCTACGCCCGGCTCGACGCGCCAGGGGTCCACTGGGTCGGCACCTCGCTCGGCGGCATCATCGGCATGCTGTTTGCCGCCTTGCCGAAATCACCGGTGCGGCGCCTCGTGCTCAACGATATCGGGCCGGTCGTCGCCAAGGAGGGGCTCGAGCGTATCGGCCGCCTCGTCGGCCGCGATCCCGGATTTTCCAACCGCCAGGAGCTGGAAGCCTATCTGCGCGACATCTATGCCGGGTTTGGCCCGCTCAACGAGGCACAATGGCGCCACCTCGTCGCGCATGCCGGGCGCACCCGCGGCGACGGCAAGCTCGGCCTCGCCTACGACCCGAAAATCGGCGACACCTTCCGTTCTCAGGAGCCCGGCGCAGCGCTGCGCGATGTCGATTTCTGGCAATTCTACGATCAGATAACGTGTCCGACCCTGGTGATCCGCGGCACCCTGTCCGATGTGCTGCGCGCCGACGACGCCGCGCCGATGAAGCAACGCGGGCCGCATGCCCAGATCGTCGAATTTCCGGGAATCGGCCACGCGCCGTCATTGATGGCAGATGACCAGATCGCCGCGGTCCGCGATTTCCTCGTCGCCGGCTGAAGCAGGCGCAGCCACCGCGCGCACCGCCTATCTCGCGGCCGAGGGGTTTGCCGGCGAGCTGGCGCAGGAGATCGGAGCGGTCGAGTTCGCCTGCGAGCGGCTGCTGATGGCGGCCGGGCCGCCCAGCGCCGCCGCCTGGGCGCAGAACATCTGGCTCGAACCGCGCGAGATCAGGGTCGCCTCGATCACCGACGCCGCCAGGAAACTGCGCGCGATCCAGCGCAACTGGGTGCCATACGCGCCGCGCCTCCATCGCCGCGCCATGCTGATCCAGGCGCAATTGCCGGCCGTCTCGGCCAAGCCGCTCTTGTTCGGGGCGCCGGCGCCGACCGCGCCGCTCGGGTCGTGGACCCTGCTCGACGCCAACGCCGTGCTCGCCTCGGCGCGCTGCACCAGCCCGTTCCCGAACGGCGAAGTGCATTTTGTCGAGGACCGCACCGGCCCGCCGAGCCGGGCCTATCTGAAATTGTGGGAAGCGTTGACCGTGATCGGCCGCTGCCCGGGACCGGGCGAGGTTTGCCTCGATCTCGGCAGCAGCCCGGGCGGGTGGAGCTGGGCCTTGGCGCGGCTCGGGGCGCGGGTGATCAGCGTCGACAAGGCGCCGCTTGCCCCTGAGGTGGCGCGCCTGCCCAATATCGAGTACCGGGCCGAGAGCGCCTTTGCCCTCGACCCCGCCGCGATCGGCCCGGTCAACTGGCTGTTTTGCGATGTCGCGTGCTATCCGGCGCGGCTGCTGGCGCTGGTCGAGCGCTGGCTCGGGGCCGGCACCTGCCGCCGCTTCGTCTGCACGCTCAAGTTCCAGGGCGAGACCGATCATATGACCGCGGCGCGGTTTGCCGCGATCCCCGGGTCAACGCTGCGCCACCTCTACCACAACAAGCACGAGCTGACCTGGATCAAGCTCGGTTAGCGGACTGACCGAGATTGGCGGCTGTGCTATCAAGCTCTCTCAACCGTCATGGCCGGACGTGATCCGGCCATCTGCGCCGGGCGCTCCAGCGTTTGCCGTGGATGACCGGGTCAAGCCCGGTCATGACGCCGGATAGCGGGAGGAACGCGATGGATCTCGGGTTGCGCGGTCGGAAGGCGCTGATCACCGGCGCGTCAAAGGGGATCGGACGGGCCTGCGCCGAGGTGTTGGCCGAAGAGGGCGTTGACATCGTGCTGGTGTCGCGCACCGAAGCCGACCTCGAAGCGGTGCGGGCGAAGATCGCCGGCGAGCACAATGTCGCGGTGCGCTATTACGCGCTCGATCTCTCCGACAGCAAAAATGTCGACAGGCTCGCTGCCGAATGCGCCGACACCGATATTCTCGTCAACAACGCCGGCGCGATCCCCGGCGGCAACATCGCCCAGATCGACGAGGCGCGCTGGCGCCAGGCCTGGGATCCGAAGGTGTTCGGCTACATCAACATGACGCGGCGGTTTTACGCGCTGATGGCCGCGCGCCGGCGGGGCACGATCGTCAACATCCTCGGCGCGGCCGGCGAGAACCCCGATTTCGACTACATCGCCGGCTCCTCGGGCAACGCCTCCCTGATGGCGTTCACCCGGGCGATGGGCGGCACCGCGCCGCGCGACAACCTGCGCGTCGTCGGCATCAACCCCGGCCCGGTGATGACCGAGCGCCTGATCACCCTCATGAAGACGCGCGCCGAAACCAATTTCGGCGACCCCGAAAAATGGACCGAGCTGATGAAACCGCTCGCCTTTGGGCGCGCCGCCGAGCCGCAGGAGATCGGCTATATGGCCGCCTTCCTCGCCTCGGAACGCTCGGCCTACACCACAGGCACGATCGTCACGATCGACGGCGGCGGCGGCAGCCGCAGGAGCGCGCTGTAAAGCCGAACGCGCCGGAGGCCCTAATTGAACATCGAGCCGACGTAGTTCATCGCGTCAGCAAGCCCGAAGAGCACACAAGCTGCGATCGAAATCGTCAAGAAGATCGCTTTCATCTCGTCCTCCCGGCCACCGCATGGCAGGCGGCCTTCACTGCCGATACAATACGGCCGGAGGGCGTGCGCGACCTGTGAACACCTTCACCATCGCGCAAAAAAATCGGCGGCGGCGCAGATCGCTCACCCCGCCTTGAGCCGCTTCGCCGCCTCGACCGCGAAATACGTGAGGACGCCGTCGGCGCCGGCGCGCTTGAAGCACAGAAGGCTCTCCAGCATCGCGCGCTCGCCGTCGAGCCAGCCGCGCTCGGCGGCGGCGCGGATCATCGAATATTCGCCCGAGACCTGATAGGCGAAGGTCGGCATGCCGAACGCCTCCTTGACGCGCCGCACCACGTCGAGATACGGCAGGCCCGGCTTGACCAT
The DNA here is from genome assembly GCA_963789255.1 of uncultured Alphaproteobacteria bacterium. Lineage (GTDB taxonomy): Bacteria > Pseudomonadota > Alphaproteobacteria > ATCC43930 > CGMCC-115725 > DATARH01. The sequence goes on along the minus strand of CAWBJW010000003.1, from coordinate 17,090 downwards.
CACCATGTCGGCGCCCTCGGCGATGTCGAGCGCGACCTCGCGCAACGCTTCGTCGCCATTGGCCGGGTCCATCTGGTAGGTGCGCTTGTCGGCGCTGCCGAGCGAGGAGGCCGAGCCGATCGCGTCGCGGAACGGGGCGAAAAAGCACGAGGCGTATTTCGCCGCGTAGGACATGATCCGCACCCGATCGAACCCGGCCGCGTCGAGCGCCTTGCGCACCGCGCCGACCCTGCCGTCCATCATGTCGGAGGGGGCGATGATGTCGCAGCCGGCCTTTGCCTGCACGATCGCCTGGCGCTGCAAAATTTCGACGGTCTCGTCATTGGCGACGTACCCGTCGCGGATGACGCCGTCATGGCCGTGCGAGGTGAACGGGTCGAGCGCCACGTCGCACAAGACGCCAAGATCGGGCAGCGCCGCTTTCAGCGCGGCGACGGCGCGGCAGACGAGATTGTCTGGGTTGACCGCCTCCTTGCCGTCGGGGTCCTTCAGCGCCGGATCGATCGCCGGGAACACCGCAACGGTCGGGATGCCGAGCGCGGCGGCTTCGTCCGCCGCATCGACCAGCGCAGCGATCGAGAGGCGCCAGGCGCCGGGCATCGACGGGATCGCCTCGCGCCCCTCTTCGTCATGGACGAAGACCGGCCAGATCAAATCGCCGGCGCTCAAGACGCTCTCGGCAACGAGCTTGCGCGACCACGGATCGCGGCGGTTGCGGCGCAGCCGGGTGGTCGGATACGGCGCCAGCGGCGGCAGAAAGGACTGGGTCACGGGGTCACCCCGGTCGGAAGGCGGCTGATGCCGCGGATGGCGCGAAAATAAGGCCGCCCGCGCCCGGTTACAACGCGCTCCGACACCCCACCCTCCCCTCCCCCGCAGGACGGCAGGAGAGGGAGAATTTTGCTCTACGCCGCCTCGGGCTTGTCCTTGGGCCGGACGTAGGCGACCGCGGCGTGGTGGGCGCAGTAGGGCTTGCCGGCGATCGGATGCCCGCCGCAGAAGTGGAAGTCTTGATCGTTCGGGTGCCCGATCGGCCACATGCAGACCGGGCCGGTGAAATCGAAAACGTTGCGCCGCGGTGGCGGGGTTTCCTTGACGACCCGCGGCACCAGCCCGATGCGATGGACCTTGCCGATCACCGCATTCTTGGTGACCCCGATGCGCCGGCCGATTTCGGCCGTGGTGACCCCCTCCTCCCACAATTCGGTCAGGCGTTCGATGCGTTCCGGAGTCCAGGTCGGCTCGACGCGCGTCGGCGCGCAGGCTTCCTCGCTCGGCTCCAGCGTCCAGGTCCCGTCCATGCTTTTTCCCCCTATCCTGTGGTTGGACCCATAGCCCCCACAAGATAGAGTATCACTCTTGTGGGTCGGTGCCAACTGCTATCAACATGTTGTGGCTAGTCGGGGGAAAACCGCCACGCCGATAAGCGACCACCTTCGTGAAGTAAGCGAGCGAGCGCTCCTCGGGGGTGAAGCCCGGCCTGAACAGCCGGTCGAGATCCTCAGCCAGATAACTCGCGTAATATGGCTCATGAAAGGCAAAAGGGAAATAGTCGAGCAGCGCGTCGTAATCGGGCTCGTCGCCGGTCTGCAGCGAGTTCGACAAAGATCAGGGTCCCACCCGGCTTCAACACCCGGCGGATCTCGGCGGCGACGGCGCGGCGCGCCTCAGGCGGCAGCTCATGAAACAGATAGAGGCAGTCTGACGATGTCGAACTGTGCCGCAGCAAACGGCGTCGCCTCGGCCGCCGCCTCGATCAGCGCGACCCGCGACCACGAAGCCAGCCGGCGCCGCGCCACCCTCAGATAGGGCGCCGACAGATCGATCCCGGTGACGCCAAGCCGCGGGTAATTGCGCTTGACCTCGTGCAGGAACGCGCCTGTGCCGCAGCCGAGATCGAGCAGCCGCGCCCCGCCCGGCGCGCCGGCGTGACGACGCAGCGCCTCGCGCCCCAAAGCTCCACGCAGCGGCACCAACGCCTGGCGCCGCATCGCCGCGGCGCCGCCGCCGAACAGCACCTCGACCTGATGATCGTAGCGCTCGGCCGAGGCCGCGCTCAGATAGCCGTCGCTCTGGAAATGGAATTTCCGCCGGTAATAGGGCGGGTAGCGCTCGGCCTGCGCCAGCAGGATATCGGCGGGCTCGCCATGGCGGCGCGCCTCGACCGCGCCGAGATCGGCGAAGAAATCAACGGCCCGGCGCAGCCCGGCGAGCGGGCTGCCATGCCACTCCCTGTCTTCAAATAAATGCGGCGCGGCATAGATGCCGGCTTCGATATTGCGCCAGTCCTGCTCGATCAGACGCCACAGATCGGCGACGAGGCGGTTCCGGCCGGGCATCGTGCGGCCGCGCAATTCGGGCGGCGCCGGGACCGGCCGGGCGAGCCGTGCGGCCAACAGCTTCTGGCCGAAAAACCAGCCGATCCGCGCCATCTGCGCGGTCTCAAAGGCGAGCTTGTCGAAGGCGTTGGTCATCACGTCCTGGAGGTATGACGCGCCGGCGGGTTTGCAAAGAGGAAGAAGCGCGGCGATAAACAGCCGAGCCTTTGACAGGAGCTGCCCCGCCATGCCGCGATTTCGCACCCTCGACGACATCGATGTCGCCGGCAAGCGCGTGCTGGTGCGCGCCGACCTCAACGTGCCCCTCAAGGACGGCAAGGTCACCGACGCAACCCGCATCGAGCGCCTGGCGCCGACCATCGAGACGCTGATCGGGAAAGGCGCCAGGGTCATTGTGATGTCGCATTTCGGCCGCCCGAAGGGACCCGATCCCTCGCAATCGCTGCGCCCGCTGGTCGAACCGCTGAGCCGGGCGATCGGCGGTCGGCCGGTCCATTTCGCCGCCGATTGCGTCGGGCCCGAGGCGGAACGCGTCGTCGAGGCGCTCAAGCCGGGCGAGGTCGCGCTCTTGGAAAACCTGCGCTTCCACCCGGGCGAGGAGGCGAACGACCCGGCGTTCGCGCGCCAGCTCGCCGCGCTCGGCGAGGTTTATGTCGATGATGCGTTCTCGGCGGCGCATCGCGCTCATGCGTCGATCGAGGCGCTCGCTCATCTCCTGCCGGCCGCGGCGGGCAGGAACATGCAGGCCGAATTGGAGGCGCTTTCCGCCGCGCTCGAGCGCCCACGGCATCCGGTCATGGCGCTCATTGGCGGCGCCAAGGTCTCAACCAAGCTCGACCTGCTGAGCTTCATCATCCGCAAAGTCGACCTCCTGGCGATCGGCGGCGCGATGGCCAACACCTTCCTGTTCGCGAAAGGCCGCCCGGTCGGGCATTCGCTGTGCGAGCAGGACCTCGCCGACCACGCACGCGCCATCCTCTCCGACGCCGAAGAGCACGGCTGCGACATCATCCTGCCCGAGGATGCGGTCACCGCCGAAAAGCTGGAGGCCGGCGTCGTGACCCGCACCGTCGGCGTCCACGCGGTGCCGATGAATGCGATGATCCTCGATGTCGGGCCGCTGACCGTCGCGCGCATCTGCCTGGCGCTCGAAAATTCCCGCACCCTGGTGTGGAACGGCCCGCTCGGCGCCTTCGAGACGCCGCCCTTCGACCGCGCCACGATCGCGATCGCCAAGAAAGTCGCGGAACTGACCCTCGCCGGCAGGCTGATGAGCGTCGCCGGCGGCGGCGATACCGTCGCCGCTTTGGCGGCGGCCGGCGTCACCGACGACCTCACCTACATCTCGACCGCCGGCGGCGCCTTCCTCGAATGGCTCGAAGGCCGCGAACTGCCCGGCGTCGCGGCGCTGGCGCTGTAATCCTCTCCCGCACCAAGCCGGGGTGACGGTTGGGATTGCGCCATCATGCGCGCAAGGGTTCGAGGATGCTGACGAAATTCGCCACCGCGGCGCCGCCCATGTTCATGATGCCGGCGAGCGCGGCACCCGGGATCTGCATGTCGCCGGCCTGCCCCGTCACCTGCATCGCGGCCAGCACATGCATCGAGACGCCGGTCGCGCCAACCGGGTGGCCCTTCGATTTGAGCCCGCCCGACGGGTTGACCGGCAAGCGGCCGTCCTTCTCGGTCCAGCCTTCAAGGATGGCGCGCGCCCCTTCTCCCGGCGCGGTCAGCCCCATCGCCTCGTATTCGATCAATTCGGCGATCGTGAAGCAGTCGTGGGTTTCGACCAGGTCGAGATCGTCGAGGCCGAGCCGGGCGGCGGCCAATGCCCGCTTCCAGGCGAGCGCCGGGCCGTCGAAGGCGAGGATGTCGCGCCGGCTCATCGGCAGGAAATCGTTGACCTGCTCGGCGGCGCGGAACGCCACCGCCTTCTTCATCGACAGCGCGGTCTGGGTGTCGGCCAGCACCACCGCCGCCGCGCCATCCGACACCAAGGAGCAATCGGTGCGCTTCAACGGCCCGGCGACGATCGGGTTCTTGTCCGAGACGGTGCGGCAGAATTCATAGCCGAGGTCGCGGCGCATCTGCGCCAATGGGTTGGCGACGCCGTTCTTGTGGTTCTTGGCGGCGATGCGGGCAAGCGCGTCCGACTGGTCGCCGTAGCGCTGGAAATATTTCTGCGCGATCTGGCCGAAAATCCCGGCAAAGCCGCCCTCGATCCGGTCCTCCTCCTTGCGGTAGCACGCGCGCAATAAGAGGTCGTTGACCTCGATGCCCGACACCTCGGTCATCTTCTCGACGCCGACGACGAGCACGAGGCGCGCCTTCTGGGCGGCCAATGTGTTGAGCCCCATATGGATTGCCGCCGAGCCGGTGGCGCAGGCGTTCTCGACCCGGGTCGCCGGCTTGAAGCGGAACGCCGGGTCGGCCTGGAAGACCAGCGAGGCGGGAAACTCCTGCTTGACGAAACCGCCGTTCATCGTGCCGAGAAAGATCTGGTCGATATCGGCGGCGGCAATTCCCGCGTCGGCGAGCGCCTCCTGCGCCACCTCGACGATCAGCGATTCAACGTCGCGCCCGTCATGCTTGCCGAACTTGGTATGCGCCCACCCGACGATGCACCCGGTCATGATGATCTCCTCCGCTTGCGCCGGCGAGGATAGCAACCCCGCCAAGTGTGCTCTATCCTTGATATGGTGAGGGCCGGATATGGTGCGGGCAAGGCGGACATTGCAGATCGGCACCGTGTTGGCATTTGCCGCAACGACTATCGGCACGGTCGCGCGCGCGGACGTGCCGGCAGAGGCGCTCCGCGCCTTCGGGTTGCTCGGCACGTGGTCGGACGACTGCGCCGCCCCGGTCGCCGCCGGCGGCCCGGGATTTCGCCTGATCTTCACGATCTCGGCGGACGGGACGGCAACCGAGTACGTCCTCTCGTCGGGCGCCACGGGCTCCGCCAGGATCGGTAACACCGTCGTCTCCGCGGCGCCGGTCGGTGCCGCCGGGATCAAACTGGATCTGTCTGTGACCGGCGGCGATCGCAACGGTGGGCCTCCGCCTATGAAAAGCGGCGCTTCCCTCAGCCAGGTTCTCGAGCGCGCCGGTCCCGACCGCATCAACCTCTACGGGAAAGTGCTGATCCGATGCCCGACCCCGTAGCCGCGCTGACGATCCGCCGGCCCGACGACTGGCATGTGCATTTGCGCGACGGCGCGATGCTGCGGACGGTGCTGCCGTGGACGGCGCGGCAGTTCGCCCGCGCGATCGTGATGCCGAACCTAGTGCCGCCGGTGACGACAGCGACGGCAGCGCAGGCCTATCGTAAGCGGATCGTCGACGCACTGCCGGCCGGCGCGGATTTCGCGCCGCTGATGACCTGCTATCTGACCGATGGGGCCGACCCCGCGGAGGTGGCGCGCGGGTTCGCGGAAGACGTGTTCGGCGCGGTCAAGCTCTATCCGGCGCATGCGACGACGCATTCGGCGCACGGCGTCACCGATGTCGCGCGGGTCATGCCGGTACTCGACCGGATGGCGGCGCTCGGCATGCCGCTCTCGATCCACGGCGAGGTGACCGACCCGGAAGTTGACATTTTCGACCGCGAGGCGGTGTTCATCGAACGGGTGCTCGATCCGCTGCGCCGCCGGCTCCCCGAGTTGCGCATCGTCCTGGAGCACGTCACGACCGCGGAAGCCGTCGCCTATGTCGAGGCGGGGGGCGCCAATTTGGCGGCGACGATCACCGCCCATCACCTCGTCATCAACCGCAACGATATTTTCCGGGGCGGCATCCGGCCGCATCTCTATTGCCTGCCGATCGCCAAGCGCGAGAAGCACCGCCTTGCCCTGCGCCACGCCGCGACCTCGGGCAACCCCGCCTTCTTTCTCGGCACCGACAGCGCCCCGCACGCGGTCCCGGCCAAGGAGACCGCCTGCGGCTGCGCCGGCATCTTCAGCGCCCCGGCGGCGCTCGAACTCTATGCCGAGGTGTTCGAGGAGGAGGACGCGCTCGACCATTTCGAGGCCTTCGCGTCGCTCAACGGCCCGGAATTCTACCACCTGCCGGTCAACGAGGGCCAGATGACCTTGCGCCGCGAGACGTGGACCGTGCCGGAGCGCATCGGCGAAGGCGAACTGGCGGTGGTGCCATTCCGCGCCGGCGAGAGCCTGCGCTGGCGGCTCGACTTGCCGGAGCTTGCGCCTGCATAATTGCCGGGCCTGCGATCGAACAGGAGGCGGAGCTCATGGATGCGTGGTGGCAGTGCGAGGTCCCCTACCCGTTCGTGCCGCGCGCGGTGCTCGATGCCGCCGAGTCGGTGCGCGGCAGCCTGCCCAACCGCTATTGCGACCCAAGGGTCGCCGCCGATCTGTTCGAGGAGGTCATCGACGAGTTCCTGTTGTGCGACGATCTCGGGGTCAACGTGCTGGCGATCGAGCATCACGCCGGGATCAACTCGCTGTTGGGCGCCAATCCGATGCTGGTCGGCATCCTGGCGCGCCAGACAAAAAAGGTGCGCATCCTCTCGCTCGGCACGCTTGTGTCGCTGCGCCCGGACCCGGTGCGGATCGCCGAGGAATATGCGACCGCCGACGTCATCTCGCGCGGCCGGCTCGACATCGGCTTTGTCAAATCGGGCGGCACCGAGATGCCCTCGGCCAACGCCAACCCGGTGCGCAACGAGGAGCGCTATTGGGAAGCGATCGACCTGATCGCGAAGGCCCTCTCATCGCATGACGGGCCGTTCAGCTGGGAGGGCAAGCATTTCACCCACCGCCACGTCAACATCTGGCCCAGGCCGTATCAGCAGCCGCATCCGCGGTTGTGGGCGGCGACCGGCGATCCCAAAAGCGCCGCCGAGGTCGGAAGGCGCGGCATGACGCACGTGCTGGTATTGCGCGGCGCCGAGGGGACAAAGCGGGCCTATGCCGCGCACCGCCAGGCGCGCCGCGACGCGGGATTGCCGCCGGTCACCACCGACAATTTCGCCTACGCCGCCTTTGTCTATGTCGGCGACACCGAGGAGGAAGGCCGGCGGGTCGGCGAGAAGCTGCTGTGGTTTCTCAACACCAGCCTCAAATCGGCGCCGCAGCATTCGCGCTTCATGCCCGGCACCGCGCCGCCCGAGGCGGCGCCGCAGGTCTACCGCGACCGGCCGCGGGCGAACGCAGCCGGCCCCAATCTGACCAACGCCGAGAAAGGCGTCGCCCCGTCGGCGCAGCAGAACGCGCGGCGCCTCATGTCGATCGGCGTCGAAGAGGCGATGGCGATGGGCATCCTCTTCGTCGGCAACCCGGACAGCGTCTACCGCCAGATCATGGATTTCTACGACAAGGTCGGCGGTTTCGGCCATCTGAGCCTGGTCGGCCGCACCGGCTTCATGACGCATCGCGAGTCGGAAAACAGCATCCGCCTGTTCGCCAGGGAGGTCCTGCCGCGCCTCAAGGAAGTGAAGCCGGTGGAGGCGGTGTAGCATAGCCGCAGTATCACCTTGACGGCGCGGCTGCCGCGCCGTTCGGGAAACTCTCGCGCAACGATATTGACCGAGCTACGCGCAGAGCCAGAGAGCACGCATGACCATTCCCATCCTCCGTTCGAAAAGAGTCCTCTCGATACTTGCCGCCATCGGAGCGGCATTGGCCTTTGCGGCAGCGGTTGTGTTGTACGAGTTTCGGTCGGATGACCTCACCTCAGCGATCGCCAAACGGGTCGCGGAGCTACACGTCACACCGAGCCCAACCGAATTCGCCTACAAAAAGGCCTTGCGCGTACGAGATGCGATCAGGGCGGGTGATTTCGCAAGTCCCGATCGGATCACTGCGGACATCCTTGCGCATAGCCAAATTCAGAACTGGCGCCATTACCCGTTCGCATGGCCTCGTTTACTGAATATATGGCCAAGGCGCTCGCCAACGTCAACGCTGCGATACGCCTCGACGATCGCAACCCATATAGCTTTTATTTGAAGTTGCGCATTCTACAGGGTAATGGCGTCTCGCAAGCCTTTGTCAGCTCCTTCGAGGAGGCCGTTGAAAAATACCCTGCGTACTATCCCCTTTACGAGATCGCGCTCAGCACGTTGCAACCTCGCTGGGCCGGGACGGTTCCGGCGATGTATGGTTTCGTCGATAAGTACGCCGGCAATGCATCTGAATTCTCACCGCTTAAGCTGCTGTACCTTAGCCTGTATCGGCACTTACTGAGCACGGCGTCTGTCGACTGCGCCGCGTATGGAGGCGATCGGGACAAAACTGGTCAGTGCGTCGCCTCTTTCATGCAAAAATTCGTGATGCCCGGCCTCGAACAGCATGTGTTGGCCGCATTGCAATTGTACGATCACACCGATAAGTACCAGTTTGGTCTTGTTGTCAAAAAAATCGTGTCTGAAATGTTAAATACGAACGGTGGCGACACCTACTCGGGTGCCATCCTGCAAATCGCAGCTACCAGCATGCATAGCGATACTCAGCTCAAGGAGGACAAGCCGAGCGGCCACAACGACTACGTCAGCGACGAACTCGTCGCTGAGTCCTGGCATCGCAAAGGTTTCTATGAAAATGAAATCACGAAATACGAGGAGGCGCTGATCGACGCGCAATCGCCGGCGTTTCCCAGCGAGGAAGAAAAGAATTTGGCTATCGCTTTCATCTATGAGCATCTTTCCGAGGCTTCGGGGTGGCGGCATCAATATATCGACGAGATAGCGTTTGAAAAGGCTGCCGTCGCGTTTGGGGTAACCTGGGACGAGCATTATATTTGCTATGGTTACTATAAACTAAAGCGTTACACCGAGGCCGTGCAGGCCTGCACCGCTGCGATAACGAGCACGGGCAATCCCAATGCCCGGTATTGGCGCGGCGTGGCATACCAAGATTCTGGAAAGCTGGACGATGCGCTCCAGGATTTCACGAACGTAGCGGATTCAGAAGGCGGTTTCGCGGCTTCGGCCGCGATCGCCATGTCCATGATCTACTTCGATCGTCACGATGACCAGAGTGCGTTAAGTGTTCTGAATAAATACACATTTCTGTACGACCCGAATAGAACGGTAAAATCCGACGTAGCTGTGAGCTACAACAACCGTTGCTATGCCTACATGAAGTTGGGAGAATTGAAAAAGGCACTCGACGACTGCACACAGTCTCTCAAATATGGCAGCATTCCAGACGCCTTTCGTAAGCAGCAAGAGTTGGTGAAGCGCCTTAGCGCCCATGAAAAAGGCTTGTAGCAGGTTCTTACGATCGCCGCTCGGGCGGGAGGATCTCCGGGGCGAGGATCTGGTCGATCAGGTGCTCGCGGCGGATGTCCTTCAGATGCGCCCGCTTCTGGTCGGCGGTCAGCCTTGTGCCGATGCCTTTCGTCATCAGCTGGACCAGCGAGCGGTCGCCGAGCCCCAGCCAGTAGCCGCGCCGGATCAGCCGGTCCTCGCCGTCGCGCGCGAACGGGTCCTCTTCGACGCCGTCGAGCGGCGGGTGGTAGAAGCCGGTCATCCGATCACCTATCTTTCGGCGGCGCTCGCTACGCGTCCTGCCACACCGGCGGGCGCTTGGCGAGAAAAGCATCGATGCCTTCCGCCGCGTCGCGGGCGAGCATGTTGCGGGTCATCGCCTCGGCGGCATAGCGGTAAGCCTCGGCGAGGCCGAGTTCGGCCTGGGCGTAGAACGCCTCCTTGCCGATCGCCACCGTCAAGGCCGACTTGGCCGCGATCTGCCGCGCCAACGCCAACGTCGCGGGGCCGAGCTCGGCCGGCGGCACCACCCGGTTGACCAGCCCCAACGACTTGGCGGTCTGGGCGTCGACGAGATCGCCGGTCAGCAGCATCTCCATCGCCACCTTGCGGCCGACCGCGCGGGTCAACGCAACCATCGGGGTCGAGCAGAAGAGGCCGATATTGACGCCCGGCGTGGCAAACCGCGCATCCGCGGCGGCAACCGCCAGATCGCAGGTGGCGACGAGCTGGCACCCCGCGGCGGTGGCGATGCCGTGCACCTCGGCGATCACCGGCTTCGCAAGATGGACGATCTGCAGCATCAGCGCGCTGCACTGGGCGAAGACAAGTTGATAGGCCTCGCGGCTATTGTCGCTGCGCAGCTCGCGCAGATCGTGGCCGGCGCAGAAGGCCGGCCCGGCGCCGGCGATCACGACGACCCGGCATTCCCGGTCGGCAGCGGCGCCGTCGAGCGCCTCGCCCAGCGCCGCCATCAGCCCTGACGACAGCGCGTTGCGCGCCGCCGGCCGGTTGAGGGTCAGCCGCAACACCCCCTCGTCGAGCGCTTCCAACAGGACGGGTTCGTTCTCGGCCAGCTCTTCCGCCGCTCTCATCGCCGCCTCCATATCGAGCGCTCCTATAATAGCAGATCCTCATTCCGTCATACCGGCGCAGGCCGGCATCCACCGCAGAGACGCCGGAGATTGGTACGGTATTATAATACCGTTACATCAACCATGTTGTTTCATAATGGTATTTGCTTGACGCGAGCGCACCGATTGCCTAAACGAGGTGCCCGCATTCGGGCCGCACAGATGAAAACATTCGCCGCCAAACCGTCCGACATCGACAAGAAATGGCTTCTGATCGACGCCGACGGGCTGGTGCTCGGCCGGCTCGCCTCGCTGATCGCGATGCGGCTGCGCGGCAAGCACAAGCCGTCTTTTACCCCGCACATGGATTGCGGCGACCATGTCGTCGTCGTCAATGCCGAGAAGGTGCAGCTGACCGGCAACAAGCGCGCCGCCGACATCTTCTATTGGCATACCGGCTATCCCGGCGGGATCAAGGGGCGCAGCAAGGGCGCCATCCTAGCCGGCAGACATCCCGAGCGGGTGCTCGAGAAGGCGGTCGAGCGGATGATCCCGCGCGGGCCGCTCGGCCGGCGCGTGATGCGCAATCTGCGGGTCTATGCCGGGCCGGAACACCCGCATATGGCGCAGCAGCCGGCGCCGCTCGATATCGCCGCGATGAACCGCAAGAATGTGAGGGCGTGATCGATGGCCGACGACGACGCGCCAGACAAAGCTGAGCAGCCGCCGGGCCGTCCGGCCGCACAACGCAGCGGCGGTCCTCAGACTTTCCAGGGTCTGGCGAGCCTGCGCCAGGCCATGGCGGGGACGCGGACGCCGCCGACCCCGGCAACCCCGACGGCGCTGCCCGTCGTCCCTCAGGATGTCCAGCCGAAGCGCGACGCGCTCGGCCGCTCCTATGCCACCGGCAAGCGCAAGAACGCGGTCGCGCGCGTCTGGATCAGGCCGGGCAACGGCAAGATCGAGATCAACGGGCGCGACAGCCCGGTTTACTTCGCACGGCCCGTCCTGCGCATGCTGCTCAACCAGCCCTTCGTCGTCGCCGACCGGCTCGGCCAGTTCGACGTATGGTGCACGGTCACCGGCGGCGGGCTGTCGGGCCAGGCCGGAGCGGTGCGGCACGGCATCAGCAAGGCGCTGACCTATTACGAGCCGGGGCTGCGCCCCGTGTTGAAGCATGGCGGGTTCCTCACCCGCGACAGCCGCGTCGTCGAGCGCAAGAAATACGGCAAGGCCAAGGCCCGCCGCAGCTTCCAGTTCTCGAAGCGGTAAAAAAGTAAAACGCTTTAGCGCGGAGGTCGCCGAGGATGCGCGGAGGACGCAGAGGGATGGTGACCCCTCAGTGTCCTCCGCGCATCCTCGGCGTACTCTGCGATGAAGCGTTAATTTTTTATGGAGGGCCGCCATGCGCTTTGCGATCGCGATTCCGACCGCTGCCGATTTGTGGCGGGTGGTAAGGCGGGCCGAGGAGCTCGGGTTCGTCCGGGCGTGGTTCTACGACACCCAGATGCTGAGCGCCGACCCGTTTGTCGCGATGGCCGCCGCGGCGATGAAGACGACGAAGATCCGCCTCGCGACCGGCGTTTTGATCCCGTCCAACCGCATCGCCGCGGTGGCGGCGAACGCCTTCGCCTCGCTCAACAAGCTGGCGCCGGGGCGGATCGATTTCGGCGTCGGCACCGGCTTTACCGGACGCCGCGCGATGGGGCTCGGCGCGGTCAGGCTGGCCGACATGGAAGCGTATATCCGCACCGTGACGGCGCTGTTGCGCGAGGAGACGGTCGAGGCGGAGTTGGAAGGCGAGCATCGCCTCATTCGCCTGCTCAACCCCGAGCTCGGCCTCATAAACACCAGCGACCCGATCGGGCTCTATATTGCCGCCTCGGGTCCGCGGGCGCGCCAGCTGACGGCCAGGCTCGGCGCCGGCTGGATCAACACGACGGCCGATGTCGCGGGCGGCGTCGCGGCGCTCGACGAGATGCGGGGGCTGTGGGCGTCCGCCGGGCACGCAAAGTACGCGCTCGACGCCGTCGTGCTGACCGGCGGCGTCGTGCTCGACGAGCATGAGCCGGCCGACTCGCCGCGCGCCGTCGCGCAGGCCGGACCGCGCGCCGCGATGCTCTTGCACCGCGCCGCCGACGCGGCGCTGATGGGGTGGCCGGCGATCGCGGCGGTCCCGCCGATCTTGGCCGAAACGGTGGCCGGCTATGTCGCGCTGGCCCGCGGCTTCCGGCCGCAGGGCGCGCATTACCTCGAAAACCACCGCGGCCATCTGATGTTCGTCAAGCCCGAGGAACGGCCGTTCGTCACGTCAGACCTGATCCGGCTGACGACGTTCGCGGCGACCGAAAACGAACTGAAAGAGCGGATCGCCGCGCTGGCGGCAGCCGGCTATCGCGAGATCGCGATCCAGATCGTCCCCGGCCAGGAGCACGCGATCGAGGATTGGGGCAGGATCCGCCGCGCCTTCGCGTGAAAGAATAACCACGGAGGCACGGAGGGCACGGAGATACATCGATTTCTTCGTGACCTCCGTGAAAGCGTGGCCGGCTCCGGGGTAACGGCTGGATCAGCGATCGGCGTCCTTCGACACGGCCGCTCCGCAGCCTCCTCAGGATGACGTTTTTTCTTCGTGCGATCAGGGATTTATCCTCATCCTGAGGAGCGCTCCGCAGGAGCGCGTCTCGAAGGACGCTGGTCGATTATGCAGCCGCCCAGACACAAAACGGGCGCCGGGGCCCCCTTTTGCGGCGCCGCACCCCCTCACCCAGCTCCGGGTAAGGCTCGGCTGTGCCTCGCCAACCCTCACGCTGCCCTCTCCCCCATCGGGGGAGAGGGCAGCGTGAGGAAGAACAGAGCCGGTGCGGGTCAGGTTTCGTAGTTCGAGAAGCGCACGGTGGTGGCGCGGGCGCGGTAGTCGGTCTTGACGTTGACCAGCGCCACCATGCCCTCGTCGACCTTCCTCTGCGCGCGCTCCAGCGCGGGCCTTATGTCCTCCGGCTTCTCGACATATTCGCCGTGGGCGCCGAGGCCCTGGGCCATGATGTCGTAGCGGGTGTAGCCGAGGTCGCGGCCCGGTTTGTTGCGGTCGGGGTCGGCGGTCCAGCCGCCGTTGAGGCTGATGACGCAGAGCAATGGCAATTTGTGCCGCACCGCGGTGTCGAGCTCCATCGCGTTCTGGCCGAACGAGCCGTCGCCGTGCAGGCAGATGACCTGCTTGTCGGGCTTGGCCGCCTTGGCGCCGACGGCGAACGGCAGCCCGACGCCCATCGTGCCGAACGGCCCCGAATTGAGCCGATGACCGGGGCTGAAGGTCGGGATCGACTGGCGGCCGTAATTGAGGATCTCCTGCCCGTCAACGCAGAGGATCGCGTCGCGCTTCTGGAAGTTCTTGATCTCCTCGCACAGCCGCAAGGGGTGGATGTCGCCGTCCGTGGGATAGTTGCCGCCGGGGCCGGTGCGCTTCGCGGCCTCGCCGTCGGCCAGCTTTCGGCGCCACGGGGCAAAGCGCTCGGCGGTCTTGCCGTCGATCGCGTCGATCAGCTGCTGGAGGACCGACTTGCAGTCGCCGACCACCGGGATATCGACATTGCGCGCCGACATGCCGAGTTCCTCGGCATCGATCTCGATGCGCGCGATCTTGGCGTCCTTGTTGAAGCGCGGCGGCGCGGCATGGGCGATGACGTAGTTCATCCTGGTGCCGAGCACGATGATCAGATCGGCGTCGCGGAACGCCGAGGAGCGCATCGTCAGATAGGAATAGGGGTGATCGTCCGGCACGACGCCGCGGCCCTGCGGGGTCGTGTAGAACGGGATGCCGGCCTTCTCGACAAAGGCGCGCATCTCGTCCCAGGCGTGCGACCACAGGACGCCGCTGCCCGAGCAGATGATCGGCGCTTTCGCCTGTTTGATCGCATCGACCAGCGCGTTGATCGCCTGCGGCTCGGCATAGGGCCGCGGCTTCAGGATCGGGCGCCCCATATAGCTCCAATCGACCTCGTTCTCGGGGACCTTGGCGTAGAGCACGTCGCCGGGGAAATCGAGATAGACCGGGCCGGGCTTGCCGAGCAGCGCCTTCTGGAAGGCGAAATTGATCTGCTGCGGGATGCGCTTCACATTGTGCACGCGGTCGGCGTATTTGACCCAGCCGTCCAATGCCTTGACCTGGTCGATCTCCTGGAAGACCTGGCGGCCGAACTGGCTGATCGGCGAGGAGCCGCCGAGCGCGACGACCGGGCAGCAATCAATGAGGGCATTGGCAAGGCCGGTGCCGAAATTCAAGGTCGCCGGCCCTGATGCCGCCATGCACACGCCCGGTCCCTGGGTCACCCGCGAATAGGCCTGCGCCATGTAGGCGGCGCCCTGCTCGTGGCGCGTGTCGATGAGGCGGATGCCTTCCTTGATGCAGCATAATTCGGCATCGAGCATCGGCCCGCCCATGATGAAGAACGCATCCTTGACGCCCTGCGCCTTCAGGCACCGCGCGAGAATTTCGTTACCGGTGATGTCTGCCATGGCTTTTCTCCTTTACCTGATGTAGGCGGTAGCCGACGATCCATTCGCTAAGCCTCTTTGCCTTCCCGCCTCGCCTTTAGACCATGCTTATCGGGTTGACACCCACACCTACCAGATGTAGCTAATGACCGAATTTCGGTTTGTCCGGGAAGCAGACGTGAGCACCGCCTTCGCCAAGATTGCGGCATTCCCAATCCGGGCCGAAGCCCTGTCCCCACCAAAAATTGGCAGCCGGATATTCGATCCCGATCCACAAGCTGACGCAGAACCCGAGCACGAGGGCGACGCCCGCGAGTAACCGCTGCCAGAAACGCCGCATGTCGCGCCAACGCGCTGCATAGATCGCCGAACAAAAGACGAATACGGCGCCGAAGGCGAACCCACCAGCTAAGGCAAAAATTCCGTTCATGATGGTGGTCGCGCCTAAATACCGTTATGAGATTCCGAACCACATGGCGACATCGGGTCGTTCATTACGTTGCGTGCCTGTTGCATCTGCACGTAAAGATTGATGGCTTACCGTTTGGGCGTCCAGGCACTCCGCTTTGATCTACCAGTTCCGGCTCTGATCGTGGAGCCAACGCGAACACAACTCTGTTCGACAACTTGACCAACTCGGCCTTAACCGCATGACGTATATCTGATCCTGCTGGTGAACGTGTTGGCAAAGGTCATCCCGTATCGCCGAGGCCGATAAATCCGAGTCTATGAACCACGACGATTCTAATGCATGGCAACATTCGTATTGATTCAAGGCGTCGTATAACGGTTGATAGTCGTGATCTGGATTTCTCAGATCATAATCCACTACATAGACAGACACGGTTTGGCTCCTTCACACAGGCTGCGAGCCGCTGCAACGCGGATGCTGCCATTCCCCGGAATACAATCCATCGTATGTCGGGCCAGCCGTCCGCCCCCCGATGCCTAACAACGAGCGGAACGAATTGAAGGGGTAAAACCGCCGGTTGAATCGGAACGTGAACTCGTTGAGATACGCCTGCAAATGCTGTGGCGAGACGCCATGATGGCAACCCAGGAGCCAGCTTTTCAGATTCGAGAACACCAGATGGACAATCGGCAGATAGGCTTCGGCCATCGCCGGATTGCCAGACATCGCAACCGGGACATGCCGGTAGCCACGCTCAGTCAGTGTGTTGTATCCAGCCCATGCATCACTGACGATTTGCGTTCCGGGTTCGACCGCCCCTTCGACAAAGCTAACCAACGACTTCGCCGACCGATCAGGCCGAACTTCAAGCCGAACGCGACCGGCATATCGCCCATGCCGCCGAGGAACAGCACCGCCGACCTTTGGTTTGCGGCGACGAACTTCGACTGCCGCGACAACCAACGACAAATCATGGACGCCACGGCCAAGACCGCGTGTCGCACCGCCGACGAGCGTTTCGTCAATTTCGACATAGTTCTCGGTGTCGCCGATCCGGTCGCGTTCTGGTCGGACCATACCAGCCCGTATTTTGTGGAGTAGAGCGAAAGCGGTCTCGTAGCACTTCAACCCAAGTTGCTTTTGGAACTGCACAGCGCTGATCCCGGCGGTATCCGTGGCGACCAAGTAGGCAGCCCAAAACCACACACTCAACCGCGTGTGTAAGTCCTGCATGATCGTGCCAGCAGTAAGACGGTTGTCTCGTTTGCACTTGCGACAGCGCAGCACATGCGGGCGGTTGGCGAAACGGTAAGGCTCGCCGGGTTCATTGCACCACACGCAGTGGAAGCCGTCAGACCAGCGGATCGCCTCAAGATAGGCAGCGCAGGCAAGGTCGTCGGGAAAGAGGGTCTGAAACTCAGGCAGAGAGCCAGGAAACGGAAGATCGTCGCGGGGGAACGCGACCAGGGGCGAAGGCATGCGGGAATGTCCTTTCGCCCACGATACTACCAGTTGTGGCTTTGGGTGTCAACCCGATAAGCATG
>CAWBJW010000002.1:2635000-2636848 GCA_963789255.1 uncultured Alphaproteobacteria bacterium | reverse complement strand
TCTTGCCGCTGGGTGCGGGCGCCGAAGCCGATCGAGCGATTAGTACCGGTCGGCTGCGCGGGTTGCCCCGCTTCCACCTCCGGCCTATCGACGTGGTGGTCTACCACGGCTCTCGGCGAGACCTGGTTTTGAGGGGGGTTTCCCGCTTAGATGCGTTCAGCGGTTATCCCGTCCGCACGTAGCTACCCGGCGGTGCGGCTGGCGCCACAACCGGTACACCAGAGGTGCGTCCCTCCCGGTCCTCTCGTACTAGGGAAAGCGCCTCGCAAGTCTCAAACACCCACGGCAGATAGGGACCGAACTGTCTCACGACGTTCTAAACCCAGCTCACGTACCGCTTTAAATGGCGAACAGCCATACCCTTGGGACCTGCTCCAGCCCCAGGATGCGATGAGCCGACATCGAGGTGCCAAACGACGCCGTCGATATGGACTCTTGGGCGTCATCAGCCTGTTATCCCCGGCGTACCTTTTATCCGTTGAGCGATGGCCCTTCCACGCGGGACCACCGGATCACTATGGCCGAGTTTCCTCTCTGCTTGAGTCTGTCGCTCTCGCAGTCAGGCGGGCTTATGCCATTGCACTCGCAGCTGATTTCCGACCAGCCTGAGCCCACCATCGCGCGCCTCCGTTACTCTTTGGGAGGCGACCGCCCCAGTCAAACTACCCGCCATGCAGGGTCCCGGGCCCGGCTTCACGGGCCACGGTTAGATGTCAGAGACCGTAAGGGCGGTATTTCAAGGATGCCTCCCCCCCAACTGGCGCCAGGGCTTCATCGGCTCCCGCCTATCCTACACATACGATCCCTAACACCACTGCAAAGCTGTAGTAAAGGTGCACGGGGTCTTTCCGTCTGACCGCGGGTACTCCGCATCTTCACGGAGAATTCAATTTCGCTGAGCCGGTGTTGGAGACAGCGGGGAAGTCGTTACGCCATTCGTGCAGGTCGGAACTTACCCGACAAGGAATTTCGCTACCTTAGGACCGTTATAGTTACGGCCGCCGTTTACCGGGGCTTCAATTCAGAGCTTGCACCCCTCCTCTTAACCTTCCGGCACCGGGCAGGCGTCAGACCCTATACGTCGTCTTGCGACTTCGCAGAGCCCTGTGTTTTTAGTAAACAGTCGCCACCCCCTCTTCTGTGCCCCCCGCCCCGGCTTGCGCCAGGACAGGGCCCCCTTCTCCCGAAGTTACGGGGGCATTTTGCCGAGTTCCTTCAACACCGTTCTCTCAAACGCCTCGGTATGCTCTACCAGTCCACCAGTGTCGGTTTCGGGTACGGTCTTATTCGCCGGCGCTGTTTCCTGGAAGCCCTTCGGCCGCCACCCCAATCCGATAAGGGATGACTTGCCTCCGCGCTTCGTCGCGCCCCGGCAGGCTGGGGAATATTAACCCCATTCCCATCGGCTACGGCCTTCGCCCTCGCCTTAGGGGACCGGCTAACCCTGCGCGGATTGACCTTGCGCAGGAACCCTTGGACTTTCGGCGTGCGGGGTTCTCACCCGCATTGACGCTACTCATGTCAGCATTCGCACTTCCGATACCTCCAGCACCCCTCGCGGGACGCCTTCGCCGGCCTACGGAACGCTCCGCTACCGCGTTCAGAAGACAGGAATCAGGAATCAGGGATCAGAACTGGCGCGGGATAAGCCCTGCAACATGCGGGCAATCTCGCGATACTCGCCCTGCCAGCGCTCCGCTACATCCTTGTCGATGTAGCCCAGATCGCGGCAATAGAGAGACCAAACCTGCATCTCGTCGGCCGGGCCGGTCGCCATCATCAGGAAGCGATGAAACGCGACGCGCGACTGACGCTGCTTGCCAAACCCCTCGGCGATATTGGCGCAGA
>CAWBJW010000002.1:35000-2630000 GCA_963789255.1 uncultured Alphaproteobacteria bacterium | reverse complement strand
CCATAATCGGCTGGCCCCGCCGCACCCAGTCGCCGGCGGCGACCAGGAGCTGCACGACCCGCCCGGGCATCGGCGCGGTCAGCCGGCCCGCCGTCACATCGGCGCCGGCCGGCGGCATCAGCGGGTCGATCTCCGCCAGCTCGCCAGTCTCGCCCTCGGCAAAAACGGCGAGCGCGGCCCCCTCTGCAACAACCTGTTCGAGCACGCGCACGGCGCACTGCACGCCGTCGAGCGCGACGACGAGGCGGCCGTCGGGCCGGCGCTCGCCGGACGCAAGGCAGGCGCGCGCGCCAAGACCGAGCTGCCATCCCCCGGCGGCCGGGCTGGCCGACACCGCCCGTTCCTCGGCGTCGCAGCGGAAGAGAAAGGTCCGCGGCGCGGCAGCAAGGTTGAGCCGCCAGCCATCGCCGCTGGCCCACGGGCTGAACCGTTCGCCGCCCGGCGCCGCGGCTGCCCCGCCCTCACGTCCCAGCAGCCGATAGAGCACAGCCGCGGCGAGCGCCACATCGGGCAGCTTCCCCGCCGGCATCAGCAATGCCGCGCGCCGCCGCTCGATAAAGCCGGTATCGACCCCGCCGGCGGCGAATTCGGGATCGCCGACGATCCGCCCGAGAAACCCGAGATTGGTCGCGACTCCGATCACCGCGCTGTCGGCGAGCGCGCGCCCCAGGCGGGCGCGGGCGGCATCGCGGTCCTCGCCCCAGGCGATGATCTTGGCGATCATCGGATCGTAGAACGGGGGGACCGGATCGCCCGGCCGCACCCCGCTCTCGACCCGCACGCCCGCGCCCTCCGGCAGATTGAGGCCGTCGATCCTCCCGGCCGCCGGCAGGAAGCCGCGCGCCGGGTTCTCGGCGTAGAGCCGGGCCTCGATCGCGTGGCCGTTCAGAGCGATCTCATCCTGGCCGAGCGGCAACTTCTCGCCGGCCGCAACCCGGAACTGCCATTCGACGAGATCGATCCCGGTCACCGCCTCGGTCACCGGGTGCTCGACCTGGAGGCGCGTGTTCATCTCCATGAAATAGAAACTATCGTCCTCGGCGATGAACTCGACCGTGCCGGCGCCGACATAGCCGGAGGCGCGCACCGCGGCGAGCGCCATCTCGCCGATCGCCTGGCGCCGTGCCGGATCGAGCCCCGGCGCCGGCGCCTCCTCGACGATCTTCTGGTGGCGGCGCTGGATCGAGCAGTCGCGTTCGAACAAGTGCACGGCGTTGCCGTGGTTGTCGGCGAAGACCTGCACCTCGATATGGCGCGGGCGCTCGAGGTAGCGCTCGATCAGCATCCGATCGTCGCCGAACGCGCCTGCCGCCTCGCGCCGGGCGCCGTCGAGGGCGCGGCCGAACTCGCCGGCGCTGGCGACGATGCGCATGCCGCGCCCGCCGCCGCCGGACGATGCCTTGATCATGACCGGGAAGCCGATCCGCGCGGCCTCGGCGAGGAGCCGGTCCGGGTCCTGATCGGCGCCGTGATAGCCCGGCACGACCGCCACCCCACGCGCCGCCATCAGCGCCTTCGCCGCCGCTTTCGACCCCATCGCCCGCATCGCCGCGGGCGGCGGGCCGATGAAGACCAGCCCCGAAGCGGCGCAGGCCTCGGCGAAATCGGCGTTTTCCGACAGAAAGCCGTAGCCGGGATGCACCGCCTGCGCGCCGCTGGCCCGCGCCACCGCGATGATCCGATCGATGTTCAGATAGCTGTGGCGCGGCGCGGGCGGTCCGATCAGCCGCGCCTCGTCGGCCATCGCGACATGGAGCGCCCCGGCATCCGCCTCGGAATAGACCGCGACCGTCGCGATCCCCATCAGCCGCGCCGTCCGGATGATCCGGCAGGCGATCTCGCCGCGATTGGCGATCAGGATTTTAGTGAACACGCGCGCTCGACTACGCTACGTCGTTGTATGACTGCTCTACTAAGCTCATCACGTAGTCCAAATCCATCGGATCGCTAAACGTAACGTGCCAGTCTAGTGTCCATTTGTGGGTGTCCGGGACCTTTCTGGCCATAGCTCTCCCGTTAGGGTCATCGCGGATGCCCCGCAGGTGAATCCGGATAGCGGATTTCTGTATATGGATTTCTGCAAAATTTTTAGCGGCCCGGTATGCAATATACCCTTGGACTGCGCGTTCTACCACTTGTGGCCCGAGTGCTAAAACACGAGCGCGTAAATCATCAAATAGAGCTTTAATTTCGGCTGCCCCTCGCGATCGATGAAGCTCAACGGAGTACTCTGCCGCATCGGCTTCTTGATCGGGTGCTTTGATGGGGGTCCCAGCAGTGTCCGTCTGGCGCTCATTTACGATCTGCAGCGGTTCTAAGTGGAAGATATCATTCTCATAAATTCGATAGGTCATCAGCTCGACGCGGAATACAGATAACAGCATATCCGCAGTATCCACGTCAAATCGATTGAATGTCTCTGCGATACAAATTATCCTCGGGCGCTTCCAGTCTAATTGAATACCACTCGCGATTTCTTCCGATAAGCGTTTGCGAAGCAGCATCTCAAAAAACTCTGGTTTCTGTGCGGTAAGCCATTTCCGATAAGACAACGCCTGGTTGATGACGTTATCGTTCTGACTGCGCTTATATTCGATGATCACGGGTGCACCGTTGCGATCTACGCCAAGGGTGTCAATGCGCCCACCCGAGGTGGTGCTATATTCAGTTTCCAAGAAATGAACGTCGAGAAGTTCTAGCAAATTTGGTTCGATGAGCTGCTGAAGGTTCTTTTCTTTTCGAATGGGCTGGTGTTTTAGTTGCACAAATTTCTGATCAATAATTCGATAAAGCGGCATCTCACCCTCCAAAGAAGTTTTTATGGAATGCCTCAAGTCACATGCGGAACACGCCGAACTTCGTCGGCTCTATCGGCGCATTCATCGCCGCGGAGATCGACAGCGCCAGCACGAGCCTGGTATCGGCCGGGTCGATGATGCCGTCGTCCCACAGCCGCGCGCTGGCGTAATAGGGGTGGCCCTGGGTCTCGTACTGGGCGCGGATCGGCGCCTTGAACGTCGCCTCTTCGTCCGCGCTCCACGCCGAACCGCGGGCACTCATGCCGTCGCGCCGCACCTGGGCCAGGACCGCGGCGGCCTGCTCGCCGCCCATGACGGAAATCCGCGCATTCGGCCACATCCACAAAAAGCGCGGGGCGTAGGCGCGGCCGCACATGCCGTAATTGCCGGCGCCAAAGCTGCCGCCGATGATGATTGTGAATTTCGGCACCGCGGCGGTCGCCACCGCGGTCACCATCTTGGCGCCGTCCTTGGCGATGCCGGCATTCTCGTAGCGACGGCCGACCATGAAGCCGGTGATGTTCTGCAGGAAAACGAGCGGAATGCCGCGCTGGGCGCACAATTCGATGAAATGTGCGGCTTTCAGCGCGCTTTCGGAAAAAAGGATGCCGTTATTGGCGAGGATGCCCACAGGATAGCCCCAGATCCGCGCAAAGCCGCACACCAGCGTCGGCCCGTAGAGCTGCTTGAACTCGTCGAGTTCGCTGCGGTTGACGATGCGGGCGATGATCTCGCGCACCTCGTAGGGCCGGCGCACGTCCGCCGGGATGACACCGTAGATCTCCTCGGCCGGGTAAAGCGGTGCGCGCGGCATCTCGACCGCGAGCGATCTATTACGGATAGGATTGAGGTTGCCGACGATATGCCGGGCGATGCCGAGCGCGTGATGGTCGTCGACCGCGTAATGGTCGGCGACCCCGGAAATGCGGGTGTGCACATCGGCGCCGCCCAATTCCTCGGCGCTGACGATCTCGCCGGTCGCCGCCTTGACCAGCGGCGGGCCGGCCAGAAAGATCGTGCCCTCGCCCTTGACGATGATGCTCTCGTCCGACATCGCCGGGACATAGGCGCCGCCGGCGGTGCACGAGCCCATGACGATCGCGATCTGCGGCACGCCCTCAGCCGACAGATTGGCCTGGTTGTAGAAGATCCGGCCGAAATGGTCGCGGTCGGGAAACACCTCGTCCTGCGCTGGAAGAAACGCGCCGCCCGAATCGACGAGGTACAGGCAGGGCAGGCGGTTGTCGCGGGCGATCTCCTGGGCGCGCAGGTGCTTTTTGACCGTCATCGGGAAATAGGTGCCGCCCTTGACCGTCGCGTCGTTGGCGACGACGACGCATTCGCGCCCCGATATGCGGCCGATCCCGGTCACGATCCCGGCTGCCGGCACCGCGCCGTCATACATGCCATAGGCGGCAAACGCCGAAAATTCGAGAAACGGCGAGCCGGGATCGAGCAAGAGGCGGACCCGCTCGCGCGCCAGCAATTTGCCGCGCCCCAGATGCCGGGTGCGCGAGGCCTCGTCGCCGCCGAGCGCGATCGCCGCCGATTTGTCGCGCAGATCGGCGACGAGCGCGCGCATCGCCTGGTCATTGGCGCGGAACGCATCGGAGCGACGGTCGAGGGCGGTCGGGATGACGGGCATCGCGCCCGCACCTTATCGGCTAAGCCCGCCGGGGCAAGGGGGAAGCCGCGCCTTCGCCCGATCCATCCAGGATCTGGGAGAAATAGGGTCGGACGCGAGTGAGGGCGCCGGGCGCGGGATCGGGCCGGCCGCTACCGGCCCTTTTTCTTGCGGGCTTTGCGGGCGGCGTAGCGGGCGTCGCGGGCGGCCTGCTTTTCGGCGTCCTCGGCGGCTTCGCGCGCGGTCCGCTCGGCGAATTCCAAGTCGCTGGCTTCTTTCTCGGCCTGCAGCGCGGCCGCGCGAGCGGCAGCCGCGGCGACTTGCGCGGCGGCCAGCGCCGCGGCCTGACGAGTTGCTTCGGCCAGTCTGGCGGCCTTGCGCTCGGCGGCGCGCGCATCGCGCGCCGCGCTGACCGCCTCGCGGGCCGCGCGCCGTTCGACAGCGGCTGGGCTATCGGCCGCAGCCCGCGCTCGCGCCGCCCGCTCCAGCAGGGCCTTCTTCGCCTCCGCGGCCGCGCTCAGGCGGTCGGCAAAACCGGTTTTTTTCGAACTATCCATCGCCCCCATGTAAGCCGCACCGGAGCCGGCGTCCAGACTGGTGCACGGCACTTTTCGGCTGGCGGTTCGCAATCGGAAATTGCGGTAGGATAGAAGCAGCAGTTCTTCGGCCGGCTCGCCATGCAGATCGACCAATGCCAAAGGGACTTATGCCGAATGGACCGATGACCGCCGATCTCGCCGCGCTCGACGCTGCTGCGGCGCTGGTTCGCACCGTAGTGCCGCCGACCCCGCAATATTGCTGGCCGCTGCTGTCCCGCCGGGTCGGGGCCGAACTCTGGGTCAAGCACGAGAACCATACCCCGATCGGCGCCTTCAAATTGCGCGGCGGCCTCGTCTATCTCGACGATCTGCGGCGCTCGACGCCGCAGATCCGCGGCATCATCACCGCGACCCGCGGCAATCACGGGCAGAGCATCGCCTATGCTGCGGCGCGGCTCGGGCTTGCCGCGACGATCGTCGTGCCCTTTGGCAACAGCGTCGAGAAGAACCGGGCGATAGAGGCCTTTGGCGCGACCTTGGTCGAGGTGGGCCACGATTTCCAGGCGGCCTACGAACATGCGGTCGCACGGGCGCAGGCCGAGCAATTGCACCTCGTGCGCTCGTTCGACCCGCTCCTGGTGCGCGGCGTTGCGACCTGCGGCCTCGAGCTGTTCCGCGCGGTCGACGGGCTCGATACGGTCTATGTGCCGATCGGCCTCGGCAGCGGCATCTGCGCGATGGTCGCGGCGCGCGCGGCATTGGGACAGACCGCCGAAATCGTCGGCGTCGTCGCCACCAACGCGCCGGCCTATGCGTTGTCCATCGCCGCCGGCCGGCCGGTCAGCACCAATTCGGCCGAGACGATCGCCGACGGGCTCGCCGTTCGTGTGCCGGACGCTGCGGCGCTCGCGATCATCCGCGCCGGCGCGGCGCGCATCGTCAGCGTGTCGGAGGCCGAGATCCGCCAGGCGATGCGCATCCTCTTCACCGACACGCATAATGTCGCCGAGGGCGCCGGCGCCGCCGCGCTGGCCGCCGCGCTGCAGGAGCGCGGGCGGCTCGCCGGCAAGCGGGTCGCGGTCGTGCTGTCCGGCGGCAATATCGACCGCGCCCTCTTCGCCGAGGTGCTGGCCGAAGCGGATCTGGAACTGGAATAGCGGCGGGCGGAGGGTTATCCTATGGCGATGGAACTCGCCTACAAGCTGCTGACCGTTGACGAATTTCTCGAACTCCTGCCCGAACGACCAGCGCCACTACCAGCTGATCGACGGGGTCATCGTGGCGATGGCGCCGCCGACGATCCCGCACCAGATCATCGCCGGGAACCTGATCTATGAGATCGGCGCGGCCTTGCGCGCCAACCGGCCGAATTGCACGGTGCGCAGCCAGGCCGGGATCGCGCCGCAAGGCCTCAGCGGCCGCAACCATTTCGAGACCGACATTACGGTCACCTGCGAGGCGGGCGGCTATCGCGGGATCGCCGCCGCGCCGGTGCTGATCGTCGAAATCCAGTCGCCATCGACCGAGCGCGACGACTATTTCGTCAAGCTGCCGCAATATCAGAGCATCCCGAGCGTAGAGGAGATCCTCTATATCGAAAGCGAGCGGGTTGCCGCGACGGTCTACCGCCGTGCCGACGACGGCTGGCAGACGGTTGAGGTGATCGGCCCGGTCGCGCGGCTTCACCTCGACACAATCGGCCTCGACATCGCGCTCGGCGCGGTCTACCGCGGCGTCCCCGGCCTCTCGCCCTGATCGCCTAGCCCCTGGCGATTTCGCGCGCGATGACGAGGCGCTGGATGTCGCTGGTGCCCTCATAGATCTGGCACACCCGGACATCGCGATAGATCCGCTCGACCGGGAAATCGGCCAGATAGCCGTAGCCGCCGTGGATTTGGATCGCGTCGGAACAAACCCGCTCGGCCATCTCGGAGGCAAACAATTTGGCCATCGCGGCGGCCTGCAAGGCCGGCTCGCCATTGTCGCGCCGCTCGGCCGCATCGAGGACGAGTCCGCGCGCCGCCGCGAGCCCGGTCGCCATGTCGGCGAGGCGGAACGCCACGGCCTGATGCGCGATGATCTTCTGCCCGAACGCCTCGCGCTCTCTGGCATAGGCGAGTGCCGCGTCATAGGCGGCGCGGGCCATGCCGAGCGCTTGCGCGGCGATGCCGATGCGCCCGCCTTCGAGGTTGGAAAGGGCGATCTTGTACCCCTCCCCTTCGCCGCCGAGCAGCAGGTCGGGGGTCAGCTCCATGTCCTCGAAAACCAGCTGCGCGGTGTCGGAGGCGCGCTGGCCGAGCTTCGTTTCGAGCCGCGCGACGCGATACCCCGGGGTTGCGGTCGGCACGATGAAGGCGCTGATGCCTTTATGCCCGGCGTCCGGGTCGGTAACCGCGAAGACGATCGCGACCTGCGCGTTCTGCCCCGAGGTGATGAACTGCTTGGTGCCGTTGACGACCCAGCGGTTGCCGTGATGCCGGGCGCGGGTCTTGATCGCCGCGGCGTCGGAGCCGGCCTGCGGCTCGGTCAGGCAGAAGGCGGCGAGCATCTCGCCCGCTGCCATCGGCTTGAGGAAGCGTTGCTTCTGCTCTTCCGAGCCGTATTGCTGCACCACCGAGCAGCACAGCGAATTGACCGCGAGGATCGTCGATGTGGCGCCGTCGCCGGCAGCGATCTCCTCGACCGCGAGCGCATAGCCGACATGGTCGGCCCCGGCCCCGCCATACTCCGGCCGCACCAGCATGCCCATGAACCCGAGACGCCCGAGTTCGGCCAGCGCCTCCTTCGGAAACCGCGCCGAGCAGTCCCATTCCGCGGCATGCGGCGCGATTTCTCTTTGTGCGAACTCCCGCGCCGTGTCGCGCAGCATCCGCTGCTCGTCGGTGAGCCTCATGGCCGCCGTCGCGCCGTCGCCTCGATCTCGATCTTCATGCGCGGGTCGATGAGGCCGCATATGAGGGCCGTCGCCGCCGGGCGGATCGCGCCGAACGCGTCGCCGAGCACCGGCACGACGCGCGGCCAGTCGGCGGCGTCGGGCAGGTAGTATTTGACCCGCACGACATCTGCGAGAGTGGCGCCGGCCTCAGTCAGCGCCGCCTCGATGTTGCGGAGGGCCTGGCGGGCCTGCTCGGCCGGGTCGTCGGCGATCGTCATCAGGGCATAGTCGAAGCCGGTGGTGCCGGCGACGAACACCCATTCGCCATCGACCACCGCGCGGCTGTACCCGGCGGCGGCCTCGAACGGCGATCCCGACGAGATCAGCCAGCGCATGTCAGGCGGTCTACGCATGTCCAAAATCGAGAACGACTAGCGGGCATCGGGGGATCACGAAAAGCCGGACCAATCTTGTGCGAGCGAACTTTCGAGGGGGCTCCGGGCCTATCGGGGAAGCGCCATTAGGATCGCCTGGCAGGCCGCAGCAATCGCCGCGGCAAATGCCGCCCGGCTATTCCACCTGGTCTGATTCGCGGCGGTTTTGAGAAGGTCGATTTGTCGTCCTCCGACGAGCTCGGTCATCGCGAGCGGATACCCGCCATGATCATCGGTCTCATGTGGATCGAAGTTGACCTTCCGACAGGATGCCCACAACCAGAAAATTGCCGCCGCGAGAGCGAAAATGACCTCGACCCAAGCAAGAGCATCCTTCATGCAGGGAACAGCGAGCCTGAGGAGATCAGACACCATCGTCAGCCCGAAGTGGAGCGAGCAAGCGGCGTAGGATTAAGCCTCTTCGCTTCCACAAGATCGATGTATGCGCGCTGGCCGTGCCGCTCAAGCAGGTGCAGGAGATTGCTTCCATCGAGCAGTGTAAGCGGCTTCCCCTTCGCGAAGGCATAAGACTCCGGGCCGAATGCCGATGTGGTGACGAGGATACCCTTAGTCGCTCCCTCGTTCATCACCGTTCCATACAAATCGCGCACAGCCGAGACCTCTACTGTGTTGGTGTAGCGCTTCGCTTGGATAACGATCTTTCCGCCACGGATCGGGTCGGGATCGAAGGCAATAGCATCCACGCCCCAATCGCGGCTGGCTCGCGTTACGCGCACCTCGCCGCCTCCCTGCTGAAACTCTTTTTCAAATATTTCTCTGATCAGATGTTCGAAGTCCTCCCAACCGATTGCTGCGAGGTTAGTTCCCTCTCGGAGGTGATCGAGTACCTCTACACTTTCCACAAAGCGAGCGTCTTCGCGACTGCCGCGGACCAGTGGTGCCACGGGCACCATCCCATGAAGCTTTGCGCTGCCCACACCTTTCAGGGCGCGGAAACAAGCCCGGGGCTCGACGCGCTCAAGGTTCATCCCCAAGAAAGCTTCGCGCTCGGCCTGCACCGACATGATGCACGCTCTGCGATCGTTCCCGGTGGCCGGATCCGAGAAACTAATCCATCCGTTGAAAACGACCGCGTTCACCGCTTGCATCGAGTCAAACAGAAATACGACATAAAGTGTCCTCAAACAAATTTGATAGAGCAAGTCGTCATAGAGTTGGTTGAGTTCGCTCGAACGTAGCTTTGTGCTTTCGAAGGTTTCACGCGACGCAACATATCGCACACTTTTAACGTTGGGGAGGTCAGCCACCGTCGGCAGACCGCAATCGACAACCAAGATGCCATTCTCAGGG
This sequence comes from uncultured Alphaproteobacteria bacterium, assembly GCA_963789255.1. GTDB lineage: Bacteria > Pseudomonadota > Alphaproteobacteria > ATCC43930 > CGMCC-115725 > DATARH01. Next base: position 2,620,419 of record CAWBJW010000002.1, on the reverse strand, counting down.
AGGAAGGTGACGCCACATTCGGCTTTGATGGCGTCCCGTCCTTTTATGATAGCAACGAAGGAGTAATGGTATAATACTTGAGAAAGGAAATCCGGTATCCCAGTGGGCTCCTTTTCTTGATAGCGTGTTTTTGCATCTTCATAAAATCGTCTCGCACTTTCTATAAACTTCGTTCAACGCTAATTGAGGTTTTTCATACGCGTCCTTCCGAATTTGCCATGCCGTGGAGTCCTCGATTTGCGATTTTAGCCTCACCCAGCCTGCTTGCGCTTGTAGGAACCGGCGCTCGCGCTCGGCTCTCGGCGTGATGAGCCGTTCGTACCATGGCAGCTGAAAAGCGGGGTCCGAGAGCTGGGGCTCGGGCGGAAGCTCCAGAACGGCAGGTACTTGCGGCGGAGGTTCAGGAAACGGTTCCGTGTTCTTGAGGGCGTCCCACTCAATCGAGCGCCCGACCTCGATAGCGGTTGCTAGCACCGTTTGGAGTGCCCTTATTTCTGCCGCTATGCCCTCATTGGACAGCACAGTGACCCACTCACGGCCCCAAGCCTCCTGTTGCTGAGCCGCCTTGTACTCAACGGCGGCCCTATCGTTTCCGCTAATTATTCGGCTCCTGTTAAGTCCAGGGTGACTAACTTCAATTTGCCATCGCGGCATGACGGTCCGTCCGGTCTGGTATCCCCGACGCGTGGGGGAAAATCTACGGCCTAGGGAACCTGATGGGAATAGGGCTGCGTTGACGAAGCCAATGTCATGCGCTTTCCGCGAAAATCTCGCGGCCGATCAGCATGCGGCGTATCTCCGAGGTGCCGGCGCCGATCTCGTAGAGTTTGGCGTCGCGCAGGAGGCGCCCGGTCGGGTAGTCGTTGACGTAGCCGTTGCCGCCCAATATCTGCATCGCGTCGAGCGCGATCCGGGTTGCCGCTTCGGCGGCGTAGAGGATCGCTCCGGCCGCGTCCTTCCGCGTCGTCTGCCCGCGGTCGCAGGCCCGCGCCACGGCATAGACATAGGCGCGGCAGGCGCTGGAGGCCGCGTACATGTCGGCGAGCTTCCCCTGGATCAGCTGGAATTCGCCGATCGGCTGGCCGAACTGCTTCCTGTCGTGGATGTACGGGATGACGACATCGAGACAGGCCTGCATGATGCCGAGCGGCCCGGCGGCCAAGACCGCGCGCTCGTAATCGAGGCCGCTCATCAAGACGCGCACGCCCTCGTCGACCGCGCCCAGCACGTTTTCCGCCGGCACCTCGCAATCCTCGAACACCAATTCCGAGGTCGGCGAGCCGCGCATGCCGAGCTTGTCGAGCTTGTGCGCCGGGCGAAACCCGCGAAAGCCGTTTTCGATCAGGAACGCCGTGATGCCGCGCGCCCCGGCATCGGGCCGGGTCTTGGCGTAGACGACCAGCGTGTCGGCATAATGCCCGTTGGTGATCCACATCTTGCTGCCGTTGAGGACGTAGCGGTCGCCCTGTTTGTCGGCGCGCAGCCGCATCGCCACGACATCGGAGCCGGCCTCCGGCTCGCTCATCGCCAACGCCCCGACATGCCTGCCGGAGATCAGCTCGGGCAGGTATTTGCGCTTTTGCGCGGCGCTGCCGTTGCGGCGGATCTGGTTGACGCAGAGGTTGGAATGGGCGCCATAGGAGAGGCCGACCGAGGCCGAGGCGCGGCTCACCTCCTCCATCGCGACGCAATGCGCCAGATAGCCCATGCCGGCGCCGCCATATTCCTCCTCGACCGTGATGCCGTGCAGGCCGAGCGCGCCCATCTCGGGCCACAACTCCACGGGAAAGCGGTCGCTCTTATCGATCTCGGCGGCGAGCGGCGCGATCTTTTCTTCCGCAAAATCGCGCACGCTGTCACGCAGCATGTCGATCTCGGGGCCGAGATCGTGGTCGAGCATCAGGAGGCGGGCGTTCTGCATAGGCCCTATATGGCGAGTGCACCCGGGTTGGCGAGACGCAGCCGAAACGGGGGCCAGGCTTACTTGGCCGGGGTCAGAACCTCCGTTCCGGCGCCGGGTTTGTCGGCGATCGTCCAGACGCCCTTGAGCGACCCGTCCGATTGCAATTTGTAGAGCACGAGGCCGACCGAATCGTTGAGCTTGTAGGCCGCCGCCAGCGCGTCGGCGGCAACCATGCAGAATCCGGACGAATTCGTGCTGCCGGTGTGCCACTCGATCCGGCAGGTCGAATTGCTGCTCGGGGTGATCGTCGCGGTCCCGCTGTAGGGCGACCCGTCGAAATTGGTGCCCTTTACCCGATATTCGCCGCCGACAACCTGGGCGAATGCCACGGTGGTGCTCAGCACGGCCAGAGCCAACGCGGGGATCAAGCAACGCATCGCCGTTTTCCGTTGTGGTGGAGGCGGGTAGCTGAGAGTGCGGGCGATCGCGCAACCGGCGCTTTCGGCAGAGATCGGCGAAGTGGTGCGGTCGAGAAGACTCGAACTTCCACGGAGTTTCCCCCACAGCGACCTCAACGCTGCGCGTCTACCAGTTCCGCCACGACCGCACGTCGGGAGGCTGCGCTTAGCAAATCCGGGATACCATATCAAGCCGGATGGACCGAGAGATGGGCATGGCGCCGGGCGGAATCGAGTGGCGCCATAGCGATGCGCTGATACCGTACGAGGCCGCCGTCGTCGAGATGGAACAGCGCATCGCGGCGATCCGCGAGGGAAGCGCGCCGGAGCTCGTCTGGCTGTTGGAACACCCGCCGCTCTACACCGCCGGCACCAGCGCGCGCGCCGAAGACCTGCTCGAGCCGGCCCGCCTGCCGGTCTACCGGAGCGGCCGCGGCGGGCAGTACACCTATCACGGGCCCGGCCAGCGCATCGCCTATGCGATGCTTGACCTCGATCGCCGCGGGCGCGACGTGCGGTGTCATGTCTGGCGGCTCGAAGAATGGATCATCGCGACGCTCGCGCGCTTCGGCGTGAAAGGCGAGCGGCGCGACGAGCGGGTCGGGGTATGGATCGCCGGGCCGGGCGGCCCAGGGGAGCAAAAAGACGACAAGATCGCCGCGATCGGCGTGCGCGTGCGCCGCTGGGTCAGCTATCACGGCGTCGCGCTCAACATCGCTCCCGATCTCGACCATTTCCGCGGCATCGTCCCCTGCGGCATCGCCCCCGAGATCTCCGGACACGGCGTTACCTCGCTCGCCCGCCTCGGCATTGCCGCCGCGATGCCGGAAATCGACCGGGCGCTGCACGGCACTTTCGACGCGGTGTTCGGCCAGCCGGCCGCGCGCACGTCCGATCCATAGCCGGGAGACCGCGGCGAATTCCGCCGCCGTTCGACGACCAGCCTCGCGCGCCTGCCCGAGATGGCGAAAGAGAACAGAATCAAGCCAATGAAAAATAATAATTTTTTCTCCAGAAACAGGGAAATAAAAGGGGAGGTCGGCGATCATTTGAAACATCGGCGCGATCCCGCGGGCTCGTTTTACCCCTGTCAAGGGCCTGAGCCGGGGAATCTCGGCTTGGCTGGTCCCCCCTCTCCCCCGGTGCGGGAGAGGGTTGAATTGCGCGGTTCAGGTCGCAGAGCCATATGAGCCCTCACGATGAGCACGCTGTTTGAAACCCAGGCGCCGCGGCCGCTGGCCGACCGGCTGCGGCCGCGCCGGCTCGGCGACATCGTCGGCCAGGACCATCTGATCGGCCGGGACGGGCCGATCGGCCGCATGGTCGCGACGAAGCAGGCTCGCCTCGATGATCCTGTGGGGTCCGCCGGGGGTCGGCAAGACGACGATCGCGCGCCTCCTGGCGGAAGGCACCGATCTCGCCTTCGAGCCGCTGTCGGCGGTGTTTTCCGGGGTCGCCGATTTGCGCAAAGTGTTCGAGGCGGCCCGAAAGCGGCGCGAGATGGGGCACGGCACCCTCCTCTTCGTCGACGAGATCCACCGCTTCAACCGCGCCCAGCAGGATGCGTTTCTGCCTAATGTCGAGGACGGCACGGTGATCCTCGTCGGCGCCACGACCGAGAACCCGTCCTTCGAGCTGATCGGCGCCCTGTTGTCGCGCGCCCAGGTGTTCGTCCTGCGCCGGCTCGACGACGGCGCGCTCGAAACCCTGCTCCTGCGCGCCGAACAGCACCTCGGTCATGCGATGCCGCTGACCGATGACGGCCGCGCCGCATTGCGCGCGATGGCCGATGGCGACGGGCGTTTCCTCTTGAACCTGGTCGAGGAGATCGATCGGCTGCCGCGCGACAAGCCGCTCGGGCCGCGCGAGCTCGCCCTGCTCGTGCAGCGCCGCGCCCCGCTCTACGACAAGAGCCAGGAAGGCCATTACAATCTGATCAGCGCGCTGCACAAATCGCTGCGCGGCTCCGATACCGATGCGGCGCTCTATTGGCTGGCGCGCATGCTGGCCGGCGGCGAGGACCCGATCTACATCCTGCGGCGCCTGACCCGCGCTGCGGTCGAGGATATCGGCCTCGCCGACCCGCAGGCCTTGGTGCAGGCGCTCGCCGCCTGGGACGCCTACGACCGGCTCGGCTCGCCCGAGGGCGAATTGGCGATCGCGCAGCTGCGTCATCTATCCTCGCGACCGCGCCCAAATCGAACGCCGCCTATGTCGCCTTCGGCGAGGCGCGGGCGATGGCGAACGACACCGGCTCGCTGATGCCGCCGATGCACATCCTGAACGCGCCGACCCGGCTGATGCGCGATCTGGGCTATGGCAAGCGGCTATGTCTACGACCACGCGACCGAAGAGGGATTTTCCGGGCAGAACTATTTTCCCGACGGGATCGAGCGCCGCGTATTTCTACCGGCCGGGCGAGCGCGGCTTCGAGCGCGAGGTCAAGAAGCGGCTCGACTATTGGGACAAGCTGCGCCAGCGCGCGACCACGGACAGCAAATGAACTCTCGACGCATTGCCATTGTGCGTGCTTCGAGACGCGCTCTGACGAGCGCTCCTCAGCATGACGGAAATTGTTGATGGCACGCAGAAAATCACGTCATCCTGAGGAGGCGCGAAGCGCCGTCTCGAAGGACACGTCCGCGCCGTGAATACGATGGTCGAAATCGTCACGGTGCGGCCGGAGGACGGCGCCGGACGGCTCGATCGGTGGTTCCGGCGGCACTACCCCGGGCTCAATCACAGCCATCTCGAAAAACTGCTGCGCACCGGCCAGGTCCGCGTCGACGGCAAGCGGGCGCGCGCCGGCGACCCGGTGGCGCCCGGCCAGGCGATCCGGGTGCCGCCGTTGCCGCAGGGGCTGCCGCCCGCCCCCAGCGCCGCGCGGGCATTCGCGGCGCCTCGCGTGCGGCCTCAGGATGTCGCGCTGCTGCGCGACGCCGTCATCTATCGCGACGATTGGGCCATCGTCGTCAACAAGCCGGCCGGTCTCGCCGTCCAAGGCGGCACCAACACCGAGCGCCATGTCGATGCGCTGCTCGACGGGCTGCGCTTCGATTCCGCCGAGCGCCCCCGTCTCGTCCACCGGCTCGACAAGGATACCTCGGGGGTGCTGCTGATCGCGCGGAACGCGGCGGCGGCGACCTTCTTCACCCGCGCCTTTCGCGACAAGACGACGCGCAAGATCTACTGGGCGATCGTCGTCGGCCTGCCGCAGATGCATCAGGGCCGGATCGACCTCGCGCTGGCGAAGCAGGCGGGGCGCGGCGGCGAGCGCGTCCGTCCCGACGCGGCGGAAGGCAAGACCGCGATCACCTATTACCGGGTCATCGACCAGGCCGGCAGCCGCGCGAGCTGGCTCGCATTGCTGCCGGTCACCGGACGCACCCATCAGCTGCGCGCTCACTGCGCCGCGCTCGGCACGCCGATCCTGGGCGACGGCAAATATGGCGGCAGCGCCGCCCAGCTGCCGGGCGGCGCCGCGGCGCACCGGCTGCATCTCCATGCCCGCAGCCTCGCGATCCCGCATCCCGCGGGCGGAACGCTGAGCGCGACCGCGCCGCTGCCGCCGCATCTGCGGCAGATGTGGGAGTTTTTCGGTTTCGCCGGCAGTGCCGAGGACCCCTTTGCCGAACTGGAATTCTCGGCGTGAGGCGCGCGTACGACACGGTCGGCACAAGTCCGGTCGGCGCCAGGTGGGGCGTCGCGCTCGACGGCAAGAAGCTGCGCACCCCGGGAAAGAATCGAGCTGATCCTGCCGACCGAGCCGCTCGCCGCAGCGATCGCAATGGAATGGGAGGCGCAGCGCAGCGAGATCCGCCCGGCGACGATGCCACTCTTCCGGCTGGCCGCGACCGCAATCGACCGCGCTGCGGCGCAGCGCGATCTCGTGATGGCCGAAACCGCCAATTACGCCGGCACCGATCTGGTGTGCTATCGCGCCCTCCACCCGCCCGCCCTGATGGCGCGCCAAGAGGCGGTCTGGCAGAAGCTGATCGACTGGGCGGCGCTGCGTTACGACGCCGCGCTCGCGGTCACCTCAGGGATCATCGCGGTGCGGCAATCCCCGGCGACGCTCAAGGCATTTGCCGCGATCGTCGCGGTGCAGGACGAGTTCCGCCTGACGGCATTGCATACCCTGACGGCGGCCTGCGGCTCGCTGGTCATCGCGCTCGCCGTAATGGAGGGCCGGCTCGACGCCGAGGCGGCCTTCGCCGCCTCCCAGCTCGACGAGAGCTTGCAGATCGAAGCGTGGGGCGAGGATGCTGAAGCCGCGGCCCGCCGCCGCGCCATCGCCGCCGACATCGAAGCGGCGGCGCGGTTCCTGGAGCTGCTCGCCGCCGGGTAGGGTGGATAGGGTGGGTTGAGCCAAACAAAACCCACCCGCGTGCGTTGAATTGATGGGCTTCGCTTCGCTCAACCCATCCTACGGCTACTCGTCTATGCCCCGCCGGTCTCCTCGCGGTATTCCTTGAACGCGCGGGAGGCGACCATCATCAACTCGCGGATGATCGGCACGCCGATATAGCCCGACAAATGGAGCAGCACCTCGGTCAGCTCGTCCTCGGTCCAGCCCTGGCGCAGGGCGAAGCGAGTGTGCAGGGCGAGTTCCGGCTCGCGCCCGGTGCAGGCATCCGAGACGACGCAGATCAATGCCCGGATCTTGGTGTCGAGGCCGGGCCGGGTCCACAGCGCGCCGAACACGGTCTCGGTCGCGACATCAATGAATTTCTTCATGACCGGATCGCTGTAGATCTCGCGCGCCGACTTCTCGACTGCCGCGTCGCCCATCAGCTGCCGCCGCATCGCTGCGCCCTTCTTATAGAGATCGCTCTCGGACATCCTATCCTCGCTGGTTGAAATCCACCGAGGCCATCTTGCCGGGGTGCGCACGCCGTGAACAGCCGTTCGCGGGGCAACCCGGCGATGCTGGCCTCGGCGTTTCTTTGGTGCTATCCCGCGCCATGCACGAGATTCTGACACGGCTGGAGGAAAAGCGCGCGGCGGCCCGCGCCGGCGGCGGGGCGCGCCGCGTCGAGGCGCAGCACGCCAAAGGCAAGCTGACCGCGCGCGAGCGCGTCGACTTGCTGCTCGACCCCGGTTCCTTCGAGGAATGGGACATGTTCGTCGAGCACCGCAGCCACGATTTCGGGATGGTAGAGCAGAAGGTGCCGGGCGACGGCGTCATCACCGGCTACGGCACGGTCAATGGCCGCCTCGTTTTCGTATTCAGCCAGGATTTTACCGTGTTCGGCGGCTCGCTCTCGGAGGCGCACGCCGAAAAGATCTGCAAGATCATGGACCAGGCAATGAACGTCGGCGCCCCGGTCATCGGCCTCAACGATTCCGGCGGGGCGCGCATCCAGGACGGCGTCGCCTCGCTCGCCGGCTATGCCGAGGTGTTCGAGCGCAACGTGCTTGCCTCCGGGGTCATCCCGCAGATCTCGCTGATCATGGGCCCGTGCGCCGGCGGCGCGGTGTACTCGCCGGCGATGACCGACTTCATCTTCATGGTCAAGGACAGCTCCTACATGTTCGTGACCGGCCCCGATGTCGTGAAGACGGTGACCCACGAGAGCGTGACCCAGGAGGAGCTGGGCGGCGCGATCACCCATACGACGCGCTCCGGCGTGGCCGATCTGGCGTTCGAGAATGATGTCGAGGCGCTCGTCGAACTGCGCCGCTTTGTCGATTTTCTGCCGGGATCGAACCGCGCCCCGGCGCCGGCGCGGCCGGCCCGCGACCCGAAGGAGCGCGAGGAGCCGTCGCTCGACACGCTGGTGCCCGCCAACCCCAACAAGCCCTACGACATGAAGGAGTTGATCGAGAAGATCGCCGACGACGGCGATTTTTTCGAGCTGCAGCCGAATTACGCCGCCAACATCCTCATTGGTTTTGCCCGGATGGAGGGGGCGACGATCGGCATCGTCGCCAACCAGCCGATGGTGCTGGCCGGCTGCCTCGACATCGACAGCGCGAAGAAGGCGGCGCGCTTTGTGCGCTTTTGCGACTGCTTCCAGATCCCGATCGTGACCCTGGTCGATGTTCCGGGCTTTCTGCCGGGCACCGCCCAGGAATACGGCGGGATCATCAAGCACGGGGCCAAGCTGCTCTTTGCCTTCGCCGAGGCGACCGTGCCCAAGGTCACGCTGATCACGAGGAAGGCCTATGGCGGGGCCTACGACGTGATGAGCTCGAACACCTGCGGGGCGACGTCAATTTCGCCTGGCCGTCGGCCGAGATCGCGGTGATGGGGCCGAAGGGGGCGGTTGAGATCATCTTTCGCGGCGATCTCGGGGACGCCGCGGCGATCGAGGCGCGCGCGCAAGAATATCGCGAGAAATTCGCCAACCCGTTCGTCGCGGCGAGCCGCGGCTTCATCGACGACGTGATCCAGCCGGCAACGACGCGAACGCGCCTGTGCCGGGCCCTCGCCATGCTGCGCGGCAAGCAGCTGCAGAACCCGTGGAAGAAGCACGACAACATCCCGCTGTGAGCCCATGTCGCGCAACCCCTGTAGGATGGGCTGAGCGCAGCGAAGCCCATCGCGGGGCGTCGCCGACGGTAAATGATGGGCTGCGCTGCGCTCAGCCCATCCTACGTGCGCGTCGCGCACTGCTTTTACTTCGATGTTCGCCAAGATCCTGATCGCCAATCGCGGCGAGATCGCCTGTCGCATCATCAAGACGGCGCGGCGCATGGGGATCGCGACCGTCGCGGTCTATTCCGAGGCCGATGCCGACGCCTTGCATGTGCGCGCCGCCGACGAGGCGGTTGCGATCGGGCCGGCGCCGTCGGCCGAAAGCTACCTGCGCATCGACCGGATCATCGAGGCCTGCCATAAGACTGGCGCCGAAGCGGTCCATCCCGGCTATGGCTTTCTGTCGGAGCGCCCGGATTTCGCCGCGGCGCTCGCCGCTTCCGGCATCGTCTTCATCGGCCCTACGTCTGAAGCGATCGCCGCGATGGGCGACAAGATCGCGGCGAAGCGGTTGGCGCATGAAGCCGGGGTCGCGACCGTGCCGGGCCATCTCGACACGATCGCCGATGCCGGGCGCGCCGTCGCGATTGCGCGCGAGGTTGGCTATCCGGTGATGATCAAGGCCTCGGCCGGCGGCGGCGGCAAGGGAATGCGCGTCGCCCGCAGCGATACCGAGCTGCGCGACGGCTTCAGCGGCGCACGGCATGAGGCGCAAGCGAGCTTTGGCGACGACCGCCTCTTCCTCGAAAAATACATCGAAGAGCCACGCCACATCGAAATCCAGGTGATCGGCGACGCGCACGGCAACATCGTGCATCTGGGCGAGCGCGAATGCTCGATCCAGCGCCGTCACCAGAAAATCGTCGAGGAGGCGCCGAGCCCGTTTATCAACGCCGCGACCCGCGCCGCGATGGGGGCGCAGGCGGTCGCCCTGGCGCGGGCGGTCGGCTACCGCTCGGCCGGCACCGTCGAGTTCATTGTCGATCGCAACAGAAGATTCTACTTCCTTGAAATGAATACCAGGCTTCAGGTCGAGCATCCGGTCACCGAGAAGGTGACCGGGTTGGACCTGGTTGACCTGATGATCCGCATCGCCGCCGGCGAGACGCTGCCGTTCAACCAGAAGGCGGTGCGGCAAACCGGCTGGGCGATCGAGGCGCGGGTCTATGCCGAGGACCCGCTCAGGAATTTCCTGCCGTCGATCGGCCGCCTCATTCGCTATCGCCAGCCCGAAGGAGAAGGAGTTCGGGTCGATAGCGGCGTCGTCGAGGGGGCCGAGATCACCCTCCATTACGACCCGATGATCGCCAAGCTGATCGCCTATGGCGCCGATCGGGATGGCGCGATCGACAAGCTGCGCCAGGCGCTCGACGGGTTTTACATCGCCGGCCCGCGCCACAACCTCGCCTTTCTCGCGGCGATCGCGGCGAGCGAGCGGTTTCGTGCCGGTGCGCTGTCGACCGATTTCATCGCCGAGACCTTCCCGGGCGGGTTCGCACCGCCAGCCGAGTTCGTCGCCGCCGACCGCGCAATCCTCATTGCCGCGGCGCTTGCGGAAACCCGGCTGCACGAAAGCGAGGTCGCACTCGACAAAGCGGATGCCGGATCGGCCGCGCCAGCCCCGCGCCCGCTGATGGTGCTGCTCGACGGCCGGCCCTATCCGGTGTCGGTGCGCGCGGAAGGCGGCGCCTATATCGTCGAGAGCGCGGGCGAGAGCCGCCCCGCGGCGACCGAGTGGTGCCCGGGTCAGCCCTTGCTGCACCTGCGCATCGACGACCGCATTGCGGTCGTGCAGATCGAGCGGCTGCGCGGGCGCGCGTTTCGGCTGGTGCATGGCGGCGTGGTGCGCCATGCCCAGGTGCTGTCGCCGCGCGCCGCCGAATTGCTGTTGGCGATGCCCGCGAAGCAACCGGCCGACACCTCGCGCCTAGTGCTGTCGCCGATGCCGGGCCTCTTGACCGCGGTCGTCGTCGACACGGGCCAGGAGGTCAAGGCGGGCGAGCCGCTTGCCGTGGTCGAGGCGATGAAGATGGAAAACGTATTGCGCGCCGAGCGCGACGGCCGCGTCGCCAGGCTGCGCGCCAAACCGGGCGACAGTCTCGCCGTCGACCAGGTCATCCTCGAACTGGAATGACCATGCGAAGCGTGCGGCTGCGCATCGCCGGTCGGGTGCAAGGGGTCGGCTATCGCGCCTGGGCGATCGAGAGCGCCGCCCGGCTGAGGTTGCGCGGCTGGGTGCGCAACCGCCGAGACGGCAGCGTCGAAGCTCTCGTCATCGGCGAGGAGGACGCGGTAGCGGCGATGATCGAGGCGTGCCGGGACGGGCCCTTTTCCGCCCGGGTCACCGGGATCGCGGTCAGCGATGCGGGCGATGACGGGAGCGCCGGGTTCCAGCCGCGTGCAACGGCGTAGCGGGGTATGCCAACGCCCGCTCAATGCGACATCAGCACCGGGACGGTCATGTGATCGAGCAATTCGCGGCTGACCCCGCCGATCAGTGCCTCGCGCAGCGGCGAGTGGTGATAGGCCCCGGCGACGATCAGGTCGATCTCGAGATCGGCGGCACGCGACAGCAGCAGGTCCGCGATCGGGACGTCGCCGTGCAGCGTCTCGTCCGTCCGGGCGGCGATGCCGTGCCGCTCGAGGTGCCGGACAATCCGTTCGAGCGAGGGAGCGTCGCGCTCGAAGCTCGCCTCGCGGGCGCGCACCGTCATCACGGTCACCGCCTCGGCCTTGCCGATCAGCGGCAGCGAATCATGCAGCGCGCGCGAGGCTTCGCGCGTCCCGTCCCAGGCGACGAGGACGCGCCGCCCGACCGCGCCGAACGCGCCGGCATAGGGCACTACCAGCATCGGCCGCCCGCTGGCGATCATGATATCCTGCGGGCGAAAGCCGGCCGGGACGCGAGCATCGGGCGAGGCCTGGCCGAAAACGGCGAGGTCGACCGCCTTCAGCAGCGCCGCCAGGCTGTCGCCTTCGCCCTCCGCGAACAAGTGCCAGTCGCCCTCGATCGCGTGCGGCTGGACCTCGTCGCGGAAGCGTTGCTCGATGATGTCGGCGAGTTCGGCGCGAGGCGCCGCGTCGTTGCCGGGAGCGGGGCCCCCGGCGACGGTACTGCCCTGGGGCAGCCACGCCGCACCGGTCGGCATGCCGACGTCGAGGCCGCGGTAAGGCGGTGCGCCGGGGGCTTCCTGCGGCACGACATAGGCCGCGGAGAGATGCGCCCGGTGCTCGCGCGCGATCGCCGCCGCGAGCCGCAATCGGCTGACGCCGGCATCGGTTGGATCGAGGCAGACGAGGATATCCTTGAGGCCCATCGCGCCGCTCCCGCTGGCAGAAGCCGATGCAACGCTCAACATCGGCGGTTCAATCAATGGTCGGCCTTGCCCGACGGCGCGTCAATGATGCGCCATGCGCGGGCCCGTCCGGGTCTGCTAGAATGTGGCGGCGAACCGGCAATGCCGAATGAAAATGCGAAACCACACTGCAGGGGCGGGAACGCGATGAAGCGCAATTGGTGGGCGGTTACGGCAGCAATAGCTGTCGGGATGATCGGGCTCGCGACGATGGCCCGGGCCGACCCGCTGACGATCCGGGTCGGCTGGGTGGTGACCCCTGGTCACCTGGCCCCGCTGATCGAGGAACTCGGCAAGCGCGAGCCGGGCGTCTTCAAGCATCTCGGCAAGAGCTATGTCATGCAGGCGGTGCACTTCCAGGGCACCACGCCCGAGATCCAGGCGCAGGCCATCAACGAGTTGGAGGTGGCCTCCTTCTCGAGCGCCGCGGTCGCCTTGGCGATCACCAACGCGCATCTCGACGAGCGGGTCATCGCCGACGTTGTCGCGGACGGGCATCCCGGCTATTTCAGCGAGAATTTCGTGGTGCTGGCGGACGGCCCGATCAAGAAAATCGAGGACGTGAAAGGCAAGCGCATCGCCACCAACACGATCGGCTCGGCCAGCGACGAAGCGATGCGGACGATGTTCCGCCGGCACGGCATCAAAGACAGCGATTTCACCACCATCGAGACGAATTTCGCCAACATGCCGGCGATGCTCGAAGGCGGCAAGGTCGACATGATCGGCGTCCTGCCGCAATTCGCCCACGGCATCATCGGCAACCCCAAATACAAGGTCTTGTTTGCCGCGCGCGACGCGGTCGGCCCGACCCAGGCGGTGATCTGGGCGATGCGTGCCGATTTCATCGCGGCGCACCGGCCGGCGCTGGTCGATTTCTTCGAGGACCACATTCGCGCACGGCGCTGGTTTCTCGACCCGAAGAACCGCAAGGAGGCGCTCGCCATCACCTCGGACGTCACCAAGCTGCCGGTAGACAAACTGGCGTTCGCCTTCACCCACGATGATTTCTATCGCTCCCCCGATGCCCGGCCGGACCTGGTGTCGATGCAGAAGGAGGTAGACGAGTTGGTAAAGCTCGGGGTCCTGCCGAAACCGGTTGAGTTCAGCCCAAAATATGTCGATCTGTCGCTGATCGAGGAAGCCAAGAAGCGCATCGACGGCAACTGAGGAGCCATTCCGAACGCCCAATGAGCGCATCCACCCATGCCTGCCGCCACCCCCGGGCTTGTCCCGGGGAGCCACGCCCTATCCGGCGCGCCGCTCATCGCGGATGGCCGGGTCAAGCCCGGCCATGACGACAAGAGGGCGTCCGGAAGCACTCATGGTTTGTTCGAAGCCGGGGAGCCCGGCAGCGTGAACGACGCGGCTCATATCGTCATCGACCGGGTCAGCCATGTCTATCGGCCGGCGCGCGGTCGCCCGGTGCTGGCGCTCGACAATGTGTCGCTGGCGGTCGGCGATCGCGAGTTCGTCGCGCTGCTCGGGCCGAGCGGCTGCGGCAAGAGCACGCTGTTGTACCTGGTCGGCGGCTTCCTGCCGGTCGAAGAGGGCACGATCCTGGTCGAAGACCGGCCGGTCGCCGGCCCCGGTCCCGATCGCGGCATCGTCTTCCAGCATTTCGCGCTGTTTCCGTGGAAGACGGTCGTGCAGAACGTCCTCTATGGCCTGGAAAAGCAGGGCCTGCCGCGCGACGAGCGGGTCCGCCGCGCCCGCGACTTCATCGACCTGGTCGGGCTTGCCGGGTTCGAGGACAGCTACCCGGCGCAACTCTCGGGCGGCATGAAGCAGCGCGCCGCGATCGCCCGCACCCTCGCCATCGATCCGCGCGTCCTGTTGATGGACGAGCCGTTCGGCGCGCTCGACGCGCAGACGCGCAGCCTGATGCAGGGCGAATTGCTGCGCATCTGGGGGCGCTCGCGCAAGACCGTGATCTTCGTCACCCACGACGTGCAGGAGGCGGTGTTTCTCGCTGAGCGCATCGCGGTGATGTCGGCCCGCCCCGGGCACATCAAGGAAATCGTCGAGGCCCGCTTCGACAAGGAGGACCCGGGCCTGATGCGCTCGCCGGCCTTTGTCGAGATGGTCGACCATGTGTGGAACCTGGTGCGCGGCGAGGCGGTCCTTGCGCAGCGCGGCGGCGAGAGCTGATCGGCCGGCAGCCCGGCACCGATCGCAGCGGTAGCCAGCCCGCGCGGCGATCGGGTAAGTTGTCCGGGCCGCCGGCACCGGAAAGGAGGAGAGGACATGCAGAGAAGGTCGATCGCCGCGCCGGTCGCGATCGCGGCCGCTGCAATCATCGGCCTCCTGAGCGCGGCACCCGCCGCCGCGGCCGAACCGCTGACGATCCGGGTCGGCTGGGCGCAGACGCCGGGCCACCTGGCGCCGCTCGTCGCCGAGTTAGCCAAGCGCCACCCCGAGGTGATGCCGAATGACGGCAAGACCTACCAATTCGAGCCGATCCGCTACGCCGGCAGCACACCGCAGATCCAGGCGCTGGCGATCAAGGAGCTCGAAATCGCCGCCTTTTCCGACTCGGCTTTCGCGCTCGCCCTGACCAACGCGCATCTCGACGTTAAGATCGTCGCCGATGTGTTGCAGACCGGGGCCCCGGGCTACTGGTCGGGCGAATACATCGTTGCCAAGGACGGGCCGATCAAGACGATCGAGGATATCAAAGGCAAGCGGGTTGCGACCAATGCGATCGGCTCGGAAGCCAACTCGACCATGCGCGAGATGCTGCGCCGCCACGGTCTCCAGGACAGCGACTTCACCACGGTCGAGGCCAACTTCGCCAACCAGCCGGCGATGATCGAGGGCGGCAAGGTCGACATGATCGAACTCTTGCCGCAATTCGCCCGCGAGCTGATGGAAACCGGCAAGTATCGGGTCCTGTTCTATTCGCGCGACGTGCATGGCGTCTCGGACGGGGTGTTCTGGGGCATGCGCAGCGACTTCATCGCCGCGCACAAGCCGGCACTCACGGATTTCTTTACAGACTACATGCGGGCAATGCGCTGGTTCCTCGACCCGAACAACCGCACGGAGGCGCTGGCGATCGCCGTCGCCGTGACGCACGCGCCGGAGAAGAACCTCGACTTTGCGTTTACCAAGCACGATTTCTATCGCTCGCCCGATCTGATGCCGCTGCCCAAGGCAATCCAAGAGGAGATCGACGGCGACGTGAAGGACAAGGTATTGCCGAAGAGCGTCACGGTCAGCGACCATCTCGACCTGTCGATGATCAAAGCGGCAAAGCAACGGCTCGACGGCCACCATGGCGCTTGATCCGATGGCGCTTGAGCAAAGCCAGCCTGTCCCTGACGCGCCGTGCCGCAGGCGCCTTCGGCCCGCGGCTGATCGACAAGGCACGCGAGGTTGTCGCCGGTTCGCGCCTGCTGATCGGGGTGTGGCGCTACACGCCGATCCTGCTCCTGGCGCTGGCCTGGGAGGCGGCGACCCGGCTCGGCCTGATATCGCATCTGGTGATGCCGCCGCTCGACCAGGTCCTCGCAGCCTGGTGGAACCTCCTGATCAGCGGCGACCTGATCCGCAACGGCGTCGTCTCGCTGTCTCGCGCCGCCGCCGGGCTCGGCCTCGCGATCGTCTGCGGCGTCACCCTCGGCGTGCTGATGGCCTGGTACAAGCCGGTCCGCGTCGTGTTCAACCCGCTGGTCCAGGCGGTCTATCCGATGCCCAAATCGGCGCTGATCCCGGTCGTTGTGCTGTGGCTCGGCTTCGGCAGCACGTCGAAGATCGTGCTGATCTTCATCGGCTGCATGCTGCCGGTCACGTTGACCGCGTTCAACGGGGCGCGCGGCGCCGAGCA
This sequence comes from uncultured Alphaproteobacteria bacterium, assembly GCA_963789255.1. Lineage (GTDB taxonomy): Bacteria > Pseudomonadota > Alphaproteobacteria > ATCC43930 > CGMCC-115725 > DATARH01. Next base: position 2,604,392 of record CAWBJW010000002.1, on the reverse strand, counting down.
GGTGCTGATCTGGTCGGCGCGCAGCCTTGGCGCGAGCCGCACCCGCACCCTGATCGAGATCGTGTTGCCGAGCGCATTGCCCGAGATCCTTGCCGGCATCCGCACCGCGATGGCCTTTGCCTTCGTGCTGATGGTCGCGACCGAACTGATCGTCTCGCGCCAGGGCCTCGGCTACATGATCGGCTGGCTCGGCGACGGCGGGGTTTATGACGCGATGTTTGCCGTGGTGCTGACCGTGTCGATGCTCGGCTTTGCCGCCGACCGCGGTTATCTGTTGTTGATGAAACGGGTGTTGCGATGGCGCGAGTGAACGGGCCGCCGGTGCGCGCCGCGACCATGCCGGCGCCGGCCGGCTGGAGCAACCGACGGGCGGCGCTCGACGCAGTGCGCGGGCTCGGCCGCGGGGTACGCGGCGGCATGACGGTGATCGTGCTGCTCGTCGCCTGGGAATTGTTCGCCCGGTCCGGCGCGGTTACCAGTTTTCTGCTGCCGCCGTTCTCGGTGGTGGTCGAGCGGATCTGGGCCGACACGCTGTCGGGCGATCTCGCCACCAATCTCGGCCAGACGCTCTACCGGGTCTTGATCGGCTTTGCGATTGCCGGCTCGACGGGGATCGCGATCGGCATCCTGATCGCGCGCAATGCGGCGGCGCGCTGGTTCTTCGACCCGATCATCTCGATTGCCTTCCCAATGCCGAAGATCGCCTTTCTGCCGATCTTCATGCTGTGGTTCGGGCTCTACGACGTCTCCAAGGTGACGATGATCGTGTTCAGCGCGATCTTCCCGGTGGTGACGGCGACCGTGACCAGCACCGAGGGGGTCGAGCGCGAGATGTTGTGGTCGGCCCGCAGCCTTGGCGCCAGCGAACGCCGGCTGCTGTGGGAGATCGTCCTGCCCGCTTCCCTGCCGCAGATCCTGACCGGCCTGCAGGTGGCGCTGCCGGTCTCGATGATCGTCACGATCGTGACAGAGATCCTGATGGGCGGCCCGGGCATCGGCGGCGCGATGGTCGCCGCCTCGCGCTTCGCCGATTCACCCGGCGTCTTCGCCGGCATCGTCGAGATCGCGGTTGCCGGGCTGTGCCTGGTCCGGGGCATGGCGGTGCTGCGCCGGCATCTCCTGGTGTGGCACCAGGAAGCGCAGGAGCCGACGACGGTGTGATCGCCGGCCCGGCCGCCGCGCGCCAGTCTACGGCGCGAAGCCGAAGAGCCCCTGGGCGTTGCGGTTGAGGATCTTGTCGAGATCGGCGGGAGGCAGGCCGAGCCGCCCGATATAGGCATAAGGTCTCCTTGTAGGCCTCGTAATCCTGCAGCACCGGATAGTCGCTGCCGGCCGAGTTGCCGCGCTGCACAGCTATACCGCCTGCCGCCGCGAGCGGCCAGATTCGTCTCGGCGTCGGCAGGTTTTTTGCGCCCGGCGCGGCCTCTTGGTATCCTCGATCGGCAGGAAGCCGGTCGCGGCGGCTCGACCCGGTTTTCGTGGGCGCGGCGAGGGCGAATGACCGGATCATCGGAGTTGCTCAAAAATCGCGAGGACACCACCGCGCCCAGCCTGCGCTCGGCGGAGCGCGGCTCCTGGCGGTCGTGCGTCACGCGGTGGATTGCCGACCGCCGCCCATTGCCATTATCCCGCTGTGGTTCTTTTTGGCGGCGGCAGCTTGCCCGTCGGCTGATCGATCGGGCGGATCGCGCCCGCGACGCCGGCCGTTATGCTGCCGCGGCCTCGCTCTATCGACGCGCGCTGGCGCTCGACCACCGCCGCGCCGATATCCGCGTCCAGTTGGCGCATATGCTCAAGGAGCTGACCCGGTTCGGCGAAGCGGAGGCCGCCTATCGCCAAGCCTTGGCCCAATTGCCCGACGACGGCGATCTCCATCTTCGGCTGGGCCATCTTCTGAAATTGCTGGGCCGTACCGAGGAGGCCATCGCGGCCTATTCCGCGGCGCACCAACTTTTGCGGAACAGCGACGCTCCGGCGGCCGAGCTGCGCTCGCTCGGTGCGCCGCCCGGCGCCTCCTGGGCGGACACCGTTGCCGGCGAGGAGCACATCCGCCAAGGCGATCGCCTGCGCGATGCCCGCCGCTATGCCGAGGCGGCGGAAGCCTATGGCAAGGCGCTCACCCTGGCACCGACACGCAGCGACATCCGGATCCAGCACGGCAACATGCTGAAGGATGCCGGCCGCCTGGCCCAGGCGGAGTCCGCCTACCGCTATGCCCTGACGCAGTCTCCGCAGGATGCCGAGATTCACCTGCAGCTCGGCCATCTCCTGAAGTTGCAGGGGAGACGCAGCGAGGCGCTGGCGTCGTTCCGCCGCGCGATCGAGATGCGGCCGTCGCTTGAAGCAGCGTGGAGCGAGTTGCTCGAAGCGCCGGCCGCGCACGCGGGTGTCGAGGCCCTGCTGGCGATGACCGGGGAGCTGGTCGGCGCGGTGGCCCGGCTCAGCAAAGGGCTGCCCGATCTATACGCCCAGACCGCCTTTCCTGTCGCCTCTTATGACCGGTTCCGCAGCCTCTTTGATGTTCCAGCCCCGCCGCCGGCCAACGACGGCCGCAGCTTTGGCATTGTCGTCTCGGTGGCGGGCATCGCGCTCGAAGGAGTTTACGCGCAGACTCGCTTCGCTCACCGCCCAGACCTATCGCAACTGGCAACTCGCCGTGGTTGGAACCGATGCCGCCCAGCGCCGGGTGGTTGAGCGCATCGCGATCAGCGACCCGCGGATCGGCTGGATCGAGGCCGCAACGGATGAGCCGCCAGCCGTCACCGAGCGGCGCATTGCCCTGGCACTCCCGTCGGATTGGATTGTTCTGCCGGCGACGGGCGCGCTCCTTCATTGCCATGCGCTCGCATGGTTCGCGGCAATCGCGGGCCGTGGCGCGGCAAAGGCCTTCATAACCGACGAGGAGCGGCTGAGCGAGGATGGCGGGACGCCGCGGCGGTCGGCACCGCAATTGCGGCAGGCCGTCGACTACGACACGCTGCTCGAAGCCAATCCGTTCGGCGAGACGGTCGTCGTCGAGCGAGCCGCGTATGCCGCCATTGCCGGCGACCTCCTCACCGGGTCGCTCTCCGCCGCCCGCAGCTCGCTGCTGCTGGCCCTTGCCTGCCGCGGGACCGTCGGACACATCCCGCTGCCGCTCGTCGCCGGCGATGCGGCAGAGGGCATCGCTACCGATTCCGCCGCCGAGGCGACCCCGGCAGAGTCATGCGCTGCCCATAGGGCGGCGGTACGAGCCCATCTCGCCGCCGCCGGTCTCGCCGGCCGGGTGATGATCGGGCCGCCGGCCGATGCGGCCTCGCCCCTCTCGATCGCGTGGCAGCCGCGCGACCCTGATCAAACCATCGAGGTGATCATCCCGACACGCGATAACGCCGGGGATATCCGCGCCTTCGTTGGCACCTTGCGCGACCGAGCCGCGGTGCCGCAAGCCCTGCGGGTGCTGATTGTCGACAACGGCAGCCGGCAAGGTGAAACCGCCCGGGTCCTGGCCGAGGCTGAAGGCGCAGGACCGGGTGCGGGTCGTGACGATCGACGAGCCCTTCAACTGGTCGCGGCTGAACAACCGTGCCGTCGCGCTGAGCGAGGCGGAGCTGCTGGTGTTCGCCAATGACGACATGCTGATGCTCAGCGACGGCTGGGACCGGCAGCTGCGCGGCCTGATCGAGCGCCGCGAGATCGGCGCGGTCGGCGCGCGACTGCTCTATCCCGACGACACCATCCAGCACGCCGGCATCCTGTTCGACCGGCAAGGGCTGGCGATCCATGAGGGACGCGATGAGCCGGTTTGGCGCGCCGGCCCTTGCCGGCGATGGCAGGTAAGCCGCACCGTCGGCGCTGTGACCGGCGCCTTTCTCGCGGTCCGCCGCGAGGTGTTTGCGGCGAGCGAGGGCTTTGACGAAATCGGTCTGCCGGTGGGCCACAGCGATATCGATTTCGCCCTGAAACTGCGGGCGCGCGGCCTCAAGATCCTGTGGACGCCCAGCATTACCTTGCGCCATTACGAGTTGAAAACCCGCGGGCTCGATCATCTCGATCCGGAAAAGCGGGCGCGCAACGCCGCCGAGCGCAAGGTGATCGAACAGCGTTGGGGCGCCGCAATGGCGGTGGATCCGGGCGTCAACCCGCACTGGCACACGGCGACCCCGTCGTTTGATCTGATCTCGGCGCCGCCGTCAGCGCGGCTGTGGCGCCACATCACCCTGTGCGCCGCGGCCAACCCGTGGCTCCCCGAGCGCGGGCGCGAGCAGGATGCCGGCCTGGTTCCGAACGACCGATATTAGCAGGGAGCTAAGAGATGCTTCGCCTCCCGTTTAGATCTGTCCAGCCCGGCCGGATTACTCTGGCCGACCGGGCACGCGACGTGGGCCACTGGGAGGTGGCGGCGCGGTACTATCGCGAAGTACTCGACCGAAACCCCCATAATCCGCCGATTTGGGTTCAATACGGCCATGCGCTTAAGGAGCAAGGCTTGCTCCAGCTCGCCGAACAGGCCTACCGACGTTCGCTTGCGCTCGACGACACGCCCGCAGACACGCATCTTCAGCTGGGCCACGTTCTGAAGCTTCAAGGCTGCCCCTACGAGGCCGCGGAGGCCTACGTTACCGCCTATCAGCTCGATCCCAAATCCTCCTTTGCCGCCGCCGAGCTTCAAACGCTGTGGCCGGAGGTCGCCAATGAAACCTCGGAGGTCGAGGAATTCGAGGTTGACCCTAAATTCGTCGAAGCCGTCTATGGCGACACGGCGGGAAATCGCGGTTGGTCACACGCGGACCCTCGGCGCGATGAAAAGGCGAGCCTGCGCTATCGGAGTTGCGAGCACCTGCTCGCCTCGCACTGGTTGGCCTCGGACATACTCGAAATCTTCGATTTTCTTTATTATTTTCACCTCAACCCGCTGGTGGCCCGCGACCTGACAAAGCCCAACCGGTATCGGGGCCTGGTCCACTTCTGCGAAGTGGGCATCGGTCAGGTGCTGCCGTGCAACGAGAAATTTCGCTTTGATGCAGACTTCTACGCTGAAACCTATCTGGACGGGATGGCGGTGTCGCCGCGAGCCGCCTACCGACAGTGGCTGAATGCCGGCTACCGCGCGGACCAGCACCCGAATAGGCAGAATTGGGTCAAAAGCGTCCTCGACATCGACCCGAGCATCTTGGCAAAAATTGATCTCCCATTATACCTGCCTTCGTCAGATTCCGATGAGGAAACCTTGGCGTGGGCAGATTCGTTCACGCAGTTCATCGATAATGATGTGCTGGAATCACAGTCATATCTGCCAATTACGCAAGAGTCTGCCGATTTTTTTGTTGCGATTGCCGATCGTTTTGCTGAAAACGAAAAAGACGAGGAAGCTTTGAGCATATATGAGCGCGTCTTGTATAGCGTCCCCACCCACACCCGCGCGATCAGACACCGCGCCGATTGTCTGATACGCAGAGGGAGTTTTTTAGAACCGCTGCGCACCCATAAGGATCTTATCGCGAGAGGCGAGAATGACATCTCATCTTATTTCACCCTGGCCACATGCAATGAACGATTAGGGGATCTTCACAATTCCGTGGTGAGTTTGCATCAAGGAGTTCATTGTCATCCCGGTGATGTGGAGCTTCGACGCCGCTTCGAGGCTGCCGCCGATCAATTCATCTTGTCGGAGTGGCAGCGGCAAGCGTTTCCAATGGCCATGCTCGGGCGGTTTGACACGGCGCGCGAACGTTTGTCGCGCGCCTGCGAGGCCCTATCGTCTTTGATCGTGGGCGAGAATTGCCTGCCCAGGCGCCCAATCCGCTCGATTGCGATCGTGACCGTTGAGATCAGCCTGCAATGCCGCCTCTACCGTATCGATCAAAAGGTCGAGCAGCTTAAGACCGCCGGCTACTGCGTAGCCGTCTATGAGGAGACCGAAATTGATCAATACTTGGCCGATATCTACAAATATGATGCTGTCATCTTCTACCGTTTGCCCGGATTGGCTCGAATGATGTTGGCGATAAATAAATCCAAAAAATTAGGAATTACCACATATTACGAGGTGGACGATCTCCTTTTCACCAACGATTTTCCCGACGGTTTTGAAAGTTATGGCGGCTTAATAGCCATGGAGGAGTATGCCGGATTAAAGCTTGGGATCCCGCTTTACCGGAATGCTATCGCGTCATGCGACTACGGCATAGCATCGACAACGCCTCTCGCCGCGGAAATGTCCAAGGTCGTTGCTGGAGGAAAAGCGTTCATCCATCGGAATGCTTTTGGGAGCACACACCAATTCCTGTCATCCAGGGAGCCGAAATCGCATCGCAACGACCGCGTGGTCATCTTTTATGGCTCGGGAACGAAAGCCCACAAGGAGGATTTCCAGCAATTGGTCGAGCCGGCGCTGGTCGAGATCGTCCGCCGGCACGGCGAACGCGTCACCATTGTCCTCGCGGGGTACATCGTCCTCAGCCCGCAGCTGGAAGCCATTCGCAATAACTTGCGGATCGTCGAGATCAACTGGGATATTGAGCAATATTGGGCGCTTTTGCAGACTGCCGATATCAACATAGCTGTCCTCAAACCGTCGCTGATGTCCGACTGCAAGAGCGAGATCAAGTGGATGGAAGCGGCGATGTTTGGGATACCGTCGGTCGTCAGTGGCACCAGTACGTACCGCGAGGTCATCGAGCCCGGGATCACCGGTCTCATTTGCGACACTTTGGAGGAGTGGACGTCGGCGCTCGACCTTTTGGTGCGCGACAGCGCCTTGCGGCAACGCATGGGTCGGGAAGCCTGGCGCCGGGTTCGCCGGACTTACAGCATCGAGGCGGCCGCGCAGAACCTGGTTAGGATATTCGAGGAGTGTGCGCCTTTCCCGGAATTGCCAGCGACGCCGACTGTGCTGATTGTCAACGTGTTTTATCCGCCTCAGGCGATCGGGGGGGCGACCCGGGTCGTCCACGATAATGTCCGCCACCTATCGACAGCGTACCCGGACGATTTTCGCATCGAGGTGTTTGCGACCACTCATGGGGGCGAACGGGATTACGAAACCTCATCCTACGTCCAGGACGGAATCCGGATAACCGCGCTCGCCAGACGGTCCGACCCGGATGTCGAGAGCGCGGTGGTGGACGACCGTGTTGACCAGATCTTCGGCGCCTTTCTCGATGAAATCCGCCCGTCGCTGATCCATTTCCATTGCATTCAGCGCCTGACGGCATCGGTCGTGTCCGCAGCAGAAGAGCGCGGCATCCCTTACCTTATTACCGCCCATGATGCGTGGTGGATCTCAAGCCATCAGTTCGCGGTCGATGAATACGGGGAGCTTGAACTGTATGACTATGCAAATCCGTTGTCGGTGATTTCGGATCTGGGCAAACCGGCATACGAGAGGATGATGCAGCTTCGGCAACCCTTGTTCGCCGCCAATTACGTCCTGGCGGTGTCCGACAGGTTTGCCGATCTTTATCGTCGCTGCGGTGTGCCCAATGTACTGGCGGTGGAAAACGGGGTCTCGCACCTCCCCGAACCAAAGCGTACCCCATCGGCCGATGGGCGTGTGCGTCTCGCATTTCTCGGCTCGATGGCGCGCGTCAAGGGCTACGATCTCATTAAATATGCTCTGTTGAGCAGGAAATTTGGGCATCTTCATCTGATGGTCATGGATGGCTGGTTGCAGTTTGGACAATCCCGCCGGGAATCGTGGAATGGCACGCCGGTCGAGTTTTTTGCAAAGGTTCCAGAGGATCGGGTTGTCGATTTGTACGCAAGGATAGACGTGCTGCTCGCGCCATCGATATGGCCGGAAAGCTTTGGCCTGGTGACGCGCGAGGCGTTGCACTTTGGCTGCTGGGTGGTTGCGTCGGACCGCGGCAGCATCGGCGCCTGCGTCACTGAGGGCGTCAACGGTCATATCATCGATGTCTCGGACGCGTCCGACTTGATCCGCGTGCTTACGCTGATCGACAACAACTCACAGCGCTACCTGAACTCGCCGCCAGCTTCGGCAGAATTTCGCAAGGCGAGCGAGCAAGCCGACGAGTTGGCGAAGATTTACAAATCTCTGATCGCGCCCCCTGCCGCGGCGCGAGCCGCGGCCGTCGCGTCGAATGAGCCTGAGCCTCCGCCCGCCGCGAACCGTCGCACATCGGCGTGAGAGAGCCCCAATCGCTGCCGGCGTGAGCTCGTCAGCCGGCCGTTGCGGTGTTCGGCGGGCCGTTCAACCAATTCGATGGTGATCGAGGAAACCGTCAGCGGCACCGTGCCGCTGGTCCACACCCGCACCTCGATCGGGGATGCCGGCAGCGGCCGGCGGCCAATACAAAACAGCAGCTCTTGCTCCGGGCTTTCGCAGTCCTCGACCCGCAATTCGCGCTGGGCCAAATAGGTCTTGCCGTAACGGGATACCGCCTCGATCGTCGCGACCGGCCGGCCTTGGCGGACGGCCCGCAGCGGCCGCCCGGCGCTCCAGCAAATGCGCACGCGATAATCGCCCGCACCCAGCGCTACATAAGGACCATAGACCAAGTGCCCGGTCTGCCCCGGTGTCGCGCATACACCGGCATGGACGCGTTCGCCGGCGGGGCCCACGGTCATCAGCGGCAGCCACTCGACCAACGCGCCGATCGTATCCACCGATGCCGGCAGCTCCCGCAAGCCGGGATCGGTGCTGGAAAGAGGCGGCACTGCCGCCTCGAAGCGTGCCGCGAGCTGCCGTACCCGCTCCCTTTCCAAAGCCGAATGCGCGGGCGTCAGGAAAGCGGCGGGAAGCCCGAGCACTGCCGCACCGGACTTGACGAGCAGCCGCAGATAAGCCAGGCGGCCGCTCGCCCGATCGACATCGAAGCGATACCGCAGATCCGCGTGCCGCTGCCAAATCTCGTCCTGAAGAATGGTCATCGGCAGGTCAGGCAAATCCGCTCGGGTTTTGCTCGGCGCGTTGAGGACGGAAATCGCGTGAGCGAATACCTCGGAGGCGTCGCCGTCGACTGTCGGGCCGTGCCGGGCGTAGGCATTGCGCACCAGATCGGGGACCGGTTTTCCAGAAGGGGCGAGCACCTCGCCATAAATTCCTCGCGACAGCTCCCCGCCGAACAGGTCCTCCTCCCGTACCTTTTTTTGATAGTCGGCGAAAAGCCCGGCGAACGGTTGGCAATCACCGCGAAAATGCTGGGCGAGATACTGCTCGCAATCCTGCTCCTGCAAATTCCATCTAGTGTAATGCACGAACCGTAGTGACTGTCCCGCCGCGGTCCACACGCCGTTGAGGCAACCCAGCGGGCGTTCATGCGCGTTCCAGAACGCGAAATTATAGCCCGGATGCCGCAAGATCGCGACGCCGTCAAATATCGACGGCGCGAGGTCGAGCCATTTCTGGTCGCCGCAGGTGCCTTCAAGGGTGCCGCCGACCCGCAGCCGTTCGCCCCACCAGGCGACAAAAGCGCGCCCCTGCGGCGTTGGGGCGACGGCGAGGAAACCTCCGTTGAAGGTTCCGGATCGCAGCAATGCCTCTTCGGCGGCCTGATCGAGCGCCGGCCCCAGGATGTGGGGGATCAACACCAGATTGGCGCCCTCGGCCAGCGCCGCGCCGGCCTCGACCAAAGGCGTGAAAATCTCGATATCCGAATCGAAATAATAAATCGGCTCGTCCGGCAACTTCTCAAAAAGATGCTGCATGACCCACGGCTTCAACGCAAAGCAAAGTTCGGCGGTCGAATAGCGGAACCGCATGTCGGCAAGGCAGCTCAAGGACAGCTGGTTGACCGTGATGACAAGATCGTACGCATCCTCGAATATCTGCGGCGCCCCGTCGAGAGCGAGCACGACCAGCCTGGCGTCGGGATGGCAACTGCGAGCGGAGCGGGCAAGGATGCGGCTTTGCGCTGCGCGATCGGGCGTCGCGATCGTCATAAATGTCGGTTGGCAGACAGCGGCGCGCGCGGCTCGGCTCTGCGCTATCGGGAGGGGAGAGGCTCTGCCCTCGTCCATCAAGTACCTCAGTTATTTGCACGAAAGCAATGAGCGAACGAAGCATCCCGACGCCGGGTGGCGGCAGCACACCGATCGATGAGGTCCGCGCCGGCCAAGGAACAGGCGACGCGCTTCCCTCGCCGATGGCGAGCCGTTCGCCGGCACATCGCGTTGCTCCAGCCGGAATAGCGCAGTGGTCGATCAGCCCGCGACAGCAGCGACAGCGCGCGGCGTGCCGACGCGGGGGAAAAGGCGCTCCTCGACGAGCCCGCAGACGATGTGCCCGGCTGTCATGTAGACCTGCTGGATGATCGGCGTCGACTCCGACGGCACGCGCAGGCACAGATCGCAGCGCGACGCCATGTCGCCGCAGCTTCTCCCGGTAAAGCCGATGATCGAGAGGCCGCTCGCTCGCGCCGCCGCGATCGCCCGGAGGATGTTTGGCGAGCGGCCCGAGGTCGAGATCGCGATCAGCACGTCGCCCGGACGGCCGAGCCCGAGCACCTGGCGCTCGAACACGCGATCATAATCATAATCATTGCCGATCGCGGTCAACACCGAGCTGTCGGTGGTCAGCGCGATCGCGGCCAACGGGGCGCGATCGTAGTTGAGCCGGCACAGCAGCTCGCCAGCGAGATGCTGCGCGTCGGCCGCGCTGCCGCCATTGCCCGCGAGGAGCACCTTGTGCCCGGTTCCGAGCGCGGCGCTGAGCCGGTTGACCATTGCGGCGATCGTATCGACAAACCCGCTGTCGCCGATTGCAGCCTGCAACGCATCGCGCGATTGCGCCAAATATCCGATGATAGGCCCGGTCGCCGCCTGGTCCATGCCTCACTCCGTCAACCGCCGGTCCATCACCCAGCCTGGCCGCGCCGGATACTACCCGAAACCTCGGGAGGTTCAACGGAGCGGCAAGTCGGCTGTTGGATCCCTCGGGCGTTTCCTGTCGGTAGCCCTTCCATCTCGCCGGCCGAATTGAGCGCCGTCGAGCGTCAGAACGCGCTAGAATTACCGCCGCGTCTCAAAAGAGGGAAGAGCGTCCGATGACCAGGGAGCTCCGCGACAAGGCCCACGCGCTCGGGCTCGATCGTCTGACCGGGCTTGTCGGCCATCCCATCGCCGAGGCGATGCCCTATCGCGTCCCGCAATGCTGCGAGGACGTGACGGGTTGGACAACGCGGCACCCGGCCGGGCTGGCGGACTGACCGAGCGATCGTAATTTCGCCGTCCCGTTACCCATGCCGAGCCCATTGCACGGTGCAGTCCCGGCGCCTGCCCTCGAGATCCGCGGGATCGCCAAACGTTTCGAACGTCCGGCTGTGGACGGATTGGACCTGAGCGTGCCCGCCGGCGAATTCTATACGCTGCTCGGGCCCAACGGCGCCGGCAAGACGACCACGTTACGAATGGTGACCGGCCTGCTCAAGCCGGATCGCGGCTCGATCGCCGTCTTCGGGATCGACGCGCTGGCCGACCCCGTCGCGGCCAAACGGATCATGGCCTGGGTCTCGGACGAGCCGATGATCTACGACAAGCTGACGCCCCTGGAGTATCTCGACTTCGTCGCCGGTCTGTGGGGGGTGGACAGCGCAAGCGCGGCAGCGCGGGCCGGCGAGCTTCTCAACTGGCTCGGTCTGGCGCCGCATGCCCAGGAACGCTGCGAGAGTTTGTCCAAGGGCATGCGCCAGAAGGTGGCGCTGGCCGGGGCGCTCGTCCACGATCCCAGGCTGATCATCCTCGACGAACCATTCACCGGCCTGGATGCCGGCTCGGCCCGCCTGATCAAGGACATGCTGCGCGAGCGCGTCCAGTCCGGCTGCTCGGTGGTCATGACGACCCATATCCTGGACGTCGCCGAGCGCATGGCCGATCGCATCGGCGTCATGGCCGACGGCGTGCTGATCGCCGAGGGCACGTTGGACGAATTGCGCCGCCGCGAGGGCTCCGGCCACGCCACCCTCGAGGACACGTTCCTCGCACTGGTCGCGAAAAGTACGCTCGCCCCATGAGCCAACCCGGCACGATCGGCTGGTTCGCGCTGCATGAAGCGCGGCTGAGCTGGCGCGACTGGATTTGGCTGATAACCGGTGGGCATCGCCGGCGTGTTGTTACCTCGGCCCTCGTCTTCATCGCCTTCGTGCTCTTCCTGCACGGTCTCGCCTATCTGATGCTCGGACCTTCGATGAAGCTCGCCGGCACGCCAGATCAGCATATCCTGGTGATCATCACCGGCTCGTTGGCGATGGCGTCGTCGCTGATGCTGTCGCAGGCGTTGGAATCGGTGACGCGGGGGTTCTACGCGCGCGGCGATCTCGATCTGATCCTGGCCTCGCCGGTCGCGGCGTGGCGCCTGTTTGCCGTGCGCATCGCGGCGATGGCGGCGACGGTCGCGGCTCAATCGTTCGTGCTTGCCGCGCCGTTAATCAACGTGCTGGTCTGGCGCGGCGGAGCGCACTGGCTCGGCGCATATGCGGTCGGCTTGGCGCTGGCGATGGACGCGGTCGCGGTTGCGGTTGCGGTCACCGTCGCGATGTTTCGCGCGATCGGCCCGCGGCGCACGCGGTTCGTCGCGCAGGTCCTCGCGGCGATCATCGGCGCCGCGTTCGTCATCGGCGTTCAGTTTGCGGCAATCCTCTCATTTGGGACGATGTCGCGGATGGCGGCGCTGCAATCGCCGGCGCTCGCCAGGCTCGCGCCCGATGTCGGCAGCATCCTCTGGTGGCCGGCCCGCGCCGCCCTTGGCAGGCCGATCCCGCTGGCCGCGTTCGTTGGCCTCGGCATGATTGCCCTGGCCGCCGCGATCGCTGTCTTCGCGCCGCGCTTCGGACGGCTCGCGCTGGCCGCCGGCGCTGTAGCGCATGACACGCCGTCGCGCAGGCGGCGACCCGCGCGCTTCCACAATTCGGCGCCCGGACAGGCGTTGCGCCGCAAGGAGTGGACGCTGCTGCTGCGCGATCCGTGGCTGGTGTCGCAGACCCTGATGCAGTTGCTCTACCTGTTGCCGGCCGCCTTCCTGATGTGGCGCAGCTTCTACCACGGTGGCGGCGCATCGGCGCTGCTGGTGCCGGTCTTTATCGTGGCCGCGGGACAATTGGCCGGCGGCCTGGCCTGGCTCGCGGTGTCGGGCGAAGACGCGCCCGAGCTGATCGCGTCGGCGCCGGTGTCGGCAGCCCGCGTTCTTCGTGCCAAGATCGAGGCGGTGCTCAGCGTGATTGCCGTGATCTTCGCGCCCTTTGTCGTCGTGCTCGCCGTCTACGCGCCCTTTGCTGCACTCGTCGCGTCGTGCGGCATTGCCATCGCGGCGGGCTCGGCCATCGCGATCCAATTCTGGTTTCGCACCCAGGCAAGGCGCAGCCTCTTCCGGCGCCGCCAGACCTCGTCGCGCATCGCCACCTTTGCCGAGGCGCTGTCTTCGATCGGCTGGGCCGGCACCGGCGCCCTGGCGGCGACCGGAACCTGGCTCGCCATCGTCCCCGGCCTGATCGTGCTTGCCATCGTTGCCGGCACCTGGATGATCAGCCCGGTCCGGAGCCCATCGCCGATTTGAGGAAGACGATGACGCCGAGCCCGACCGGTTCCGTCAGTCGATCCCTCCCGGCGGCGGGTCGAATGCCGAGATGCGCGGCAGGGCATGGTCGAAACGCTCGATCTCGACGAGGCTGAGCTGCCCGGTGCAGCCCTGCGCGAGGCGGGAGGTGCCGACGTCGCGCGTCAGCACATTCGGGTTGCCGTGCACGCACAAGGGCTGCTCCGCGGCTGGGTCTTCGGGGTCGTACCAGGCCCCGGTCGACAGCTGGACGACGCCTGGGCGCAGCGCATTGCTCAGCACCGCCCCGGCAAGGCAGGCGCCGCGCTCGTTGTAGAGCCGCACGATGTCGCCGTTGGCGATGCCGCGGGCGGCGGCGTCCTGCGGGTGGATGCGCACCGGCTCGCGACCGTTGATCTTCGCGGCGAGGCTGGTGGCGCCGAAATCCAATTGGCTGTGCAATCGGGTCGCCGGCTGGTTGGCGACAAGCTGCAAGGGGAAGCGCGCAGCGGCAGGCGAACCGGCGCCGTCGACCGGCGGCAGCCAGGCCGGGTGTCCCGGGCAGTCGGCATAGCCAAAGCCGGCGATCGTCGCGGAGACGATCTCGATCCTGCCGCTCGGCGTCGGCAGAGGCGCAGTGTCGGGGTTGCGGCGGAAGGCGCGGACCGGGCCGCCATCCCTGTCCTGTGTCGGCAGCACCAGCTCGCCGTCCTCCCAGAATTGCGCGAAATCAGGCGCGTTGATGCCGTGCTCGGCCAGGGCGCGGCGGGTCGGTTCGTAGAACTGTTCGAGCCACTGCCGAGCGGTGCGGCCCTCGGTGAACTTGTCGGCAAAGCCGAGCCGCTCGGCGAGGCCGGCGAAAATGGCGTAATCGTCGCGCGCCTCGCGGTAGGGCATGACCGCGCGATGCATCGCCACCAGCAGCGGATCGCCGGCAGCGGCGCCGATATCCTCGCGCTCCAGCGTGATTGTCGCCGGCAGCACGATATCGGCGTGGCGCGCGCTCGCCGTCCAGGCCTGCTCGTGCACGATCACCGTATCGGGCCGGGCGAAGGCGCGGCGCAGCCGGTTCAGATCCTGATGGTGGTGAAACGGATTGCCGCCGGCCCAGTAGACCAGCCTGATGTCGGGATAGGTGAGGTTCTGGCCGTCGTAATCAAACTGCTCGCCCGGCTGCAGCAGCATGTCGGCGATGCGCGCCACCGGGATGAAGTCGGAGATGCTGTTGCGACCGGTCGGCAATGTCGGCAACGGCACCGCCAGCGGCGGCTTGCCGGTGTTCGAGGTCGAGCCCAGCGCATAGGCGAATCCGCCGCCCCTGAGGCCGATCTGGCCGAGCATTGCCGCCAATACCACGCCCATCCACACCGGCTGCTCGCCATGCTCGGCGCGTTGCAAGGACATCGAGCAGGTGACGAGGGTGCGGCGCCCGGCGCAACGCCGCGCCAATGCGACGATCTCGTCGGCCGGAATGCCGCAGATCGCGGCGGCCCAGAGAGCGTCTTTGGCTTGTCCGTCGTCGCGGCCGAGGAGATAGGCCGCGAACGTCCCCCAGCCGGTGCAGAACCGGTCGAGGAAGGCGCGGTCGTGCAATCCCTCGGCGACCAGCGTGTGCGCCAGAGCGAGCATCAGTGCGACATCGGTGCCGGGTCGGATCGGATGCCAGATAGCCTCGACCTGATCTGGAAAATCATCGCGCAACGGGCCGATCAGGTGAAATTCGACGCCGCGGGCGTGCGCCGCGGCGAGACTGTCGCGGGCGATGTGCTGGCTTGACCCGCCGCCGCCGACATCGTTGTTTTTCAGCGCCATGCCGCCAAAGGCGAGGACCAGCGCGCTCTCGTCCACCAGTTCGGCCCAGGCTGACGTTGTTGCCGGCGACCGCCGCTTGCGGGCCGATGACGTGCGGCAATATCACCGCCGCCGCGCCCGAACTATAGGAGTTCACCGACCGGACGTAGCCACCGGCGAGGTTCAGGAAGCGATGGATCTGGTGTTGCGCGTCGTGAAAGCGCCCGGCGCTGGCCCAGCCATAGGACCCGCCGAACACCGCGCGCGGCCCGTGCGCGGTGTAGACGCGGCGCAATTCCGCGGCGGCAAGGTCGAGCGCTTCCGGCCACGAAACCGGCACGAATTCGTCGCTGCCGCGCCGCGGGTCGGGTCCCGGACCCTGCTCCAGCCAGCCGCGCCGGACCATCGGCCGGGCGACCCGCGCCTTGTGCAACACCGACGCCGCGATGTTGCCAAGCAGGGCCGACGGGTCGGCGTCGCGCGGATGCGGCACGATTTCGATGCCGAGCTCCCGCACCCGCACCGAAAACGCCCCCCAATGGGAGCTGTGCGGCACGCGGTGAGCGGCGGGCGGCGGAGGGTGGTCGAGGTCGGCCATGGCGATTGATGGGAGCTTTCTACCGGCTGCGCAGGGTGAGCATCTTTAGGAGGTCGTTCACAACGTAGCGACTTTCGATCAGTTCGAGTCCGGCTTCCGGGACATACCTCTCCGTATGCCGATCGAAGCTCGCCCCGTAGGCCCACGCGATCCAGGGTTGCCACAGGCGCGACGCGATCCGCCGCAGCGCGTGTTGCGGCCGGACGTATTCCAGCAGTCGAATAAGCCCTCCCGGCCTGACGACACGGCTGAGTTCTCGAAGCGCCGGCACCTGCAGCCGGTCGGGCAGCACGCAAAACAGGAAGCTCGCGACCGCCGCATCGAACGATCCGGTTGGAAACTCAAGCTCGGTCACGTCCATACGGTAGAGCCGGCCTGCAGCCGCCAGGGTTGGACAGCGGCGATGCGCGCGGGCAAGCATGGCCGGGCTGGTGTCGATGCCGGAAACGATCGCGTCGGGTGGATAGAAGGCGCAATTCCTGCCGGTGCCGATCCCCGCGTCGAGCAGCCGGCCGCGGAGGTTGTGAAACATCAGCGGCCGCAAGGCGCGATACCGCCGCTGCTCGAACGGCAGATCCAGGAAGTCGTAGAACGGCGCAATCCGCTGATACCGCGCGAGATTGGATGTCACGGATCGCCATCGCCGGCGGGATCGCGCGCCTGCCTCAGGCCTCTGCCAACCCAGTCTTCACCGCTTCCCGGACCACGCCTCGGGCGACCTTGCGCAGCAATTGCCGGTCCGCCTCCGGGGTCAGCGCCGGGGCAACGCCCGACACCACCCGGTCGTGGCTGTAGGTCGGCACCGCGGCGCCGTTGTGCAGCATCGGATGATCGAGGTCCTGGCCTTTCTTAACCGCGCGGATGCCGCGGCGGATCAGGTTGCGCATCATGATGATGCCGCGGTCGGTGGTCGCGAGGTGCTCCAGCCCGTGCCGCGCGACGCCGCCGTGAATGCTGATCTGGGCGTCGTAATCACCGGGGACCCGCTGGCGTTCCTCGTAGGAGCGGCTCCCGTCCTGGCCGAAGCCGAGGCCGCGCCGCGGCTCCCGCCCCTCGGGCGCGCGCTGGTAGCCGATCGTCATCGTGTGGGTGTCGTCGAGCGGCACCGCCCAGGTCGTCGCCTGCGGCCGGTTGATCGAGTTGCGCAACGCCATCGGGTCCTGGTTCGGCGGGAACTGGTGGATGTTGGGAAGGATGAAATCGGCGACCCGCACCCACACCCGGTCGCCCTGGCGGCGGGTGTCGATGTAGACCATGCCGAGCGGGGTCTCCAGCCAGTCCCACTCGCCCAATTCCTTCAAATCCTCGGTGAACCCCTCGCTGCCCGGCAAGGTGTGCAGGAAGGCGAGATGCGCCGGGTCCATACTGTTTTCCTTGACCTGCAGCCAGTTGCACTCCCACACGGTGGGCTGGCGGGCGATCAGCTGGTAGCCCGGCAATTCGTAGGTGTCGAGCATTGGAAACGCCGGCTGCTCACCCGGCGGCCCCATATAGGCGAAGACCAGCCCGGCGTATTCGTGCACCGGATAGGCGCCGTGACAGAGGCGGTCCTTCAGCGTGCTGTCGGCCGGCTCGCCCGGCGTCTCGAGGATGGTGCCGTCGCAATCGAACAGCCAGCCGTGATAGCAGCAGCGGATGCCCTTGTCGCCAATGAGGCCGAACTCAAGCGAGGTGCCGCGATGCGGGCAATGCAGTTCCAGGAGGCCGATGGCGCCCGATTTGTCGCGAAACGCGACGAGGTCCTCGCCGAGGATGCGCAGCCGGCGCGGCAATTCGCCCAATTCCTCGGTGCGGATCACCGGCTGCCAGAAATGCCGCAGATATTCGCCGCACGGCGTGCCCGGCCCGACCCGGGTCAGCTCCTCATCCGCCGCCGGCCGCTCGCGATGGTGATAGGCGCTATAGGCGGTATTCAGGAACGGCGCGCGCTCAGCCATGTTTTGTCTCCCCGCTCGCGGTCCCGCGATTTGAACGGATGACGCGCGGAGGGTCAAGGCGCCGCCGCTCGACCCGCTGGACGGCGAGGTCGCGCCCGCAAGCAGCCCTTTCCGAAACCGCTTTGGGCGCTATCGGCGGATTCCGGCGATGGGCGTATTCTCGGGCAGCTGAATATCTTCAGGCCGAAAGGATACGCCGGATGCTGATCGTCGATGGCCAGATTCATCTCTGGGAAAAGGGTACGCCGTCCCCGCCGCATCGTCAGGAGCCGTACTCCGCCGAAGAGGCGATCGCCGCGATGGACGAAGCCGGCGTGGACCGGGCATTGATCCACCCGGTGCTGTGGGACCCCGACTCGAACGAATTGGCCATCGCAGCGGTGCGCAAATACCCCGACCGCTTCGCGATCATGGGGTGGTTCTATCTCGACGACCCGAACGGCCCCGACCGCGTCGCGCGTTGGAAAGGCCAACCGGGGAAAGACCGCCCGGGCATGCTCGGCCTGCGCTTCTATTTCAACGAGCGGCACAAGCGGGAGTGGATGACCGACGGGAGCCTCGACTGGCTGTGGCCCGCAGCCGAGCGGGCCCAAGTGCCGGTGGCGCTCGCCGCCGCGCTGTTCCTGCCGGTTGTCGGCGAGATCGCCGAGCGTCACCCCGGGCTCAAGCTGATCGTCGACCACATGGCCGTGCCGCCAGGCAGCCGCGGCGAGAGTGCCTGGCGCTTCCAGCCCGAACTCTTGGCGCTCGCCAGATACCCCAACGTCGCGGTCAAGGCGACCGGCCAGCCCGGCTACGCCGAAGACGCCTATCCGTTCCGCAGCTTCCACGAGCACCTGCACCGCGTTTTCGACGCGTTCGGGCCGACCCGGATGTTCTGGGGCACCGACATCACGCGGATGCCCTGTTCCTGGCATCAATGCGTGACAGTGTTCACCGAGGAACTGCCCTGGCTCAAGGGCCGCGATCTCGACCTCGTCATGGGCGAAGCCCTGTGCAACTGGGTCGGCTGGCCCCTCCCCGGCTGAGAGCCGCCATCGGCAGGGGACGCAACTATGAAGAACTCTGGAATTTCTGTCACACGGCCGGCGCCGGACGGTGCCCTGTCAGACCCTCTGCTAAGGAATGAACTCATGAGCCAACCGATAATCAACCCGGAGGAGACGATGCAGGAAATACGTCCCCACAATCAGCAAGCGGCGATGACCTGGGGTGCCGGCGGATCAGGTTACGACAAGATCAGTGAGCACGTCGCTGATTCGATCGAACATCTGGTGCGGCGGATTGATCCGATGCCGGGGGAACGATTTCTCGATGTCGCAACCGGCACCGGGTGGACGGCGCGCCGCCTGGCAGCGAATGGCGCAAACGTCGTTGGCGTCGATTTAGGCAGCGGCGTGATAGAGGCGGCGAAGTCATTGGCACCTGAGATCGAATTCCATGTTGGCGACGCCGAGGCGCTCGCGTTCGAGGATGAAAGCTTTGACGGTGTCCTTTCCACCTACGGTGTGATGTTCGCCGCCCGCCCAGAGGACGCGGCACGGGAACTGAGCCGAGTGTGCAAGAAAGGCGGTCGAATTGGCCTTCTTACCTGGGTGCCAGGCGGCCCGGTCGAAGGGTTCTTTGCCATGATGAAGCCCTATCTCCCACCGCCGCCGTCCCCCGCTCCACCATCGCCGTTTGCCTGGGGTCGCCCCGAGCGAGTCCGGGAATTGCTCGGGCACTCGTTCGACCTTGGGTTCGAGGCCGATACAACGGTGCTGCGGGTGCCAAGCGGCCAAAGGGCGTGGGACCTGTTCATCACCGGATTTGGCCCAACGAAAACCGTCGCGGCGAGCCTGGATCCCGGGCAGCTCGAACAGTTCAAGCGTGATTTCATTGAATTCCACGACCGCTACCGCGGGGAACTTGGCCTAGCGTACCCGCGTGAGTATCTGGTCACGGTCGGCATTCGTCGGTAGCTATGAAATCCAAGCCTTACGTCATCTGCCACATGAACGCGAGCGTCGATGGCCGCATTCTCGGCAGCCGGTGGCGGCCCGCCGAGAACCGCATGGCGGGGCTGTTCGAGCGCCTGCACGATGAGCTCGGCGGCGGCTCCTGGCTGATCGGCCGGGTGACCGGCAGCGAATACGCCAAGGCCCAATCCTACCCCGACCGGACCGACCGAACCTATCCGCGCGAACCCTGGTTCGCCCGGCGTGACGCCTCCGCCTACGGCATCGTGCTCGATGCGCGGGGCAAGATCGCCTGGGGACGGTCCGACATCGGCGGCGACGCGATCGTCGTGGTGCTGACCGAGCGGGTCTCCGACGCGCATTTGGCGGGGCTGCGCCGGGATGGCGTCTCCTACATCTTCGCCGGCGACGAGGCGCTCGATCTGGGATTGGCGCTGGAGATCCTCAACCGCGAACTGGGGCTCGAACGCCTCATCCTCGAAGGCGGCGGCATCTCGAACGGGGCCTTTCTGCGGGCCGGCCTGATCGACGAGATCAGCCTGGCGATCTGCCCCGCAATCGACGGCGCGAAGGGCGCGCCGAGCATCTTCAACTCCAGCGACAAGGATGCCGGCATCGCCGCGCCGATCCGCTCGATGATTCTGGCGAGCACCGAGGTCTTGGAGGGCGGCGTGGTCTGGCTCCGCTACCGACTGCAAAACGGCTGATTCTGTCGCGCGCGAGGACCGCCCGGAAAGGGCGGCCCCCCGTCTTGATCCGACAGTTCAGGCCGGCATGCGACAAAGCCCGACCAGTTTGTTGCCGTCGGGATCGCGAAGATACGCGAGATACATCTGACCGGCGGCCCCTTGGCGGATGCCGGGCGGGTCCTCGATCGACGTGCCGCCATTGGCGACGCCGGCCTTGTGCCATGCAGCAGCCTGTTCGGGGCTGCTCATCGTGAAGCCGATCGTGCCGCCGTTGGCATTTGTGGCCGGCTTGCCGTCGATCGGCTTGGACACCATGAAACGCCCGCCATTGTGCGTGTAGGCCAGCCGGCCTCTGGCGTCCTCGGTCCCCGGCTGGGCGCCCATCGCGACAAACAGGGCATCGTAGAATTTTTTCGACCGGGCGGTGTCGTTGCTCCCGATCATGATATGGCTGAACATTCCAACTTCTCCTCATCAGAGCCACAGGCGCCCGCCGTCTCCGCCCCACGAGCAGAGCACGGTTTATAGGCTGGGATCAGTATGACGGGGCGATGCCCGGCAAGAGAGAAAAATCTCTGCTCTCCCCTTCCCATCGCCATCCCCGGCGGCTCCGACGAGCGCCCCGCTACAGACCGCCTGCCGGCATCGGGACTGAAACACGACAGCATCGCCGCCGTCGGGGCGCGCCCTATAATCACCGTCGGCACGCGATGGTCGGAGGGCTTGCATGCAAGGGGTCAATGTCTTGAGCATCCAGCGCAGCAGCGCGGCGGAGCGCGCGCGGATCGAGGCGATCGATCCCAGGGTCCGGCTGACCGACGCCGGGGGCTGGTTCGACGGCGAAATCCGCGAGACCTGGACCGAGTTTGCCGCAGCGCGCTACCTGATGCCGAACTCGATCGGATCGGGGAGCCGCGCGGAGCGCGACCGGCTGCTCGGCGAAGCGGAGGTGATTATCGGCGGCTGGCCGTTTCCGCGCGATCTGCGCGTCCGGGCGCCGCGGCTTCGCTGGTTTCACCAGCGCCAGGCCGGCGCCAGCAACCTGTTCGACAGCGATCTGTGGGGCAGCGATGTCGTCGTGACGACCTCGCGCGGCGCAGCGAACCCGCTGCCGATCGCGGAATATGCGGTCGCCGGCATCCTCCACTTCGCGATGGGCCTTCACCATGCCGCGATCGATCGCGCGGCCGGCGCGTTCGATCATCGCGCCTACCGGCCGCTCCTCGTCGAGGGCAAGACCGTGTGCGTGGTCGGCGCCGGCGGGATCGGGCGCGAGGTCGGGCGCCTCTGCGCCGCGCTCGGCATGCGGGTCGTCGGCACCAGGCGCGAGGCGCAACCGAATGCGCCGCTGCCCCAGGGCTTCAGCGAGGTCGGCGGGGCCGAGGCGATCGACCGCTTCCTGCCGCAGAGCGACTTTGTCGTGATCTGCTGTCAATGGACGCCGGAGACGACCGGACTGTTCAACGCCGCCCGCTTCGCCGTGATGAAGCCGGGCAGCGTCCTCGTCAACGTCGCCCGCGGCGAGATCATCGACGAGGATGCCCTTGCCGACGCGCTCCGGCACGATCGTCTGCGCGGCGCGGCGCTCGATGTCTATGTCGGCGAATTCGAGCGCCAGCCGGCAGCGCGGCTCTGGCAGGACGAGCGGGTGCTGATCACGCCGCATGTCTCGGGCGGCAGCGATGCGAACCGCCATGGCGGGATCGACCTCTTCTGCGCCAACCTGCGCGCCTATCTCGACGGCCGGGAGCTGCGCAACGTCATCGATTGGCAACGGGGATATTAGATCATCGACCGTCAGGGACCGCTGCCGAAGCCGACAACAGCCGTTCGGTCCCGGGGGCAGGGATGGGGTCGAAAAGCTGTCATTCCCGCAGTCTACGCCGGCAGCGGCTCGACCGCCTTGCGCACGGCATTCCGATGCAACGAAATTCGCTCGCTACAAACCCCGTTGGCCTCTAGCCAGCGGCGGTGCGACAAGCAGCAAGCGTAGGGCGGAAAAGCGCAGCGCATTCCGGCGTCACCAGCGTTCGCGGGATGATCTTCCGCTTGCCGCCGCACCCGGGTCTCAGCGCCGCTCGCCCGTCCGATGCGGTTCATCGCTGCCGCCCATCCACCCTTCGGGATACAGGCCGCCGTCGCCCGCGGCCCCCCGGGTCACGCCCGGGGCGGGGAGGGCCACAGCGGGCTAATTGGCGCCGCCGAGCGCGCCCAGGAATTCGAGCGCCGCGGCGACGCCGCCGGCGCGGTGCGGGATGCCGGCGCGGTAGAGGCCCATCTCGACCCCGCACAACGTGCCGCACAGCATCAGATCGTTGAAATGGCCGAGATGGCCGATGCGGAAGATCTTGCCCTTCAGCTTGCCGAGCCCGGTGCCGAGCGACATGTCGAAGCCGTCGAGGATGATCTCGCGCACCCGGTCGGCATCGTAGCCGGCGGGCACCATGACCGCGGTCAGCGAATTCGAGTATTCGCGCGGATCGGCGCACACCACCTCGAGCCCCCAGCCGGTAACGGCGCGCCGCGTCGCCTCGGCATGCCGCGAATGGCGCTGGAAGACGGCCGGGAGCCCCTCCTCGTCGAGCAGCATCGTCAACGCCTCGCGCAGCCCATAGAGCAGGTTGGTCGCCGGCGTATAGGGGAAGAACCCGGTGTGCCCGGTCTCGCTCATCGCCTGCCAATCCCAGTACGAACGCGTCAGCTTGGCGGTTTTCGCGGCGGCCAGCGCCTTGGCGGAAACGGCGTTGAAGCCGAGCCCGGGCGGCAGCATCAGCCCTTTCTGCGAGCCCGCAACCGTGACGTCGACCCGCCATTCGTCATGCCGATAGTCGATCGAGGCGAGCGAGGAGATCGTGTCGACCATCAACAGCGCCGGATGGTGCGCTTCGTCGATCGCTGCGCGGATCTCAGGAATGCGGCTGACGATCCCGGTCGAGGTTTCGTTGTGCACGACGCAGACCGCCTTCAGCCGATGCTCGCGGTCGGCGCCGAGCTTCTCGGCGAGCTGGGCCGAATCGACGCCATGCCGCCAATCCCCGGGGACGAACTCGATGTCGAGGCCGAGCCGCGTTGCCATCTGCCGCCACAGGCTGGCGAAGTGCCCGGTCTCGAACATCAGCACCCGATCGCCTGGCGACAGCGTGTTGACGAGCGCCGCCTCCCAGGCCCCGGTGCCGGATGACGGATAGATCACCACCGTACCCGCGGTCTGAAACACGCGCCGCATGCCGGCGACAACCTGTTTGCCGAGATCGGCAAATTCCGGGCCGCGATGGTCGATCGTCGGCATGGCAATCGCCTGCAACACCCGGTCGGGCACGTTGGTCGGCCCGGGGATCTGCAGGAAATGGCGGCCGGTATGGCCGGGGGGCAGGTTTTTCATCGCGGTGCTCCAGCGGCGGGCGGTGCAGTGTGGCGGGGAAAGGCCACCGCGACAAGTCGCCGGGCACCGGCCCTCGGCACCGGCCGTCGGGGCCGGTGAAATTGCGCCGACGGCTCCAAAGCGGCTGATGCGGCTTGAAAGGGCCGCGTGGGATGCGCTACGCGCGGCGGCGTCGCGACGCCGGCTTCACAATTTTGCCGTCGTCGGTGACGCCGACGATCTTTTCCGCTGCGGTTTCGGCTTCCGCCTGCAGCCAATGAGCGAGGCTCTTGCCGTCTGGACGGCCTTCCTGCTCCCAGATCGCGTAGGCCCGCTCGCGAATGGCTTCCTCTCGCTCGTCCGACATGGCGCGCTCATCCTACTCCGTGTCTGCTTCGTGCCGATCGGCAGCGAACTTAGCTTCGAGACGGTCGGCCTCGGCTTCCAGGTCTTCGGCGGTATGCAACCGCGCCTCCCAGATTGCCAGATCACCAGCGCGTTCGGCAAATTCCCGGTACCAAGCTGCCAGCGTCCGTAACTCGTCGGCGTCAGACATCCTCATGCTCTCCCTCGATATGTCTGCGGGACAACTCGGGTGCAGTCTGAACGCTGAGCGGCACGACCTCGACCGCCGCCGCGTGAATTCGCCAGTCCAAAACGTTTTCGAGCTCTGCAAAGCGCGCCTTTGCCGCCTCGCACGCTTCTTCCGGGCTGCCGGCGCGGCGAATGACGATCGAGCGCTGGCAGACCCGGAAGACCTCGTCGGCGCTGGCAAATTGGTTGATGAAATTGACGCGATAGTCCCGAATCTGCGGCGTCCCGCCGGGTTGCTCGACCGGGTGCGGATGCCCGGCGGCTTCCTCTTCCGCCCCTGTCGGGCGTTCAGCCGGTCCACCCTGGAGCAACCGCCGAAGGCGCGCCAGGGTCTGCCCCGCGCGGCCTGCCTGCGCAGACATTTTGTCGAGGATTTCGGCAATCCGGACCGCGCCGATTTCCGCGTCCTCGTCGGTGAGCCGACGCGCGACTTCCAGATAATTGGTAAGCGCCGTCAAGGGCTCGACCAGTTCGTGGCAGGCATCCAAGAGTGCGCCGGCGCGACGGCGCCGGTGCGACAGCCCTGTTTCCGCTTCGGTGGAGGGCCGGGATGGGCCTCCGTTGCGTGCCACGGGACGCCTCCCTGCGAATTTTGGTGGACGGCATCGGCCGAGGCTGGCCAGAGGGCGGGCGGCGGCAGCTGATATTGGATCGCGATCCTAGTCCGGCGATGGCGAACAATGAAGGCGCCTGACGCCCGAAAGTTTGATCACGATCAAATCGGGTGGAGATTTTTTGGATTCTGACTTCAATCAATGTGACAAGAATTTCTGGCGGTATTGTTTGACGTTAAAGTCGAGCGACTTCACCGATTTTGCAATCGAGCGCCGGAAGCAATCCGATCGAGGTGAGAATGTCGGACATTCACAGCGACAGCCCGCGGGGCAGAGGCGACAGAAATCCGTCGATCTCGGCCATTCCGTTTCGCGAGAAATCGGACGGCAGGCCGCTTCAATTGTTGAGCGATCGTGAGCGACGCCAGCTCGCAAAGATCGCCTCGCTCGTTCGATTCCGCAAAGGCTCGGCGATTTATTGCGAGGGGGCGCCCGCTGACGCGATCTACAATATTACGGTCGGGGTGGCGAAGACGTTCCGCACGTTGCCCGACGGCACCAGACCCATCGCCGCCTTTCTGTTCCCCGATGATCTGCTCGGGTTGGCTGAAGAAGGCTGCTACGTGGATTCGGCCGAGGCGGTCACGTCGGTCACCGCCTACCGGCTGCCGCTCGTGGCGCTCGAAAACCTGCTGCACAGCGATCCGACGCTGGGATTCCACGTCTTGTGCAAGGCATGCCACGAGCTGAGAGAGGCGCAGCGTCACGCCTTTCTCCTCGGCCAACATCGCGCGCTCCCCAAAATCGCGATGTTTGTTCAGATGCTTGGCCGCTCCGAGCAGGGCAGGGTAACGGGCGCGGCCGAGATTTACCTGCCGATGACCCGGTCGGACATCGCCGATTATATCGGCCTGTCCCTCGCTGCGGTGAGCCGCTCGTTTCGCGTTATCGAACAGCGCGGCCTAGTCAGGTTCAGGGACCGGCGGCATCTGCGGATCATCGATCACGCGGGGCTGGAAAGCCTGGTCGCCGAACATCCGGCCGGCGACGCCCGCGATCCGAGCGCGTGACGGCACAGCCGCGCAATTGCCTTGATCTGGATCAAGGCGACCCTTCCAGATGTTGGCCAGAATTCGTGTCCGGGTGCCGGCGGGATCGCCGGACGAGCGCAAACCCGAGCCGGGGGCCGGTCCCGGCGATAATGCGAAGGAGGATGATGAGGTGAAAAGCATGAGCGATCGCACGGCACATGCAGCGGCCGGCGCCGTGAGCATTCTAGTCCTCTCCTTGGCATCGGCCGGCCTGGTGGCGGGCGCGCCGAGACATGCGGATGCGGGCGGTTTGCCTGCCGGCATGTTGATGGCTCAGGCCGCACCGGCTCCGGCTTCGCCCGGCGCTGCGAGCCCAGCGCCGCAGACGCCCGGTGAGCCGACCCAAGCGGCGGGTCCGGCGGCGCGCGTCGAAACCCGGATAACGGAACTCCACGAGCAGTTTCATACCACCCCCGCCCAGGAAGCTCAGTTCAAGGCTTTCGCCGATGTGATGCGGAGCAACGCGCAGACGATGCAGGCGCTGTTTCAGCAACGCGTCGAGCACCCGGACATGACCGCGATCGCCGAGCTTCGCTGGTACACGCAACTCACCACAGCGCATGGCGAGGCACTGACCAAACTGGTCCCCGTGTTTGACACGCTCTACCAGAGCATGTCGGATCAGCAAAAGAAGGCCGCCGACAAGGTCTTCGCGCAGCTCCGTCAGCGGCGGGCGGCGCGCAAAGCCCGATAAAGGATAGGGTGTAGCGATGCCCCAGGAGGCCATGATGCGGCAGGTCAGAATTCTACCACAAACCCTTCTCTTTCTCGGCAGCGTCGCTCTTGTTGTCGCGGCTTTGGCAATGGGGCAGCAAACGTCTGCACAATACGCCTATCAATGCCCAGCCGGATACTATTATTTGGCAGGATATGGCTGTTCACCTTTCTCCTATTACTATGGAGATCCCGGTTATATCTATCCCGATTACGGGTTCGACTTTTTCTATGGCGGTGGCTGGGGTGGCGGACGAGGCTATCGGGGCGGCGGCGGATACCGCGGCGGGGCACATGGCGGCGGCGGGGCGCATGGCGGCGGCGGGCGCGGCGGTGGCGGTGGCCGTCGCTGATCGCCAACCGGACCCGCCGACCGCCCTGGCCGCGACATAATGAGGGTGATGCGAACCGATCCGACCCCTCTGGCCCGGCTGTTGCGATCGGCGGCAGGCGCTCTGTTGCTGGCCGTCGCGGGCTGGACCCCGCTGTCGTCGCCAGCCGCGGCCCAGAGTCCGTCGAGTGTGGGGGGCCAGGCGCGGGTGTGGTTCTACCGCGATTATGAGCCCTACGAGAGCTGGAACCTGGCGCGCATCGACATGAACGGCAGCTATGTCGGGGCCGTCGAAAACGGCAGCGCTTTCTATCGCGACGTGCCGGCCGGGCATTATCACATCGCAGCCGAGAGCGTCGGCAAGGATGTCAACCAGGAGCAGGATGTCGATCTCGCTCCGGGGCAACAGGTCTATTGCAAGATCGAGTTGTTGAGCAGTTGGGACAACGACGGCGATCTCAGCAGCTTTCAGCGCGACACGTTCTACGTCCGGGTGATACCGCCCGCGCTGGCGCAGGCTGAGATCGCGCGCGATCGCAAAGGCATCTGACCCGCAGCGGGCGGAGCTACCGCCGCAGCGGCAGCTCAATCGGGGCGCAATTGCGCCGCCCGGCCATCAGGCAATCCTCAAGAGTGGCCTTCTTGCCGAGCTCGCGGACGAGGACGACCCCGGCGATCGCCAGGATGAGGATCACGACAAAGCCCATCAGCGCCGCCGTCCGGCGCGCCGCGTCGTCCTGATCGCCTACGCCGCGCTCGCCCATGCTGCTCGCCCCGGCCCAGGGGGCGCTCCGCTGACACCCCGCGAGCGGATAGTACCGCGTGCCCGGCCGGATTTGCGACCCTGTTGCTGGCCGCCGCGCAGCGTCGCGCTTCCGCCGGCGGCGCGTCGGCGCTAGGGTTCGCCGACCTCCCTCTCAGGTTCCCGCCATGCCCGATCCTCTCGCCCTCTCCGCCCGCGATGCCGCGCAGGAAATCGCCGCCGGCCGGCTCCGTGCCGAGGCGCTCCTCTCCGCCTGCCTTGACCGGATCGAAGCGCGCGAGGCGGTCGTCGGCGCGTGGCATCATCTCGACCGCGACGCGGCCCTCGCCGCCGCCCGGCAGTGCGATGCATCGCCGCCGAGCGGGCCGCTGCACGGCATCCCGATCGCGGTCAAGGATCTGCTCGACACATCGGACATGCCGACCGGCTACGGCTCGGCCATCTACGAGGGCCACCGCCCCGCCGCGGACGCTGCCTGCGTCGCGCTGGCGCGGGCATCGGGCGCGATCGTCCTCGGCAAGACGGTCACCACCGAATTTGCCTGTTTCACGCCGGGCAAGACCGCCAATCCGCGCAACCCGGCGCACACCCCGGGCGGGTCGTCGAGCGGCTCGGCGGCCGCGGTCGCCGACTTCATGGTGCCGCTTGCCCTGGGGACGCAGACCGCCGGCTCGGTGATTCGGCCCGCCGCGTACTGCGGCATCGTCGGCTTCAAGCCGAGCTTTGGGGTGATCCCGCGCGCCGGGGCCAAGATGCTGGCCGACAGCCTCGACACGATCGGGACCATGGCACGCAATGTTGCCGACGCGGCTTTCCTTGCCGCAATCCTCGGCGGCCGGCCGGCGCTGCGCACTGTCGCGATGCCCGATGCCCCGCCGCGCCTCGGCTTTTATCGAACGCCGGTGTGGGAGGAAGCCGAGCCGGGCACCGCGGCGGCGCTCGACCACGCCCGCGCCGCGCTCGAACGCGCCGGCGCCTGGGTCGCCGAAATCGCCGTCCCGCCGGAGCATCAGGGACTGACCGCCGCGCAAGAGACGATCATGGGTTTCGAGCTGGCGCGCGGGCTCGCCTATGAGCGCCTCTTTCACAGCGCCGAACTGTCGCCGCGGCTCGGCCAGCTGCTCGATGCCGGAATGAGTGTCGGGGTCGGCGCTTACGAGGCGGCGCGCGCCGAGACCGCCGCGGCGCGCGCCCGGCTCGATGGGTTTTTCGGACCGTGCGAGGCGATGCTGGTGCCGGCCGCGCCGGGCGAGGCGCCGCACGGGCTCGGCTATACCGGCAACCCGGTGTTCAGCCGGATGTGGACATTGCTCGGCGTGCCCTGCGTGACCTTGCCGGCGCTGTGGGGCGCGAGCGGGCTGCCGACCGGGATCCAGCTGGTCGGACGGCCCGGTCGCGATGCGCGGCTGATGGCAGCCGCGCTGTTCGCCGAGCGCGCGCTGGCCGAGGCCGCATGAGCCGCCACGCCGCCGCGCTTTTGCTGATCGGCGCAGCTGCTCTCGCCGGGCTGCAGCGCGCTCGATCCCTACCCGACGGTGCCGCGCCCGGCGAAGCCGATCGCGGCGGCGGGCCCGGCGCGGGCCGCGCCGCCCGGTGTGCCGGCGACCCCGCGGGTCGCGATCTGCTACAACAAGCTGGAGACCACGCTCGCCGAAGTGCAGGCGGCAGCGCAACACGAGTGCAGCCCCAATACGGTCGCCGAGCCGGTCGCCACCGACTGGTATCTGCAGAACTGCCCGCTCCTCTTGCCGGCCCACGCAACCTTCGTGTGCGCGCCGAAGAAATAACCGGCCGGCGCGACACACCGCGCCATGGCGCAACGCCGCGAGCATGCTAACGTAAGGCGAACTTGGCGTAGGGCGAACCTGGACGGCGACCGGGACCATGGATTTCGACGATTTCTTCAAGACACGCCTCGATGCGCTGCATGCCGAGGGGCGCTACCGGGTGTTCGCCGATCTCGAACGGCGTTGCGGCCATTTTCCTCGCGCCTTCGACCACCGCGTCGGCGCCGAGGTCACGGTGTGGTGCTCCAACGACTACCTCGGCATGGGCCAGCACCCCAGGGTGCTGGCGGCGATGGCGGCCGAGCTGCGACGGCTCCGGGGCCGGCGCCGGCGGCACCCGCAACATCTCCGGCACCAGCCACGCCCATGTGCTGCTCGAACGCGAGCTGGCCGGGCTGCACGGGCGCGAAGCGGCGCTGGTCTTCACGTCGGGTTATGTCGCCAACGATGCGGCGTTGTCGACCCTGGCCGGCAGCATGCCCGGCATGGTCGTGCTGTCGGACGCGATGAACCATGCCTCGATGATCGCCGGCATCCGCAACAGCCGCGCCGAGCGGCTGATCTTCCGCCACAACGACGCGGCTCACCTCGCCGAGCTCCTCGCCGCGCTGCCGGCCGAGCGGCCGAAGCTGGTGTGCTTCGAATTGGTCTATTCGATGGACGGCGACATCGCGCCGATCGCCCGATTGTGCGACGTCGCCGAGCGCCACGGCGCGATGACCTATCTCGACGAGGTGCACGCGGTCGGGCTTTACGGTGCGCATGGCGGCGGCATCTCGGAGCGCGACGGCGTCGCGCATCGGCTGACCGTGATCCAGGGCACCCTCGCCAAGGCCTTCGGGGTGATGGGCGGCTATGTCGCCGGCTCGGCGCTGCTGTGCGATTTCCTGCGCGGCCATGCGCCGGGCTTCATCTTCACCAGCGCGATGCCGCCGCTCCTGGCGGCCGGCGCGCTCGCCGCGGTGCGTCACCTGCGGGAGAGCGACGCCGAGCGCGCCGCGCATCAGGAGCGCGTCGCCGCGGTAAAGCGCCGGCTGGTCGCCGCCGGGCTGCCGGTGATGGCGAACGACAGCCATATCGTGCCGGTCCTGGTCGGCGACCCGGCGCTGTGCCGCGCCGCCTCGGACCTCTTGCTGCGCCAGCACCGCATCTACGTCCAGCCGATCAACTATCCGACCGTGCCGCGCGGCACCGAGCGGCTGCGCCTCACCCCGACGCCCTTGCACAGCGACGCCGACATCGAGGCGCTGGTGGCCGCCCTCTGCGAGGTGTGGCTGGACCTTGGATTGCGCCAGGCGGCGTGATATCGGCGCCGCGCCGCCAACGCCTTCGGCCGGCGGCGGCATTCGTGCTTGCGCCGGCAGCGGAAGCACCCCGATTGTCATTCCGGGGTGGCCCGCAGGGCCGAACCCGGAATCCATATTCCAGAGGCCTGTGTCCATGGATTCCGGGTTCGCCGCTCAGCGGCGCCCCGGAATGACAAAATGGGATTCAAATGTCTGCATCGCACCACTAGCTTTGCCGGCAGCAACGAGCGCGCTAATATACGATATAGGAACGTGGAATATGTCTCAAGACGAAGCTTCTCGAACAGGCGCTAGAAGCCGCGCGCAACCTGTCGCCGACGGCGCAGGGCGCGCGCTGGGTGCAGGGCCCCATTCATTACGCCAAGCGGCGTGATACCGGCGCCGCGACCGTGCCTGATCGTGAGGACGCAAATTGGATGGGTCGGCCCGGTCTTCGGAGTTTGGATCATCCAATTTACGGTCCGAGCATGAGGAGCGATCCGAATTTCGACGGGCCGTTCGTGTAGTGGTCGAGATCAACCAATCTTTGTATATTAATAAGGAGACGCTAGCGGGGACGGCACAATGACGACGGAAACGCTTTCGGAGGTCTGCGCGCGTGTGGAGGCGAAGTTGGCGGACATGCGAGCCAAAGGGGAGCTACCGCCGAAGGGCACCCAATCCCGCTGGGCGGTTTTCCGGAAGGCCATCGTGCCTGACGATGTGGCGTCCGTGTTTGCTGATACATGGCGAGCGTATACGGCGGCGCCCCTCTGGAGAAAGCCATTCTTGGCGATCGCCTTGCTCTTCGGCGTCGCTTACCATGTACTCACCGCAGCTCGAATACTCGGTATGATACTCATGGCAGCCGTTTGGGTGGTAATAATGCCGGTCACGCTGGCGATCACCGCTTTCAAAGCGTTATCGTGGGCGCTCGCACTGGTGCGCAGCGCTGTCAGCTAACAGCCTCGGGAACCCAACCGGCTCCACCCAGGAGTTGGCCGACCCGCCTTATGCGGCGTGACGCAGACTGCGCGCGCGAGCGCGACCGACAAGATGTAGAAAACCGCCCGCCGTGAACCATGACCGGCGCTTCTCGGGCTTCCGTTTGTCGAGCATGAGGAATGGTTTAAATTTCGTCGCTAACTCGGGCAATTGTGCTATCAGCCACGACAAAATCTGCGCCTCCTCATCAGCCAAGGCTGTCCGTTGTGCGGGTATGGCGTTCATGGAATGCTTAATGTTCTGTAGTCTATTTGCACGCTTGTGTATCTCTTCTAAGTACGTAGAAATTTCTTCATTAAGCAAAAACACAGAGGCGGACGTGCAAGCCACATACGCTCTCACCTGATCGTATGAAACGGCGGCGTCCACAAGTACCTCGGTCAGCAGCTTTCGAGTGGCCTCAAAAACTGCGAAGCGCCTATCGTAAAGATCGTGGCGTAACTTGACGCGCGCGATCTGCATCTGCTGCAACGCAATCCAAGTGCCGAAACCCGCTATGACAAGGGCGAGCAACGGGACGGCAAGAGCTTGGGTGTACTGAAGCCACAAAGGCAATTGGCTTGGCATGCTAGGTCTCTAATTTGATTCCTCATACTCAATTGCGATTGAAACAGACATAATTTCGCCATGCTCTATCGGCGCAAATCGGCCGGCGGGTTTCCTCACCGTCACAGGCGGAGATTCGCTCTTTACGGCCACCTTATGAGTCGATAGCCATCGCTCCTTTGCGTTCGTGGCCTCCTCAAGAGTGATTTCAGTAAAGCTCTTTGATTTCATGGGACGATCCTTCTATGTAACTCAGGTTGAGTTCGCCTATATATGCATCGATGCCGTGATTTACCAGAAGGCCCGTTTCGCGTCATGGAGGCCCCGGCTTGGTGGCCTGGGCAGAAATATAAGATGCTGGCGCAGGGGTGCGGACAATCTGCTCGCGTCAGCTGGCGGTGGTGCGGGCCGGGAAGGTGACGCGCTCGTCGATGCCGGCCGGGTCCTCGTGGATGATGATCTCGGCGTGCGGGAAGGCGCTTTGCAGCTGCGCCTCGACATCGTCGGAAATCTCGTGGGCCCGCAAGAGGTTCATCGCGCCGTCCATCTCGATGTGGAGCTGGATGAACGCGGTCGGGCCGGCGATCCGGGTGCGGATGTCGTGGACGGCGGCGACGTCGGGATGGCTCTCGGCAATGGCGCGGACGCGCGCGCGCTCCGCGTCGGGCAATTCGCGGTCCATCAGCTGGACCAGCGACAGGCGCGCGATCTTGACCGCGCTGTAGATGATCCACAGCCCCACCGCGCCGCCGAACAGCGGGTCGAGCAGCGGCACCGCAAACCAACGGCCGATCGCCAGCGTCGCGATCACGCCGAAATTGAGGATGATGTCGCCGCGGTAGTGCAGCTCGTCGGCGCCGATGGCCAGCGACCCGGTACGGCGGACAACATGGCGCTGATAGGCGACCAGCGCGATCGTCACGACGATCGCGAACAGCATCACCGCGATGCCGGCCGGCGGGTTTGCGACGGGTGCCGGCGAGACCAGGCGGCGGACCGCCTCGAACATCAGCAGCACGGCGCTGCCGACGAGAAAGGCGGACTGGCCGAGCGCCGCCAACGGCTCGGCCTTGCCGTGGCCAAAGCGGTGCTCGCGGTCGGCCGGGGTCGCGGCGTGCCGTATGGCGAAAAAATTGACCAGCGACGCAGCGGCATCGACCAGCGAGTCGACGAGGCTCGAAAGCAAGGCGACCGAGCCCGTGCCGATCCAGGCGATGAATTTGGCCAGGATCAGGATCATCGCGACCGCCAGCGAGGCATAGGTCGCGCGCACCCGCAGAAGCTGGGCCGCAGCGGGCGATGATGCGGGCGGTGATGTGGCGTGGTCGGTCACGGAAACAGGCGTTCCTTGCGCCATGGCCCAACATCGCTCGAAGCGCCCTCGCGCACGAAGACGACCCGATCATGCAGCCGAAACGGCCGCTCCTGCCAGAACTCGATCCGCTCGGGGGAAACCCGGAAGCCGGACCAGTATGCCGGCCGCGGCACGACCGGCCGCTCGGCGTATTGCCGGGTGAACATCGCGACGCGGCGTTCGAGGGCCTCGCGGCTTTCCAGCGGCCGCGACTGGTCGGAGGCCCAGGCGCCGATCTGGCTGTCGCGCGCCCGGCCGGCGAAATAGGCGTCGGCCTCGTCCTCGGAAACCAGCGCGACGGTTCCCTCGATGCGCACCTGCCGGGCCAGCGACTTCCAGTGCAGGCACAGCGCCGCATGCGGGTTGCCGAACAGCTCGCCGGCCTTGCGGCTTTCGAGATTGGTGTAAAAGACAAAACCGCGCGGGTCGGCGCCCCTCAGCAGCACCGCGCGCAGCGAGGGCAGCCCGCCCCGGGTCGCGGTGGCGAGCGTCATCGTCTCGGCGAGCGGCTCGGCTGTCGCGGCCAGCTCGAACCAGCGGGCAAACGGCGCGAAAGGCTCGTCCTCGGCGATCTCGTCGGTCATCCCTGGCACGCCTCCCGCGCGCTGCCGATGCTTCCCCTACTCCGACGCGGTGCCGTCGGCAACCACCCTGACCGGCACCGCCGCCGGCGCGCGGATCTCGGCCAGAAGGGCCGCCAGGGTCACCCGCATCGCCGCGGCCTCGGCCTTGACGATCCGCTCCATCGCCGGCGCCACCTGCACCTGCCAGGGCGCCAGCGGCCGTGCCAGCCAGCTGCCGGCAAGCGGCAGGCCGAGCGCCAGATAAAGGTCATGCAGCGTGGCGCTCTCGGGGCTCCAGGCCAGGACCCAGGCGCCATCCTGGGTCGGCGCGGTAAACCCGGTGCGCGCGAGGCGCTGCAGATGCTCGTCGACGACCGAGGTGGCGACCCCGAGCTCGACTGCGAGCATGGCGGTGCGGCAGGTCGCGCCGCGCCGCTGGGCCCGCGCCAGCGCGGCGATCAGGGCAAGGCTGAAGCCAAGCCGCACGCCGCCGCTGGTCAGATGGGCAAGCCGCTCGTCAACCCGCCAGGTCGGCAGGTTTGCCGCCACCACCGCGCCGAGCAGCACCGCCACCCAAGACACGTACATCCACAACAGGAAGATCGGGATCGCGGCGAGCGCGCCATACACCGTCTGATAGGACGACATCGCACCGATATAGATCGCGAAACCGACTTTGAGGATCTCGATCGCGACGGCGGCCACCGCCGCGCCGAGCGCGCCGTCGCGCCAGCGCACCGCGCAATTGGGAATGAGGCAATAGAGCAGCGTGCAGGCGATCAGCTCCAGCACTCCCGGCACCAGTCGCGCGAAAAAATGCGGCCAGGAGCGGGCGAATTGGGCAAGCGCCTGTGGATCGAGGCCGGCGCGGCGGGCGGCGATGTCGAGATAGGTCGAACAGCGTGAGGCTCATTCCGACCAGGAGCGGGCCCAAGGTCATCAGCGTCCAATAGGCGAGAACGCGCTGCCCCCAGGGCCGCGGCGTCGTCACCCGCCACAGCGCGTTCAGCTGGTCCTCGACCGTGACCAATAGGAGGATGCCGGTCGCACCAATGCCGACGATGCCGATCGCGGTGACCTGCGCCGCCAACTCGGCGAAGTGCTGGAACCACCATGTCGCCTGCTCGCTGATTTGCGGCACGAAATTGCGGAAGACGAGCGCCGGCAGATCCTGGCGCACCGTCACAAGATTGGGAAAGGCCGACAGAATGCCCAGACCGATGACGCCGAGCGGCACCAGCGACACCAGCGAGGTATAGCTCAGCGCGCCCGAGGCGGCGAAACAGCCGTCGCGGTTGAAGCGGTGCAGCGCGTAGCGGCAGAAGGTCAGCGTCGCCGCGAGACCGCGCCGCAGCGCGCCGATCCTGCCGCCGGTCCCGAGTTGCCACGCGCCGCGCTCTTCGCCCTCTCGCATTATGTCCCTATACGGCCGATCTTTCCCGGTTAACAAGCATGCCGGCGGGTCATCGTCACCATCGAATGCAACCTACGAGAGAGTCATCTCCCTACCGCTTGTTGAATCTGCATTAAATCAGCACCTGACGCGCCCGTGACGGTTGTATGGCCGGTTGAAAAGTCCAGGCACGCTGCGGCTTTACCGGGTCGTCGATCGCGCATCCGTCCACGCGTCGCAGCAAAATCTGCAGCAATCCACCCTCCGCCGGCTCGCCCGATTGGCATTGTGCCCACGATACCATACGGATATGGCAAAATTAGCATTAGCTCACAAACTCACATCGGACGCCGAAGCCTGAAGGTCAATAGAGGCTCCCGCTTTTTTTCCGTCATTGCCGGCTTTGTGAGGGTCATCGCGCGGGAGGCGCCCGGGCACCGCCGTTGACACTGCTTTCTGCCCCCGCTACCAACGGCGGCAATCAACCCCACCCTTCCTCCCCTGCAAGCGGGGAAGGGTCAGGCAGGGGTAGGATTCGGAGGGACGCACGGCTTGCCGCCACTCCTCGAGGTGAAGAATCTGCACACCGAGTTCCGCACCGGCGCCGGGCTGGTGCGGGCGGTTGAACGGGGTTTCCTATACCGTCGATCCTGGCGAGACCGTGGCGATCGTTGGGGAAAGCGGGTCGGGCAAATCGGTCGGCGCACTGTCGCTCTTACGCCTCATACCGGACCCGCCCGGACGGATCACCCAAGGGCAGGTCCTGTTCGCCGGCCGCGACCTGATGCTGTTGTCCGAGGAGGAGATGCGCCAGGTGCGCGGCGGCGACATCGGCATGGTGTTCCAGGAGCCGATGACCTCGCTGAACCCGGTCTTAACGATCGGCCGGCAGATCACCGAGACCGTCGAGCAGCATCGCGGCGGCGATGTCGCGGCGGCAGCGCGGCGCGCGATCGAACTGCTGGGCCTGGTCGGCATCGCCGACGCCGAGCGGCGCCTGAAGCAATATCCGCATCAGCTCTCGGGCGGCATGCGCCAGCGCATCATGATCGCGATCGCGCTGGCCTGCGATCCGAAGCTGATCATTGCCGACGAGCCGACGACCGCGCTCGACGTGACGATTCAGGCGCAGATCCTCGAATTGATGCAGCAATTGACCCGGCGCCTCGGCGTCGCGCTGATCATCATCACGCACAATCTCGGCGTGGTCGCCCGCTACGCCCATCGGGTCAACGTGATGTATGCCGGCCGCATCGTCGAAAGCGGCAACGCCGCGGCGCTGTACCACAACCCGCACCATCCCTACACGATGGCGCTGCTGCACTCGGTGCCCCGGCTCGACCGCCCGCGGCAGGCCCGGCTCGACCCGATCGACGGCCAGCCGCCGGACCTGACGCGCCTCGACCGCGGTTGCGCGTTCCGGCCGCGCTGCCGCTTTGCCGTCGATCTGTGCGCCACGGCGCCGCCGCCATTGCTGCCGGCCGGCGCGCCGGGCCAGCCTCTCCGCCTGCTACCGCAGCAACGAACTCGGCACGGTGTCCGGCGAGGCAGCATGACCGCGACGGCCGATGACGGCGCGCCGCTGCTGCAGGTGCGCGGCTTGAAGATGCATTTCCCGGTCACTGAGGGGATGATCGCACGCCGCCATATCGGCGACGTAAAAGCGGTCGACGGCGTCGACTTCACGATCCGCCGCGGCGAGACCCTGGGCCTCGTTGGCGAAAGCGGCTGCGGCAAGACGACGATGGGCCGCTGCATTCTGCGGCTCGAAAAGCCGACCGCCGGCGAGATCCTCTATGACGGGGTCGATATCGCCAAGCTCGGCCGCCGCGAGCTGGTGGCGCTGCGCCGCCGCATCCAGGTGATCTTTCAGGATCCGTACAGCTCGCTGAACCCGCGCCAGAAGGTCGGCTCGATCATTGCCGAGCCGATGAAGGTGCACGGCGTCGAGCCCGACCCCACCCGCCGCGCGGCGCGCGTGCGCGAACTGTTGTCGCTGTGCGGCCTCAACCCCAATTTCGCCGACCGCTATCCGCACGAAATGTCGGGCGGCCAGCGCCAGCGGGTCGGCATCGCGCGCGCGCTCGCGCTCAACCCGGAATTCATCGTCTGCGACGAGGCGGTCTCGGCGCTCGACGTGTCGATCCAGGCGCAGATCATCAATCTGCTCGAGGATCTGCGCGACAAGTTCAACCTGACCTATCTGTTCATCGCGCACGATCTGTCGGTGGTGCGGCACCTGTGCCAGCGCGTCGCGGTGATGTATCTCGGCCGCGTTGTCGAGCTAGCCCAATGCGACGAGCTGTTCGACCGACCGCTGCATCCCTACACCAGGGCGTTGCTCGCCGCGGTGCCGGTGCCGGACCCGACGGTCGAGGCAGGCCGCACGTTCCAGCCGGTGCAGGGCGAAGTGCCGAGCCCGATCAACCCGCCGCCCGGCTGCGTCTTCCATCCGCGCTGCCCAATCGCGGTCGCCGAATGCCGGCGCCTCCGCCCGGAACTGCGCGAATTGCGCCCTCAACATTGGGTCGCCTGCGACCGTGTGGCATAGCCGTGCGCCGCGGCGATGTTGCCGACGCGTCAAGTTGACACAAAAGGTGTCTGCCACGCCAATCACTGGCAGGGGCCGGGGGCCATTGGAAACGGCAAGCTCGGCGACACCCCACCGCGCCGCTGACCCATCGCGTTCGAGTGCTTTCTTTGTACCCGATACCGACCGCTCCGCCGGCTACCCGCGAGCGCCGGGATCGACCCTGAACCGTCGTTCCTTATTTCAATCAGGCGAAAGCCCTCGGCGCGCCCTGAGCATCGTCAAGGAGCCATTCCTCAGACCCTCGGTGAATTTCGACTTCGGGTGGCGAGATCAGGAGGCCGGTTTGCGTCTGACGCGGGGTAAACTGATGGCGACCCGGGCGATACCCGACTGCGTCATTCCCAAAACGGCGGCGGCCGCCGCCGACAGATCGATGATCCGGCCCCTGCGGTAAGGGCCGCGGTCGTTGACGACGACATCGACGGAGCGGCCGTTTCGCAGATTGGTCACATGCGCCCGGGTCCAAAAGGGCAGCGAACGACTCGCTGCGGTCAGCAGGCGGCCATCGAACCGCTTGCCGCTTGCCGTGAGCCGCCGGCGCCAGGCCGCGCCGTACCACGAGGCAATTCCCCGCTGCTCGACCACGCGGCCGGCCGGCCCGAGATCGCTCGGCCCGGTCTTCGGCCTGACCGCCTCGAACCGTGCCGGACCGGTCTTCCAGCCGATCCCGGGATCGGCCTTAGCGAAGGTTGGCAGGGCGATCAGCATTACCCTGGCATCGGCACGATCGAGATCATGAGCAGCGCCCTGAAACGGATCGCCCGACGCCAGGGCCTGTTGCCGATGCCGCTGCGGCGCGGCAACCGCCGCAGCCTGCCCGACCGGCGCGACAGCCGGCCGCATCGCCACTCTGGCGGGCATGTGGTCGTCCGCCGCGTATGTGCATACCGCGACGACCGTCGCCAAAGCGCCGACCGCTCCAAACCGCAACGAGCGATTGATGCCGTGCTGCCGCAGCCGCCGCTGCGTTGCGAGAAGGGGATGAAGCGCGACCGCCCTGCCACCCTGGGGAACGGCCCCGGCGCGATGCTCGTGAGGGTACCGCGCAAGCGGCACCGGCCCTTCCGCTTCGGGGGCGTGGGCGAGATCATCCGCAAGTTCCGCTGCGCTCTTCTCCGCACCCGACAAACCCTCGCTTGCGGCGCCATCGCTCCCCGCCGGCCGCCGGTTTACCTCCTCTAACCGTGCGGTTGCCGGCACCGGCCAGGCCGCCGCATCGGGACCGCCGGCGAACCCAACCCATCGGACATCGCACCAGCGCACGCTGCGGCCAGGCGAAGACGGCGGCGCCCCGGCCGAGCCGAAGGCGACAGCGACCGGCTCGAACCAGCGTATCTCGCTGTCGAGGCGGCCGATCGGCTCGCCGCCAGGGAGCGCTATTTGGGGTATGACGGTGGACACTCGGTCAAAAGTATAACCGATCCCGAGGCCGGGCAAAACTGGTTCGCGGTCCTGCCGGGCTTCCACCGGCCCGGCACCAGCCTGCTGCGCATGGGCCTCGCCGGCCATATGTCCGGTTCGACGCACGGGGCGGCTGTTGGGCACCGGATCGTCTGCCCGCGCGGCGCGACGGGCTTTATTGTGGATTGACACCGATGCCTCGCGCGCCCGAAGAATCCCGGCGGCCGATCCGATTGCGGGCGGGTTAGCACTTTGTCAATCTCGGTTCGCCATCCCTGTTGGCGCACCACCTCGGAGAGGGTCCGTCATGCTGCTAGGCGATCAGCTCGTCGCGCGGGGCCTGGTGACCCCGGCCGACATCGAAACGGCGCTGGCCCGTCAGGTCAAGGAAGGCGGGCGACTGGGCGAGAACCTGATCGCGATGGGCCTCGTGACCGCGGACCAGATTGCCGCGGTGGTCAACGCCGCGCCGGCGATCCCGGCGGCGGTGGCCGACGCCGGCATCTCGGAACGCAACCTGCTCTACCTGCTGCTCAAGTTCATGCATGTCGAGGCGTGCGAGACGGTCCTGGAGCTCGCCGACCGGATGAAGCTGCCGCGCCTCCTGATCCAGCAGCTGATCCAGGACGCAACGCACCAGCGGTTCATCGGGGCGACCGGCGCCACCAGCGACCTGGCACTCTCGACCCACTACGCGCTGACCGAAGCGGGTCGCAACGCCGCCAAGGAGGCGCTCGAGCAGAACCTCTACATGGGCCCGGCCCCGGTTTCGCTGGCGGCGTATCGCGAACAGATCGAAAAACAGCGGATGACCAATGAGATGCTGGAGGAGGCGACGCTGCGCCAGGGCTTCGCCGGCCTCGTCGTCCCGGAGCAGATGTATCGCCGGCTGTTGCCGGCGATCAATGCCGCGCGCAGCGTGCTGCTGTATGGGCCGCCGGGCAACGGCAAGACGACGCTCTCGACCCGCATTGCCGCGCTGTTCAAGGACATCGTCTACATTCCCTATGCCCTGGAGGTCGCCGGCCAGATCATCAAGGTGTTCGACGTCCAGATCCACAAGCCTGTCGCGGCCGAGGCGCCGACCCATGGCGCGACCGCGCTCGGGATGTATCGCGATACCTTCGACCAGCGCTGGGTTGCCTGCTCGCGGCCGGTGGTGATGGCCGGCGGCGAGATGACCCTGGACATGCTCGAACTGCAATTCAACACCGAAGCCCGATTCTACGATGCGCCGCTGCATGTCAAGGCGCTCAACGGCATGATGCTGATCGACGATTTCGGACGGCAGAAATTCCCGCCGAACGACCTGCTCAACCGCTGGATCGTGCCGATGGAGAACCAGATCGATTTCATGAAGCTCAATACCGGGG
This sequence comes from uncultured Alphaproteobacteria bacterium, assembly GCA_963789255.1. Taxonomy (GTDB): domain Bacteria; phylum Pseudomonadota; class Alphaproteobacteria; order ATCC43930; family CGMCC-115725; genus DATARH01. Next base: position 2,563,239 of record CAWBJW010000002.1, on the reverse strand, counting down.
CAAGCTTCACCCTGCCGTTCGACGTCCTGTTGATGTTTTCGACCAACCTGCAGCCGAACGATCTGATGGACCCCGCGTTCCTCCGCCGCATCCAATACAAAATCAAGCTGTTCGAACCCACCCGCGACGAGTATTATAAGATATTTACCGCCGTGGCAAAGTCAAGAGGGTTGACATTCGATGAGGATGTCTTCGAATACGTGCTCCAGATGTTATCATCATTCGGATTAGCGTATTATCAGCCGAGATTTATCTGCGATCATGTGGTCGAAACGTGCAAATCGTTCAAGCTTGCGCCGCAGCTGACGAAAGAACTGGCCGGCGAAGCGTTGGCCAACCTCTATGTCGATATCGAAGACAGGCAATATCGCGGATAGGCGCGGCGCCGAATTCGCCGCTGCCGGGCAATCCCCTGCGGCTCGCCGAAGGGCAGAGAGACCGCGCTATTGCGCGACCCAGCCGCCATCGATCGACAACGCGGCGCCGGTGATCGTCGACGCCGCCTCGCCGCACAGGAAGACCGCGAGCGCGCCGATTTTTTCCGGCGTCGTGTAGTCGAGCATCGGCTGCTTCTCGCGCACCAGGTCCTGCCGCGCCTGCTCGACCGGGACCGCCTGGGCCGTCGCGCGCGCTTCGATCTGCTGCGTTACCAGCGGGGTCAACACCCAGCCCGGACAGATCGCGTTGCAGGTGATGCCCTGGTTGGCGGTCTCGATCGCGGCGACCTTGGTCAGCCCGACGAGGCCGTGCTTGGCGCTGACATAGGCCGCCTTGTCGGGGCTGGCGACGAGACCGTGCGCCGAGGCGATGTTGATGATCCGCCCCCATTTCCGGACGATCATCAGCGGGAGCGCGGCCTTCGAGGCGTGAAACGCCGCCGACAGGTTGATCGCAATGACCGCGTCCCAGCGCTCTTCCGGGAAATCGACGATGCTGGCGACATGCTGGATCCCGGCATTGTTGACGAGGATGTCGACGCTGCCGAAGCGGCGCTGCGCCTCGGCGACGAGGCCCTTGATCTCGGCCGGCTTTGCCATGTCGGCCGAAAGGTAGAGGGCGCGCACGCCATGCCGCTCGACGAGGCCGGCGCGCTGGCGCTCGATCGCGGCCGGCTCGCCAAAGCCGTTCAGCACGATGTCGCACCCCTCTGCGGCGAGCGCCGTCGCGATGCCGAGCCCGATCCCGCTGGTCGAGCCGGTGACAACAGCGGTCCTGCCCTTCAACATGAACTCTCTCCTTGATGGCCCGGCCCGTGCCCGCGGTGATAGCGCAAGGGTAAAGGACGCCGCTTGCATCGCCAATGCGGCCCAATATCAGGCGGACGCGGCGATGAGCCCCCCGCGTTGCTCCCTCGCCCTCTTCCGCAAGTCCTCGCCCCGCTCGATCGGCCGCATCCCCGATCCTGTGGCCGGCGCATTTGCATCGCCGGCCTTGACGGTCTAATCAAACCCCATGCAAACGAAACGCAATCCGCTCAATCTCAACCCGCTGCAGCTGAAGACCCTGACCCTGTTGCAGGAGCTGGCGCGGGTCGCCGGGAAACCCGCCGCCGACGACGAGCCGGGCGGGCTGGCGATCACCCAATTGCCCGATCCGCACGGCGATCATTTTCATCTCGGCGAGGCGGTGGTTGCCGCGCGCGATGCGACCGGTCTGCGCAACCCGGCGGTGTGGGCCGCGCTCGAACGCAAGGGCCTCATTCGTCCGAAGCTTCCCGAAGCGGTGGTCCTGACCCCGCTCGGGCAAGAATACGACACCGGAATGCGCGGCGCGATCCTCAACCGCGCCGGCCATTAGGCTCACCAGACGAAGCGCGCCGCGACCGCGATCGGCTCCGCGCCGCCTGCCGCGAGCGCGGCGGCGATCCGGTCGCGGTCGAGCACCCCATCGGCGGCGAATTCGGCGCCATGGACGCCGCCGGCGATCAACAGGCTGTCGATGCCGGCCCCGGCGGCGCCGGCGATGTCGGTGCGCAGGCTGTCGCCGATCGCCAGAATGCGGCAACGCTCGGCTATCCCCAGGAGCGCGAGGCAGCTGTCATAGACCGACGGATAGGGCTTGCCGTGCCAGCGCACCTGCCCGCCCAGCGCCTCGTACGCTTCGCCCAGCGCCCCGGCGCACAATGCCGGCCGGCCGTCGTGGATCACCACGAGATCGGGATTGGCGCAGACCATCGGCAGGAAGCGGTCGCGGGCGGCGTTGAGGACCGGGGCGTAATCCTCTATCGTGTCCTCCCACAGGGCGGGGCCGGTGTTGAGGACGAAATCCGCCTCGCCCGGCGTCGCGACGAAATCGAGGTCGAGCCCGTCGCGCATTTCGAGGTCGCGCTCGGAGCCGATCTGCAAACAGCGCCGGCCCAGCGCCGCGTAAAACGGATCCCGGCCTTCGCCGGGACCCCGCCGCGCGAGGTGCTGCCAAGCCTCCTCGCCCGACGACATGACCCCGTGATAGAGCCCCGCCGGCACGCCGATATTGGCGATGCGCCTTGTCACGTCATCGGCGCGGCGCGGCGCGTTCGACAGCAGCACGACCCGCTTCTGCGCCGCGACCAGCCGGCCCATGCAGTCGAGGACGCCGGGAAACGGCGCGGTGCCGTCATGCACGACGCCCCACAGATCGAGGATGAAGCCGTCGTAATCCGCCGCGATGTCGCGCATGCCGTCGATCAGGCGGAGTGTCATGTTGCCCTGTCGCGGTGATCCGAAGCCGCGGCCAGCTTAACATGGTCGGCGCCGACCGCATCGGCCACCGAGGCGAAGCCGTCGCGCTGCAACAGCGCGGCAAGCCCGGTCTTGATGTGGCCGAGCAGCGCAGGGCCGGCGAACACCAGCGCGGTGTACAGCTGCACCAGCGAGGCGCCGGCGCGGATCTTGGCGTAGGCGTCGGCCGCGCTCGCCACCCCGCCGACCCCAACGAGCGGCAGGCGGCCACGGGTCAGGCGGTAGATCTCGCCGAGCAGCGCCGTCGACGGCTCGAACAGCGGGCGTCCGCTGAGCCCGCCCGCTTCGCTCGCCTCTCGGCTCGCCAACCCCGGCGGACGCGCCACCGTGGTATTGGCGACGACGATGCCGTCGATGCCGGTGGCGAGCGCGACCGCGGCGATGTCGGCGCGCTCCACGGGCGAGAGGTCGGGGGCGATCTTGACCAGCAGCGGCACCGACGCGCCGGTCTCGGCCCGGGCGGCGAGAAGCCGTCGCAGCAGGTCGTCGAGAGCCGTGCGCGCCTGCAGGTCGCGCAGCCCCGGCGTGTTCGGCGAGGAGACGTTGACGACCAGATAATCGGCCAGCGCCGCGGTGCGCCGAACGCCCTCGGCGTAATCGGAAGCGGCATCGGCGCTGTCGCGGTTGCGGCCGATATTGACGCCGACGATACCGGCATTGGAGCGGCGCGCCCCCAGCCGGGCGACGAGGGCGTCAAGACCCAGGCTGTTGAACCCCAGGCGGTTGATCAGCGCGCCATCGGCGTCGAGCCGGAAGACCCGCGGCTTGGGGTTTCCCGGTTGCGGAAGCGGGGTCACCGTGCCGAGTTCGACAAAGCCGAAGCCGAGGCCGAGCAGCGCATCCGGCACGCGTCCGTCCTTGTCGAAGCCGGCGGCAATGCCGATCGGGTTGGGGAAATCGCGACCCCAGAGGCGCTGCGCGAGGACCGGCGGGTCGGGGGTGCGGGCCCGGCCGCCGAACCCGGCGGCAAGCGCCATCAGGGTCAACCGGTGCGCGGTCTCGGGCGGCAACGCCCGCAGCAGCGGGCGAAACAGCGCGTAAAAATCGGCCACGCGCTCAGGTCAGCGCCAGTTCGGCGGTGCCCAGCCCTTCGACCTCGACGATCGCGCGGTCGCCGGCCGCCGGGAACTGGATCGGCACCATGCTGCCGGTCATCACGATCATGCCGCGCTTGAGCGGCGTCCCCGCCGCGGCCCGCTTGTCGGCGAGCCAGGCGAGTGCGTTCAGCGGGTTGCCCATCACGTCGCCGCCCCTGCCCCGGCCGATTTCGCGCCCGTTGATCGACAGGCGTGCGGTCAGTTGCGAAAGGTCGAGCCGGGTCCAATCGGCGACCGGCGGTCCGAGGACGATCCCGGCATTCCACACGTTGCCGGCGACCATCGCCGCCGCGCTGAGCCGCCGGTAATCGTGGCGCAGATCTTCGAGCAGCTCGATCGCCGCCATAACGCTGTCAACCGCAGCGCCGACGCGGGCGCGGTCACCGCCTTGCGGCAAATCCTCGCCGAGCCGCACCGCGATCTCGGTCTCGATCCCGAGCCGGCAATAATTGCCGGCGGAAAGCTCGGCGCGGCGGTGATGCACCTCGCCGGCGAAAATCGCGCCATAGCAGGGTTCGTCGACGCCGCACAGCTGTTGCATGATCGGCGTCGTCAGCCCGATCTTAAACCCGGCGACGATGCCACGCCCGCCCGCCGTCGCGATTTCTTCGAACGCCGCCCGAATCGCATAGGCCTCGTCGAGATCGCCAGGCATAAGCTCGGCCGGCAGGATGTCGATCTGCCGCCGCTCGCGGAACAGACGCGCGATGCCTTCGGCCTTTTGACTGATGTCGAGATCGGACACGTTTCTACTCCATGCAAAATCGCAACCTTCGCCGCCTAAAGCCCGAGCACGTCCTTCATCCCGTAAAGTCCCGGCGGCCGGCCGGCGAGCCACAGCGCGGCGCGCACCGCGCCCTTTGCATAGATGCCGCGGTCGGTCGCGCGGTGGGTCAGTTCAAGCCGCTCGCCTGACCCGGCAAAGATGACATGGTGCTCGCCGATGTTGTCGCCGCCGCGCAATGCGGCAAAGCCGATGGCGCCCGCCCGGCGCGGCCCGGTGATGCCGTCGCGGCCGCGAATTGCCACCTCGTCGAATTGGACGCCGCGCGCCGCCGCCGCGGCGCGACCGAGGGCGAGCGCCGTGCCGGACGGGGCATCGACCTTGCCGCGATGATGCATCTCGACGATTTCGATGTCCCAATCGGGCCCGAGGCGGCGCGCCGCCTGATCGACAAGCCCGAACAGCAGATTGACGCCGAGGCTGGTATTGGCCGCCCAGACGATCGGCACGCGCGTCGCGGCATCGCGCACCGTGCCTTCCTCGGCATCCCCGAGCCCCGTCGTGCCGATCACCAGCGCCTTGCCGAGCCGTGCCGCCAGCGCGGCGTGCCCGGCCGTGGCCCCCGGGGTGGTGAACTCGATCCCGACATCGCTGTCGCGCAAGAGCCGTTCTGCATTGTCGCCGACCGCGATGCCGAGCCGGCCCGTCCCGGCCAGCTCGCCGAGATCGCGGCCGACGAGCGCGCTGCCGAGCCGCGCGACGCCGCCAGCGAGGGCGCAGCCTTCGGTCGCGGCGATGTCGGCGACCAGCATGCGGCCTACCCGGCCGGCGCATCCGATCACCCCGATCCTGGTCTGCGCCATGCCCGCCTCCCGGACCTATTGCCATCCCAATCAAAAATCGAGCAAACAACTGGCTTCTCTTCAGCCCGTGCTTAGTCTATAGGTTTTCCTCGTGCCTCCTCCAATGCGGAGACAAGCTGCTCTGCAAGCAGATCACCGAGAAGATCTTCTAATTTCGATAGGTCTATGCGGCCTTCGGCAGCCCAAACGTCGTCGGCTGCTTCTAAGGCCACATAATACGGCGTCTTATTTTCGGAAATAAGGTCCGGGATAGTCCGCGTTCCGGGAATCCGGCAATGCATTTTCATGCATAGCACCAAATAGGATGTCGCGCGGGCGGTCCGGCCGTTACCGTCAGCGAACGGATGAACCCAATTCATCCGCCATAAAACGTATGATGCCAAATGGACTGGTGTCGCCGTTTCCCAATGCTCGCTAACGTAGTCGCAGAGTTCCTCGACTAGTTCCGGCACGCGATATGCGTCCGGCGGTATGTGCTTGCTACCCCGGATTTCGACCGTTGAGGGGCGAAAATTACCGGCTAAGCCGTGAACCCCAATCAGGGCATCGCGATGCAGGCCAAGGATAATCGACAGCCTGAGCGCGAATCTCCATCGCTCCGCAAGGTAGCGCTCGACCAGGCCGATGACGGAATCGAACTGCCTTAGGCCGTTTTCGGCCTCGCGTCGCGCGCGCGCCTCCGGATCGGCGATGAGAAACGCGGGTGCGGCCTCACTGCTGCGATATGGCGTCCCCTCATCAGCCATGATCGCGCTTTAATGCCTCGGCTTGCTGGTCAATCATCTCGCGCGTAATGCGCTCGTTCTCTATCTTGGTGTTGCCATACGCGAAGCTGCGACGCTGTTGCTCGGATTCGCGCGCCGACATCCGTACTGCACGCGCCTTCTCGATTAAGGTCGCCAGTTTGTCTATCATAGCGAGTCCCCGTTTATGAGCTTGGCCGAATAAGCTTTCTGATAGCTGCTTATATAGCTCAGGTGCACGCCGTAGCCAACGGAATGGGTTATGGCCCGCATGGCCACGGTGCGGCGCCATTTCCCCGGCGGCGGTTTTCCTCTACACCGGCGCCGCATGGCGTTGCTCCGCTCGGTCGCCACGGTCGGTTCCTATACGCTGGTGAGCCGGGTCTTCGGCTTCGTCCGCGACATCCTGACCGCGGCGATCCTCGGGGCGGGACCGGTGGCCGACGCGTTCTTCGTCGCGCAGCGGCTGCCCAACCTGTTCCGCAGCCTGTTCGCCGAAGGCGCCCTCGGCGCCGCCTTCGTGCCGCTGGCCTCGGGGGCGCTGGCCGAAGGCGGCAAGCCGGCGGTGCGCGACTTTGCCGAGGAAGCCTTTTCCGTCTTGTTCGCGGTGCTGCTCGGCTTTGTCCTCCTCGGCGAAATCTTCATGCCGGCGGTGATGCGGGTGATCGCGCCCGGGTTTGATGCCGCGCCCGGCAAGTTCGCGCTCGTCGTCGCCCTCTCGCGCATCACCTTTCCCTATCTCCTGTTCATCTCGCTGACGGCGCTGCAAGGCGGGCTGCTGAACGCGGTCGACCGCTTCGCCGCTCCCGCGGCGACGCCGATCGTGCTGAACCTGTTTCTGATCGCCGCGCTGCTGCTGATGGCGCGGTTCGGCTGGCATCAGGGGCACGCGCTCGCCTGGGCCTTGTCGGCGGCCGGGGTCGCGCAATTCTTCTGGCTGATGCTGTCCTGCGCGCGGGCCGGGGTGGCGCTGCGCCTGCGCCTGCCGCGCCTGACGCCGCGGGTCAGGGAGACGCTGCGGATCATGGGACCCGGCGTGCTCGGCGCCGGGGTCACGCAGATCAACCTGGTGATCTCGACCGCTCTCGCCTCGCTCTTGCCGGGCGGCTCGATCTCCTATCTCTATTACGCCGACCGGCTCAACCAATTGCCGCTCGGGGTCGTCGGCATCGCGGTCGGCGACCGCGATCCTGCCGCCGCTGTCGCGCCAGGTGCGCAGCGGCGACATGGAAGGCGCGGCGGCGACGCAGAACCGCGGCGTCGAATTGGCGTTGCTGCTGACCCTGCCGGCGGCGGCGGCGCTGATCGTCCTGGCGCTGCCGATCCTCGCGGTGCTGTTCGAGCGCGGCGCGTTCGGCCCGGCCGACGCATCGGCGACCGCCTCGGCGCTCGCCGCCTATGCCGCCGGGCTGCCGGCCTTTGTTCTGGTCAAGGTGCTGGCGCCGGGGTTTTTCGCCCATCGCAACACGAAGACCCCGGTCAAGGTGGCGGTCGCGGCGGTGACGGTCAATCTCGTGCTGACCCTCGGGTTGATGCAGTTCTTCGCCCATGTCGGGGTGGCGATCGCGCTGTCCGCCGCCGGCTGGATGCAGGCCCTGACTTTGCTGGTGCTGCTGGCGCGGCACGGAAATTTCCGGCTCGACCGGCGGGCGCGCAGCAACATTCCGCGGATCGCCGCGGCCGCCTTTGGCATGGCCGGGGTCCTCGTTGCCCTGCGCTTCCTGCTCGCCCCGGCATTGGCCGGACCGGCGCTGTTGCGGCTCGCGGCGCTGGCCGGGCTGGTCGCCGCGGGTCTTGTCGCGTTCGCCCTGCTGATCCTCGCCCTCGGGGTGACCGATTGGCGCGAGCTGCGCGGCCGGCTGCGGCGCCAACCGGCTTGACGCAGATCGCCGGCCGGCGATATCGAAGCCGATGAACCGCATCTTTTCCGGCATCCAGCCGACCGGCAACCTGCATCTCGGCAATTATCTCGGCGCGATCCGCAACTGGGTCGCGCTGCAGCACGATTACGAGTGCATCTTCTGCATCGTCGACCTGCATGCGCTGACCCAGCCGCAGGACCCCCTCGAACTGCGCCATTCGACGCGCGAGGTGACGGCCGCCTATATCGCCGCCGGGATCGACCCGGAGCATTGCATCATCTTCAACCAGAGCATGGTCCCCGCCCATGCCGAGCTGGCTTGGCTGCTCGGCTGCCTCACCCCGCTCGGCTGGCTCAACCGGATGACCCAGTTCAAGGAAAAAGCCGGCAAGCACCGCGACCTGGCCGGGCTCGGCCTCTACGCCTATCCGGTGCTGATGGCGGCCGACATCCTGCTATACAAGGCGACCCACGTGCCGGTCGGCGAGGACCAGAAGCAGCATCTGGAGCTCGCCCGCGACATTGCCGGCGCCTTCAACCGGCGCTACGAGCGCGAGTTTTTCCCGCTGCCCGAGCCGCAGATCTTCGGCGAGGCGACGCGGGTGATGAGCCTGCGCGACGGCACAAAGAAGATGTCGAAATCCGACACCTCGGATTATTCGCGCATCAACATGACCGACGACGCCGATGCGATCGCCCTGAAGATCCGCCGCGCCAAGACCGACCCGGAACCATTGCCCTCGACCCTCGCCGCGCTTGAAGCGCGGCCCGAAGCCGACAACCTCGTCGGCATCTATGCCGCGCTTGCCGGATCCTCGCGCGACGCTGCCCTCGCCCGCTTCGCCGGGCAGAACTTCTCGACCTTCAAGGATAGGCTGTCCGAACTCGCGGTCGAGGTGCTCGGCCATATCGGCGGCGAAATGCGCCGGCTGATGGCCGATCCCGGGCATATCGACACCGTGCTGCGCCGCGGCGCCGAGCGCGCCGCCGGGATCGCGCTGCCGGTCTTGCGCGAGGTCCAGGACATCACCGGGCTGTTGCGCCCGTAAAGGGCGGAGCGCCAGGCCGGCGCCGACCGCCGGACGGCGGAATCCCCGGGGTTTACGCGGTGTCACCGGCGACGCTCGCGCAGTTCCGCCGACGAAACCTTGCTCAGTCTGCGGCGGCAAGCTTGTCCTGCGGTCTTCGTGTCGAAGTCGCTGGCGTCGTGGCGCTCGTGCAACTGGCTCGCCGGCTCGCCGGAGAGACGGTTGACCATGCGGCCGCGTTTGACCGCCGGTCGCTCGTAGATCATGTCGGTCCAGCGCTGGACGTTCTTGTAATCCTGCACGCTGAGGAACTCGGCCGCCCCGTACTGCCCGAACTTCGCCAGCCCGCCGTACCAGGGGAAGATGGCGATGTCGGCGATCGTGTAGGCGGGGCCCGCGACATACTCGCTCTCCGCCAGACGGCGGTCGAGCACGTCGAGCAGGCGCTTCGTTTCCATCGCGAACCGGTCGATCGCATATTCGATCTTGACCGGCGCGTAGGCGTAGAAATGGCCGAAGCCGCCGCCGACGTAAGGCGTGCTGCCCATCTGCCAGAACAGCCACGACAGGCATTCGGCGCGCGCGGCAATCTCGGTCGGCAGGAACTCGCCGAACTTCTCGGCCAGATACATCAGGATCGCCCCGGTCTCGAAGACCCGGATCGGCTTGGGGCCGCTGCGGTCCATCAGCGCCGGGATCTTGGAGTTCGGGTTCACCGCGACGAAGCCGCTGCCGAACTGATCGCCGTCGCCGATCTTGATCAGCCAGGCATCGTACTCCGCGCCCTTATGGCCGAGGGCCAGCAGCTCTTCGAGCATGATCGTGACTTTGACGCCATTCGGCGTGCCCAGCGAGTACAGCTGAAGGGGGTGGCGGCCGACCGGCAGCTCCTTCTCGTGCGTGGGACCTGCGATCGGGCGGTTGATGTTGGCGAACCTGCCGCCGCTGGGCTTGTTCCAAACCCAGACCTTGGGGGGCGTGAATTCGGGCGTGTCGGTCATTCCTGAAGCTCCCAGCGTTTTGCGGGCACACTTGGACATGGTGCGCAATCGGCTCACCTTACACTATGAGTTGGCCGTTGGGCACGCGCCGCACGTTTGGCTGTGCGCGGACGCGCTGGAACACGAATCCGGAAGAGGCCGCGACGACCGCATCCGGTCTGCCGGGCCGGCGGCGGGCGAGGGGACGATGGCCTCACCCGGAATGCATGACCATCGGACGAGGTCACTTGCGTGCAACGCGGAAAATCCCGACGGTTCGCTACCGTCCGGCTATGGCATCGGAGGGGAACCAACGGCTTGCCGAGGGGGTCCGCCGTCGGCAGGCGTCACAATGACAAGGGGGAATCATGAAGACGAACGCCATGACCAAGACGACGCGACGGTCGATCCTGACGACCGGCGGCGCGCTGTTCGCTGCCGCGAGAACATCGTCATCGCGGCATTGGCCGAGCGCCGCGGCGTCTTCGCGCTCGATCTGCTGCGGCGCATCGACCGGGTCCCCGGGCTCGCGGTGCAGGTTGAAAGCACCCTGGCGCTGGTCGGCCTCGGCGCGCGCGCCAACATGCCGGTCGCCGAACTTGCCTATGGCGAGAAGCGGCGCCTGGAGATCGGGCTCGCGCTCGCCGTCTCGCCGTCGCTGCTGCTGCTCGACGAGCCGCTCGCCGGGATGAGCCCGCGCGAGAGGGCGGAAACCCTGCAGTTGCTCAAGAACATCCGTCGTGGCCGCACTCTGGTGGTGGTCGAGCACGACATGGACGCGGTGTTCGAATTGGCCGAACGCATCACCGTGCTGCATGAGGGTGCGTTGCTGGCGGAGGGCACCCCGGCCGAGATCCAGCGCAACAGCCTCGTCCAGGAGGCCTATCTCGGCGGGGTGGCGGCGGCATGAGTGCGCTGCTCGAAGTCGAGCGCATCAACAGCTATTACGGCGACAGCCATATCCTCTTCGACGTGTCGCTGCGCGTTGACAGGCAGGAGGTGGTCGCGCTGCTCGGACGCAACGGCGCCGGCAAAAGCACGACGTTGAAAACCCTGATGGGGGTGATACGGCCGCGCTCCGGCCGGATTGTGCTCGACGGCACGCCGATCGAGGCGCTGCCCGCTCACGCGATCGCCGCTCTCGGGCTGCAATTGGTGCCGGAGGAGCGGCGCATCTTCGGCAGCCTCAACGTCGAGGAGAACCTGATCCTCGCCGGGCTGACGGCGCCGTCGCGCTGGCCGCTCGGGCGGATCTGGGAAATTTTCCCGCGCCTCAGGGAGCGCCGGCGCGGCCACGGCACCGATCTGTCCGGCGGCGATGAGCCTTGCCGACCGCGTCTATATTCTCAACAACGGCCATCTGGTCGAAGAAGCGACCGCCCAGGCGGCCCGGGACCGCCCCGAACTGCTGCATCGCCACCTCGGCCTGTAGCGGCGCGCGCGGAGCCGGGGCAGGGTCCGCTGACCATCGGAAAGCGGCTGGCCTGGAGCCGCACGGCTTTGCCGCGGCGGCCGGCGGCGAGGTCGGCGTCAGGAGCGCAGATGGCAGGCGACCCAATGCCCGTCCGCGGTCTCTTTCAGCGGCGGCTTCTCTGTGCTGCACAGCGGCAATTGGCGGATCGGGCAGCGGGTGTGGAAGTGGCAGCCGGGCGGCGGATGGATCGGGTTGGGCACGTCGCCCTCAAGATGGATGCGCTGGCGGCGAGCTTTCGGATCGGGCATCGGCACCGCGGACAGCAGTGCCTCGGTATAGGGGTGTCGAGGATTTCGATAGAGCTCCTCGGCCGACGCGAGCTCGACGATGCGGCCGAGATACATCACCGCGACACGCGTGCTGATGTGCTCCACCACCGCCAGATCGTGGGCGATGAACAGATAGGTCAGCCCGAATTCTTCCTGCAGGTCGTCCAGCAGGTTGATGACCTGGGCCTGGATCGATACGTCGAGCGCCGAGACCGGCTCGTCGCAGACGATCAGTTTGGGCGACACCGCCAGCGCGCGGGCGATGCCGATGCGCTGACGCTGGCCGCCCGAGAATTCGTGCGGAAAGCGCCGCATATGGTCGGCGTTGAGGCCGACCGTTGCAGCAGCTCGACGATGCGGTCCTCGAACTCGGCGCGCGTCTTGGCGAGTTTGTGGATGGTCAATGCCTCGCCGATGATCGCGCCGACCGTCATGCGCGGATTGAGCGAGGCGTACGGGTCCTGGAAGATGATCTGCATGTCGCGGCGCAGCGCGGCGAGCGCCTTGCCGTCGAGCCCGGTGACGCTGCGCCCGGCGAGCCATACCTCGCCCGAGGTCGGCTCGATCAGCCGCAGGACGCAGCGCCCGGTGGTCGACTTGCCGCAGCCCGATTCGCCGACCAGGCCCAGGGTCTCGCCGGCGGCGATCTCGAAGCTGACGTCGTCGACCGCATGCACCTGCTCGCCGCGCGCCCGCGAGCACGCCGCCCCTGACCGGGAAATTCTTCACCAGGTGGCTGACGCGCAGCAAGCGGTTCGCTCATTGCAGCGCAGTCAATAGAGGATGCAGGCGACCTTGTGGCCGCCGTCGACCGTCGCGCAGCGCCGGCATCTGCCTCGTGCAGGCGGCGATGGCGAAGCCGCAGCGCGGCGCGAAACGGCAGCCGGGCGGCGGGTCGAGCAGGCTCGGCACGGTGCCGGCGATCGCCTCCAGCCGCCGCTTTTTCGCCGGCTGTTGCGTCGAGCCGCGGGATCGAGCGGATCAGCCCCTGCGTGTAGGGATGCAGCGGCCGGGCGAACAGTTCGCTCGACCGGCGCCTCCTCGACGACCCTGCCGGCATACATCACCACGACCCGCTGCGGCGGTCTCGGCGACCACGCCCATGGCGTGGGTGATCAGCATGATCGCCATGCCGAGCCGCGACTTCATCTCGCCCAGCAGGTCGAGGATCTGCGCCTGGATCGTCACGTCGAGCGCGGTGGTCGGCTCGTCGGCGATCAGCAGTTCGGGGTTGCACGACAGCGCCATCGCGATCATCACCCGCTGGCGCATGCCGCCGGAGAACTGGTGCGGATAGTCGTGCACCCGGCGCTCCGGCTGTCGGGATGTGCACCAGGCGCAGCATCTCGACGGCGCGGTCCATCGCGTCGCGCCGGTTGACGCCCTCGTGCAGGCGGACGCACCTCGGCGATCTGCTCGCCGACCGTGTAGACCGGGTTCAGCGAGGTCATCGGCTCCTGGAAGACGATCGCGATTTCCTTGGCTGCGGATATGGCGCATCTCGCCGGCGCCGAGCGGGACCAGGTCGCGCCCTTGCCACAGGATGCTGCCCGCGACGATCCGGCCCGGCGGCATCGCGATCAGTTTCAGCACCGTCATCGCGGTGACGGTCTTGCCGCAGCCGGACTCGCCGACGACGCCCAGGGTTTCGCCGCGCGTCGATCGTCAGATCGACGCCGTCGACCGCGCGCACCATGCCGTCATCGGTCTTGAAATGCGTCTTCAGCCCGCGGATCTCGAGCAGCGCTTCGGTCATGGTCAGATGACCCGGCGCGGGTCGAGCGCGTCGCGCAGCCCGTCGCCGATGAAGTTGATCGCCAGCACCGCGAGGAAGATCGCGCCGCCGGCGAACAGCGCCCAGTGCGGCGCGACGTCCAGATAGTCCTTGGCGTCGTAACAGCATGCGGCCCCAGGTCGGGATGTCGGGCGGAAAGCCGAGGCCGAGGAACGACAGCGTCGACTCGGCGATGATCGCGTCCGCCACGTCGATCGTGCCGGCGACGATCACCGGCCCGAGCGCGTTCGGCAGGATGTGGCGCACGCACCTGGCGCAGGGTCGAGGCGCCGAGCGCGCGCGCGGCCTCGACGAATTCCTTTTCGCGCAACGAGAAGAACTGCGCGCGCACCAGCCGCGCCACCGGCATCCAGCGGAAGCCGCCGATCACCGCGACGATCAGGATGAAGATGCCGACCTCCGGTCCCACCAATTTGCCGTCAGCGATGTCGCGGAACAGGTAGATGATCAGCAGCAGCAGCGGCAGTTGCGGCAGCGACAGGAACAGGTCGCATCAGCCACATCAGCGCCATGTCGATGCTGCCGCGCGACGATGCCGGCGACGGCGCCGACGATGACGCCGACGATGACGGCCACCAGCATCGCCGCGAGGCCGACCGCCAGCGAGATGCGGCCGCCATAGAGCATGCGCGCGAGCAGGTCCTGGCCGAGATCGTCGGTGCCGAGCGGATGCGCCAGGCTCGGCCCGTGCAGTTGCGCGGCGAAATCGATGTCGTTGATCGGCACCGGCCAGATCAGCGGGCCGAGCAGCAACGGCGAGGATCATCAGTCGCGAGCACCGCCGGCGCTGACCACCGCCAGGCGGTGGCGGCGGAAGCGCCGCCAGGCCTCGCGCCCGAGCGTGCGTGCCGCGCACCGCGCGTCGGCGCGGCGGCGACGGCCGCGTCAACGGTAGGAGATGCGGGGGTCGAGCCAGCCATACAGCAGGTCCGCGATCAGGTTGAAGAGGATGACGAGGCAGGCGAAGACGAAGGTCACCGCCATGATCACCGGCGTGTCGTTGGCCAGGATCGCGCTGATCAGCAGCGAGCCGATGCCGGGGACGCGGAAGATCTGCTCGGTGACGATGGCGCCGCCGAACACGATCGGCATCTGCAGCGCGACCAGCGTCACCACCGGGATCAGCGCGTTGCGCACGATGTGCTTGATGACGACGGCGCGCTCGGCCAGCCCCTTGGCGCGCGCCGTGGTGACGTAGTCGAGGCGGACCACGTCGAGCACCGACGGAGCGCACGAAGCGCGTCCATGCGGCGCCCTGGAACAGGCCCAGCACCGCGACCGGCATGATCGCCTGCTTGATACTCCGCCCACCACCACGGCAGCCCGGTGGCCGCCGATGTCGGTGCGGTAGACGAACGGCAGCCAGTCGCAGCTTGACGCTGAACAGCAGGATGAACAGGAGGCCGGTGAAGAAGGTCGGCAGCGAGAAGCCGATCAGCGCCAGGCGTGCTGGCGATCTGGTCGAAGATCGAATACGGCCGCACCGCCGGCATAGACGCCGACCGGCAGCGCGATCAGCAGCGCCAGGACCTGCGACGCGCCGATCACCATCAGCGTCGTCGGCAGGCGCTGCAGGATCAGCGTGTCGACGTTGATCCGGCTGGCGAACGAGAAGCCCCAGTCGCCGTGCAGCATGGCCACGAGCCAGTGCAAGTAGCGCAGCTAGATCGGGTCATCGAGGCCGAACTTGGCGCGCAAGCGCCGCGGCGACCGAGGGCGGGATCGTCGGGTTGGTCGCCAGGTCGGAGAACGGGTCGCCGGGGGCGAGCGCCAGCACGGTGAACAGCACGACGCTGATCCCCAGCAGGCTCGGCAGCGTCAGCAGCAGACGCCTGACGAGATAGTGGAGCACTAGCGCCCGGGAGGCCGGCAAGAGCGGCCGGCGCCCCCGCTCGTTCGGGCTGGCTCAGGCATCGGCATACCAGTCGTACAAGTTCCAGATATCGCTGTCCCAGCCGCGAAAGCAGCACGTGCAGCTTGTTCGACACGGCGGCCACGCTCGGGCGGTAGACAACCGGGATCACCACGACGTTCTTGATCACCAGGTCGTTCATCTTGATGAACAGCGCCGCGCGCTTGACCGGATCGAGTCTCATGCTCGGACTGCGTGAAAGAGCTTGTCGTATTCGGGGTTGCGCCAGCGGGTGATGTTGCGGCCCTGCCACTTGTTGGCCTTGCTGGCGACTTCCGAGGTCAGGAACTGGCGCATGAAGACGCCCGGGTCGGGCTGCGTCATCGTCGTCGTGTACATCTGCATGTCGGTGTAGAACTTGGTGTAGGTGTCCGGATTGGCGACGTCCGAGGAGAAGAACACCGAGGCGGTGACCGACTTCAGCTCGACGTCGATGCCGGCCTTCTGGCAGGCCTGCTTGACGATCTCCTGGTTCTTCTGGCGCGGTGCGTTGATCGAGGTCTGGAAGACGATCTTGAGCTTCACGCCGTTCTTCTCGCGCATGCCGTCGGAGCCGGGCTTCCAGCCGGCCTTGTCGAGCAGCTCCGTCGCCTTGTCGATGTTGAATTCGTACGACGTGTTCTTGGAGACGAACTGCTGCGGATTGTTGATGAAGTTGGCGGTTGCCGTGCCGGTGCGGCCGTAGATGAATTTCTGCGACCGAGGCGCGATCGACCAGCAGGTTGAGCGCCTGGCGCACTGCCGGGTCGGTCAGGAACGGATGCTTGGTCTTGATGCTCGACCGCTCGCCGTCGACCTCCTTGTTCGGATCGGTGTTGTTGAGCTGGATGTGCTCGATGTTGCCGCTGGCGAAGATGTCGACCCGGCCCTTGCCGCCTTCCTCCAGGCGCTTCAGGATTTCGTCCTCGACCTGCATGTTCCAGGCGAAATCGTATTCGCCGGTCTGCAGCACCGCGCGCGCGGCCGAGACCGCATCGCCGCCGCCCTTCATCTCGATCGTGTCGAAATAGGGCCGGTTCGGCATGTGGTAGTTCGGGTTGATCTTGCCGCGGACCAGATCGCCGGGCTTGAAGTCGACGAACATGTAGGGGCCGGTGCCGACCGGCGCGAGGTTGGCCGGCGCCTCGCGCGATTTGGCGCCCTTGTAGTTCTCGAACAGGTGCTTCGGGATGATCATGCCGCGGGCGCCGACGAAGGCATCGGCCCAGAACGGCGTCGGCTTCGGGAATTCGACCTTGATCGTGTAGTCGTCGACCTTGGCGACCTTGATGTCCTTGTAGGTGCCGATCGTCGTCGCCGCGGTGGCCGGGTCGGCGGCGTATTCCCAGTTGAACACGCAGTCGTCGGCGGTGAACGGCTGGCCGTCGTGCCACTTGACGCCCTGCTTCAGCTTCCAGATGACCCACTTGCCGTCCTTGTCGACCGTGCCGCCCTCGACGCTGGGGATTTCGGCGGCGAGGATCGGCACCAGGTTGCCGTCCGGGTCCCACCCCGCCAGCGGCTCGTAGAAGATGCGCGAGCCGTCCTGGTCCTTGGTGCCGACCGCGAAATGCGGGTTGAGCAGCGTCGGGCCCTGCCACCACAAGCAGCTTCAGCGTGCCGCCGCCGCCGGCCTTCTCCGGCGCATATTTGAAAGCGGTCGCCGCCATCGCGACGCCGCTATGGGCGAGCATCTGGGCGACAAAGGGGGCGCTGAAGCCGAACGCCATCATGTCGCGCAGGAACGTTCGCCGCGAGCGCTCTCCGCTCCGGACTTCCTCGATCTGCTGACGCAATTGCTGCTCGTCGATCATCGCCGCCCCCCGTCTTGCGATCACATTTCCGCCGCGCCGGCCACTGATAAGTATCCCCTTTTGGCTCGGCGCGGGAGTCCGCCAGGGATCGGGGTCAACGATACCGGGAGCCTGCCCCGACTTGCACACGCAAATTCGATGCCGGTTGTGCTCGGGCGGCCAGCGCCGCGCTTCCTGCCGCGTCAGCAGCCGCTACGCCCGGATCTCCTGGCGCTGGAAGACGACATAGGCGATCACGAAGATGACAATCGTCGCCGCGACGAGGCCGGTCAGTTGCGGCCAGATCAGGATGAAGCTCTGCGACGCCGGCAACGGGGCGCCAAGCAGCGCGCCCTGCAATTGGCTGATCAACACCGGCCCCAGGGCGCGCGTCGCCGGGTGCAAGAGCGCGAGCGCGCTCTCGGCGTAGAGCGTGTTGGGCGAGAGCCGGTCGATGATCTGCTGGGTATGCAGAAACGCCAGGCGCGGCCCGAAAATCCCCTCGGGCGGCCCGGCGATCAGATTGGCGACCAGCGGGGTGATCACCGACCAGAACAACGCGAACAGCAGCCACATGCCGAGCGCGGCGAGCGCCGCCGTCGCGGGGGCGCGGAACACCACCGAGAACAGCAATGCCAGCGCCATCCACACCCCGCCATAGGCGATCGTGGCGACCAGAAAGCCGAGCATCCGCACCGTCTCCTCGGTGCTCGGCGGCAACCCGAACAGCAAGAGGCCAAGGCCGAGGATGAGCAGCCAGAGCGAGACGAGGCCGATCGTCAGCGCCAGCAGCGCGGCCAGGAACTTGCCGAGCAGCAGCGCGTCGCGATAGATCGGCTGGGCCAGGATGCGGCTCATCGTGCGCCGGTTGAACTCGCCGTTGACCGCATCGAAAGCGAGCGCGATCGCGACCAGCGGGATGAGGAAACCGAGGAGCGCGATAAACGACGGCAGCGGCTCCTGCGACATCGTCAACAGGCGCAAGAAGAGAAACGGGCTTTCGCCGATCGTCGCGCGGATCTGGCGAATCGCGGCGTAGGCGGCGGCGATCGCGGTGAGGAATACCAGGGCTTCGAGGATGCACATGCGCGCGCTCGACAGATGGTCGGCCGTCTCCTTGGCGATGACGGCGCCGAGCCCGGTCCATGGCGATCCCCTCCGCCGGCTACTGGGCGGCATGGCGCGCCTCGTCGAAATAGCGGTTGTAGACCTCGTTGAGGCTCGGCGCGGCAAAGTTGATGCCGAGCAGCTCGACCTCGGGGGCGAGGTGCCGGGCGATCTCGGCGCGCAGATCGCTCTGGCAATCGACCCGGTAGCGCTGGTTGTCGTGCCCGGGGCCGAGCGGCTGCACGCGCACGACCCCGGGCACCGCGGCGAGGCGGTCGGCAATGCTGGCGCCAATGCCGGGTCCCCGCGCCTCGACATCGATGACGTGGCCGCCGCCGAGCACCCGTCCGGCCAGCTCGGTGACCGTGCCGGCGAGCACGATACGGCCGCGATTGAACAGGGCGACCCGGTCGCACACGCTCTGCACCTGGTCGAGATGGTGCGAGGACAGTAGCACCGCGGTCCCATCGGCCTTAAGGCCGCGGATCATGCCGAGGAACTCCTGCGTCGAATGCGGGTCGAGCGCGGTCGTCGGCTCGTCGAGGATCGCCACGCTCGGGCGTTTCATCAGGATCTCGGCGAGGCCCAGGCGCTGGCGCATGCCCTGCGAAAACGTCGCGAGCCGCGCCCGTCCGACATCGCCCAGCCCGACCCGGCCGAGCGCCGCGGTGAAGCGCTCGTCGATGTCGCGGCGCGAGAGCCCGGCGAGGCGCCCGGTATAGGCGAGATTGTCGTGGGCCGAGAGCCCGTCGTAAAATCCGATCTGATCGGGCAGGTAGCCGACCCGGCGCTTGACTTCGAGCGGCTGGCGCAGCGGGTCGTAGCCGGCGACTTCGGCACGACCGCTGGTCGGCTCGGTCAGCCCCAGCAGCATCAGGATCGTCGTCGTCTTGCCCGACCCGTTGGGCCCCAGGATGCCGACGATCTCGCCGCCGCCGACCTCGATATCGATGTGGTCGACGGCAAGGTTGGCGCCGTAGCGCTTGGTCAGCGCTTGCGCGCGGATCACCACCTCGCCAGCCATCGGCGGCTCCTAGCGGCGGCCGAAGCGGGCGACGGCAAAGACGACGACGAGGAGCGCGATCGCGATGATCGCGATGCCGATTGCGCCCCACAAGGTCGAGGTCAACACGGTGATGCGGAAATCCGCCGATTCGGACAGCCCGCCCGCCGCGCTGGCGCGGATCGTCGCCTGGTAATCGCCGGCGATCGCGCGTTCGGACGGGCTGAGGGTCACCTTGACGTTCTTGGTTGCGCCGGCGGCAAGCTGCGCCACCCGCTTCGGATCGAAGCTCGATTTCCAGCCGTCGGGGGTTGTCGCGCTCAATTCGATGTCGCGCGCCGCCTCGCTGCCGTTATTGCGCAAGACCACGATGAGCTGGCTGCCCTGGCCGGCGTAAGCCTCGCCGGAAAGACGCCCGCCCTCGCCCGAGACCGCCAGGCGCGGCTGCCCGACGATGGTCAGACTGACCGGGAGATCGGCGCTCGCCGCCGCGGTTTTGGCGTGCAGCACGAGCCTGTAATCGCCGGCCGGGGTCTCGCGCGGAATCGTCAGCGCCGCATCGACATCCTTCGACTTTCCGGCCTCGATCGGGATCGAGTTGATCTGCTGGGTGCCATAGGCCTCGGTAAAGCCGACCTGGAAGTTTTTCGGTGCGTCGGCGCTGAAATTGATCGTCGCGTCGCGGCCGCTGTCGTTGGTCACCGCCACCTTGTATTTGAACGAGGTGGTCGCGGTGCCGCGCAGCGCTGGAAAATTGGTGGTGAGCTTGAGCTTGGCCGGAACCTCCTCGCCGATCGTGATGGTGACCGGCAGCTTTTCGTCATACTGGGCGTTCTTGGCCTCGACGGCGAAATGATAATCGCCATGGCCGATCCCGGCCGGCGGTTCGAGCCGCAATTGCAGCCGCTCCTCGGCGTCCGGCGCGACCTCGACGGCGCCGACCGGCTGCCCGCCGCCAAGGATCGTGGCCTTCCAGCCGCTCGCCGCCTCCGGTACGCCGAGATTGCAGCAGCTGCGGCGGCAATTTGAAGTTGCGCACCGACAAATCGACGGTCGTGGTCTCGCCGGCGCGAACGGTCAGCGCCGGGTACTTGGTCGTGACGAACAGGCCGGTGATGCCGTGCTGATCGGCGGCATTTGCCGCTGCGGCCGACAGCATCGCGAGGAACGAGACAGCAAAGAGCCGCCGCACCATGCTCAGGGTCCTCCCGGTTCGTCGTTGACACCCGCCCCGGTGCGCGTCGGCGCAGATGCACCGCCTCGCGCGGTTGCCCGGGCGAGCAGGCATAGATCAGCGAATGGCCAAGCTGAAATTAAGTTTTTTTAATGTGGCGGTTCAGAACAGGCGGCTGAACCAGCCTCCGGTTACGGCTCCCGGGACGGCGCCGCCTTTGACCAGCGCGTAGGCATCGCCGTACCAGCGGCTGCCCGGATAATTGTAGCCGAGCACCGCCGCGTTGTCCTTGGCTTCCTTGTTCAGGCCGAGCGCGAGATCGCATTCGACGAGCCGCTCGAGCGCTTCGGGCACATGCGTCGTCGTCTGGTAATTGTCGATGACGCGCTTGAAGCGGTTCATCGCTGCCAGATATTCCCCGCGATTCAGGTAATACCGGCCGATCTCCATCTCCTTGCCCGCCAGGTGGTCGCGGGTGAAGTCGAGCTTCAGCTGGGCGTCGCGCGCGTATTTGCTGCCGGGAAACCGGCGGACGACCTCGTCGAGCGCTTTGAGGGCGAGCTCGGTCAGCTTCTGATCGCGGCCGACATCGACAATCTGCATGTAATAGCATATCGCCTTTATATAATAGGCGTAGGCGACATCGCGACTCCCCGGGTGCAGCTGAATAAAACGGTCGGCAGCGATAATGGAGTCATTGTATTTATCATTTTCGTATAGGGCATAAATTTCCATCAATTGGCTTTTCGTCGCCCATACCGAATAAGGATGCTGGCTCTCCACCTGGTCGAAGGCGTGGGCCGCATCGGAGTAATTTTCATCGACCAGGGCGTCCATGGCCTTGTTGTACAGATCGTCGACCGGTTTTTCGATGTAAACTTGGTTTTTTGAGTCGCCGCTGCACGCCGCGAGCATGATCAGCAACCCAGCGGCGGCAAGCCGCGACGGCGAAAGCAACAGACGCATCGGTCTCTCAACCCCGACCCCAATACCCGCACGATCATAGCACGGATCGCGCTCGCGGCGCCAAACCGACAGCACTCGGCACATCCGGTTGGGATCAGAGGCGTACGACCGGATCGGCGTCCGCCCGCGCGATGGTGCCGGGTTCCGCGGTGTCGACCATCGTCGTGCCGCACCAGGCGTCGCGGTCGGCAAACAGTGCGGCAAGCAGCCGCCGGTTCAGGGCATGACCCGACCGCAGGCCGCGGAAATGCCCGATGATCGGGCCGCCGGCGAGATAAAGGTCGCCCAGGGCATCGACCAGCTTGTGGCGGACAAACTCGTCGGCAAAGCGCAGCCCGCCATCGTTCAGGACGCGGTTGCCGCTGACCACGACAGCGTTGTCGAGCGAGCCGCCGCGGGCAAGCCCGGCCGCCTTGAGCCGCGGCCAATCGTCCAGCAGACCGAACGTGCGGGCCGGGGCGAGTTCGGCCTTGAACGTCCCGGGATCTGAGCGTCAGCGCGATGTCCTGCCGCCGGATCAGCGGATTATCGAAATCGATCTCGAAGCTCATCGAGAAGCCGTGTTCGGGCAACAGCGCTGCCGAGGAGCCGTTCTCGGCGACCCGAACCGGCTTGAGGATCTTGAATGCGCGTCGCACCGCGTCCTGGGCGAACCACCCCGACGCGCTCGATCAGCAGCAGGAATGGCGCTGCGCTGCCATCCATGATCGGCACCTCGGGCCCATCGAGTTCAACGAGCGCATTGTCGACCTGGCTGCCGGCGAGCGCTGCCATCAGATGCTCGATCGTGCCGATTTGCATCCCCTCGCCATTGGACAGCACCGTCGACAGCGCCATTTCGGTCGTGCTCTTCCAACTCGCGCGGATGTCGCCGCCGACATCAAGCCGGCGAAACACAATTCCGGTGTCCGGTGCCGCCGGCCGCAGCGTCATCACGACCGGCTGGCCGCAATGCAGGCCAATACCCCGGCAACCGATGGCGGTCCTTAGCGTGCGCTGCGGCGCAATCCCCATATTCACCGACACGTGCGATCACGTTCAAAATGAAACAACTCCGGTGCGCAAAGTATCGCGGTCACCAGATCGCCACAAATCAAACATTGTTGCCGATTGTTGCATCGCGGCCTGACCGCCCATCCGGCGGCCCCGCCTGCGATGTCCGCTGCTCGGGTGCGATGCGATCGGGGGGATCGACGCCGGCGGGCCGGCCAGCCGGCGCCACACCGAGAAGGCTCAGTTCGCCTGGCGACGCAGAAAAGCCGGGATGTCGAGCAAATCGTCTTCCTTGCTCGTTCCCGGCCGCTCGTCGGGATCAAGCGGCGCGAGCCGGGGCTGGGCCGGGCGCGCCGGCGCCGCCGCCGGACGCGGCGCGCGATCGGGTGGCGGCGCCGCGGCCGGTCGGGCGCGACCGACACCGGTGACCCGCTCTATGAGGCTCGGCACCCGGCCCTTGGGTCGGAGCTGGGCATCGCGCGGCGCGGTTGCGACGGCCGGTTGGGCCACTGATTGGGCCACCGGCGCCGGGCGAGCGGATCCTGCATCGACCGGCCGTGGCGCGATAAAAGCGCCACTCCGCACCGCCGCGCTTTCCGCCGCCTCGGCTGCGGCAGGAACCGGTTCAGCCGCGCCTTCCGCGCGCGCCGGCTCGGCCCGGACCTCGCCGCGGGCGGCCGGCGGGCTTGCCGCGTTCTGGGTCAGAATCGGCTGGGTGTAGCCCGAACCCGATTCGCGCAAGCCCGTCTCGCTGGCGGCATCGCGCCCGCCCAGCGCCGCGCGTCCTTGTTCCTGCTCGACCTCGGCCTCGATACCGGTGGCGACGACCGAGATGCGCATCTTGCCGGCGAGCTTCTCGTCAAACGTCGAGCCGAAAATGATGTTGGCGTCGGGATCGACCTCCTCGCGAATCCGGTTGGCGGCCTCGTCGACCTCGAACAGCGTCATATCGGTGCCGCCGGTGATGTTGATCAAGACGCCGCGGGCGCCCTTCATCGACACGTCTTCCAAGAGCGGATTGTTGATCGCGGCCTCGGCAGCATCGATCGCACGGCGCTCGCCCTCCGCTTCGCCGGTACCCATCATCGCCTTGCCCATCTCGCTCATCACGGTGCGGATGTCGGCGAAGTCGAGATTGATGAGGCCAGGCATCACCATCAGGTCGGTGACGCCGCGCACGCCCGAGTGGAGCACATCGTCGGCCATCTTGAACGCGTCGGCGAAGGTGGTGCGCTCGTTGGCGATGCGGAACAGGTTCTGGTTTGGAATGATGATCAGCGTGTCGACGTATTTTTGCAGCTCCTCGATCCCGGACTCGGCGATGCGCATCCGATGGACGCCCTCGAAATGGAAGGGCTTGGTGACGACGCCGACCGTCAGGATGCCCGATTCGCGGGCGATGCGGGCGATCACCGGTGCCGCGCCGGTACCGGTGCCGCCGCCCATGCCGGCGGTGATGAACACCATGTTTGATCCCTGCATCGATTCGAGAATGTCGTCGACCGCCTCTTCGGCGGCCGCCCGTCCGACATCCGGGCGCGCGCCGGCGCCGAGCCCGCGGGTCACGCCGATCCCGAGCTGGATCTTGCGCGGCGCCGCGGACAGCTGCAGCGCCTGAGCGTCGGTGTTGCAGATGATGAATTCGCAGCCGACCAGGTTCGAGCGAATCATGTTGTTGACGGCGTTCCCTCCGGCGCCGCCAACCCCGACGACGGTGATGCGGGGCTTAAGCTCCTGCTCGTCCTTCGGGATGCTGAGATTAATCATGCTATCGTCCTCCACGCCTGCGCGGCTGTGATCCTCGCCGGCCCCCAGGCCGGCCCCCCGTCGTTCCGATCGCCGCGGATCGGCGCGAGAGCGGCGATTTCCGGTTGCGCTCCCCCGATGGCGCACACCGATAGTACCCGTTTTGGCGGAAACGAGTAACACCCGCAGCTAAAGAGCACATCCAAGCGAACTCATAAATTCTCGCGCAACCAATGCCCGACCCGCCCGAAAATCCCACTCGGGGCACGGCGCGCCGGGCGCGGCGCTTCGGCGCGTTCCGATAGGGCGAACACCAGCAGCCCGGCCGCGGTCGAAAACGCCGGACCATGCGTGGCTTCGGCCAAGCCGTTGATCCGCGTCGGCCGCCCGATCCTCACCTGCTTGTCGAGTATGAGGCCGGCAAGCTCGCGCACTCCATGCAGCTGGCAGGCGCCGCCGGTCAGCACGGCCCGCCTTCCGGCGATCTTGTCAACGCCGCTCGCTTCCAGCCGGTTGCGCACGAGTTCGAAGGTCTCCTCGATGCGCGGGGCAATGATGCTGACGAGCAGCGATTTCGGCACGTGGTTGACATGGCCGTCTTCATCTTCGCCGATCTGCGGGACGGCAATCGTTTCACGCTCGTCGAGGGTCGAGGAGATCGCGCTGCCGAACAGTGCCTTCATCCGCTCGGCATGCGCCAGCGGGGTCGCGAGCCCGCGGGCGATGTCGTTGGTCACGTGGGTGCCGCCGACCGGCACCGCATCGGCGAAGATCAGATTGCCGCCGAAGAACACCCCGATCGTCGTCGTGCCGCCGCCCATGTCGATAACCGTGACGCCGAGATCCATCTCGTCATCGACGAGGCAGGCAAGGCCCGCGGCGTAGGGGTTGACAACCAGCGCATCGACTTCGAGATGCGAGCGGCCGATCGCGGCGGTGTGGTTGCGCACGCTCGCCGCGCCGGCGGTAACGACATGCATGTTGACGGCGAGCCGCTCGCCCACCATGCCGCGCGGGTCGAGAATGCCGCGGCTGTCGTCGATTGAAAACCCGACGGGGATCGAATGAATAACCTGTCCGTCGGGCGAATCCCGCATCAGATAGCCGCGCTCCAGGACCTGGCGCATGTCGCCATCGGTGATCTCGCGCCGCCCCACCCCGATTTCCGCCTTGACGATGCGCGAGGCGGCATAGCCGCCCGACAGATTGACCACCGCGCGGTCGATCGTTTCGCCGGCCATTTCCTCGGCGGCGTGCACCGCGCTGCGGATCGATTGGCCGGCCGCGTCGAGATCGATGATCGTGCCGCTGCGGATGCCCCGTGCGATCTGATGGCCGATGCCGAGGATGCGCGGCCGGGCTTCGACCCTCGCGATGAAACAGCACACCTTAGTGGTTCCGATATCGATTGCCGCGATCAGGCTGCCGCGCGGGCGCACCGGCCCGTGGCGCTGACTGGGGCGCGGATGCGCACCGTTGCCGTTGGCGCTGATCCCCGACGCGGTGCCCTTGCTCATGTGCTTTTCCCCGACGGGCGAGCCTTCTTGGCCGGCGCCGCCGCGTTGAGCGGCGCACCGTTGACCCGCACCACCACCCGATCAGGCAGCCGCATATCGACAGTCCGGATATCGCGCTCCAACAGGCTCTTTGACCTTTCGAGCGCCGCCAGGCGGGCCCACGCCGCGGCGGGATTTTTCTCGGGCAGCAGCACGTCGATCGCGTTGTCGATCCGCAGGTTCCAGCGGCGGCCGTCGACCCGAACCGCGGCGCTGACCCGCGCGGCAAGCCCGGGCTCGCGCGCGAGCATGTCGATGAGCGCGGCGGCATGGGGCGCGGCATCCTCGCCGACCACGCTCGGCAGCCGGGCAAAACGGCCGAGATCGGCGACCGGGATCACCGTCCCATTGCGATCGATCAACTGCTGCTTGCCGTCGTGCTGCCAGACCGCGAGCGGGTGACGCTCGACCAGCCGGACCAGCAGAGTGCCGGGCAGACGCCGCTCGATCTCGGCGGAGCGCACCCAAGGCAGCCTCTCAAGCTGCTCTTTCGCCCGGCTCGGGCTGACGGCGAGGATCGGCGTGCCGCGTTTGGCCGCCAGTGCGGCCATGATTGTCGCGGCATCGGTGGTTTGGCGGCCCTCGACTTCGATATTGGTGACGACGAGGCCGAGCGCCGCACTCGCGTTCAGCGCCCGATCGGTGGCCGCACTCAGCATCGCCTGGCCCACCGGAAGCCGGCTCAGCATGACCGCACCGTAACCGCCGACGGCGAGCAGAACCAGGATCGCCCACATGACAGCGCGCCGCCGAGCAGGCGCGATCCGGCGCCGCCGCAGTCGCGGCGCCGGCGAAGCGGCGCGTCCCGCCGGCTTTTTCATCCTGCCCCCGCGAGCGCGTCGAGCCCGCCGGCCGCGACCGCTGCGGCCCCGGTCTCGATATAAACAAAGCCGCGGCCGAGCCGGATGGTCACGCCCAGGATGCCGCCGTCGCGCACTAGCAGGTTCGGGCCGACGCCAATCACAGTCAGCGGAATCTCCGGCGCCAGTTCGCTCAGAAACCCTGCAAGGTCCTCGACATCGGCCGGGCGGAACAGCACTTCGGCCGGTCCGCCGACGCGAAACCAGGTCAACGGTCCGACCGGCGCGTTCGCGACCAGTCGGCCGCGCACCGGCGGCAGCCGTTTGAGCAACTCGCTGCCGGTGGAGCGGTTACTGCTCAAGTCGCGCACCCCTACAGGCACCCCGTGGCCGGGCTTGGCCCGGCCACGGGGTGTCTGTGGTTGACTTTAAACACAATCTTGCAACCGAATTTGATGAACCGGACAGCCGTGGGCCAAGCCCGGCCACGGGGGATGTTTTCGAGGTCGATTGACCTTCGCGCCATCACGCCACCCGGCTCCGCGCGTCGAGCTCGGCGAGGTCGTCCGGCAAGCTGTTCGCCCAGCTGGTGATCGAGCCGGCGCCGAGGCATACGACGATGTCGCCGGGCCGGGCCAATTCGTGCAGCATCGGCGCGAGGTCCTCGGGCTGCGGCAGCGCCCGGGCATTGCGATGACCGTGCGCGCTGAGGCCGGCCACGAGTGCCTCGCGCGACACGCCGGCGATCGGCGCCTCGCCGGCCGCGTACACATCGGCAACGAGCACCAGATCGGCATCGTTGAAACAGGTGCAGAAGCCATCGAACAAATTTTCGAGCCGGGTGTAGCGATGCGGCTGGACGACGGCGATCACCCGGCCGCCGCTTTCGTGAAACAGGGCGATCGCCCGCGCCGCGTTCAGCACCGCCGCGATCTCGACCGGGTGGTGGCCGTAATCATCGATGATCGCGACGCCGTTCCATTCGCCGGTCTTGGTGAATTGCCGGCGCACCCCCTTGAAATTGCGCAAGGTAGCGCGCAGGACCTCGTCGCCGAGACCCATTTCCTCGGCCACGGCAAGCACGGTCAGCGAGTTCTGCACGTTGTGTTCGCCGAACATCGGCAGGAACAAATCGGTCGAGCATCCGTTCCTGCCCGGTGATCCGATCGGCGATCACCGCGTCGTAATGGCTTCCCTCGCGGTCGAGCCGGATGTTGGTGGCGCGAATATCGGCCTGCGGACTGAGGCCGTAGGTAAGAATGCGCCGCTCCGACAGGCGGGCGATCATGCCCTGGACGACCGGATGGTCGATGCACAGCACGGCAAACCCGTAGAACGGAATGTTGCCGACAAAGGCCTCGAAGGCCTGCTGCAACGCCGCAAAATCACCGTAAAAATCGAGGTGTTCGGGATCGATGTTGGTAACGACCGCGATGGTCGCCGGCAGCCGCGTGAAGGTGCCGTCGCTCTCATCGGCTTCAACCGCCATCCAGTCGCCGGCGCCGAGCCTGGTATTGGTGCCGTAGGCGTTGATGATGCCGCCATTGATCACGGTCGGGTCGAGCCCGGCGGTTTCCAAGAGCGCGCCGATCATCGAGGTCGTCGTCGTCTTGCCATGAGTGCCGGCGATCGCGATCGACCATTTGAGGCGCATCAGCTCGGCCAGCATTTCGGCGCGGCGAACCACCGGCAGGCGCCGCCCGCGCGCCGCGACGACTTCGGGGTTGTCGGGCCTGACCGCGGAAGAGATGACGACAACCTCGGCGCTGCCGAGATTTTCCGCCCGGTGGCCGATCGTCACCGCAATGCCGAGGCCGGCCAGCCGCCGCGTGTTGGCGCCATCGGCAAGATCGCTGCCTTGCACCCGGTAGCCGAGATTGTGCAATACCTCGGCAATGCCGCTCATGCCGATGCCGCCGATCCCGACGAAATGAATGGGGCCGATCGATTCGGGTAGCGGCCTCATGCCGCGTGCTCTCCAGCCGGCTTGCTCGCCAGCCTGCCCGCCATGCCCGGTACCAGGGCAAGGACGATTGCGGTCAGCCGCTCGGCCGCGTCATCGCAGCCAAAGCGGCGCGCCTGTGCGGCGGCATGGGCCAATCCGGCGCCGTCGGCGAGCCGCTCGGCCAGGCGGTTGGTCAGCATCGGCGCGCTCAGTGCCGATTGCGGCATCAGCCAGCCGGCACCGGCGTTGGCGAAGGCGCGGGCGTTGGCGGCCTGGTGATCGTCGGTCGCGTGCGGGTAAGGCACCAACAGTGCCGGTCGCCCTATCGCAGCCAGCTCCGACATCGTCGATGCCCCGGCGCGGCAGATCACCAGCTGGGCGCGCGCCAACCGGGCCGGAACATCGGTGAAAAAGCTGCTGACCTCGGCGGCGATGCCCGCGCCCTGCAAGTCTGCGCCGAGACCCGGGCGCAATCCTCCGGCCGCGCCTGCTGGCTGACGCGCAGCGCCATCCGCAAGGCCGGCGGCAACGCCGCCAGGGCCGGCGGCACGATATCGGCGAAGATCCGCGCGCCCTGACTGCCGCCAAGGATCAGGAGCTCGATCGGCGCCCCCGGCCGGGCTGGCCGATAGGCGATCTGCGCGACGCCGCGGACCGCCGGGCGGACCGGGTTGCCGGTGTAGACCGCGCGGGCGCGATCGGCCGGCCGCAGGCCGGCGGTTTCCGCAAAACCGGTGGCGATCCGTCCGACCCGCCGGGCCAACAGGCGATTGGCGCGGCCGAGCACCGCGTTCTGCTCGTGGATCACCGTCGCGAAGCCGAGCTGGGTCGCTGCCAGCATCGTCGGCACCGACGGGTAGCCGCCGAAGCCGACGACCGCTTCGGGGTCGAGCCGGCGCAACAAACGCCGCGCCCGGACGAGGCCGACCGCCATCGCGGCGAGACCATAGGCGCTCTGGATCGGCCCGCCGCCAAGCCGTCCGGCCGACACCCGGCAGATTTCGACACCGGGCACCTCCGCGGCAAACGCGTCGGCGCGCCGGTCGGTGGCAAGGTGAACCACGGCGCCCCGCTCCACGAGCTGCAGGGCGAGCGCCTGCGCCGGGAACAGATGCCCGCCGGTACCGCCGGCGGCGAGGACGAATTTCAGTCTTTGGGTCGGGCCGGCGGCGGTGCTCACAGCTCGCTCCCGCTGAGGCGGCGCCGGGTCAGGGCCAGCATCATGCCCATGCCGAGCGCCAAGGCCAGCATCGACGACCCGCCATAGGACACAAACGGCAGCGTCATGCCCTTGGTTGGGATCAGGCGCAAGGTCGAGGCCATGTTGATGATCGCCTGCAAGCCGAACTGGACCAGCAGCCCTGTCGCCGACAGCAGCACAAACAGGTTGCCCTCCTGCAACAGGCGCGAGAAGCCGCGCAGCACGATGAAGGCGAAGACGCCGACAATCAGAATGCAGACAATCAGCCCGAACTCTTCCCCGGCGACCGCAAACACGAAATCCGCGTGTGCGTCCGGCAAGAAATACTTGACCGTGCCTTCGCCGGGTCCGCGGCCCCATAGCCCGCCATTGGCGAAGGCCTCGATCGAGCGGTTGACCTGATAGCTGTCGCCCGCCGTCGGATCGAGAAACCCGTTGATCCGGGTGGTTACGTGCGGCAGCCACAGATAGGCCCCAACCATCCCGGCGGCGCCGGCGATCGTGCCGGCCGCCGCCCAATAGAGCCGCAGCCCGGCCATGAAGAATTGCGCGAACCAGACGGTGGCGACGACGACCGCCATACCGAAATCCGGCTGCTTGATCAGCATGGCGACAAGCACGATGAACAGCCCGATCGAGATCGCATTGCCCGGGAATTGCGGGCGCTCCTTCTGCTCGGCGAACAGCCAGGCGGCCACCACGGCAAAGGTCGGCTTGACAAACTCGGAGGGTTGCAGCGAAAAGCCGGGCAGATCGATCCAGCGTCGCGCCCCCTTGATCTCGACGCCGATCACGAAGGTCAGGGCGAACAGCGCGACCGCGATCGCAAAACCCACGAAGGCGACCCGGCGGACCGTGCGCGGCGGCAGCAGCGACACTCCGAAGATGATCGCCAAGGCGACCGGCACGGCAGCCAGCTGGCGGTTGACGAAATGCAGCGGCGCATAGCCGAGCCGCTCGGCCACCGCCGGGCTCGCCGCCATGCTCATCACCGCGCCAAAGGCGATCAACAGACCCAGCGCGCCGAGGCTCCAGCGGTCGACGGTCCACCACCACCGGGCGATCGGCCTCTGATCGATGCGCGTGAACATCATCGCGGACATTCCTCGCGGCGCAGTTTGCCAACCATTTCGCGAAAGGCATCGCCGCGCGCCTCGAAATGGGCGAACTGGTCATAGGAGGCGCAGGCTGGCGACAACAGCACGACCGCCCCCGAAACGCCGTCGCAGCGCGCCTCTTCGGCCGCCGCCGCCACCGCGGTGGCGAGATCGCCGCAACGCGTGAAGGGAACCGAGCCACCAAGCGTCGCCGCGAACTCCTCCGTCGCCGTGCCGATCAGGAAGGCGTGCCGCAGCCGCCCGAAATAGCCCGCAAGCGGCGCGATCCCGCCTGCCTTCGGCAGCCCGCCGGCGATCCAATAAATCGCCTGATAGCATGCGAGCGCCTTCTCAGCCGCATCCGCGTTCGTTGCTTTCGAATCGTTGATATAGCGTACCCCGTCGATCGTAGCTACCAGTTCTTGTCGATGTGCGAGACCAGGGAATGAGCGAATCGCACCTGCCGCAGTCTCGGCGGCAACCCCGATCGAGCGCGCCGCGGCATAGGCCGCAGCGGCATTCTGCCAATTGTGCGAGCCGGGCAGACGCGCGGCCTCGGCCAACTCGAGCACCCGCAGCGGTTGCGGCCCGGTTGCATCGACAAGCCAGCCCGAATCGGCATAAACCCCGCCGGGCGCCGGTTGCGTCACCGAAATCGGGATGATCGCGGCAGGGCTGGCACGCCGCAGCTCGTCGGCGATAGCGCGGCAGATCGGGTCGTCGATGCCGACAATCGCGGTAGCGGTCGCGCTTTGTCGCGCAAAAATGCGCCGTTTCGCCGCGATATAGCCCGCCATCCCGCCATGCCGATCGAGATGGTCGGGGGTAATGTTGAGCAGCACCGCGACGTTGAAGGCGAGGCTGCCGATCAGCTCCAGCTGAAACGAGCTCGGCTTCAAGGACATAGGTGCCTCCGCGTTCGAGCGGTGCCAGCGACAGGGCCGGCGTCCCGAGATTGCCGCCGATCTCGACCCGTCGCCCGGCGGCGGCGAGGATGTGGCCGATCAGTGCGGTCGTCGTCGATTTGCCGTTGGTGCCGGTAATGCCGACATAGCGGGCATCGGGCCGCGCCCGGCCGAGCAGCTCGATATCGCCGATGATCTCGGTGCCGGCCGCGCGGGCGCGGAGCACGGCGGGATGCGGCGCGGGGTGGCAGTGCGGGATGCCCGGCGACAGCACGAGGGCCGCGATATCGCGCCAATCGGCCGCGGCGAGATCGCAGCGCGGGATCTCGGCGGCGACCGCTTCGCGCACCGCGGGATTGTCATCCCAGGCGAGAACCTCGGCGCCGCCGGCGAGGAGGGCCTGGGCGGCGGCGCGGCCCGAGCGCGCAAGACCCAGCACGGCGACCCGGCGACCGGCAAAGCTGTCGACCACGATCATCGGGCTCTACCGCAACTTCAGCGTTGCGAGCCCGGCGATCGCCAGGATCAAGGCGATGATCCAAAAGCGGATCACGATTTTCGACTCTTCCCAGCCCATCTGCTCGAAGTGATGGTGCAGCGGCGCCATGCGAAAGACGCGCCGTCCGGTCAGCTTGAAGCTCGCGACCTGGACGATGACCGAAACCGCCTCGAGCACGAACAGGCCACCGATGATCGCCAGCACCAGCTCGTGCTTGGTGATCACGCTGATCGTGCCGAGCGCGGCGCCGATCGACAGCGACCCGGTGTCGCCCATGAAGACGCTGGCGGGCGGCGCGTTGAACCAGAGAAAGCCAAGGCTTGCCCCCACCATTGCGCCGCAAAACACCATCAGCTCGTCGGCGCGCGGGACGTGGTGCAGCTGCAGATAGTTGGCGTACACCGAGTTGCCGACGAGGTAGGCGATCACCGCGAAGGATGCGGCCGCGATCATCGCCGGCCCGATCGCCAGTCCGTCGAGCCCGTCGGTCAGGTTGACCGAGTTCGAGGCGCCGGTGATGACCAGTACCCCGAACGGCAGAAAGAACCATCCGAGGATCAACAGCACGTTCTTGAAAAACGGTACGGCGATTGTGTTCGCCAGCGGCGCCGGCATGACGACAGCGACCGCCACGCAGGCGCCGGCGGCGAGAATGATTTCGGCGAGCAGCTTGACCCGGCCGGGCACACCGTGATGGGAGCGCCGCGTCAGCTTACGGTAATCATCGAGGAAGCCGATCAGGCCGAAGCTGACGGTCACCGCAAGCACGATCCAGACATAGGGGTTGGCCAGATCGGCCCACAGCAAGGTTGAAACAGCCAGCGCGAGGAGGATCAGAGCCCCCCCATCGTCGGCGTGCCCTTCTTGCGGATTAGGTGTCCAGGCGGACCGTCGGCGCGAATCGGTTGCCCGTCGCCTTGCTTCGATTTGAGCCAGGCGATGATGCGCGGGCCTGCCGTGAAGCTGATCAACAGCGCCGTGACGACCGCCCCTCCGGAACGAAAGGTAATGTAGCGCAGCACATTGAACGCGTGGAACTGGTCGGCGAGCAGGTACAGCATGCGGTCATGTTTCGGAGGGCGGCGCGAATGGGCGCGGCCGCTCGACGATACGGCCGCGAGGGCTAGGCATAGCCGCATCGGAGGAGGGCGACAACCCGCCGCGAACGATCATTGGCGGCCTATCGATCTGAGCGCCTCGCCGGCCACGACGACATCATCGAAGGGCAGGATGTCGCCGCCGACGATCTGGCCGGTTTCGTGGCCCTTCCCGGCAATCACCAATACGTCGCCGCGGTGCAATTCGCCGATCGCGGCGGCGATCGCGGCGCGCCGGTCGCCTATCTCCCTGGCCTGCGGTGCTGTGTCGAGGATCGCGCGGCGGATTTCCGCAGGCGGCTCGCTGCGCGGATTGTCGTCGGTGACAGTGACGCGGTCGGCGAGTTCGGCCGCCACGCGGCCCATCAGCGCGCGCTTGCCGCGATCGCGATCGCCGCCGGCCCCGAACACGATGGCGAGCCGCCCTTCGGCATGAGGGCGCAGCGCGGCGAGCACGCTCGCCAGCGCATCCGGGGTATGGGCGTAATCGACAAAGACCGGGGCGCCGGTCGCGGTCTCTCCGACCAGCTGTAGGCGTCCTGGGACGCCGGGGAGACGCGGCAACGCGGCCAGCGCCCGATCCAGCGCCACCCCGGTGGCGATGACCAGGCCGAGCGCCGCCAGCACGTTCATCGCCTGGAACCCGCCGACGAGGGGCAGATCGATCTCATGCCGCTTGCCGAACAGTTCGGCTGCGATCCGCTGTCCGAACGGGCATGGCCGGCGGTCGAGGATGCGCAGTTCGGCCCCGGCCGCGCTGCCATAGGCGATGATGCGATGGCCGCGCTCCCGGCACAGCGCCCTGAGGCGCGCGAACTCCGGGCTGTCGGCGTTGAGGATGGCAGGGCCTTGCGGCATCAACAGGGTGGTGAACAGACGCTCCTTGGCGGCGCGGTAGCACGCCATGTCGCCGTGGTAGTCGAGGTGGTCGCGGGTCAGATTGGTAAAGGCCGCCGCAGCGACCGCGACGCCGTCGAGGCGGAATTGTGCCAGACCGTGGCTCGACGCCTCGATCGCGAGGTGATCGACGCCGCCTGCCGCCAGTTCGGCCAGATCGCGGTGCAAGCCGACCGGGTCGGGCGTCGTCAACGCGCCCGGGCGGTGCCGGGCCGGCGACGCCAGCCCAAGCGTGCCGAGGCTCGCCGCTTGGTAGCCTGTTGCGGTCCAGATCTCGCGCGTGAAATGGGCGACCGAGGTCTTGCCATTGGTGCCGGTGA
Organism: uncultured Alphaproteobacteria bacterium; assembly: GCA_963789255.1. Classification (GTDB taxonomy): domain Bacteria; phylum Pseudomonadota; class Alphaproteobacteria; order ATCC43930; family CGMCC-115725; genus DATARH01. Next base: position 2,528,695 of record CAWBJW010000002.1, on the reverse strand, counting down.
CGGCCGCGATGATGCGCGGCTGATGCCGGTAGAAGCGGGCCGCGAGCACGGCGAGGCGGCGCTGCGGGTTGGCGTCGGCGATAACCGCAACGCCGTGGCTGGCCGGGTCGAGAGCGAGGGCGGCGGGATCGTCGGTCAGGATCGCCACGGCGCCCTTCGCCACCGCGTCGCCGGCAAAGGCGCGGCCGTCCCGCGTTGTGCCGCGCAGCGCGGCAAACACAAAACCCGGCTTCACTTGACGCGAATCGGCAGTGAGGCCGGCGATCTCGGGATCGGCGAGCGTCGGAGCCCCGGGGGTGGGCGGGCTCAATGCGGGCGGGCCCGTCAGCTCAGTAAGCTTCAATCCGTTCGCCTTGCAAGCTCTTTACCGCCAACGCTTGAACGATTGCGGGAGCGGTCTCGTCCACCGGCTGTACGCCCAAGATCGGTGCGATGCGCTGGATTATGCGCTTGGTCGCCGGCACCACGGTCCAGCCAGCGGTAGCATAGCCGTGAGTCGCCGTCGTGCCATGCGGCTCATCGACCAGGGTCAGTACGGCGTAGCGCGGGTCGTTCATCGGAAACACCCCGACGAAGGACGACACCAGTTTCTTCAGCTCGTAGCGGCCGTGCTTGTTCTTTTCCGCCGTGCCGGTCTTGCCGCCGACCACATAGCCCGGGGTCTCGGCGAATCGCGCGGTGCCGTATTCGACGACGAGCCGCAACAGCTTGCGCATTTCTTCGGAAGTCCTCGGCGAGATCACCCGCACCCCCGGCGGCTCGGTGCCGGGCGGCAGCTTAAGCAGCGTCGCAGGGTGCAGTATGCCGCCGTTGACGACGGCGGACGCCGCGGTGATGACGTTGAGCGGACTGACCGACATGCCATGGCCGAAGGCGATGGTCATCACATTGATTTCGTGCCACGGATGGGGGTAGTGCGGCGTCGCCACCTCGTCGAGTTCGATCGGCGCCGGCGTCAGCAGTCCGAACCGGGAGAGGTACTCCTGTTGCCGCGTCTCTCCGGCTGCAAGCGCCATGCGGGCCGAGCCGATGTTGGAGGAATACATGAAGATCTCGGGGACGCTCAGCCAGCGGTGCTTGCCGTGATAGTCCTCGATCGTGAACCGCCCGACGCGGATATCGTGACTGGCGTCGAATTGGCTGGTCATCGCGGCGGTGCCGGAATCGAGCGCCATCGCGGTGTTAAAGATCTTCATGACCGAGCCCATCTCGTAATCGCCGAGCGTGGCCTTGTTGAAGGTCCGCTCCTTGGCGTCGGCCGGCGACAGGTCAGGACCGGCTTTGCCGGGATGGTTGGGATCGAAATCCGGCAGCGACACCATCGCGATGACCTCGCCGGTGCGCACATCCATGATGATGCCGGCGGCGCCTTTGGCGCTGAAATCGTCGATGACCTTTTGCAGCTCCTCGTGAAGGATGAATTGCACCCGGGCATCGAGGGACAATTGGATTGGCCCGGGGCTCTGCCTCACCCTGCTGTCGAGCCCCCGCTCGATCCCGGCCAGGCCGTTATTGTCGATCCCGCAGAACCCGACGACGTGCGCGGCCAGGTTGCCGAGCGGGTAGACCCGGCGCTCCTCATGCCTGAACTGCAGCCCGGGAATGCCCAGGCGATTGATCTCGTACTCCTGGCGCGGCGTCAACTCGCGCTTGATCCACACAAAGCTCTTGCCCGAGGTCAGCTTGGCCTGGATTTCGGCGGGATCGAGCTGCGGCAGCACCGAGGTGATGGCCCGCGTCGCCTCGCGCGCATCGATGATCTGGCGCGGGTCGGCGTACAGCGAGGGGCTGTAGAGTGTCGTCGCAAGGAGTTCGCCGTTGCGATCGATGATGTCGGAGCGCGCCGACAGCGGCGCGACCGGGCGGGTGGGGCCGAAATGCGGTTCGGCACTGGCGCCCGAAAACACCACGACATCGACGAGGCGCAATGCCACGACCATGAAAACAAGGGCGAACAATGCCGCCGCCGCGACCAGCCGGGTCCGGAAGGTTTCGAGTAAGGCGGCTGCGCGCTCGTCGGCAATTACCGGGGCGCAGGGCGGCGGCGGCCGGAAGTGCCGCGGCCGGCAGGGGTTTTCGTCAAGGCGTTGGGCCGACAGCATCAGCGGGCGTCGGCAATTTGCGCGATCAGCGCGTCGAGCGAGCCCGGCTTGTTCCCCAGCGCGTTGCCCAGCGTATTGATCGGTCCGGCTTTCGCCAGTTGCAGCCGGGCGGCATCTTCGGGGCGGTCCGCCACGGCCGTCCGCCCGCGGATCGCCGGCGCCGGGCCAAGCACGGCCGGGGTGATCGGGACCCGGCCTGTCGGAGTTTGCAGCGCGGCCAGATCGGGGTTCGCCTCGGCCAGGACATCGGGCGAAGCGGCCGGAGCGCGTAACGGGATATCCGTGACGCTGTGCTGCAGCTGACTGGCGGCGATCGGGGCAAGCGCGAGAAACCGCCGGTTCAGGCTCGGCGAGCCGCTCGGGCTGGTTGAGATAGGTCCATTCCGCCGTCAGCACCCGAATCTCCTGCCGCTCGGCGATCGTCTGCTTGCGCACCCGGTTCAGCTCATCCTCAAGGTTCTGCACCGCGTATTTGACCTTGAAGGTGGTGAACACGGCCGCCAGCACGAGCACCAGCCAGAAGACGGCGCCGAACCTGGTCATCGCGCCTCGCCTCCGCCGGTGTAGCGCGATATTGCCGCCGCGCCGGCGACCATCGGCCAGGCTGGCGCCGCAGTGCGCTCCGCCGCCCGCAACCGGGCCGAGCGGGCACGCGGGTTGCGCGCGATCTCGTCGGCGCTGGGCCGGACCGCGCGACGGCTGAGCAGACGGAAGCTCGGCGGCGGCGCGTCGGGCGATGGCGGGGCATGGCGCGAGATCGCCGTCGCGGCACCGCTGCGCTGGCGCAGGAAGGTCTTGACCCTTGCGTCTTCAAGCGAATGGAACGCCACGACGGCGAGCCTTCCGCCCGGCATCAACACCCGCTCAGCCCCGGCCAGACCACGGTCCAGCTCGTCGAGCTCGTCGTTGACCGCGATGCGTAACGCCTGAAACGTGCGGGTGGCGGCGTCAAGCCCGGGCTCGCGGGTCGGGATCGCTCCGCGCACGATTTGCGCCAGCTCCCCGGTGCGGCGAATCGGCGCCCGTTGCCGGGCGGCGACGATTGCCCGGGCGACGCGGCGGGCAAAGCGCTCCTCACCGAACGAGCGGATCAATCCCGCGAGTTCGTCCTCCGCCAGGCGCGCGACGAGATCGGCCGCGCTCTGTCCTTCGCCGCTCATGCGCATGTCGAGCGGGCCGTCATGGCGGAACGAAAAACCGCGTTCGGGGCTGTCGAGTTGGATCGAGGAAACGCCGAGATCGAGGGCAACGCCGGCGATCGGGCCGGGCGCGGCTTCGCCGACCAAGCGCTCGATATCGCCGAAGCGGCCCTCGATCAGCGTGAGCCGTCCCCTATGCCCGGCGGCGAGCGCCCTGCCGCGGCGCACCGAATCGGGATCGCGATCGATGCCGAGCACCCGACAATCCGCGGCCGCGAGCAGCGCCGCGCTGCAGCCCCCGGCGCCAAAGGTGCCGTCGACATAAACCGCACCGTCGCCCGGCATCAGCGCCGCGAGGACCGCGTCGAGCAGAACCGGGACGTGGTCGGGCGATGGGCCGGCCGCATCCTCGGACACCACCGGCGCTGCAGCCGTTCCGGCCGATCGCCGGCGGCGCGAATCGCTGAGCGGCGCTGACCGCGCCCTCTTCATGACGCCTGGGTCATGATGGCCGTCGCGCCGCGCCGCCCCGAGGCGGCAAGGTGGTGCCCTGGCGGCGCGAGCGCTCGCGCACGGCGGCGCTATGCTCCGCGTAGCCGGCCGGGTCCCACAACTGGAACATCGCGCCGAGCCCGACAAACGCGACATCGCTGGTGATGCGCGCGTGTTCCTTGAGCTTTTCCGACAGGATGACGCGACCTTCGCCGTCGATCGTCAACGGGTTCGCATCGGCGAACAGCTGCGACAGGTTCTCGTATTCTTCGGAGAATTGTTCGAGACTTTCGATGCGCTCCTGCATCTCCTCCATGCGGTCGCTGCCGGTACATTCGAGCGCCGGCAGTCTGACCGAAGGAAACGCGATCACCAGATTGGGATGACGATGGGTCGCGAGGGTGGAACGAAAGGTCGCCGGCACAGAAACTCGCCCCTTGCGGTCGACCTTGTTCGTGTAAGTGGAAAGAAACAGTTCCACTTGCTTCCCCCAACGCTCCCCCACAGACGTCCGACAAGGGGCGGGCCCGGCAGCACCATCGAGTTCCCCCCAGAACGATGGTGCTCGCCCATGGGTAGATATGGGCTATCATGGGCTGACGTGGGACGTCAATCTTTTTTTGAGTAAAAAGATTCATTTTTAGAATGTTCGGCCTTTGGCGAATTCGGGCACACCCTGTAGTGGGCAGCACAAACCCAAATGGCGAGGCACGCCGAACAGAGTTCTCATTTCGTTCTGGTTGGAACTCGGGCGCTGCGACCACTGGCGAAGACCTCACCGCCCGGCCCGCTCCTCCCCTTTTGTGATGCACGGGAAATAGGCATATGCTGATATTAGTAGTATCCAGGGACTACGCAAGCACAAAATGTAGGATAAGCCGCATCGCATCCCACAAGATGCCAGACGGTCTGTAAGCCGGGTTCTGTCCCGCCCCATGGCGAACCACTGAAGCGGGGATGGCCATTCATCTGGGACGTTCGTCGCCGAACGCCTCGCGCGACCGACCCGAGCGGCGGCACGGAAGGCCCGCCCGGCGATGCCGGCGATGCCGACGCCGCCTGCCGCTCCTACTTGGTCTTGCTCCCGGTGGGGTTTGCCCTGCCGCCGCCGTTGCCGGTGGCGCGGTGCGCTCTTACCGCACCATTTCACCCTTGCCGACCCATGCCATCCCACGAGGGGATCGAGCTTGGGCTTGGCGGTATGTTTTCTGTGGCACTTTCCCTAGGGTCGCCCCCGCCGGGCGTTACCCGGCACCGTGCCTCCGTGGAGCCCGGACTTTCCTCCCTCCGCTTTTGACGAAGAGCGGCCATCCGACCGTCTGGCATGGGATCATATGGGCGGATCCCCGCCGCTGTCAAAACTCGCGTCGTCATGCGCCGGGCTCGTACCGCCCGCCGTAAAGCGGCCGGCTGCGCCCGTGCCCGGGCAGTTCCCACACCCCGGCGCCGCCGGGGTTGAGGTCGGCGTCGATATTGGCATCGATCAGATAGGGCCGGTTGCTGGCGATCCCCGCCTTGATCGCGTCGCCAAGATCGCCGGCGCGGTCGATCCGCACGCCATCGACGCCGCAGGAGCGGGCGAGCGCCGCGAAATCCGGGTTGTAGGGCGCGCCGGTGTCGGGGTGGCGGAAATCGGTCGCCAACTCGCGCCCGTCGAGATAGCCGCGCTGCAGCCCGCGGATCGAGGCATAGGAATAATTGTTCCACACCACCCAGACGACCGGTATCCGGTATTCGACCGCGGTGCCGAGCACGCTGGCATGCATGAAGAAGGCGCCGTCGCCGCACACCGAGACGCAAACCCGGTCGGGCGCCGCCAGCTTGGCGCCAAGCACGCCGGCGACGCCGAACCCCATCGGCCCGAACCCCATGCAGCCGATCAGCGAATCCGGTCGCCGCGGCCGGCAGAACTGCAGGAGCCAATTGTGGTGGACGCCGATATCGCTGACCATAATGCCGTCCGACGGCATCGCCAGGTCGATCTCGCGCGCCGCCCGCGCCGGGTTGATCGGGGTGGTGTCGGCGGCGAGGCTCGGTGCGACCACGCCATCCCATTCGCGACGGTAGCCGTCGATCGCGACAAGCCAGGCGCGCCGCGCAGCGGTCTCGCGCGGGGCGCCGCGCGCCTCGATCTCGGCGAGCAGCTGGCGCAGGAAGGTCCCTACATCCGCCATCAGGCCGAGCGCGACCGGATAGTTGCGGGCGATCTCGTCGGGGTCGATATCGACATGGATCAGCTTCGTCGGCGGGATCGTGAACGAATATCCCGGCAGCCATGAACTCGACGTACGGTCGTCGAAGCGCACGCCCAGCGCCAGCAGTACGTCGGCCTGCCGGGCGGCGTGATTGGCGTGGTAGAGCCCGCCGCGCGAGACGAGACCCAAGGCCAGCGGATGGTCGGACGGCAGCGCGCCAAGACCGCTCGCCGAGGCGGCAACCGGGATCTGCAGCCGCTCGGCGAGCCGGAGCAGCTCGGCCGCGGCGCCGCCATAGCGCACCCCTTGCCCGACCAGGATCACCGGGCGCTCGGCGGCGATCAGCATGGCGGCGGCACGCGCGACCCCGTCGGGGTCGGCTCCGCAGCGGCAGGAGATGTTGGCGTTCCACTCTTCCGGAAGCGGGGTCTCGTCGGCCGCGTCTTCCTTGAAGATGTCGGACGGCACGTCGAGCACGACCGGGCCCGGCCGCCCGGTGACCATCGTCTTCCACGCCTGGCGGACCATCAGCGGCACCTGCTCGCCGCGCGTCGGCTGGAACACCCGCTTGCAATAAGCGCGCACCGTCGACGGGAAATCGGCCTGATACTGACGGTAAAGCTCCTGGAAGGCGCCGCGATTGAACTGGCTCGTCGGGATGTTGCCGGTGACGGCGAGAAACGGCACCGAGTCGAGGTAGGCGTTGCCGAGCGCGATCGGCAGATTGGCCGAGCCGGGGCCGCACGACGTGAAGGTCGCGGTCGGCTGGCCCGACACCCGGTAATAGACGTCGGCCATAAAGCCGGCGACGGTCTCGTGCCGCGCCGACACGGTCTTGATCTCTTCCGAGCGCTCGTAGAGCGCGTCGATGAGGCCGATATTGCCGTGGCCGCAGAGGCCAAAGGCATAGGGCACGCCTTCGCGGATCAGGTAATCGACGATGACCTGGCCACCGTTCAGCTCCCGGTTTCGCGCCATCGCCCTCTCCCTCTGTCGCCGCTATTCCGCCGCGCCTGCCACGGCCGCGCGTTGCACCAGCGCGATGAAGCCGCGCACGGCGGCGGCGGTTTCGCCGCGCCGATAGGCGAGGTTGAGCGGCGCCGCCAATCTAGCGCCGCCGTCGAGCGGGCGATAGGCGACGCCGTCGGCCTGCAGACGGCGCATCGACGCGGGCACCAGCGACACGCCGAGCCCGGCAGCGACAAGGCTCAGCGTCGACAGCATACGGGGCGTCTCCTGGCCGATCTCCGGGCTGAACCCGGCGCGGTCGCAGGCGGCGATGATCGCATCATGCAGCCCCGGCCCGACCGGCCGGCGATAGAGGATGAACGTCTCGCCGGCCAGTTCGGGCAACTCCAGCGGCGTCGCGTCCAATGGCGCTGCCAGGCGGTGTCCGCACGGGAGGGCGACGAACATCGCCTCTTCGAGCACGGAATGGACGGCGATGCCTGCCGCCGGGCCGCCCACGCCTCCGCCGATCGGCGATCGGACGAACGCGGCATCGATCCGCTCTGCGAGCAACGCCTCGACCAGTTCGGCGGTGCCGCTCTCTTCGAGGCTCAGCGCAACCAGCGGATGGGCTTCGCGATAGGCCCGGATCGCCTGCGGCACGAACGGATGAAACGAGGCTGAGCTGGTGAAACCGAGCCCGATCCGCCCGGCTTCGCCGCGTGCCGTCCGGCGGGTGGCGATAACCGCATGCTCGACCTGCCGGAGGATCGCCTGCGCCTCGGCATAGAGGGCCTGGCCCGCCTGGGTCAGCTCGACGCCTCTCGGCTTGCGGCGGAACAGCTGGACGTTGAGTTCGGCTTCGAGCGCCCGGATCTGCTGACTGAGCGGCGGTTGCTGGATGCCCAGACGCTCCGCCGCGCGGGTGACATGGCCCTCCTCGGCGACCGCGACGAAGTAGCGAAGATGGCGCAGTTCCATATCCATAACGTCTGAATTATTGCCTTCTCATATATTAGACACGCCGGTTTCGCTGCCATACCCTGTTTCTGCATCACGCTCGGTGCGTCCTTCGAGACGGCGCTTCGCGCCTCCTCAGGATGACGTAAGTTTATGATTGCACTATGAAAGAACGCCATCCTGAGGAGCCCGCACAGCTTGCGTCTCGAAGGACGCACCACCGGGCTCATCTCAGGCGACCGATTGGGGTTTTCCATGGCGAGCGAGGCGAAACTTCTCACCGTGCAATTCCTGCAATGGCTTGCGGCGCGCCCGCGCCGCCATACCGAGGTGCGCAATGCCTGGAGCAGCACCTGTCCGTTGACCTGCGCCTTCGAGGACGCGATCTCAGACGATCTGGTCGAGCGCACTGCGGACGGGCATCTCGCATTGACCGAGCGCGGCCGGGCGCGCCTCGCCGCAGCGGCCGGGCCAGCGCCCTGCGTCCTTCGAGACGCGCCCTCCGGACGCTCCTCAGCCTCTCAGGATGACGAGTTTTCTAAATGTCATTAGGAATTTACGTCATCCTGAGGAGGCCGCGGAGCGGCCGTCTCGAAGGATGCACACCCGCTGCGCAGATTCCGGCCTGCCTTGATTGATTGGGCCGGCGGAGTATCGTACCGGCCCGCCGCCCGCCCAGCGCCCCGGGCCAATGCCCGCATGTCGAGAGGAGAATCCCCGTGAGCGTCATCGGTCACGACAGCCTGAACGCCCGCCGCAGCCTCGACGTCGACGGTAAGCGCTACGATTATTTCAGCCTCGAGGCCGCCGCCCAAGCCGCCGGGCTCGGCGATATATCGCTTCTGCCGGCGTCGATGAAAATCCTCCTGGAAAACCTGGTGCGGCTCGAAAACGGGCGCACCGTCACGGTCGACGACATCAAGGCGCTGGGGGCCTGGCTCGCCGCCAAGACCTCCGACCGCGAGATCGCATTCCGCCCGGCGCGCGTCTTGATGCAGGATCTGACCGGCGTGCCGGCGGTCGTCGATCTCGCGGCGATGCGCTCGGCGATGGTCGCGCTGGGCGGCGACCCGAACAAGATCAACCCGCTGTCGCCGGTCGATCTGGTCATCGACCATTCGGTGCAGATCGACGAGTTCGGCACCCCGCGCGCCTTCGCCGACAACGTCAAGCGCGAGTTCGAGCGCAACGGCGAGCGCTACCGCTTTCTGCGCTGGGGCCAGCAGGCCTTCGAGAATTTCCGGCTGGTGCCGCCCGGCACCGGGATCTGCCACCAGGTCAACCTCGAATACCTGTCGCAGGTGGTGTGGACGAGCGAGGAGGATGGCAGGACGATCGCCTATCCCGACACGCTGGTCGGCACCGACAGCCACACGACGATGGTCAACGGGCTCTCGGTGCTCGGCTGGGGGGTCGGCGGCATCGAGGCCGAGGCGGCGATGCTCGGGCAGCCGATCTCGATGCTGATCCCCGAGGTGGTCGGCATGCGCCTCGTCGGGAAATTGCGCGAAGGGGCGACCGCCACCGATCTGGTGCTGACCATCACCCAGATGCTGCGCCGGCGCGGCGTCGTCGGCTGCTTTGTCGAGTATTTCGGCCCGGGGGTTGCCGAACTCGCCCTCGCCGATCGCGCGACGATCGGCAACATGTCGCCGGAATACGGCGCGACCTGCGGCTTTTTCCCGATCGATGCCGAGACCATCCGCTACCTGACGCTGACCGCGCGCGACCCGGCGCGGGTCAGGCTGGTCGAGGCCTATGCCAAGGCGCAAGGCCTGTGGCATGACGCGACGACGCCTGAGCCGGTCTTCACCGGCACGGTTGAGCTTGATCTGGCCAGCGTCGAGCCGTCGCTTGCCGGGCCGCGCCGGCCGCAGGACCGCGTCGCGCTGTCGGCGGCGGCGGGCGCGTTCGATGGCGAACTGCCCCGGCTCGCCGGCATCGACAAGCCGCGCTCGGCCAAGGTCGAGGGCGCCAATTACGAGATCGCCGACGGCCACGTCGTGATCGCCGCGATCACCAGCTGCACCAACACCTCGAACCCGAGCGTCATGCTCGCCGCCGGCCTCCTCGCGAAGAAGGCCAACGAGCGCGGGCTGAAGACCAAGCCGTGGGTCAAGACCAGCCTGGCGCCGGGCAGCCAGGTGGTCAGCGACTATTACGCCGCGTCCGGGTTGCAGGTCGAACTCGACAAGCTCGGCTTCAACCTCGTCGGCTACGGCTGCACGACCTGCATCGGCAATGCGGGGCCCCTGCCCGAGCCGATCGCCGAGGCGATCGACGCGGGCGACCTCGCGGTCTGCGCCGTGCTCTCCGGCAACCGCAATTTCGAGGGCCGCATCCATGCCCAGGTGCGCGCCAATTACCTGGCGTCGCCGCCCTTGGTGGTGGCCTATGCGCTGGCCGGCTCGATCCGCACCAATATCGCCGCCGGCCCGCTCGGCGACGACGGCGACGGCAAGCCCGTTTATCTGCGCGACATCTGGCCCTCGAACCGCGAAGTCGCCGACACGGTTGCCCATGCCGTCCAGCGCGACAGCTTCGCGCGCCGCTACGGCAACGTTTTCGAAGGCCCGCCGGAATGGCGCGCGGTCTCCGCGGCCGGCGGCAAAACCTTCGACTGGCCGGCGGCCTCGACCTACATCGCCCACCCGCCCTATTTCGAGAACATGCCGAAGGAGCCGGGGCCGGTGCACGATGTGACCGGCGCGCGCGAGCTGGCGATCTTCGGCGACAGCATCACCACCGACCACATCTCGCCGGCCGGCAGCATCAAGGTCGACGGCCCGGCCGGCGAATACCTGATCAGCTATCAGGTACGGCCGAACGAGTTCAACACCTACGGCGCCCGCCGCGGCAACCACCAGATCATGATGCGCGGCACCTTTGCTAATATCCGCATCAGGAACGAGATGGTGCCCGGCGTCGAGGGCGGCATGACCCGGTTGATGCCGGACGGCACGGTGATGGCGATCTACGACGCGGCGATGGAATACCAGAAGCGCGGTGTGCCGCTGGTGATCTTCGGCGGCAAGGAATACGGCACCGGCTCGTCGCGCGACTGGGCCGCCAAGGGCACCTTGCTGCTCGGCGTCAAGGCGGTCATCGTCGAGAGCTTCGAGCGCATCCACCGTTCGAACCTCGTCGGGATGGGCGTCCTGCCATTGCAGTTCAAGGACGGCACGACGCGCCAGACCCTGAAGCTGACCGGCGAGGAGGTGCTCGACATTATCGGGGTCGAGGCCGGGCTGAAGCCGCGCATGGAGCTGACCCTGCGCATCCACGACCCCGATGGCGGCACCCGCGAGGAAAGCGTCATCTGCCGGATCGACACGCTCGACGAGGTCGAATACTTCCGCCACGGCGGCATCCTGCAATACGTGCTCAGGAGCCTCCTGAAGGAAGCGGCGTAACTCCCCTCACCTACCGCTCGCTATCGCGAGCGGTTCCCCCTCTCCCGCGGTGCGGGAGAGGGTTTAGACGGCGGCGAGGCCTCATCCCCTCTCGCGCACCGCGGGAGAGGGTGCCGAGTGCAGCGAGGCGGGTGAGGGTCTCAACTCAATCGGGCCTGGCGGGCGCGACAGGGCGTGCGTCAGGATGCCGGCGACGATCAGCGCGCCGCCGATGACGCGGCCCGGTGTCACCGCCTCGCCGAGCACCAAGGTCCCGATCAGCACCACGGTGACGAGCTCGACATTGGCGAGGATTGCAAAGCTGCTCGGCCCGAGGCGCGGCACGCTGTACGAGAACAAGGTCATGGTCAGCGCGCCCGGCCCGAGCGCGATGAACAGCAAAAGCAGCCAGCCGGTCGAACTCGCCGGGACGTTGAGACCGAGAAACCCGGCCATCAGCCCGAAACTCAGCGCCATCCCGAGGAACAGCCCGGCGGCGCCGACCAGCGGCGGGTGATGCCGCAACAGCCGCGCATTGATCGCCAGGTAGAACGCGTAAACCAGCGGCGCCGGCAACGCCCAGCAGAGGCCGCGCAAATCGACCGTGCCGCCGCGCAGCCCCGGCCCGGTGATCAGCCCGGCGCCGCAGAGGATGGTGGCGATGCACAAGGCGGCGCGCGGCCGGATCGGCTGCTTGAAGATCAGCCGGTCGAGGGCGAGCGTCACCGCCGGATAGGTGTAGAACAACAGCACCGCGATGCTGGTCTCGAGGGTCTTGAGACTCTGCCAAAAGCACAGGGTCTGCACCGAGCCGAGCGTCGCACCGACCAGCACGATGCGCCACGCGCCATTTCGCCAGGCCTGCCAGAGACCCTGCCGCGCGGCTTTGGCGGCAATGGCGAGCGCCACGAGGGCGAGGCTGTAGCGCCAGAACAGCATCGACGGCGCGCCGATTCCCTCGGCATAAAGCCGCCGCGCGATCAGCGGCATCACCCCGACCATCGCGCTGCCGCAAATCGCGGCAAGCGCGGCGGGCCACAGGCGAGGCGCAGCGGGGTTCATGTCTCTGGTGGTATACGAAGCTCGCGCGAAACCTTTAAGTCGAAACGGTGTTTACCGTCGCAGCGTTGCGATCGGGAAGATCGAACATGTCTGACAACCAACATCATCGTCGGCGTCGCTATCTGCGCAGTCTTTGGCGGATTGACCATCGCCATACGGCATCGAATCAGGGATGTCTTTGCAGCACTTCTCGTGGTTGGAATTGCGGCGCTCGCCATTGCCGTCAGCATTGACCAAGTGCAGCAATACAGGGACCAGAAGGCGGCGCAGAGCACGATTGCCCAGTCCGAGACGCCGGCGGTTTCCGGCAGCTCTGCGGCGCCGCCCGCGCAACCGCCGGTCGTGCTGCCGATCCGGCCGACGATGATGCAGGGGCCGAGCGCCGCCGCCGCGCCGCCGGCGGTGCCGAACCCCTTCGCCGGCAACCGCTGAGCCGCCCCAAAAATGAAAGCTTTACCGCAGAGGTCCGTGCCCTCCGCGGTAAAGGGGATGATCAAGCCCGCGCCATCCGCGCATTGTCGTGGCGCTTCGCCGCCGCGGCGGCCCGGGCGAAATCATCCTCGCCGAAGCCGTAGAGGCGGGCGCCGCCATAGAGGATCTTGCCGGCGATCTCGGGCGTGATGCTGGGGTTCTTCAGCACCCGGTTCGACACGTCGGGGAAGCTCGAATCGAAATGCGGGAAGTCGGTCGACACGCAGATGTTGTCGGCCCCGCCCAAGAGTTCGACCACCGAGCCGACCTCCTCTTCGCCGCTCTCGATCGCCGAGAAGCAGTTGCGCCGCCAGTATTCCAAGGGCGACAATTTGAGGTAGGGCGCGTCGGCATCGTGGTGCTGGCGCAGGTCCCATTCCATCCGCCCGAGCAATCCCGGCACCCACCAGCTCTGCGCTTCGAGAAAGGCGACACGGAGCCGCGGATAGAACTCGAAAATGCCGCCGAGCATCAGCGCGATCAGCGCCAGTTGCATCTCGGTCGAGTGGCTGGCGACGTGGCGCATGAAGCGGTTTTCGCCAAAGCGCGGCTCGATCGTCGAGTAGTACGACCCGGTGCCCTCATGGAAGCACAGCGGGATTTCGTACTCCTGCAGCATCGCGTAGAGCGGGTCCCAATAGGTCGAATGCCAGTAGCGCCCGTTCAGGTAATTGGGCCGCACGAAGGTCCCGACCGCGCCGTATTCCTTGACAACGCGGTGCAGTTCCCGGCAGGCGAGGTTGACGTCGTGCATCGGCAGCATCGCCGCCATCTTCAATTGGTCCGGGCTGTGCTGAACAAAATCGTGCAGCCAGTCGTTGTAGGCGCGGCAGATCGCCGCCGAGAATTGCGGGTCCATGTTGTCGCGGGCGAGAAACGACAGGCCGACGGTCGGGAACAACACGGCGATGTCGATGCCCTCCATCTCCATGCCGATGATTTGCGCCTCGGCGTCGTAGCCGCGCTCGACGGCGAACATCACGTTCGTGTTGGCCCGGCCGGAAACCAGCGGCCCGCGGGTGCGGTTGTATTGCGAGATGTTGCCGTCATTGCTCAAGGGCGTGCCGTCGAAGAACCACAACGGCCGCCCGCGCATGCCGGTCGAGCCGGAGGCCGATTTCTGCACCGAGGAGGTGACGCGGTCCTTGAACGCCGGGTCGAGATACTTATCGAACAGGTCGAGCGGCTCCATGATGTGCATGTCGCAATCGACAAACCGGTAGCCCTCTTTCATGCTGTGCTCCTTCTGCGGAAGGCTTGCGCGCAACGACGCCGCTTTCGGTGGTCCGGCGGCGATGGGGTCACCGTTGGATCTCCCGAAATTGGTGCAAGGCTAGGGGGCGGCCTCGCCACTTGTCAACGCGATGCTCAGAAAATATGGTGCCAATTATGGCGCCAATTTGCCTGGAAGGATTTGCATGAGACCCCACCCTTCGCCCGGCATCCGCGCCCGTACCGCCGGGCCGACAGCGGAACTCAGCGGTCCGGCCCGCACCAGCGTGAGGGACGTGGCCGACCGCCTGCGGGAGCGCATCGCCAGCCATACCATCCCGCCCGGCGCACGCTTGCGCGAGTGGGACGTTGCCGCCGATTTCGGGGTTCCCCGCCTGTCGGCGCGGGAAGCTCTGGAAGCGCTGGTGCATCTCGGCTTTGTCGAACGGCAGCCCAACCGCGGCATTGTGGTCCGCCGCCGTGAGCTTGCAGAGGTCCTGGGGCTCTTCGAGATGCGGGAGGTCAACGAGGGCCTTTGCACCCGACTCGCGGGCCGGAGCGCAGCGCACACGAGTTGGGACGATTTGATCGAGCTATTCGCCAAACCGATGCAGGACGTCGTCGAACGCCGGGACCTCCACGCCTACGTGCGCCATTACGAGCAGTTTCGCTGCCGGTTGATCGACGCGGCGAATTCGCCGCCGCTCGCGGAACTGCTGCATCGGCTGAATGACATGACCAGCATTTTCGGTCGCCGCGTGCTGCTGATCTCCGACCGCACCCAGTATGCCCTGAGCGATCACCGCGCCGTTCTCGCCGCACTGCGGCGCGGCGACGCAGACGCGGCCGAACGGCTGCGGCGGGCCACCATCGCCAATGTGCGCGCGGCCGTCGAGCGCTATCATGCCTTTGTGTTGTGATCGCTCGTCTCGGCGCCCGCCTCGCGCAACAGCCAGGCCCGAAATGCTGCGACCCGCGACTTGGTGGAACCGCCCGCGGTAAGCAGGAACCACGAGCGGGGTCCCGAGAGCCGCAGCGCAAACGGGGCAATCACCCGGCCGCTTGCGAGGTCGCCCTCGATGAACCCGACACGCCCGAGTGCCACGCCCCAGCCCTGCGCCGCCGCCTCGCTGGTCAGCGCATAGCTGTCGAATTTGGGGCCCCGCGCGGCATCGATGCCGCGCAACCCGGCTGCGATCAGCCACAGCCGCCAGTCGTCCGGCCCGCTCAGCGCGTGGAGAAGCGTGCAATCCCGCAGCGCCGCCGGACGATCGGAATTGAGCAACGCCGGGCTCGCGATCGGGGTGAGATCGGCCTGCAAAAGGTGATCGGCCCGAAGCTGGCCTGCGGTCTCGACCAGCGCATTGCCATTGGCGACTGCCGCACGGTCGAGGTAGCGCACGGCCAGATCGATATCCTCCCTGACCAGATCGAGCGCCCGATAGGAGGTGACGAGGCGCAGTTCGACCGCGGGGTATAATGCAGCGAACCGGGGCAACCGCGGGATCAGCCATTTCAGGGCGAAATCGGGCTGCACGCTGATCGTGAGCGGTGTCGTACCGCTCGTGCCCCGCAGCCCTTCGACGCCCCGGGCCAAACGCTGCAGCGCCTCGTTGATCGTCGGGGCAAGCGATCGGGCAACGTCAGTGAGGACGACGCCGTTCGTCCGGCGTTGGAAAAGGCGCCGCCCGATCCAGCTTTCGAGCATTTTTACCTGATGACTGACAGCACCGGGGGTGACATTCGAGCTCTTCGGCGGCACGGCTAAAACTGCCAAGTCGAGCGGCCGCCTCAAAGGCGCGGCATGCGTTAAGCGGCGGCAGACGGCCGATCATGCGATAGTCACCGGGGTCGTTGCATCGTCGGACCAGCGGGATGATGAACCAAATTTTCTAAGCCTAGACAGCAAAATTTTCTAGGTCGTCGGCCCACCCTCGCTGTTAGGCTGGTCTCGCTCTTTGACCGCCTGGCCGTCCTGGCCGTGCGGCTAGAAATACCGAGGAGGTTTTGATGGCGTACAATCTCGAGCAGTTCTCAGCGGAATGCCACCGGATCCTTGCGGCGGACCCCGGCGTCGAGGGCCGCAAGAAGGTATGCGCGCTTGTCCAGGAGGTAGTGAAGGACGAGAAGTTCGTCAGAACGAACCTCGGCGATGACGTGCCCGAGCGGAAGGTGCTCTACGAAGACCCGGAGCTCGGCTTCTGCATCCTCGGCCATGTCCACCACGACGCCAAAGGCAGCAACCCGCACGATCACGGTCCCTCCTGGGCGATCTACGGCCAGGCGCGCGGCCAGACAGTGATGACCGACTATGAGCCGGTCGCCCGCCCGGGCGAGGGGAAGCCCGGCAAAGCGCGGCCGATCAAGGACTACACGCTGACCCCCGGCATGGCCTATCTCTATAACGAGGGCGACCTGCATTCACCGCGGCGCGATGGCCCGACCCGGCTGATCCGCATCGAAGGCAGGAACATGGAGAAGATCAAACGCTATCCCTACGAGCGCGTAGCGTAGGCGAGCATCGCCGGATTGTCGTTCTTTGGAGTGGTCGGTGCCCGCGCGCCGGGCACCGACTGGTTTTTCCGCCGGATCAGCGAGTTGCCCGGGGCTGCCGGTTCCAGATCATCTGCCGGCAGCGGCCGGTTAGCATAGCGCATGTCGCGCGGGGACGACGCGGAGGCACACCGTCGCGACGGTGTGCCGAAGACGATGCGGCGATGAAATCAGGTCGCCGCGAGGTAGTGAGTGCGATGATCGCACATGAAACAAACACCTGCGCGGTGCCGCCCAGCCAGCGCGCCGGCTACGCCGCCGCGGCGCGCTGGCTTGCCTGAGGAGTTGGACGACCATGAAGCGGCAGTTGCACCTCAACCTGTTCTTCCACAGCCGCGGGCACCATGAGGCGTCGTGGCGGCATCCGGCGACATCGAAGCTGGCGCTGACCGACATCCGCTACTACCAGGATCTGGCGCAGCGGGCGGAGGCGGCAAAGTTCAATTCGGTCTTCCTGGCCGATCAGCTCGCGCTGGGCGACGATGTGGCGCAGGCGGCGCGCACCTGGCTCGAGCCGATCACCGTGCTGGCGGCGCTGGCGGTATCGACCAGTCGGATCGGGTTGATCGCCACGGCCTCGACCACCTACACCGAGCCGTTCAACCTCGCGCGCCAGTTCGCCTCGATCGACCATATCAGCAACGGGCGGGCGGCCTGGAACATCGTCACCTCGTGGCTGGCGACCGCGGCGCGCAATTACGGCGGTGCGGGCCAGGTCAGCCACGCCGACCGCTATGCCCGCGGCGAAGAATTCATGACCGTGGTCAAGGCGCTGTGGGACAGCTGGGCCGAGGACGCGGTCGTCGACGGCCGGGCCAGCGGCATTTACGCGCGGCCGGACCGCATCCGGCCGATCAACCATCGCGGCGATTTCTACCAGGTGGCCGGGCCCTTGAACATGCCGCGCTGCCCGCAGGGCAGGCCGGTGCTGGTGCAGGCGGGATCGTCCGACACCGGCCGACGTTTTGCCGCGCGGCATGCCGACGCCGTGTTCACCGCCCATATGGAGAAGGCGACGGCGCAGCAATTCTACGCCGATCTGAAGGCATTGGCGGCGGCCGAGGGGCGGGCGCCTGATCAGGTGCTGATACTGCCCGGCCTCAGCCCGATGATCGCCTCGACCGAGGCCGAGGCGCGGCGCCTTGCGCGCGAGGTCAACGAACTCTCCGACATCGAGGTCGGGCGCAAGCGGCTGTCCGGCCGGTTCGGCGGGCATGATTTCTCGCATCTGCCGCTCGACCGCCCGCTGACGCCGGCGGATTTTCCCGACCCCGGCTCGGTCGAGGCGGCGCGCAGCCGCACCGAGGTGATCATCAACTTCGTGCGCCGCGAGAACGCGACCTTGCGGCAGTTGCTGGCGTATCTGGCCGGCGCCCGCGGCCATTTCACCGCCGCCGGCACGCCGGAGCAGATCGCCGATCTGATCGAGGACTGGTTCACCGACGGGGCGGCCGACGGTTTCAACATCATGCCGCCGCTATTGCCGGCGCAGCTCGACGTTTTCAGCGCCGAGGTAATCCCACTGTTGCAGCGGCGCGGGCTGTTTCGCACCGAATATGCCGGCACGACCCTGCGCGAACATTACGGCCTCGCCTGGCCGAACAGCGCCTTCAAAGAGGCCGCGCTCCAGGAGGCGTAGAGTTCACCGTCGCCGGCCGCTATCGCCCCGTCCAGACTCCCCGAGAAGGCGCTCCAATGACCCTGCAAGCCCGACCGCTGACCGAAATCCTGGGCGCCGAGATCCTCGGCGTCGATCTCGGCAAACCGATCGACGAGGAGACAAGGTCCCGCCTCTACCGGCATTTTGCGGATCACGCCGTGCTGGTGTTCCGCGGTCAGGATTTCGACCCGCCGCGCTTCGCCGCCGCGGCGCAATTGTTCGGCACCATCATCCCCGAGCAGTTCGACAATTACCGCCTGCCGGAATACCCGCTGGTCAGTTCGCTCTCCAACCGCGACCTGGAGCGGGCGGGCAAGCACCGCGCCGTTCGCGGCGAGGATTTCCACACCGATCATTCCAACTATGCCGCACCGCCGAAGGCGACCGTCCTTTATGGCATCGCGATCCCGCAGAGCGGCGGCGACACCGAGTTTGCCTCGGTGCGGGCGGCCTATGACGACCTGCCCGAGGCAATGAAGCGCCGGATCTCCGGGTTGACGGCGCTGCATGCCTATCGCGGCACCCGCTACGACCGCAAGGCGACGAGCCTCACGCCGGACCTGCTGGCGGCGACGCCATCGGCGGCGCATCCGATCGCCCGGCGCAATCCGGACAACGGCCGCACCGGGCTCTATCTCAGCCCCAATCGCGTCACCGGCATTCCGGGCATGGAAGACGACGAGGCCTTCGCCCTGCTCGACGAATTGTTTGCCCATGCAACGCAGGCCAAATACGTCTACCGCCATAAATGGCGCAAGGGCGACATGGTGATCTGGGACAACCGCAGCGTCCTCCATCAGGCCACGACCGATTACGACATGGACGAATATCGCTACCTTTATCGCGTATTGCTGGCAGGCGAGCCGCCGATCCAAGCCGCGGCCTGAGCGTCGTCGCTCTGCAGAGGCCGGCGCGGATGCGCCGTTATTCCGGCCCCTCCGCCACGATGTAGCCGTTGCGCGACTGCGGCAGCCTGCGGCCGAGCAGGCGCGAGGCGACCACCGTGCGCAATATCTGGGCGGTGCCGCCGCCGATCGTGAACATCCGCGCATCGCGCACCATGCGCTCAAGCGGCCGGTTGCGCGAATAGCCGGCCGCGCCGAAGACCCGCAGCGCGTCGTTCGTCACCCTGATCGCCATCTCCGAGGTGAAGATCTTGGCCTGCGCGGCTTCGGTCGCGTCGGGGAACCCGTCCCCGGCGCCCGCTGCGGCCTTGTAGATCAACGCCTGCGACGCGGCGATCCCGATCGCCATGTCGGCCAGCATCCACTGCACGCCCTGAAACTCGCAGATCGGCCGGCCGAATTGCTCGCGTTCCCGGGCATAGGCGAGAGCCAGATCGTAGGCGCCTTCGGCGAGGCCCAGCGCCACCGTCGCCGCGCCGATGCGCTGCCCGTTATAGGCGTTCATCAGATCGGCGAAACCCTTCTTGAGGCCGCGCGGCGGCAAGACCAGCGCATCGGCTGGCAAGGCCATGTCCTCGAAAATGATCTCGGCCTCGGGAATGCCGCGCAACCCCATCGCCGGCTCGCGCCTGCCGATGACGAGGCCGGGAGTCTCGTCGCGGATCGCGATTAAGCCGCCGATCCCCTCCTCCCGGCCCTTCGCGTCGAAGAACTCGAGCGAATATCAGGTGCAGGCGGGAGACGCCGCCGCCGGTGATCCAGTGCTTCTTGCCATTGACGACAAAGCCGTTGCCGCGCCGGTCGGCGCGTGTCGTCATCTCGCTCGCCGCGCTGCCGGCGCCCGGCTCGGTGATGCAGATCGCCGGCTTGTCGCCGGACAGGACCAGCTCGGCGGCGAGCCGCTTCTGCGGCTCGCTGCCGTATTTCATGATTGCGCCGATCGCGCCCATATTGGCCTCGACGGCGATGCGGCCGGTGATGCCGCAACATTTGGCCATCTCTTCGATCACCAGTACGGCATCGAGATAACTCGCGCCTTGCCCGCCGTAGGCGGCCGGAATGGTCATGCCGAAATAGCCGGCCTCTTTCAGCAGGCCGACATTGTCCCACGGGTATTGCTCAGTGCGGTCGATCTCGGCGGCACGCTCGGCGATCGGGCCGGTTGCCAACTCGCGCGCCTTTCCCTGAAGCGTGCGCTGTGCTGGAGTGAGGGCGAACTGCATGACGCCTCCCGTTGCTTTCATGCCCAGTATGAAAGCGGCGCCGCTCGGGAGGCAAGGCACGCGGAGGAACGATGCTGGTCAGTGATGCACGGGGCAATGCCATGACCGCCTCCGGCCCGCAGCCGGTAGCGTTGCTGGACGACACGGTGGCCGCCTATCTGGGCTTCCGCAAGGACATCGGCGACCGGCTCAAGGCGGTGTTCGCGGCCGATCCCGATCTGGTACTGGCGCACTGCCTGCGCGGCTATTTCATGATGCTGTTCGGACAGCGGGCGATGGTCCCGCGCGCCCAGCGCTCGCTCGAAGCGGCGCGGAAGGCGGCGGACGCGAGCGGCATGACGCCGCGCGAAGCCGCGCATCTGGCAGCACTG
The DNA here is from genome assembly GCA_963789255.1 of uncultured Alphaproteobacteria bacterium. GTDB lineage: Bacteria > Pseudomonadota > Alphaproteobacteria > ATCC43930 > CGMCC-115725 > DATARH01. The sequence continues at coordinate 2,508,010 of CAWBJW010000002.1, read as the reverse complement.
GCCGCCTGGGTTGCCGGCGACTTCGCCGGCGCCACCGCACGTTGGGAAGCGATCGCCGCCGAGCATCCCCGCAACGTCTTGGCGCTCAAGCTGGCGCAATACGGCTGCTTCTATACCGGCGAGAGCAAACGCATGCACGACGTGCTCGCACGCGCGTTGCCGGCCTGGGACGCGAGCGTGCCGGCATACGGCTTTGTCCTCGGCTGCCACGCCTTTGGTCTGGAGGAGACCGGCGATTATGCCGCGGCGGAACGCGCCGGCCGCGACGCCGTCGAGCGCAATCCGGCCGATATCTGGGCCGCGCATGCGGTGGCGCACGTCTTCGAAATGAGCGGCCGGCCGCGCCAGGGCGTCGGCTGGGTTGACGGACTCGACGCCAACTGGGGCGAATGCAACAACTTCGCCTATCATGCGCTGTGGCATCGCTGCCTGTTCCTGCTCGAGCTCGGCGCGCTCGATCGCGTCCTCGACCTCTACGACCGCGAGGTGCGGCCGGAGTTGAACTGACGATCTGCTCGACATCTCGAACGCGGTGTCCCTGCTGTGGCGGCTCGAACAGGAGGGGGTCGATGTCGGACACCGCTGGGAGGAGCTGGCGGCGCGCTCGCAAGCGCATCTCGACGACCATCTGCTGATCTTTGGCGACGTTCACTATTTGATGGCACTGGCGGCAGCGGGCCGTGCCGAAGATGTCGCGCGGATGATCGACAGCCTGTCGCATTACGCGGCGGAGAGCGGCGAGACCGAGGCGGCAATCGCCGGCAGCCCGGGGCTGGTGCTGGCCCGGGCGGTGCTGGCCCACCGCCGCGGCGACTACGACACGGTTGTCGAGGCGCTGACGGGCGAGCGGGACGCGATCCGTCGCATTGGCGGCAGTCATGCCCAACGCGATCTGTTCGAGGAAATGCTGATCGACTCCGCCCTGCGTGCCGGACGCGCGGAGCCGGCAAGGGCGCTGCTCGCCGAGCGCCTCGAACGCCGGCCGCGGAACGTCTGGGGCTGGCGGCACTTCGGCACGGCGCTCGACCGGCTCGGCGAGGTTGAAGGCGCTGCGAGCGCGCGCAAAGCAGCCGCGGAACTGGTCGCGCCATAACTACTCGATTCGGCGCGCAGAATGGCGCTTACGATGAGCGTCCCTTCGACACCCGGAACGGGACGATCTCCTCTTCCATGATCCTGACCCACTCCGCCATCTTGCCGGGCCGCACACGGTATTGCCGCTCACCGCTGCCGCCCGATGGTGCAACCGAGGGTTTTGTTGCCGATTTTCGGCACCTGATCCTACAGGCCAGCATCAGGCGGATTTCGCCTGTAAGTTGCCAATGGTGATCGGCGGCACCGCCCGCCCGACATTGTGCGATGTTTCCACGCTCGCGCTCCCGGCCGCTTCCGGTAAGTCCGCGCATATGGGAACAAAACAGCAATAGTCAAGAAACCGCAACCCCAATCGCCGATCGGGAGCGTTCGAGGTTGAGCGCCAGGAGGCGCGCCAGCGCCTCTTCCTCAGAGATGTCGGCGGGCCGCCATAGGCGGCGGCCACCGCTTCGTCGATGTCGCGACGCGCGTTGTCGAGCCAGGCCGGGCGCTCGTTGTAGAGATTGGTGCACCCGCTGCCCTGCGCATGCGCCGATCCCGCGAGCGGAAGCGGCGTGGTGCCCGCATCGGCTGGCTCGAACTCTACGCCGAGGATCTCGCTGCGCTCGAACAGCTTGGCTGGGTTCCCTCCGCCGATTGCGTTGGGGCTGGTCCGCCACCCAATATCCCCACACCGGGCGGCAACCGTGCTATTCTGCGCCGCTATGGAAACCGCGTCGTTGAAATTCCCACCCATGCCCGGCGAGTATTACCGCCGGCAAGCGGCCCGCGTGCGCAGCCTGGCGCACGACGCAACGACGCTCGCCATTCGGGAGCATCTGGCCGACGTGGCGCTTCAGTACGAGAAATTGGCGGAAGGCGCCGAAGCGGGCTACCGAATACCGGTATACTAGGCGATCAGCCGCACACCGGCCGCCTCCGGTCCTTTACTGCCGTCGACTATGTTGACGGCCACTCGCTGGCCTTCGGCCAGGTCGGTGATCCCCGCACGCTTCAGCGCTGAGGCATGCACAAAGGCATCCTTCCCGCCGCCGTCGCGCAAGATGAAGCCGAACCCCTTCTCGGCGTTGTACCACTTCACCGTGCCGATCTCCTCGACCGCAGCTTGATCCGGCGATGAAATCGCGGGCCGCTCCGGCCTGTCGCGCCGAGGGGGCTCCTGTAACGCGGTACTTTTGTCGATGCTGAGGATTTCGCTTACCTGCTGTCCCTTCGGCCCCGGGCCGGCGCGGACCTCAAGCGTCGAGCCCGGCGGAACGCTGCTATTGCCACTGCGCTCGACCACGCTCACATGCAGGAATGCGTCGCCGGAGCCATCGGCAAGCTGTACGAAACCAAACCCCTTGTCGGGGTTGTACCACTTGACGGTGGCCCGCACTGGAGGGCCGGCGGGTGCTTCAAACCGCTGGGCGCTGCCCGGTGCAGATCCGAAATTGCGGGCCGGCGGTTCGTGGTTGTCGTCGTCGAAACTACGACGGCGGGTCGGGCGAAAATCTCTGCCTCTGCTGCTCACGTGATTTCCTGGGGAGCGGACGAACTACTTCGCAGTCTGAGATTCAGCGGGGCAATCGTCAACGAATTTCGCCCCTCCGCGACCTGGCGCGCGCGGGCATGGCCGAGCTAGACGAGGGTGCGCCGGTCGCCGATCGCGAGGAGGTCGCGGCACTCGTGTACGTCTTCGACCATGCGAGCCGCGAATTGGCCAGGCGGCTGACGCGCTCGTTCCACGACAACCACGACATATCGCTAGCGACGATGCATGTGCATCTCGACCATCAGAGCTGTCTCGAAGTCGCGGTGCTGCGCGGGCGGATGCACGATATTCGCCACTTTGCCGAGCATGTAATTTCCGAGCGCGGCGTCCGTCACGGGCGGCTTGTTACCGTGCCGGTCGAGGTCGAGGCCGCGAGCCATGTTCATGGCGAACACGACCAGCCTCACCTGCACACCCACGTGCGCGAGGCCGACTAGGGCCGCGCCCCTTCTTGCGAGCCCGCCGCATCGTTGTAAGAGGGGCGAACGGCAGCTCTCTACTCTCTTCTGCTACCTCCGGGCCGGACACGGCGCTGACCGCTTCGGGGCCAACTGCCGCCGATCCCGGTCAGCCCCGACGAGGGCCGCCGTGGGGCCGACGCCTGCTTTTGGCGAAGCTCGGGTATCAGGTGCAGTGCCGCCGTTGGCTGAGCGGCGCGATCGAGTGGGCGCTGCTCGTAGGTCACGACCCCAAGCAAGTCGCCGCCGCTTCCTCGAAGCCTTATTTCTGGCCCTTTCTGGGAGGCCGGACCAGTTGGATTACATTGGGGTTTCGTCTTGCCGATCTCTTCCCCGAGCGCCACGGCTTCACGGTCATGGTGGGTTCCGGGCGTTCGCTCAGCCGCGGCCATATCCTGCTGCGCAATGCCGATCCGCAGGCGCATCCGCGAATTTTCCCGGAATATTTCTCCGATCCCGAGGACCTGCGCGCGCTGGCGCGCTCGGCCCGTCGCATGCGCGAGATGATGCGTGGTAATGCCGCTGATAGTGCCGCTGGGGTCCGGGCACTATGTTCCGGCTGCCGCGGCCGGCTCGCCGAGCGACAGCATCAGCCGGTTGGCCCAGTTGAAGAACGAAGCGGCATGGATCACGTCGGCGATCGCAAATCGTCCAACCCGGCGCGACGCAGGCGCTCGACATGCTGCGATCCGAAGGCGATCGGCGTCGCGCTCAGCGCCACCGCGGCAGCGACGATGGCGTTCCAGCGCTCGCCGAGATCGGCGTTCACGCCGTCGTCCAACAGAAGCTGCACGTCCGCCTCGCGCTTCGAATAGGTCGCGGCGAACCGCGAATGCACCGAGGCGCAGTAGATGCAGCCGTTGAAGCGCGATGTCGCGGCGGCGGCCAACTCGCGCTCCGCCCGCGGCAGGCCGGCATCGGAATTGTAAAAGATGTCCTTGTCGGTCAGCGTGCGGGCTCGCAACGCATCCGGGTCGCGCGCCAGCAGGCGGAAATACGGCGATTTCACCCGCGCGGCGTCCACCAGACCGGCCAGGTGGTGTTCGGTCAGGGCCTCGACGGCCACGGGATCGAGCCAGGGCAGCCAATCGAGCAATGCCCGGGTGAAGACGGCGGGGACCGTGTGGGGCGGCGGTTCGGTCTGCGCGGCGACCTGGGCGAGGAACACGAAGGGCGCCGGCAGGCCGCCTTCGTCCTCGTGAAAATGGTGTTGTGCGACCCAGGCAGAATCGAAGCCGCAGCGTTCGGCATGCACGATCTGCGCAATGGCCAATCGGTAGCGCTCAGCCGCGTCCGCCTGATCGAGCAGGCGGGTGAAGAAGCCCAGGCGTATCGGCGGCTTCGCTGTCGTCACCCGCTCAACCTCGTGCTGTGCTGGCGGCGGCAATCAAACACGCCAAAAGCGGACGCCAGACCAAAGGTGGGGACCGGCCGTCTCATTGAGTCCCTCCTGAAGCCCGCGGCTCCCCTCCGATTGTTAGCTTTATCGGTGAGGCAAGGCACAGTTATCATTATCCCTGGTCGGGTTGCCGAGCGAGATTGCCTGCGCCGTCTCCGCTTCGGCGGAGAAATAGCGGTGTCCCGCATCCATCGGCTCGAACATCAAGGCCGGTGCAACAGAAAGGCTTTCATCCCGGGCGCGCGAGACCGCATCGTAGCGGCCGGCACAAGGTTTGAGGGCGGGCGGATGAATGGGGGCCATATCGGGCGTTCGCTGCGGCGTCTCGAAGACCCGAGGTTTCTGACCGGGCAAGGGCGTTATGTCGATGACATGGACCCGCCTGTTAGCTGCACGGCATCGTGCTGCGCTCGCCCTACGGACATGCTGCGATCGAAGGCATCGATACCGCGGGCCGCCCGCGCGATGCCAGGGTGCGGGGGGTCTTCACGGTTGCCGATCTCGATGCGGACGGCATCGGGACGCTGCCGTGCATCGCCCAAGGCGGCGACAGTCGCGCCGATGGTCGTGCCGCCGCGCCGGGCATTGGCGCGCGACCGGCGTCATGTCGGCGGCCCGGTGGCGTTTGTCGTTGCCGACACGAGCGACCAGGCACGCGAGCACGCGGAGAACACCGCCACCGCAACCCTCTATGGGCGCGTAATGTGCCGCGTTAGGGAAGACAGACACGCCCCAGCGGCGGAGGGATGGCTTTCTGGGCGCCGCGGCAATCTCATTTCAGTCGTAGCGACCATGCCCACCAGGAGAACAGGAATGGTATCCGACGGCGACAAAAACGGCGGCTGCCATTGTAAAGACATCGAGGGCATCTTACGTCGATGCAGTCGATCGAGCGCCGGACCCGGTTTCTGTATCCGTGCCAAGGCTTGACCCGTCATCCAGACCTGATGGCGGCCCGTGTCGTTTCGAAGGAACTTACGATGGCTAGTGGAACGGTAAAGTGGTTCAACTCCCAGAAGGGCTATGGATTTATTCAGCCGGAGGACGGCTCCAAGGACGTGTTCGTTCACATATCTGCCGTTGAGCGAGCAGGACTGACGCAGCTCAACGAAAACCAGAAGGTCACCTACGAACTCGAACGTGGCCAGCAGGGGAAGACTTCAGCAGTCAACCTTCAAGTCGCGTAGAATTCAATGGCGCAGAGTGCCGCCGTCTCCGGCGGCACTCTGCTTGCTGGAGAAGAACATGGCTACGCATAAATTTGCCGTTGGGCAGGCCCTGCAATTTTCGCCCGGTCTTGGTGGAGACAGCAAAAGCAAGGGTCGTTACAAGGTTGTTCGACAGCTCCCCGAAACGGGTAATATGCTTCAATACCGAATCAAGAGCGATATGGACGGCCATGAGCGCGTCGTTCGCGAAGATCAAATCGAGCGCCGGTAATTAGCATCGGACATTCGCGCCGTGATGCGCGACGTCAACAGCTCCGCCACGAGCAAACCCCAATTCCATGCGGGCGCGCCAGCGTCCGAAGAGTAGGCGTACGATCTTGGTGGCTCATCGAAGATCATAGCATCTCAGCCCGAAGAGGCAGACAATCGCGCCGATGCGCCCGGCTATTCGAGCAGCGGGCGCAACCAACCCCAACGCGTCAGGCAAAATGAGATCAGGACCAAATCAACCGCCGCCCCGACGCTATAACGGCAACCGGCCATTTCAGCAGCCTCAGCGGCCACCACAGCGAAGCCAAACCTTCGACAGCAATGGCCCCAGCATCAAAATCCGCGGCAGCGCCCGTCAGATCTTCGAGCGATACGTCGCCCTCGCGCGGGAAGCCGCGACCGGTGGCGACCGCGTTGCGGCGGAAAATCTCTATCAGCACGCCGAGCACTACTTCCGCATCGACAATGCAAGCCGCGACGCCAACCAGCAGGGGACACCCCCGCGTCCGACCACGCCCGGCGATGTCGAGATAAGAGGAATCGAACAAGGATCAAGCGAGACCGACATGGAGCACTCGCAGCCCGGCTGGGGAGACGGTCGGCCCGGCTTCTTATAAATACCAGCCCCGCACCAGCCATGGGCGGGGCAGGAGCGCAGCCAGGCTTCCGGTAGACGCGCCAGCCCGTCGGTCCAGCGATGGGTGGCTTCGTCCGCGTGGAAGCCCTCGTACAGCGTCGGATGGCCGTGCCAGGCCTCGATCGACAGGTCGCGGGTCACCTCGTATTTCCGCGCCACGGCCGCAACAAGTGCTATGCATGTTCCTGCTGCATTGTTACCTCGTGCTTGAGGCAGCACAGCTACGTCATCAATAAATATGCATGTTGGAGAATCTGGCAACTTATGCAGAAACGTGTCTAGGTGCGAAATGTCTCCTATTTGCCAAAGATGGGAAAGTCCATATCCAAGGACTTCTCCTTCTCCTTCCTTGGCATAGGCAAAGCATCCTTCAGAAAATAGCGTGCATTTCTCTTAAAGTACCTCTGGGCGTTCCGGCAGAGACGTGTGTATATGAGCGGCTGCCGATTGCCGGCGAGGGCTGAACATCGCCCGCCATGCTTAAGCCTGCCGATACCAGGTTCGTTCATGCTACAGCCTGGGTGCAACGGCACTGTATTGACGCCAATGCCGCCGCTTTTTGGACGGGGTCCCCACACCGCTCGGTCGGCAACGCCAAGGCGGCCCCCATATCATGCAGTCGAGCTTAAGGAATCCTTGAATCGTGTACACCGTCATCCGCTCCGCGCCGGCGGGATCGTCCCGACGCGGCCGGGCGCTGCCCGGCAGTCATCCTGGTGTACAGCTCGAACAGCTTTTCCAGCCGCTCGGTGTCGTTGCGGAACCGGCGGCCGATATAGATGCGCTCCAGCACTTCGTCGTTGCGCTCGTGCGCCTCGCGCAGGTTTGCGGGCATGTTTTCGGGATCGTAAAGGTCGGCAATCGTCGCGGGGAAATGCGCCTCGCGCGCCAGAAGGATGTCCTCGGCGCAGCGGGTCAGGTCCGCCCTGTTCTTCTCGGTGAGCGCCGGGATGGGAAACGTGTTCCAGCGGAGGTTATTAGAGTAGCGGAAGTCGGTTTTCAGCTTGCCGCAGACCGTGGCAATCCAGACAAGGTGCAGCCGCGACGCGATCAGCGCCATGTTCCAGAGGGGGCGTCGTAAAGCGCAAAGGCCAGGTGCGAGTTGCCGCCGCTTGTCGAACAGGTCGCCGCGCCGGTAGGCCGCCTCGACCTTGTTCTCGACCGCGTGCGCCAACGCCATCTCGACGACCTCGCGGGGATAGCCGGTACGCTCGGCCGCCCAATCCGAGAAGGTCGAACGGAAGCCGTGCGCGGTCAGATCGTCGCGCTTCATCCGGCGCAACAGCATCAGCATCACCATGTTGGACATCGGCAAGGCCCGTCGCGGGCCGGGGAAAACCGGCGCGGTCAGGTCCGGATTGCCGTCGCGCATCAGCGCCAATGGCCGCACGGGTCCTGGCGCTGTCGCCGATCCTTGCGTAACCGGGGGGTCCTCGCTGTCCTCATTTTTGCCGCCCCCGTGAAGCAGCGATTTTCCGCGGGCTGCTTCCCCCCTGCTTCCCCAAAAATCAAAAGGGCTTAGCCAGTTCCGGCTAAGCCCTTCATTTAGTTGGTGGAGCCAACCGGGATCGAACCGGTGACCTCTACAATGCCATTGTAGCGCTCTCCCAGCTGAGCTATGGCCCCGTGCGGCGATGCTGCCAAGCGGCTCGCAAATTAGGAATCCCCGGCTGCGGCAGCAAGGAAAAAATCGTGCCCTTCAAGGCTCGGCTTCGGCGTGGCTCAGGGTTCTTCCTCCTCGACGTTGTCGATGACCTCGGCCATGTCGTCCTCGTCCTCGCCGAGTTCGGAGGCATCCTCGATCAGTTCCTCCTCTTCCTCCTCTCCCTCTTCGAGCGGGACGGCCTCCGCCTCCTCGTCCTCGACCGCTTCCACCTCCTCGGCTTCGATATCGGCATCGATCTCCTCGGGGCCGACCGGCTGGAGTTCCTTGGCGACCGGCGCCGGCGGTCGCGCCCGGCGCGCCCGCAACAAGGCCTCGGGATCGAACGGCGTGCTGCATTTCGGGCAGATCACCGGGTCGCGCAACAAATCATAGTAGCGCGTGCCGCAGCTCGGGCAGATACGCTTGGTGCCCCATTCGGGTTTGGCCACTGGCGGCTCCTTATCGGTTCGGGTGTCGGGTTCGCTGCAGTGTCGTCGAGAGTGGCGGGCGCGCCATTGCCACAGCCGTCGCGGCCTGTCAAAAGCAAATGCCGAATTAGATCGCCAGCGGCCGGCATTCGGCAGCCGCATATGGGCCGCCAACGCCGCACCGGCAAGAATGCCAGATCCCGATCCGAAAGCCAGATCCGATGCCCGATCATCATACGCTCCCCTCCACCGCGCCGCGGCCATCATCGCTGACCGCAACGCGCCCGAAGGCACCGCTTGCCGGCGAAGCAGCGGTGCCCGGCGACAAATCGATCTCGCATCGCGCACTGATGCTGGGCGCGCTTGCGGTCGGCCGCACTGAGATCAAGGGGCTCCTCGAAGGCGAGGATGTCCTCGCGACGGCGACCGCGCTGCGCGCGATGGGTGCTGCGATCGATCGCGCCGAAGACGGTCGCTGGCTCGTCGACGGGGTCGGGCTTGGCGGTCTTGCCGAGCCCGATGACGTGCTCGATCTCGGCAATTCGGGCACCTCGGCTCGGCTCCTGCTCGGCATCCTCGCGACCCACCCGTTCACCGCCTTCGTCACCGGCGACGCCTCGCTGCGCCGCCGCCCGATGGGCCGCGTCATCGAGCCGCTGTCGCGCTTCGGCGCGCAGTTTCACTGCCGCGAGGGCGGCCGTCTGCCGCTCGCGGTGACCGGCACGACGAGCCCGGTGCCGATCGTCTACCGGCTGCCCGTGCCCTCGGCCCAGGTCAAGTCGGCGGTACTGCTCGCCGGGCTCAACACGCCGGGGGCGACGAGCGTCGTTGAGACGCAGCCGAGCCGCGACCATACCGAGCGCATGCTCGGCCATTTCGGCGCGAGAATAGCGATCGAGGCCGAACCGGGGGGCGGCAGGCGGGTGACGGTAGAGGGCCAGCCCGAGCTGATTGCCGCGCCCGTCACGGTGCCGGGCGACCCGTCCTCGGCCGCCTTCCCGCTCGTCGCGGCGCTGATCGTGCCGGGGTCGCTGGTGACGATCGCCAATGTCGGGCTCAACCCGTCGCGCACCGGCCTCCTGCTGTGCCTCAAAGAGATGGGCGCCGACATCGCACTCGAGAACGAGCGCAGCGCGGGCGGCGAGCCGGTCGCCGATCTCCGGGTGCGGGCCGGGCCGCTCACCGGCGCCGACATCCCGGCGAGCCGCGCGCCGACGATGATCGACGAATACCCGATCCTCGCCGTCGCCGCTTCCTGCGCGCGCGGCCGCACCGTGATGCGCGGCCTCGCCGAACTCAGGGTCAAGGAAAGCGACCGGCTGACCGGTATCGCCGACGGGCTCGCGCGCTGCGGCGTCAGGGTCGCGATCGAGGGGGATGACCTGATCGTCGAGGGCGATGGCGGCCCGCCCAAAGGCGGCACGCTGGTCGAGACGCAGCTCGACCATCGCATGGCGATGGCGTTTCTGGTCCTCGGGCTGGCCGCGCGCGATCCGGTGCAGATCGACGATGCCCGCCCGATCGCGACGAGCTTTCCCGATTTCGTGCCGCTGATGACCCGGCTCGGCGCGACCTTTGCCGAGGCGCGGTGAGCGCGCGGCGATTGTCTGCCGTGGCGTTTGTCGTGGCGATCGATGGCCCGGCCGCGTCGGGCAAGGGCACGCTGGCGCGTCGCCTCGCCGAGCGCTTCGGGCTTGCCCATCTCGACACCGGCAAGCTCTACCGCGCCGCCGCCGCGCTCATTATCGAGGCGGGCGCCGATCCGGCCGATCCCGGCGCGGCGGTGGCCGCGGCGCGCCGGGTCACGCCGGCCGTCCTCGGCGATCCGCTTCTGCCGAGCGAAGCGGTCGCCCGCGCTGCCTCGATCGTTGCCGCGATCCCGGCGGCGCGCGGGGCGTTGCTGGCGGTGCAGCGCGATTTCGCGGCGCACCCGCCGGAAGCCGCCAACGGTGCCAAGACCCGGGGCGCGGTCCTCGATGGCCGCGATATCGGCACGGTGGTCTGTCCCGAGGCTGCCGTGAAGCTCTTCGTGACGGCAAGCCCCGCGGCGCGTGCCGAGCGCCGGGTCAGGGAGTTGCGGGAGCGCGGCGCGGCGGCTATATACGAGGATGTCCTGCAGGACATGAAGGAACGCGACGCGCGCGACAGCGAGCGTCGGGTCGCTCCGCTCGCGGCAGCCCCCGATGCCGTCATCATCGATACGACCGGGCTCGACGCCGATCAGGTGTTCGAGCAGGCCTCCGACATCATTGCGCGCGCCCTTGCCGCCCACCGCCGGTAGCGGTGGGTCGGCGCGCTGCCTTCCTGACCGAGATGCAGGGCCGGGTCAATGCGGCCGCGCCCGATTCCGCCGCCGGCTGCCCGCTCCGCGTTGATCCCGGCGGGGCGCCTCGCACAATTCGGGATCGAGGAGAAGGAATGGCCGTCGCACTAGAAACCGCCGAAATCGGCCCGAAGGAAAGTTTCGCCGCGCTGCTCGACGAGTTGCTCGGCGTCGCCAACGGTCTCGAAGGTACCGTCATCAAGGGACGGGTCATCTCGATCGAGAACGACGCCGCGTTGATTGATGTCGGACTCAAATCGGAAGGGCGGGTCCCGCTCAGGGAATTTGCGGCCGGCGGCGGCGCACCGGAAATTCATGTCGGCGACACCGTCGAGGTCTTTCTCGAAAGGATGGAAGACAAGAACGGCGAGGCGCAACTGTCGCGCGAGAAGGCGCGGCGCGAAGAGGCCTGGACCCTGCTCGAAAAGAATTTCCAGGGGAACGAGCGGGTGACCGGCACGATCTTTGGCCGGGTCAAGGGCGGGTTCACGGTCGATCTCAGCGGCGCGGTCGCCTTTCTGCCTGGCAGCCAGGTGGATATCCGCCCGGTGCGGGACATCGGCCCGCTATTAGGCTCGCCGCAGCCCTTCCAGATCCTCAAGATGGACCGCTCGCGCGGCAACATCGTCGTGTCGCGCCGCGCCGTCCTGGAGGAGAGCCGCGCCGAACAGCGCTCGGAGCTGGTTGCCAGCCTCAAGGAGGGCCAGATCCTCAACGGCGTCGTCAAGAACATCACCGATTACGGCGCCTTCGTCGATCTGGGCGGGGTGGACGGGCTGTTGCATGTGACCGACATCGCCTGGCGGCGCATCAATCATCCGTCGGAAGCTTTGAACATCGGACAGAACGTCAAGGTGCAGGTGATCCGCTTCAACCCCGAGACGCAGCGCATCTCGCTCGGCATGAAGCAGCTTGAAGCCGATCCGTGGGAGGGCGTCGAGCTCAAATACCCGGCCGGAGCCAAGTACACCGGACGGGTCACCAACATCACCGACTACGGCGCCTTCGTCGAATTGGAGCCGGGCGTCGAGGGGCTGGTCCATGTCTCCGAGATGAGCTGGACCAAGAAAAACGTGCACCCCGGCAAGATCGTCTCGACCAGCCAGGAGGTCGAGGTGATGGTGCTCGATGTCGATCCGCAAAAGCGGCGGATCAGCCTCGGCCTCAAGCAAACCCTCGCCAACCCGTGGGAGAGTTTTGCCGAGGAGCACCCGGTCGGCAGCGTCGTCGAGGGCGAGGTCCGCAACGTCACCGAGTTCGGCCTGTTCATCGGCCTGCCCGGCGATATCGACGGCATGGTGCACCTGTCCGATATCGACTGGAACCGCTCGGGCGACGATGCCGCGCGCGAGTACCGCAAGGGCCAGGTCGCGCGCGTCAAGGTGCTCGACATCGATGTCGAAAAGGAGCGTATCAGCCTCGGCATCAAGCAGCTCGAAGCCGATCCGTTCGAGCAGGGCATGACCAAGCTGAAGAAGGGCGACGTCGTCACCGGAACGATCTCGGGGACCACGGAAACCGGCGTCGAGGTCACTTTGGCCGACAACGTGCCGGGTTTCATCCGCAAATCCGAATTGTCGCGCGATCGCAGCGAGCAGCGCCCCGACCGCTTTGCCGTCGGCGAGCGGGTCGATGCCAAGGTCACCGCGATCGACCGCGCCACAAGGCGGGTGACGCTGTCGATCAAGGCGCGCGAGGTCGATGAGGAGAAGCGCGCGATGGCCGAGTTCGGCTCGTCCGATTCGGGCGCCAGCCTCGGCGACATTCTCGGCGCCGCGATCCGCCGCCGTCAGGGCGAGAGCGAGGAAAAGGAAGAGGACGACAAGACGTGAGGCGACAAGGGCTGAGGCGACAACGCAAAGTTGGGCTGGCTTGACGCTGACAGGTCGGTTTGGCACGGTAGCCGTCTCACCCACTTGCCAGCGGGCACGGCCGCCATGACCAAGTCTGAGCTCGTTCAGCGACTCGCCGAGGCGAACCCGCATCTCTACCAGCGCGATGTCGAGGGAATGGTGACCGCCATTTTCGATGAAATCGCCGAGGCTCTGGCGCGCGGCGACCGGGTCGAGCTGCGCGGCTTCGGCGCCTTTTCGGTCAAGCGCCGCGATGCCCGTATCGGGCGCAATCCGCGCACCGGCGACAGCGTCCAGGTTGCCGAGAAGCACATCCCCTTCTTCAAGACCGGCAAGCAGCTGCGCGACCGCCTCAATCAGCTCGGCCGCGCGCACTGAGGGCGCGATGCACCGAAACGCACCGGCTTGAGCCAGCTATGGAACTCGCCGAGATGAAGCTTCTATTCTGGATTGTTATTGCGCTGCTCGCGGTGGTGCTGGCGCTCTTTGCCGCATCCAATCGCGAAGCGGTGGCCCTCGGTCTTTGGCCGTTGCCTTTCGTCCTCGATCTGCCGCTTTACCTCGCGATCCTGGCCGCGCTGCTCATCGGCTTCGTCTCCGGCGCGCTTTGCGCCTGGATCGCCGCCCGGCGCCGGCGCCGCGAGGGGCGCCGGCGTGGCCGACGCATCGCCGCGCTCGAACGCGAGCTGGCCGCGACGCAGGCGCAGCTTCCAGGCGCGAGCGACAAGATGCCGGCGCCGCTCGCGGCGCGCGGCTGAGGCAGTCCGCCCGGAAATTGCAGCCGCGGGGTTCCCATATCCGGTCGATGACGATCGCCACCAAAATCTGCGGGTTGTCGAGCGAGGCCGCGGTTGCCGCCGCGGTCGAGGGCGGCGCGGCCTATCTCGGCTTTGTCTTCTATCCGCCGAGCCCGCGCGCGGTCAGCCCGGAGCGCGCCGCCGCGCTGTGCGCCGCCGTGCCGTCGGGCGTGCAGCGGGTCGGCCTTCTGGTCGATGCTGGGGACGATGCAATCCGCGCGCTGCTAGCCGAGGCGCCGATCGACATTCTGCAATTCCATGGCCAGGAAAGCCCCGACCGGATCGCCGATGCGAAGGTGCGTTTCCATCGGCCGGTGATGAAGGCGATCGCCATCGCCGGGCCGGAAGACGTGCTCGCCGCGGCGCGCTACGAAGACGATGCCGACATGCTGCTGTTCGACGCGAAGCCGCCGCGCCGGGTCGGCGCCTTGCCGGGCGGCAACGGCCTCGCCTTCGATTGGCATCTGATTGCCGGACGTAAATGGCGGCGGCCTTGGATGCTGTCGGGCGGTCTCACGGCCGAGCTGCTGCCCGAGGCGGTGCGCGTTTCCGGCGCCAGCGCGGTCGATGTCTCCTCCGGGGTCGAGCGCCGCCCTGGCGACAAGGACCCCGCCAAGATCCGCGAGTTTCTGGCCGTCGCGCGGGGTCTTTGAAGTCACCACGGAGGCACCGAGGGCACGGAGAAAATATTATCGTTTCGCACCCGAGACAGGCAGGCTTACGAAGCGAGGAGAAATCCTCCGTGATCTTCGTGTCTCCGTGGTGCATCTTCGCCTTCAATGAGGGCAGCGATGCAGACACCGAACACCTTTCGCGGCGGGCCGGATGCGCGCGGCCATTTCGGGATCTATGGCGGGCGCTACGTCGCCGAGACGTTGATGCCGCTGATCCTGGCGGTCGAGGCCGCCTACAACGCGGCCAAGGACGACCCGGGTTTCCAGGCCGACCTCGACTACTACCTCGAGCACTATGTCGGGCGGCCGAGCCCCTTATATTTTGCCGAGCGGCTGACCCGCCATTTCGGCGGCGCCAAGCTGTATTTCAAACGCGACGAGCTCAACCACACCGGCGCGCACAAGATCAACAACGTGCTGGGCCAGATCCTGTTGGCGCGGCGCATGAAGAAGCGCCGCATCATCGCCGAGACCGGCGCCGGTCAGCACGGCGTCGCCACCGCGACGGCCTGCGCGCTGTTCGACCTGCCCTGCGTCGTCTACATGGGGCATACCGACATCGAGCGGCAAAAGCCCAATGTCTTCCGCATGAAACTCTTGGGCGCCGAGGTCGTGCCGGTGCATTCCGGCACCGCGACCTTGAAGGACGCAATGAACGAGGCATTGCGCGACTGGGTCGCTCACGTCGATGACACGTTTTACGTGATCGGCACGGTCGCCGGCCCGCACCCCTATCCGGCGATGGTGCGCGATTTCCAGTCGGTGATCGGCCGCGAGACGCGCGAACAGATGATGAAGGCCGAGGGGCGGCTGCCCGACACGCTCATCGCCTGCATCGGCGGCGGCTCGAACGCGATGGGCCTCTTCCATCCGTTCCTCGACGAACCCTCGGTCGCGATGATCGGGGTCGAGGCCGGCGGCCACGGCATCGAGACCGGGCTGCACGCGGCCTCGCTCAATGGCGGGCTGCCGGGCGTCTTGCACGGCAACCGCACCTATCTCTTGCAGGACGACGACGGCCAGATCCGCGACGCGCATTCGATCTCCGCCGGCCTCGACTATCCCGGGATCGGCCCCGAGCATGCCTGGCTGCACGATTTGGGACGGGTCGAATACGTCGCGATCACCGACAAGGAGGCGCTTGAGGCATTTCAGCTGTGCAGCCGGCAGGAGGGCATCATTCCGGCATTGGAGCCGGCGCACGCGCTTGCCCATGTCGCCAAGATCGCGCCCGATCTGCCGCGCGACCATCTGATGGTGATGAATATGTGCGGGCGCGGCGACAAGGACATCTTCGCCGTCGCCGACCATCTCGGGGTCAAGCTGTGAGTCGGATCGAACGCCGGTTTGCCGCCTTGCGCGCGGAGGGGCGCGCAGGGCTCGTTATCTATCTGGTCGCCGGCGATCCCGATCCCGATACTTCGCTGGCGCTGTTCCAGGGCGTCGCCGCGGCGGGTGCCGACCTCATTGAGATCGGCATGCCGTTCTCCGATCCGATGGCCGATGGCCCCTCGATCCAGGCGGCCGGGCAGCGCGCGCTGAAACGCGGCATGACCCTGCGCAGGACGCTCGCCATGGTGCACAGCCTGCGCGAGCGCGACCCGGACACGCCCTATGTGCTGATGGGCTATTACAACCCGATCTATCGTTACGGCGCCGACGCCTTCGCGCAGGACGCGGTCGCAGCCGGGGTCGATGGCGCGATCATCGTTGATCTTCCACCGGAGGAGGACGCGGAGCTGGCCGTGCCGGCGCGGGCCGCCGGGCTCGACATCGTCCGCCTCGCCACGCCGACCAGCGACGCAGCCCGCCTCCCGGCGATCGTCGCGCATGCCGGCGGCTTTCTCTATTACGTCGCCATTGCCGGCATCACCGGCACACGCTCGGCCGATGCCGCCGATGTGCGCGCCGCCGTCGCGCGGCTGCGGCGCTTCACGCATTTGCCGATCGCCGTCGGGTTCGGCATCAAGACCCCGGCGCAAGCCGCCCAAGTGGCGCAAGCCGCCGATGCCGCGGCGGTCGGATCGGCCGTGGTCGATCGCCTCTCTTTTAATCTCGACCCCGCCGGTAACGCCAGGCCCGGCCTCGTCGATGCCGTGCTCGCCGACATCCGCGCCCTCGCCGCGGGGGTCAGAGGGGCGCGAGCCTGAATTCAGCCCTGCAGCAGCTTTGCTCTCGGTAGTCCAACGAGCCCGCGCCGGGCGCTCAGCGACCCGGCTAGCGCGGCGCGGCCCGAGACGGTCTCGCTGTCAGTGCGATATCGACGCGAGGCTGGTAAACGGACGACGGGCTGCCAAACAGCAACCCGAGGCCCGGCTCCGTCTGGCGCGCCGGCACCGTGACCACAGCATCGGCGAACCCAAGACGGCGGCACAGAATTATGATCTCGCTCTCGCTCGGGTCGACGAGAGCGATTGCCGGGGTCGGCCCGGCCGTGGCGATCTGCTGGCCGAGCCGGCTGAGGGTGCAGGACGCGCCGGGCGGTGTCGTGCTGATCAGGATTCCTGGCTTTTCCGGTCCCGACGAACAGCCGGAGGGCAGGACGGCGCAGAGGATTGCCAGGGCGATCAAGCTCGCGGTCAAGTTCAATGGAGGGTGCCGCATCGCTGGCGCCGCCTTCTCGGTTGTTGTTACAGCGCGGCGAGCATATCGCTGCTGATCAGGACGACGCCGCCGTCGCTGCGGTAAAACCGCGCGGCGTCGAGCGCGGGGTCTTCGCCGACGACGAGTTCTTCCGGAATCCGGCAGCCGCGGTTGACGACGACCTTGGTGAGCCGGGCACGCCGGCCGATATCGACCTCGGGCAACACCACCGCTTCGCTGGTGCGGGCATACGAATTGACCCGGACATTCGAAAACAGCAGCGAGCGCCTGACTTGCGCTCCCGAGACGATGCAGCCGCCCGAGACCATCGAATCGATGGCCACCCCGCGCCGGTCATCGTCGTCGAACACAAACTTCGCCGGCGGCAGCTGCTGCTGGTAGGTCCAGATCGGCCAATTCGGATCGTAGATATCGAGTTGCGGCACCGGCGTCACGAGGTCGAGATTGGCCGCCCAATAGGCGTCTATGGTGCCGACATCGCGCCAATAGGGTTCGGCATCGGGGGTCGTGGCGACGCAGCTATCCTCGAAATGGTGCGCGACGGCCAGCCCACGGCTGACGATGTGCGGGATCACGTCCCTGCCAAAATCATGGCTCGAATTCGGGTCGTCATGATCGCGCTGCAGCTCCGAATAGAGGAAATCGGCGGAAAACGCATAGATGCCCATGCTCGCCAGGGCGCGGTCGGGCTTGTCTGCAATGGCCGGCGGCGAGCGCGGCTTTTCGCGAAAATCGACGATGCGCATCGCTTCGTTGACGGCGATGATGCCGAAATCGGAGGCTTGCGCGATCGGCACCTCGACGCAGGCGACGATGCACTCGGCGCCTTTCGCGCGCATGTCGGCCAGCATATTGGAATAATCCATCTTGTAGACGTGGTCGCCCGCCAGCACGACGAAAAACTCCGGCCGCGCCGCGCGCAGGATGTCGAAATTCTGGAACACCGCGTCGCCTGTGCCGCGATACCAGGTCGCCTCGTCGAGCCGTTGCTGCGCCGGCAGGAGGTCGAGAAACTCGTTCATCTCCGGGCGCAGAAACGACCAGCCCATCTGCAAATGGCGCAACAGGCTATGCGCCTTGTACTGGGTCAGGACGGCGATCCGGCGGATGTTCGAATTGAGGCAGTTTGACAGCGCGAAATCGATGATGCGGAACTTGCCGCCAAAGAACACCGCGGGCTTGGCGCGGCGGCCGGTCAACTGGTGCAGCCGGCTGCCGCGGCCACCGGCGAGGACGAGCGCAATCGTACGCCGGGCCAGGCGTTCCTCGATGCGAGCCGACGAGAGCATGGATGCTTTCCTTTCCAATTGCCGCTTGCGGGCTCGGCGACCATCGCGCCAGCGCTCAGGCCACGACGCTGGGTCGCGAGCGTCCGAGCATCCCCTGGATGTCGGCGAGGAACACAGCCGTCGCCGAGAGCGACGCCAACGCCGCCTCGGGGGCAACCTGGTGCCGGCTCGGATCGGGTTCGAAGCGCTCCAGATAAACGCGCAGCGTCGCGCCATCGGTTCCGGTGCCTGACAGCCGGTAAACGACGCGCGCGCCCTCGGCAAACTCGATGCGAATGCCCTGATGAGCGCTGACTGCACCGTCGACCGGGTCGGTATAGGCAAAATCCTCGGCCTGGCGCACGGTGAACTCGCCGAAGCGCCGGCCGGGCAGGGCGGCGAGGCCGGCGCGCAGACGCTCGATAACATCGCCGGCACGCTCCGCCGCGAGCGCTTCATAATCATGGCGGGCATAGAAATGACGGCCATAGCGCCGCCAGTGGCCGGCGACGATGTCGCTCGCCGGCTCGCCGCGCACGGCCAGGATGTTGAGCCAAAACAGCACGGCCCAGACACCGTCCTTTTCGCGCAGGTGATCGGAACCGGCTCCGGCGCTTTCCTCGCCGCACAGGGTAATGCGCCCGGCATCGAGCAGCGAGCCGAAAAATTTCCATCCGGTCGGCGTCTCGTAGCAATCGATGTGGAGCGAAGCGGCGACGCGGTCGAGCGCCCCGCTCGTCGGCATTGAGCGCGCGACCCCGGGGAGCCCCCCTTTGAACCACGGCACGAGGCCGGCGTTGGCGGCGAGAACGGCGAGGCTGTCGCTCGGGCTGATCGCAAAGGCTCCGCCGCCCGCCAGCTTGCCGACCACCATGTTGCGGTCGCCGTCGCCGTCTGAGGCGGCGCCGAAATCGGGGCCGTCCGCAGCGCGAAGCGCCTCGATCAGCGCGGCGGCATGGGTTGGGTTGGGATCCGGATGATCGCCGCCGAAATCCGGTTTCGGCGCGGCATTGACCGCGGTGCCCGCCGGAGCGCGCAGCCGCCGCTCGAAGATCTCCGTTGCATAGGGGCCGGTGACCGCGTGCATCGCGTCGAAGCGCAGCCGGAACCCACCGTGGAACAGGTCGGAGAGCCGATCGAAATCGAAGATCCGTTCCATCAGCTCGGCGTAATCGGCGACCGGATCGATGATCTCGACCGCCATCGTCCCGAGCCGCGCGGTGCCAAGCCGATCGAGCGGCACATCGCTCGCCTCGATCGTGCGGTAGGCGGCGATCCGCGTCGAATGCCGCCAGATCGCCTCGGTCACGCGCTCCGGCGCGGGACCGCCATTGGCGATATTGTACTTGATCCCGAAATCGCCGTCGGGGCCGCCCGGATTGTGGCTTGCCGACAGGATGATGCCGCCGAATGCGCCGCGCTTGCGAATGACCGCGCTCGCCGCCGGGGTCGACAAGATCCCGTCGCGCCCGACCAGCACCCGGGCGACGCCGTTCGCCGCCATCATGCGCAGGATGATCTGTGCCGCTTTATCGTTGAAAAACCGCCCGTCGCCGCCGAGCACCAGAACCTTGCCCGCAACCCCGTCGCCAACCGCTTCCGGCAGCGCATCGAAAATCGATTGGACGAACGATTCGAGATAGCCGGGCTGTTGGAAGACCGCGACCTTCTTGCGCAATCCGGAGGTTCCCGGCCGCTGGTCGGCAAACGCTGTGACGGGAACGCTCAGAACCGGCATGACCCTCTCAGCGGCTGTACGACGACACTAAACCAATCGCTGCAGATCGGCGAGAGCGCGCACCGCGTACCGCGTACCGCGTAGGGTGTTGGGTTGCGCCGGCGACTGACCGAATTGTGGCGGATCGGGACCTGAGACTTGCCGCTCGCCGCTCAGCCCTGCACGCGGCGTTTGGGCCGCGCGCCGGCGAAGCGGTCGAGCAGGCGTACGGCGACCCGCGGGCTGACGAAATGCCTGACGTTGCCGCCGAGCGCGCCGATCTCCTTGACGAAACGCGACGAGATGAATTGATAGCGGTCGGACGCCATCAGGAACACGGTCTCGATGTTCGGGTTGAGCCGGGCATTCATCCCGGCCATCTGGAACTCGTACTCGAAATCGGATACCGCGCGCAGCCCGCGGATAATGACGCCGGCTCCGACCATCTCGGCAAAGCTCATCAGCAGCGTTTCGAACGGCCGCACCTCGACGCGCTCCGCACCGCCATTCTCGAGATGGGCGACTTCGTCGCGGACGATCTCGACCCGCTCGTCGGTCGAGAACAGCGGCCCCTTGCCGTCATTGCGGGCGACGCCGATGACCAGATGGTCGACCACGTGCAGCGCCCGCCGGATGATGTCGCTATGGCCGTTGGTGATCGGATCGAAGGTGCCGGGATAGATTCCGATGCGCCTGGTCATCTATCGTCCCCCTCGTTTTCATCGATTTCCGGTTCAGCGGGTTCGTCCGCTGCCGACATGCCCGGCTCTTCGGCGTCACCATTCTCCTCGGCGACCCCATTTTCTTCAACGACGTCCGGCAGCCGCGCCACCGAGACCACCCGCTCGCCCTCACCGACTTTGAAGATCACGACGCCCGCCCCGCCCCGCCGCACGATGCGGATATCATTGACGGGACAGCGGATCACCATACCGGCGTCGGTTACCAGCATGATCTGGTCGTTGTGCCCGACCGGGAAAACCGCAACGACGGCGTCGCTGCGGCGGGTCAGGTCCATGTTGTTGATGCCCTGTCCGCCCCGTCCGGTGATGCGATAGCCATAGGCCGAGCTGCGCACCCCGAAGCCCTTCTCGGTGACGCTCAGCACGAACTGCTCTCGCGCAGCGAGATCGAGGAACTGTTCCTCCGAGATCGCCGCCTCACCGCTCTCGGCATCGGCATCGTCGGGCTCGGGCGAATCATGATTGCCGTTCGCTTCGCTCTCCTCGCCACTCTGGCGCCGATGCTCGGTGGCGAGCTTCAGATAGGCGTTGCGGGTCTCCGGACTGACCTCCTCATGGCGCAGGATCGACATCGAGATCACCTGGTCATCGCCCAGCAGGCGAATGCCCCGCACGCCGACCGACGTGCGCCCGGTGAAGATTCGAACCCCCTTGCCGTCTTCCTCGTATTTGATCTGGAAGCGGATCGCTTTGCCGTTGCGCGTCGCGAGCAGAACGTCGTCGGCGTCGCTGCAGGTGGCAACCGCGATCAGCCGGTCGTCGGCATCCTCGCCCTCGAACTTCATCGCGATCTTGCCGTTGGCGCGGACATCGCCGAAATCGCTCAAGGCGTTGCGGCGGACATAACCGTTGGCGGTGGCGAACATGACCGTCAGATCGCCCCAGTTTTCCTCGTCCTCGGGGAGCGGCATGACCGTCGAGATGGTCTCCCCTTCGATCAGGTTGGGCAGCAGATTGACCATCGGCCGGCCGCGCGCCTGCGGCGTGCCGAGCGGCAGGCGATACACCTTGAGCTTGTAGACCCGGCCCGACGAGGTGAAGAACAGCACCGGCGCCAAGGTCGAGGCGACGAAGACCTGGCTGAGGAAATCCTCCTCGCGGATCGCCATGCCGGCGCGGCCACGCCCGCCGCGGCGCTGGGCGCGGTAGGTCGATAGCGGCACCCGCTTGATGTAGCCGCTATGGCTCACCGTGACGACCATGTCCTCGCGCTGGATCAGCGCCTCGATATCGGCCTCGAACTCGACATCCTCAATCGCGGTGCGCCGCGGGTTGGCGAATTGCGCCTTGATCGCCAACAATTCGCCGCGCAGTACCTCGATCAGCCGGGCGCGCGAGCGCAGGATTTCGAGATGGCCGGCGATCTCGGTCACCAGCTCGTGCAATTCCTCCGAGATCTTGTCGCGTTCGAGACCGGTCAGCCGTTGCAGCCGCAGATCGAGGATTGCCCGCGCCTGCTCCTCGGATAGCTGATAGGTGCCGTCCGGCCCGAGCCCCCTGCCCTCCTCGCCCACGAGCACCAATAAAGGGCCGACGTCGCCGGCCGGCCAGCGGCGCCCGACGAGCCCGGCGCGCGCGCTCGCCGGGTCGGCAGCGGCGCGAATGAGGGCGATGATCTCGTCGATGCTGGCAACCGCGACCAGGAGGCCGGCGAGGATGTGCGCCCGCTCGCGCGCCTTGTTGAGGAGGTAGGTGGTGCGGCGGGTGATGACCTCTTCGCGGAACGCGACAAAGGCGACGATGATGTCGCGCAGCGTCATCTGCTCGGGCCGGCCGCCGTTGAGCGCCAGCATGTTGACGCCGAAGCTGGTCTGCAGCGCGGTGTGGCGGTAGAGCTGGTTGAGGACGATGTCGGGGTCGGCCTCGCGCTTCAGCTCGACGACGAGGCGCACGCCGTCGCGGTCGCTCTCGTCGCGCATGTCGGAGATGCCCTCGACGAGCTTGTCGCGAACGCATTCGGCGATGCGCTCCTGCAATTTCGCCTTGTTGACCTGATAGGGCATCTCGGTGAAGACGATCGCGTCGCGATCCTTGCGCACCTCCTCGACATGGCTCGTCGCCCGCAGCACGACGGCGCCGCGGCCGGTCTTGTAGGCGGCATGGGTGCCGGCGCGGCCGATGATGATGCCGCCCGTGGGAAAGTCCGGCGCCGGCACGTATTCCATCAGCCCATCGATGGTGATCGCCGGGTTGTCGAGATAGGCACAGCAGGCGTCGATGACCTCGCCGAGATTGTGCGGCGGGATATTGGTCGCCATGCCGACGGCGATCCCCTGCGCGCCGTTGACCAGGAGGTTCGGGAAGCCGGCCGGCAGGACCGTGGGCTCGGTATCGAGTCTCGTCGTAGTTCGGCTGGAAATCGACCGTGTCCTTGTCGAGATCGTCGAGCAGGGTTTCGGCGACGCGGGCGAGGCGCGCCTCGGTGTAGCGCGAGGCCGCCGGCGGATCGCCGTCCATCGAGCCGAAATTGCCCTGGCCGTCGATCAGCGGCAGGCGCATCGAGAAATCCTGCGCCATCCGCACCATCGCGTCGTAGATCGCCAGCTCGCCGTGCGGATGGTATTTGCCCATCACATCGCCGGTGATGCGGGCCGATTTGAGGTAGCGGCGGTTCCACACATTGCCGTTGATCTGCATCGAATAGAGGATGCGGCGATGCACCGGCTTCAGCCCGTCGCGCACGTCGGGCAGGGCGCGGGCCACGATCACGCTCATCGCGTAATCGAGATACGAGCGCCGCATCTCCTCTTCGATCGTGATCGTCGAGATGTCGGGCCCGCCAGGTCCCGATGGGGGCGGCGGTGCGGGAGGCGAGGAGGTCAGGGCCAAGGTCTACGTTCTGCTCCGCTGCGACGAAAATCGCGGCCGGCGCCACCGCAGCCCCACTGGAGCCATGGGCGCGCCGCCGCGATTGCTCAGATGGTCACGACCCGGCAAACTTACCGCATTTCGCAGATGCGAACAACGCCGCAGGGCATCAGCGCGCGGGCCGGCGCCTGCAGAAAAAGGCCCACCAAAAGCCGGGTGATGACATAGAACAGAGCGCCGTTGACCGTCAGAACCGCGATCGATGCCCAGCTGAACGGCATCTGCATGGCGGCGGAGTCGAACACCTAAGACACCCGGTCCGAGCAGGGTGGAATTGGCGGCAGCGAACGCAAACAAATTGGTTGCCGCGTGGCCGCCGATGACCAGTTCGAGACGATCGTCGCGCAACGAGACAAGGGAAAGGATCAGCGAGAATACCAGAAAATAGGGCAACGTCAGCGGGCCATGGGCGTTAAGATGCAGCACACCGAAGACGAGGCCCACGATCAGGGCGATCAGAACGCGGCGCCTGACGATCCGGCCAAGCGCCTGCGTCAGGTATCCGCGGAACAGAATTTCCTCGCTCGCGGCTTGCAGCGGAATGAGCACGACGGCCACAGCGAAGACCGGCAGCGCCGCCGGGATCGAGAACCTCCAGGGCCATCCGGTAAGCGCATGCAGGAGGGCGAGCTGGCCCGCGAAGATGGCGGAGCTGAACGCCGCCGCCGATAGCCAGCCGTCGCCAATCGATGTGCAGGTCCGGCGCGATCAGCGAGCGCCAGGGCCGCCGGTGGCTCCGCACGACGCTGCGCATCACGGCCATGCCGGCAACGACAATCACGCCGAACTGCAGGAGGATGCCGAGGAGCGCCCCGATCGGCTCGGGCGCGCGCATGACGCCCGCCGCCGCCCCGAGCAACGCCGCGAGCGCCAGCGGATAGAGGATGATCCGCGCCAGCGCGGTCGCATAGCTGCGTGCGGTGTTGATGCCGAGCCCGGCCAGATCGATGAACTGCCACCCGCGAGGGCGAGCTTCCTGCTTCACGGTATGGCGAGCGGCGACGCCATCGTCACCCGAACCGGCCGGCACCGAATACTCCCCTAGCGGCGCGGGATGCGCGGCAGCATGCGCAGAACGTCCGGCGGCAACAGCTTGCAGATCCACAGCGCGACGCCGCCATTCATGATGCCGAGCATCAGATAGAGATCGGGCGTGCGAAAGCCGGCCGCCAGCAACGCCGCGGTGGCCACCGCGCCGCCGGTCATGAACAGCGCGTTCATGATGTTGGCGGCGGCGATCACGCGGGCCCGCGCCGCCTCCTCGCTGCGCCGCTGGATGATCGCGTAGAGCGGCACGACGAAGACGCCGCCGCAGATTGCGATCGCGAGCAAATCGGCGAAGATGCGGATGCCCGCCGCGCGCGACAGGAAGGTGGCGATGCCGAGCATCGCGCCGGGGGCGGGCATTGCGGCGGAGCCGCTCGCCAGCGCGAGATCGATCGAAAAGGCAGCCATGCCGAGCGCGGCGAGCGGTACGTAGCGGGCGCTGACCTCGCCGCGCATCAGGCGTCCGCACAGCACCGAGCCGATGCCGACGCCGATCGAGAACGCTGCCAGGAACAGGATCACGACGCCGCTGCCGGCGCCAAGGGTCTCTTTCGCGAAGGAAGGAAGCTGCGACAGGAACACCGCGCCGACCAGCCAGAACCACGACCCGCCGAGGATCGACAGCCAGACATCGCGCCGCTCTCGTGCGTGGCGCAGGATCCTGCCGGTGGCGGCGAGCGGGTTGCGGCTGAGCCGCAGCCCGGGCGAGGGCGCCGGCGCGCGCGGCACGAAGAGGCTTGCCGCGAACCCGCCGATCGCACACAGGACGAGCAGCAGACTGGCCGCCTCCGTTCCGTAATCGAGCGCGACGGCGAGGCCGCCGGCGATCGTGCCCAACAGGATCGACAGGAAGGTGCCGCCCTCCAGCAAGGCGTTGCCGTCGACCAGCTCGTCCGGGGCGAGATGCTGGGGCAACAGCGCATAGCGAACCGGGCTCGAAAGCGTGGCCTGCGCGCCCAGCATGAACAACGACAGGAACGACAACGCAAGACTGCCGGCCAACAGCGCCGCAATGGAACCGAGGACGGCGACAAGCTCGCCCGCCTTGAGGATCTGCAGCAGCCGCGCGCGCTCGAACCGGTCGGCCAGTTCGCCGGCCAGCGCCGAAAACAGGAAGAACGGCGCGATCAACGCGCCGCCGGCAATCGCGGCGAGTTCGCCCGGATCGAACGCGCTATGCATCGCGGTGCCGTAGGTCACCAGCATGACGAAGGCGCTCTTGAACAGATTATCGTTGAACGCGCCTGATGTTTGGGTGGCGAAGAGCGGCAGGAAGCGCCGCGCGCCCAACAGGCTGACCTGATTGCTCATCGTGCGGCCCCAACGCGAGTTTTTAGAGAGCGACGGATTGTAGGGCGGGCGGAGCGCAGCATAACCCGCTATGTCCACCGCCGGCTGATGGCGGGTTGCGCTGCGCTCCACCCGCCCTACGAAGCTGAAGCCGCGCGCTAATTATCGCCCCACACCTCGCGGGCCACTTCGACGACGAGGCGCAGCTTGGCCTTTTGTTCCTCGATCGTCAGCGCGTTGCCGTCGACGGTCGAGGAGAAGCCGCATTGCGGGCTGAGGCAGAGCTGTTCGAGCGGCACGTATCTGGCCGCCTCATCGACGCGGCGCTTCAGATCGTCCTTGGCCTCGAGCGCGGGGCGCTTGGTCGTGACCAGGCCGAGCACGACCCGCTTGTTGCCCCGCGGCACGAAACGCAGCGGCGCGAAGCCTCCCGAGCGCGCGTCGTCGTATTCGAGGAAGAAGCCGTCGACCGCGAGCTCGCCGAACAATGCCTCGGCGACATGGTCGTAGCCGCCCTCGGCCATCCACGACGAGCGGAAATTGCCTCGGCACATATGGGTGCACACGGTCATGCCGGCCGGCTTTCCGGCGAGCGCCTGATTTATGAGGCGAATGTTGGTCAGATGCTGCCGGTCGCCGTCGCCGCCGATGCTGGTCACATAGGCGCGCTGGGCCGGGTCGTTGAGGTAGGCGAGGCTGGTGTCGTCGAGTTGGAGATAGGTACAGCCGAGACCCGCGAGGCCGGCGATCTCCTGCTTATAGACTTCGGCGAGGTCGTGCCAGAACGCCGCCATGTCGGGATAGGCGGTCTCGCTGATCGCCGCGCGCCCGCCGCGGTAATGCAGCATTGAGGGCGAAGGGATCGTCAGCTTCGGCGTGGCGCCCGACGGCGCGACCGATTTGAGATAGGCAAAATCCTCGCCGAAGATCGTCCGGTCGAGCGTCAGTTTGCTGGCGACCCAGTGCGCCGCCGGGGTGAATTCGAGCGTGCCGGCCTCATTTTTGAACTGGATGTTGAGCACCCGGTCGGTCCGGGCGACTCCGCCGATCTGGTAGAGGAAATCCATGTGCCACGAGCCGCGGCGAAACTCGCCGTCGGTGACGCCCTGGAGGCCGATCTCCGCCTGCATCCGCGCCGCGTCGCAGATGGCGTCGTCCTCGACCCGGCGCAACTGCCCAGCCGAAACGCGGCCCTGTTCCCGCTCGGCCCGCGCGCACAGCAGTTCCGGCGGCCGCAAGAGGCTGCCGACATGGTCGGCACGGAAGGGCGGGGTTGGACTGGATTTCATTGCAGCCTCCTCGACGCGTAGGGTGGAAGAGCGCAGAGGCCGGGCAAGAAAGTCCACCGCGATGTTACTATTGCAGTGAGCCGAGGCCAGCGGCGCTACTCGGATGCGTTCGTATGAAATTCGCCAAACCGCGGCGCCGCGCCCGCTGACACGGCGATAGACGGTGATGGCGGCGACAATCGGGGTCGCGATCGGTTTGCCGGTGCGCCGGGCCAACGCCGCCATCCAGTCGCTGCAGCCGATGATGGGCAGCACCCGGCTGAAATTGTGGCAGAGCGCCATCCGGCTCCATTCGCCGCGCACCTTCTCGAACCCGCGCACCGGGAAATGGCGGCACCCGTCATCCCCGGAACCGTACACCCGCCCGTGTCATCGTCGAGGCAAATTCTTGCCCAATCTCAAACCGCACCTCGCCAGCGGCGGCGTCGCCGGCACATGTACAAGATGACCCAGCCGGGCCGGCCAGAGGTGACGGTACCGTCGCTGCTGCAGACGACGACCGGCCGGGAGTCAGAGGAAAGGTTCATATTCCCGCTGGTCTCAGGGAGAGCCGGTGAGATCCCGGTGGTCGTGCCGCATCGAATCCGCTAGAGCGTCTGATGAGACTAATCTCAGCCTGCCGCCGCCAAGGACCACCATGAACGATCCCGTAGATGTACTGATCATCGGCGCCGGCGCGTCCGGCGCAGCTGTGGCGTGGAACCTCGCCGACACGAAGATGCGCATCCTTTGCCTCGAACAAGGAGGCTGGATGAACCCCGCGACATACCCCAGCACGGGGCGCGACTGGGAGGCACGCGCCTTCGGCGACTTTTG
Source organism: uncultured Alphaproteobacteria bacterium (assembly GCA_963789255.1). Classification (GTDB taxonomy): domain Bacteria; phylum Pseudomonadota; class Alphaproteobacteria; order ATCC43930; family CGMCC-115725; genus DATARH01. The sequence continues at coordinate 2,480,086 of CAWBJW010000002.1, read as the reverse complement.
CCCGAGCCCCAACATCCGCGCCCGGCCCGAGGACTACCCGATCAACGACGACAACTCGCCGATCAAGGTCGTCAACTTCAACGGCGTGGGCGGCGGCACGGTGATGTATACGGCGCATTTTCCGCGGCTGCATCCGTCCGATTTCCGCGTGAAGAGCCTCGATGGCGTGGCCGACGACTGGCCGATCGATTACGACGCGCTGATCCCGTTCTTCGAGGAGAACGACCGGATGATGGGGGTCTCCGGCCTCGCCGGCGATCCCGGCGTGCCGCCGCGCAACCCTCCGATGCCGCCGCTGCCGCTCGGGCGCTCCGGCACGATGCTGGCGAAGGCGATGAACCGGCTCGGCTGGCACTGGTGGCCCTCCGATACCACGGTCGCGACGGTGGATTACGAAGGGCGGGCGCGTTGCATCAATCTGGGTCATTGCACCCCCGCCTGTGCGCAGGGAGCGAAGGCGAGCACCGACATCACCTATTGGCCGGCGGCGTGCCGCGCCGGTGTCGAGCTGCGCACGCATTGCCGGGTGCGCGAGATCACGACGAACGAGCACGGCATGGCGGCCGGCGTCGTCTATTACGATGCGGAGGGAAGGGAGCAATTTCAGGCCGCCGAGGTCGTAGTGCTCGCCTGCAACGGCGTGGGTACGCCGCGGCTATTGCTGAATTCGGCCTCCGGGCGGTTCCCGGACGGGCTCGCCAATTCCAGCGGCCTCGTTGGCAAGAACCTGATGTTTCACCCCTACGCCCAGGTATACGGCTACGTGGACGAGGCGACCGACAGCAACCGCGCACCACCGACCTGCCTGTGGAGCAAGGAGTTCTATGAAACCGACTCCGCGCGAGGTTTCGTACGCGGCTACACGTTCCAGTTTGGCCGTGGCGTCGGTCCGGTCGCCGAGGCCGTCGCGAGCGAGGCCAAGGGCCTCCTGCCCTGGGGCGCGGGCCACCACACCGCCTTCCACCGCCTCAACGGTCATCGCCTGGGCCTGTCGGCGATCTGCGAGGACCTGCCGGAGGAGCATAACCGCGTCGCGCTCGATCCCGTTTTGAAAGACAGCCACGGCATCCCGGCACCGCGGATCGACTACCGGATCGGCGACAACACGGCGCGGATGATGGCGCACGGCATCGCCCGCGCGAAGGAAATCCTTTCCGCGGCGGAGGCGACCGACATCTGCGTCAACAGCCCCATTTTGTATGGCGGCTGGCATCTTCTGGGTACCGCTCGCATGGGCACCGACCCCGATCGCTCGGTCGTCAACGAATGGGGGCGGTCGCACGACGTCAAAAACCTGTTCATCGTCGACGGCAGCCTGTTCGTCACGTCGGGCGGGGTGAACCCGACATCGACGATCCAGGCCTTGGCGCTCTACATCGCCGACCAAATGAAGCAGCGCCTGGCCAACCTGTTCGATTGAGGCAAGCAGCGATGTCCATGTACGGAGCCCTCACCGCGGCCCAGCGGGACGATTTGCGCGTTATATCGGGCGTGATGATCCCGGCCAGTATGGAATTCGGCGTGCCCGGCGCGGACGATCCCGCGATCCAGGCCGACATCGTGGCGAGTCTTGGCCGCGACACAGGCCCGGTGCGGGAGGCGCTGGACGAGCTGGCGCGTCTCGCCCGATCGCCGCTGGTCCGTCTCGGCCCGGCGCGGCGGGAGGCGGTGGCCATGGAGCTGCGCGCGCAGGGCAGGTCGGTGGTGGCAACGCTAACCCGTGTCGTCCTGCAATGCTATTACCGCGACGATCGCGTCGTCCGTTCGCTCGGATTGGAGCCGCGGCCACCCTATCCGAAGGGCCATGTGTTGGAGGATGGCGACTGGTCGCTGCTCGACCCGGTACGGGCACGGCCGCCGATGTGGCGCCGCGCGTAGCGGCCGCCGTTCCGGCCGGCGCCTCCCGGCCTTATCCCGGACGCAGACGCGCGCCTTCCTCGATCTCGGCGGCCGCTATCGCCCGGGCCAGCGCGCCGCTCAGCTCCTTGGCCGACTCCAGGGTAAGTTCGACGGCGACCCGCGTGCCCGGCCCGAGTGCAGCGTTGACGAAATCGATGGTGATGGCCTCTTCCAAGAGAGCGTGGTGCGGGTGGTCGTAGGACACCACCGAGTGAGTGAGATTGAACCACCCGTCACCACCCTTGCCGGCGCCGTCGGCGCTGACGACTTCAACGATCGAGGTGCACATTGCCGGCGATTATTTGGCCAGGTGCTTGTGCAGGAACGCAAACACCTTCTGCCAGCCGTCCAGCGCCTGCTCGACGCGGTACATCGGCCGGTCGTAGTAGAAGAAGCCGTGCCCGGCGCCGTCATAGCGGTGAAACTCGTACTTCTTGCCGTGCTTCTTCAATTCGGCCTCGTGCTGGTTCACCTGCTCCGGGGTCGGCGAGCGATCCTCGTTGCCGAACAGACCGAGCAGCGGGCAGGAAAGGCTCTTGGTGAACTCGATCGGAGCGGTCGGCTGCTTCGGGTTAAGCTCTTCCTTGCTCATCACCACGCGGCCGCCCCACAGCTCGACCGCGGCGTCGATGCTCTTGGTATGGCAGGCATAGAGGAAGGTCTGCCGGCCGCCCGAGCAGGTGCCCATGACGCCGACCTTGCCATTGAGCCAGGGCTGCATGCGCAGCCACTGCACCGCGCCTTCGGTGTCGCCGATGACCTGCGCATCGGGAACGCCGCCCTCGGCGCGCACCTTGGCGGCGACATCGTCGGCTTTGCCTTCGCCGGCGCGGTGATAGAGGTTATGGCTGATCGCCGCATAGCCGTGATGCGCCATCTTACGGGTCGTCTCGCGATACCACTCATCCCAGCCGGGCGCATGATGTATCAGCACAATGCCCGGGAAGGGGCCCGGACCCAGCGGCCGCGCCACATAGGCCGAAATCGGCTCATCCTTGTTGCCGTTGATCGAGATCGTCTCCGCAATCATGCCTTCGTACGCCATCGTCGCCGCCCCTTGTTGATGCAAAAAAATGATAGCCGCTGCTGCTTGAGAATCAAGCGATCCGCGACATTACCACACTGCGGGCCGATTACCCCATAGTCCGGTCGGTTCTTGGCCCTGATGGGTCAGCCCCGGCTCGATCGGATCGCCTGCGGTTCCGGGTCATCTCCTGGTTCGCTGCCGACAACCGGCTCGGGGCGGACAGCTGCCGCTTGCGCTCGCCCTCGCAGTCTGCCGACATCCGTGGCCTCCCCCTCCCGACAGTGCTCCGACGCCTGTCCTTGATCCAGATCAAGGGCGAGCGGCTCCGGTAACTGGTTGAATGCGCAACTACGCTACGACGCGCAGACAGGAGGTCGAGAGATGGGCGAGGTTTTGCACGACGGCCCGGATTACCTCGCGCGCGCCCGCTCGCTCGGGCCTGCTGTCGCCGCGGCGGCGAACGAGATCGAGCGCACCCGCGAATTCCCCACATCGATCTTGGCGGCGCTGATCGACAATGGGCTGTTCCGCCTGTTGCAGCCGCGTTCTCTCGGCGGCGCCGAACTCGACCCGATGACCTACATTCAGGTGGTTGAGCAAATCGCCAGCCATGACGCCAGCACCGGCTGGTGCATCGAACAGGCGAACGGCTGCTCGATGGTTGCCGCCTTTCTCGATCCCGAGGTGGCGCAAGACATCTTCGGCCCACGCGACGGCATCGTCGCCTGGGGCCCGGTCGGGCCGGCCGAGCTGCGTGCTGTCCCCGGCGGGTTCCGCCTGACCGGCGCCTGGAATTTCGCCAGCGGCAGCCATCATGCAACCTGGCTCGGCGCCCACGTCGCGATGCACGGTCCCGACGGCGAGCCGCTGCGCCGTGCCGATGGCGGTGAAATTCTGCGCACCTTGCTCTTTCCGAAGAGCCGCGCGACAATGACTGATATCTGGCATGTCGTCGGCCTGCGCGGTACCGGCAGCGACCGCTATGCGGTGACCGATCTCTTCATCCCCGAGCCCTATACTGTGCTGCGCGACCCCAAGATCGCGCCGCGCCAGCCGGGCCGGCTCTATTGCTTCAGCAGCAGCAATCTATACGCCGCCGGCGTCGCCGCCGTGGCGCTCGGCATCGCCCGCGGCATGATCGCCGACTTCACCGCACTCGCGACGGAGAAGACGCCGCGCGGCGCCCGCCAGCTTCTGTGCGAGAACCAGGTGATCCAGTCGCAGCTGGCGCAGGCCGAGGCCCGGCTGCGCTCGGCGCACGCCTTCCTGCTGAACACTCTCGCCGAGAGCTGGGAAGGGGTTGGTGAGACGAGCGAGCTCGAGCCTCGAGCAAAATACGATGATCCGCCTCGCCGCGACCTGGGCCATTCACCAGGCTCGCGAGGTCGTCAACACCCTCTATCACGGCGCCGGCGCGACGGCGATTTTCGACGACCGGCCGTTCGAGCGCCGCTTCCGCGACATGCATACTGCCTTGCAACAGGCCCAGGGGCGGCAGGCGCACTATGAGACAATCGGCCGCGTCCTCTTCGGCCTCGCGCCGGATGCGGCGATGTTCGCTTTTTAGCCCCGTGCAATGAGTGCGCAGCTTATATATACTCCGACCAAACTCGCAAAAGGGAGCGTCCAGACATGTTACAAGCAGTGCAGAAGACACGGTTCACGGCAGGTCCCTTGACGTTCGCCGTCAAGCACGAGCTGTGGGACGAAAACATCCAGGACCACGCCGACCAGGGTATCGCGATCTCGGTGCTGGCGGATGTCGCCGGCAAGGAGACGACGCTCTTGCGGTTCAACTGCTTCGACGTCGAGAAGAGCTACGCCTACGGGCCGGAGAACGACGATCTCGTGGTCGCCGGGCCGGAGATGCTGGGCGACGTTGCGCTGACCAACCTCTACCGGATGGACCCGATCGCCTGCGGCAACCCAATCTCCTGGACGATCAAGACGCTCAGGACCAAGCTGCCGAAGATGCTGGAGCGGGCCGGCTATCCGCAGATCGCCGCCGCGACCGATCTCGCCGAAGTGGCGAGCGTCCTGCCCGACCTCGAAGCCTGCGCGCGGGAGCTCTATGCCGCCAAGCGAAACACGGTCAAGCACAACCGCGGCACGGACATCTTCGAAGCCGGCAACATCCGCTTTGGGCTTGAGATGCGGCGGCTGCCGATGGGCGACGGCGGCCTCGCCATCCACGTCCTGGCCGATATCGGCGGGACGCCGGGCAAGGCCTACACGGAAGAAACCGAGCTCCTGGCCTTTGATCACTTCTGGAACGGCGCGCATTACCACTACGGCCCGCGCAACAAGAACCATCGCATCTATTGGGACCGGACCCTGGTCGAAGATCCGCTCGCCTGGACGTTGGAGCAGTTCGAGACCGGAAAACTGCGGGCGATGATCGAGCGGGCCGGCTATCCGGGGATCGCGGCCGATCTTGACATGGTGAAAATCGCCGAGGTCTTTCCGAAGATGAAGAAGCAGGCGCTCAAAATGTGGAAGGAAGGCGAGAGGCTGACCGGCCACCCGGGACTGCCGCTGGAGCCGACTCCGAACCTGGCGGCCGCCGAGTAAAGCGCACGGGGCAGAGCGCCGCCTCTGCCTCAGGGGCCTTTCCCCGACAGCCCGGCCCAGGGAGCAGCCGGGCTGTCGCGTTGGTCAAACCCCGCCACGACAGACTTGCTTTAGGGCATCGCGGCGACAGAGCGTGAGAAGGCGCCGACCCGAAATTGCCGTGGTTGCCGTGGCGGCATCGCCGGGTGCGCGAGGCGCTGAACCTGGCGATCGACCGTCGTGCGGTGCGCTCGGCACGGCCGTGTTTCTCGCGCTGATGACTAGCCCGCACTGCCCGTTGGCTTGAGGCTCGCGCCCGGCTCAGCGGATCGCCGCGGCGACCGCGGCGCCGAGATCCTTGGTGCCGGCATTGCCGCCGAGGTCGGGGGTTCGCGTGCCGCCCTCGGCGAGCACCTCGGCGATCGCCCGCTCGACCGCCTGCGCCGCTGCGGTTTCGCCGAGATGATCGAGCATCATCGCGCCCGACCAGATCTGGCCGATTGGATTGGCGATGCCGCGTCCGGCGATATCGGGCGCCGAGCCGTGCACCGGCTCGAACATCGAGGGAAATTCGCGCTCGGGGTTGATGTTTCCCGACGGCGCGATCCCGATCGAGCCGACGCAGGCGGGACCCAGATCGGACAGGATGTCGCCGAACAGATTGGAGCCGACAACGACGTCGAACCAATCGGGATGGCGCACGAAATGCGCGGTCAGGATGTCGATGTGGTACTGGTCGGTCTTGATGTCGGGATAGTCGCGCGCCACCGCGGCAAAGCGCTCGTCCCAGAACGGCATCGTATGAATGATGCCGTTCGACTTGGTCGCCGAGGTGACGTGCTTTTTGCGCGTCCCGGCCAGATCGAAGGCATAGCGCATGACCCGGTCACAGCCGCGTCGTGTGAAGACGGCCTGCTGCATCGCCATTTCGTACTCGGTGCCCTCGTATAGCCGGCCGCCGATCGAGGAATATTCGCCCTCGTTGTTCTCGCGCACGACATAGAAATCGATGTCGCCCGGGGCGCGCCCCTTGAGCGGCGAGTCGATCCCGGCCATCAGCCGCACCGGACGCAGATTGATGTATTGCTGAAAGCCGCGCCGCAGCGGGATCAGCAGGCCCCACAGCGAGACGTGATCCGGCACCCCCGGGTAGCCGACGGCGCCGAGAAACACCGCATCGAACGGGCGCAGCTGGTCGAGGCCGTCTTCGGGCATCATATGCCCGGTCTTGGCGTAGGTCTCGCAGCTCCAGTCGAATTCGCGCCATTCAAGCGCGAAGCCGTAATGCCCGGCCGCCCTTTCGATGACCGCGATGCCCTCGGGTACGACCTCGCGCCCGATGCCGTCGCCGGCGATCACCGCGACCCGATACCTGTTCGTCATGCGCCACCTCCCAAGTGATCGGGCCATGGTCCGGCTGTTGCCCTTCTCTGACAACAAAATTTGACCGTGGCCAGCCCCGTCGGCCGTCGGCTCGTCCCGCCGCGAGGAGCCTGTTGACGGCGTCACGCGAAATCCCTCAGTCGTCGCCCAGGTGTCGAAGCTGTGAAGGTGTTGCTGACGCGTCAAGTTGACCGGTCTTTGTAGCGCATCAATTGACCGCTTTCTGTGGTGATTGGCCCTGTGGGGTTGTGGGCGACGCGTAGCGTTGTCCATAAATCCACAGGGCGGCTGCCGCAGCGGCTCAGGCAGCCAGTTTGGCGTCATCGGTTCGATCAAAAACCGGACAACCGACGCGTCACCAACAGACGGGCGGACGCTGCTTGCAGCGGCACCGCCCGCATGCCAGTCTTCGCGCATGCGACCGCCAAATTACTACACTGCGCCAGGTTTCGAGCGGGCGGGCCTGCGCCGCCGCGAGCCTGACTGGATCCGCGCGCGGGTGTTCGACCCGGCCAGCGTCTTCGTTCCAGTGTGGCGCAGCCAGAACCTCGTCATCGAGGCCGAGGGCGGGGAGCCGCGCGCCGCCGTGCTCACTGTCGATGCGCTGGGTCGGCTTTTCGGCGGATTGAGCGATGACGATGTCGAGGAGCGCCTGGCGCGCGGCGAATTCGTCTTTCTCGGCGTCATCGACGAACGCGCCCATTTCGCCCTCGATTTGTCGGCGGTCGAGGCGCCGCTCGGCATGCTGCGCTCGCCGGCGCTGGCCGCCGCCGGCATCGTCGAGGGCAGTCTCGCGCAAGTCGCGGTGCGGTTCGCCGATCTGCGCCAGCTTGGCGCCCGGCTCGAGCGCCGCGAGGGGGCACTCTTGGCGCTCGCCCGCGCGATGATGTTCTGGCATGCGCGTCATCGCTTTTGCGGGCTGTGCGGCAGCCCGACGAAGAGCGAGGAGGCCGGGCATATGCGGCGCTGCACCGACCCCGTCTGCCATACGATGCATTTCCCGCGCACCGACCCGGCGGTCATCATGCTGGTGACCGATGGCGAGCGCGCGCTGTTGGGCCGCAACAAGAACTTTGTGCCCGGCATGTATTCGACGCTGGCCGGTTTTGTCGAACCCGGCGAAAGCCTCGAAGACGCGGTCGCCCGCGAGGTCCGCGAGGAAACCGCGATCGAGGTCGGCGCCGTCCATTACCACTCCTCGCAGCCCTGGCCGTTCCCGGCCAACATCATGCTCGGCTTCACCGCGGAGGCGACATCAAGCGAGATCACGATCGATTACGGCGAGCTCGCGGACGCCCGCTGGTTCGAGCGCGATTGGCTCCTGTCGCATGCCGACGACGAGAGTTTCCGGATGCCGCGGCTCGACTCGATCGCGCGCCGGCTGATCGGCGACTGGCTCGCCGGAGGCTGAACGCCGGCCCAAATTCCCCCTTGCGAGCGCGCTATAGCGGCGCGCGGTCGATGACGTGGCGGATTATCGCGTCGAGTCTGCGGCTCGGAAAACACGGTCTCGATATAGCGCAGCCCGGCCTTGCGGCACGCCTGGTTCGCCTGCTTGTCGCTGTGCAGGTGACGAAGCGCCGCGGCGATTTCCTCGGCCGTAGCGCCAACGCAAGCCCGCAACGGGTCCGGCAGGTCGAGCCCCTCCTCGGCGATCGGGGTCAACACGCAGGGCACGCCGGCGGCCAGGCTGGCGACCACCTTGCCCTTGATGCCGGCGCCGTACCTGAGCGGCGCCACGGTCACGCGGACCCGATCGAAAATCTCGGCGAGGTCTTGCACCGGGCCGATGGCAACCACCCCATTACGGCAACGCTGCACCAAGTCGTCCGGCAATCCGCCACCGACGAAGAGGCATTCGATGGCCGGATCGTGCTGTCTGACGAGCGGCATGATGTCGGCGATCAGCCATCGCGCCGCATCCAGGTTCGGGGGATGGCCGTACCCGCCGACGAAGGCGATCCCGCTGCGTCGCGCGAGCGGAATTTTCGTGGGTTGCGGCGCCGCCGACCAGCGCGCCGTGTGCACCTTGGCCGGGCCGATCCGCGCCGCGAGGATGCTGGCTTCTGCGCTCGAATGGGTGATCACCGCATCCGCGAGAGCCGCGGCGGCGAACTCGAGCAGCCGCAGGCGATTGGCGATGCCTGTCAGCTCGGGGCGGTCCTCGGCAGCGGCCTGCCGCGCGACCCGCAGATGGTGAAGGTCGGCCACGCTGTAGACCAACCGCGCCTTTGGAAAATGATGCCGGACGAGCTCACCGTATTTCGCCGCATTGGCGATGCGGTGCAAGTAGACAACATCGAATTCGCCGGCCTGCCGCCGCAATACCTCTTCGACCGAGCCGTAATAGGGCGGCCCGCAACACGCCACGCCAAGCGCCTCCAGCGTTGCACGCTCGCTGCGGGCCGCATCGAATTCGAGCGCCGCGGCGAAGCTGACGGCGAAGCCGAGCCGCTGCAGCGAGCGGACGTGGCTGAGGATCGCGCCCGATCCTGCGTCCCGGTCTGGCTGCGGCAGCCGATCGTCGATGATCAGCGCGCGCGGCGCCAGCGCGTCTGCCGGCGATGGCGAAGGAAGGGCTGCGCCCGTCGAGCCCCATCGTTTCCAGCGATCGAGGAACAGGCGGCGCTCGGCGCGCTCGGCGCGGCTGCTGTGACGGTCGGCGAGAAGCTGCACCGCCTTGTTAACATGCTCGATCATAAAATCGATGCTGCGGGCCAGTTCCGCGTCCGGGAGCCCCTCCGCGAGAAGCCGGGCGAGCAGCTCGCGCGCCGCGCCGCTCGACAACGGCGCCGGCTCCAGGATCACCGGGGAGCGCTCGATCTCCGCGCCATCGGCTTCGCGGCAAACTCGAACGATATGCCGCTCGGCAAGCTCCAACGGTTTCGGAAATTCGAAGCGGAAGCCGTGGCGCCCGGTGCCTATTCCGGCCGCCTCGAGATCGGGACGGTAATGGTTGGCCAGCACCCTGGCGACGAGCGCATCGTTATCGAGAATGAGCAGGTTCAACGGCGCATCCGGCTGGGCATCGTCGCGGGCCCAGCCGGAGACCCGGTGGCGGTCGGCCAGATCGATGTAACTGCGCAGCATCCGAATGCCGGTCAGCCGGCGTTGCGCGGCCGCGCCGGGCTGCACATGAGGCTCGCGCCGTCGAGCGAGCGGCGCACCTCGATCGACCGGGGGGTGACGGCGAGGCCGTTGGGCGGCACGAATTCAAAACCGTGCCGCAAGCTGCCGGGCCCGGCTTCCGTCGGGTCTGCGCGGTAGCGGTTCGCCACCACCTGCCCGATCAACTCGCCGCCGGCGAGAATGTCGAGACACACCGGGGCGCCCGGATGCGCGACATCCTGCGCCCAGCCGCAGATGCGCCGCCGCCCGACCTCGTCGATCTGGCCGCGCAGCGGCCCGAGCGCCGTCGCCTCGACGCTCGCCGGCAGCCCGGCGCGGCCGGCGATCATGGCGCGCGCCCGCTCAACCTCCCAGCCCTGATCGCGCCGCGGCGCGCAGTAGCGCGCCGGACCCGTCGCGGCTGCGGGATAGAGCGCTCGATATTCGTGCGCGTTGTGGAACAGCAAGCGGTTGTCATCGTCGATGAAGCTCTCGGCCGCCGCCCCTTCCGCCAGCAGCAGATCGTGACTGTCGAGCTCGATGTGGAAATATTCGATAGTTTCGACCCGCTCGGCCTGCACGATCGAGGCGCCGTTGACGAGATCGCGAGCCTCGATCAGCACACCTTCGAGATAGAGCGCGTGATTGGGCGAGACCCAAAGATCGCGCCGCGGCACGCCGTCACCGAGCGCCCCCGCTTTGATGCGCACCGGCAGGATGTGCTTCTGCCCCAAGGCAAACCGCCCATCATAGCTGCGCCGCCCGATCCACTTGATCGGCCGCGCCATGCCCGACGGCGTCACCACCCGGTCGCCGATCGCCAACTCCTCGACCGCCGCCTCGCCCCGCTCGGTCAGGATCAGCGTGCCCCGACAATAGCACGCGGTGTTGTAGCCTATGACATTCATCACCTCTGTATCGACAGCCGTTGCCGAGTTCACCACACCGGGTGCGCCTGCTTGGTTGAATGGGTCGTTCGGCGTATTTCTGGAATTCACCGGTTCACCGAAGGTGGCCCAGTCACCGAGATCGCCCTGCGGGCTCCCGGTGGCGAAATTGTTCCAGTCCTGCAGGTCGGTGGTGCCGTTGTCGATCGAGAAATAGGACGGGTTGCCTGTCGTGAGCTGACGGGTGTTCGCTGCGGAGAACCGGAACAGGTCCATTGGGCTGTATTCGCCGCTTCCCACATACGAATCTCGGCCCAGGACTTCCGAGATTTCGTGCTCGGCAACCCCGATGAAATCGTATTCGCCCGCCACGGGGGCGCTCTGGTTGAAGAAGAAGGTTGACGAGCTGTCGAAACCGACGGAGCCGTCGGTCGCGCTGCTCGCGCCGGTCAGTCCCAGCGCTTTAGCCTCGGCCGTGGCGACGAAGAAGCTGGCGCCGTTGGTCGGATCGGTGCTCGGCAGCGTGCTGTCGGCCTGCTTCTGATTGGCCGATTGGGCCTCATTCTGCAGCGCTTGCCTTACTTGGCTGTAGCTGAATATCTGCCCATTGGTGGAGCTTTCGCCGAGGGCGCCGGCACCGATCTTCCGACCCCCTACTTCCCCCCAGCCGGCATTGACGTCGATCGTGATCGGGTTGGTGAAGGTGCTGGTGAAATATTCAACCGCCGTGGCGAATGCCGCCTCGAATTCTGCCGCGGACGGTGTCGTAGAACTACCAGTACCAAGCCTGATAACGCTCGAAATCATAGGTAACGTCGATCACGAGACCGCCATTAGCACTTTGGTAGGTGATCTCGGTGTCCGGTTGGGAAGGTTCGCCGGCGGATACCGGGGCGCCGGTGGAAGAGGCGGTGGCGACGCTCTCGCCCATCTCCCAGTTCTGAACCATGGCATCCGATGCGGTGCCAGCCGCCACGGCGTAGGTGATGCCGCCGGGAACAGTGCCGGCCGGGTCGTTCTGGCCGGGCCCGGCGCCGCCAGTGATAGTGTCCGCCATGCTGCCGGAATAAACCGCCCCATCGTGTCCGGCGCCGGTCGCGGCGGCATAGGTACTGGCGACGAGGTCAGAAACCTGATGCGTGCGCGTGGCGCCGCTTCGCTCGGCGGCATCCGCCGAACGGTCGGTGTCCGCGTTCGCACTGAGGCCGGGAGCGCCGACTGAGAACTGCATCCCGGAATCCGCGCCTGCAACCCCGATGCCCGTCGCTCCCACGGAGGCGCCGTCCGACTGCCCGTCGGTGGCGATGTTGGGATCGAGCTTGCTCGCGCCGTTAGCGAGGAGAATGGCATCCACGGCAAAAACCTCCCGCTAGTCGGGGTGTTTTATAAACTACGACGCCCCCGTGCACACAACCGATAAACGTCAGCGCTTCCATGGACTATCGTCGAGCCGTTCCGAGAGGAACGTGCCGCCCTGAGTGAGGGCCGCAGGGCACGGCTGGCGACCGGATCGTATCCGCCCTGAGCCAATCCCTGGCTGTATCGCAGCTTGATCGCGCCAGCGCCTTCATCGGACCCGCATGGCTGCCTGAACGTCAGGTTCGTTTCACAAGGCAGGGTCGAGGAAGGTGACAGATCGTACCACGCTCGCCGCCGGCATCGGCACCAGCAAGGACAAGCTCGATGTCGCGATCCACGGGATGTCTGTTGCGTTAAGGGATGCCAGATGGATTTAAAATTTTCCGTGTTCTCTGTGTCTCGGTGGTGAAAAATAATCAATTCACCCCGACCGCGGCGCCAAGGGTGTCGCCGATGCCGCGGCGAATCACCAGATCGGCAACCCTGTCGAGCCCGGTCGGCTCGCGGTTGACGATCGCCAGCAGGGCGCCGTTGCGCTTCGCCAGTTCGGGAAACCCGGCCGCCGGATAGACCACCAGCGAGGAGCCGAGCACGATGAACAGATCGGCGGCCAAGGTTGCGATTTCGGCCCGACGCATTGCCTCCTGCGGCATCGCCTGGCCGAACGAGATCGTCGCGGTCTTGACCATGCCGCGGCAGCGCATGCAGCACGGCGAGTTGCCATCGCGCTCGAAGGCGATGCGGATATCGGCGAGCTCGTGCCTTGTGCCGCAATCGAGGCAGGTGGCGTAGGTCGTGTTGCCGTGCAGCTCGATGACTCTCTCAGGGGGAATCCCGGACGCCTGGTGCAGCCCGTCGATGTTCTGGGTGATGACGGCGCCGACCTTGCCGCGCCGCACCAGCGCATCGACGGCGCGGTGGCCGCGGTTGGGCGCGGCGGCGGCAAAGGTTTCCTCCATCGCGAAGCGGCGCCGCCAAGTTTCGCGCCGCGCCGCCTCGGAGGCGAGAAAGCTGTCGAAATCTATGGGCGCCATCTGGGTCCAGATGCCGCCGGGGCTGCGGAAATCGGGGATCCCCGATTCGGTGCTGATCCCGGCTCCGGTGAACACGACGGCGCGGCGCGCCTCGGCGATCAGGCGCGCGAGCGCGGCGATCCCGCTATCGGTATCCATGGCGGCAGTTTGGCAAAAGAGCCTGATGCCGCCAAGCCCGTTGCGCCCGCGATCGCCGGATGGACCGTGCCGAAGCGCTGCTCCCTGCCGCGCATCGCTGCGCGATGCCGGTACAACCTGGAATTGACCTGGTCATCGATTTCGAGGCTACCCACGCGGCACCTGGGTTGTGGAGACTGCGGCGAGCGACTTAAACTTGGGTTGCCGCAGATCTGGTCGGTCTTGTGAGGGCGTGATGGCTGATCGGAATTTTCGGGTTGCTGTCGCCGGTGCGGGCGTGTCGGGCCTGTTCATGGCTGAGCAGCTGAGGCGCGCCGGGATTGATTTCACCGTCTATGAAAAGGCCGGCGAGGTTGGCGGAACCTGGCGGGACAACACCTTTCCCGGCCTCTTCGTCGATGTCTTGTCGCGACAATACGAGTTTCCGTTCCAGCCCAACTACAACTGGTCGCGCAAATATGCGCCGGCGGCCGAGATCCGGGCCTATATCAAGAAGGTCGCGCGCGACCGGGGCCTCACCAAATTCATCCGCTTCAACGAGGAGATCGTCGCGGCGCGGTTCACCGATGGTTGCTGGCAGATCGAGACCGCCCAAGGGAACAAGGCCGAGCGCAACACGGATGTTGCGGATGTTTTCATCTGCGCCACCGGCTTTCTGCACAAGCCGCTGTTTCCCGACATTCCCGGTCGCGAGAGTTTCGCCGGGCGGTCTTTCCACTCGGCGCATTGGGATCACAGCGTGCCCTATGCGGGCAAGCGCTGGGGCGTCATCGGCAGCGGCGCCAGCGGCGTGCAGATCACCGAGGCGCTGGCCTGGGCGGGCTGCGACGTCACCCAGTTCATCCGCCGCGCGCAATGGGTCCATATCCGCGACAATCCGTACTCGACCTGGCGCGAGCGCCTCAAGCTGCGGCTGCCGGGCGGCTACCAGCGCGAGCAGCGCCGGCTGTGGCAGATGATCAACGAAGGCGACAGCTGGCGCCTCAGGCCCGGGCCGCAGCGCGAGGCGATGGAGCGCGAATACCGGTCCTATCTCGACTTAATCAAGGACCCCGAGCTGAAAGAGAAGCTGACGCCCGACTACAATCTCGGCTGCACGCGCATCCCGAAATCCGACAAGAACTATTACGCCGCGGTGCAGCTGCCGAACGCGCACATCGTCAAGGGGCAGATCGCAAGCATCGTACCGGATGGCATCGTCATGGCGGACGGATCGAAGGTGGAGCTCGACGTTCTCGTCTACGCCACCGGGTTCGATGCGCATGCCTATATGCGCCCGATGCGGGTGACCGGGCTCAACGGCACGACGATCGACGAGGCGTGGAAGGAGCAGATCTATTCCTATGGCGGCATCGCTTTGCCGGGCTTTCCCAACCTGTTCATGCTCTATGGGCCGTTCGCGCCCGGTCAACAACGTGCCGGTGCCGCTGGGCCTCGACCAGGAGATCGGCTGCATCATGCGGCTCATTGCCGAGGCCCGCGCCCGCCGCGCCGCGGTCGCGCCGACCGTCGCCGCGACCGAGAAATTCCTCGCCCGCCTTGGCGCCGCCTTTCCCGGCACCGTCTGGGTCGGCGGTTGCAAGAACTGGTACACCGGCGATCAGGCCACGCCGATCCTGTGGCCATTGCCGCAGAGCGCGCACAAGGCGTTCTTCGACGAGGTGCCGAGCGGAAGATTTTCATTTCACTCCCACGGGGCAGGGAGACTGATCTCGCGGTCGCGCCGAAGGCGCAGCCCCGATCGGTGACGCTGTTTCCAGCAACGGCGCGAATCCAGCCGCGACAACCTCCGACTCGGTTGCCGCCCGACCCGCACTCGGCCATCGTTCGCCACGAATGCAGCGTAAATGAGGACTCCGCCCTGTCGTCGAGGCGGGATCGGCGAGACGAGGCAAAGGGCGAACGCGGCGTGCGGTTGACCGACTTCCCCGACATCAGCGACCTCGCCCTCGACAAGACCGCGTTCCCCGATGACGGCCGGTCCGAGCCGGTGCTGGTTGCCGCGCCGCGTCTTGCCGAATTCGCCGAGGCGATGCGGCTCGACCCGACGCGCGTTGACGTTGATCTCAAAGTGCAGCCGCCCGAACGCCGCTTGTGTTGGGGACCGATCGGTTCGCTCCTGCTGCATCTGCTGCCGCTCCTGGCGATCAGCGGCTGGCCGCGCACCCGGACCGAAATCGCGATGCCGATCCCGATCCAGCTGGTCATCGAGCAACCGCGGCTGCCGCCTAAACCGGCGGAGTCGAAGCCCGCCGCCAAGCCGCCGTCGGGTCGCCTCGCCTCCGACGATTTCGCCGAGGTGGTGGCGCCCGAGGTCAAGCCGGGCGGCGGCGAGCCGCTGCCGAAAGCGGGCGAGCCGCAAGCGCCCTCCGCCGAGACCCGGACCGTTCTGGTGGCGCCGCCGTTGCCGACGCCTGCCCCCATCCCGCTCAACGGGCTGGGGACGGGCGAGCCGCTGCCGCTGGCTGCCGAGACCCAGACAGCCGCAGTTGCGCCCCCCGCGCTGCCGCCCAAAGCCGCTCCGCTCGAGCGACGGGCGGCGGTGCGGATGCCGAAGCCGCTTGGATCGGAGTGGCCGCTGCCGCTCCACCAAGGCCCGCCGAACGAGACGCCGCGTGCGGCGCGGCTGCTCGGACCGCCCGCCATCCGCGACAAATATTCCGCCCTCGCGCTGAGCCTGACGCTACGGCACATCGATCTGTTGCCGCGGTCGCTGACCGGTGCACGGCAGGGCGAAACCCGCCTGACGATCCGCGTGCTCGGCGACGGTACCATCAACAGCGTAACGGTGGCCCGAAGCTCGGGCTATCCCGAAATCGACCAGAGGATTGAGCAAATGGTCCTCGCCGTAGGCCGTTTTCCGCCGCTGCCCCTCTGGATGGGGCCGTGGATGGATTTCACCTTCAACATGCACTTCCCCCACCCATTGCAGCGGTAGCGGGCGGGTCGGCCGGCAGCAACCGAATTGGCCTATCGGCGGGCAAGCCCCAGCCGACCGATCGCCGGCAGTTTCAGTGCCGGCGCGGCGACGTTGACGCCGAAAGTGAGACCCAGAAGATTTAACTCGAACCCCTCATCGGCGGCGATCAGGACCCCGGCGAGGCCGTAAAGCGAAATTTGAAAGCCGGACCCACTGGGCGCTGCGGCAAATAATGCGCCCCCCGGCAAAAAATCCTTGCCCATTGCGTTCGACGGCAGGTCGAGGCCGAGTTCGGGCACCTGGCGTGCAATGTACGCGATGAACGTGTTGCTGTTGGGACCGGGCCAGGCGCGGTAGGCGTGCGGATAGGGGTAGGCGGCGACTGCGGTGCGAATCTCGTCGATGATTGCGTCCACACCGGTTCCGCGCCGGTCGAGCACGATCCGTGGCCGGGCACCGAACCAGTAATTGTCAGGCCCCATCCGGTCAATGCGCACCGCGGGGGCGCCGTTTGCGACGCCAAAGCCGACCACCTCGTATCTTGTATAGCGCTGCGCTCCGGTTGGCTTGACCGCGATCCAGGTGTGGACCGCCAACGCCCCGCGCCAGGAGACGGCACGGGCAGCAAACGCCTGGATCACGGCCTCCTGGGTCTGCGCCGGGTCGGGAGCAAGGCCGGTCGGGTCGCGGCGTGCTTCACGCCACGGCACCCCGCTGCGCGGGTCGGGCAGGCAAACGCTCACCACGACCGGGAGCACGAACAGTCCGAGGAACGACAGGCCGAAGAACCACACGAACCGGTACTTCGAGCGCATACACGATCAGGCGGTGATGACCGCCGTCACCCCCAGTTCCGCCGCCATCTTTTCCCGCATGACGAATTTCTGCATCTTGCCGGTGACCGTCATCGGGAATTCGTTGACGAAACGAATGTGGCGGGGCACCTTGTAGTGCGCGATCTGATCCTTGCAGAACGCCTTGACCTCGTCTGCGGTCAGGGTTTCGCCGGGGCGCAGCTTGATCCAGGCGCAGAGCTCCTCTCCGAGAAGCTGATCCGGCACGCCGAAAACCTGCACGTCCTGGATCGATTTGTGGCGATAGAGGAACTCCTCGATCTCTCGCGGGTAGATGTTCTCGCCGCCGCGGATCACCATGTCCTTGATGCGGCCGACGATGTTGCAGTAGCCCTCTTCGTCCATCGTTGCGAGATCGCCGGTGTGCATCCAACCGGCCCGGTCGATCGCCTGGGCGGTGCGTTCGTCATCCTCCCAGTAGCCCAGCATCACCGAGTAGCCGCGGGTGCAGAATTCGCCGGCGACGCCGCGGGGCACGATTTTGCCCTCGGCGTCGACGATCTTGACCTCGACGTGCGGATGGACGCGCCCGACGGTGGCGACCTGCTTCTCCAACGGATCGCCGATTGCCGTTTGCGTCGAGACCGGGCTGGTTTCGGTCATGCCGTAGCCGATGGTCATTTCGGTCAAATTCATGTCGCGGATGCAACGGCGCATCACTTCGATCGGGCACGGCGCTCCGGCCATCATCCCGGTGCGCAGGCTCGACAGGTCGAACGTCCCGAACTCGGGATGATCCAGTTCGGCGATGAACATCGTCGGCACGCCGTAGAGCGAGGTGCAGCGCTCTTCGGCTACCGCGCGCAGGGTGGCGAGCGGGTCGAACCCCTCCCCTGGCAGCACCATGGCGCAGCCATGCGTAACGCAGGCAAGGTTGCCGATGACCATGCCGAAGCAGTGATAGAGCGGCACCGGGATGCACACCTTGTCGTTATCGTCGTAGTGCATCTCCTCGCCCAGGAAGTAACCGTTGTTGAGGATGTTGTGGTGGGTCAGAGTGGCGCCTTTCGGCAGCCCGGTCGTCCCGGAGGTGAACTGGATGTTGATCGGCTCATCGAACTGAAGCTGCCCCGCCAGCCCTGCGAGCCGGGCCCGTTCAGCACCGCCGCCCATGCCGCAGACGGAGTTCGAACGGGATCGTGCCCGGCGCCGACTCGCCGAGCTGGATCACGGTGCGCAGCGCGGGGAGCTTCGCGGCGTCAAGGTGCCCCGGGCGAGAGCGAGCGAGTTCCGGCATCAGCGTGTTCACCATCCCGATATAATCGCTGGTCTTGAACCGCGTCGCGGTCACCAATGCCCGGCACCCCACCTTGTTGAGCGCGTATTCCACTTCGGACAGGCGGTAGGCGGGATTGATGTTTACAAGGATCAGCCCGGCTTTGGCGGTGGCGAACTGGGTTACCACCCATTCGGCGTTGTTGGGGGACCAGATGCCCACCCGCTCGCCCGGCTTGAGGCCCAGCGCCAGCAAGCCGGCGGCGAAGGCGTCCACCTTCTCGCCCAGTTCCCGATAGCTCCAGCGAATCCCCTGCCGGCAGGAGATCAGGCCCGGTCGGGCGCCCCAGCGCGCGACCGTACGATCGAAATGCGCGCCAATGGTATCGCCGAGCAGCGGAACGGTGGACACACCGTGGACATAACTGAGCACAGGGGCGGACATGGGCGAGTTTCCCAGGATGGTTCACCCGGCATCTTAACCGACCTTCCCAGATTCCCAGATCGGCGTTGATCCAGAGGGGGTCGCGAGCGGTCGATGGCCGCCGGCGCGGGTAAGATCGCGCGTCATGCAATTGGCGTCCCCTACCGGATTCGAACCGATGGCGGACGTATATTGATATCCGAAAACCCCGTGTGCGCGAGGCGCGAGGCACCGCTCCGCTGATCGGGATATTCGAGGAGTTGCGCGGACTTGGCTATGAGGACAGCTACGACGCGGTCCGCCGCTATACCAAGGCCTGGCGCATCGCGCGCGGTGCCGCGACGGCGATCGCCTACGTGCCGCTGAGTTTCGCGCCGGGCGAGGCCTACCAGTTCGACTGGAGCCACGAGGTCGTGCTGATCAACGGCACGACGGTGACGGTCAAGGTCGCGCATGTCCGGCTGTGCCACAACCGGATGCTGTTCGTTCGGGCCTATCCGCGCGAGACCCAGGAGATGGTGTTCGACGCGCACAACCGCGCCTTCGCGTTCTTCAGGGGCACCTGCACGCGCGGCATCTACGACAACATGAAGCCGGCGGTCGAGACCGTGTTCATCGGCAAGGGCCGCCAGTTGAACGTGATGGAAGGGCGCCGGATGCGCTGGGCGATGCTTTCTCGCTTTTCAGGGCTTCGTCAAAATCGGCCTGGCCGATCAGGATCGAGGTGGCATCCACCGTTACGGTTGCTGAATTCGTCAAGACCCGGCGCAGCGCGTTCATCGCGGCGCGGTCGCACATGAAACGGATCTCGGCGGCCGACATCCCCGCCGTCCGTTCGGCGAGGTTAGCGAGTTCGACACCCGGGGCGACCGGCTTGCCGCGCAGGTGGATTGTTAGGACCGCCTCGCACCCCTTCTGGTCCGGCTTGCCCACCTCCAGTTCGGTAGTCGAGACGGCCAGGCCGCAGCAGCGCGTCGTCGAGCATGTCCGGCCGGTTGGTGGCCGCGATCACCCAGACATCCTTCAGCGCCTCGATGCCATCTATTTCGGTGAGCAATTGACTGACCACCCGGTCGGTCACCGGCGAATTGTTGTGCAGGCCGCGCCGCGGCACCAGGGCATCCACCTCGTCGAGAAAGATGATGCAGGGCGCCGCCTGACGCGCCCGGGCGAACAGCTCGCGGACTCCCCGTTCGGATTCTCCGACATATTTCGACAACAGTTCTGGACCCTTGATCGAGATGAAGTTGAGGTTGCTTTGCGATGCCAGCGCCTTGACGACGAGGGTCTTGCCGTTGCCGGGGGGCCCGTAAAGCAGGATGCCATGCGGCGGCCGCAATCCGACGTGCTGGAACAGTCCGGGGCTGGCTCATAGGCCAGGCGATGCATTCCTGGAGCACGGTTCTGATCGCCTCGAGCCCGCCGACTTCGTCCCACCGGACGTTGGGAACCTCCACCGCCACTTCGCGCAACCCTGACGGCTCGACCTCGCCCAAGGCATCGGTAAAGTCGGCCATGCCGACCTCCATCGCCATCAGCACTTCGGTGGAGATCGCAGTGGACCCGAATTGCAATCCCGGCAGGTGCCGGCGCAATGCCGCCATCGCCGCTTCGGTGCACAAGGCGCCCAGATCGGCGCCGGTGAAGCCGTGCGCGGTGTCGGCCAATTCCCCGAGATCGACATCGCCGGCGAGCGGCATGCCGCGCGCGTGGATCTCCAGGATTTCGCGCCGCGCCCGGGCATTGGGGATGCCGATGACGATCTCGCGGTCGAACCGCCCGGGCCGCCGCAACGCCGGATCGATGCTGTTGGGCCGGTTGGTTGCCGCCATGACGATGACGTCGCCGCGGCTTTTCAGCCCGTCCATCAGCGCGAGCAGCTGCGCGACGACGCGCTTTTCCACTTCGCCCTCGACGCGTTCGCGCTTTGGCGCAAGCGAGTCGATCTCGTCGAAGAAGATGATGCAAGGCGCCCGCCGGCGCGCGTCCTCGAAGATCTTGCGCAGCCGCGATTCACTTTCGCCGTAGAATTTCTGGATGATCTCCGGCCCGCTGACGTAGATGAATGCCGCCTCGCACTCATGCGCCACCGCGCGGCCGAGCAAGGTCTTGCCGCAGCCCGGCGGACCGTGCAGGAGGACCCCCTTGGGCGGCTGCATACCGAGGCGGTCGAAGATTTCGGGGTGGGTCAACGGCAACTCGATCATCTCGCGGATCTTGTGGATCTCGCGTTCCATGCCGCCCAGATCGTCATAGGTGACGATGTCGTCGGGCTGCGGATCGGCTTCGCTCTGGCGCGCTTTCTCGATCACCAGAAGGGTGCTCGGCTGCACCATCACCGGCCCGTCCGGCTCGGTCCTGACCACGCAAAACTCGCGGTGGCCGCTGCCGAACAACGCGGTGCGCACCCGGTCTCCGCTGCGCATCGCCAACCCGTCGAGCCGGCGGGCGATGTAATCGATGTCGTCCTCCTGCAACGGGCCGGCGCCGAGCGGCGCCATGACGACCCGCCGCGCGGCGGCATGGGCTATTTTTGCGACCGTGATCTTCTGGCCGAGCGTCGCCCCGGCATTGGCGCGGGCCACCCCATCGAGCTGGATGATTTCCTGGCCGCGCTGCTCCTTGAAGCTCGGCATCGCCTTGGCAACGGTCCGCGTCCGCCCCTCGATCTCGAGGACGTCGCCCGGCGCGGCGCCGATTTCCTTCAGCGTCGCAGGGTCGAGCCGGACGATCCCGCGCCCGACATCCTCGCGCCGCGCCTCGATAACAATCAGTCGCAACCGGTCATCGACCGGGGCTTCATCATTGGGCATCCGCTACTCCAATCGACCTCTTTCGAGAGTGACCTTTTGTGGCGAGGGTTCGGCGGGGTTCACCGGGCTCGCACGGCCAGGTATTCGACCCGGATCCGCGGCGGCAGCAACTGCGCCACCTGATGCAGCGCCCCCATGAAGAGGAGGCCCGTCTCACCCTCGGCCAAACTTGCCCCGATCCGCTCCGCGATGAAACGATCGCGCTTATGCAACAGCGCCGCCGCCTCGTCCGGGGCGCGCTCGGCCGACTGCAACAGCCGGTATTCCTCCAAGAGCAACTCCGGAGATTCGGTTCCGATGAGGGTCGCTCCCTTGTCCACCAGCGCGGCGAGAAGGCGATGGTTATGGCTCCCCAGAGCGGCTAGATCCCGGGTCAGCGCGACCTCCTTGCCGCACACTGGAAGGCTGTCCTGGTACAGCTTCAGTGTCGCCGGATCGAGCCCGAGAGCGTCGATCGCGGCCGCGATGGCGGCCCAGATCGCGTCGAACTCGGCGCAGCGCTCCTGCCATTTCCGTTCGCCGAACCGGGCGACGAACGCCGCCTGGTAGGCGCTCGCGGCCGAGCCCATCTCGGCGCTGCTGTGCATGACCGGAACGTAGATCAGCCGTGCCATCGCCGGGTCCGCCTCGATTGCACCAGGGCAGGGGCCGCGGTTCGGGGCCGGGTACCGATACGAGACCACCACGCTACGCCGGCTTCGCCAGCCGGACCTCGAGGACTCCGTTGCGCAGTCGCAGGCGCGGAGCCGCCTCCGCGAGTTTCGGCTCGATCAGGATTTCCTTGCGGTAGAGGCGCTCCCCGGTCTTGGCTTCGAGCAGCAGGATGTCGCCGTCGAGCACGCAATGGATATCCTTGCGGGCAACTCCCGGCACCTCATACAGCACCACCACCTCATCCGGCTCGTCGAACATATCGGTGACTGGCTCGATCATGTCGAGCTCACCCGGCTTGGTGCTCCGCCGCCGAACCGTCTCGGGTTTTTCCGGCGGCGCTTCGGCGGTGTGCCCGGTTTCGCCTTCGACCAGAGTGCGTTTCCCGAAGGAATACTCGATGATCATCCCGTTTTTTTCGCGCGTGCCGCGCCGCGGTTGCTTCCCCTCGTCCAGTTCGGACAAGAAATTGAACAAATCCGATAGGCCCCGGGTGATCTTGGCAAAGCCGGCCCGGCCGGTGTCGTCTTCCTTGCTCATAAGGCTGGCTCCCCCTGCAAGGCCGCGCCGGCACCCAACGCCTGCTCGATGCGGCCCAATCGCTGATCCATTGCTGCGAACATGGCTTGGTGCTCACCGATCTGGCGCGACGAGCGTTGATCGTGATTCCACCAGTCGAGACCCAGTTCACGCGCCTTGTTGACCGAGCAGATCACCAGACGCAGCTGGATCGTCAAGAGTTCGACTTCGACCAGTTTGATCGAGATGTCGCCGGCGACGACAACGCCCTTGTCGAGGATGCGCTCCAGCAGGTCGGCCAGATTGGTGCTCTCGATGGCATGGGTCAGAGAATGCTGGGCGGACATGATAAATCCTTCAACTTCAGATGGAACGGTCGGACAGGCCGAAGTTCAGGGCAAGCTCGGGGTCCCGGAAACCAAAATGCCGGCGCAACAATTCGATCTCCGAGGCTTGCGCCAGGAGGCCCGCGCCGACGGCCTCGATTTGTGCCGGCGTCAGATTGCCGCCGTCCATGCGCCGCACCGCCTGGCGTTCCAGAGACGTTGTGCAGCACCTTGACCAGGGTCAACACCAGTCGAACGAGACCCGCGACCGGGGCAGCGGGCGCCACCGGTGGAGCCGAAGGAGCGATTTCGTCCGCTGCGGTCACGCCAGATCCGATGTATCCCTCGATGCCGGCGGTGCGGTTTGACCGGATGCGGCTGTCGGGCGCTGGCGGCGGCAGCAGTGGCGGCAGTGACACGGGGCCCCGCTCCGGCACTGCGCAAGAAGACGGCCGGCCATCCGGCCATACCGTATCCACCGAGGCGAGCAGCAGCCGCAGATCGAGATACAACAAATCGACGTTCGCGAGACTGATCGTCAAATTGCCTTCAAGCGACACGCCAAGATGCAGAATCCGGTCGAGCACCTCGGCCAGCGAACACGCGGGCTCGGGCGGGCGATAGGCGCCGATCGCGGGCTGGGCGAGGTCAGTCGTGGCCGCCGCCATCCGTCTCGCCGTTGCCGCGAAAGCCGTCGAGGCGATGCAGCAAGCGTTCTTCGTCGACCTCGAAATCGGCCTCGGTGATCTGGTCGTTGTCCAGTTTGCGATGGAGGTCACCGAGTTCAGCGATGATCCCGCGCTCCTCCAACGCACGTTCCGCCTGCACTGCGGCATTGATCTCCTTCAGTACAAAGAACAGACCGTGCAGCGGGGCCGCCAGCAGATCGTCGATGAACAGCATGGTTCCTCCTATGCGCGTTAACGCGAGCCGGCCTCACAACTCGAGCTGGACAAAATTGTGCGGCGGCCACGGACCGCCCATGGTGAAGGAAAACTCGTCCGGCAGACCCGCCGCCAAATCGTTGACCGCTGCCTCGAACCGCTCCACCGCGTCGCGCGGCACGAGCATGGCCAGATTGGCTATCTGCTTTTCCAGTCCGACCGGCAGCGTTCGAATCTCCGCGCAGGACGGTCCGAGCAGGGTCAGCATTTGCGCGGTTTGTGAGGCGCGGTAGCGGCGCAGCGCCTCGTCGCACATTTGTCCCAGCCGTATCCGCTCGCCATGGGAGGGCGGCCGGTGGCGGCCAAAGAGCCGATCGCGGGCGATCTTTAGCTCGGGGGTACATTGCACGAGATAGGCAATCGGATCCGGTACGTCGAGGTTCAGCCGCACGCTCATCTCGACCGTGCCGGCGACGTCGTGCAGCCGCGCCGTCAGCATCTCAGCGTATTCGTCGAGAAAATCGGACAGTGCGCCAGCCGACTGGGCAACCGTGCCGAATGCCATCGGCAACAGATCGAGTTCTCGATTAAGCGTGCTCAGAACGCGTTGACTGGCGGCGAGATGCTTGCGCTCGGCGCGCACGACATCGAGCGGACAGTCACTGACGACCGCGCCAAGCGCGCCAGATGCCAGAAGATAGACCGGCTGCCCCAAGATGCCGTCCAGCACCGGCAGAACGCCGCCGCCGTTGTGGCCGATTGCATAGATATAAAGTCCCACCTGTCATCCTCCGCTGGAATTGCGCGCGGCTGTCGTCGCCGATCGCTACTCGACAACCTCGCAGGATTTGACGGTCATCTCGCTGTCGAGAACGATCGCGCAAAGTTCACGCTTGAAC
Organism: uncultured Alphaproteobacteria bacterium; assembly: GCA_963789255.1. Taxonomy (GTDB): domain Bacteria; phylum Pseudomonadota; class Alphaproteobacteria; order ATCC43930; family CGMCC-115725; genus DATARH01. The sequence continues at coordinate 2,455,196 of CAWBJW010000002.1, read as the reverse complement.
ACCTCCTGGCTGAGCGGCAGACCGAGCGTCATTATCCCTAGATCGGACACCAGGATTTCGGCCTCGACATACCAGCCTTGCGGATCATCGGGCGACGGGCCGATCTTGGTGATGCGCACGTCGCGCGCCTGAAACTCGGCGACCAGAAAATCCTGCACCGCCTCCCGGGCGGCGTGCATTTTGCCGGTGGTTGCCGACAGGGGTACGGCGCGCTTCGAACGCGCCGGCGGTTTCTTCGACAGCGCGACCGCGATGATCGGCAACGCCTCGGCGGCCCCGTCGTGTATGACGCGCTCCATGCTCTCCTCCATGCCGGCTTCCGGCGGCGATGTGCCCTGTGGTGCTCTCAATAGGCGAGGCGAAAGCCCCGTTTGACCAATTGGCCGGGCCGCCCAGCGCGCGGCGCTTCGGGCGATTGCGATGATTGCGGCGCCGCACCCGAACCGGCCAGGATCCCGCCTTTCTCGGCATCGATCTCGCGGCAGCGTGCGACCAGAAACGCGAGACGGCGCTGCGCCGTCACGATCTCCTGGCCGTGCCGGGCGCGTTCGAGTTCGAGAAAGCTGACCCTCAGATAGGCCTTGTAGGATTGCGGCTGCCGGTCGGCGAGGCCCGCCAGCGTGCGCAGATTGGCGAGCCCGCGTAACGGCAGGACACGAGCAGCCATGATCACGCGTCCCCTGCCAGATACTGGGCGAGGTGCGGAACTTGCGCGCCGTTGCGCTTGGGAAAGGCCACAGCCTCGCCCTGCGGCGGCGCGGCAGGGCCGCTCTCGACGCGACGGATAAGCTCGTCGATAAAGCCGGTCGCGTTGTCGCTGGTACCCCGGGGCACCGACGCGCCAAGGATGTCGTGGCAGGCCCAGACAAAGACCGGGTCGGCGAGGCTCGCCTTGTGTCCGCGATGGGCCAGCACCCGCGCCAAGGCAATGCACGCACGCACCGTCGGGTAATGCGGATCGGGCCCCTCCGAGCGGCACAGCCGCACCAGATCGACCACCCGCACGGCGTCGCTTTGCGAGACGCCCGACCGGCGCGCGGTAATCGCGATTTCCGTGTCTCGGTCGTAGTGGCCCAGCTGGATCGTGATCAGGCGATCCAGCAGCGCGTCCTGAGCGCGGTGTACCCCGGTGTATTCGGCGGGGTTGGAGGTGAAGATCGCGCGGAACTCGGGATGGACGGCGATGTATCCCTCGCCCCTCCCATGCAGCCCCGGCACGTTAAGGACGCCCTCGGACAGAATGCTGAGGAACGGGTTGTTCGCTGCCGCCGGGCTCCGGTTGAACTCGTCATAGATGATGGTATGCCCGAGACGGCAGGCCGTGGTGATCCGGTTGTCGATCCACAGAGCTTGGCCTTCTTCCTCGAACTTGACCACCGAGGAGATGTAGTTGTTGACGATCCGCGACTTGCGGTAACCGCTCTCGCGGCCGATCAAGTCGGCACTGCCGAACTCGTGGTCGCCGTGCAGGAGGATCGCCGGGCGGCCGAGCTGGGCAGCGACGTGAAAGGCCAATGTCGTCTTGCCCGTCCCGGCCGGCCCGCTGAGATGCACCGCGCAGCCGATCCCGAGATAGGTCAGCGCGCGCTCGGTGATCGCCGCGATGGTGGGCGTTCCGACGAAACCATGCCCAGGCTCGAGTGCGACAGCCCCATCGCCGCTCTCGATCGAGACGGTCCCGGCGGCGTCGATGGATGCCGCCCGGCTCGCCAGCGGGATCGCGCTCATGGCGAGCCCGAGGCTTTGCCCGATGTGGCGTGCGGAGCACGGTGCCGACCGGTGTTGGATGTGTCAGCACTGGCGGTGTTGTGTTCCGCCGCGGGCCGATGCGCGCCGGCCGGCGGTCGGGCGTGCCGGGCTGGCGCGCCGCGCCAGGCGGCGCCCGCATCGTGACGGTCCTGCCGATATCCGGCAAGCCGTTCCTGCAATGCTTTGGCAAGATCATGGCGCGATTTGGCGCGGGCCCGCTGGCTGGCGCTGAACGCATCGCGCAGCGCCGCAACCCGGCCGGTCAGGTCGCGCATAAAAGAAGCGGCCTGCACCCGAGCCGCCGCGGCGGTCTTGTCGCGATTGCGGTGGAATTGCCGTAACAGGCGCTCAACCCCGCTGCGTCGCTCGCACCGACCCGCGGCAGCGTCCTTGTGCCGGACCCGGCTCATTGTCGTACGCGTCGTCCTGAGCTCGCGCAGCTGATCGACGACCGCGCGATGACGGCTGCCCACCTCGCGCTGGCGCTCGACAGAAGCTTCCATTCGTCCCCGCCGCCTCGCGGCGATACCAAGGGCAAGCCGCCCCAGATCCTCAGTCGTGCTCGGCATGTCACTTCCTCCAATCGGGATCGGACGCCGGGAGAACAACCGCAAGCGGCGGTTCTCCCGGCAGCCCTCTCCAGTGCGTTACGCAGGCGTGGCGGCCGAAGCCGTCAGGCCAATCGCTTCGGCGTACTTCAGGTAGGTCTCGACCGACGCCACCACGACGCGGGCTTCGATCGTGATCAGTTCGATGCCGACCAGTGAGACCTTGATCCATGCGTCGATCACAATCCCCTTGTCGAGGATGCGATCGACCACCTCGGCCAAGCTGGACGAGTTGGTCGATTTCATAACGCGTGCCATGTTGCTGTCTCCTGCTGCTGCTTGCCGGGAACCATTCGCAGGCTTCGGCTCTCTTACAGGAGCAAGCGCCGGGCCATTCTGAGGGGACTTCCGCGCAATGCATAAATATGATAATTGTCAATCGGTTAGAGATTATTTTGGAAAGCGGCGACGAGGCTGCCCAAGGACGGGGTGGGCACCGCCGCCCGACCCTATAGGGTGGCGACGCCCGGTCGTGATCGGTGCCGGCGCGGCGCTCCGCGACCGTCGCCACGATCCGGAAGCGGTGGTGAGAACGCTGCTCATAATGCCCGCATGATGGCGGGAACCGGGCGCTTGTCTTCGCGTGCCACCGGCAGCCGCACAGTGAATGTCGTTCCCTCGCGCGCGGCCGCTCGGACGGACAGGTTGCCGCCATGCTGCCGAACGATCGAATGGGAGACCGAGAGGCCGAGACCGGAGCGCCGCTTGTCACCTCCGGTCGTGAAAAACGGATCGAAAATCTTCGAGACGTTCTCCGGCGGAATCCCCGGCCCGGTGTCGCTGATCTCGATGACAATTTCGGGCCCATCGAAGCGCAGCCCGATCGACATTCTGCCGCCCTCGGGCATCGCCTGAAACGCGTTCAGCATCAGGTTGATGATCACCATTTCGAGCAGGTTTTGCACACCTTGGGCGTAAGCCGGCCGAAGCCGCGGCGGCAGCTTCCAGCCGACCGTGGTGCGCGCCGGCAACTCCCCCGACGCGAAATTCAGGGCATTGGTCAAAACCTCGACGACATCGACTCGCGCGGTCTCGCGCAGCGGTCCGGGCAGGGCAAACCGCAACAGGCTTTCAACGACCAGCGAGGCGCGGTCGATGCCGCCGATGACCTTGCCGATGCACTCCTCGATCCGTTCCGGGGAGCCGACGCAGGTCCTCATCAACTGGGCGGCGGCCGAACTGACCCCGAGCGGATTGCGGATCTCATGCGCAATGCCGCCGATTGCCATGCCCAGCGCGGCGAGTTTTTCGGCCTGGCGCATCTGCGCCTCCATGGCGCGCTGCTCGACCAGATTGCGCCCAACCACAACCACGCCGGTTATCTCGCCGCCGGTATCGGTCATGCGCGACAGTTGCCACGATACCGGAATGGTCTGACCGTCACGGCAGCGCATTGGCCATTCGACGGCGCGAAGATCGCCGATCCGCGCGATCTGGCGAAAGCACTCGGCGACCTCGAGGTCTTGCGGCGCGTCGATCTGCTCGGCGAGCGGCCGGCCGCGCATCTCGTCCTGGCCGTGGCCTGTCGCCAACTCGGCGGCGCTGTTCCAGGTCATGATGGCGCCGGCGGGATCGGTCGAAATGATCAGGTCGCGGGCGCTCTCGACGACACTGGCGAGATGCACCTGCATGCGCCGGACCTCCTCGCCGAGGCGCAGATGGTCGGTCACATCGTCCATCACCAGGATCGCCCCGCGGGCGCCGCCGTGGAGTTGCAGCGGGCAGATGCTGTAGGAATAAATCCGCAACGACACCCCCGGGGCACGGTAGGTCATCCGACGCCGGTGCAGCGTGGTGCCGCTATCGATGACCTCGCGGATCTGCTGGTCGAGTGCGGTGTCCTGAAAGGCCGGCGGAAAAATCTCGTGCAACCGCCGGCCGAGCGTCGCTTGAAGCGTGCCGCGCGACTTGTCGAGGAAGTTGCGGTTGACCATCAGCACCGCGAGGTGCTCGTCAAAAATCAGAATCGACGACGCGATCGCCGCCATCGCCACATGGAAGAAGCTTTCGTGATCGAGTGTCGCGGGCGGCATGGGTTGGCTCAGGCCTCGGCCGGCGGCAACGGGCGGGGCAGATCCGGGCGAAAGCTGAACGGTGGCCACGGGCCCGCAAGAGCGAGGGCGATCCCGTCGCCGGCGGCCTCGTCGGAGAGTTCCTGCACACGCTGCGCAAGAGCGCCGGCGCCGCCGAGCGGCACGAGCAGGGCGAAACGGCCGACCAGTTCGACGCTGTCGCTCTCGGGTGCGGGCTGAAGACCAAGGCGGCGCGAGGCGGTGGCCGGGGGCTGCAGCCTCTCGGCCAGCCGACCGGCTATCGTCTGCGCCAAGGCACGACCGGCGGCCACCAGGGCCGGGCGGTCCCGGCAGAGCCGCAGATAGCGAGTGCCCGGCGTCAGCTGCGCCCAGTCGGGCGAGGCGTCGCCGGCCAGCGCTTCGAGCGCGGCGCGGTTGTCGAGGCAGGCGCTCGCCTTCAGCCTCCCACTCCGCCATGCCGGCGACGACGCGAAAAAACTCAGCCAGCGTGTCGGCATGCGCCAGCATGAACACGCTCAGGCTTTCCCGGCTGGCAAAGAGGGTGGCAAAGGGCGCCGGGTAGACCGGGGAAATCTGCATCGCCTGACGCAACACGGCGGCATGCTGCATCGTCCGTGGCGCGAGCCAGGCGAGGTCACTCAGATGATGCGCCGCCTCGGCACCGCAATACTCGGAAAGCGGCACCATGCCGATCAGCGCCGCGATCGGACCCGCGCGGTGGAGGATCGGCTGAAGCAACGGGCCGCTCTCGCCGGCGGTGTCGATGCCCGGCACGATGCCGGGCTCAATGCCCGGCTCGATGAGGGCTGCCGCGCCGTCGATCAGGGCGTACAGATAGACCGCCATCGCGCCGCAGGGGACCTCGCCAGGCGCGGTCCCGCACGAGGCTTCGCCATCAAACTCAACCGCGGCGAACCCGTCAGGATTGGCCATGGGCTTCCGCCCTCCCGCGCTCCACCACCGTCTTCAGCTTCATCCGATAGGTCTTGTAGTCGATGCCCAGTTGGCGGGCGGCTTCGGCCTTGTTGCCGCCGGCGCGTTCGAGCGATTCGATGATCGCATCGCGCTCGACCTCGCGGACCTTGTCCTGGACCCGCCCACGCAGGGCCATGCTGCCGGGTTCCGAGCGGGCCGGCGGCGCGGCGCGCGACCGGTGTCCCGTCATACAGCCGGCAATCTGGGCGACGGTGACGATTTCGGTGGCGACCAGCGCGGCATGACGCAGAACGCTGCGCAGTTCGCGCGCGTTGCCCGGCCAGTCGTGACTGCGCAGCAGTCTCGAGCGCGGCCGGTGCGATTTCGATCCTGGGACGCGCCACGGAGTCGCGCGCCTGATCGAGAAAGCGCCCCGCCAGGAAACCGATATCCTCACGGCGGGCCCGCAGCGGCGGCAGGACGATCACATACTCGGCGAGCCGGAAGAACAGATCTTCGCGGAAGCCCGCGCGGTCGATGCGCTCTTCCAGCGCCTCGTTGGTCGCAGCAATGACGCGCACGTCGATGCTGATCGGCGTGGTGCTGCCGACCCGGTGAATGACGCGCTCTTCAAGCGCCCGCAGCAGCGCCTTTTGTCCTGTCGGCGACAGATTGCCGATCTCGTCGAGAAACAGCGTGCCGCCCTTTGCCGCGGTCTCGAACCATCCGAGACGGCGGTTGGCGGCACCGGTATAGGCGCCCTTTTCGTGACCGAAGAACTCGCTGTCGATCAAGGTGTTGACGACGCTGCCGCAGTCGACGACGACAAGCGGGTGATCCGCCCGCGGGCCCTTTTCGTGGAGGCACCGCGCGACGACCTCCTTGCCGGTTCCGGTCTCGCCGCGGATCAGCACCGAATAGTCGGTGGCGATGACCGTCTCGATCTGATCGACCAGCAATTGAACCGCGGAGCCGTGGCCCATCACCGAGGTGATCGCGCTTCGCACCTGCGCCGGTGCGGCTTTGGCGCCGGCTTGGTGGCGCGACACCGCGCGACGGACAACATCGAGCAGTCGTTCGTTGCGAAACGGCTTGGTGATGTATTCGAAGGCTCCCGATCTGATCGCTTCGACCGCTCCCGGTATCGTCCCGTAAGCAGTCACCATGATGACCGGCAGGTCCTTTTGTTGGTGCCTGAGGCGACGCAGCACCTCTTCGCCGTCGATGCCAGGCATCTGGATGTCGAGAAGTACGGCGTCCGGTGCGCACTGGCCGGCGAGATCAAGCCCGCCCTCACCGACACTTGCCTCCGCGACCTCGATCCCGGTTTCGGCCAAGATGTTCCGTATGGCCCAACGCATGTCCTGGTCGTCGTCAATGACCAGCACCGTTCCTCGCGGTTCACCTGACACATTGATCCCCTCTCGGAACGAGTTTACGGGATGGCGACCGTTCAGCGGTTTCGGGTCAACCTCTGGAACCTACTCCGCAATGAATTTAAGAGACACAACTTTTCGTATATTTTTTACATCTACCGATTTATCAACGGATTGTTGGACGGTTCGGCTTTCCGCGGGGACGTGAAATGGCCAGAAGCGCCGCAAGCGGTCATTTGCCGGCGGTACGTCAGGCCTGAGCCCGGTGCGCCCAGATCCTCCAGGATTCCTGGCATTTCGCGCAATCGCAGATTATTTGCATCCAACAGATCCACGAGATATCTGATCGATGCCAACGCACACACCTCCAGGCCATAAGATCCAGGCCTTCCACTGTCCGTCAGGCTGCATCACGGGATTGAAGTCTTGCGGGCAAGGGCGGGCGACGGCACCTGATCCCTGATGGACCCGGTCCACATCATCGGCGGCGGACTGGCGGGCAGCGAGGCGGCGTGGCAAGTGGCACGCGCCGGCGTGCCCGCGGTGCTGCACGAGATGCGCCCGGTGCGCTCGACCGCGGCGCATCAGGGCGAGGGGCTGGCCGAGCTGGTGTGCTCGAACTCGTTCCGCTCGGACGACCCCGAGCGCAACGCCGTCGGCCTGTTGCACGAGGAGATGCGGCGTTGCGGATCCCTGATCCTGCATGCCGCCGATGCCCACAAATTGCCGGCGGGCGGCGCGCTGGCGGTCGACCGGGCCGGCTTTTCCGGCGCGGTCGAGGCGGCGCTGATGGCCGAGAAGCTGGTCGAGATCCGGCGAGAAGAGATCGCCGGCCTGCCGCCGCCCGAGTGGGACGCGGTCGTCATCGCCACCGGGCCCTTGACCTCGCCGGCATTGGCCGGCGCCTTGGCCCTGCTGACCGGCGAGGATGCGCTCGCCTTTTTTGACGCGCTCGCGCCGATCGTGTACCGCGACACGATCGATTTCGGCCAGGCCTGGTTCCAGTCGCGCTACGACAAGGTCGGGCCGGGGGGCGACGGGGCGGATTACATCAACTGCCCGCTCGACCGCGCGCAATACGAGGCGTTCGTCGCTTCCCTGCTGGCCGGCGAGAAAACCGAATTCCACGAATGGGAAAAGACGACGCCTTATTTCGAGGGCTGCCTGCCGGTCGAAATCATGGCGCAGCGCGGCCCCGACACCTTGCGGTGGGGCCCGATGAAGCCGGTCGGGCTGCGCGACCCGCGCACCGGGCATCGCCCTCATGCCGTCGTCCAGTCTGCGCCAGGACAACGCGCTCGGGACGCTCTACAACATGGTCGGGTTTCAGACCAAATTGCGGCATGGCGAGCAGCAGCGGATCTTCCGGCTGATCCCGGGCCTCGAGCGGGCCGAGTTCGCGCGGCTCGGCGGGCTGCATCGCAACACCTTCATCAACAGCCCGCGCCTGCTCGACCATGAGCTGCGCCTCAAAGTCATGCCGCGGCTGCGCTTTGCCGGCCAGATCACCGGCGTCGAGGGCTATGTCGAGAGCGCCGCGATCGGTTTCCTCGCCGGGCGTTTCGCCGCGGATTCGCGCCTCGGCCATGACATCGCTCCGCCGCCGCCGACGACCGCGCTCGGCGCGCTCTTGCGCCACATCACCGGCGGCGCCGATGCGACGAGCTTTCAGCCGATGAACGTCAATTTCGGCCTGTTTCCGCCGCTCGCCGAGGATCTCGGCCGCAGCCGCGAGAAGAAGCCGATGTTGAGCCGCCGCGCCCTCGCCGATCTCGCGATCTGGCGCGCCGCCGCCGGGCGGCGATCAGGGTAGCGCGGCGCGCGTGATTGCGTGACTCCCTTGGGCCGATTAGCATCGCCGGCATGGAAGAAATCTATTGCTTTGCCGGCAACCCGCTCGACCGCGCCAGCGAGCGCCGCCGCGACACCGCCTGGATCGCCGCGCTGCTCGCCGATCCGGCGGCGCGCATCCTGCCGTTGCGCGACCTCAAGCCGTTGACCCGCGGTGCAGAATCACCGCTTCTCGATTGGCAGCCGGCCGCACCGTGGCGCGACCGGATCGCACACGGCGCGACGCTGGTCTTTCTCGGCCTCGACGCCGGGCGTCCGCATTTCGCGATCGACGCCAGCGGCGCGGACAACGCGCATCCCGAGACCAGCGAGCCGTTCGACGCCCGCACCCTGGCGCCGCTGCTCCCCGCCGGCGAGGCCGCGATCCTTGCCGAAGCGCGATCCTTGATCGACTGGCACGCGCGCCATCGCTTCTGCGCGCAATGCGGTTCGCCGACCCGGGTCGACCGCGGCCGGGTGGGTCAGGCGCTGCCCGGAATGCAAGGCCTCGCATTACCCGCGCTCCGACCCGGTCACGATCATGCTCGCGGTCAGGGGCGAGCGCGCCCTCCTCGGCCGCAACCGTCGCCGTCCGGGCAATCGCTTCTCGTGCCTCGCCGGCTTCATGGAGCCGGGCGAGACGCTGGAAGAGTGCGTACGCCGCGAGGTCCATGAGGAGTCAGGAATCCGCGTCGGCCGGGTGCGCTACCTCGCCTGCCAGCCCTGGCCGTTCCCGTCCACCCTGATGATGGGATGTTTGTGCGAGGCGCTGACCGAGGAAATCACGGTCGATCCCGAGGAGCTGGCCGAGGCGCGCTGGTTCGAGCGCGAGGAGATCCGCGCCATGGTCCAGCGCGCGGCGATCGGTCCCGACGACCCGACGCGGGTCTCGGTGCCGGGACCCGTGGCGATCGCGCACCAGATCTGCCGGCGCTGGTCCTATGGGCTGGACAGTCTCTGACCGCGCCCGGCCGTTGTGATTGAACGATGCCGCAGCCGGAGCGCATCGCCCTCGTCACCGGCGCCAGCGCCGGGATCGGGCTGCAGACGGCGCTCGGGCTCGTGCGGGCCGGGTTTCGCGTCATCATGGCCGGGCGCGACGGCGCGCGGCTCGAACGGGCCCGCCGCACCGTCGCCGCGGGCGCGGGATCGAGCCTGGCGGAAACCGCGCTTGCCGATTTCTCCAGCCTCGCTGCCGTCCGCGGCCTCGCCGACAGCGTGCTCGCGAGGCATAACCGGCTCGATCTTCTCGTCAACAATGCCGGGCTGATCGCGCCGCGGTTTCAATTGTCCGCCGACGGCTACGAGCTGACCATCGCGGTCAACCACCTCGCGCCGTTCCTGTTGACCAACCTGCTGCTCGACCGCTTGCGCGCCTCCGCCCCCTCGCGGATACTCACCGTCGCCTCCCAGGCCCATCGGGGCGCCCGAATCGATCTCGCCGCGCTCGCCGGACGCGAGGATTGGAGCCCGCTCAAGGCCTACGGCCGCTCCAAATTGTGCAACATCCTGTTCACCCGCGCGTTGGCGCGGCGGCTGCAAGGCAGCGGGGTTGTCGCTTCCTGCCTGCACCCCGGCGTTGTCGCGACCGCGATCGGCGACCGCGCGGGCGGTGTCGCCGGGTTCGGCTGGCGCCTCGTCAAGCCGTTTCTGACGACGCCGGAGAAAGGCGCCGCGACCTCGCTGTTCCTCGCCACAGTGGCCGATCCGACCCCGTTCCACGGTGCCTACGTGATCGACAAGAGGATCGCCCGGCCCGACCCGACCGCGCTCGATGACGATTTGGCCGAACGCCTGTGGGGCGAGAGCCTCCGGCTGGTCGGCCTGTAATTCGTGCCGGTATCCGCGGGCAAATCGGGCCGGCTTGCCGCTCCGGTTCTTGCGGGGCAGACTGTCGGCCGCCCCAAATCGGCGATTCTCACGGAGGATGATCCAATGAAAACGATCCTGGTCGCGCTCGCCGTGGCGACGCTTGCGGCTGCGCTTTCTGCCAATCCTGCGCACGCGCGGTGCTGGTGGAACGGGCATCGCACGGTCTGCAATCATCGCTGGAACGCCCCGCCGTATTGGCCGCGTTACCCGGGTTGGGAACACCACCGGTGGTGCTATTACCACCCCGGCTGGTGCCGCTGAGCGGTTGACGCGAAAGGCGGGCGAGCCTCGGTGCTGCGCTCGCCGCCGGCCGGCTGTCGCAGCTGATTTCCGATGATCCTGACCCCGATCCCGCGCGACCGGCTCGACGCCGTCCTCGACCGTTTCGCCGCGCAACTCGGCGACCCCGCCGCGCAATCGGCCTTCGCCGGCATCCGCGCGACCACTGCCGAGCGCGCCCGCGGCGCGGCGGCCGAGATCCACCGGCAGGAGGGGTTGGCGCTGGCGCGCCGGTGCGGCATGGCGGTCCACCCGGCCGGCACGAATTCTGCCTTCAATTGGGACGGCGCCGCGCTTGACGGCGACACCGAAGCCTATGTGATCCTGCACGAAGTCGCGCATTTCGTGCTGGCCTCGCCCGAGCGCCGCCGGCTGATCGATTTCGGCCTCGGTCCGGGGCCGGATACCATCGACCGCGCCGCGGCCAAACGCGCTGCGACCCTGCCGGTCCTCGAACGCGAGGCCGACGAGGCGGCGGCCTCGCTGCTCGCCATCCTGTGGGAGGCGGCGCTCGGCCACCCGGCGCTCGCCTCGTTTCTCGATCAGAACTGGCTCGAAGGGCTGGAGCGCTCGGCGGCGCCGCATTTCACGACGGTCTTTCGCCGGCTGCGGCAGTTCCTCGCCATCGCGCCCGACCTGTTGGCCGAGGCCGAGTTTCGGCGTCAGGCGCGGGAAATGCGGTAGGGCGACGGCAGCGGGTGGCGCGCGGCGGTCAGGCTGCCTCGGCCCGGCCGATCGCGGCGGCGCGCTCGGCGAGTTGGCGGATGCGCGGCCAATCGCCGGCCGCGATCGCGTCTTTTGGCGCCATCCATGAGCCGCCGACCATCGGCACGTTGGGCAATGCCAGGTAATCCGCCGCGGCGCGCTCGTCGATGCCGCCGGTCGGACAAAAGACGACGCCCGGGAATACCGGGGCGAGTGCCTTCACGAAGCCGATCCCGCCAAGCGCCTCGGCGGGAAACAATTTCATCACGCAAATGCCGAGCGCGCGCGCCGCCATGACCTCGGAGGGGGTGGCGACCCCCGGCAGGTAGGGCAGCTCGGTCGCCAGCGCCGAGGCGGCGAGTTCCGGCGTCGTTCCCGGGCTGACCAGAAACCGGGCGCCGGCATGCACCGCGGCGGCGACATCGGCCGCGCGCTGCAGTGTCCCGGCGCCGACGATGATGTGCGGCAGCTCGCGCCCGATCGCGGCGATCGCGACGATCGCCGACGGGGTGCGCAGCGCGACCTCGATGACCGAGAGCCCGCCCTCGCCGAGGGCGCGGGCGAGCGGCACCGCATCGCGCTCCCGCTCGATCGTCAGGACCGGGATGACCGAGGTGCCGCGAAACAGAGCGTGCATGATGAGGTCCTCCTGCCGAGGAGGCATTGCCGCATTCTACGCCGGCCCGGGGCCAGCGATAACGGCATCCGGGCCGCCCTGGCACCGGTCGCCGCCGCCTTCCGGAAACGGGCGCGATCCCTCGGAGATTGCCGCGAACGCAAACGGAGCGGCCGGAGCGGCGTCGACGCGCTCGCTCGCCGCGGGCGGGAACGCCCTCGAATCGGTCCGCTGCGACCTCTCTCCGGGCGCGCCCGGCGGCCCTCCAAGCACCGACGGTCCAAGCACCGGTGCTTGGCGAATACCGCTTGAGCCGTTAGCCTTCGCCCGTGCAGCGATATTCGATATTCTCCCTCGCGCGCCGCGCGCTGACTGGGCACCGGACCTGGGCGCCCGCCTGGCGCAAAGCGGCGCCGCGGGCGCGTTACGAGGTCCTCATCATTGGCGGCGGCGGGCACGGGCTGGCGACTGCCTACTACCTCGCCAGGGAGCACGGCATCACCGATGTCGCGGTCGTCGAAAAAGGCGCGATCGGCCTCGGCAATACCGGGCGCAACACGACGATCATCCGCTCCAACTATCTGTGGGACGCGAGCGCGCGGATCTACGAGCATTCCTTGCAGCTGTGGGAAGGGCTGTCGGCCGAGCTCAACTTCAACCTGATGCTGAGCCAGCGCGGCGTCCTCAACCTGGCGCACAGCGAGGCGGACATCCGCGAGGGCAGGCGCCGGGCGGGCGCCAACCGCTTGAACGGCATCGACGCCGAATGGCTCGACCCGGAAGCGGTCAGGCGCTTCTGTCCCATTCTCAGCATCGCCGGCGACGCGCGCTACCCGGTGCTCGGCGCCACCTTGCAGCGCCGCGGCGGGGTGGCGCGCCACGACGCGGTCGCCTGGGGCTATGCCCGCGCCGCCGATGCGCACGGCGTTGACATCGTCGAGAATTGCGAGGTCACCGCGATCCGCACGGCGCGCGGGCAGGTCGTCGGCGTCGAGACGAGCCGCGGCACGATCGATGCCGACAAGGTCGCGATCTGCGCGGCCGGGCATAATTCCGTCGTTGCGGCGATGGCCGGGCTGCGGCTGCCGCTGCAGAGCCATCCCTTGCAGGCCCTGGTGTCGGAGCCGATAAAGCCGGTGCTCGATTGCGTCGTCATGTCGGGCGCCGTGCATGTCTACGTCAGCCAGAGCGACAAGGGCGAACTGGTCATGGGCGCCGGCATCGACGCCTACAATTCCTACGCGCAGCGCGGCTCGTTTCACGTGATCGAGGGCCAGATGGCGGCATTGCTCGAGCTGTTCCCGATCTTCTCGCGCCTCAGGATGCTGCGCAGCTGGGCCGGCATTGTCGATGTCGCGCCCGACGCCTCGCCGATCATCGGCCAATTGCCGGTCGCGGGGCTTTATCTGAACGGCGGCTGGGGCACCGGCGGGTTCAAGGCGACCCCGGGCGCGGGGCATGTCTTCGCCCATACCATCGCGCGCGGCGAGCCGCACCCGCTCGCCGCGCCGTTCGCCCTCGACCGTTTCACGTCAGGCGCGCTGGTTGACGAGCACGCCGCCGCCGCAGTGTCGCATTGATGGTTCCGCGGGCAATGCGGACTTTCAAGGGATTTGCTTTAGGCCAGGATGAGAACATGAAAAAGTCGGGCGCGAGCCAAGGCCAGCCGGCATCGGAGCTCATCTCGAACAGAATCGCCGAACTCGGGGACTGGCGCGGGACAACCCTCAGCAGAATGCGCAAGCTCATCAAGGAAGCAGACCCGGACGTTGTCGAGGAGTGGAAGTGGATGGGCACGCCGATTTGGTCGCACGACGGCATCATCTGCACTGGCGAATCCTACAAGAATGTCGTGAAGCTTACCTTCGCCAAGGGCGCGTCCCTGAAGGATCCGGCCCGTCTCTTCAACGCGAGTCTCGACGGAAACGCCCGCCGCGCGATCGACATCCACGAAGGAGAAGAAGTTGACGAGGCTGCCTTCAAGGCGCTCGTTCGCCAAGCGGTCGCCCTCAACAGTTCCGGCAGGTCTAGACCTTCAAGGAAAGCGAAGTCCTACGGGATTCCAATGTCAACTGGAAATACCTGAAAGTCAAACCAGTAAGGCGCATCGATATATTTTTCCCGATGTTGACGATTTGATGTAGTCCTGTACCAGAAGGTCACCGGTAAAGCGATGCTGCTGATCCCCTGCCCGTGGTGCGGGCCGCGCGACGAAGTCGAGTTCCGCTATGGCGGCGAGGCGCATATTGCGCGGCCGGCCGATCCCGCGGCGCTCGACGACGCGGCCTGGGCCGGGTACCTCTACCTGCGCGCCAACCCGAAGGGTCTCTTCGCCGAGCGCTGGGTGCACAGCCATGGCTGCCGGCGCTGGTTCAACCTGTTGCGCGACACGGTCTCGCATCAGATCGTCGCGTCCTACAAGATCGGCGAAGCCCCGCCGGCACGCAGCCTCGGCCCGTGATCCAACCGTTGCTCCAGCCGTTCCGCCTCCAGGTCGGCGGCCTCATCGACCGCAGCCGGCTCCTCAACTTCCGGTTTGACGGGCGTAGCTATGAGGGCCATCCCGGCGATACGCTGGCCTCGGCATTGCTCGCCAACGGCGTGCGCTTCGTCGCGCGCAGCTTCAAATACCACCGCCCGCGCGGCATCTTCTCGGCCGGCGCAGAGGAGCCGTCGGCCCTCGTCCAGCTCGAAACCGGTGCCCATAGCGAACCCAACCGCCGGCCCACCGAAGTGGCCCTCTACGACGGGCTGCGCGCGGCGAGCCAGCATGCCTGGCCGAGCCTGCGCATCGATTTCGGCGCGCTTGCCGGGGTTCTCGGCCCGCTCTTCCCGGCCGGCTTCTATTACAAGACCTTCATGACGCCGCGCGCCCTGTGGCCGGCGGTCTGGGAGCCGGTGCTGCGCCACCTGGCCAGGCTCGGCCATGCGCCGTCATTGCCCGATCCGTCGCGCTACGACAAATGCCACACCCATTGCGACGTGCTGGTGGTCGGCGGCGGACCGGCCGGCCTCGCCGCCGCTCTCGCCGCCGGACGCAGCGGCGCCCGCGTGATTCTGGCCGACAGCGACGCGATGCTCGGCGGTACGCTGCTGCGCCGCCCGTACCGGATCGGCGACGGCGACGGCATGGCCTGGGCCGAAGCGGCGGTCGCCGAGCTCGACGGCGCTGCCCGAGGCGAGGCTGCTGCCCGCGACCACGGTCATCGGCCATTACGACGACAATTACCTGGTCGCGGTCGAACGCATCGGCGAGCTTCTCGGCCCCGCCACGCCCGCCGGCTTGCCGCGAACGCGGCTCTGGCACATCCGCGCCCGGCGGGTCGTGCTGGCGACCGGGGCCTTGGAGCGGCCATTGGTTTTCGCCGGCAACGACCGCCCCGGCATCATGCTGGCCGGCGCCGTCGAGAGCTACCTCCACCGCTATGCGGTGATCCCCGGAAGGCGCGCGGTGCTGTTCGCCGATAACGACAATGCCTACGCCGTCGCCGCCGCCCTGGCCGCGTCCGGCATCGCGGTCGCGGGAATCGTCGACCCGCGCGCCGAACCCGGCGAAGTGGCGCGCCGCCGGGTCGCCGGGATGCCGCTTTATTCGGGCCACGCCGTTGTCGCCACCGCCGGCCGCACCGGCCTGCGCCGGGTGTGGCTGCGGCCGCTTGGCGGCAGCCGCAGGACGGCGATCGACTGCGACCTGCTCGCCGTCTCCGGCGGCTGGAACCCGGCCCTGCATCTCTTCGCCCAGGCCCAGGGCCGGGTGCGCTTTAACGAACGGCTCGCCGCCTTTGTACCGGACGACGGCACCGCTGCCGCCGAGGGAGCCGCCAATGGAGCCGTCGAGTGCGTCGGCGCGGCGCGCGGCAGCTTCGCGCTCGCTCGTTGCCTGGCCGAGGGCGCCGTCGCCGGCGCCCGCGCTGCGGCTCTGTGCGGCTTCGGCGCCGGCGAACCGCCGGCGCTACCGGACACCGAAGACCCCGAAGAGGCCCCGCCGGCACCGCTCGCGCTCCCCCTGGCGCTGGCGCGGCGCGGCGCACGCCGTGCCTTTGTCGATCTGCACAATGACGTGACCGCCGCCGACATCGCGCTCGCCGCGCAGGAAGGCTACGGCGCGATCGAGCATCTCAAGCGCTACACGACGCTCGGCATGGGGCCCGACCAGGGCAAGACCGGAAATGTCCCCGGCTTGGCATTGCTCGCCGCCATCACCGGCCGCGACATCGCCGCGACCGGCACGACCGCCTACCGTCCGCCTTATGTGCCGGTCGCTTACGGCCTCCTCGCCGGGCGCGAGCATGGCCATCTCGCCGACCCGGTGCGGGTCACCCCGATGCACGACTGGCATGTCGCCGCGGGCGCGGTGTTCGAGGATGTCGGACAATGGCGG
This sequence comes from uncultured Alphaproteobacteria bacterium, assembly GCA_963789255.1. Lineage (GTDB taxonomy): Bacteria > Pseudomonadota > Alphaproteobacteria > ATCC43930 > CGMCC-115725 > DATARH01. Next base: position 2,438,832 of record CAWBJW010000002.1, on the reverse strand, counting down.
CGCCCGCGCCATTACCCGCGCGCCGGCGAGGACATGGCGGCCGCGGTGAGGCGCGAATGCCTCGCCGTACGCGACCGCGTCGCGCTCCTCGACGCCTCGACCCTCGGCAAGATCGAGGTCTTCGGACGCGATGCCGCGCGTTTTCTCGACCGCATTTACATCAACCGGTTTCACAGCCTGGCGACCGGCCATTGCCGCTACGGGGTCATGTGCCATGACGACGGCATGGTGTTCGACGACGGTGTCGGCACCCGTCTTGCGCCCGACCGGTTTTTCCTGACGACCACGACCGGCAATTCGGGTGCGGTGATGGATTGGCTCGAAGAGTGGCATCAGACCGAATGGCCCGACCTCGAATTGTTCTGCACCGGGCTCACCGAGGAATGGGCGAACGCGACGCTGGCCGGGCCCCGGGCGCGCGAGGTGCTGAGCGCGGTGGCGCCGCGCCTCGCGCTCGACCGCGCCGCCTTCCCGTTCATGCAGATGCGCGAGGCCGACATCGCCGGCATCCCGGCGCGGATCTTCCGGATCAGCTTCTCCGGCGAATTGAGCTACGAGATCGTTGTGCCGGCCGATCATGGTCTGAGCCTGTGGGAACATCTGATCGCCGCCGGCACGCCCTACGGCATCACCCCCTACGGCACCGAGGCGATGCACGTATTGCGCGCCGAGAAGGGCTACGTGTCAGTCGGCCAGGAGAGCGACGGCTCGGTCACCCCGCTCGACCTCGGGATGGGCGCGCTCGTCGCCCGCGACCCCAACAATCCATCTCGGGACTTCCTGGGCCGCCGCTCGCTCCAGCGCAGCGACACCGCGCGCCCCGACCGCAAGCAGCTGGTCGGCCTCTTGCCCGACAACCCGGAGGAAATCCTGCCCGAGGGCGCCCAGCTGGTCGTCGAACTGGGTGGCACCCCGCCGCTGCCGATGATCGGCCATGTGACGTTCGAGCTATTACGGCGCGCGGCTCGGCCGCAGCTTCGCGCTGGCCCTGGTCGCGGGCGGCCGCGCCCGGCACGGCGAGCCGGTCTGGGCATCGCTCCCCGACCGCATCATCGCCGCCCGCATCTGCCCGCCGGTGTTCTACGACATCGACAACCGGCGCCGCGACGGCTAGCAACGCCTTTCCTCCCAGCCGCGCATTTCACGCCGCGATGTAGCGGCGCTCGCCGGTGGCCGGATTGAAATAGACCGTGACCAGCTTCGCGGTCTCGGGATCGACAAAGCGCTCGTCGGTCGCCTGCCAGCCCGGGCCCGGCGGCGCCGCGCCCAGCTTCTTGTAGCGCCAGCGTTCGATGGCGAGGCCGAGCAGGAAGATCGCCGCCCACAAGGCGAGCGCCCTCGCCGCCGGAAGCAGCGCAGGGCGGTCGCTATCCTGCCCCAAGCAGATCGATTTCGAAGTGCACCCTGCGGGCTGTCAGAGTGGGCCGAATTGCACGGCCCTCGCCCCGGTCGAGCCGCACGATCCCGGCCGCAGCCAATTTGTTGAGCGTTCGGAGCACATTTTGCTCGGCCCGGTCGGTCATCGCGGCAAGCTCGGTTACCGATTTCGGCTGCCGCTCGGCGATCGTGCGCAGCAGGAGACGGTTTTTCGCCGACAGCAGCTTGGCGCCCGCCTCCAAAGACGCGAATTGCACGCCCGCCTCGCCGCTTTCGCCACCCTCGATCGTCTCGCACCACATTCTTGGCTCGTCCGCCTCGACACGGCGCTCGCCGCGCGCGACCGCGAGCGTATGGTCCTTGAATTCCTGAAATGTCCCGGTCCTGCGCTTCATGACGCGCCTCGTTCGTTCAAAATCCGCTCGACCTCGCGATAGAAGTCTTGCAGCAGCTCGACCGGCCCGCGGTACGCATAGGGAATTACGCGCCGGCGGCCGTAAACGTGCCGATGGTCGAATTCCACCCGACGCCGGGCGCTATGGGCGTTGTCGAGCCCGTAAATCCGACGGCCCGCGGGGTCGTGCAGGGTCAGGCTGTATTTAACCCCGTGCGGCCTGGCCTTTGTCGCCTCGACCTGCTGCGCCGCCATCTTGACCCGATAGAAGCCGGCAAACTGAAACTCGAAGCCATCGAGGCTGAGGAGCACCTCAAGTTCGTAATCCTCGGCCATATAACATCATATCAGGATGTGATTTTAGGTCAAACTGGGTCCGAGTGCTCCTCACGGCGCGATGTAGCGCCGCTCGCCGGTGGCCGGATTGAAATAGACCGTGACCAGCTTCGCGGTCTCGGGATCGACAAAGCGCTCGTCGGTCACCTGCCATCCCTGGCCCGGCGGCACCGCGCCCAGCTTCTTGTAGCGCCAGCGTTCGATGGCGAGGCCGACGATGAGAACCACCGCCCAGGCGGCCAGCATGCCGGCGGCCGGGAAGCAGCGCAGGGTCGCGAGCGCCAGCGCGCCGGCGGCGAACAGGCCGCCGACGATGCAGAGGATGGTGCGCAAGGCCGGGCGGCTCATCCCGGCATCGGCTCGATGACGGCCGCGGTGCCGTAGGCGACGATCTCGCTCATCGTCTGGCCGATCTCGGCCGAATCGAAGCGCATCATCAGGATGGCGTTGGCCCCCATCGCGGTCGCGTTCTGGACCAGCCGGTCGACCGCATGGCGCCGCGCCTCTTCGAGCAGTTGGGTGTATTCGTGGATCTCGCCGCCGACGATCGAGCGCAGCCCGGCCATGATGTTGCCGCCGAGCCCGCGGCTGCGCACGACGACGCCAAAGCACTGCCCCTTGACCTCGCTCACCCGGTAGCCGGGGATGTTTTCGGTGGTGACGACCAGCATCGCGCCCTCCTGAAGATGCGTAGCGCCGCCTAGTATAACCGCAAATTGCTGATATCCGATGAACGCCGGCCCCGCTGCGCCAGGGGTGCGCTACGCCCATCGATTGCTTCGCTTCGCTCGCAATGGCAGGTTTCGGGTGCGACGCAAAATTCACTCGCGGGGGGAATCTCGGATGGCTGCCTGCTGTGGCTGACGCTCCGTCCGATTGGCGCCGTTCGCCGCTCGAAGGGGTGTTGCCGTGGGCCTTGCCCGGGGGCGAGGTGGCGCTCGTTGAATTGCGCTTTGCCGAGCAGATCGGGCTGCGCGTCAGGCCGCCCGTTGCCGCCTACCTCGCCGGGGTGCCGCTGCCCCTGGAGCCGAACCGGGTGGCGAGCATGCGCGCGGTGCGCACGCTGTGGCTCGGCCCCGACCAATGGCTGGTGACGGCGCCCCAAGGCGCGGCGCCGGACCTGATGGGCCGGCTCAGGCGCGCCCTCGCCGGCCGCCACGCCACGGTCACCGGCCTGTCATCGAGCCGCGCGGTGATCGAGATCGCCGGCCCGCGGGCGCGCGACCTGCTGGCAAAAGGCTGTGGCCTCGATTTGCACCCGCGCGCCTTCGGGCCGGGATCATGCGCACAGACGCTGTTCGCGCGCCTGCCCATCATCCTCGACCAGCTCAGCGCGATGCCCGCCTACCGGCTCTTCGTGCGCCGCTCCGCGGCGCGCTGGCTTTGCGAGTGGCTGATCGACGCCGCCGAGGAGTTTCGCTTTGCGCCGTAATCGATCGGCTGACCGCGCTTGGCAGGCATTGCTAAGCTGGCTTATGGGTTTCTATCCTTATGACCTGCAAACCTGCGATGCTCGATCGTTGCTTGCTGCCCGGCAAGGAGGCAGGCTAGGCTGAACGGCGTTCATAAAAGGTGGTGGCGGCGATGGCGGGGTGGAGCGAACGGAACATCGAGCTCGGCGACGTCAAGCTCCGTTTCCGGCGCGGCGGTCGCGGCCGTCCGGTCCTCGTCCTGCATCACGATATCGGCACTCCCGACCGCCTGCCCTTCTATGATGCGCTGGCCGACAAATTCGATGTGATCGTGCCGACCCACCCCGGCTTCGGCACCCCCGAGAAGCCGCAATGGCTGCGCCATCCGCGCGATATCGCGGCGCTCTATCAATGGCTGCTCGCCGATCTCGGGATCGAGCACGCGAGCCTCGTCGGGCTCGGCTTTGGCGGTTGGGTGGCGGCCGAGATGGCGGCGCTCGCCCCGCGCGATTTCCACCGGCTGGTGCTGGTCGGCGCGATGGGGGTGAAGCCGCCCGAGGGCGATATCCTCGACCAGGCGATCATCAGCTATATCGACTACGCCCGCGCCGGGTTTCACGACCAGGCGGCCTTTGCGCGCATCTTCGGCGACGTGTTCGACCGACCAGCTGGTTGCCTGGGATCTGTGCCGCGAGATGAGCTTCCGCATCGCCTGGAAGCCCTACATGTACAGCCAGACCCTGCCATATCTGTTGGGCGGGGTGCGCGCCCCGGCCCTGGTGATCTGGGGCGACGACGACAGGATCGTGCCTCGGAGCGCCGGCGAGCGTTACGCCCGCGCGTTGCGCGAGGCTCGCTTCGAGATCGTCGGCGCCGCCGGGCATTGCGTTGACATGGAGCAGCCCGAGGCGCTAGCCCGTCTCGTCACTCCGTTCATCGAGCAGAACTGAATAACCCTCCGCGCATCCGGATCCGAGGAGAGCCCCATGCACGTCATGTATTTCACCGAGCAGCCGATGTCGGCCTATCCGGCCGATATCGGGCTTGAGGCCGGCCATACCGCGTTGATGTTCTCGAACAAGCATTTCGACCCGGTGGCCGGCAGCCGGCTCTATAACGAATATTTGGAGCAATACATCTACGCCGAGGAGCAGGGCGTCGAAGGCTTCATGCTGAACGAGCACCACAACGCCCCGTTCTGCATGCAGGCCAAGGCCAACATCTTTGCCGCGATCCTCGCCGCGGTGACCAAGAAGGCGAAGATCGTCATGCTCGGCAACCCGCTGCCCCTGGCCGAGAACCCGGTGCGGCTCGCCGAAGAGCTGGCGATGATCGACATGATCTCGAAGGGGCGCCTGGTCTCCGGCTTTGTCCGGGGTGGCGGCCAGGAGCAGCTCGCCAACGGCGTCAACCCCGCCTACAACCGCGAGCGCTTCGAAGAGGCGCACGATCTGATCGTCGCCGCCTGGACGCGCGAGGGTCCGTTCCGCTGGGAGGGCACGCACTACCAGCACCGCGTCGTCAACCCCTGGGCGGTGCCGTTGCAGAAGCCTTATCCACGCGTCTGGATCCCCGGCGTCTTGAGCCAGGAGACGATCATCTGGGCGGCCAAGCAGCGCTATCCCTATATCGCGCTCAACACCTCGATCGAGGCGACCAAGAAGATCTGGGAGCTCTACGACAAGGTCGCCCTCGAAACCGGCTACGTAGCGGGTCCGGAAAACCGCGGCTACCTGCAGCAGATCCATGTCTCCGACAGCGAGGAGAAGGCCGAGAAGAACGCCCGCCAGTTCCTGTGGATGCAGGGCGAGTTCACCGGCCTCGCGCATCCGGTGTGGGCCAACCCGTCAGGCTATTTCTCGCCGACGCTGCGCCGCAACTTTGTCGAGTTCGCGGTCGGGCGGGCGGAGAACCCGCGCGGACGGCCGACCTTCGAGCAGCAGGTGGCCGATGGGCGGATCTTCTTCGGCACGCCGAAGACGGTCATCCCCAAATTGCGCCATGTCCTCGAAGAGACCCGGCCGAGCATCTATGGGATCTGGGGCAATGACGGCTCGGTCAGCAACGAGGACGCGCGGACCTGCATCCGCCTCCTCGGCCAGGAGGTCATGCCGGCGATGCGCGAGATCGGCAAGGAACTGGGCCTCAAAGACCCGTTCGAGGTGAACGCGCCGGTGCATCTGAAATACTCAACCGACCTGAAGCAGATGCCGCAGGCCGCGGAGTAAGCGCGGCCGCTTAGCTTCAGTCGCTTACTCGCGCGGGAAGGCGGCGACGAAGCCGGGCACCTGGCGATCGGCGAGATGGCGAAATGCCGCGCCGAGCCGGCGCAAGCCTTCGAGCTGATGGCGCAGATAACCGCACCGTACCGCCGGCCCGGCCAGCGCCGCCACCCCGGTCGGCGGAAACACCGCCCCGTCATCTTTTCTCGCGGGCCGCCAGGTGCCGAAAATCACGTCCCAGACCGGCAGGATCACGGCGAAATTGCACCCCATCGTGCGGTCGAAGGGCGGGTGCGCATGCTCGATCGCATGATGCACCCGGTGATATTGCGGCCCGACCAATAGGGCGCTGCCGAGTTGGCCGAAGCCGAGCCGCACATTGGTGTGCGACAGGCTTTCGATCAGCCGGAACACGATCACGACCAACGGGAATTCCTCCGGCGCCACCCCGATCAAGAGCGCCAGCGTGCCGCTCCACACCATGGCCAGCGCGTCGTCGAGCAGGTGATTGCGGTCGTCCGACCACAGCGTCATCTGGCGCTGATCGTGATGCAGGCTGTGCAATGCCCACCACCAGGGCAACCGGTGCTGCAGCCGGTGCCGCCAGTATTCGCCGAGGTCGAGCACCACGATATAGGTGAGGAACGTGACGAACGGCCAGTCGCGCAGCGCCGGCAAAAACTGTTCGAGGGCCGGCGGAATATAGCCCTGGAACCGCAAATAGCCGTCGATCATCGCCCCGATCGGGGTCAACACCACAAACAGCAGCGCCGGCACGATTCCGAGCTTGTGCACCAGCGTGTAGACGACATCGGTGCGCACCGCGCGCCGCTCCGCCCAATGCTCGACCGGGCGCCATAATTCGAGCGGCCGGAACAAGAGATAGGCGAGCGCAAGCGCGAGCGCGCCGAACAGCGCGACGCCGACGCCGTCGAACACATCTTCGGCCCAGTCCATCAAGCCGAGCTGATAGAGCACCGGCTGGACCACCCCCTCGAAGATGGTCCCCTGGACCTGATCGATCACACGCAGGAACTGCTCGATCATCGCAACGCCGCTCGAACCTGGGCCGTTCGCTAATACACAAAAATCCCGTGCGGGGAACGCCCGACCGGGATCGTCGTCTTCAGGCTGGCGGTCGCCCGGTCGATCACGTTGACCGAGGCCCGCCAGCGGCCGGTCGCCCACAGCTCCTTGCCGTCCGGGGTCAACGCCATGTCGTCCGGTCCGCCCGGCGCGATCATCGTGCCGGTGACTGCGAGGGTGGCGGCGTCGAGCACCGAAATCGTGCCGGCGACCCGATTCGACACATAGAGCGTCTTGCCGTCGGGCGAGAGCAGGAAATTGTGGGTACCGCGACCGGTCTCGACGGTGCGAATGATGCTGCCGTCCTGCGGGGCGACCTCGACGAAATGGTCGGTGCCCATGATTGCCGCCAGTATCGTACCCGATGGCCGCACCAGGACCCCCGCTGGTTGGCGCCCGACATGCACGGTCCATTTCGGCTTGCCCGAGGCGATGTCGATCGCCGTCAGGCTCGTCGGTCCCCTGAAGCGTGACGTAGACCGTGAGGCTGTCGGGCGAGAACCCGATATGGCTCGGCATCGTCGGCGCCGGAAGGCGATGGGCGAGCTGGAAATTCGCGGCGTCGTAGATATCGATGCGGTCGAGGCGCAGTGAATTGGCGACGAACCATTTGCCGTCGGGGCTGAACCCGATCTGATACGGGTCGCTGGCGGCGATCCGCTCTTTGACCATGCCGCTTGCCAGATCGATGAAGGCGAGCTCGTTGCCCTCGGCCAGCGCGACGATCAGGGTCTTGCCGTCCGGCGTTTTGATCAGGTGATGCGGCGCCCGCCCGATATGGGTGCGCGAAATTTCCTTGTAGGTCGAGGTGTCGATGACGCTCACCGAGTCGTCGTCGGAATTGAGGACCACCGCATCCTTGGCGAACCCCGGCAGCGCCGTGCCGCCGGTTATGAGCACAGCGGCGAGCAGCAGCATGACGGCAGGGCGGCGATACGACCCTGATGGAGCAGCTATAAGCACCGCACGACTCGACTCAGCGCAGCCGTTGCGGCAAGGCTGCGATCGCGGCATCGAGCAACGCGCCGCCGCGTTGCTCGTCGATCTGCGACGCGATGACCTCGCGCGCCGCGGCGATCGCGACATCGACTGCGACCGTGCGGATCTCGTCGAGCGCCTTCGTCTCAGCCTGGGCGATCCGTTCCTCGGCGAGGCGCATTCGCCGCGCCAGGGCTTTCTCGAGATCGCGCGCCGATTGCGCGGCGATGCGCTCGGCTTCCTGCTGGGCCTGGTCGATGATTGCCTGCGCCTCGGCCGCCGCCTCGCGCTGCTTCATCTGATATTCGGCGAGCAATTGCCCGGCCTCGTCGCGCAGCTTGCGGGCTTCGTCGAGGTTGGCGCGGATCCGGGCGGCACGTTCGTCGAGGCTGCCGATCAGTATCCGGCGCGCCGGCTTCCAGACGACCGCGATGAAGATCAGCCCGGCAACCGCCACCCAGAATTCGGGATCGCCGAACGGGTGCATCACCCGGTCCGCCCGGCGAGGGCGCCGTCTACCGCCGCCGTCATTCTTCCGTCATCGGGGGCCGACCCGGTCAACTTCTCGACCACCGAGCGGCCGACATCGACGGCGATGCCGCGAATTTCGGTCAGCGCGTCGTCCCGGGCGGCGGCGATGCGGCGCTCGGCTTCCGCGATCTGCGTTGCCAGGGTGGCGGCTAGCTCGCGCTGGCGCTCGGCCGCCTCTGCCGCCATGCGCTCGGCGGTGTCGCGCAGTCTTGCCTGCGCCTCGCTGCGCGCCGACGACAGTGTCTGCTGATAGGCGGCGAGCACGGTTTCGGCCTCGGCCTTCAGTTCGCCGGCGCGGCCGAGATCGCCGTCGAGCCGCTGACGGCGCGCTTCGATCGCGCGCCCGACCTGCGGCACGGCGAGCCATTTCATCAACACGTAGAGCACCAGAAAGGTCGCCGCGAGCCAGAACAGCTGCGGCAGAAACCCGGCGGGATCGAGTTGCGGCATGGTGGAGCGAGCGCGCCGGCGCGGCCTAGACCGCGTAAAGCACGAGGAACGCGATCAGCAACGCATAAAGCGCCACCGCCTCGGTCAAGGCGAAGCCGAGCATGCCGATGCCGAACACCTGGTCGCGCGCGGCCGGATTGCGGGCGATCGAGCTGACCAGGCTGCCGAAGATGTTGCCGATGCCGACGCCGGCTCCCGCGACGCCGATTGCGGCGAGGCCGGCGCCGATCATTTTGGCCGAGGTCGGGTCCATTGCGTATTCCTTCGCTGGGACGTTGCAGAGCGGATTGGGTCGCTGATGCGATCAGTGCAGATGGATCGCGTCGCGCAGATAGAGGCAGGTCGAGGATCGTGAACACATAGGCCTGCAAGGCGCAGACGATCATTTCGAGGGCAAACATCGCGACATTGATCGCGATCGGCAGAAAGCCGAAGAGGCCGAGCGTTATCGTGAAGCCGGCGAACACCGCCATCATCGTATGGCCGGCCATCATGTTGGCAAAGAGCCGGATGCCGAGGCTCACCGGCCGCGACAGATAGGAGATGATCTCGATCGGGATCAGCACCGGCGCCATGAACACCGGCGCCCCCGGGGGAAAGAAGAAGCCGAAAAAATGCACGCCGTGGCGCACGAACGCGACGATCGTAACCATCAAAAAAACGGAGATCGCCAGCCCGAAGGTGACGATGATTTGCCCGGTGAACGTAAAGCTATACGGAATAAGCCCGATAAAATTGCCGAACAACACGAACATGAAGATCGAAAAAATCAACGGAAAGAATTCGATGCCTTCGGTGCCGACGTTCTCGCGGACCATGCCGGCGACGAATTCGTAGCACAGCTCGGCGATCGATTGCAGCCGTCCCGGGACCAGGGCGGCGCGGCGCGTCGTGCCGAGCAGCAGCAGCATGATCAGCCCGACCGCAATCGTCATCAGCAAGGCCGAATTGGTATAGGAGATGTCGAGCGGACCGATATGGATCGGCACCAGCTTCTTGACCACGAATTGCTCCAGAGGAGCGCTTACTTCCGCCACGTTCTTCCCCAACCTCGCATCGCCGCCGCGCCGCTTCCCCTCATCCGGGAGGGCTTGCGGGCGGGCCGCCGCCGCCCATACCCTGCACCGCCCGGAACACGTTGACGACCCCCGCCGCGCTCCCCAGAAAAAAGCCTGCGATCAACCCCCAGGGGCGGGTCCCGATATAGCGATCGGTCAGCCAGCCGAGGGCGAGCCCGACCAGAAGCGCGGCGATGAGTTCGATCCCGATGCGCAGGCCAAACCCGAGAGCGCCGCCCGAGGTGGCGTCGCCGCGGTCGGCCGACCCGCCCTCTTCCGCTTGCGAGCGCGCCTTGTCGATCTCTTCGCCAAGCCGTCGCAACCGGTCGGGTGGCCCGCTATCGCTCATCAATGGACGCGCAGCCAATTGTCGCCGGCCGACATCAGCCGAAGCGGCGCGCAACATAGTGAGCCGCCGCCCCCCTGTCAACCCGCCCGGCCACCGGACCGAGGACGCATTCTTCAACAACGCCAATTAGATAGGCCGGACCGCGCCCGACACATCCTTCTGCCAAACGCCCGCGCGCGCCGCGCCGCCCCCGATACCGATTCGCGGCACGATCACCGACAGCCAGGGCAGCCGGGCGAATCGCGGTGGTGATCTGCTCAAATGCCGTCCACCACCCGCAGGCCAAGTATTTTTCGCTGTGAATTCCCTGAAATTCCCTGCTCGCAGGGAGTTTTTCAAAATTTTCTATGCCAACCCATTGAAACCGCGAAGACCGCTGCCTCAGGCAGGGAATTTTTCGGCGCCCCTGCAGGGAGTTAAAACGCCGGCGCAGGGAATTGCAGGGAATTTCAACAACCGCATCGTCCTCCGAGGCACGGTGTTCGCTCGCCGCTGGATATAGGACGGCAGTCTGGATTTTGAAGGCTGGGCGCAGCGCCATCGCGTCAGCCTTGATCGGCGCGCCCCGGAGCGCAATGCTTGCCAAGGCGGGATATGGAAAAATGTCGCCCGAAGAGTTCATTGCCAAGTGGCGCGGCTCGGAACTCACCGAGCGGGCGGCGGCCCAGTCGCATTTCAATGATTTGTGCGATCTCCTCGGCGTGGCGAAGCCGACCGACGCCGACCAGCGCTCACTGAATATACCTTCGAGAAATCGACCCGGAAGATCGGCGACATCGCCGGGTTTGCCGATGTCTGGAAGCGGGAATGCGGGCAATCGGAGCACGGATACCGCGCGGACTACCGGATCTGAGGTGATGCGGCGAAGGGCAACGTGTCTGGCTGATCATCATGGGCGGCAAGAGCGGGCCGTTTGCGGGCAGTTTTGACGTTAGCGGGTCGCTTCCTGCCGCCATCAGGGCTAAGAACCTCGTCGGAACCGCCATTCCACAAGAGACCAGGCCGAGGAACGCGATAGCAGCTGTCTTGTCCAGCTCTGGAACCCCCTTTCCCGTTCGTGGTGGTATGCGGCGGAAACCGGCAGAGCCCACCTTTGAGGTATTCCTCTACCAACTCAGCGCAGACCCAGTGGCGCCCGAGGCGCTCGGCGACCTCGCCGGTAACGCAGCTTCCGGCAAATGGGTCAACAACCAAGTCGCCGCGATCGGTAAGCATACGAATGAAATATTCCGGTAACTCGGCCGGATAGCGGGCGGGGTGCGGCTTTATGCGGTTCTCTTCGCAATACCGCTGATAAGCTCCATTGCTCTCAGTATTTGGGAGCGCAATCAGATTGGGCGGGATGGCCGCGCCATTGTCGATCGAGAATTTGTCGCTGATGTCGTGTCCGGATGGCCGCTTTTGAGCCTTATAGCCCTTCTCCAACAGCTCCATCATACTCGGGCTGTAGGGCTGCAGGACCCGCCGGTTGCTGGCTTTGGGCCAGGGCGTCTTGGACAGCCACCACACGGTATTGATTGCGTCTTTCACGCGGATGCGCCGCACCGTCACCCATTCGGCGGGTGTCGGCAGCTTAGACGGATTCCACCAGTAGAAATCCTGGGCAAGGTGAAATCCGAACTCTTCACACAGCATTATGAGGAGTTTGAAGTGATAGAGACTGCGAGTTGGCCGTCCGGCTTCCCATGCACCGCCGATATCTAGAACAAAGCTGCCTGTGTCTTTCAACGCACGGGCAATCTGTTCGGCAAACGGGCGGAACCAATCGAGATACTCCCCGGCAGGGACGTTGCCGTAATCCTTTTTGCGCACGAGGCCGAACGGCGGGCTGGTCATCACCAGGTCAACGGACCCGGCTGGCAGGTGACTGAGAAAATGCAACGAGTCGCCGTGCATTATCAGACCGAGATCAGTGCGGTGGTAGCGGCGTGGCTCTACGGTCGGCGTCATTGGTCCAGGTCCAGTTGTTTGAGTAGCATTGCCGCTTGGGCTTCGCGGTTGAACACGTCCACGATTCGAGTGGTATTGCCGGTGATGCGGGCGAGGTCGGGACCGTCAAGCATGACGATGGCGAGGTTGGAATCCCGCATGATCTTGTTTGCATAGCGACGCGCCTCACCTCCGACCGCTCCGGTCGTGACGATGACGATCACGTTGCTCTTGATGAATGCGGTTAGTCCGACTTCCTTCGCTACGTCGTCGAGCGAGACGCGAGCGGTGTTCTTGCACTGCACCTGCCAGCGCGAATAAACGAGCCGCGCCGAGTGGAACACGAGATCAACTTCCGCGCCGCCGGTGGCGGACGCGCGCAGGCGCGTCGCCAGATAGTCGATGTCCAGGAAGCGCATGAGCTTGAAGGCGAGCGCTTCGAGGGCGAGGCCGCTGATATAGCGGTCCTCGGATTTCATCTCAGTGAGAATCTCGGCGAGCGGCTTGCGCAAGAGTTCGAGCAGCTTGGGGTCGGTCTGCCCTTTCAGCTGGTCGAACAGCGGCTCGATCAACTCCGCCGCCAGCTTCGGCGTCGGCGCGACCATGAAGGGCTTCGCGCCGCGCCCCTGGGTGGTTTTGGTCGCTGTGATGTAGCCCGCTTGCTCCAGAGCGTTCAGCACCATTTTGGGCAAACTCTTCTCGGGGAATTTTACCCCGTAGGTCGCCGAAGCGAGCTTCACGATCTCATTGGCCGGTTGCGGATCGGTTACCCCGCTGTTGGCGAGCGCGCGCAGGAACGCGCGCTGCTCGATCGTGAACCGGCCCAGTTCCCGATACATCTCAGGATCGGTGCCGAGGACTTCCTGCAGGCGGATGTCGTCGATCTGCCAGCGGGAGCCGACGAATACCCCGGCCTTTTCGAGCCAGAGGCGCATCATGCTCGGGTGCTTCCCGCCCGAGGGATAATCGACGCCGCGCTCGGCCAAGCCTTCGCGCAGGCTGGTGAGGTTCACGTCCTCGCCGGCGGCCATCATATCCCGGATGCACTGGATGAGGGCCATGCCGTGCCGGTTCAGAAGGATGTGCTTGGCAAGGGCGTCGTAAAGCGCCTTGTCGTCGCCGCGAAGCTGAAACAGCGTGCGGCCGAAGTCGGTAAAGCGGCCCGTCTGGTCGATGATGTCATAGGCGCGAAGACCGAGGCGGCAGTTCATCGCCAGGGTGTTGCGATTCTTGGCGGCCCTCTGGGGATCGCTCCCGGTCGCGCCGTGCTCCGAAAAGTAGGTTTCGAGAATGGCAGCCTGCAGCGCCTTTTCATCGCCCTCGTGCGCCTCGATGAGTTCAAGGAGTTGCCGAAGCTGGATCTGCGACGGAGAGAATTCGCTACCGAAGGGCAGGCTGGCTCGCATCGCCGGAGAAGCCGAGTCGGTCATGAGCGCGGCTGCGTCGCCATACCAGGTTTCAGTATTAGCGGTAATTCCGGATCGTTCGTCTGCTGCCGCTCCTGCTCGATCAAGCTCGCGACAGCTTGGCGGACGAGCCAAGCCACCGACACGTCGCGGTGACGGGCGATTGCGCAAAGTGTAGCGTAGTCCCGCTCGTCGAAGCTGACGGAGAGACGAGCTTCCTTCCGTTTTCCTCTGGGTCGGGCCATAACTTGATGTTTATTGCACCAGTTTACATCCGTCCAGTGAGAAGCATGCTTCCTCTGGCTTTTTTATGTGCGAAGGTATCGTCCGTCAAGCGAACCGTTCGACTTTTGTTCCTAACGCCGAACGCGCGTGCCGGCAATCTCGAACGCTCGCGGCAGGCGTGATGGCTGCCGATCGCCGCCATTGACTGTTTCTGCTTTGTTCCCATATTCGGAGATTGGTCGGGCGAGGCGAGCGGGAAATGCGGATCGGGTCGCCGGCAGCCGGCGCTGCCGGACCCTGTGCTGTGCAACCTGGAGGGGAATTCCACCTGATCCTGGCCAGATAGATCAGGTGAGACGAATCTGCGATGCAACCGGAGGTCGCGTTCCAGGTGTCGAAGGGCATGGCGATCGCCGGCGGCTTCAAAGGCGGGACCGGCCCATCGGTTACTGTCGGGATGCGGCGGCTCAGGCGCTCTGGCGCAATTCGGCGGCGCGCGCGAGATCGACCGAGACCAGCTGCGAGACGCCGCGCTCGGCCATCGTCACGCCGAAGAGGCGGTGCATCCGCGCCATCGTGACGCGGTGATGGGTGATCACGAGAAACCGCGTGCCGGTCGTGTCCGCGATGTCGGCGACGAGCCGGCAGAACTGGTTGACATTGGCATCATCGAGCGGCGCATCGACCTCGTCGAGGACGCAGACCGGCGCCGGGTTGGTCAGGAACACGGCAAAGATCAGGGCGATCGCGGTCAGCGCCTGCTCGCCGCCGGAGAGCAGCGACAGGGCCTGCAGGCGCTTGCCCGGCGGGCGCGCCATGATGTCGAGCCCGGCTTCGAGCGGGTCGTCGCCGCCGGCCCAGGCGAGTTCCGCCTTGCCGCCGCCGAAGAGCCGGGCGAACAGCTCGCCGAAATGGCCGTTGAGCTGTTCGAACGCGGCGATGAGCCGCTTGCGGCCCTCCTCGTTGAGGGTGGCGATGCCGCGGCGCAGCCGGGCGATCGCGGCGGTCAGATCGGCGCGCTCGTATTCGAGCCCGCCGAGCCGCGCTGCGACTTCGGCGGCCTCCTGCTCGGCCAGCAGATTGACCGGCCCCATCGCGTCGCGCTCGCGCAACAGGCGGTCAAGGCGGCCGGCGAGTTCGCCGGTATCGAGCACGGCCCTGTCACCGCCGTCCGCCACCAGCAGCGCCAGATTTTCCGGGGTCTGACCCTGCCGCTCGGCGATCTCCGCGCGCAGCCGCGCCAGCCCCTCGGAAGCGGCCTCGCACCGCGCCTGGAGGCGGGCGCGCTGCTCGCGCGCCTGGCCGACGGCCGCGTCCGCCCGGCGTGCCATGTCGGCCGCCTGGCGCAGCCGGGTCTCGCCTGATGCAAGCGCATCCCCGGCAGTGCGCTGCTCGGCGGCTGCCGCTGCCGCGTGCCCGGCAAGCGTCTCGGTTTCGCCGGCGATGGCGGCCGGGCGCTCGGTCAGTTCGGCGATCTCTGCGGCCAGCGCGCTCTGCCGCCCGGCGAGGATCGCGCGCTGCGCCGCGGCGCCGTCATGCCGCTTACGCCACGACGCTTCCTCGGCGCCGATCGCGGCGAGGCGCTGATGCCTCACCTCGGCGTCGCGGGCCAGCCGATCGAGCAATGCCCGCGCGTCGCCCTCGCGCCGTCGCGCCGCCAGGGCTTGGCCGCGCGCCGCCTCCAGCGCAACGCGGGCCAGTCCCGGGTCGGGCAACAGCGCCACCGCGCGATCGGCTTCGGCCGCCTCTTCGGCCAGTTCGGCGAGTTCGGCAGTCAGCTTCTCGATGGTCTCGGCCACGACAGCGAGTCGGGTTTCCACTGCCAGTCCGCGCCGGGCAAGTTCAACCTCGGCCTCGCGCGCCCGGGCGAGCAGCTCCTCGGATGCCCTGAGCGCGGCGACGGCGCTGCGCTCGGCCGCAGCCGCCTTATCGCGCTCCGTCCGGGCGGCCGCGGCGGCTTCGCTGGCACGGCAGGCGTCGGCGGCCGCCCCGGCGATCTCGTCGGCAAGCTGGTCGAGGCGGTTGCGTTGCCGCAGCTGTTCCGCGGTCGCCGCCGAACCTTGTATCGGCCGGGTGAACCCGTCCCAGCGCCACAAATGCCCGTCGCGGTTGACGAGGCTCTGGCCGGCCTCGAGCTGTCGTTGCAGGCGCCAGCCATCGCTTTCGTTCGCGACCCAGCCGGTGTGCGCGAGGCGCCGGGCGAGGGCAGGCGGGGCGCCGATCTCGCCGGCGAGCGGACGCGCCCCTGCGGGCAGCGCCGCGGCGGCGAGCGGGGCCAGTTCGACCCAGCCGGCGGTGCGGCCGGTGGTCGGTTCGGCCTGATGCTGCTCCCGGTTCTCCGCTGGGGGCGGCAGCAGCGGCGCCGCCAGCTCGCCGTCGAACAGCGCTGCCGTCGCGGCCTCGAAACCGGGCGGAACCTGCAGCAGCGCCAGCATCGACGGCGCGTCCGCGTCGTCCGCGACAGGAGGCGTCAGGACTCTTGTCAGCGCCTCGGCTTCGGCCCTGAGGCGGGCAAGGACGCGCTCAGCCTCGCGCGCGTTGTTGACCGCCGTGGTCTCGTGTTGCTGACGGTCGCTCAGCGTTCCGGCGGCAGCCGCCGCCGCAACCCGGGCATGGTCGATTTCGGCCGCCGCCTCGGTCACGGCGGTACCGGCTTCGGCGATGGAGGCGGGCGGCACGATCGCGCGCAGCAGCGGCTCGCGCTGCTTTTCGGCCTCGGCCAGCCTTGCCTGCAGCCGGCTCCGGCGCTCGGCAAGGTCGCGCCGCGTTCGTTCGAGCGCGCCGCGCCGCGCGTCGCCGGCGGCGCAGGCTTCGGTCATCTGCTGCAGGCCGGTTTCGGCCGTCGCAAGGTCGGCTGCGGCGGCATCGACCCGTGAAGCTGCCTCGACTCGAGCGGTTTCGGCTGCGCCGCCGGCACGCTCCAGCGCAAGTCGCTCGTCGGCGAGGCGGGCGATCCCGGAATCGGCATCGGCGAGGTGCTCGGATTCGCGTTCGAGGTCGGCCGCGATCTGCGCCCGGCGCCGCTCGGCCTCGGCATGCGCCGCGACGACCCGGCCCAGCTCCTGTTCGAGCGCATCGCGGGCGTGCGCGATCCGCGTTGCGCCGGCAGAGGCCGCCGCCTGCGCCATGCGCAACGGAGGCAGCGCCGTTTCGGCCTCGGCCCGGCTCCGCTCATGCGCCGACGCGGCGGCTACGGCGGCGGCAAGCTCGCGCTCGCTGGCGCGCAATTCGGCGGCGAAGCCTTCGGCCTCGATCGCGGCGGCGCGCCAGCGGGCGTCGAGCAGCTGCGCCTCGCTGCGCCGGATCTGCTCGCCGAGCCGGCGATACCGCGTCGCCTGCCGCGCCTGCTTCTTCAGGGTTTCGATCTGCGCCGCGAGGGTTGCGATCACATCGTCGAGCCGGGCGATGTTGTCGGCGGCGGCCTCGAGCTTCAGCTCGGCCTCGTGGCGGCGCGCATAGAGCCCGGCGGTCCCTGCCGCCTCGTCGAGCAGCAGCCGGCGCTCGGTCGGCCTTGCCGCGAGCAAGGCGCCGATCCGCCCCTGCCCGACCAGCGCGCCGGAATGCGGCCCGGTCGCGGCGTCGGCGAACAGCAGCTGAACGTCGCGGGCGCGCGCCTCGCGGCCGTTGATCCGATAAGCGGAGCCGCCGCCGCGCGCGATCCGGCGCACCACCTCGATCGTCGTGCCCTCGTTGTAGGCAACGGGGGCGCCGCGCGCCGCATTGTCGATCGTCAGGGCAACTTCGGCGAGGTTGCGCGCCGGGCGGCTGCCCGATCCGGCGAAGATCACGTCGTCCATCTCGCCACCGCGCACCCGCTTGGCGGAGGCTTCGCCCATCACCCAGCGCAGCGCTTCGACGAGGTTGGACTTGCCGCAGCCATTGGGCCCGACGATGCCGGTGAGGCCCGGGTCAATCACCAGCTCCGTGGGCTCGACAAAGGACTTGAAGCCGGCGAGACGGAGACGCTCTACCTGCATCGGCAACTTTTCATGCTTGTGAGGGCATCATGATTTCCCGGCCAGTCCGGACAGCAGCTGATCGAACGCCTCGACGGTCGGTTCTCCCTCGTATTTCTTGCCGTTGACAAAAAAAGTCGGGGTCGCATCGACGCCGAGCTGGGTTGACGCGGTGAGACGGCTCTGCGCGACCTGATCCTCCAGCTTCTTGTCGGCGAGGCAGGTGTCGAACTCTTTCTTGCTGAGGCCGGCGATCAGCGCGATCCGCTGGAGCGCGGCGCGCCAGTCCTTCTCCACCACCCACTTGTCCTGCGTGGCGAACAGCGTCTCGATCAGCGGGTAGAAGCGGTCGGGCGGGATGCAGCGCGCCACGACAGCCGCCTGTTCCGCCGCCTCGTCGAGCGGGAAATCGCGCAGAACCAGCTTGGCTTTGCCCGTATCGATCCACTTCTCTTTGAGCTTGGGCAGCACGTCGGCCTCGAAATGCGCACAATGCGGGCAGGTTAGCGAGGCGTATTCAACGATCGTGATCGGCGCGCCGGGTTTGCCGAGTACCCGGTCCTGCGGGGTCAGCGCCAGTACGCTCGCGGTATCCGCCTTGTCCGCCGGCTTCGGCGTCTGCGCGGCCGCATTCTGCACTCCCGCCAGCGCCAGCATAAACAGCATGCCAAACCAGATTTCCCTCATGAGGACCTTCCTGCTACCAGATGTAGATGTTAACCGCTTCAAGGCAGCCGCGCAATGACCGCCGGACGGCCCAAGCCTGCCTAGCCGCCACGCCGCGCGCCGGCCAGCACCAGCTGTCCGAGTCGGGCGAGCGCGGCCCGCAATTCGGGGTCGGCGATTTCGGCGAGCCGGGCATCGAGGGCTTTTGCCTCCGCGGCGCTTAGCGGCGCCGGGGGCGCCGGCCTGGGCGGGACGGGGAGCGGCAGCGGCCCCTGGACGAGAACCAGCCGGGCGACCGCAGCATATCCGAAAAACAGGTTGATCCGCTCGATCACCAAGGGCGCGCGGTGCTGTAAATCGAGGGCGACGCTCGACGCGACGCGCAGCTTCAACGCGCCGTCGCGACCGAGCGCCGCAGGCCAGGTCGCGGCGGCGAACTCCTCCCCGACCACCGCAGCCCATTCCGCCTTGAGCCGGCCGAGAACCCCGCCGCCGCGGCGGGCGACGATCGGAGCGGCCACCCGCGACGCCGCGGCGCCGATCGCGCGCAATCCCCCTTGGCGCAAATTTGGCCGGCGCTCGCTCTCGCGCGCCGCGCCGGCTAGTCTGCCGGCTTCGCGATCCGTCCGCTCGCCCCGCATGTCGTCGATCCGATCCGAACCCTCGCTGGCGCCACGTCCGCCCGACCCCGCCGCGCTGCTCGCCTGGTACGACCGCCACCGCCGCGACCTGCCGTGGCGCGCGCCGCCGGGCCGGCGCCCGGACCCGTACCTGGTGTGGCTCAGCGAGATCATGCTGCAGCAAACCACGGTGGCGACGGTCGGCCCCTATTTTGACCGATTCGTGGCGCGCTTTCCCGACATTCGCGAATTGGCCGTGGCCTCGCTCGACGAGGTGCTGCATTTGTGGCAGGGGCTCGGCTATTACGCGCGCGCCCGCAACCTCTACGCCTGCGCCCAGGCCGTCATCGAGCGCCATGGCGGGCATTTCCCCGATGATCCGGCGGCGTTGCGCGCGCTTCCCGGGGTCGGCGCCTACACCGCGGCGGCGATCGCGGCGATCGCCTTCGACCGGCCGGCCGCGGCGGTTGACGGCAATGTCGAGCGGGTGGTGGCGCGGCTCTTTGCCGAGCGCGCGCCGCTCCCCGGCGCGAAGCCGCGCCTGCGGGCGCTCGCCGCTGCATTGGTGCCGGACGAGCGGGCCGGCGATTTCGCGCAGGCGATGATGGATCTCGGCGCCGTCCTCTGCACGCCGCGCCGGCCGCGCTGCGTCTTGTGTCCGTGGCGGGAGAATTGCGCCGCGGCGGCGATGGGGATCGCCGAAACCCTCCCGACCCAGGCTGCGAGGCCGGAGCGGCCGCTGCGCCATGGTGTCGCATTCTGGCTCAGCCGCAATGACGGCGCGGTCTTGCTGCGGCGCCGCCCGGAACAGGGCCTGCTCGGCGGCATGATCGAATTGCCCTCGACATTGTGGCGCGCGGTGCCGTGGCCGGCGGGCGAGGCGATCATCGAAGCTCCGGCGGCGACCCAATGGACCCGATTGCCGGGAACGGTCAGCCACGGCTTCACCCATTTCCGCCTCGAACTGGCGCTGATGGCCGGGACCACCGCCGAATTGCTCGCCGGCATCTGGGCCCGGCCGGATGAATTCAAGGACTACGCCCTGCCGACGCTGACGAAGAAACTTGTGAAGTACGCATTGTCAGCACCACCAAAACCGTAAGATGGGTTGAGCAACGCGAAACCCACCATCCGGACCGCAAGAACTGATCGATGGGTTTCGCGTTGCTCAACCCATCCTACGAGTGGACGATTATTTCTCCTTCCGCGCCTTCTTCTCGGCTATCCCCGAAATCCCTTCGCGGCGTGCCAGTTCGGCGGCGATATCGGCGGGGACGATTCCCGAGGCGGCCCACAGCACGAACAGGTGAAAGATCAGGTCGGCGCTCTCGCCGACCAGCGCGACGCGGTCGCCGGTGACCCCCTCGATGACCGTCTCGACGGCTTCCTCGCCGAGCTTTTGCGCGATTTTCGCGGTGCCGCGGGCGAACAGCCTTGCCGTGTAGGAGGTTGCGGGGTCGGCGCCGCGGCGCGATTCGATGGCCTGCCAGAGCCGGTCCAATGTCTCTCCGAGCGAATCGGCCATGGCTCAGAGCCGCACCGGCACACCCGCCGCGGCGAGGTATGCCTTGGCCTCGCCGATGCGGAACGTGCCGAAATGGAAGATCGAGGCGGCGAGCACCGCCGTCGCATGGCCGTCGCGGATGCCTTCGACGAGGTGGTCGAGGGTGCCGACCCCGCCCGAGGCGATCACCGGCACCCGCACCGCGTCGGCGACCGCCCGGGTCAGCGGAATGTCGAAGCCGGCTTTGGTGCCGTCGCGATCCATCGAGGTCAGCAGGATCTCGCCGGCGCCGTAATCGGCGAGCCGGCACGCCCATTCGACCGCATCGAGCCCGGCCGGCCGGCGCCCGCCATGGGTAAAGACCCCCCAGCGCTCGCCGTTGGGCCCTGCGGCCACGGTCTTCGCGTCGATCGCCGCGACGATGCACTGGCTGCCGAATTTCTCTGCCGCCTCGCGCACGAAATCGGGCCGCGCCACCGCGGCGGTGTTGATCGACACCTTGTCTGCGCCGGCGAGCAATAGCCGGCGGATGTCGTCGACCGTGCGCACCCCGCCGCCAACGGTCAGCGGCATGAAGCATTGCTCGGCGGTGCGACGGACCACGTCGTAGAGCGTCTCGCGCCCCTCGTGGCTGGCGGTGATGTCGAGAAAGCACAATTCGTCGGCGCCTTCGCGGTCATAGATCCGCGCCTGCTCGACCGGGTCGCCGGCATCGGTCAGATCGACGAAGTTGACGCCCTTGACGACCCGCCCGTCCTTGACGTCGAGGCACGGGATGACGCGCATCTTCAGCATGATGCCGCCGCTCCGGCAGCCAGAAGCAACGCCGCTTGCGGCTCGATACGGCCGTCATAAAGCGCACGCCCGCAGATCGCGCCGGCGATGCCGTCAGCCGCGTGGGCTTTCAACGCGGCGATGTCGCCAAGGCTGGCCACGCCGCCCGACGCAATGACGGGTATGTCCACTCGACTGGCGAACGCGCTGATCTTGAGGACATCAACTCCGGTAAGCGCGCCGTCGCGGGCGATGTCAGTGTAAATGAAGGCGGCCACCCCGCTATCAGCGAAGCGCTTGGCCAGTTCGGCTACATCCATCTCGCTGGTCTGTGTCCAGCCCTCGACAGCGACCCGGCCATCCCGAGCGTCAACCGCGACAGCGATGCTCTCGGGATAATCGCTCGCCGCCTTGCGGACCAGCGCGGGATCGCGCAACGCGACCGTGCCGAGCACGATGCGGTCGATGCCGAGATCGAGCCATCGGTCGATCGCGGCGCGGTCGCGGATGCCGCCGCCAAGCTGGATCTTGAGGCCGACCGCCCGGCGAATCGCCCGCACCGCGTCGCCGTTCGCCGAGCGGCCGGCAAAAGCGCCGTCGAGATCGACGACGTGCAGCCAGCCGAAGCCGATCTCGGCGAAATGGCGGGCCTGCGCCGCCGGGTCGTCGTTGAACACGGTCGCGCTCGCCATCTCGCCGCGCACCAGGCGCACGCAGGCGCCGTCTTTCAGGTCGATGGCCGGGAACAAGATCATGTCAGTGTTACTGGGGCGCCTGGTCGAGGCGCTTGAAATAATAATGACCCGCCACGAACTGGCCCTCGACCAGCGCATAATACGGGTGCGTGCCCCAGCGCCGGTAGCCCATGCTTTCGTACAGGCCGATCGCCGCGCGCTGGGTGTCGCGCAGGTCGAGGTTCAGCACCAGGAGGCCCAGTTCGCGGGCGAGCTGCTCGACTTCGAGGACGATGCGCCGGCCGAGGCCGTGGCCGCGCGCCCAGGGCGCGACAAAGGCGCCGGTCAACGTGCCGGCCCGCGCCTGCGCCTCATTGTTGCGCGGCGCGCGGGCGAGCTGCGCCGAGCCGCAGATCACCCCGTCGAGCCGCCCGACGACAAGCCGACGCTCGGGGACCAGCAGCATCCCCTTCCAGTAATTTTCCAGCACCTGGCGCGGCGGCGGCCTGAGCCAGCCGAAGCCGCCGCCCTCGACGATCGCGCTTTCGGTCGCCTCGCACAGATCGTCGAGATCGGTGTGGGAATATTGGGTCAGGCGTTCGACCCTGGCTTTGCCGACCGTTTGCGTCTCGCTCATGGCCGCCATTGCAGAAAATTTGCGATCAGCCGCAACCCCGCCATCTGACTCTTTTCCGGATGAAATTGCGTGCCGATCAGATTGTCATGGCCGATCACCGCGGCAAGCGGCCCGCCGTAATCGGTCACGGCAACGAGGTCGGTCGAATCGGCCGGCCGGAAGTGGTAGCTGTGCACGAAATAGGCATGCGTGCCGGCCGGCAGCCCGGCCAGCACCGGATGCGCGGCGCACGGCATGACCTCGTTCCAGCCCATATGCGGGATCTTGAGGGCAGGATCAGCCGGCGCGATCCTAACGACCTCGCCCGGCACCCAGCCGAGCCCCTCGACCGTCTCGAATTCGCGGCCCCAACAGGCCATCAGCTGCATGCCGACGCAGATGCCGAGAAACGGCCGTCCGTGCCCGATCACCGCCTCGGCGAGCGCGGCTTCGAGGCCGGGCACCGCGGCGAGGCCGCGCCGGCAATCGGCGAAGGCGCCGACCCCGGGCAGCACGATCCTGTCGGCCGCGGCAACCTCCTCGGGCCGGCTGGTCACCAGGATTGCCTCGGCGACCCCATTCTCGGCGGCGGCGCGCTCGAACGCCTTCGCCGCCGAGCGCAGATTGCCCGAGCCGTAATCGATGATCGCGGTGGTCATCCGACGCTATGCCAAGCTGCCGCCGAGAGCGCCCTTGGTCGAGGGGATTGCGCCGGCCCGGCGCGGGTCGATCTCGATCGCCTGTCGCAAGGCGCGTGCCAGACCCTTGAAGCAGGATTCGACGATATGGTGGTTGTTCTCGCCGTAGATATTTTCGACGTGCAGCGTGACGCCGGCCGATTGGGCAAAGGCCTGGAACCATTCCTTGAACAATTCGGTGTCCATCTCGCCGAGCTTGGGCCGCGAGAAGGCGACTTTCCAGATCAGGTAGGGGCGGTTCGAGGCGTCGAGGGTGACGCGGGTCAGGGTCTCGTCCATCGGGATCACGGCATGGCCGTAGCGCTGGATCCCGGCGCGGTCGCCCAACGCCCGCGACACCGCCTCGCCGACGACATAACCGGTGTCCTCGGTGGTGTGGTGGAAATCGATGTGCAGATCGCCCGTTGCGTGCAGCGCGATGTCGACAAGGCTGTGCTTGGCGAGCTGCTCCAGCATGTGGTCTAGAAAGCCGATGCCGGTGGCGATCTCGGCCGCACCGCTGCCGTCGAGCTCGACCCGGCCCTTGATCTGCGTCTCTTTCGTATTGCGCTCAACCGTCGCGACCCGCACAGCTGTTCTCCTGATGCGGCAACCGCCAACAGCACCGCCGCGGCGCTCTTTTAACAAGATCGGCTTCACCCTGCCAGTATACCCGAGAACCGCCGCGTGCGGGGCTTCGGGTCACCCTGGCATATCAACGCGCCATCAGCGAGCGCGTGCGGCGCACCAGCGGCATCAGCGCAAGGGCGAAGACGAACACGCCGCCAATCAGCATCAGGATGTCGTTGTAGGTCAATACCAGGGCCTCGCGCTGCACCAGATTGGCGAGCAGCCTGACGGCGGCCTGGCGCGGGTCGCCGGGGATCAGCGAACCGAACCGGTTGGTCTGCCCCTCCATGAACTGCTGCACCGCGGAGCGCGCCGGGTTGATGTCTTCGATCAGCCGGTTCCAGTGGAAATGCAGCCGGTCATTCATGATCGTGCCGATCGTCGCCAGCGCGATCGCGCCGCCGAGATCGCGCATCAGATTGTAGAGCCCGGCGGCGTTCTTGAGCTTGTCGGCCGGCACCGAGCTCGAGCGCGATCAGATTGGCCGGCAGATAGCAGAACATCAGCGCGAAACCGCGCACCGCCTGCGGCACGAACAGCTCGACAAAACCGGCCTGATTGGTCAGGCCGGCGGTCAGGTACATCGAGAAGGCGAAGAGACCGAGGCCGATCGACAGCATGATGCGCAGATCGAGGTTGCGGGCGATGTAGGCGCTGAACGGCGACATCGACATTTGCGCCAGCCCGGCGACGACGACCGTCTCGCCGATCTGCCAGGCGTTGAAGCCGCGCACCTGCGCCAGAAACAGCGGGATCAGATAGGTGGTGCCGTACATCCCGGTGCCGACCACAAACGTATAGAACGAGCCGAGCGCGAAGTTGCGGTTGGCGTAGGCGCGCAGATCGACGATCGGCTGGCGATAGCTCAGCACGCGCCAGAAGAACAGCGCGGCGGCGATGCCCGATACGACCACCGCGCCGCGGATCGTCGGGTCGTCGAGCCAATCCCAGCGCGGGCCTTCCTCGAGGGCGTATTCGAGACAGCCGAGAAAAGTCGCCATCAGCACCAGCCCGATCAGGTCGAAATAGCGCAGCAGCGACCGGTCGGGCTGGTCGATGTCGATCGTTACCCACACCACCGCGGCAACCAGGATGCCGGGCACGATGTTGACCAGGAACAGCCAATGCCAGGAAAAGGTGTCGGTCAGGAAGCCGCCGATCGTCGGGCCCAGCGTCGAGGAGAGGTTCAGGATCACCGAGATGATCACCATCAGCGTCGCCAGCTTTGGCCCGCGGAACGTCGTGTAAACCACCGGAAACACGAGGGGCGTGATGGCGCCGCCGCAGAACCCCTGCATGGCGCGATAAAGGATCATCTGGTCGAGGCTGGTCGCGGTGGCGCACAACGCGCTGGCGCTGGTGAAACCGAGCGCCGCGATCACGAACAGGATTCGCGTCGAACAGCAGCCGCGACAGGGTTCCCGACATCGGGACCATCACGACGTCGGCGATCAGATAGGCCGTCTGCACCCAGGCGATCTCATCGGCGCTCGCCGACAACCCGCCCTGGATCTGGGTCAGCGAGCTGGTCACGATCTGGACGTCCATGATCGCCATGAACAGGCCGACAACCATCGCCAGGACGCCGAACCAGTCGCGCAGGGTCGGCTGTGCCGGTTCGCCCGCGTCCGGAAGCGCGGCGGGCCGCGGCGGCGCGGCGACCGCGGGCTCGCCGGAGGCACCCCGCCCGCGAGCGAAGCGCCCCCGCCGCAGCGTCGAAACGAGGGTCATTGGGTAACCGCGGCGCCCGGTGCCGCCGGTTTCGCCTGCGCGCCCCCGACAACGGCGCCGAGCGCCTCCGCGGTCCGGGCCGACGGCTCGGCGTTTGTATCGACGGTCACCGTGACCGAGAGACCGGGGCGCAACAGCCGAGCGAGCGGCCCGTCCGCCGGCAAGGCGATGCGCACCGGCACGCGCTGCACGATCTTGGTGAAGTTCCCGGTCGCGTTGTCCGGCGGCAACAGGCTGAACTCGGCGCCGCTGGCTGGCGCGAAGCTTGCGATATGGCCGGTGAGCGGCCGGTCGGGATAGGCGTCGACCGAGATTCGGGCGGCCTGGCCCGGCCGCATATGGGTCAGCTGGGTCTCCTTGAAATTGGCGGTGACATAGACATAGGGCAGCGGCACCAGCGACAGGAGCTGCGTCCCCGGCTTGACATATTGCCCGACCTGTCCGGCGCGGTTGCCGGCAACGCCGGCGACCGGAGCGCGGATCACCGTGTTGTCGAGGTCGTTCTGGGCGAGCTGCAGGCTCGCGCGCGCCTGCTGCCGCCTGGCCTTTTCTTCGTCGCGCTGCGCGCGCAACACGTTGAGCTGATCCTGCGCCGCAGCCAGCGCGGCGCGTTTTTGCGACAGCGCCGCCGCGGCCTTGCGGTCGTCTGCCTCGGCTGTCTCCAGGCGCTGCCGGCTGGCGTAATCGGTGGCCGCCAATTGGGCATAGCGCTGGTAATCCTGTTCTGTGCGGATCCGTTCGGCGTCGGCCGCGGCGATCTCGGCCTTCGCCTGCTCGATCATCGACCGCTGCAATTGCATGCGGCTGTCATACGTCAGAACCGAGGCCTCCTCGGTCGCCACGGCCGCGTCGGCCTGCGCTACCTTGGCGGCGAAGTTGCGGTCGTCGACGACAAACAGCACCTGACCCGCGGCAACGCGCTGGTTTTCCGCGACGCGGACCTCCTTGAGGTAGCCCTCGACCTGCGGGCTGATCACCGAGATGTCGCTCTGGACATAGGCGTCATCGGTGGATTCCTGGAACCGCCAGGTGGTCCACCAATGCCAGCCGGCGCCGGCGCCCAGCACCAGGACGACGACGAGGAGGACTATCAACGCGGTGTTGCGCATGGTATGGGGATTGCATCTAGACTGAACGGTTCAGTTCAGTTTAGCTTGCATAAAAAAACGGCGCCAGATGTTATCCGCCGGTGAGGCGCGATTGACGAGGGTTCGATCGATGAGCGTGCCGCAACGGGTCGCCGGCCGCGAGCATCCGGGCGGCAAGGCCGAAGCGATCCTCGCTGCCGCCGAGCGCGCTTTTCTCGCAAGCGGCTTCGGCGCCGTGACGATGGATGCGATCGCGCGCGAGGCTTCCGTCTCGAAGGCAACGGTCTACGCCCATTTCACCGGCAAGGAGGAGTTGTTCGGCGCGGTCGTCGCGCATGTCAGCGAGCGCCGTTTTGGCGGGTTCTCGGCCGAGGCGCTCGATCCGGTCGATATTGCGGCGTCGCTGACCACGATCGCGACGCGGTTCCTCGACCTCGTGCTGTCGCCTGAAGCAATCGCACTCAATCGCATCATCATCGGCGAGGTCACCCGTTTTCCCGCACTCGGGCAGGTATTCTGGGCGGCCGGGCCCGAGCGGACGCGGGCGCAGATCGAAGCCTTCCTGCGCCGCGCCGCCGCTTCCGGCTCCCTGGCGATATCCGACGCCCGGCTCGCCGCCGAGCAGTTTGCGGCATTGGCGCGCGGCGAGATTCATTACCGCGGTTTGCTGCGACCCGAGGAGCCCGGCGATCCCGCCGCGCTCGCCGCCGCGGCGGCGAGCGCCGTCGCCACCTTCCTGCGGGCCTTTCGTATACCGTCACACTGATCGCGGCCACGGCGCTGGTCCGTAACATGACGGTGGTGACCCGAAACGTGCGCGACTTCGAGCAGTTTGCGGTCCCTACGTTAGATCGCTTCTGGCCGGTCGCTTGATCGCCGCCGCCAAATCATCCAAACGGGCTCGGGCCACGAGCGGCAAGCTCCGTGAGTTTTCCGAGGCACGCCACACGGTCGGCGGCGAAATCGCTTTCTTCCCACCAGCGCTGCACCTCGCCGAGCAGCTGGCCGACGCGCGGCCCGGGCGGGATGCCCAGCGCGGTCACGTCGCGCCCGGCAAGCGGAAAGCGCGGCGGTTTCCAGTCGCGGGCAACAGCCAGCCGCTCGGCGAGCCGATCGTTGTCGATGCTCCCGTCGGCGGCGCTCAGCAGCGCGAGGTCGCGGTAGCGTTCGGCGCCGAGCCGATACAACGCCTGGCGTTGCGCTCCGGCATCGCCGGCCGGATCGAGCGGCCAGGGCGGCGCCATGCCGACGAGCCGGTCGCGCCAGGCATTCGACAGGCGCAGCCGCTCGGCCATGCCGGCCATGCCGCCGGGGTCGACCGCGACCAGCGCCGCGAGCCGGCGCAGCGGGTCCGGTTCCGGCTCGATCGCGATCAGCCTTGCAAGCCGGTCGAGGCGAGTTGCCCCGCCTATCCAAGCCTCGGGCAGGATCGCCGCGAGCACCTCGTCCTCGGCCATCATGCGCAATGCCGGAAGCGGATCGGGCACCGCCAGCAGCCGGATCAGCTCCTGCGCGACCCGCTCCGCCGACAGGTTCGGCAACAGCTTCACCGCCGCCCGGCAGGCGGCGCGCGCGGCGCGATCGCCCCCACCATTTCCCGGGCCGCGGCCGAAGCGCGCCTCGAAGCGGTAATAGCGCAAGACCCGCAGCACATCCTCGGCGATCCGCGTTGCCGGCTCGCCGACAAAGCGCACGCGGTGCGCGGCGAGATCGGCCAGCCCGCCGGCCGGGTCGTGCACGGTGCCGTCCGGGTCGAGGTAGATCGCGTTGATCGTGAAATCGCGGCGCGCCGCGTCTTCCGCCCAATCGGCATCGAAAGCAACGCGCGCTCGCCTACCATAGGTCTCGACATCGCGCCGCAGCGTGGTGATCTCGAAATGCCGCGGCGGCACCACGGCCGTGACCGTGCCGTGGGCGATCCCGGTCGGCACGACCTTGATGCCCGCCTTGGCAAGCGCGGCGCTGACCTCCTCGGGGCGGGCCGGCGTGGCAAGGTCGATATCCGCGATCGCACGCCCGAGCAGCGCGTCGCGCACAACCCCGCCGACAAACCGCGCCGCGATTCCGGCCTGCGCCAACGCGTCGAGCAGGGCCCGGGTCGGCGGTTCCTCCATCCACGGCTGCGGCGCGATCCTGGTCACGGGCTTGGTCACGGGCTTGGTCACGGGCTGTGCTCGGGCTCCATATGGCCGGGCGCAATCCGGCCGTTCTCCAGGCGCGGGGGCACATAGACGCCGGGCTGCGAAGTCCCGAAACCGACGGTCACGACAAACAGTATCAGCGCGAGCAGCAATGCGCCGGCTCCGGCCAGCCACAACCAGGGCAAATTCGCCCAACCCATCGTCCCGCCCCGCCGCGACAAGCAGGCGATCCGCACCCCAATGAGATAAACCGCGGTCGGCAGAACGAGGGGCAGCAGAATCTCGAAGAATATGCGGAGCATGGCTCCATCAATCTGCCAGCACCTCGGCCAGATTGACCAGAATTCCGGCGGTGGCGCCCCAGATGTTGCGGCCCTCGAAAGGGAGCACGAAAAAGCAGCGGCTGCGCGCGCCGACTTCGCGCTCGACGCGCTGATGGTTGCGCCGGTCGAGAATGAAGGCGAGCGGGACCTCGAATGCCTCGGCGACCTCGAACGGATCGATCGTCAGCGCGACGGGCGGCATCACGATGCCGACGATCGGGGTGATCTCGAAGCCGGTGCCGGTAACGTAGGTGTCGAGCCGGCCGATCACGCTGACCCGCGCGCGCGGCAGTCCGACCTCCTCCTCGCTCTCGCGCAGGGCGGCGGCGACCTCGTCGGAGTCATGCTCTTCGATGCGGCCGCCGGGAAACGAGATCTGCCCGGCATGGGCGGAGAGGTGCGCCGTCCGCTGGGTCAGCAGCACCGACATGCCGCCCGCGTGATCGACCAGCGGCACCAGCACCGCCGCCGGCCTGAGCGCGGTGCTCGGTGGGGTCATGCCCGGGTTGAGGTCGTGGTCGCCCCGCAGCACCTGGCGAAATTCGGCCGCTTCGAGCGGATCGTCGGTGCCGCCAAAACCGCGCCGGCCTGCTCGCCGGCCCGCCAGGCGCTCGATGAGCAAATCTCGCTTCATAGGCTCGTAGCCTTATAGAGCCGCCATGACCGGGCTTGATCCGATCGTCCACGGTACTGCGGCAACGCCGCGAGAGATGGCCGGGTCAAGCCCGGTCATGGCGATTTTTATGGGTTTCGGTCATCGCAGGTCGCCTACCCCTTACTCCTCTCCAAGCTCGCCGAGCCTGAAAAACATGCCGCTGCTCCATACCCCGAATTGGCTCTCGCCGGCGATCGGCTCCTCCCGGCCCAACTCGACCAACTCGTAAAATACCGGCCGCGCTAACCTTGCTTCAAGCCCAGGGCTTGCCTCAAGCCCGGGCCGCGCCTCAAGCCCGGGCCGCACCAGGATATAGGGTGAGGGCGTGCCATCGTCAGCGGTTTCGACCCGCAGCGGCCGGTCCGGCCCCGCCGTCACAATCTCGTCCAGATTGGTCCGGAAGATCAGCCGCTGGTCGCGGCCTTCGCCTTCGGCGTCGACCGCGACCGCGATGAACGGCGCATCTTCGACCGTGACCCGGCCGCGTTCGGCCGGGGTCACCAGCCAATAGCTGCCGTCGGGCTCGCGGCGCAGCACGGAGGCGAACAGCTTGACGAGCGGCATCCGGTTGATCGGAGACCCGCGATAGAACCAGGTACCGTCGCGCGCGATCCGCATGTCAAGATCGGCGAGTTCGATAGCCGGCGGACGCGCTGCGCGCGAGGGGGCCGGGGGGAATTGCCGCGGTCGGATTTTTGCATCAGTGTCGGCGCCGGCACCGCGCGTGAAGAGGGATCGGACAGCGTGAGTTCAACCATATCGGCAACCACCGCCCCGGCGGATCTCGTCGCCGAGGTCGAAGCGCTGGGCCAGCGCCTCGGCCTCGTTCGCGAGCGCATCGGCGAGGTTATCTTCGGCCAGTCCGAGGTGGTCGAGCAAGCGTTGATAACACTTCTGTCGGGCGGCCACGCGCTGCTGATCGGCGTGCCCGGGCTGGCCAAGACGCGGCTGGTCGAAACCCTCGGCACGATCCTCGGGCTCGCCGACAAACGCATCCAATGCACCCCCGACCTGATGCCGGCCGATATTCTCGGTTCCGAAGTGCTCGAGGAAAGCGAGAGCGGGCGGCGCTCGTTCCGCTTTATCCCTGGCCCGGTGTTCTGCCAGCTGCTGATGGCCGACGAGATCAACCGGGCCAGCCCGCGCACCCAATCGGCGCTCTTGCAAGCGATGCAGGAGGGCCGGGTGTCGATCGCCGGGCAATACCACC
Source organism: uncultured Alphaproteobacteria bacterium (assembly GCA_963789255.1). Lineage (GTDB taxonomy): Bacteria > Pseudomonadota > Alphaproteobacteria > ATCC43930 > CGMCC-115725 > DATARH01. Next base: position 2,407,814 of record CAWBJW010000002.1, on the reverse strand, counting down.
CGCTGCCGCGGCCGTTTCATGTGCTGGCGACCCAGAACCCGCTGGAGCAGGAAGGGACATATCCGCTCCCCGAGGCCCAGCTTGACCGTTTCCTGTTGCAGATCGATGTCGATTATCCCGACCGCGACGCCGAACGGCGGATGCTGCTTGCCACGACCGGCATCGCCGAGGCGCCGCCGCGGCAGGCGATGACCGCCGACGAATTGTTGGCCGCGCAGCGCCTGGTGCGGCGGCTGCCGGTCGGCGACAGCGTCGTCGAGGCGATCCTCACGCTGGTCGGCTCCGGCCGGCCGGACCCCGCCGCCCTGGGGCCGCGGCGCTTCGTCGCCTGGGGTCCGGGACCGCGCGCCAGCCAGGCGCTGATGCTTGCCTGCCGCGCGCGCGCCCTGATCGACGGGCGCTACGCCCCATCGGTTGACGACGTGCTGGCGTTGGCGCCGCCGGTGCTGCGCCATCGCATGGCGGTCAGCTTTGCCGGCCGTGCCGAGGGGATCGCCGTCGCGCAGGTGATCGACCAGATGATGACGCCGCTGCAGTGATCTCCGATCGGGTCAGGACGGCCCCCACCGTCGGAGGGTGGGGGCGGCGTGCGGCGGCGGTGCCACTGCGCGACCGGGCCGAGCAGATTGCCGCCGCGCTGCCGCCGCTCCTGGTCGCCGCCGAACGGATCGCCGCGACCGTCGCCCAAGGCGTCCACGGGCGTCGCCGCGTCGGCCAGGGCGAGACGTTCTGGCAATTCCGTCAATATCAGCCGGGCGACCCGGCAACCCGCATCGATTGGCGCGAGAGCGCCAAATCGCAGCGGCTTTATGTCCGCGAGACCGAATGGGAAGCAGCACAAAGCGTCTGGCTGTGGTGTGACACGTCATCCTCGATGGATTACAGCTCGGCCGGCTATATCGCCGGCGCCGATTGGCCGACCAAACGCGACCGCGCCGAACTGATCCTCGTCGCGCTGGCGAGCCTGCTGGTGCGCGGCGGCGAGCGGCTGAGCTTGCTCGGCAGCGGGCTGGCGCCGATGACCGGCCGGGTGGCGCTGACCCGGCTGGTTCAGCTTATTGACCGGCCGCTGCTCGAGCGTGCACCGCGCCAGGACCCCGCAACGCCTGGCCTGCCGGCCTTCGAGGCGCTGCCGCGCGCCTGTCAGCTGGTCCTGATCGGCGATTTTCTGGCGCCGCTCGACACGATCAATGCCGCCGTCGCCCGGTTTGCCGGCGCCGGGATCAAGGGGCACCTGCTGCAGATCGCGGACCCGGCGGAGGAGGAGCTGCCCTTTGCCGGCCGAATCCGCTTCGAGGGGGTCGAGGAGCACGACGAAATTGTGATCAGCCGGGTCGAAACGGTCCGCACGGATTATCTCCGGCGCTACCAGAGCCAGCGCGAGGGCCTGGCCGAGATCGTGCGGGCGGTCGGCTGGACGCTCGGCCATCACCGCACCGACCGCCCGCCGCACCTGGCGCTGCTCGCGCTCCATGCGGCGCTGTCGGCCGACCGCCGGCGGTAGGGCGGATGCTGGCGCTCGGATCCTTCGCTTTCGCGTCGCCGTGGCTCCTGGCCGCGCTCGCCGCCCTGCCGGTGATCTGGTGGTTGCTCCGGATAACGCCACCGGCGCCGCGCCGCATCGCCTTTCCGGCGATCCGGCTGCTGCTCGGGCTGACCCCGCGCGAGGAGACGCCGGCGCGCACGCCGTGGTGGCTGATCCTCTTGCGCATCGTCGTCGCGGCGCTGGTCATCATCGCGCTCGCCCACCCGCTGCTCAATCCCCAGACGCGGCTCGCCGGGGACGGGCCGGTGGCGCTCGTCATCGATGATGGTTGGGCGGCGGCGCACGATTGGAGTCGGCGCCAGGCGGCGGCGCTCGACATCCTGGCGGAGGCCGAGCGCGAAGACCGGCAGATCGTGCTGGTCACGACCGCGCCGCTCGCGTCGGGCGAGCCGGCGCCGCCGCTCGCGCCGATCCGGGCGGTCGACGCGCGCGCGGCCATGCGGGCGCTCCAGCCGAAGCCGTGGCCCGGTGACCGCCGGTCGGCGCTTGCCCGGCTGCGGGCGATGCCGTTGCCGCAGGGCAGCACGGCGGTGTGGCTCAGCGACGGCGTCGACGATGGCGCCGCCGGCGCGCTCGCCGCGTATCTCGCCGGTCGCGGCAGCCTGCGCTATGTCGCGGCGGGGGCGGCCGATGCGCCGCGCCTTATCGCGGCCGATGCGGCCCCGGGCGAGATAAGCGGCGAGCTGGCGGGGAAGGCGTTCGGCGTTGTGGTGCGCTCGCTGCCGGCAGCACAGCCGCGTCCGATCATCGTGCGGGCGAGCGCAGAAGACGGCGCCTTGCTCGTGCGCCAGGCGGCGACCATCATGCCCGCCGCCGGCAGCGTCGCGGTCCGGCTGTCAATGCCGACCGAGCTGCGCAACCGGGTCGCCCGCATCGAGGTCGAAGGCGAGGAATCGGCGGGCGCGGTGCTGCTGATCGACGAACGCTGGCGGCGCAGACCGGTCGGCATCGCCGCGGCTGCGAACCCCGAGGGGCAGCCGCTCTTGAGCGAGAACTTCTATCTCGAACGCGCCCTCAACCCGTTCACCGAAGTCCGCCGCGGGCGCGCCATCGACCTGCTGAAGCGCAAGATCGCGGTGCTGATCTATTCGGATGCCGGGCCGGATTCGCCGGCAGAGGAACAGAGCGTGCGCAAGTGGGTCGAGGCCGGCGGCATCCTGTTACGCTTCGCCGGGCCGCACCTGGCTGAGCAGAGCGACCATTTGCTGCCGGTTCGCCTGCGCAGCGGCGGGCGTACGATCGGCGGCGCGCTGTCCTGGGAAAAGCCGGCGAAGCTCGCGTCGTTTGCCGCCGACAGCCCGTTCGCCGGGTTGGCGATCCCGGCCGATGTCACAGTGTCGCGACAGGTTCTCGCCGAACCCGACCTCGACCTCGCCAACAAGACCTGGGCGCGCCTCGCCGACGGCACACCGCTGGTGACCGCGGCAAAGCTGGGCCATGGCTGGACCGTCCTGGTACACACCACCGCCAACGCCGACTGGTCCGATCTGGCACTTTCCGGACTGTTCGTTCAGATGCTGCGGCGGATCGTGGCGATGAGCCACGGCGTTGCCGCCGCGAGCGAGGGCACGCTGCCGCCCGTGGAGACACTGGACGGGTTCGGCCGGCTGCAGCATGCCCCTCCGGCCGCGCGGCCGGTTTCCGGAAACGAGATTGCGACCGCGAAGCCGTCGCCGCGCCATCCGCCGGGCTTTTACGGCACCGCCGATGCCCGCCGCGCGCTCAACCTGTCGAGCGCGATCACCGAGCTGAAGCCGATCGGCGGGCTGCCCGCCGGCATCGTGCGCGAGACCTTCGGGCATCAGAGCGCCGAGATCGATATCCGTCCGCCGTTGCTGACCGCCGCATTCCTCCTCGTCCTCCTCGACCTGCTCATTGCCTTTGCGCTGCGCGGCCTGTTGCGGCGGCGGCCAGCCGGGGTGGCGGCAGGGCTCCTGCTCGCCGTGATGTTGCTGCCGCCCGCCGCCGCGCGGGCCGATGATGCCTTTGTCATACGCGCCACCTCCGCGATGCACCTGGCCTATGTCCAGACCGGTAACGATGCTGTCGATGCGGTGAGCCGCGCCGGTCTCGTCGGCTTGACCGCGACGCTCAACCGGCGCACCGCGGTCGAGACCGCAGCGCCGCTGGCGGTCGATATCGAGAGCGACGATCTGATCTTCTTCCCGCTGCTCTACTGGCCGGTCACCGCGGAGCAGGCCCCGCCCTCGCCGCGCGCAGCCGAGCGCATCAATCGTTATCTCGAGACCGGGGGCACGATCCTGTTCGACACCCGCGATGCGGGCGAGCAAACACCCGGACCCTTCGGCAGTGCCGCATCGTCGCAGGCCCGGCTGCGCCGCCTCGTCAGCGGGGTCAGAATCCCGCCCTTGGTGCCGGTGCCGCCCGGTCATGTGCTGACCAAATCGTTTTACCTGCTGCACGACTTTCCCGGCCGCTGGGACAGCGGGCAGGTGTGGATCGAGCCGGTCGAAGACCGCGTCAATGACGGGGTGGCAAGCGTCATTGTCGGCGGCAACGACTGGGCTGGCGCCTGGGCGGTCGACGACCAGGGTCGCCCCGCCTTCGCCTGCGTTCCGGGCGGCGAGCGGCAGCGCGAGATGGCGCTGCGTTTCGGAGTCAACCTCGTCATGTACGTGCTGACCGGCAACTACAAGAACGATCAGGTGCACGTACCGGCAATCCTGGAGAGGCTCGGCCAGTGAGGCGCGGGACAAATGCATAGGCTAGTGAACCGGGGGCAATGATTGTGGCTATCGGCGGCAGCGCCTACGCTCTCGCGACCGCGCCGCTGTTGCCATGGTGGGCGATCGCGGTTCTTGCCGTCGCCGCCGTGCTGGTCCTGGCGCTGGGCGTGTGGCGCCGTGCGCGCGGCATCGTTTGGCGCGGTGCCGCGCTCGCGATGCTGCTGGCGATCCTCGTCAACCCGTCGCTGGTCGAGCAGATGCGTTCGCCGCTGCGCGACGTCGCGGTCATCGTCGTCGACCAGTCGCCGAGCCAGCAGATCGGCGACCGCCAACACGCCACCCAGGCGGCGCTGGCGGCGCTGGAGAAGCGGCTCCGGCAGGAGCACGATCTGGACGTTCGCGTCGTCCGTGCCGGCCAGCCGCGGCCCGGCCGCGATGACGGGACCCGCCTGTTCGCGGCGTTGAACCGGACGATGGCGGACATCCCGCGCAAGCGCCTCGCCGCGGTCGTCATGATCACCGACGGCCAGGTTCACGATGTTCCCGCCAACCCCGCGGCAGCGGCCCAGGCATTGGGCGCGCCGTTGCAGGTGCTGCTGTCCGGGCGGCCCGGCGAGCGCGATCGGCGCCTTGTCGTTGCCCAGGCGCCGAGCTACGGCCTGGTTGGCAAGGAGGTGCCGCTGTCGATCCGCGTCGAGGACCTTCCGGCGCCGCCGGCAAATGCCGCAGGCGGGGCCGGGCCGCAGGCATTGGTGACTTGGCGCAAGGATGGCGGCGCGCCGCATCCTCTGATGGTGCCGATCGGGCGCGATGTGCCGCTCTCGATCCCGATCGATCATGGCGGCCCGAATGTGCTCGAACTCGCGGTCGAGCCGGGACCGCACTCGCTGACGCCCGTCAACAAACGGGCGGTCGTCGTCGTCAACGGCGTGCGCGATCGGCTCAAGGTGCTGTTGGTTTCGGGCGAGCCGCATATCGGCGAACGAGTGTGGCGCAACATCCTCAAATCCGACCCGTCCGTCGATCTCGTGCATTTCACGATCCTGCGTCCCCCCGAAAAGCAGGACGGCACGCCGATCAAGGAATTATCGCTGATCGCCTTTCCGATCCGCGAATTATTCGACCTCAAGCTCGAGGATTTCGACCTGATCATCTTCGATCGCTACAGCGAGCGTGGCATCATTCCGCAGGCCTATATCGAGAATGTGGTGCGCTATGTGCAAAAAGGCGGCGCGTTTCTCGAAGCCGCGGGCCCGAGCTTCGGCACGCCGATGAGCTTGTTCCGCACGCCGTTGGGCGAGATTCTGCCGACCGAGCCGACCGGCGTCGTCGACGAGGAAGGCTTCAAGCCGGAACTCACCGCGCTGGGCCGCCGCCACCCGGTGACCGAGGACCTGCCGGGCGCCGGCAAGCCCGGCGGGCAACCGACATGGGGCCGCTGGTTCCGGCAGGTCGAGACGCGCGTCCATCGCGGCACGGTCGTCATGAAGGGCGATCACGGCGAGCCGCTCCTGGTCCTCGACCGGGTCGGCAAAGGCCGGGTGGCGCAGCTCCTTTCCGACCAGATGTGGCTGTGGGCGCGCGGCTTCGAAGGCGGCGGGCCGCAGGCCGAGCTGTTGCGCCGCCTCGCGTATTGGCTGATGAAGGAGCCCGACCTCGAAGAGAACGATCTGCGCGCGGTGGTCGAGGGCGACCAGCTCAAGGTGACCCGGCAATCGCTCGAACCGGACGAGCGCCCGGTGACGGTGACGGCGCCCGACGGCACGACAACAAAACTCGCGCTGACCCAAGGGAAAGGCGGGCGCAGCGCCGGCACTCTCGCGATCGCCCGGATGGGCCTCTACCATGTCGGCGACGGCAGCCGTACCGCGCTCGCCGCGGCTGGCCCGCTCAATCCGATCGAGTTCGCCGATGTCCGTACCACCCCGAAAAAGCTCGCCCCCTTGGCGCGGGCCAGCGGCGGCGGCGTGTTCTGGGCAGGCGACGGCACGATCCCGGAAATCCGCCTTGTGTCGCCCGGCCGCGCCGCCGCCGGTCCCAACTGGATGGGGATTCGCCGGAACGGCGATTATGTCGTGACCGGCTTCCGTGAAATGCCGCTCTTTCCCGCCATCGCGGCGCTCTTGCTGACGATCGGCCTGTTGCTCGGGGCCTGGCGCCGCGAGGGCAGATGAGCCTCCCCCTTTTTACCCTCTCCCGCATTGCGGGAGAGGGGGACCGCTCGCGAAGCGAGCGGTGGGTGAGGGTCATTCGGCTGCAACACCCTCACCCGCCCTCGGTCTGCGCTCTCGGGCACCCTCTCCCGCGGTGCGGGAGAGGGGCTCATTCGGTGCCTGATGCTGCGCAAAACCCTCGCCCCCATTCACCCCGACGGCTGGAAGTTCATCGCCGCCGCGGCGCTGGCGACGTCAGTTCTCTTCTTGCTGTGGCATCCGGCTGGTTGGGCCGGGCTGATCGTCACGCTGTGGATGGCGTATTTTTTTCGCGATCCCTGGCGGGTGACGCCGACCCGCCCCGGGCTGATCGTCAGTCCGGCCGATGGCATCGTCGTCTCGCTGGCGTCGGCATCGCCGCCGCCCGAACTCGAGATGGGCGCGGGGCCGGTGCCGCGGATCGGCATCTTCCTCAACCTGTTCGACGTCCATGTCGCGCGCACGCCGGTCGGCGGCAGGGTCGTGGCGCGGCACTACACCAAGGGGCGGTTCGTCAATGCCAGCCTCGACAAGGCGAGCCTCGATAACGAGCGCCTGGCGATCCGCATCGCCCCGGCCGAGATGCCCGAGATCGCTTTCGTGCTGATCGCCGGGCTGGTGGCGCGGCGCATCGTCTGCCCCCTCTACGAGGGTCAGCTGCTGGCCGCTGGCGAGCGCATCGGTCTCATTCGCTTCGGCTCGCGCGTCGATGTCTACATCCCGCCGCCTTACCGTCCGCTCGTCGCGCTCGGCCAGCGCATGGTCGCCGGCGAGACCGTGCTCGCCGACCGGCTGGCCCCACCCTTGACCCATCGGCCGGCGCGCCGGGGCATCGCACATTAAGCGCTTGACCCGGAGCGCCGCGAATTCGTGTACACTGCGCGGTGAGGCGCGGTGACGAGAGGGTCCACGGCAATGCGTTCGCCCCAGGTGCGGATGCGCGAGCGGGTGCGGCGGCGGCCGCGCATGCGGGTCCGCCGGTTGTCGCATTTGTCGGTCAACCGCATGGTGCCCAACGTCTTGACCTTGTTGGCGCTGTGCGCGGGGATGACCGCGATCCGCTTCGCGGTGAACGACGATTTCCAGTACGCGGCGTTCGCCATCATCGCCGCCGGGATCTTCGACGGGCTCGACGGCCGCCTCGCGCGGCTGTTGAAGGCAACCTCGCGGTTCGGCGCCGAGCTCGACAGCCTTTCCGACTTCGTCAGCTTCGGGGTCGCGCCGGCCGCGGTCCTCTATCTGTGGACGATGGAGGCATTGCACAGCGTCGGCTGGGCGATCGTGCTGTTCTTCGCGGTCTGTTGCGCGTTGCGCCTGGCGCGCTTCAATACCCAGCTCGTCGCTGAGCCGCCGCCTTATGCCGCCAATTTCTTCAGTGGTGCGCCGGCCCCGGCCGGCGCCGGGCTGGTGATGCTGCCGATGTTCGTCAGCTTCCAATGGGGCGGCGGATGGGCCGATTGGATCGCCCACTCGCCCTACCTGAACGCGGTTTGGATCACCGGCGTCGCGCTGATGATGGTCAGCACCATTCCGACGGTATCGTTGAAGCGCATCCGCATCCCGCATCGTTTCGTTATACCGACCCTGCTCGCCGTCGGCGTCATGGCCGGGTTTTTCACCACGGCGCCATGGCCGACGCTGACCTTTGTCGGGGCGGTCTACCTCGTCTCGATCCCGCTGACGGTCCGCGCCGCGCTCCGCCAGCGCCGCGCCTTCGAGGCGCGCCAGGGCGAACCGGCGGCAGCGCCGGCGCCGCTGCCCGCCGCGGCGGCAGCGGCGGCGGCCCTGCCGCTCGGCGAGACCGCGCCGCCGGCGAGCGAATGGCGGCATTGACGATCATTTCGGGAAGGGGCCAGCGATGCATTGTTTCAATCTGAAGAACGAAGAGAAATTCGATCCGCAAAAGCATGTCGAGCGGGTGCTCGGGCGGGTCGGCGAGGGCGATGTGACGATTGCCTGCTGGGAGCCGGGGCAGGTCAGCCCCTATCACTGCCATCCGCAGGCGACCGAGATCTATTTCTGCTTCGAGGGCGGCGGCACGATGAAGACGCCGGGCGAGACGGTGACGGTGACCCCCGGCTGGTTTGTCGTTCACCCGCCCGGCGAATTGCACGAATGGATCACCGGGCCCGAGCGCACCCTCTTGTTCCGCGTGCGCTACGGAGAGGACATGGCCGGACGCACCAGGGAATGGCCGAGCAACCCCGACTGGCGCCCGCGGCCGGCCGACCTCGAGTATTTCGCAGCGCGTTGAAGAGGAATGTGATGAGCGACCGTGAGGAGGGGTTCGGGTTTGCGCCCGAGCACGATATGCCGATCCCCTATATGACGCGGATCCGCGACTATTATCAGGCGCTCGGCTATGGCGCGCCCTATCGCTGGGCGCATTATGCCGAGGTGCCGTTCGCGCCGCTGCAAAAGCCGCTCCGCGACAGCCGAATTGGGCTGATCACGACGGCGGCGCCGTACCAGCCGGGCAACGGCGACCAGGGACCGGCTGCGGCCTACAACGCCGCTTCCAAGTTCTACACGGTCTATTCCGGCGACACCGCGAAGGATCACGATCTGCGCATCGCGCATGTCGGCTACGACCGCACCCATACGACGGCCGAGGACTGCAACACCTGGTTCCCACTGCCGGCATTGCGCCGGCTCGCGGCCGGAGGCCGGATCGGCGAGGTGGCGCCGCGCTTTCACGGCGCCCCGACCAACCGCAGCCATCGCGCAACGCTCGATCGGGATTGTCCCGAACTGCTGGCGCGGGTGCGCGCGGACAAGGCCGACGCGGTTCTGCTCGTCGCGGTTTGACCGGTGTGTCACCAGACCGTGAGTTTGGCCGCCCGTCACCTCGAAGCGAACGGCATCCCGACCGTGATCATCGGATGCGCCAAGGACATCGTCGAATATGTCGGCGTGCCGCGGTTCCTCTTCAGCGACTTCCCGCTCGGCAACCCGGCCGGGCGGCCGAATGACCCTGACTCGCAGGAATTCACGCTGGAACTCGCGCTGCGCGTCCTCGAAGCGGCGCCGGCGCCGCGCACCACGGTGCAGTCGCCGCTGCGCTGGAGTGCCGACCCGGCCTGGAAGCTCGATTTTTCCAATATCGCGCGCCTGTCGCCCGAGGAGATCGCCCGCCGCCGCGCCGAATTCGACCGCCAGAAGGAAATCGCGAAAACCATACGCACCAAGCCGGAGGCAGCAGAATAATGCCCGACATCACCACCGATGACGGCGTCCGCCTGTATTACGAAGAGGCCGGGTCCGGCTATCCGATCGTCTTCGTCCACGAGTTCGCCGGGGATTATCGCAGCTATGAGACGCAGCTGCGCTATTTCTCGCGGCGCTATCGCTGCATTGCGTTCAACGCCCGCGGCTACCCGCCCTCCGATGTCCCCGAGGATTGGCATCAGTATTCGCAGGAGCGGGCATGCGACGACATCCGCGCCGTGCTCGACGGGCTCGCCATCGTCAAGGCGCATATCGTCGGCATCTCGATGGGCGGCTTTGCCGTGCTGCATTTCGGCTTCGCCTATCCCGAGCGCGCCAGCGCGCTGGTTGTCGCCGGCTGCGGCTATGGCGCCCAGCCCGACAAGCGAACGCAGTTTGCCGAGGAGGTGGCGCGCACCGCAGCGCAGATCGAAAGAAGCGGCATGGCAGAGGTCAGCAAGACCTACGGTGCCGGCCCCACCCGCGTGCAGCTGCAGAACAAGGACCCGCGCGGCTATGCCGAGTTCCTCCAGCAACTCGGCGAGCATTCGACCCGCGGCTCGGCCAATACGCAGCGCGGCGTCCAGGCGCGCCGCCCCTCGCTGTGGGAACTGACCGAGCCGATGAAGAAGCTCGACGTGCCTGTTCTGATCGCGACCGGCGACGAGGACGATCCGTGCCTCGAACCCGGCCTGCTGATGAAGCGCCTCATTCCCTCGGCGGCGCTCGTCGTGTTCCCGAATACCGGGCACGCGCTCAATATCGAGGAGCCCGATCTGTTCAACCAGGCTCTCGCCGATTTCTTCCACCAGGTCGAAAACGACCGCTGGCCGCGCCGCGACCCCCGCTCGGTAACCGGCTCGATCCTCGGAATGTGACGCTCAGACCGGATGCTTGACCAGCAGTTCGATCCGCGCACCGTCGGGGTCGTGGACAAAGAGCGCGGTCCCGTCGCTGCGCGCTACCGGGCCGCCGGCCGCCGCAATCCCTACGGCTGCAAGTCCTTCGATCACAACGTCGATCGTTGCAGCGTCCATTTCGAGGCAGAGATGATCGATGCGTTGCCGCTCGCCGCAATCGGTGGAAGCAGGATTGCAGAACATGTTCACGTCCGCGTTGCCGGGTCGGAGCACTGTCGCGCCGCCCGGCCGGCGTGGCCGGCGCACCAACTCCACCCCGAGCGCCTCGTAGAAGCGCAGGCTGCGCTCGAGATCGGTAACGACAATCCCGATGTGATCGAGCGCCTTCGGCCGAAGCATGGCTATTCGGCCGGGACGAAGATGCAGTGGCGCACCTTGCCCTCGACGGCCTTCGAGAGATGCCCCTTGCCCGAGGTGTCTTCGACCAGGATCACCTCGCCGGCGCCGATGACCCGGGCCTCGCCGTCGCTGGCGGTGATCTGGACGCCGGCGTCGAGGTTGATGATGTATTGCCGGCGCGGCGCGGGATGCCAGTCGAGATCGTAGCTCGGCTGCACCTCGCGGAAGATGATGCCGGTCGCCGGCAGCCGCTTCGACAGCTTGCCGCCGCGGCCCTCCTCGACCCATTCGACTTCGATGTCGCGGAAATGCGATTGGCCGTTCGCGTTGACGTAGAGATTATGGATTCGCATCGCGGCATCTCCTTGGGGTTGGTCGCCGAGATGCGATTGTAAGGGCACCGATGTCCGCGACGCCAGCGCCGCGAGGCGCGCCGGCTCAGCGCGGGCCGGCAGGGGCATAAGGCGAGGCGCCGGGCGGGTAATAAGCGCCGGGCGGCGGGCCGTAGTAAGGTCCGGGTTGGCCGTAATACGGCGCGCCGGCGGCCGCCCTGAACGGCGCGGTGACAATCGTCGCGGCGGTACCGACAATGGTGGCCGCCGCGCAGAACGGCCAGAACAGCGGAAACGGGTTGCAGGGATAGATGTATTGCGCCCTGGCGGTTGAGAGCGGCAGAGCGGCAAGCCCGGCGGCGAACACGGCCGAAATCGCAATCCGCTGGATACGCATGGGGGGCTCCCGGGTTGGGCAGGTCGATGACGATGACCCGGCGAGACGATCAGCGCAACCCCATCGTCGGGTCATCCGTCGGCGGCGCGGCCCTCCTCGATCCGCCGATCCCGCCGGCCCGATCAGCGGTAATACGGCGGGTAGTAGCCCGGCGCGTAATAGGCCGGCGGCGGCGCATAATAGGGCGCCGGCGGCGCAGGATAGTAATAGGGCGGCGCGACGGCCCGGAGCGGCGCGGCGGCGATCGCCGCCGCGGTGCCGACGACGGCAGCCCCGGCGACAAACGGCCAGAACAGCGGGAAACCGCGATGATGGTAGGCTTGCGCGGCCGAGAACGGCAGGGCGGCAAGCGCCGCGACCAGCGCGGCCGAAAGAGCAATCCGCTTCCAAGGCATCTGGGTTCTCCCGATCGTCGGCGGCGCGATCGCGCCGGGCCGGAAAATGAAACGCAACGCTACCGTAGCGTCGAGTTATACGCCTGCCAAGCGCCAGCCATCCCCGGTCGTGGGGTCAAGCCGTCGTCACGCCATGGGACGATACATTGCTTGCGCGGCCGCGCCCTCGCCACGATGATGATGCCGCGCTCTACGGAGATTTTCGACGATGGAATTCGGCAGTTTCATGGAATTTCCGCCGGTCGGCGGCGCTGGCGCGAGCGGCGCCGAAAGTGCCGCATTCGATCAGGCGCTGGCCGAAGTCGAGACGGCCGAGCGGGTCGGCCTCGACGCGGTGTGGCTCGCCGAATTGCACGGCGCGCCCGAGCGCTCGGTCATGTCGGCGCCGATGATGGTGGCGAGCGCCATTGCCGCGCGCACCAGTACAATCCGGATCGGCATCGCCGTCCAGGTATTGCCGCTGTCGCACCCGCTGCGCCTCGCCGAGGAGGCCGCGACGATCGACCAGATCAGCCATGGCAGGCTGATCTACGGCATCGGCCGCAGCGGCGTCGTGCGCACCTACGAGGATTACGGCATCTCCTACGCCGAAAGCCGCGAGCGCTTCGCCGAAACCCTCGAAATCCTGAAGCTTGCGTGGACCGAGAAGGCGTTCTCGTATCAGGGCAAGTATTACAGCTTCGACAACGTCGCGCTGACGCCAAAGCCGTGGCAGAAACCGTATCCCGAATTGCGCATGGCGGCGGCCACGCCCGAGACCTTCCCGCAGATCGGCCGGCTCGGCATGCCGATCTTCGTCGCGGTGCGCCAGGGCCCGTTCTCGCAATTGGCGGCGCACATAAAGGCCTATCGTGCGGCCTATGCGGCAGCCGGCCATAAGGGGCGCGGCCGGGTGTATTTGCGGGTCCCGGCCTATCTCGCTGAAACAAGGCAGCGCGCCCGCGCCGAGGCAAAAGACAGCCTGATGGGCTTCTTCCGCTATCAGGCCGAGCTGGGGCGCGATTCGGCACGGCGCGCCGGCGGCGACGTTGCCGTGCAGCGGCTGCGCCGCGTCGAGCGGCTGGAGGCGCTGACCTATGAGGAGGCGCTGGCCACCCAGGTGCTGATCGACGAGCCCGACGGCTTCACGGCGCGGCTGCGCGAGGTCGACGAGGAAATCGGCCTCGACGGCATCCTCGCCGAACTGAATTGCGGCGGGCAGATCCCGCAGCACCGGGTACTGAACGCGCTGCGCCTCTTATGCGAGGAAGTGAAGCCGCGCTTTCATTGAGACGCTCGCCTGTCATTGCGAGCGAAGCGCAATCACAAATGTAGGCTAAGCCACGATCGGGAGCGGTTGGCGCTCTTCGACGGCGGCGGCGGCGGGCACCGGAAACAGCAGTTCCTCGTAGACGTCGATCGTCTTCGCGCACATCGTCTCGCGGGTGTAGCCCGCCGCGACATGCGCCCTGGCGCGCCGCGCGAACGCCGCCCGCGCCGTGCCGTCGAGCCCCAGCGCCTCGCCGATGGCGGAGGCGAGCGCCGCCGGATCGCCCGCCGGCGCGAGCCAGCCGGTAACCCCGGGGAGGATGGTTTCGCGGGCGCCGCCGTGGTCGGTGGCGACCACCGGGCGGCCCATCGCCTGCGCCTCGATGATCGACCCGGCCGAACCCTTCGGGATCGGTCGAGGCGGAAACCACCGCATCCGACAGCATGTAGGCCGCCGGCATGTCGCTGGCAGTCCTCGACGATGCGAAACATCCCCATGAGGCCGAGCCGATCGATCGCGGCCTCGAGTTCGCGGCGGAAGCCGGGCCGCTGCTCGGCGCCGACCAAGAGGCAGCACAGATCGCGGCGGCCGAGCCGGGCGATCGCCGCGATGAAATCGAGGCCGCCCTTCCAGCGCGTCAGGCGCCCCGGCAGCATGACGACCGCAGAGTCCTCGGGTACCCGCCACCGTGCCGCCAGGGCGGCGACCCGTTCGCCGCTGACCCGGTGCGGATCGAACGCGGCGAGATCGACGCCGCGCGGAATGATTCGCAGCCGGTCGGGGCCGACCCCGTAGATTTCGGCGGCGTGCTCACCGACAAAATCCGAGATCGCGATGACCCGCTCGCCGCGGGCCATCACCGAGTTGTACCAACGCTTCAGCGGCAGATCGATGTCGTAGGCGTTATGAAACGTCGTCACGAAGCGCCGTTGGGTGGCGCGCGCCGCCGACCAGGCGCTCCAGGCCGGCGCGCGGCTGCGGGCATGCACGATGTCGATCCTGTGCATGGCGGATGATCTCGGTCAGCATGGCGGCGTTGCGGCGCATCACCAGCGGGTTCTTCGAGGCCAGCGGCAATTTCAGATGGCGTGCCCCGATTCGCGCCAGATGGTGCTCCATCGGACCCCCGCCCGAGGCGACATAGGCGGTCCAGCCGGCGGCGACCAGCGCGCCGGCGAGGTCGATGGTGCCGCGTTCGACGCCGCCGGATATGAGGCTTGGGATGACCTGCAGCACCGCCGGCGGGCGGCCTTCTGTCGGCGGACCGGCAATGCTATCGTCGCTTGTCATTCGGCTTGCTGCAACACCTCGATGCCCGCACCTGACAGCGCACCGGCGCCACCTCATTCGACCAGGGCGGACTTGTCAAATTCTAGCACGCCCGGGTGATGCCACAATCGCCTACCGCCGTCTCGCCGGCATGCCGCCCGGCATTGTCTTCCTCGGCGGCTTCCGCTCTGACATGAGCGGCATCAAAGCCTTGTTTCTAGAGAATTATTGCCGATCGCGCGGACAGACTTATGTGCGTTTCGATTATTTCGGGCACGGTGCGTCGAGCGGCGATTTCGCCGCCGGCACGATCGGGCGCTGGCGCGAGGATGCGATTGCCGTCATCGATTCGCTGACGTCGGGTCCGCAGATCCTCATCGGCTCCAGCATGGGCGGCTGGATCATGCTGCTCGCCGCGCTCGCCCGGCCCGAGCGCATTGCCGCGCTCGTCGGCGTCGCCGGCGCGCCCGACTTCACCGAGGAGCTGCTGTGGCCGCGTCTCACCCCGGCGCAGCGCGCGGAGATCATCGAGCGCGGCGCGATCGTCCTGCCCTCCGAGTTCGACCCGGCCGGGTATCTCTACACCCGCGCGCTGATCGAGGACGGCAGGCGCCATCTGCTGCTCGGCGCGCCGATCGCGCTCGACAGGCCGGTGCGGCTGTTGCACGGGATGCGCGACGCATCGGTGCCGTGGCAATTGAGCCTGCGCCTCGCCGGGCGCCTCGCCAGCCGCGATGTCGTCGTGAGCCTCGTCAAGGACGGCGACCACCGCCTGTCGAGCCCGGCCGACCTCGCCCGCCTGGCGCAAACCCTCGACGGGCTGATCGGGTCCTGAGCTAATAGGTACCACGCTCCAACATCGTTGTTACCCTGCCCTGTCCATCTTGCCGCAGCACTCCGAGAAAATCGCGCAGCGTGACGAGGTCCTTTGATAGCGAAAAGTGCGGAATTATGTAGCAGTCTCACCTAAATCGCCGGCCATGACGGGCCGGCCGCCGCGAAGCACGACACCGGGATAGGCGTAGGCCGCCGCATCGCGCAACTTTGCGGCTGGCGAGTTGAGGCCAAAGGTATGAGTGCGGCCACCGCCCTCCGCGCCGGCCGTGCTGGCCTCGTATTTCCAATCGGTCTTTTCCAGAAAAACCACATCAACTCGCCAAATCACGACCGGACGCCCCGGTTTGATGGTCCGAGTGGCGTCGATCAGATAGCGCCAAACGATATACCAGCCGGGATGATCGTAATGAGACTGTATGGCCCAAGGGCGAATACTGCCCTTGGATTCGAGGGCGAGATCAGGCGGCGGATTTAGCCGACCCCCAAGCGACAGATCGGGAAACCGCTGTTGCGCGATATCCGGGTGTTTGTGCCGCTTGTAAGGGCGGAGGGCGTCGAGCGCGCGAACACCGAAGGTGCCGACGATTCCGCTAAAGGTGTTGGCTTGCTCGTAATAGAGATCGAGCAGCGGGTCCGTCTGTTCCTCAACGAACGAAACGGCGTTTCGGATATGCGAGGTTTCCAGGCCCGCCGGCAGCGGCAATGTTCTTCTCCCCCGAGTTGAGGCCCGAGGATGCACACTCGCACCCGAATCTTGCAAGGGTGGGGATCGCGCGGCCCGCGATTCCAAAATAAATCGGGTCGATCTCAATGCCGACGCTTTGGTAGCCAACGGCCGAAGCGGCAGCGATCGTCGAGCCGGCGCCCATGAAGGGGTCGAGCACCAAGCCACGACCGAGGGGAAGCGCAGCCCGCACGATCTGGCGCATGAACGCCTGCGGTTTTAGCGATGGATGCGCCGCGATTGCGCGTTCCTCCCGTCGAGCCGGCGTCGACCTGATGACGTCAAGGAATGGCTCGGTTTCGGAGATTCGCCGCAATCCCCCAGTCCCCCACCTCCGAAGATTATCCTGAACGCGGCCTTCGCACGGCTTGCGGAACAATCCCCACGGCTCCCATGCTGATCGCGGCATCACCGAAACGTCGGTAAACTCATCATGCGCGTTCTTTGGCCTATCTCCGCCTCTGAGGGTCTGTACCAGTCGGATGATCTCGCCCCGCTTTTCGAATCCTGCGCCGATCAGCGGCATGTAAGCAAGATGCGACAGTAGCGGGTTCGTAGCGATGATAAGATGCGCGCCGGGAACCAGAACCCGAATGACCTCGCGCGCAAAAGCTGAAAAAAACGAACCCAGTTTTTCGCGGTCAGTCTTATCTAGCACTGTAAACCGAGGTAGCGGGCTGCGGATACAACCGTCGAATGACGGTGGGATCCGCCACACACCACCCCGACCCTTTCGTAATTTCCGCTTCTCTGGTTCGGAGTATTCCTTCAATCCGTATGGCGGGTCGGTGACGATCGCGTGTACGGAGTTGGCCGCGCGCTTCTTTAGCCACTCAAAAGCGTCACCAAGATACAGCTCGTACGGCTCGCGTGAAGGGAGGGGTACGGGCAAGGCGGCAACCGGCATCACATCGCCCTTCGCTATCAGAGATTGAATGCAGAGTGGATCATCCGAGCGGCAGTCGTCAAGAACAAATAGTGCACACCTTATCTCGGCGACGGCTCGGGGGCAGCGAGTTCGCGGGTCTCGACCTCGGCGGGCGGCGTGCCGAAGGTGAGGCGGATCCGGTAATGCCGCCAGTCGCGGCGGTAGGCGACCGGATCGGGAAGCGCAATATCGGCGCTCGACACCGTCGCCAACAGCTGCCCCTCGCCCTGCAACGCGGCGCCGGCCTGGGCATTCGGCATCGCCAGCGCGCCCAAGGCATTGTTTCCGGATATGGCGTTCTGCCAGGGGTTGCCGAGGGTCCGCAACCCGGTGGCGAAGCGCGGCGAGGCGGCGACATCGACGTTGCTGGCCGGGGTGATCGTGCCGTCGGGGGCGACGAGGTCGGCGGTGCGCAGCGGCAGGCGCTCGATCGCGTCGACCGAGATCGTGTCGGCGACGCCGCCGAGCGGAAAGCTGGCGCGCACCTGCGCGGTCGGCCCGGGCGACGGGGCCCCAAGCGACGGGGCGTCGCCGCCCTCGCATCCGGCGATCAGCAACAGCGGCAGAAGGACCGGCAAGACGCGGCGCATCGCATCTCCGCGAAGATCGGCAGCAGGCCGGTAAGCTATGTCACCGCCGGCGAAGCGGCGCAATCGCAGCGGCAAAATTATCGTGCTCTCGTCGCTTACGAAGCCGGCGGGGCGAGATCGTCGCCGGCGAAATCATAGCTTGTGTTGCAGAATTCGCAGGTCACCGTGGTGACCTTGTCCTGGCGTATTTCCGCGATGTCCTCGGCCGGAAAGGAGCGCAGGATGCGGGCGATGCGCTCCTTCGAGCAGCGGCAGCGCGCTTCGAGCGGATGGGTCTGATAGACCCGCACCCCCTCGTCGTGGAACAGGCGGAACAACAGCCGGTGCGGCGACAGCAGGGGATCGACCAGCTCGGCCGGGGTCGCCGAACTCATCAGCACCATCGCGCGGCGCCAGCCATCCTCGACATCATCGGCGATGACGGTATAGCCGCCCTCGGGCGGCACCCGCTGCAGCATCAGCCCGCCGGCGCGCCAGGCGCCGTCTTGCCCGGCGCGCGCCACCGCCAGCTTGATGCCGGCCTGGATCTGCTCGGATTGCCGGAAATAATGCTGGGCGCATTCCGCGAGGCTCGCCCCGATCAGCTCGACGATGCCCTGATAGCGCTCGGTATCCTCGCCCTGGTTGACCGTGAAGGCGATATAGCCCTTGCCGATCAGCTCGGGGACCGAGGGGCTGCCCCCGGGAGCCCCGAGGCTTTGCGGGAGCCGGCCCTCATCGTATTGGGCATAGCCGCGCACCGCGCCATCGGTTGACACGTCGGCGACGATGAGGCGCACCGGGCCGTCGCTCTTGGTCTGCAAGGTGAAGATGCCGTCGTATTTGAGCGCGCCGGCGAGCAGGACCGCGAGCGTGATCGCCTCGCCGAGGATCGCGGCGACCGGCTCGGGGTAGTCGTGCTGCGACAGGATGCGGTCGACCGTCGGCCCGAGCCGGACGAGGCGGCCGCGCAGCGCAAAGGGGTCGATTTGGAAGGGCTGGACGAGATCGTCGGCTCTAGGGGGGCTTTCACCAGACAAAATCGAGCTCCACGAGAACGAGGCGCTAGCTTACCATTTCTCGGGCGCCAGTCGCTGGACGCGCTCCCAAATGTCGTCCGTCATCGCGTTTTGCCAGACACCGCCAAGCAGACGCCGAAACTTCGGATCGCGGTGCGCTTCTGACTCCGCGCGATCGATCACGGCCGGGCCATGCCAAGCCAACAATTCCTCCAACGGGCCGGCGGCCAAAACGCCTAAGACCTCGGCCGGAGGATTTTTCGCCAGCACTTCAACGATGAAATCCAGACCCAGATGCGGATGATCCAGATAGAGATCTTCTGCACACTGATAGGCCCAGAAGAACTCGTTCTGAAGCCTATCGTCGCCGCTAGTCACATCTGGCTCAGTCGCTATCTGCTGATATGAAATCCAACCAGAAACCAGTTCATCCATATCGCTGGGCCATTTGGCATCACCGAACAGCTTATTCCTAAATTCGATCTCGCTCAGGTCTCTGGACATCGGGGCCTTCGAAGTATGCGATGGGTTTCGCTGCGCTCTACCCACCCTACAACGATCGAACCCGTAGGATGGGTTGAGCGAAGCGAAACCCATCAAATCACCGGCGCGGCGCACCTCGGGAGGCTACCCCAGGCACCAGGCGAGGATGCCCTTTTGCACGTGCAGCCGGTTTTCCGCCTCGTCCCAGACGACCGATTGCGGGCCGTCGATGACCCCGGCCGTCACCTCCTCGCCGCGCTTCGCCGGCAGGCAATGCATGAAGATGGCGTCGGGCTTGGCCTGTGCCATCAGCCGCTCGTCGACCCGGTAGGGGGCCAAGAGATTGTGCCGGTTGACGCTGGCCTCGACCCCCATCGACACCCAGGTGTCGGCGACGACGCAATCGGCGCCCTCGACCGCCGCTTCCGGCTCGCCGGTGAGGGTGACATGCCCGCCCTCGCGCCTCGCCCAGTCGATGACCTGCGGCGGCGGCTGCAGCGGCTCGGGGCAGGCCAGCCGCAAATCGAAGCCAAAGCGGACGGCGGCGTGGATCCAGCTGACCGCGACGTTGTTGCCGTCGCCGCTCCAGGCCACGACGGCATCGGCGAGCGGCCCCTTCTTTTCCTGCAAGGTCATGACGTCGGCCATGATCTGGCAGGGATGCGAGAAATCGGTCAGGCCGTTGATCACCGGCACGGTGGCATAGCGCGCCAGATCGTCGAGCTTCTCAGCCTGGTTGGTGCGGATCATGATCGCGTCGACATAGCGCGACAAGACGCGCGCGGTGTCCGCGATCGTCTCGCCGCGGCCGAGCTGGCTGTCGGCCGTGTTGAGGATGATCGCATCGCCGCCGAGCTGGCGCATCGCCACCTCAAAGGAGACCCGAGTGCGGGTCGACGGCTTCTCGAAGATCATCGCCAGGGTCTTGCCGTCGAGCGGCCGGTCATGCCGGCCGTTCTTATAGGCAAAGCCGAGATCGATAATGCGGCGCAGTTCGCCGATCTGGCAGCGGTCGATATCGAGGAAATGGCGCGGCGGCCCGGCTTCCTTGCGGCCGCCGAACGGCGCGGCGCCGGCATTCGCCGCCGGCGCCACCGCCCTCACGGCGCGGGCCATTCCCGCGCGACCTTGTTGAGGATGCCAAGCCCCTCCTCGATCTCGGCTTCGCCGAGGATCAGCGGCGGCAGGATGCGCAGCACATTCTCGCCGGCGGTCAGGCACAAGAGCCCGTTAGCCCGCAATTTGGCGACAAAGTCGCCGGCCGTCAGCGCCGGCTGGCAGCGAATGCCGAGCAGGAGCCCCGCGCCGCGCAGCTCGACGAATAGTTTCGGGTAGAGGCCGACCAGCGCGTCGAGCCTGTCCCACAGCAGCCGCGCCGTGCGCTGCGTGCGCTCGAAAAAGCCCGGTTCGAGCATCACGTCCATCACCGCGTTGCCGGCCGCGGCGGCGAGCGGGTTGCCGCCGAAGGTCGAGCCGTGCGTGCCGGGGACCATGCCGACCGCGGCCTTCTCGGTGGCCAGGCACGCGCCGATCGGAAAGCCGTTGCCGAGCGCCTTCGCGACCGCCATCACATCGGGCGCGACCCCGGCCCATTGATGGGCGAACAGCCTGCCGGTGCGGCCCATGCCGCACTGCACCTCGTCGTACACGAGGAGCAGGCCGTACTCGTCGCAGATCGCGCGCAGCCCCTTCAGGTAATCCTCCGACGGCGCGCGCACCCCGCCCTCGCCCTGCACCGGCTCGACGAGGATCGCCGCCGTCTCGTTGGTGACCGCGGCGCGCATCTCGTTCAGATTGTTGAAGGCGACGTGGTCGAACCCGTCCATCGCCGGGCCGAAGCCCTTGAGGTAGGCTTCCGCCCCGGCGGCGGCGAGCGTGGCAAAGCTGCGCCCGTGGAACGAGCCGTGGCAGCCGATCACCCGGTAGCGCTCGGGGTGGCCGGTCTCGCTCTGGTATTTGCGGGCGACCTTCAATCGACAGCTCGACAGCCTCGGCCCCCGAATTGTTGAAGAACACGGTGTCGGCAAAGCTGTTGGCGACGAGCCGCTCGGCAAGGCGCTGCTGGCCGGGGATCTGGAACAAATTGGAGACGTGCCACAGCTTGTGCGCCTGGGCGGTGACCGCCTCGATCAGGTGCGGATGGCAATGGCCGAGCGCGGTGACGGCGATGCCGCTGGTGAAATCGAGGAACTTGCGCCCGTCGGTGGCGTAGAGATAACAGCCTTCGCCCCGCTCGACGGCAACATCCCACCGGCCATAGGTCGGCATAACAGCTGGAATCACGGTAATTCTCCTGCGCGACAGAATTTGCGGATAAGATCAGGCGACGCGATTTATCGTCGTCGCCGCTCCGCCTGCGGCCAAGTCCCGACCGCCATCGTCTGCCGGCCGATCATGCCGGGATCGCGCATCATCGCCACTCTCCTCGCCGCGGCAGGCCGGCCAGGCCGACCCCCGGAGCATCGGGCGGGAAAGCGGCGGAGTATGGGGATGGCCGCGGAGTCTGTCAATTCGCACGCGTCGCCGATTTCTCCGGTAAGCCCTTTCAGGCGAGGTAGGTCCCGATCTTCGCCGGAGCCGACAACGACGGCGACAGCTTGTGACATATTGACATACTTTTGCCAACTGCATATGTGAAAAGCGATGTCTGAGCGAACCACCGTCCGACTGCCCGAAGAACTCCTACAGCGCGCCAGGCGCAAGGCGGCCGCGGAAGGCCGTACGCTCACTTCGTTGATCGACGAGGGGCTGCGCCTCGTCACCGCCGACAAAAAAACCACTCGACCGGCAGCGCGCATTATGCCGCGCGTCAGCAAGGCCCGGGGCGTATTGCTGCCAGGCGTCGATCTCGACCGTTTTTCGTCGATCCAGGAAGCGGACGATTTGGCCTATGTCGAACGGATGAAACGCTTCAAGTGATTCTGCCGGACGTAAACGTCCTGATTTATGCGTTTCGGTCCGACTCGCCTCGGCACGCGGTCTGTCGTTCCTGGCTGGCCGGTGTCGTCTCTGGCGACGCCCGCTTTGGACTGTCGCCGCTCGCTCTGAATGCGGTGGTCCGGATCACCACGGACCCGCGGGTCTTCCAGCCTCCGAGCGGGATCGACGATGCGTTCGGGTTTTGCGATGACCTTCTCGAACAGCCGCATTGCCAGATCGTCGAGCCGGGCGAGCGGCACTGGGGTATCTTCAAGCGGCTTTGCATCGAGACTGGTACGCGAGGATCGCGCGTCACCGACGCGTGGTTCGCCGCGCTCGCGATCGAGTGGGGTTGCGAATGGATCACGTTCGACCGCGACTTTGCGCGATTTCCGGGTCTGAAGTGGCGGGCGCCGGAACCTCCCGCCGGGTAAGCCGACGGTTGCATGGCGGCCAATCCGGTTGCCCTCTGCCGATCCTACCCCGCCTTCGCCGCAGCGCGGTCGCGGGCCTGGTGGCCGCTGACCTCGGCGCCTTCCGTGTCGGTCAGGCGCAGGAAGCCCGCGGTGGACAGCAGCGGGATCAGCGCGAGCAACAGAAAGACGAGGCGGAAATCGCCGGTCGTGACCGGCGCCGAGCCGGCGACCAGGGCCAGGAGGGCGGCGCCGACCGCGACGCCGAAACCGCGCGCCACCTGCTGCGCGACCCCGCTGACGCTGGTGCTGCGGCTCAACATCGCCGAGGGCACGTCGGCGTAGCTGATCGTGTTGAGCGCGAGATACTGGATGCTGCGGACGCAGCCGCCGACCAGCACCACCAGGACGATGATCCAATGCGGCGTGCCGGCGCTCAGCAGGGCATAGCCGGCGGTCACCGCGGCGGCCATGAGGGCGCCGCCGACCAGGGTGCGGCGAAAGCCGACGAGGCGCAGCAGGATTCGCGAAAAGGTGCGCACCGCCATCGCGCCCAGCGTCGAGGAAAAGCTCAAGAGGCCGGCCTGCATCGGGCTCAGCCCGAAGCCGACCTGGAACAGCAGCGGCAGCATGAACGGCGTCGCGTCGAGGCCCATGCGGCAGATCCCGCCGGTCACGGTGCCGATCCGGAAGGTCTTGATGCGGAAAAGATTGAGGTCGAGCACCGGGGAGGGGTTGTGCCGCGCATGCGCCCGATAGGCGAAGAAAGCAATCAGGGCCAGCGGGAAGCAGGCATAGCCGGCCGCCGGCATGATGATCGGGCGTCCCAGATTCTCGATGCCGAACTCGAACAGAAACAGCCCCGACCCGGCGGTCAGGAAGCCGATCAGGTCGAAGCGCGTCGGCGCCGGCGCGCGGAAATTCTCGAACAGCCACAGCGCCAGCACGCCGCCGACGAGGCCGATCGGGATGTTGAGGTAGAAGATCCAGCGCCACGAGGCATAGCTCGTCAGGAATCCGCCGACGATCGGCCCGACCGTCGGCCCGATCATCGCCGGGATCGTCATCCAGTTCATCGCCGAGACGAGGCGCGCGCGCGGGAAGCTGCGCAGCAGGATGAGGCGCCCAACCGGGGTCATCATCGCCCCGCCGAAACCCTGCACGGTGCGCATCGCGACCAGGACAGGCAGGTTGGTCGCCAGCCCGCATAACGCCGAGCCGCCGGCAAAGATCAGCACCGCCGCGCAGAACACGCGGCGCGCGCCGAAACGGTCGGCGATCCAGCCGCTGACCGGAATGAACACCGCGAGGCTCAACAGATAGGTCGTGATCACCAGGCTGAGCCGCAGCGGGCTCTCGCCGAGGCTCTTCGCCATCGCCGGGATCGACACCGCGATCATCGTCGAGTCGAGCCCCTCCATGAAGAAGGCGCAACCGACGATCAGCGGAATGAGGATGCGCAGCCGGGGTTCGGCCGTGGTCGCAAACGGGGCGCCGGCGTCGCTCACCAGGGCGATCTCGGATGTTTGTGGCGCGGCCATGATAGAGGAGAATGGCGCCACTTCCATGGATGGTAGTGCGATAGATGCGGCCGCCCCCAAAGCCGACCGGACTTGACGGCGCGGCCGGACCGGCGGTCGAGCCGGCGCTGATCGACGAGTGGGCGCTCGCCTATCTCGGCCGCTATGCCAGTACGGCCGAAAACTTGCGGCATGTGCTGCTGCGCCGGGTACGGCGGCGGGTCGGGAACGATGGCGAGGCGGCGCGTGCGGCCGGTGTTCTGATCGACGCGCTGGTCGCGCGCTATCGCGCGACAGGGACTCATCGACGACGCGGCCTATGCCGCGGGCCGCGCGCGACGCGGGCTCGCGCGTGGCCGCTCGCTGCGCCATATCGCGGCCGGGCTCGCGGCCAAGGGGGTCGGCGCGGCGGATGCCGCTTCGGCCTTGGCGGCACTGCGCGCGGGCGCCGCCGATCCCGACCTCGCCGCCGCCTGCGCCTTTGCCCGGCGCCGTCATCTCGGCCCGTTTCGGCGCGGCCCGGTTGGGCAAAGCGACGGCGCCGCCGATCGCCAGCGCGAGCTTGCCGCCTTCGCCCGCGCCGGCTTCGAACGCCGCGCCGCCGAGGCTGTCCTCGCCTGCGCCGACGAGGCGGCAATCGCCGCCCTGCTCGGGGGCGCCGATTTATGACTGTTTCATGATGCCGGCTCGCGCTCGCGCATCAGCCGCGCCACCGCGCGCGAATCCGGGTCGTCGCGCCGCTCCAGCGCAGCGACGATGCGCGGCCGGTCCGCAGCCGGGCGGTTCTGGCTCAGCTTGAACTTGCCATCGAGCCGGCTGACCGCGATCTCGACTCCGACGATGCTCTTCAGCATCGATTCGAGGTAGGAATCGGGCAGATCCTGCATCTGCCAGGGCGGCGTGGGCTCGCGCGCCTCGTGGCGCTCGGTCAGCCGGCGCACCAGGCCGCGCAGCCAGTCCGGGTCGGCGATCGTGCGGACCTCGCCATAGGCATGGACGGCTGTGTAGTTCCAGGTCGGCACGCTCGGCCCAGGCTCGTACCAGCTCGGCGAGATGTAGGCGTGGGGGCCCTGGAAGATCGCGAACGCCTCGCCGCCGGCGTCGAGATCGCCGACCTGCGGGTTGGCATGCGCGAGATGCCCCTGGAGGTAGATCCGCCCGTCGCGGCGCTCGACCAGGAACGGGATCTGGCTGGCGATCAACCCTTCTGTTCCGTGGCTGACGAGCAGGCCGAACTCATGCCGCTCGATATGCTCGACCAGCACCTCGGTGCGCGTTTCGGTGAAAAGGGGCGGCAGGTAGACCACGGTCCGATCCTTTGCGATTGCCAGGCGATTGCGGGCGGCTCAGCCAAAATGCTGCGCCACGAGGCTGCCGAGCAGCGCGACCCCGCAGAACACCAATATCCCGCCCGAGCCGCGGTTGATCCAGACCAGCTGATGCCGATCGAACGACAGCCGCATCAGCCCGGTGCCAAAGGCCAATCCCGCCCACCACAGCAACGATCCAAGCCACACGCCCAAAACGAGGAGCGCGGCCCGCGCCACTGTCGCCGCCGCGCCGGTAAACCCGATCCCGGCGAAGATCGCGACAAACGCCAGGATGGTTATCGGGTTGGTGATGGTCAGCGCGAAAGCCGAGGCGTAATCGGCGAGAAGGCCCTCGGGATCGCGCTGCGCTTGCGTGCCCTTGAGCGGGTCGGCGGTGAACGCCGAGAGCCCGATATAGAGCAGGACGCCGGCGCCGCCGACCCGCAACCAGTCCTGATAGTCGAGCAGCAGGTGGGAAATAAAAGTCAGGCCGAACGCGGCGATGACGCCAAAGACGGCATCGGCGCTCGCCGCCCCCAATCCCGAGATGAACCCGGCGAGCCGGCCATCAAGGATGGTGCGGCGGATGCACAGGACCCCGACCGGGCCGGTCGGTACGGCAATGATGATGCCGACCAGCACGCCCCTCAGCAAAAAGCCCAGCAGCATCCGAGCGCGAACCCCGCGAAATCGGCCCGCAGTCTCAGGGAACGGTGCAGGGGGCGCAACCGAAATGCGCTCCCTGGCGCGATCCGACGGCGAGCCGCCGCCGCTCGAACCCCCTCGGCCGCATCCACAAGCGCGGCGAATCGCGCTATGGTGTATGGTCGCTGAATGCAGGCGCTGCCGAGAGGTCTGACATGGCGACAAGCGATACCGACATGGACGATGCCTATCAGTTCGAATTCGTCGCGCTCGACGGCGGCAAGCTGCCGCTCGCGGCGTGGCGCGGCCGCCCGGTGCTGGTCGTCAACACCGCCTCGTTTTGCGGCTACACGCCGCAATACCGCGACCTCGAAGCGCTGTGGCGGCGCTATCGCGGGCAGGGCCTTGTCGTGCTCGGCGTGCCGTCCAACGATTTCGGCGAGCAGGAACCGGGAAATGCGGCCGAGATCAGGCAGTTCTGCGAAGCGAATTACCAGGTCGATTTCCCGCTGGCCGAGAAGAACCGGGTTGTCGGGGCCGCCGCCCACCCGTTCTATCGCTGGGTCGCCGCCACGCTTGGCGAGGCCGGCGTGCCGCGCTGGAACTTTCACAAATACCTGATCGGGCCCGACGGTCGGCTCGCCGGCGCCTGGCCCGCGCAGGTCCGGCCGGGCGATGCCGCGATCACCAAGGAGATCGAGCGCGCGCTGCCGCAGCCGTAATTACCCGCGCTGCTTCTTGCGGGCGGCTGCGATCAGCTGCTTCAAATCGTCGAGGCTGATCGCGCCGGGCACGATCTGGCCGCCGACGACAAATCCGGGTGTTCCGCTGATGTCGAGCGCCTCGGCGAGGTTAAGATTGGCCTTCAGCGCGCGGCTGATCTCCGGCTCGGTCATGTCGCGCTTCAGCCGGCCGATGTCGAGCCCGACCGAGCGAGCAACCTGGAATACCGCGTCGTCGTCGATCTGGCCCTTGAGGGCCATCATCGCGCGATGGAAAGCCTCGTATTTGCCCTGCTTGCGCGCGGCGAGCGCCGCCCGCGCGGCGGTCACCGATGCCGGCCCGAGCACCGGGAATTCCTTGTAGACGAAGCGCAGCTCTTTGTCCTGGCCAAGCAGCGCCTCGAGCGAAGGCTCGACCTCTTTGCAATAGGGACAGCGGTAATCGAAGAACTCGACGAGCGACACATTGCCCTGCGGGTTGCCGCCGACCGGGGTATTCGGGTCGTCGAAGACCTCGTGCTGGCGCGCCGCCAGCGCCGCCGATGCCTTGTCGTGAGTGTCGCTCTTGATCTTGTCCTCGGCCGCCTGCAGCGCGTCGAGCATCACGCCGGGGTTTTTCGTCAGGTAATCGCGGACGATCGCTTCGATCGCCTGGCGCTGCTCCGGGGTGAACTCGGCGGCGACCGCCGGGACCGCCGGCAGCAGCGCGACGACCGTGCCGAGCCACAGGGCCACAGCCCATGAACGGGCGCGGGTCACGGTTGGATCAGCCGTTGCCACCATCCCCGCCGCGGGTTTGTCGGCTTTTCGATCACCGTGTGCGCCGCTTCGTCGGGCCGCGCCGGCGGGGCGGGCGGCGGCTGAGCTTCCACCCCTGCTTCCTCAAGCACCCGCTCGGTTTCGCTGGCAAACGCGATCCCCTCCTCGGCTTCACCGGTCGGCGCGGGTGCAGCCTCGGTTTCGTAGGCGTCGTATTCCCCGCGCCGCGGCGCCGGTTCGTCGCCCTCGCCGGCAAGGGGAGCGAGGCTGGCGGCTTCGATGCCGGTTTCGGCCGGCCAGGGCGCCGGCGCCGGTATCATCTCGGCCTCACGGTCAATGCGCTCCTCCTCGGCGAAGGGGACGATCTCAATCGTCTCGGCGGTGACCGGCGCACCGGATAGGGCCGCCGCCGCCTCGCGCCGCGGCCGCGCGCGCCCGCCGCGCCGCCCGCGCCGCCGCCGCCGCCGCTCGGCTTCGGCCTCGCGTTCCCTCTCCTCGTCCTCGCTCGCCGGCTTACTCGCCGGTTCGGCCGGCTCTGCGGTCGTTGTCGGCTCATGCGCTGCGACCGCCGCCCGCGCCTCACGTGGCTCGTCCGGCCGGCGGCGGCGGCGCCGGCGCCGGCGGCGGCCGCGTTCGTCCTCGCTCTCCTGATCGGCTACCGATTCGGTCGCCGCGATCGGCAGTGCGCCGGCCTCGTCCTCGTCCTCGTCCTCTTCCGGTTCCTCCTCAAAGGTGGGCGCCTGGATCGCCCGCAGCGGCGGCGCCTCGCCGGCGTCGTATGGACGCAGCCGCTCGAGGCGGAAGTTCGGCGGGATCAGCGAGTCGTCGCGCGCCACCATGACCTTGACGCCATAGCGGGCTTCGATCTCGGCCAGCGACTCGCGTTTCTGGTTGAGGATGTAGAGCGCCACATTGGTCGGGACATAGAGACAGATCTCGGCCGAACGGCGGCGAATGCCTTCCTCCTCGATCGACCGCAGCACATAGAGCGCAGTCGACTCGACCGAACGGATAAAGCCGGTGCCGCCGCAATGCGGACAAGGCTGGGTCGAGGCCTCCGCCAGGGAAGGCCGCAGCCGCTGGCGCGACATCTCCAGCAGCCCGAACGGGCTGATACGGCCGACCTGGATGCGGGCGCGATCGTTCTTCAGCGCCTCTTTCATCCGGCGCTCGACCGAGATCTGGTTGCGATGCTCCTCCATGTCGATGAAATCGATGACGATCAGCCCGGCCAGATCGCGCAATCGCAACTGGCGCGCGATCTCCTCGGCGGCTTCGAGGTTGGTGCGCAGCGCCGTCTCTTCGATGTTGCGCTCGCGGGTCGCGCGGCCGGAATTGACGTCGATCGCAACCAGCGCCTCGGTTTGGTTGATGACGATATAGGCGCCCGAGCGCAGCTGGGCGACCGGCGAATGGACCGCGTCGATCTGGCTCTCAATCTGGAACCGGTGAAACAGCCCGATCTGCGGATCGCGATAGGGCTGTACCCGCTTGGCATGGCTCGGCATCAGCGTGCGCATGAACGCCTTCGCGGTGCGGTAGCCTTCCTCGCCCTCGACCAGCACCTCGTCGATGTCTCTTGTATAAAGGTCGCGGATCGAGCGCTTGATCAGATTGCCTTCTTCATAGATCAGTGCCGGCGCCGTCGATTTGAGCGTCAGATCGCGGATCTCGTTCCACAGCCGCAACAAATATTCGTAATCGCGCTTGATCTCGGCCTTGGAGCGCTCGGCACCCGCGGTGCGGACGATGACCCCCATGCCATCCGGAATATCGAGCTCTTCGAGGATCTCCTTGAGCCGGCGGCGGTCCGCGAGGCTGGTGATCTTGCGCGAGACGCCGCCGCCGCGGCCGGTGTTGGGCATCAACACGCAATAGCGCCCGGCCAACGACAGGTAGGTGGTCAGCGCCGCGCCCTTGTTGCCGCGCTCCTCTTTGGCGACCTGCACCAGCATGATCTGACGGCGCTTGATCACTTCCTGGATCTTGTAATGCCGATGCGAATGCGAGCGCCGGCGCTCGGCATCAGCCTCCTCGACCTCTTCAACCTCGTCGCCGCCCAGCGTCTCGACGCTCTCCGTGTCGGCGCCGCCGTCGGCCCTGTAGCGCCGGCTCTCGCCAGGCTCGCCGACTTCCCCGGCGAGGAGCGACTCTTCGGTCGCGCGCAGCGCAAACCCCTCCGGCTCCGGCATCAGCGCGTCCGAGTACTGCGCCCGCTCGGTCAGGGTTTCGGCCGAACCCAAATTGTCGCCGCCCTCTCCCGGTGTGTCGGGAGAGGGCGCGACGGCAAAATCCGCATAAGGAAGCGGAGCATCGCCATGCTCTATGATGCGCGGGTCATCCGATGTCCAAGCGAACTTGTCTGCCGGGTCATCGGTCGAATCGGGCTCCCCGCGGAACTGCTGAGCGGCCGGTGCGATTGCCGAGAGCGGTGCATCGAGCCCTGGCGATTCGGGGGCGCCGGTAATCGATGACCCGGGGTCGTCGTAGGTCGTGCCGGAGGCATCGAGGGTGGAATCATCGCTCGCGGCTTCGTCCTCTGCCGGAGCGGAGTGCGGGAGCGGTACCGGCTCGGGCAATGCCGCGGCGAGCGGCACACCGGAATCGTCGCCGCCATCCTCGGGCGCGTACCCGTTTTCGGCCGGCGCCTCGCCCTCGCCAGCCGGGCGATCGCTCACCGGGATCCGGTAGTAGTCCGGGTGGATTTCGCTGAAGGCCAGAAACCCGTGCCGGTTGCCGCCGTAGTCGACGAACGCGGCCTGCAGCGACGGCTCGACCCGCGTCACCTTCGCCAGATAGATATTACCCTTGACCTGTTTTTTGGTGGACGACTCGAAATCGAATTCTTCGAGACGATGGCCGCTGGTTACCACCACCCGTGTTTCTTCGGGGTGGGCGGCGTCGATAAGCATGCGCTTTGCCATTCGGGCAGAACTCCCAGGCGCGCGGTTGCGACCGCCATAAAGGCGGCCGGCGATGCGGTCCTGTGTAGAAGAAAGCTGTTTGGAAGAAAGCCGGGGGCGTTTGAGATCATAGCGTCGCGGAATTCGGTCATCGGCGTCGCGTCAGCAAACACCCTCGGCTTCGGGTTCATACGATCTGCATAGCCCGGCGCTGCGACCCGGCGCTGCGGCAAGCAACTTGCCGATAATGCGGGTGTGCGTCGCAGCGCCGCCGGGCGACGCGCCCGGTCGGCGGATTCGCATTGGGCAATCTACCGCGCAAATGCCGCCGCCACAATGATTTCCTGAATAGCGACCGGGAGGCGCGCTGCGGCGGTGTGGTACGGCTCATCTCGCCTTGCCGGCACCGCTCAAAACCGTCTTGGAATAGCCATAGCGTTGGCGCATAAGGAGCGCCGCCGAGCCGGCGGCCAGTGCTCCGGCGCGTCGCCAAGGCGATGGGAGCCTGCGCTGTTGGGCGTGATGACCAAGCTCGTTCGATTCGTGTTCGTCTGCGTCGTACTGCTGGCGATCGTCGGCGGCGTCTTCGCCGGGTTGACGATCTGGTATTTTGGTCGCGACCTGCCGGATTACCAGCAGCTGGCGCATTACGCGCCGCCGATTATGACGCGGGTGCAGGCCGGCGACGGGCGCCTGCTCGCCGAATATGCGACCGAGCGCCGGATCTTCGTGCCGATCGCGGCGATCCCGAAGCGGGTGATCAACGCGTTTGTGTCGGCCGAGGACAAAAATTTCTACAGCCATCACGGGGTCGACCCGATTTCGATGGTGCGTGCCGCGCTGACCGATATCGGCCGGTGGCGCAGCAATCGCCGCCCGGTCGGCGCTTCGACCATCACGCAGCAGGTCGCCAAGAACATGCTGCTGTCGAACGAGTTGTCGATCGCCCGCAAGGTCAAGGAGATCATTCTTGCCACCCGCATCGACGAGGCATTGTCGAAAGACCGCATCCTCGAGCTCTATTTGAACGAAATCTATCTCGGCGCCGGGGCTTATGGGATTGCCGCCGCGGCGCTGACCTATTTCGACAAGCCGCTCGACGAGTTGAGCCTTGGCGAGGCGGCATTTCTCGCCGGCCTGCCGAAGGCGCCGAACAACTACAACCCGGCGCGCTACCCGCAGGCGGCAAAGGCACGCCGAGACTGGGTCCTCGACCGCATGGCGGAGGACGGCAACGCGACCGAGGCAGAAGTCGCCCAGGCCAAATCGGAGCCGCTCATGCTGCGCCACCGCGAGGAGGCCGACATCGTCACCGCCCCGTATTTTGCCGAGGACGTGCGTCGCGAGTTGCTCGCCCGTTACGGCGAAAAGGCCCTTTACGAGGGCGGTCTCTCGGTACGCACCAGCCTCGATGGCCGAATCCAGGCCGCCGCGGACAAGGCGCTGCGCGGCGGCCTGATTGCCTATGACCGCGGCCATGGCGGGTGGCGCGGCCCGGTCGGGCATATCAATCCCGGCCCCAACTGGCCGGCCCGACTCGCGGCGCAGCCGCTGCCGGCCGGTGCCGCGACGGTTGGCTGGAAACTTGCGGTGGTGTTGCGCGACGACCGCGATCGGGTCGCGATCGGGCTCAAGGACGGCGAGACCGGGCTTATCCCGTTCGCCCAGATGCGCTGGGCGCGGCCGCTGCGCAATGGCAGCACCCTCGGTCCGTTTCCGCGCAGCGCGGCCGAAATCGCCAAGCCGGGCGATCTCGTGCTGGTTGAGCCGTTGCCGCAGGAGGCGGGTAAGGCCGGGGCGAAAACGGCACCGCTCTACAATTTGTGTCAGATCCCCGAGGTATCCGGCGCCCTGGTGGTGATCGACCCCCATACCGGACGCGTGCTGGCGATGAGCGGCGGCTTCAGCTTCGAGCTGAGCCAGTTCAATCGCGCGACGCAGGCCGAAAGGCAGCCGGGCTCGGCGATCAAGCCGTTCGTCTATCTGACCGCGCTCGAAAACGGCTTCACGCCGTCGACCCTGGTGGATGACGACCCGATCTCGCTCAGCCAGGGGCCGGGTCTGCCGCCCTGGACCCCGACCAACTACGAACACAATTTCATGGGACCAATTCCCCTCAGGGTGGCGCTCGAACATTCGCGCAACGCGGCAACCGCGCATGTCGCTGCGGCAATCGGCATGGAAGCGATCGGCCAAACGGTTGAGAAATTCGGCATCATGGACCACATGCCGCGGATGTACTCGATGGCCCTCGGCGCCGGCGACACGACGCCGCTGCGGCTGACCGCGGCCTATGCAATGCTCGACGAGGACGGCAAGCGCATCACCCCGACGCTGATCGACCGCGTGCAGGACCGCAACGGCAAGACCATCTTTCGCGCCGACCAGCGGGTCTGTGAGGGGTGCACCAACGTCGAATGGACCCATCAGCCGGTGCCGACGATCCCGGACAATCGCGAGCAGATCGCCGATCCGGTCGCCGCATTTCAGGTGATCGAGATGATGGAGGGCGTCGTCCAACGCGGCACCGGCGTCGCGGTCAAGGCGGTCGGCAAGCCGATTGCCGGCAAGACCGGCACGACGAGCGACTGGCAGGACGCGTGGTTTGTTGGGTTCACCCCCAATCTGGCGGCCGGCGTGTTCGTCGGATACGACGATCCGGTCAGCCTTGGCGAGGGCGAGCAGGCTGCCGTGGTCGCTGCGCCGATTTTCCGCGATTTCATGATCGCCGCCCTGAAGGACTCGCCGCCGACCGAGTTCCGCACTCCGCCCGGCCTGCAGATGTACCGGGTAAGCGCCGCCACCGGTCTGCCCGCCGGCCCCGGCGGTGTGGCGATCTGGGAAGCCTATCGGCCCGGCACCGCGCCCGGCCAGGACCGCGACCGCGGCCTGAGCGCCGTGCCGGGCGAGGAGATCGCCGGGGACGGCGCCGCGGGGGCGCCGGTCCGCGAGGCGCCGGCGGGCGGAACCGGCGGGCTCTATTAGGTTGGTGGCCGTGTCGCGACGGGAGCCCGGCGAGTGCTAGGCCGCTGGCGAAGCGAGTTGTAGATACCGATTTGGCGGGCTATATAAAGTTTCGGAGGCGTGTGACCATGCGGGCGGCAAATTTCGGGTTCCTGCTTCAGGATGTTAAGCGTCAGCGGGAGTTGGCGCAAAAGGCGCTCGACGAGGCCAGGCGCATCGACGAGATATTGAGCGCAAATCCGGAAAATCGCGAAGAGCTGAATGCGGCGCGGATTAAATGGCTTGAGATGGCCCGCGACCTAGCTGAAAACGCTAATGCAACGTCAACGACCGCATCCACAGCGATCTCAACAGGTTTCCTTTAAAATTCCAAGTAAGAGCCTCAATTGTCGGAAAGCGAATTTGACAAAGTCGAGCGGGAGATCCGACGCGCTGAAGCCAGCGAAATCGAAAGTGACAAAATCGAGCAGGTGATCGGACGCGCTGCCGCCGCCGAATTGACATTGGGTCGAACGATACAAGCCGAAAATAGCCGCAGGGTAGGGCAAGACCGTTCTAACATTGTGCTCATTGTTTTTGTAGTTTATTCAGGTGTGATCGCCGCTACCATCGGCTTCCTGCTCTACCGTGGAATCCATTTCGATGAACCGGTATTTGACAGCTTTACCGAGCTAATGAAGATCGCAGTCATCCCCATTGTTACGCTCGTCATTGGTTATTATTTCGGAATCGAAAGAACCGAGCGCCGATGATCGATTTATGGCTGGAAGCGTAGGGGCGGCGGAGCGAGAGGAAAGAGGCGGATGCGCGCTGAGATACAGGCGGTCGTTGACGACATCGGCAAGTCGTTGGCGCTGCTGAGGAGGCATCTTTGACTGGGATATTGCCAACCGGCGCCTCGCCGAGCTGAACGCCAAGGCGGAAGACCCCAGGCTGTGGGACGATCCGGCGGCGGCGCAGGCTGGTGTTGCGCGAGCGCACCCGGCTGGAGCGGGCGATCGAGAGCTATCGCCGGATCGAGCGCGAGGTTGACGAGGCGGTCGAGCTGATCGGGCTGGGCGATGCCGAGGGCGATGCCACGATCGTCGCCGAAGCCGAGGCCAGTCTCGGGGCATTGCGCGACGAAGCGCAGCGCCGCGAGGTCGAGAGCCTGTTGTCGGGCGAAGCCGACGCCAATGACTGCTATCTCGAAGTCCATGCCGGCGCCGGCGGCACCGAAGCCCAGGATTGGGCCGAGATGCTGCTGCGCATGTATGTGCGCTGGGCCACCGCGCACGACTACAAGGTGGAATGGCTCGAAGAAAGCGCCGGCGAAGGCGCCGGGATCAAATCGGCGACGGTCAAGGTCAGCGGCCCAGACGCCTATGGCTGGCTGAAGACGGAGAGCGGCGTGCACCGGCTGGTGCGGATCTCGCCCTTCGACTCCGCCGCGCGGCGCCACACCAGCTTCGCCTCGGCCTGGGTCTATCCGGTGATCGACGAG
Source organism: uncultured Alphaproteobacteria bacterium (assembly GCA_963789255.1). GTDB lineage: Bacteria > Pseudomonadota > Alphaproteobacteria > ATCC43930 > CGMCC-115725 > DATARH01. Next base: position 2,373,083 of record CAWBJW010000002.1, on the reverse strand, counting down.
AAGATCGAGATCGAGATCAACGACAAGGATCTGCGCATCGACACCTACCGCGCCTCGGGCGCCGGCGGCCAGCATGTCAACAAGACCGACAGCGCGATCCGCATCACCCATCAGCCGAGCGGCATCGTCGTGCAATGTCAGAGCGAGCGCTCGCAGCACCAGAACCGGGCGCATGCCTTTGCGATGCTGCGCGCCCGGCTCTACGAAGCGGAATTGCAGAAGCGCGAGGCGGCGACCGAAGCGATGAACGCCACCAAGACCGATATCGGCTGGGGCCACCAGATCCGCTCCTACGTGCTGCAGCCCTACCAGATGGTGAAGGATCTGCGCACCGGGGTCGAGACCGGCAACCCGGCGGCGGTGCTCGACGGCGACATCGACCGCTTCCTCGCGGCCGCGCTGGCGCAACGCATCGAGGGCGCCGACGCGATCGCGAGCGGGGGATGATAATCACCCTCTCCCGCACTGCGGGAGAGGGTGCCTCCGGGCGCAGAAGGAGCCACGGATGCCGCACAGCCTGGACATTGTGACGGTCGCCGGCGCGAGGATCCGGCTGTTCCGCGGCGGTTCGGGGACGCCGCTGGTATTCCTGCACGGCGCCGGCGGGCATACCGGCTGGATGCCGTTTCTCGACGAGCTGGCGACACGGTTCGAAGTCTTCGCTCCCGAACATCCCGGCTTCGGCCTCTCCGACGACCCGCCCTGGCTCGACGAGGTGGGCGATCTCGCTTTTTTCTATCTCGACTTGCTCGCGACGCTCGGCCTCGACCACGTCCATCTGATGGGAACTTCGCTCGGCGGCTGGGTCGCGGCCGAGATGGCGGTGCGCAACACCGCGCGTCTCGCCAGCCTGACCCTCGTCGGCGCGGTCGGCATTACCGCCGATGGCGAGCCGATCCCCGACATCTTCCGCATGCCGGTCGAGGAGAATCTGCGACGGTTTTACGCCGATCCCGAACGGGCCTCGCGCCGCCTCGCCGACCTCGCCCATGCCGACATGAATGTCGTCGCGAAAAACCGCGCGACCGTCATGCGCCTCGCCTACCGGCCGCGCTTCCACAATCCGGGTCTGCCGAAATGGCTGCACCGCATCGACGTGCCGACCCTGCTCTTGTGGGGCGCCGAGGACGGTCTCGTGCCGCCCAAATTCGGCGATGCCTACCGGGCGCTGATCCCCGGTTCGCGCCTCGTCGTGCTGCCGAACGCCGGGCACGCCCCATTCGACGAACAGAAGGACGCCTTCCTCGCCGCGTTCCTCGATTTTATTGGCTCAACACAGGGGCGGTGAGGCAAAGAGAAACGTTTTTGTCTTCTCCGTGCCTCCGTGCGAACTGAGGAATTTACTCCGCCGCCTGCTGCATTGGCCGCACGGCGGCGCGCATCTGGCGCTCGTAAGCCTCGCGCCAGCCGAGCTTTGCGTCGGTGACGAAATCGCCGCTGCGCACCGCGTAGTTGATGTCCGGATCGTCGACGCCGGGCGGCACCGTGCCGTCCTTTGCCAAGGCGCGTGCCGCCTTCAAGAGCCGGCGCCTTGTCGCCATGATCATCCGGTCGCTCGGCGCCATATGCTCGAACAAATGGTCGGTGATCGGCCCCATGCTCTCGGTCACCGCCTGGTCCTGCGCGTGGATGCCGTCGATGCCGGTGTAGTTGCCGCCCGTCGCCTGCGCCTCGCGGTCGATCAGCCAGTCGTTCCCGGGCCGGCGGTTGAGCCGCCAGCGGCCGTACCAGTCCGACGTGTTGGGCAGATAATCGAAGACGCGCTTGAAGCCCGGCATCATCTGGCCGCGCTTGTTCGGGCCGATCGAGGCCGGGTGCTGCCGCCACATCAGGCTGACGAACATCGTGTGGGTGTCGTCCATCGGGACCCAGGCGCGGTTGTGCAGGTGCTCGGTGAACTTGCCCTGCGGCGTCTGGGTCCAGAACGGCAGCATGAAATTGGCAAAGCGCCAGTAGGTGCGGCCCGGCTCCGCCCCGCGATAGGCGGCGTACATCGTGCCGCTTTTGGTATCGGCGACATGGTAGTCGGGGGCGCGGTTGGCGACCGTATAGCGGAACAGGCTGTCCTCCGGCACGTCGTCGGGATCGACGCCGCCGGCGTGCAGGAAGCCAAAATGCGAGGTGTCGATGTCGCCTTCCAATGCCTGCAGCCAGTTGCATTCGCGCTGCACGAACGAGATCTGCATCTCGGCCTCGGGCAACAGCGTCGCCTCGATCTCGGGCAGCGGCGGGGCCTCCTTGCGGGCGCCCATATAGACCCAGACGAGGCCGTTGCGCTCGACGGTCTGGTAGGCCTTGGCCTTGATCCGGTTCTTGAAACCGGGCTGCCCGGCGAGGTTCGGGGTATCGACGCAATTGCCCTCGGTGTCGTATTTCCAGCCGTGATAGACGCAGCGGATGCCATTTTCCTCGTTGCGCCCGAGGAACAGCGAGGCGCAGCGGTGCGGGCAGCGGTGGTCCATCACCCCGACCCGCCCCGCGCTGTCGCGGAACGCGATCAGCTGCTCGCCCAAGAGCATGAGGCGCATCGGTGCGCCGTCCGCTTTCAGCTCCGACGACATCGCCGCCGGCAGCCAGTATTCGCGCATCAGCCCGCCCATCACCGTGCCCGGCCCGACGCGGACGAGATCCTCGCTGTCCTTCTTGCGCATCGCGGTTATTCCTTCACGACCAGAACGCAAAGCCGAGCCCGGTGCCGGTGCCGGCCGGCGTGCGGTAGCCCGGCTCGTAGAGCGACCATTCGAGCGAGAGGTGCTCGACCGCGCCGGCGACGCAGATCCAGTTGCGGATCTCCGAACTGCCCGAGTTGAGTTTTTCGCGCGGCAGCGCTTCGATCGCCGCCGCGTCCTTGCGGCGCAGCATGTCGAGAAAGCCGCGGTCGAGCGCCTCGTCGACGACGAAATGCGACAGCCCGCCGGAGGCGACGATGCCGATCCTGATATCCGCCGGGTAGGTTTCGACGGCGGCGCGGATCGCCTGCCCCAGCCGATAGCAGCGCCGCGGCGTCGGCTGGTTCGGCGGATAGTAGGTGTTGATGCAGACCGGCACGATCGGCACGACCTCCTGCATGACCCGCCGGTGGACAAAGCCGATCGCGTGCCCCTCGCCCATGCCCTCCTCGATGCGGTTCGAGGCGGAAATGTCGAATTCGCGGTCGATCAGCTCGTCGATCAGGTGATGCGCCAGCCGGGCATCGACCGGGTAGTCGCGCGGCACCTTCTCCTCGTGCCAGCGGGCGCTCGCCCGCCAGCCCCAATTGGGCTCCGTCATCGGCGCCAGCGGGACGTTGCGGATCGTCTCGCCGTAATAGACCAGGATGCCCGGCATGTTGTCGTGTTGATAAAGTTCCTCCTGGTCGTCGCCGCAGACGATCAGCGCGTCGAGATCAGCCTCGCGCAGAAAATCGCCGAGCCGCGCGATGGCGCCCTGCACCACGGCGTATCGCGCCGCCATGCGCTCGGGCGCGATTTCAGCGGTGATGCCGGCCGGCGCACGCTGCAACTGCTCGTCATAGGTGGTCAGCCGCCCTTCGGTATCGAGCAGGTTGGTGCGCTTGGCGTCGCGCTCGATGAAGCGCGGCCAGTCGGTCGGCGGCGCATTCAGCATCGGCGTGTGCGAGGTTCCCATCCCAAGGACAATCCGGGCCATCGCGCTCCTCCGGTTGCGTGTTGGCCTCACTCTAGCGCAGTTTACGCGCAGCAGGACATCACTTCTGCCCGACTCGCATCGTACTCAGCGTCCTATCTCCGGCATTTGGCGGGTCCCGTGTAGGCCGCCGCCTGCGCCGCCGCATAGGCCCGGAAACCCTTCGTGTCGAGGGCGGCCGCCTGCTTCTCCAGCGCCGCCGATTGCTGGCACAGCTGTGCGGCGAGCATACCCGCTTCTTTCTGCGCCGCCTGGTTGGCGAGCGAGGTATTCCAGTGGTCGAACGCCGCGGCGCCATGGAAACGCGCGATCAGCGCCTTTTGATAGCCCATGATCGCGCTCTGGTTGCGCAGTCGGAACTCGGCGTAAATCGTATCCCGGCAAACCGAGGCTGACGACCATGACATCGGTCATGAAACGGATCGCCGCCTCGGCTTCGATCGCGCTCGGCGATAAGCAATTGCTCGCCGCTTTGTGTGCCGCCCAGCCCGGCTGCGCCGCCGAAGTCGCGAGCAGCGCCGCGATCAAGGCAATTTTCTTCATGATCTCCCCCAAGCTCAAACTCCCCAACGGCCGTGACGATACGCAAGCCGGCAATATTTGCAAGATCGGGTTGGCAGCGACGTGCCGATCCAACCTTCAGCTGCCGATCGTGCAGCAAGAGAACGCTTGCTGTCGATCGCATCGGGCGGTTTGGCGCGGTGAGCAGCACGCCCATAGTGCCCTCGCCACCTTGGCAGAGGCTGCGGTTCGCTGTGCCAATCCTCTAATTCGATCGAAGGACTCCGCTATCCTTGCCGCAGCGCGGACGGCGGCGGCATAGTCGCGCGATGATCGTGCTGTTCACCGATTTCGGCCTCGCCGGCCCCTATACCGGCCAGGTCAACGCGGCCCTGCAAGGGACCGCGCCGGGTGTGCCGGTGATCCAGCTCTTTGCCGACGCGCCGGCCGGGCAACCCAAGCCTGCAGCGTATCTGCTGGCTGCCTATGCGACATGGTTTGCGGCGGGAACGGTGCTGCTTTGCGTCATCGACCCCGGGGTCGGCAGCGCGCGGCGCGGGTTGATCGCCGAGGCGGCGGACCGCCTCTATGTCGGGCCGGACAACGGGCTGTTCGAACTCGTGCTGCGCCGCGCCGCGAACCCGCGCTCTTGGCGGATCACCTGGCGGCCGCCGGCGCTGTCGGCGAGCTTTCACGGCCGCGATCTGTTCGCGCCGATAGCGGGCCGGCTGGCGCTGGGCGAGCCGCCATCGGCGATGGCGAGCCCGGCCGCGGCCGCAACCTTCCCCGCCTGGCCCGACGATCTGGCCGAGATCGTCTATATCGATCATTACGGCAATGCGCTGACCGGGCTGCGCGGCGCCTGCCTGCCGGCGACCGCGCGCCTCGCGGCCGGGGGATGCAGCATCGCTCATGCGCAGACCTTCTCGGCGATGCCGAGCGGCGAGGCATTCTGGTACGTCAATTCGAATGGGCTGGTCGAGATCGCGGTCAATGCCGGGCGCGCGGATCGAACCTTCGGGCTTGGGGTAGGGAGCGAAATCGCGATTCTCGCGTGACGCGGTCAGGACGACGGCGGCAGCACCACGTCAGCGCCCGGCGGAACCCTGAGCGGGCGGCGCCTCTGCAGCCGATGCAGGAGCCACATGGCGGTGGCGATGGCGACGAAGACGCCGAGCATCACCAGGTGGAACGATCGCACGAGATCGCCGAACACGGCGTGGAAGGCATCACCAAGGAAATAGCCGACTGCGGTAAAGCTCGCTGCCCACAGTCCGGCGGCAATGAAGTTGAACGCAAGAAACCGCCGCCAGCTTACCGCACTCAGCCCCAAGGCAAAGGATGAGAAATTGCGCACGCCATAGATGAAGCGGAACGACAGGATGAAGCCGGCATCGTAGCGTTCGAGCCAATGCAGCGGTGCATCGACGCCGTGGCGCCAGCGCGGAAAACGATCGAGCAACTGCACGCCAAAGTGGCGGCCGAGCCAGAAATAGCACTGATCGCCGGAAAAGCTGCCGAGCCATGCCGCGATCAGCAGCACCCAGGGATCGACCAGACCCTGGGCCGCGGCGAACCCGGCGAACAGGACCACGGTCTCGCCTTCGAGAAAGGTCCAGACAAACGCGATGACGTAAAACCAGGTGCCGTTATGCGCAATGAGCTGATTGATATGCATTGGCGATTATTTCTGGCCTCGCCGCCATGTTAAAGTGTTCGCCGATCGCGGTCGAGCGAATTCCCGTCGGCGCCGTCCGGTTCGCTGCCGGGCCGCAATGCAGAGGTAGGGACATGGAGGCACATGAGATTGCCGAGCAGATCCATGAGAATGCCGAGGCCCATGCCGAGGCTGTTGAGGCGCACGACTGGTTTCGCCGGATCACCGCGATCTATGTCGGTGTCGCCGCGATGCTGCTGGCAATCGCCTCGCTTGGCGGGGCCGATGCGACAAAGGAAATGCTGAACGCGAACATCCAGGCGTCGGACACTTACGGCTTCTACCAGTCGAAATATAACCGCCAGGTTGATTACCGACTTGCTGCCGAGCAGCTCGAATTGCTGGCTGCCGGCGCGCCCGGGCTGGCGCCCGATCGCATCGCCAAGATCGATCAGCTGGTCAAACGCTACCGCGACAGAGCGGCGCAGTATGAAAGCGACCCGGCGACCGGGGAGGGCAAGAAGGAGCTGATGGCGAAAGCAAAAGCGTGGGAAGCCGAGCGCGACCGCGCGGAGGCGCAGACTCCGAATTTCGAATACGCCGAAGCATTGCTCCAGATCGCGATCGTGCTCGGCTCGGTCGCGATCGTGGCGGCCTCGCCCTGGCTCCTCGGCGTCAGTGGCGTGCTCGCCGTGTCCGGCGTCCTCCTGACCCTCAACGGCTACCTGCTGCTCGTGCCGCTCGCGCACGGGTGAGGCTGCCCCACGGGTCATTCCGGGGCGCGGGCGACAGCCCGCGAACCCGGAATGACCCGAGAGGGAGACGCACGTGAACTATTACGTCTATCTCCTAGCGAGCGGAAAATATGGGACCCTGTATGTCGGCGTGACGAGCGATCTGGTTCGGCGGGTATATGAGCACAAGACCAAGGCCGTGCCGGGCTTCACTTCGAAATACGGGGTCGATTGGCTCGTCTGGTTCGAGTGCTATGACGACCCGATGTCGGCCATCACGCGAGAAAAAGAGCTGAAAAAATGGCGGCGCGATTGGAAGATCAGCCTGATCGAGCGGGACAACCCAGATTGGCGCGATCTCTACGACGGCATCGCGCAGTGATTCACCCAGCGGCGAATTCGGCGATGAGCGCGTTGAACCGGTCGGCCGCCTCGTACGGGACCCAGTGTCCGGCCCCGGGCACCACGGCAAAGCGCGCATTCGGCTGAAAACTGCGCAGGATGCGCGCGCGATCATCGAGGTGGGGGTAGGCGGTCGCGTCGCGTTCGCCCCAGATCCCGTCGAGCCGCGCGGCGATGCGCGGCAATGCCTCGACCAGCGCTCCGGAGCGCGAAAACCGCCGGCTGCGCATGCGCGCGCGGGCATGGTTGGTCTTCTGCAGGTAGAGCGCCAGTTCGTCGATCTCGTCCGGATCGGCGATCATCAGCTGGCTGAGATTGTAGCGGTGGGTGGCGAATTCCTCGGCTTCATCAGCGCCCGGCGCGACCCGCCGCAGCGGCGTCGGCGAGCGCTCAAGCCCGAGCCCGTTCGAGCCGACCACCGTGAAGCCCGCCAGCCGATCGCCGAGCTGGACGGCAACGCTGCCGCCGATCACCCCGCCGAAGGAAAACCCGGCGAGGTGCAGCGCCGCCCGATTCGCGATCCGCCGGCGCGACAGCACGATGTCGAGGCCGGCAACGATGATCGCGGCGAGCCCTTCGGCGGTCTGCGGCTCGGGCGGGGTCGCCGATTCGCCGAGGCCGGGAAGATCCGGGGCGATGACGGTGAATTGCCGCGACAGCGGCAGCACGTTGCGCACCCAGTGCGTCCATGAGCCATAGCCGCCATGCAGCAGCACGAGCGGCGGGCCGCCGCCCCAGCAGCGCCACACCATCGCGCCGTCGCCGCACGGCGTCTCGACCCGTTCCGCCTCGGCCGCAATCCCCTCGACAAGCGCCACCGTCCTATCGCTGATAAACGCCACCGCCGCCTCTCGACTTATTTTTGCCGCGCAGAGGCAAATAGCCGGTTTCTGCCGATGCGCCTATAGGCAAGCCGCCCCGCCGGCCTCCCGGCTGAGGAGCCGCCGATGGCGGCGTCTCGAAGGACGCACGGCAGCGCTCCCGCGCAAACCGAGTCATTACCCGCTATGCGTTCATGGTTCGTACTTGCAAATGGCCCGGCTCGAACCTATTTCAGGACGCGACGGGAAGCCCCCGAGCGGCGAATCGACCGAGCCAGTCATCGGCAAGCGAGCATTCCCTGCTGATTTGCGAAAAACTCCCTGCTGGTTTGCCAAAAACTCCCTGCTGGTTTGCGAAAAACTCCCTGCTGGTTTGCCAAAAACTCCCTGCTGGTTTGCCAAAAACTCCCTGCTCGGAGGGAAATTCCGTCCCGACCGTGGAGGCCTGTGCGCTCTTGTTCGGGATCGCGCTGTTGAGCGCATTCGATGATGCGGCGACATCTTCCGTCCGGCATTTTGATCATCATATAGGCGATTGCCGGATCGCCGGCGGTTGACGGCGCGGAGTGGGTCATGCCGAAACGCCAGCTCGATGCATTGATGTGGGCCGAGGCCTGCAAGGCGATGGAACGCACCGAGCGCTTGCGCCGGCAGTTCTTTCACCACGCGACGCCCCACTGGGAAGCGCCGATCGACGTCTTCGAGACTGACGACGCGCTGACCATCCTCATCGCCTTGCCCGGAGTCGAACTCGAACGCGTCAAAGTCACCCTGACCGCCGGCACGCTGGTCGTCAGGGGCGAGCGCCCGCTGCCGCGCGAATTGCAGCAGGCGCGGATCCTGCGCATGGAGATCCCGTACGGCCGTTTCGAGCGCCGGATCGAGTTGCCGCCGGTGCCGTTCGAGATTTCCGCCCGGCATCTCGCCAATGGCTGCCTGATGCTGCGCCTAGAGAAGGGAGTGCGGTGATGGACCCGGAAAAGCTCCGGACGCACATGGCCGACGCCGGCACGCCGGCCGCCGCCGCCGGACCGGGACCCGGACCCGGACCCGGACCGACAGGGCTGGAAACGGTCGCCGCGATCCCGGAAGACGCGCTGATCCTGATTACCACCCGCAACCTCGTGCTGTTTCCCGGCACGGTCCTGCCGATCACCCTCGGCCGCCAGCGCTCGATCGTCGCGGCGCAGACCGCGATCCGCCTCAACCGCCCGGTCGGGCTGGTGCTGCAGCGTGAAGCGGCGATGGACGACCCGCTGCCGGTCGACCTGCATCGGGTTGGCACCCAGGCAAACCTGCTGCGCTATGTGACGAGCCCGGACGGCAGCCACCACCTGATCTGCCAGGGCGAAAGCCGCTTCCGCATCCTGGAATTTATCGAGGGCTATCCGTTTTTCCTGGCCCGCGTCGAGCGGGTTGCCGAGCCGGAGGGACAGAACAAGGAAATCGACGCCCGGCTGCTCAATCTGCGCAACCAGGCCCTCGAAGTCCTGCAATTGCTGCCGCAGACCCCGGGCGAGCTGGTCAACGCCGTGCAGAGCATGACCGCGGCCCCGATGCTTGCCGATCTGATCGCCAGCTTCATGGATATCGCCCCGGCGGAGAAGCAGGAGATCCTCGAAACCTTCTCGATCGAGCGCCGGCTGGAGCGCGTATCCGAGCTGTTGGCGTACCGGCTCGAAGTGCTGCGGCTGTCGCGCCAGATCAGCGACCGCACCAAGGAAACCATCGACGATCGCCAGCGCGAGTTCCTGCTGCGCGAGCAGCTGAAGACGATCCAGCAGGAGCTGGGCGAGGGCGATGACGCGAAGAGCCAGGAGATCGCCGATCTGCGCCGCAAGATCGACGCGGCCAAGATGCCTCCCGAGGTCGAGACGCATGCCAAGAGGGAGGTGTCGCGGCTCGAACGCATGCCGGAGGCGGCCGGCGAGTATTCGATGGCGCGCACCTATCTCGAATGGCTGATCGAGCTGCCCTGGTCGATCGAAGACGAGCCGCCGATCGATATCGCCGAAGCGCGCCGCGTCCTCGACGCAGACCATTACGGTCTGCGCAAGGTCAAGCGCCGCATCCTCGAATATCTTGCGATCCACAAGCTCAACCCGACCGGCCGCAGCCCGATCCTGTGCTTTGTCGGGCCGCCCGGCGTCGGCAAGACCTCGCTCGGTCAGAGCATCGCCCGCGCGACGGGCCGCAAATTCGTCCGGGTCAGCCTCGGCGGGGTGCATGACGAGGCCGAGATCCGCGGCCATCGCCGCACGTATATCGGGGCATTGCCGGGCAACATCCTGCAAGGCATCCGCCGCGCCGGCAGCCGCCAATGCGTGATGATGCTCGACGAGATCGACAAGCTCGGCCGCGGCTTTCAGGGCGACCCCAACTCGGCGCTGCTCGAAGTGCTCGATCCCGAGCAGAACTCGACCTTTCGCGACAACTACCTCGGGGTGGAGTTCGATTTGTCGCGGGTCATGTTCATCACCACCGCGAACGTGCTCGACAGCATCCCCGGCCCGCTCAGGGACCGCATGGAGGTCATCGATCTGCCCGGCTATACCGAGGACGAGAAGTTCGAGATCGCGCGCCGCTATCTCGTCGCCCGTCAGCTTGCCGCCAACGGGCTTACCGCCGACCAGGCCGAGATCGGCGACGATGCGATCCATGCGATCATCCGCGACTACACGCGCGAAGCCGGGGTGCGCAACCTCGAGCGCGAGATCGGCACGGCGCTGCGCAGCGTCGCGATGAAGATCGCCGAGGGCAGCGCGACCAAGGTCCGCGTCACCGAGGAGGATTTGCACGAAATCCTCGGGCCCCGCCGGTTCGAAAGCGAGGTTGCGATGCGCACCAGCATCCCGGGCGTCGCGACCGGCCTCGCCTGGACCCCGGTTGGCGGCGATATCCTGTTCATCGAAGCAACGCGCATCCCTGGCAAGGGCGGTTTCATCCTGACCGGGCAGCTTGGCGAGGTGATGCGGGAAAGCGCGCAGGCCGCGCTGTCGCTGGTCAAGAGCAAAGCGGCGAGCCTCGACATCGACGGCAAGCTGTTCGACAGCAGCGATATTCACATCCACATTCCGGCCGGTGCGATCCCCAAGGACGGCCCGAGCGCCGGCGTGGCGATGTTCACCGCGCTCGTCTCGCTGTTGACCAACCGCACCGTCAAAAGCGACACCGCAATGACCGGCGAGATCAGCCTGCGCGGCCTCGTCCTGCCGGTCGGCGGCATCAAGGAAAAAATCGTGGCCGCCGCCCGCGCCGGGCTCGGCACGGTCATCCTGCCGGCACGCAACCGGAGGGACTACGAGGAAATCCCCGAGGCGGCGCGCGACGCGCTGCGCTTCGTCTGGGCGGAGAAGGTCGAGGATGTCATCGCGGCGGCACTCGATCCGGTGGCCGCCGCACCCGCGCTCGAACCGGCGGCGGATTGATCGTCGCCGGTAAAATGGCTGGCCCGACCCGTCAGATTTCGAGCTTCATGCCCTTCTGCACGCCGGGCCGCGCGCCGACGCGTTCGCCCCAGGCCTGCAGGTGCTTGAGCCCGGCATTGTCGGGGAGCGCCTTGCGCCCGGCGTAGATCGGATAGACCGCCAGATCGGCGGCGGTGATCTCGTTGCCGGTCAGGTAGGGCGTCTTGGCGAGTTGCTCGTCGGCGAAGCGCCACAGATTGACGAACCGGTCCTCGTAGAACTTGACCGCCGAGTCCGGCACCTTTTCCGGCATGCGCGCGCCGAGGAAGAAGATGGTCTGGTTGACCGAGGCGTAATCGGCCGCACCCTCGGCCATCCACTGGAACATGCGCACCCGCGCGGCGGGATCGCTCGGCAGGAACTTGCCGGTCTTTTCGCACAGATACATCAGGATCGCCCAGGATTGGGTCACGGTGAACGGCTTGCCGCCCGGCCCGTCGGGATCGATCAGCGTCGGGATGCGCCCGGTCGGGTTGAGCTTCATATAGTCGGGCTTTTTCTGGTCGCCCTGGCCGAGGTTGAGAACATGGATCTTGCAGGAGACGCCGCATTCATTGACCGCGATCGCGGCGCGCTGCCCGTTGCCGGTGCCGGCGGTGTAGAGCTCCATCCTTTCGCCCTTCCCGTGTTGCTGCTTCAATGCCGCATCATAGCGCGGCTTTATGACAAAGCGAGCGGCGCCCGGATCTTGCCCTTGACCGCCGCATCGGCCGAGCCCTCGGCCTTCGCGAGTGCGGCATTCAGCGCCGGGCTTGGCCACGCGCCGCCGGCGGCCTCTTCATAGGCATGACACGCCTGCAACACGGCGAGATCGTCGTAGAGCGGGCCGGTCACCATCAAGCCCAACGGCAGCCCGTCGGCAACGCCGCACGGGATCGAGGCGCTCGGGTTCTTGGTCAGGTTGAAGGGATAGGTATAGGGCATCCATTCGAGGAAATTGTTCGGGTTCGGCTTGTCGTCGTCGCGCGGGTCGGCATAGGCGGCCGGGATCGGCATGGTCGGCGACAGCAGCAGATCGTAGCGGTCGAAAAACTGCCGCAGCGCGGCACCGAGCGCGACGCGCCTGCCGATCGCCTCGACATATTGCTCCTGGGCCACCGCTTCGCCGCGCCGGCACGCCGCGACCAGACCCGGATCCATCAGCGCCACCGCGTCGGGCTTTTGCGCCCGCAGCAATGCCCAGAACCCGGCGAGCGCCAGGGTCTCGAAGATCGGCATCGGCGATTGGGCGAACGGGTCGGCCATTTCGACGACGGCGCCCAGCCCGGCAAAGACCTTGGCGGCGCGCTCGACCGCCGCGCGCACCGAAGGCGCCGGCTCGGCATAGCCGAGGGTCGGCGACAGCGCGATGCGCCGGCCTTTCAGCGAGCCCCCGCGGACCCCCTCGCGATAGGCGATGCCGTCATCGGGCAGGCTGTACCAGTCGCGCGAATCCGGCCCCTTCATCGCGTCGAGCATCAGCGCGGCATCGGCGACATGGCGCGCCATCGGCCCGACATGGGCGACATCGCCGAACGCCGAGGGCGGATAGACCGCGACCCGGCCAAATGTTGGCTTCAACCCGAAGATCCCGCAGAACGCGGCAGGAATGCGGATCGACCCGCCGGCATCGGTGCCGACCGCGAGCGGACAGATGCCGGCCAATAATGCCGCGGCGCTGCCGCCGCTGCTGCCGCCGGGGCTGCGCTCCAGGTTCCACGGGTTGCGGGTAATGCCCGAGAGCGGCGAGTCGGTGACCGCCTTCCAGCCGAATTCCGGGGTCGTCGTCTTGCCGAAATACAGCGCCCCGGCTTCGCGGAGCCGCGCGGTGACCGGGGAATCCTCGGACCACGCCTGGTTCGGGTCGATCGTGCGCGAGCCGAGCAGGCGCGGCCAGCCGCGGGTCAGCAGCGTGTCCTTAAGCGCGATCGGGATGCCGTCGAGGAGGCCCTGCGGCGCGCCCCGCTGCCAGCGCGCCTCGGAGGCGCGCGCCACCGCCAGCGCGCTCTCCGGGTCGTAGAGGACAAACGCGTTGAGCGCGCCCTCATGACGTTCGAGCCGGCGCAGGGTCTCGCTCATCACCGCGACCGGCGACAGCTCTTTGGCACGATACAGCTCCAGGAGCCGGGTCGCTCCGAGGAACGCGATGCCTTCGGCCATGATGCCCTCCAGACGCTACCCGGCGGCCAGCAATTTGGTCAATTCCTCGGGCATGCTCAGCATCGGGTAATGCCCGGTATCGAGCTCGGCCCATGTTGCCTTGAGCCGCTCGGCGGCGCGGCGCTGATGCGCCTCGCCCGGGTTCTGGGCTCGGCGGCACCAGATGACGCTGGCCTTCCACGGCGTCGACCAGAACGAGTTGAGCTTGACCGGGTGGTCGTAGATGCCGATCGGGTGCGGCGTGTAGCGCTCGACCGCCCAGGGGCGGGTGTCCGGGCCGACGTCGGGGAAGGCGTTCTCGGGAGAGGGGCCGCGGGTCAGCCCGCCGGGGATCGCCACCGAGGTCGAGCGGGTGACGATGTCGCCGATCTTCTCGCCGTTGAACAGCGCCAATGCATCGACGAGCGCGATGCGGCCGACCCGGTCGCGCATCAATTCGGCGGCCCGGCATACGACCATGCCGCCCGAGCTGGTGCCCACCATGACGACATCCTTGAGGTCCTCGTAGAAGAGGAGCTGTGCGATCTCGTCGGCATGGCTCTCGGTGGTGATGCCCGGGCGCACGCTGACCTTGCGCTCGCCGCAGCCGTCGAGGCTCGGGTGATAGACCCGGTGCCCGGCCGCGCGCAGCCGGTCTGCCACCTTCTGCCAGATCCAGCCGCCCTGATAGGAGCCGTGCACCAATACGAAATTCGCCATCTCTCAGTTCCCTCCGGTTTGCCGTCGTTAAGCCATCTGCCGTTCTCGTCATACCCCCGAAGGCGCTAACTCAGCCGTCATTCCGGGGCGCGGACAAAGTCCGCGAACCCGGAATCCATGAACACCGGCCTCTGGAATATGGATTCCGGGTTCGCCGCTGTGCGGCGCCCCGGAATGACGACTGAGCGAACTTCGCCAAAACTGAGCGCTCAATTCCCTCCGGTTACGTCGATCGTCACGCCGGTCACGAAATCGGCATCGCTTGACGCGAGAAAACAGATCACCTTCGCCTGGTCGGATGCCTCGGCGACGCGGCGCAGCGGGGTTCGGTCGATCTCGGCCTGCTGGTCCTCCGGGCTCGACTGGTTCCAGCGCGGCCGGATGCGCTCGGTCAGCGTGCGGCTCGGCGCGATTGCGTTGATGGTGATGCCGTAGGGGCCCAGCTCGAAGGCGAGCTTGCGGGTGAAGGCGATGATGCCGCCTTTGGCGGCGGCGTAGGCGCTGCTCGATGAAACGCTGAGGCCGCGGCCGGCGATTGACGACAGGTTGACGATTTTTCCCCGGCGCCGCGCCTTCATCACCGGCACAACCGCGTGGGTGAAGAGAAACGTGCCGGAGAGGTTGAAGTCGATCAGCCTCTGCCAATCGGAAAAACTCGAATTCGTCGACCGTGGCGCCAGATTTCGAAATGATCGTGCTGCCGCCGACCGCGTTGACGAGGATATCGATCGCGCCGAACTCGCGCGCGACCGCGGCGACCAGCGCATCGACCTGGGCCGGGTCGAGCGCATCGCACAGCCGGCCATAGGCCCGCCCGCCGGCCTCGCCCAACTCCATGACGGCCCGATCAAGGCGTTCCTGATGGTTGTCGACCGCGACGACGATGGCGCCCTCCTTCGCCATGATGTCGGCGCTGGCCCGGCCGATCCCGCTCGCCGCGGCGGTGATCAGCGCCACCTTGTCGTGAAAGCGCATCCTTCCCCCCTTTCATGGCCGGGCGCGTCCATGCATGCTGGGCCAGAGACCAGCACGGGAGAGAGCGCGATGCAACTCGGGATTCATCTGCCGCAGGCCGGCAGCCAGGCGACGCCGGCGTTGATCCGGCGTCACGCGCGGCGGGCCGAGGACATGGGCCTTAGCGACGTCTGGGTCAGCGAGCACATCATCGTGCCGCGCAAGCAGTTCCCCCGCTCGCCGTTGTTCTACGACCCGGTGCTGACCCTGACCTGGGTCGCGGCGGTCACCGAGCGGGTGCGGCTCGGCACCAGCGTTCTGGTTCTGCCGATGCGCCACCCGCTGCCGCTCGCCAAGGAACTGGCGACCCTGCACAATCTGTCGGCCGGGCGCTTGATCCTCGGGGTCGGGGTCGGCTGGCTCGAAGCCGAGTTCGCCGCATTGGGCGTGCCGTTTCACGAGCGCGGCCGGCGCATGGACGAGGGCATCGCGATGATGCGAGCGGTGTGGTCGCAGGACCCGGTCAGCTTCGAGGCCAAATACATCCCGGCCGAAATCCGCGACATGACGATGCTGCCGCAGCCGGTCAGCCCGATCCCGATGTGGCACGGCAGCCGCTCCGAAGCGGCGCACCGCCGCACCGTCAGGATCGGCGACGGCTGGCACGGCAGCCAGGTGAGCACGGAGCAGGCGAAGACGGTCGTCGCCCGGCTGCGCCGCGACCGGCCCGAGCCCGGCTTCACGATCTCGATCCGCTCGCACTGGGACGGCAAGGATCTCGGCATGATGCGCGAGCGGGTCGCCGCCTATGCCGAAGCCGGCGTGCAGCACATCATGGTCCACCCGCAGGACCGCGAGATCGACGACTGGGACACCGTCATCGAAGCAGTCGGCAAGATCGCGGGAGGCTAGCGCAACGGCGGAAACCCGTCGCACGGCCCTGCGCGACGCG
Organism: uncultured Alphaproteobacteria bacterium; assembly: GCA_963789255.1. Classification (GTDB taxonomy): domain Bacteria; phylum Pseudomonadota; class Alphaproteobacteria; order ATCC43930; family CGMCC-115725; genus DATARH01. The sequence goes on along the minus strand of CAWBJW010000002.1, from coordinate 2,357,112 downwards.
GTAACCTGCGCGCAAACAAGAGGGAGGAGATGGTCAATGGCGAACCCAACCAACTCTACGCGCCGCCGGTTTCTCCAATCGGCTGCCGCCGGTACCGCGTTGCTATCGGCGCCCGGCGTGGTCAGCGGTGCGGTCCCGTTCAACTGGAAGCGCTTCGCCGGCACTAACGTGCGCTTCATGCTGGACGCGCACGACTGGAGCACCGATCTGGTCCCGAGCCGGCTGCCTGAATTCGAGCAGCTGACCGGCATTAAGGTCGGATGGGAAGTGTATCCGGAGGACCAGTTCCGACAGAAGCTGACGCTGAGTCTCCGCTCGGATCCGGAATCGGTCAACGGATACATGAGCCTCACCTCCTGGGACGGCGAAGCGTTCTGGGCGGCCGGCTGGTACGAGCCTATCCATAAGTACCTCGGCTCTGCCGACCTCACCGATCCGCAGTTCGACATCGGCGACTTCTTTCCGAACACGCTGAAGATCGCAACCGTGCGCGGCACGCTGATCGGCATCCCGCTGTATCCGGAAACCCAGCTCCTCTACTACGACAAGGAGAAATTCGCGCAGCGCGGCGTTGCCGTCCCAAAAACCATCGAAGAATTCGTTGCCGCCGCCAAGACGCTATACGACCAGAACGCGAATTTCGCCGGCTACGTCAGCCGCGGCGAGGGGCTGCAGGCAGTCTACACCATCGCGCCGTTCCTGTTTGCGGAAGGCGGCCGGTGGCTGGACGACAAGGGCCGCCCCCTGCTCGACAGCGAGGCCTTCGTGAAGGCGCTGGAGGTGTATGGCGGCACGCTGCACAGCTATGGCCCTCCCGGGATCGCGGGGATGACATGGTCCCAGGCCACGATCGTCTTCGCCCAAGGCCACAGCGCGATGATGACCGATTCATCCAATTTCGTCTCCACTTTGGAAGACCCGAAGAAGTCGGCGCTCGCAGGCAAAGTGGGCTACGCGATGCTGCCGAGCGGACCGGCGGGCCGCCACTCGACGCTGATCTCGTGGGCGCTCAGCATCAACGCCAAGTCCGGCCACAAGGAAGCGGCCTGGTACCTGATCCAATGGCTTGTCAGCAAGGGCATGGAACAGGAGATGGCGAAGCGGAAAATCCCGGTGGCCCGCCAGTCGGTCTGGAACGGCGCCGACTTCCAAAAATTGATGCCGAAGGACTGGCTCGACGGCTTCGTAAAGGAGCTTCCGAACGCCGCCGTCAATCAGGCGAACCCTCTGGTAATCCCGGTCCCCGAGGTGCGCGACGCGATCGGCAAGGCGATCGTCTCGGCCATCCAAGGCGGTGACGCCCGCCAAGCAGCTCAGCAGGCGCAGAAAGAGGTGCTCCAGATCCTCAAGATGACGTAGGCGCGCGGTCGCAGGGCGCCAGACGGGCCCGCCATGCCGGGTCTGATAGCGAGCCGCTGGCGCCGCGCGCACAGCCGGCCGCGGCCAAGGCGGCGTTTCGCGACCGAAGGCTACGCGACATGGCTGCTGCCGCTCCCGGCGCTCTGCGTCACCGCGGTGCTGATCGCGTTCCCCGTCGTCTTCCTGCTCTACATGGGGTTCCATGATTGGTTCTTCGAGTCGGCCTCCGAGCCGAGATGGGTGGGGCTCGCGAACTACCTGGCGCTCGCCGGCGACGCCCGCTTCATCGGCGCCGTCGAGCGTACCGTGTACTTCACCATCCTGGGGCTGCTGATCCAGATACCGCTGGGGCTGTTGGTCGCGCTCCTGTTTCATCAGGAGTTTCCCGGCCGCGGCCTGCTGCGCACGCTCCTGCTGTTGCCGATGGTCGCCACCCCGGTCGCGATGGCGCTGGTATGGGTGATGATGCTGGACCCGGGGATGGGCGTCTTCCGCTACCTGCTCACCGCCGTCGGCCTGCCCAGCCCGGCGTGGCTGTCCGATCCCAATACGGTCATTCCCGCCCTCGTGATGGTCAACAGCTGGGAGTGGACGCCGCTTGTCGCGCTGATGTGTCTGAGCGGGCTCGCGGCCTTGCCCACGGAACCCTTCGAAGCGGCGGTGCTGGATGGAGCGTCGGCGTGGGCTCGGTTCTGGCACCTCACATTGCCGATGCTTCGGCCGACCCTGGTAATCACGATTGTCTTCCGGGTCATCGACCTGCTGAAGGTTGTCAACATCGTCTACGTGATGACGCGCGGCGGGCCGGGCTTTGCCTCGGAGACGCTCAACGTTTATGACTTCCTCGTCGGGTTGTTCTACTACCGGGTCGGTTACGGTTCGGCCATTGCGATCGTCCTGTCCGCTCTGGTGCTCGGGGTTAGCCTGCTGCTGATGCGCGTCCGGCGGGCGGCTTGGTGACGGGGCGCATGGTGGCTCGGCTTTCGCGAAAACGGATGCGCGCGCTCCGCCGGATCGGGCTCGTGATCGCGGGCGTCCTGATCCTCGTCCCGTTCCTGTTCCCGTTTGTCTGGATGCTGATGGGCTCCCTGAAGACCCAGGTCGCCTTTACGGCCTACCCCCCGGTATGGGCATTCAGCCCGACATTGGCGAACTATCGGCAGGTCTTGACCGGCGGAAGCTTCGGCTGGTACGCGCTCAACAGCACGATCGTTGCCAGCGCGGCAACAATAACTGCTCTCCTGCTCGGCATCCCGGCTGCTTACGCGATCGCGCGTTACCGCCGCGTGGGCCTTGGGCTGTTGTTGTTGGGGGTGAGGATGGCGCCGCTGGTCGCGTTCCTCATTCCGTTGTTCGTGCTTTACGTCAAGTTGCATCTCGTAAACACCTATACGGGACTCGTGGCGGCGCACGTCCTGATCACGCTCCCCATCGTCGTATGGATGATGGTGGGGTTTATCGAAGCCCTGCCGCGGGAACTCGAGGAGGCGGCCCGGCTCGACGGCGCCGGTGCGGGCGGAGTGCTGTGGCGCATCGTCGTCCCGCTGACGATGCCCGGCATCGCCGCCGCGTCGATCCTGAGCTTCATCTTCTCATGGAACAACTTCCTGGTGTCCGTCGTGCTGTCGGGCGACCGGACGCAGCCGCTGACCGTCGCGATCTTCAACTTTCTGGGTTACGAATCCATCAATTGGGGGCCGCTCAGCGCTGCCGCGTCCGTCGTGACAATCCCGGTCCTCGTTCTGGCGCTGTTCGTTCAGCGCTATATCGTCCGCGGCCTCGTGACCGGTGGGCTGGGCGGGTGAAAACACTGGTGCGGTCGCGCGTCGGTGCTCCTCATCCGGCCGCCGCGGCGGCCGGAGCGGGCCGCGCGTTGCCGAACGCCGTCGCTTTTTCGAACGCGTCGGCGACGCGCAATAAGTTCGGCTCCGCGAACGGCTTGCCGACCAGCTGGATCGCCACCGGCAGCCCGCCGGCGCCGAACCCGGCGCGCACCGAGATCGCCGGATAGCCGGCGACATTGAACGGCATGGTGAAGCTCGGACGCTCGAACAAATCCCATTTCGGCACGGCGTCGATCAGCGGCGCCTCGCCCGGCGCGGCGGCCGTCAAGACGACATCGAGCCCGGCCATCGCCGCCTTCAGCTCGGCCCGCAGCTCGCGCCGGCGGCGCACCGCCTGGACATAGTCGACGCCCGAGACGAGGGCCCCCAGCATCAGCCGGCTCTGCACCCGCTCGCTGAAATCGCCGAGCCGCGAGCGCGCCCATTCCTCATAGGCAGCGGCGCGCTCAGTGATCGAGATCAACGAGCCGCAGGCGCCCCAATCCTGCAACGGCGACAGCTGCACTTCGCGGATCTCGGCGCCGAGGTCGCGCAATGTCTCGATCGCCCTATCGATGCCGCGCCTGGTGGCGTCGCTGACCGGGCAATCCACCTCGTGGAAATGATGAATAACGCCGATCCTGATCCCGGCGACGCCGCGGCCGAGCAGCGCGGTGTAGTCGGGGATGGGGTGCGCGGCGCTCGCCGGATCGGCGGGTCGTGGCCGGCGAGGACCTGCAGCATCAGCGCGCAATCCTCGGCGGTCCACGCCATCGGGCCGATATGGTCGAGGCTGAACGCGGCCGGCGCCACCCCGGTGCGGCTGACCAGACCATAGGTCGGCTTGAGGCCGGCGATGCCGCACAGCGCCGCCGGGCCGCGGATCGAGCCGCCGGTATCGGTGCCGATGCCGCCTAGGATCAGCCCGGCCGCGACGCCGGCGCCGGTGCCGCTGCTGCTGCCGGCGGTGAAATGCCTGGTGTTCCACGGGTTGCGCGCCGGCGGCCGGGGCAGATCGAAGCTCGGGCCGCCATCGGCGAATTCATGCGTCGTCGTCTTGCCGATCAGGATAGTGCCGGCGGCGGCGAGTTTTTCCGCGCAGGCGGCGTCGGCATCGGGAATGTTGTCCTGCAAAATCTTCGACTGACAGGTCGTCGGGATGCCCTTGGTGTCGACGATGTCCTTGAGGCCGATCGGGATGCCGTGCAGCTTGCCCCTGGGGCTGCCCGCCATGATCGCCGCCTCGGCCGCCCGCGCCTCGGCCAGCGCGCGCTCCTCGGTCAGGTGGACAAAGGCGTGCAGCTCGCCGTCGAGCGCATGCAGGCGCTCCAGGCAGGCTCGGGTCAGTTCGACCGGAGACAGCAGCCGGGCGGCGATCAGCCTCGCCGCTTCGGCGATCGTCGGGATGGCGCTGTCGGTCATGCCAGGTCTTCCCCGAAATCCGCCCCAAGGTCCGCTGCGGTGAAGTTGTAGACATGCGCCGGCTCGGCCATCCGGCCGCGCTTCTGCCGCACGCGCTCGGCCATCGCCGCGATGCCGGCATAGACCGCCTTCAGCTCGGCCTTTTGTGCGGCGGTCAAATCGAGGCCGGCGCGGCCGAGCAGAAAATCGAGCGCCTCGTCGGCGATATCGGCTGACATGATCGCGTCTCCCTGGCTGCCGTTTGTTGCGGCCTCGCCGCCTACAATAAGACCCGACGCAACAGCCGGGCCAGTGAAACCCGGTTGCGCGGTGCCGACCGCGCCAGAAGCCGGAGATCCATACGGCGACGATACGAACGGACCGCCTATTCAATATCGATCCTTTATCCGGCCGCGGCTCATTATGGCCCTGTCACCGGTGTCCATACGCGCCGATGGAAGTGGAGGTCGGCAGTGATGCCGCTCAACATTGTCGGGTCAAGCCGCATTCCTGATACGCCCTCACGGTTTGCGACGGTCGGACCTCGCGAACCCCGGGTCGTGGAGACGATCCAGCGAATTGCCTCGCCGATCGTCGAGGGGATTGTCGCGGTGGCTCCGCTGTTTTGGCTGGCGCTGATCCTCGCCTTCGTCATGGCAACGCTCGGGATCATTCCCAACCGATAAGCGGCATTCCCAGCGCCAACCAGCCTCGACCTCGCGGATGCGCCGGTTCTTGGGCGTCGGATCAACTGGATCCGGCGCGCTGCCTTGACGATCGCCCTGCGCCGATCGAGCATGTCATCACCGATTACGATGGCCGGCAAATTCAGCCCGGCGTTGCGCCGCGTTCCGCGTGGCTTTTTCTTCCGGGCGCCGCCTTTCGTTAATTGAGATGAGACCACAATTGAGATGAGACCACGCGACCGATGGCCGATCTATTGATGCTCGCGCTCGTAGTGGCGGCGTTTTTGGCCGCCGGCGCCTTTGCCCGTGCCTGCCGCGGCCTGATGGAGCCCGGCGGCAACTCTGACGGAGCCGAGCGGTGACAGAATTGGGCTGGCTGCAGATTGTTGCGTTCGCGGCGCTCGTCATCGCGCTGGTGGCGCCGCTCGGCGGCTATATGGCGCGCCTCTTTACCGGCGAGCGCGTGTTCCTCTCGGCCGTGCTGCAGCCGATCGAGCGCGGCATCTACCGGCTCGCCGGGGTCGACTGGCGCGCCGAGCAGGGCTGGCTTGCTTACGCCCTGTCGCTGCTGGCGTTCAATCTGGCGGGCATGGTCGTCCTTTATGTATTGCAGCGGCTGCAGAATCTGTTGCCGCTGAACCCTGAGCGCCTGGCTGCGGTCGGCCCCGACCTCGCGCTCAACACCGCGGTCAGCTTTGTCACCAACACGAGCTGGCAGTCCTATGGCGGCGAGAGCACGCTCAGCTATCTCGCACAAATGATGGGGATCGCGGTCCAGATGTTTCTGTCGGCTGCGACCGGCATTGCGGTCGCGATCGCCTTGGTCCGCGGCTTTGCCCGCCGACGTGCCGAAACGATCGGGAACTTCTGGGTCGATTTGACCAGGGCGACCCTGTATGTGCTGCTGCCGATCGCGCTGGTTTCTGCCCTGTTCCTGGTGTGGCAGGGAGTGCCGCAAACCCTCGACGGCTCGGTCGGCGCGACAACCCTCGAAGGCGGCGCCCAGACCATCTCCCGCGGACCGGTTGCCTCGCAACTCGCGATCGAGGTGCTGAGCTCGGATGGCGGCGGTTTTTTCAACGCGAATTCCGCGCATCCCTTCCAGAACCCGACGCCCTTCACCAGTCTCATCGAGATGCTGTTGATCTTCGCGGTCGGCGCTGCGCTGACCAACACCTTCGGCCGGATGGTCGGAAACCAGCGTCAGGGCTGGGCGCTGCTCGCCGCGATGGGGCTGCTGTTCGCGGCCGGCGTGGCCATGGTTTATGCCGCGGAAGCGCAAGGAAACCCCCTCCTGGCATCGCTGGGGGTCGAACTCGAGGCCGGGTCCGATGCAGGCGGGCGGCAACATGGAGGGCAAGGAGGTCCGCTTCGGGATCGCCGGTTCATCGCTGTTCGCCACGGTATCGACCGCCTCGTCGAGCGGCGCGGTCAACGCGATGCACGACAGCTTTTCGCCGCTCGGCGGCGCTGTGCTGATGACCAACATGATGCTCGACGAGGTGATCGTCGGCGGCGTCGGCTCCGGCCTTTACAGCATCCTATTGTTTTGCATCGTTTCGGTCTTCCTGGCGGGGCTGATGATCGGGCGGACGCCCGAATTCATCGGCAAGCGGATCGACCCCGCCGAGGTCAAGATGACGATGTTGGCGATCCTCGCCGTGCCCGCCTTGGTTCTGCTGCTCGCCGCTGTGGCGAGCGTCGTACCAGCAGGGCTGGCCGGCGCCGCAAATAGCGGGCCGCACGCCTTTTCCGAGATCCTCTATGCCTACACCTCGGCCGCCAATACCAACGGCAGCGCCTTCGCCGGTTTGAACGCGAGTACCCCGTTCTACAATTTGACGCTGGCGCTGGCGATGTTTGGCGGGCGGTTTTTCGTCATCGTGCCGGTGCTCGCGGTTGCGGGCTCGCTCGCCGCCAAGCAGGCGGCGCCGCGCTCGACCGGGACCCTGCCGACCGATGGCGGCTTGTTTGTCGGGGTCCTCGTCGGGGTCATCCTGATCGTCGGCGGGTTGACCTATCTCCCGGCGCTGAGCCTTGGACCCGTCGCTGAGCATTTCGCGATGCAGGCCGGGGCCTCCTATTGAGCACGGCTGCCGATTATGGCCGCGCCCGCCGCCCGGCTGCCGGCGTCGCGATCGCCGCGACCACGGCGCGCAGGCTGTCGGCTTCGTCGAGCTGCAGCAACAGCCGCTTTACCCGCTCGACCTGGGCCGGCATCAGGGCACGGGCGGCGCAATTGGCGAATTTGCCGGTGAGCGCCTGCGGCGGCAGCGGGTTGTCGGGGCCGCGGCCCAAGGCGCTGCCGACCCGCTTGGCGATCATGCGCCCGTCATCGAGGGTGATGCGCACCTCGGCGCCGAGATGCTCGCCGCTTTGCGCCGTCATCTCGGGATGCGGCGCGGCATGGATATGCCGCATCAGCGCGCGCGCCGCCGGGTCGCGGAACGCCTCGCCCTCGAAATCCTCGAGCACGATGCGGCCGCCCAGGAGGGCCCGCGCCAGGCAGTATTGCACGCTGAACTTGGCGTCGAGCCCCGATTGCGGGTCGGGCCGGTCGGTGTGGGCGAGGCGGCGCGGATGGGTCCAGGAATCGATCCGCGCGACCGCCTCGGGGCGGATATCGTACTCGCCGCGCAACAGCAGCATCGCATCGATCGCCGGATGGGTGCTGCCGCAGCACGGGTGCTGCTTGACCGCGAGGCCGGGCCGGACGATGTCGTAGGGCTGTCCCCAATCCTTGAGGATCGCCGCAGCGTCGAAATTGCCCGGGCCGTTGAAGACCATCAGGAAACCCTGCTTGTGTTCGAGCGCTGCCGGGTTGGCGGTGAGCCCCTCGCGCGCCAGCGTTGCCGCGAAGAGGCCGTTGCGCGCGGTATGCCCGACATGCAAGGGCTTGGTCATCGTGCCGAAATTGGCCTTGATCCCGGAAGCCAACGAGGCGGCGATGGCGAGCGCCTGCGCGGTGCGCGCCCGGTCGAGGCTCAAGAGGTGAGAACAGGCCGCCGCGGCGCCGAACACGCCCAGAGTCGCGGTCGGGTGCCAGCCTTTCTCGTAATGATGGAAGTGGACGCCGCGGGCGATCCGCGTCTCGGTCTCGAACCCGGCGACATAGGCGGCGATGAAGGCGCGGCCCGTGCAGTCCAGGGTTTCGCCGAGCGCGAACAGGGCCGGCAGGATTGGCGCCGAGGGGTGGCCGCCCAATGAGTTGCTGACATCGTCGAAATCGAGGGCATGCGCCGCGGTGCCGTTGATCAGCGCGGCATCCAGCGGCGCGTCGCGGCGGTCGCTGCCGAAGATCAGGCAATCGCCAGTGGAATCCCCCGCGCCGCCTCCCAGCACCCGCCCCACGATCTGCGCGCAGGGCTCGCCGGCGCCGGCCAGCGTCACCCCCACCGTGTCGAGGATCGCCGCCTTCGCCCAATGCACCGCCTCCGACGGCAGATCCTCATAGGCGATCGCGGCTATCCGCTCGGCGATGCCTTCGATGATGGTCATTGCTTTCCTCCCGAGGACACTCCCCGCCCAATCAGGCGATTCCGAGGCGAGCGAATGCCGGAACCTTCACCGTGTCCAAGACAAATGCGAAGGCGGTCGCTGCGGCAAGCGTGCCGGCCACCACTGAGGCCGGCAGAGGCGTCATGGCGATCCCGCCGACGGCCAGCGTCGAAGCGATCGCGATATCGGCGACCGACGACACGGCGAGCCAGAGGCTTGGTCGAATGCCCCACAGGTGCCGGCGCTGGCGAATGGCGTAAAGCGTCGCCTGGCTGCCGAACACCAGGACGACAAAGGCCAGGGTTTGCAGCGCCCCGGTTCCGAGATTCATGCCGAATTTGCCGACGGCCAGGACGCCGGCGCAGAACGCCAGCAGGCAGATGCCCATGACGACGCCGGCAATCGTCAAGCTGCCGATATGCCAGGCATTCGGCGCCGGGGACGGCCGCACCTTGTCGGTCGTCAATGACATCGAGAGGAAATCGCCGGTGATCATCACAATGACCATCAGCAGCGGGGTGAGGATCGCGTGCCCGGTCATGATCAGCCCGGCAATCAGGAAGAGGACCGTTACGATCTTCTTGATGACGGAGTTCAGCGTATAGGTGAGGATGCGCTGGAAGGTTATTCGCCCTTCCCTGACCGCGGCGACGATGCCGGCAAGGCCGGGCTCGGTCAGCACCATGCCGGCGGCCGACTTGGCGACGTCGGTCGCCGTCGAGACCGCGATGCCGATCTGGGCCTGGCGCAGCGCCGGCGCGTCATTGGCGCCGTCGCCGCACATGCCGACGGTGTGGCCGTCCTTTTGGAACGCCTTGACGAGCTTGTACTTGTCCTCCGGCAGGACACCGGCGAAGACCGAGAACTGCTCGGGGTGGACGCTGTCGGGGATCGGGCCGGGCGGACAGACGGCGCCGTCGAGCCCCACCGCATGGGCGACGATCGCCGCGGTCGCCGGCGCGTCGCCCGTCACCATCACGGTGCGCACGCCCAGCCCGTGCAATTCGCTGACGAGCGCCGCCGAGTCCGAGCGAGGCGGGTCGCTGAGCGCAATCAATCCCGCCAGCTGCATCGCCGCCGGCGGCCCCGCCGCCACCGCCAGAACCCGGAAGCCCTGCCCCTCGAGCCTGGGTCGCCGCTTCCGTCGCGGCCGGCAATGCTTGCGCGAGGCCGGCAACCACGGCAAAGGCGCCCTTCACGATACGCTGATCCTCGCCGGCTGAATCCGTTGCGCTCGCCTCGGACATCTTCTTCGCCGGATCGAAGGGCGCGAACTTGACCAGCTTCGGCGCGTCGGAGACGCTCTTCTTCGAGGCGGCCGAGCGAATGGCGGCATCCACCGGGTCCTGCCCGCCCTCCGCGCTCGCCAGCGCGGCCAGCGCCAGAACATGCGCCTCGTCGAAGCCGGGCAGCGGATGCACGGTCGTCACCGTCAGAGCATTCCGGGTCAGCGTGCCGGTCTTGTCGGCGCACAGAACATCCGTCGTTCCCGCTTCGTCGACCGCGGAGAGGCGGGTCGGCAGGACGCCCCGCTTTGCCAAGGCCCGCGCGCCCAGCGCCGCCGCCAGGGTGAACGTGGCCGGCAGGGCAACCGGGATCGATGCCAGGACCGCCGTCAGGACAAGGGGAATGATCTCGCCGGGCGGCATCTTGAGAAACCAGGCATAGGCCACCAGCAGCACGATGACGACGCCGTTGAACGCGGCGAGATTGCGCACCACGCGCAGGACGGCCTTCTGCTGCGAACTTACGACATGGGCGGTGCGGACCAGCTCCGCGGTGCGGCCGAACTTGGTGCGCCCTCCGGTCGCCGTAACCTCCGCCACCGCCTCGCCCCGCCGCACGAGCGCCCCGGCAAAGGTTTGCACGCCCGCGCCGGCCTCGATCGGTACCGATTCGCCCGTCAGCATCGATTGGTCGAGCAGAACTTCGCCACCGGTGAGTTTCACATCCGCCGCGACCACGCCACCGAGCGAGAGCTTCACCACATCGCCCGGTACCAACCCGGCGGCGGGGACAGTGTTCCACGCGCCGTCGCGCCGGACCGACGCGTTTAGCGCCAACCGCGACTTCAGCGCGGCGAGGGTCGCCTGGGCGCGGCTCTCCTGGAACAGCCCGAGTGCGGCGTTGAACACCAGGAGGCCGGCGATGATCGCGGCCTCGACAACCTTGCCGAGCCCCAGTTCGAGCACGATCGCGGCTTCGAGCATCCACGGAACCGGCGCCCAGAATTTTTCGAGCGCCATGCGCAACGGGTGCACGCTGGTATCCGGCATCGCATTGGGGCCGAACTTCTCCAGCCGGCGGCGGGCCTCATCGCTGGCAAGACCGCTCGACAACCCCCCCTTTGAGGTATCGGGCGGACCATCCGGCGACGCGCTCGCGATAGCAGGCGCAAGGGTCACGGCCTTGTCTCCTCGGTCGCGCTTGCGCCCGGGACACGCAGGGTCCCCGGAGCCGCATGCCGTCGGGTCGGGACGGCGCGGGTTTACGCCACCTCGAACAGGCCGGCGGCGCCCATGCCGCCGCCGACGCACATCGTGCACACGACGAGCCGCGCGCCGCGCCGCTTCCCCTCGATCAGCGCGTGGCCGACCATGCGCGCCCCCGACATGCCGTAGGGATGGCCGATCGAGATCGCGCCGCCATTGACGTTGAGCCGGTCGGGCGGGATTTGGAGGCGGTCGCGGCAATAGACCACCTGGCAGGCGAAGGCCTCGTTCAGTTCCCACAGGTCGATGTCGTCGATCTTGAGGCCGTGCGTTGCCAGCAGCTTGGGCACCGCGAAGACCGGGCCGATGCCCATCTCGTCGGGGGCGCAGCCGGCGACCGCGATGCCGCGATAGATGCCGAGCGGCTGGAGGCCGCGGCGCCCGGCCTCACCCTCCTCCATCAACACGCAGGCGGACGCCCCGTCGGACAGCTGCGAGGCGTTGCCGGCGGTGATGAATCTGCCCTCCCTGATGCGCTGCCCGTCCTTGAACACCGGCTTCAGGTTGGCGAGGCCCTCGAGCGAGGTGTCGGGCCGGTTGCCCTCGTCCTTGTCGAGGGTCACCGATTTTTTCGAGGTTTCACCGGTGGCGCGGTCGGTCATCAGCATGACCGACGGGAGGGCCACGATCTCGTCGTCAAAGCGTCCGGCCTGCTGCGCGGCGGCGGTGCGCTGCTGCGAGCGCATCGCGTATTCGTCCTGCCTCTCGCGCGACACCTTGTAGCGCTCGGCGACGATCTCGGCGGTCTCGATCATCGTCATGTAGAGCGCCGGGATGCAGGCGACGAGCTCGGGGTCGTCGCCGCGAGTGCGCACTATCCTGTCGTTCTGCACGAGCGAGACCGAACTCGACGCCGCCGCCGACCGCGATAGTCATGCCGTCGTCGATGATCTCCTTGGCGGCCGTCGCGATCGCCATCATGCCCGAGGCGCATTGCCGGTCGACCGACATCGCCGCCACGCTGTCGGGCAGCCCGGCGCGCAATGCGCTCTGGCGGGCGATGTTGAAGCCCTGCGCGCCCTGCTGGATCGCCGCGCCGATGACGACGTCGTCGATCTCCGAGGGCGCGACGCCGGCACGGCGGACCGCCTCGGCGATGGCGTGCCCGGCGAGCGCCTGCGGCTGGGTGTCGTTGAAGGCGCCGCGATAGGCCCGGCCGATCGGCGTGCGCGCGGTGGAGACGATGACGGCATGGCGCATGGGCGTGCTACCTCCAGATATAGCGAACCACCTTACTTTGATCCGCGACGCTCTACCAGAACCGGCCCGTGAATGGTTCACACCGGCTATGGCTTGGCAACAGTCTGGCGAGTTTATGGAACGCTGCCGCCGGGTGGCGCTGCACTCGGCTGGGGAGAGCCCGCTTTTACAGCTGCAGAAAATTTTCTGCGCGCTTCCAATTGGGCGCGATGTAAGTCGATGTGCTCAACAGCTAACATCTCCATTAAACTCTCTTCCGAATCAAAAAGCGAAAATTCATTAATGTTTACCAGAGACAATGCGGAAAGAACTTTAATCCGCTCGCTCGCGGGGATGGTGACCTTCCAAATTAAATCTTGATCGGGCACCGCTAGATCGAATACCTCTTGATGTCGTGCGAATTGCCATCCCGATCCTACGAGAAATTTGCCGCAAATCGTGTATCTGGATTGCTGCCGAAAATGCCTCCGATGGGTTTTTACGATCGGACCCGGTGCGCTGATGATCGGGCGATGGTTATCGCCGGCCTTGATATTTTTGGGCATTTCGGAGTACGCATAGATCGCAACTTTCTCGGCCATTGGCTAAGAACCGCTCCGAAAAGATGTTGAATCGGTGGAGTCGGTTGTGATTTCGATATGTGGTGCGATCTGGTGATGGGCACCACATGTGGACAAAGGAACACCGCCTGGCGGCGAGGCGCAAGAGCCTGCGCTATCCGAGCGAGCTGACGGAGGAGGAGTGGCAGCGGGTGGCGCCGCTGATCCCGCCGGCCAAGCGCGGCGGGCGGCCGCGCTCGGTCAATGTGCGCGAGGTATTGAACGGCATCTTCTACGTGCTGTCGACCGGCTGCCAATGGGAGGCGCTGCCGAAGGATTTGCCGCCGAAAAGCACGGTCTACGACTATCTCGACCTGTGGCAGCGGGACGGCACGCTGGAGCGCATCCATCACACCCTCTATGTCGCCTGCCGCGAAGAGGCCGGGCGGGAAGCCAGCCCAACGGCGGCGATCATCGACAGCCAGAGCGCCCGGGCGGCGCAAAAAGGGGGGCCTCGATCGACCCGCAGGGTGGAGCCTGCCCTCGGGCGCGGCAACGCCGCGACCCGTGGGACGCGGGCAAGAAAGTCACCGGGCGCAAGCGCCATATCATGGTCGATACGCTCGGCCTGATGGTTGGCGTCACGGTGCATGCCGCCGATGTGCAGGACCGCGACGGCGCCGCGGCGTTGCTGCGCCACACCCGCCGCCGCCAGCCGTTCATCGAGGTGATCTTTGCCGATGCCGGCTACCAGGGACCGATCATGACCGAGCGGGTGGCCACGAGCGGAAGATGGCGTCTGGAGATCGTCAAACGCAACGATGTCCCGCGCTTCGAGGTCGTGCCCAAGCGCTGGATTGTCGAACGCACCTTGGCCTGGATCAGCCATTTCCGCCGCCTCGCCCGCGATTTCGAACGCTACGCCCGTTCGGTCGTCGCCTTCCTTCGCCTCGCCATGATCCGAATTATGCCGCGTCGCCTAACCCGTTCCGCTTAGATTCCAACTTTCCGGAGCGGTTCTAAGGGCGCGGCTTTTTGACGAAGATCGTCGGGACCCAGGGCGGCGGCCAGCCCTCGATCCGTTCGCGGCGGCGGCGTTCGGCATCGCTCTCGCCGCGGCCCGATCGGGCCTTGCCGGATCGCGAGTCGCGATCCGCGGCGCCCGGCTCGCGCTCGCGGCGCAATTCGTCCATGCGGGCGCGGATCGTATCGAAATCATCGGCGGCTCGCGGGCGATTCACCGGTCCTCCCTACATCCGATCGGCCATTCCGGCGCGGTGCGCCATAGTGAAGCCGAAGCCGGCCGGGCGTCAAACCCTTCGGGCGCAACCCTCATCGGCGTTGCCGCCGGGAGTTCGGTTGGAGTTGAATGGCGCGACCGGACCCCGAGGACGCCGCCGATGGATGTCGCCTTTCTGACGATCGCCGAGCTGGGCCGGCTCTATTGCCGGCAGGAGTCGTCGCCGGTCGAGGCGACCAGGGCGCGCCTCGCGCAAATCGCCGCGCATGACGGCGCGCCGGGCTGGATGTGGGGTCGCGGCCAGCCCCCATGAGCGGCACAGCCCACCGAAAAAAGTCAGGGAGCGAGGAGAAGTTCCGGGTCATCTTTGAGTTGGTCGGCGACGGCATATTTGTGACCGATGCGGAAACCGGCACGTTTACCGAACGTCAATGCGGCGGGCTGCACGATGTTCGGCTTCTCGCGGGAGGAACTGATCGGGCGCCGGATCGAGGCTCTTTCGACGGGGGTCCCGCCCTATACGCAACGCGACACGGTTGCCTGGTTCGAGAGGGCCCAATCGAGCGGGCCGCAGACCTTCGAGTGGCACTGCAAGGCGAAGGACGGCCGTGTGTTTTGGGCTGAGATTTCCCTGCGATGCGTGTCCTTTGGCGGCCATCCGGTCGGGCTGGCGATCCTGCGCGACATTACCGGTCGCAAGCGCCTGCAAGACGCGGTCGTCGAGCAAGCCCGCCATGATGCGCTGACCGGCCTGCCGAACCGGCGGGATTTCGACGACAGGCTGCAGCACGAAATTGCACGATCCGAGCGCTATGGCGGGCCACTATGCGTGGCGATGGGCGATATCGACAATTTCAAGATCGTCAACGACACCTTCGGGCACCAGGCCGGAGACGCGGTCCTCAAACGCATGGCCGAATTCATGCGCAAGAGCCTGCGCCGGACCGATTACATCGCCCGCTGGGGCGGCGAGGAATTCACCATCCTGCTTCCCGAGACCAGGCTCGGTATTGCGACAGAGCTGCTCGACCGGCTGCGGGCGGGCATCGCCAGCCAAGCCATTCCGGAAATCGGCGGGGCGGTCACGCTGAGCTTCGGGGTCACCGCGTATGCGCCGTCCGACACCCCGGACGACCTGCTGAGCCGGATCGACCGCGCGCTTTATGCGTCGAAGGAGACCGGCCGCAACAAGGTCACCAAAATCTAGGCAAGTGCGCCCCGATCAGATGACGCCCTTCTTCTCGAGATCGACCTCTTGTTCGAGCCCGCGTTCCTCGGCGGCGATTTCGGCTTCGGCCTGAAGCCAGTGCTCCATTTCCCTGCCGGCGGGCCGTCCCACCCGCTCCCATATTTCATAGGCGCGCTCGCGGGTCCGCTCTTCGTGCCACCAGCCGGTCATCTGATCCTCCTCGATGGGGTGGGTTTATCGGCACTGCTCGGCACTGTTTGCCATCCGTTGCGCCTCCCTCTCGCAAAGATCGGCGACCGGACAGTCGGTGCAAGCCTTGCCCTCGGCATCGCGGCCCATTTCATGACAGGCCTCCCTGAGGGTGCGCGGGGGGGTCAACAGATACGGGCTGACGGACATGACGGAGCACCTGCAAGTGTCGGACACTGATGACCCCGTTACCATGCGTCTGCGCGCGGGATGCTGATTTGGATCAAAATTGCCGAAAAGCGGCGGCTCGCATATGAAAAGGAGCCCCGGCGGGGGGGATGCCGGGGCTCCGTTCGAGCGGCGATCGTTCTTGGGGGGAATGCCGGTCGCCGTCCTTGACGCGCAATATGATCGCTTCGCGGCCCCAGCGAATTGATCTGCGTCAAAGAAGATGGCGTTTGTCGCTGGCGTTCGCACAATTCCCTGGTGTTTCGCCGATCGGCCGCGTCGTCTGATGCCGTCGTGAGCCCTCAGCGCACCACGAGAATGTCGCAGGCGAAGCCCTCGACAAATTCGCGCAGCCGATCGCCGCTGCCTTCGGCGAGGCCGGCCTCGACTGCCAGCAGGCGGCAATCGAGTTCGCCGATCCGCTGGTGCAGGGCGGCCGGCTCGGTCGGCGCGACCTCGACCTGAAGCCGTACCGGATGATTGGCGAGCCGGTCGGCGATCCACTTCTCGAACCGCTCTGCGCCGGCCACCGCGGGCGGGCAGATCACCGTCAAGACCCGATCGGCGGCTTGGGCAATCTGTGCTGCCGCCTCGAGCAGGCGGGCCGATGCCGCACCACGGTCGCGCAGCAGCATCACCACCGAGCCGCTCGCGCTCCAGGCGCGCCGGGCCAAGAGGAACGGCCCGGGCGTGACCTCGATCGAGGACCACCAGCGGGATTCCACCCGGAAATTTCCGGCAACCGGGCGGGTCAGCCCGCCGGCGACGACAAGATCGCGTTCCGATGCACCGGTCAGGGCGCTTTCCGACGCACCCCGCACGATCTCGAACGTGCATTCCACCCCATGGCGTTTTGCCGCCGCGAGAAGCTCTCGCCGGGCGCGTTCCGCGGCAATCCGCAGGTGCAGGCTCGACATGCTCGGTCGTCAACGGCTCGGCAATTGCACCGAGCGTGATCTGGCGGGCGAACGGCAGGCCCGCCAAGTGCAGCAGATCCTCGTCCTCGACAAAGACGCCGTGCAACGGCGCCTTGGCGCGGGCGGCAAGGCGTGCCGCGGTGTCAATGGCGGTGCGGTTCTCGGAGGCGGCGTCGAGCGGCACGACGACCCGCTCGATCGGGCCGACCCTGGGCGGCTCACTCATCAGTGGGCCTCCGGGCGGGCTGTCAAACCGGATGCGGCGCGGGCGAGTTCGGCAGCCTTGGCGGCGAGCGCATCGAGGCGCGCGGCGATCCGATGGTTGAGCGTGCCGGCCGGATATTCCCCGCCGGCATCGGGCTGTCCGGCGGGGATTCCGGTCAACAGTTCCAGGCCCTGGTCGACCGTATCCATCGGGAAGATCGCGAAGCGGCCCTCGGCCGCCGCGGCGACGACGTCGCGGCGCAGCATCAGATGCTTGACGTTGCTCGCCGGAATGATCACCCCCTGACGGCCGGTAAAGCCGGTGATCCGGCAGTTGTCGAAGAAGCCTTCGATCTTCTCGTTGACCCCGCCGATGGCCTGGATCTGGCCGCGCTGATCGACCGAGCCGGTGACCGCGAAAGACTGCCTGATCGCCGCCCCGGCCAATACCGAGAGCAACGCGAAGAGTTCGGCGGCGGAGGCGCTGTCGCCGTCGACCCCGCCATAGGATTGCTCGAAAACGAGGCTCGCATTGAGCGATAGCGGGCGGTTCCTGCCGAAGCGGCCGCCGAGAAACCCGGAGAGGATCAAGACGCCCTTGGAATGCAGCGGCCCGCCGAGTTCGACCTCGCGTTCGATGTCGACGACCTCGCCGCGGCCGAGCCGCACCTGCGCGGTAATGCGGCTTGGCTGGCCGAAGGCGAGGGCGCCGAGGCTGATCACCGACAGCCCGTTGACCTGGCCGACCTCCTCGCCGTCGGTTTCGATGCGGATCGTCTTGCGGCAGATTTCTTCCTGCAGGCGCCGGTAGATGCGGTCGCCACGGCGGATTTGCGCATCGATCGCAGCCTGGACTTCGGTCTCGCCGACCACATCCTTGGCGGCGTCGATGGCAAACTGGTCGGATTCGCGCAGCAGATCGTGAAACGCCCGCACGCTCGTCGACAATTTGTCGGCTTCGCCGGCCAGCCGGGCCGCCTGCTCGATGATGCGGGCGACGGCATCGCGATCGAACGCCCGAAGCTTCTCGCGTCGGCTCATCCCGCAGATCAACCGCGCGTAGAGCAGCGTCGTTTCCGGCGTCCGCTCGATCCGGTCGTCAAAATCGGCGGCGATCTTGAACAGCTCGCCGAAATCCTCGTCCTGGGCGGTGAGCAGATAGTAGAGCTGGGGCGGTCCGACCAGGACCACTTTGACGTTGAGCGGGATCGGCTCGGGCGTCAGCGACACCGTGCTCGCCAGGCTCAACGCCTGCTCCAGCGTCTCGATGCGGATCTGCCCGGCATCGAGCGCCCGCTTCAACGAGGGCCAGCCATAGTAGCCGGTCAAGAGCTTGAGCGCGTCGAGCACGAGATAGCCGCCATTGGCGCGGTGCAGCGCGCCGGCGCCCAGCAGGTTGAAGTCGGTGATCAGCGCACCGAAACGTGCCAGATGTTCGACCCGGCCGACCAAACTCTGGTGCGTCGGGTTGTCCTCGTAGATGACCGGCGCCCCGTGCTGGGCGCTGTTGTCGACGATGACGTTGACCCGATAGCGGCGAAACCTTGTGTCCTCGATATCGCGGAGGATTGGCGCGGGCATTGGCGCGCTCGCTTCCGGCATTGCCGGCGCTCCGGGCGCAAGGAAATCGTCGACATTTTCCTTTATGTCGCGCTCAACCGCGTCGAGGTATGCCGCGACCTCGGGCAGGTCGCTGTATTGACGGCGCAGTTCTTCCATCAGATGGGCGATCGCAAAGCCGGCGGTCTCGCGATTGAGCGCCTGCACGGCATCGCGATGTTCGCGCTCCCACAGCGGCACCTGGCGCATGATCGCCTCAAGGTCGGTCTGAATGGCTTCCATCTCGTGCTGGATGCGCTCGCGCTCGGAGGGCGGGAGTTCGTTGAACAATTCCGGCGCCAGCACCTTGCCGTCGCGGGTCGGGGCGAGGGCGAGGCCCATCGGCGTTCGCAGCAAGGTGATGTTCTTGGTCTGGGCGCTCTGCTGCAGCGCACCAAAGGCCGCTTCGCTGCGCTGTTTGAACTGTTGCTCGATGGCCTCATGTCGGGCTCGGTACTCATCGCGCTCGAAGGCCGCCGGCAAGGCGGCGCGCAATTCGTTGACGAGCCCCTTCATCGCCGCGGCGAGGGAAGCGGCGCGCCCCGGCGGCAGTTGCAGCCGCCGCGGCTGCTGCGGATCGTCGAAGTTGTTGACGTAGCACCAGTCCGGCGGCGTCGGCTCGCTTTCGGCCTGATGGCGCAACAGATCTTCGATCATGCGATGCCGGCCGGTGCCGCTCGCGCCCAAGGCATAGACGTTGTAGCCCTTGCCGCGGATGCGCAGGGCAAAGTTGAGAGCCTCGACGGCCCGCTCCTGCCCGATCAGCCCCGGCGCTTCCTCGAGTTCGCTGCACAGCGCGAAGGGCAGCTCGGCCGGGTCGCAGCGGCGATACAAGAGAGCCGGCGGCAATGCGTGCCCGAGCGCAACGCTCGGGGCAGCTTGTTGCGGTCCGACCCCGGCAACGGCATCGCCGGAAGCTGGTTGATCGCTCATCGCGGCGAACTCCCCCTCTCGACACCCCGCTATAATCGCCCAGGGCGACGGCAGCGCCAATGCCTTGATGGGCGTCAATCTCGACCGCACTCGCATGCGCGACGCGATGCCAAGCCGCAAGCCATCATCGCCGGCGACCGTCATTTCCGGCCCCAATAGGGATCATGCCTTGCTCGCCTGAACTGCCAGGAAGGCGGCGCCGACGGTGGTCAATTCGCCGAAAGCAGGATCGAGCGGCGCCATCAGCTTCGCGATAGGCCCGCAGCGCGGATAATAGACCGCGCCGGACACCTGCTCGACGCGAAGCCTCGCGGCCTGCACGAGCGCCCGCAATTCGCCGGCGGTTCGGAACTGCGCCGCGTTCCACATCGGGGCCGCACCCAGCCAGGCGCGAAGCCGCCGCGAGGCCGCCCACAGGCTCCACTTGCCGAGATCGCCGATCACCAGCCGGCCGCCCGGCCTCAGCACGCGCGCGATTTCTCGAAGCGCTGCCTGCGGTGCCGGCACAAATGTCAAAACCGTGACGATCGTGACGATGTCGAAAACGCCGTCGCGAAACGGCAGCCGCTCGGCGTCGGCGATCGCGTAGTCGATCGCGGCGTTGTGCCGCGCCGCCTCGGCGGCGGCGCGCGCGATCATCTGCGGATCGAACGTCGCAGCCGGCAATGTAAGACGCGCCGTTCTGCCACAGCGCCAGGGTTAGCGCGCCGTCGCCGCAACCGACGTCGAGGACGCGGCGGCCGGCGATCTCGCCGGCCAGACCCAGGATCAACCGCCGCTCGATTGCCTCGGTGACATCCCCGAGCGAGGTGGCGCGCCAATCCGCATAGGCGCCCGGGCCAAACCGGCCGGCCGCATCGCGGCCAACCGGCATGCCCGCCACCCGATCAGTCGGGGATCGGGCAGGCATTCGAGAGGGTAACCGTCATCACGACCTCGCCCAATTCTGCCGCCCGGGCAAACGCCTCGCCCAACGCGGCAAAGATCGCGGCAGCCTCGCCGACAACGATTGTGCTCATCGGCCCGACCTGCGGCGCGAGGCCGTGCGAGACGAGCGAGGCACGCACGAGCTCGATGGCCGGACCAAGGCGGTCCTGGCGCAGCGGATACACGCTCACCTGCGCGCTCGCGATCATCGATGCCGTCAACTCTGGCTCTTAAAGGTTACATAGTTCCACAGAGGCGTGCGGCGCGGCCATGATCTGGATCAACAGGGCCATAATCACCGGAACGCGCACCAACCGCACGGGTGCCTAATTGTGACCCGAGGGGGGTGCGAAAAACGCCGGGGCATCGCGCCGGGCGCGGATCGCGTCGATGAAAAAGCCGGGGCGGTCGCCGGCCGGATCTTCCGACGGCACGATCCGCGTCCATTCGCGGCAGTCGACCAGCACCAGCGGCGCCCCGCCGCCGGGCATCTCGGCCCTGCTGCAGCGGCCGGTACCGGCGAACCATGCCGCCATCTCGGCGATCTTCGCGGCGCTGAACCGGGCGTTGCCGCTGGCATTCTGCCAGCGCTCCCAGCGCGTGCCCCCGAGTTCGCGGGTGAAATAAAAGCGCTCGACGTGGTCGGCCGTGGCGCGGCTAGCCCCGCCATAATGCTCGGAGATCAGCGTCGTCAGCGTGATCGGGGTACCCTGGCCGGGCGCCGCGCGATAAGGGAACGGCGCCACCCGCCACCTCGTGAAGGCGGGATTGAAGCGGGCCGGACAGGTTTCCTGATGGCCGACCGTCAGGTCGTTGAGCCGGGCGATGGTGTCGCCCTCCAACGGCTCGGGCCGCGCCGGATCGAATTCGGCGACGATCCAGGAATGGGTCAAGGCGGCCGCGCCGACCGGGCCGGTGCATTCGCCGACGAACAGCTGGAACCCGGCGCCGCCGTCCTCTGTCGCCCCGATCGAGACCACTCCCGGCGACAGTATCGTAATGTCCCCGCCGTCGCTGCCGGTGTCGAAGATGCCGAAGCGCCGCCCCCCGCCCACCCCGAAATCGAACGAGTGCTCGACGACGGTGCCGAACCCGGCGGTCTCGACCGGAAACGAATCGTGCCGCTGATAGCCCAACGGCGCGCCGGCCCGCTGGTCGGGCGAAGGATGATCGTCCTTGTGATAGGGCAGTCTCTCGCCCGGTCGCAAATCGCGCTCGGCGATGCAGCGCCGGTTGCCGTCGATCGGCGAGACCCCGGCGAGCACCGCACCGTTTGCTCCGAGACAGACATTCTGGATCATGAAGTCGCGGATCGTGTCCGGCGTCGCCACGATCTGTGCCGCGGCGGCGGCGGTGCTCGCGATGGCCGCGATCAGCAGCGCCGCGGCCAAACGGAGCCCGGGACGGTTTCTGATCAGCATCAAAAATGGATCTCGTATTCCAATTGCCCGCGCAGCGTCCGCCGCGGCGCGGCCGGGGTCAAACCGAAGAGGATGCCGGCATTCCATTTCAGCGAGCCGGGTCCGAGCTGAGCGACCGTGCCAAAAAGCTGCGGCCCGATGCGGTGATCCTGCGCACCCATCGGCGAGAAATGACCGAACGGCCCGGGCGTGCCGTAGGCCTGGATGCCTGGCTCGACCGGCGTCCCGAGGTCGAGCCGGCTTTCGAACGCATAGGTGAATACGGGCCGCCCCGAAGCAAAGCCGCCGATGTCCTTTTCAATGAATAGATTGACCGTATCGATCGTGTGGAAAATTTCCTTGCGCAAGATCGGGCCGAAGGTGGTCTCGTTCGGGGCGCCCTTCGACAGCACCTGGCCATATTCGAAAAAGAACCCGGGATCGAGCCAGTACTCGCCGCGCTCGGTGAATTGAAGCTGGTTCTCCCAAGTGAGCTGGGTGAACTTGAGATGGTTAGCGGGGCCGGGTGGGCGATTGGTTTCGAATTCGAGCTCGGTATGCCAGAAATCGTTGACTCCGTACCCGAATTCGCTGACGAAACTCTGTTCGTTGTCGGCGGCGGGCCGGCCGCTCATGCCGTAGGAGCCGATCGGCTCAACCTCCCACTCTCCGGTCTCGGCGTCGGGCATCTGCACCTTGAAATCGGCGAGCGCCGCGGTAGGTACGGCAGCGATGGCGGCAATGATAAAGGCGGTGCTAAGCCGAGGCAGCCGCAACATCAACGTCACCAAAGCCCTCATGCGCCTTCGAACAGGCGCTGGCCGATAAACTCGCCCCTGGCGGCACCTTTGGGGCATGCGAACAAGCCGCCGCCGACATGCGTCACGAACTGGTTCATCATGTCGAATTTCGACATCCGGTCGAAGATCTTGATGAACCCGGTGCGCGGGTCGCGCTGATAGCAGGCGAAAAAGAGGCCGGCGTCGTATTCCAGGCCTTGTCGCCACGGCGGCCAGCGCTCGGCGGTGAAATCGACCCCGTCATTGTAGGAGTAGGGCCGGCGCAGGATCTGCGCGCCGTCGTTGGTCGCGGCTGCGGCGAGCCGGGCATGCGCGTTCTCGGGAATGACCGGATTGCCGTCGTTGTCGGTCGCCTTCAAGTCCAGCGGATCGAGTTCGTTCTTCTTGCCAAGCGGGGCGCCGGAATATTTGTGACGGCCGACGGTCTGTTCCTGGAATGCGAGTTTCATGCGGTCCCAGTGCTCGATCGCAATCCGGATGCGGCGAACAACGAGGTAGCTGCCGCCATTCATCCACACCGGCCCCTCATTGCCGACCCAGACGAACTGCTCCATCGCCTTGGCGTCGCTGACCGCCGGATTGACGGTTCCGTCCTTGAAGCCCATCAGGTTGCGCGGCGCGCCGTTGCCGGTGCGATCGGGGACGAACCCGGTCTGCACCCAGCGGATTTTCGCCACCCCGTCGGCGATCCGGGCGAGCTGGCGCACCGCATGGAACGCAACCTGCGGATCGTCGGCGCAGGCCTGGACCGAAAGGTCCCCGCCGGTGCGGCCCTCGACGAGCTGGTCGCCGGCGAATTTGGGCATATCGACGAGCGCCGCGGGCCGACGCGACGCCAATCCAAAGCGGTCCTTCCCATCCTTGATGAACAAGCCGGCGCCGAAGCCGAAGGTCACGGTCAGCCGCGCCGGGGAAAGACCCAGCGTTTCACCGGTGTCGGCGGCCAGCGCACCGGGAGCAGGCGTGTCATAGTTGTTGCCGCTTTTCGCCTGACCGGCATCGGCCGCAGGGACCGGCTGCAAGGCATCGGCAAGCGGTTGCGCCGTCTTGCCCTCGGCCATTCTGGGAGCCGCCGCCGTCCATGCCTGCAGCAGCTTCACCACATCGTCGCGCCTGGCGGTGACAAGGTCGAAGGCGGCAAAATAGGTATAGCGCTGCGCCGGCGTCAGGATGCCGCCTTGATGATCGCCCCAGAACGGCTCTGCGTCGCTTGCCGGCGGCGGGGGCGCTGCCTTGTCCTCGGCGAAGGCCCGCCGCGCGGTCAGGCCCGGACCTGCGGCGGTCACCAAGCCGGCGGTGGCGGCAAGAAAGCCGCGCCGCGAGGTGCGCGGCCGGTCGTGGCGCCCGCTCATCGCGACGCCTCCATCAGCGTATTGACGTCGTCCTCGACGTAGTAGAAGCCGCTGCCATCCGGCTTTACGGCGATGCCGAACAGGTCGCCGTTCCCCGGCGGCGATTGCGCCTGGTCGGCGTCGATCCATTGCGCATGGAGCTGCCTGCCGGTTTTCGGGTCCACCTCAACGACCTGGCCGTTCTTGGCGTTGGTTGCGAGAAGGTTGCCATTGGGAGCGACGCACATCGCAAGCGGCCGTTTCAACAGGCCCCCCAGGGTCACGGTGCGACCGCTTCCGGCGCTCGTCGTCCGTGTCCTTGCGTCGGCGACGGCGGCAATCCGGTTGCCCACCGCATCCGAGACATACAGCGTGCCGTCCGGGCCAAGCGCCAATCCGGTCGGTCCGATCAGGAAGGCATCCTTGTCGGCGCGTTGGCCGAAGCCGTTGGCGACGATCGTCTCGCTGGTGATCGCCGGCGGCTTTCCAGCCGGGATCGACAGCTCGATCCGCACGACCGTGGCCTTATTCACGGTGACTGGGGAGCCGGTCTTCGGATCGGTGATCTCGGGCCCCGGAACGTCGAATCCCGCCATGCTGACAAACAGCGTCGCGCTCGTCCCGTTGTCGATTACCGCCATGTTGCCCCACGGATCGTCAATGTTCGGCCCGGCCCAGGCCGTCACGAGTTGCCCGTTCGCGTCGAGAACCAGCAGGCAGCCGGGGCCCTTGGTGCGCGTCGTGCCATCGGTGCTCGGGGTGCTGCCGACAATCACCCAGCCGCTCTTCAGCATCGTCATCGCCGTGCCAAGCCCGACGCCGCCGGGACATTGCGGCGGGCGCTGCGGCAGGAGGGCGAACAGCGTTGCCTTCTTGGTCGAGGGGCTGTAGTCGACGATCGTCGTGCCGGTTCCCTGCAAATTCGAGACGTTGTTGAAATTGGTCACGAGCACATCGTTCTGCTGAACCTTGCCCGCCGAAACGGGAGCAACGACGATGGCGTAAGGGTTGAGGTCGCCGTTGGGCGTGACCGTCGAGGTCAACGTGGCGTGCCGGTGGATCGCGTCAAGGTAGCTGCCCGCTGCCGCCTCCGCGGCGTTCGCCGGCTTAACAGAGCCGGCCAACCCGGCCAGGAGCACCAAACCAGCCGCAACCGTCGTCGGCCCGCTCGCCATCGTGAGGCGCGTCATTCCTTGTAACCTCCTCAGAAGAGTATCGTGGTGCGCAACCCGAAGACGGCTTCGTTTTTGACCGGCTGGGTTGGCGCGTTGGGGTTGGCGATCCCACCGCCGGGGTTGAAGACGTATTGAATATCCGGCTGCAGCTGCAGCCAGGGCGTCACCTGATACTGGTAGGTCGCTTCGACGAAGGTTTCGCCGCTGCGCATCGGGGTGAAGGCGCCGGTGAACAGCGCGGTATCCTGGTCTAAGGCGGCGGCGCGGCCGCTGATGTGGGCGTAGCCCATCCCGATGCCGAAGGTGTCGTCGTCGCGATGGGGAAACGGCTCGTGCAACGTGATTCCGGCATTCAGGCTGAAATCGATCAGGTTGCGATCGGCAAGCGGCGTCCCCATCGGCCGGATGAAGACGTTCAGGGTCTTGTCGTTTTCGTTCCGGTCTTGCCAGATCATCTGGTCGATGACCGCGTAGATGGCCCAATCGCCGCGATGCATCCGGGGAATGCCGGTACTCGCGGGGTTGGCGAGAGAGAGGCCGGTATTATCGAACTCCTGGTCGGCGAACCGCTTCGTGTCATACCAGATGCCGAGCTTGTAGGTGCGAGCCAGCGCCTGCGACTCGTTTGCGGAGACCGTCGCGCCGAGCGAGGGATAGGCGTATTGCAGCTCGGCCATCGCCAGCGTTCCGTTCCACGGAAAGCTCAATCCCGATGGATTTTGCTGCTGCGGATCGCCGCTGTCGTTGCCGACCGGACTGCCGCTGAAGACGCCCGCCAGCACGGTCCATGAAGCCGCCGGATGCGCGCGCAAGCGGGCGCCCAGCGCCGACAGCGGGTAGGCCGGGCCGCCGCCCGGCAGGTCGGCCGAAGGCAGCATCGGCCAACCGAACATCGTGTTGACGAACAGCAGCGCGTTCTGGCTGACCATGAATTCCTGATCGAGGCTCTGCTGCCCGATCTTTACATCGTACCGGTCCTCCTCGAACTTCTGCTGGTACCACAGCTCCCAAAGGCGGGTGGCGCGATCGGCCTCGATGCCGCTCGCAGTTTGCAGGGTCCCGAGATTGTCGGCGCTCAGATTGCGGCCGTGAATTTGCAGCGCGCTGGCGTTGAAGGTGCCGCCGTACCAGGAGAAGGCGCGCTGCGTATCGAGCTGCAGGACCATCTGGGTAAGGCCGTCGTACTCAGCGCCCTGCCGAATGCCTCCAGTGGCGTTACCGAGAATTTCACTGGTGTCCTGCCCCGCCAGGGACATGCCGTATTGGCTCAGCAGCGGGCGCAAGCCCCACATGTCGCCGAGCAGGTAGTTGCTGCGCGAAATACCGGAGAGAAACCCGAACGGCCCCCCGGCCTCACCGGGCGCCTGGCCGGCTTCGACGGATTCCGGCGCGACCAGTGTCGAAGCGGTCGGCGGAGCGGCAGCGGCCGAGGTCGCATAACAAGAAGCCCCGATCCACCCGGCGGCGAAAATCGGTACTTTTGCCCAAGCTGGACGGCGATTGACCCGTCGCTTCGCGACAAATTCCGTTGCGCCGCTTTGGCCGGCAATCATCAACGAGCGCGCACGATCTGGCGTCGGGCAGAAATTGCGGATGCGACGCATATGCAGTACGCGGGCCAAAAAATATGCCTTAGCGATTGAGGACCGGCGACCCGCCGGTCGAGCCGGCCCTGGCCGGGCGCGCAGCTGTGCCAAGCAGGCGCATCAGCCCGCCGATGATCACGAGCGTCGCCAGATAGAAAACGACCTGAATACCAGCCGGCTCTGCCGAGTAGCCGATCAGCGTGTGCAAAATCCGCCCCGCGAGGCTCTGATCGGACAACAGGAAGGAGGTATCCCACAGATTGGTGCCGAGCGCAGGCAGCAGATCGGCCTGCATCAGAAAGGCGGCGCCTTGCGAGGCCAAGCCGGCGGCGAGCAGCAATACCAGCCAGCTCGTCACCGTGAACAACAGGCGCATCGGGATGCTGACCAGACCCCAATAGATCGCGGTGCCGGCCGCAACCCCGAGCACCAGCCCGAAAGCGCCGCCGAGCGCCATCGCGACCGGGCCGCCTTGGCCGGCCAGCGCAATGCCGTAGAGGAACAGCACGATCTCGGAGCCCTCGCGCAACACCGCCAGCGCAACCGCAAAGGCGAGCGCCCAGAGCGGTTCCCTGCCGGAGCGCACCGCCGCCCCAAGCCGGGCGGCATGGGCAGCCAAATCCCGGCCGTGCCGGCTCATCCAGACATTGTGCCAGCCGAGCATTCCCACCGCGGCAAACAGGATCGTCGCATCGAATAACTCCTGCCCGATCCCGGCGGCGGCCGCCGAAATCGCCCCGGCGCCGGCCGCGACGCCGAGCGCTCCGAGAACCCCCGCGGTGATGCCGCCGGCGACCCAGAGGTTGCGCCGGGGTGCGCCGCGGCTCGCCGCCATCACGATGCCGACGATCAGCGCAGCCTCGAGCACCTCGCGGAAGACGATGATTGCGGTCGGCAACATGGCGGATGCTTCCTACTTCGCCACCAGATGGCCGCGGGTCGCCCCGTGAAAATCGTCGAAGAATTCATAGCTCCCCGGGTCCAGGGGACCGACGAACACGGTGATCTGCCCGCCGGCATCGACGATCTTCTCGCGGTGCAGCGTGTTGCTCTCAAACTCCGCCGTCATCGCCTGCTCGTTGCGGATGACCAGCTTGACCGTGACCCCGGCCGGCACCGGCACCTCGCTGGGAAGGAAGCGATGGTCCTTGAGCGTGATCGTGACCGTCGGAACGTCGGCCGCCGCCGGCGCGGCAACGGCAAGAACCAGCAAAGCAGCAATGGCGATGGAGCGCATCCGCGACCATAGGGTGCAAGTGATAATCGTTATCAACCTATTCCGAGGACCCATACAGGCGCAACCATGAATTATTGCATGGCATGGCCGCGTTGTCGGCGCAGCGCAACCAAGATGTCTCGACGGCAACGCTGAAAAAACCCGCCCCTTCGCGCTATAACGGCGTCCGCCGCCACGCCGGCACGCCATCTGATCAGGAGAAAACGATGTTGGACCTCAAAATTCGCGGCCGCAAGGCGATTGTCTGCGCGGCGAGCAAGGGACTGGGGCGCGCTTGCGCGATGGCGCTGGCGCACGCCGGGGCCGCGGTGACGATCACCGCGCGAACCGCCGAGATGCTGGAGCAGACGGCCGAGGAGATCCGTACCGCGACCGGCGCGAAAGTGACGGCTGTTGCCGGCGACATCACCACCGAAGCGGGGCGCGCCGCAACGCTTGCCGCCTGCCCCGAGCCGGACATTCTCGTCAACAATGCCGGCGGGCCACCGCATGGCGACTTCCGCGAATGGGGGATCGAGGATTGGCAGAAGGCGGTCAACGCCAACATGCTGACCCCGATCATGCTGATCAAGGCGACAGTCAACGGCATGTGCGCGCGTAAATTCGGGCGCATCGTCAACATCACCTCGGGGTCGGTCAAGTCGCCGATCCCCAATCTCGGCATGAGCAACGGCGCGCGCGCCGGGTTGACCGGCTTCGTCGCCGGCTTGGCGCGCCAGGTGGCTCGTCACAATGTAACGATCAACAACCTGTTGCCGGGTCCCTTCCTGACCGACCGACTGCGTTCCGGCATAGAGTTCGAGGCGCGTCGCCAGAATATCTCCTTCGAGGAGATGCTGGCGAAGCGCTCCGCCACCAACCCGACCGGCCGGGTCGGCGATCCCGAGGAATTCGGTGCCGCCTGCGCGTTTCTGTGCGCCGCCTCATCGGGCTTTATCGTCGGCCAGAACCTGTTGCTCGACGGCGGCGCGTTCAACTCGACGATGGGGTGAAGATCGGCCGGCGTAGGCGGTGATAGGCCGAAGCCACGGTCACCGCCATCACGGTGCCAGGGCCTAGCCGCCCAGGCCCGCCGACGGTCCCGACGCGAAACCGCCCCGTGCAGCGCATTGCCGGCCGACAAAAAGACCGCGCGGGGCGCCGCCGAATATCCTAAAATCTGCGCGTTCCTGCGCGGAGGCGGGCGCCATGCGGCTGCGGTTGAAGGGCATCGGAGGCGCGCCACGATTGGAGCGGCCTCTGGTTTGGCTCGCGGTCCTGGCGTGGCTGGCCCTTCCGGCCGCGGCGGCCCGAGCGGTCGACACGCCGCTTGCACCTCCGGCCGCTGCGGCGGCCCCGGCCATGGGCGGCGAGATGAACTCCGCCGGTTGGCTCGAACACATCGCCATGGGGCTCGAAAGCGAGGCGATGTCGGATGTGCACATGGCGCCCTCGACGCCGGGAGCGATCGAGCGCGAATGGCGGTCGTTCGCCAGCGACGGCACGGCCGTCGGCGCGCTGGCCGATCTCGGCTGGGTCGTGCTTGCCGCCTGCATTGCGGTCTTCGCCCAAGAGCTCGTCGCCCGCGGCCTCGGTCGCCGCATGCGACGGCGCTTGCAGGCCCGGCTTGACGAGGCGAGCGTACATGGCCTGCTGCTGCTGCTGCTGTACGATGTCGTCGGGCTGGCAGTTTTTGCCGGCGTCTTCGTCTACAGCCGACACTGGCTGATCGCCGCCGGCGTCACGATGAACTTTGTGCTGTTTGCGGCCAATGTGCTGATCCGCTGGCGCATCGCCGCCTTGGTTGTCACCGCCGTATTGCGGCCGAACGAACCGGTTGCCCGTCTTATCGAGCTTCCCGACGATGAGGCGCGCCGGCTCGCGCGGTTTCTGTCCGCGACCATCCTGGCGGTTGTCGCGCTGATCGGTTTCGGCCGGTATAGCCTGATGGACGCGGACAGTGGCGCTTCCCATGTCATCGGCCTGGGCGTCGCCGTCATGGTGTGCGGCCTCTACGCGTTGATTGTGTTCCGGGCGCGCGGGGCGGCCGAGGCGCTGATCCGCGGCTACCCGACCACCGGCCTGATTGCCATCGTGCGCAGCAGCGTGGCGCACGCCTGGCTGCCGATCGCGCTGACCGCGGTCGCGGGGCTGATGGTGTTTTTCGTGTTCGGCTTGTCGCTCGGCCTACTGTCCTATTATCACGCCGTCGTCTCGACGCTCGGGGTGTGGTTCTTGCTGCTCGTCTTCGAGAGACTGACCGAGCGGGGCTGGCAAGATGTGCAGCCGGTAGCGACCAGCCGACCGGGCGGGTTCGATCGGCTGGTGGCCACCAGCTTTCGCAGCATCCTGCGTGTGGCTGTCGTGCTCGTTGCGGCGGTAACGCTCGCTTGGATCTGGATCGATGCCATCAAATTGCCCGCGGCCGAAGCGGCACAGGCGCTACGCGCAACCGTAGCGACGGGCGGGACGCTGTTTGTCGCCTATCTGACCTGGGAGGTGACCCGGCTGGCGATCGACCGGCACCTGCACGATATCGGCGGCGGGCCGAGCATGCCGGGCATGGCTGACGACGACGCGGCAGCGCCGGCCTCGCGGCTGCAAACCGTTTTGCCGCTGCTGCGCGCGGCCTTCGGGGTGGTGATCGCGGTGCTGGCGGGGCTGATCGTGCTGTCGCGGCTCGGCATCGACACCGCGCCCTTGATCGCCGGCGCCGGGGTGTTCGGGCTGGCCGTTTCGTTCGGCTCGCAATCGCTGGTCCGCGACATCATCTCCGGCCTGTTCTACATGTGGGACGACGCGTTCCGGGTCGGCGAATACATCGACACCGGCCGGCTCAAGGGCACGGTCGAGACGCTGGGGATCCGTTCGGTAAAGCTGCGCCATCAGAACGGACCGCTGCACACGATTCCCTACGGCCAGCTTGGCGCGGTCACCAATCTGAGCCGCGACTTTGCGACGATCAAATTCAATCTGCGAATGGCGCCCGGCACCGACATCGAGCTTGTCCGCAAGACGGTCAAACAGATCGGCATCGCGATGCAGGACAACCCCGAGATGGCGGCCGAGATCATGCTGCCGCTGAAATTGCAGGGCATCGCCGAGGTCGTCGACAACGCGGTGGTCCTGCGCTTCAAATTCACCGCCCGCCCGGTCAAGCCGAACTGGGTGCAGCGCGAATACCTGAAGACGATGTATCGGGTATTCGCCGAAAAGGGCATCGAGTTCGCGGTCGGCGCGTTGACGCTGCAATCCGCGCCGCGGAGCGCCGTCGCCGTCGCCGCAGCCGAGGGCGACCCGGCGCCGCCGGTGCTCAGCGAAGCCCTGACAATTCCGGCCCCTCTATCGCCCGCGAGCCGGGTCGCCTGACGCCCGCGTCGCCCACAATCGGCGAATCGGCAATTTTGTGGAGGAACGACACGCAGACCGGCGTCTTCCACCTTCCGGTCAAAGGAGCACCGAGATGCCATCGTTGCGCAATCTCGTTCATGCCGCGGCGCTGCTGATTGCGATCGGTCCTTTGGCCGCTGCGCCGTCGAGCGCGGCGCAGGACAACCTCATCGACGCTGCTGCGGCCGGCGATCTTTCCCGAGTTCAAGGCGCTACTCGCCGCAAAGGCCGATGTGAACGCCGAGGCAGCCAATGGCTTCACGGCGTTGATGACTGCCTCGGCGATGGGCCGCCTGGACGTGGTGCAGGCCCTGCTCGCCGCGAAGGCCGATGTCAACGCCAAGGCAGCCAATGGCTTCACGGCGTTGATGACTGCCTCGGCGACCGGTCACCTGGAGGTGATACAAGCCTTGCTTGCCGCAAACGCCGATGCGAACGCCAAGGCGGCCGATGGCAGCACGCCGTTGATGGTTGCCTCGGGAAACGGCCGCCTGGAGGTCGTGCGGGCCTTGCTTGCCGCGAAGGCCGATGTTAACGCCAAGGCGGCCAATGGCAGCGCGGCGCTGACACAGGCCTCGGAGAATGGCCATCTGGAGGTGGTACAAGTCTTGCTCGCCGCGAACGCCGATGTCAACGCCAAGACGGCCGCTGGCGGCACGGCATTGATGGAGGCCTCGTCTAATGGCCACCTGGAGGTCGTGCGGGCCTTGCTTGCCGCGAAGGCCGATGTTAACGCGAAGATGGCGCGCGGCAGCACTGCGTTGACGCAGGCCTCGTGGAATGGCCACCTCGAGGTGGTGCAGGCCTTGCTCGCCGCGAACGCCGATGTCAACGTCAAGACGGCCGCTGAGGGCACGCCGTTGATGGTTGCCTCGAGCAATGGCCACCTGGAGGTCGTGCGGGCCTTGCTTGCCGCGAAGGCCGATGTTAACGCCATACCGGCCGGGGTGGGGTCCTACGCCACGACGGCGTTGATAGAGGCCTCGCGGAATGGCCACCTGGAGGTGGTGCAGGCCTTGCTCGCTGCGAACGCCGATGCGAACGCCAGGGCGGCCCATAGCCCGACGGCGTTGATCTTAGCCTCGTCGGGTGGCCACCTCGATGTGGTACGGGTCCTGCTCGCCGCGAAGGCCGATGTGAACGCCATGGGGTCCTACGGCACGGCGCTGGTAGAGGCCTCGCAGAATGGCCACCTGGAGGTGGTGCAGGCCTTGCTCGCCGCGAACGCCGATGTGAACGCTAAGGCGACCAATGGCACCAGGGCGTTGGTCGTTGCCTCGGAGTTTGGCCACCTGGAGGTGGTGCAGGCCTTGCTGGCCGCGAGGGCCGATGTCAACGCCAAGCGGGACGATGGCGCTACGGCGTTGATGCAGGCCTCGCGGCAGGGCCACCTGGAGGTGGTGCGGGCCTTGCTCGCCGCGAAGGCCGATGTGAACATCGAGCCCACGGCGTTGTCCATTGCGTCGGGAAATGGGAGCCTGGAGATCGTGCGGGCCTTGCTTGCCGCTAACGCCGATGTCAACGCCAAGCCGGCCGCTGGCGGCACGGCATTGATGGAGGCCTCGAAGCAGGGCCGCGTGGAGGTGGTGCGGGCCTTGCTGGCCGCGAGCGCCGATGTCAACGCCAAGCTAGCCAATGGCTTCACAGCGTTGATGGGGGCCTCGATGTTTGGCAACACGGAGGTGGTGCAAGCCTTGCTCGACGCAAAGGCCGATGGGAACGCCAAGACGGTCGGTGGCTTGACGGCGTTGACGATTGCCTCGCAACGAGGTCACCCGGATATAGTCCAGCTCTTGAAAGCAGCGCTGCCCGCATCCGACAAATAGGGATGCGCCAAGCTCAGGCTGCGCTCCGGCAATTTTCATGTGCGCCGATTTGTGGAGGAACGACATGGAGATCGGCGTTTTCTACTTTCCGGTCGATTACGGCATCAACATCGCCGAGCTGGCGGCCGCGCTGGAGCAGCGCGGCTTCGAATTGCTGTTCGTGCCGGAGCACACGCACATCCCGCTCAGCCGGCGGAGCCCGTTCCCCGGCGGCGGCGAACTGCCGAAGCGGTATGCGCACACCCATGATCCGTTTGTCGCCCTCTCTTTCGCCGCCGCGGCGACGAAGAAGCTGCTGCTCGGCACCGGCATCTGCCTCATTCCCGAGCGCGACCCGATCGTCACCGCGAAATGCGTCGCCAGCCTCGACCAGCTGTCCGGCGGGCGGGTCGTCTTCGGGATCGGCGGCGGCTGGAACGTCGAGGAAATGGAAAATCACGGCGCCCGCTACAACACCCGCTTCAAGCTGATGCGCGAGCGCATCCTCGCGATGAAAGCGCTGTGGACCGAGGAAGCGGCCGAATACCATGGCGACATGGTCGATTTTGACCCGGTGTGGTCGTATCCCAAGCCGGCGCAGCGGCCGCACCCGCCGATCATCCTGGGCGGCGAGACCGATTACACGCTGCGGCGCGTCGTCGACTATTGCGACGGCTGGTTTCCACGCCCGGGCCGCGGCTTCGAGATCAAGGAGCAGCTGGAACGCCTGCACCGGATGGCGGACAAGGCCGGGCGGGACCCCAGGACGCTGTTGACGTCGGTGTTCCGCGCTCCCGCCGACAAGACGGCCCTTGAGGAATACCGTGAGGCGGGCATTGACCGAGCGGTCCTCGAAGTGCCCGATCAGAGCCGCGACGAGATCCTGCGAATCCTCGACAACTACGTGCCGCTGCTCGCCTGAGAGCCCGCTGTCATAGCGAGCGGCGCAGCGACGAAGCAATCTCGGTGGGTTGAGCGCATCCTGCCCGAGATTGCTTCGCTTCGCTCGCAATGACATCTTTGGGTGAGGTAACCGAGGCGAGGGAGGCCAGCGATGCGGCTCAGCATTTTGGACGATTACCAGGGGGTTGCGCTCGACATGGCCGACTGGTCGCCGCTGCGGGACCGCGGCATCGAGATCGCGGTCGAGCGCCACCCGTTCGCCGATGAGGACGATGTCGTGCGCTCGTTGGCTGACAGCGAGATCGTCTGCGCGATGCGCGAGCGCACCCAGTTCCCGAAAAGCGTCGTCGATCGCCTGCCGAAACTGAAGCTGTTGATCACCACCGGCATGCGCAACGCCGCCTTCGACATGGCGGCGCTGAAAGAGCGCGGGGTCACCGTCTGCGGCACCGGCGGACCCGGCGGCGGCAACGAGGATACTGCCGAGCTTGCCTGGGGCCTCATTCTCGGCGCCGCGCGGCGCATCGCCGAAGACCACCAGATGATGCGCCAGGGCGGGTGGCAGACCCGCATCGGCCATCGCGTCGCCGGCAAGACGCTCGGCCTCCTGGGTCTCGGGCGGCTGGGCGGCGCGGTCGCCCGGGTCGGGCTCGCCTTTGGCATGAAGACGATCGCCTGGAGCCAGAACCTGACCGCCGAAAAGGCCGCGGCGCAGGGGGTCGAACGGGTCGAAAAGGACGAGCTGTTCCGCCGCTCCGACATCCTCTCGGTGCATCTCGTGCTGAGCCCGCGCTCGCGCGGCCTGGTCGGCGCCCGCGAGATCGGGCTGATGAAACCGAACGCGATCCTCGTCAACACCTCGCGCGGCCCGATTTGCGACACCGACGCGGTGATCGACGCGCTCAAGGCCGGACGGCTCGCCTATGCCGGGTTCGACGTCTACGACAAGGAGCCGCTGCCGATAAACCACCCGCTGCGCTCGGCGCCGAACGTGATCCTGACGCCGCATATCGGCTACGTCACCGACGAGAACTACCAGAGCTCCTACCCGCAGATCG
Source organism: uncultured Alphaproteobacteria bacterium (assembly GCA_963789255.1). Classification (GTDB taxonomy): domain Bacteria; phylum Pseudomonadota; class Alphaproteobacteria; order ATCC43930; family CGMCC-115725; genus DATARH01. Next base: position 2,322,024 of record CAWBJW010000002.1, on the reverse strand, counting down.
TCGAAGACGTCCTCGCCTTTCTCGACGGCAAGCCGGTCCGGGCGATCTGAGGACATTGTCGGTGCGATGAGCGGCGAGCCGCCGATCATCCGCGCCTCGCGGGAGGATGATGTCGCGGCGATCGCGGCGATCTATGGCTACCACGTGTTGCACGGCGTCGCCTCGTTCGAGGACGCCCCGCCGGCGGTCGAGGAGATTGCCCGCCGGCGCGGCGAGATCGTAACGCGGGGCCTCCCCTACCTGGTCGCCGAGCGCGCCAGTGGGACGGATCGGGGGCGGGTCATCGGCTATTGCTATGCCGGCCTGTTCCGGCCGCGCTCGGCTTATCGCTTCACCCTCGAGGACTTCGATCTATCTCGACGCCGCGGAGGTCGGGCGCGGCATCGGCCGGGCATTGCTGGTGCCGCTGCTTGCGCGTTGCACCGAGCTCGGCTACCGCCAGATGGTCGCGGTGATCGGCGGCCGCGAAACGATCCCGTCGATCCGCCTGCACGAGGCGCTCGGCTTCACCCATGCCGGCGTGCTGCCCGCGGTGGGTTTCAAATTCAACCGTTGGATCGATATTGTGCTGATGCAACGCGCGCTCGGGCCGGGCGCCACCAGCCCGCCCGGGTGACGGCATGTCTTTCGAGGAGACCAACATGGCACAGGCATTTGCCGATCCGGGGCAGATCCGCAGCTATCACGCCCACATCTACTATGGCCCCGAGAGCCGGCCGCAGGCCGAGCGATTGCGCGAGGCGATCGGCAGCCGTTTCACGGTCGAACTCGGGCGCTGGCACGACGAGCCGGTCGGACCGCACCCGACCTCGATGTACCAGGTGGCTTTCCCGGTCGCCGAATTTCCTGATCTGGTGCCCTGGCTGATGCTGAACCGCGGCGGGCTCGACGTCCTCGTTCACCCGCAGACCGGCAACTCGTATGACGACCACGCGATCCACGCGCTGTGGCTCGGCACCAAGCTGAAGCTGCGGCTCGATGGGTTAAGGCGCGCCGCCCGGTAGGGCTCGATAGCGCGGCGCCCTACCAGTGGCGCACCGGCCCGCAATCGACGTGGACGAAATCCGACCGCGGATAATAGCCGACGCCGCCGCCGCGCAGGCTCATCGCCGCACCGTGAACTTGCGACAGATCCCGCCGCTCGCAGCGCAAATCGATGGCCATGCCTTTGATGTGATAGCTGTTGCTCGCGACCCCGCTGCTGCGCAGGTACAGCATGTGGTTGGTCGCCGCCGAGCGGTAGCCGCAAACCACCAGAAACGGGTCGTGGCAGTCGAGGCGGCCGCGCAGCATCCCGAGAAGATCAAGGATCCCGGCATTCATCGGCCGCACTTCATTCGAGTAATGGTCGCGCAGAACCCAGTTGATGTCGCGCACCGCCTCGCGGATGTAATGACCATCGGCCCAGTAGACGGTGCGGACCCACTCGCCAGTGTGGATGTTGTACAGCGACACCGCCCGTGGCGCGAAGGAAACGGCCGTGGCCGGCCTGACGAAGGCAACGGCCGATGCAGCCACAGCGGCGCCAATGACCCGGCGCCGGGTCAGCATAGAGGTTGGTCGCAATGGCTAATCCCCCCGAGATCCCCGAGGACGCCATAGCACCGGCAAACCGATCAAACAACCCTCTTCTGGCGGGACAAGCCCGCCAAAGCCGTGTTTTCCGTGATTTTTCTTTCGTTGGTTGAGTAGGCTACGAGGATTTTCAGCCGCGACGTTGGCCCGCCGCATCGCCTTGCGCTACCGGTGCTTGCGGCGCCGGGTGCAGGCGCTGCCAGATCTCCTCGTCGCGATCGTACACGTCTGGGCGAAACGTGATCGCCCCGTCCGAATCGAGAAACGCGGTCTGGTAGACCAGGAACACCGGGACCGGCGCCGGCAACATGCGGCGATTGGTGTAGCCCAGCGCGATCCCCTTGTTGATCGCCTCGATCGGCTGCTGCAGCAACAGCGCGGCGAGTTCGCGCGGGTTCTGCACCCGCACGCAGCCGTGGCTCCGGCGGCGGTTGTCGCGGACGAAGAGAAACTTCTCCGGCGTGTCATGAAGGTACACGTCGAACCGGTCCACCATCTCGAATTTGAGCTGGCCGAGAGCGGTGCCGCGTCCGGGCAGCCTGCTCGATCGCGCCATTGCTGCGCACCACCATATGATGATGGCTCAGATAATCCGGGTTCTGGCTCAACTTGGGCAGGATCTCCTCGCGCGCGATCGAGGGGGGGACGTTCCACGGCGGATTGAACAACAGGCTGTCGATGGTGGTCTGGAATTCCGGGGTCTGCTTGTCGGCCTCGCCGATCACGACGCGAGTCGTAAATACCGGCTGGTCGCCGCGGTAAAACACGAGCCGCTCGTTTGCGAGATTGACCCAGATGCGCTCGGCCGGGAGGTTGCGCGGCAACCAGCGCACGCGTTCGAGATTCACCATGATCTCTCGCGCCCGGGCCTCGTTCGTCATGTCGGCCGACACCGGCTGCCTCTGGCGAGTATTGGCGCCAGCCGCGCCGATCGGCGCCGCCGCGCCGTTTGCCGCGGCCTGCCGGTAGAACACCAACGCCCGCCGCAGCGCTATATAGTCGGGCGAATTGGGTGCGAGCGCCTCGATTACCGCTGCCGGATCGGGTTTGTCGATGGCGCTGTCGAGCACAGCGGCGACATTGACCGGCCCTGGGGTCAGATCCTCGTCATCCATCCGTTCTTCGATCGGCAACGCGCCGCGGGCGAGCGCATCGGCGTAGGCGAGAAAGGCGTCCGAGAGCAGCAACTCGCGGTCGGTCGGCGCCAGCGCTGCCGCGTTCCGCAGCAGCGTGCCATGAAACAGATTGGGGTCGAGGCCCTGCTCGCCGGCCCGCAGCACGGCGTTGACCAGCGCAGCCGCCTGCGCCTGCCGCGTCGCCCACACCGGCTGGAAATTGTGCGCCGCATAGAATTGCCGCAACAGCGAACCGTGCAGCCGCTCGCCGGCAACGACGAGCCCGGCCACGCTCTCGATGCGGCTCCTGATCTCGCTATCGCCGGTGGGGGCAGGGTTCATGCCCGCGGCCGGGCCGGCCGGCTGCAACGAGGCGGGGAGCAGCATGGCCGCGCCGTTTCCCGGCACTCCGGCGCCGGCGCTTGCCGCCGCCAGCACGCAGGCGGCGGCGATCGCTGCCGTGCCGCGAGTCGCCCGGCCGCATCGCCAAAGCCGACAACGTCTCGCGATCCTGAGGGGTGTGAACACAATGGCCTCGCTTGCAGCGTGCGCGCCGCGGCGGGCGGCTCGTGCTGCGGGTTGGAAACGGCACACCGATGGTTGCGGGTTTCGGGTCAGCCCGATGGCGCGAACAAACCCCGCGCGACCGATTGGCCCGGGCAACCTGAACGCAATTGGTTTCTATAACACTGATAACAGTACGATTGTTTCAACGCTACGGCTTTTCTGCAAGCGACGCAATGCGAGTTCCTGCGGGCGTCGCCCATAGCGCAGCGCATGAGCGGCAATTCCGACGTTGTCCTCCGGCCGGTCGCGACGCCGCACGGAACCGTGGACTGCAGTGCAATCGTCGTTAATTTGCGATTCGTCAATGCGACTTTTTCGTGTCACAATGCCTCGGATGGGGATTTGGGGGGCAACGGTGCGCACCGGTGTTGCGGCCGTGATTGTCGCGGCTTCGCTTTTGGGCAGCTTCTCCGCCTGGTCGGCGTGCCGGCCGGGTCAACCCGGCCATTGCGTTGACCTCGATCTGGTTCCGCAGATTTCGCAGCAGATCGTCTCCAGCGAGCCCATTGTGGCGCCGCCAAAGGCGGCGCCGACGGGCGCGGCGCAATCGCCTTATAACGGGCCGACGGTCGGGTTCGATCCGATGATCCGGCGAGCGCCGACGGTCGGCTTCCACTGGTCGGTGGACTAGCCCCAATGCCGCTCAGGCCCCGGCGGCATGGAACCTCACCTAAAGGGGACAGGCAATATGGTCCAGCCCCTTCGGCGGCCAAAACTGCATAAACAGAGCCAACATCAGAAGTTCCGCAAATATCATATTAAAGATCCGGCCTCCATATTTAAAACCACTCCGCATAATAGTTACTCCTAGACATACCCCTACAACAGTCGTGATTACCAGAAGGCTAATAGGCTCGATCATTAGGTTTAGAGCGGAGCGGTATCCCGGCATTCCCGGTGGCGTCCAGCAGTGCAGGTGGGGTTCAGGTTGACCCAGCACCGCAACCGGATAATTTTCATTTCAGTTCAAGGAATAGATCGATATTACTAATAAAACGTCTACCGTCGTTAATCAATATCCCATTCAGTCCCAGGATGATAATGTCGGTTACAGCCGGGGCGGTCGCTCCTCGCGTTGGTGTTTTCAATGCATCGGGCAGCAACCGTATTGGCCTCGACCGCGATTATTCTGCCGCAAGAGCGTTTGGTCCGGCACCATCGAGCCGCGCCGCAGCGACGGCGCCGTAGGGCCCGGCGCTGCATCGCAGCATCGCATGGAACGTCGCCTGTCGCCAGCGTCCGACCCTCCTGTTCCGCCTGTTTTTACAGGCGAAGAACAGGATCGACGGACGGATGGCGGCTATCGCGCCGCGGCTTCGGTCGGCTTTTGCGGCGTCGCGCGACCGCGGTAAAAGGCGCTCTGCTTGTCGTGCCAGGCGGCGCGCTCGGCCGCATCGATCGTGCCGTCGTGATTGGTGTCGATCTTGTCGAAGCGCTCGCGGAAGCGGCGGTCGCGGTCGGGTTCGGCGAGGCCGGCGAGCCAGTCGTAATAGGCTTTGATCTTGTCGAGCCGGGCTTTCTGCGGAGCCGGGAGATCGGGCGCGGCAAGCTGGGCGGCGAGCTGGCGTTGGCGCCGCTGGTTGAAATCGAGCCGCCAATCGCGGTATTGCTCGAAGGTGATCGCGTCGCCCGCACCGGCCGGCGTGGCGGCGGCCGCGGCAGCGGCGGGCTGCGCGGCTTCGCCCGGCAGCGACAATGTTGCGGCGATCACCGCAGAAGCGGCCAGAAGTGTCCATCTCATCGGAATTCCTCCCGGTTCGGTTGCCCAGCTGAGGGGAACAAACAGAGAATATGAGTACGAGTCGAGTTGAGTCAACGAAATACGTTCATGTTTTATCCCTGCACCGCCGCTTGCCTCGCGGCCAGCGGGATGGCACAAGCCCCCCGGGGGAGGAGCCGATGCCGGATTTCGCCATCGAGCGCCGTTGCGCGGGGGTCGTCTGCGGAATCGACGAGGCCGGGCGGGGGCCGCTCGCGGGGCCGGTCGTGGCCGCCGCGGTCATCATCGACCGGCGGCGGTTGCGCGGCGAATTGCGCCAGGTGCTCGACGATTCGAAGGCATTGAGCCGCGAGGCGCGCGAGCGCTGCTACCGGGCGTTGCCCGCCTGCGCCCGGATCGGCGTGGGGGCGGCGAGCGTGCGCGAGATCGACCGGATCAATATTCTGCGCGCGAGCCTCCTGGCGATGGCGCGGGCGGTCGCGACGCTGGGGATCGTGCCCGACATCGCGCTCGTTGACGGCAATGTCGCGCCGAATCTGCCGTGCCCGGTGACCACCGTGGTCAAGGGCGACGCGCTCAGCTTCTCGATCGCGGCGGCCTCGGTCGTTGCCAAGGTCACCCGCGACCGAATCATGCATGGCCTCGCGCTCCGCCATCCCGGTTATGGCTGGGAGAGGAATGTCGGCTATGCGACGGCCGAGCATGGCGCGGCGATCCGGCGGCTCGGCGTCACCGCGCATCATCGGCGCTCGTTCGAGCCGGTTCGCCTGGCGATTTCGGCCCCGGCGGACTTTTTCGCGCTGCTCGACGCCGGCGACCCGGCCGAAGCGGGCGACGCGGCGCAACCGCGGAATTGACCCCGGAATTGACGGGCGCGGCAGGCGCGCTCACAGTTCGCGCCATGGTTGAGGCAACAGCGCTGCGCTGCGACGTGATCCTCGACGGCGATTGCCTCGCGGCGATGGCGCGGCTGCCGGCGGGGTCGGTCGATCTCGTCTTCGCCGATCCGCCCTATAATCTGCAGCTCAACGGCGAATTGCACCGCCCCGACAACAGCCGGGTCGACGGGGTCGAGGAGGATTGGGACAAGTTCGCCGGCTTTGCCGAATACGACCGGTTCACCCGCGGCTGGCTCGCCGCCGCTCGCCGGGTGTTGAAGCCCTCGGGCGCGTTGTGGGTGATCGGCAGCTATCACAACATCTTCCGGATCGGCGCCGCGGTCCAGGATCTCGGTTTCTGGATCCTCAACGACGTCGTCTGGCGCAAATCGAACCCGATGCCGAATTTCCGCGGCCGGCGCTTCACCAATGCGCACGAGACGCTGCTGTGGTGCGCCCTATCGCGCGAGGCGCGCTATACCTTCAATTACGAGGCGATGAAGGCGCTCAACGACGAATTGCAGATGCGCAGCGACTGGCTGATCCCGTTGTGCGGCGGGCCCGAACGGCTGCGCGACGGCGCCGGCAAGAAGGCGCACCCGACGCAGAAGCCCGAGGCATTGCTGCACCGCGTGCTGCTGGCCTCGACCCGGCCGGGCGAAATTGTGCTCGACCCGTTTTTCGGCACCGGGACGACGGGGGCCGTCGCCAGGCGGCTCGGGCGCCGCTTTATCGGCATCGAGCAGGACCCCGCCTATGCCGCGCTGGCGCGCCGGCGCATCGCCGCGGTGCGGCCGGCCGCGAGCGAGATCGTCGCCCTCGAGTCGAAGCGCGAAGCGCCGCGGATCCCGTTCGGCAACCTCGTCGAGCGCGGCCTGATCGAGCCCGGCGAGGTGCTGTTCGATGCCACGCGCCGATGGCAGGCCCGCGTGCGCGCCGATGGCAGCGTCATCTCCGCCCAGCACCGCGGCTCCATTCATTCGGTGGCGGCGCAGCTGCAAGGGGCACCGGCCTGGAACGGCTGGGCCTTCTGGCATGTCGAGCGCCGCGGGCAACTGGTGCTGATCGACCGGCTGCGCCAGCAGCTGCGCGGCGCAATGGATTGATCCGCCGGCTCGTCGCGCCGCAAGAATGCAAGGGATGACGGGGGACATGAAAAAGCTCGGATCGCTTCTGGCGGTTCTTGTTCTGGCGGGGTGTCACGGGCTGCCGCCGCCCGCCTTCCCGGTGCCCCATGCAGCCGGGTTGGCCCGGGGCATCGATCTGCCTACCGATGCCCGCGACGTGTCGATGGAACTCAAAGGCAGCGGCCTCGACTTCGTCGCCCGCTATTATCGCGATCCGGCCTCCCGCTGGCCCGCGCTGTCGGCCGCGGAGGCGCGAATGGTGTCGTCCGCGGGCATGAAGCTGGTGGCCCTCTGGGAATCGCATTCCCACCGACCCGATTATTTCTCCTATGCTTCCGGCTACTCGGACGCGATGACGGCTTACCGGCAGGCCAGGGCGATCGGTCAGCCGGCCGGCAGCGCGATCTATTTCGCGGTCGATTTCAACGCCCGGGAAACCGACATCTGGGGACCGGTCGACCGGTATTTCCGCGGCATCGCCGCCGGCCTGGCGGCAGCCGCCGGCCATGCCCCGGAGTACCGGGTCGGCGTTTACGGCTCCGGCGCCGTCTGCGATTACCTGAAGCGCGCCCGCCTGGCCGAATATGCCTGGCTTTCGAACTCGACCGCCTGGGCCGGATACGACAGCTTTAGCGACTGGAACATCCGGCAGGGCGAGAGATCGCCCGCGCTGTCGTTCAGCCAGGATTCGAATAAAGCGCGCGGCGAGTACGGCGGCTTTCGGGTGGGCGCTTCGTGACCACGACAAGGCAACAAGCGCGGCCCGCGCCTGACGGATGCATTTATTGAACGGACCAGCGATGCCCTACGACAGCAACAATGTGTTTGCCCGCATCCTGCGCGGCGAATTGCCGTGCGCCAAGGTCTACGAGGACGAGCATGTGCTGGCTTTTCGCGACATCCAGCCGCAGGCGCCGGTTCACATCGTCGTGATCCCGAAGGGGGAATACGTGTCGGTTGACGATTTTTCCGCGAACGCGTCGATGGCCGAACTGGCGGCGTTCACGCGGGCAATTGCGCGGATCGCCAAAGACGAGGGGGTCGCCGAGACCGGCTACCGCATCCTCTCCAACCATGGGCCAGCGGCCCATCAGGAAGTGGCGCGTGGCGCATTTCCATCTGCATCTGTTCGGCGGCCGCGATCTCGGTCCGATGCTGCGCCGGCCGCGGTGATCGGGTTTCGCGTACCGGCGCGGCCCGACCCGCGGTAGAGGCGACGCCGCGAGCGGGGCGACCGCAGGCATCGACGGTTTCCTGTCGGCAGCCGGCCGATCGTTGATCCATATCAAGGCGCCCAATGCCGTCGGGGTTTAGAGGATCGTGCGGACTTTCGTGGTGAGGACGAGATGCGCTCGCTGGCATTGCTGATGGCCGTTATCGGTTTTGCTGCTATCCCGCTTTCGGCAGGGGCCGTACCGGCGGGGTCGGACAAGGTAGCAACCCTTTCGGCTCGACATATCATAACGGTCGATGCGCGCTGCGGGCCGGGCCAGCATTGGGTTCCTGAAGGCTATGCCAAGCATGCCAAATGGCGCCCCGGTCACTGCGCGGCAGACTGATTCAGTCTTGCGAGGCTGATTGGCGGCGAAAAAACCCGATATTGCCGCCGGGGTTCACTGGTGGCTCGGTTCGGCGCGATCCAGCCGATCGCCACCTCGACCGGCGAGCGCACGACCCGCTCGAACTTCATCGGGTTTTGCTCTATGCGGCGCGGGCGTCTGCCAGGATCATGTCGGACGCCTTTTCGGCGATCATGATCGTCGGCGCGTTGGTGTTGCCGGCCGGCACCGTCGGCATGACCGAGGCGTTGACCACCCGCAGCCCGGCGATGCCATTGACCCGCAGCTGCGGGTCGCACACTGCTTCGTCGTCCACGCCCATCCGGCAGGTGCCGACCGGGTGCAGGTTGGAGACGCCGTTGCGGCGGATTGCGGCTTCGAACTCGGCGTCGCTGTTGACGTGCGCGCCGGGCAGCAGCTCCTCGGCGACATAGGAGGCGAGCGCCGGCTGCGTCGTGATCTTGCGCGCGAGGCGCATGCCGGCGGTCAGCGCCTGCAAATCATATTGGCTCTTCAGGAAATTGAAGCGGATCGCGGGCGCCGCCAGCGGATCGGCGCTCTTGAGCATGACGCTGCCGCGCGCGTCCGGGCGCAGATGGACCGCGCTGATCGTGAAGCCGGGGAAGGGATGCGGCTGGACGCCGACGCGGGTGCGTTCGGCAAAGCTCCACACGCTAAAATTGAGCTGGATATCCGGCCGCTCGAGGCGTGGGTCGCTGCGGGCGAAGCCGCCGGCGCAAATGCCGTTGCTGGTCAGCGGCCCCTTCTGAAACAGCACGTATTGCAGCCCGGCGATCAATTTCTTGACCGGGCTGTTGGCGATGTCGTTGAGGGTGATCGGCTTGGTGCAGCGAAACGCGAGGCGCACATAGAAATGGTCCTGCAGGTCGGCGCCGACCCCGGGCATGTCGCGCACCACCGGGACCCCGAACTCCTGCAGCAGCGCCCCCGGCCCGATCCCTGACAATTGCAGGAGCTGCGGCGAGCCGTAGACGCCGCCGCAGACGACGATTTCGCCGCGCGCCCGCGCCACATGGGGCACGCCGTCGCACAGAAACTCGACGCCCTTTGCCCTGCCGTTTTCGACGAGGATGCGCGTCGCATGCGCGTTGGTGCGGATCACCAGGTTGGGGCGGCGGCGCGCCGGACGCAGATAGGCGGTCGCCGTGCTCCAGCGATGCCGGCGGTCGGTGGTGTTCTGGAAGGGCCCCGCGCCTTCCTGCTCGCCGTCGTTGAAATCGTTGTTGGCCGGCAGCCCGGCTTCGAGCGCGGCGGCGATGAAATGGTCGCCCAATACCCAGTGAACGGCCTGATCGGACACTCTGAGCGGCCCGCCGCTGCCGTGAAACGCGTCGCCGCCGCGCTCCTGGTCCTCGGCTTTCTTGAAATAGGGCAGCACGCTGTCCCAGTCCCAGCCGGCGCAGCCGCGCTGGCGCCACAGATCGTAATCGGCCGGGTTGCCGCGCATATAGACCATGCCGTTGATCGAGCTGGTGCCGCCCAAAACCTTGCCGCGCGGCTGATACATCGTGCGGCCTTCGAGCTCGGGCTCGGGCTCGCTTTCGAACATCCAGTTGACGCGCGGATTGGCGAACAGCCGGCTGTAGCCGATCGGCACGTGGATCCAGAAGCCGCGATCCTCGCCGCCGGCTTCGAGCAGGAGGACCCGGTAGCGGCCATTGTCGCTGAGCCGCGCGGCAACCGCGCAGCCGGCCGAACCGGCGCCGGCGACGATGTAATCGACGATGCCCTCGTTGATCTCCGCGTTCTGCCCGGCCATCAGGCGTCTCCTCCCAGGGCGCCGCGCAGATCGGCGAGCACCTGGTCGCGCGTGCGGGTCTGCCAGCGCACCCGCCGCCCGATCGGCTGATTTTCGACCTCGGAATAGACCTTGAGCGCGACGAAGACCGGGCCCGGGCGGCCGAGGATCGCCGGCAACTCGCGCGTGAGGTCGGCGACCTCGTCGAACGCGAAGGCGCGCGGATAACCGGCGGCGAGCGCCAGCTTGTCGTACGCGACGTTCTTGGCATTCGGCACCGGCTGGCCCCCGGTCGTCGCGTAGACCTCATTGTCCAGGAGGAAATGATAGAAATTGGCGGGCGCCTGCTCGGCGATCGTCGCCAGGATGCCGAGGCTCATCAGAATGTCGCCCTCGGAATCGAACAGCACCAGCTTGCGTTCGGGACGGGCAAGCGCCAGCCCAAGCCCGAAGCCGGCATGGCCGCCCATCGCCGGGTCGCCGAGCGGGACATCGAGCGTCGGGATGCCCGCTCTGCTCGATCCAATAGCGCCCGCCCCTTCCGGGCACGACAATGGCGTCGCCGCGATAGGGGCGGAAGGCTGCGAGCGCTTCGGCAATGCGCATCATGGCGGGCTGCCCCTCTAGCGGTTGAAGCCGTGATATTCGTCGCCGACGAGGACGACGACGGGACGACGGGTGTGCGCCGCCTCTTCGAAGGCCGTCGTGATGCGCGGCGCGTCGGCATCGCTCTCGACCAGGTAATAGCTGAGGCCGAACGCCATCAGGAAGCGCTCGGTGTAGGTCGCCGCGGTGTCGGTGGTGATGCCGTGGCGGGTCCAGCCGCGATAGCCGACCATCATCACCACCGGCACGCTGAGCCCCAACAGCCAGCCGCGGATCGAATCGCCGGATTCCATCATCCCGGTATTCTGGATCAGGATCATCGGTTTCCTGTCGCCGGCGAAGAGCCCGGCGGCGACCGAGCAGGCGTGCCCTTCGCGGCTGACCCCGACAAGGCGCAACGACCGCTCGGCCTTCATCAACAGATAGAGCCAGTTGGTCTCGCTGTCCGGCAGCCAGACGACATCGGTGACGCCGTTCTGTTTCATTTGCGCGAGCACGGTCTCGGGACTGAGCGCGACCGCCTGACCATCATTCATCTGTGCCTCCGCGAAGCGAGGAGACCCATCGTACGATCCCGGCAAAGCGATAGGCAACCGGCCCGCGATACGACATTGATACGACCTCGACCCGGATCGGGGCCGTCGGCGCGCGTCGCCGTTGCGCCGCCGCGGCATCTTCCCTATATATCGCGCCCGGTCGGCGGAGTGTAGCTCAGCCTGGTAGAGCACTGCTTTCGGGAGGCAGGGGCCGGAGGTTCAAATCCTCTCACTCCGACCATTAAATCAATAGCTTACAGATTAGATAGAAGTGCGAGCGCTGCGCCAGCAGCCGCATAGCAACCATGCGGCAGCCAATCAAACCCGCCGGCGGGCCGCGAGTGCGGGCGAAGGCTTCTTCTCCATCAGAAGCGGGCGTTTGCCGTCGGTAAGCGGACAAATGGCGCTCAGGACGCAGGGGCCGCGACGACGCTTCGACCGGTCGCCAAGTCGGCCGAATTCCCGGCTCATTCCCTGAACTTGGGCTGAATTCAATTTCCGGCTCGGAATCTGGCAAATTTGTTCCCTAAAGCCATGATTTCCGCGGGCTTCCGGCGGCCCGACTGGGACGAATTTCAAAAATCCCGGTTATGCCCCGCGGCCGCGGAATTGGCGCCGATCAACGCCGAACTATTGTCGCTTTAGCCGGCAAGGGTGTCCTTTGTGCTGGCGACGCTGCTCCAGCCTCCCTCGTCACGGGGATAGAACTGTTGCGCCCGTGCGTACATTGGCGAGACAGCGTTGCGCCGCGCCGGCAAGCCGAAATTCGCCCGCCTTTGGTTACAAGACGATGGTATAGATCGCCCGGCGGTATTTTTTTCGCGAGCGTCGATATATCCGGTGGCGGTCCAAGCAACTATTTTGTCGATCGCGGTGGGACGGAAGTCCGCGAATTCAGGGGGCAAGTGCGTGATCCCAGAAATTGTCGGTGGCGTGGATCGGATTGCGGTCATATTAGGACTATCAGGCGGCCGGCTATCTGCCCCAGAACTGATAAAATTGGCACAGCGCACCACCGAATTGACTGATTTCGGCGACATGTGCTTCGAGGAACCGCTTGAGGTATTGTTCAGAAGTTACGAGCAGGAGGCAAACCTCACCGTCTTTGGCAGGTTCGCAGCACGGTGGGACGCATTGCGCTTTCTGACGAACCTGCTTTTGCTTTGCGAAGCGGAGAAGCGGACCCCCGCAATCCTGGAGCAGACGATCGACCGCCCGATTTTCATCACCGGATTGCCGCGCAGCGGGTCAACCTTTCTGCACAACCTGCTGGCACAGGATCGCTCAAACCACGTAGCGCGCGCGTGGGAGACGATCTATCCGTATCCCGGACCAAACAGCAGCAAGCGAAATACCGACCGCCGGCCGCGCATCGTCGATCGTCAGCTGGCGATCTTTGGGAAACTGGCGCCGGAATTTCAAAGTCTTCATCCCTTCACGGCATACTCCCCACAGGAATGTACAGAGATTACGGCCCATGTGTTCAGAAGCCTGCGTTTTGACACGACGCACGCTGTTCCCACCTATCGGCATTGGATTGACGATATCGGCCACGTCGCCGCCTACCGGTTTCATCGGCAATTCCTCCAGCATTTGCAATATCGCAACGGACCGGGACGATGGGTATTGAAATCGCCCGATCACGTCTTCGCGCTGGATGCACTTCGCGATGTCTATCCCGACGCACAATTCATTTTTACTCATCGGCATCCTGTGGAGGTTTTGCCGTCGCTCGCCAAACTCACCGATGTGCTGCGCCGCCCCTTCACCCGCCACATCGACCGTCTTGAAATCGGCCAGCAGGTAGGCGAGCGCTGGGCAAGAGGCGCTGCTACACTGGTCGCGGAAGAGGCGCGCGCCGAGCCTGATCGCGTTGTTCATCTCAAATTCGGCAATGTTGTTCGCGATCCCTTCGCCAATGTGGCCAAGGTTTACGAGCATTTTGGCTTAAATCTCTCACCCGAGGCAACGGAGAGAATTCAGCGTCTTATTGCCGAACGCCCGAACGGCGGTTACGGTCGTCGTCGGATCCGTTTGGATGAATACGGGCTGGATAGGCAAGCGAAGCAGAGCAGATACCAAGACTACGCCGCGTGCTTCGGAATTTAGACGGGAACTTACCGGCCCAATTGTTTCGGGTACGCGGTCCGAGGCTGGCGCTGATCGCGGTCAGCGCCGCCGCCGGCCTGTTGCCGCAGACGGTCGACGGCGATCTGGCCGATCGGCCTGCGCCCGCTCGCGACCAGCCATAAATGTCGCGAGCAACGTTGTTTCTAATTGGCCGAATCGTCTCCGCGCGCGGCGATTGGGCTGGGATTGGACGCAATCGCCACGACGGGGTTGCTTGCGACCCACTTTCTTCGGCCCTCCGACAGCTGCCAGGTCATCAGGGCGGGGATTCCGAGAGCAAGGTCCCGCCCGCGCTTCAGCAGCGACAGGCCCAATGCGAATTCGGGTGTCAGACCGAACGCCCCGCCAATCACGACATAGGCGCCCTCCTGGACCCCGATTGCATTCGGTACCATAAAGGCCGTTGCGCGCGTGGCGTAGACCAGACTTTCGATCACCAGAATAACCGGAAGGCTCAACGAACTTCCCATTAGCCGCAGGGCAAGCCACGCTTCCACGCCGCTCGCGATCCAGGCACCAAGATGAAGAAGGTGCGATGGCCAGACCCGCTTCCGCCGCAGCAGTGGCTTGATTTCCGCTTGCACCGCGGCAGCGTGGCCAAGAGCGTCGCCGAACCAACCGTCTGCGAACCGTGCGGCAAGACGCGCCGGCAGATCCAATACTCGTCCCTGCCTGGCGAAGGCGAGCGCCAGGCCCAACGTCGCCATTAAAATGCATAGTATCGCCAATGTGACGATCGCGATTATCGAGGACGGCGAAATCGCCATGAACAGGATCAGCCCGAGCGCAGCGTATGTGACTTGTGCCGCGAATTCGAGCGTTGCATCGACAGCGGTTGCTGCGGCCACGCTCACGCCGGCGACGCCATGAACAATCACGGCTCGCGCGCCCAAGACGTAGCCGCCGATCTGCGACAATGGCAGCACTTCCGACCCGGCATCGCGGACCAGGCGTCCCCAGATGAAGACCCAGCGCCTGCCGATACGCTGCAACCGCCACCATGCCAGCCCCATGAGCGCGGTGGCGATCAGATGGAAGCCGCATATCACCAACAGCCCGGTCCATCCGGCCGTCCACAATGCTATGCCGATAATCGGCGCACCGACTTCGAAGATGAGCCACGCCGTCAGCGCCGCACCGCCGACAAGGAATGCAATCGCCAGACGTTTCATATGTGAAGAGGTGACCTACCCCCGATCTGTGTTGATGGTGTGCCGAAGGTTCAGCAATAAGGCGGCAGCTTCAGGCGGTCATGGCATGCTGGTGGTGTTCGGCGTCACCGAACCCGCGAAGGGTGCGCACGATGACCAAGGGGGGTAAGGAGGCGATTGGCGCCGATCCGTCCGAACCGAGGCGCGCTCATACCGTCTCGCCGCTGATCACCTCTTTGACCTTGCCGGCGAGCTGCTTCAGGCTGAACGGCTTGGGCAGGAAATGGATGTCGCTGTCGCTGTCGAGGCGTTGGCGGAACGAATCTTCAGTATAGCCCGAGATGAAGATGACCTTCATGTCGGGGTGGCTCGCGCGCACATAGCGGACCAGGGCCGGCCCGTCCATGCGCGGCATCACCACGTCGGTGATCAGCAGGTCGATCTTTTCGCCGGCGTCGCGGATCGCCTCGAGCGCGCCCTCACCGCTTTTGGCTTCGAACACCTTGTAGCCCTTGTTGCGTAACGCCCGCGCCCCGAAGATCCGCACCGGGTCCTCGTCCTCGACCAGCATGACCGTGCCGACCCCGGTCAGGTCGAGGTCCCGCATCGCCGGCGCCTCGGCGGCATCGGTGCGCACGGCGAACGCGCCATCGGCCGCCTGGTGCCGCGGCAGATAGATCTGGAACACCGCGCCGCGTCCCGGCTCGCTGTCGACAAAGACGAAGCCGCCGGTCTGCTTGACGATGCCGTAGACCGTCGACAATCCGAGCCCGGTCCCGGCGCCGACCTCCTTGGTCGAGAAAAACGGCTCGAAGATACGCGCCAGGTTCTCCTTGGGGATGCCCATCCCGGTGTCGGCGACCTCGATCAGCACGTAATTGCCGGCCGGCATCGAGCTCATGGCCGCGCCGCACCGCGCTCGCCTGAGTCACATTGGCGGTGCGGATCGTCAAGGTGCCGTCGTTCGCCATCGCGTCGCGCGCGTTGACCGCGAGGTTGATGATCACCTGCTCCAGCTGGCCCTGATCGACCTTGACGAGGCCGAGCTCGCGCCCGTGGACGACCTTCAACTCGATGCCCTCGCCGATCAGCCGGCGCAACAGGTGCGACGAGCTCGACCAGCACATCGGTGATGTCGATGACGCGTGGCTGCAAGGTCTGCTGGCGCGAAAAGGCCAATAGCTGGCGCACCAGGTTGGCGGCGCGGTTGGCATTCTGCTTGACCTGCATGATGTCGGCGAAGGACGGGTCGCCGGGCCGGAAGCGCATCAGCAAGAGGTCGCAAAACCCGATCATCGCGGTCAGCAGATTATTGAAATCATGGGCGACGCCACCGGCCAGCTGGCCGACCGCCTGCATCTTCTGCGACTGTGCGAACTGCACCTCCAGGTTCTTCTGCTCGGTCACGTCGATGAAGTGCAGCATCAGCTCGCCATCGCCGCCATCGCCGCCGTCGAGCCGGGAGAGGAACACCACGGCGGTCTTGTCGCGCGGGCCCTTGAGACGCACCTCGACGGGCCCCGGCTGCGCTGTGCCGTCGGCCGCGGCGGCAAGCTTGACCGCGACCTCGCGGCGATCCTCCTCGTTGACAAAGCCGATCAGCGGCTCGCCGATCAGATCCTGCGGCAGGGCGCCGAACAATTCGCCGAGCGCCCGGTTGGCCTCTTCCAGCCGGCTGAAGCGGTCGATCAGCGCGATCCCGACCGGTGCGTTGGCAAAAAAGCGCTGGAAGCGCTCGCGCGACAGCCTGAGCGCGGTCTCCCATTCGCGCTCCGGGGTCAGGTCGCGCACGACCGAGTGGGTGCGCAATTCGCCCCCCTCGTCGACGATGCTTTGGCTGATCCAGGCGTGGACGGTGCGCCCGTCGCGGCTTTTCAGAACGACCTCGCCGCGCTGCCCGCCATCGCCACGGCCGCCGAACGGATCGGACGGCACAATCCCGGGCGCCGCCGGGACGGCGAGGAAATCATGCAGCCGCGCGCCGCCGCCGACGATCTCGGCCGGCGTGCTGCCCAGCCATTTGGCCAAGGTCTGGCTGACGAACAAAAAGCGGCCGGCGCCGTCCACCGAGTAGAAGCCGATCGGCGCGTCGTCGAGGAAACGGACGAGCTTGTTGCGCTCGTCGCGGATCACCGCCTCCATGTCATGGCGCGCGGTGATGTCCTGGATGATCCAGAAGCTGTATCCCGGCCGGCCGGCCACCGGGTTCACCGCGACGTTGAACCAGCCGGCGGCGGCGCCGCGCGAATCGCGCAACGGCAGCGCGGTGATCGCGCGCATCCCGGCCGCCGAGCGGCTGCGCAGCCGCTCGAAATCCGCTGCCGATTCGGGATCGGCGAGCGAGGCTGCGATGCGCGTCAGGGCCGGCTCGTCGGATTGCGGGAAGAGATCGTGGAAGGCGGTATTCGCATAGGCGATCCGGCCGTCCGGGGTCAGGATCAGCTGGGCATCGGGCGAGGCATCGAGCGCCTGGCTCAAAATATCGACCCGGCCGCCGAGCGCGGCATGCATCCAGTGGGCAACAGCGGCGGCCACGCCGATGATCGCGGCCATAGCGAAGATCGTGATCGCCGCCGCCGCGACATTGACGCCGGAAACCACCCGAGCGAGATAGAGACCGCCAACCCCGAGCCCGGTCGCTACGAGGAGCAGGGCGACATTGCCCAACAGCCCGATCCAGCCCGGCTGGCGCCGCACGCCGGCCCAACGCGCCGAGCGAGCGGCGCCATCGGTATCGGCCGCCATGATCCCTGCCCCGCCTCGTTCAAATCTTTTGATAGATAGCATGGCGCGGCGCGCCGGTCGCCGGTTTATCGGGCGGCACCGAGCGGACCCGCTGAAAACGCAATCGGCCGCGCTCCGTCAGATCCGCGCCGGGGGCCCTACTCGTCGCGATAGGTGCGCTCCATGCGCTCGTGCCGCTCCTGCGCCTCGATCGACAGGGTGGCGATCGGGCGCGCCTCGAGCCGCCGGATGGCGATCGGCTGGTCGGTCTCCTCGCAATAACCGTAGGTGCCGCTGTCGAGCCGGGCCAGCGCCGCATCGATCTTCGATATCAGCTTGCGTTCGCGATCGCGCGTCCGCAGCTCGATCGCCCGTTCGGTCTCCAGCGAGGCACGGTCGGACAAATCGGGTTTCAACAGGCTCTCTTCCTTGAGGTGCCGCAACGTGCCCGACAAGTCGGCAAGGAGTTCGGCGCGCCAGCGCAACAGCATTTGCCGGAAATACTCAACCTGGAACGGGTTCATAAACTCTTCGTCGTCGCAGGGACGATAATCTGGCGGCAATACCGGACGCATCACTCTCCCCAAAACCCGCTTCCCGACGGGCGCGGAGTATATGAATCGGACCCTCCCATTTCAACCGTCACATCGGCAATTTATCGCGTTGATTTCGCGGGGTTTTTTTGCGAACTGCCGCAATTGTCCCGAGGCGCCCCTCGGGAGCGTCGTGCGATGGCGGTCCGATCGTCGCGTTGATTGCGGGCCAACGGTCGCCCGCCGCGGGTTGCGCGGCAGCTCCGCCGGGCTGCGCGATCAGGATAATTCATTCAAATTATCTAAAATTCTTTGCAATATTTAACCGAGAATTAACCCTAGAAGTTTAGTAATCATTCAAACTGCTTTAGTGGTTCGTTAAGCAGTGACCGCTAGTTTGCCGATCATGGACAACACCTTCGAGAAGACGGACATGATCGTAGCCGATTCCTTTGCGAATGGCGGCGACACCGCCGACGTATCCGCCGCGATCGCCGACCTGCCGGCGGCGAATACCAGGCGATGGGTCGTGCGGCGCAAGGCGGTCGTTGTTCAGGCCGTGCGCAACGGCTCGATCAGCCTTCAGGAAGCGTGCCGGCGCTATCACCTGTCGGTCGAGGAATTCCTCGCCTGGCAGCGCGCGATCGACCGGTACGGCATTCCAGGCCTGCGGGTTACCCGACTGCAGATCTACCGCGATACCGACGAAGCGCGCGCCGCGAAATAGCGCCGTTTGGCGACAGCGCCGGCAGCGCGCTGATCCCCGGCGCGGCCCCTGATGGCGGCAGCCCCGCTGCCCGCCGGCCGATCGCCGGCCGGGAAATATGTGCCGGGCGCCTTAGCCTTTCAGCAGCACAAGACTGGTTCCTCAGGGATTGGACGGCCGCCCCGGACCAGGGCACTATCAGCCGATCGCGGGCCTACCCAATCCCGCTCACCTGTGATACTAACCGCCTCAGACGCCGGGGCCGCGCCTCGGCCCGGGCGGCGCCATGGGCACCCGCCGCCATGCCGGTGGGGGATCGTCTAACGGTAGGACAGCGGACTCTGACTCCGCCAGTCTAGGTTCGAAATCCTAGTCCCCCAGCCACTTGATTTTACCGTCTGTGCATCTGAACGCAAACAGAGGGGCGGTTGCCTGGAGGGAAACAGCATGGCATCACAAATTCTTGATGTGAAAGGCTTGAACTGCCCGCTGCCGATCCTGCGCACGAGGAAGGCGCTCAAGGACGTACCGGCCGGCGGCACCTTGCGGGTGCTCGCCACCGATCCCGGCGCGGTCAAGGACTTTGAGGCGTTCCGCCGCACGACCGGGAACGAGCTGGTCCAGTCGACGGTCGAGGGCAAGGTCTACAGTTTCGTCATCAAGCGCACTGCGTGAGCGAGGACACATGGCCGGCCCACCCTTGTACATTCTGCTGTGTTCGGGCGAGCACGAGAAATTGCAGATGGCGGCGATGATGGCCGCGGTCGGCGCGGTCTCGGAGCGGCCGGTCGAGGTCTTTGTCAGCATGAACGCGATCCTCGCCTTCGCCAAGAATGCGACCGAGGCTGAGCGCTACCGCGGTGGCGCCTTCTCGCAGCTGCTCAAGAAGAAACGCGCGCCCGACGCGCTCGACCTGTTGCGGCAGGGCAGGGAGTTGGGCGACCTCAAGCTGTGGGCGTGCTCGATGGCGCTCGATGTGCAAGGATGGGGCATGGAACAGCTGGTCGAACGAATTGTTCGACGGGCCGCTGGGACTGACCAGGTTTCTGTCGGATGCGGAAGGCGGCCAGCTGGTCGCGCTGTGAGGATTGGGATTGCCTGATGCCGGAGCGGATGAAGGTCGACGCGCGAGGCGCCTATTGCCCGGGGCCGTTGATGGAGCTGATCGCCGCGTTGAAGCTGATGCAGGTGGGCGACGAGGTCGAGGTATGGTCGAGCGACAAGGGCTCCACGACGGAAATCCCGGAATGGGTCAAGAAGGTGCGTCACGAGGTGGTGGGCATCGAACCGCGCGACTCGTACTGGAGCATCGTCGTGCGCAAGGCCAAATGACGCGCGACAACCGGCGCGACAGCCGCCGTGAGGGAGGAACCAGATGGCCAAGAAGATCCTGATCGTCGGCGGCGGCCTCGGTGGCACGATTGTCGCCAATGGCTTGTGCCGGCAGCTGCGCGACGAGTTGGCATCGGACGGCGTCACGATCACGATGCTCGGCGCCTCGCCGACGCATATGTACCAGCCCGGACTGCTGTACGTGCCGTTCGGGCGGATGCGCGAATCCGAGTTGTTTCGCGATCAGCGCAAGGTGCTGGATCGGCGGATACCGTATTCCGTCGATCCCGCGACGCGCATCGACGTCAACAAGAAGACCGTAACGACTGCGTCCGGCAAGAATTACTCTTACGATTTCCTCGTGCTCGCCACCGGCTCGCGGCTCCGTCCGGACACCATTCCTGGCATGGAAGAGGGCGCGCACTGGTTCTACGATCTCGACGGCGCGCGCAAGATGCGCGACGCGCTCCAGCAATTCGAAGGCGGCAAGATCGTCGTCAACGTCAATGTGCCGCATAAATGCCCGGTGGCGCCGCTCGAGATCACCTTCATGCTGCGCGACTTCCTCGCTGCCAAGGGGGTGCTCGACAAGAGCGAGATCACCTACACCTATCCGATCGGCCGGCTGCACGCGCTCGAGCCGGTCGCGCATTGGGCGGTGCCCGAATTCGAACGCTACGGCATCAAATCCGAGGTCTTCTTCAACACAAAATCCGTCGACCCCAAAGCCAAGACGATAACCTCCGAGGAAGGCTCGACCCTCGAATACGATCTCCTTGTCACGATCCCGCCACATTCCGGCCAGCAGGTAATCACCGACTCCGAACTGGGCGCGGGCGGCTGGGTCCCGACCGGACGCAACACATTGCTGCGCGACGGATCGAGCGACGTCTTCGTCGTCGGGGACACCACCAACCTGCCGATCTCTAAGGCCGGATCGACCGCACATTTCGAGGCGGATACCGTGATCGACAATCTGGCGTCGCTGATCAAGGAAAACCGCTGGGCGCGCAATTACGACGGCAAGGTCTTTTGCTTCGTCGAGACCGGCTTCAATACCGGCACCTATGTCTGGTTCAACTATCTGACGCCGCCCAATCCCGGCCCGCCGTCGCAAATGGTCCACTGGTTCAAGCTCGCCTACAACCGCCTCTACTGGCTGTCGGCCCGCGGGCTCTTATAGCGGAGACGACGATGAGCGAGGCGATGCTGCGCAACGAACCGACCGACGAAGTGGCCCGTCTGGCACAGGCAGCGCGCGAGGGGCTGACCGATGCGATGGTTGAGCGGCTCGCGGTCACGGCCGGAAACGCCCTCGAACTGCTCGACCGATTGAACGACGAGGGCACCCGCGAGGCCGTTCATACGCTCGTGGACCGGCTCGGCGAGTTGCACAAGGCCGGCGCGCTCGACACGCTGTTCGACACGGTGATGCTGCTGCACGCGGCGCGCAATGCGGCCACCGATCCGATCGTCGAGCGCCTGTTCGGCTTCTTCGAACAGATGGTCAACACGGTCAGCAACGAAGCCATGGGCGAGTTCGCCGACAACACCCGCCTGGCGCTCGAGGAGGCAGCCGAGGAGACCGCTCGCTCGGCGCCGCGCGGCGGCTTCTTCGCGATGCTGTCGCTCCTGGTGCGGCCCGAGGCGCAGCGCAGCCTCGGCTTCCTCCTCAGCTTCAGCGAGAAGCTCCAGCGGCGGACGACCGGACCTGGCGTCGGCTGATTTGGCGACGGAACGACCCCGCATGGGCGCAGACGGCAATGGTCTGAACGATCGCCCGATCCCGAACCTGCAAGAGATGCAAGCAAGCGCCGCTGCGGCCAGCCGCTTCCTGAAGGTGCTCGCCAACCAGCATCGGCTGCTGGTGCTTTGCCACCTGATCGAGGGCGAAAAATCGGTAGGCGAACTGGAGGAGCGGCTTGGCCTGCGCCAGCCGCATTTGTCTCAGCAGCTCGCACGCTTGCGTCAGGACGGCCTGGTTCGCACCCGCCGCGACGCGCGGACGATCTTCTACGATCTGGATAGTGCCGCGGCAGTGGAGATGCTTGAGCTGCTCTACAAGCTGTTTTGTGCCCCCGGCAGCACTGGCGCTGGCAGTACCCGCCCGTCAGTGCACCCAGAGGACGGCGCCAGCCGACCGCTAGCGGCTCTGCCGAGCGCGCAGCCGGGCCCGCTCAGGAGAGGCTGAACAAGAAGCCGACGACTGAATGATGCAGACGCAGCGGGATCGGGTGGCCGCCCCAGGTGTCAAACAGCGACCGGGCCCTCCCGCTGCGGCGCCGCCTTATCGCCTGGCTGAACTTCGGGCGGCGGAGCGATGCGGGTCGAGAAATCGCCGGTCAGCCGCGCCTCGCGTTCATGGCAGAGGGCCCAGCGCACCGAGGGGAAGGCGAGATCGTCCCACGGGATGTCGTCCCAGCCAAAGAGGCGCACTTCGAGGCTTTCGGGGCCCGCATTCACCCTTTCGTCGATCAGACGGGCGCGGTAGATCAGCTGCACCTGGCTGATCCGCGGAATATCGTAGATCGCCAAGAGCCCCTCGATCCGGATCTTTGCCTGGGCCTCCTCCCAGGCCTCGCGCTCGGCGCCCGCGCTGGTCGAACTCGTTGAGTTCGAGATAGCCCGCCGGCAATGTCCAATAGCCGCGCCGCGGCTGGATCGAGCGCCGGCACATCAGGATGCGCTCGCCGGAGCGTGCCACCGAGCCGACGACGATCTTTGGATTGTCGTAAAGGACAAAGCCGCAATCGGCGCAGATCATGCGCTCGCGGTTGTCGCCTTCCGGGACGGCGCGCACCGAGGGGCCGCGGACGAGGTCAGGCTCGCTCATTGCACGACTGCAGCGGTATAAGTTTGCCCGGCGCCATCAAGCGCGATAATACGCAGCCCCCGTTGGCGGAACAAGGCCGGGCCGGCCGGCTGCCAGGTGAGAGAGCCGCCGATCGTCATGCATTCTCTCGGCGGCGAGGGATTGCCGATCGAGGGAGGTCCCGTGACCGATCCGCTGCGCGCCTATGCCGATCTCTACCACCAGGCTGTCGAATGCCGCCGCAGGGTCGATGCGATCAGGAGCGTCCTCCAACGCGCCGCCGAGGCGCTCGACAAGCGGCCGGAACATTTTCGCTTCGACGGTCTCGACGGCATCGAGATGCCGCGGCTGTCCACCCGCGCGTTCGAGGCCGCCGGCGACTGGCCGACCGCGGTGCAAATTCAGCAGGCTCTCGCGGAGTGGCATGCGACGGCCGCCCGCCTGACGACAGCCTGGGAGGCGCTGTGGCCGCGCGACCGCGAGCTGCTGGCGAAGTCGTCGCCCAACTCGGCGAACATTCCGAAATCGCCGGGATACATGCGACCGGGCTAACCCGCGGTCAGCCGCCACCATTCCCGGCGGCGGCCGGCGCCGGGGCCGATCGCGGATCAGGCCGGAACCGGGATCGCCCGCTGGTTGTACATGCGCTTCCTGATCGCGGCGCGCTCCTCGTCGGAAATCGTTGAACGGATCGGGCGGCAGGTCGATGCCGGCCGCCATGCCGCGCTTGACCGCCGGGCGCTCGCCGAGCTCCTCAAACCAGCGCTTGAAATGCTTGAACTCCTCGATGTCCTGGCCCTGGACCTTCCAGTTGACCGTCCACGGGTAGGAGATCATGTCGGCGATCGTGTAGTCGTCGCCGCACAGATAGCGGTGCTTGTAGAGGCGGTTGTTGAGCACGCCGTAGAGCCGGTTGGCCTCGTCGGTAAACCGGCGGATCGCATAGCCGAGGTCGCCCGCTTCGGGTCCGGCGCGGCGGAAATGCCCGCATTCGCCGAGTTTGGGGCCCTGATTGGCCATCTGCCACATCACCCACTGCGTGACCTGGTACTTGCCGCGCAAATCCTGCGGCCAGAATTTGCCGGCCTTTTCGGCGATGTACATCATGATCGCGCCCGACTCGAACACCGAGATCGGCGCGCCGCCGCCTTTGGGGTCGTGGTTGACCATGACCGGCATGCGGTGGTTCGGGTTCATCGTCAGGAAATCCGGTTTGAACTGGTCGCCGCGTTGGATGTTGCACGGCACAATCTTGTACGGGAGACCGCATTCCTCGAGCAGGATGGTGACCTTTTTGCCGTTGGGCGTCGGCCAGTAGTGCAGATCGATCATTCGCCAATCCCTCTTTTCGCTGGATGCTGCCGCGTAGGCGGCGCGCCCCTGTGGTGGCGCGGACACTACCCCAGCCGACGGCGAGCTGCCTAGCAGCGATGCCCTCTCCGGAAATGGCGGGCGACGGCGCTTGACACCCGCCCCTATAGCTGGCGGGATCGGCCTGAATTAACGCGGCATATGGAGGATAGTCATGGCGCGCGCGAACGGAGTGCGAGAGATCTGGGCGAAGGGCGAGGCCGTCGTCAACAGCTGGCTCGGCATTCCCTCGAGCTTCTCGGCCGAGGTCATGGCCCATGCCGGCTGGGATTCGCTGGTCGTCGACATGCAGCACGGGATGATCGACTACTCGACGATGGTGACGATGCTGCAGGGCATCTCGACTACCAACACGGTGCCCATGGTGCGGGTGCCGTGGAACGACCCGGCCCACATCCAGAAGGCGCTCGACGCCGGCGCCTACGGCATCGTCTGCCCGATGATCAACAACCGCGCCGAAGCCGAGAAATTCGTCGGTTCGATGCGCTACGCGCCCTTGGGCTACCGCAGTTCGGGGCCGATCCGCGCCGCGCTCTATGGTGGTCCGGACTACCATGCCAAGGCCAACGACATCGTCGTCGCCTTCGGCATGATCGAGACCGCCGAAGCGATCAACAAGCTCGACGAGATCCTGCCGACCCCCGGCCTCGACGCGATCTATGTCGGGCCGTCGGATCTGTCGATCTCCTACGGCCATCCGCCGGGCGGCGACAAGCCCGACGACTGGATGATGGCGGCGCTCAAAAAGGTGCTTGACGCCTGCAAGCGTCACAAGGTCCAGCCCGGCATCCATTGCGGCGCGCCGGCCTATGCGAAGCAGATGATCGAGATGGGTTTTACGTTTGTCACGGTTGGCGGCGACACCCGCTTTGTGACGATGGGTGCGGCCGCGGCGTTCCAGGAGATGCGCTCGGGCAAGCCGTCGAAGCCGGCGGCCGGCGGCAGCACCAGCCCGTATTGAGCGGGCCGGGTCCGCTCGTTCAGCCGAGCGCGATCCCGAAGCGTTCGGCAAAGCCGGACCGGCCGGTTTCGGTGATGGCGAGCGCCCGCGTGTCGCGCAGGCGCTCGACCCAGCCCAATTCGAAGGCACGCCCGGCGAGCGCCGCGCCCAGCGCACCGGCCAGATGCGGGCGCCGCTCGCTCCAGTCGAGGCACGGCCGGCAGAACGGACGGCGGCGCTTTTGTGGCGTTTCGGCGGCGATGCCGAACGCGGCGAGCGTCGCCGCGCCTTTTTCGGTGACCCGGCCGCCATCTTCATTCAATTCGATGTCGCCGCCGGCCATCAGGGCATCGGCGAGGGCGACGCCGAGCCGGCCGGCGAGGTGGTCGTAGCAGGTCCGCGCGGTGCGCAGCGCTTCGCCGCCCTTCCAGGCGGTGCGGCGGCGCGGCGGTCCGCCGGCGGCGACGTTCATCACCGCTTCGAGCATCTGCGCCACCGCCGGCGAGGCCAGCCGGTAATAACGGTGACGGCCCTGTTTCTCGACCGCGAGCAGCCCGGCCTTAGTGAGGCCAGAGAGGTGCCAGCTCGCGGTCGGCGGCGCGACCCGCGCGGCATAGGCCAGTTCGCCGGCGGTCAACGCCCGCCCGTCCAGGAGGGCCGACAGGATGTTGGCGCGCCCCGGATCGCCGATCAGCGCGCCGATTTCGGCAATGTCGTTGGTCGTCGTCATGGCTGCGATATAATTCACCCGTCGGGCCGCTTCCAGCATCGATGCTTCGATCGGGATCGAAGCATCGTGGCGCGGCAACGAGCCGGCCTGCGACCATATTCCTGGCGCGACAGCAACGGAGGCCGCGATGTTCGCAGTCATCTTTGAGGTCCAGCCTAAACCCGAGCAATGGGACGCCTATTTGAATATCGCGAGATCGCTGCGCCCGGCGCTCGAAGCGATCGACGGGTTCATCGACAACGAGCGGTTCGGCAGCCGGCGCACCACGGGAAAGCTGCTGTCTCTATCGCTGTGGCGTGACGAAAAGGCGGTCATTCGCTGGCGTACGCTGGCCGACCACCATCGCGCCCAGGAAGCCGGCCGCAACGCCGTCTTCGCGGACTACCATCTGCGCGTCGGCGAGGTGATGGCAGACAGCGCGCTCACGCCGGGAGCGCGCCGCTCCGAGCAGCGCCGCGACGAGACCGAAACCGGTGCGGCGAAGGCGGTCACGATATCCCAGGTCGCGCCCTCTTCCGGCGCTCCCCCGCCCGGTGATCTCGCCGACATCCTCGGCCTCGGAACGGCGTCGCCGGCGCCGCTCGATCACGAGGTTTTCGAGAGCATCACCGCGCCCGGCAAAGTGCTGCTGCTGGCCTCATGGCCGGACGCCGCGGCGGCGGCGGCGTGGCGGCCGAAAACGCCCGGCGCCGGGGCGCTGCGGCATCTGTGCGTCCGCATCATTCGCGACTACGGCCTCGCCGACCGGCGCGAGGCGCCGCAATACTATCCGCCGAGGACTCCCTCAGTCTCGCCGTAGAGGGCTGACCCCGCGGCCCATGCCTTCACCGTCGGCGCACCGTTCGGGTTGATGATCGTGCTGATGACGTTGGTGTCCAAGAGCCAGCCGATCACAGCTCGACATCCCGGCCGCGATCGGGCTCGCGGGTCAGGTCCAGACCCTCGACATAGAGGCTCTCCATGAACTCGACAAACGGAAGGCGCTTCTCCCGAGGCAGCAGCCGCTCCAGTTCCTCGGCGCTGATCACCACCACCGCGTCCTTGCCGCGGACGGTGACCCGCTGCGGCCCTTCGCTGCACGCCCGCCGCACCACCTCACTGAACCGCGCCTTGGCGTCTTCGAGCTTCCAGCCGCGGTAAGTCGCAACGGTCGCAGATGTGCGGTTCGTTCCGTCGCCATTTACCGATCTGTCCACCGTTCAACTCCTGACTATATAGTCAGGAGCTTAGCGAGTAGCGAGGCGGAGCCGCAAGCCTTACGGTAGACGTGGCACCATCGCGGGGAGCAGACTCAGCCTCCCATCAGGCCCTCAGTCTCGACAAAGAGCGAGTAGATCGACTGGCTCGCGGCCATGAACAGGCGGTTGCGCTTCCGGCCGCCGAAACAGACATTGGCGCAGCGCTCGGGCAGCATGATGCGGCCGATCATCTTGCCGTCGGGGGCGAAGACCGCGACCCCGTCCTCGGCCTCGCCGCCCGACCAGGCGCACCACAGATTGCCGTCGACATCGACCCGCATTCCGTCGCTGCCGCCCGGCTCGGCGCTGTTGAACTGCCGCCGGTTGGCGGTTTTGGTGCCCTCATCGACGACGTCATAGACCTGGATGGTGCGCTGTCCGGGACCCGGCGTATCGATGACGTAGAGCAATTTCTCGTCGGGCGAGAAGGCGAGGCCGTTCGGCCGCTTCATGTCGCCGACCGCGATCGTCATCGCGCCGGTGGCGGGGTCGAGGCGGTAGACGCGGAGCGGCAATTCCCACGCCGCCTTGTGGCCGAGATAATTGCCGCGGGTGCCGGCGCCGTTGTCGCTGAACCAGATCGAGCCGTCGGATTTGACGACGACATCGTTGGGGCCGGTCAGGCGCTTGCCGTCGAAGCTCTCGGCCAGCACGGTGATCGTGCCGTCGTATTCGGTGCGGGTCAGGCGCTGCGCGTCCATTTCGCAGGTGACGAGCCTTCCCTGGCGGTCGCGGGTGTTGCCGTTGGCGTAGTTGGACGGCCGGCGGAACACGCTGACCGCGCCGGTCTCCTCTTCCCAGCGCATGATTCGGTCGTTCGGGATGTCGCTCCACAACAGGTAGCGGCCGTCGCCGAACCACACCGGCCCCTCGGTGAAGCGGCTGGCCGCCGGCGATGCGCTCGATCGCGGCATTGCCGAGCACGTAGTGGGCAAAGCGCGGATCGAGCACCTTGATGTTGGGATCCGGATAGCGGATCGGCGCCGCGGATTCCATTTCATCCTCCTTCAGAATGTCGCGCCCCCTCACCCGGCTCGCTGCGCTCGCCACCCTCTCCCGCATTGCGGGAGAGGGGAAGGGGCCCATCGCGCAGCGATGGGAAGGGTGAGGGTCTACGAATTCGGGCCGCGCTCCATCGACACCGGCTGCCAGCGCCTGAGCCCGCTCGCCGCCAGCGCCGCCGGGTTGACGCAGGACAACGGCCACTTGCCGGAGAGCACCAGCGACAATTCGAGACCGACGCGGCGCCGGCGCGCCGGATCGAAGCGCGAGGTTGCCGAGGCGACATGCGCGGTCAGGATCACGTTGTCCATCTTGAGGAGCGGGTTGTTGCCGCCGGGCGGCTCGGTTTCCAGGACGTCGAGCCCGGCCGCGGCGATCATGCCGTCGTCGAGCGCCTTGATCAGCGCGGCTTCGTCGGTGGTCGGCCCGCGTCCGGTCGAGATGTAGATCGCGGTCTTCTTCATCTGGCTGAAATGCTCGTCGCGGATCATCCGCTGGGCGCTGGCAGTCGCCGGCGAGTGCATCGAGATGATGTCGGCGCGCGCCAAAAGGTCGGGCAGGCTGACCGGCTCGACCCCCCGTTCGGTCATCACCATCTCTTCGATGAACGGGTCGTAGGCGATGATGTGCAGGCCGAACGGCTTGGCGCGCTCGGCGACGGCACGGGCGACATGGCCAAAGGCGATGAGGCCCAGCGTCAACCCCCTGAGCCTCGGAATCTTCAACAGCGCCGGCCGCCCTTCCGCCCAGCGGCCCTCGCGCACCATGCGGTCCTGCTCGACAAGGCGGCCGTGGGTCGCGAGGATCAGCCGCATCGCATGGTCGGCGACTTCCTCGATGAAGGTGTCGGGGCAATTGGTGACCGGGATGCCCTTCTCGGTCGCGGCATCGACAGCGACCGAGTTGACCCCGACGCTGCCGAGCGCGATGATCTTGCAGCGCCCCAGCCCGTCGATCATCTTCTTGGTGATCGGCCGGCCCTTGGCATAGAGCGCGTCGGCATCCTTCGCCGCGGCGACGAATTCCTCCTCCGAGCCGGCCGGGATCTCGTAGATCTCGGCGTCGATCGGCGTCAGCGCCTCCATTTCATAGCCGTAGCCGCCGCCGGCGACCGTGAAGCTGGCGCCCGCCGGCGTCGCGATCCTGAATTTGGCCACCCTTCCCTCCCATGCGCGAAATCGGTCGCCCGATCAGACCGTCGCGGGCAATCGTTGTCAATCGCCCGGCCGCCGGTCGTTACGGCGAAGGCCGGAAGAGGATCAGCCCGCGAGCGGCCAGGCGAAGCTCAGCTCATGGCCGTCCGGGTCGGTGATGTGGAAGAAGCGCTCGCCCCATGGCGCATCGCAGGGCGCCGTATCGGGCCGAACGCCGGCGGCGACCAGTCTTGCGTAGAGGGCGTTGACATCGGAATGGTAGAAAATCAGGCGTCCCCACCACGACCACCGCCGCTCGGGCATCTCGGCGATCAGGTTGAGAAAATTGTCGCCCGCCTGCAAACTGCTGAAGGCCGCGCCCTCGCCGCCGTGGATGACCGGCAGGCCCAGCATGCGGTAGAAGCCGACGGCGCGCCGCATGTCGTGCGTCGCCAGGGTGACCGCGCTGATGCCTTTGATCATGGCCGCACTCCCTCATCATGAAAGAAGCCGCATGATGCGCCATGCCGGCCTCTGAGCCGATCGGCGAACGCCCGCTCACCGGCCGGCGGATCGCACTCCTCGAACATCGCGAGCTCGACCGGCTCGGGCAAATGCTCGAGGCACAGGGCGCCGAAACCGTGCGCTGTCCGCTGGTGGCGATCGCCGACGCGCCCGATCCGGCGCCGGTGCTGGGCTGGCTGCAGCGCTTTGTCGAGGCCCCGCCCGACGATCTCGTGCTGATGACCGGCGAGGGGTTGCGCCGCCTGCGCGGCTTTGCCGAGCGGGCCGGGCTGGAACCGGCCTTTCGCGGCGCGCTCGGTGGGGTCCGGACGATCACCCGCGGCCCCAAGCCGGCGCAGGCATTGCGCGAGATCGGCCTGGTGCCCGGGCTGCGCGCCGGGCGGCCGACGAGCGAAGGGGTCATCGCCGCGCTCGCCGAGGGCGGGTTGCGCGGCCGGCGCGTCGCGGTCCAGCTCTACCCCGATGCCCCCGCGACGCTCGTCAACTTCCTCGCAAATGCCGGCGCGCAGCCCGACCCGGTATGGCCCTATGCCTATGTTCCCTCTTCCGGCGACGACGCGATCCGGGCGCTGATTGCGGAAATTGCCGGCGGCCAGATCGACGCGGTCGCCTTCACCAGCGCCGCCCAGGTCACCCGGCTCGTTGCGGCCTCTCGCGCCGCGCGGCTGGAAACCGGGCTTCGCGCCGCGCTGCAGCGAACCGCGATCGCCGCGGTCGGCCCGGTTGTCGCCGCCGAGCTGGAGCGGCAGGGTTTGTCGGTGGCGATCATGCCGCGCGACAGCTACTTCATGAAGCCGCTGGTCTCGGCCATCGTCGCCGCCTTGTCGCGCTAGAGGCCGGCGACCGGCCAATGTCATTGCCGCTTTGCCGTTCCGCGCGGTAGAATTTCGGCCGATGCGCGTGCCGGGACGCGACCCTGGCTGCAACGGGGAAAGCTGGAATGACGACCGCCGCGGTCCGCCGCCTTGCCGTGCCGAGCCCGGACGAGCTGGTCGAGCGGGCCCGCGCGATGGTCCCCGAGATCCGCGCCCTGGCCGAAGATACCGAGCGCAACCGCGCGATCTCCGCGCACATCATCGCCAAGTTCCGCGCGGCCGAATTGCTGCGGACCAGCCGGCCGAAGGAATTCGGCGGCTTCGAGTATGACGGCGAGACCGCGCTCCGGATCGCGCTGACCATCTCGGCGGCCTGCGCCTCCACGGGCTGGGCGGTCAACGGCGCGGTTTCCAACGGCCGCTCGATGAGCCATTTCCCGATCGAGACGCAGCGCGAGATCTGGAGCACCGACGAGGATCCGTTCAGCTGCGCCTGCTTTGCCCCGACCGGGGCGGCGGTGCCGGTCGATGGCGGCTATATCCTCAACGGGAACTGGTCGTTTGCCAGCGGCTGCGACCATGCCAGCTGGGCCTATCTCGGCGCCTTCATCACCCCGCCTGGGGCCGCACCGCCCCATGAGGGCGCCTTCTTCCTGCTGCCGGTCGGCGATTGCGAGATCATCGACAACTGGTTCGTCAACGGCCTCTGCGGCACCGGCAGCAAGGACATCGCGGTCAAAGACGTGTTTGTCCCGGAGCGCCGCATCCTCCTCTTTTCCGATGCGCGCGCCGGGACGACGCCGGGGGCCAAGTATCACCGGAACCCGCTCTACAAGATGCCGCTGTTGATCCACGGCGCCTCGATGCTCGCCTCGACCGCGGTCGGGGCGGCGCGGGGCGCGCTCGACAGCTATCTGGAAATGATCAATTCCGGTCGCAAAACCCGCGGCGCCCTCGCCGGCGGGCAATTGCCGATGGCCGAGTTCGCCACCGTGCAGCTGCGCTATGCCGAGGCGGCCTCCTGCGTCGAAAGCGCCGAGCTGATCCTCCTCACCGACATGCGCAACATGACGCAAAAGCTCTACGCCGGCGATCCGATCACGGTCGCCGACCGCATCCGCTGCCGGCGCAACCAGGCTTATGTGACGAGGCTTGCGGTGCAGGCGGTCGAGGCATTGAATGCCTCCACTGGCGGCTATGGCCTCATGCTCAGCAACCCGGTGCAGCGCGCCTGGCGCGACGCCAATGCCGTGGCGCGCCATGTCAGCCTCAACTGGGACGCGGTCGGCACGATGTACGGCCAGCATGCCTTCGGCCTCGAACCGAAGGGGCAATATTAAGGAGACCTGATGCGTGCATACATTGTGGAGTTTGTTTCCGCCGCCAATTTCTACAGGAGGGAATGGGAAGGCCACGTGGTCGAGGAAATAGTGCGGCTTTCTGGAGCACGCACAACTTATAGAATTGCTATTACCAAAGGCTTTCTCATTCAGGCGTTAGAGAGAGCGTCAAAGCGGGACTGCGAGATATTCCATTTATCCTGCCACGGCAATGACGAGGGGATCTGTCTTACCAATGGTGAGAGGCTCTCCTGGGACGAATTAGCCGAGGCTTTTGATGATGCAACGTATGACCCTGATGCGCTAATTCTATCGAGTTGCCTCGGCGGTGAGGGCGGCGCGGCGCGCGCGTTTTTTAAAAAGGAATGGCGGCCTTCCGTGATTTTTGGAAGCGAGTCGAACAGCGATAAACTCACGTTCTCAGGCGCATGCATTAGCTGGCCAATCCTCTATACAGAGCTGGTGCAAAAGGGCATGGGACGTGAGGTATTTCAGCACGCCGTAGACAAGATGAATTCGGTCACCAACCACGAGTTCGTGTATTGGCGCTGGGACGCGGATCGCTATCGGCGCTATCCCGCTCGAAACACCTAAAGGAGGAACGGAAATGGCGGAAATTCTCGGGCTCGGTTGCACCCACTGGCCGACCTTGTGCCTGCCGAATGAGGCGCTGACCGGCGTCTTCAAGCGGGTGCTCGGCGCGCCCAATGTCGACCCGAAGGTGAAGGACCCGGCCAATTGGCCAAAGGAATTGATCGCCGAGCTCGGCAACGACGATGGGTTGTCGGCGGCCAATCGCTGCGGCGAGCGCTTCGGCAACGATTTCCGCGCGATCCGCAAGATCCTCGACGATTTCAACCCGGATTTCGTGCTGGTATGGGGCGACGACCAGTACGAGAACTTCAAGGAAGACATCATCCCGCCGTTCTGCATCCTCGGCTATGACCCGGAGTTCGACCTGACGCCGTGGCATAACGGAAACGGCGGCAAGATCAACCGCTGGGACGAGCCGGGCGAGTGGGCGATGCCGCTGAAGGGCCATCGCGAGGCGGCGAAATACATCGCCACCGGGCTGATCGAGAAGGGCATCGACCTCGCCTATGCCTACCAGCCGTTGCACCACCCGATGGCGCATGCCTTCGCCAACACCTTCCTCTATCTCGATTGGGACCGGAAGGGCTTCCCCTATCCGGTGATCCCGTTCGCGATCAACTGCTACGGCCGCAACCTGATCCAGGCCAAGGGCGGTTTTGGCCATCTCTACGGGCCGCCGCGGCCGGAGGGCGAATTGGGCGACCCGCCGTCGCCGCAGCCCTGGCGCTGCATGGAGGTCGGTGCCGCGATCGCCGAGGTGCTGGCAAAATCGCCCTACCGCGTCGCGCTCGTCGCCTCGTCCTCCTGGTCGCACTGCTTCCTGTCGCCGAAGAACGGCTATCTGTGGCCCGACCACGAGGGCGACCGCATCCTGTTCGACGCGATCGGCCGCGCCGATTGGGGCACCTGGCGCAAGCGCTCGCTGGCCGAGATGGAATTTTCCGGCCAGCACGAGATGCTGAACTGGATGGCGCTCGCCGGCGCGATGGAAGCGCTCGATAAGAAGAAGCCGGTGATCCAGGATTACATGGAGACCTATATCCTCGCCTCGGACAAATGCTTCCTGTCGTTCCCGGCGTAGCACCCGATTGTCATTCCGGGGCGCCGCATTGCGGCGAACCCGGAACCCATGAACACCGGCCTCTGGAATATGGGTTCCGGGTTCGACCCTGCGGGTCGCCCCGGAATGACAGCGAGGTGGTTTGATGGATGGCGGGCCAACAGGAACGGGTATCGGGCAGCCGGTCCGGCGTCGCGAAGATCTGCGCCTGTTGACCGGCAACGGGCATTACAGCGACGATTTCAACCTCCCCGGCCAGGCCTATGCCGTGATGGTCCGCTCGCCGCATGCGCATGCGGCGATTCGCAGCATCGAAACGGCGGCAGCGCGGGCGATGCGGGGGGTCCTCGCCGTCCTGACCGCTGACGATGTGCGGCGGGACGGGCTCAATCCGTTGCCGAACATCGCCAACAGCCACCCGGCCGACATCAGCATCACGAACAGGGACGGCTCGCCGGTCGTCCGCCCGCTGCAGGCCGCGATCATCGGGCCCGAGGTGTGCCATGTCGGCGAGATCGTCGCCGTCGTCGTCGCGACGACCCTGGTCGGCGCCACGGACGCGGCCGAACGCGTCGCGGTCGATTACGAGGTGCTGCCGGCGGTCACCCACGCCCTCATCGCCGCCGAACCCGGCGCTCCGCGGGCGCGTCGGGACAGCCCGAACATCATCCTCGACGGCGAGGTCGGCGACGCCGCAGCGGCTGCGGCGGCCTTTGCCGGCGCCGCGCATGTCGTCAAATTCGACACCTGGGTGCAGCGCGTCGCCGGGGTGCCGATGGAGCCGCGCGCCGCGGTTGGCGACTTCGATCCGGCGACCGGGCATTACACGCTCTATGCCGGGGCGGGCGGCGCGGTCAGCCCGCGGCGCGACCTGGCGATGGTTCTCGGGGTGCCGACCGAGCAGTGCCGCATGGTGATGCAGGATATTGGCGGCAATTTCGGCACGCGCGGCGGCTTCAACCCCGAATTTGCGGTCGTCGCCTGGGCATCGCGGCGGGTCGGGCGGCCGGTGAAGTGGACCAGCGACCGCAGCGAATACTTCATGGCCGACCACCAGGCGCGCGATCTGGCGGTGTCGGCCGAACTGGCGCTCGACGCCGGCGGCACTTTCCTGGCGATGCGCGGCTCGAACCTCGTCAACCAGGGCGCCTACGCGCTCGCCTTCGGCTCCCTCAACAAGGGCGTCGAGATCATGTCGAGCATCTACCATGTGCCATCGGTGCACTTCCGCGCCCGCGCCGCCCTCACCAACACATTGCCGACCCGCCCCTATCGCAGCTCCGGCCGCCCCGAAGTGATGTTCGTCATGGAGCGGCTCATCGACCTCGCCGCGCGGCAGACCGGCATCGACCGCATTGAACTGCGGCGCCGCAATCTCGTGCCGCAATCGGCGATGCCGTACACCAACCCGTTCGGCATGGTCTACGACAGCGGCCATTACCATGAGGTCATGGAGCGGGTGCTGGCGCTCGCCGATTGGGATGGCTTGCCGGCGCGCCGCGCCGAGGCGAAGGGGCGCGGCAAATGCCGCGGCATCGGCATCGCCAATTACGTCGACACCGCGACCGGCGCGCCGCGCGAGAAGGCCGAGGTCACCATATTGCCGGAAGGCGCGGTGGGCGGCACCGTGGAAGTGGTGGTCGGCACCGTATCGCAGGGCCAGGGGCACGAGACCAGCTTTGCCCAGCTGATCACCGAATGGCTCGGCGTGCCGCTCGACAGCGTGCGCCTGGTGACCGGCGACACCGATCGCGTCTCGGTCGGCGGCGGGGCGCATTCCGGGCGCGCGCTGCGGCTGGGCAGCATCGTCATGCTGAACGCCTCGAACGAGATCATCGAGAAGGGGCTGAAGATCGCCAGCCACGTGCTGGAGGCCGCGCCGGCCGATCTCGAATTTTCGGCCGGCGAGTTTCGCGTCAAGGGCACCGACCGCGCACTCGGGATTTTCGCCGTCGCCCGCGCCGCCATCGAACGCAGCGACCTGCCAGAAGAACTTCGCGGAAAGCTGAGCGGGACAGGCGACGAGACCGTCAACCTCGCCGCCTTTCCCTATGGCTGCCATGTCTGCGAGGTCGAGGTCGATCCCGACACCGGAACGGTCGAGATCGTGCGCTACAGCGCGGTCGACGATGTCGGCCGCGCCGTCAACCCGATGATCGTGCACGGCCAGGTCCATGGCGGCATCGTCCAGGGCGTCGGCCAGGCAATGGGCGAGCAGGTGGTCTACGACCGCGACAGCGGTCAGCTGCTCTCCGGCTCGTTCATGGACTACACGATGCCGCGCGCCGACACCGTGCCGTTCTTTAACTGCGAACTCAGCGAGGTGCCGAGCCCGACGCATCCGCTCGGCATCCGCCCGGCCGGCGAGGGCGGCACCACCCCGGCGCTCGGCGTCGTCATCAACGCGGTCGTTGATGCGCTCGCCGAGTTCGGGGTCAGCCACATCGAGATGCCGGCGACCTCGGAGCGCGTCTGGCGCGCGATCCAGGCCGCACCACGGAGCCGCGGAGGACACGGAATTAACGCGGTGACGCGTCAGGAAATGACCAACAAGCTGCAAGACCGGTTCAGCGACTTGGTCAATTACCAATCAGACGATCCATCCGAACCGATCGACGCCCTAACTATCAAAACCCCGAGGGGGACAATTGCTTGCATTACGTTGCAATGCGCGGCGATGAAGAGGCGGCGATGCTATTGCTGGACGCCGGCCTCGATATCAATTCGATTGGAGACATGGGGTACACACCGCTGCACTACGCTTATATGTTCAAGCAGATGGGCGTGGCAGAGCTATTGTTGGCGCGCGGAGCGCGGCGGGACATCCTGAACGAATTTGGCCGCAAGCCAGACGAGGAGCTTGGTCGGGTCCGGTAACGCCGTAGCTGCATGAAATTCACCTTCGTGTCCTCCGTGCCTTCGTGGTTAAATTGTCGCATCATCGGAAAGGAGCGGTCATGGCACGCATCAAGCATATCGCGTTGACGACCAAAGAGCCGGCGAAGGTCGCCGAGTTCTACAAGGCGGCGTTCGGCCTCAAGGAATTGCGGCGCAGCCCCAACGGCGCGGTGTTTCTGTCGGACGGCCACATCAACATCGCGATCCTCAACACCAAGGGAGAGGAGTCGCCCGACATGGGGGCGCATGGACCGCACTTCACGGGGGTCCATCATTTCGGCTTCGAGGTGGACGACCTCGACCAAGCTTGCGAGAAGCTCGAAGGCGCGCATGGCCAGCGGCTGACCGCAAAAGACCATGTCGATGCGACGATGGCGGCGGGCGGCCACGCCAATTTCGAGATGAAATGGTCCGGCCCGGACGGCGTCGTCATCGACATCTCGCATACCGGCTGGGAAGGCACCGACTGATTCTAAGCCGCAGTCCCGGCGAAAGCCGGGATCCATCCAGCAAGCGGCGGAATGGTTGAACCGTGGGTCCCGGCCTGCGCCGGGACTGCGGAATTCTTCTGGAAGGACACGGCGATGGCAGGGAATTTCACGATCTGCGTCGGGACGGTCGGCAGCGGCGCCTGGCTCAGCCCGGATGGCGGCGACAGACTGGCGGCGCGTCGGCAAGGGCCTGGGCAACGAAAGCCGCATCTTCGGGCTCACCGTGCATCCGAGCGAGCCGCGCACATTGTTCGCCGGCGCCAATGACGGCATCTACCGGAGCCGCGACGGCGGGCAGAGCTTCGAGCGCCTCCATTCGCCGATGAACAGCCTCGACGTGTGGCGGATCGCGATCGATCCCGCTGATCCCGACATCATCTTCGCCGGGACGCGGCCGGCCGCGCTGTTCCGCTCGAAGGATGGCGGCGCGCATTGGCAGAAGCTCAAGGCGGAGATCGCCGAGGAATGCCCGAATGTCGGCGTCCCCCGGGTGACGGCGCTGACCGTCGATCCCTCGGACCATCGCATCGTCTGGGCCGGGTTCGAAGTCAACGGCGTGCGGCGCTCGACCGATGGCGGCGACAGCTGGACCCGGATCGCCGCAGAGGGAA
The DNA here is from genome assembly GCA_963789255.1 of uncultured Alphaproteobacteria bacterium. Lineage (GTDB taxonomy): Bacteria > Pseudomonadota > Alphaproteobacteria > ATCC43930 > CGMCC-115725 > DATARH01. Next base: position 2,284,446 of record CAWBJW010000002.1, on the reverse strand, counting down.
TTCCCGATCCCGACATTCACGACATCGCGATTACGGTCAATGGCGGCACCACCGTCCTGACCAGCACGCCGCGCGAGATCTTCGCGAGCCGCGATCGCGGCGACAATTGGTATCCGCTGATGGTGGGCGACCAGTTCCGTCTGCATTACTGCCGCCATCTGGCGCAAAAAGCCGACGACCCGGAGACCCTCTTTGTGGCGACCGGCAACGGCGCCTCCGGCGATGCCGGGGCGATCCAGCGCTCGAAGGACGGCGGGCGGAGCTGGCAGATGCTGTCCCTGCCGGCGGAGCCCAATTCGCCGATCTGGAACTTCGCGACACATGCGGCCGACCCCGGCCTCATTGTCGCGTGCAGCCATTACGGCGAACTGTTCGCGAGCCAGAACGCCGGCGATTCGTGGAAGAAGCTGCCCCGCGAATTCACCGAGATCCGCTCGCTCAGCTGGGTGCCGAATTAATCCGGGATTGCTCTCGGCGGCGGCTTGACGGCGTATCGAGCCGCATCGACATTGAGAGCATGACCGATCGGCTTGCCGCTATTGCCCAAACCGTCGCCGGCGGCGGTTTTGCGCTGGTGCGCGCGCCCGAGATGCGCGCGGTGCTGGAAGCGGCGGGGCTCTCCGACTGGGAGCGCTTTTCCCAAAGCTGGGGCGATCTCGGGATCGACGCCTACATGGCCGATGGCGGGCGCTACCGCCGCCGCCGCTTCGCCTGTTTTCGCGCCAATGCCGAGGGCATTGCCCGCAAGCCGCATCAGCCGCATTACCAGAGCCGCGACTACAATCCGCTCAACGGCGGCATCCAGCGCTGGTTCGACCCGGTCGCCGAGGCGATCGGCGCCCATCCGGCATTGCATGCGATCCTCGCCACCTGCCACACGCTGTTCGACCGGCTGACCTCGCCGCCATTGCGCCCGGATTCCTGGCACGTCGAGGTCCATCAGTTCCGCATCGAGGCGCGCCCGGGGCAGGAGGGGCGGCCGACCCCGGAGGGAATGCATCGCGATGGCGTCGACTGGGTGCTGGTCCTCCTGGTCAGCCGGGTCAACATTTCGAGCGGCGAGACCAGCATCGGCGACCTCGCGATGCGCCCGCTCGGCAGCTTCACCTTGACCGAGCCGCTCGACTCGGCGGTGACCGACGACAATCGAGTCCATCACGGGGTGACCCCGGTGACACCGCTCGATCTGGCGCGGCCGGGGTATCGCGACGTGCTCGTCGTGACCTTCCGGCGGGAATAGCGTCCGACGACCGGGCGATGTCATCGCGCTATCGGATCCATTGCGTCGGCCGCAGCGACCGCCTCAACCATGACCGGCGGATCCGCATCATCGGCGGGGTCAATGCCGACGGCGCGCGCTGGACGGTCAGCGAGGCGGCCGCGATCGCCGGCATCGAGTCAGGGCAATGGAGCTTCTACATGCCGCGCGCCGGGCACCAGGTCGAAATCGTCGTTGCGACCAGCAAATACGGCAACAAGTACCTCAAGGCCGCCGATGACGACGGTCTGCACCCCGATGGGCTGCTCGCCCTGCCGGAGTGCCGGTAACCTCCTGCCGCCACGGCCAATTCAGCGGCCAAACCAGGGCCAGTCGGCGCCGCCTTCGTGGGTGACGGCGCCGCGGTTGGCCTGGCCGACCTGCCTGGCGTATTTGGCGAGGAGCCCGGCGCGGTGCGGCGTGCGGGCGAGGCCGTATTTGGTGACGTTCCGACCGCAACTTTCTCATTTTGGTCTCCTCCGGGCTGTTTGTCGGCGCGGGCCGATCGGTTCATAATGCCGCACCGCGACCAGAATAACATTCCAGGGAGAGCTGCCATGACCGCCGAGACCCTGCCGACCGGAGCGACCCCCGGCGGGCCCTCGATGAACCGCCTGATCCTCGCCGCGACGATCGGCAACGTGCTGGAATGGTTTGATTTCGTCGTCTACGCCTTCCTCGCGGTGACGATCGCCGAAGTGTTCTTCCCGGCGCACAACCCGACCGTATCGCTGCTTGTTACGTTCGGCGCCTTCGGCCTTGCCTATTTCGTGCGGCCGTTGGGCGCGATCGTCATTGGCGGTTATACCGACCGCGCCGGGCGCAAGGCCGGCCTGATGCTGTCGATCGCGCTGATGATGATCGGCACGACGCTGATGGCGGTGACGCCGGGCTACGCGACGATCGGTCTCGCCGCCCCGATCATCATCACGCTCGCGCGGGTGGTGCAGGGCTTTTCGGTCGGCGGCGAATTCGGCAGCGCCGTCACTTTCCTCAGCGAGCACGGCGGCAGGCGCAAGGGCTACGGCGCCAGCTGGCAATTCGCCACCGCCGGGATCATCACGGTTCTCGTCTCGGCGTTCGGGGTCGCGCTGACGACGCTGCTGACCCACCAGCAGCTGGTCGATTGGGGTTGGCGCGTTCCCTATTTCTTTGGGATGCTGATCGGCCCGGCCGGCCTTTACATCCGCGCGAAAGTGGTCGAGACGGCGGAGTTTCTCGATGCCGAGAAGCCCGCCACGATCCCGATCATGGATCTGCTGCGGCGGCAGCCCCTTCCGGTGCTGCTGGGGATCGGCATATCGGTCATCTCGAACAGCTCGTTTTACATCCTGGCCTACATTCCGACCTACGGGGTCAAGACGCTGCATCTGCCGGCCTATGTCGGCTTCGTCGCGACCTTGATCGGCGGCGCCTTTCTGGCGATTGGCGCGCCGCTTGCCGGGCACTGGTCCGACAAGATGCTCTCGCGGCCGAGGATCATGGTGGTCACGTGCTGGCTGTTTCTGCTGACCTCTTACCCGTGCTTCTGGCTGATGGGCGCCTGGCCGTCGCTCGCGAGCCTCATCTTTGCCGCCGCCTGGCTCAACCTGGTCAAGGCCGGGTACAGCGGCGTCTTGCCCTCGCTGTTGGCCGAACAGTTTCCGGTCGAGACGCGGGCGATCGGCGTGTCCTTGAGCTTCAGCACCGCCGTGTCGATTTTCGGCGGGCTTGCGCCGTTCGTCGCAACCTGGCTGATCCTGGAGACCGGCGACAAGCTGTCGCCGAGCTATTACCTGGTTTTCAGCGCTGTGCTCAGCCTCGTCGCGCTGATCGCAATCCAGCGGCGCGGGCGACGTGGTGCAGCCGGAGCCCCGGTCGCCGTCAACGCCGCGACATAGACCGCGCGGCTTCCCTCCCCCCGCGGCAGGGGGAGGGAAGGGCGTGCGGTGCAATCAGGCGGTCTTCGCGTGTTTGCCGCTCAGCTGCGGCGTGAAGTCCGGGTAGTTGCCCGGCGTCTTGGTGTTGGACTCTTCGTGCATCTGGAGGCGGGTCTTGCGCGCCCAGACGCGCTTCAGATCGTCCTTCACATGGAAGGTGAGCTTGCCGAGACCTTCGGTTTCGAGCTCGACCTTGTCGCCGTCCATGAACGGGTTGAGGCCGCGATGGTTGGTGCCGGTGGCGATGATGTCGCCCGGCTCCAGCGTGTGGATCGAGGTCAGCCACTCGATGCAGCGCGGGATCTTGTGTCCCATGTCGTCGGTGTTGAAGTTCTGCATCAAGGTGCCGTTGTTCCACAGCCGGATCTGCAATTTCTGCGGATCCTTGACCTCGTCGGCGGTGACGAGGAACGGCCCGATCGGCGCAAAGGTGTCGCGCGACTTCATCTGGAAGAACACATTGCCCGGCGGCGGCAGGCCGCGCGCCGAGCCGTCGATGAAGTTGGTGTAGCCGAAGACGTAGTCCATCGCGTCCTTCTGGCTGACGCCGGTCGCCTTCCTGCCGATGACGACCGCCATCTCGGCTTCGCCCTCGAAGATCGGCGCCGGCACGTCGGGCAACACCATCGTGTCGCCATTGCCGATGATCGCGCTCGGCGATTTGTGGAAGGCGTTGATCGGCGCCGGCGCGCTGCGGGTGCCGTCTTCCATGTAGTTGACCGCCATGCAGTCGATTGTCGTCGGCTTCGGCAAGGGCGGGCGGATCTTGACGCTGGCGAGGGGGACGCCCTTGCCGGCCGCCACCGCGGCCTCGATCTTCGGCCGATAGGCGGCAAAGCGCTCGATCAGCCCGTTCATCAGATCGCCCGGTCCGGTATGCGGGATGTCCTGCACGACGGCGGAGACATCGACCACGGTGTTATCCGCTTTCAGCACGCCGAGCTTGAAGTCATCGAAATAAAGCAATTTCATGTGGTGCTCCCTCGCCTGTGTTTGGCGCTTCCTGCCCGCGGGCCGTTCCGCCGGCGTGACCAGGCAGGTTATACCGCGTCCGCGCCTTCCGCGAACCGGCTTTTGCATGTCGATCCCGTGGCCCCGCGGCATGAGGCGGCGCCCCGGCGCGAGAATGCGCGCCGCGAACGCGGGAGATCGGCTAACATCGGCGCCGGTCCGATCGGCCAGGGAGGAGAGCCATGCCCGTCACCAGGATCCGCGGCGTTGACATCAATTACGAGATCCTCGGCGATCGCGGCCCGTTCGTTGCGCTGCAGCCGGGCGGCCGGCGCGGTCTCGTCGCCGTGAAGCCGCTCGGAGCCAAGATCGCCGAGGCCGGCTACCGCGTCGTCGTCTACGACCGGCGCAATTGCGGCGCCTCCGGCATCGCCATCGAGGGCGACTCCGAAAACGACCAGTGGGCCGAGGACCTGCACGAGCTGCTGGCAGGGCTCGATGCGTTGCCGGCCACTATCGGCGGCAGCTCGTCGGGCTGCCGGCTGGCGATGATCCTCGCCCTACGCCGGCCCGAGGACGTTCGCGGCCTCCTCCTATGGCGGGTGACCGGCGGCGCCTATGCCGCCGAACGGCTGACCAACCAGTACTACACCTCGCATATCGAGGCCGCGCAGAAGGGCGGGATGGCGGCGGTCTGCGCGCTCGACCATTGGAGCGAGGTGATCAACGCCAACCCGCAGGCCCGGGCCATCCTGATGGCGATGGACCCGCAGGATTTCATCGCCCGGATGACGCAGTGGCGGCGCAGCTTTGCGGCCGGCGCCGACCATCCGGTGATCGGCGTCAGCCCGGCGCAGCTGCGCTCGATGACGATGCCGGCCTCAATCATCCCCGGCAACGACCGGGTCCACCCGCGCCTGCCCGGCCAGGCGGCGCATCGGCTGATGCCCAATGCCGAATACCAAGAGGTGCTGACCGAAGACCGCGAGGACCTCGATGTCGCCTTCGAGGATTGGCAGAAGAAGGAAGGGCTCTTGGCCGCCGTCTTCATCGATTTCCTGCGCCGGCAGCAGCGGCGGTAGGCTGCGGCGGCATCCGGCGTCCTTCGAGACGCGCCCTTCGGGCGCTCCTCAGGATGACGTAGATTTTGATGGTATTACGGAAATCGTCATCCTGAGGAGCCCGCAGCGCGGGCGTCGCGAAGGACGCGTGGAGTTGGCGCCGCGCGCGCGCCGGGCCGGGCGGGTTGAGGCGGATGCCGCGGCGCAGATGACGGTAGGGCAAATGAGAACGTCTCCGACCGGCCGCCAGCGCCCCGAACGCAATCTCGCCGCTACCCGAAAATCACCGCGCGGCCGTTGCCCGACGCCTCCTTGATGGCATCGACCAGGCGGTGCAGCTCGACCGCGGTCGCGAAATTCGGCTGGCGGCTTTCGCCATCGCGGATTGCCTGAGCGAACAGCGCGTACATCTGGCCGACATTGAGGGCTTCGCCGGACGGCGTACCGGGCGCGGCGACGGTGAAGCGATCCGGCACCGGCAGCGCGTCAAGCCTGTCGCCGCGCTGCACGCCGTCAAGCTCCACTTTGCTCAGTTGCGGTGAGTCATCGCCCCACGCGACCAGCGTGCCCTCGCGGCCGTAGATTTCCATCTGGTAGCCGCTGCCGGCATAGGGGATGGCGCCGATATGGACCGAGGCCACCGCGCCGTTCGCCAGATGGCCGCTGATCAGGATGTTGTCGGGCGAGGTCACGTCGAGCCAAGTGTTGGTGCCGGTATCGAGCCACTGCTTCGCCTGGGTCGCCACCACGGCGGAGAGCCGGGAGAAGTCGCCGGCGACAAAGCGCATCGCATCGACGGTGTGGCCGTTGGCGATGGTCAGCGTATTGGCGCCGAGTTCAGCCTCGCGCTGCCAGGTGCGATGCGACGGGCGCGACAGCACGCCGTCGCGCATCAGGCAGACGTGAACGGCCATCACCTCGCCGACATAGCCCGATTCGACCAGCTCCTTCATGTACATGATCGTCGGATTGACGCGGGCCTGCAGGCCGACCGCGGTGACCAGCCCCCGGGCCTCGGCCAATGCCGCCAGTTCCACCGCCTCCGCCGTCGTCCGCCCGAGCGGCCATTCGCAATAGACGTGCTTGCCCGCCTCCAGCGCCGCCTTGGTCGGCGCGTAGTGCGACGGCACGCGCACGACGATCGCGACCGCGTCGATCTCGGGCGAGGCGATCATCTTGCGGTAGTCGTCGAAGGCCAGCCGGGCGCCGTAGGCCCGGCGCGCCCCCTCGGCGCTGTCGGCCCTGGTGGTGCACACCGCCGTCAATTCGACCTCCGAACTGGCCCGCACCGCCGGCAGGTGGGAGCGCGACGACCAGGTGCCCGTGACGCTGGCGCCAATGAGGCCCAGCCGAATCTTGTCTGCCATATCGCGCCTCTCCGGAAACTCTTCGGCGAACCGCCGACGATCGGCTAAAAGCGGTCGCTGCGGTGGAGCGTGACCTGTTGCAGGGCCACCCTGCAAGAACGATCGAACGCCAGGAGGGGATATGGCGCTGCTGATTATCGATCTCGACAAACGCATCGGCAATGCGCAGGCATGGCGCGACACGTTCGCCGAACAACTTCCAAATCTGGAAATCCGCATTTGGCCGGAGCCGGGAGAGTTGGCGGATATCGAATATCTTGCCTTCATGCGGCCCGATTTCGATCTCTATCCGGCGTTCCCCAATCTGAAGGCGATGTTCAGCCGCTCGGCCGGGGTGGAGGAGTTTGTCGGCCATCCCAGGCTGCCGAAGGTCCCGCTCGGCAAGATGGAGCCGCCGGGCGGCGACCCGATGATGACCGAATACGTCATTATGCATGTGCTGCGGTTGCACCGCGACATGCCCGGTTATCAGATGGCGCAGGCCAACCGCGAGTGGCGCCGGACCCGGATCGTGCGGCCCGAGGAACGGCGGATCGGGTTTCTCGGCTACGGCATGATGGCGAAAGCGCCGGCGCTGGTGCTGCAATCGCTCGGCTTCCCGGTCTCGGCCTGGGTCCGTTCGCCGCGGGAGGCGGCCGAGGTGCCGATTTTTCACGGCCCCGGCCAGTTCGAGCCGTTTCTCAACCAGACCGATATCGCGGTCTGCCTGTTGCCGCTGACGCAGGAAACCGAGGGCATCTTCTGCGCCCGCACCTTTGCGATGATGCCACGCGGGGCGATGCTGGTGAATGTCGGGCGCGGCGGGCATGTGGTGGTCGCAGATCTGATCGCCGCGCTCGAATTCGGGGCAGTTGTCCTACGCCGCGCTGGACGCGCTGCGGCCCGAGCCGTTGCCGCCGGAAAGCCCGCTGTGGCTGCACCCCAAGGTGACCGTGATGCCGCACGTGGCGCGGCGGCCGACCGTGGCGCAACTGGTGACCGAGATTGCCGCGAACATCCGCAGCGTCGAGGCGGGCGGGCATCTGTTGCAGGAAGTCGACACGACGCTGGGGTATTGACCCGATGCCGTGGCTCAACCGCCTCCACGGTCAAAACCCGATCGGCTCGCCGGCCCTCAACCCCCAAGGCAGGCGCTCGCGGAAATCGATCGAGAGGCGGGTTATGCCCGAGGCCGCCGTTGCCCAAGCCGAGCGGTTCAGACGGGTGTTTTTTTCGTCGGCCTTTCTGCCAGTGGCGGTTGCTCATCAGGTGGCGCCGCTAGCGCTATAGAGATGCACCTGTTCGGGCAGACCTTTGATCTCGTGTAATCCGCGGTCGTCGAAGCGCAACCCAGAGCCGGCGACAAGATCGCGCACTGTGCTCGACACCAGCGTCTCGTTCGGTCCGGCCATCGCCGCGACGCGCGCGGCGATGTTGACTGCGATGCCGCCGATATCGTCGCCCTTCAATTCGATCTCGCCGGTGTGCAGCCCGCCGCGCACCGCGATGCCCAAAGGCTGCATCGTATCGGCGATCGCCGAGGCGCACCTGACCGCCCGCGCCGGCCCGTCGAACGTCGCGAGAAACCCGTCGCCCGTTTGTTTGACCTCGCGCCCGCGAAACCGCGAGAGTCTGCCGGCGGACGATCTCGTCGTGCCGGTCGAGTATGACGCGCCACTCGCGGTCGCCGAGTGCGGCCGCGCGTTTCGTCGAGTCGACGATATCGGTGAACATCACCGTCGCCAGAACCCGGTCCACCTCCACTTCGTGACGCGATCCGGTCAGGAACTCCTCGACCTCGCCCGCAACCCAATCGAGCATGTCATGCTCACCCGAGAGCACGAAGTTGTGATTGACCCCTGGCAGCTCGATATATTTGGCGCCGGGGATGTTCGCCGCCAGATAGCGGCCGCCTTCGACGCCGACCACGCCGTCGCCAACCCGGTGCATGACCAACGTCGGCACCCTGATGGCTGGCAGAACATGGCGGCAGTCGATTTCTTGGTTCATGCGGCGGATCGCGATCACCGCCGACGGGCTAGCGCACGCGCGCTCCAGGCGAGCCGACATAGGGCGTGCCGTCTCTTCAGAGCCGGTATCCGGCGCGTAACGCCCTAACAAGTATTCCCCGGTTCCCCACAGCCGGTTGACCCGTTCGATCTCTCGGTTGAACTCACCGGCGGTCAACAGATACGACGAGTGGGCATAGGAGCCGAACAGCACCAGCGCCTGCACTCTCTGCGGATAGGTGGCGGCAAAGAGGAGGCTCATCGGCCCACCCTCGGAGACTCCGAGCAACGCGGCCTGCTCCGAGCGGGCGGCGTCCATCACCGCCCGCACATCGTCCATCCGCTCTTCCAGAGTCGCGATGCCGACATCGCGGTCGGACAGGCCGGTGCCGCGCTTGTCGAACAGGATCAGTCGTGAGAAGGCGGCAAGGCGGGAGAAAAACTGCGCGTACTGCGTTTCCCAAAACGCGTCGAGATTTGAGACGAAGCCGGGAACGAATACGAGATCGAACGGGCCGTTGCCGACGACCTGATAGGCGATGCGCACATCGCCGCTGCGGGCATATCGCGTTTCCGGCGGGTCCATTTAGCGATCTCCCTGGCTTGCGGATCAAGATACCCATGCTTGATCGGTAAAGGCGACTCCCTTTGCGGCACGAGACAGGGATCTACTATTGGGTCGATCGCCTGGCTGGATTGAGCTGATCCCAATGGCCGTTTCCGGCGCGAAGGCGTCGTCGGAGGCGCAGTGGGGGATGCCGGCTTGCCGCCCGGCTCTCCGATCGAGACGGGCGGGCTGATCGGGTTTTGACGCTAATCGTCGGCCGCGGCCGGCACCGGCTGGCGGCGCGCAACGCGGACCAGCAGCAATAACGGCAGGGAGGCGAGGATGACGACCAGCATCAGCGCGAAATCGTCGATATAGCCGATCATCGACGCCTGCCGGGTCACCTCGGCATTGAGCGCGGCGATCCCTGACGGCGTCGTCAGACTGAAGGGCGCGGAAAGGAAGGGCGCGTGCGCCAGCGGGTTGTCCGGCCGCAGCCCTTCGATCAGGCGGGAATGCACGATCTGGGTGTTGCGGGCGAGCTGCGTCTCGAGGATGGCGATGCCGATGCTGCCGCCGAGCATGCGCATCAGGGCGCGGATCGCGGTCCCCTGGGTCATGATGTGGTGGCGGCAGGCCGGACAGCGCGAGCAGGTTGAGCGGGACGAAGGTGCAGCCAAGCCCGAAACCCTGGGCAAACCCGGCCAACAGGATCGGTCCCGACCCCATCTGCAGCGAATACCCGGTCATCTGCCACAACGAGGCCGCGGTCAGCAGAAACCCGACCAGGATGAACAGGCGGTTGTCGACCCGGTTGATCATGCGGGCGACAATGAACATCGCGAGCATCGTGCCGAAGCCGCGCGGCGCCATCATCCAGCCGGCGTCGAACACCGGGTAGTTCATCAAAACCTGCATCATCGAGGGCATCAGCGCCAGGGTGCCGCTGAGGATCATGCCGACCCCGAACATCAACAGGCTGCCGGCGACGAAATTCGGGCTTTTCAGCAGTTCGCGGTTGAGGAACGAGCGCTCGCCGGCGGTCACCGTGTGGACGACCAACAGATAGAAGCACAAGGCCGAGATCGTCGCTTCGATCCAGATTTCGGTCGAGTGGAACCAGTCCTTGATCTCGCCGCGGTCGAGCATCAGTTGCAACGCGCCGATGGCGATGCTGAGCATGCCAAAGCCGAACATGTCGAACTGGTCGCGCCGCATCGGCGCGGGACGGGCGGATGAAGGCGAAGATGCCGAGCGCGCACAATGCCCCGACCGGCAGGTTGATGTAGAAGCACCAGCGCCAGTCGAAATTGTCGGTCAGCCAGCCGCCCAGGGTCGGGCCGATGATCGGCCCCATCATCGCGCCGGTGCTGAAGATCGCCATCGCGTGGCCGTGGCGCTCGCGCGGATAGATCGTAAACAGCGTCGCCTGGCCGAGCGGCACGAGCCCGGCGCTGCAGATGCCTTGCAGGAGACGGTAGACCACGAGTTGGGTGAGGCTCGTCGCGGCGCCGCACAGCGCCGAGGCAAAGGTGAACCCGATGACCGAGGCAAGAAAGATATACTTGATGCCAAAGCGGCCGGCGAGCCAGCCGGTCAGCGGCATCGTGATCGCCGAGGCAACGATGTAGGAGGTCAGCACCCACGAGATCTGGTCCTGCGACGCGGACATGCTGCCCTGGATGTGCGGCAGCGCGACATTGACGATCGTCGTGTCGAGCCCCTGCATGACGCAGGCGACGATGACCGTCGCGGTCATCCACCCGCGATTGGCGACCGGCGGCGGCGTCTCTCCCCTCACCACCCGCGCCTTCGCAGCGATCGCCGCCCGGCGGAAAAACAGCGCAACGGTGTCACCCCGCGCCCGCCAGCGCCTCGTCGAGGTCGCGGATCAGGTCCTCGGCGCTCTCCAGGCCGATCGACAGGCGCACGACGTTCGGGGCCGGCGCCGGCGGCGTCGCGCTGCTCATCGGACAGCTGGCGGTGCGTCGTCGAAGCCGGATGCAGAATGAGGCTGCGGGTGTCGCCGATATTGGCGAGGTGGGAAAAGAGACGCACGCTTTCAACGAGCTTGATCCCGGAATCGAAACCGCCCTTGACCCCGAAGGTGAACACCGCGCCGGCGCCTTTCGGCAGGTATTTCTTCGCGAGATCATGGTACGGGCTCGATTTCAGCCCGGCATAGGAGACCCAGGCGACGCGCTTGTGCTCGGCGAGGAACAGGGCGACCTTCTGCGCATTGGCGACATGCCGGTCCATGCGCACGTGCAGGCTTTCGATGCCGGTCAATGTCAGGAATGCGTTCATCGGGGACAAGGTGGGCCCGAAATCGCGCAGCGCCACCGCGCGCGCCTTGGTGGTAAAGGCGAAATCGCCGAAATTCTCGAAGAATTTGAGGCCGTGATAGGCCGGCTCGGGCTCGGTCAGCGATGGGAAGCGGTCGCCCTGCGACCAGTCGAATTTTCCCGATTCGACGACCATGCCACCGAGCGCGGCGCCGTGCCCGCCCAAAAACTTGGTCGTCGAGTGGACGATCAGGTCGGCTCCCCAGTCGAACGGCCGGCACAGATACGGCGTGGCGAGGGTGTTATCAACGATCAGCGGGATCCCCGCGTCATGCGCGACGGCCGCGACCTTCTCGATATCGACGATGATGCCGCCGGGATTGGCGAGGTTCTCGACGAAGATCGCCTTGCATTTGGGGGTCAGCGCGCGGCGGAAATTCTCGGGGTCGGTCGGATCGACGAAATGGCATTGCCAGCCGAGCTTCCTGAAGGACAGGCCGAACTGGGTCAAGGAGCCGCCGTAGAGGTTGCGCGAGGCGAGGAATTCGTCGCCCGGCCCCATCAGCGTGAAGAACACGAGGAACTGCGCGGCATGCCCCGAGGCCGCGGCGACCGCGGCGCGGCCGCCTTCGAGGCTGGCGATGCGCTCTTCGAGCACCGCGACGGTCGGGTTGTTGAGGCGCGAATAGATGTAGCCGAAATTGTGCAGGTTGAAGAGCGAGGCGGCGTGGTCGACGTCCTCGAAGACATAGGAGGTCGTCTGGTAGATCGGGGTCGAGCGCGCGCCGGTCGTCGGGTCGGGCGCGGCGCCGGCATGGACCGCGCGGGTCTCGAAGCCGTAGCTGAAATTATGCGGCGACGCCCGGTGCTCGCGGGCGGGGCGCGGGCGCGGCGCCTGCGGCGCGCGGTTCTGGATAATCCCGCTGTTGACCCCGCTCCACGACAATTCGCCGCCGAGCCGGCCGAACTCGATCTTCGGGCAGCGGTTCATGATGACTTCGAGACCGGCGGCCACGGCGCGCGCCGCGGCCGCGTCGTTGCGGATGCCGAGCTGCATCCACACCAGCGGCGCGCCGATCGCGATCGCCTCCTCGACGATGCGCGGCGCTTCGCCCGCCGGGCGGAAGATGTCGACCATGTCAATGAGCCCGGTAAGCTCCACCGGGATATCGCGCAGCGCGGCATAGACCGTCTCGCCGAGCAACTCTTCCCCGGCATTGGCGGGGTTGACCGGGATCACCCGGTAGCCCTTCCCCTGCAGGTACTTCATCACGAAATAGCTTGGCCGGTTCCAGTTGGATGAGGCGCCGACCATCGCGATGGTTTTGACGCGTTCGAGGATCGCGCGGATCTGCGCGTCGGAATAAGGGATCGGATCGAGCTGGCTCATGGGTCACTCAACTTTGGATTGGCTCACTTTACCCTATCCGGCCCGGACAGGCGCGGGATGAAACAGCGGCCGGGCGTGCCGTCGTTGCGATGCGACAGCTCAGAATGCCGACAATACTTCCCGATAAAGCGGACGGCGCAATCCTTCCAGCTCCCTCTTATCCCGGCTGAGTTGCACCGCATTCGTCAGAAAGACGATCGCCAGCCTGTTTCTGCGGCGAGATCAGAAGGCTGGTGCCGGTAAAGCCGTGGTGTAGCGCTACCGAATCGTCCAGGCCATGCGATGTGCCCAGGCCCCATGCCAGGCCCCTGGCGGCATCCAACCCCGGGGTGGCGTCGCGCAGCGAGCGAGCCAGATAGCTGGTGCCCAGCAGCCGTTCACCGGTCCAGGTCACGCCGCCCGAAAGAACGATCGATGCCAGGATGAGGAGATCTTTCGCCGTCGAAAACGCACCGGCGTGACCGGCGGCCCCGCCCAGCACTCTCGCGTTCTCGTCATGCGCGATCCCGCGCAGGTATTCCGTGCCGGACGGCGCGATCTCGGTAGCAACGATCCTGTCCAAGACGCTGGCCGGCGGATTGAAGCAGGTATCCAGCATGCCGCAGCGCTGCCACAGGTCGCCTGCGGCCTCCTCCAGCGGCAGGCCCGCCACAGCGGCAACGACCTCGCCGAGAAGGATGAAGTGCCGGTTTGTGTAGATCACCTGCCGACCGATCGGGTGCTCCGGCTGCTGGCGCAGGATGCCGCGAACGATTTCCATCCGCGAGGCGGCGCGGTATTTGTCCAACCGGGTCTCGCGCGCCAAGCCAGCCGTGTGCGTCATCAGCATGCCCAGCGTCACCTGCCTCGAATAGGGACTGGGTATCGCCGGGAATACGTCGTGCACCGTCATGTCGAGGTCGAGAATGCCGCGATGCTCCAGCCATCCTGCCAGCAACCAGGTTGCGACGACCTTGGTTAGCGAGGCGAGATCGAAAATGCACTCCGTGGCGACCGGGCGATGCGATGTCCGATCGAGCCGATACTCGCCAACTGAGGCAACCAACCCCAGTTTCCCTTGATGCGCCACAGCGAGTACGGCGCATGGGAAGGCCCCGGTCTGCGGCGCTTCTCGAAGCAGACGCTCGACGTGTCGCAAGCGGTTGTCGGCTACCTGCTCGTCCAGCCGCCCGCGGACCAGCGAGGCGGCCAATGCCTGCCACGGCATCGCGTTTGCCTTGACCATCGCCGCTATGATAGGGGAACGATCGGGAGCCCGCCAAGCCCGGCGGTCGTCCGAGCGCGCGGTGGTTACATCGTTTGGCAAGGTGCGGCATCTTGGATAGCCCGTCAGTTTGCCCCGATGCCGCGGCGATGACCATCCGGGGGCCGACCCGCCTCGCCGGGTCGATCCAGCTTCAGGGCGACAAGACGGCGGCATTGCTCTTGATCGCGGCTGCCTGCGCAATCGAAAGCGATGTCCGGCTCGAACGACTGCCGCAGGTTCGCGACACCGAAATCGGGCTGGCTCTCGCCGCGTGCCTGCAAGAGGTTCGCCGGAATGAACGTTGCACGATCGTCGGCCCTCCGCGACGGGCGAGCGTCGTTTCCCTTCCCCCGGCGCTGTGTCAGTCGATCAGGCACACGATGTCGTTCGTCGCCGCGGGGCTGGTGCTCGGCAAGGAGGTCGAATTCTCCACGCCCGGCGGGGACGCGTTCTGCTCGCGACCGATCGACTTGCACCTCGCGGCGATCCGCGAGTTCGGCGCCGAATTCAGTGAGATCAGGCCGGGGCGGGTTCGCGCCAGCCCCGGGCGGCGCCAGTCGCTGTCGCGCCGCGTTTCGGTCGCCGGTGTTGGACCGAGCGTCGGGGCAACCTGCACTGCGTTGATCCTGGCCAGCGGAGCCGATGCCGAGTCCCAGCTGTACGATGCGAGCAGCGATCCGCAGGTCGTCGCGGTCAGAGACCTCTTTCAAGCCGCCGGATGTCGCATAGTCGAATCCGAAGGCGTCCTGCGGTTTTATCCGGGACGGTGTTCCACTGAGCTTGCTGCCGTCACTCCCCCGGACCGGATTGTGTTCGCGAACATAGCGCTGCTCGCCGGCATGTGCGGCAGTGGCATCACGGTGACCGGCGTCACTGACGGAACCATTGACCGGGCGATTGGCGCAATGCTGTCCGCGATGAACATTTCCTATCGCCAGGCCGGTCATACCGTCGAATTCGCCGCGACCGACCGGCTGCATCCGGTCGCCGCCACGGCCCGGCCGTTCCCCGGCTTGTCCACCGACATTCTGCCGCTCGCCGCGGCCGCCGCTTCATGCGCGCACGGCACGTCCCGGTTCGTCGATTGCGTCTATCCGGACCGCACCTCGCATCTTCCGTTGCTGGCGCGCTTCGGCATCAACAGCGCGGCCGCCGGCAGTTCCTACGAAATCAGCGGAGACCGCGATCGCATCAGGGCGGCCGTCGTCGCGCCGACCGACATTCGTGCCGCCGCCGCGGTGGTGCAAGTCAGTCTGGTTGCGGAAGGGACCTCTACCATCGTCTGTCTCGGACAGATCCTGCGCGGTTATGAACGGTGGATTGAGCGGCTGCGGCACCTTGGCGCGGTCATCGGGGAGCCGGCCTGACGTTCTCGATCGTCGGGATTGGTAAGGCAATGACGAAATTCGCAAGCGACGTTCCTCTCGCCGGCCTGACGACATTGCGGGTCGGAGGCCCGGCGCGGTTGCTGGCCGGCGCTGCCCGCCCGTCCGAGATTTACGGCTGCATCGAGCTGGCACGGCAAAAGAAGCTGCCGTTCATTGTGCTCGGCGGGGGAACCAACGTCGTGGTCTCGGATGCCGGGTTCCCCGGCATGGTTATCCAGGTCGAGGATGATGTCTGCGACATCGGCGACGGAGGTCAGATCGTTCGGGTAGAGGTCGGCGCGGGGCTCGAATGGGATCGATTCGTCGGAAGGATGGTTGAGGCGAACCTCGCCGGCATCGAATGCATGAGCGGGATTCCGGGGCGGGCGGGAGGTGTCCCGATCCAGAATGTCGGCGCTTACGGTCAGGAGGTCGCCCAGACAATAGATCAGGTAACAGTGCTCGATACTTGTAGCGGCAAGGTTATGCAACTGCGCGATGCCGATTGCGGATTTGGCCACAGAACGAGCCATTTCAAAACCAAATGGAAGAACCGATATGTCGTGTTGCGGATTGCCTTTCGGCTCAGACGCTGCGGATATGGGACGATTGCCTACGCCGACCTGGAGCAACAGATTTTCGGGCGCGGCGGCGGGGACAAACCGACCCTTCAAGAAATTCGCGGCGCGGTTATCGAGATCCGAAGGCAGAAATCGATGGTGATCGACGAGGCCGACGAGAACCGCCGCAGCGTCGGCTCGTTCTTTGTAAACCCGGTCATCGATCGCCCCGCACTGGAGCAGGCGCAGCACCGGGCCAGAGAGCTTGCGCCCGGCACGGTCATGCCGGTCTTCGAGACGGAACCGGGGCGGGCAAAGTTGTCCGCGGCCTGGCTGATCGAGCACGCGGGATTTCCGCGCGGCTATTCGCGAGGGCGGGTTGGCCTCTCTACCCGGCATGCCTTGGCAATCGTCAACAAAGGCGACGCGAGCGCGGCGGAGATCGTTGCCTTCGCAGCCCGCGTGCGCCGCGGTGTGTTTGACCGGTTCGGCATCTGGCTCGAACCGGAGGCGGTCTTTATCGGCTTCAATAGGCCGGTTGACGAGTTGTTGCGCGGCTAGAATGGGGACCGGGATGAAACGCGTACTGATTCCGGTGCATTGGCTGACCGACTTCGGCGGGCTCCACGAGAATGTCATCGACACCGCCGAGGCGCTTCTCGCCGGAGGCTGGCAGGTCACCGTGATGGCGCCGCCGAGCAAGGTCATTGGTCGGTTCATTGGCGCTGGCGCGAAATACATCGAGGACCCGATGGAGGATCTCGACGCCAGCGTTGCTCACGCATTGTCGAATGGCCCGTTCGATCTCGTCCACGCCCATCCGTTTCAGGCACGCAGAGTGGGCATGGCGGTGGCGCAAGCCCAGGGGATCCCGCTCGGGGTCACCATTCACTGTGGATACGATGACGAATTCGCGCAATATGGCGCGGTGGTCCAGGCGATCATCTGCGTCTCGTCCCATATTGCCGAGTTCGTCGGGCAGCTCTGTCCGCGCCTCGCCGACAAGCTGGTGGTCATCCCGAACGGGGTGGATTTCGATACGTTTTCGCCGCACGAAGAGCGCCGCGATACGCAAAGGACGACGATCGCAATCGCCTCCCGGCTCGACCCCGACAAGGGTGTCTTGTCGCAGGCAATCGGGGACCTGGTCGATCATCTCGTCGAAACCGGCTCGCCCGACCAGTTCGAACTGCGTGTCGCCGGCGACCGCTTTTACGGGCCGTCGGCGAATCCCTTGACCGAGGCCATCGATCGGGCGGCGGCGAGCGCTGCGGTCAACGTGGTTCGCGTCGGCTGGCTCAGCGAGCGCCGTGCGCTCCGGCAGTTCCTGGCCGACGCCGATGTCGTCGTGGCGCCGGGGCGCGCGGCGATGGAGGCAATCGCCTGCGCCACCCCGACGATCGCAGCGGCGTCGCGCGGCTATATCGGCCTCGTTACCGCCGGTCGCACCCTTGCGCTCGCGCACGCGACCAATTTCGGCGGGATTCAAGAAGAAGCCACCCGCTATTCCCCCGCCGCCATTGTCGAGGATTTCCACCAGGCCTTACTGATGACGCGGGCGCAAACCATAGAATTACGACAGCAATTACAAAAATTGCATGATATCCGCTCGGTACAGGCCGCCCATCTCGCACTCTGTAATAGTTTGTTTACTTCTGTCGGGCAGCTTACCGGGCAAATCGGCAAAAACGCGTTGACGTAATGGGAAAGACAGCTAACATTTCAAAGGTCGAACCCGCACCACGGTTGATTCGGGACCACGGACCGGTACCTGCCCGGCCCGCCATCCGAAGCGATCGGGGTGTTGCGCGAAGAGAAGGCGAGTTGACCCGATGCGGGCGGGGTGGGGCACCACCCACCAGGGGCATTGGCGCCCCGTCACGCCGCAGTCTGTCGAACGCTCCGGAGGAGGGTGGCGATGATCGATCGAATGCTTGTCACCCTGGTGGCGCTACGGCGCGACCGGTCGGGCGCGACAGCGATCGAATATGCCCTGATACTGGTGTTCATATCGATTCTCGTGGTCAGCTGGGCGACTTTCGTCGGCACCGCGGTGATCGGCTTTTTCACCTCGGTCTCCAACGGGTTCTGATCCCGCCTCGGCGCCGTCCCTTGAGCCGCCGTCCCAAAGGCCGCATTGTTGCTGCCGCCGGCCCACTCCGGCATCCAAACACCTTGAGGGAGAGCCGCAATGACCAGCGGATGGCAGCCCGCCCAAGCCTATCCCGACCCGGCAGTCATCACCCTCGATCCGCGTTTCGAGGCGCTGCGGCCGCCGCTGAATGCCGCCGTCGAGCAGCTCAACACCGGCTGCCGCTGGAGCGAGGGCCCGGTCTGGATCGGCGATATGCGGTGCGTGTTGTGGAGCGACATCCCCAACAACCGCATCCTCAAATGGGACGAGGAAACCGACGCGGTCAGCATCTTCCGCGAGCCCTCGAACAACGCCAACGGCAACACCCGCGACCGGCAGGGGCGGCTCGTCACCTGCGAGCACGGCATGCGCCGGGTGACCCGCACCGAGCATGACGGCTCGATCACGGTCATTTGCAACCGCTTCGAGCATAAGCCGCTCAACTCGCCCAACGATGTCGTCGTCAAGTCGGACGGGTCGGTCTGGTTCACCGACCCGGCCTTCGGCATCCTCGGCAATTACGAGGGCACCAAGGCCAAGCCGGAACTGCCGACCAACGTCTATCGCGTTGACGGCCGCACCGGACGAACGACGATCGCCGCGGAAGGGATCAATTTCCCCAACGGGCTGTGCTTTTCGCCCGACGAGTCTCGCATATACATCGTCGAGTCGCGGGCCCAGCCGCGCGCGATCCGCGTCTTCGATGTCGTCGCCGACGGGACGCAGCTGGCCAATCCGCGCAACTTCGCCGATCTCGGCGACGGCTCGCCCGACGGTTTCCGCGTTGATGTGCTCGGCAATCTGTGGTGCGGCTGGGGCGGCGGCGAGGCGCTCAACGGGGTCGCGATCTTCGCCCCGGACGGCACGATGATCGGCCGCATTGCGCTGCCCGAGCGCTGCGCCAATCTGTGCTTCGGCGGGTTGAAGCGCAACCGCCTGTTCATGGCGGCGAGCCACTCGCTCTACGCGGTCTACGTTAACACCGAGGGGGCGATCGGCGGGTAATGCTGCGCCGCGATCTGCTCAAATCGGCGGGCATCATGGCGGCGGGCAGCCTGATTGATGGATTGCCGGCCGCGGCCGCGACGTTGCGCTTTCCGCCCGGGTTCTTGTGGGGCACCGCGACCTCGGCCTATCAGGTGGAAGGCCGCGCCGATCGCCCCGCAGACTGCATCTGGGACAGCTTCTGCCGGCTGTCGGGCAAGATCAAGGACGGCAGCAACGGCGACATTGCCTGCGACGATTACCATCGCTATCCCGACGACATCGCGCTGATCGCGCAGGCCGGGCTCAAAGCCTACCGGTTTTCGGTTTCCTGGGCGCGCGTCCTGCCGTCCGGCACCGGCCAGCCCGACCCGCGCGGCCTCGACTATTACAGCCGGCTGACCGACGCGTTGCTGAAGGCCGGGATCGAGCCGTGGCTCTGCCTTTACCACTGGGATCTGCCGCAGGCATTGCAGGATCGCGGCGGCTGGACCGAGCGCGCGATCGCCGATCCCTACGCCGATTACGCCGGTCTCCTCGCACACCGGCTCGGCGACCGGGTGACCCATTGGCTCACCCTCAACGAACCCTCGGTCCATGCCGTCATCGGGCACGGTCTCGGCCTGCATGCGCCGGGATTGACGAGCCGCGAGGCGATGTTTGCGGCGTTGCACCACCAGAATCTGGCGCATGGCCGCGGCGTCGCCGCGCTGCGCGCCGTCGGCGGCAGCCGTTTCAAGATCGGCAATGCGCTGAGCCTGCAGCCGTCGCGGCCGGCGGATGGGCTCGCCGCCAATGTCCCGGCGGCGGAGATGTGGGATGCGGTATGGAACCGCGCCTCGCTCGACCCGCCGCTTCGCGGGACCTACCCGGCGCGCATCGCCCGGTTCATCGAGCCGCTCGTCAAAGGCGACGACCTCGCGCAGATCCGCCAACCGATCGATTTCGTCGGGGTCAACTACTACGATCCGGCCTACCAGAAGGCCGATCCCGCCGGCCTCGTCGGCACCAATTGGGGCGCCGTTCCGGCCGGCATGCAGCGCACCGCGCTGGGCTGGCCGATCGATCCCAACGGCCTGGTCGAGGTCCTGGCGGATTTGCGCGACCATTACGGCAATCCGCCGGTCTACATAACCGAGAACGGTGCCTGTTTCAGCGACACGCCCGGTCCCGGCGGCCGGGTCGACGACCAGCAGCGCATCGCGTTTCTGCGCGATCACATCGCCGCGTGCCACCGCGCCCTCGGTCAGAAGGCCAATCTGCGGGGCTATTTCGCCTGGACCATCCTCGACAATTTCGAATGGGCCGAGGGCTATACCGCGCCGTTCGGTCTGGTGCGGGTCGATCGCGCTACGCTGAAGCGCACGCCGAAGGCGTCCTACGACTGGTTTGCCCGGGTGGCTCGGACCAGTAGCCTGTGAGGCGCCGCTTGCGGCGATCCGGCGCTCAGTGCACCCCGGGTCAGGTCAAGGCGCGTCTCGAAGCGCTGGCCGAGACCTACGGGGTCGAGGAGATCGTGGTGTTGACGATCTGCCACGATTTCGCGGCGCGCCAGCGATCCTACACGCTGCTCGCCGAGGCTTTCGGTCTCAACGCACTGTCAGACGCTCAGTAGAGCCCGCCGGTGCCGGTCGCCGGCCGCACCGCCCGCACCGGTGGAAGCGGGGTGTCGTGCGGCGCCGGCGCGGCGGCATAGCCCGGCGGTTGCGACGACGCATAATCCCGGGTCAGCGGCATCGTGTCGTCGCGCACCGCCGGGCGGTCCTGCCATGGCACCGGGCTGGCGCTGTCGTCCTGGTCGGCCGGCGCAGGGTAGTCGGAGCCTGGGGTGTCGATGTTGGGGTTTGCCAGGTCGCCGTCCGACGGGGGCGAAAGGCTTGCGCTCGCGTCGTCGCTCGCGCTGGTGGAGGTGCTTGCCAGCGCCGCAGCCGCACCGGCAGGCACCGGGAACGGCTTCGCCGGCTTGCCCTTCAGCGCCGCCGCCATGAAGTCGCGGAAGATCGGCGCGGCAACATGGCCGCCGACCTCGCCGTCACCCAAGGTACGCGGCTCGTCGAAGCCGACAAACACCCCCGCCGTGAGGTCCGGCGAAAAACCGACGAACCAGGCATCGAACCAGTCGCTTGTCGTGCCGGTCTTGCCGGCGAGCGGCTTGCCGACCGCCGCTACGGCAATGCCGGTGCCGCGCTCGACCACGCCCTGCATCATCGAGAGGAGTTCGGTATCCGCCTCCTCGGTGACCAGCGGGTCGCGTTTGGTCGGCTTATAGACCAGCGCGTTGTCGATGTAGGTCGCGTTCGGCAGGTAGATCGAGGAAGGGTCGGCGGCGCCGGTCGGGCGATAAATCGTGCCGGTGTCGGGGCCATTGCGCGGGCTGCCGGCGACAAAGCACGCGGCGCAGCCATTGACGCCCTTTTGATAGAGGATGCGGCCGTTGCGGTCCTGCACGAGATCGATGACCGAGGACATCAGCCAATGCCCGCCATTATCGAGCATCGCGTAGGCGCTGGTCAGGCGTAAGAGCGTCGTGTCGCCGGCGCCCAGCGCCATCGAGTAGTACAGCGGCATCCGGTCCATGACGCCGAAATCGTGCACGGTCTTCGCGATCGCCGGCATGCCGATCGTCATCGCCACGTGCACGGTCGCCAGGTTGCGCGAATGAATCAGCGCATCTTCCAGGGTGGTCGCCCCGACATAATTGCCCTCGTAGTTAACCGGCTCCCAGGGCGGCAGCCCCGGACCTTGCGGTATCTCGACCGGGACATCCTCGACGGCGCTCGACGGGGTGAAACCATTCTCCAGCGCGGTGACATAGACCAGCGGCTTGATGGCCGATCCGGGTTGGCGCTGGGCCTGGGTCGCCCGGTCGAATTGGCTCTGCCGGAACGACCAGCCGCCAACCAGGGCGAACACCCGCCCGGTCTTCGGATCCATCACCACAACCCCGCCGCTGACATCCGGGATCTGGCGCAGCGCGTAACTGGGAACGGCATTGACTGCGGCGTACCGCCCCTTGGGCGGCAGGGCTGCGGTCGCGACCGGCTCGACCAGCACAACGTCGCCGGGATGGACCACATCGCCCGCGCGCTGCACCGCCGTGCCGACGCGCTGATCCCCGAGGGTGCGGCGGGCCCAGCGCAGCTCGTCGAGCGGGATCCGTCCGACGCCGCCGCTCTTCATCGCGATCGTGGCGCCGCCGCCATCGATCGCGGTTACCGCGGCGAGTTGCCAGCCGTCGGGGCCGGGCGGGTCGGCCATGCTGAAAAGGGCGGCTTGCGCCGCGGCCCCGCTCGGCAGATGGGCGAGCGGGCCGCGCCACCCGTGGCGCCGGTCGTAGGCGACGAGGCCATTGCGGAACGCGGTTTCGGCCATCTGCTGATAGGCCGGCACATAGCTCGTGCGCACGGTCAACCCGCCCTCATAGACGGATTTCTCGCCAAACCGGGCGATCAGCTCGCGCCGTACCTCTTCGGTGAAATAGCCGCTGTGCCCGCCGGCCTGGTCCCCTGGGGGCTCGCTGCGCAGTTGGACGCCGAGCGGCTCGGCCATCGCCATCCTCGCCTGCGCCGCGCTGATCCAGCCGACATCGGCCATGCCGGCGAGCACCCAGTCGCGCCGCGCCCGCGCCGCCGCCGGATGGCGGATCGGGTTGTAATTGTTGGGTGCCTTGGGTAAGGCCGCGAGAAGTGCGGCCTCGGCCAGGGTCGAGCTGGTCGAGCGGCTTGTGGAAGTAGGTGTCGGCGGCGGCGGCGACACCATAAGCGCCGGCTCCCAGATAGATCTCGTTGAGATAGATTTCGAGGATGCGGTTTTTGCTCAGTGTGCGCTCGATGCGGTAGGCAAGGATCGCCTCCTTGATCTTGCGCGACACTGACACCTCGTTGCTGAGCAGGAAATGGCGGACAACCTGCTGGGTGATCGTCGAGGCACCGATCGGCCGCTGGCCGCGCTGTAAGCGCAGGATATCCGCCATCGCCGCGCGCAAGATGGCGACCGGGTTGACGCCGTTATGACGGTAGAAATCACGATCCTCGGCGGCGAGGAAGGCGTGGATCACCATCGGCGGCACCTTGCCGATTGCCACCGGGATGCGGTGTTTGCTCTCGAATTCGGCCATGAAGCTGCCGTCGCCGGCATAGACCGTGGTGCCGGTCGCCGGCACGTAATTGGCGAGCTTCTGATAATCGGGCAGGCCGCGCCCGAAATGCGTGAGCGTGATGCTGACGAGGCCGCCGATCCCGAGCGCAGCGACAACGACCAGGATGAAAAAGGCGCGCGCGATCCCGCGCAAAGCCCGGATCATCGGCGGGGCGCGGTTGCGGCGTTGTGCGCGGCAGCAGGGCGCAGGATCCGGCTATGCCGCATCGGCGTTGATTCGGACACAGCTTCCTCCGCCTGACCCCGGTTCCTCGGCAGCATAACAACAGCGGAGCGAGGGGAATGGTCCCGGAGATTTCGGCCTGCGAACGGCGATAATATGGCCAGCATTTCCGGGCTCCGCCCTGGCCGCGTCCAATGCCGCGCCTGGGCAAAATGTCGCAGCGCCGGCGGCGAATCCGGAACCAGGCCCGATAGCCAAATGCCGCGCTATCCCCACGGTCCCGGCGGGCGGATGGAGCGCTGCCCGGTATCGGGCACGCTGCCGCGGTGGAAGGTCCCGCGCCCCGCAAGGGCGCCCGGCGGCACCCTTGCCCAAATCGGGGTCCGCTGCGGCTGCAGCAGCCTGACCTGGCCCGGCCGCAACAGCAGGAACAGGATGATGCCGCCACCAAAACCGCCGACATGCGCCCAGAACGCGACGCCCGGCGCGGCCGGGCTGGCAGCGAGGCCGCTCAGCAACTGCATCGCGAACCACAAGCCGAGCAGGATCCACGCTGGGACAGTGACAATCCAGAAAAAGATCACGATCCAGACGAAGCAATGCACGTTGGCGCGCGGATAGATCACCAGGTAGGCGCCGAGCACGCCGGCGATCGCGCCGCTCGCGCCGATCATCGGGATTGGCGAGTGCTTGGCCGAGAGTGCCTGGAGCAGCGCCGCGGCCACTCCACTGCCGAGATAGAGCAGCAGGTAGCGGGCGCGCCCGAGCAAATCCTCGACATTGTTTCCGAAAATCCACAGGAACAGCATGTTGCCGCCAAGATGGAACCACCCGCCGTGCAGGAACATGCTGGTGAAGATCGTCGCCCAGGGCGGAATGGCGGCCAGTTGCGGCGACAGCGCGCGATAGCCGAACAGCACCGCCGGGATCATCCCGTATTGAAGAGCGACGACCTTTGCCGGCTGGCCCAGCTGCCACAAGAACGCGCCGATGCACATGCCGATCAGCGCGTAGGTGGCGACCGGCGGCCGTTGGATCGGATTATCGTCGTACAGCGGCAGGGCGAAGATCACGGTTGCGATCCCGCCATGTCGGCTGTCGCCCCGACGGAGGCCGGAACGCCGAGGTTACGGTGAGCGCGGCGCAATCGCGCAGTCAGGAACCGACGAGGCCGAGCTGCGGGCTCGACGGCTCGGCGAAACTGCGCTTCGGGATGCGCCCGGCAAGACGGGCCAGGCGACCGGCCTCGACCGCGGCGCGCATCGCCGCCGCCATCCGGCGCGGGTCGTGCGACTTGGCGATCGCGGTGTTGACGAGCACCGCATCGCAGCCGAGCTCCATCGCGTAGGCCGCGTCCGAGGCGGTGCCGATCCCGGCATCGAGCACGACCGGGACCGGACTGCGCGCGCAGATCAGCTCGATCGCCGCCGGGTTGGCGATCCCCATCCCCGAGCCGATCAGCGAGCCCAAGGGCATAACCGCGGCGCAGCCGACATCGGCGAGCTTCTGGCAGGCGACCGGGTCCTCGTTGCAGTACGGCAGCACGGTGAAACCCTTGCGCACCAGTTCGTCAGCGGCGTGCACGAGCTGCTCGACATCGGGGTAGAGGGTCTCGCGGTCGCCGATCAGCTCGAGCTTGACCCAATCAGTCTCCAGCGCCTCGCGCGCCAGTTCGGCGGTCAGGATCGCGTCGCGCGCGGTGACGCAACCCGAGGTGTTGGGCAGGATGCGATAACGGCCGCCGAGCAGGTCGACAAGGCTCTCGGCATAGGTTTCGAGGCTGATCCGCCGGATCGAGACGGTGACCAGCTCGGCCCCGCTCGCTTCCAGGGAATCGAGCAGCACCTGCTGGTTCGGGTAGCCGGCAGTGCCGGTGAAAAGTCGCGACTTGAGCGTGGTGCCGGCAACGATCAGCGGGTCAGTCATGGGCATGTTCCTACGGGACAAAGCTCAGCCGCCCTGAAGCGGGCGGACGATTTCGACCGCATCGCCGGAAGCGAGCGCGGCAACCGGCCACTCGGCGCGGCGCACCACGGCGCCATTGACGGCGACGGCCAGAAAACGCGCCCCGGGGTCGATGCCGCGCAGGGCGAGCAGCTCGGCGATCGTCGTCACCGCCAATTCGGCCTCAACGCCGTTGATGCGCAGCCGCGTCATGGCGCCGCCGCGGCGCTGACCGGCTGGCCCACCCGCGCGGCGCCGGCGGCGAAGCGCTCGGGCGAAAACGCGGCGGCGATCTCGGGCAGCTGCCCTGTCAGAATATAGGTGCTGACCACTGCGGCGCTGACCGGGGTCAACAGAATGCCGTTCCTGTGATGCCCGGCGGCGATGACGAGCCCGTCGATGCCGCTCGGACCCAGCATCGGCGCATCGTCGCGCGACCCCGGGCGGAACCCGACCCACATCTCGGCGATCGGCAATTCCTCGATCGCCGGGACCGCGCGCCACGCCCCTTCGATCAGCGCCAACAGCCCGCCCGCGGTGAGGCGCGCATCGAAGCCGCGCTCTTCGACCGTGGCGCCGATGACCAGCCTCCCGTCGCGACGCGGCACCAGATAGCCGCGCGGCAGCCACAGCACGTGGCGCAACAACGGCGCCGCCGGGTCCATCTGGAGAGCCAGCATCTGGCCCTTGATCGGGCGCACCGGCGGCAGGTAGGCCGGCGGAATGCCGCCCACTTCGCGCGACCAGGCGCCGGCCGCCAATACCACGATGTCGGCCGGATCGCGGCCCCGCTCGCTGACGATTCCGGTGGCGCGGCCGCCGTTGACGATGATGTCGCGGACCGGGCAATGCTCGACGAGCTCGACCCCAGCACGGCGGGCGGCGAGCGCCAGCGCGCGGCCGAGCAGGCGGTTCTCGACCTGGTGGTCGCGCGGGCTCCACACCGCGGCGGCGAGGCCGGGCTTCAGATGCGGCTCCTTCTTGCGCGCCTCGGCCGCCGTCAGCCAGTGGAGGTCGAGACCGAGCCCCTTCTGAAACTCGTAGGAATGGCGCAGTTGGGCGGCGTCGTCGCGATTGAGCGCGACGACGATCGTCCCCTCGTCGCGGTATTCGACCGGGACGCCCGAGGCGATCTCCAGCTCGCGCACAAAATCCGGCCACAAAAGCTGGCTTTCGAGCGCGAGCGCCAGCAGCGCCTCCTCGCCGGGCTCGGTCTCGACCGCGGCCGCCAGCATGCCGGCCGCCGCCCAGCTGGCGCCGTGCCCGGCCTCGCCGCGGTCGTAAACCGTCACCCTGCAACCGGCTTGCACGAGCCGCCAGGCAATGCCAAGGCCGATGACGCCGGCGCCGACGACGATCGTCTTCGGCCGCGTCGATGAGACACCAAAGAACGTGCTGATGACGGACTCCCTTCACCGGGCATGCCCGGCCAGGTTCAGTGGGTTTGTTCTCAGCCGCCGCCGATGCGGGCAACCCCGCGCCGCCGGACAGCACCCCAGCCTTCCCCAATTTCAGGCCGCGCGCCGCGGCGATGCAAGGGTTTTCTGCGGGATCGGCGGGAGCGCCGCAGGCGGCTCCATCGCAGCACCCCGAAAACGCCGGTCGTCAACGGTTTGGTGACGCGTTGATGGCCTATTTTTTGCTGCGTCCTCTCGCGTGGGGCGGGTTGAGCAGTCAACCCACTCTCGCATCCTCCCCTAAGACTCAGGGCCGCCATATGGCGGCCCCTTTTTTCTTGCGGCTCGGCTATGCTCGGGATCCGGCGCGAGCGAGCCGGAGCAGGATGGAGCAAGAACATGCGGGTCAAGCCCGGATCGACAGCGGCCGCCTTGGCGCTCGCCCTCTGCTTCGCCTTCCCGGCCGGCGGTGCGGGTGCGGCCGAGGCGGAATTGAAGGGCCGGATCGACACGCTCGTCGACAAGCTGCAACAAGGCACGCCCGGCGAGCCGGAATTGAAGGGCGAGATCGATGGCCTGCTGGACAAGCTTGGAACGAGCACGCACGGCGTCCTCAAATGGGATGGCGCCGACCGCATGGATGTCCGCCGCGACGGCGACGCGGAGGTCGCCGACATCAGCAATGCACGGATCGCAATCGTGCTGCCGCAAGCAAAGGTGGCGCACATCGCGTTGGATTATATCGAGATCCGCCGCACCACGGGACCGGACAAGTCGGTCGCCATGGCCTTCGTCTTTCCCGGGGAATCGATCCTGCATGCGGAAGGCGGCGAAGAAACCAAGCTCGCTCTGAAGGACGCGACGGCAAACGCGCTCGTCGACGCGCAATCCGGCCGTGCCCGGGAGATCAGCCTGGCGTTTGCTGGCGCGCGGATCGACGACAAGAAGACCGGCGACTGGCTCAAATTCGGGCCGCTGTCGCTGTCCTGGAAGATGATCGCCAGCACCGACGGCAGCTGGAGCGCGCCGGTCGATTTTGCGCTGAAGGGGATCGAGTTCTTTGTTGCCCAGGGACCGGTCGGCGGCGCGGTCGACCGCATCGCCTATACCGCCCGGTCAGAGGGGCCCGATCTCGCGGCGCTCAACCGGCTGCGCGACCGGCTCGACGCGCTGCCCCAGCAAGGAGACAGCGCCCCCGCGGCCCGGCTCGACGCGCTGCTCGACCTGCTGCCAACGATCCCGTCGCTGTTCAGCCTGGCGAAGGGCGAGCTGACGGTCGAGGGGGTGGCTGTGCGCTCGCCGACCGGCGAACCCTATGTCGCGCTAGCCAAGGCAAGCATGGCCAGCGCGCTGACCGGCCTGTCGGGCGAGACCGCCGCGCTGCGCATCGCGCTCGCGGATGACGGGTTGACCCTGGCGCCCGCGATCCTCGATGCCGGCAAGGTGCCGCACCACGCGGTGCTCGATTTCGGCCTTGAAAATGTCGGCACCGGGCCGTTGCACAAAATTCTCGAAGCCGCAAGCCAGGCTGCGTGCGGGTGCGGGCGAGGCCGACAAGCAGCGCGCCACCCGGCAAATGATCGGCGCGGCGGCGATGCTGGACCCGATCTTCCGCATCTACGATCTCGCCTTCGAGACGCCGGATGTCGGGGTCGAGGTCACCGCCGAGGCCAAGGGCTCGCCCTTGTCGCCGAAGGGATACACCGCGGGGGGCGACGTTGCGGTGCGCGGCTTCGACAAGCTGCCCGGCCTCGTCGGCGACGTGAGGCTGGCGTCCTATCTGCCGCTGCTCAAGGAAATCGGCACGACATCAGCGGCGGCCGACGGCACGCCGCGGATCAAATTTCACCTCGCCTCGGCGCCGCCAAAATGGATCACGGTCAACGGCAGCGATGTCGGCGCCTGGTTTGCCGGAAACGGCCCGGCTGCGGGCCAGCCGCGCGCCCTGCGGCCGGCCGACCCGCCGATGACCGGCGGCGATGTGCGCGCGGTGCAGGCCGCGCTCGCCGCGGCCAAGATCGACGCCCCGCAGAACGGCGCCTATGACGCCGCGACCGCGGTGGCGGTCGCCCGCTTTCAGAAGGCAAACGCGCTCAATGTCGACGGCGTCGTCGAGGCGGCAACGCGACAGAAGCTCGGCGTCAAACCGGAGCCGCCCGCGCCCGCACCCGAACCGCCGCGGCCCGGCGGCGGGCCGGGAAACCCGCCGTCCCGGTAGGAACCGGCGGGCAAGCCACCCCTTGTGCAATGGGTAATTTAGCAATTGACAAATACCGATCGATGTGGTATAAGACGAGCACGATGATCGCCCGCCTCATCCGACGCGGGCACCGTCGGGGCAAATTGACAGCCGCCCCGCGGCGGCACTATCACCGGCCCTTGCTGCGCAGGAGCCCCTGATGGCGAACAAGGTATACCCCGATGCCGAGGCCGCGCTTGCCGGGCTCCTGCACGACGGGATGATGATCATGGCCGGCGGCTTCGGCCTGTGCGGCATCCCGGAAAAGCTGATCCTGGCGGTCCGCGATGCCGGGGTCAAAGGGCTGACGATCGTCTCGAA
The DNA here is from genome assembly GCA_963789255.1 of uncultured Alphaproteobacteria bacterium. Lineage (GTDB taxonomy): Bacteria > Pseudomonadota > Alphaproteobacteria > ATCC43930 > CGMCC-115725 > DATARH01. Next base: position 2,255,167 of record CAWBJW010000002.1, on the reverse strand, counting down.
CAACGCCGGCATCGACGGCGCCGGTCTCGGCCTCTTGCTCGAAACCCGGCAGATCCGCAAGATGATCTCGTCCTATGTTGGGGAAAACCGCCTCTTCGCCGAACTCTACCTCAAGGGCGAACTCGAGCTCGAATTCAACCCGCAAGGCACGCTGGCCGAGCGCATCCGCGCCGGCGGCGCTGGCATCCCCGCCTTTTTCACCAGGACCGGGGTCGGGACCCTGGTCGCCGAGGGCAAGGAACTGCGCGAATTCGAGGGCGAGACCTATGTCATGGAAACAGGCCTCGTTGCCGATCTCGCGATCATCCACGCGTGGCAGGGCGATACCGAAGGCAACCTCGTCTACCGCAAGACCGCGCGCAACTTCAACCCGGTGATGGCGACCGCCGGCAAGGTGACGGTGGCCGAGGTCGAGCACCTGGTCGCGCCCGGCGAGATCGATCCCGACCATATCCACACGCCGGGCATCTTTGTGCAGCGCATCGTGCACTACCCCGCCTATGAGAAACGCATCGAGCAGCGCACGGTCCGCAAGCGCGCGGCTTGAGGAAAGGAGCGACGGACATGCCCTGGTCACGCGACGACATGGCGCGGCGCGCCGCCGCCGAATTGCAGGACGGCTTCTACGTCAATCTCGGGATCGGCATTCCGACCCTGGTGTCGAACTACATTCCGCCCGGCATCACCGTGCAGCTGCAAAGCGAGAACGGCATGATGGGGATGGGCCCGTTCCCGTTCGAAGGCGAGGAGGACGCCGATCTGATCAATGCCGGCAAGCAGACCGTCACGGAGCTGCCGACGACGAGCTATTTCGACAGTGCCCAATCGTTCGGGATGATCCGCGGCGGCCATATCGACCTGTCGATCCTCGGCGCGATGCAGGTCGCCGAGAACGGCGATCTCGCCAATTGGATGATCCCGGGCAGGATGGTCAAGGGGATGGGCGGCGCGATGGATCTGGTCGCCGGGGTCAAGCGGGTCGTCGTCCTGATGGAGCATACCGCCAAGGGCGAGCCCAAGCTGTTGCACCGTTGCACCCTGCCGCTGACCGGGGCCGGGGTCGTCGATGTGGTGATCACCGATCTCGCCGTCTTCGCGATCGACAGGAAGGGCGGCGGGATGGAGCTCGTCGAGATCGCCCCCGACGTGTCGCTCGACGAGATCAAGCGCCAGACCGAGGGCGCGTTCCGGGTGCGCCCCGGGCTGGAGTGACCTCTCACCATGCCGAGTAGGAGGCGGGGGATGACAGACACTCTCGGATTGGTCGGAGATGGCGACGACCTGGATCTCCTGGCTGCCCTGGAGGCCTGTTTCGGCGTCGGAATTACTAGTTCCGAGGCGGAAAGCCTGCGCACCGTGGAGGATATTCGGGCGCTCCTGCGCAGTCGGTTCTCGGCATCGAGCGCCAAAGCAGGCGGCTGCGCTAGCGCGATGGCCTTCTATCGCCTTAGGAAGGCGTTCTCCGAGCTTGGAGCCGAGGTCAAGCTGAAGCCCGACACGCGTCTGAAAGCCATCACCACGCTCAGCCCAAAAGCATTATTCAAACGGTTGGGTTCGCGCAGCGGCTTGCGCCTGCGCGCCGATTCCGGCGCTCTTGGTCACGCCGGCCTCTACGTCCTGGTCACAGCGTTGCTTGGTTTGCTTCCAACCCTCGCCATCCGGCCCGGCTTTTGGTTCCTTCCGGTGATGGCGGCGGCGTTTGGAGTCCTCTTGCTTGTATGCGACCGCGGCAGGCTCCCGCCCGATTGCGAGACGCTGGGGGATCTTGCGAAGGAGGCTGCTGCCCGAAACCTTGGGAGATTGACGATCGCCGGCGCGCAGCCGCGTGAGAAGGATCTGTGGAACGCGCTGACACGGGTTTTGTCCGATTACTCGGCCATTCCAAGGTCGGAGATCCGGCCAGAAACCTGGATCCTCAAGAAATGGCGCCGACCCGCATAGCGGGCTTCGGCGCGAAACGCTACGAGCCGGCGGAAGCCGGCTCGCTTGCTAAGGCAATGTCCTGCAGAAAGTGCTTAGGGGACGCTCTCGAAAAGGCGCTTGCGAAGCGGATGAAAGGTTCTTGCCTGCCACGGAGCGTTACCGTGTGTTACACACTGTCACAAACGATCGAGAAAGGCAACAGCTCGAGTCGATGCGCGTGCGCCAGACGATCCGCGACATGCCGGCTTCCCGTATCGGGGAGATCTCCGGAATTGTGGCAAACTCAGACAGGATTCCGGCGGCTTCCGTGCCGCCAGCGCCACGCAAAAATGCCGCACGGGAGGATAATCAGTCTTAACGGTCTGAGTTTTGCTTCCAATTGCGTGACAACGGTGCTTACCGCCGTACCCGCTTTGATTGAGCCGGCATCGCCATGACGCCTTCCAATCGGCCATGCGTCGCTGATAGCATGCTCCAAATAAATAGAGACGGAGCGGAGGCGCCTGAATGGCGGGAATATCGTCAGCGACATTGGAAGCATGGGCGATTCCCTTGGTCGGAGTATCCTTCTTCGATCACACCTACGTGGTCAGTTCCTGTGGGTTGCGATGGGGATGCCGCGGCAGATCCATTGGCGGCATTCGCCTACGGAGCGGCGTCGGGAGTTCTGCCAACGCAAATTGCCTCTCTCAGCCGAATTCCGAGGCGGGCATCAGGTATGGGCTCACCGGCGTGTGCCATCAGATCGCGAACCGAATTCTCCACCCCGCCGGAGTCACAGTGGCGGGTTGTGGTGGATACACCGTTTCTGTCGCCGCTTGGGGTCGAGATGGCTTGCCACCGTGGCCCGAATTGCAAGCATGCTACTCGGGTGCTACGGTTCCGACCGCGGGTGCCGTCATGGGTAGCGGCACTGGCCGTTCTGGGAACCTCTCTGGAAGAAGTAGCGTATATAACACACCCCAGTCGAGCAAGGATCTGACGCAATTGGCTGAGTTTTTGGCGTTGGCTGAAAACGCGCTGGGTAGCCGACTAGACGAAGGCACCCGCCGCTCTCTTCGCAAAATCCAAAGGGATTTCTCGCGCCGTCAAGCTCAACTTACCCGTATCTTAGATCTCGGGGTAATGCCACCGGAGGAATATTTGGGTCAATTGAATGCACTCCTCAAGACCATGATGGACCGGATGCGAGTCACATTGGGCGAGGAGCGCTTCAACATAGTCTTCGGCGAGGCTGGAAGGCATCCAGAGGGTCTGGTGGATCCTGGCACGTTCATGGACGCAATTGCCTCCGAACGGGCCTCGGCGCGATAGGTTTCTTAAACGGCGATCTCATAAAGGTCGAACTGGCCACGCCGGGGATCTTTGATCGAGAGCGCACCGGCCCTATCACCTGAGTTTGCTACATAATTCCGGAGATTTCCGCGCTCGACATGGGAGACCCGGTGATCATCCCGCTGTGGTATGGCGAGGGCGATCTGCCGACCCCCGACCTCATCGGCGCTCACGGCCCTACAGGCGCGGCTCTGGTTTGCACAAAAAATGGGCAACTGATGCGGCGGCGACCGGGCGATCGGGCCGAGCCGGGCCACCGCCTCGACGAGCGCGGCCCGGCTTTGCTAAGATGGCACCTGATGCCGCCGCCCCGATCCGGAGCTTAGTCGGCCTTGCCCGAGCCATCCACGTCGCGCGACCTTCGTCTCGATTTCTTTCGCGGCGTGTCGTTGATATTCATTTTCATCGACCACGTCCCCGAGAGCATTCTGACCTATTTTACGTTGCAGGCCGTCGCTTTCTTCGACGCGGCGGAGGTCTTCATCTTCATCTCGGGCTTTACCGCTGCCCTCGTCTACGGCCGTCGCCTCGCCAGCAAGGGTGCGCTCTATGCCACCGCGCAGGTGCTGCGGCGCGCGTGGCAGCTTTATGTCGCGCATATCTTCCTGTTCGTCCTGTTCATCGCCGAGGTGTCCTATACCGCCACCGCTTTCAAGAACCCGATGTACAACGACGAAATGCGGATTGCGGAATTTCTTGGCGAACCGCATATCGCGGTGGTGCAGGCATTGCTGCTCGAATTCCAACCGGCCTTCCTCGACATCCTGCCGCTGTACATTCTGATGATGGTGATCTTCCCGGTGATCTTGCTCGGCATGCAGCGCCACTGGCTGCTGGTGCTGGTGCCCTCGGCGATCGTCTACCTCGCCGTCCAGATCTTCGACATCTCGGTGCCCGCCTATCCGCAGGGCCATGTCTGGTTTTTCAACCCGCTCGCCTGGCAATTTCTGTTCGTGGCCGGGGCGGTGCTCGGCAACCGCACGGTCCAAGGCGAGAGCTTTGCCGGACTCCTCAGGCTGGCCTATCCGGTGGCCGCCGCGGTCTTCGCGATTGCGGTGCTGGTCAGGGTCAGCTGGACGCTGCACGGCCTCTGGGAATCGGTCCCGGGGCTGTTCCTCAAGGAGCTGTGGCCGGTGAACAAGAACAATTTGTCGCCGATCCGTCTGGTCTCGTTCTTCGCGCTGGCGGTGCTGGTCGCGCACCATATACCGCGCAACGCCCGCTTTCTTGCCAGCGCGGCGGCGCGGCCGCTGGTGCTGTGCGGGCGGCAGTCGCTCGAGATCTTCTGCCTCGGCATTCTCCTTTCGGCGCTCGGGCATTTCGTCCTTGCGGAATATGATTCCGCTGTCGCGATGCAGCTCGTGGTCAATGCCGGGGGCATCGCGGCAATGGTTCTGACCGCCAAGATGATCGACTGGTACAAGGCAATGGATCGAATGCCCGTACGGCCCCTCGTGGCGGCGCAACGCCGCGGCGATGGGGGCACGCCATGAGGCGCCGGTCGCTGCTGCGCCTCGCCGGCATCGCGGCGTTGATCCTTGCCATGCCGGCGCCCGGCCGTGCGGAGCCCCCGGAGTGCGCGGTGCCGCCCGATCTGTTGGAGGTCTCGGTCAAGCTGCCTTATCTGGCCGAACGGCTGCACGCCGGGAAGCCGGTGACAATCGTGGCGATCGGCGGTGGCTCGACCCGGGGCGCCGCGGCCGGCGCGTCCGATCTCGCCTATCCGCATCGCCTGCAGCTGGCGCTGGCGGATTTCTATGCCAACGTGCCGATCACCGTGATCAACAAAGGCGTGCCGCGCCAATCCGCGCAGCAGATGGTGGAGCGGTTTTCCACCGACGTGATCGCCGACGCCCCGATCCTGGTGGTGTGGGAGACCGGCATCAGCGATGCGGTTCGCGGCATCGAGATCGACGATTTCGCCGCCGCCCTGCAGGCCGGCGTCGACGAGGTCAAAAACCGGGCAATCGACATCCTGTTGGTCGATATGCAATTCTCGCGCAGAACGTCAACGGTCATCAACTTCGCGCAGTATCTGAACGCGCTGCATCGCGTCGGCGACCTGAACGGGGTGTACGTGTTCCCACGGTTCGAAATGATGCGCTACTGGAGCGAGCACAACGTGTTCAACTTCGACGAGGTTGCCGACAAGGAACGCGTGCGGCTTGCCGCCGAGGTTTATCAGTGCATCGGCCTCAAGCTCGCGCAAGCGATCCGCACCGCGGTCCAATGACCCGGCTCTCCCCGCTCGCGCTCGCTGCCGCGCTGGCGCTTGCCGCGGCTATGGCGGACGCGGCCGACACCGAGGCCCAAAGCGCGCCTGTGAGCTGCAGCGCGCCGCCGGCTCTGATGGCCATCGAGCCGGCGGAGGCGCGCGTCGTGGCCCGGATCGACCGACGCGAGCCGCTGACCATCGTCGCCGTAGGCTCGTCCTCGACCCAGGGCGTCGGTGCGAGCGCCCCGGGTTTGAGCTATCCGAGCCGGCTCGATGCCGACCTCAAAGCGCGGTTTCCGGATATCGCCATCAGGGTGATCAATCGCGGCAGAGGCGGTGAAGACGCCCCGGAGGAGCTGGCCCGGCTGGACCGCGACGTGATCGCCCAGCACCCCGAACTGGTGATCTGGCAAGTCGGCACCAACGCCGTGCTGCGCCGCGACGATCTGACCGCCGACCGGGAGCTGATCCAGCGCGGCGTCGCACAGCTCAAACAGAGCGGCAGCGATGTCGTCCTGATGGACCTGCAAGACGCCCCGCGTGTGACCGCGCGGCCGGCCTACGCCGCGATGGAACAGCTGATTGCGAAGGCGGCAGAGCGTGCCCGGATCGGGCTGTTTCGCCGGTTCGAGATCATGCAATATTGGCAGGCTGCGCAGCGGTCTGACCCGCCGAAGATGATCGGTCCGGATGGCCTGCACATGACCGACCGGGGCTATGACTGTCTCGCAGCCGACCTTGCCGACGCGCTCGCCCGGAACTGGCGGTCGCAGGCCAAAGCGGCGCCGCGCCGGCACGCCGCCGCTTTGGCCGGGGCATCGGCGCAATAGGGCGAAGACGCCCGTGTGCTGCGGGCCTGGCCGCCCTGACGGTGGCAAAAACGGGCGATCGGCGGCTTGCCGATCTACGCAGGCGGGCTGCGACGAAAGGACGCGTTAACCTCTTGGAAGCAACATGGCCCCTGCGTGGGAGGGCATCGGAATTTTCGGCGCCGCGGCAGAATCGGGGTTGGGATTCGTGCCGACCTTATATATGCTGACAACGGATGTGAGGAGGCCACAAGATGTTGTCGGTTTCCCCTTCTTCTGGGGCAGGCAATGGGGGTTTGGCGACCGCGACCGGTGCGCGGCCCGCCTCCGTTACAGTCGCAGGGATTGACCCAAGAGTTGCCATAAAGTTTTGGCACGGTCATTGCGTATGTTTGGGCTGAGCACATTCGGCCAAGGGGGCCGTCGGGGCGGGGGCGCGGCGGTGAATGTGCTCCGCAAAAATCTCACGGGCGAGGGGTGTGTCCGTGATCAGCGACGCGAATTTCTTTGTGGGTGATTCGTTTACAGGGTGAACGGTCGAACCTGTGCGGTCGACAGTGCCGTCGATTGAGGTGAGCAAAATGCGGTTTGACGATGGTATCTTCGGACTCTATTCGCGCCTCTACGAAAACCGGCGCGAGGTGGAATACTCGCTAGAGGACTATCTGCGCGCCTGCTCGGATGATCCGGCGTTTTATGCCGGTGCCGCCGAGCGGCTGCTGAAGGCCATCGGCGAGCCGATGATGGTCGACACCAGTCAGGATCCGCGCCTCGGCCGCATCTTCATGAACCGGACCATCAAGGTCTACCCCGCCTTCGAAGATTTCTACGGCATGGAGGAGACGATCGAGCGGATCGTCGGGTTCTTCCGTTATGCCGCGCAGGGGCTCGAAGAGCGCAAGCAGGTGCTCTACCTGCTTGGCCCGGTCGGCGGCGGCAAATCCTCGCTGGCAGAGCGGCTCAAGATGCTGATGGAGAAGGAGCCGATCTACGTGCTCAAGGCCGGGAACGAGATCAGCCCGGTGTTCGAGAGCCCGCTCGGCCTGTTCGATCCGGTCACCTTGGGCCCCGAACTCGAGCAGCGTTACGGCGTCCCGCAGCGGCGGCTTACCGGCACGATCTCGCCGTGGGCGGTCAAGCGGCTTGAGGAATTCGGCGGAGACATCACCAAGTTCTCGGTCATACGGCTGCAGCCCTCGCGCCTGAAGCAGATCTGCGTCGCCAAGACCGAGCCCGGCGACGAGAACAACCAGGACGTCTCCAGCCTGGTCGGCAAGGTCGACATCCGCAAGCTGGAGATGTTCAGCCAGAACGACCCCGACGCCTACTCCTTTTCCGGCGGGCTCAACCGGACGACGCAGGGCCTGATGGAATTCGTCGAGATGTTCAAGGCGCCGATCAAGATGCTGCACCCGCTCCTGACCGCGACGCAGGAGGGCAATTACGCCGGGACCGAGAACATCGGCGGCATTCCCTACCAGGGCATCATCCTCGCGCATTCGAACGAGGCCGAGTGGCAGGCCTTCCGCAACAACAAGAACAACGAAGCCTTTATCGACCGCATCTCGGTGATCAAGGTGCCGTATTGCCTGCGGTCGACCGAGGAGCGCAAGATTTACGAAAAGCTCCTGCAAAACAGCGAACTGGCGCATTCGCCCTGTGCGCCGTCGACGCTCGATATTCTGTCGCGCTTCTGTGTGCTGTCGCGGCTGAAAGCGCACGAAAATTCGAACCTGTACTCGAAGATGCGGGTGTACGACGGCGAGAGCCTCAAAGACACCGATCCGCGCGCCAAATCGGCGCAGGAATACCGTGACTCGGCCGGGGTCGATGAGGGAATGGACGGGATCTCGACCCGCTTCGCCTTCAAGGTGCTGTCGGGCACGTTCAATTTCGACACCCAGGAGATCGCCGCCGACCCGGTTCACATGATGTACGTGCTCGAACAATCGATCTGGCGCGAGCAGTTCCCCGAGGATACCGAGAAGAAATACCTTAACTTCATCAAAGCCGAGCTGGCTCCGCGCTATGCCGAATTCATCGGGCACGAGATCCAGAAGGCCTATCTCGAATCCTATTCGGATTATGGGCAGAACCTGTTCGATCGCTATGTCGCCTATGCTGATGCGTGGATCGAGGACCAGGACTACAAGGACGCCGACACCGGCCAGCTGATGAACCGCGAGCTGTTGAACCAGGAGCTGTCCAAGATCGAGAAGCCGGCGGGCATCGCCAATCCGAAGGATTTCCGCAACGAGGTGGTCAAGTTTGCGCTCCGCGCGCGTGCCGCCAACGGGCGCAACCCGTCCTGGACTTCCTACGAGAAATTGCGCGAGGTCATCGAGCGGCGGATGTTCTCGCAGGTCGAGGATCTGTTGCCGGTGATCAGCTTCGGCAGCAAAAAGGATTCGGAGACCGAAAAGAAGCACGCCGATTTCGTCGAGCGGATGGTCGATCGCGGCTACACCGAGCGCCAGGTCCGTCGCCTTGTCGAGTGGTACATGCGGGTGAACAAGGCCGGCTAGCCCCCAGGCGCGCGGAGATGGCTCGATGAATATTGTCGATCGCCGGCCCAACCCGAAAGGCAAGAGCCTCAGCAACCGTCAGCGGTTTCTGGCGCGCGCCCGGGTCGAGGTCAAATCCGCGGTGCAAGAGGCGCTGCGCAAGCGCAAGGTCGCCGACATCGAGCACGGCGAGAAGGTCGCGATCCCGACGCGCGGGATCACCGAGCCGATCTTCCATCACAACCGGCGCACCGGCCGCAGCGATCACGTCATCCCCGGCAACAAGGAATATGTCCGCGGCGACGAGATCCCGCGGCCGACCGGCGGCGAGGGACGCGGCGGCTCGGAAGGCAGTCCGGACGGCAGCGGCGAAGACGCCTTCGAGTTCACCCTGTCGCGGGAAGAGTTCCTCGACATGTTCTTCGAGGACCTCGAACTCCCCGACCTGGTCAAAAAGAGCCTCAAGGACACAACCGCCGTCGATTTGCAGCGCGCCGGCTACACGGTCACCGGCAACCCGTCCAATCTCAGCATCCCGCGCACGCTGCGGATGAGCATGGCGCGCCGCATCTCGCTGAAGCGGCCAAAGCTGTCGGATATCGAGGCGTTGCGCGAGATGCTGGAGGAAGCGCGCGCCAGGGGCGACGAGGCGGAGAGCGAACGCCTCGCCCGCGAATTGGAGCGCATCGAGCGGCGCAGCAAGATCATCCCCTACATCGATCCGATCGATGTCCGCTACCGACGGTTCGACCGCGTACCGCGGCCGAACACCGAGGCCGTCATGTTCTGCCTGATGGACGTATCGGGGTCGATGACCGAGGCGATGAAGGACCTCGCCAAGCGGTTTTTCATGCTGCTTCACGTTTTTCTGGTGCGGCGCTACCGCCACGTCGACGTCGTCTTCATTCGCCATACCAGCACGGCCGAGGAGGTCGACGAGGAGACATTCTTCTACAGCCGCGAGACCGGCGGCACGGTTGTGTCCACCGCGCTGGAGAAGATGCTGGAGATCGCGCGCGCCCGCTATTCGACGGATCGCTGGAACATCTATGGGGCGCAGGCCTCGGACGGCGACAATTATGGTGCGGACAGCGGCCGTTGCGTCGCGCTGCTCGGGGGCGAGGTGCTGCCGCTGTGCCAGTATTTCGCCTATGTCGAGGTCGGCGACGGCATGGGCGGCAGCCTCACCGGGTTGTCGCGCGACAGCGATCTGTGGCGCGCCTACAGCGAAGTGGCGCCGGCGCACGAGCATTTCGCGATGCGGCGGGTCGGCGATCCGGCGCAGATTTTCTCGGTGTTTCACGAACTGTTTGCAAAAGGGGGCGTCCGTGCTTAACACGCGTATGGACGTCGCACAGCTTAGAGCAGACATGCCGCTGTTCACCGGGCCGAATTGGGATTTCGGGTCGTTGCGCCGAGTGTACGAGGCGATCGAGCGGATCGCCTTCGACGAACTCGGGCTCGACATCTACCCGGTGCAGATCGAGGTCATCACCTCCGAGCAGATGCTCGATGCTTACGCCGCAGTCGGCTTGCCATTGATGTACCGGCACTGGAGCTTCGGCAAGCGCTTTGCCTATCACGAGACGCTCTATCGCAAGGGCCTGCAGGGTCTCGCCTACGAAATCGTCATCAATTCGAACCCGGTCATCTGCTACATCATGGAAGAGAATTCCATGACGATGCAGACCCTCGTCATGGCGCATGCCGCCGTCGGCCATAACCATTTCTTCAAAAACAACTACCTGTTCCGGCAGTGGACGGATGCCGGTGGGATCCTTGATTACCTCAGCTTTGCTCGCGACTATGTGACGAAATGCGAAGAGAAGTACGGGCTGGAAGCGGTCGAGCGTGTCCTCGATGCCGCCCACGCCTTGAAGGAGCACGGCGTCAACCGCTACGCTCATCGCTCGAAACCCAATCTCGCCGAAGAGCGTCAGCGCACGGAAGACCGTCGCGCCCATGAGGAGGCGACCTACAACGATTTGTGGCGAACGGTCCCCGGCGTCGCCCGGGACACCGGCGAATCGGCGGAGATCGAGAAACAGCAGGAAGACATCCGCGGGAAGCTCGGCCTGCCCGAGGAGAACCTGCTGTATTTCATCGAAAAGCGTGCCCCGCGGCTGGAGGACTGGCAACGCGAGCTGATCCGCATCGTTCGGCTCGTTTCGCAGTATTTCTACCCGCAGAAACAGCTCCAGTTGATGAACGAAGGGTGCGCCACCTTTGTCCATTACGAGATCATGAACCGGCTGCACGACAAGGGGCTGATCACCGAAGGATCGATGCTCGAATTCCTCCACTCGCATTCGAGCGTCGTGTTCCAGCCGGGCTTTGACGATCCGCGTTTCAGCGGCCTCAATCCCTACGCTCTCGGCTTCGCGATGATGAGCGACATCAAGCGCATCTGCGAGGACCCGAAGGCGGAGGACCGCGAGTTCTTCCCTGAGATCGCCGGCTGCGGCGACCCGTTCGGCGTCTTGCGCCACGCCTGGGCCAATTACCGCGACGAAAGCTTCATCCTGCAATATCTGAGCCCGGCGGTGATCCGCAAATTCCGCCTGTTCCAGATCGCCGACGACAGCAGCAAGCCGTCGCTGCGGGTCGATGCGATCCATGACGAGGTCGGCTACCGCCGCATCCGCAGCGCGCTGTCGAAGCAGTACGATTTGTCGCGGCGCGAGCCCGATGTTCAGGTGGTCGATGTCGATCTGACCGGCGACCGTTGCCTCGTCCTCGCCCATTATGTCCATGACGGCGTGTTGCTCGAGGAAAAGACGTGCCGCGCGGTGTTGCGCTACAGCACCCTGCTGTGGGGCTACGCGGTCAAGCTCCTCGAAATCGACGCGGCAACCGACAACACCTTGAAGACCTACGAGGCCGCCGCCGAGGCGAAGTGAGCTCGCGGCCCCATCCGCGCGGGAACGAAGCGACGGGCGCGGTCTCGCCGCTACCGGCACGCGACGCTGATGCGGTGCGCGTGCCGCGCGGCACCGACCTCGTCGAGTGGTATTTCGCGCAGGGCTGGACCGACGGGCTGCCGGTGGTGCCGCCAAGCCCGGCCGCCGTCGAAGCCGCAGTCAACGCGCTCGGCGGCGACCCGGAATTCGTCGAGTGCCGGGTGCCGCCGCGCCATGGCAGCCTCAGCCGCGAGATATTGGCGATCAACCTGGTGATGGCCGGCTGCAAGGCGGAATACGCGCCGGTGGTGCGCGCCGCCCTCTTGGCTTTGGCCGCCCCCGCCTTCAATCTCAACGGCGTTCAGGCGACGACGCACATGGCGGCGCCGCTGCTTGTGGTGAACGGGCCCATGGCGCGCCAGATCGGGATGAACGGCGGCGCCAATGCCTTCGGCTCGGGCAACCGCGCCAACGCCACGATCGGCCGGGCGATCCGCCTCGTGCTGCTCAATGTCGGCGGCGGCTGGCCGGGCGATCTCGACAAATCGACGTTGGGACACCCCGGCAAATACAGCTATGCGGTCGCCGAGAACGAGGCGGAGAGCCCGTGGGCGCCCTATCATGTCGAGAAGGGTTTTGCGGCCGACGACTCGACCGTCTTCGTCATCGCCGCCGAACCGCCGCACAGCGTCACCAACCATGTGGCGGACGATCCCGAAGGCATCCTCGACAGCATCTCTTCGGCGATGAGCACGATCGCCCACAACAACGCGGTCTCATCGGGCCATTGCGCCGTCGCGATCGGCCCCGAGCATGCCCGCACCATCGCGGCCAAGGGCTGGACCCGGCACGATGTCAAAAGCTACCTGCACATGAACGCCTACAATCTGTTCCGCGAGCTGGCCTTCGATCACCGCTACGGCCGGGTTTACAACCGCAATCTGCCGCGCTGGTACCGGCGCGAGCCCGAGGCACGCATCCCAATCGTGCCCAGCCCCGAGCACATCCATCTGTTCGTCATCGGCGGCGCGGCCGGGCGGTTTTCCGCCTTCATCCCGGGCTGGGGCCATATGTCCTCGCCGGTATTGCGCAGCATCGAAGGTGGCGCTGCGAATGCCGCGCCGGTCTGCGTCGACGGCACCTGCTATTTGTGAGGTGGAGGCAAGCCAATGAACGCGCAGGACTACGATCTCGTCTTCGATCCGCGCGGCCGGGTCGAGGCGGAACGGGTCGCGCCGGCGCCGCGGGTCGCCGCGCTCGACGGGCTCCGGCTCGGGGTTCTCGACAACACCAAATGGAATGCCGGCCGGCTATTGCGCAGGACCGCTTCACGGCTCGGCGAGCGCTACGGCTTCGCAGCGATCACCTATTACCGGAAGGAAAGCTTTTCGAAGGTTGCCGAGCCCGTTCTGATCGCGACGATCGCCGCCGACAACGACATCATCCTGACTGCGATCGGCGATTGAGGGTCGTGTACGTCGTGCTGTACGCATGACGGCATCGCACTCGAATCGCTGGGCCGGCCGACCGCGGTGGTCGTGACGACCGAGTTCGTCCACGAAGCGGAGGTGCAGCGCGAGGCGCTCGGCATGCCGGATCTGATGCCGGTCATCATCGATCACCCGCTCAGCACGATCTCCGATGCCGAGATCGACGCCCGCGCCGCCCAGGCGGCGGAACAGGCCGTGAGGATTTGGCTGGACGGCCAGCAGCAATGACATGAAGCTTGTTGCAAGCGCCCGGTTTCGCCATATTGATGTCAATCTTTGACATAGGTGCTCGATGGCGACGAATGTAAGTCTCACCCCCGAGTTGGAGCGCTTTGCCCGCGAGTGCGTGGCCGAGGGGCGCTACAACAATGTCAGCGAGGTCGTGAGAGCGGCGCTTCGGCTGCTCCAGGACTGGGAGCAGCAGCGCGAGCAGTTCACAGCCTCGCTCCGCGAGGCCGAGGAGGAGGCCGATCGTGAAGGATGGCTGACCGTGGAAGAGGTCCGTGCCGAAGCGCAGGCTATTATCGATGCAGCCGGAAGTGACGGCAGCGGCGACGCTGTCTCGCCGCGCACAGCGCGAGCTTAACAGCGCATTGCGATGGATCGCAGCGGACAATCCGCTGGCGGCACAAGGTTTGCTCGACGCGGTCACCAGGGCAGCCGAGCGCATCGGGCGGCATCCCAGGATCGGCACGCTTCGCCCGGACCTGACGGCGAGCCCGACCCACCGCTTCGTCGTATTGCCGGGCTACCCGTATTTGATGGACTACAACGCCGATCGCAATCCACCTCGGATCGTGCGCATTGTTCACAGCGCTCGCGATCTGCCCCGCGTGCTGCGAGGCTTGCGCTGACGCGACACGGAGGCTAGTCCGACTTGCATGAAAACGAATTCGACCGGCGAACGCACCGCTTTCCGGAGAGCCGGTATTTCGAGGACCTCGCGGTCGGCGAGCGCTTCCACATCCCGAGCCGGACCGTCACCGACGCCAATTTCGCGGCGTTCCAGACGGTTTCGGCCGACAATCACCCGATCCATTACGATGTCGAATACTGCCGCGAGCGCGGTCATCCCGGCCCGTTGGCACACGGGTTTCAGGTGCTGTGCTTCACCGCCGCCGGCGCCGGCACTTTCGCCCATGTCATCGGCGATTCGCTGATCGCCTTTGTCGAGCAATCGTCGAAGTTCCTGAAGCCGGTCTATCCCGGCGACACGCTCTATCCGAACCTCAGGATCGCCGCGTTGACGGCGCAGCGCACGACCGGGGTCGTGACGGTTGCGGTCACCGTGCACAACCAGAAAAACGAGCTGGTACTGTCCGGCGAGCAGAAATACCTGCTACGGAAACGCAGCCCGCAAGCGCCGGTTACCCCGGCTCGATGACCGCGGCGATGAGGTCGGCGGCGCGGCGGCAGGACTGGCCGCTGACATCGCGGTGGGTCACCGCGCGCACCGTGCGCGGGCCGAGCGCCGCGACGAGCACTCCCGATTCCTTGGCTCGTGCGACAATCGCCGCGGCGTCGGGCATGCCAGTGGCGAGGCGGAAGACGACGATGTTGGTCTCAACCGTCGCGAGGTCGAGCGCGACGCCGGAAAGGCCGGCGAGCCGTTCCGCGAGCGCCCGCGCATTGGCGTGGTCTTCGGCGAGCCGTGCGACATGATGGTCGAGCGCGTAAAGCCCGGCGCCGGCGAGGATGCCCGATTGCCGCATCGCGCCGCCGAACATGCGGCGGGCGCGCACCGCGCCGGCGATCTGGTCCGCGGCGCCGGCGAGAACGCTGCCGACCGGGCAACCCAGCCCCTTCGACAAGGCGACCGAAACAAGATCGAAGGGCCGCGCCAGTACGGCCAGGCTGATCCCGGACGCCACTGAGGCATTGAACAGCCGGGCGCCGTCGAGATAGGAGGCGACCCCTGTCGCGCGTGCGGCGGTGCAGATCTCGACCGCTTGCGCTTGCGGCCACACGAAGCCGCCGCCGAGATTATGGGTGTTTTCGATCGCGACGAGGCCGGTCGGCGGCAAAACGATATGCCCCCGCGGCTTGCACGCGGCGCGGAACTCCTCGGCGGTGAACAGGCCGCCCCGGCCGATCGCGGTGAACTGGATCCCCGAATTGGCCGCCCCGGCGCCCGATTCGTGCCACATCATATGGGCTTCCGCGCCGAGGATCACCTCGTCACCCGGCCGGGTCAGCAGTTTGAGCGCGATCTGGTTTGCCATCGTGCCGCTTGGCACGAACAGCGCGGCCTCCTTGCCAAGGAGCCCGGCGATCCGCTCCTGCAGCCGATTGACCGAGGGGTCCTCGCCGTACTGGTCGTCGCCGACCGGCGCCTCCGCCATGGCCCGCCGCATACCGGGCGAGGGCCGGGTCACGGTATCCGAGCGCAAATCGATCGGTTCGGTCATCAACCCCTCCGCTACAGCATCTCCGAGCCTTCGGTTCGCCAGTGGCGCTGAGGCTATCGCTCGGCGACGCCACCGGCTATTTTCGCCAGCATCAAGAGTTTCGCGAAATTTGGCGATAAATTAGAGCCGTGCTCCGCGTCGTCCGACATCCCGGTTCCGGATCGAGCCATCCCCGCGGCGCGGTGCTGGCGATGGGCAATTTCGACGGGCTGCATCGGGGCCATGCCGCGCTGATCGGAGAGGCCCGCGACCGCGCCCGGGCGACCGGCATGCCCGCGGCGGTCTTGACCTTCGAGCCGCATCCGCGCAGCGTTTTCATGCCCGAGGGCGAGCCGTTCCGGCTGACCCCGTTCCGGGTCAAGGAGCGCGAGATCGCCCGGCTCGGCGTCGATCTCCTGTTCATCCAGCATTTCGACCTCGCCTTCGCCCGGAAAAGCGCCGAATCCTTTGTCGATGACGTGCTGCTCGGCGCCGTCGGCGCCACCCACATCGTCGTCGGCCATGATTGCACCTTTGGCAACCGCCGCCGCGGCACGCCCGGCATGCTGCGCGCCGCCGGGGCCGAGCACGGCTTTGGCGTCACCGTCGTCGAGCCGGTGCGCGGCCCCGATTCGGCGGCGTATTCCTCGACCCATATCCGCGAATTGCTGCGCGACGGCAAGCCGCGCGAAGCGGCCGCCCAGCTCGGCCGGTTTTGGGAGATCGACGGGCGCGTTGCGCTCGGCGACCGGCGCGGCCGCACGATCGGCTTCCCGACCGCCAATCTCGGGCTCGGCGAGTATCTGCGCCCGGCCCTCGGGGTCTATGCCGTCCGCGTCACGGGGGATGGCGTTGACGATCCGTTCGCCGGGGAAGCCATCGACGGCGTCGCCAATATCGGCCTCAGGCCGACGGTCGGCGGCCTCACGCCGCGGCTCGAAGCGCATCTGTTCGACACCGACGCCGATCTCTACGACCGTCATCTGCGGGTCTCGCTCGTCGAGTTCATCCGCCCGGAGCGCAAATTTTCGGGGATCGACGCGCTGAAGGCACAGATCGCAGAGGACGCCGCCCGCGCCCGCGGGATCCTGGCTTCCATGCCGCGCGGCTGACCGCCACGCCGCCTGTCACTTCGGGATTGCTTCGTCGCTTCGCTCCACGCAATGACGCCGAATCTGCTTGGTACAACACCCTCGAATTCGCCCCTCGCCGCTGCTATATGTGCCACATGATGTTGCGCCGCGGGTGGATGCTGCGAATTACCGGCCCGATTCTCGGCTGAGGATCGGGGCGATTTGCGTCTTTTTGCATTCATTCCGGGGCTGACCATGCCGACGGATTATCGTCCGACCGTTTTCCTGCCCAAGACCGACTTCCCGATGCGCGGCGGCCTGCCGGTGCTCGAGCCGACGCTCGTCGCGCGCTGGCAGGCGATGGGGCTCTACCAGAAGCTGCGCGACGCGTCGCGGGGCCGCGAAAAATTCGTGCTGCATGACGGGCCGCCTTACGCCAATGGCGACCTGCATCTCGGCCACGCGCTGAACAAGATCTTGAAGGACGTCGTCAACCGGGCACAACAGATGCTCGGCAAGGATGCGCCCTACGTCCCGGGCTGGGACTGCCACGGCCTGCCGATCGAATGGATCGTCGAGGAAAAATACCGCGCCCGGAAGCAGTCGAAGGACAGCGTGCCGATCGCCCAGTTCCGCCAGGAATGCCGCGATTTTGCGGCCTATTGGGTGGCGCGGCAGAAAGAGCAGTTCCAGCGGCTTGGCGTCATCGGCGATTGGGACAACCCGTATCTGACAATGAGCTTTGACGCCGAGGCGCAGATCGTGCGCGAGATCGGCAAGTTCCTTGTCAATGGCGGGCTCTACAAGGGGGCAAAGCCGGTCTTGTGGTCGGTCGTCGAGCAGACCGCGCTCGCCGAGGCCGAGGTCGAGTATCACGACCACCGCTCGACCACGGTCTGGGTGCGCTTCCCGATCGTGCGCCCGAGCCTGCCCGCACTCGCCGGCACGGCGGCCGTGATCTGGACGACGACACCGTGGACCCTGCCAGGCAACCGGGCTATCGCCTACAGCGCCGATCTCGAATACGCGGTCATCCAAATCGACGCGGTTGCCGAGGGGAGCCGCGCGATACCCTATCGGGGCGCCGACAATCTCGGCGAGAGGTTGCTGGTGGCGCTGCCGTTGATCGACGATCTGTGTCAGCGCGCATCGATCGAACGGCACACCGTGCTTCACGTCCTGCCCGGTACGGCGCTCGCCGGCATGCTCGCGCGCCATCCGCTCGCCGGCCAGGGCTATGATTTCGAGGTGCCGCTCCTCGCCGCCGATTTCGTGGTTGCCGACACCGGCACCGGTCTCGTCCACATCGCACCCGGCCATGGCGCCGACGACTGGGATCTCGGCCAGGCGAACGGTCTGCCGGTGCCGGAAACGGTCGGGCCTGACGGGGTCTATCTGCCCGGCGTGCCGCTCTTTGCCGGGCGTGCGGTGTATCGCCCGGACGGCAAATCGGGCGACGCCGATTCGGTCGTCATCGCAGCGGTCGAGGCCGCCGGCGGGCTGTTGGCGCGCGGCATGCTGGTCCACTCCTATCCGCATTCGTGGCGCTCGAAGGCGCCGCTGATCTTCCGCAACACGCCGCAATGGTTCATCAGCATGGCGGCGAACGATCTGCGCGAAAAGGCGCTGAAGGCGATCGACGAGACCCGCTGGATCCCGCCGCAGGGCCGGAACCGCATCGCTGCAATGGTCGAGGACCGGCCCGATTGGTGCGTTTCGCGCCAGCGCAGCTGGGGCGTGCCGATCCCGGTCTTCGTCAACCGCCAGACCGGCCTGCCGCTGCGCGACGGCGCGGTCGTCGAGCGGGTCGCCGCTGCGGTCGAGCGCGAGGGGGCGGATGCCTGGTATACGACCGACCCCGCGCTGTTCCTCGGCAACGCCTACGACGCCGCGGAATGGGAACAGGTCACCGACATCATCGAGGTGTGGTTCGATTCGGGCTCGACCCACGCCTTTGTGCTGGAAAAGCGGCCCGAGCTCAAATGGCCGGCCTCGCTTTATCTCGAAGGCTCCGACCAGCATCGCGGCTGGTTCAATTCCTCGCTTCTCGAAAGCTGCGGCACCCGCGGACGCGCCCCGTACGAGGCGGTGTTGACGCACGGGTTCATTCTTGACGAGACCGGGCGCAAGCAGTCGAAATCGCTGGGCAACGTCGTCGCCCCCCAGGACGTCATCAAGCAGAGCGGCGCCGACATCCTGCGGCTGTGGGTGGTCGCTTCGGACTATACCGAGGATCTGAGCCTCGGCCCCGAAATCCTGAAGCACCTGGGCGATGTCTATCGCCGGCTGCGCAATACGCTGCGCTATCTGCTGGGCGCACTCGATGGGTTCGCGCCGGCCGA
Source organism: uncultured Alphaproteobacteria bacterium (assembly GCA_963789255.1). GTDB lineage: Bacteria > Pseudomonadota > Alphaproteobacteria > ATCC43930 > CGMCC-115725 > DATARH01. The sequence continues at coordinate 2,236,189 of CAWBJW010000002.1, read as the reverse complement.
GGCGGTCGCGCCCGCGGCGATGCCCGACCTCGATCGCTGGGTGCTGCACCGCCTCTACGAGATCGACCGGGCAGTGCGGAGCGCGATCGACGCCTACGACTTCCACACCATGTTTACTGCGCTGCATAATTTTTGCGCAGTGGATCTGTCCGCGTTCTATTTCGATATCCGCAAGGACCGGCTGTATTGCGACGGCATCGACGATGCGCGGCGCCGCGCGGTACGCACGGTGATGGACCGGACCTTCGATTGCCTGGTGCGCTGGCTCGCGCCAATCCTGTGCTTCACAGCGGAGGAAGCCTGGCTCGCGCGTCACGGCGACCGGCCCGGGCAGAGCGTCCATCTCGAATTGTTTGTCGAGGTGCCGGGCATCTGGCACGACCCGGCGCTGGGCGCGCGCTGGGCCGAACTGCGCGATCTGCGCCGGGTCGTCACCGGCGCCTTGGAAATGGAGCGCGCGGCAAAGCGCATCGGCTCCAGCCTGCAGGCGGCGGTCGAATTGTTCGTACCGGAGCGACTGCTTGCACCGCTGCGCGAGGTTGATCTCGCCGAACTGTGCATCACCTCGGCCGCGACGGTTCGGGCCGGGGCGCCGCCCGAGGGGGCGTTCCGGCTGCCCGACGTTGCCGAGATCGGGGTTGTGGTGTCGCCTGCATCGGGCGCGCGCTGCGAACGCTGCTGGCGGGTGCTGCCGGAAGTCGGCCATGTCCCCGGTCACGACGATCTGTGCGTTCGCTGCGCCGAGGTTCTCGACCGCGGTGCCGCCCCGACCGTGCTGGAAGCGGTCCCCGGGTGATGCTCGGGCGCGGGCTCGCCGTGGCAGCCGCCGCCGCGGCGCTCGATCAGGCGAGCAAGGCGATGGTGCTCGGGTTCTTCGGCGAGCCTGGATGCGCCGCCCGTCGCGTCGCGGTCAGCTCGTTTCTCGATCTCGTTCTGACCTGCAATACCGGGGTCAGCTTTGGCCTGTTGAACCGGACCGGCGTCAATTCGCTGATCTTCTCGTTCGCCGCCGTTCTGATCGTGGTCGTTCTGGTCTTCTGGTTGAGGCGCGTCCGGGCCACCTTCCTCGCCGTCGCGATCGGGCTGATCATCGGCGGCGCGGCCGGCAATGTTGTCGATCGGCTGCGCTTTGGCGCGGTCATCGACTTCCTTTATTTTCATGCCGGCTCATGGTATTGGCCGGCATTCAATCTCGCCGATAGCGCCATTTGCCTCGGGGTGGCGGCAATGTTGCTCGACGGCTTGCTGTTGCGGCGCGCGCCGCCGCAAGCAAAGGGGAGGGAAGATCTTTCGCCATGACCGGTCATGATCGGGCCGCTGTTGGGCGGCGTCGAATCCCTCTACTGACGGTTGCTTGTCTCTCATTGAGTGCGCTGCTGTCGGGCTGCGGCGGTTTGCGGCAGGCCGTCGGCCTGGACCAGGTCGGGCCCGACGAGTTCGCCGTCGAGTCGCGGGCGCCGCTGACGATCCCGCCCGAATTCGACCTGCGTCCGCCGCAGCCCGGCGCGCCGCGGCCTCAGGAGGTCACCGCGGCCGAAAAGGCGGAAAAGCTCATCAACGCTGCCGGCCCGGGCGAGCCAGGCAAGCAGGCGACAGGTGGCTTGCAGATCCCCGCCGGTGGAATCGCCGGCGGCTCGCAGCCAGTTGCGAGCCAAGAGGTCGGCGCCAACAGCCTGGCGAGCAAGCTGCTTGGCTCAAACGACAGCGCATCGGGCGGCGCGGCCGTGACGCGCGAAACCACGCCCCTCAAAAACGTGTATTGAGCCTCACCACCGCGTCTGGCATCGCGGGATTGCGGCGGTGCGCTCGCAACGACGCTAAAGCAGGCGTGGCAACACTGAAATGAGGGTCCGCCGTGCGTAGCCTGTGGTCGGACGGCGATGCCGAAGCGATGGTCGCCCGCTATGGCGAGAGCGGGGCAGCGGCAGGATCGGCCGGCCGCGACTTGGCGTTGCGCGTCTATACCTCGCGGTTGCTCGGCGGCGATCGGCGTCTTGTGCTGCATGGCGGCGGCAACACCTCGGTCAAGACCGTGCTGCCCGACCTGCTCGGTGCGCCGGTAGAGGTGCTGTGCGTCAAGGGCAGCGGCTGGGACCTGGCCGACATCGAGCCGCCCGGGCTGCCCGCGGTGCGTCTCGCGCCGCTTGGCAGGCTGCGCGCGAGAGAGGACTTGTCCGACGAAGACATGGTGCGCATCCAGCGCGCCAGTCTGCTCGATCCTGGCGCGCCCAACCCGTCGGTCGAGACATTGCTGCACGCCTTTCTACCGCACAAATTCGTCGACCACACCCACGCAAGCGCGGTGTTGAGCCTCGCCGACCAACCCGACGCCGCCGAACGCATTGGCGATCTCTACGGCAAGCGGGTCGGGATCGTGCCCTACATCATGCCGGGGTTTCTGCTCGCCAAGAAAGCGGTCGAGGTGTTCGAGGCCGATCCCGCGGTCGAAGGTCTCGTGCTCGTCAAGCACGGGGTCTTCAGCTTCGGCGAAAGCGCGCGCGCGGCCTACGAGCGGATGATCGCGATCGTCAGCCTCGCCGAAGAGCGCCTGACGCGCGGCCGCCGCAGCGTGTTTGTCCCGGCAAAGCTGCCCGCCGTCCTGGCCGGCGCGGCCGAGATCGCGCCGATCCTGCGCGGCGCCTGCGCGATTGCCGACGCGGCGACGCCCGACATCTACAAGCGCTTCGTGCTCGATTTCCGCAGCGGGCCGGCGATCCTCAATTTCGTCAATGGCGCCGAGTTGGCGCGCTACGGGCTGGCCGGGGTCGCCACTCCCGACCACGCGATCCGTACGAAGAACTATCCGATGATCGTGCCGGCGCCGGAGCGCGGCCGGCTCGATGAATTTGCGGCGGCAGTCCATGCTGCGGTCGACCGCTTCGCCACGGAGTACCACGGCTATTTCGCGCGCCACAACGTCGCCTCGGCGGCCCCCACCCTTCCCTCCCCCGCAAGCGGGGGAGGGTCAGCGAGGGGAAAGCGCGAGCTCGATCCGATGCCGCGGGTCATCCTGGTACCGGGGATCGGCCTGTTCGGGCTCGGGCGCAGTGCCACGGACGCGGCGATCGCCGCCGACCTCGCCGAGGCCTGGGTCGCGACGGTGACCGATGCCGAGGCGGTTGGCACTTTCGAGTCGCTCTCCGAGGCCGAGCTGTTCGAGGTGGAATACTGGCCGCTCGAACAGGCAAAGCTCGGTGCGATCGCCGAAAACCCTCTCTCCGGCCAGGTTGCAGTCGTCACCGGCGGGGCCGGCACGATCGGATTGGCGACGGCGCACGCCTTCAGGAATGCCGGCGCCGAGATCGCGCTGTTCGACCGCGAGGGTACCGATCCGGCGGGTGCGGCCCAGGCTCTGGGCGGTTTCGGCCTGGTTTGCGATGTGACCGCCCGGGATGCGGTTGCTCGCGCCTTCGACCGCGTCGCCGAGCGCTTCGGCGGGGTCGATATCGTCGTCTCCAATGCCGGTGCAGCGTGGCAGGGCCGCATCGGCGATGTTGACGATGCGGTGTTGCGCCAGAGCTTCGAACTCAATTTCTTTGCCCATCAATCGGTCGCGCAAGGCGCCGTGCGGGTGATGCTGGCGCAAGGCACCGGCGGCGTTCTGTTGTTCAACGTCTCCAAGCAGGCGGTCAATCCCGGCCCCAGCTTCGGACCGTACGGCCTGCCCAAGGCGGCAACCCTCGCCTTGATGCGGCAATACGCGCTTGAATACGGGGCCGCCGGCATCCGCGCCAACGCGGTCAATGCCGACGGCATCCGCGGCGGCTTGTTGACCGACGAGATGATCGCCCGCCGCGCCGATGCCTACGGCCTCAGCGAAGCCGCCTATATGAGCCGCAACATCCTCGGCCGCGCGGTCAGCGCCGACGACGTGGCGCACGCCTTTCTTGCGCTCGCCACCGCGCGCAACACGACAGCCTCGTTCACCACCGTCGATGGCGGCAACATCGCGGCGGCGCCGCGCTGATCGGATGTGACAGGCGGCGGGCGTGCTTGCCGGCTGCGGGCGGAATGTGCATCCTTGGGTGCTCCATGCCATGACCGACAGGGCGGACCATGCCGGAAGCCGATATCGAAGGCGCGCGCTACCAGGCCGATAAGCCGCAGGTTGCGCCGGGCTTTTTCCTCAAGGGCTCGCACCAGCTCGATTGGGGGATGAAAAATCGCCTCGCCCGCGTGTTCAACCCGCAGACCGGGCGGACCGTGATGCTGGCGGTCGATCACGGCTATTTCCAGGGCCCGACGACCGGCCTCGAACGCATCGACCTCAACATCGTGCCGCTGCTGCCGACGTGCGACGCATTGTTCTGCACCCGCGGCATCCTGCGCAGCGTGATCCCGGCCGAGTTGCAAAAGCCGATGGTGTTGCGCGCCAGCGGCGGCCCCAGCATCCTGAAGGAGCTGTCCGACGAAGAGATCGCGATGGACATGGAGGACGCGGTCCGGCTCAACGCCGCCGGGGTCGGCATCCAGGTGTTCATCGGCGGCGAATACGAGACCCGCTCGATCCATAACATGACGCGCCTCATCGACGCCGGGCTGCGCGTCGGGATGCCGGTCATGGGTGTCACGGCGGTCGGCCGCGAGATGGTGCGCGACGCGAAATATTTCCGCCTTGCCTGCCGCATCATCGCCGAACTCGGCGCGCAATACGTCAAGACCTATTACGTCGCCGAAGGGTTCGAGACCGTGACCGCCTCCTGCCCGGTGCCGATCGTCATGGCCGGCGGCCAGAAACTGCCGGAGATCGAGGCGCTGACGATGGCCTACAACGCGGTGCAGCAGGGCGCATCCGGCGTCGATATGGGCCGCAACATCTTCCAGTCCGACGCCCCGCAGGCGATGATCGCGGCGGTCCACGCTGTCGTGCACAAGAACCTGAAGCCGGCCGATGCGCTCGACATGTTTCAGACGCTGAAGCGGCAGGGGTAAGGCTCAGCCAAGGCCGATCGCAGCCAGAAAATCGCGGGCGGCGTCGGCGCAGGCCGCCGGCGCTTCGAGCTGGAGCAGGTGGCTGGTGCCGGGGATCGCGCGGTAATCGAACCCGCCCTCGGCGGCAAGGGCGCGGTTCGACAGACCGGTCGCGGCCGGATGGGTGCCCTCGGGATCGGCGCCGATCAGCGTCAGCGGCACCGGCACCTGGTCGCGCTTCGGCCACAGCCCGAGCGCGATCCCCTGCAGATACATCGAGGCTTCGAGCTCGCGCGGGCAGGCCAGCGCCCAGCCGCCGCCCTCCTGCCGCAGCACCGAGCGCGCCATCAGAAGGCCGGCGCCCGATGCCCAGCGCCGCCCGGAGCGGGTGCGGGCGAAATCGGCGGCGAGTTCCCCAGGGTCGTCGAAACGCTCGCGCCGGTCGCGCGCCCAATCCGCCAGCTTGTGCTCGTAGCCGACCATCGCCGGATGCACCGGATGGCCTGGTGGCGGCACGTTCGGCGGGTCGAACAGAATGAGCGCCTCGAAATGCGCCTCGCCTTCGATCGTCTGGATCAGCGCGGATTGCGCCGACATCGAATGAAACAGCCCGGCCGCGGGCTTGATGCCGAATTCGGCGCGCACCGCGCAGCCGATCGCGGCGATGTCCTCAACCATATGCGCGTAGTCGTGGTGCGCCGGGTCGGCGCGCGGGTTGCGGCCGTGGCTGCGCATATCGAACAGGACGACATCGAAATCGGCAAGAAAGCGGCTCCAGAAATCGACATAGCCGTCGATCGCGAAGCCGTTGCCGTGGCTCACCAACAGCCGGGTCGCGGCACGCGGATTGCCGTGGCGCCACAGCTTGAACAGGGCACCGTCCGCGCCGGCGATTTCGAGTTCCGAGTGCGGCGTTGGGACCGCCGCACTCATCGGCCGCCTGTCATCGGCCCGTCAAGCGCCTCTGGCGGGATAGCTGACCGCCATCCCGGCGCGGACATCCTGCTGGATGCCGTATTGCGGGAACGGGTAGCGCAGCCCGTTCTTTGCCAGTGCCTCCATGCCGGCGACCGCCTTCGCCAGGTAATCCGGCGGCAGCGCCATCAGCATCTCGTCGTCGAGCACCCCGCCATAGCGGCGCTCGGCAAAGCACGGGATCGACAGGCTCGGGGTCCGCGTCTTGAGGGCGCGGCCCCAGGAATCGGCGCAGGCCGACTCGCCGACGATGCTCCAGTCGAAGCGCTTGTAGCCGGACCATTGCAGCCCGTTGATGAAATAGATCATCGCCCCGGGGGTCGCGTAGAACAGCGCGATGTCCGGCGGGTCGAGCCGGCCGCTCGACAAGCGGCGACAGCGCCAGCGCCGCAAAGCGGCCGTCGGGCACGCATTCCATCGCCGCCTGGTGGGCGCTCGCATCCTCGTCGCTGCTGTACCACACGCCGACCATGTGCCTGCCCGAGCGCCACGCCGCGTCCTTGGCGTTGCCGAGGCCGACGACGGCGCGGCATTGCGCGCCGACCAGATCCTCGGCGGTGATGCCGATCGTCCAGCCGAGCCGCGAGGCCTGCCCGACCACCTGGTCGAGCGTATGCACCGATTTCGGGCGGCGGATGCGCGCGATCGCCTCCATCTCGGCGCGGTCCTCGTAGAGCTTCATGCCGAAGGGGAACGAGCGCAGCTTGAGGAGGCGCTCGAGATCGGCGGAGAGCCTGGTCCATTCCTCGGTCATCGGATCATCTTTCGGGGCTGTCGGGGGAAAATTGAGGGCATGCCGCTATTCTGTCGCCAAACCCCGCGCCGCGCTATCTTGCCGCTGCAACATCGTGAGCGGGAGGAATGCATGGCCGGGATGCTCGACGGCAAGGTCGCCCTGGTGACCGGCGGCGGCGGCGGCATCGGCCGCGCCACCGCGCTGGCCATGGTGCGCGAGGGGGCGCGTGTCGCGGTCGCCGATTTCGCTGCCGCGGCGGCACGCGACACGGTGGCGCAGATCAACGGTGCCGGCGGGCAGGCGATCACCCTGACTGGCGATGTGACCCGCGCCGAGGACGTCCGGGCGATGATCCAGGACACGGTGACCGCCTATGGCAGGCTCGACTGCGCCTTCAACAACGCCGGGATCGCCGGGTATCAGGTCGATGCAGCCGGCATGAAAACGGCCGAATGGTCGGAAGCATCGTTCGACCGCATGATCGCGGTCAATCTGAAAGGCGTTTGGCTCTGCATGAAGGAGGAAATTCCCGTGATGCTGAGCCAGGGCGGCGGCGCGATCGTCAACACCGCGTCGATCGCCGGCCTCGTCGGCTTGCAAACATCGTCGGCCTATGTCGCGGCCAAGCACGGGGTCATCGGGCTCACCAAGACTGCCGCCATCGAATATGCCGACGTGAACATCCGGGTCAACGCGGTGTGTCCCGGCTTTATCCAGACCCGGATGACCGAGAGCACGATGCGGCGGCGCGGCGACGCGATCATCGCGCAGATCCCGGTTCGCCGGATGGGCCAGCCGGGCGAGATCGCCGAGATGGTGGTGTGGCTGTGCTCGGAGCGGGCAAGTTATGCCACCGGGGCCGCCTATAATGTCGATGGCGGCTGGATGGCGGTGTAAGTGGAATTAGCGTGGTGCACGCGACGGAGGGACTCTCCTTTCTAACCCTCTCCCCCACCGGGGGAGAGGGCAGGGTGAGGGGGCGTTCACGCGGCACTGGACCGCCCTCACCCTCCCATCGCTCCGCGATGGGCCCCTCCCTCTCCCGCGGTGCGGGAGAGGGGCTTTTCGGCAATGCCGGTTGCGCGAGGCGCCATCCTGCGACAGGCTGGCGATCCTATACCCGCGGAAGGGAACAGACATGGCCAAACGGTCGGAAGGGCGCGTTGCGCTGATCACCGGCGGCGCCCGCGGCATCGGCGAGGCGACCGCCGAGCGCCTCGCCGAGGACGGCGCGGCGATCGCGATCGGCGACCTCGACGCCGACGGCGCCGCTTCTGCCGCTGCGCATATCGCCGCGCGGCACGGCGTCCGGGCGATCGGCCTCAAGGCTAACGTCGCGGTTGCCGCCGAGGTCGAGGCCATGGTCGCGGAGGTCGCCGAGCGGCTCGGTTCGCTCGATATCCTGATCAACAATGCCGGAATCACCCGCGACAACCTGATCCACAAAATGACCGACGAGGATTGGGAATCGGTCATGGCGGTGCATCTGAAGGGGGCGTTTCTGTGCTCGCGTGCGGCGCAGCGCGAGATGGTCCGGGGCAATTGGGGCCGCATCGTCAATCTGTCGTCGGTCTCGGCGCTCGGCAATCGCGGCCAGACCAACTACTCGACCGCCAAGGCCGGGCTGCAGGGCATGGCGAAAACCCTGGCGATCGAACTCGGCCGCTACGGCATTACCGTCAATGCCGTGGCGCCCGGCTTCATCGATACCGAGATGACGCGGGCGGTGGCGATCCGGCTCGGCCGCGACCCCGAGGAGTGGAAGGAGGAGCGCGCCCGCGAGATCCCGGTGCGCCGCGCCGGCGTGCCGCGCGACATCGCCAATGTCATCGCCTTTCTGTGCAGCGAGGAAGCCTCTTTCGTCTCGGGCCAGGTGATCTATGTCGCCGGCGGTCCGCGCGGGTGAGCGCGAGCGTGCTTCGAGTCGGCGTGCTGCGCACGCCTTCTCAGCATGACGGAAATCCTGGGTGGCATGACGGAAAAACGTCATCCTGAGGAGCCCGCGAAGCGGGCGTCTCGAAGGACCCACCCCGGCCCGACGTGCTCCAGCACCGCGAGGAAAGATGCCGGATACTGCACCCATCCCGAGCTACGATTTCCTGACGCTCGGCGAGACCCTGCTGCGGCTGTCGCCGCCGGGGCTGCAACGGCTCGATCAGGCCAGGATGTTCGACATTGGGATCGGCGGCAGCGAGCTCAACGTCGCCTGCTTCCTGGCGCGTCTCGGCCGCCACGCCGCCTGGGTATCGCGGCTGCCGGAGGGGCCGCTCGGGCGCATCGTCGACGGCGAGGCGCGGCGCCACGGCGTCGATACGCGGTTCGTGCGCTGGATCCCCGATGCGCGGCTCGGGCTGATGTTTTTCGAGCCCGGCCCGGCACCGCGCAACACCCGGGTGATCTACGACCGCAAGCATTCCGCGGCGGCCGAGCTGGGGTTCGAGGACGCGCCGTGGGAGGCGCTGATCGCGGCCAGCGCGCGAATCCATCTGTCGGGCATCACCCCGGCGCTGGGGCCGAGCTGCCGGGCGCTTGTCGCCCACGTCGCCGCGCTGGGCGCCGCCGCCGGCAAGCCGGTGTCCTACGATCTGAATTACCGCGGGACCTTGCAGAGCACCGCGGAAGCGCGCGCGATGCTCGATGCCGTCGCGCCAAATCTTGATCTGTTCATCGTCGCGGAGCGCGACGCGCACGCCGTGCTGGGCTTCGTGGAAGAGGCCGAGCGCCTGGCCGAGGCAATCGCTGCGCGCTACGGCGTGCCGCTGGTCGCGCTGACCCGGCCGCCCGGCGAGGAGCCGGGCGATCTCCTCCTGGCGCGCGGCACGATCCGCGCCGCGCCGCGCTACAAGGTCGAGATTGTCGATCGCATCGGCGCCGGCGATTTGTTCGTCGCCGGGCTGATCCACGGCCTCATTGACGGCGATCTCGACCTCGCGATCCGGCTCGCCGCCTATGCCGCGGCCGTGGGCCTGGCCACGCCGGGCGACATCAACTATTTCGCCCCGGAAGACCTCGCCGCGTTCTACGCCAACATGACCGGCGCGCTGGTGCGGTAAAGCGCCCCTCTCCCGCATCGCGGGAGAGGGAAAGCGCCATCGCGGCATTGACGTGGGTCACCCGGGCGGCAGCGGGTCCAACGCCTTGCGGACAAGCTCGACGCTCGGATCGGCGGGATCGGCCGATACGGTAAACCCCAGTTCGCGGCACATCGTCAGCATCAGCCGGTTCTCGCGCATCACCTCGCCAACCAATTCGCCGATGCCGCATTGCCGGGCGACGGCGATCAGCCGGTTCATCAGCAGATAGCCGACGCCGCGGCCTTGCCAGTCGCTGCGCATGGCGATGGCATATTCGGCGGAGAGGCGATCGGGATCGGCAAAGAAATGCGCAATTCCCAGCGCGGTGCCGCCGTACAGCGCGATCAGCGCCATCTCGCGGTCGTAGTCGATCTGGGTCAGCCGCGCTGCGACGGCATGGGATATTCCGCGCACCGGGGTGAAAAAGCGCAGCCGCAAATCGCCGGGGCTCATATGGGCGGCGAGGTCATGCAGCAGCGGCTCGTCCTCCGGCTGGACCGGCCTCAGCTCCACCTCGGCGCCGTCGCGCAGCCGCTCGGTGCTCTCAAGCTCCTTCGGATAGGGAGCGATGGCCAGCCGTGCAGCGCCCGCCGCGTGTGCCGGCGCGACGCGGATGCGCGCGTCGATCGCGATGACCCCGGCGGCATCAGCGAGCAGCGGGTTGATGTCGAGCTCGCGAATTTCCCGGTGCTCCGCAGCGATCTGGCCGAGTCGGATCAGCACATCGCCGATCGCATCGATCGCCGCCGCGGGTCGGTCGCGATAGCCTTGCAGCAGCCGCCACACGCGGGTGCGGGTCATCTGGGCGCGCGCGAGCAGCGAATTGAGCGGCGGCAGACCGACGGCGCTGTCGTCGATGATTTCGACCGCGGTGCCGCCCTGACCGAAGACGACGATCGGCCCGAACACGGGATCGTCGGCCAGCCCGGCGAGCAATTCGATAGCGCCCGGGCGTCGCACCATCTGCTGCACGAGGAAGCCGTCGAGCCGCGCCTCGGGTTGTGCCTTGCGCACCCGCAGGGTCAGCGCCGCCGCCGCATTGCGCACGGCGGCGGCATCGCCGAGATCAAGAGCGATGCCGCCGACATCCGATTTATGGGTGATATCGGGCGAGCGGATCTTGAGCGCTACCGGAAAGCCGATCGCATCTGCTGCGGCCGCGACCTTCTCCGCGTCGGCGACCTGCCGCGACGCCGGAAGCGGTATCCGGTAGGCGGCCAATACGGTCTCGACCTCCGCCGCGTCGAGCCACGATCGGCCGGCGGTTAGCGCAGCCGCGACTGCCGCGCGGGCGGCCGCGACGTCCGGCTCAAACATGTCGGGGCGCGCCGGCGGGGTCTCCATCAGCATAGCCTGGTTGCGCTGATAGCGCACCCGGTGCAGGAAGCCGGTCACCGCCTCATCGGGCGTGTCGTAGCTCGGAATGCGCGCCTCGTTGAACAGCCTGCGCGCAGCGGCCGCGGTATAGTCGCCGAGCCAGGCGGCGAAGATGTTACGGCCATGCCGCGCTGTGGCCCGGACGGCGGCGACGCTATCGATCACCGCGCGCGCCGCGTCTTCGGGGCCGGCGAGCGCGGTCGGACAGTTGAGCGCTAGGATCGCGTCCACGCCGTCATCTGCGAACAGCGTCTCCAGGGCGGCGGCATAGCGCGATCCCGGGGCGTCGCCGATGATGTCGACGGGATTGCCGCGGCTCCAGGTCGCCGGCAATACCCGATCAAGCCGCGCGATCGTCGGTGCGGACAGGGTGGCAAGGCGGCCGCCCGCCGCTTCGAGCGCGTCGCTCGCCAACACGCCGGCGCCGCCGCCATTGGTCATGATGGCGAGCCGGTCGCCGTTCTGCTCGCCGGTCAGCGTCAGCGTTTCGGCGGCATCGAACAGCTCTTCCATCGTCTCGACACGCAACATGCCGGCGCGGCGGAATGCAGCATGATAGACCCGGTCGCTGCCGGCGAGCATTCCGGTATGCGAGGCGGCGGCGTGCGCCCCGCCGCTCGATCGCCCGGCCTTGAGCACCAAGACGGGCTTGAGCCGCGCCGCGGCGCGGGCAGCCGACATGAACTTGCGACCGTGGGTGATGCCTTCGGCATAGAGGAGGATCGCGCGGGTGCGAGGATCGCCGGCGAGATAATCGAGCATGTCGCCGAAATCGACATCGGCCATGTCGCCGAGCGAGACAACATGCGAAAAGCCGATCGCGCGCGATGCCGCCCAGTCGAGCATCGCCGTGATAATCGCCCCGGACTGGCTGACGAAGGCGATCTCGCCGGACGGCGGCGCGAGATGCGAGAAGCTCGCGTCGAGCCCGATCCCGGGCACCATGATCCCAACGCAGTTGGGACCGACGAGGCGCAAGAAATAGGGGCGCGCGGCGTGGAGCGCCGCACGCTGCAAAGCCTTGCCGCGATCGCCCAATTCGCCGAAGCCGGCGGTGATGATGACGGCGGCGCGCGTACCCGCCGCGCCGAGCTCGGCAATCAGGCCCGGCACCGTATCGGGAGGCGTCGCGATGACGGCAAGATCGGCGGGGCGCGGCAGGCTCGCGACGTCCGGGTAGACCGGCATGCCGTCGAGCGTTTGGTGATGCGGATTGACGAGCATCAACTCGCCCTTGAACCCGGCGCGGCGCAAATTGCGGGCGACGACCGCGCCGACCGAGCCGGGCCGGTCGCTCGCGCCAATCAGCGCGACGGTTTCAGGCTGGAACAGCTTGGCGAAATTGCGAATGGACATCGGCGCGGCATCCCGTTGCGGCAGCCATCATGGCTCCCGTGCGGGCGAGGCGCATTGATCGGGGTCAAGGCTTGCCGGCCACTCAAAACCGGAGCAATCCGGCGCAAACGCCAGCAGGGAATTGATTGGGATCAAAGCGATCCCCATCCCATGTAATTAGGAGTGTGCAGAGGCGCAGCCTGGGAGAGCAGGAGATTGGCGATGAACGTGGCCGACATCATGACCCAGCCGGCGATCACCGTGACGCCGGAAACGCCGATCGCCGAGGTGGCGCGGCTGATGCTGCAACATCGGATCAGCGGGTTGCCGGTTGTCGAACCCGAGCGGTGCGGTGGTCGGCATCGTTACCGAAGGCGATTTGTTGCGCCGGGCCGAGACCGGCACGGAGCGGCGTCATGCGCACTGGCTCGAATTCCTGATCTCACCGGGCCGCCTCGCCCGGGACTACGCCGACGCGAATGCGCGCAAGGCCGGCGAGGTGATGAGCGCGGATGTCGCCTCGGTGGCGCCGCAGGACACGCTCGATGTCGTCGTCGGGCTGATGGAGCACCGCCACGTCAAGCGCCTGCCGGTCATCGAGGCGGGGCGGCTCGTCGGCATTGTCAGCCGCGCCAATCTCGTGCGGGCGCTGTTGCACAACCTGCAGACGCCGGCTGGAAAGCCGGCGGGTAAGGGAGTGGCCGGCGATGAGGAACTGCGCGAGCGCATTCTGGCCGACATCGCGAAGCAGCCCTGGGGGCCGCGTGCCAGCGTCAATGTCAAGGTCGAGGCCGGTGCCGTCGAGCTCTACGGCAGCATCACCGACGAGCGCGAACGCACCGCGCTCCAGGTCCTTGCCGAAAACACGCCCGGGGTCAAAGCGGTGCGCGACCACCTCGTCTGGGTCGAGCCGATGTCGGGCTTGGTGATCCCGGCCGAAGGGGAACCGCCGATCGGCAGCCTCTGAGGCCGCCCAAGGATCGCCCGGAGTTCACCCGGCGGCTTGATCCTGATCAACGCGGCGCCGGCATGTTAAGCTATCTTGATCAAGTTCAAGTTGCGGCCGGTGGGCCGTCTCGAAGGAGAGCCACAGGATCATGAACAGCGAGTTTCCCCAATCACTCGACAATGTGCTGCGCGGCCTTGACAAGCGCGATGCGCGCCGGGCTCCGGACATGCCCGGGGCTCCGATAGCCAAACCAGAGCGCCAGCCGCAAGGCGAAACCCTGGAGAGCCGGCATCGCAAGTGGTTTGTCCAGTTTGCTGCCGAGCATGTCATGCCGTTGTTTACCCACACGGTCGAGGCGCTCAAAAAGCGCGGTATCGACGCACATTGCCAGCTCGACCACGACAGCGACATGCTTGCCGCCGAACTGGTGATCGTCACGCCCGGTCTGCCGCAAGGCGCCCGGCCGCCACAGCTCGCGATCGCCGCGGCGCCTGGCGCGCAAGGCCTGTCGATCGATTACACCGGGACGTTTCCGAAAGCCGGCGCCGAGGGCGGGTTTGGCGGCCAGATCGAGTACGACACGATTTATACCGACCAACTCGAAGAGCAGCTTCTCGAATTTGTCAGGCTCGCGATCGGCGCATGAGGAAAGCGACGCGGTTGGCTCCAGCCAGCGCCGTCCAACGCGACGCCCGGCTCAGTGAGCGATCAATACCGGTAAGGGGGCGTCGACCAGCACGTGCTGGGTGAACCCGCCAAACACCCATTCCCTGAGCCGGCTGTGGCCGTAGCCGCCCATGACAAGGAGGTCCGCGCGACCGGCGACGCCGGCCAGCAGGGTTGCGGCGGCGCCCTCGGCCCCCGGCTTGAGCCGCTCGGCGGTTGCCGCGAGGCCGTGCCAGGCGAGGTTGCGCACCAGCCGGTCGGCCTCGTCGGGCATGTGGGTTTCCTCCTCCACCGTGATGACGACGATCTCTTTGGCGCGGGCGAGAAACGGCATCGCCAGCGCCACCGCGCGCGCGGCTTGCGGCGTCGGCTTCCAGGCGATGGCGATCCGCCCGAGTGTCGCCGGCATTGCCGCGGCAGTCGCAATCAGCAGCGGCCGGCCGGTTTCGATGAGAACCGCCTCGAGGGTCGAACGGGCGAGCACATCATCCTCGCCGGTTCCGCGGCGCGCCACGATCAGGTCGGCGGCAAGCCCGTAGGCCGCCATCCAGCGCGGCTCCTCGCCGGTCTCGACATGCCACTCGGCCGAGGGCGCGCCAGTTCCATTTGGGGCGCCACCGGGGGACGGCGCGCTCGCCACAGCGAGACCGGCGCCGCCGCAAAAGCGGGTGAAGATCTCCTGCGCCGTGGCCTCGCGGTCGCGGGCATCCTGCTCCATCCGGTCGATGAGCCCCGCCGTCAGGGCACCGCTGCCGGCATCGGTGGTCATCGCGACCGCGGTACCCACCACGTCGAGCCGGACGTGCAGCACGTCGAGATGGGCGCCAAACGGCCGGGCGATCACCAGCGCCGCGGCGTAGGTCGCCCGGTCGCTCTCGTTGCCGGAAGCGGCAACCAGGATTGTCTTGATCATCGGCATTCTCTTCAGCGGCTGCGCTGCCCAAGTCAGTGAACCCATGAGCCCCAAAAAACAAGGGCGCAGCCTTGATGCAAGTCAACCGCCAGGATCGGGTGCGACGAGCCGGCCGATTGATGTTGACTGCGGCCGGGCCGGGCGGAAGCATGGCGACGGCAAGGTGAGCGAAGGGATTTGAAATGCGCGCGCTGTTATCGACTGCTGCGGTCCTGATGCTCGTCGGCGCCCTGGCCGGGGCGGCGGGCGCACAGAACCCGCCGCATCGCGGCGACCCGCAAGCGGGGCGCACGCTGGCCCTTCGCGTGTGCGATGCCTGCCACGTCGTCGCATCGGACGATCCAACGCCGCCGCTCGTGCCCCGCTATGCCCCGAGCTTCTTCGACATCGCCAAGCGGCCGGGCACCACGGCGCAGTCCCTAGAGGGGTTTCTCGCCCACTCCCATCCCCTTGCCAACATGCCGTCTCCCGGACTTACCGCGGCTCAGATGGCTGATGTCGCTGCCTATATCCTGACCCTGCGGGGTCGGCATTGACCGCGATCTTTACATCGCTGCGGCGGCGACCTTGCGGAAGCGCAGCAGGGCCAAGCCGAAAAACAGGCCGCCGATCAGGGCGACGATCAGGAACTGCCAGCCAGACCACGCCGAAACCGGCGCCGCGATAAAGGATTGCCTGGGCGAAGGAAACGAAGTGCGTTGCCGGCGACGCCTGCATGGCGATCGCCAGCCAGGGCGGCATGCTTTCGAGCGGCGTATTGCCGCCGGAGAGCAGCATCATCGGCATATAGACAAGCATAAAGAGCAGGCCGAGCTGCGGCATCGAGCGCACCACGGTGCCGAGGAAGATGCCGATCGCGGTGGCAAAAAACAGATAGACCGCCGCACCGAACAGGAACAGCGGTATCGACCCGGCGATCGGAATGCCGAGCAGCCCGCGCACGACGAGATAAAGCGAAAGTCCGACCGCCACGATGATCACCAGGCCGTTCGCCCAGACCTTCGACATGGCGATCTCGAACGGGGTCAGCGGCATGACCAGCAGATGGTCCATCGTGCCGTGCTCGCGCTCGCGGACGATGGCGGCGCCCGACAGGACGATCGCCAGCATCGTGATGAAATTGATGATCCCCATGACGCTGGTGAACCAAGCCGTCTCGACGTTCGGGTTGAACTCGATGCGCACCACCAGATTGACCGGCGACAACGGGGTGCCTTCCGTCCGCGACAGGAAATCGCTGATCTCGGTCGTGATGATCTGCTGCGCATAGTCGGACCCGAGCCCCGCCTGCACCATCGCGGTCGCATCGACGTCGAGCTGAATGGTGGGCTGCCGTCCGCCGAGAACATCGCGTTCGAAATTCGGCGGAATGTCGACAACAAAGGTGTACGTACCGTTGTTCATCAGGGGAACGATGTCCCGCTCGGCGATCGGCTGCGCCGTCTGGAAGTACGGCGGCAAAAAGGCGTGTGCGATGCGGCGCGACAGTTCCGAATGGTCCTCGTCGACGATGCCGACCGAGGCGTTGTGCACCTCCTGCGAATTGCTTTGCGCCTGGGCGATGACGGCAAGAGAGAACGCGTACACAACAAGCCCCAGCAGCACGTAATCGTGCAGAAAGCTGCGCAATTCCTTGGTGCCGAGCCAGAAGATATTGGCGATCTTCTGCATCGCGCGGCGTCCTTCTAGCGCTCCTGCCTGCGCAACAGCAGGAGGCTCAGCGATGTCAGGACCGGAATGAAGAGCGCAAGAATCGCCAGGTTTGTGGCAACGTCGGAAAAGCCGAGGCCCTTGGTGAAGGTGCCGACGGCTGACCGGCAGGAAGTAAGTCATCGGGAAACCACGGCCCATGATCCATGCGATCCCGGAGATCGAGGATACCGGGACCTGCCATGCCGGCGAACATTGTGGCCGGCAGAAAGGTAAGAATGGCGGTGCCGAACAGCGCGGCAATCTGTGTACGGGTGAATGCCGAGATCACCATGCCGTAGGCCGTCGTCGCGGTGACATAGATCAGGACGCCGAACAGCAAGGCCGGAAAGCTGCCCTTGAGCGGCACGCGGAAGACGAACAGCGCCATCAGGAACATCAAGAAAAAATTGACCATCGCCACCGCGATATAGGGCAGCTGCTTGCCGAGCAGGAATTCCAGACGCGTCACGGGGGTCACGTAAAGGTTGGTGATCGAACCCAGTTCCTTTTCGCGCACGACGGCGAGCGCCATCAGGATCGCCGGAAACAGCGCGAGCAGCAGGGATATGGTTGAGGGCACCATCGCATAGATGCTGTCGAAATCCTGGTTGTATTTGAACCGGATCTCGATATCGGCGGGCTGAGCCGGCGCCGGTAGCGTCGTCCTCACGGCCGGATCGGTCAGGTAGAGCTGTTGCATGGCCTGCAGATAGCCGCGGATGGTCTGGGCGATGAATGGCCTCGCGCCATCGATCCAGGCAGCGACCCACGCCGGCCGGCCGCGCTCGATGTCGCGGCCGAAGCCGGGCGGGATTTCGATGCCGGCCTCGATGTCGCCGTTCTGCGAGTCTCCTCTGGAGATCGGCATAGTCGGCAAGCGGGGCTTTTCGCTGAAATAGGTCGAGCCCCGCAACTCTTCGAGATAGGCGCGGCTTTCGTGGCTCTGGTCGTGGTCGAGCACGGCGAACGAAAGATTGTTGACGTCGGTCGAGATGCCAAACCCGAAGACGAGCATCAGGAAGGCGGTGCCGAACAGGGCGAAGCCGATCCGGATCGGGTCGCGCAACAATTCCAGCGCTTCACGGATCGTGTAGGCAATAAGTCGTTGCAGACTGAACCAGACCGGGGCATTTGGCTGCCCCTCCGGCGTCCCGGCCGCAATGTGCGGTGCCGCCGATGAGCGTTCCGCCGGCTTCGTCGCGCCGGCGCCTGCCCCCGATGCCGCTTCGAGATAGCTGATGAACGCGTCTTCGAGCGTGGCCGCGCCGCGGGCCTTGACCAGGCTGGCCGGCGTATCCGTCGCCAGCACATGCCCCAAATCCATCAGCGAAACCCGGTCGCAGCGCTCGGCTTCGTTCATGAAATGGGTCGAGACAAAGATCGTCACGCCCTGATTGCGCGACAGGTCGATCAGCAATTCCCAGAACCGGTCGCGCGCCAAGCGGATCGACGCCCGAGGTCGGCTCGTCGAGGATCAGCATCTCGGGTTGGTGGACGATCGCGACGGCAAGCGAAAGCCGCTGGCGGATGCCGAGCGGCAGATCCAGAGGGCGGTGATCGAGATTATCGGAGAGGCCAAAGCGTTTGACCAGTTCGTCGATGCGCGTCTTCGCCTGACGCCTCGGCAGGTGGAACAGGCGCGCGTGAAGCATCGAGATTCTGCCGGACCGTCAGCTCGGTGTAGAGTGAGAACGACTGCGACATGTAGCCGACCCGATAGCGCGTTTTCAGGTCGCTTGCATCGAGCGGTCGGCCGAACAGCAGCGCCTCGCCCTCGCTGGCCGGCAACAACCCGGTCAGCATCTTCATCGTCGTCGTCTTGCCGCAGCCATTCGACCCGACAAAGCCGAAGATCTCGCCGCGTTCGATCGTGAAGCTGACATGGTCGACCGCGGTGAAATCGCCGAAGCGGCAGGTGAGGCCGCGCGCCGCGATGACCGGCTCGCCATCGACGATGCGGCGCGGCGGTATCTGCAATCGCGTATGACCGGCGCGCTCTTCTTCCGGCAGCAACGCGATAAAAGCATCCTCGACGGTACCTGCCCCGGTCGTCTCTTTAAGTTCGGCCGGCGACCCGGCCGCGACAACCTTGCCGGCGTTCATCGCGACAAGCCAGTCGAAGCGCTCGGCCTCTTCCATGTATGCGGTCGCGACCAGGACGCTCATCCCCGGGCGGCGCGAGCGCATCCGGCCGATCAATTCCCAGAACTGGCGGCGCGACAGAGGGTCGACGCCGGTCGTCGGCTCGTCGAGAATCAGGAGATCGGGATCGTGGATCAGCGAGCAGCACAGGCCGAGCTTTTGCCGCATGCCGCCCGACAGCTTTTTCCCCGGGCGGTCGGCAAACGGCGCCAGGCCGGTGCTGTCGAGCAGCTCGGCGATGCGCCACTCCCGCTCGCCGCGGGACTGCCCGAACAGGCGGCCGAAGAACTGGATGTTCTCGCGCACGCTGAGGTCGGGATAGAGGTTCTTGCCGAGGCCTTGCGGCATGTAGGCGATGCGCGGGCACACTGCGGCGCGGTGCGCGGCATCCGCCATGTCGCCGGAGAGCACGCTAACCTTGCCGGTTTGGATTTGCCGGGCGCCGGCGACGAGCGCGAGCAGCGTCGACTTGCCGACGCCATCGGGCCCGATGAGCCCGACGAGAACGCCGGCCGGCAAGGCGAGGGCAACGCCGTCGAGCGCCGCTGTCTTGCCGTAGCGATGCGTAACCTCGTCGAGGCGCGCGACGGGGCCGCCGTACCCGATCATGGCGGCACGTCTTCCCGCAATTGGGGAGGCCACGCGACGGCCGGATCGGTACGCACATAAGCGACGCCCGGCAGACCGCTTCTGACGCTATCGGCGCGCCCTTTGAGCCGCCCAGGGTCGATCCGCACGCGGATGCGGAACATCAGCTTGTCGCGCTCGTCCTGGGTTTCGACGGTCTTGGGGGTGAACTGCGCCTGCGACGCGATAAATACCACCTTTGCTGGAATCACATGCTTGGGGCAGGCATCGAGGACGATGCGGGCGTCAGAGCCGAACTTGATGCGGCCGGCTTCTGCGGTCGGCAGGTAGATGTCCATGTAGACATACGAGGCGTCGAGCATCGTGAAGACCTTGCCGCCCGCCGGCAGCACCTCGCCGACATTGGCGACACGGTATTCGATCGGGCCCTCCTTCGGCGCGACGAGGGCATTGTCGACGATATTGACCCGATCGAGATCGACGTTATGCCGGACGGCATCGAGCGCGTGCTCTGCCTCGCCGATTGCGTCGGTATCCGCGTTCAGCGTGGCGAGTGCGCTGTCCAGCTGTTGCTTCTGCTGGTCGAGTGTTTCCTGCGTGGCGTAGCCATGCGGCACCAGGTAGGCGCTGCGGCCGACTTCCTGGTTGGCGAGTTTCACCACGGCTTGCTGCTGCGTCACGTTCGCTTTGGCCTGTTCGAGGGTCTTTTCCGCCTGGCTCACCAGGGCTTGGTCCTTCTTCAGCGAGGCTTGGAGGTCGCGCGTGTCCATCACGGCGACGACCTGGCCTGCCTTCACCACGTCGCCTTCATCGGCAAAAAGCGTCAAAATGCGGCCGGCGAATTTCGTATCGATGTCGATCTCATCGGCCTCGAGGCGGCCGTTGCCCCAAGCGATGCCTGGCGGCAATGCCGGCCCCGAATGGAGCCACCAATAGGTAGCGCCAGCCGCGGCGGCGGAGAGCAGCACCAGAAGGAATATGGCGCGCTTGGGCCAGCGCCGCTCGTGGGGCGGGGCCGGCGGTGGCGGCACCACGGCCGGGAGGTTGGCGCTCGGCGCAGGCGCGCTGAGTTCGCGGTGCGTGTCGGTCCTGTCGCCGCCGGGTGCGATGTTGTCGTCTGTCGTCATTGAAGGCACCTGACAAATCCGCCAGTCTTCAGCGGGGGAAAGGTCCCGCGGCAACGGTCAGCCCCAGCACCGGGATCCGATGTATCCAGCTGATCGCGAGAAGGTAGCGGGACAAGGGCAGCGGCCGCCCCGCCCTATCACAGAAATGGGGCCTCTTGCTCAGACCGGCGAATCGAGAGCGCCGCGAATCAGCTCTACCAGTCGCGCCACCCGGAAGGGTTTTTCGAGGATCGCGCGGACACCCAGTCCGTTGGCACGCTGGGCAATCCCGGTATCGAGGCGTCCGGTGATCAAGACGGTCGGCAGGAAAACCCCGTCACGATGCAGTTCCGCAACCACGTCAAGCCCATCCATGCCCGGCATATGCTGATCGATAACCAGGCATTTTGTCTTGGCCCGTCGGTCATCTCCGAGGAATTGCGCTCCCGAGCCGCAGGCGAAAACAGAGAAGCCGTAGGTTTCCAGCAGAATGGTCATCGAATCGCACACCGAATCGTCGTCATCGACGACGCAAATCGGTCCCGGCCTGTCGATCTGTTCGGTTTTGGTCACCTCGGCCGCCGACGCCCGCTCGGTTGCAAACGCGACATCCGATCCTCGCGCGCAGGGCGCTTCACTGATCTGGATCAAATTCTCCTGATGCACGCGCGCTTCCTCGCGAACCAACTGGTCCGGTTGCGATTGAGGTGCCGGGCCGGCTCAGGCCTCGCCGATCGCAGCAAGAGCGTCGCGGTCGCGCAGTTCGATGCGATGCGGCGTGGGAATGCCGATCGCACCGCTGCGTTTGAACCCCGACATCACGCGGCACACGGTCTCGATGGTGAGGCCGAGGTAATCGGCGATATCGTTGCGCGACATCGGCAAGTCGAGCGCGCGGGTCGCATCGCGCCGTTCGAACATGTCCAACAGAAAGGTCGCGACCCGTTCGGGCGCGCTCATCCGCCCCAGCATCATCATGCGGATTTGCGCATTGGCGAGGTCGCGCAGGGTCATGTCGCGCAGGCCCCACGCCAGCTTCGGGGTCTCGTCGATCAACCGCTCGGTGGCGCGCCGCGGATAGCGCATCACGATGACGTCGCTCACCGCTTCGGCGGAAAACAGGCGCTCGGGCATGTTGTCGAGGCCGAAGCAATCGCCGCTGAAGAAGAATTCGGCAATATGCCGGCGGCCGTCGGCAAGCAGCTTGCACAGGCGCACCGTGCCGGAGACCACCTTGTACCAGCAATCGGCCTGGTCGCCTTCGGCGAAGATCTCCTCGTTGCGGGCGAAGCTGCGCCGGCCGCCGATCCGTTCGAAGGCGAGCAGCGCATCGAGCCGACCCGATTGCGCGACGGCGCCGGCGGCCGAGCCGGGGCGGTCGAGGGCATCGCTGTAGCCGTTGCCGGTGAACTGCACGTACATGTCTCTCTCCATCCCTTCGGATCGCGGGGAGAGAATGGTCGGCGGCAACCGGCGACGAAATTCGGAATGATCCTTACGGGAGGCCCCTAAGGGAAACTACCTATCTGGTGCGCGGCCGTTCAGAGCCGGCCCTTCTCATAATCTTCGAGCGAGTAGCCGAGCGCGGCGAGCGCCTCTTCGAGATAGTCGGCGAGCAGCGGTGTCCCGATCAGGTAATCGGTCGCGTGGGCGTTGCGGGTCTGGCGTGCCTGGACGAGTGCGTCCGGCCATTCCGCGGCAGCGAAATCGCCGCGGCCGACCCACATCAGCGCCAGCAGCTCGGTCTTCTGATCGTCGTTGAGCAGATCGATCGCGTCGGTCAATTCCTCGCCTGTCGGATTGTCGCCGGTGTCCTGGAGGATTGCGACGTCGCTGTCGTCCGACGGATTGGAGCCGCTGTCGCTGTCGACCGGCGCGGCTTCGGCGTCAAATTCGCGCGCTTTTTCGATGATGAAAGCCAGTTGTTCAAGCGGAGTGTCGAGCATGGTGCGCCTTCCTGATTCTGCCGAGCCAGGCAAGCCTATGCGCCACCGTTGGCACGGGCCTTGATTTGCCTCAATAAGCGCCGGTGGCCAGGTTGACCTGGATCAAGGCAGCATCGGGCCGCCTGGTGATCATCAGGTGAGCCGGTGCAGGCGCTTGACGAGCGAGGAAGAGGCGATGGGGTTCAAGGACATTCTGGTCGCGCTCGACAGCGCTCCGCCGGCGCGCGGACGGATCGAGCTGGCGGCCTCATTGGCCGAGCGCTTCAATGCCCATCTGATTGGGTTGCATACGACGGTCGCGGCGGAAGCGCCGCGCCGCCGCGGCTATTTCGATTACTTCGATCGCTCGTTGCTCGACCCCCTCTATCGCGATTTCGCGGAGAAGATGCGGACCGAAGCCGAACGGGCGCGATCCCTCTTCGAGGAGATCGCGAACCGGCATGGGCTGTCGGCCGAATGGCGCGCCGCCGCGGGGTACCCGTCCGAAACCGCCGCGCTGCACGGCCGCTACGTCGATCTTATCGTGCTCGGACAGCCCGACCCCGATGACACCCAGGCGGTATTGTTTCGCCCGCTCCCCGGAGAGGTCGCGCTCGCGGTCGGTCGTCCCATTCTCGTCATCCCCTATGCCGGAAGCTGGGCGGTGATCGGCCAGCGCGTGCTGGTCGGCTGGGATGCGAGCCGCGAAGCGACGCGCGCGATCAACGATGCAATGCCGCTGCTGGTCGGTGCCGAGGCGGTCACGATCCTCGCGGTCGATCCGCCCGATGGTCCCGCCGGCCACGGCGACATCCCGGGCGCCGATATCGCGCTGCACCTCGCGCGCCACGGCGTCAAGGCGGCGATCGAACGTACGGTATCGGCCGGCATCGGGGCCGGCAACGCCCTGTTGTCGCGAGCGGGCGATCTCGGAGCCGATCTGCTGGTGATGGGCGCTTACGGTCATTCGCGGGCGCACGAGTTGCTGCTCGGCGGCGCCACGCGGACCGTTCTCGCAAGCACGACCCTGCCTGTCCTGATGGCGCATTGAGGCCCCTGCTCTGGAAGCCCAACCGACCGCCATAAGCATCGGGCGACTGACAGGGGATGACCCGGGTCTTGCCGGCGTGATACCCGCGCAGAAACATGATCATCGCCGCCATATTGGCTTGGCCGGTGCACGCCGCGCCGGCCACGAGAACCGCGGCGGTGGCGAGGACGCGGCGATAATGGCGCATGGCCCGGCCTGCCGGTTCGATGGCGCGCGAGCTTTTGTTCGCGCCGGCGGATTCGGGACATGGCTTCGTCCCGCAATCCGGGATTGACCCGCGGTCGGGCGGTATCCCATGCTGCGGCCATCCGCACGCCTGCGAGGATTTGCCCGCGATGAGCATTAAAGGCAAGGCCAACATCGTCGGGATTTACGAGCACCCGACGCGCCTGGCCACCGACAAGACCGTGCCGCAGCTCCACGCCGAGGTTGCCGCGGGCGCGCTCGCCGATGCGGGCCTGACCAAGAACGACATCGACGGCTATTTCTGCGCCGCCGGCGACACGCCGGGGCTCGGCTGTCTATCGATCGTCGATTACCTCGGCTTGAAGCTGAAGCACATGGATTCGACCGATGTCGGCGGGTCGTCCTACCTGTTGCAGGTCGGGCATGTCGCCGAGGCGATCGCGTCGGGCAAATGCTCGATCGCGCTGATCACGTTGGCCGGCAGGCCGCGCGCCGAGGGCATGGCGACCGGGACACAGCCGCGCGCGCCCGCCGTGCCGATGCCCGAAAGCGGCTTCGAGCTGCCCTACGCGCCGGCCACCGCCAACATGTATGCGATGGCGGCGATGCGCCACATGTACCAGTACGGCACGACCAGCGAGCAGCTCGCCTGGGTCAAGGTCGCCGCCTCGCACCACGCGCAGCACAACCCGCACGCGATGCTGAAGGATGTCGTCACCGTCGAGGAGGTGGTGGGCTCGCCGATGATCGCCGACCCGCTGCACCGGCTCGACTGCTGCGTCATCAGCGATGGCGGCGGCGCCATCATCATGGCAAGGCCGGAGATCGCGAAGAGCCTGAAACGGCCGCTGGTCAAGGTGATCGGCGCCGGCGAGGCGCCCAAGCACCAGATGGGCGGCAAGGTCGATCTAACCTATTCCGGCGCGGTGTGGTCGGGACCGCTTGCCTTTGCCGAGGCTGGCGTCAAACCGGCCGACATCAAATACGCCTCGATCTACGACAGCTTCACGATCACGGTTGTCATCCAACTCGAGGATCTCGGCTTTTGCGAGAAGGGCCAGGGCGGCCGCTTCGTCAGCGGCGGCAATCTGATATCCGGGGTCGGCAAGCTGCCCTTCAACACCGACGGCGGGGGCCTCTGCAACAACCATCCCTCGAACCGCGGCGGCCTAACCAAGGTGCTCGAAGCGGTGCGCCAGTTGCGCGGCGAGGCGCACCCGGCGGTGCAGGTCAAGAATTGCGACGTCGCATTGGCGCACGGCACCGGCGGTTCGCTCGGGACAAGGCATGCCGCCGCGACCGTGATCATGGAGAGGGAGTGAGCGCGATGGCTGAACGGAAGATATCCGCGCCGGCGGTCAACCCCGAAACCCAGAATTTCTGGGATGCGGCAGCGCAGGGCAAGCTGCTGTACAAGAAGTGCGCCGCCTGCGGCGAGCCGCATTTCTACCCGCGCACCCATTGCCCGTTCTGCTTTAGCGACAAGACCGAATGGGTCGAAGCCTCGGGCAACGGCACGGTCTATACCTACAGCGTGATGCGGCGCGCGCCGGTTCCTTATGCGATCGCCTATGTGACGCTCGCCGAGGGCCCGACCATGATGACCAACCTCGTCGATTGCGACCTCAACGCCATCAAGGTCGGCCAGAAGGTCCGCCTCGTCTTCCGCCCAAGCGAGGGCGGGCCGCCGGTGCCGATGTTCACCCCGGCGTGACGCGGTGCATTGGCGCGAAAGAATCGCGATCGACCGAGCGATCCATCACGGGTAAGCCCTGCATCAAAGGGACGCGCGTCCCAGTAAGCGTGATTGTCGGCAGCGTCGCGGAAGGCAATACACCCGAGCGGATTGTCGAATTCCGGCCACAGCTCGACCAGGGTCCATCCAGGCAGAACCGGGCTTGAAAATGTGCGCCCAGGGTGGCTCAGAACTCGTACGCCGCGACAATCATCGGCTCGTTCTTCGCGGCGGCGATCCATTCCTGCATCGCCGGCATCGCCATGATCGCGTCGCAATAGACCTGGGCCCCGCGCGCAAGCACGGTCTGGTACGTGCGGAAGCGGGTTACGACCGGCGCGAACATCGCGTCGGCGATCGTGAAGTTGCCGAACAGAAACTCTCCTTGTCCCTCGCCGAAGCGGCTGCGGCAAGCGCTCCAGATCGCCATGATCCGGTCGATGTCGGCCTGCGCCTCCGGCGTCATGCCACGCCCGGGGACGCTCGAGCGGACATTCATCGGCAGATGGGCGCGCAAGGCGGCGAACCCGGCATGCATCTCGGCGCTGACCGCGCGCGCCAGCGCGCGCGCCGCCCGGTCGGTCGGCCACAGCGCGCAATCCGGAAACGATTCGGCGAGATAGTCGCAGATCGCCAGGCTTTCCCACACCGTGACATCGCCGTGGCGCAACGCCGGCACACGCCCCGAGGGCGAGCATTTCAGGATCGTCTCGCGGCTCCCCGGCTGATAGAGCGGGATCACCACCTCGTCGTACGCGGCCGTCACGCGCTTCAGCACGAGCCACGGGCGCAGCGACCACGACGAGTAGTTCTTGTTGCCGAGGTATATCGTCAGATCGGCCATATCAGGCCTCGCTGGGGTGTTGGCGCGCCACTTTGACGACAACACGCGCACCCGGCAATCGGCAGAAGCTCTACAGCATCCCGAGCGCCGTGCGGCCCTTGGGCGGCGGGAACGCGCGGTCGAGCGCGGCGAGGTCGCCCTCGGTCAGCCCTGGGCCGAGCGCGAGGTCCAGCGCGCCGCGGTTGTCGCGCACATGCGCCAAGCTGGTCGCCTTCGGGATGACGATCATGCCGTCCTGCCGCAAGAGCCAGGCGAGCGCGACCTGCGCCGCGGTTGCGCCCTGCCGGGCGGCCACTTCGCGCAGTGTCCGGTTGCCGAGGATGCGGCCCTGGTCGAGCGGCGAATAGGCCATGATCGCGATCCGCCGCTCGCGGCACCATGGGACAAGCTCCCATTCCGGGCCGCGTCGCGCGAGGTTGTAGAGGATCTGGTTGGCCGCGACGCCCTCGCCCCCCGTGGAGCCATTGGCGAGAGCGACCCACTCCTTCATGTCCTCGGTGCTGAAATTGCTGACGCCGTGGTGGCGGATCTTGCCGTCGCGTTGCAGGCGCGCGAACCCCGCGAGGGTCTCGGCGAGCGGCACCGAGCCGCGCCAATGCAGCAGGTAAAGATCGATATGGTCGGTCTTGAGCCGCTTGAGGCTGCGCTCGCAGGCCTCGACCACCCCCTTCTGCGAGGCGTTGTAGGGCAAGACCTTGCTGACGATGAAGAGCCGGTCGCGCAGCCCCGCGGCGGCGCGCCCGACGATCTCCTCGGCGACGCCGCTGCCGTACATCTCGGCGGTGTCGATCAGCGTCATGCCGAGCTCGATGCCGAGCTTCACGGCCGCCTCCTCATCGCCGGCAATGCGGCGGTTCTCGCCCATATGCCAGGTGCCCAGACCGAAAGCCGGCACGCTCTCGCCGTCCGGCAGGGTCACCCGAGGGAGGTTTTCGGGCAGGTTCTCGGTCATCGCTGGTCTCCGCCAAAGGCGCGCTCGCGGCCAAGGAAGACGAGGCGCGCGGCGCCGTAGACGCGCTCGTCCAACAGGGTGAAGCCGCCGGGCATCGACAAGTCCTCGCGCGCCGCGACCTCGATTATGATCAACGCGTCCGGGGTCAGCCATCCGGCAGCGGCAAGCGCGCTGACGGCTGGTGCGGCAAGCCCGCTGCGGTAGGGCGGATCGAGAAAGGCGACGGCGCAGGCGAACGTGGCGCGCGGCGGATGCGTCGCATCGCCGGCGACGACATGGGCGCGCTCCTCTTCGCCGAGCGCGGAGACATTGCGGCGCAGCGCCGCGAGCGCCTCTCGTTCGCTCTCGATGAACGCGGCCTCGCTGGCGCCGCGCGACAGCGCTTCGAGACCGAAGGCGCCGGTGCCGGCGAAGGCGTCGAGCACCGCGCGGTCGGCGAACGGCAGGCCGGAGGCGGCAAGATTTCCGTGCGAGAGGATGTTGAACAAAGCTTCGCGGGCGCGGTCGCTGGTCGGCCGCACCAAGTCGCCGGGCGGCGCGACGAGCCGCCGCCCGCGCTGGCTACCGCCGACGATGCGCATGCACCCCGCCGGCGGCATCGCTGTTGCCGAGCTGCTCCGCGAGCACCTTTTTCGGCACCTCCTCGATCATGCCGCGAGCGAGATGGCCGAGTTGGAACGGCCCATAGGCGAGGCGGAGCAGTCTCGCGACCGGATAGCCGAGATGTTCGAGGACGCGCCGCACCTCGCGGTTCTTGCCCTCGTGCAAAGACAAGGTGAGCCAGGCGTTCGACCCCTGCTGGCGTTCGATCTCGGCGCGGATCGGGCCATACGCGATCCCGTTGACGGTGGTCCCGCGGGCGAGAGCCGCCAGCCGTGCCGGATCGACAAACCCGTGCACCCGCACCTTATAGCGCCGCACCCAGCCGGTCGCCGGCAATTCCAGGCGGCGGGCGAGCGCGCCGTCATTGGTCAGCAAGAGAAGCCCCTCGGAACCGAGATCGAGGCGGCCGATCGAGACGAGGCGCGGCAGGTCCGCCGGCAGCGCGGCAAAAACGGTCGGCCGGCCGCGCTCGTCGCGGTGCGTGGTGACGAGCCCCTCTGGCTTGTGATAGCGCCACAACCGCGCCCGCTCCGCCTTGGGGAGCTTCTTGCCGTTGACCATGATGTCGTTGTCAGGCCCGACGGTAACCGCCGGGGTGGTGAGCACTTCGCCATTGACCCTGACCCGCCCCTCGGCGATCCAGCGCTCGGCGTCGCGCCGGGAGCACAGCCCGGCCCGCGCCATCACCTTGGCGATTCGCTCGGGGGCGACGCGTTGCTGTTGGTCGATGGCGGGCTGTGTCATCTATGGGTCCGGATTGGCGCGGAGCGGGAATGCCGTGCGCAACGACGAGATAGGGCGGGCCGCGGCGCGCGGCAATGACGCGATGACGCGTGCCCTCGACGAGGCGGCGGCGGCCGGTGCCGCGGGCGAGGTGCCGGTCGGCGCGGTGCTCGCTGACGGCGCCGGCAACATCATCGCCGCCGCCGGCAACCGGGTCGAGCGCGACCATGACCCGACCGCGCATGCCGAGATGCTGGTGCTGCGAGAGGGCGCCGCGCGGCTCGGCTTGAAGCGGCTGGCTGGCTGCGATCTCTACGCGACCTTGGAGCCCTGCCCGATGTGCGCCGCGGCGATCGGCCTCGCGCATATCCGCCGGCTCTATTTCGGCGCTTACGACGCCAAGGGCGGCGGGGTCGAGCACGGCCCGCGCATCTTCGACCAGCCGACCTGCCACCACCGCCCGGAGATTTACGGCGGCATCGCCGAGGGCGCTGCCGGAGATCTGCTGCGCCGATTTTTTCAGGCGCGGCGCTGAACGGGCTCACCCTCCTCCGGCGGCAACTCGAAGAGGCGTTGCATCTTGGAGAAGCCGCGCAATTCGAAATGCCCGATCTCCCATACCGGCCGGTCGAGCCTCTCGGCAAACGCCTGCGACATGATCAATGTGCGGTCGAGCTCGCGGCAGAACCGCTCGATACGGCTGGTCAGGTTCACATCGGGGCCGATCACGGTGAAATCGAGCCGGTCTCCGACCCCGATATTGCCATAGGACACGGTGCCGTAATGCAGCGCGGCGCCGCTGAGCAGCCTCTCCTCGCCGGGGCTTTTGCGGTTGCGTTCGGCGAGCAGGGCCAGGCCTTGCGTTGCGGCGGCGAGCGCGGCATGGCACGAAGCGGCGGCGTTGCCGTCGTCGCGTTGGCGAAAGATCGCGAGCACGCCGTCTCCCATGATCTCGACGACCTCGCCGCCCCACTCGTGGACCGGCGGGATGACGCAATCGAAATACTCGTTGAGCATGCGGATGACCGCGCGCGGGCTCATCCGGTCGGACATCAGGCTAAAGTCGCGCAGATCGACCAGCATCAGCGCGGCGGTGATCGTGCGCACGTCGCCGCGCCGCACCTGGCCTTCGAGAATGAGGCGCCCGGCCTCGGCGCCGATATAGGTGGTCAGCATATGGCTGACAAAGCGGCGCATCGCCTTCTGCTCGACGATGGTTGCCAGGGCCGGCAGCACATCGTCGAGGAATTGCGGCGCTTCGTCGTCAAACCCGCCGGGCCGGGCGGTCGCCCACGAGATCGCGTTGACCAGCCCCTCGGCGTAGATGAAGGGCGCGATGACGTAATGGGTGTAGCCCTCCTCGCGCAATTCATCGAGCAGCGGGAACGGCAACGGACCGCCGCCGTCGAGCCGCCAGGCGAGCCGCTCGCGCGCCTCGGCCACCGCGCGCACCGGGCTCTCGGTATAGCTCGCAGTCTTCTCGATGCCGTGATCCATGAAGCGCTCGATCAGCTTCTCTCCCGGCTTCCAGATGCGCGCCACGCCGCGGTATTCCGGATGCAGCGCGCGCAGATGCAGCGTCGCGCGATCGAGCGGGATGCCGGCGGCCGCCACCCGCTCGCAGAATTCGGTGAACAGCACGCTGTTGTCGGGGAGAAAACGGCCCTCCCGGATCAGCCACTCGGTCAGCCGACGGGCCGCTTCGCTGGGCACCCCGCGCTCGCCGTGAAACATCCTGAAATCCCCGGCTCCATAACTGGCGGCCTGATAATGTCGGGTGGCCGGCGCGATCCGGCAATAGGTCCAACCGGAGCGCCGCGCCATCAGCCGCGAGGCCAGGGCGAAGAAACCGCCTGTTGATGGAGATCAATGGGGATCGGCGGCAGATCGGGGCAGAATGGCCAATGTTTACCGCTCGTAAGTTGCGGCGCGAATGCTACCACCTCCTCGAAAGCCGAACCGCGGTGGGCCGCGGCGGCGCGCGGTCGAGACCTTGCTGATCTTGTTGATCATCGCGAACGTCGGCGCCGCGCTGTTCGACGATGCGGTTGCCATCGGCCCGCGATGGCAGTCGTGGCTGCAAGGCTTCATGGATGTCTCGATCGCTTTGTTCACGGTCGAGTATCTGTGCCGGTTGTGGGTCGCGGTTGACAGCGAGGAACTCCATGGCGTGTCCGCGTTCCGGGCGCGCCTCCATTACGTTGTCTCGCCCGCCGGCCTGATCGACCTCTTCGCCATTCTGCCGTTCTATTTCGGCCTGCCGTTCGACCTGCGCTATCTCCGGTTGCTGCGATTGTTCTGGCTGCTCAAGCTGACGCGCTTCTCGCCGGCGATGCAATCGCTGGCTGCGGCCCTGTACGAGGAACGCCGGTCGTTCCTCGGCGCGCTGCTGATCGTCATGGTCCTGCTGATTACCTCGGCGACCATCATGCACCTGCTGGAGCGCAACGCGCAGCCCGCGGTCTTCGGCACGGTTGTTCAGTCGATGTGGTGGGCGATCATCACGCTCACCACCGTGGGTTACGGCGACGTCGTGCCGCACACCGCCCTTGGCAAGGCGTTTGGCGGCGTGTGCGCGCTGCTTGGCATGTGCATGTTCGCGCTGCCCGCCGGCATCATGGCGCGCGCCTTTATCGAGCAGATCAAGCGGCGGGATTTCGTGGTCAATGCCAAGCTGGTCTCGCAGGTGCCGTTGTTCGCCAGCATCGGCGTGATGCGCATGGTCGAGATCGCGACGATGCTCAAGCCGCGCCATGTGCCGCCGCTCTACGACGTTGTCCGTCAGGGCGACCCCGCCGACTGCATGTATTTCATCCTGTCCGGCGAGCTCGAGGTCGAGCTGTTGCCGGCGACCGTACGCCTGAAGGCCGGCGACTTCTTCGGCGAAATGGGTTTGCTCGACCGTGGACCTCGGACCGCGACGGTCACGGCGGTCACCGATAGCCAGCTCCTGATGCTCGAGGAGGCGGATTTCCGCAAACTGATGCGCGCCTACCCTGAAATGCGCGCGTCGATCGAGGCGGTGGCGGCGGCTCGCCACATCAGGCCCAACCCCGAGGTCCCGGCGCCGCACGTTGACGCGAAAAGAGTCCGCCCCGGCCGGAAGAAGCGGACCGTCCCGCAGGGGATCAAGGCGTAGCGACAGGCGCGAGGAAATTCATCATTGGCGACCGCGCGGGCGTCCCGTGCTGCTTGTCATCACGCCATCTGAGGCAATCGCGGATGGCGCCTGCGCAATGCCTCGATCAACTCGATCTCCAGCGGCAGATGCTCGGGATCGAATGCGCTGAACCGGTGCAACTCGGCAAGCATTTCCGCGGTGACTTGCTGCGGCAGGCTGTATTTCGGCCCGCCATGCACGACGCGGTGCCCCACCGCGGCCAATGCGTCACGCCCGCTGTATTCCTCGATCCACCCCATCAGGGCGCCGACCGCCGCCGTGTGATCCGGCGCCGTCACCGGGCGGAAAAATTGTCCGTCTGGGCGCCTGCGTCATCATCTGGTATTCGCGAGCCTGATCGGCCGAGAACACATCACGATCCGGATGCCTCGTTGCGGCCGGGAGTGTGCCAACCGCCGCCGCCTCCAGCGATGATTGCGTCAGCCTCTTTCGGGCCCCAACTGCCGCGCTGGTAGGGGCTGACCGCGTGGTGTGTCTTAAGGACCGGATCGACCACCGTCCAGGCCGCCTCAACCGCGTCCTCGCGGGTGAAGAGCGCGCCGTCGCCGGCCATCGCGTCGCCCAACAGCAGCTCGTAGGGCAACTCCTCGCCCGGCTGCTCTTCGACCAGGTAGAGTTCTCGCTGATCGCCGACGAACTCCTTCCCGGCGCGCTTGACGCGAGCGGCGAGGGCGATGGCGGAAACGGGCGAGATCCCGAAGCGCAGATAGTTGGGTCGGCCGAAAGCCGGCGCCGAATCAGCGAACAGAAGCTGCGGCGGCGGCTTCAGTTCCACTACGACCTCGGTCGCCGTCGCGGCCAGGTATTTGCCGGAGCGCAGGTACCACGGCACCCCCTCCCAACGCCACGAGTTGATGAACAGCCGCAAGGCGCAGAAGGTCTCGACGTTGGAGTCCTTCGCCACCTCAGGCTCCTGGCGGTAGCCGGCGTACTGGCCGCGCACCAGGTCGTCGGGCGTCAGCGGGCGCATCGCTTGGAAGACTTTGGTTTTCTCGTTGTGGACGGAGCCAAAATCCCGGTCGGCGGGCGGCTCCATGGCCAGCAGCGCGACGATCTGGAAGAGGTGGTTCTCGATCACGTCGCGCAGGCAGCCGGCGGTTTCGTAAAACCCGCCGCGGTCTTCGACCCCGAAATCCTCGGACAGGGTGACCTGCACGCTGGCCACGTAGTTGCGGTTCCAGATCGGCTCCAGGAAAGAATTGGCGAAGCGGAAATAGAGGATATTCATGATCGCCTCCTTCCCGAGGAAGTGGTCGATCCGGAAGATCGCGTCTTGCGGGAATACCGCCTGGGCCACGCGGTTGAGCTTGCGGGCCGAGGCCAGGTCGCGGCCGAACGGCTTTTCGACGATGACGCGCGCCTGCTCGGCCAACTTCGAGGCGCCGAGCCCCTTGATCGCCGTCTCGAACAGCGAGGGCGGGATGGCGAGGTAGTGCGCCGGGCGCCGCGCGCCATCCAGCGCCCGCCTTATCGCCGTGAACGTGTCCGGGTCGTTGTAGTCGCCGTTCACATAGCTGAAGAGGGACAGGAGATGGTCGAGCGCACGCCGGTCATCGATTCCGCCCGACCCTTTTATGCTGTCCGCCACCCGTTTGTGCAGGTCCTCCACACTCCACTTCGGGAGGGCGACACCGACGACCGGAACCGTCAGGGCGCCTCGTTTCACCATGGCGTAGAGAGCCGGGAAAATCATCTTGTGGGCGAGATCGCCGGTCACACCGAACAGCACCAGCGCGTCAGAACGGGATGCGGTCATAAGGGCTCTCTCCTGTTGGTGGCGGGCTTTTCCGTATGGCCGCCAAACTGATAACAATCCGCAGGGGGTTTCCTCGCCATCGTCATGAACGACACACCCGGCGCGCCCGGCTACGGTATTCCTCGTGGTCACGCTCGCGGTCCGACTGCCCGGAAAATCGGTTCGAAATTGGCGGCCTTCAGGCTTGCGCCACCGACCAGCGCGCCGCCAACTTCCGGTAGCGCGAGGATATCGCGCGCATTGGCTGGTTATTACCCGCCGTCGCAGTCCATCGAACGGAGCGGCCGTTGCGGGTCCGATAAATTAGCAATGAGGCGGTCCCCGCCGCTTGACGAGAACGTATAGCGAACAGATATAAGGGACGGCTCCGCCGCGAGGTGCTTTGAATGCCCGACTTTCCGATGCTGGCAATGTGGTCGATCCGGCCTGCCGCCGCTGTTGGGCGGCTGTTCTCCTGCTGTTTCCCGGGATCGGAACTGAGGAACCTCAAAGGCTTGTTCGTGATCTCTTGTGCGGCTCGCGCGCACTCGCGCGAAGGTCTGGCCTGAGCCTGCGATCGGGCCGGGCCGACGGCGCGGTTTGACCGGTGTGGCGCCCTGGGTCCACTATGGTGCGAGCGCGCGGCGACGCCTGCGCATCGTCACGGAGGCCTCGGCCATGATCACCAAATTCGACAGCCTGTTTGCCGGTCACGTCGACATGGACAATGTCGGCTATGGCGGGGTCCCGGTGAACGATCGCCGGTTTCCGAACGAGCATCTGGCCACTGTCTTCGACAAGGCGCAGGCGATGGCAACGCTGATGGACCGGATGGGCTACGACACGTTCTGGATGGCCGAGCACCATTTTCAGCGAGAGGGCTACGAATGCATCCCCAACGTCCTGATGATGGCGTTGCACCTCGCGCACCTGACGCGGCATATCAGGATCGGCTGTGGCTTCAACATCTGCCCGATGTGGCACCCCTTACGCCTCGCCGAGGATTATGCGACGGCCGACATCCTGTCGGGCGGGCGCATCACCTTCGGCGTCGGGCGCGGCTATCACACCCGCGAGGTCGAGACCTTCGGCTCGCCGCTCATGGACCAGAACGCCAACCGCGAATTGTTCGAGGAGCAGGTCGACATTATCTTCAAGGCGTTCAACAACGATTCGTTCTCGCACGAGGGCAAGAACTACACGATCCCGGCGCGGGTGCCCTATCGCGGCTACGACCTCACCGAGCTGACCGTGGTGCCGCGGCCATTGCGGCTGCCGGTCGAATGCTGGCAGCCGATCCAAGGCGGCAGCGAGCGGGCGCTCGACTTCATGGCCAGGCACGGCATCCAGGGGCTGGTCGGCGGCGGCTCGGCCGAAGGCGGGGCGATGCACAAGACCGTGCTCGACTGGCAAAAGGCGCATGCCAGGATCGGCAAGCACCTCGAACTGGGCGAGCGCCTGTGCTTCGGCTTCCATTTCTATCTCGCCGACAGCCGCGAACAAGGGATCCGCGAGGCCGGCAAATACTACGAAGAGAACATGAAGATGTTCGGCGAACTGCGCCTCGTTCGCGCCTTGAGCGAGGCGCAGATTGAGGTCATGCGCGATCCCAGGCGCGCGCCGACCGCCAAGCTGCCGCGCATCGAAGACGCAATCGCCGCCGGCGGCGTGTTGTGCGGCACGCCCGAGCAGTTCATCGAGCACCTGAAGGGACTCGAAAAGCGTTATCCCGGGCTCGACCGCGTCTCGGTCAGCCTGTCGGTCGGCGTGCCCAAGGCGGTCTGCCTCGAGCAGCTCGAGCGCTTTGCCGCCGAGGTGATGCCGGGCTTCGCCAAGGCCAAGGTGTCCGAGCCGGCAATGGCATAGGCGCGCCGGCTTAGCCGCACCACGGCCGCAGGGTATCGAACCACCCGGCGAGGTGGTGGATCGCCTGTTCGGCGGGCCAGCGTGTGCCGTGAAACAGCGCGAAGACGACGAGCGCAGCCGCTCCGAACCAGCCGATGGGCAGCCGCCCCGGCCGATGCCGCGCGACGATCGCGACGATAATGGCAAGCGCCGAGGTTCCGACCGCGATCCCGGCCGCGACTTCGACCGGGCTATGGTAGCCGAGGATCACGCGCGACAGCGCGATGGCGATGACCAGGACCGCGGTGCCCGCAATCATCGCCGCGCCCGCCGGGCGCCTGAGGCTTGCGCCGAGGATCGCGGCAAAGCCGCCATAGACCGCGATGCTCATCGCGGTGTGCCCGCTCGGGCTCATCAGGCGGGAGCCGCCAAGCGAGTGACTGCCGCAAACGGCAAGCGCGATCTTTAGGCCCGCGATCGCGCCGGCGCAGCCAACGATCACCAACCCCCAGCCGATCGCCAGGCGCGGCTGCCGCGCGGCGAGGAGGAACCCCGCCATCGCCACCGCGAGCGGCACGGTTACTGCGGTATCGCCGAAATCGGTGAGAAAACGCCAGATCGGGTGCAATTGTCGTTCGCGGCTGCTTTGGCAGTTTCCGTCAGCTTACGCTCCCCAGCCTTCGGCCATTGGCGGCAGTCGCGTGCGGCGCCGCGCGTCCGTCGTGATCACCGCTTCGCCCGCGCCGGCCTCGACCATTGCAAGGCGGGCGTCGAGATCGATATCGAGGCTTGAGGTGATTTCGAGCCGCGGGTCCTCGAGGACATTGCCGCGCCGCCGCCAGCGCTGTTCCAGGATCGCCTTGTCGCGCCGGCGCAGCAGCGCGGCGATCTCAGGCTGAAACAAGCAAACGAGCGCGCTGATCCAACGATTGAGCGGCGCCGAGGGGCGGTCGCCTCGGACGCCAAAGCGGTCGAGCATCCGGACAACGTCGTCGGCGCGATACCAGGTCTCGCCGGTGACCCAGCGGTTGGTCGTGAACAGGCGGATCGGTTCGCCGCGCCGGTCGACCGCGACCGCCGCGAGATGGCAGACTTCGTCGCGGCCGCCGCGCTTTCGCGGCGCGGACTGGCGCGGCACCGGAGCATTGGCGACCGCGAGTTCCGGCAGCAGCTGCGGCGTGATCCCGGCCGGTATCCCCTCGCCGCGCAGAAAGAGATGGAAATGACCGTGCTCCGCCGGCTCTGCCGGGCATATCCGCGACGGCCCGGGGTGGCGGTGGTAGAAGTACTGGGCGTGACTGGCCGGGTCGTAAACCTCGCCCTCGGGATAGTGCTGCCAGTCGTCGATGTCGGCCACGCTATTGGCAACGCTATCGCCGGCGCCCGCGCCGGTCGCTTCGCGGATGACGGTGCTGCCGCGCGCGGCGAGCGCCGCGCGGCATTCGCGCAGCGTCAGGGCCGCCGCAGCCTCGCGCTCCCGCCAATTCACCGCCCGCCGCCCCCACCTCGTGAACGAAACGTGTCCGCGATATTACCTATCTGCGCCTTTCCGACAAGGCGGGATTGGTAACGGTCCAGGTCACGACGTCCTCGACCGCGCTGCCGAGCGCGCGATCGAAGGCGCCCACGATGTCGGGCACCGAATTGGTCGCCGCACTTTGCTGCCGGCTGACCGAGGTCTGGGCCACTATCCGGCGCTCCGGCATGCGGACCAGCTTTGCATCGAGGGCGACGGAGATTCGGGGCGGACCATTAGGCGAATTGTAGATCGCCTCGAAATGGCTGATCGCGGTATCGAGCACGAAATCCGCGTGGAGGCCGCCATTGTCCGGTCCCACCGCAGGTATTGCCGCGCTCTTCTCGAACCCTTCGACCAGGGCGGTCTGGACAAGATACGGCGCACGGTCGGGCCATTGCGCATCGGCAAAATAATCGAGCGAGACCGGCGACCGGCTCAACGCGATTCGTTCCGTGTCAAGCCCGCCGGGCGCGGTTGGCGTGGCGACGAGGAGCTGCGCCGCTACATGCGGCAGGCGGGCCGGGAAGGCGAGCGTCGGGCTCAGCCGATAAAGCTGGCGATTGGGCGCCCCGGCCAGCAGCCCGCCGCAGCCGGCCAGCAGCGGGCCCAGCGCCATGATCGCCGTGATCGCCATGATGAAATGCCGAGAGGGCAGCGGGTGCGCGGTCATCGCGGGTGGTATCCTTCGCGGCGGTCGCCGAACAGAACCCGGCTCGGATCGCGCTCGATCTCGGTTGTCACCCGGTTCAAGCCGGAAACCAGCTGCCGGGACTGGCCGACCAGGATCCCGACATCGCCCAGGGTCTGCTGACTGAAGGTGCGCAGGCCGGGCCGCACATCCTGCAGCGCCTGCTGGAGCTGCCGGTTGGTATCGGACAGGTTCTTGGCGAGGCGGTCGAAATCGGTGATCGCCGTCGCCGCCCGGTTGCCGAGCCCGTCAGGGCCGGAATAGCTGCGATCGACATTGCCGAGCAGCGTCGACAGGGCGTGGGCCGCCGAATTTGCATTGGCAATCAGGTCGGTGAGCTCCTGGCGCCGCGCGGCCAGCCCGCCGCTGAACAGCCGGATATTCTCAAGGGTCTCGGTGACGGCTTGGCGATTCTTCTCGTTGAGCAGCTCGTTCAAATGATCCAGCGTGTCGGAGGCCTTTGCGATGAGCTCCGGTGCCTCCGCCGTGACGCTGGCGAGGCGCGAGCGATGCGAGCGGATGACCGGATAGCGCTCGCCGGCTTTCGCCGTCAGCACCGGTGACGTCCTGGGTGCCGCCGACGATCTGGATATATGAAACGCCGCTGAGGATATTGGTTTCGACGGCGGCGCGTGCATCCTCCTTGATGACCGTGCCGCTGTCGATCTCGGCGGTGACCCGGATCTGCTCGACATTGGCGGGATCGATGCGGACATCGGAGACCTTGCCGATCGGCACGCCGCTATAGTCGACCGTGGCGCCGACGCTCAGCCCGCTTACCGGCCCTTTGAAATAGATGTCGTAATCGGCATATTGCGTCGTCAAACCGGCCCGCGCCAGCCACAGCACGGCGGCAAAGGCGAGGACGACCATCGTCAGCACAAAGGCGCCGACGGCAACATAGTGGGCGCGTGTTTCCATCGCGTCCGCCTAGCGCGCGGCGGCGGGCTGCGCCGCCCGGCCGCGCGGGCCGTGGAAATACGCATGGATCCAGGGATTATCGTCGGTCAGAAGCTGCGCCAATGTGCCGATCCTTATCTTCTTGTCGACGAGCACCGCGACACGGTCGCAGATCGCGAACAGGGTATCGAGGTCGTGCGTCACCAGGAACACAGTGAGGCCGAGGCTCGCCTTCAGATCGCCGATCAGCCGGTCAAAATCGTTGGCGGCGATCGGGTCGAGCCCGGCGGTCGGCTCGTCGAGGAAGAGGATCTCCGGGTCGAGGGCAAGCGCGCGCGCGAGACCCGCGCGCTTGCGCATGCCGCCCGAAAGCTGCGAGGGAAACTTGTCGGCGGTCGCCTCGGGAAGCCCGACGATCGCGACCTTGCAGGCGGCGATTTCGTCCATCAGCGGCTCCGGCATCCCGAGATGCTCGCGCAGCGGCACCTCGATGTTTTGCGCCACGGTCAGCGAACTGAACAGCGCGCCATCCTGGAACAGGACGCCCCAGCGCTGTTCCAGAGCGTGCGCCTCGGCTTCGCCGAGATTCCACACATCGTGGCCCAAGACGTCGATACTGCCCGCTTCCGGCCGGTTGAGGCCAATGACGGTGCGCAATAGCACCGACTTGCCGGTCCCCGAGCCGCCGACGACGCCCAGCACCTCGCCGCGCCGGACATCGAGATCGAGGCCGTCATGGACCGTCTGCGCGCCGAACCGGTTCACCAGCCCGCGTACCCGAATCACGATATCGCCTGGGCTTGTCGCCATCGTCAGATCCGCAGGATCGAAAACAGGATCGAGAATGCCGCGTCGGCGACAATCACGACAAAGATCGATTCGACCACGGACTGGGTGGTCAGACGACCCACGCTTTCCG
Organism: uncultured Alphaproteobacteria bacterium; assembly: GCA_963789255.1. GTDB lineage: Bacteria > Pseudomonadota > Alphaproteobacteria > ATCC43930 > CGMCC-115725 > DATARH01. Next base: position 2,196,919 of record CAWBJW010000002.1, on the reverse strand, counting down.
CGCTCCCGCTCACATTGAATCCCTCGTAACAGCCGACCATGGCGATGATCCAGGCAAAGAACGGCGCCTTGATGACGCCGACCCACAAGGTCCATTCGCCGATGGCGCCGCGCAGCTGTTCGAGAAAGTGCGGGATCGAGATGCCGAGCGTCGCCCACGTCATCAGGCAGCCGCCCAAGAGGCCCATCGCATCGGCATAGAAGACGAGCAGCGGCAGCGTTATGACGAGGCCGAGCACCCGCGGCAGAACCAGGACCTCGACCGGTTCGAGGCCCAGTGTGCGCATCGCGTCGATCTCCTGGTTGACCTGCATCGTTCCGATCTGGGCGGTAAAGGCGCTGCCCGACCGCCCGGCGATGATGATCGCGGACAACAGCACGCCCAATTCGCGCAGGATAGAGACGCCGAGCAGGTTGACCGTATAGATCTCCGCGCCGAACCGGCGCAATTGATCGGCCCCTTGATAGGCCATGACGACGCCGATCAAAAACGACAAGAGGCCGACGATCGGCATGGCGTTGAGCCCGGTCTGCTCCATCTGCACCAGCGTCGCGGTCACCCGCAGGCGATTGGGGCGCCGCAACAGTTGGGCGAAGGTGGCCGATACAAGACCGCCGAAGCCGAGCATCGAATAGACCCGACCGCCGAGCATGATCGTGATCTCGCCGATCCGCGCCACGAAACCGACCAGCGTATGGTGCGGCGGGATCGGATGCGGCAGCGGCTCCGCGGCGCCCCGCGCCCGGAGCTGTTCGAGCAAGGGGGCAAAACTCGCCCGCACATTCTCGAGCGCCACGCGGTTGCCGCGGGCAGCGAGCGCATGCTCGGTGCGCAAGAGGAGCCAGGCGCCGGCGGTATCGAGCCGTTCGATCCCGGCGAGATCGAGCGTCACCCGCCGGCCGGTCGGCAGGTTAAGCGCGTGCAGCCGGCGATCGAGTTCCGTAGCGGCGGTGACCAGCCAGCGGCCTTGCGGGCGCAGGGTCAGCGCGCCCGACTCCTCCGAGGCGACGATGGTTGCGGGCGGCGCCATGGTTTCGTCAACAGTGGTCTATGTAAACGTCAAGACGATGGTTCGGCTCTTCCCAACTACGCGAAAACCCGCTATCCCGCAACGACTAGGTGCGAGCGGGCCGCAAGAGAGAGCGATGGACGTCAAGCAGCATATCCGCGCGATACCGGATTTCCCGAAACCCGGAATCTTGTTCTACGACATTTCGACGCTGCTCGCGCATCCGCCGGCCTGGCAGGCGACCGTGGAGCATCTCGCTGCGGCGATTCGCCCGCACCGGCCCGACCTTCTCGTCGGCATCGAGTTGCGCGGATTTCTCATCGCCGGGCCGCTGGCCTACGCGATCGGTTGCGGCTTTGCGATGGTGCGCAAACAAGGCAAGCTGCCGGGCAGGACCGTGCGGTATTCCTATGATCTTGAATACGGCACGGACACGATCGAGATTCAGGAAGATGCGATCTCGCCCGGTCAGCGCGTCATCGTGGTCGATGATCTGATCGCGACCGGCGGGACGATGCAGGCGGCGATCGATCTGGTGCAGCAACGGGGCGGCACGGTCGCTGCCGCCGCGTGCATCATCGAGTTGGCGTTTCTCAATGGCCGCCAGCGCCTCAGCGTGCCGCTCACCGCGATGGTGACCTACGACGGCTGAAGACGGCAGCTTAATATTTTCCCAAGCATCCCCTGCTAGAATATGATTTGAATCGATTTGCCGGACGACAGGGGTCACGCAGATGGCAACTCCGCAAGTTCCCGCGTCAAGCCAGGCGGCTGTCCGCAAATGCGTCCTCATCGTTGAGGACAATGCCCTCAACATGAAGCTGTTCAGCGCGATGATCGGCGCGGAAGGCTACGAGGTGCTGCAGGCCGGCGACGGTTCCCGCGGCCTCGAGCTGGCGCGCCGGCGACACCCGGACCTGATCATCATGGACATCCAGCTGCCCGGCATGTCGGGGCTGGATGTCATGCAGAGCCTCAAGGGGGACGAAAGCACCCGCGAGATCCCGATCATCGCGACGACCGCGTACGCGCTGCGCGGCGACGAAGAGACGATCCGCGCGAGCGGGTGCGACGCCTACATGGCAAAGCCGATAGCGATCTCGGAGTTTCTCGAACTCGTCGGGTCGTTCATGACGCGCTCGCGCCGCGAACCCGTCGCCTGATCGCGTCCCGAGCCGCCGCCAAGAGGCGGAGCGCTTCGCCGCCCGACATCCCAGGGGCGGCGAAGCGGCAGGTGCGCCGGTCGCGAAGAGAGAGGATATTCCCTCAAAGCGGGTCTTCCTTGACTTAGGTCAATTTAAAGGTGCTTTTGGCGCCGTAACGTCCTCGCCAAGCGAGACGGAGTTGACGATATGGCCGAAGACCAGGCGCGGGTCGCGTCGCGCGTCAACGCAGCGGATGTCACCTGCGTCGGGCGCAGACGCACCGCGGAGGAGCTGCACAGCGACCTCGAAGCATCGCAACAGAGCGTCGCCGAGCACCTCGTCGATCTCGTTGCGGCAAACGGGCAACTCGCCGCGACCAACAAGGAGCTCGAGGGTTTCTCCTATTCGGTGTCGCACGATTTGCGGGCGCCGTTGCGCGCGATCGACGGCTTCTCGCGCATTCTGCTCGAAGATTACGCCGACAAGCTCGACCCGGAGGGCCGGCGCGTGCTCAACGTGGTGCGCGACAGCACCGTCAGGATGAGTCGGCTGATCGACGACATCCTGGCCTTCTCGCGCGCCGCCCGCCTGGACATGAAGCCCGAGCCGGTCGCTATGACCGCGCTGGTCCGCCAGACCCTTGCCGACGACTTTGCTCCCGTTGTCGCGGGGCGCGCGCTGCCGATCGATATCGGACCGTTGCCGGAGGCGCATGGCGATCGGGCCATGCTGCAGCGCGTCTGGGCGAACCTGCTCGACAACGCGATCAAGTTCACCGTTCCGAAGCCCGATGCCCGGATCGAGGTGGGCGCCAGCGCCGGCGACGGCGAGACCGTCTATTACGTTCGCGACAACGGCGTCGGCTTCGACATGCAATACGTCAACAAGCTGTTCGGCGTGTTCCAGCGGCTCCATGGCGCGGAGTTTCCCGGTACCGGGATCGGCCTGGCGATCGTCAAGCGGATCGTCAACCGGCATGGCGGCAGGGTGTGGGCCGAGGGCAAGATCGGCGGAGGCGCGACGTTTTATTTCACCCTGCCGACGATGGGAGCCGGCTCGTGAGCGATACAGATGGGCGGGTCGAAGTCCTCCTGGTCGAGGACAGTCCGACCGATGCGGAACTGTGCATCCGGACATTGAAAAAACAGAAATTCGCCAATGCTGTCGTTTGGGTAAAGGACGGCGCCGAGGCGCTCGATTTCCTGTTTGCCCGGGGCGCCTTTAGCGCTCGTGACATGACGCATCCGCCAAAGCTCGTGCTGCTCGACCTGCGGCTGCCCAAGGTCGATGGGCTGGAGGTATTGCGCCAGGTCAGGGCCGACGAACGGCTGAAGGCCATCCCGGTCGTCGTCCTCTCGTCGTCGAAGGAAGATCGCAACGTCATCGACAGTTACAGCCTCGGCGCCAACGGCTATGTCAGCAAGCCGGTCGAGTTCCAGGAATTCTTCGATGCGGTGATGAAGCTCGGACTCTACTGGCTCCTCGTCAACAAGCCGCCGTACTAGCCGCTCGCGGCCGAGACCTCGGCGGTATTCACAATGCCCCCCGATGACCCGGGCCTGCGCCGTGCCGATGACGCACTGGTGCAAGACAAGCCCCGGCCGGTCCCGCTCCGCACCGTCTCGGCGCCGGCCCAGACCGCCCGCCCGCCCGCGCTGAAAATCCTCATTCTCGAGGACGAACCGGCTGACGCGGAGCTGATGCTGCGCGAGTTGCGCAAGGCAGGGCTCGATTTCACCGCAAAGCGGGTCAACCGGCGGGCCGATTTCGTCGCGGCGCTGGAAACCTTCATGCCCGATGTGCTGCTGGCCGATTGCAAGCTGCCGGGTTTCAGCGGCGCCGAGGCGCTGGCATATGTGCGGCATGTCCATCCCGAAATCCCGGTCGTCATCGTCACCGGCACTCTCGGCGACGAAGCCGCCATCGAATTGCTGAAAGCCGGCGCCAAGGACTACGTGCTCAAAGGCAATCTGCTGCGCCTGCCGTCGGCAGTGGAGCGGGCGATCGCGGTCGAGCAAGGCATCCGCGAACGCAAATTGGCAGAAAAGGCGGTGCGCGAATCACGGCAGCTCATCGAAGGGATCCTCAATACGATACCCGCGAGGGTCTTCTGGAAGGACAAGAATCTCGTTTATCTGGGATGTAACACCGTATTCGCGCGCGACGCCGGATTTGCCGATCCCGAGGACGTCGTCGGGAAAGACGACTACCAGATGGGGTGGCGAGACCAGGCCGAATTGTATCGGAGCGATGACCGCCAAGTCATCGAGAGCGGCCGTTCCAAGCTTCTCATCGAAGAACCCCAGAACGTCCCCCAATGGGGAATCTCTCACGCTTCTGACGAACAAGATACCGTTGCACAGTCCAAATGGGGAGATCGAGGGCGTACTGGGAACCTATCTGGACATCACCGAGCGAAAGCGGGCGGAAGACACGATCCGCGAAGACGAGGCGAAATTCCGCAGCCTCGTCGAGCAGAACGTCGCCGGCATTTTCATTATTCGCGAAGACGGCACGATCGGCTACATCAATCCCTTCTTCGCAGGCTTGCTCGGTTACGCAGCAGCCGAGTTGGTCGGGCGGCCGCTGCTCGACATCATTCCCGATGCGGAGAAGGCGGCGGTGCGCGAGCAGGTGCGGCAGCAGATTTCCGGTGAGGCCGAACACGTCGAACATCGGTCGATCATGCAGACAAGAGACGGCCGTACGATCGACCTCCTGGTCAATGCCTCGCGGTCGATTTTCGGCGGCCGGCCCGCATCGCTCGCCGTCATCCTCGATGTCACCGAGAGCAACAAGGCCCAGCGTGAGCTGGCATCCACTGCCGTGATCCTTGCCGCCGAGCACGAGTTGTCGCCCGACGGCATCCTCGTCGTCGATCAGGCGAACAATATCATTTCGGTCAACCGCCGCTTCGCAGAAATATTCGGCGTACCGGGCCAATTGTTCGCCGACAAAGGGAACGAGCCGATATTGGCGTGGGTGGGAGCCCAGATGGCCGACAGCGCCGCGTTCCTTTCGCGGGTGCGCTACCTCTACGACCATACCGGGGGATCAAGCTACGACGAGCTTGCGCTGAAGGACGGCCGCGTGCTCGACCGGTACTCGGCGCCGATGATGCGAGCGGACGGCCAGTACGCCGGCCGCGTCTGGTTCTTTCGAGACATCACCGAGCGCAAGCAGGCCGAGAAGGATCTGCGAGCCAGCGAAGAGCGGTTCCGGCTCGTGATCGACAACGCGCCCGACGCGATCATGCTCTACGACCGCGATCAGGACCGGTTCATCAGCGCCAACAAGGCGGCCGAGCGGCTGTTCGGCTGCGAGCGCGACGAAATCATCAAATACGGGCCACAGCATTTCTACGCGCCGGAGCAGCCCGACGGACGGCCGGTCGGGCAGTCCTTCGCCGAGCACAACGACCGCGCCCTTGCCGGCGAAGGACTGATTTTCGAGCGCCGCGTCCTGAACGCCGCCGGCGAGGAGCGGCTGTGCGAGGTAACGCTGGTTCCGCTGTCCTCGGCCGGCGCCCGGCTGCTGCGCGCGAGCATGGTCGACATCACCGAGCAACGGGAGGCCGAATGCGCGCTGAACCGGCTCAACCGCACCCTGCGGACATTGAGCCGCGGCAATGAGGTGCTGGTGCGTAACACCAGCGAGCCGGAGCTGCTGCAGGGAATGTGCCATGTCATCGTCGAGGCCGGCGGCTACCGCATGGCCTGGATCGGCATCGCGCAACAGGACGCTGCCAAGAGCATAAAGCCGGTAGCCCAGGCCGGCATTGGAGCCGAATTCTTCGAGGGACCGCCGGAGCATAGCTGGGCAGGCGAGCTCGAAGGCGGCTGCAACTGTGGCCTCGCGTTTACCAGCGGGCAGACGCAAACCAGCGACGACCTGCAGACAAAGCCGGCGATGACGCTGTGGCGCGACCAATTCGCCAAATACGGCATCCGCGCTACTGCGGCATTCCCGCTGAGAGACGACACCGGCGTTTTCAACGTTCTCGTTATCTACGCCGGCGAGGCCGACGCCTTCGATACCGACGAGATGAAGCTGCTGCAGGAGCTCGCCAACGATCTCGCCTTCGGCATCCGCGGGCTGCGCGAGCACACCGCGCACGAGGCGCTGAACCGGCGCTGGCGCACGAGCCTCGAGGCCACGATCGGGGCAATCGCCAACACCGTCGAGATGCGCGATCCCTACACCGCCGGCCATCAGCAGCGCGTCGCCCGGCTCGCCGTCGCGATGGCCCGCGATCTGGCATTGCCGGAGGCGCAGATCCAGGGGCTCTATCTGGCCGGCGTCATCCATGATGTCGGCAAGATCGACATCCCGTCCGAGATCCTCAACAAGCCCGGCAAGCTCTCCAAGCTCGAGTTCCAGCTGATCCAGCAGCATGCCCAATCGGGTTACGACATCGTCAAGGGCGTCGATTTCCCGTGGCCGATCGCCGAGATGGTGCGGCAGCACCATGAGCGGCTCGACGGCTCGGGCTATCCGCAGGGCCTTGCCGGTGACGCGATCCTCCCCGAGGCCAGGATCCTCGCCGTCGCCGACGTGGTCGAGGCGATGATGTCGCACCGGCCCTACCGGGCGGCGCTCGGCATCGAGGCGGCGCTGGCAGAAATCGAGCAGGGCAAGGGCAGGCTCTACGACCCGGCGGCGGTCGAGGCCTGCACTGCGCTGTTCCGGCAGGACAGGTTCAGCTTCGAATAAGGAGGGAACTCATGCACGCAATCGGCACCCCGCCGCCGGAGCGGCTCAAGAACGAACACACCGAGGCTGATATCTTGCGCCAATTTGATCCGCTGATGCTCTCGCCAAGCACGACGGTGGCGCTGGCGGCACGGCAGATGCGTAACCGCAACGTCAGCGCCGCGCTGGTGGTAGAAGGCGATGCCAAGCTGGTCGGCATCTTCACCGAACGCGATGCCCTCTGCCGGGTTCTGGCTGAAGCAAAGGAGCCGGTTACAACGACGCTGGCCGAGGTCATGACCAACAATCCCGACACCATTACCCCACAGCACACCGCAAAACAGGTGGTGCGCTTGATGCAGGATCTGCGCTGTCGTCACCTGCCCATCGTGCAGGACGGCAAGGCCGTCGGCATCGTTTCGCTGCTTGTTCCGGGCGAAGGCGATCGCGGTAATCGGAGCGATTGAGGGCGATGCGCGCACGGTGGATTTTCGCTAAATTCCAACTTTTTTTTATTCCGGCTCTGCCCCGCTGTTCGCCGACCCTGACCGCGAGAGCGTGCTTTCCCGCCTGGGCTGCCGAGGCATCGCCCCGACGACTGTCACGGAGAGAAATTTTCTCGTTGTTGATGTAAATCATAGAACGATGCGCGTAAATCGCACCTTTTTACAGCGCCTTGCCAGTCAGACGGGCGCTCCCGCTGGTGCAATCCGCTCATCGAGGTCATCTCGCTATGGAGTCTCAATCCAAGCTGATCGATTTTTCCGCAGGGGACCCCGATATCCCGGGCGAGAGCACCCCGCCAGCGGGCGCATCGGCGCAGACGGCGGCGGCCTACCTCCTCGATGCCGATTCCGAAGGCGTGGTCCGCCGCTGCTTTGCCGATCTCGGCTTTATCGACGGTCACGTCGTTCACGGCAGCATCAACGTCGCGGTCGATCGAGCTCCCGCGGAGCGGCTGGCCGCGTTTCCTGATCGTCGATATCAGCGGGATCGGCGATCCATTGCCGCACATCAACCGGCTGGCCGAAATCTGCGATCCGGAAACCGAAGTCGTCGTCATCGGCGAACGCAACGACATCGTCTTGTATCGGGACCTCAGGGCGGCCGGCGTCGCCGAGTATTTCTATAAGCCTTTGATCAGCAGCCTGATCAGTCGCGTGCTCGTCGATATCAGCAGCGGCACCCGAAGGTTGCAGCCGTCGCGCAGCGGCAGGCTGGTGTTCCTGCTTGGCGCGCGCGGCGGTGTCGGCGTCACCACGATCGCCACCAACCTCGCCTGGTACTTTGCCGAGGCCCGGCAGCGCGGGGTATTGCTGCTCGACCTCGATCTGCATACCGGCGATGCGGCCTTGCAGCTCGACGCACAGCCGAGCCACGCCTTGCGCGAGGCGCTCGACGATCCCAAGCGGATCGATGAGCTGTTTCTCGAACGCGGTGTAATGCCCGTGACCAGCCGTCTTGGTCTGCTTGCCGGGCTGGAGCCGCTGTCCGACAAGGTGGCGCTCAACGAGGATGCGATCCGGCAGCTGCTGCAAAAGGTCCTCGCTCACTTTCGCTATGTGCTGATCGACTTGCCGCGCGAAATCGCGCTTTCGCTGCCGGCCCTGCTGCACATGCCCTCCACCTTGCTCTTGGTCAGCGACGGCAGCATAGCCGGGACCCGGGAGGTTGCGCGCTGGCGCGAGTTTCTCGGTGCCAACACGCCCGAACGCACGCTGATGCATGTGCTGAACAAACAAAATGCCGCCGGCACGCTGCCGGAGCCGGAGATGCTGCGGGTCATCCCGCCGCCGGATGTCTCGATCGCCTGGGACCGCGAGATTATGAGCGCGGGGGCGCTCGGGACGAAGGTCGTTCAGGAGCGCAGCACCATCCACGAAGGGATGGCGGCGTTGTCGCTGCTGCTGTCGGGCGCCACCGCCGAGGAGGACCGGCCCCTCTGGAAACGGATCTTCGGCTGATGGGCATGCGACCCCTGCCGCGCGGTGACGCGAACCTGGCCGGCGCCGGCACCGCCGCGTTCAACGCCGGCGGCCAGTCCGGCGAGGACCGTCGTGCCGGGACCTCAGCCCAAACCGGCCGACCTGATTTACGATCAGATCCTCGCCCGGATCGAGCCCGCCTTGGCGGTGCGCATGGCCCGCCCGGAGCTGAGCGCCCGCGTCGAGCAACTGGTCGCCGAGATCGCCGATCAGCGCCGGCTGCTGCTGAATCACCAAGAGCAGCAGATGCTCGCTGCGGCGATGGTCGATGACATGATCGGGCTTGGCCCGCTCGAGTCGCTGCTGAACGACGAGACCATCTCCGACGTCCTGGTGAACGGCCCTCGCCAGATCTATGTCGAACGGCGCGGCAAGCTTGTCCTGACCGATCTGCGTTTTCGCAACAACCTGCACGTCCTCCACGTGGCGCAGCGGATTGCTTCTTCGATCGGGCGCCGGGTTGACGAATCGAGCCCGATGCTCGATGCGCGCCTGGCCGACGGCAGCCGGGTCAATGTCGTCATCCCCCCTCTCAGCCTCAAGGGACCGTGCATTTCGATCCGCAAGTTCACCCGCAGCTTTCTCGATTTTTCCAAGCTCGTCGCTTTCAAAAGCGTATCGCCGGAACTGTCCCGGGCGCTGGAGATCGCCGCGCATTGCCGGCTCAACATTCTGATCTCCGGCGGTACCGGGTCGGGCAAGACGACGCTGCTCAATGCCATGTCGAGCCTGATCGACGCGGGAGAGCGCGTCGTCACGATCGAAGACACCGCTGAACTGCAACTCCAGCAACCGCATGTCGTCCCGCTTAAATCGCGGCCGGCCAATGTCGAGGGCAGAGGCCAGATCACGCTGCGCGATCTTGTGCGCAACGCGCTGCGGATGCGGCCCGACCGGATCATCGTCGGAGAGGTCCGCGGCGTCGAGGCCTTCGACATGATGCAGGCAATGAACACCGGCCATAACGGATCGATGTCGACGATCCACGCCAACTCCGCCCGCGATGCGCTGGCGCGGGTCGAGAACATGGTGATGATGGCCAACCTCAGCCTGCCGAGCCAAGCAATCCGCGGCCAGATGGTCAGCGCCCTCGATCTGATCGTGCAGATCGAGCGCATGCGCGACGGCACCCGCCGCGTCACCGAACTGTGCGAGGTCGTCGGCATGGAACAGGACGTCATCATCCTGGGCAGTTTGTTCGGCTTCAAATACGAGCGCGAGAACCCCGACGGGACGCTGACCGGCAGGTTTGAAGCCACCGGCACCCGGCCCCGCTTCCTGCCCCGGCTGGAATATTACGGGCTCGCATCGGCCTTCATGAAAGCGATCACCCCCAAAGGCGCGGAGGCCTGAGATGGCGTCGTCGCTCGGCATCCTGCTCTTCCTTGCGGGCGTCATCGGCTTCTTGGCGCTTGCGCTGAGCGCCCGCGCGAGCGAGCGCGCCCTCGATCGTCGCGTCGGCCTGATCACGCGCGTACCCTTGCGCAAGGCGTCGCGCGGCGGGCCCGGGCAGGCGCCGCTCTGGCGGGCGCGCGCTTCTGACGGACTGCGCTCGCTGTTCGCCTTTCGCATGCGACGGAGCTGGGGGGTGTCTGCCAACCCTCTCTATCTGCTGGCGTTGGGGATTTCTGCTGCCGTCTCCGTCTGGCTGCTTGGCCGAGTTGCGGTTTATCTGCCCGGCTATTTCCGGGCAATTGGCGCCGTCGTCGCCTTTTTTCTGCTTCCCCGGATCATCCTCGCCATGCAGCGCCGCCGCTCTGACGCCCAGTTCGCCGAGGAGCTGCCCGATGCCATCGACATGGTGGTGCGCATCGTCCGGGCGGGGTTGCCGATCGCGAACGCGATACGAACCGTTGGGCAAGAGGCGAATCCTCCGCTCAACACGGTGTTCGCCGCGGTCGCCGATCAGACCGAGATCGGCGTGCCGCTCGATAAGGCGATGGCGACGACCAGTGAGAAGGTCGGCAACCCCGACTTCCGCTTTTTCGCCGTGGCGGTAGCCCTTCAGCAGGCGACCGGCGGCAATTTGGCGGAGACGCTGGAAACGCTCGGCGAGATCATCCGCAAGCGCCGGGCGGTGCGAATGAAGGCCCGCGCGGCAACGGCCGAAGTCAGGATATCGGCCATCGTGCTGGGCGCCATCCCGGTGTTTGTAACGGCGGCGCTGCTGGTGGCGGCCCCCACTTATCTGGACCCGCTCTTCTCCGACCCGCGTGGCAACGTCATTCTCGGCGCGGCGGTCCTCGGCCTGTTCCTCGCGGGGTTCACGATGCGCGCGATGATCCGCAACAGCCTGAGGACCTGACCATCGCGAGGGACGATATCATGTCATCCACGGAATTCCTGATCGGGCTCGCCGCAGTGACCTTTATCGTCGCCGGCCTGTGCTTCTATTCCTTCGAGCTCGATACGACGCGAGAGCGGCTAAAAAATCGTGTTCGCGTCCAGCTTTTCTCTGTTGGCCGCCGGGCCTCGACCCGGGCGAGCGGCGAGCGCGGCGCCCGCCCTTCCGGCGCGCCGAGCCGCCTCACGACCACGATGTTGCGCGGCGACGAACTCGAATTCGCCCGGGGGCTCGAAGCGTTGCACATTTCGGCGGACCGCGCGCCGCAGCTGTTCTTGCTGCTGCGGCTGTTGGTCGGCGGTATTCTGGCGAGCGCGCTGGTGCTGCTCGGTAACCGCTATGTCGGCGTACGCGCGATACCAAGTCTGGCCGGGCTGGGAGCGCTGGGCGCGGCGCTCGGCTGGTCCATCCCTCACCTGGTCGCGGAGCGGCTTGCTTTGTACCGCAGGCGCACCGTTGCCCGCGGCCTTCCCGATGCAATCGAGCTCCTGGTGATCTCGGTCGAATCCGGAATGTCGTTAGAGGATGGGATCAGCCGCATCGTCGACGAGCTTCGGCGCTCGCAGCCCGCGGTAGCCGACGAGCTGGCGCTGACCAGCGCGGATCTGAAGATCCTGCCCAGCCGCGATGAAGCCCTTCGCAGATTGGCCGAGCGGGTCAACCTGCCGAGCGTTCAGTCCGTGGTCACCACGTTGACGCAAACCCTGCGATACGGGACCCCGATTGCCCAGGCATTGCGCGTCGTCGCCGCGGAGCTGCGCAACGATGCCTTGATGAGGCTCGAGGAGCAGACCAACCGGATGCCGGTCCTGCTGACCATTCCGATGATCCTGTTCATCCTGCCGAGCATCTTCCTGATCATCCTCGGACCGGCTTTGCTGAAGGTATTGGACGTGATCAGGCAAATGCACTGATCGGGCCCGGCGAGGCACCGCGGCATTGGCCGGTCAGGCGCGCTGCTCGGGCGGCAATTGCAGGCGATAGCCGACCCCGAGCTCGGTCAGGATATGGGTCGGACGCGTCGGGTCGGGTTCGAGCTTTTGCCTGAGGCCGCGAATGAACACCCGAAGATACTGGACCTCGTCGGCCTGGGCCGGCCCCCAAACCTCGCGCAACAAATGGCGGTGGGTCAGCACCTTGCCGGCATGGGTCACGAGGTGGCGCAACAGCTCGAACTCCTTGGGCGAGAGCTTGACCTCGCGGCCTGCGCGGGTCACCTGGCGGCGCACCAGATCGACCACCAAATCGCCCGAGGCGAACACCGGGTATTCGCCCTGCACCTGAAAGGCATGACGCAACGCGGCGCGCAACCGAGCCATCAGTTCGGCCATGCCGAACGGCTTGCCGATGTAGTCGTCGGCCCCGAGGTCGAGCGCTTCGACCTTGGAGCGCTCGTCGCTGCGCGCCGACAGGACGATGATCGGCACCGGCGAATGCTTGCGAATCTCAGTGATCACGTCGAGGCCGCCGCGGTCCGGCAGGCCGAGATCGAGGATGATCACATCGGGTTTCTCGGCAGCCAGCATCGCGAGCGCCTCGGCGGCATTCTCCGCCGTGACGACGCGGTGCCCGACCGCGCCGAGGCTGGTGCGCAGAAACCGGCGGATCGGCGGCTCGTCATCGACGACGAGCACCGTATAGGCATTAGCCATGAGCGGCGACCCGCTCGGGAATCTCGGCCGCCTCCGGCACCGGGATGCGGATTGTCAAAACTGCGCCGGAGCGGTCGCGGCGGTTCTGGGCGTCGATGCGCCCGCCTTGCGCCTCGACGAAGCCGCGGCAGATGGCCAGCCCCAGCCCGGTGCCGGCGCGGCGGCGATCCTGGGCCTGCGCGCGGTAGAATTTGTCGAAAACGCGTTCGAGGTCGCCGGGCGGAATGCCCGGCCCCTCATCCGCCACCTCGAGCGCAACGACATCGCCGTCGCGGCGCGCGCGGACATCGATACGGCTGCCAGGCGGCGCGTATTTGGCGGCATTGTCGAGCAGGTTGAACAAGACCTGCTCGAACAGGATCGCATCGAGGCGCAGCATCGGCAGATCGGAGGCAATCATGACTTCGACCCGGTGCCGGGCCAGCACGCTGCCGGCGCGTTCCAGCGCCGCACCGACGATCTCGGTAATATCCACCAGATCCAGCTTCAACTCGATCGCGCCGGATTCCAGGCGGGTCATGTCGAGGAGATTGCTGACGAAGCGGTTGAGGCGTTCGGCCTCGTCTTGCAATGTGGCGAGCAGCTCCTCGCGTTGCTCCGCATCATACCTGTCGGCGTAGGTGCGCAGGCTCGACACCGTGCCGAGGATCGAGGCGAGCGGCGTTCGCAAATCATGCGAGATCGAGGTCAACAGAGCGCCGCGCAGCCGCTCGGTTTCCGCCAGCACGCGGGCCTCGGCCAACCCGCGCGCCAGCGAGATCCGCTCGATGGCAACCGCTGCCTGACCCGCGAGCGCATCGAGCAGGCGGCGCTCGTCCGGGGTCAATAGCGGACCCGGCGTGTCGCGGTCGATGCCAATGACGCCGATCGGCCCGCTCCCGGTGCGCAGCGGCAAAAACAGCCATTTGCCGCCGGGCAGCGTGTCGGCGCCGCGGCCGGCCGCGCGATTGTGCTCCCAGCTCCAGCGGGCGGCGGCCATATCCGCCTCATCGATTTGATCCTCGGGCGGGTAGCCGCAGGCAAGATCGAGGCTGCTTCCTTCCTTGGCCGGCAAGAGAAGGACGGTGCGGACGTTGAGCATCGCCGACACCTGGTAGGCGGTCGCCCATAGCAAATCGTCGAGCGTGCCGATGGCGGCGAGCTTGCGGCTGAAGGCATAGAGTTCCGCCGTCGTCTTGGCGCGAGCGCGGGCCGATACGATCTGGCGGCGCGTCGCCGCTGTCAGGTTGCTGACCACGACCGCCACCAGAGCGAAGAAGAACAAGGCGACGGCGTTCTCGGGGTCCCCGATCGAGAAGGTGTAGAGCGGCGGGATGAAAAAGAAGTTGAAGACGAGGACGCTCAACAGGCAGGCGAACAGCGCCGGCCATAGCCCCCAGGCGATGGCGCTGGCGAGGACTGCCATCAGGAATACGAGCGAAACGCTCTGCAAACCGACGAACCGCTCGATCAACGAGCCCAACCCAAGCGCCACCGCGACCGTGCCCGCGCTGCCGGCGTAAGCAAGAGCGTCGAAAGGTTCAGCGTGCCGGCGCGTCGCTACCGATTTTGGCGGGACCGGCTCACTCTCCTCCGCCGAAATGACGTGCACGCTGATCGGCCCGGTCTTGCGCACCAGCTCGTGCACGACCGAGCCGTGCACTATCTCAAACCACCGCGACCGGTCGGATTTGCCGATGACGATCTGCGTGATGTTGTTCGCCTCGGCATAGGCGATGACCTCGTCGGCGACGCTGCGGCCGGGGATCGTGATGGTCGCGGCGCCAAGCCGCTCGGCGAGCCGGAGGAAATCGGCAACGCGGTCGCGCTCGGGGTCGGTGAGGCGCTCGGTGCGCGCCGTTTCGACATAGATCGCGGTCCACGGCACGCGCAGGCGGTCGGCGACGCGCCGGGCATAGCGAATGAGCGCCGAGGTGTTGATCGCCTCGCTGACGCAGACCAGCACCCGATCGCCGGCGGGCCACGGGCCGGCAATTGCATGCGCTTGCATATGCGAGAGCAATTGCTCGTCGACACGCTGGGCGGTGCGCCGCAATGCCAACTCGCGCAGCGCGGTCAGATTGCCGGACGAGAAGAAATGCCGGACGGCGCGCTCGGCCTGTTGCGGCACATAGACCTTGCCTTCGCGCAGGCGCTGGATCAAATCGTCGGGCGCGATATCGACGACCTCGATATCGTCAGCCTGATCGAGGATGCTGTCGGGCACGGTCTCGCGCACGCGGATGCGGGTGATCCGGGCGATCACGTCGTTGAGGCTGTTGACGTGCTGGATGTTCAGCGTCGTGAAGACGTTGATGCCGGCGGCGATCAATTCCTCGACATCGAGGTAGCGTTTGGGATGGCGACTGCCGGGCGCGTTGCTGTGGGCCAGTTCGTCGATCAGCACGAGCTGCGGCCGGCGCTTCAGGATCGCGTCGAGATCCATCTCGGTCAGGCGGTGACCCTTGTATTCGACCTCGCGCCGCGGAATAGCCGCCAGCCCGTCGAGCAAAGACTCGGTCTCGCGGCGTCCGTGCGTCTCGACGACCCCGACGACCACATCGACGCCCTCGCGCCGCTTGGCCTGCGCCGACAACAGCATTTCGTAGGTTTTGCCGACGCCCGGTGCGGCGCCGAGAAATATCTTGAGCCGACCGCGGCCCTCCTGATTGGCTGCGTCGAGCAACGCCTCCGGTGATGGTCTGGCTTCGCGTTCCGCCACGCCGGCAATCTAGCTCATTTCAACGCATCGAGCGCAAGGTTGAGCTTCAGCACGTTGACATGCGGTTCCCCGATGATGCCGAGGAAGCGGCCGTCGACATGGGCCCCGACCAACTGGCGGACCCGAGCTTCCGGCAGGCCGCGGGCCTTGGCGACGCGCGGCACCTGGAACTCGGCGGCTGCGGGGGTGATGTCGGGGTCGAGGCCGCTCGCCGAAGTGGTGACCAGATCGACCGGCACCGGCGCCGACGGGTTCTCCTTGTGCAGCGCGGCGGCGTCGGCCTTGACGCGGTCGATCAGCGGTTGCGCGGTCGGCCCCAGGTTCGAGCCGGCCGAATTGTCGGCCGCGTACGGCACCGAGATCGTCTTTGTCGAGTCCTTCGGGTCCGGCTCGGTGGTGGCCGACGGCCGGCCGTGGAAGTATTTGTCGGAGGTGAAGTTCTGCCCGATCAGCTCGGAGCCGATGACCTTGCCGTCCTTCTCGATCAGGCTGCCGTTGGCCTGGTGCGGAAAGACCAGCTGGGCGATGCCGGTCATGCCGAGCGGATAGGCGAGGCCGGTGAGCACCGTCATGACGATGATCATCATGATGGCGGGGCGGATTTGCTTCAGCATTGCAAAAGATCCTCAGATTCATGCGAGGCCGATGGCCGTCACCGCCATATCGATCAGCTTGATGCCGATGAACGGTACGATGAGGCCGCCGATGCCGTAGATCAGCAGGTTGCGGCGCAGCACGCTGGCGGCGCCGGTCGGGCGGTATTTGACGCCGCGCAATGCGAGCGGGATCAGCGCGATGATGATCAGCGCGTTGAAGATGATCGCCGCCAGGATCGCGCTCTGCGGGTTCTTCAGCCCCATCACGTTGAGCACTGCCAGCTGCGGGTAAAAGGCGGCGAACATCGCCGGGATGATCGCGAAGTATTTCGCGACATCATTGGCGATCGAGAACGTGGTCAGCGCGCCGCGGGTCATCAGCAATTGCTTGCCGATGCCGACGATCTCCAAGAGCTTGGTGGGATCGCTGTCGAGATCGACCATGTTGCCGGCCTCGCGCGCCGCCATCGTTCCGGTGTTCATCGCCACGCCGACATCGGCTTGCGCCAGGGCCGGCGCGTCATTGGTGCCGTCGCCGCACATCGCCACCAGCTTGCCGCCCGCCTGCTCGTTGCGGATCAGCTTCAGCTTGTCCTCCGGTGTCGCCTGGGCGAGGAAATCGTCGACCCCGGCTTCGGCGGCAATCGCCGCCGCGGTCAGCGGGTTGTCGCCGGTGATCATGACGGTGCGGATGCCCATCTGCCGCAACTCGGCGAAGCGTTCGCGGATGCCGCCCTTGACGATGTCCTTCAGATGGATGACGCCGAGCAATTGGCCGTCCTTGGTGACCGCGAGCGGCGTTCCGCCCTGCTGCGCGATGCGGTCGGCGATCTGGGTCAACTCGCGCGCGCTCGCCGAGACCGAAGCGGTCGTCAGGGTCGCGCCCCCTCCGCCCGCCGTGCTCAGCCCAACCGGCCCGCTGGTGGGGCCGCCCTGGACATGGGCGAGGATGGCATCGACCGCACCCTTGCGGATCGCGGTGCCGTCGAGATCAACGCCGCTCATCCGGGTCTGCGCGCTGAACGGCACGAAGCGCGCGTTGAGCGGCGCCATGTCGCGGCCGCGGATGCCGTATTTCTCTTTCGCCAGCACGACGATCGAGCGGCCCTCCGGCGTCTCGTCGGACAGCGAGGCGAGTTGCGCCGCATCGGCGAGGTCGCGCTCCTGCACCCCAGGCAGGGGCAGGAACTCAGTCGCCTGGCGATTGCCGAGCGTGATCGTGCCGGTCTTGTCGAGCAGCAACGTGTCGACATCGCCCGCCGCCTCGACCGCGCGGCCCGACATCGCCAGCACGTTGAAGCGCACGAGGCGGTCCATGCCGGCGATGCCGATCGCCGATAATAGGGCACCGATCGTCGTCGGGATCAGGCACACGAACAGC
The DNA here is from genome assembly GCA_963789255.1 of uncultured Alphaproteobacteria bacterium. Lineage (GTDB taxonomy): Bacteria > Pseudomonadota > Alphaproteobacteria > ATCC43930 > CGMCC-115725 > DATARH01. Next base: position 2,179,414 of record CAWBJW010000002.1, on the reverse strand, counting down.
GCGATCAGCACGACGACTGCGACCGAGCCCTTGGCGTAGGCGGCAAAGCTCGGGATTGTCACGGTCGCGAACACGAAGATCAGCGTCATGCCCGCCAACAGGATGTTCAGCGCGATCTCGTTCGGCGTCTTCTGCCGCACGGCGCCTTCGACCAGCGCAATCATGCGGTCGAGAAAGGTCGAACCCTGCGCCGCGGTAATGCGGACCTTGAGCCAGTCGGAGGTGACGCGGGTGCCGCCGGTGACGGCCGAGCGGTCGCCGCCGCTTTCGCGGATGACCGGCGCCGATTCGCCGGTGATCGCCGATTCGTCGACCGAGGCGACGCCCTCGACGACCTCGCCGTCGCTCGGGATCAGGTCGCCGGCTTCGACCAGCACGAAATCGCCCGCTTTCAGCGCGGCCGCGTCGATCATCGTGAACTCGGTCGATTGGGCGCGGTCCAGGCGCTTCGCGCGGGTCTCGGCGCGGGTACGGCGCAGCGCGTCGGCCTGCGCCTTGCCGCGCCCTTCCGCGACCGCCTCGGCGAAGTTGGCGAACAGCACGGTGAACCACAGCCACGCCGTGATTTGGCCGGAAAACAGCGGGTTCATGCCGACCACGGCGCTGCCGCCCGTCACCAGGTCGCGGATGAAGAAGATCGTGGTCAGCACCGAGACGATCTCGACGCAAAACATGACCGGGTTCTTGACCAGCGTGCGCGGGTCGAGCTTTCGGAACGAGGCCCAGATCGCCGGCACGATCAGCGAGCGGTCGAAGATCGCCAGCGGCCGCACGTGGCGCTTGATCGACGCGCTCTCGGGGGCACTGAGCAGGGACGATACGTCGGTCATTTTATTATCCCTCAGCAAATGGTGCCGCTTACGGTCCGGGGTAGAGATGGCCGTGGTCCATTGCGACCTGTTCGGTCACCGGGCCCAGCGAGATGGCGGGGAAATAGGTCAGGCCGCCGATGATCAGGATGACCCCGACCAGGAGCCCGACGAATTGCGGGCTGTGCGTCGGGAACGTACCGGCCGAGCGGGCGAGCAGCTTTTTCTGCGCCAGCGACCCGGCGACGGCGAGCATCGGCACGACGAAGATGAAGCGGCCCATCAACATCGCCCCCGCGATCGTCAAATTGTAGAACCAGGTATTGGCGCTGATGCCGGCGAAAGCGCTGCCGTTGTTGCCGGTGCCCTCGGTGTAGGCATAGAGGATCTCTGAGAAGCCGTGCGGCCCGCCATTGGCGATGCCGGCGAGGGCCTGCGGCAATAGCGTCGCCAGCGCGGTCCACCCCAAGATCGACAGCGGCAGGCTGAGCAGCGCCAGGATCGTCATCTTGACTTCCTTCGCCTCGAGCTTCTTCCCGAGATATTCCGGGGTGCGCCCGACCATCAGCCCGGCGACGAACATCGCGACGATCGCGAAGCCGAGGATGCCGTAGAGCCCGGAGCCGACGCCGCCGAAGATGACTTCGCCAAGCTGCATGTTGATCAGCGGTATCATGCCGCCCAACGGCAGGTAGCTGTCGTGCATCGAGTTGACGGCGCCGCACGAGGTGTCGGTTGTCACCGTCGCCCACAACGCCGAAAGCGCCGGCGCGAACCGCACCTCCTTGCCTTCCATGTTGCCGCCGGATTGCAGGGCGGTGTGCGCCGAGTTGACGTCGAATTGAGCGAGGAAGGGATTGGCCTGCGCTTCCGATCCGTAACAGACCGCCACCCCGGCGAGGAACAAAACGCCCATCGCGGCAAAGATGGCCCAGCCCTGGCGCTCGTCCTTGACCATGCGCCCGAGCACGTTGGTCAGCCCGGCGCCAATCGCGAAGATCAGCACCAGCTCGATCAGGTTGGTGATCGCGTTCGGGTTTTCGTAGGGGTGCGCCGAGTTGGCGTTGAAGAACCCGCCGCCGTTGGTGCCGAATTCCTTGATGATCTCCTGCGAGGCGACCGGGCCTTGCGCGATGACCTGCTTCGCCCCTTCGAGCGTCGTCGCCTCGACATAACCGCCGAGGTTCTGCGGCACCCCCTGCCAGACCAGCACCAGCGCCACGACGATCGAGATCGGCAGCAGGATGTATAAGGTGCAGCGGGTCAGATCGACCCAGAAATTGCCGACCGACCTGGCTTCATGCCGCACGAAGCCGCGGATCAGCGCCAACGCCATCGCGATGCCGGTCGCGGCCGAGACGAAGTTGTGCACCGTCAGCCCGGCCATCTGCACGAGATAACCCATCGTCGTCTCGCCGCCATAGGCCTGCCAGTTCGTGTTCGTGACGAAGCTGACCGACGTATTGAAGGCGAGGCTCTGCTCGACCGCGGTCTGGCCCTGCGGGTTGAACGGCAGATACCATTGCAGCCGCTGCAGCGCGTAGAGGCTGACGAAACCGGCGAGGCTGAAGAACAGCATCGCGACCGCGTAGGTCAGCCAATGCTGCTCCTCGTTCTCGTTGACGCCGCAGCACCAATAGACAGCGCGCTCCAAGGGCCGCAGCACCGGCGACAGAAGGGTCCACTCGCCGGCAAAGACCCGCGTCATGTAGCCGCCCAAGGGCCGGGTGATCAGGATCACGATCGCGCTAAACAGCGCGATCTGGACCCATCCGTTGAAAGTCATGACAAGCTCCTCAAAGCGCTCAGAAGCGCTCAGGGTTGATCAATGCGAAGACGAGATAGACAATGATTGCGAGGCTCGCGATCGAGCCGAGGATGTAATCGAACAGCATCTCCGCCTCACATTTTCTCGCAGGCCAGCACGTAGAAGACCGCGACGGCAAAGAAGCCGCAGCCGAGTGCAAGCATGATCACGTCAGACATTTGCGACCTCCAACCGGTCGGCGGCCCGGGCCAGATCGGCATGGGCGCATGCATCAAACAAAATGGCGATGGGCGTGAAGCTCTGTTGCGGGGTGCGCCCGAACGATCGCGTCGTCGTGGGGCGAGCAGCACCCTTGGCACGGCCTCGGCCTGCGTCGCGCTAGAAATAGGTCCTCGCCGCGTTAACGATCGAGACCGAACCCGGCGTCGGCGCATAAAAAAAATATAAAGAGGTTGGCGTCGACCTGCTGCACAGCCTCACCCCGCCTGCAAAGGGGACCAAAGCTTCGATTCGAGAGAAGGGGATAGCTTTGATCCAGGTCAAACCGGTCCCAATTCGCATCCTGGCCGCCGCGGTGCGCATGCCCATCGGCCGCACCCGCTCAGTGAGACAGCGCGATAAACGCGCGCAACGCCAACCCGGCGCCGGCGAGGGCGTCGAGCCTTGTCCCGGTCCGCCATGGCGGCGATGCAAACCTCTGCCACTCAGGGCGCGATGGCGAAAGATTTACCAAGAATTTTAGCCAAAAGTTGCTGATGATCTCATCGATTGTTGCTCAAGCGCAGAGTGATTATTTTATATTATAGTTGACGGTAAGAGATTCTTAATCGTATCGTCAAATAATCGATCGCTGGATGACAGAGGGGCGAGCAGATGGAACATCCGCAAGATTCCTCCACGATACCCGCGGCAGACGCGGCGACCGCTAGAAAATACGTCCTGATCGTTGAGGACAATCCGCTGACCATGAAGCTGTTCAGCGCGATAATCGGCGCGCAAGGCCATCACGTGCTGCAAGCGACGGAGGGTTCACGGTGCCTTGATTTGGCGCACCAGGAACACCCAGACCTGATCATTATGGACGTGCAATTGCATGGCATGTCGGGGCTGGGCGTCACGCACACCCTCAAGGCGGATGACGACACCCGCGACATCCCGGTCATTGTCACGACGGTCTATGGGGTGAGCGGCGACGACGAGGAGGTCCGCGCGAGCGGGTGCGACGGCTTTTTGGCCAAGCCCATAGCCGTCGCGGAATTCCTGGAGCTAATCGAGTTGCTCATGACACGGTCGGCCGACGCAGCCCGATACGTTGGCTGATCAGCCCGAGAGAAAATCGGCGCGATCCGCTGTCTCCCTCCGGCCAAAGATGCGAAAAATGGCCGGCGCCACCGGCCCTTTCGAGCTTTCAACTCTTTCGAAAGGTGGTAGCGGGAGAGGGACTTGAACCCCCGACCTTGGGATTATGATTCCCCTGCTCTAACCAGCTGAGCTACCCCGCCCCAGGGAACGTCGTCGGGCCCCGCATATAGGAGATCGCCCAGCCAGGGTCAAGCTTGGGGGTCATGCCGCGACGGCCGCGCGGCGCCGGATCCAGCCGCCGCCCAGCACGCGCTCGCCATCGTAGAGGACAGCCGCCTGGCCCGGCGCGACCGCGCCGGCCGGCGCGTCGAGGACAAGCTCCGCTTCGCCCCCAGCTTCCCCCAGGCCGCCGTCACCGGGATAGAGCGTCGCCGGCACCGGCAGCTGCGCCGAGCGCAGCTTGGCGGCGACCGGCACGTGGCTGCCGGCGGCGAGCGGGGCACCGAGCCAGTTCAGCTCGGCGAGCCGGATGCGCGTCTCGCCGAGGGCGCTTTTGGGACCGATCACGATGCGCCGGGTCGCGGCCTCGATGTGCAGCACATAAAGCGGCCCGGCGGCGCTGAGGCCGAGCCCCTTGCGCTGGCCGACGGTGAAATGGGCGATCCCGTTGTGCTGCCCGAGCACATGCCCGCGCTGATCGACGACGTCGCCGGGCTCGCCCGCTTCGGGCCGCAGCCGCGTCACCATCTCGGCGTAGGAGCCCTGCGGCACAAAGCAGATGTCCTGGCTGTCCGGCTTTTCGGCGACCGGCAATGCGAAATCGCGCGCCAATGCCCGGGTCTCGTCCTTGGCCAGGGCGCCGAGCGGAAACCGCAGGAAATCGAGTTCGGCCCGGGTCGTGCGGTAGAGAAAATAGCTCTGGTCGCGCGCGCCGTCGCGGGCGCGGTGCAATTCGGCGCCGTCGGGCCCGAGCACGCGCCGGGCATAATGGCCGGTCGCCAGCGCGCTGGCGCCGAGGTCGCGCGCGGTCAGCAGCAGGTCGCGGAACTTGATCCGCTCGTTGCAGCGGATGCACGGCATCGGCGTCTCGCCGCGGCGATAGCTTTCGGCGAAATCCTCGATCACCGACTCGCGAAACCGCGCCTCGTAATCGAGCACGTAATGCGCGATGCCGAGGCGCTCGGCGACAAGCGCCGCATCGCGCACATCCTGCCCGGCGCAGCAGGCGCCTTTCCTACCGGTCGCCGCGCCGTGGTCGTAGAGCTGCAACGTGATGCCCACGACATCGAACCCTGCGCCCACGAGCAGGGCCGCAGTCACCGACGAATCGACCCCGCCCGACATCGCGACGACGATCGCGGTGGTCGGCCGGGTTGCCGGCGAGATCGATGTCAGCGAGCGGGCACGCAAGGCCCATCTGCCAGAAATCGGCTTCGAGCCGGGCGGCGGTGGCAAAAGAGGCTGCCAGCGCCGCAAAGCGTCCCTCGCCGCCGCGACGCGTAAAATGATCGTCGAGCGCCGCCGCGGCATCACGGGCGAGGCTCTGGTACTCGGCGCCGGCATACATGTCGAGCCATTCGCGATAGGGGTTGCCGTCGTGCCGTGTCGCCGGGTCGGCCGTGCGCTCGGCGGCGATCTCGGCGTAGCCGACAATGCACGGCGCCAGTGCAACTTCGAGGTCGAGCCGGTCGCCCGCCAGCCCGCGGTCGAGCACGAAGCGGGTGTAGGCGATGGTCTCCAGGGCTTCCGGCTGCTCTGCCATCGCCGTCTCCGCGAGGCCCCAGCCGCGGCAGTATTCGATGTGCAGCCCGATCTCGACATCCAAGGTCGCGGCGACCAGCGCGTGCGCCCGGCGCATGTCGGCGAGCGTCTCCGATTTGTAGATGGCGAGCCCCCAGGCGCGGGCGAAATGTAAGAGAAACAGATAATCCTGCACCAGATAGCGGCGGAACGCCGCTTCCGGCAAATCGCCGCGGGCCAGAAGCAGCACGAAATCATGCCGCGTATAGGCGGGCCAGGTTGCGCCGGCGGCGGCGGCGAGACGCCGAAACAGATCACCGGTCATCACTCAGCCCCCAACCGTCATTTCGGCGCAAGCGCCTCGCGTCCTTCGAGACGCTCCCTTCGGTCGCTCCTCAGGATGACGGGGATTTGTGTGTGGCATTACCGGATGACCGTCATCCTGAGGAGGCCGCGAAGCGGCCGTCTCGAAGGACGCAAAGTGGCTGTCCGACCTGGAGGGTCCGCCGTTAACGCGCGGCGCATGGGCAACTGGCTCAGCCGAGCAGCATGTTGCGGGTGCTCGCCGGCAGGCGCACGGTGAGCCCGTCGAGTTCTTCGGTCATGATGATCTGGCAGCCCAGCCGCGAGGTCGCGGTCAGGCCGAAAGCGAGGTCGAGCATGTCCTCCTCGTCCTCGCTCGCCTCCTTCAGACAGCTCGTACCACTCCGGATCGACGATCACATGGCACGTCGAGCAGGCGAGCGAGCCTTCGCAGGCGCCTTCGATGTCGATGCGGTTCCTGTGGGCGATCTCGAGCACCGAGAGGCCGAGCGGCGCCTCGACCTCGCGCCGCATGCCATCGCGTTCGATAAAAATCAGCCTCGGCATTCCGGCGACCAGCCTCGGAGGGCCCGGGCCTGGGCGCGAGGTCATCCCTGGGCGCGAGGTCTTCGGCGAGGATCGCGGCGGCCAGCGCCGGCGAAGCGGCGGCGGCGCTGTTGTCTCGCGCGACCAGGCGCAACAGTGCCAACCCCGCCGCCTCGCCGGCGGCTTGCAGCCGCGCGGCAAGGGCTGCGTCAGGCGCGGATGCCAGGGCCACAACGGCGTGCGTCACCGGTTGGGCGAGGGCGCGCTCGGCGCGCAGCCGCGCTCCCTCGAACAGGCCCTGCCACTCGTCGAGCGACGCCGTCGGCGACGGCACCGCGAGGTCGAGTGCGAAGCCCTCGCGATCGGCGAGCAACGCCGCATTGCCGCCGACCGCCACCGCCACTTCGGCTCGCGCGCCGCTCGCATCGATGCCGATCGCGACGCCCGGCGCGTCAGGATCGACGGTTGAGCCGTCGGGCTCCTCGATCTGAAACAGTTTCACGCGCTTTGTTCCCAATCTGGTGAGATCCCTTGGCCGGGCTTGGCCTGGCCATCCACGTCTTCAATCGGGTGCCGGCTCAAAAAGACGTGGGTGGCCGGGCCAAGCCCGGCTACGGGGTTCGGTTTTCCCCGGTAAAAATCTCTCGCAACCGAACTGCCGAACCTGCGGCTGAACCGCAAGCCCGGGCGAGAAGGGGTCTCAAACGTGAAAAATCTCGCCGCAGCCGCAGCGGCCCTTCTCGTTTGGATTGCGGAAGACGAAGCCCGATTGCAGCTGCTCCTCGACATAATCCATCTCGGTGCCGATGATGAACATGACGGCCTTGGGGTCGACCAGAATGGTCACGCCCTTGTCCTCGACGATTTCGTCGAATTTTCCCTGTTCGTCGGCGTATTCGAGCGTGTAGCTGAGACCGGAGCAGCCGCGGGCACGCACCCCGACGCGAACGCCCAATGACGGTTTGCCGCGCCCGGCCAGCAGGGCCTGGATCCGCTCGGCCGCCGCATCCGTCACGATCAAAGCCTGCTTCAGCGCCATGGTTCCCATTCTCCCGGTCTCTGATATCGCCGTGATCGACTGTCCAGTCAATCTTGTATAGGGCAATCCTATGTGGGGGTCTCGGCGCCTTCCGTCATCCTCCGATCGACGCGCCGCCACGGAGCGCTTGGTCATGCCGCCCTGCGCGACAGCCGCCGGTGCAGCGCCGTCCAGGCATCGAGGAAATGCGCGATATCGGCCTCGGTCGTCGTCCAGCCGAGGCTCACGCGGATCGTACCGGCGGCGATCTCTGGCGCAACGCCCATCGCTGCCAGCACATGGCTCGGGCCGACCTTGCCCGAGGAGCACGCCGCGCCGGCGCTGACCATCACGCCGTCGAGATCGAGCGCGATCACCTGGGTTTCCGCCGCCACCCCGGGTAATGATAGGGAAGTCGTGTTGGGCAGGCGCGGCATCTCGGCGCCGATCGCCACGGCGTCCGGGACAGCCGCCATCGCCGCCGCTTCGAGTCCGTCGCGCAGTCTGCCGGACCCGCTGGTAATCGGCGATGCCTGCCGCCGCGGCCGCGGCCGCCGCCGCGAAGCCGGCGATGCCCGGCAGGTTCTCGCTGCCGGCGCGGCGGCCGTGTTCCTGGCCGCCGCCGCGGATCATCGGGGTCGGTTCCGCAGTGCCCGCCACCACCAGCGCGCCGATCCCCGGCGGACCGCCGAGCTTGTGCGCCGAGAGGCTGACGAAATCAGCGCCGACCACGCCTGCCGCAAGCGGCATCTTTCCCGCCGCCTGCACCGCGTCGCAATGGACCAGGGCGCCTCGCGCATGCGCGATTTCGGCGATATCTGCGATCGGCTGGATGATGCCGGTCTCGTTGTTGGCGAGCATGACCGAAACGATTGCCGGAAACGGGTCGGCGGCGAGCTGCTCTGCCAGCCGGGCCAGATCGACGATCCCGTTGCCGTCAACTGCGATGCGTTCGGCGGTGGGAACCGCCTGCAATACCGAGCTGTGCTCGACCGCGGAGACGAGGATTCGCTCCCGCCCGGTGCCGAGCAGCGCGAGATGATTGGCCTCCGTGCCGCCGCTGACGAAGACGACCCCCTCGGGTGCGGCGCCGATCAGCGCTGCCACCGCCTCGCGGGCATGCTCGACGCTCTGCCGCGCGGCCCGGCCCCAGCGATGCACCGACGACGGGTTGCCGCAGCGCCGGAGGGCCGCGGCAATCGCCGCCACGGCCTCCGGCCGCAGCGGCGCGGTCGCGTTCCAATCAAGATAAGTCTCGCGCCGGGTCATGGCCGGTGAACCGGTCACCGCGCGTTCGCGGCGCGATAGCTCTCGCGCTGGGCGAGGCCGCTGGTGCCGAGCACGCGCTTGTCGCAGACATCGCCGAGCGACACCGAGCTCAGATAAAGATGGATCTGGTTGCTCAGCTCCTCCCACAGATCGTGGGTCAGGCATCGGCTGCGGTCGCCGCGGCAACCGATCGCGGCGCCGGGGGTGCAGCGCACCGCATGCATCGGCTCGTCGACCGCGACGATGATGTCGACGATCCGCGTCTCCTCGCGGCCGTGCGCCAACAGATAGCCGCCACCCGGACCGCGCACGCTGCGGACCAGCCCGCCGCGCCGCAGCTTGGCAAAGAGCTGCTCCAGATACGAAAGCGAGATCTCCTGCCGCACGGCGATCTCGGCGAGCGAGACCGGGTTGCCGTTGCCGTGCCGGGCGAGATCGACCATCGCCATGACCGCGTAGCGGCCCTTGGCGCTGAGCCTCACGGCTGGGCCCTCAGGGCGCGCCGCCGGACGGGATCGGCGGAGGACGCCGCGCTGTCGTCGCCCGCCGCCGGTTCGCGGGCGCGTTCGAGTTCGCCGAGGCGCGTCCGCAATGTTGAAACCTCGTCGAGCAGCGCGTTGAGCGCGCGCGCGATCGGATCGGGAATCTCGCCGGTGACGCCATAGGGCTCGAACGCCGGAGGCGCCTCGCCCGGCATGGCGCGCCGGCCGACCTGCCGGGCCGGGTTACCGACCATCGTGGCGCCGTCCGGCACTTCCTTCAGCACCAGCGCGGCGGCGCCGATGCGGGCGCCGTCACCGACCCGGAAGGGCCCCAACACCTGCGCCCCCGAGCCGACGATGACGTCGTTGCCGATCGTCGGGTGGCGCTTCTGACCGCCCTGCTCGCGCGTCGGGCGGGTGCCGCCCAGGGTCACCCCGTGATAGAGCGTGCAATCATTGCCGATCTCGGCGGTTTCGCCGATCACCACACCCATGCCGTGGTCGATGAAGAGGCGCCTGCCGATGCGGGCGCCGGGATGGATCTCGATCCCGGTCAGCACCCGCCCGACATGCGAGACGAAGCGCCCGCAGAGATGCCACCCCCGCTGCCACAGCCAATGCGCGAGGCGGTAGGTGAGCAATGCCTGAAACCCGGGGTAGCACAGCACGACTTCAAGGCGCGAGCGGGCGGCGGGGTCGCGGGCCAGCGTCGCATCAATCTCATCGCGCAGGTTTTCGAAGAGCATCGCCGTCACTATGTTATCGTCGAGGCCGCGATCGGGCATCGCTTGCGCGCTGCCGCATTCGCGGACACCGGCATGAGCATATAATTGTCCCACTAACGGGATCAAGTATGCGCATTCCAAGATCGATCGGGTATTGGATGCACTTGCTCGCGATACCTGACTCATTTTAGCGGATTTGAACCGGATCTGCCATGCCTGAAATCGTCATCAACGGCCCGGAAGGGCGGATCGAGGGGCGCTATCACCATGCCCGCGGCGGCACGGCGCCGATGGCGGTGGTGCTGCATCCGCACCCGCTGCATGGCGGAACGATGAACAACAAGGTGGTCTACACCCTCTATCAGACCTTTGTTCGGCGGGGGTTTTCGACCCTGCGCTTCAACTTTCGCGGGGTCGGCCGCAGCCAGGGCAGCTTCGACCGCGGCGAGGGCGAGCTTGCCGATGCCGCGGCGGCCCTCGACTGGCTGCAAGGCTACAATCCGAACGCTGCGTCCTGCTGGGTCGCCGGATATTCCTTCGGCGCCTGGATCGGCATGCAGCTGTTGATGCGGCGGCCGGAGATCGATTCGTTCATCTCGGTGTCGCCGCCGGCCAACCAGTACGATTTCACCTTTCTCGCGCCGTGTCCGTCTTCCGGGCTGATCCTGCAAGGCGACCAGGACAGCCTGGTCCCGCCGGAGGCGGTGCAGAAGCTTGTCCACAAGCTGTCGCACCAGCGCGACATCAAGATCGATTTCCGCAAGATCCCGGGCGCCGACCATTTCTACATCGACTGCGCCGAGGCATTAGCGAGCCATGCCGACGCCTATATCGCGGCGCATGTGCGGTTTGCCGAGCAGGCCGAGACCGCGACCACGCCCGGACGCGGCGGCCGCTAGCGAGCACCCCCTGTAGGGCGGGGAGCCTTCGCACGGAGCGGGCATTCCAGCCTTCATAGCGAGCCGACGATGCCGGCATAGACCCCCAAAGCGGCGGTCAGCGCCAGCACGGCGGCGACCGAAGCTGCGTAGACGCCGTGCAGACGGACATCCGGCGGCAGTTCGCGGCGGGCCATGCGATAGAGGAACCCGAGCACGATCGGCAACAGGACCGCGTTCAGCACGCCCGCCGCGACCGACAGCCTGCACCAGGTTCACCCCGGAGCCGACCAGCGCGGCACCCCCCACCAGCACCACGGTGAAGGCGCTGTAGAACCAAGGTGCCCGTGCCGGACTCTCGCTGAACGAGTGGCGCCGCCCGAGCACCTCGCCGAACGCCCATGCGGCGGTAAGGCAAACGACGATGGCGGCCACCAGTGCGCCGCTGGACACCCCGAGCGCGAATACCGTGCGGCCGGCGATCGGCCCGACCGCGGCGGTGAAGGCCGCAGCGATGTCGCCGACCTTGCCGAGCGCCTGCCCGGCCGTTGCGCCGTGGCCGAATGCGGCCGCCGCGGCCACGACCACCGCAGCCGTGACGGTCTGGCACAATATCGCGCCGAACAGCGTCTCGACCCGCATTGCGGCCAGGTTGGCGCGGGTCAGTCCTTTGTCGATGCTTGCCGACTGCTGGTAGAAAGGCGCCCAGGGAATGACGCAGGTGCCGAGATTCGCCGCCAGCAGATAGAGGTAGCCGTGATCCGCGAACGGCACCTCGAACGCCTGCGCCGCCATTTCGGCGGCCACCGGCCGCGCCAGCCAGGCGAGCGCCACAAAGGCCAGCTCGCATAGGCCGACGATGATCGCGATGAGCTCGACCGAGCGGTAGCTGCCGGTCCAGACGATCGCCAGGAGGCCGGCCGCCGCAACCGCGCTCGATTGCCAGACCGGCACGCCGAACAGCTGCCCGACCCCGGCAAGCCCGCTCAACTCCGTCACCAATGTTCCGACGCAACTGACAACCAGGGTCGCCAGCAGCAGGAACGCGGGGAGCCGGCCGGAGCGCCGAAGCACCAGCTCGGCCAGGCCCTGCCGGGTGGTCAGGCCGAGCCGCGCGGCCAGCTCCTGCGCCATGAACAGCGGCGGGATCAGCAGGAATTGCGGCAGCACCAGCCGATAGCCCCATTCCGCGCCGCTCTGCGCGGCGGTCACGACGCTGCCCGCCTCGGTGTCGGCCAGCATCACCACAAGGCCCGGGCCGACGGCGAGCAGCAGTTGTTGCCAGCCGACGCGCGATGCGAAGCGCGCCGCCGCACCGTCCCTGTCCTCCTCGGGGATCACAACGTCGCACCGCCTGTCATCGTCAGATGCCGCCGCGCTCGGTGCGGTGCGCCGCTTCCAGTTCGGCGAGGCTGGCGAAGCGGAAATCGTAATGCGCCCCGGCCTCGGGGGGCGGCGTCGCGCCCCACCCTTCGCTGCCCTGCCGCCGGTCGATCCAGGCCGAAGCGAGGCCGCACCCTTTGGCCGGCCCGTGATCGTGAAACAGGCTCTGCGCGACGTGCAGGATCGCGTCCGGGCGATGCCCGTAATCGGCCAGGCGGTCGAGCATATGGCGGAAATTGCGCGGATCGGGCTTGTAGGAGCCGATGTCCTCGGCGGTATAGATCGCGTCGAACGTGACGCCGAGCCGCGCATTGCTGCGGGCAAAGCTGGCGCGGTCGACATTCGACAGGATGACGAGCCGGTAGAAGCCCTGCAGATAGGCGAGAGCCTGCGCCGAATCGGCAAAAGCCGGCCAGTCGCCGACCGAGGCGCCGAAGGCGCGCCCGGCAGCCTCGTCAGGCGCGATCCCCCACTCCGCGGCGAGGCGGCCGTGGACCCGGGCGAGCAGATCGGAATAGCGCAAGCCCGGGGTCTCGGCCTGCTGCGCGCTTTCATGCCGGGCGAAGGCCGCGAGCGTCGCCTCGCGCGGGGGCATGCCCGCCGCTTTCGCCAGCAGCGGCTGCAGCGCCGCCCAGATCCCGCTCTCCCAATCGATCAGCGTGCCGTAGCAGTCGAAGCTGAGGACGCTGAAATCGCCGAGCCGCATGGGCCTCTCCTCATTGTAAGCGCATCGCGCTGCGGAGCGACGCAATCCTGGCGCAGGCGTGGGCCCCGCTGCAATAATGCCTCGCACCCGGCCAGGCGGCCCCTCACGAAAGCGAAAGCCCCCCGCCCATGAAAAACGACGATCGTCCGCGCAACTACCGCAAGGACACGCTCCTGACCCATGTCGGGCGCAACCCCGAGGCCAATCACGGCGTCGTCAACCCGCCCGTCTATCACGCCTCGACGATCCTCTCGAAAAACACCGCCGAGTGGGAGGCCAGGCGCGCCGCCCCGCCCTTCACCGGCGTGCGCTACGGGCTGCACGGCACCCCGGGGACGTTCCCCCTCGAAGAGCTCCTGGCCAGGATCGAGGGCGGCTACCGCGGCATGCTGATGTCGTCGGGGCTGGCCGCGGTCACCGTCCCGCTCCAGGCGCTGCTCGGCGCCGGCGACCACGTGCTGATGGTCGATTCCGCCTACGGCCCGGCGCGTAATTTCTGCAACGGCATCCTCGCCCGCTGCGGCGTCGAGACGACCTATTACGACCCGCTGATCGGCGAGGGCATCGCCCGGCTGATCCGGCCCAACACCAAAGTCGTCTATTGCGAGTCACCGGGGTCGCTCACCTTCGAGGTCCAGGACATCCCGGCGATCGCCGCGGTCGCCCACCGCCACGGCGCCAAGGTGCTGATGGACAACACCTGGGCCTCGCCCTACCTGTTCCGCTCGTTCGAGCACGGGGTCGACGTGTCGATCCACGCCGCGACCAAATACATTGTCGGCCATTCCGACGCGATGCTCGGCGCCGTCCTCACCACCGAGGAGATGTTTCTGCCGGTGCGCTCGGCGGCCGCCCAGATCGGCCATTGCGCCGGCCCCGACGACGTCTATTTCGCGCTGCGCGGCATGCGCACCTTGAGCGCGCGGCTGGAACGCCATCAGAAGAACGCGCTCCAGGTCGCGCGCTGGCTGCAAACCCGGCCCGAAGTCGCGCGCGTGCTCTACCCGGCATTGCCGGAAGACCCCGGCCACGCGATCTGGAAGCGCGACTTTCTCGGCGCCAGCGGCCTCTTCGGCGTCGTACTCAAGCCGGCGCCGAAGGAGGCCGTCTTCGCGATGATCGACGCGCTCGACCTGTTCGGCATCGGCGCCAGCTGGGGCGGCTACGAGAGCCTCATCCAGCCGATGTACCCCGAGCGCAGCCGCACCGCGACCCAATGGGACCCCACCGGCCCCGCCATCCGCCTCCACATCGGCCTCGAAGACCCGCAAGACCTGATCGCCGACCTGGCCCAGGGCCTCGACAAGCTGCGCAAGGTCGCCAGTTAGAACCGCTCCGGAAAGTTGGAATCTAAGCGGAACGGGTTAGGCGACGCGGCATAATTCGGATCATGGCGAGGCGAAGGAAGGCGACGACCGAACGGGCGTAGCGTTCGAAATCGCGGGCGAGGCGGCGGAAATGGCTGATCCAGGCCAAGGTGCGTTCGACAATCCAGCGCTTGGGCACGACCTCGAAGCGCGGGACATCGTTGCGTTTGACGATCTCCAGACGCCATCTTCCGCTCGTGGCCACCCGCTCGGTCATGATCGGTCCCTGGTAGCCGGCATCGGCAAAGATCACCTCGATGAACGGCTGGCGGCGGCGGGTGTGGCGCAGCAACGCCGCGGCGCCGTCGCGGTCCTGCACATCGGCGGCATGCACCGTGACGCCAACCATCAGGCCGAGCGTATCGACCATGATATGGCGCTTGCGCCCGGTGACTTTCTTGCCCGCGTCCCACGGGTCGCGGCGTTGCCGCGCCCGAGGGCAGGCTCCACCCTGCGGGTCGATCGAGGCCCCCCTTTTTGCGCCGCCCGGGCGCTCTGGCTGTCGATGATCGCCGCCGTTGGGCTGGCTTCCCGCCCGGCCTCTTCGCGGCAGGCGACATAGAGGGTGTGATGGATGCGCTCCAGCGTGCCGTCCCGCCGCCACAGGTCGAGATAGTCGTAGACCGTGCCTTTCGGCGGCAAATCCTTCGGCAGCGCCTCCCATTGGCAGCCGGTCAACAGCACGTAGAAGATGCCGTTCGATACCTCGCGCACATTGACCGAGCGCGGCCGCCCGCCGCGCTTGGCCGGCGGGATCAGCGGCGCCACCCGCTGCCACTCCTCCTCCGTCAGGTCGCTCGGATAGCGCAGGCTCTTGCGCCTCGCCGCCAGGCGGTGTTCCTTTGTCCACATGTGGTGCCCATCACCAGATCGCACCACATATCGAATCACAACCGACTCCACCGATTCAACATCTTTTCGGAGCGGTTCTTAGCTGGCCTGTTTATAAAGTTTAAGGGTCTGGCGGTGCGGATGGCGGCGATTTGGTGGAGCGACAGGGGCGGCCGAGACGACCGCGCGCCCGCGATTTCGGCCCGCGCGCATCAGCCTAACGTTGAGTTGCCGAAGAGTGCGACATCGTTGGCGGACCCGTCGTGAACGCTCGCTGGTTGCAGCCGAGGCGCGGGAGTGATAACTGCCCCGTCGTTACGGGGGACCGAACGGATAAGCTGAACTGATGCGCGCCTGCCCCTGCGCGCACAGCGGTTCAGTGGAGCGAGATGGGTAAACAATTGCCTTCGGCCGATTGGCAGAAATGGCCAAAAGCGGTCGGGACCGTGCTGCGGACAGCGCGGACCCGTCTTGCCGAGCGCGGATCACTGTCGCCGGAACTGGTGGCAACGGCCCTCTATCGCGGCATTCTCGGCAGAGAGCCTGACCTTGCCGGGTTGGGCGACAAGGTCAACCAGCTGCGCTCGGGACAGGTGCTCGAGCACGTCATCCGAAGCTTCATCAGCTCGCCGGAGTTCCGCTCGCGGACGCTCGAGGCCACGGTCCCCGCCGTCGAATTGCCGGACCTGACCCGGGAAATGCCGGAGATGTACCGCCGGGAGACAATCGGCGGATCGCCGTTGACGGTTTACATCGCCGGCAGCGATGCCGATGTCAGCCGCATGACGATGCTGATCGAGCGCCATCGGTATTACGACGCTCTCGGCGTGTGGTCGCCGGTCATCGACCTGGACAAGGAGGTCACCGCCGCGATCGTCCGCGGGATCGGAGCGCGCAGCTGCTTCGAGCTGGGGTGTTTCACCGGCCCCGTGCTGAGCCTCTTGGCGGAGGCCGGGATCGCCGTCGCCGGCGCCGAGGTCAGCCATACCGCCTTCGCCTTCGCCTACCCGAATGTTCGCGAGGCGATGCTGTTCGGCGGCCTTCTCGACCTCGACATCGACCGCCGCTTCGACGCAATCCTGTGCATGGACGTTCTGGAGCACATCAGCCCGTTGGAGCTGGGCCGGTATATCGAAAAGATCGTCTCGCTGGTGGCCGAGGACGGCTTTATCTACATAAACTCGCCAATGTACGGCGACGACCCGGCGTTCGGTACGGTTTTCGGCCCCTACCTCGATGAATGGCTGTCGCTCGGCGACAGCTCGTTCTGGCGGCATTGGCCGTGCGACGAGAAGGGCTGGCCCGAACACGGCCATCTGGTGTGGGCAAGCGTCAATTGGTGGGCGCGGATGTTCGAAGCGCACGGCCTCGTCCGCGATCAGGCGGTCGAGCACGTCGTTCACCGTCATCTCGCCGGTTTTTTCCAGAGTACGCCGGCGCGCCGTGCGCTCTTCGTGCTGCGACGCCGGGAGAATAGGCGGTCGGCTGCCGCAGCCGCCAGCCTCGACGAAGCGCTGACGCGCATGCCGAACCTGCCGCGGCCGCATCCCTGAGCGGCTTCAGTCGCAAGGATGGCCGAACAAACCCAGCGCCACCCAGGGTTGGGTTTCCGAATTGGTCGTGGTCGCGCCCACGCCACCCGCCACCCCGATCTCGACGCAATCGTCGCGCTCGATGATCGAGTGCTCGATCTGTCGGCGCATGACCATTTCGAGCAGCTCCATGCGGTCGGCGTGGCGCGCGGCAACGGCCTGCAATGCCGGATCGGCGGCACTGCGCAGTGCCGCGAAGAACCGCAACGCCATCCCGATATTGAAATTCCAGAACGCATTCTCGCTGTGCCGGGTGCCGTTGCCGTCTATGATGATTGTCGAGATCGTGTCGATCTTGAGGGGCCGATCGCCGAGAAGGACGCGGCAGGTTTCGAGACAATAGCTCGCCAGGCCGCGATCGACCGCCGCCGCAAAACGCGGGTCGTCGATAACGCGGGCCGCCTGCGTCAGCGCCAGCAGCGAGGCGCTGTGACCGTCAACATAGGCCTGGCGTTGACTGTAGATGCCGTAGGTGAAGCCGCCGGCCGGCGTGCCCGTCATGTCATCGTAGCGGACCTCGAAATCGAGCAGGACGTCGCACAGCCGGCCGATCTGTTGCCGGTACCGGTCGCTGCCGGTGGCGCGATACATCGTGAGCGCGCCGAGGATCACAAAGGCCAGCTGGCGCGAGATGATCGTGTTCTTTTGCTGCTGGTGCCCGGTGATGAACACCTCGAAATAATGTTCGAGATAGCGGTCGACCAGCGCGCGCAGCTCGTCGGGCAGGCCCGGCGGCTGCACGACGACGTGCCCGGCCGCGCAGACCGCGAAGCACTTTGCAAAGGCGTTGATCTCCGCGCCGTAATCGTAAGAGATGCTCAAATCCAACGGATTGCCGCGGGCCGCCTTGGTCGCGACGGTACTGCGGATGATCTGGGCGTAATCCGCGGTTCGATCGTAAAAGCCGCCGGCCGTGAGCACCTTGTCCTCCGCAGCGACGAGATGCGCGCCGCGACAGGGGCCGTCGAAGCGGTAGCGAGCCCGCACGTGATGCAGCCCGCCGGGCTGCTTCACCCAGGTATCGAGACCGGCCAAACGCTCCGGCTCGCGCGGCGCGGTATGTATCGCCAGCGCCAGTCCGGCGATTTCCGGCTGGATGATCGCATAATAAGGCGCGCCGGCGGCCGCAAGAAAACCGTGGCCTGGCTCGCCCGCAGTGAAATTGACGGATTGTCCGCCCGGCAGCTCGGCCGCAATCCGGGTGTAATAAACCCCATTGACGCCGTGGCTGAGATAGTCGTGGCCAATCGTCAGCACCACATCGGCAACATCGGCATCGGGGTCGACATCGAGCACCGCCTCGACCCCGATCGGCAGCGAATGCGCGTCGATCGTGTAAGTATAACTGATGCGGCCCAGCCGGCGCGGTTGCCAGCGCGGCTTGAAATGCAGCTCGCTGGAGTGGCGCAGCGTGAGGACGCCATTCTGCTGCGTCGCGCCGCACTCGATGATCGCATCTTCGACATCGAGCGCAAAAGAGCGCCCCTTGTGCGAGAAGTGGACCGAATTGCCACTCAGGAATAAATTGTCGGCGGTCCTCCCGTCATGGAACCTGATGCCGGCGCCGACCACGCCGCGCGACAGGTCGCAGCGCAGATGCATCAGCGAGTGACAGAAGGCGTCCACGTTGCCGATTCGGCCGCTTGCTTCAAGCCGGGGCACGCTGACCCGCCGGAAGATGAACGGACCGTGGCACATCGCCCGCACAAACCGCAGGATTTCCGCGGTTTGCTCGGGAAAGCACCGCCACACCTCGGGGCGCGAGAGCAGCTCCAGCGCCTTGGCATTGTCATCCGTCCAGAACCAGACGTCGCCTTGGCACAGCCCTTCGGTCTCGGCGAGAGCAAACAGCTTGGCGTTCCCGCCCAGATCGACAGGCCGATAGAGGTAGCGGGTGAGGAAGGCGGCCGCCGGGAGCGCGTCGGTCGGAATATTCGGCATTCAGCTCATGCTCCTGCAGGAACGCGGAACCGGGGGGCGCGGTCGCCGGCGAGCTGCAATGACGCCGCCGCTCCTCACGCCCAGCCCCGTTCGAGAAGACCCAGCATCGCCCATGGCTGGGTCTCGGAATTGGTCTCGGTCGAAAGTATCGAGTTGCGTATCTCGACGGCGCCGTCGCGCCAGGAGAGCGATCGTTCGATATGCCACCGCATGATCATCTCGAACAACTCGATCCGCTCGCGGTGCCGCGCGGCGATCGCCTGCAAGGCCGGATCGGTGGCCTTGCGCAGCGCGGCGAAGAACCGCAGCGTCAGGCCGGCGTGGTAGTTCCAAAACCCATGGTTGGTGAGCCGCGACCCTTGATCATCGATCCAATCGACGGCAATGGTATCGATCTTATGGGGGCCGTCGTGCCAATCGATTTGCGTCGTCTCGATGCAGTAGCAGCCGAGTCCCCGGTCGATGGCCGCCGCAAGGCGCCGGTCGGCGATATAGCGAGCGGCCTCGGTCAAGGCGAGCAGCGCCGCACTGTGGCAATCGACAAAAACAATGCGGTGACTATGCACTCCCATCATGAAGCCGGATACCGGTGCGCCGGCGACATCCTCGAACCGCTTCTCGAACTCGAGCAGCACGTCGCAGAGCTGCGCCAATCGATGACGATAATCGGGGATCTCGGTCGCCCGATACATTGTGATCAGGCTCAGGATCACGAAGGACAGGCTGGCGCGAGAAGACGGTATTTTCCACGCCGAGGTGACCCGCCACGAACACGTTAAAATAGATCTCCAGATAGGTATCGAATAGACCCTTTGCTTCCTCTCGGGCATCCGGGCCACCATTTTGACTGGAGATCGACACGAAATATTGGGCGAAGGCGTTGAGCTCGGCGCCATAATCGTAGGAAACGCTGAAATCGACGGCGGTGTCATGGGCGGACCGAATCGCCATCGCGTCATGCAGCAACCGGTTGTAATCGTCGACCCGACCATAGAAGCCGCCCGCGGTCAGCATCTTGTCCTCGGCCACGACGAGCCGGCGGCCGCGGCAGGCCCCGGCAAATCGGTAACGCGCTCTAGCGAAATGCAGGAAGCCGGGATACCGGGTCAGCAGTTCGATCTCGGCCAGCCGGCGAGGTTCGCGAGGTGCCGAGTGGACCGCTAGCGCGAAGCCGGCGATCTCTGCCTGGACGATCGAATAATACTCCACCCCGGCCGCCGGCAGGAATTGCCGCCCGGGCGCATCCGCGGTGAATTGCAACGCTTCCCGGTCTGGCGCCTTGGCGAAAATCCGGCTGTAATGGACGCCATTGGTGCCGTGGCTGAGATAGTCATGCCCGACGGTCAGCACCACATCCGCAATGTCGGCGCTCGAATCGACCTCCAGTGCCGCTTCGACATTGATCACCATCGACCGGGAGTCGATCGAATAAACATAGGATATCCGGCCGACCCGCTGGTCCTTCCGCCGCGGCCTGAAATACAAATCTCCCGAATGGCGCAATTTCAGGCGATAGCCGTCGAGCACTGTAGCGACGTCGTCGATCGCAGTTTCGACCGGCAGGGTGTATTTTCGGCCCTTCGAGGTGAACTCGACGCAATTGGTATGGAGCAGCAGGTTGTCGGCGGTCCTTTTGTCGTGAAAGCGGATGCCTGCCATGACAGCGCCGCGCGACAGATCGCAGCGCAGATGCATCAGCGAATGATAGTAACTCGCCTCGTTCCCGTTCTGCCCGGTCAACAGAAGACGGGGCGCGCTGACCCGCCGAAAGATGAAGGGTCCACGGCACATCATCCGCAGAAACCTGACGATCTCCCCGATCTCCTTCGGGTAATGCGGACGGATTTCCGGGCGCGCCAGAAACTCGACGACCTTGGCATTATCGTCGGTCCAGAACCAGCTGTCGCCGGCAAATGGATGTTCGGTCTCGGCGACCGCCAAATAATCGGCTTCCCCGAAGCTCAACGGGCGATAAAGCCGCCTGATGATAAACTCGGCGGCCGCCACCGGATCGATCGGCAAGGGTTTCATTACGGATGTGGAAGGGTGGCCCTGCTGAGATTATTTTCGACGACGCGGCTTCCGGGAATGAGGCGCCGTGAAACACGTAAACCCCTGCATTGGCCCCTGCATCAATCCGCGAGAGTGAATCGGGCGACTGGAACTCATCGCCCGATGGCGCGAGGCCAGCGGCATACGAACAGAAATCGACCGGCCCGGCAAGGCAATCGGGCGGTCGGTAGTGGGTCTGACCCACTACCGGGCGGTCCGGGATAGCGCGATCCCGCGAACCCGGGCGGTGCCGCCTGTCGGACAGGGCCGTCATGCGCTGCGAGCGAGTCCTGTAAGCCACTGTGATTCTTTGTCGCTTGCGCGCGCCGTGGGTTCGCGCTAATGCTCGCCCGACCTCTCGGCCCATACTTTGGAAATTTTGGCTCGTCGTGAAATGAGAGCCGGTTGGCGTGCGGCATGCACAGCGGCGCCAATGGCGCAAACCTTCGACCATTACGGCAATCAGTGGTACGCGTAATGGCTGGCCAGCCCATTTTGTCAACAGCGAAGCGAGCTGCGCGATGAAGATATTGGTGACCGGCGGCGCCGGGTTTATCGGCTCGGCGGTGTGCCGGCTGTTTATCGGCGAACTGGGCGCGGCGGTGCTCAATGTCGACAAGCTGACCTATGCCGCCAATCCCGCCTCGCTCAAGGGGATCGAGAACGACCCGCTCTATGCCTTTCACCGCGGCGATATCGGCGACCGCTTGGCGATCGCCGCACTCCTGGGCTCCTTCGCGCCCGACGCGATCCTCCACCTCGCCGCGGAATCGCATGTCGACCGGTCGATCGACGGCCCCGGCGAATTCATCACGACCAATATCGCGGGCACTTACACGCTGCTCGAGGCAGCGCTCGAATACTGGCGCTCGCTGCCGGCCGAGCGGGCGAAGCGCTTTCGTTTCCACCACGTCTCGACCGATGAGGTGTTCGGCTCGCTCGGGCCCGACGGCAGGTTCAGCGAAACCAGCCGCTACCAGCCCAATTCGCCCTATGCCGCATCGAAGGCGGCCGCGGACCATCTGGTGCGGGCGTGGCACGAGACCTTCGGGCTGCCGACCGTGCTGAGCAACTGCTCGAACAATTACGGCCCCTATCATTTCCCGGAAAAGCTGATCCCGCTCGCCATTTTGAAGGCCTTGCACGGCGAGCCGATCCCGGTCTACGGAACGGGCGACAACGTCCGCGACTGGCTCTATGTCGACGATCATGCCCGCGCCCTCCACGCCGTGCTGACGGGCGGCCGGCCGGGCGAGGGCTACAACATCGGCGGCGACGGCGAGCGCACCAACCTCGAAGTCGTCAGCGCGATCTGCGACCATCTCGACGAGCTCTTGCCGGATTCGCCCTATCGGCCGCACGCGCGCCTCATCACCTTCGTCGCCGACCGGCCCGGCCACGACCGGCGCTATGCGATGGATGCGAACAAGATCCGTCGCGAACTCGGCTGGAAGCCGCGCGAGAGCTTCGCGACAGGCCTGCGCAAGACCGTCGCGTGGTATCTCGACAACCGTTGGTGGTGGCAGCCGATCTGGTCGGAACGCTACCAGGGCGCGCGGCTTGGCACCGGCGGCCGGGGCGGTACGGCCGTCGCCGCGGCGCCTGATCCGGCCAGGATCGGGGCGAAGCAATGAAGGGGATCGTTCTTGCCGGCGGGTCCGGAACGCGGCTTTACCCGGTGACGCTGGTCGTCAGCAAGCAGCTGCTGCCGGTCTATGACAAGCCGATGATCTATTACCCGCTGACCACATTGATGCTGGCCGGGATCCGCGACATCCTTGTCATCACCACCCCCGCCGAGCGGGCCCGCTTCGAAGCGCTGCTCGGCGACGGCAGCCGCTGGGGCGTCGCGATCAGCTATGCCGAGCAGCCCCGCCCGGAGGGCTTGGCGCAAGCCTTCATCATCGGCCGGGATTTTATCGGCGACGGCCCGGTCGCCCTCGTCCTCGGCGACAACATCTTTTACGGCGGCGGACTTTCGGCGCTGCTGCAGGAGGCCGCGCGGCCCCGGCCGGGCGCCACCGTCTTTGCCTACCAGGTGCGCAACCCGCAGGCCTATGGCGTCGTCGAGTTCGACGCCGCGGGCCAGGCGATCTCGATCGCCGAAAAGCCACTCGAGCCGCGCTCGCAATGGGCCGTGACCGGCCTTTATTTCTACGACAATTCGGTGGTCGAGGTTGCGCGCGCGCTGAAGCCCTCGGCGCGCGGCGAACTGGAGATCACCGATGTCAACAATGCGTATCTGCGGCAGGGCACGCTGCGGGTCGCCCGCATGGGACGCGGCTACGCCTGGTTCGACACCGGCACACACGAGGACCTTCTCGAAGCCGGCGAATATGTGCGCACGATCGAGATGCGCCAGGGCCTCAAGATCGCCTGCGTCGAGGAAGTCGCCTATCATATGGGCTATATCGACCGGGACCGCCTGCTCGCCGAGGCGCGCCGCTTCGGCAAGAACGACTATGGCCGCTACCTCGCCAACCTCGAATAGGCGCTCCGCGGGCATGACGAGAGGGAAAGGACTTCGAGGATGAGCAGCTCCGGTTTCGCGTATCCCCATCTTTTCGGCAAGCAGGTGCCGCCGCCGGCGCCGCGCTGGGCCGGCAACGCCAAATTCAATTTCATCGGCGGCCATAACGACCGGGCGCTGATCCCGGTCGAGGGATTGATCGAGGCGGCCGCCGCGGTGCTGCGGCGCGAGGGCGCGAACCTCGCCCTCTACAGCCTGGCGCAGGGGCCGCAGGGCTATCAGGGGCTGCGCCGCTTTGTCGCGGACAAACTTGCACGCTGGCGCGGCATCGGCGGCTCGCCCGACGACGTGCTGATCACGTCCGGTTCCGGCCAGGGGATCGACCTCGTCAACCAGGTGCTGCTCGAACCGGGCGACACGGTGATCCTCGAAGAGTTCACCTATGGCGGCTATCTGACCAAGTTGCGCCGGATCGGGGTCAACATCGTCGGCGCGCCGCTCGACGAGGACGGGATCAGGATCGATGCGCTTGCCGCGATCCTCGACGGCCTCAAACGCAAGAGCATCACCCCGAAATACATCTGCACGATCCCGACGATCCAGAACCCGACCGGCAGCATCATGCCGCTCGACCGGCGCCGCGAATTCCTCGCGCTTGCCCGAACCCACGGCGTGCCGATCTTCGAGGACGAGTGCTACGCCGATCTGACCTGGGGCGGCATGAACGCGCCGCCGGCGCTCTATGCGCTCGACCCCGATCATGTCATCCACATCGGCTCGTTCTCAAAGACCCTGGCGCCGGCGTTGCGGCTCGGCTACGTGATGGCCGACTGGGGGTTCCTGAGCCGGATGGTGGCGATCAAGGCGGCAACCGACAGCGGCACCGGCGCGCTCGAACAGATGGTCGTCGCCGAGTATTTCGCGACGCATTTTGCCGACCATGTCGACGAACTGAGCCGGACCCTGAAGGGCAAGCTCGACACGATGGTCGAGGCGGTCGAGCGCGAATTCGGCACCGCCTGCGAGCCGTGGGCGCCCAAAGGCGGCATTTTCCTGTGGATGAAACTGCCCGACCAGGTCGATGTCCGAAAGCTGGTGCAACCCGCCCTCAAGGCCGGCATCGCCTTCAACCCCGGGCCGGAGTGGGCCTGCGATGGCGACGCCGCCAAGTCACGCCTCAGACTTTGCTTTGGCCTGACGACGAAAGAAGAAATCCGCGATGGCGTCGCCGCCTTCGCCCGGGTTTGCCATGAAGAAACCGGCATCCCCGAGCAAAGCGGCAACGTGCGGCGCGTCACGACCCGCCCGGGCGGCTGAGCGCGCGGCGGCGATGCCCGAGCGGACGAAGGCGGCGGCGCGGCTCGACGAGGCGTTGCGGCGCGCCGTCGAAGCCCGTGAAGTGCCCGGGGTCGTCGCGATCGCGGCGAGCGATCGCGGGCCGATCTACGAAGGCGTGTTTGGAGTGCGAGATCTCGGCAACGGTCGGGTGATGACGCCGGACACGGTGTTTCGCATCGCCTCGATGACCAAGGCGATCACCAGCGCCGCGGCGATGCAGTTGGTCGAGCAAGGCAGGCTGAACCTTGACGCGCCGGTGCCAGACATCGGTGAGCCGGCGCTTGCTGCGCCGCAAGTGCTGGAGAGGTTCGACGAGGCCGGCGAGCCGTTGCTGCGCCCGGCGCGGCGGGCGATCACTCTGAAGCACCTGCTGACCCACACCGCCGGCTTCACCTACGACTGGTCGAACGCCAATACGCGGCGCTATGCCGAGGCTACCGGGATGCCGGGGATGGCCAGCGGCAGGCTCGCGGCGCTGCGCCAGCCGCTGGCCTTCGATCCCGGCGATAAATGGGAGTATGGCATCAATACCGATTGGGTCGGGCGCGTCGTCGAAACGGTCTCCGGTCGGCCGATCGACGCCGTGCTGCGCGAGCAAGTCTTCGCGCCGCTGGGCATGAATGACACCAGTTTCGCCCCCTCGCTCGATCAGCGGGCGCGGCAGGCCAGTCTCCATCAGCGCCAATCCGACGGCAGCCTCGCGCCGCAGTCGCTCGAACCCCTGTCGACGCCTGAGTTCTACGCCGGCGGCGGCGGGCTCTATTCGACCGCGCGCGACTACCTCACCTTCCTCAGCGTGCTGATGCACGGCGGCAGCCTGAACGGCGCCCGCCTGTTGCGGCCGGAAACGGTTGCGCTGATCAACCGCAATCATGTCGGCGGGATGCAGGCCGGCATCCTCAGAAGTATTGCCCCCGAGCGGGCCAACGATCTCGACCTGTTCCCGGGTTCGCCCACGCGGTGGGGGCTGGCCTACATGCTAAACCTGGAGCCGGGCCCCAACGGGCGCAGCGCCGGCACGGCGAGCTGGGCCGGGATCTTCAACAGTTATTACTGGCTCGATCCGGTGCGGCGCGTCGCCGGGGTGATCATGACCCAGATCCTGCCCTTCGCCGATCCGGCCGCGGTCAATCTCTATGGCCGGTTCGAGCGCGGGGTCTACGCGCTCGCCGAGGCGCGCTGAGGGCCATGACGGTCTTTCACCTGCTCCGGCACGGCGAGCGCATGTCGGGTCGGGTGCTCGTCGGCCGCATGCCGGGGGTCGGGCTCAGCGAACGCGGCCGTGCCGAAATCGCGGCGGTCGCGGACCGCCTCGCCGGCGAGCGGATCGCAGCGCTCTATGCGAGCCCTTTGCAACGCACCCGCGAGAGCGCCGAAATCGTCGCCGAGCGGCTCGGGCTTCCGATCGCCTTTCTGGACGATCTGATCGAGCTCGATTTCGGCGAATGGACCGGCGCCACCTTCGATTCGATCCGCGCCGACCCGCGCTGGGAGGCGTGGCGCACCCAGCGCAGCCTTGCCTCGATCCCCGGCGGCGAGAGCATGCGGCAGGTGCAGCGCCGGGTGGTCGAGGCGCTGATGGAAATCGGCGAGCGCCATCGCGACGAGAATGTCGTGCTGGTCAGCCATGGCGATGTGATCCGCGCGGGGCTCGTGTTCGCGCTCGGCATGCCGCTCGATTTCTACGGCCGGATCGAAGTCGCCCAGGGTTCTATCAGCACGATCCGCCTCGATGCGGGCGGGATCCGCGTTCTCGCGATCAACGAACGCCCGCGGCTCGCTTAACGCCCCAGGCTCTTCAGCGCCGCTTCGGCGGCGGCGGTGCCGGTTTCGTAGGCGCCGTGCGCGGTCGAGAAGAAATTGGACGAGCAGGCTTCCCCGGCGAAAAACAGCCGGTTGTCAACCGGCATGGCGAGCCGGGCGCGATCGTCGGCGTGGCCGGGGAGCGCGTAGGAATAGGAGCCCAGCGCGAACGGTCGGCGCGCCAGAACGAGGCCGCGAGCGGGCTGAGCCGGCGGCGGATGTCCGCGCCGAACAGCCCGGCGAGCTCGTCAGCGGCTAAGGCCGCCATCGCCGCGACCCGGTTGCGATTGCTTCGCTTCGCTCGCAATGACACTCTTTGCGGACTGACGCCAGGATTCGCACCAAAGGAGGCCCCGCGATGATCGATGCTCTGACCGTGATCCGCGAGCAGGACCGTCCGGTGGCGGACTTCCCCGGCGGCGCGACCTACCGAACTCTGATCGGCGACGACAACGGCGCCGGCATCCCGATCCGCACCGGCCTCCAGACCTCGCAGCCCGGCTACGCGACGCGCGTGCACTCGCATCCCTATGTCGAAGTGCTGACCGTCATCGACGGGCAGGGCGAAGCCTGGCTCGATGGCGAGGAGGGCACGACCGCGATGGAGCCGGGGGTGACGATCTCGATCCCCGCCGGCCGGATGCACGGCTTCCGCGTCATCGGCGACAAGCCGCTCGTCACATACGGCATCCACACGTTCGGCAGGCGCATCGTCAACTACAAGGGCGAGCCGGCGGCTTCCTGAGAGCCATGCCACCTCGGCGAGTGCTACCGCCTTCCCTTCTCGGTGCCGGCGGGCCACACTCCCCGGCCGATCATCCGCAGCCGGGAGACAACCCCATGCCAGAGATTCGCCGCATCGACATCACCCAGCCGCCGGGGCCGCGCATGAGCCGCGCCGTGGTGCACGGCGACCGGGTCTTTCTCGCCGGCCTGACCGCCGCCGATACCAGCCAGGACGTGCAAGGGCAGACCAGGCAGATCCTCGAGCGCATCGACCATTATTTGCGCGAGGCCGGCACCTCGAAATCGAACCTCTTGACCGCCAACCTGTGGATCAAGGACATGGCGTTGTTCCGCGACATGAATTCGGTGTGGAACGAGTGGGTCGATCCGCAGAACCCGCCGTGCCGGGCCTGCGTCAAGGCCGACCTGGCACGGCCGGAGGTGCTGGTCGAGATCATGGTCACCGCTGCCAAATAGCCGGGGCGAGGCAGCGCGTGGGCGAAGAGCAGCAGCCGAGAGGATGGGCCGGGCCGCTTCAGGGGATCCGTGTCATCGATCTGACCCGGGTCCTGGCGGGACCGTTCGCGACCCAGAGCCTCGGTGATCTCGGCGCCGAAGTCTTGAAGATCGAGCCGCCCGGCGGCGGCGACGAGACCCGCCGCTTCCCGCCCTTCATCGCCGGTGAGAGCCACTATTTCCTCGGCATCAACCGCAACAAGAAGAGCCTCGTCATCGATCTGCAGCAGGCGGCCGGCGCCGACATCCTGCGCCGCCTGGCCGACCGGGCCGACATTCTCGTCGAGAACTACCGCCCCGGGGTCATGGACCGCCTCGGCCTCGGCTATGAGGCCCTCGCGGCGCGCAATCCGCGGCTCATCTACTGCGCGATCAGCGGCTTCGGCCTGACCGGGCCGCTTCGCGACAAGCCCTCATTCGACATCGTCACCCAGGCGCTGACCGGGGCGCTCAGCATCAACGGTGAACGCGGTCATCTGCCGGTCAAGCTCGGCATCCCCTTGGGGGACATGGTCGGCGGGATTTTCGGGCCGATGGCGATTCTCGCAGCCTTGCACGAGCGCAGCCTGACCGGGTGCGGCCGACTGATCGACATCAGCCTCTACGACGGGCTGATCGGCCTGCTCGGCTATTTCGCCCAGCTCGCCTTCATCACCGGCGAGGACCCGGGGCCGATGGGGTCGAGCCATCCGAACATCGTACCCTATGGCAGCTTTCCGGCATCCGACGGCTCGATCATCATCGCCGTGTTGTCGGAAGGCTTTTGGGGCAAGCTGTGCGACGCGCTGGAACGGCCGGAGCTCGCGCAAGACCCGCGATTTGCCACTCCGACCGGCCGGCGCGATCACCGCGACGAGGTCGACCATATCATTGCCGAGGTCACCCGCACCCGCACTGTCGCCGAATGGCAGGAGCGGCTCCTCGCCTTCGACGTGCCGCATGCGCCGGTGCTCGGCGTCACCGCCGCTCTTGCCCACCCGCAGGCCCTGGCGCGCGAGATGGTGGTGAGCGCGGAACACGCGGCGGCCGGCCGCGTGCTGCTTGTCGGCCGGCCGATCAAGTTTCCCGGCGCGCCGCAGCGTCCGTCGACCGCGCCGCCGACCCTGGGTCAGCATACCGCCGAGGTCTTGCGCGACGAACTCGGCTACAGCGATGCTGAAATCGCTGCGCTGCGCCGCGATGGCGTGATCGACCGGGTGACCGCGCGCCCACAGAGCTGAACCCCGCCGCGGCGCACCGACAGCAAAATAAGCGGCGCATAGCTGCGGTTATTTCTTTTTTAACTGGCCTGCAACATGGTATTTAGACTTCAATTTAGAACCGTTATGTCCGACCGGTTCTGCGTCCTCTCTTCCGCCGCAGCTTGCCTGCGGCGCTCGAACGCGGCGCGGCCGTTCGTCCGGAGGTGTCACCGCAGCCGATGATGCTCCACGCTCAGGCCCTCGCCCTTACGGTGTTCGCCGTCGTAATGGCTGCCGCCGCATTCGAGGATTTCCGGCGGCTGGTCATCCCGAACCTTGTGCCGGTCCTCTTGTGCGCGTTCTGGCCGGTATATTTTGCCGCCGCTCCCAGCCTTTACGGCGCGCTGACCGCGATCGGCTGCGCGGCGGCGGTGTTTTCCGCCGGCGTGGTCCTGTTCGCCTTCGGGCAACTCGGCGGCGGCGATGTCAAGCTTTTGGGTGCCGTCGCACTGTGGGCCGGCCCTGCCGGAACGCCGGCGCTGCTGCTCCTTACCGCCGTCATCGGTGGAGCGCTGGCGCTATTTCTATTGATGCCGGGCGCCGCCCAGATCGTGGCGGCCGCTCGGGCGCTGCTGAGCCGTTCCCCCCCTCCGTCGAGCACGGCCTGAAGATGAAGATGCCATATGGCCTCGCCATCATCAGCGCCGCCCTCATCGTCGTTGTCTTTCCTCATTGGGGTTGAACAAGCCATGCGCGTCCGTACCCTGGTTCTGCTGCTCCTCGCCGTCCTGCTAGCCGGCGGCACCGCCCTACTCGCCCGCTCCTGGCTTGCCAGCCAAAAAACCGCGGCGATCTCGGCGGCGCCCGTGCCGCTGGCGACGCCGTCCAAATCCGTGCTCGTCGCGCGCGCCGATATCGGTCGCGGGCAGATCCTGCAGCCCCAGGACATGGTCTGGCAGCCCTGGCCGGAGGGCTCGCTCGACAAGAATTACGTCGTGCTGGGCGGCCCGAAGACGCCGCAATCGTTTGCCGGCTGGGTCGCCAAGAACCCGATCGGCGGCGGCGAGCCGGTCACCGAGAGCAATATCATCGCTCCCGGCAATCGCGGCTTTCTTGCCGCGGTGCTGCGCCCGGGCATGCGCGCGATCTCGGTGCCGGTGACGGTCACCTCGGGTATTTCAGGCTTTATCTTCCCGGGCGACCAAGTCGATCTGCTGGTGACGATGTCGATCCCACAGGTGGCGAACGCCGGCAAGTCGAATTATGACCACAAGGCGACCGAGACCGTGCTGCGCGACATCCGGGTGATCGCCATCGACCAGCGGCTCCAGAGCAAGCCGGGCGAAGCCGTCCCCGCCCATACCGCGACCTTCGAAGTCACCCCCAAGCAAAGCCAGATAATTGCGCTGGCGAGCAAGGTCGGCGAGGTGTCCTTGACCCTGCGCAGTCTCACCCCCGCCCCCTCCGAAACGCCGGCCGCCGATCAGACCGCCGCGGCGGGGGCGGGTCAACCCGCCCCCGATTCGTCGGTTGACGCGACGCCGACCTATACCGTTGACAGCGAAATCAGCCCGCTACTGCCCAAATACAGAAGCGCAAAGGATGTTCCTGAGGTCACCGCGATCACGATCTTGCGCGGCGCGGCAAAATCGAGCGAAGCTACGGCAGCGCAGCCTGCGTCCCCCCAGCCTGCCGCCCAACCTGCGTCATAGGGGATGTAATGCGCAAATTTCTGGTTCTCGCGGCCGCGGCGTCGGGGTTGGCGCTGACCGTCGCTGTCAATGCCGGCGAGCCCGCGTCGCCGGCCGCCGCTCCCGCCGCAACCGCCGGGCCGCCGGCGACTGCCTCGCCGCCACCCGACGCGGGACCGCCCGGCCGGGCCGCTCAGGTTCGCGCAAGCGGGCCGCCGATCGTGATCGAGGCCGGCAAAGGCTCGCTCATTCGCTTGCCGCGCCCGGCAAGCACGGTGTTCATCGCCAACCCGGATGTCGCCGATGTACAGGTCAAATCGCCCGTGATGATATACGTTACGGCCAAGACCCCGGGCGAGACGGTGCTCTATGCGGTTGACTCCAAGGACGAGGTTTTGCTGAATGCGCCCGTGCGGGTCGAACAGGATCTGTCGCGGGTGCGCCAAACCCTGAGCACGGTCGCCCCCGGCGACAACGTCACGGTCAGACTCGGTGGACAACTCGCTCGTCCTGAGCGGCAACGTGTCGAGCGCCGGGCGCGCCGAAAAGCTGCGCAGCCTTGCCGCCTCGATCGCCGGCGAGACCAAGAGCACCGTGGTCAACCGGATGACCGTCGCCACGCCGAACCAGGTCAATATCCGGGTCAAGATCGCCGAGGTAGACCGCAGCGTGCTGAAGTCGCTCGGCGTCAACTGGAACACCCTCACGAACCCCGCAAGCAACATCCTGGGGGGCAGCCATCACACCAACTTCTTTACGACGAACCCGACCAGCGTGGCCGGCAGTACGCCCGCCTCGTTCGGTGTCATATTCGGCGGAGCGAGCTGGTTAACCCAGGCGACCGTCGATGCCCTGGCGCAAGAAGGCCTCTTGACCACCCTCGCCGAACCGAACCTGACCGCGACCAACGGGCAGCCCGCAAGTTTCCTCGCCGGCGGCGAATTCCCGGTCCCGATTGCCGGATCGACCACGGGCGGCGTGAACACGATCACGGTCGAATTCAAGAAGTACGGCGTATCGCTCGATGTCACCCCGACCATTATCGATGCCGAGCATCTGAACATGCACATCCGGACCGAGGTCAGCCAACTCACTCCACCGGAGCGGTGTCTGTGCCGATCAGTGCGACCGCCACGATCACGATCCCCGCCCTGACGGAGCGGACCGCCGAAACGACGGTCGACCTGGGCAGCGGCCAGAGTTTCATGCTTGGCGGGCTGCTGCAGGACAACTCGACGCAGAGCATTTCCAAGGTCCCGGCGCTGGGCGACCTCCCGATCCTCGGCCAGTTGTTCCGCTCCGAGCAGTTCCAGCGGAACGAGAGCGAGTCTCGTCATCATCGTCACGCCGTACCTCGTCAAGCCGACGCTGACCAGCCTGGCGACGCCGACCGACGGCTTCGTCCCGCCGCATGACGCACAACAGGTCATCAATGCCGATAGCTATCGGCAGACCCTGCCCGCGCCGGCGAAAGGCCCGCTCGGCGCCGGCGGCCAGGGCCTTATCGGCCCGGTCGGGTTTCGCCTCGATTGATCGGGAGGAGTGAGCCATGAAGCTGCAACCCTGCCTGGTTGGCGTTGCCCTCCTGCTGGCGCTGGCGGCCTGCCGGCCCGGAGCAGCGGAATACACCGAGAGCGAAGCGCCCAAGGCCCTGGTTCTCGATAACGCGACAGCGAGCATCACTGTGCGCTTCCTGCCGGGGTCCAGCCAACTCGTGGCCCGCGACGCTGCGCGGCTGCGGGCGCTGGCGGCGAGCGGTGGGATCGCGCCATCCGACAACGTCACGGTGGCGGCCGCCGGCAGCCCCGGCCTTGCCGCGGCGCGCTTCGACACGATTGCTGCCGAACTGCTGCGCTACCGCGTAATCGCCAACGCCGGGATGCTCGGCGCCGTCCCGCCCAATCGCGCAATCCTCGCGACCGGGCGATACCTCGTTACCTTGCCGCCGTGCCCCAATTGGAGCAAGCAGGCCTCCCTCGACTTCACCAACAGCGTGTCCAGCAATTTCGGTTGCGCGACGGCGGTCGATTTCGGGCAGAGTGTGGCGAGCCCGACCGACCTCGCAGAAGGCCGGCCGCTTGGGCTGACCGATGCCATCCCCGCCGCCGCTGCGGTGCAGCGTTATGAGAAGGACGCGATCACGCTGCCGGCCGCGACTGCGCTGGGACCGGTTGCGGCATCGGGGGCGCCGGCCCCAGCCGCCGCCACCGGAGCTGGTACCGCCGGAAGTCAACCATGAGAGCAGCCACCGCAACCAGCGCCACCCCCGTCGCTGCGAAAAAGCCTGATCGCGAAGGCGTCGTCGCCGTCCTCCAGGATCAGCCGACCCTCGACCGCGTCCAGGGGATCATCCGCGAGTTGCAGCTCGAAGACGAGCTGGCGCTCGAGCCGACGCTGGATGCCGCCCTGCGGCGCATCCGCGAGGGCGGCAATCCGCGCGTCCTGATCCTCGATCTCTCCGAACTCGACCGCACCGATCGCCGAGCTCGAGCGCCGCTCGCTCGGTCGGCGGCGCCGACCTCAAGATCCTGGCTCTCGGCACCGTGAACGATGTCGGCCTATTCCGCGATCTGCTCGCCGCCGGCGCGTCGGATTATCTGGTCAAGCCGGTCAGCCGCGAGGCGCTCGCGATCGGTCTCGAAAAGCGCATCAGCACAACGAGCGGCGGGGCTGGCGCGGGCCTCGGCCAGGTTGTCGCGTTCATCGGAAGCCGGGGCGGCGTCGGGACCACGACAACCGCGGTGGCCTGCGCTTGGCTGCTGGCCGAGCAGCACAAAGAAGCCACCGTGCTCCTCGACCTCGATCTGCATTTCGGAACGGTGGCGCTCAATCTCGACAGCGATCCCGGCAGCGGATTGTGCGAAGCTCTGGAACAGCCCTCGCGCATCGATGCCCTGTTCGTCGATCGCGCGACGGTCAAGGTATCGGATACGTTGCGGATCCTTGCCGCCGAGGCGGCGGTCGCCGAGACGCTGATGATCGATGCCGGGGCAATCGACGTCCTGTTGTACGAGCTGCGCCGCAAATTCTCCTGGGTCGTCATTGATCTGCCGCGCTGGGTGACGCCGACCCAGCGGGTCGTACTCGGCGCAGCGAACCGGGTGGTGATCATGTGCGAGCGCAGCCTTGCCGGGTTGCGCGACTACATCCGCTTGCAAACCTTGATGCGCGAGCACGCACCGCAGACCCAGGTGATGCTGATCGATGCCGGCGCCAGCGGCGAGCGCGCCACGGTCGGCAAGTCCGAGTTCGAAAAGGCCGTCGGCAAACCCCTTGACGCGACCCTGTCGCACGACGCCAAATCAGTCGGTGCGGCCACCAATGCCGGTCAGCCGCTGCCGGTCGCTGCCCCCCGCAGCCCGGTGGTGCGCGAAATCGAGCAGCTGATCGCCGCCCTCGCCGGCACCGGCGAGACGCAAAAGCGCAAACTCTTTGGGTTCTCGCGATGGTAACGATGTTCGGACGGCAGAACACCCAAGGCGGGCTCGACGCGCGCATCGCCGAACTTGTCGGCGCGACGGGTCAACGTCGATGGCAGAGTTCGATGGCAGGCGTCGATGGCAGGCACTGGCGCTGACCGATGCTCCGCTGCCGGAATTCACGGATCCGGTCAGCGCGCGATCCCGCCGCTGGAGCCGCAATCTGCCGATCGAGGACCGCCTTGCCATCGCCCGCGAAGAACTTGAGCGCCCGCCTCGGGGTCGAGATCCGGCCGGAACGGCGCGCGCTGCTTGAGCCGCGGCGATCTCGCCAAAATCGTCGACGCTGCGGTGCAGGCCTATTTCGTCCGCCACGCGATCGAGGCCAATCCGCTCTCGCGCCGCGATCTCGTCACCGACATCATGCAGACGCTGCTCACGCCGGGCGGCGCCGATGCCGCAAACCGGCGCAACCCCCACAAGGCCGCGATCGAAGCGGCCAAGGCGCAGATCCAGCCGCTCGTGCTCGAGCACATGGACGTTGCCGCAGCGGCCGAGATGCCGCGCCCGGCCTTTGAGGCGCAGCTTACCGGCTGGGTCAAGGAACTCCTCGCCGAGACCAAGATCCAGCTGAATTTCACCGAGCAGCGCGAACTCGTCGAGTCGCTGATCGCCGACATGCTGGGGCTCGGCCCGCTCGAACCGCTGATCGCCGACGAGACCATCAGCGATATCATGGTCAATGGGCCGAAGCAGGTTTACGTCGAGCGGCGCGGCAAGCTCGAACTGACGGACGTGCATTCCGCGACGACCCGCACCTGATGAACATCTGCACCAAGATCGTGACGCGGATTGGTCGCCGGATCGACGAGTCGCGGCCGCTCGTCGACGCCCGCCTGCCTGACGGCAGCCGCGTCAACATCATCATCCCACCGCTGGCGATCGACGGCGCATCGATCTCGATCCGCAAATTCTCCAAGAAGACAATCACGCTCGACACCATGGCGCGCCAACGCCAGCATCTCGCCGGCGATGGCGACGATCTTGAAGATCGCGGCACGTTGCCGGCTCAACATCCTGATCTCCGGCGGCACCGGCTCGGGCAAGACGACGCTGCTGAACGCGCTCTCGCGCATGATCGACAGCACCGAGCGCACGGTGACGATCGAGGATGCCGCCGAATTGCAGCTCCAGCAGCCGCACGTCGTCCGCCTCGAGACCCGCACGGCCAATCTCGAGGGCACCGGCGAGATCAATATGCGCGATCTGCTGAAGAACGCCCTTCGCATGCGGCCGGACCGGATCATCATCGGCGAGTGCCGCGGCGAAGAGGCGCTCGACATGCTGCAAGCGATGAACACTGGCCATGACGGCTCGATGAGCACGATCCATGCCAACAATCCTCGCGAGGCGCTGACCCGCCTCGAAAACATGATCGGCATGGCCGGCATCAACCTGCCATCGAAGGCGACACGAACCCAGATCGCCTCGGCGGTACATCTGATCTGCCAAGTCAACCGCATGCGCGACGGTCATGCGCCGGGTAACCCAGGTCACCGAAGTGGTGGGGATGGAGGGCGAAATCATCACCACCCAGGATCTGTTCACCTTCCAATTCCAGGGCGAGGGCGCCGACGGCAAATTACGCGGCGACGTTCCAGCCGAGCGGCATCCGCCCCGCCTTTCTGCCGCGCGCCGAGTATTTTGGTCTCGACCGGGCGCTGCTCGAGGTGATTTGAGCCATGATCGGAGGGCTCGACCCGACAACGGCGATCGCGATCGTCATCGGATTGATGATCGGGCTCACTTTGGTGCTGGTCGTTTTTGCCTTCGAATCTGCCGGCTCGCGCCGCTTCACGCGGCGCCTGCAGGCAGGTCACGACGCGCAAGGCGGCAACAGCGGGCAGCGGCGACATTCTGACGCGATCGCATGCAGCGCCGCGGCAGCGCCACGCCCGGCATCGATCGCATCTTTCGGCTGCTGCCCCGTCGCGAGGTTCTCGTCGAGCGGCTGGGAAAAACCGGCCGTACGAATCAGCGTCGGGCAGTACATGCTCGCGTCGATCGCGGTCATCGTCGTTGCGACCCTGGGCTTTTTGATTTTCTTCAGGTTCGGCCCGGTGCCGAGCCTGCTGTTCGGCATCGCGATCGGTATGTTTATACCGCATTACCTGGTCGGCCGCATGGGAAGACGCCGCGTGGCCGCCTTTATCCGCTTGTTTCCCGAGGCGATCGACCTGATGGTCCGCGCGCTGCGCGCGGGCTTGCCGATCAGCGAGGCAATCGTCAATGCGGGCCAGGAGATCGGCGATCCGGTGGGGGTCGAATTCCGCGGCATCGAGGTCGGGTATGCGCCTCGGCCGCGACCTCGACTCCCTGCTGTGGGACATCGCCAAGCGTATCGAAGCGCCGGAGTTCCGGTTTTTCATCATCGCGTTGAACGTGCAGCGCGAGACCGGTGGCAATCTGGCCGAGACGTTGAACAATCTCTCCAATGTGCTGCGGGCCCGCCGCGCGATGCGGGCGAAGGCGCGCGCGATGGCGAGCGAAGCGCGCGCCAGCACGATGATCCTCGGCTCACTGCCGATCCTCGTCACGGCCATCCTGATGATTACTTCGCCGACCTACATTGCGCCGCTGTTTAGCGACGTTCGCGGACTCATGCTGCTGGGGGTCGCCATCGGGATGCTCCTCACTGGTATCGCAATCATGGTCAAGATGGCGCGGTTTGAAATATGACCAGCACTCGCTTAGAGGACTTCAGGCTTGAGGACTGGCTGCCGGGTTGGCTCAGCCCCAATGATCTGATTGCCGGCCTAGCTTCCTTGGCGATCTTGGTGGCCTTTCTTGCGATATGGCAGGCCTTGCGCGGCCACAACCCCTACGAGCGGCGCTATGCGCAGATCATGCAGCGCCGGGAAGGCCTGCGCCAGACGGCGATCGAGACAAGACGCGGGCGGCAGAGGGTCACCGCGGCAGGGGCGATGAGCCAGGTGGTAACACGCCTAAACCTGTTGCGTTCGCAGCACGCGCATGACGCGCGCATGCTGCTCGCGCAGGCGGGGATGCGCTCCAACGAGGCGATGATTCGATATTTGTTCGCGCGCCTCGCCATGCCGTTTGTGTTCGGCGCGATCTTCCTTGCCAATTCGTACGGCCCTCACATGATCCCGGTCCCGGATAAATACCGAATTTTCGGGGCGCTTGGCGCGGCAGTGCTCGGCTTTTTCGCCCCCGACGTTTTCATAAGAAACCTGATTAAAAAACGGGCTCATCAAATGGAGCTCGGGCTGCCCGACGCACTCGACTTATTGGTCATTTGCGCCGAGGCCGGGCTTAGCCTCGACGCCGCGCTGCAGCGCGTGGCGCGCGAACTCGAGCTGACTTGGCCGGAGCTGCAGCGAGGAATTCGGCCTGACCGCCGCCGAATTGACCTATCTTCCCGAGCGCCGGCTGGCATTCGAAAATCTCAACGCCCGGACCAACATGGCATCGGTTCGCGGCGTGGTGAATACCCTGCTGCAGACCGCCAAATTTGGTACGCCACTGGCCCAATCCTTGCGCATCCTGGCTGCCGAATTCCGCGACGCGCGTCTCGTCCGTGCCGAGGAAAAGGCGGCACGCCTGCCGGCGATGCTGACTGTCCCGATGATCCTCTTCATCCTTCCGACACTGTTTATCGTGCTGCTCGGTCCGGCGGCGCTCAGCATCATCGACACTTTCTCAAAGGGGAGGGCCACGAGCACGTCGACGGCCGGCTCGACCAGCACCGGAGCAAGCTCTTCCAACAGCAGGCTCAAGCGGAACGGCCGGGCGGTAAACCCCACGGCTGGTTTCGGCCGGGGCGTGAGGAGCGGAAGGCGCGGCCCAAGCGCCGCGGATGCCGGCGAGCGGCTATTGTCCGTTCGCGGCTACCGCCTTGGCCGCAGACCGCGTGCCAAGGGACAGGATCGCGCGCTGACGCGCTTCCGGTGACAGGCGCCGCAAGCCGTCGTAATAGGCGAGGTTGCGCCGCGCGGACTCAGGATCCAGGTCGAGCCGGGCCATCTGCTCCGCCGCGCGGCGATCGCCTTGCAGCCCGTAGATGAGCGCCAGCGTCTGCCGCTCGCGCGGCGACGAGGTCACTGCCGTGGCGAGCGGGCGCAAGATGCCCACGGCTTCGGCGTAATTTCCGGTCATCGCCAGCGACAAGCCCAAGTCGATCGACAAGCCCGGGGTCGCGCGGCAACGGCTCAAGAGCGCGCCGATACCTTGCTTGCGCTTCTTCGTGCTGGCCGACAAGATCATCGGCAACGCCGATCAGCTGCAAGAGCTTGGGATCGTTCGGCGTAGCCTTAAAGGCGACGGAGAGCGGCTGGCCGGCAAGCTCGGGTTTGCCGCTCATCAGCTCGGCCCGGGCGAGGCCGCGCAACGCTTCGGGATCGTGGTCATTGCGCGCAAGCGCCGAGTTGAAGGCAATCAGCGCTTCGGCGACTTGGCCCATTTCGAGCAGCGTGTTGCCGGCAGCGACGAAAGGCGCCACCGCTTGAGGTTCGATTGCGGCGGCACGGCGATAGATACCCACCGCGTTGGCGAGATCGCCGCCGGCCTGGGCCGCGGCGCCAATGCGCATCAAGGTGTCATAGCCGAGCGGCTTGCCGCTGCCATCGCGGCCATTGACACTGAGCGGATCAAGGTGAAACGGAGCGTCTTCGCATCCGGCGAGCGCGACTGCGCCGACCGCGAGGAGAAGGAACGCCGCCGCGTCGAAGCGTTTCATTCGTTGCGCACCCGCCCCCTCGTCCAGCAGATCGGCGGACCCCCCGCAGTGCTGGCCTTCCAATCATGCGACGCCGCGGCGATATCGTCGAGCCATGTCGATCACTCTTTGCATTACAAAGGCTTAGAGAGTGGCGCGAGCGGCTATCGCCGCATCGGTGCGCAACCAATTGGCAAATCGCCGCCGCGGACGGGGTGGCGGGCGAGGTCAGCGCGGCGCCGCAGCGGCTTCGTCCGCCCGTCCTCGCAGCGCCTGTTCGACGGCGGCGAGCGCCGCCTCGGCGCGGTCCGCCTCGGGCCCGCCCGCCTGAGCCATATCGGCCCGGCCGCCACCGCCTTTGCCGCCCAGCGCCTCGGCTCCCCGGCGCACCAACTCGACAGCGTCGAACCGATCGGTGAGGTCGGCGGTCACCCCGACGACGATCGCCGCCTTTCCCTCGGCGCGCGACACCACGGCGACGACGCCGGAACCGATCCGCCGCTTCAAATCGTCGGCGAGCGAACGCAACTCCCGGCCCGGCACGTCGTCGACAAGCCGTCCATCGAAGGCGACACCGCGATCCGCTTGCCCGCCGGCGGCACCGACCGAGCGCCGCCCCCCGCGATGGCGCGGCGTGCCTCGGCAAGCTCGCGTTCGAGCCAGCGATGCTCGTCCATGAGGCGCGCGAGCGCGGGCGGGCAGCTCGGCCGGGCTGGTACGCAAGGCCGCCGCCGATTGCCGCAGCAGATCTTCTTCGCCGGCGAGATAGGTTTCGGCCGCAGCACCGGTCAGGGCCTCGATTCGGCGTACCCCCGACGCGACCGAGCTTTCGCCTGATATCTTGAACAGGCCGATGTCGCCGGTGCGGCGGACATGCGTCCCGCCGCACAGCTCGACCGAGAACGGCCGCTCCTCGCCATCAATTTGACCGGCACCTGGCCGCCCATCGCCCCGCCCATTGAGACGACGCGGACCTCGTCGCCGTATTTCTCGCCGAACAGGGCCAGGGCGCCCTCGGCGACCGCGCGTTCGGGGGTCAGGAGCCGGGTGCGCACCTCGCCGTTATCGCGGATCTGGGCGTTCACCTCGGCTTCGATCGCGGCGATGTCGTCCGGCGTCAGCGGCCTGGGGTGGCTGAAATCGAAGCGCAGCCTGTCGGGCGCTACGAGCGAGCCCTTCTGCGTGACGTGCTCGCCCAGCCGGTGGCGCAGGGCCTGGTGCAGCAGGTGGGTGACCGAGTGATTGGCGCGCAGACCGCGCCGGCGTCCGCCGTCGACACGCAATTCGACCGCCTCGCCGACCTTCAGCGTGCCATGCCGTACCGTCGCCGAGATGGAGTGCAGTCGCCGGCCTTCTTCTGGGTATCGCGGACCGCAAATTCGCCGCCCGTCGCCGAGAAAACCGCGCCGGTGTCGCCGACCTGCCCGCCCGACTCGGCATAGAACGGCGTCTGGTTGACGATGATTCCAACCTCGTCTCCCGCGCCGGCTTCAGCAACGAGCGCCTGATCGTCGGAGCCTGGGCCGCACAGGATCGCCAGGATGACCCCCTCGGCGGTTTCGGTCTCGTAGCCAAGAAACTCGGTCGGCCCGATCTCGTCGCGCAACGCGAACCAGGTAGCTTCGG
Source organism: uncultured Alphaproteobacteria bacterium (assembly GCA_963789255.1). Classification (GTDB taxonomy): domain Bacteria; phylum Pseudomonadota; class Alphaproteobacteria; order ATCC43930; family CGMCC-115725; genus DATARH01. The sequence goes on along the minus strand of CAWBJW010000002.1, from coordinate 2,139,194 downwards.
TCGCCGCGTCTCCCGAGCCGACCCAGGAGGCGCGCGAGCGCGCGCGGGCCTGTTCCATTTCCTGATCGAACTTATCGACGTCCACGGCGATGCCGCGCGGCCGCAGAATGTCCTGCGTCAGGTCGAGCGGAAAGCCGTAGGTGTCGTAGAGGGCGAAAGCAACACTGCCATCGAGGGTCTTGCCGTCCTTCAGTCCCTTGCCTTCAGCCATGTCCTCGAGTAGCGCCAGCCCGCGGCCAAGCGTTTGCCGGAATCCTTCCTCTTCGAGCCGCAGCGTCTCGGTGATCAGCGGCCGGGCGCGCAGCAGCTCGGGATAGGCCGCGCCCATCTGCTGGACGAGGACCGGCACGAGCCGCCACATCAGCGGCTCCTTGCAACCGAGCATCTGCGCATGGCGCATCGCCCGCCGCATGATGCGGCGCAGCACGTAGCCGCGCCCTTCCTTGCCGGGCAGCACGCCGTCGGCAATCAGGAACGCAGCGGCGCGCAGATGATCTGATATGACGCGGTGCGAGACTGCCTGCGGACCGTCGGCAGCGACCCCCGAGGCCTCCGCCGACGCCAGGATCAGCGCGCGGAACAGGTCGATGTCGTAATTGTCATGCTTGCCTTGCAATACCGCGGCGATGCGTTCGAGCCCCATGCCGGTGTCGATCGAGGGGCGCGGCAAGGCGACGCGTTCCCCGCCGGGCAGCTGCTCGAACTGCATGAAGACGAGGTTCCAGATCTCGACGAAACGATCGCCATCCGCATCCGGGCCGCCGGGCGGACCGCCGGGGATCGCCTCGCCGTGATCGTAGAAGATTTCCGAACAGGGGCCGCACGGGCCGGTATCGCCCATGGCCCAGAAATTGTCCGATGTCGGAATGCCGATAATGCGCTGCTCCGGCAGGCCGGAGATCTTGGTCCACAGCCGCGCCGCCTCGTCGTCTTCGGAATAAACCGTGACGAGGAGGCGGTCGCGAGCCAACCCGAACTCGCGCACGATGAGGTTCCAGGCGAACTCGATCGCCCGCTCCTTGAAATAGTCGCCGAACGAGAAATTGCCGAGCATCTCAAAAAAGGTGTGATGTCGGGCAGTGTAGCCGACGTTTTCGAGATCGTTGTGCTTGCCGCCCGCGCGCACGCATTTCTGCGCCGTGGCGGCGCGCTGATAAGGCCGCTTCTCGACGCCGGTGAAGAGGTTCTTGAACTGAACCATGCCGGCGTTGGTGAACAAGAGGGTCGGGTCGTTGCGCGGCACCAGCGGGCTCGACGGCACGACCTCATGGCCGTGACCGGCGAAGTAATCGAGAAACGCGGTGCGGATGTCGTTGGTCGTCTGCATGCACCGATTGTGGGGGTTCCGCCTCGCCATGCAAGAGGCAGCGCGCATTTCTCGCGGTCGCCGCGATCGCGGTCCGGCTTTCTCGGATCGGCGGCTCAGCGTTGGTCAGCGGCGATGCGCCGGTAGATCACCGCGCGTTGGTCCGCATAAACCCGTTGCCAGCCGGGTAGATGGTCCATCACGAGAACAGCGCCGACCGAGGGCATGAGCAGCGTCCAGGCGATATGATAGCGGGCGAGCAGCTCGTTCAACACCGTTTTGTTGCCATTCTCAGCCTCGTAAGCCTTCGCCACAAAGGCGTTGCCATACATCTCGACCCGGCCGTCGATAAAGCTCGGCACGCCGCGAAAGATCAGGTAGCCGCCGAACCCCTCGCTGTTGAGGACCGGCCCCGAAAGGCCAAGCCGCTTTGCCGCCGCGAGCGCGGCGCCGGGGGTCACCGCATCCTCGATGCGGATAATAGGACGCAGCGCCGTCGGCAGGGCGAGCGCGGCGGCAACCGCGAGGGTCAGCATGACCGCCGGGATTGCGGGCGGCCGCGCCAGGCGGGCGAACCACGCTGCCAGCCGCGACGGCGTCGGCTGTGCGGTGAAGGCGGCAAGGGTGCGACCGAGCGGGGCTGCCACCGCGAGCGGCCCGACGATGGCGAGAACATCCTCGTGCCGCACATGCTGAAGCGTCATATGAACGAGGCCGAGGAGTAGCAACAGCCGCGTCGGCGGCAGGCGCACGCCTGTCGCGAAGCCGACGAAGATCACTCCCAAGATCCACATTTCGAGCGCCGGCGATTTCTGGAAATCGGGGCTCAGCCATTCGGCGAAGGTCGTTTGCAACGCCGGCATCTGCATCAGCCGGATCAGCTGTATCGGGCCGGCGATACCGTAGGGCGTCAGCAGCGCGGCAACGGCCGCGGCGAGTATGAAAGCACCCCACAGGCGCCCCTCGGCCCGGCGCGAGCGGCCGGGACCCGGCTGCAGCACCGCCTCGCCGCCGAGGAAGACGGCGAGCGCCGGGCCGAACAAATAGCTGCCGTGCAGGTTGGCCCACAGCACCAGCACCGGGAGGGCGGCGAACGGCGGCGGACGATCGGCGTCGCGCGCGGCGAGCAGCAGCCCGGCCCACAGCACCAAGAGCGGCAAGGCCAAGATATGCGGCCGGGCCAGGGCGTGCGGTTCGAGTAGGGCGGCGGCGGCGATTGTCGCGATCAGCGCCGGCAGCGGCTCGAACCGCCGCAGCAGGAAATGGGTCAGCAACCCCACGGCGAGCGCAACGCACGCAGCGGTGAGCAGGATGACGCCGCCCCAGCCGAAATTATCGTAGACCGCGGCAAGGATGATCTGCGCCAGCCATTCGGTGGAAATCCACCTCGCTCCCGGCATGCTGTGCGAGAACGGGTCGTGCAGCGGCAGCGCGCCGTGCGCCAAAATCCAACGGCCGGCCGCAATGTGGAGGTAGGTGTCGGGGTCGTTGAGCAGCGCCATCCGCTCGGCGAGCAGACGGCCGAAAGCCGCCAGGCCGAGAATTAGCGGCCAGGACGGGATGAGCCGGTCCACCGCAATGTTGAACGGAAGACGGCGGATCTCGGAATGGCTCACGGCAGGCTATTCCTCGATCGCCCGCGCGCCGGGTGCGCTCAGCACTGCCTCTCGGCGCAAGCCGACCGGACGATCGGCCGCGGCGATCGTCATACCGATAAATCCCAGGATCAGCACCGGCGTCAGCCGGCCGAGCGGCGAAACCAGCGGCGGGTTGAACAGCGGCGTCAGCCATAACGCGAGCGCCAGCGTCCATTTTGCAAGCGAGGTACCGCATTGCGCTGCCTCCGCGCTCCACAGCGCCGCCGCGACCGCGAGCAACACCGTTTCGTAAATTGACGAATGCGGGGCGGCGAGGATGCTGGCGGCGAGCAGCACGGCGATTTTCTGGTCGCCCGGCAAACGCAGGCGGAAGGCGGCGTAGACCAGCCCGCCACCGAGGATCGTGCCGGCGGCTTGCGCGGCCTTCGCCAGGCTTTCCGGTGCGCCGCCTGAGACCAGGCAGGCATAGATGCTGTCGCCCCACATTCTGATGAATTGGAGCCATTTCGCGTTGGCATTGGCGTCGCTGCCGAAGACCAGATCGATCCAGTGTCGCCACGCATCGATGCCGAACACCGCGACGCTGGCGAGCACCAGTCCTGCGGCCGCAAGGATCGACGACGCGAGCGCCTTCCACTCGCGCCCGGCAGCGAGCGCCACCGGAACCAGCAGCCAGAATTGCGGCTTCAACGTCAGCGTGCCAAGGATCGCGCCGCCGAGCGCGGGGCGCGCCCGCAACACGCGAAAGCCGCCGACCAGCAGCGCCGCGGTCAAAAAGGCGTTCTGCCCCATGCCGGCGTTGATCGCTGCCGCCGGACCGAGCAGCGCGGCGCCGATGACCAGGGGCCGCACGTTCGTCCGCTCGGCGCCGAACCACAGCGTGGCCGCGAGCAGCATGGCGCTCGCCAACTGGAACGCGACATAGGAGACGAGGAAGGGCAGCGCGCCGAACGGCAGCATCGCCAGCAGGTAATGCGGCGGGTAGAGCCACGGGCGGAACGGCATCGGCTGCGACAGAGAACCCGCAAAGGTGGCATTGAGGTAGGCCGTGAACCGCTCGCCGTCAAACAGCGAGCCGAGGTTTCCGTCCAAAAACCACCGAGCGCCGCTGTAGAAGACCATCCAGTCGGTGCCGAGCGCGTTCAGGTTCAGTCCGATGGACCCCGGGTACGTCGGGGTCAGCGCGAAAACCGCCCAGCCGTAAAGCGCCGCGACGGCCGCAACCGCGTAGATTATCGTGGGAACCTGAGCTCTGCGCATCGCGATCTCGGCTCCGGTCGGCGGCTATCGGCACGGCTCGGGCGGACACGCCTTCGCGTGTCGTCCCGGCGAACACCGGGGCGACGAGCAGAAAGGGTCCGTTCCTCGCAAACGCGCTGCGGGCATGGCTCGAAGGAGTAGCGTGGGAATGGTTGTCGGGTCGTTAATATCATTCCCCGCGCGCCGGCCGGACCATGCCGGAGCCTATTCCTCCGCGGCAATGTCGCCGGGCGCGGCCATCATCGCATCGGCGACGAGGCCGGCATTGCCGCGGATCGCGCGCTCGATCAGGTCGCCGACCTCGCAATGATCCTTCAGATAAAGCTTGGCGTTTTCGCGCCCCTGCCCGATCCGCTGGCCGTCATAGGAGAACCATGAGCCCGATTTCTCGACGACGCCGGCCTGCACGCCGAGGTCGATCAGCTCACCGCGCTTGGAGATGCCCTCGCCATACATGATGTCAAAATCGACGACCTTGAACGGCGGCGCCATCTTGTTCTTGACCACCTTGATCCGGGTCTGGTTGCCGATCACCTGGTCGCGCTCCTTGATCGCGCCGATGCGGCGGATGTCGAGCCTGACCGACGCATAGAATTTGAGCGCCTGGCCGCCGGTCGTCGTTTCCGGATTGCCGAACATGACGCCGATCTTCATGCGGATCTGGTTGATGAAGACGACCATCGTGCGCGAGCGCGAGATCGAGCCGGTGAGCTTGCGCAAGGCCTGGCTCATCAGGCGCGCATGCAGCCCCATGTGGCTGTCGCCCATCTCGCCTTCGAGTTCGGCGCGCGGCACCAATGCCGCGACCGAATCGACGACGAGCACGTCGATCGCCCCGGAACGCACCAGCGTATCGGCGATCTCGAGCGCCTGTTCGCCGGCATCGGGCTGCGAGATCAAGAGATTGTCGATATCGACCCCGAGCTTCTTGGCATAGGGCGGGTCGAGCGCATGCTCGGCGTCGATAAAGGCGCAGGTGCCGCCGCCTTTCTGCGCCTCGGCGATGACATGCAAGGCGAGCGTCGTCTTGCCCGAGCTTTCCGGGCCGTAGATCTCGACGACCCGGCCGCGCGGCAGGCCGCCGATACCAAGTGCGATGTCGAGGCCCAAGGAGCCGGTGGAGATGACGTCGATATCGGAGGCCGCCTCGCGCGAGCCGAGCTTCATGATCGAACCCTTGCCAAAGGCGCGCTCGATCTGCGAGAGGGCGGCATCCAAAGCCCGCTGCTTGTCCATCATGTCCTTGTCCAAAAGGCGCAACGCGGTCTGCATAGTTCCGCTCCCTCCGTTATTCCACACCGGGCAAGGCCGCGCAACGCGTGGCAGAACACCATCGTACACGATTTGTTCCAGAATGCAAGCGTCGGAAATTATGCATTTGACGTACCGAGCCAACCGAAGCAGGTCGGAGGACGACAGACCCGGCTGGTCACGTCGAGCACATTGCCATGTGGCAGTATCAAGGCCTTTCTCCAGCGCTCGCGCCGGTTGCCGCACGTCGCCGCAGATCCTTGTCGGGTTGGCCGCGGAGTTGAGCGCCCAATACCAGAGCACGGCGGTCGAAACGATGCAGCTCGGCGGCTTGGCCGGGGTAACAGCGTTGACGGCAACATTGGGTCAGGAACCGGTACGATGCGGGCCGCCAGGCCCGATCCGCGGCGCGAACATCGCTATGGGCGTCGATCCGCTTGGCGGCGCCGGAGTGCACTATTGGGGCCCGATTGGCGAGCGCTATGGGTTGAATCTCACGGTCGTGAACGAAATCGTCGATCCGACCTTCCGCTTCATGACGGTCGATTGGGACGGTCGGATCCGCATGGATCCGTCCTCGTCCTACGCCATGCAGAGCCTGATCGGCCTCAAGGATCGCTTCGACATCGCCTTCGCCTGCGATACCGACCACGATCGGCATGGCATCGTCAGCAAAAGCGCCGGGTTGCTGGCGCCCGATCCCGGCGAAATCTATCGTGAGCTCGTGCGCGAGTTCGGCGACCCTGTCTACGATCGTGTCGAGGCGCCGGCGACCGCGGAGCAAAAACAGAAACTGGCGCAGCTTTCGCCCGAGCAGATACCGTCGGCGGAGTTGGCTGGCGAAAAAATCCAGAGCATCCTCACACAGGCCCCCGGGAACGGCGCGCCGATCGGCGGTCTGAAGGTGATTGCCGCGAGCGGATGGTTTGCCGCGCGCCCGTCCGGCACCGAAGACATCTACGAGATCTATGCCGAGAGCTTTCAGGGAGCGGATCATCTGCGCCGTATCCTGGTGGAGGCAGAGGCCATCGTCGGTGCCGCGCTGACGGCACCCGCCTAGCGGCCGGAGATTGTGCCTAGCTAAGCTGGCGCCGCGGGGAAAGATCAGCGCGTCAATGCACGATGGGCGGCGGCTAGGTGTAGTCGCAGATGCAAGGTGCGCGAGGCCGCGGCGGCGATGATGCGCGGCCGCGCCAGGCGCGCGCCCGGCCAGCGGGAATGCCCGATCAGTGCCAGTGTGGCCACGCGCGCCTGTGCCCGGCGGACGCGGACCGCCCGCGCCGCGAGGCTCAGCCGCCCGCGCCGCGGCATGATGCGGGCGAGGGACCGCATCGCGCGGGCCCAGCGCGGCCGCGCGGCCGTCGCCACCGCGACGGCAGGCGGCGGGGCCGGCGCGATCTGCGGCGATCCCCCCAGCAGCGGCGCGTCGTCGAGCCGCTCCCCGGGCAGCCGAAGCAGCGCCGGCGCGACCGGCCGGCCGCCGGTGAACACCGCGCGCGGCACGACGCTGGCAAAGCGCCGGTTGCGGTAATCGCCGTTGACGATAGCGGCGGGCAGGTTCCCGTCAACGCCGGGGCCGATCGCCGCGACATCGCCGGCCGCGCCCTGATTGATCCGGCGGATCGCGTCGAGGTCGCTGGTATAGCCAGGCCAATAAGCTTCGCCCGGGGCGAGCGGAAACCACGCCACTGCCGGCCCGATTGCATCAGGATAGCTGAGGCCGATCCCGGCAGTACCAAGAAAGGCCACGCAAGCGGGCATGTAAACCGGGTGGGCGACGAGCCTGCCCGGCACCCATCCCCAGCGCTCCCCCCGCGCGGCCAGCCCCTTTGGTCCATCGGACGTGCCGTCCCCGAGGTCGGGAGCCGCCGGATCCAACGGGTCCAACTGGCGGATCCGCGCCCAGCGGCCGTAATGCGACGGGGCAAAGCCCCACGGCATATCGTCGATCCAGCTCCAGCCCCAGGGTGCGATCCAGCGCCAATGGCCGGCGCGGTAGGGCGCCCAATCGTCGGGTAGCGTCTGCGGAAACCACACTGAGCCGTAGCCGTCAACGGTTTCCCAGGTGCCGTAGCCGTCAAGCGCATGGTATCCGGTCATCTCGGCGGAGACGTAGCGCAGCGTCGGCGAGGCCGCATCGGCGGCGCCCGCCGGCCGCCACCACGCGACAAAGCCGTCGGCGGCCGCGCCGTCGCGGCTTGCCACAACCGGGGCGGCGCCGCTCAGCACACTCGCCGAGCCGGCCGCGACGGTGGTGTCGAGTCCCTTGCCAACAAAGCGGGCGCGGCCGTCGAAGACCGCAATCCGGGCGGGCATCGCCGCGTCGCCCGCGGTGATGTCGTATTCGCCCCCGCTCGACAGCCGAACCGCGCCGCGCGGAATATCGATCTCGATGGCGCGCGCCGGAGCGAGCCGGGAAAGCCGGACGCCGATCCGGCCCCGCTGCAGCACGAGCCGGGTTCCGCCGGCGTCGAGCTGCACCAGATCGAGCTCGGTAGCGGGCGCCAGCGCGATCGTCTCGGTGCCGATGCGCAGGACGGCGCGGCCCTGAGCAGCGGTCCGCACCGACATGCCGGAAGCGACCGGGTCGTTGACCGCCGAATCGGTCCACTCGCCACCCCCCGCGGCCAAGCCCGTCGGCTGAAGGCGCACGGCTGGGCGGACCGCGACACTACCCTCGATGACGCTGACCCGCCCGACCAGCAACACTGGCGGATCCTCGGCCGCGCCCGGCGAGCCGGCGAACAAACACAACAGAAGCGAACCGAGAACCAGAAATTGGCGGCCAATCATCGAATGATCATAGCAGCCGACGCCAATCTTGACAGCCTATCCTTGGCCGATGGCGAATTGTCACATCGCGATGACAGTCCAGCGCCATCGGGTCGGCGCGGTCGGATCAGTCCTCGCCGGGGGCGTGCGTCGGGTTGAACAGCCCTTCGTCACCGATCTCTTCACGGTGCCGGGCCTCGAGCTCGCGGTAATAACGGCGCAGCGCGTAGGCCTCGCTCAGATAGCCCAGCACGCGGCGGTCGTGCGGATTGTCGACCACGGCCAGAACCTCGGCGGCCGAGGCGATGAACAGATCGAGGGTTTCGCGCACCGGCTGGCCCGGGGTCAGGAAATGCTCGGCGCCGTGCGCCAGGTCGCTTGCCGTCAGGTGGTCGGCGCCTTCGAGCAATTCGCCGCCGTGCGCTTCGACGAGGTCGATATAGCCCTCATACCGGCCTTTTTCGTTGACGACGAACACCCGCCGGCCCTCGCCGGCCGGGAATTGCCGGCACAGTTCGGCGAGCGGCATCTGCGGCGGCACCACCGCGAAATCCAGCCGCATCAGCTTGGCCACCCGCAGATCGTGCAGCCAGCCGATGTCGTGCGGGCTGTGCAGCGCGACGCCGCGCAGGTGGAAACGCCAAGTCGCGAACGAGTAGCCGAACCAGTGCCTGACAACGAGCGCCGAGATGACGACCGCCACCGTCACCCCCATCGTCGCCGAAAAATCGGCGGTCGATTCGAGCACCAGGAAGATCATCGTCATCGGCGCGCCGACCACCCCGGCGGCGACGGCGCCCATCCCGGCAAGCACAAACACCGCCTCGTCGGGCGGCGCCCACGACAGGTAGCGGTGGGCAATCAGCGAGCATGCCGCGCCGAACAGGCTGCCGAGGTACAGCGAGGAGCTGAACATGCCGCCGCGGAAGCCGGTGCCGATCGATACCGCGGATCCGATCGTCTTGGCGAGGATCAGCCCGATCAGCAACGGCAGCTGGTATCCGGTCGAGCCGGTGGCGATGGTCTCCAGGATGCCGCCGTGACCGCTGCCGAGGATTTGCGGGTGAAGCAGCGCAAGGCAGCCGAGGACAAGGCCGCCCACGGCCGGGCGGCCCCAGGTCGGAACCGCCAGCCGGCGCGACAATTGCTCGGTATAGGTGACCCCGAGCATCGCCGCGATCGCGAGGCCGGCGGAGGCCACCCCGATCGCAGCGAGGATCAGGAAATGACTGGGGGCCAGATCGACATGGTCGTAGACGATGAAGATCGGCTGCTCGCCGAACAGCTCGCGGGTGACCAGCGTTGCCAGCACCGCCGCGACCACGATCGGAACCAGGGTTGCCAACGTGTAGCTGCCGATGATCAGCTCGAAGGCATAAAAGGCCCCGGCGAGCGGGGCGTTGAAGGCCGCGGCGATCGCCGCCGCGGCGCCGCAGCCGACAAATATTCGAAGATCGCCGCGGCGCAATTGCAACATCCGGCCGACGCGCGAGGCCATGCCCGCGCCGAGCTGGGTGTACGCCGCTTCCAGCCCGACCGAGGCGCCCACCCCGCCCGACAGGACGGTCAGCCCGCACAGGCGCACGCTGTCGCTCAACGACATGCGCCCGCCATGCAGCGCGTTGGCCTCGATCGCATCGACGATGTCGCGCGGCCGCCAGCGCCACAAAGCGTAAGCGATCAGGCCATAGCCGAGCCCGCCGAGCGTCGGAACCGCCAAGATTCGCCAGGGTACGATCTCTGCCGCGCCGCTGATATGGGTGTCGAACGGAACGCCGAACAGGAAGTGATGGATTTCGGTGACCGCCTCGCGCGTCAACGCGACGCCAAGCGCGATGACGACGCTGAGCAGCGCGGCGACCACGACGAGCCCAAGCTCGCTATTGCGGACATTGTTGCGGGCGAAGAGCCGCAGCCGCGTCCGCAAATGCGGGATCGCGCCGCGGCGCTCCCCGGACACCCCCCCCGAGGACGCGCCCTCGGGGGCGGTCAGGGGGGGTGTCCGGGGAGCGTCAAGTGAGGCGTTCCCGGGATCGAGTTCCTGTTCCTGGATCAGAACTCACCGCGCCATCCCCGATCCGACCTCCGCGGCCGCCCCCAATAAATGCCAACCCGTCGCGGCATCCGGGAATGCCGACGGGCAAGGATCAGATAGTATTCTTAGCCAAGAATGGCACCATCACATTCCGGCGACAATCGCGGTCCGCGCCGCGATGTCGCAGTGCAGCACGACAGATCTCGGCGCCGGGCTCGACACGCAGCAACCGCGCCGCGCGCCGCGGCGACCCTCCTGTTTCCCCTGTTACCCGCAGGCGAAAAGCGGGCGAGCAGGCCCTTCCGCTGTCGCGCCACGCGCCCGCTGCGAAGCGCACGAACGCCACGGCCACCGGAAGGAATAATTGCGAAACAATCACTCGCACCACTCAACCCGCTCTCTCGCTCTCTCGCTCTCTCGTGATCTTAAGTTGTATTTATACCACATCTCGCAGGAAATGTCAATATGAGAAATTATTAAAACCACGACGATTGACCCGCCGTCACGGGGCTATGGATCGCTGGGTCCGACCGGATGATTTTGGCCGAAACGAAGACATGGTTGTGCAGCTCTCCGGAAACGAGCGGTCTCGGTCGGTTTATGCGCCGCTAGGCGGGATCGAGGGCGGCGGCGAGGCGGTTGCGCAGCGCGGGAGACGAAAGCCCGGTCGGCGGGCGGAGCGTGCCGAGGCGTTGCGCGTCGCGCGCTTCGATCGTCGCCCCCTGTCGCTGGCCGATAGTCAATCATCGCAGTCCACCCCTCGACAGGCGCCCGGCCACGCCGCGGCAAATTTACGAAAATCCCGATCCCCGATCCGCGAATTACCGCGTGTCCCGGGAATTAGCCTTTGTCGAGCGCCGCTGGCGGCATGACCGGGCGGCGCCGGGCGATCGGGGCGGCCGGGATGTTGCCGACATCGACCTGCGGCATCGGCATGTCGATCGCGCCCAGCACCGCATTGGCCAGCGCGTTGTAATCGACAAAGTTTTTCCGGAGCCAGCCGCGCCAGTTGGGCAGGCCGCCGCTCGCATGAAGCTCGAACGACAATTCGCGGCCGTCGAGCGCCGAGGAGACATGATCGGCGGCGAGTTGCAACAGCGCCGCGCGCTGCAATGCCGTATATCCGCCGCCGCCGAACGATTCCTCAAGTCCCGCCGCCAATTCGGGCATGGCGAGATCGCTGTCGGCCGGGGCGACGACCAGCGAGGAACCGGGGATGATGCGCAGCAGTTCCGAGATCCGCTGGCGCGCCTTGAACAGGACGATGCCGCCTGCCGCGGTATGGCAATGGTTGGGGTAGCAATAGCCGGACGGGGTGAACTCCGGGTCGCGCTCGGCGGCCACGAGGCAGGCGCGCACGGTCTGCACCGCGACGACCAGATCGACCAGATAGTCGACGGTGGGCTCGTGTTCCTTCAGCCCCATCGCATCGGCGAGGGCCAGCGCCAGACCGAGCGTGAACTCGGCCTTCGCCAGCCAGCCGTATAGATGATGCCAGCGCAGCCAGCGCGCGATCGGGTCGGGATCGGCGCCGACGAAAAACACGTGCTCCCACGGCACGAACACATCGTCGAGCCACATCTGGCCGTCGAGTTCGTCAAAGCGGGAGGACAGCGGCGAGATGAACGGGTTGGCGTCGCGTGCGGCGCTCTTGCGGCACAGGATCGTGACCCCGGCCGCGCCGACCGGCACGACGAACCCGGCGCGATTGTCCCCGATATCGACGCCCGACAGGCCGCCGACATAAACGTCCTCGGCAAAGGCCGGGCTGGTGTGCATGCCGAGCCTGCCGCGGATCACGACTCCGGCGTCGGTCTCGCGCACCAGCTGCAATGCCACCCGGTCGGCCGGATCGGGCCGCATCCGTTGCCCGATGATCGGGGCACCGCCGCAGTAGGTGATGAACCGTCCGGTGCGGGCGATCCGATCGCGATAGGCGAGCGCATTGCCGGCCTGCGCTGCCGAGACGCCTTGCGCCTCAACGGTGGCCAGGACGCCGAGCGCGATCAGATTGCCGTAGGCGGGGTCGTGGGTGATGTTGCCGGCGGAGAGGAACGTGGTTTTCGCGAAGGAACGGCCCATCCCGATCACGTCTTCCGCCGACCGCGGCAGCACAAAGGCCCACGGGGCGCATTCGCCACCGGCGACCGCGGGGGCGAGCAGCGTGTCCTGCCACGCCGGATCGTAATGCCGGTCGTACCAGGCGACATATTCCTCGACCATCGCGCGGGTTGCCGGATGGGTGGTCACGTCGGCGACCGCGCCCGCGCCCATCACCCAGACCTTGCGGCCGTCGCGCAGCGCCTCGCGGTAGTCGGCACCGGTCCGCATCATCATGCCCCGGTCTTGCGCGCCGGTTCCGGCGCCACGTTGACGCGGCGCGGCACCATCGGGGCGGCGGGGATGGCGCCGAGGTCGATCTCCGGCATCGCCAGGTCGAGGGCGCCGAGCACCGCGTTGGCGAGCTCGTTGTAGCTGGGAAAGCCGCGCCGCAACCTTCCGCGCCAGGCCGGGACGCCGCCGCTGGCGTGCAGCTCGAACGACAATTCGCGGCCGTCGAGCGCCGAGGACACGTGGTCGGCGGCAAGCTGCAACAGCGCGGCGCGCTGCGTTGCGGTGTAGCCGCCGCCGCCGAAGCATTCCTCAAGCCCGGCGGCGATTGCCGGGTCGGCGAGATCGCCGTCCGACGGCGCGACGACCAAGGACGATCCCGGCACGATGCGCAGGATCTCACTGATGCGCTGGCGCGCCTTCAGGATCGAAAGGCCGCCGGGCATCAGATGGTTGTGATTGGCGACGCAATACCCGGCCGCGGTGAAGCTGGGGTCGCGCTCGGCGGCGGTGAGGCAGCTGCGCACGGTCTGCACCTCCACCACCAGATCGACCAGGTAGTCGACGGTCTGCTCGTGTTCCTTCAGCCCCATCGCATGCGCGAGGGCGAGCGCGAGGCCGAGGGTGAACTCGGCCTTGGCGAGCCAGCCGTAAAGATGATGCCACAAGAGCCAGGTGGCGATCGGCTCGGGCGACGGCTCGACGAGAAACACACGCTCCCACGGAATGAACACCTCGTCGAGCCACATCTGGCCGTCGAGCTCGTCGAAGCGCTGTGACAGCGGTGCGGCGAACCGGCTCGCGCCGCGCGCCGCGATCTTGCGGCACAAAATGGTCACCCCCGGCGCCGCGACCGGCACCACGAAGCTCGCATGGTGTTCGCCGATCTGGACGCCGTTGAGCGCGCCGACATAAACGTCCTCGGCATAGGCCGGGCTGGTATGCATACCGAGCCTGCCGTTCAGCACGACCCCGGCATCGCTCTCTCGCACCACCCGAAGCGCCGCCCGTTCGCGCGGGTCCTCGCGCAGCCGGAAGCCGAGCGGGGCGGCGCCGCCGCAAAACGTTAGAAACCGCCCGGTCTCGGCGATCAGCGCGCGATAGGCCGTCGCATCGGCGATCTGCTTGTCGGAGACATTGCGCTGCTGCACCGCGGTCAAGACGCCGAGCGCGATCAGATGGCCGTAGGCCGGGGTATGGGTGATGTTGCCGGCGCTCAGAAAAACCGTCCTGGCGAAGGACCGGCCCATGCCGGTCAGATCCTCCGAGGTTCGCGGCAGGACATAGGCCCAGGCGGTGCCCTCGCGGCCGGCCGCCGGCGGGGCGATCAGGATGTCCTCCCAGGCCGGATCGAAATGACGATCGTACCAGGCGACATATTCCTCGACCATCGCGCCGGTCGCCGGATGCGTCGTTACGTCCTCGACCAGGCCCTCGCCCATCACCCAGACCTTGCGGCCGTCGCGCAGCGCTTCGCGGTATTCGGCGCCGGTTCGCATCGTTCCTCTCTTTCGGTCACACGCCGGAATGCCAGAGATGGCGGAACTGGGTCGCGACAATATCGGCATAGGGGGCAGCGTCGTCGAGGACCCCCATGCGGCGGGCGAACGCGTTGATCACGGTCACCGATCTCTCGCCGATCGCGGCGTCGTAAAAGGGCAGATCGCGCCTGACGATGCCGGCGATCAGCCCGGCCTCGCGCAGCGGGAAGCGCTTCTCGCCGACTTCGGTAGCGCGCGACACGTCAGCCTTTAACCCATCCTGCGCCGCGACGAGCGCGCGCACCGCGCCGGCGACGATATCGGGCGAGCGCTCGACCAGGCGGCCGGTCGCCGCCAATACCGGCATCGTGTAGTCGAAACAGCCGGGCGGTCCGTCGCCGCGCCGCACATCGAGGACGACCGTTCCGACGCCGCGCGTCACCGCGATTTCGGTCGCCATGCCGTTGGCCCAGAACCCGTCGACCGCGCCAACTTCGAGCGCCTCGGCCGCGGTCAGCCCGAAATTGACGGATGTACCGGTCGCCCCGGGAACCGGGCCGATGCGGATGCCGTCGCGCTCGGGGTCGAGGCCGGCGGCGGCGAGCAGCCCGCGCAGCCCCATCTCGACCCAGGGCGCGGCGCCGATATGCCGGCCCTTGAGCGCCGCAAGGTCGCCGCGCGCGATGCCGAGGTCGGCGCGCATCACGAGAAACCAGTACATGCCCTGCGCCAGCGCGCCGAGCAGCCTGACGCCGCGCCATTCGGGAAACGCCGCCAGCGCGCCATGCGCCGCGCCGCCGACGAAATCGACCGCGCCGTCGCGCAGCGCCTCGTAAGCGCGATCGACCGGGAAGATCAGCTCGGCCGACACGTCGAGGCCTTCGCGCGCGAAAAACCCGAGCTCGGCCGCGGCCAGAGCCGGGAAGTACGAGTTCGAGATCAGATCCGGTATCGCGAGCTTCATTGCGCCGCCCCCATTTTGCCCGGCCTGCCGACCAGCCTATAGTCGCCGCACCGGGAAGGGAACCGGACGGTTCCGGGAGAAGCGCTGCCGCGAGCCCGTTCGTCACGGTCGAGCATCTCGCGCATGGCGGCGAACTCGACTCGGTGCGGCAGGCCCTTATCGAGGCGGGCGCCTTCCAGTGCGGCTTCTGCACCCCGGGCTTCGTGCTGATGACGAAACC
Source organism: uncultured Alphaproteobacteria bacterium (assembly GCA_963789255.1). Lineage (GTDB taxonomy): Bacteria > Pseudomonadota > Alphaproteobacteria > ATCC43930 > CGMCC-115725 > DATARH01. Next base: position 2,123,976 of record CAWBJW010000002.1, on the reverse strand, counting down.
GCTGCTCGACGAGACGCCCGACCCGAGCGACGACGAGATCCGCCATTACCTCTCCGGCAATCTGTGCCGCTGCGGCGCCTATCTCGAGATCATCGCCGCGGTCAAGCTCGCCGCCAGGAAGAAGCGAGCCGAATAGAGGAATTCACACGTAGGCAGAATCCAACGCCCCCATGGCCGGGACAACCCCGGCCATGGGGTCTCTTATACGCTCACCGGCGGTAGGGATGCCCCGGGAGGCCCGGCACCTTAACCCGCAGGCTGTATACGGATGTGTGCGCCGTGAAGAACAGCGTCTTCATGTCGGGGCCGCCGAAGCACAGATTGGCCGGTACCTCGGGCGTCTTGATGATGCCGATCTGCGAGCCGTCAGGCGCGAAGACCCAGGTGCCGCCCGGACCGGTGCAATAGATCCGGCCCTCGACATCGACCTTCATGCCGTCGGGCACACCGATTTTTTCGTCCGACGACATGTCGGCGAAGATCCGCCGCCGCACGACGTTGCCGGCGCCGTCGAGCTCGAGCGCATGGATATACATCGCAAAGCGGGTGTTCGCGACATAGAGGGTGCGCTCATCGGGCGAGAAGGCGAGCCCGTTCGGGTATTCGAAATCGGCCACATGACTGGCCGAGCCGTCGGGCCTGATCCGATAGATCGCGGAAGGGTCGAGCTCGCGTTCGGCGAGCGGGATGCGCAGCCCCGGATTGGTGAAATAGATGCTGCCGTCGGATTTGCACACGACATCGTTCGGGCGGCTGAGCCGCTTGCCCTCGAAGCGGCCGATCAGCAACTCGCCGGAGGCAAATTTTCCGTCGGCCGGCCAGCGCGTCAGGCGCCGGTTGCCGCCTTCGCAGAGCACCAGGCGGCCCTCAGGGTCGAACGTCGTGCCGTTGCCCTCGCCGGTGTTCTCGCGCAACAGCTCAACCGGGCTGCCCGGCCGCAGCCGGTAGAACTTGCTCGTCCGCACATCGACGAAATAGTAGAACCCGTCAGGGTGATAGAGCGGCCCCTCGGTGAAGGTGAAGCCGGTGGCCAGGCGCTGAGCCTCGCCCCCTTCGACGATCTGCGACAGCCCCTGCATCAGCTTCCTCCCTCTGGCTCGCGTCTTTGTCGTATCCTAGGTCTGGTCTCCGCCCTGTCCATTTCGGGAGGTCCCATGACCCGCGCCGCCGCCATTGCCGCCGCCGAACGCTATTTCGACGAAGGCGGCTTCCTCGCCGACCTCGCGCGCCGCGTCGCGATCCCGACCGAAAGCCAGGTCGAGGAACGCCTGCCGGTGCTCCACGCCTATCTCGCCGACGAGATCGCGCCATCGCTCGCCCGGCTTGGCTTTTCCAGTGAGATCGTCGCAAACCCGGTGCGCGGCGGGCCTGTCCTGATCGCCGAGCGGCGCGAACCGGGCGCCGCGACCACCGTGTTCGGGTATGGCCACGGCGACGTGATCCGCGGGCTCGAACGCACAGTGGCATGACGGGCTGTCGCCCTGGCGTTTGCAGCAGGAGGGCGACCGCCTTTACGGCCGCGGCACGGCCGACAACAAGGGCCAGCACACGATCAATCTCGCCGCGCTCGAAGCCGTGCTGAAGACGCGCGGCCGGCTGGGCTTCAATGCGGTGCTGTTGATCGAGACCGGCGAGGAGATCGGCTCGCCGGGGCTGCGCGAGGTGTGCCGGCAGTACAAGGACCGGCTCGCCGCCGATGTGCTGATCGCCTCGGATGGACCGCGCCTCGCGCCGGAACGGCCGACGATCTTTCTCGGCGCCCGCGGTGCGATGAATTTCGACCTCTGCGTCGAGTTGCGCGAGGGCGGCCATCATTCCGGCAATTGGGGCGGGCTCCTGGCCAACCCCGGCATCATCCTCGCCCATGCTCTGGCGACGATCGCCAGCCCAAAGGGCGCGATCCGGGTGCGCGAGTGGGTCCCGAGCCACCTGCCGAACTCGGTGCGGGTGGCACTTGCCGATTGTCCCGTGGATGGCGGCGAGGGCGCGCCCGAGATCGACCCGGATTGGGGCGAACCCGGGCTGAGCCCGAGCGAGAAGGTGTTTGGCTGGTGCAGCTTCGAGGTGCTCGCGTTCGCCACCGGCAACCCCGACAACCCGGTCAACGCGATCCCGCCCAAGGCCAAGGCGACCTGCCAGATCCGCTTTGTCGTCGGCGTCGATCCCGAGAACTTCCTGCCGGCGCTGCGCCGCCATCTCGACGCGCACGGCTTCCCGATGGTCAGGATCGAACGCTGGAAGAAGGCCTATTTCGCGGCAACGCGGCTCGACCCCGATCACCCCTGGGTGCGCTGGGCGGCGGCCTCGATCACCGCGACGACGGGCAAGTCGCCCGCCATCCTGCCCAATCTTGGCGGCTCGCTGCCGAACGACATTTTCGCCAAGGACCTCGGCATGCCGACCGTGTGGGTCCCGCATTCCTATGCCTCGTGCTCGCAGCACGCCCCGAACGAGCACATGCTGGCTCCGGTCGCGCGCGAAGCTCTCGGCGCGATGGCCGGGATCTACTGGGATCTAGGCGAAGGCGGGGTGCCGCAGCGGACCTGACCGGGAGGTTCGCAGGGATCGGACCTACGTGAGGGGCTGGTGGGCGATGAGGGATTCGAACCCCCGGCCCTCTCGGTGTAAACGAGATGCTCTGCCAGCTGAGCTAATCGCCCCGGCCTGCCGGACCGGCCTCGCCCAAGCGAGGCGTCCGTGACATAGCCGGCGTCAGGCCGAGCCTCTAGTTGAGCTCGTCGCGCAAGCGCTTGCCCGGCTTGAATTTGGCCTGCTTCGACGCGGCGATCTTGATCTTTTCGCCGGTCCGCGGGTTGCGCCCCTCCGAAGCGGCGCGGCGGGCAACCGAGAAGGTGCCGAACCCGACCAATCGCACCTCGGTGCCCCCCTTCAAAGCGTCGGTGATCGAATTCGAACACCGCTTCGACCGCCTTGTTCGCCGCCGATTTCGACAGATCAGCCTTGCCGGCGACGGAATCGACGAGTTCGTTTCTGTTCACGTGTTGCCCCCTACGGCGAGTATGTGGAAGGTTGCGTGCGAATTCCGCGGCGGAGTTTAGAGCGGCCTCCGAGGCGGGTCAACGTCACTGCGCCTGCCAAAACACTGCTTTTTTCAATCGTTACCGGCCGTTGCCGCCTGCCGGCGCGATTTTGCCGGCAGCGCGACGACGAGCGCGATAGGTATCAATGCGTTACCAGCCCCGACCGCTCTTCGCTCGTTGCGGGAATCACCGGCTGCACCGGCGGCTCTTCGTCCCACACGATCGGCGTGAGCGGAGCGGCCAGCGCATACCCGAGCACCTCATCGACGGTGCGCGCCGGAATGATCTTGAGCCCGCGCTTGACGTTGTCGGGGATCTCGGCGAGGTCCTTCTCGTTCTCTGCCGGGATCAGCACCGTCTTCAAGCCGCCGCGCAATGCCGCAAGCAGCTTTTCCTTCAAGCCGCCGATCGGCAATACCCGGCCGCGCAACGTGATCTCGCCGGTCATCGCGATGTCGCGCTTGACCGGGATCCCGGTCAACACCGAGACGATCGTGGTCACCATCGCGACCCCTGCCGAAGGACCATCCTTGGGCGTCGCGCCCTCGGGCACGTGCACATGGATGTCCTTCTTCTCCAAATCCGCGTGCTTGATGCCATAGGCCTGACTGCGCGATTTGACGAAGCTCTCGGCCGCCTGGACCAACTCCTTCATCACGTCGCCGAGCTTGCCGGTCGCCGTGACCCGCCCCTTGCCCGGCAGGGTCACCGCCTCGATCGTCAGCAGCTCGCCGCCGACCTCGGTCCAGGCAAGCCCGGTGGTGACCCCCACCAGATCCTCGCTCTCCGCTTCGCCGAAGCGAAACCGCCGCACGCCGGCATATTTCTCGAGATTGCGCCGCGTCACGACGACCCGCTCGCCTTTCTTCATCAGGATGTCCTTGATCGCCTTGCGGGTCAGATTGGCGATCTCGCGCTCCATGTTGCGCACCCCGGCTTCGCGGGTGTAGTAGCGGCAAAGATCGCGCAACGCCTCGTCGCTGATGCTCCATTCGACCTTTTTGAGGCCGTGCGCCTTGATCTGTTTCGGGATCAGATGGCGCTTGGCGATCTCGACCTTCTCGTCCTCGGTATAGCCGGGCAGCCGGATGATCTCCATGCGGTCCATCAGGGGCTGCGGCATGCGCAGCGTGTTGGCCGTGGTGACGAACAGCACATCCGACAGGTCGTAATCGACCTCGAGGTAGTGATCGTTGAAGGTCGCGTTCTGCTCGGGATCGAGCACCTCCAGCAGCGCCGAAGACGGATCGCCGCGCCAATCGGCACCGAGCTTGTCGACCTCGTCCAACAGGAACAGCGGGTTCGACGATTTCGCCTTTTTCATGCCCTGCAGCACCTTGCCGGGCATCGACCCGATATAGGTGCGGCGATGGCCGCGGATCTCCGCCTCGTCGCGCACGCCACCCAACGACATGCGCACGAAATTGCGCCCGGTGGCGCGCGCCACCGATTTGCCGAGCGAGGTTTTGCCGACCCCCGGCGGACCGACCAGGCACAGGATCGGCCCCTTCATCTTTCTCACGCGCTGCTGGACGGCGAGGTATTCGAGGATCCGTTCCTTGACCTTTTCCAGCCCGAAATGGTCGGCGTTAAGGACGCGCTCGGCGCCCTTGATGTCGCGCTTCACCTTGGTCCGCTTTTGCCAGGGCAGCGACAGCATCCAATCGAGATAGTTGCGGACCACCGTCGCCTCGGCCGACATCGGGCTCATGCTGCGCAACTTCTTCAGCTCGGCGAGTGCCTTGTCCTGCGCCTCCTTGGAGAATTTGGTCTTGTTGATCTTGTCTTCGAGTTCGGCCATCTCGTCCTTGCCGTCCTCGCCTTCGCCGAGCTCCTTCTGGATCGCCTTAAGCTGCTCGTTCAGATAGTACTCGCGCTGCGTCTTCTCCATCTGGCGCTTGACGCGGTTGCGGATCCGCTTCTCGACCTGAAGGACACCGATCTCGCCCTCCATGTAGCCGAAGACCTTTTCCAGGCGCTCGGAGACGGTCTCGGTCTCGAGCAGCTCCTGCTTCTCCGGGATTTTCAGCGTCAGGTGCGAGGCGACCGTGTCGGCGAGCTTGCCGGGGTCGTCGATCTGATTGATGGAGACCAGAACCTCGGGCGGTATCTTCTTGTTCAGCTTGATGTATTGCTCGAATTGCGCGACCACAGTACGGGCCAGCGCCTCGATCTCCTGATGCGTACCCGGCTTTTCGCCGATGACTTCGGCATGCGCCTGGAAGAACGCCTCGTTGTCGGCGAAGCGCATGATGCGGGCGCGCTGGCCGCCCTCGACCAGCACCTTGACCGTGCCGTCCGGGAGCTTCAACAGCTGCAGCACCGTACCGATGGTGCCGACCGTGTAGATGTCCGCGGTGGACGGATCGTCCTGCGCCGCGCTTTTCTGGGTGGCGAGGAGGATCTGCTTGTCGTCCTTCATCACATCCTCGAGCGCCCGCACCGATTTTTCGCGGCCGACGAAGAGCGGCACGATCATGTGCGGAAACACCACGATGTCGCGGAGTGGCAGGACCGGATAAAGCGCATCGCGTGCGGATTCGAACATAAGCCCTCTTTTGCCAGAGGCCGCTCGCCGACGATCGTGGCGAGCGGTAGATAAGCCGTGCTTAGGTTGGCTTTCTGCGCCCGGCCGTCAAGGCTCCGGGATCATGATGCCGCAGGCCCTCAATCGCCGGCGCCGACATCGCCCCGGCGGTCGGAGTAGATGTGCAGCGGTTTCGCCCGCCCTTCGACGACCTCGCGATTGATGACGATCTCGCTGACCCCGGCAAGGCTCGGCAACTCGAACATCGAATCGAGCAGGATCGATTCCATGATCGAGCGCAGGCCGCGGGCTCCGGTCTTGCGGGCGATCGCCTTCATGGCGATGCCGCGCAGCGCCTCCTCGGTCAGTTCGAGCCGGACATCCTCCATCTCGAACAGCCGCTGGTATTGCTTGACGAGCGCGTTCTTCGGCTTGGTCAGGATGTTGACTAGCGCGTCCTCGTCGAGGTCGTCGAGCGTCGCGACGACCGGCAGCCGGCCGACAAATTCCGGAATGAGCCCGAATTTGAGCAGGTCTTCCGGTTCGAGCCTCCTTCAGGATCTCCCCGGTTTTGCGCTCTTCCGGTCCGCGCACCTCGGCACCGAAGCCGATCGAGGTACCCTGGCGGCGCTGGGCGATGATCCGCTCGAGCCCGGCAAACGCGCCGCCGCAGACGAACAGGATGTTGGTGGTATCGACCTGCAGAAACTCCTGCTGCGGGTGCTTGCGCCCGCCCTGCGGGGGTACCGAGGCGATGGTGCCTTCCATGATCTTCAGAAGCGCCTGCTGCACCCCCTCGCCGGAGACGTCGCGGGTGATCGACGGGTTGTCGGATTTGCGCGAGATCTTGTCGACCTCGTCGATATAAACGATGCCGCGCTGTGCCCGCTCGACATTGTAGTCGGCCGATTGCAGCAGCTTGAGGATGATGTTCTCGACATCCTCGCCGACATAGCCGGCTTCGGTCAGGGTCGTCGCGTCGGCCATCGTGAACGGAACGTCGATGATGCGGGCGAGCGTCTGCGCCAACAGCGTCTTGCCGGATCCGGTTGGCCCGACCAGCAGAATGTTCGACTTGGCGAGCTCGACATCGTTGTTTTTCGAGCCGTGGGCAAGACGCTTGTAGTGGTTGTGGACGGCGACCGACAGCACGCGTTTGGCGTGGCTCTGGCCGATGACATAATCGTCGAGAACCCGGCAGATGTCGCGCGGCCCCGGCACCCCGTCGCGCGACTTGACCAGCGTCGTCTTGTGCTCCTCACGGATGATGTCCATGCAAAGCTCGACGCATTCGTCGCAGATGAAAACGGTCGGACCCGCAATCAGCTTCCGGACTTCGTGCTGGCTCTTGCCGCAGAAGGAACAGTAGAGCGTGTTTTTCGAATCGCTGCCGCTGGACTTGGTCATCGTCACTCCATCACCGGGTCCGGCGGGGCAACCCGCCAAACGGGCCGGCCTGGCCACCCCGGGTAGGCTGACACAGGCCGGCAAGCGCGGGCCGCTGCGCGAGCCGAGCGGGTACGCCTCGGCATAGGCTGTCCAAGTATATGTCCTCCTGACGGATCAACAACCAGTTAAATGTGGCGCTCGGTGCGCCGGTCCCCGGGGTCGCGCTCAGGTGCGGAAGCCGCGCTCCTCGTCGCGGGTCGGGCGGGTCTCCACCACCTCGTCGATCAATCCGAACTCCTTCGCCTCGATCGGCGTCAGGAACTTGTCGCGCTCGACCGCGGTCGAGATCACGTCGAGCGGCTGTCCGGTGTGCTTGACGTAGATCTCGTTGAGCCGGGCCCGCAGTCTGAGGATCTCGCGCGCCTGGATCTCGATGTCGGTGGCCTGGCCCTGGGTTCCGCCCGAAGGCTGGTGGATCATGATGCCCGAATTGGGCAGCGAGAAGCGCTTGCCGTGGGCGCCGGCGCACAGCAACAAGGAGCCCATCGAGGCGGCCTGCCCGATGCACACGGTTGACACTGGCGAGCGGATGTACTGCATCGTGTCGTAGATCGCGAGCCCCGAGGTCACCACCCCGCCCGGGGAGTTGATGTAGAAGGCGATGTCCTTGCTCGGATTTTCCGATTCGAGGAACAGCAGCTGCGCGCAGATCAGGCTTGCCACCGCATCATGGACCGGACCGACGAGAAAGATGATTCGCTCCTTCAACAGGCGCGAATAGATGTCGTAGGCACGCTCGCCCCGGTTGGTCTGCTCGACGACCATCGGCACCAGGTTATTCATGTGCGTTTCGAAATAATCGGCCATCTCTCTCTCCTTGAAGCGCGCTGCCGGGTATGGCGCGCGGGCATCACTGCGGCGTGGCGTCCTCACCGTCCGCCTCGCCGCCTGTCATCAACTCCTGCGGCGTCACGTTGCGCTCCGCGGGCTTGGCCAGCTCGACGATGAAATCGACGACCTTTTCCTCGAAGAGCGGCGCGCGCAGGTTGTTCAGAGCGTCCGGGTTGTTGCGATAATAATCGATCACCTGGCGCTCGTAACCGGGGTGGCGGCGCGCCTCCTGGGTCAGCGCCTGGTTGAGTTCATCCTGGCCGACCGTAATATTGTTGTTGCGCCCGACTTCGGCAAGCAGCAGGCCAAGCCGAACGCGCCGCTCGGCGATACGCTGGAACTCCGCCCGGGCCTTCGCGTCGTCCTCTGCCGCAGCCGGTTCGCTGTCCGAGGCACCCTCGAGCGCTGTCTCCTCCGGCGCGACGATCGCGGCCGCGTCGATCGGTTCCACGGCCGAGCCTTGATGCGAGGTCGCGTGGTGCCCGGCTGTCTCGGCGGCGTGCCCACCTTGGTCCGCTCGCGGCTTCTCGGCCTCCTCATTCTTCTCGCCCGCCGCAGCCGCGGGTTCGCTGTCCGAGGCGCCCTCGAGGGCGGTTTCCTCCGGCGCAATGATTGCTGCCGCGTCAATCGGCTCCTCCGCCGACCCCTGATGCGAGGTCGCGTGGTGCGTCGCTGACCTCTCTTCGTGCCCATCCCGGTCCGCTGGCGGCTTCTCGGCCTCGGCGCTCGCGGCGCCGGGCTGCTGCGCCGCGGCCTGTTTGCGGGCTTCCTGCTCGCCCTCGTATTGGGCCCAGATCGAGTTGAACTCCATCTCGACCATGCCGCGCGGCACCGGGAAATCGTAGCCCTCGGCGAGCTTATCGAGCAGCGCGCGCTTCAACCGCTGGCGGGTCACGCCGTCGTAGTCGCGCTGCATCCGCTGACGGATCTCCTGGCGCAGTTCGGCGAGGCTCTCCAGCCCGACCGCCTTGGCCAGTTCGTCATCGAGGGTCGCCGGCAGGCGGTGGCGCACCTCCTTCACGGCAACCTCGAAGATGCCCTCCTTACCGGCCATCTCGGGGTTGCCGTAATCCTCCGGAAAGGTCACCCGGACGTCGCGTTTTTCGCCAACGGTGGCGCCGACCAGCTGGTCGGCAAAGCCGGGGAGCAGACCTTCGGCGCCAAGCTCGATCTGCCGGTTTTCGCCGCGGCTGCCCGGGATCTCCTCGTCACCGACATGGCCGACGACATCGGCGACGACAAGATCGGGGATCGCGGCCGGGCGCTCGACCAGTTCGGTTTTGCGCTGCGCCTCGGCGAGGCGTTCGAGCGCTTTGTCGACATCCTCCTCCGGTACCGCCGCGACCAGTTTTTCGAGAGCGAGAGCGGCGAAGTCGGGCTCCGGCATCTCGGGCAACAGCTCGAGCGAGATCTTGTATTCGAGGTCGGCGCCTTCCGCCGCCGACACGATCTCGACCCGCGGCGGCAGGGCCGGGCGCAGATTGTGCTCGCGCATCGCCTCGGCCGAGCTGTCCTGCACCGTGCTCTCCAGCACCTCGCCGCGCACCGACGGGCCGAAGCGCTGGCGCAGCAACGGCAGCGGCACTTTGCCCGGCCGGAAGCCGCGGATCTGCACCGATCGCCCGATCTCGCCAAGCCGGCGGGTGATCTTGTCCTCGACCTCGCTGGCCGGGACGGTGATCTTGAGCTCGCGCTTCAGCCCCTCGGCGCTGGTCTCGGTCACGTTCATCGCGGATTGCTCACATTCCTCTGGTCAATTCGGCGCCGCGCGGCGGCCTTGGTGCGGGCGGGGGGACTCGAACCCCCACGATTTTCATCGCTGGAACCTAAATCCAGTGCGTCTGCCAGTTCCGCCACGCCCGCAGGGCCGCTGCTCGGCGGCGTCATCGGCGCCTCTCCGGGCCGGCGGCGGCGCGTTCTTAACACAGTCGTCTGCCCGAACATAGCGAGCCTGCATCCTAGTTTCTGCCGCGCGCCAGGCTGCGCACGGCAGATGATGCGGCAACCCGCCCTTCGTCGCGGTAGGCTTCGTGGTTGGCTTCGATGTCGCCCTGCCGGTAGAGGTAATTGACCATGAGCCCGGCGGATTGCTGCAGCCCCTTCGCCGACACATCGCCGAGCCAGTTGAGCCGCTCGACCCGCGCGCCGTTGCTGAGGTGGAAGTGGGCAACCGGATCGAGGGCGCGGCCCGAAGCGGCGTGCGCCTGCAACAGATAGCGCGCGCCGAGCCGCAACAGCGGCTCGCGCAACCCCGCAGCGGTGCGCGCATCGGCGTGCCAGTCCGGCCGGTCGAGCAGACGCAAGAGAACGCGGTCGGCAGCGTCCTCGTGGAACTCCGCGCCGAGCGCTTGCATCGCCCGCGCCTCGCCGCCGAGCAGCAAGCCGTCGCGTTCGGCCTCTGCCGTAAGCCAGGCGCGAAAACCGGGGAGCGGCGACAATGTCGCAAACGATTTGAGACGCGGCAGCTCGCTCGCCAGCGCATCGACCACCCGCTTGATCAGGAAATCGCCAAAGCTGATCCCGACGAGGCCCTGCTGGCAGTTCGAGATCGAATAGAAGATCGCGCTGTCGGCGGCTTGCGGGTTGCCGATCGGCGCCGCCTCGTCGAGCAGCGCGTGGATGTTGCCGGCGATGCCGCGAACCAGTGCCACCTCGACAAAGATCAGCGGCTCGTCGGGCATGCGCGGATGGAAGAAGGCGAAACAGCGGCGATCCGCCTCCAGCCGGTTTTTCAGATCGGTCCAACCGCGGATCTCGTGCACCGCCTCGTAGGCCATCAGCTTTTCCAGCAGCGCGGCCGGCAAGTCCCAGGTGATCCGCTGCAATTCGAGAAAGCCGATATCGAACCAGTCGGCGAGCAGCTCGCGCAGGTCGTCGGCGAGGCCGCGCATGATGGGATCGTTGCCGGCGAGGGCGATCAGCTCAGCGTGCCGATCGACGAGAAACTTGACGCCCTCCGGCAAGGCGTTGAACTGACGCAGCAGGGTGACGCGCGGCGCGCTCAGCGCGGCGCGCAAGGCGCGCTCGGCGACGCGTCGTGCATCCGGGTCGGCCGCCGCCGCGAGCGCCGCGCAACCGGCGTTGACCGCCGCGTGATCGGTATCGAACTCGACAGCCAAGAGGCGCAGAAAGCGCTCGCGTCCCGCGCCATTGAGCGCGAGATAGCTGCGCCCGAGCGCGGCAGCGCGCGCCCGGGCGGTGACCTCGCCGCCCCTTCCGTCGAGGCAGACTCAGCATTTGTAGCCTGAGCCGGGCGGCATCGTCTTCGGGGAGATCCGGCCGCAACGCGCCCGACAAGACGCCGCGCGCCGAGAGCGCGATCTCCCGCCACGCGCCGCGCAGATTGGCCAGGGCGCGGTCGAAAACGCCGTCGAGAAAGCCGGCAGGGGCGCGCTCGCTCATGGGTTGTCCGCGGTTGTTGAGGACCCAGCGATGGAGATTATGCCTGACCCGGCCGCGACGCACGGCCCTTCAGCGCAGCGAGAACGGCCGGCATCGCCTCGACCAGATCCTCGGCGACCAGCCCCGGCCCGATCCGGCGCGCGGCGTCGGCGTGCAGCCACACCGCCGCCGCCGCCGCTTCGAAGGCGGCCATGCCTTGCGCCAGGAGCCCCAGCACCATGCCGGCCAGCACGTCGCCCGAGCCGGCGGTCGCCAGTTCGGACGGCGCCCCCTCGTTGATCGCGGCACGCCCGTCCGGCGCGGCAATCACCGTGTCACTGCCCTTCAGCAGCACCACCGCCCCGCTCGCCCGCGCCGCGCGGCTGGCGCGTTCGAGCTTGCTGCCGGAGCGGTCGAACAGCCGGGCAAATTCACCCTCATGCGGGGTCAACACCGGGGTTGGCATGTTGGGCGAGCGAATCGCCGCAAACAATGCCTGTGGGTCGTCGGCGAATACGGTCAGCGCGTCGGCGTCGAGCACCGCCCGCTTCCGCGCTTCGAGGATCGCCAGCGTCTTCTCCCGCGTCCCGCCATCGATTCCGGCGCCCGGCCCGATCAGCGCCGCGTTGCGCCTGACATCCGCCAACAATCCCCGGAACGCATCGATCCCGCCCCCGGGCCCGGCAACAGGCTGGACGATAACCCCGGTCAGCGCTGCCGCGTAGACCGCGAACGCGGCTTCCGCCACCGCCACCGTGACCAGCCCGGCGCCGAGCCGCGCGGCGGCGCGGGCGGCGAGCCGGCCGGCCCCGGTCATCACCGCGCCGCCAGCAACCAGCGCATGCCCGCGCGTGTATTTGTGGCTCTCGGGGCCGGGCCAGGGTAACGCCTCCCACCACCATTTGGGATGATTGGCCGCGACATCAGGCCTCAGCCGGTCGAGCACTGAAGCCGCGATGCCGATCGGCGCGACCAGCATCTCGCCGCAATGCTCGCGCCCGGGCAGCAACAAATGCCCCGGCTTGCGGCGAAAGAACGTCACGGTCAGCGATGCCCGCGGCGCGATGCCGCGCACCTGGCCGCTGGTGCCGTCGACGCCGCTCGGGACATCGACCGCCACGACCGGCAGGCGACGCTCCTCCAGCGCCGCGATGACATCGTGCGCGATCCCCTCTATCGGACGCGCGAGGCCCGCGCCGAACAGGGCATCGACGACGAGAGCGGTACCGTCGAGCGGCGCTGCGCCGAGTGCGTCGATCGTCCCCGTCCAGCGGCCGCAAGCGGCGGCGGCGTCGCCCCTGAGCGCCGCGCGCTCGCCGAGCAGTGCGAGCCGCACCGGCCAGCCGCGCTCGGCCAGGATCCGCGCCGCGACAAACCCGTCGCCGCCATTGTTGCCGGGCCCGCACAGCACCAGGACCGGCCGCCGCGACCAGCGCCGCGCCAGCGCATCGGCGACCGCCCGCCCGGCATTTTCCATCAGCGCGACGCCGGGGATGCCGCCGGCGATCGTCAGCCGGTCGGCCTCGCTCATCTGCTGCGGCGAGAGCAGCGCGTGGCGGCGCCAGGCTTGGGACGGATCGCTCATCCGCGCAAAAATGGGGTGACTTGGCGCGCCGGAAAAGGATGCTGCGCGCGATCCGGGCGACGCCCGGCGAGCGGCCGCGGCGCGGTGCCGGCGAAAAAGCCGCAGAGGGTTATTCCTTTAAGCTGCCCGCGCGCCGCTTCCGTCCCCATATGTAATCCGTCCGATATCGGACGGAGAGATCGACGATGAGATGCGGCCTATATCGAATTCGCGGGACCGGCGGCCTCCCTGACGATGTCAGGGTCGATGATGACGGCATCGAGCTGCCATTGGAGGAACGGCTTTATCGCAACCGCGGGTATATGCCGCTGGTTGCCGATCTACCGTGGCAGGATGACTACCTCAAGAGAACGCCCGAGAATTTGCCAAGTCTCCCGCCCGCACGGCTGAGCGTCGGCGGCGCCATCAATTGGGATGATCCGGCCAACCGCGGGCGCGCTCGGCACACGCCCCGCTGAGCGCTGACCGGCGCGCCCGGGCCGGCGAGTGCCGCGCATCGCCCTCCGGTACCCCTGGCAAACTTGACGCTGCGCCGGCGATTCGCTACCTCCACTCGGAATGGCGGGTGTAGCTCAGGTGGTTAGAGCGCCAGATTGTGGATCTGGATGTCGTGGGTTCAAGTCCCATCACTCGCCCCAATCCTTGCGACGGTTTCCGATAAGATGCCGGCTCAGGCGATCCCGTCGCTGGCGGCGCGACGGCTGATCGCCGCGCGGGCAGTCCGCAGCCTTGGGCAGGGCGCGCTGGCCGTCGATTTCGCTCTTTATGCGCGGGCGTTGGGCTGGTCGCCCGCCTTTCTCGGCACGGTGATCGGCGCCGGTTTGTTGGTCGGCGCTGCGGTCACCGCCGGCATCGGGCCGCTCAGCGACCGCTTCGGCCGGCGCGGCTTTCTTGTGGGTTACGAAACCTTTGCCATCGTCGCCTCGCTGCTTGGGCTCGCCATCGCCGGACGTTGGCCGCTCGCGGCGCTCGCCGCGGTAGCCGGCTGGGGGCGCGGCGCCAACGGCGCGCCGGTCCTGTTCGGTGCCGTCGAGCAGGCCTGGCTGTCGCGCTCGGTGCGCCGATCGGGGCTCAGCCGGGTGTTTTCGCACAACAGCGCCGCGGGCTTTTTTGGCAGCGCCATCGGCATGGCGCTCGGCGCATTGCCGGCGCTGTGGGCACCATTGCTACCCGGCGCGCTCGCCTACCGCCCGCTATTCGCGGTAGCCGCGTTGGGCGAAGCGGTTTGCCTGGCGCTGTTGATCCGCACGCCCGATCCGCAATCGCCGGCGGATGCGGAGGCCGAGACGGCGGCGCCGGCCACCGAGCCGTCGCTGCGCCGGCAGGAGCATGGATTGCTGCTGCGGCTCGCCGGGCTCAACGCGATGAACGGCATCGGCATCGGGCTCACCGGTCCGTTGTTGTCGTGGTGGTTTGCGCAGCGCTATGGCGTCGGGCCGGCCGCGATCGGACCGGCGCTGGGTGCGGCCACGGTCCTGTGCGGATTTGCGGCGATCGCCGCGGGCTTTCTGGGGGGCCGGATCGGTGCGGTCGGCATCGTCGTCGCGATGCGGGCGATCGGGCTCGTGCTCCTTGTCCTCTTGCCGTTCGCGCCGAGTTACCCCTTCGCGATCCTGGTCTACGGTCTGCGCATGATCCTCAACCGCGGCTCGGCGGGACCGCGCCAGGCCCTGGCGATGGGGCTGGTGCGGGCGCACCGGCGCGGCCTTGCCGCGAGCGTCAACAGTTTTTCGATGCAGGTGCCGCGTGCCTTCGGGCCGGCCCTCGCCGGGCTGCTGTTCGCCACCGGCGCGCTGGCCGCGCCGTTCTTGTTGGCGGCAGCCTTTCAGGCCGCGTATCTGGCGGTCTATGCCCGCTTCTTCGCCGCCTACGATCCCGAGCGGCGTGCTCGATAGCTGAGGGGCGGGAGCGCCGCCTCACGCGGCGCAAAGCAATGCGTGCCGCTCCCGAGCGCTGCCGGTCCACACCGGACCCGTGCCCTGCCGCCGATGGATCGCATGGACGACGCAGGCCCAGGTGTCGCGGCCGGGAATGTTGTTGCGATCGATCATCTCGTTGAGCCGCTCGGCCGCGGCCCGGGCTGCACGCGGTCCGTGCTGCGCAATCATGTCGCGCGCGAGGCGTTCGATCTCGGCGTCGGTGACGACCATTTGCCTGACCCTCCGGGCGGGATCGTTAACCTTAATGATCCCTGAACTGCCGGACGGGTTTCAAACCGCGTGCCATCCCGATGATGGCCGCGAAAGCCTGGGAAAACGCCGCGGTTTCTCGCAATCTCAGGCAACGGCACAGGCCCGCTCTGGCAATTTGCGACTCACTCTGCAACGGAGGCTGCGAGCCGGGAGTTTATGTCATCGTTAACGCGGCACCGGCGCCAGCGGATCGAACGGCTGGGCGTCCGGTTCGAACTCGGCGGCGTTGAACCCCATCGCCGAGAGGAAGGCGTTGCGCACCTCGGCCGGCTGCCCGGTCTGGAAGATGTAGCCTTGCAAGCCGCGGCGGGCGAGCGGGTCCTTCAACATCTCGGCGCGGGTGAAACCGTCGAGCAGCGGCTTGCGCTCGGCGACCGGCAACGGGATAACGCGGTTGACTGCGGGGTCGCGAATTACCGCCTTGGGATCCTTGCCTTCCTTGATTGCCGCGAGATCGTTGAGGAAGCGGCGGCGGATCATGACGATGCCGCGATCGCTCGGGGCGAGAAATTCCCGGCTGCGGTCGGCGATCCGGCCCTGCCCGACCCAGGTCACGAAATCCTGGTTCATCACGTGCGTGGTGATCCAGCGCCCGGTCGCCGGATCGGCGATCGGCCCATGCCAGGTCGGGATGCTGTCCTGGACATAGGGCTCGCGCTCCTTCGGCACGCGGCTGAAATGCCACATGACGCTCAGCGTGTTCTCGTCATCGACCGGCACGCGAAACTCGATGTGGTTGCCGGTGAACAGCCCATTCGGCCACAGGCAAACCCGGCCGACCGTCCACAGCCGGTCCTCGACGCTGGTATCGGTGCGGATGCGCTTGTACTGGAAACCGTACTCGAACTCGCTGAAATCGACCTTGACGTGGGTTGGCGCGTAGGGGCCGGCGGCGCCGGCCAGGCGGACGCTCCAGTTGGAATGCGTCCATTCGAAATGCACCGGGTCGATCGAGTTTTCCTGGCACTGGAACCAGTTGCACGGGATCTCGGCGGTGACGATCTGGCGGAAGCCGTTCTTCCAGGAGAAGAACTCCCAATCCGGCACCAGCGGGCGCGGCTCCGGCCCGAGATAGGCCCAAAGGAGGCCGCCGCGCTCCTCGACCGGATAGGCCTTGATCCGGATCTCGTCCTTCAGCCTGGCCTCGGGATGCGCCATGTCCTCATAGGGTTGGGCGAGACAATTTCCCGCTTCGTCGTACAGCCAGCCGTGGTAATTGCAGCGCAGGCCGCAATTCTCGACATAGCCGTAGCTGAGATCGGCGCGGCGATGCCGGCAGTGCCGGTCGAGGAGGCCGAAGGCGCTGCCGAGATCCTTGTAGAGGACGAGATCCTCGCCCATCAGGCGCACCGGCTTGGTGCCGGGTCGGGCGAACTCGCTGACGCCGGCGATCGGCCACCAGTAACGCCGCAGCAATTCGCCCATCGGCGTCCCGGCGCCGGTCGCGCCGAGCAGGTCCCAGCGGCCCTGCGGCTCAAGCCTGCTGTCATCCGTCATGATGAAATGCCATGTTGAGCGAACGCGCCTGAGCCTATAGCACCGGAGGCACCGAAGTCGAACCCCGTAGGGCGGGTCTAGACCCGCCCAGACCGCCCAGGACCGCTGCCTCCCTCAGGCGCATCCGGAGTTTTGCGAAGCGCTCAAGGACTTCAACGACCGGCGGGGTCGCCTACAAGATAAACCGCGACAGATCGGCGTTCTTGGCAAGTTCGCCGACCCGCTCGCGGACATAGGCCGCGTCGATGCTGACAGACGTGCCGGCCGGCTGGTCGGAGGCGGTGAAGCTGATCTCCTCCAGGAGGCGTTCGAGGATCGTGTGCAGCCGCCGCGCCCCGATATTCTCGACCGTGGCGTTGATCTGCTCGGCCAACAGCGCGATCTCGTCGATCGCCTCGGGCTGAAACTCCAGTTCGACCCCTTCGGTCGCGAGCAATGCGCGGTATTGCTTGATGAGGCTCGCTTCCGGCTCGACGAGGATGCGGCGCAGATCGGCGCGGTCGAGCGCCTTCAATTCGACCCGGATCGGCAGCCTGCCTTGCAATTCGGGCAACAGGTCGGACGGCTTTGCCAGGTGAAACGAACCCGAGGCGATGAACAGGATATGGTCGGTCTTGACCGCGCCATGCTTGGTGGCGACCGTGGTGCCCTCGATCAGCGGCAACAGATCGCGCTGCACGCCCTCGCGGCTGACATCGGCCCCGCCGAGACCGCCGCCGCGTTCGGTGCGGCCGCAGATCTTGTCGATCTCGTCGAGAAAGACGATGCCGTTCTGCTCGACCGACTGGATCGCCTCGCGCACGACGCTGTCCTGATCGAGCAGCTTGTCGCTTTCCTCGGCCATCAGCACGCGATGGCTCTCGGCGACGGTCAGCTTTTTCGGCTTGGCGCGTCCGCCGCCGAACGCCTTGCCGAAGATGTCGCCCAGGTTGAGCATGCCCATCTGCGCCCCGGGCATCCCCGGGATCTCGAAGGTCGGCAGGCTCGATGCCGCGTTTTCCTGGACGGTGACCTCGATCTCGCGATCGTCGAGCGAACCCTCGCGCAGCATCTTGCGGAATTTCTGACGAGTATCGGGGCTGGCATTGCCGCCGACCAGCGCGTCGAGGACGCGCTCCTCGGCGGCCAGCTCGGCTTTCGCCTCGACCTGCTTGCGCGAGCGCTCGCGGGTCATCGCGATCGCGATCTCGACAAGGTCGCGGGCGATCTGCTCGACATCGCGGCCGACATAGCCGACCTCGGTGAACTTGGTCGCCTCGACCTTCAGAAAGGGCGCCTCGGCAAGCCGCGCGAGGCGGCGCGCGATCTCGGTCTTGCCAACGCCGGTGGGGCCGATCATCAGGATGTTCTTCGGCAATACCTCGTCGCGCAATTCGGGCGTCAGCTGCTGGCGGCGCCAGCGGTTTCTAAGCGCGATCGCAACGGCGCGTTTGGCGTCATCCTGGCCAATGATGAAGCGGTCAAGCTCGGAGACGATCTCGCGCGGGCTGAACGAGGTCATCGTTGGCTCAGGCCGTCAGCTTTTCGAGGGTGATCGTGTCGTTGGTATAGACGCAGATCTGCGATGCGATCGCCATCGCGCGCCGGGCGATCGCCTCGGCGTCGAGCCCCTCGACCTCGATCAGGGCGCGCGCCGCGGCGAGCGCGTAGCCGCCGCCCGAGCCGATGCCGATGATGTCGTCCTCGGGTTCGAGCACGTCGCCGGTGCCCGACAGGATCAGCGAGACATGGCGGTCGGCGACCGCCATCATCGCCTCGAGCCGGCGCAGATAGCGGTCGGTGCGCCAATCCTTGGCCAGTTCGACGCAGGCCCGGGTCAGCTGCCCGGAATATTGCTCGAGCTTGGCTTCGAGGCGCTCGAAGAGCGTGATCGCATCGGCCGTCGTCCCGGCAAACCCGGCGATGACGCTGCCGGTTGCCAACCGCCGCACCTTCTTGGCATTGGATTTGACGATGGTCTGCCCCATCGACACCTGCCCGTCGCCAGCGACGACGACCTCGCCGCCTTTGCGCAGCGACAGGATCGTCGTGCCATGCCATTGGGTGTGCCAGGGGGCGTGTTCGAATTCTCGGGTCATGTGCCGCGGGAAGGATCAGGGGCAGGCCCAGATGTAAGGAACACCGGCGCCGGATCAAGCGCCGCTGGGCTGACGTCGTCCGCTGCGCGCTCTGCGAGCGCGGCAAACGATCGGCCGGTTACCGCGCCCGCGGTTCCGGGCCCGAGACCCGACATTTCGTGTAAAGCGGCGTTGGTTTTCCCGTGTTGCGCCAAATGACCAGATCGGCGCCTTTTACATCGTCGCCGATATAGGAAAATCCGTTTTTTGCTCCGATCTTCTTCCCATCTGTTCTTTGCGACTGCAGAGAGCGGATCCTGTCGCCGAGCTTGACGATCACGGTCTGCCACGTCTCGCCGGGTTGCGGCATCCAGGGCTTGCGGGGGGTGAGCACCGACCACTTTTTAATGACGCTGATCCATTTTATTTGTCCGGGGCGGAGTGGAAACGCCTGCTGTATTTCCGAAACGACGACTTCCCTGCCATGGACGAACATCCGGAACGTCGGCGCGCCGCCGGGCGGCGCCGCATAGACCAGCCGGATCGGACCGGCGCAGTCGGGCGACCACGTGCCGATCAGCCCGAACGCCTGCATCGCCTGCGCCGCGCTTTCGGCAAACGCCGGCGCCGCGTTCAAGACCACTGCGATGCCGACAACCGCCGCCGGCATTCGCAGAATTTCCGGCATCGTTACAAGGCGCGATCTCCGGCTCAAGCGGCGGCGCGGTCTATTCGGCAGCCAGACGGCGCGGCGGCGCGGCCCGCCCTTCGTCGCCCTGCGCGATCGGCCGGCCGTGCGTCTCGACCCCGAGGAAGACATAGGCCAGCGCCACAGCGAGCATCGTCGCGGCGAGGAACATGAAGGCCGGAAACACCGCCGCCGCCGTCGCCTGCGGCGCGATGACGTTGCTGCTGCCGGCGAGCAGCGCCAGGGCGAGCGGGCCGAGGATCTTGCCAACCCCGTTTGCCGCCTGCCCCAGGCCCGAGGAGCGCGAGCCGAGGCTCACGCCATATTGCTCGACCGTGTACGGGGCAAGGTTCGCGAAACCGCCTTCGACGAAGAACGCGGAGGCGGCGATCAAGATGATGAACGCCGGGAACCCGCCGACGAGGGCCCCGTTGTAATACCCGGCCAAGCCGAGAAACACGACCGACACGAACCCGAAGAGGATGCCGAGGCTGCGCCGCCCCATCTTCGAGGCGATCAGCGAGACGATGATCTTGCCGATGACGCCGGTACCCGAGACATAGATGAAATATTTGGCGGCCTGGGCGGGCTGCAGGTGGAGCGCGAGGGCAACGATGGTCGGTCCCCACAGATAATATCCATAGGCCGCCGACGAGGAGCCGCCCCAGATCAGGATCGTCTGCCAGAACAGCCGCGGATTGACCGAGTAGAGCTCGCCGAGGTGGGCGCGAGGCTGCGCGGTGGGGGGGACGGTCGGCAACGGTACGCTGCTGAGCGGCAGCCCCAACTGGGTCGCGACCTCAGCCCGTGCCTCGGCGAAGCGGCCCTTGGCGGTCAGCCAGCGCACCGATTCCGGCACGAAGATCCATACCAGGATGCCGACGATCACCGCGATAAAGCCGGTCGCGGCGACCCCGCGCCAGCCGAACGCATGCAGCAGCGTCGCTGCGGTAAACGAGGAAAGAAGCGTACCGGCGCTGGCGAAGACGATAAAAAAGCTCGTCATCCCGGTGCGCCAGCGGGTCGGGGTCATCTCGACGACGATCGTCAAGGCGGGGGTGACGCCGGCGGCAAGACCGAAACCGACCAGGAAGCGCAGAATCGCCAACACCACCCAGGCGCCGGTCGGCACGAACCCGATCAACCCGGCGCTGACGCCGCAGATGAAGGTGCCGATGACGGTCTGCATCTTGCGCCCGAACAGGTCGCCGAGAGAGCCGAACACCAGCGAGCCGATGATGGCGCCGACCCCCGCGCCATAAAGGATCAGCGCGCCCTGTCCGTAGGTGAGGTGCCATGCTCCCCCGATCACCGACATGACGAACGCGATCAGGAAGAAATCGAAGAAATCGAGCACGAGGACGCCCGACATTATGGCGAAGGTCACCCAATAGCGCCGGTTGAGCGGCGCGTTGTCGAACATCGCCAGAAGATCGTCGGAGGTTTGTCCGGCCATCAGCATCTCCATCCCCAATCGGCCACCCATTTCCCCGGTACCGGTGGCGCTGTGCAACGTAACCGAAGTATCCACTGCCCTATAGAGGGCCGTCAACGCCTTACCAAGACGGTATCGCCGTCGATCCGGGTTTCGTAGGCCGGCACGTCCGCGGAGATCGGGCCGACGACGAACCTGCCGGTGCGCACATCGAAGATCGCAAAGTGCAGTGGGCATTCGACGAGATAGCCGTCGAGCTGGCCCGCCGACAGCGGCGCGCGGCGATGCCCGCACAGTTCCCCGATCGCGTAGAACGTACCGCCGACATTCGCCAGCAACACCCGCTCGCGCTCGATCGCGACGCATTTCATGCCGCCGGGGGGAATGTCGGCGGTGTTGGCGACCGGGACGAAGCCGTCTGGCGAAGAACTCATGCGGCGATCTTCGTTGCCCCTCTCCTGCATTGCGGGAGAGGGAGGGACCCACGCCTCAGGCGTGGGAGGGTGAGGGTCTTTCGGTTGTCGGCACCCTCACCCGCCTCCCCGCGGGTCAAGCCCGCGGGCTGAAGGCTCGTGCGCTCGGCACCCTCTCCCGCATTGCGGGAGAGGGTGCCGAGGTAGCGCACTCAGTTTAGCGAAAAGCCGAACATCTTCGCCGCGTTTTCCGAGGTGATCTTGCGCAGATCGGCCTCGGGCACGCCCTTAAACATGCGCTGCAGGAATTGCTGCGACCGCGGGAACGTCGCCTCGGCGTGCGGATAGTCGCTGCCCCACAGCATGTTCTCGACGCCGATCCGGTCGCGCAGCTGGACGCCGAGATCATCCTCCATGAACTCGACGAACATGTTCCGCTTCCAGTATTCGCTAGGCAGCAATCCTTCGGCCGACTTCCATCCCTTGGTGAAGACCGGGCGTTCGAGATAGGTGAAGTCCATCTGCTTCAGCCAGTGCGGGATCCACGCGGCCTCGTGCTCGACCGAGCCGATCCTGAGACCGGGGAACTTGTCGAAGACGCCGGCGAACAGCATCGAACCGAGCGAGTAGCGCACCCAGTAATCGGTCGTCGAACGCCCGGCGCCGGTCAGCTCGGTAACGTCCATTGTGAACTCGTTAGCCGGGATGCCGTCGCGCGGCGTGCCGATATGCAACAATAACGGGTGCTTGAATTCCTGCGCTGCCGCCCAGAAGCGGTCGTAGGCGGGGTCGCTGTACGGCTTGTCCGGCCGCGGCGCGACTGGAATGAACGAGCCGACAAGGCCCATCTTGACGACGCGTTCCAGTTCCTTGGCGCCGGCGTCGGGGTCATCGACGTTGAGCATCGCGATGCCCTTGAGCCGCTGCGGCTGCGCCTTGCAGAAATCGGCGATCCAATCGTTGTAGCAGCGGCAGATCTCCGACAAGAGCTCGCTGTCCGGCACGCGGTACCAGAACAAGCCCTGGCTCGGCTGCAACACCGAACCCCAGATCCCGTCCTCCTCGTTTTCGGCGAGCATCGCGTCGGCATTGTAGGCGCCCTTGCGGACATCCTCCCAGATGCCGAGAAAGTCGATCTGCGAGGGGTCCTCGAAGCGCTGCCCGGCCTGCATCACCGCGCCCAAGGTGCCGACCTGCTGGCCGTCGAGCATCCAGGCGTCGTACTCGCGCCCGGCCGGCGTTTTGCGCCGTTCCATCCGCGGTGCGCGATTGCGCAGCTTGGGAGCGATCCGGTCCGTGTACATGTCCGGCGGCTCGACGATATGAGAATCGGCCGAGATGAGCTTGTATTCTCGCATGATCACCTCCCCAGGTGTCGCCGGCGGGGTGCCGGTGAGTGAATTACCTTTCAGCCCGCGCGGCTCAGTTGAAGCGCGGTTTCACCTGTTCGCACAGCAGCTGCAACGACCGCATCACCCTTGCATGCGGGATCTTGGTGCCGCAATTCATCTCGCACAGGATGCCGTCGAGGCCCAGCCCCTCCTGCAACCCTAAGAGGCGATCGACGACCCGCTCGGGCGAGCCGACGATCAGCTTTTCGACCAGCGCATCCTCGTAGCTGATGGTCTGCAAGCGCCGGCCGCGCGCCGCCCGCAACTCCGATTGCTGCACGCCGGCGCGGGTCGCCGAATCCTCGAGCCGCTCGCCGAGATAGCGGTAGAAATACATGATGCTTTCTTCCGGCTCGTCGCGCGCCGCCCGGTCGGTGTCGGCGACATAAACCGGCGCGCGCAGATAAACTTCGCCCTTGCCCGGGTGGCCGGCCGCTTTCCAGGCTTCGCGATAGGCGCGGATATTCGGCTCCAACTCCTCGAGGCTGCCCTGGCGCACGGCGACGAGGACGGCGTGGCCGAGCTTGGCGATCTGCGGGAAGGTATCGGCGCTGTTGGCGGCGACGCGGATCTCGGGCCAGGGCTTTTGATAGGGCTTCGGCGTCATCTTGACGTTGTCGAAGCTGTAATACTTGCCCTTGTACGAGAAGGACGGCTCGGTCCACGCCCGTTTGAGGATTTCGAGCGTCTCGGCAAAGCGCTCGCGGCTCTCGCCGTAGGGCACGCCATAGGCCTCGTAGGTCCGTGGAAACCCGCTGCGCCCGACACCGAAAATCAGCCTGCCATGGCTGATCTGGTCGACCGTGGCCGCCTCCTCGGCGAGCCGCAGCGGATGGCACAGCGGCAATACCTGGACGCCGGTGCCGATCCTCATCCGCTTGGTGCGTGCGGCGATCGCGCTCGCCAGGGTCAGCGGGGCCGAACATACCGAGCGTTCCGGGATTGACGTGGATTTCCGCCAGCCACATCGCATCGAGCCCCCAGCGCTCGGCGGCATCGATCTCCTCGAAGGAGGTCGTGAAAGCGTCCTCCTCGGTCATCCCGGCGGTGCGCTGAAACTCGTGGAACATGCCGAACTCGAACGCCATAACCTTCCTCCGTTTGCCCCGCGCTACCTGCCCGGTCCTGGCCGGCATCCCGCCACTGCCGCGGCGTCATGCCACCGGCGCGCCGTGCGAAACCCCAGCGTCCGCGAAGCTTAGGGGCGAATTCGCAGCAAGGCGAGTCAAGAAAGCCAGAGCCATGCCGATGCCGCCGATCTCGCCGCCTTGCCCGAGCCGCGGCGCGGACAAAGACGAATAGGGGCGCGCGGTCAGCGAGCCGCGAAAGCGCCCGCGCTCGCCATCTTAAACCCAATCTACAACAGTCTTGAGCCGCACCGCGGATGCGCGTTATTCTTTCGCGTTTAGATTTCCCACACGCCCAAAACATACACGTAACAATTGAATCCAGAGCAAGGCTTCCCGCAACTGGCGATCAATTCCGAGGCGTTTGAGTGCGCTCTGAACGCTGGGGCACTGGATAGTTGCCTGACCTACGTCAGGCAAGCAGACTGCAGCGGCAAGGCAGATGGCGGACGGAATTGCCGGCTGGCGGAAGCGCTGTTTCACCAGGGCCGTCGCGACGCGGCGATCGAGTGCTGTCGCCGCGCCTTGCCATCTTCCGGCGACGATACCGCCGATCTGCGGATTTGCGCCTGGGTGTTCAGCAATTGCGAATGCCACGACGAGGCCGCTGCTGCCTATCGCCGCCTCGTCGAGCTTTGCCCGGATTGGATCGAGGGCCATCACCACGCCAGCGGCTCCATGGCGGCGATCGGCCGGGTTGACGAGGCTATCGCGCACGCGATGACGGCAAGCGATCTCGCGCCGCAAAGCCCCGAATTCGCGTTTCATGCCGGATGTCTGTTGCGCAATGCCGGGCATTATGACGAGGCCGCCTTCTATCTCAAGCGCGCCGTGGCACTGGAGCCCGACAATGCCCGCGCCCTGTGCGAACTGTCGGCTGCGTGCCACGCCCTTGGCCAGAGCGAGGAGGCCGCCGCACTGGCGGTGCAGGCCGCGGCGCTGATTCCGGGCGACACCCGCCTCGCCGCTGACGCGGCGGAATTGCTGCTGCGCGTTGGCCGGGCGGACAATGCCGCCGAGCTGTTGAACAGCGCCGCGGCCGCCTCCGCCGATGCCGCCGATCCCCGGCTGTTCCGCATCCTTTCCGCCGCAGCGATGGTGCAAGGCCGCCTGGAGGCGGCGCTCGCAACCGTCGATCGCGCGATCGCCGGCGCGCCCGATGTCGCGGAGTACCACATCCATCGCGGGCATCTGCTGTGGCGGCTCGGCGATATTGCCGCTGCCGCGCTGGCGCTCAACCATGCCGCCGCGCTCGATCCGACGAGCCGCGAATTGAAGCGCGCGCAATTGAGCCTCTTTCTCGCCGCAGGACTGGTCAGCGAAGCGACGGCGGCGGGCGGCGAGTTGCTGCATCGCTTTCCCGACGACGCTGTCGCCGCCGAAGCGGTGCTGCACCTGCTCACCCACCGGTTGGAGACGATCGACGGCGAGTATGTCGTGCTGAACGACGGCACCGAGCGGGCGCCGCGGCCCCGGCGCCCGCCGCCCGGATTGCCCGATCGGCTGCGCAGCCAGTGCCGGGTGATCGGCGCCTTGATCATCCGCGAGACGCGCACCCGGTTTGCCGACGCCAAGCTCGGCTACGGCTGGGCGTTGCTCGAGCCGATCCTCCACATAACGCTGCTGTCCGTGATGTTCCGGAATTATGTAGCAAACGCACGTAGTTCCGGGAAGGCCCTCGGTTAGTCAATTCGCCCGATACTGCCGCCGCAAGTCGGGGCGAAGCCGTGAGCAGAGAAGCCGACGATGATCTGATCACGCACGTAATACGATGCTTCGCAGAACGTAGCGCCGTAAAGGTTATGGGCCTCATAGACATAGACAGTTGCGCCTGATGGTGAGGTGATTTGACGAAGGGGCGCACCTTTTGCGGCGAATAGAGCTTGGGCTGATTGGCCGATGAAATTCGGCCCTTCTCCTGATAATGCCGCAGATCCGATTGTCCCGCACGCGCCGAGCGACGCCACGGCCAGTGCCAATAATGTGACGCGGATGATTTTAGTCATTGCCCGTTCCGGGTACCGCGATCTCCGGCCCGATCCGCTTCTCGGCGGCAGACAAAAGCCCCGCTCTTGGTGCGCCCATACCAGCGTTCGCCCCGGAAATGATAGATGCCTGTCGGGAGATTGAGCCAGACCACGGCATCGCGCGGGCAATGCGCCTGCGCTGATTGTTCGCTCGGGAATTCGGCAGGTGGACGCTGCGCGATCCCGGAACCAGGCAACAGCAACGCGACGGCCAGAACTAGCAAAATAAGCGATTTCCGCATGATCTTGCTCCCGGTTTGCGGGAGGGTAGCGCTCGCAGGCTTGGCACGCAATGCGCGAGCGACGATTCTAGGCCCTCGCTATACCCGGTATTCGGGCGCAGATGGGACCAACTTGTTAGGCACCCGGCTTGCGCGGTAGCGGCGGCGGATAGGGCGCGGGATAGGGCGTCGGCATCGGCGTTTGGCCCGCAGCCGGAATCATAGGTACCTGGAATGCGTGCGGGTACTCATTGATTGCGCCGGTAGCTGCATCGACCCCAAGACCAATCACCCCGCCGAGTAGGATGTTGCCGACCGTCCATCCCTCGAAATTCGATGGGATCGTGGCGAAGCCTTCTTGCCATCCCGGCTTGTCGCACCGGACCTGTATGTCTTGCTGGCTCTTTTCCACAGTGACTGCCCCAGGCGACGTGAGTTGCCAATTGCCCTGACTGCTCGACAGCGTGCATAGGGCACCCGTCGTCGGGGGCGTGGTGATCGCAATAGATTGGCTCGTCCCTTTCACGATCGAGGCGCAACCAGACAAGAGCGCAGCGGTAAGCATGATCGCGAGCGGTGAATAGCGCATTGTCTTCCTCCCGTTTTTCGGGAGGGTAGCGCAATCAGGTCAGCGCGGCGAGCGCGGCTTTCTCGGTGTCGTCAAGGTCAAGCTGCATCGCCGCCACTGTTGCGGAATGGGATCGGCGATGACCCTTGATCCCGGTCCCATTTGCGCCCGAGTACCGCTTTGACCGTCGCGCCCGGTGGCGCTAGCCGAATCCGCGCTCAATCAACAGCCGCACGCCGGCTATGGCTGTACGCCGGCGATTCTGCGCCAATTCCTCGGCTTTCGCCAGTAGGCATAAAAGTTCCTCGCGCGGGATCGCGCCGCCGTCGATCAAACTCTCGACGATCAGCGCTACGGCGATCCATGTCCCCAACATAAGCTCGCGGGTCTCTTGTAAATTCGGCTCGGTCATTATCTGATCCCCGTCGATCGTCTTAACTTCATACTATCGACAGGGTTTCGATAATGTTTACGGATTACCGCGGTCGTCTCGAATTTTCCAAAACTCTATCAGATATTTGATCTGGCCCCATCTGCGCCCTAATACCGAATGGCCCCGGTATTCGGGCGCCTTCCGCGACCGCGAGGGCCTGATCGATCCCGCGAAGACCGCCGAGGCCACCGGGGCTCTCGCAACCCGGCTGCGCGACGCGGTGGTCAGGGCCAGCGCCAATCTGGCGACGCTGAAGGTCTATATGCGCGACGACGCCCCCTCGGTCAAAGTGCTCAAGGCCCGCATCCGATCGCTCGAGGCCCAGCGGCGCTCGCTGGCGCATCAAATGACCGATCCGAACGAGGCGCGCCAGAACACGCTGTCGAGCGTCCTCGGCTCGTACGACGAGCTGGAAAGCAAGCGCAAATTCGCCGAAGCGGCCTATCAGCACGCGCTGCAGAGCCTCGACCAGGCGCGCGCCGACGCCGATCGGCAGCACGTCTTTGTCGCCAGTTTCATCCCCCCGAGCCTGCCCGAAGAAGGGCTCTATCCGCGTCGCTGGCGCGCTCTCGGAACCATTGCGCTGATAGCGTTTGCGCTCTGGAGCATCGGGGGTCTGACCGTGCAGTCGATCCGCGATCACGTGTCGTGACCGCCGCACCCACCGCCCGCGCATCTTGATGGAGAGCACGATGGCAATGCCTGCGTTCCGCTCCGCCTCCTCGCTTTACCCGGAGCGACCCGGTCAACACGCATCGCCGCCGTCGTCGAAGGAGAGCCTCGCCATCGTCTCGACGGGCAGCAGGCTGTGCGGCATCGCGGCCTACACCGCCGCGCTGCGGCGCCAGCTGAGCGGGGCGTTCGACATCACCGTGTTCGATCTCGACCAGTATCTGCTGCGCAGCACGCATCGCCGCGTCCGCAAGGTCGCAGATCAGCACATCAAGGAAATCTGCCGCGCAATCCGGCATTTCGACGTCGTTAACCTGCAACTCGAACACGGCACGCTGGGGCGCCGCGGCAGCGACATTCACCGACGGTTCTGCTGGCTCACCGCGGCGGCGCCGCGCTTGTCGGTCACGTTTCACTCGCTGCTGATGCCGCCGGTCTTCAACGCGGCGGCGTTTGCCAAGGCGCTAACGACATTGAAGTTCAAGACCGCCGCCCGCATGCAAGCGGAGTTTCGTCGACATTACCTGCTGTCCTGCGGGATCGCCCGCCAATTGCGCCGCATGCAGCGCCATAAGCCGGTCAATGCGATCGTTCACAATCGGCGCGACCTACATGATGCCAAGCATCTCTACGGCATAACGCAGGTATTCGATCATCCGCTGTCCTACCTCGGAGCCGGCGAGGTTGACGCCATCCGCAGCGGCGCCTCGCGGCAGCGATTTCCCATGCTCGACGATTTGCCGGGCGACGCCGCGCTTGTCGGCGTCTTCGGTTTTCTCAACGAGTACAAGGGGATCGCGACAGCCATCAAGGCGTTGCAATACCTGCCGACCAACTACCATCTGCTGATCTTCGGCGGCATTCACCCGCAGGAGATTGCGCCGCGCCAGCCGCGACACCCCTACATCTCATCGCTGTTCGATGATGCCTATATCGACACGACGCTTTACGACCGGCTCGGCGCGGCCGGGATGGAGAGCGGTCCGCCGCTCACGGTTGCCGCCGACCAGGGCCTGCGCGAGCTGTTGGGGCCGCACCCGCGCGATCTATCGGCGCGCATCCACTTCATGGGTGCGCTCGGCGAAGCCGATTTCTTGAGCGGCATGGCGATCTGCGATGCGGTCCTCTTCCCGTATCTCGAAGTCGGGCAATCGTCGTCGGGACCGATCTCGCAAGCCCTGGAGCTCGGCTGCCGCATCGTCGCCTCGCGCACCCACACCTTTCTCGAATTTGCCGAATATCACGAGAACGCGGTCGAGTTCTTCGACATCGGCAACCACCTCGAACTGGCCGAGCGCCTCATGGCCCGCCCGCAATTCCGTCCCCGCGAGGGGTTGCCCGAGTTCAATGTCGAAACCAACAAGGCGACCTATCTGCTCGCCAACAGCAAGCTCAGCGGCCGAGAGCTTGGTCGCGACCGCTCGCGCGGCCCGGTCCAGCCGAACCCGGGACAGAAGGTCGGGGGCTGACCGCGCTAACGCTCAGCGCGCCGGCGGCGGCGCCCAGGCTTCGGGGGCGCGCGGGATCTCAGGCGGCCGGCATGGCCGGCTTCCCCAAACCGAGCATGCTGACGAAGATGACGGACGCCGATTGGGGGATTGTGGTCGACGCGTTTCGGGCGGCGCGCCCGCGCCGCGGCGACAAGGGGCGGGACGACCGCAAGTTCCTGGAGGCGCTGCACTTTTTCGCGGTTCACAACATCACCTGGCGAGCCTTGCCGGCGGAATTTGGCAATTGGAACAGCGTATGGAAACGGTTTTGGCGGCTCAGCCAGCAGGGCGTCTTCGAGGCGATGCTGGCGATTTTGGCCGGGATGAGCGGCACCGCCCACCTCGTCCAGATGGTCGATTCGACGATCGTGCGCGCCCATGTCTCGGCGGCCGGCGCAAAAGGGGGCAGCAACGCCAGGCCCTCGGCCGCTCGCGCGGCGGGTTTTCCACCAAAATCCACCTGAAGACCGATTTCGACGGCTTGCCGTTGGCCTTCCATCTGACCGGCGGCGAGGCCAGCGACAGCCGCAATTTCGCACTCCTGCCCGACATCGGCCCGGACATCACGCCGCGCGCCGTTCTCGGCGACAAGGGCCACCACGCCAAGGCCAACCGGGAGGCGGCGCGCCGTCGCGGCATCTGCCCCGTCATCCCCTACCGCGAGAACACCAAACACAAGCCCGCCTTCTTTCCCAAAATCCTCTACGCCGGACGCGCCCACATCGAGCACGGCAACGGCAAGCTCAAGCGCTTCAAACGCATCGCCTTGCGCTGCGAGAAGACCGCGCAGAACTTCGCTGCCTTCGTTTCCCTCGCTTGCACGTTCATCTTGGTCAAATCCGTCCACACGGCCTAGTCGCGGCGCTCGTGGCTTTGTGGTGACAAACTAAAAATCCTCGATGCGGATCATGCGCGGCGGCTCGATCACCGAGTTCGAGCGCGGCGATCCCGTCGAGCACCCGGCGCATCGCCGCCTCGACGGTGACGTGCGTCGTCAGCACCACCGGCACCGCTTCGCCCGGCGCGCGGCCGCGCTGGATCATCAATTCCATCGAGACCTGCTGGTCGCGCAGCGCCGCCGCGACATCGGCGATGACCCCGGGCTGATCGACGACCATCAACCTGATGTAATACGCCCCCTGGTGGCGTTCTATCGGCGCGCCGGGCAGCGCGGCGAGGGAAGCGGCCGGTACCCCGAACGGCGCGACGTGGCGCCCGGCGGCGATGTCGACGAGATCGGCGGCGACCGCGGACGCGGTCGGAAACGCCCCGGCGCCGCGCCCCTCCAGCACCACCCGTCCGACGAAATCGCCTTCGGCGACGACGGCGTTGAACACCCCCTCGACCGCGGCGATCGGCGTTCCTCGCGGCACCATGCACGGGTGGACGCGTTGTTCGAGGCCGTTCTCGGTCAGCCGGGCGATGCCGAGCAGCTTGATGCGATAGCCAAGCTCCTCGGCAAAATCGATGTCGAGCCGCGAGATGTGGCGGATCCCCTCGGTGTAGACGCCGGCGAGATCGACCGGGCGGCCGAACGCCACGCTCGCCAGGATCGCCAGCTTGTGCGCGGCGTCAACGCCGTCGATGTCGAAGCTCGGATCGGCTTCGGCGTAGCCGAGCTTCTGCGCTTCGCCCAGCACCTCGGCAAACTCGCGCCCGCCCTCGCGCATCGTCGTCAGGATATAGTTCGACGTGCCGTTGAGGATGCCGTAAACGCGTGAGAGCCGGTTGCCGGCGAGGCTCTCGCGCAACGTCTTGATCACCGGGATGCCGCCGGCGACCGCCGCCTCGAACGCGAGCGCGACCCCGGCCGCCTCGGCGCGCATGGCAAGGCGGGTGCCATGCTCGGCCATCAGCGCCTTGTTGGCGGTGACGACGTGCTTGCCGCCGGCGAGCGCGGTTTCGATGATGTCGAGCGCCACCCCGTCGGCGCCGCCGATCAGCTCGACGACCGCGTCGATTTCCGGGTCGCCCGCCATTGCGACCGCGTCTTCGTACCAGCGCACCGCCGACAGATCGACGCCGCGGTCCCGCCGGCGGTCGCGCGCCGACACCGCGGCGACGACGATGCGGCGGCCGGCGCGCGCGGCGAGCAGCTCTGCCTGGCGTTCCAACAGACTGCAACGTTCCGGCGCCAACCGTGCCAAGCCCGGCGACGGCGACTTTCAGAGTTGGTTTCACAGGCAGGTTTCCATGCGGGGTTCGGCGGTCAAAGCGCGGGTCACTGGGCGAACTGGATCTCGACCCGGCCGGCGGCGGACGCGTCGGCCGCGGGCGCCGCGGCAGTCTGGATCTTGCCGGCGGGAATGCCGGCATCGGCCAAGGCCTGGGCGACGGCCTGCGCGCGCTCGAGGGCGGCGTGGTAGGTGTCGAGCGGATCGCCACCGGCTGTCGGCGCGGCGGCATAGGCGAGCACCCGCACGGTGCCCGGTTTCTTCTTGTAGAGCGCCGCCACCCGTTCGATCTGCGCGCGGTCCTGGCGGTCCGGCGCACCTGCGGCGCCCGGCCCTTCGAGCCTCGCGACAGTGGTGGCGGCCGGCGCACGTTTCGGCTCGGTCTTGCCGGTCTTGCCGGCAGCGGGCGGCGGCGCGATCGGCGCCAGGTCCGGGACCGGCGGGGCCGGCTGCGGCGTGGCGCTGGCAAGCGCCGCGGGCGCAGGCTGGGCCGCGACCGGCGGCGGCGCGACCACCGTCAAGGCCGGCGGGGGCGGGGGCGGTGCCGGCCGCACCGCCTCGGGTTCGGGGAGCAGCGGCAGCTGCGGCATCTCCAGGGTCGAGTTGCGCGGGCCGGGCTCGGGCGGCTCGTCCGCCCCGCGGCGGCCCGATGGAGCTGTATTTGACGCAGTTCGGCCAAGTGCGGCGGCGGCACGGCTCGGCGGTTGGGCCTTCGACGGCCCCGCCGCCGGTGCCGACGCGAGGGTTGCGTTCGGCGACCCCGGCGCCGGTTTCGCTTCGGCCGCCAGGGGAGGCGCAGCCGGCCCGGCATCCGCTGCCGTTGCCCGGCGATCGGCGATCAGGCTTTGCGCGAGTTTCTGCCGCTCGGCCGTGGTCATGGCGCGGATCGGCGGCGGCGGGACGCTGGCGAGGTTCGGATAGGGGCCGGCCGCAGCTTCGGCGAGATTGCGGGTGAACGGCGCGGTCTGGTCGGGATCGTTCCTGTTGATGCCGGCCAGCGAGCGATAGGCCTCGACCGGGTTGCATCCCCAAAGGGCGATGCAGGGGACGATGCCGAGCGCGATCAGCGGCACGAGGCCGGCGGACCCCGCTCTCCGCCGGCCGGGCCGGCCGCCAGGCCGAAACCGGGCTGTGCGCAACGCCATCCGCGAGACCCTACCCTTCGCCACTTGCCGCTGCCCGGTCCGCAGCGCCGATATCAGGCCGTGGCGGCAGGCCGTGACGCCGGGAAGCGGCGGCATAATTGGAGCGCTGTGTATTAGATCCGCGCCCGCCCGTCACTACATTTGATCCGCCCGCCAGGGGTGAGGACATCGACATGAGCAAGAGCGACAGCGGCACGAGTGCCGCCGGCGGCGACACCCCAGGGGGTGCTCCCGCCGCCGGGCCGGCGGCGCACGCCGACGCCTTGCCCGACCCGGCTGATCTGTCGCGCCAGATGGCTGATGACATGGCCGAGATCGCCGAAAAGAGCCGGCGTCTGGTCGCCGATTTTCTGTCCCGCCAAGGTGGCGGCGACGGCGGCGCGGACGGCATCGGCATGGCGAACCCGACGGCGATCGGCGCAGCCTTCTTCGAGATGACCGCGCGCATGATGGCGGACCCGGCGCGGCTGGTAGAGGCGCAGGTCGCGCTGTGGAACGACTACATGCGGCTGTGGCAGCAGACCACGACGCGGTTCCTTGGTGGCGATGCCGAGAAGCTGATCGAGGCCGCGCCCGAAGACCGCCGCTTCCGCGACCACGCGTGGAGCGACAACGCCCTCTTCGACTTCATCAAGCAGAGCTACCTGATGACAGCCCGCTGGCTGCAGGGCAGGGTCAAGAATGTCGAGGGGCTCGACGAGCGCACCGCCCGCAAGGTCGATTTCTACACAAGGCAGTTCGTCGACGCGATCGCGCCCTCGAATTTCGTGTTGACCAACCCCGAGGTGCTGCGCGCGACGATCGAAAGCCGCGGCGAGAACCTGGTGCACGGCCTCAAAAACCTGCTCGACGATCTGGAGCGCGGCAAGGGCCACCTGGCGATCAGCATGACCGACGGCACGGCCTTCAAGATCGGCGAGAACGTCGCCGCCAGCCCCGGCAAAATCGTCTACCAGAACGAGTTGATGCAACTGATCCAGTACGCGCCGACGACGCCGACGGTCAAGCGCCGGCCGCTGCTGATCATCCCGCCCTGGATCAACAAGTTCTACATCCTCGACCTGCGCCCGCGAAATTCGTTCATCGGCTGGGCGGTGGGGCGGGGTCACACGGTTTTCGTGATCTCCTGGGTCAACCCCGACGAACATCTCGCCGCGAAGACGTTCGAGAATTACATGCGCGCCGGGCCGCTCGCCGCGCTCGATGCGATGCATGAGGCAACCGGCGAGCGCACGGCCAATGTCATCGGCTATTGCCTCGGCGGCACCCTCCTCGCGGCGACGCTCGCCTATATGGCCGCCAGGCGCGACGTCAGGGTCAAGAGCGCAACTTATTTCGTCACGATGGTCGATTTTGCTGAGGCCGGCGAGCTCAGCGTCTTCATCGACGAAGAGCAGCTGCAGGCGCTCGAAACGCGCATGAAGAAGAAGGGCTACCTCGAAGCTCGCGACATGCACACGACCTTCAACATGCTGCGCGCCAACGATCTGATCTGGTCGTTCGTCGTCAACAATTACCTGCTCGGCAAGCAGCCGTTTCCGTTCGATCTGTTGTACTGGAACGCCGATTCGACACGCATGCCGGCGGCGATGCACAGCTTTTACCTGCGCAAGATGTACCAGGAGAACTTGCTGGTAAAGCCCGGCGGCATCACCCTCGCCGGCGTGCCGATCGATCTGCGCAAGGTCAAGACCCCGGCGTTTCTCTTGTCGACCCGCGAGGACCATATCGCGCCGTGGCGCTCGACCTATAGGGCGACGCAGCTCTATTCGGGTCCCGTCAAGTTCGTGTTGTCGGCGTCGGGCCACATCGCCGGTGTGGTCAACCCGCCCGGCAGCAAGTACGGTCATTATGAAAACGACAAGAACCCGCCGACCGCCGAAGAATGGCTCGCTGGCGCGACGCAACACCCGGATTCGTGGTGGCCGGTGTGGGAGAGCTGGGTCGCGCGCTACGCCGGCGGCGAAGTCCCGGCCCGAACGCCCGGCGACGGCAAGCTGACGCCGATCGAGGATGCGCCGGGGTCGTACGTGAAGGTGCGGGCGGAGGATTGAGCCGTAAACCGCCCCTCACCCTGTCCCTCTCCCCGTGCACGGGGAGAGGGAACGCGCGGCTCCCCGCTGATAAACGCGTTCGGGGGATATATGCTTGCCGCACGATGGCCAAGGCCTCTCTCGCCCCGCGTGCGGGGAGGGTAGGGTGAGGGGCTGATTGCCGCCCGCACCGCTATTCGTGTCGCACTCATTCCTGCGTCCCATGCCATCGCGGCCACATTCCTATTGATATTTAGATAAAATTGTGTTATGAACAACCAGTTGCTGATGGGAATCCTCCGCATGGGGACGCGACCATGCCGAGACAAACCGGCCTGGACAGAAGCGGGCGGCTTGCGGGATTGCTACGGATGTGGGAATCCGGCCAAATTTTTTCTTTACAGAAACAGGAGAGCGGTCGCACGAAAGCAAGCCCCGGGTTGTGCGTCAACGGCAGGATGCATTTCCTCCTGGGCTGTTGCGGTTCGTCGGTGGCAGTCTGCCGCGCCGGCGCGCCTGACGAACCCCGGGATGGGTTGAGCGGAGCAGAACCCATCCCGGCCGGACGCAGGGCGGCAGGCAAGGGCTGACGGCGCGAGCGGAGGAAGCGGGATGAGCGACCAGGGCACGATGCAGGGCATGATGAACGGCGCGGAATGGCTGGCGCGGGCATTGGCGGGGACCGGCATGAGCCATGTCTTTTTCGTCGAGTTCGAACGTTGCGCCGCACCTTGCTGCATCTGGGCGATCTCGGGGTGAAGCCGATTCTCGCGCATTCAGAGAAGGCGGCGGCCTACATGGCCGACGGCTATGCGCGGGTCGGCGGCCGGCCGGGGGTGTGCATGGCGCAATCGGTCGGCGCCGCCAACCTCGCTTCCGGCTTGCAGGATGCCTGGCTCGGCCGCAGCCCGGTCATCGCCTTCACCGGCCACAAGGAGCCGTCGTTCCAGCACCGCAATTCCTATCAGGAGATCGCCCACGCGCCGTTGTTCTCGGCGGTGACCAAATTCTCCTCTCCGGTCTACGCGACCAGCGAGTTGCCGCGGCTGTTGCGCCACGCCTGGCGCGCCGCGCTCGCCGACACGCCGCGCCCGACCCATCTCGACTTCAACGGGCTGCAGGGCGATGTGATCGAACTCGGCCAGACCGCCGAGCCGCCGGTCATCGAAGAGGAGGCGCGGCCTATCCCGGTGCACCGGCCGGTCGCCGACGAGCGCGACATCGAGCGCGCCGCCGCATTGCTGACCGGCGCCCGCCGCCTCGTAATCGTCGCCGGCGATGGGGCCGCCGCGTCGGGTGCCGGGCCGGAGGTGCTGGCATTGGCCGAGGCGCTCGCCGCGCCGGTCGCGACGACCTTGGGGGCGCGCGGCATCATCCCGACCCGCCACCGCCTCTCGGCCGGGGTCGCCGGCAGCTATTCGGCGCCGCCCGCCAACCGCATCGTCTGCGGCGCCGATGTGGTGCTGTTCGTCGGCTGCGACACCGGCGACCAGGTGACGCTGAACTGGCGGGTGCCGGCGATCGACACGAGGATCGTGCAGATCGAGGCCGACCCCTTGGAAATCGGTCGCTCCTATCCGAACACCACCGGCCTCGTCGGCGATCCGAAGGCGACGCTCGCCCGGCTCAACCAGATCGTCGGCCATCCTGCGGCGCGCGACCGGGGCTTTGCCGAGGAGGCGGCGCGGATCGTTGCCGATTGGCGGGCGAGCATGGTGCCACTCGTCAACAAGAACACCGCGCCGATCGGCGTCGAGCGCCTCTGCGCCGAGGTGACGCGCGCATTGCCGGATGACGGCATCCTCGTCGCCGACACCGGCTATTCCGGGATCTGGACCGGCACGATGATCGATTTGAATGGCGCCGGGCAGAGCTATCAGCGCGCCGCCGGCTCGCTCGGGTGGGCGTTCCCCGCCTCGCTCGGCGCCACCTGCGCGGCGGGGGCGCGCAAGGTCGTGTGCTTCACCGGCGACGGCGGGTTCTACTACCACCTCGCCGAACTGGAATTGGCGCGCCGCTGCAACATCCCGGTGACGGTCATCGTCAACAACAACTCGGGCTTCGGCCAGAACCTGACCGGGGTGCGCCGGATCTCGGGCAACCGGCCGGGACGGGGCGAGGAGCTGATCCGCTTCGGTCCGACCGATTTCACCGCCGTGGCGCGCAGCTTCGGCGTGCGCGGCATCCGGGTCGAACAGCCGCACGAGATCGCGCCGGCATTGCAACAGGCGCTCGCCGCCGACGCGCCGGTCCTCGTCGATGTCGTCACCGATCTCGAGCCGCGCGCCCCCGAGCCCTGGGCGCCCCCACGGGGCTAGACCAGGGTCTGTTGAGATTTATGGTCATCAGGTACATGGAAAAAACCAGTTGGTCAGCGGCGTGCGCGACTTCTCAAACGGCGTCCGACGCACGGGTAAATGCACAAACTCTAACCGGAGAGCGCCGCGACCGCGGCAAACAGCGTCTCGACCGACGCGCGCGGCAGGTTGCGGGTGATGAAGACAAGCCGCGAGCGGCGGTCGTCGTCGGGCCAGCCTTCGAGTTCGACCGGGCGGTGCGCGACATGCTGGACGGCATGGACCACCACCGGCCCGCGAACCCCCTCGACCGCGACGAGGCCCTTGACCCGCAACAGGTCGGCGCCGCGCAGCGCGGTCAGCACCGCCATTGCCTGCTCGAACACCGGCCACGGCAGCGGCGCGTCGAAAAACAGCGCGAAGCTGTCGATCCCGTGCGAATGGGCGTGCGCGTGATCGTGAACGTGGCCGGAGATGCGGGCCGGCAGGTCGAGGCTTTCGTCGAGCAGAAAGCCGGGCTCGATCGCGCCATGCAATGCGGTTGCGAACGGCGCCGCGGTCAATTCGCGGAGGCGTTCGGTCAGCGCCGCGACTGAAGCGGGGTCGGCGCGGTCGGTCTTGGTCAACACGATGCGGTCGGCGAGCGCGACCTGCTGGCGCGCCTCCGGCATGCGTTCGAGATTGCCGGCGCCGCCCGGCGCATCGACCACGGTGACGAGCGACTGCAAGTGGAATTCCTCGCCGAGCGCGCGGTCGCTGGCGAAGGTCTGCAACACCGGGCCGGGATCGGCGAGACCGCTGGTCTCGATGACGACGCGCTGAAAGCTCGGCACCGCGCCCCGCGCGCGGTCGGCGAACAGGGTTCGCAAGCTCTCCTGCAAATCGCTGCGCACGGTGCAGCACAGGCAGCCATTGCCGAGCAGCACGGTCGCGTCCGATGACGCGCGCAGAAGCGCGTTGTCGATGCCGACCTCGCCATATTCGTTGATGACGACCGCGGTGTTGGCGCCCTCGGGGCGCGCCAGCAACTCGCGGATCAGAGTCGTCTTGCCCGAGCCGAGAAACCCGGTGACGATCGTGACCGGAATGCGCGCCCCGCGCGGCCGGCGCTGCCGCCGGCCGAACGGCAGCGCCTCGGCGCCGGAAAATAGATCGGCGATACCAGTCTCAGAGCGTGGCATCGGAATGGATCAGCGGCATGCGTCCTTCGAGACGGCCGCTTCGCGGCCTCCTCAGGATGAGGTTTTTCGTAATGCCATCACAAGCCCACTTCATCCTGAAGAGCGGCCATCGGCCGCGTCTCGAAGGACGCGAAGCGCCCATGCAGCGATCTCAGAAATCCATCTCCAGCGCATAAAGGCCGCCGATGTGGCGGTCGACGCAGAAGACGATGCCGCGGTCGTCGACGAAGACGTCGTTGATCTGGCAGGCCCCGGTCGGCGCGTTGGCGACCTGCGGCACGAAATGGGCGACCTCTTTCGGCTGGTACGGGTTCGACAGGTCGAAGGCGCGCAGGCCGCCGTTGAAGAACGTGCCGAGGACGATCTGATCGGATTTCCAGCAGCCTTCCTTGGGCAGGTTCTCCCACAGATTATGCGCCCCGAACCGGCCGCCGCGGCGCGAAAAACTCTCGACCGGGGGCAAGGGGCAGGTCGAAATCGGCACCGGGTTTTCCTCGGTCCTGATATCGACGATCCACACCAGCTTCGGCCAGTCGGCGCCGTCGTTGCGGGTGCACTCGTCGCTGACTACGAGGAGGTTGCGCTCGAAGAACGGCACGACGGTATGGGTGAAGCCGACATTGGGCGGGTGGTAGTCCCAGCGCGAGATCATCTGCGGATGCGCCTTGTCGGCGATGTCGAGGATGATCATGCCGCCGTCGATATAGCCCATGTACACGCGGTCCGGCCGCTCGGGATAGACGTTGGTGTTGTGCGGGCGGAAACCTGTATCGGTGCCGGCGGGATGGCGCTTCGGCGGCGCGACGTTGTCGCCCTGCTGCGTCCCCGGCAGCCACCACCGGCCGATCTCGACCGGCTTCGACGGGTTTCGCACATCGACGCTCTGGTAGAACTGGTCGTCATTTGGGTGGGTCGGGCGCGAATCCGGCGCGCCCGAACTCATATGGATCGTCTCGCCGTCGGCGAACCACAGCTGGTGGACGCCGCGCGAGGTTGGCCCGGAGCGGTCGAAGAAGGCGATCCGCCTGGGGTTTTCCGGCACCGAGATGTCGAACAGCTCGACCCCGGCGGGCTGGAGGCCGACCTTTGTCGTCTGGTAGGCGATCGCCATGATGTCGCCGACGGTCTCCAGCGAGTTGGAGCGCATGTGCGATTGCGGCAGGTCCGCGCGGGCGACGATTTTCGGCGCGCGGGGATCGGAGACATCGACCGCGGTGAAGTTTTTCGGCGCGCTCTCATGGGCGAGCCACAGGATGCGCCTTCCGTCCCGGGCAAGCTGCATCGACATGCCCTCGCCCATCCCGCCGAAGCCGTCGAGCGCGTTGTGCGCCAGCAGCCGGAAATTCCAGATCAGCGTATCGCTGCCTTGGCTTATTGCGCCCTGGGCCATTTGGCTCCCCTACGGTGCGTTGCTGCGGTCGTCTTCCGGACTGGGCTTGATCTCGCCCTCGATCGGGCTGCCGGTCAGTTGCGACATCGCCCGGACGGTAGCCTGCGCCACCCGCCAGACGGCGTCGTCGGCGCTGTCGGCGCGCACCGTCAGCGAACCTTCGGCGTCGTTGATCACATCGAGGAGCCCCACGAGCCAGACCGGGCCGACATGCTGGGTCGCTTCGAGCGCGATGACCCGTCCCGGGAAATTGACGCGGGCGGTTCCCTTGCGGGCCTGCGATACTTCGATGCGATAGCGCATGACGCACAACGATAACCATTGCGCTGCTGCAAAGTCCATGGTGCCGGCGCGGCTTGGCTGCTATTTCCAGTCGGCCGAGCCGGGCCTGCGCGATTTGCGGCGGGGGCAGCGGCGCATATCGCGCGCCATCCGCTTCATGGCATGATGCAAGCGTTCAATCAGGCGAGATGATCGGCATGTCTGACGTCACGGGGTCCGGCGCCGGCGACCGGATGACGATCAACGGGATCGAGCTGGAGGTGCTGCGCCGCGGGACCGGAACGCCGGTCCTGTTGCTGCACGGCATGGATACGGTGCACCCCCAGGCGCGGTTTCTCGATCTGCTCGGCCAACATGCCGAGATCATCGCGCCCTCCTCGCCGGGCTTCGGCAATACCAGGCGGCCGCCCGATTTCGACACGATCTACGATCTCGTCCATCTCACCCTCGCCATGCTCGACGAGCTGCCCTACGAAAAGATCGTGCTGATGGGGCTGTCTTTCGGCGGCTGGATCGCGGCGGAAGTCGCGGTCGCGTGCCGCCACCGGCTCCAGAAGCTGATCCTTGTCGATCCGGTCGGCATCAAATTGGGCGACCGCGAGGCCCGCGACATCGTCGACGTGTTCAACGTCAACCCGGCGGAGGTGCGGCGGTGCAGCTGGCACGACCCGGCAAAGGGCCCCAATTACGATGCGATGAGCGACGAGGAACTGGTCATCCATGCGCGCAACTGGGAAGCGCTCTGCCTCTATGCCTGGCACCCCTACATGTACAACCCGCAATTGAAGCGGTGGCTGGGCCGCATCCGGGTGCCGACCCTCGTCCTGTGGGGCGCCAGCGACCGGATCGTCACGCCCGAATACGGCCGCGCCTACAGCCGGCTGATTCCGGGTTCGCGCCTCGAAGTGATCGACGATGCCGGCCACCATCCCGAACTGGAGCAGCCGGACCGCGTTGCCGAGCGGGTCGCCGCGTTCCTCACCCAATAGCGGCCGACCAGTTGTTGACGGCGGCACACGGCCCGGACGAAAGTGCCGCAACACCCCCTGGCCCAACCCTTACCCGTAGAAGGAATTGGCATCGTGAGCATCGGAACCTTGCCGCTCTCCCGCTTTACCGTGCTCGATCTGACCCATGCGCGCGCCGGGCCGACCGCGGTGCGTCAGCTGGCCGATTGGGGTGCCAAGGTGATCAAGATCGAGCCGCCCGCCGACGACGGCCGCGATGTGACCGGGTCCAGGCGCGAGGGGTTTGATTTCCAGAATCTGCACCGCAACAAGCGCAGCCTCGCGCTCAATCTGAAGACCAAAGACGGGCTCGCGATCTTCATGAAGCTGGCGGAGAAGGCCGACGTGATCGTCGAGAATTTCCGCTCGGAAGTGAAATTCCGCCTCGGCGTCGATTACGAATTGGTCAGGAAGATCAACCCGCGCATCGTCTATGGCAGCATTTCCGGCTTCGGCCAGACCGGGCCCTATGCCAAGCGGCCGGGGGTCGATCAGATCGCCCAGGGCATGGGCGGGC
The DNA here is from genome assembly GCA_963789255.1 of uncultured Alphaproteobacteria bacterium. Taxonomy (GTDB): domain Bacteria; phylum Pseudomonadota; class Alphaproteobacteria; order ATCC43930; family CGMCC-115725; genus DATARH01. The sequence continues at coordinate 2,082,925 of CAWBJW010000002.1, read as the reverse complement.
TGATGTCGATCACCGGCCTGCCCGGGCAGGGGCCGGTCAGGGTCGGCATCCCGATCGACGATCTGTGCGCCGGCATCCTGCTGGCCCAGGCGATCCTGATGGCCCTGATCGAGCGCGAGCAGTCGGGCGAAGGGCAATGGGTCCACACCTCGCTGCTCGAGGCGCAGATCTTCATGCTCGATTTCCAGGCCTCGCGCTGGCTGATCGCCGGCGAGGTCGCCAAGCAGGCCGGCAACGACCACCCGACCGGCATTCCAACGGGGCTCTTCCCGACCGCCGACGGGCAGATCAACATCGCCGCCTCGGGCGATTTGATGTTCCGCCGCTTCTGCGAGGCGGCCGATGCGATGCACCTGCTCGACGATCCCGACTACAAGACCGGCCCGGCGCGCTCGAAGAACCGCAAGGTACTCAACGAGAAGATCGCCGAGATCACCAAAAAGCGCCCCTCTGCCTATTGGGTCGAATTGATGAACGAGGTCGGCGTGCCGTGCGGTCCGCTCTACACGATCAATGAGACCTTCGCCGACCCGCAGGTGCAACACCTCGAAATGGCGCGACCGATGGACCACCGCCGGCTGGGCGAACTGAAGGTCGTCGGCCAGGCGATCAACATGACCCGGACCCCCGAGCCGGCGCGGATGCGCATCGCCACCCCCGACCTCGGCCAGCACACCGACGAGGTATTGCGCGAACTCGGCTACAACGATGCGGGGATCGCCGATCTGCACGCGCGAGATGTGGTGTAAGCGCGGTTGCTTGCCGCCCTTCTCCCCCTCTCCCCCATCGGTGGAGAGGGTAGGGTGAGGGGGCAGCAGCAGCAGTCACAACGCCGGAAACCCTCACCCTCCCACGCCTGCGGCGTGGGCCCCTCCCTCTCCCGCAGCGCGGGCGAGGGGCCGACCCTCACGAGGATAAAGAGCCATGCTCGACCAACCGATCACCAGCAAGATGCTCGCCGAGAAGGACGGTGCGGTCGGCCGCATCATCTTCAACAACCCGGCGCGCCACAACGCCGTCTCGCTCGACATGTGGCAGGCCGTGGCGGAGATCATGGAGGATTTCGAGACGGATGATGCGGTTCGCGTCATCGTCCTCAGCGGCGCCGGCGGCAAGGCCTTCGTCTCGGGCGCCGACATCTCGGAGTTCAAGGAAAAGCGCAACAGCCAGGAAGCGGCCGCTGAGTACGCCAAAATCTCTGAATCGGCCCGGCTCAAATTGCAGGAGACGCTGAAGCCGACAATCGCGATGATCCGCGGCTACTGCATCGGCGGCGGTCTGGCGACCGCGATCGCCTGCGACATCCGCATTGCCGCCGAGGGCTCGCGTTTCGGCGTTCCCGCCGCCAAGCTGGGGCTCGGCTATGCCTATGACGGCATCAAGAAGCTGATCGACCTGGTGGGTCCCGCCTATGCCCGCGAGATCTTCTACACCGCGCGCCAGTTCAGCGCCGAGGAAGCGCTCCAAATGGGGCTGATCAACCGGCTGGTGCCGGAGGGCGAGCTGGAGAGCTACGTCAAAAGCTACTGCGACATGATCGCGGCGAACGCGCCCTTAACGATCCGGGCGGCCAAGCAGATCGTGCGCGAGGCATTGAAGGACGAGTCGAAGCGCGACATGGCATTGTGCCAGCGCGTCGTCGACGAATGCTTCGCCAGCGCGGATTACGCCGAGGGCCGCACCGCCTTCATGGAAAAGCGCCGCCCGGTCTTTCAGGGGCGTTGACGCTTGTAATCATGGGTCATGGTGCCGCATTTGCCGAGCTTCATCGGCAGGAATGTGGTAACGCCGGAGTGGCTGGCCGGGCGGAAAAACCGCCTCACCTGCACAACGCCGCGGTTTGCTCCCGATTCCCGCCTGCGCGGAAATGACGAACTCCTGAAGTGAGCCGATCTGCCCCGATTGCCGCCCGTTGCGCCGCGAGCGGCGTGCGCCGCGCCGCCCGCAGGCCACAGCGTTCTACGTCGCCCTCGCCGCCTTCGCGGCGGCCTTCGGCGCCAAGGCCATCTCGGTGTCGATCTCGTCGATCGTGCGGCCGCGCGTCTCCATGCCGATGAACCAGATCGCCACCGCGCCGATGATGTACCAGACCGCGAAATAGTTCATGCCGGGGATCAGCGCCTCAACGGTCGCCTTCGGACTGACAAAGTTGCTCGACCCGGCGATCAGGGCCAAGCCGGCGGGGCCGATGAACTTGCCGAGATTGCCCACCCCGTAGACAACGCCCATGCCGCTCGCGCGCAAATTCGCCGGCCAGATCTCGGCCATGTACGGCCCGACGATCGAATAAACGCCGCTGCCGAAGAAGCTCTGCACCAGGATGGCGATGTAGAACAGCGAGGTGTATGGCGACACAGGGCCGAGGTAGAGGTTGTGCAAAAAGCCGCCGAGCGACATCGCCACCGCGGCAACCCCGCAGGACACCACGACCCCCATGCGGCGCCCCAGCGCGTCCGACATCCACGAGCAGAAGAAGCGGCCGAGCACCCCCAATATGCTGTACCAGATTACCAGCCCCGAGGCCTCGGCCGGGCCGATGTGGAGGACCATCGTCAACAGCACGACCAACCACAGCGCCAGCGCCACGCCGCCGGTCTGGGTCAGGCCGGTCAGGCAGCCGACGATCAGGCTGCGCGGGTATTTGAACAGCTCGATCCACCGCGTGTGCTGTACCTCGGGAACCGTCGTCGGCAATTGGATCGTTGACGGATCGACCATCAAGGCCCAGGCGAGCGATTTGCGTGCCTCTTCAGGCCGGCCGCGGCGCATCAGCCAATGCGGCGATTCGGGAACCCAGATCCGAACCAACAGGCTCAATGCCGCCGGTATCAACCCGACCAGGCACACGCCGCGCCAGCCGATATCATGTGCGAGATACTTGCCGACCAGCCCGCCAAGCATCAGACCCAGCGGAAGCAGAGAGGTGGTGAGCCCGGTGACCCAGCCGCGCTTGGAACCAGGCACGAATTCCTGCACGACGACGATGTTGACCGCGTAGAGGCCGGTCACGCCGAGGCCGACGAACAGGCGGCAGATCGCCAGGAACATCCAGTTCCCCTCTGGCGCCAGCGCCATCAGCCCGGTCGGGATCGAGAAGTTGAGGATCGTCAGGATCATCGCCTTGCGCCGGCCGGTCCGGTCGGCGATCCAGCCCCAGAACGACGACCCGAACGGGGCGGCGATGCCCGACGCCAACAGAATCGCCCCCGACTCGCCGAAGGTCAGGTGCCACGGCTTGACGATGAACGCCAGGATGATGCCGATCAGGAAGAAATCGAAGAAGTCGAGCATGTCGCCGACCGTCGCGGCGGCGAAGATCTTGTATTGGTTTATCGTTAGCTTCTTTTGTTGTTCCAGCAACTCAAGCATAACGTTCCCTCCGACCCGCAACACGAGGCGCCGCGGTTTACCCGCCCGCCCAACCGGCGCAGCCAAATTTGGCGGCTGCATGCCGAGCTTAAGCGAGCGCGGTCGATTTTGCCATGCTGAAAGCGGTCGGCGCGACGCCGCGCTCGGAGCCGTTACTCCGGCGCCGGCTCGCCCAGCGCTTTGGTCTGCTTCGCGGCCGCCGCGGCGATCTCGGTATCGTTGTCGGCGAAGCGCTCGGCGATCGCCTTGAACTCGTCGGTATGGCCAAGAAACGCGTCGAGGATATCGGGGTCGAAATGGCTGCCGCGCCCCTCGCGCATGATCGCGATCGACGTTTCCTGCGGGAACGCCGGCTTGTAGACCCGGCGGCTGATCAGCGCGTCATAGACATCGGCCACCGCCATCAGCCGGGCCGAGAGCGGGATGTCGCCGCCGCTTCGCGCCTGCGGGTACCCCGAGCCGTCCCACTTCTCCTGGTGGGACAGCGCGATCTCCTTGGCGTAGCGCAGGAAGTCGACCGAACTGCCGAGCCGCTGCTCGGCCTGAGTGATGCTCTCGAACCCGAGCGTCGTGTGCGTCTTCATGATCTCGAATTCATCGGGGATGAGGCGGCCGGGCTTCAACAGGATGCGGTCCGGTATGCCGACCTTGCCGATGTCGTGCAGCGGCGCGGATTTGAACAGCAGGTCGATCGTGCCCTCGTCGAGCTCGGTTTTGAAGCGCGGATGGTCTTGCAGATGCGTCGCCAGGTTGCGGACATAGAATTGCGTGCGGCGAATGTGGTTGCCGGTCTCGTTGTCGCGCGTCTCGGCGAGCGAGGCGACGGCGAGCACGGCGACGTCCTGGATGGCGCGGACCTCGTGCGTGCGGCGCATCACCTCCCGTTCGAGAAACTGGTTCTGGTTCTTGAGAAAATCGGCGCTGGCCTTGATCTGGAGCTGGGCTTTGACGCGGGCGCGCACCAGCGGCGGGCTGATCGGCTTGGAGATATAATCGACCGCGCCGAGCTCGAACCCGCGCTGCTCGTCCTCGCTGTCGGTTTTGGCGGTCAGGAACAGTATCGGGATGCCGGCGGTGGCAGGATCGCTCTTCAGTCGCCGGCACACCTCGAAGCCGTCGATCCCCGGCATCACGATGTCGAGCAGGATCAAGTCCGGAGCCGGATCGGCGGCGGCGATCTGCAGAGCGCCGAGCCCGTCCTTGGCGGCTTTGACGCGGTACCGGTCGGCGAGAGCCTGCGACAACACCATCAGGTTTTCGGGCGCGTCGTCGACCAGAAGCAGGGTCGGCGGTTCGATCAGGCTGTGCTGTTGATCCATTGCTTGCCTCGCAGCCCGATCGCTCCCCGTGGGCTACAGGGTGATTTCGAGATCGCTTGCGGCCCGTTGCAATGCTCCGAGCGCCGCCGCAAAATCGAAGTCTTCCGTCGCCGTCTCGATTTCGCGGAAATGCTCGCCCAGGGTGTTGCGCAGAACCTCTGAATTTTGCGTTAAAAAGGCGATCGCCGCCACATCGCTGTCGGCAAGCAGGTGGGCGAGTCTGTCGCGATGCCTGCCCGGCGCTCTCGCGGTCAACGCCGCCGGGTGAAGCCGCCGCCACGGCGGGCGGTTGCGGCAGTTTGCGGCGCAACTCGGCGATCAGCGCGGCGAGCGCCGCGTCGAGCTTGCCGAGGTCGGCGTCGAGCTCGCGCGCCGCGGCACCCGACCGGATCGCGGCCTCGACCGTTTGCGCCTGCGCGGCCAACCGCTCGGCGCCGATACTGCCGGCAACCCCCCTGAGCGTATGCGCCAGGCGTTCGGCCAAAGCACGGTCGTCGGTGCGCAGCGCCTGCTCGACCTCCCCTTTTGCCGCGTCGTAACGCTCGGAAAACCGGCGCAGCAGAGCGACATATTTGGGGACATTGCCCATCATTCGCCGCAGTCCGGCCGCCGTATCGAGACCGCAGATCGACGGCAGCGTCGCCGGCGCGGCGGCCGGTTCCGCCGGCCCGGCGTCCGGGATATCGCCGCCGATCCAGCGGGCGAGCGCAGCGCGCAATACTTGCGGCTCGATCGGCTTGGCGACATGGTCGTTCATGCCGGCTGCCAGAACGCGGGCGCGGTCTTCGACCATCGCGTTGGCCGTCATGGCAATGATCGGCAGCGCACCGTACCGAGGCGACCGGCGGATCGCCCGGGTGGCCGTGAGGCCGTCCATGACCGGCATCTGCATGTCCATCAGCACCGCGGCGTAATAATCCGGGTCGCTGCCCAAGACCTTGTCGACCGCGATCGAACCGTCCGCCGCCAGCTCGACCGCGAAGCCGAACTCGCCGAGCAGACCCAATGCCACCTCCTGGTTCAGCTCGTTGTCCTCGACGAGGAGGATGCGACGACCGCGCCACGCCTCGGGAGCGCTCGGTGCGGCAGCGACAACCGGCTCAGGCTCGGGCCGCGTCCCGCCTTCGGGATCGTGCAGGGCATGGCTGATGATGTTGAGCAACAGCGACGGCGTGAACGGCTTCGGCAGCAGGTATTCGACCCCGACCTGCCTGGCTTCATCGGTCACTTCCTCGCCCCACTCGCCGATCATCAGGATGATGCGCGGCGCCGGATCGAGCCCCAGCGCATTGATCTCCGCCGCCGTCTCGAAGCCGTCGAGATCCACCATCTCGGTGTCGAGGAGTACCAGCGCGAAAGGCTCATCGGCGGCAGCCGCAGCGGCGACCGCGGCGACCGCTTCCCGTCCGGACCCCGCCGTTCCGGCCGCGAAGCCCATACTGCTCAGCATAGCGCCGACGACGTCCCGGGCACGGGGATGATCGTCAACGACGAGGACCGGCAGACCGCGCAGATCGGCCTCGGGCATCACGATGTTTCCGGTCGAGGCTTTCCCGAGCCGGGCGGTAAACCAGAAGGTGCTGCCGATGCCCTCGGTGCTGTCAACGCCGACCGCGCCACCCATCGCCTCGGCAAGCGTCTTGCAGATGACAAGGCCAAGGCCCGTCCCGCCGTATCTCCGGGTAATCGAGGTGTCCGCCTGCTGGAAGGGTTGAAACAGCCGCGCACACTGCGCCTCGCTGAGCCCCACTCCGGTATCGCGCGCGCCGCAATAGAGCAGCACCTCACTCGCGCTCTCTTCGCGCACTTCAACAATCAGCTCGACCTCGCCCTGTTCGGTAAACTTGACGGCGTTGGTCACGTAATTGACGAGGATCTGACTGAGCCGCAGCGGATCGCCGATCAGGCTGAAATTCAACCGTGGATCGACGTTGAAGATAAGTTCGAGCCCTTTCGCGGCGGCCTTGCTGCCGATCAGGTTGGCGACCCGGTCCAAGATCTCGTCGGGATCGAACTCGGTGTGTTCGAAGACAAGCTTCCCCGCCTCGAGCTTCGAAAAATCGAGGATGTCATTGACGATCTCGAGCAGCATCTGCGCGGCCTGCTGGATCTTCGCCAGGGAGCCGCGCTGGTGGGCGGTCAGGCTGGTTTTGAGCAATAGATTGGAGAGGCCGATGACGGCATTCATCGGGGTGCGGATCTCATGGCTCATATTGGCGAAGAAATCGGATTTGACCCGCACCGCGGACTCCACCAGCTCCGTCGCGGCACGCATCGCCGCTTCGGCCTCTGCCGCGGCCCGCCGGTCGGCGTCCGCGAGCCGCCCAGCGAGGCGATGGTTGCGTACCGCCAGGAATACCGATACCAGCAGCAGCACGCCGGCCAGCACCCAGCCACCGATCACGCCGTCATCCCTCACAGGTGCGCCGGCTGACCTCAGCCGGCATCAGGGTTCGCACCCGCCAACCTAACAGATTTTGCCAATTTGGGCACGCGCGGCGGCCCGAGACCCGCCCGCAATAAGAAAACGGCCGGGCGCGAGGCCCGGCCGTCCGGAGATCATTCCGCTGGGTTCGCTGTCAGTCGCGGCGCGTGCCGAGCAACTGCATCAACATCATGAACAGGTTAATGAAGTCGAGATAGAGGCGGAGCGCCCCCATCACCGCCTTCTTGCCGGCAATCTGCCCGTCGTCGGACACCAAATACATCTCCTTGATCGACTGCGTGTCCCACGCGGTCAGCCCGGTGAAGACGATGACCCCGATCACCGAGATCGCGAATTGGAGTGCCGATGAGCCGATGAAAAGATTGACGAACATGGCAATGATGATCCCGATCAGCCCCATGAACAGGAAGGAGCCGAAACGGGCGAGGTCGCGCTGGGTCGTATAGCCGTAAAGGCTCATCGCGGCGAAAGTGCCGGCGGTGATGAAAAAGACGCGGGCGATGCTGGTGTTGGTGTACACCAGGAAAATCGTCGCCATCGACAGGCCCATCAGCCCGGCGTAAAGCCAGTAAATGGCCTGCGCCGTGCTCGCCTGCATCCGGTTGATGCCGAAGCTCAGCCACATCACGAGGCCGAGCGGCGCCAGCATGACGAGCCACATAAGCGGGGTGTTGTAGATGTGCGCAATAAACCCCGAATTGGCCGCGACGTAGGCGACAATGCCGGTCAGCGCGAGACCCGAGGCCATGTAGTTGTAGATGCGAAGCATATAGTCCCGCAGGCCGACATCGATGTCGGCCTGGGCACCAACCGCCGGCCGCACCGTCCAGCGGGGCTGCGAACCGAGAGCCATGGGACCCCCTCCAAAGAGAGTGGCAAGGAAGATTCCTCACACTCGATATTGGGATAGCCCTTTATGCTTTCAATGTCGATGCGATGCTGCGACGCCCCCGCGGCGCCTTGGATTATTCGCTGCGCAGGTAGGGCGCGGGCTTGGCGCCGAGGGCACGCCATGTGCCGGCGAAGCCGAACAGCAGCGCCAGCAGCACAGCAATCGCGCCGGTCGCCAACAGTGGGACGGGGAGGAAAATCCACTCGCTCCTCATCGGCCCGGTGACGAGGGCATAGGCGGCCAGCGTGCCGACCCCGCCGGCGACGAGCGCGGCGAGGAGGCCAACCAGACCGTGCTCGATCAGAAACGCCGCGGTGATCGCGCCGCGGGTCGCCCCCAGCACCTTGAGCACCACCGCATCGTAGACGCGCTGGCGATGACCGGCGGCGACCGCGCCGCCGAGCACCAGGATCCCGGCGGCGAGCGTGACCAGCGCGACGAGGCGGATCGCGCCGCCGATCGTCGCGACCACCCGCGCCACGGCGGCGAGCGCCTCGCGCACCGGGATCGCCGTCAGGTTGGGAAAACGCTCGGTCGCCCGGCGCACCAGCCCGTCCTCTTCGGAAGGCGCGACATAGACGGCGGCGAGGTGGGTCTGGGGCGCGGCTTCGAGCGTGCCCGGCGCGAAGACGATGGCAAAATTGATGCCGAGCCGGGCCCAGTCGATCCGGCGCAGGCTGGCGATCCGAGCGGTGATGTCGCGGCCGAGCAGGTTGATGGTCAGCGTATCGCCGACGCCGATCCCCATGCCGCGCGCCAGCTCGGCATCGAACGAGACGAGCGGTGGGCCGTGGTAGTCCGCGGGCCACCACTTGCCGGCGACCAGGCGCGAGCCGGCAGGGAGCGTCGCCGAATAAGTCAGCCCGCGATCGCTGCGCACCGCCCATTGCGCCTGCGGCGCGACCTGTGCGTCCTCAACCGGCGTGCCGTTGAGCCGGGTGATGCGGCCGCGCAGCATCGGCACCTGGTCTGATCTCGCGCCGGGTGTGGCGCGCACGATCTCCTCGAACCCGGCGAGCTGGCCGGGCTGGATGTCGATAAAGAAATCGGCGGGGGCGTGCTCGGCGAGGCGGCTGTCGATCTCGACCGCGAGATTGCCTTCGACCAAGGCGACCGCGATCATCACGCTGAGGCCGATGCCGAGCGACAGTACGACCCGGGCGGTCGGTGCCCCCGGCCGGTGCAGATTGCCGAGCGCCAGACGCACCAGCGGCCAGCGCGGGTGGGGCAGCAGCCGCGCCGCGGCCACCACCAATGCGCCGGCCAGCCGGAAGAGGAGGAAGGCGGCGAGCGCCCCGCCGACATACCACAGCGCGATCGTGCGGTCCGCCGCTGTCAGTACGACGAGCGCCGCCAGGGCAAATGCCGCCGCCGCGCTCGCCGCCGCGGCCAGCGGCATCAGACGGCGCGGCGCCGGCGCGACCCGGTCGCGGAACAGCGCGCCTGGCCGGACCTGGCCGATCGCGGCGAGCGGCCACAGCGCAAAGACCAATATCGTCAGCAATCCGCACAACCCGGCAATCGCCAGCGGCGCGGGGTAGATGGCGAGCCGCAACGGCACCGGCAGCAGCTCCACGACCAGCGGCGCGACCAGCGCGGGCATCGCCCCGCCGAGCAGCAGGCCGAGAGCGATGCCGATAAGCCCGAGCGCGAGGATCTGAACGAAATAGGCGATGAAGACGAGGCGGGTCGACGCGCCGAGGCATTTCAACGTGGCGATCGCCGCGGTCTTGCTCGCGACATAACCGGCGACCGCATTGCCGATGCCGACCCCGCCGACCAAAAGCGCGGTAATGCCGACGAGGCTCAGAAAAAATCCGAGCCGGTCGATCAACCGCTGCAATGCCGGCGCCGCATCGGCACTGGTGCGCAGCTGCCAGCCGGCTTGCGGAAAGGCGGCACGTGCGGTGCGGGTCCAGCTCGCGGCCTCGCTGCCCGGAGGGAGTCGCAGCCGGTACTCGTAATTGACCAGCGCTCCCGGCCGGATCAGCCGCGTCGCTGCCAGGGCAGCCTGCGGAATGATCACCCGCGGGCCGAAGGTGAGCCCGGCGAAGGCCGCATCGGGTTCGCTTTCGATCATCGCGGTCAGTCGCAGCACCGCATCGCCGATGCGAAACTCGTCGCCGAGCTTGAGGCCGAGCCGGCCGGCAACCGCCGCCTCGGCGGCCGCGCCGAACACGCCGTTGTCGGGTGCCAGCGCGGTGGCGAGCTTCTGCGACGGCGCGAGCGCGACCTTGCCGTAGAGCGGGTAGGCGTCGTCGACCGCCTGAAGCTCGATGAGGCTGCGCCGCTCGCCGTCGAGCGAACGCGCCATGGCGCGCAGCTTGGCGGTTTGCGACAAGCTGCCGCTCGCGGCGAGGAACGCCCTCTCGGCATCGCTCGCCGGCCGATAGGCGAGGCGGGCGCTGACGTCGCCGCCGAGCAGCGTGCGCGCGTCGGCCCGGATGCCGGCCTCGATTGCGGCACTGAGCGAGCCGATCGCCGCGATGGCGCCGACCCCGAGCACCAGGCAGGCGAGAAAGATGCGGAACCCGCCGACGCCGCCGCGCAGCTCGCGGCGGGCGAGGCGCAGGGCGTAAAACCCGGAGCGCGGGCGTCCCGCCCCCTCCTTCGGTTCAGTTGGGCGGGCCGGAGGCCCGCGGTCCGTCTTCAGAGCGCTGGTGGTCACAGCGCCCGCAGGTGCCGGGGCGCGCCGCGCTCGCCGACGATGCGGCCGTCTTCGAGCTGCAGCCGGCGATCGCAGCGCTCGGCGAGGCTCTCATCATGCGTGATCAATAAGAGGCTCGAGCCGAGCCGGGCATGTTCATCGAACAGGCAGTCGATCACGACCCTGCCGGTCGCGCCGTCAAGATTGCCGGTCGGCTCGTCGGCGAGCAGCAGCACCGGGCCGGCGACGAAGGCGCGCGCGATCGCCACCCGTTGCTGCTCGCCGCCGGACAGCTGCCCGGGATAATGTCGAAGACGATGTGCGAGCCCGACCCGGGCGAGCGCCGCCGCGGCTGCCGCCATCGCGCCCTGCTCGCCGGCCAGCTCCAAGGGGATCGCCACATTCTCCAGCGCGGTCATCGTCGGCAGCAGATGAAACGACTGAAACACGATGCCGACATGGCTGCGCCGCAGCCGCGCCAGGGCATTCTCGTCGAGCGCACCGAGATCATGCCCGGCCAGCATGACGCGCCCGCGGCTCGGCCGTTCGAGCCCGGCGAGGACCATCACCAGGCTCGACTTGCCGGAACCCGACGGGCCGAGCAGGGCAACGGTCTCGCCCGGCTCGATTGTGAACGAGATGCCGCGCAGGATGTTGACCGGCCCGGCGGCGCTCGTCAGCGTCAGCGCGACGTTCTGCGAGCAGGACCAGCGGGTCGCCGGGCGGAACCGGAGGCGTCATTCGGGCGATTGAGATGCCGAGCGGGAAAGGTTTCGACGATATGGTCCAGCCGGTGCGTTTTTCAACGCGCGCCGCAGCCGGGGGCCGGACGCGGAATGACAGCATCGGTGATGTTGACGGCCCGCGCGCCGCTCCCCAGGGTAACAATGTTAATCGATGAGCCAACAAATCCGCCGCCGCGCCGCAGCTTGCCGGCACGCCGCCCGGTTCCTCCAAGCCACCGGCCTCTTGCTCGTTGCGATCGCCGGCCCCCTCGCTCCCGCCGCGGCGCATGTGACGACGATCCTCGCCTTTGGCGACAGCCTCACCGCCGGCCTGGGACTGCCGGAGGACCAAGCCTTCCCGGCTCGTCTCGAAGCGTGCCTGCGCGCCGAGGGGATGCTCGTGCATGTAGTCAACGCCGGGAATTCGGGCGACACCACCACCGACGGCCTGGCGCGTCTCGACTGGGCGCTCGCCGCCAAGCCCGACATCATGATCCTCGAACTGGGCGCCAATGATGCGCTGCGCGGCATCGATCCCAAAATCGTCCGCACCAATCTCGACGCGATGATCGCGAAAATCCAGGCCAGCGGCGGCAAGCTGCTGCTCGCCGGGATGCGCGCCCCGCCGAATTGGGGCGAGGAGTATCAGCATGAGTTCGATCGCATTTATCCCGAGCTTGCGCGCGCTCGCGGGGTGACGCTTTATCCATTTTTTCTCGAAGGTGTGGCGATGGATCCTCAACTCAACCAAGCGGACGGCCTTCACCCCAACGCGCGCGGCGTCGCCGTGGTGGTCGATCGCATCGCGCCCTACGTCGCCCGGCTGATCGGAGGCCGGTCATGAGCGCGCCGTTGACCGCCCCTTGGGCCGCCGCCTTCGCCGACGGCGACCCCACGACTCTGGCGGCGCGCCTTCTGGCCCAGTTGCCTTCCGGGCAAGGGGCGACGCTTGGCATCCTCTATGTCAGCGAGCCGGCGGCCCCGGCGCTGCTGCAACTCGTCCGCGAGCTGACCGAAGGCACCGGGATCACCTCCTGGGTCGGCGGGGTCGGGCTTGGGGTCTGCGCAGCCGGAAAGGAAGTTCACGACAGCCCGGCGGCCGCGGTCATGACGGCGTCCTTGCCGCCCGACGCCTTCCGCCTGTTCGGCGCCACCGATGATCCCGCCGCCGAACTGCCGCGCCAGCATGCCGGCTGGATCAAATCGGCCGCGCCGACCCTGGCGCTGGTCCATGGCGATCCGCGCTGCGACAACCTGATGCGGGCGACCGTCGATACCGCCGCGGCGAGCGGTGCGTTTCTGGTCGGCGGCCTCGTATCGCACCGCTGCGCCGCGCCGCTGCTGGCCGGCGACACGGCTGCGCCGCAAGGGATCGCGAACGTCTTCGGCAAGGCCGGCATCGCCGGCCTCATGCTGGCGCCGGAGATCGCCGTCGCGACCGGGCTGACCCAAGGTTGCATGCCGATCGGCCCGGTGCGGCGGATCGACGAGGCGCGCGACAATGTCGTCATGGCGATCGACGGCCGCCCGGCCTTGACGGTGTTTTACGAGGACATCGGTCCGGCCCTGGCGCGGGACCCGCGCGGTCTCGGCGGGTTGATTTTCGCCGGGCTCCCGGTTTCGGGCTCGGATACCGGCGACTATCTCGTCCGCAACCTGATGGCGATCGATCCCGGGCACGGCTGGGTCGTGCTCGGCGCCGAGGTCGCCCCGGGCGATCAGATCCTGTTCTGCCGGCGCGATCCCGACAGCGCCCGGGCCGACATGAGCCGCATGCTGGGCCAGCTTAAGGGGCGGCTTCCGGGTCCGCCGAAGGCCGGGGTTTACGTCAGCTGCATTGCCCGCGGCGCGGCGCTGTTCGGCGAACCGGGGGTCGAGACCGGGCTGATCCGGGAAACGCTCGGCGATTTTCCGCTGATCGGGTTTTTCGCCAATGGCGAGATTTCGCGCGACCGCCTCTATGGCCATACCGGCGTCTTGACCCTGTTCACCTGAGGGCGGCGCCATCGCGGTCGGGAGCGCCCAGGAGCGCCGGGAACGCAACAGACATGCTGCGCCTCTTCGTCGGGATCGAGTTTCCGCCGGAACTGAAGCTGCGCCTGTCGCTGCTGTGCACCGGCGTCGCCGGCGCGCGATGGGTCGATCCCGGCAATCTGCACCTGACGTTGCGCTTCATCGGCGAGATCACCGAGGATCGTGCCGCCGATGTCGATGAAGCCCTGATGCAGCTGCGGGCGCGCCGTTTCTCGCTGCAGCTCGCGGGCGTCGGGGTGTTCGGCGGCAACCGGCCGAACACCTTGTGGGTCGGCGCCGAGCGCGATCCCAATCTCATCGTACTGCACGACAAGATCGAACTGGTGCTGATCCGCATCGGGCTCATGCCCGAGCAGCGCCGGTTCGCGCCGCATGTCACGCTGGCGCGGCTGCGCGACCCGGTGCTCGACCAGCTCGGCCATTTCCTTGCTGCGCACGCGCTGTTCCGCGCCGACCCGCTGGCGGTCGATCATTTCAGCCTGATCGCCAGCTTTCCGACGAAGGCCGGCTCGGTCTACGAGGACCAGGCCGACTATAAGCTGGCGCGCTGACCCGCCGGTCAGGCCAGGTTCCAGCCGAGCCAGTCGCACACCGCGCGACCCATCACCAGTTCCAGGTCGTTGCCCTTGAGCCAGGGCAATTCCTCGGTGAACAGGGTCACGCATTGATGCCACGGGCACGGCATCCGGGTGATGTCGGTGCCCCAGAAATAGCGCGCCGGGCCGAACGCGTCGTACAGCTGCTGGAGGTATTGGTGGATGTTCGCGAACGGGTAGGGCTGGCTCGACTTGCCCGCCGCGCCGGTCGCCTTCAGCGCGACATTGGGGAATTTCGCGAGGGCGCAGACCTGCGCGTTGTTGGCGAAGGCGGCGTCGTCGCGGCCGCCGCGCGCCCGGCCGAGATGGTCGATGATCAGCTTGAGGCCGGGATGGCGCTCGGCAACCTGCGCGACCTGCGGCAGGTAGTTCGACGCCATCAGCGCGATCGGGATGCCGGCTTTCTCGCAGGCCGGCCACAGCCAATCCATCGTGCCGTCGGTCATCCAGTTCACCTGGTGCGGCTGGGTGAAGGCGTAGCGCAGCCCGAGCATGCCGGGCCGCGTCTTCCACCCGGCGACGAGGTCGCGGCTTTCCGGCTTGTCGAGCGGGAAGTTGCCAAGGATCGCAAAGCGGTCGGGGTATCTGACCACCGCCGACTCGGCCACGACGAGGCTGTTGGGGTCCCAGCCCGGCGGGTGGATCAGCGCTGCGTTGACCCCGCCCGTATCCATTTCCATCAGGCATTGCTCGGCGGAATAGGACGGGATCTGGCGGTGCGCCGCGTTGGTCGGGATGCCCTGCGACCAGAGGTGGATCTGCGCGTTGACGATCAGCATGTTCGTTCTCCTTGGTGCTCGTCATTCCCGCGCAGGCGGGAATCCAGAGAGCCGGCGCTGCGACGCTCGCCCTGGACCCCCGCCTTCGCGGGGGTGACGGTCGTTATCGGACTGGTCAGTTCAGCGCGCCATGCCTTCGGCGCCGGCCGGCACGTCGTAGAAGGCGAGCGTCATCGAGACGCTGGTGTAAAACCCCATCAGGGTGATGACGTCAGTGATGCCGACATGGCCGAGCGCCTCGACCGCGCGGTCATAAAGCCCCTTCGCCACCCAGCGCGAATTGGCAAGGCACGTCGCCATCTCGTAGACCACCTGCTCGCGCTTGTCGGAGAACGAGGTCGGCAGGCCCGAGAGGATCGCCTCGACCTTGTCGTTCGGCAGCCCGGCCGCCTTGCCGGCCCGTTCGTGCGCATTGGTCGGGTAGATCGAATGCCACTTGCTGTTGATGATGCACACGGCGATCTCGCGCTCGCGCTCGCTGAGCGAGTAGCCGGTGCGGAAATGCGCGCCCAATGGCCCCATCACCTTCGCCAGCTTGGGGTTGTGCACGTAGATCTTGTTCGGGCCGGGCAGCCGGCCGCGCGTCTGGATCAGGGCGTTGTAGCCCTCCTGCTGTTCCGGGGTCATCTGATCGTAGGGGATCTCGGCATAGCGTCCGAACGTGGGCGTCTCGGCCATCTTCTGTCTCCTCCGCTCCAAGGCTGTGGTGTTGGACGCAGCATAGCGCGGTTCATGCCTCGGCGCGCCAACAAAGGATTGCGCCGCGCGGCGGACGCGGAGCGGCTATGCAGCAAGTCCTATTGCGAACTATTCGCAGTCGGCACTGCGGAGGCTGATCATGCGCGGCGATGCGACCGTCATCCAGCATTTGAACGCGGTCCTGAAGAACGAGCTGACCGCGATCAACCAGTATTTCCTGCACGCTCGTATGCTGAAGCATTGGGGCGTGACCAAGCTCGGCGAGCGCGAATACCACCAGTCGCTCGACGAAATGAAGGATGCCGACGAGTTGATCGAGCGCATCCTGTTTCTCGACGGGTTGCCCAATCTTCAGGATCTCGACAAATTGCTGATCGGCGAAAACGTGCGCGAAATTCTCGAATGCGATCTCCGGATGGAACTCGCCGGTATCGTGCAATTGCGCGAGGCGATTCCTCATTGCGAAAGCGTGCACGATTTCATCTCGCGCGACCTGTTCTCCGACATCCTCGAGGGCGAGGAAGAACAGGTCGATTTTATCGAGACGCAACTCGAGCCTGATCGGCCGCATTGGGATCGAGAACTATATCCAGCTGCAATCCGGCTCGGCCGAGTAGACACCGGCAGGCAAAATCCTACAGCCCGAGCTGGCCGGCGAGGCCGTAGCCTTCGGCGAGCACCTTGATCCTGCCCCAGGTCGCGTCCTCGACCGCGATGCCCTCTTTGCGCCGGTCGAGCTCGCGCTCGTGCTCGATTTCGCCGGGATAGAGCACCCCGAGGCTACCTTCAGAGGGCGGCGTTTCCTTCAGATAGCGGACGAATTCGCCGACATCCTTCTTGAATTCGGCGAGTGGCCGGAACGCATCGACCTTGAACACCGCCATGAAGCAGCCGTCATTGTGCCGGCCGGTCGGCTCGACCCCGAAGCCGAGCCCGGTCAGGAGGCCGCACAGGATCTCGACCATGACAGCGAGCCCGGTTCCCTTGTAGCCGCCGTCGGGGCCGCCCAACGGCAACAGCGCGCCGCCCTGGCGCAGCTGGCGCGGGTCGGTGGTCGGCCTGCCGGCGCTGTCGATGACCCAGCCGGGCGGCACCGGCTCGTTGCGCGCGACGGCGACCGCGATCTTGCCGGCGGCGGCGGCCGAGGTCGCCATGTCGAGATAGAGCGGTCCCTCGAGGTCCGACGGGATCGCGATCGAGATCGGGTTGGTGCCGAGCCGCGCCTCCTTCCCGCCGAACGGCGCCACCGCCTTCGGCGAGCGCCCGGAATCGGCGGTGATGAGGCCGATCATCCCGGCCCGCGCCGCCATCTGAGTATAGCTCGACAAGCGGCCGATATGGCCCTGGCGAAACACCGTCGCGGCCGCGACATTGCTCTTGTCGGCCTTCTCGATGGTCAGCCGCATCGCCCGCTCGTTGACGACATAGCCAAACCCCCAATTTCCGTCCACGACGGTCGTCGTCGGCGATTCCTTGACGATGACCCAGGGCGCGCCGGGCACGATGTGGCCGACCTTGATGCGCTCGATATAGGTCGGGATCTGGATGACACCGTGCGAATCATGGCCGACAAGGTTGGCGCCGACGATGTGGCGCATGACGAGCACGGCCTCCTCGGCGGGTGCCCCCGCGGCAACGAACAGCGCGCGGCCGATGTCCTCCAGGCGTTGTGCGGAAATTTTCGGCATCGGCGGCCCCTCCCTGTTACGGTGCGTCTCGCCATGACAATTATTCGGCTACCGGCATGGACGATACTCCGGCGCGGCCCGGGTCAGCAACGCGCCCTGATTTGGGGATCGCCAAAGCGCCGGTTGCGGGGATAAAGGACGGTGCGGCTGGCGCCCGCATCGTCGCTGCCTGGTTCCACACAGCGGCGGGAGCGTCAGGAACCGAGCACAGGCGGACGCGGTCAGCCGCGACATGAGGTGACCCGCTTCGCGACCCCTAGCCAGGCTTGTCGGCCACGTATAAACTGTGGCATTCCGTTGCCGCGCGGTGACGCACTGTTTCGGTGCCGATCGTTAGCCAGAACACAGGGGCTCCATATGCTTGTCACACTGATCCGGCTCGTCAAAAACGAGGACGCGGCCACCGCGATCGAATACGGCTTGATTGCTGCCTTGATTGCAGTCGCCGCGATCGCGGCCTTTCAGTTGGTTGGAACCAACCTCAGCAGTATCTTCCATACCATCGCCACGGATCTTTAGACCTCGGCGATCAGTACCCGTTAGCAACACTCCGCGGCGCCGGGGATGGCGTGGGGGTGCTGTTTCGGGTGAGTTGGGCCTACCGGGGCGCGGCGTGGCTTCGGCTATTTTCGGCATTGCCGCCCGTCGGGTATGGCGGTTCGCTTACGTCTATGCGTTGGGAGGGAGCAGGGGCGGCCGCAATCGGCCATGACAGATTGCATCGCAGGCCCGCTTCGGCGCAGAGTCCGCATGGCCGGCGGCGGAGGCCCGAGAGCGCACCGACCGGTCGGCGCGGGTGTGGCGGAATGGCAGACGCGGCAAACTCAAAATCTGCTGTCCATAAGGACGTGGGGGTTCAAGTCCCTTCACCCGCACCACTATTTCAAGCTTTGGCCAGCCGACAGGCCGCATCTGCCGCCAGAAGAGATCGCTGAATGGTTCGCGACTAAGCCGGAGTCATTCTGGGCTGTGTCGTGATTTGGCGACATAAAATCGTTGATCACGGCCGTGTCAACCGGCACGGCGGCGGCGCGCCGCCGCGCTTGAGCGGTGAACAGCAGCAACTCCTCAAGGAGCGGGTGCTCACGGGGGCCGATCTGGAACGCGACGGGATTGTCGCCTGCCGCATCCTCGACATCCGCGCTCTGGCGGCCCGCCGGCTTGCGATGTGGCGAGGTTGTCGCCCCGTTCGTCATCTGAACAGCGTGATCTTCATGACCTATGTCGCCCGATGCTTGGTCCCGGCCCTGAAGGATGGCGACATCGTCGTCATGGACACCTTGAAACCACACAAGGCCAAAGGCGTGCGCGAGGCCATCGAGGCGGTCGGCGCCAAACTCGTCTATCTGCCGCCCTACTCCCCCGACCTCAATCCGATCGAACTCCTGTTCGTCAAGTTCAAGGCGCTGCTGCGCAAGGCCGCCGGGCGCTCAATCGAGTCGCTATGGACCAGGATCGGTAAGCCCCGCGACGAGTTCGCCTCCCAGAAATGCGGGTAGTGACCCAATTTATTAGGCCGTGTGGACTGATTTGATGGAGATGAAGATATAGGATTCACAAACGGCGGGATCGGTGATTCATAGGCGGTCGGTTTGGGGGAGCCGAGCATGCTGACGAAGATGACGGACGCCGATTGGGGGATTGTGGTCGACGCGTTTCGGGCGGCGCGCCCGCGCCGCGGCGACAAGGGGCGGGACGACCGCAAGTTCCTGGAGGCGCTGCACTTTTTCGCGGTTCACAACATCACCTGGCGAGCCTTGCCGGCGGAATTTGGCAATTGGAACAGCGTATGGAAACGGTTTTGGCGGCTCAGCCAGCAGGGCGTCTTCGAGGCGATGCTGGCGATTTTGGCCGGGATGAGCGGCACCGCCCACCTCGTCCAGATGGTCGATTCGACGATCGTGCGCGCCCATGTCTCGGCGGCCGGCGCAAAAGGGGGCAGCAACGCCAGGCCCTCGGCCGCTCGCGCGGCGGGTTTTCCACCAAAATCCACCTGAAGACCGATTTCGACGGCTTGCCGTTGGCCTTCCATCTGACCGGCGGCGAGGCCAGCGACAGCCGCAATTTCGCACTCCTGCCCGACATCGGCCCGGACATCACGCCGCGCGCCGTTCTCGGCGACAAGGGCCACCACGCCAAGGCCAACCGGGAGGCGGCGCGCCGTCGCGGCATCTGCCCCGTCATCCCCTACCGCGAGAACACCAAACACAAGCCCGCCTTCTTTCCCAAAATCCTCTACGCCGGACGCGCCCACATCGAGCACGGCAACGGCAAGCTCAAGCGCTTCAAACGCATCGCCTTGCGCTGCGAGAAGACCGCGCAGAACTTCGCTGCCTTCGTTTCCCTCGCTTGCACGTTCATCTTGGTCAAATCCGTCCACACGGCCTAGGGTCTGTTGAGATTTGGGATTCCCCCAGGCAAGATATTGTGATTCAAGCTTGGGATGGACCGATATGTGCTCAGCGACGCCCAGTGGGCGAAAATGGAACCGCATTGCTTGGGGAAGAAGTCGGACCCCGGTCGCAGCGGTTCGGATAACCGCCGGTTCGTCGAGGCGGTGTTATGGATCGCGCGAACCGGCAGTCCGTGGCGCGACCTTCCCACCGAGTTGGGTGGCTGGAACACGGTCTTCAAGCGGTTTCGGGGACTGGGTCAAAGCCGATGTTTTCAAACGGCTTTTCGATGCTGCCTCGGATGATCCGGACATGGAGTACGCCATGGTTGACGCCACCATCGTCAAGGTCCACCGCCACGGACAAGGCGCAAAAGGGGGACTGGGAGCCAGGCCATCGGCAAGTCCAAGGGCGGCATGACGACCAAGATCCTGGCCCTCACCGATGCGCTCGGCAACCTCGTCCGATTCGTCCTGCTGCCGGGACAGCGCTTCGACACAGTGGGGGTCGCGCCGCTGATCGAGGGCGTCGCGTTCGGCGCCTTGATCGCCGATAAGGCCTTCGACAGCAACGACATCATCGCCAACCTCAACCAGCGCGGCGCTAAGATCGTGATCTCGCAGCATCCGCGCCGCACCACCCCGCTCCAAATCGACACCGAGATGTACAAATGGCGTCATCTGATCGAGAACTTCTTCTGTAAGCTCAAGGGATTCAAGCGCATCGCGATGCGTGCCGACAAAACCGACCAGAGCTTCCGAGCCATGATCCATCTCGCTGCCGCCATCATCAATTCCCGATGAATCTCAACAGACCCTAGGGCATCGCCCGGCAAAAGCCTAGCGAGGGAGCGCAACCATGGCGACGATCGAACGCAAACAGCCCGCGGGCATGAACATCCGGATGCAGGCCGGGAAACCAGCCTATTCGCATGTCGTTTCGGTCAACGGTCCGGGCAAGACGATCTACATCGCCGGCCAGCTGGCGCGCGACAGCGACGGCAATCTCGTCGGCAAGGGCGACATGCGGGCGCAGATGGAACAGACCTTCAAGAACCTCGATCTGTGCCTCAAGGCCGTCGGCGCGAGCTGGGCCGACGTGGTCAAGACCAACACCTATGTCACCGATTACGCCGGAGTTCGCGAAGAATTCCGATGTGCGGATGCGCTATTTCGGGGTCGCCACCCCGACCAGCACGACCGTGCAGATCAGCCGGCTTGCCGACCCCGACGCGATGGTCGAGATCGAGATGATCGCGGTCGTTGCCTGAACCCTAGCGGATCGGCTCGTATACCCGCTCGTCGTAAAGCGCGCCTTGCATCGGCAGGAGCTTGGCGCGGAAGGCGCGGGTGTGGTCGGCCATGACGTGGGCGTCATGCGCGGTGCGGTCGCGCCATACCTCGACGAGAAACATGTGGTTGGCCCGGTTGCCCTGCTGCAGCACGTCGAAGCGCTTGGCCCCGGTGTCCTTGCGGCTGTCGGCCGCGAGCTGTTTGACGAGGGCGATCGCCTCGTCCTTCTTGGGCAGGATCACGTCGACATGAGTGAGGACATCGATGCCGCCCACTCCCTCGCCGCCTGCTTGCGGCGCCGCGACGTCGAGCCCGACGCAGGGACGCCGGTCGGGCGGGCTGATCAGGAGCGGCTGCAGCTTGTCCGCGATGGCCTTGGCTGCCGTCTCGTGGGCGTCGAGCGCGGCCGCGTCGCGCCACGTTTCGAGGATCGCGAAGCGCCCTGGTCGCGCTCGCTCGCGCAGCACGATAAACCCGGCATTGCCGGCTTCTTTGCGACTGACAGCGTCCAGCCGGCGCAGGATCGCCGCCGCCTTCGCCGCCAACGGTGCGCCGGTTTCGAGAAAAGTTACGACATAGGCAGGCACGGCGCCTGGAGCGGCAGGCTGCGCCGGAGCCTGGGCATGCGCCGGCAACACGCTCAACACCACGCCAAGAATGAAGAGAAGCCGACCCGCGATCGTCATCGCGCACCCTCCCGCCCGCACCCAACTTACGGGCGATTTTATGGGCGGAATGCTGACACAGCCGGGATCGCGTAATCAACCGGGAAACGGGCGCCGCTTCACTTGAAGCGCGGCATCACCTTTTCGCAAATCAGCTGCAGCGAGCGCATCATCAGCTCGGCCGGGATCGCGGCGCCGAAATTGAGTTCGAAGAGGATGCCGTCGATGCCGAGCTCCTCTTCCAATTGCTTGAGCCGGTCGGTCACCCGCTCCGGCCCGCCGACGACGACCTTGTCGCGCAAAATCTGTTCGTAACCGATCGTGCGGATCTCTTCCAATTCGGCCCGGCGCCGCACATTGGGCGACCCTTCGAGCCTTGTGGTCAGCGAGCGGTACCCGGCCATGATGCTCGGCTCGCCCTCCTCGATCGCGCGCTTGTCATCCTCGCCGACATGCATCGAGAGGCGCAGATAGACTTCGCCGTGGCCGGGGTGTCCGGCTTCGACATAGGCCTGGCGATAGGCATTGAGATCGGGGGCAAGCCCGGACAGGGACGCGCTGCGCACCGAGACGAACAGCGGATAGCCGAGCCGGCCCAAGGTCGGAAAGGTGTCCTCGCTGGCGCCGGCGATGCGGATCGGCGGATGCGGTTTCTGGTAGGGTCGCGGCACCGCGCGCGCCTCGTTGAAGGAGTAGAACTTGCCCTCGTGCGAAAAGCTGTCCTCGGTCCAGGCCTTTTTGAGGATGTCGAGGGTGTCGAAAAAGCGCTCACGGCTTTCCGAATAGGGGATGCCATAGGCCCCGTAGGAGCGCGGATTGCCGCTGCGCCCGGCGCCGAGGATGAAGCGCCCGCGGCTCACCACATCGACCGTCGCGGTCTCCTCGGCGAGGCGCAGCGGATGGGTCAGCGGCAGCACATGCACCGCGGTCCCGATCTTGATCCGCTTGGTGCGTGCCGCGATCTGGCCCGCGACATTCATCGGCGCCGACAGCACCGAGCGCCGAGCTTGCTGGTGGATTTCCGCCAGCCAGAAAACATCGAGCCCCCAGCGGTCGGCAGCCTCGACCTGCTCGAAGCCCTGCGCAAACGCGTCGGCGTCGCTCTGGCCTTCGACCTGGCGATGAAATTCATGATACCAACCGAATTCCATGGCGGCTCCTTCGACGCTCGGCACTCTATCTGTTCGTCACCGTAGGCCGGCCGCCGGCATCGCGCAAATACCGATGTTTGATCCGCTCCATAATGCAGCGGCATGACAGCCTTCCGTTTTGTGTAAGATCGCCCGCCATGGAACTGCGCAGCCTCGCCTACTTCGTCCGCGTCGCCGAACTCGGCAGCATCACCCGCGCGGCTTCCCACCTCCGCCTCGCCCAGCCGGCGCTGACCCGGCATGTGCAGCGCCTCGAAGAGGAGCTCGGGGTGGCGCTGTTCACCCGCGCCAATCGCGGCGTGCGGCTGACCGAGGCGGGCGCGCGGCTGCTCGAAAGCGCGACGCGCATCCTGCGCGACGTCGAGCGCACCGGGGACGAGATCAGGGCGCAGGATGCCCACCCGAGCGGCCGCATCATCCTCGGCATCACCCCGACGCTGTGCCCGGTGCTGGTGCCCGAGCTGTTCGCCCGCATGCGCCGCGATTTCCCGCGGGTCGAGCTCAAGGTGATGCACGCCGGCATGGTCCGGCTCGAAGAATTCCTGATCGACGGTCGCGTCGATGTCGCGCTGCTGTCCGAATTGTCGCGCAGCCGCCTCATCGTCTCGACCCGGCTGGCGCAGGAGGAGATGGTATTGGTGACGAAGCCCGGGGCGCGACCGCGCGGCGCCGTCGGCGGCGCGGAGCTGGCCGGCACGCCGCTCATTCTCGGGGATGGTCTCCGCGCGGCGATGGATGCGCTCTTGGCCGGACATGGCATCGAACTCAAGGTCGAGACCGAAGTCAACGATCACGAGACGATCCGCCTGATGGTGCAACAGGGCACCGCCGCGTCGATCCTGCCCTATTCGTCGGTGGCGCGGGAATGCGCGCGGGGCCTGCTTGACGCGCATCGCATCACCGCCGACGGGGTCTTGCGGACCCTGGCACTCGGCGTGCGCGTCAGCCGCACCGCCTCCCTGGCCCGCGAGGCTGTGGTCCGCACAATCACCCAGATCGTCGCCGACATGGCGCGCGACGATCGCTTCGCACTCAGCCTGAGCAGCCGCTCGGCGCCGCGCCACCGCGCACCCATGCCCCAGCGCTATGACAGAGATAAACAACCGGTATTTTGAACATCGCACATTGGCGCCTACTCTCGCCGCAGCACGGAGGGAGCGCAGGGTCATGCAATTCGGTCTGTTCGGCAGCGCGGCGGCGCGGCGGCCCACCAGTGACGAGGCCGCCGATTTCGACTGCAGCGAGGGGTATCGCGACTTCATCGAATACAACATCGAGGCCGAGGCGCTCGGGTTTCGCGGTACGTTTGTCGTCGAGCACCATTTCACCGGCTATGGCCAGGTGTCGGCGACGATCAACCTGCTGACCTGGCTCGGGGCGCGCACCCGGCATCTGCGGCTCGGCACGGCGGTCATGGTGCTGCCCTGGCACAACCCGGTCTTGCTCGCCGAGCAGGCCGCGACCTTGGACCTGCTGTCCGGCGGACGGCTCGATTTCGGCGTCGGCAAAGGGTACCGCTACAACGAGTTCGCCGGGTTCTGTGTGCCGATGGACGAGGCCGACGCGCGCTTCGACGAATGCCTCGAGGTGATCGTCAAGGCGTGGGCCTCGAACGAAAAGTTCTCGCATCGGGGGCCTTATTGGCGCTTCGACGACATCGTCGTCGAGCCGCCAACCGCGCAGCGGCCGCATCCGCCGATCTGGATGGGCGCGGGCGGCGAAAGCTCGGTGCGACGGGTCGCCGAGCGCGGCTACAATCTGTTGCTCGGCCAGTATGCCTCGCCCTCCGATGTCGGGCGCTCGATCGCTGCGTACAAAGCCGCGGTCGAGGCAAGCGGGCGGCGCTTCGACCCGCTGCAAATCGGCGTCACCCGCGCCTTCTTCGTGGCCGACAGCGCCGCCGAGAAGGAGGGGGCGCTCGAACGCCGGCTCGCCAACCGGGTGCGCCAGCTCAAGCTCGCGACCCGCCCCGACGGCACCGTGCATGGCGGGCCGGACCGCGCCACCGGCGATCCCGACGCGGTCAACCGCGCCAGCGCGATGTATGGCAACCCCGACGAGATCGCCGAAAAGCTCGACGAACTGCGCCGCGCCGGGGTCGGCTACGTGCTGATCAATGGTGGCGGCTCCGGCGGCGGCCAGCGCGGCCGAACCAGCCTGCGCCGGTTCGCCGCCAAGGTCATGCCGCACTTTGCCGATACGGCGGCCAGCCAACGGATTGGCCAACAGGCGGCAGAGTGAGCTGGCTTTTCGAGGGAGCGACTGTCTTGGACGTCAAGGGTCGCAGTGGTGGCTGAAGTGGGCCGGCGCGGCACAATGCCGCCTGAGCGCGGCGACGAGGGCATCGGTCTCGGCATCGGTCACATCGAAGCGGCACACGAAGCGGGCGAGCGTCTTGCTACGGCGGTAGAACTGGAACCCATCGCGTTCGAGCGCGTCCATGATCTCGCCCGGAATTTCGAGAAAGAGTTCGTTGGCCTCGACCGGCGCAATCAGCCTGACCCCGGCAGCGTCACCGATTCCGGCCGCGATCCGCGCGGCGGCGGCGTTCGAGGCCTGCGCGAGGCAGAGCCACAGCCCGTCCGCGACATACGCCATCAGCTGCGCCGCCGCGAAACGCATCTTCGACCAGACCTGGCCAGCGCGGCGCAGCTGGACCGCGAGCCCGTCGGCGAGGTCCGGGTCGAACACGACGATCGCGTCGCACAGCGCGCCGCCGTTCTTGGTCGCGCCGAACGACAGGATGTCGACGCCAGCGCGCCAGCTCATCTCGGCCGGGCTGCACCCAAGCCGCGCCAGCGCGTTGGCGAAACGCGCCCCGTCCATGTGAACCTTGAGGCCGCGCGACTTGGCGATCTCGGCGAGCGCGCGGATCTCGTCGAGCCGATAGACCGCGCCGAGATCGCTCGCCTGGGTGATGTTCACCGCCGCCGGCTGGCCGCGATGGATCTGGCCCGGCTGAATCGCCGCGAGCGCCTCGCGCAGCGCGTCGGCGCCGATCCGGCCATGATTGCCGGCAACCGGCACGAGCTTGATCCCGCCGCCGAAAAACCCCGCGGCGTTGGCCTCGGAGGTGTTGATGTGCGCGGCCTCGCTGCAATAGACGAGGCCCCAGGACGGACTTATCGCGGCGAGCGACAAGGCGTTGGCGGCGGTGCCGGTCGCCACCGGGAATATCCGCACCCGGGTCTCGAACAATTCGCTGAAGCGCTGCTGCAGCCGCGCCGTCCACTCGTCCGCGCCATAGCCAAGCGCGGTGCCGCTGTTGGCGCGCACCATGGCGTCGAGGATCTCCGGCGCGGCGCGTCCGGTATTATCGCTGCGATAGTCGATCATGCTGTCATCCGATCGAGGGCGTGCCGGTCAGCTTAATCGCTGTCAGGAACGAGCGCACCATCGGACCGCGGGTATTCGGCGTGACGATGGCGGAGCGCGGCGTCTTGCAGGTGGTCTCGGTCGATCTCGCCCGCGCCGCCGAATCGCCTGAACCGCCGCATCCAGACATAAACCGATGGGCCGGCGTCGCCCGATGGCGCAACCGAGGGTTTTGTTGCCGATTTTCGGCACCTGATCCTACAGGCCAGGATCAGGCGGATTTCGCCTGTAAGTTGCCAATGGTGATCGGCGGCACCGCCCGCTTGACATTGTGCGATGTTTCCACGCTCGCGCTCCCGGCCGCTTCCGATCACCCCGCCCATATGGGAACAGAACAGCAACTTTCAAGAAATCGCAGCACCAATCGCCTATCGGGAGCGTTCGAGATTGAGCGCCAAGAGGCGCGCCAGCGCCTCGTCTTCGCGGATGGCGGCCGGCCAGCCATAGGCGGCACGCAACTCGGATCAGTCGTAGAGAAGCTTCTCAACAAGCGCGTCGATCCGGGCAGTGGTTGGCGGCGACGAGATCCTCGATCAGCGCCGGATCCGCTGCTGGTGTCGCATCATGTTGGGCCCGCGATCAAGTTTGAATATCCCAGCATGACGGCTTCCAAATGATATTGTCGAGCGGTCTGCCGCGACGGCGGGCAGAACGCACGGCGGAGGCGGCGGTGGAAAAGCGCAAATTCGGCAGGACCGGTCTCGACGTGTCGGCGCTCGGCTTCGGCTGCGGCGCGGTCGGCGGGTTGATGATCAAGGGCGCGGCTGCCGACCAGGAACGCGCGGTGTGGCGGGCCCTGGAGCTCGGCATCAACTATTTCGACACGGCGCAGATGTATGGCGACGGCCAATCCGAGCGCAATCTCGGCCGGGTGCTGAAGGCGCTGAAACCCGATTGCCATGTCGGCACCAAGGTCAGGCTGCCGCCGACCGAGCGCGGCCGGATCGGCCAGGCGATCGCCGCCTCGCTCGACGCGAGCCTCGCGCGCCTGCAGCGCGAACAGGTCGATCTGTTCCAGTTTCACAACGCGATCGTCGGTACGACACGCGGCGCCGATTTTGGCACCGAGACGGTGCTCGACGAGGTTGTCCCGGCCTTCGAGCGGCTGCGCGCGCAAGGCAAGTTCCGCTTCTTCGGCATCACCGCAAACGGCGAAACCGCGGCGTTGCACCGGGTCGTCGATGCGCGCGCCTTCGACACCGGGCAGGTCAGCTATAATTTGCTGAACCCGAGCCCCGGCGCGTCGATGCCTTCCGGCTACCCGGCGCAGGATTACGGCAATCTGCTGGGGCACATGCATGCCGCCGATATGGGGGTCATCGTGATCCGGGTCTTGGCCGGCGGTGCGTTGAGCGGCACCGAGGCGCGGCACCCGCTCGGCTCGCCGCCGCCGGCGCCGATCGGATCGGGCGCCGATTACCGCCGCGATGTCGAGCGCGCCCGCCGCTTCGCGCCGCTCGTCAGCGAGGGCCATGCCGACAGCCTGATCGAGGCGGCGATCCGCTACCCGCTCGCACAGCCGGCGGTATCGACTGTGCTCGTCGGCCTTTCGACATTGGAGCAGCTCGAATACGCCGCCCGTTCGGTGGAGAAAGGGCCGCTGTCGCCGGCCGCTCTCGCCCGGGTCGCCGAAATTCAGCACAGCTTCGCCGGCGAGCCGCGCTGACTGCGGCAAGCTGGCTGAGCGAGCGGGAGAAGTCGATGACGATGCTGGAAGACAAGGTCGTGCTGGTCACCGGAGCGGGGGCCGGGATCGGGCGTGCGATCACGCTGGCGATGGCCGCTTCCGGGGCTGTTGTCGCCGCTGCCGATATCGACATCGCGGCGGCAACGCGGACCGCGGCCAATTGCAATCAAGACGGGGCCGCCGGCAGCAACCGGCGGGCGATCGCGATCGAAGCGGATTGCGGCGATGTCACGAGCATCGACGCGATGGTCGCGCGCACGATCGCCGAATTGGGCCGGCTCAACGTCATCGTCAACAATGCCGGGGTCACCCGCTACGCCACCATCATGGATCTCACTGAGGCGGATTGGGACCGCATCCACCGGGTCAACGCCAAGGGCGTGTTCTTTTGCCAGCAGCGCGCGGCGCGCGAAATGATGAAAACGGGGGGCGGGCGGATCATCAACATCGCCTCGATCAGCGGGCGCGGCTATGCGGGCGCCTCCAACGCCGCCTATGCCGCCAGCAAGGGCGCGGTGATCGCGCTGACCAAGATGGCCGCCCAGCAGCTCGGCCGCTACAACATCAACGTCAACGCGATCTGCCCCGGCATCACCCGCACCGAACTGGGCGCGCGCAACGCCGCGACGCGCGCCGCCGAGCGCGGCATCACGGTCGAACAGCTTCAGGCCGAGCAGGAGGCGGGAATTCCGATCCGTCGCGCCAACACGCCCGAGGACATCGCGGCGATGGCGGTGTTCCTCGCCTCGCCCGGCGCGCGCAACATCACCGGCCAGTCCTACAATGTCGATGGCGGCCTGGTGCCGAGCTGAGGAGCCGCTGTCACCGATCTCGTAGGATGGGTTTCGCTTCGCTCAACCCATCCTACGGGCTACAGTTGCGTCAAATCGAGCACCCAGGAGAAAGCCATGCCGGAAACGACCGACATTTTCGAGGTGATGAGCACGATGCGGGCGATGCGGCGGCTGAAACCCGACCCGGTGCCCGACGCGTTGATCAACAAGATCCTCCAGGCCGGGCAATGGGCGCCTTCCGGCGGCAACACCCAGCGCTGGCGCTTCCTCGTGGTCAAGGACCCCGAGGTCAAGAAGAAGGTGCAGGTCTACTATAAGCGCCTGTTCGACGAGTCGGTCGGGCCGCGCTATGCCTCGAGCGCGCCGCCGCCGGGCTCCGACGCGGCGCGCTACAAGCGCCAGCACGCCGCGGTCGAATACCTGACCGACCACTACCACGAGGCGCCGGTGTGGATCGTCGCCTGCCTCGAAGACGGCGAGAACCCCGGCCGCACCGCCGGCTCGTCGATCTACGGGGCGGTGCAGAACATGTGCCTGGCGACGCGGGCATTGGGGCTCGGTACGACCCTGACGACGCGGCATACCGGCTACGGCAAGGAGGTCGATGCGATTTTCGGCCTGCCGCCGGGCGCCCACTCCTACGCAATCCTGCCGATCGGCTGGCCGATGGGGAATTTCGGGAAGCTGGGCCGCGGGCCCTTGAAGGACGTCGTCTACCAGGACCAGTGGGGCAAGCCCTACCAGGGTCTGTAACAGCACGAGGGAGCGAACAATGCCGCGCGTACCACCGATCACCGGCAAGGGCGATGTGCCGGCCGAATTTCATCCGGTCGTCGATGATGTTTTGAGCGTCTTCGGCCAGATCCGCGGGCCGTTCAGCATGCTGCTGCACAGCCCGCCGCTCGCCGAGCGGATGCTGCAGTTCGTCAAGTTCAACCGCGGCGGCACCGTCGTCGAGCCGAGGCTCTTGTCGCATGCGATCCTCGCCTCGGTGCGCGAGCGTGACGCCCGCTACGTCTGGGCCGCCCAGGTCGGCGCGGCCCGGCGCGCGGGGGTGCCGGAAGCGACGATCGACATCCTGCGCGCCAAGGGCGACCCCGCCCCGCTCGGCGAGGACGAGCGCGACATCGTCGCCTACACCAGGCAGTTGGTGCGCGCCAACCGGGTCGACCAAGCATTGTTCGACCGCTTGCAGAAAAAGCACGGGACGCAGTGGCTGGTCGAATTGACCGCCTTCGCCGGCTATTTCGGCATGCTGTCGGGCATCGTCAACGCGTTCGAGGTGGCGGCGCCGCCCGACGGCGACAAACTGCCCGCGTGACCCTTTGCAGTGAGCTTCGACCAAATTGAAGAGCCTTCGCCGGCGGGGCAGCTTGTCGGGCGATCACGGTTGAATCGGAGGAGCGGAAAGATGGATTTCGGCGCGTCGATGTTCATGACGGACTATTGCATGCCGCCGGCCGCGCTCGGGCGGGCCTTGGAGGAGCGCGGCTTCGAATTGCTGTGGAACCCCGAGCACTCGCACATCCCCTTGTCGCGCAAGACGCCGTTCCCCGGCGGGGGCGACCTGCCGAAGATGTATTACGACGCGATGGACCCGTTCATCACCTTGACCGCGGCGGCTGCGGCGACGACGAAACTGAAAATCGGCACCGGCGTCTGTCTGGTGATCCAGCGCGATACGATCCAGACCGCCAAGCTGGTCGCCTCGCTCGACCAGGTCTCGGGCGGCCGTTTCCTGTTCGGCATCGGCGGCGGCTGGAACCAGGACGAGATGGAGGATCACGGCGCGGTCTATGCGACGCGCTTCAAGAAGATGCGCGAGCAGATCGAGGCGATGAAGGCGATCTGGACCAATTCGAAGCCCGAATACCACGGCGAGATCGTCGACTTCCCGCAAATGATGACCTGGCCGAAGCCGGTGCAAAAGCCGCACCCGCCGGTCATCCTGGGCGGCGCCTTCCCGCATGCCGCACGCCGGGCGGTTCGCTACGGTAACGGCTGGGTCCCGATCGCCGGCCGCGCCCCCGTCGAGGAATGCCTGCCGGCCTTCAAAGAGATGCTCGCCGAGGCCGGGCGCAGCCTCGCCGACGTGCCGATAACGATGTTCGGCGCGACGCAGGACGCCGACCAGCTGAAACGCTACCGCGACATGGGGATCGCCAGGGTCGTCGCCGGCCTGCCGCCGGAACCCGCCGACAAGACCCTACCGGTCCTCGACCGCTGGTCCGCGCTGATCCGCGCGGTCAATTCCTGACGCGGGGTTCAGGACCGCATGCGGTGGATGTGCGCCTTCAAATGGAGCCCCGCGGCGTTGCACAGCTGGGTTAGCTCGGAATCGTCGAAATCGCCGGGGAAGGTGACCCGCACCTCGTTGCCGTTGACCGGGTCCGGGTAGCCGTCGAATTGGAAAACCGCGCCCGTCGGCTTGTGCGAAACCGTGAAATGGGCGGTATCGAAATCGAAATCGGCTTCCGGGTAGTCCATCGCGGGCATCCTCGCATCCTCGTGCGATCGGGGCGAGCCGCAGCCCGCTACACGGTTCGCCGCTCCAGCTGATTTTCGCGGACGACCCGTTCGTGGCCGTCGGTCTTGCTTTTGATGCGGTATTGCGGCGTGTTGCCTTCCTCGGGAAGCAGCCGCACGATCGTATAGCGACCCCGCGCCGAGCCATCGTCGCGCCGATCGGGCGAGAAATGGACGGCTTGGCCGACGGCAAATTTATGTCCGGCCATGTTCTCCTCCGGCAAAACCGGCGCCGCCCGCTTGCCCCAAGAGATTGGGGCAGCGGGCGGCGCGCAGCGTGGTCGGAACTATTCCGCGCGGAGGTTTACCGCCGAGGTCTTACCCTGCTGGCCGCGCTCGAGCTCGTAGTTGAGCTTCTGGCCTTCCCGCAGGTTGCCCATCCCTGACCGCTCGACGGCCGAGATATGGACAAACACATCCTTGGAGCCGTCGTCGGGCTGAATGAAACCGTAGCCCTTTTGCGCGTTAAACCACTTTACCGTACCCGTAGCCATTCTTCGCTTCCTCTAAAGAGATCTCGCAACCGGCTGCGTAGCCGGCTGGACCATATTCCAATTTTGGGAAGCACTCTCGGGTAGCTGGGTAGCAGGCCGGAATAGAGCAAACCAGCGTCGAAACACGATCTCGTGGGAGATGGCGAGCGCCGGCCGCATTTTCAATGGCCCTCGCGGGGCTGCGGGTTTTTTCGAGCATGGATTGACGGGGCGGGACGTCTCGCGACAGAACTACCGTCGGCAGCGGCACAGGAGGGCAGCATGGCCGACATTCGGGCCGACATTCAGATTACGGCGACCGGTTTGCGTTTCCCCGAGGGCCCGGTGGCGATGGCCGACGGGTCGGTGATCCTCGGCGAGATCGCCGGCGGCGCGGTAACGCGGGTCATGCCAGTGGAGTTTACGGGCGGCGCGAAATCCGAGATCGGCACGGCCGGCGGCGGGCCGAACGGGCTGGCGCTCGGCCCCGACGGCGCGCTCTATGTCTGCAACAACGGCGGCGCGGTTTACGAGACAACCCCGAGCTTTCTGTCAACCGGCCCGGCGGCCGATTATGCTGGCGGCTACATCCAGCGCATCGACCTCAAAACCGGCGACACGCGCCTGCTCTATACCCATTGCGGCCCGCACAAATTGTCGGCGCCGAACGACATCGTGTTCGACAAGGCGGGCGGGTTCTACTTCACCGATCTTGGCAAGCGGCGGGCGCGCGACCGCGATCACGGCGGGCTCTACTACGCGCTGCCCGACGGGTCGAAAATCACCGAACTCGCCTACCCGATCGTGACCCCGAACGGGGTCGGCCTGTCGCCCGACGAGAGCGTCGTCTATGTCGCCGATACCGAGACCTCGCGCCTTTTCGCCTTCGATATCCTCGAACCGGGAGTCATCAGGAAGGAGCCGTTCCCGGCGCCGTTCGGCGGGCGCCTCATTTGCGGGCTGCCCGGCTTTCAGCGCTTCGACAGTCTCGCGGTCGAGGCAGGGGGCAACATCTGCGTCGCGACGCTGATCACCGGCCACATCACCGTCATCTCGCCGACCGGGCAAATCGTGCGGCAAGTCAAGATGCCCGACGTTTATCCGACCAACATCTGCTTCGGCGGGCCCGATCTGCGCACCGCCTACATCACACTGTCGGCCTCGGGTCAGCTCGCGGTCATGGAATGGCCGGAGCCCGGCTTGCGGCTCAACTTCATGGCGTGAGGGTGTCGATGCGCATCGAGATCATCTGCACCGGCGACGAAGTCCTCACCGGGAAAATCGTCAACACCAATTTCAGCTATATCAGCCAGAAACTCGAGGATGTCGGGCTGTCGGTGCGCTGGGGGACGACGATCGGCGACGACCGCGATACCTTGCTTGCCGCCTTCCTGCATGCCGGCGAGCGGGCCGACGCGGTGATCGTCAATGGCGGCCTCGGGCCGACGATCGATGATCTGTCGCAGGAGATCGCCGCCCGCGCGGCCGGGGTCGAGCTGGTGCTCAACGACGAGTGGCTCGCGACGATGGAGGCATTCTTCCATCGCCGCAGCCGGGTCATGTCGCCCAACAACCGGAAGCAGGCGATGCTGCCGGCCAATGCCGAGATCCTCGACAACCCGATCGGCACCGCCTGCGGGTTTGCGATGGACATCGGCAAGGCGCGCTTCTTCTTCACCCCCGGCGTGCCGCGCGAATTGCGCCGCATGCTCGAAGAGCAGATCGTGCCGCGCCTGCTCGCCCGCAGCGGCGCCCCGACGGCAATCCAGCTGAAGCGCTTTCACTCCTATGGCCTGGGCGAGAGCCATGTCGATGCACTGCTCGAAGGGGTCGAGGCCCTCGTCCCCGACGGCAGTGCCAAGCTCGGCTTCCGCGCCCATTACCCGCAGATCGAAACCAAGCTGACGGTGCGCGGCGCCGATCGGGCGGATATCGAGCGAAAGCTCGGGCCGGCGGTCGCCGAAGTGCGCAGGCGGCTCGGCAATTTCATCCTGGCCGAGGACGACGACACGCTCGAAGGCGTGATCCTGAAGGCGCTCGGCGAGCGCGGCGGCTCGCTCGCCCTGGTCGAGACCTTCACCGGCGGCCAGATCGCGGCGCGCATCGCGCCCTTGCCGGGTGCCGAGCGCATCTTCCGCCGCGGCATCGTCGCCCGCGACATCGGCGAGTTGTGGGACGCGCTGCGCCTGACGATCCCGCCCGAGATCACAAGGGAAAGCGCCGAGGCGGCGGCAGCGGCGGCGCGGCGCCAAAGCGGCGCCAGCCACGCGCTGGCGGTCTTGATCGATCTCGACGACGGCCCCGACCGCATCGATTTCGGCGGCACGATCTGCATCGCCATCGCGACCGAAGAGGCAACCGAGTCGCGCCGCTCGCGCATCCTGGGCGGGCGCGAATGGGTGCGATTGGGCGCGGTCGAACTGGGGCTCGACTGCCTGCGCCGCCAGCTTTACGGCCTGCCCGTCACCGAGCGCATCGATTTCGAACGCACATAGGCGTCACTCCCGCGCAAGCGGGAGTCCAGGGCAAGCGCTGGAACCTTGGCCCTCGATTCCCGCTTTCGCGGGAATGACGCACTCGTTAAGAGAGCACCGACGGCAACCTCTGATAGCTCCCGATGCAAACCGGTAAGGAAATCGTCCTCGTCCACAGCTCGGATTTGCATGTCGACGACGACCGGATCGCTGCGATGCACGCGGGCGATGGCACCGGCGGCCTCTGCGCCGTGCTGGCGACCGCGCGGGCGCTCGGCGCCGACATCGTGCTGCTCGCCGGCGACACCTTCGACAACCACATGGTCGCCGCGGCGACGATCGACCGCGCCGGCCGGGCGATTGCCGACGCCGACGTGCCGGTCGTGATCCTGCCCGGCAACCACGATCCGGCGACCGCAGATTCGATCTGGCTGCGCGGCCGGTTCGACCAGATCGGCAATCTCGCGATCCTCGGCATCACCAACGATCGCCTTGTGCGCTTTCCGGCGCACGATCTCTCACTCTGGGGCAACGCGCACCGCGATTACCACGACATGGTGCCGCTGCGCGACCCGCCAGGGCGCGCGGCGCGCTGGCACATCGCGATGGGCCACGGCCATTACGAGCCGCCCGAGACCTGGGCCAACCCATTGCGCCCGTCCTGGCTGATCAGCGACGCGATGATCGCCGCGACCGCGGCCGATTACCTCGCGCTCGGCCATTGGGACCGCGCCGCCCAGGTCGGAGGCGGCGCGGTGCCGGCCTATTATTCCGGGGCGCCGCATCACGTCGGCACCGTCAATCTCGTGCGTCTGACCGCCGCCGGCGATGTGATCGTGACGCGCGAGAAGGTGAAGGGAGGGGAACGCTGATGCCTGCTCAGGTCCGCGCCGTCGTCGTCGATCCGGCCGCACCGGGAAAGCTCGCGATCCGCGAGGTCGAATTGCGCGACCCGGACCGCGACGAGGTCGTGGTGCGGGTGACCGCCATTTCGCTTAACCGCGGCGAGACGCGGCGCGCCTTGCAGGTGGCCGAGCCCGGCTGGCGGCCGGGCTGGGATTTCGCCGGGGTGGTCGAGAACGCGGCAGAGGACGGCAGCGGGCCGAGGCCCGGCACGCGGGTGGTCGGCATCCTGCCGTCGGGCGCCTGGGCCGAGCGGGTCAATTGCCGCAGCCACGCGGTCGCGGTATTGCCCGACGCGGTCAGCGACGCCCAGGCGGCGACATTGCCGGTCGCCGGCCTCACTGCGCTGCATGCGCTGCGCCAGGGCGGGCTGCTGTTGGGCCGCAAGGTGCTGGTCGACGGCGCCTCGGGCGGGGTCGGGCACCTTGCCTGCCAGCTTGCCGCCGCCGCGGGTGCGCAGGTGTGGGGGCACGTGCGCCGGCCCGAATCCCAGGCCGCGGTCGCCGAATGGTGCGGCGGGCATGTCGTGCTCGGCCGCGATCTTGCCGCCGCCAAGCCGCACGGGCCGTTCTGGCTGATCGTCGATTCGCTGGGCGGCCCGGCGCTCGCCGCGGCGCTCGGCATGCTCCAGCCGGGCGGCACCTGCGTGACGCTCGGCGTATCGGATGCGGCCACTGCCATCTTCGAGAGCCGCAATTTTTTCGGCACCGGCGGGGCGCGGCTTTACGGGCTCACCCTGTTCCACGAACTGATGAGCGTCGAGCGCGCCGGCATCGGCCTGGCACTCCTCGCCGAGCTGATCGCGGCACATAAATTGCGCCCGCAGATCGCGGTCGAGGCCGCGTGGAGCGAGATCGGCATGGTCGCGCGCCGCCTCATCGACCGCGAATTCGCCGGCAAGGCGGTGCTGCACATCGAATGATCGTCACTGCACGGCGGGAGGGGTGCCGCAACCGCGCTCCAGGTGTCGAAGCCGACTGTTATCGACACGTCCCGGCATCACCGCCGGCGGGACCGCTGGTCCCGCGACGGGCGAGGCTAGCAGATCCTCGCCGCGGCACCTCGGCGGCGTCGCGTATTGCAACCCGGATGGGTACATCTCGTATTGCCCATTACGGCCATGCCAGACATCGCCGTTTTGATCCATGAATTGATAGTCAACGCGGCGATTGCTGGCTCCAAAGCGCCGGCCGACCTCCTCCCACACATGCCCGAACGAGAACTGCAACGAGGGGAAGTTCGCGGCAATGCGGTCGAGGACCACCTCGGCCGGGCCGGTGAATTCCAAGAACACCGACCACGCGCCATCGCGGCAGCGCGCTCTGCCGTTGCACAACCCCTTCACGTTGAATTCCTTGCGAATCCAGCCATTGAATTCCCTGTTGATCCAGCGGCGGAAATCCTTGACTTGTGGCCCGACGACGCGAAAGTGGACTTTGGAGTGTATTTGCGGCTTGCCTATCGCTGCGGTCGTTTCGGTCATTATCTGGTTCTTTCGGTTGCACCGATAATTGCTGCGTTCCCGCAAATCGCGAGGTCGCAAGGCCAAAAATCCTTCAGCCACCATTCATTGCAACAAAACCACATATGACTATAAAGTTATCGTGTCAACATCAGTTAACCAGATTTTCGATCCGGTATATTTTATTATCAAGGCTAATGAATTTTAAATCCAATTTTTATTTCGTATTCATCATCGACGCGTGCGGCGGTCCACGGAAATGGCGAGACCCGGACCCGAGCCGGCCCGCCCGGTCACGCCCCGCGCCGCGGCGGGTCCTCGATACTGGCTGAAGCCGGGCGGTTATCAGCCGATTGCGACCTTCGCGTCTCCGCCGCGGCCTTTGCGTGATGCTTTGCGACCCCCGCGCCTCCGTGGTGAAATCTATGCCGCGGGCGACAGCACGTGGATCTCGCGGCTGGCGAGCAGATCGCGCGTCTTCGCCGCATAGGCCGCCATGTGCGGCGAGCGGGCATGGGCGCCGAGATGGTCGAGGCTTTCCCACTTTTCGACGACGACAAACGTGTCCGCCCCGAATTTGATGCCGGCGCCGCCTTCGGCGTCGATCACCGGGCCGTATTCGATGCAGCCGGCTTCGGCGTGAACCGCCGGCATGTTGGCGCGGAACGCGGCCAGCACCTCGTCGCGCTTGCCGGGCTTGGTGGTGATGATGGCGAGAACATGGATCATGGCGGTCAACTCCCGTGCGTTCGTTGCGCGATCGGGGCAGGATAAAGCCGCCCGCAATCGGAGGATACAGGCATGGCGCAACGCGGCATGAAATTCGGCATCTTTCTCGCGCCGTTCCATCGGCTCGGCGAGAACCCGACCCTGGCGATGGCGCGCGACATGGAGCTGATCGAGTGGCTCGACTGGCTCGGCTATGACGAGGCGTGGATCGGCGAGCACCACTCGGCCGGCTGGGAGGTCATCGCCTCGCCCGAGATCTTCATCGCCGAGGCGGCCTACCGCACCCGCAATATCAAGCTCGGCTCCGGCGTTACCAGCCTGCCCTACCACCACCCGTTCCTGGTGGCGCAGCGCTTTGTGCAGCTCGACCACATGACGAAGGGCCGCGTCATGCTCGGCTGCGGTCCCGGCGCGCTGCCGTCCGACGCCTACATGATGGGGATCGAGCCGGTGCATCTGCGCCGCCGCATGGAAGAATCGCTCGACGCGATCATCCGCCTGTTGCGGTGCGACGAGCCGGTGACGATGCAGACCGACTGGTTCGAACTGCGCGAGGCGCGCCTCCACCTCGCACCCTATTCCGACCCACGCTTTCACATCGCCGTCGCCAGCACGATCACGCCCTTTGGCATGGTCGCGGCGGGCAGGTACGGGCTCGGCGTCTTGTCGATCGGCGCCGGGCTGCCGGGCGGTCCCGAGGCGATGGCGAGCCAATGGCATATCGCCGAGGAGACCGCTGCCCGGCACGGCACGCAGATGAACCGCAAGGATTGGCGCATCGTCGTCGGCATGCACATCGCCGAGGACGACGAGGAAGCGCTGCGCCAGGTCAAGGTCGGCGAGCGCCATGAGACCACCAGCTATTTCGAGGAGACGCTCGGCCGGGTGCCGGGGGCCTCGGCGGACCCGGTGGGCGACGGGGTCAAGGCGCTGACCACCCTGGTCGGCTCGCCCGAGACCGCGATCCGGGTTATCGAGCGGCTCATCGACGCCAGCGACGGCGGCTTTGGCGGCATGATGTTCCGCGCCCATGAATGGGCCAACCGCGAGCAGACGATGAAGAGCTACGAATTGTTCGCGCGCTATGTGATGCCGCATTTCCAGGGCGCGGCCGCCACGCTGGTCGGCTCGAACCGCTGGATCCGCGACAACCGCCGCCGCATTCTCGGCAACAATGTCGAGGCGGTGCGCCGCGCCTTCACCGATACCGGCCGCGCGGTGCCCGACGAATACCGCTACCGCACCGTCGGCGCGCAGGACATCGACCCGGCCGCGGAGCGGTGAAACGCTCATCCCCGGCCATAGTTAACCTTAACCGTTACTGAAAATCCTCTCCAACTGTGAGGTACTTCACATAAATGCGCCAAATATTTTGTTCGCATGTGACGCGCTTCACAGGCGCCGACGGCTGCCGGGATTAGATTGCCGAGATCGAATTCCGGCATGCAGAACTCCCATGGCCAAGTCAGCAGCATTGAAGTGGATCGAGAGCGCAGAGGCGAGGAAGGTCCTGACGATGGCGCTTTCCGAAGCGCCGGCACCAGGCCTCTTCGCGGTCCCCAGCCCCGGCGCGTCGTTATGGGGCGAGTTTCTTCGCCGCTGGACCTCTGCCGGGAGCCGTAACCCCGGCCCCGGGGGAGGCGGCGCGGCGGAGCCCGCCGTCAAGCCGCCCGCAGCAGATCGGTGAGCGCCGAGATCTGGGTGATGCGGCGGAAATCGTGAATGATGTCGAGGCTTGCGGCGATCCGCTGGTCCGAGAGCCCGGCCAGCGGCACCAGCGCCTGGTATTTGGCGTCGATATCGGCCCAGGCGATGCCGAGCATGCCGGACCCCCTCGGCATGTAGACGGTGCTGGCAACGCTGCGTCCGTCCCGCGTGCGGATGGTGACGGTCGCACCCTGCCGGTAGCGCTCGCCATGGTCGGCGGGCGGCGCGCCGACCCGGATTTTGTCGATCAGGCCGTGGATCACCGGGTCGGCGATTTTCGCCGGGTTGGCGTGGACCCACGAGAAATCGCGGTCGGCGACCCCGGCCGCGAGGAAATACGCCGGGCTGTGCGCCATGCCGACCAGGTCAGCCGGATGCAGCGGACCGGTCAGCGCGGTCATGCCCGGCCGCGACACGGTGATGCTGTCGACCTCGGCCGCATCGACCCGGCCGTCGCGGGCGGCGTTGGCTGCCGCTTCGGCGAGCGCGTGATAGGGGTGGCCGCCCGGCACCAGCTTCACCGCCATGTCGGTAACGATGTCCCAGGAGATGCCGAGATCGCGGGTTGCGCGTACCGCCGCCTCGGCACCGGGGACGCCGCCGAGGGTTTCGAAGAACCCGAGCTTCATTTCCAGGATGCGCTCCTCGGCGCGGTAGCCCCGCTGCGCCGCCCGCACCGCCTGGATGCCGCTCATCGTCGCCGTCCCGGCGTGGTACTCGCGCGCCACACTGGTATCGGCCGCCTTCGCCAGTCCGCTGCTTGAGGTCGCGGACAGCGCGATCGCATGCGTCACCTGCTCGGCGTCGAGCCGTAAGAGGCGCGCCGCCGCGACTGTCGCGGCGAAAATCGCCGCATTCGAGCCGTGGAAGCCGCGCTCGCGAAAGCCCGGCATCGCGTCGATGATGCGGCCGGCGGCCTCGTAGCCGACGACGATTGCCGTCAGCACATCCTCGCCGCTGCCGCCGTGATGCTCGGCAGCGGCGAGCGCGGTCGCGACCAAGGGCGTCCCGCAATGCACGATCGTCCGCAGGTCGCTGTCGTCGGAGGCGGCGGCGTCGCTCATCACCGCGTTGACCTGGGCGGCGGCGACGACCGGCAGCCTGGCGCCCCCATCGAACCATACCGAGGCGCGCGGGCTGCCGCCGAGGCTGCGGGCCATGTCTTTGATAATTCCGGCGGACTCGAGCCCGCTGCCCATCGCCGCGCTGGCGATCGTGCTGGCAACCAGCATCGCCGCATGGTCGAGCGCTTGCGGCGGCAGATCGCCGGTGGCGACACAAGCCAGGAAATTCGCCAGGTCGCGCGCTGCGCTCATCGTCTCTCTCCCTCATCCCCGCCGTTGAGTTCGCCGCTTCATGCTGCCAAGCTGCGCTTTGAGAGCCGCGTCCGCGAGCCTCAGCGAACCAAACGGAGGAGACGAGCATGGCCATGGAAATCGGACACGTCCATATCAAGACGTACGACCCCAAGAAGACGGCGCAGTTCTACATCGACAATTTCGGCGCGACGATGAAGAACGCGGCCCCCAACGGCAATATCCAGCTCAACCTGCACGGATTGCAGCTCAACGTCACGACGATCAGCGCCGCCCAGAACCGCAAGCAGATGATGGGGATCGAGCACATCGCGGTGCAGACCGACGACTATGCCGGCGCGATCGCCAAGCTGAAGGGCAACGGCGCGCACATCATGCTGGAGCAGTTCAACAACGGCCGCCACGTCGCCTTTATCGAAGCGCCGGACGGCGCGCAGATGGAGCTGATCGAGAAGGTGTAGCTGTCTCCGGTTATGTCCCCCCTTGGCCGGGCTTGACCCGGCCACCCACGTCTTTCCTTGCACCGCTCGCGACTTTAAGACGTGGATGGCCGGGTCAAGTCCGGCCAAGGGGATGTTTGCAAGGCCAATTCTGGATATAGCGCATGGCCCTGAAAGATCAGATCGCGTTCGGCGTCGCGCTGCCGCACCGCTCGCCCGAGCCGATCGGCATGGCGGAGGTGCGGCAGGTCGCGACGCGGGCCGAGGCGCTCGGCTTCCGCGATCTGTGGGTCACCGAGAACACCCTCGACCACGTGTTCTGCTTCGATCCGGTCGTCGTCTTGACCTACGCCGCGGCGGTGACGTCGAAAATCCGCCTCGGCGCCTCGGTCGTTGTGCTGCAGATCCACAGCCCGCTGATGATCGCCCACCAATGGGCCTGCCTCGACTACGCCAGCAACGGCCGGGCGATCCTCGGCGTCGGCATCGGCCGCGAGCACCACTACCGGCAGTTCGAGGTATCGCAAGAAGGCCGCGTCACGCGGTTTCGCGAGGAACTCGACGTGATCAAGGCGTTGTGGACGCAAGAGAAAGTCAGCTATCACGGCCGCTTCTATCATCTCGAAAACGAGACGATGGCGCCGAAACCGGTGCAAAAGCCGCATCCGCCGATCTGGATGGGGGTCGGCCACCCCGACGCGGTCCGCCGTGCCGCCCGGATCGCCGACGGGTGGATGGGCTCCGGCGGGTCGCGCATCGCCGATTTTGCCCGATCCGTGCCGATCCTGCGCGAGGCGCTGGAGCAGGCGGGGCGCGATCCGGCCAAATTCCCGGTCTCGAAGCGGGTGTTCATGGCGGTGGACGAGCGCCCGGACGTGGCGCGGGCCGAGCTGTTGCGCTGGTTTACCGATGTGTATCGCAACCCGCCCGGCACTGATCTTTGCGGCATTCACGGCACGCCGGAACAGGTGCGCGAACGGCTCGAGGAGGTTATCGCGATGGGCGCCAATCATCTGCTGTTGAACCCGGTGTCGCGCTATGGCGAGCAGCTCGAAGCCTTGGCCGAAGTGGTGGGGCTGGCATGAGCGCGACCCAGGCCGACCCGGTCAAGGCGCAAGTCGCCGCGCATTGGGACCGCCGGGCCGCGCATTTCGACGAGGATTTCGGCCACAGCATCGGCAGCCCGGCCGAGCGCGCGGCGTGGGACCGCATCCTCGATCTGGTCATTCCAGCCGGCGGGCCGCTCGATGCGATCGATTGCGGCTGCGGCACCGGCTTCCTCAGCCTCGAACTGGCGGTGCGCGGCCACCGGGTCACCGGCGTCGATTTTGCGCCGGCGATGCTCGCCGAAGCGCGGAAGAAGGCGGCGGCGCAACGCCTGTCGATCCGCTTCGAGCAGGCCGACGCCGAAAACCTGCCGTTCGCACCGCACAGCTTTGACCTCGCGATCAGCCGGCATGTGCTGTGGACCCTGCCGCACCCCGAGGCAGCCATCGACGAGTGGATCCGCGTCTTGCGTCCGGGCGGGCGGCTCGCGATCGTCGACGGCGCGCAATACAGCGAGGCCGCGGCGCCGCCGCAGCGTGAGAATGCCCGCACCAGCGCCGAATACGCGGCGATCGGCGATCAGCTGCCGTTTTACGGCGGCCGCCCGCGCGAGGAGATCGAGGCGCTGCTGCGCGCCCATGGGCTCTTGAATGTGGCGGGCGATCCGCTGCTCGACCTGGTAACCGCGCACAACCGGCGCCTGGTCGCGGAAGGCCGCGAAACACGGCCGCGCCAGCGCTATGTCGTGTGGGGCGATGTGCCGCGCTGAAGGAGCAACCGATGAACTACGAGCATATCCTGGTCGATATCGAGGACGGTGTCGGCATCATCACGCTGAACCGCCCCGAAAAGCTCAACGCGATGAACCGGCGCCTCGCCGGCGAAATACACGAGGCGGTACAGCGCCTGGATTCCGACGATGCGGTCGGTTGCATCGTGCTGACTGGCGCCGGACGCGCCTTTTCCGCCGGCGGCGACATCCACGAGCAGCTCGAGGACGATCGCCGCTACTCTGACGAGGAACTCGACCGGATGCGCACCCGGCGCGGCTACCTCGACATCAGCATCTCGAAGAAGCCGAACATCGGCATGATGAACGGCCTCGCCTTTGGCGGTGCGGCGGTGCTCTCCTCCGCGCTCGACATGCGGATCGGCTGCGAGGACAGCAAATTCCGCTTCCTCGCCGCGGCCTACGGGCGGATCAACAGCACCTGGACGCTGCCCAACCAGGTCGGCTGGCCGATCGCCAAGGAATTGTTGTTTTCGGCGCGCGTCGTCGAGGCCGAGGAGGCCTACCGCATCGGCCTCTTGAACCACCTCGTGCCGAAAGACCAGCTGCGCGCCAAGACGATGGAGCTGGCGAAAACCATCGCCGGCAACAACCGCGCCGCGGTCATCGGCATCAAGGCGCTGCTCTTGAAGCAGATGACGCAAGACCTCGAGGCGCAATGGGACGAGGAGCGGCGCTACACCACTCAGGTCGTGCGCAACGCCAAGGCCAGGGAGGCGTTCCCCGAATTCATGGCGCGCAAGGGCATCGCGGTCGATTGATACAAATTTTGGGGAATTATATATTTGACTCCCTCGAAGAAATCTGGCATAATCGCGGTCAGATCGAGGGGTTAGGCCATGAGCAAGAGCACGATTTCAACCTTCCAACTTTTCGAGATGTTCCCCGATCAGGAAAGCGCGCGGCGCTGCCTGGAGGCGCGGCTTTGGCCGAATGGCCCGCGTTGCCCGGTTTGCGGTTTGGGTGAGCGCATCACGACCCGGAAGGGCGGCTACTACCGCTGTAACCAATGCAAGGAAGATTTCACGATCCGCACCGGGACGATCTTCGAACGGTCGCACGTTCCCCTGCACAAATGGCTCTACGCGATGTATCTCGTCGTGACGGCCCGCAAGGGCATCTCGTCGATGCAACTCGCCAAGGAAATCGGTGTCACTCAAAAGACGGCATGGTTCCTGCTTGGTCGGCTCCGCGAGGCTTGCAAAGATGATCTGACAACTTTGCGGGGAACCGTCCAGATTGACGAAACCTTCGTCGGCGGCAAAGAGGCCAACAAGCACGGCAACAAGAAGCTGCACGCCGGACGCGGCGCGGTTGGCAAGACAGCCGTGCTTGGGATGCGCCAGGACGGCGGGCGCACCGTTGCGATGCCGATTGATGCCGTCGATGCCTACAGGGTTCACGGGATAATTCATCAACGGATCGAGGTCGGCTCGACGCTCCACACTGATGAAGCGCGCGCGTACAGCGGGCTTGGTACAACATTCGAGCATGCGACGATCAACCATGGCGCTGGCGAGTACGTCCGTGATGGGGTGACGACGAACAGCATCGAAAGCGTTTGGGCCGTCCTGAAACGCGGCATCTACGGCACCTTCCATCACGTCAGCCCGAAGCACCTTGGCCGGTACGTTGACGAGTTCACCTTCCGGCTCAATGATGGGGATGTCGCTCGGCATACGCTGCTGCGGCTCGACAGCTTCATTGACGGCACGGCTGGCCGGCGGTTGACCTACAAGGACCTGACAGCATGATCGTCCCCAAACTGCCCGAAGTGCTCGAAAAGATCGTCGATAAGGTTTTGGCATATCATCCCAAGCCCAAAACGCAGGTGG
Organism: uncultured Alphaproteobacteria bacterium; assembly: GCA_963789255.1. Lineage (GTDB taxonomy): Bacteria > Pseudomonadota > Alphaproteobacteria > ATCC43930 > CGMCC-115725 > DATARH01. The sequence continues at coordinate 2,038,672 of CAWBJW010000002.1, read as the reverse complement.
CGAATAGACTAAAGCAAATACGAAAAAATAACAAGAAGAAAAAATCAGAAGACATCAGCGGCGCCTCCGAGAGTACAGTCCACGGAGACTGACCCAAATGGCGACTAAGACATAGATGATTACGCTCAGGCGACGGGATCGCTCAATGGAATCCTCAGCCCTGGCAAGCGCCGAATCATGGCTGTCTTTCATTGCGGTCGCGAAATTAGTGGCCGCGTTTCTGGTGGCCGCTGGAGTTGTGATTGAATTTGGCGGCGACTGGCTGGCAAGGCCGTACGAAAACGTCGTTAAAGAGGCGCGCGAGGCCCAAGCCAAGGATGCGGAGCAGAAAATAGCCGAAGCAAACGCTCGTGCGCTTGAGGCGCAAGCTGCACTGAATAAATTCAAAGCGCAGCGTACCCTGACCGTTCCACAATTGTCGGTGATAGCTAACAAAATACTACCATTTGCTGGGACTAATTTTGATCTCGCCGTGGGTGCTGGAGACGTTGATGGAGAGATGCTATTGGTCCCCGTAGAATCCGCGTTATTGGCTGCGCATTGGAAAGAAGTAGAATGGGAAGACAAAACGCTACAACCACTTAAATATGTGCGGCCCGATAAACCAAACGCCGGAATGGTGACCGGCATCGGGGTCATTATCGAAGTGGATAACGCTAAGATAAGTGAATTCGGACCAGCTGCTACTACCTTGGCGGCGGCACTAAATACGGAGGGCATCGCTGCCGTAGCTGTCATGGAAAACAGAAGCACGGCAGCAAACAAAAATGCTGTGCATATCCTGATTGGATGGAAACCGCGATAACGCCGAAAGCTATTTTTTGCATCATTGTTGGGGGAGTCAAAATATATAATTCCCAAATTTTGGCATCCCGGCGAAGGCCGGGATGACATCGTGGGTTGTGCTACCGCCCCTCGGTCCAGCTTTCGGAAAACGCCAGGGCGCAGGTGCTGAACGGGCGTCCCTCGCGCTCCATCGGCCAGGGCTTGCCCGCCGCCTCGACGCCGTTGCGCGTGAGACGCGCGCCGAGCGCCGGGATCAGCAATGTGCAGACGCCGTATTTGCGGCCGCCTTCGCCGGGATTGGTGTGGATCAACAGCGGATCGCCGATCTCGTACCAGGTGAGCGTGATTTCCTCGTCGTGCGCAATGAGGCTCTCGGTCCAGAAATAGCGGGGGTCGCCCGATTTGGCGAACTCCGCCTCGATGACCGGGATCGCCCGGTCGGCGGTCTCGGCGTTCAGCATGCCCTGCACCGTCCCCTGCAGCCAGCGCGCCATCGCGATGTTGTCGGAATAGATCCGCCAGCGGTTCTCGGTCAGCTCGCTTTTCAGGTAGAGGACATGCCCGGGCCCGGCCGGGCAGGTGATGATCCGCCAATAGCTGGCGTTTGTCGTCAGTGGCCCGCCGTCGCTGGCGCTCAAGCGGATGAACGGGTTCTCTCCGGTCAGGATCACACGGTTCGGGTCGGCAGCCATCGGACACCTCCTGCTGCGAACTGGTTGGCAGCATCGATCGTACAGGCCCGCTTGTCGGAACGCATCGGATTATGCAGCAATACCGAGCGGAACGCGAAAGGAGCTCCGATGTTGCCGAATCAGGTCGCCATGAGCATGGCGGTTGCGGGTTTCCTGGCCGTCTTTTCCCTGGCCGCTCAGGCACAACAGCCCATCAACATCGAGAAATGGCCAGACGACGTTCCCTGCGACAAGCTCAAAAAGAACGCCGATGGTTCCTATGAGATGACCGTCCCGTGGACCCGGTACTTCACGGTCCATAGCCATGGTAAATGGAAGAATACGCGTGAAACCCGGTACTGGGATCAGAAATGCAAGGGCAAGACGCAGTAGCGGACCCGGACTGATTGCACCTTGCGAAACCCGATCATCGGCGGCAATGCTGCCTGCACCGTCGCCGACGTAAAGGAGCCCCCGCCATGAGCATCGAACTGTGGACCTGGAACACCCCGAACGGGCGCAAGATCAGCGTCGCGCTCGAGGAAATGGGCCTGCCCTACACGGTGAAGCCGGTCAATATCGGCAAGGGCGAGCAGTTCAACCCGGAATTTTTGAAGATCAGCCCCAACAACCGGATCCCGGCGATCATCGACAGCGACGGCCCGGGTGGCGCGCCGATCAGCGTCTTCGAGTCGGGCGCGATCCTGATATATCTCGGCGAGAAGACCGGCAAGTTCTGGCCGAAAGGCGATCTGCGGGCCCAAGTGCCGGTGCTCGAATGGCTGATGTGGCAGATGGGCGGGTTCGGGCCGATGCCCGGCCAGGTCCACCATTTCCTGCAGGTGGCGGACGAAGCCGACCGCCGCTACGGGCTCGAACGCTACACGAAGGAAACCAACCGGCTCTACGGCGTCTTCGACAAACGGCTCGGCGAGGTGCCGTTCGCCGGCGGCGCCGAGGTATCGATCGCCGATTTCGCGATCCTCGGCTGGGCCTGGCGGCATGAGCGTCATCAGGTCGATCTCGCTCTCTACCCGAATGTGCAGCGCTGGTACGAGACGATGATGGCGCGCCCGGGCACCAGGCGCGGCTTCGAGGTGACGATCAGCTGACTAAAGCCCCTCTCCCGCATTGCGGGAGAGGGTGGCCGTCGCGCAGCGGCGGCCGGGTGAGGGCATCTCACCGGGGAGCATCGCGAAATGTGATGTTAACTCGTCGAAAGCGGCTTTCCCTTGCCAACATCTGGGTCGTCGCGGCTATGTGGCCTGCGGCGACGCCTGCTATGGAACTGGTCTCCATCAAGCCACCCGAGATGAAAGCGAATAGCTATGTTTCCGGCTTTCATATCGACACTTGGGACATTCATGTGCGAGCCGTATGCAAAATTCCGATCGGCTGGATCATCACTGCCGGGAAAGATATTAGCCCACTGGGCGAATTAGTCGGTTCGGCAAGCGGATTTATGACGAATTTTGATTTCGGGCAAGTCAATGAGGCACACGACCTAGGTGATCTATTTCTGATCGATGATCTTGTCCCGCATGTTCGGTCGCCGACAGAGCCGCCGACATTCGTGGGCACGATTAGCGTCGGCGAATACAAGCCGGGGGTGCCGTCTCGAGATCGGACCATCCGGCTGAAGGATCGCGACATCGTATTGAGGCCAGCGAACGAGTGCCCGGCTCCACCTCCGCCCTGACCCTGGCTCAGACCTCACCCACCGCTCGCGTCGCGAGCGGTCCCCCTCTCCCGCGGTGCGGGAGAGGGTTATTACATACCTGCCAGGAAATTCCGCCACCCCGCGTCCGTTGACACTCTCCGGCACCGGGTCTAAGTCAAACGCTGCTGAGAGCCGCACCTTTTTGCCGGAACATTCCGCATGACATCGGATCCGCGGCCGCTGTCGCCGCATCTTCAAATCTATCGCTGGCAGCTGACCTCGGTGATGTCGATCCTGCACCGCTTCGCCGGGGTTGCGCTCAGCGTCGGCACAGTACTCTTGGTGTGGTGGCTCGTCGCGGCGGCGGACGGACCCGATGCCTACATGCGGATCCAGGCGTTTCTCGGCTCCTGGATCGGCCGCATCCTGCTGTTCGGCTGGAGCGTCGCGCTGTTCTACCACCTGTGCAACGGGCTGCGGCATTTGTGGTGGGATACCGGACGCGGCCTCGACCTGAAGAGCGTTTATGCCGGCGGCTGGACCGTGATCGGCGCGACAATCGTGCTGACCGCGATTGCCTGGATCGCCGGCGTTTCCCATTGGAGAGGGTGAGATGGCAACGCCGCCCATGCGCTCGCCGATGAGATCGCCGTTGGGCCGCGCGATCGGTCTCGGCTCGGCCAAGGAAGGGGTCGGGCATTGGTGGGCCCAGCGGATGACCGCGATCGCGCTGGTGCCGCTGGCGCTGTGGTTCGTGATCGTCGTCATCGAGCTGGCCGGCGCCGACCGCGCGCTGTTCGTCGATTGGGTGCGTCACCCGGTGCCGGCGGTCCTCCTCGTATTGCTGCTGATCGCGACCTTCTATCACGGCGCGCTCGGGCTGCAGGTCGTGATCGAGGATTACGTCGAGAACGAAGCGCTGCGTTTGGGCTTGTTGATCGTCATGCGCCTCGCCTCGATCGTCCTTGCCGTGCTCGGCGTCTTCGCCGTCCTCAAACTCTCGCTCGGCGCCTAGCGGGCGCGAAACCCGCGGAGCCCCTGGAGGACATACGGCCCATGCCTGCCGCCTATCCGATCATCGATCACGAATACGATGTCGTCGTCGTCGGCGCCGGCGGCGCCGGCCTGCGCGCGACCCTGGGCACGACCCTCGAAGGGCTGAAGACCGCCTGCATCTCGAAGGTGTTCCCGACCCGCAGCCACACCGTCTCGGCGCAGGGCGGCATTGCCGCCGCGCTCGCCAACATGGGCAACGACGACTGGCGCTGGCACATGTACGACACGGTCAAGGGGTCGGACTGGCTCGGCGACCAGGATGCGATCGAATATATGTGCCGCCAGGCGATCCCGGCGGTGATCGAATTGGAGCATTTCGGCGTGCCGTTCTCGCGCACCGAGCTGGGGCAGATCTACCAGCGCCCGTTCGGCGGCCATATGATGGAATACGGCGACGGCGCGCCGGCCAACCGCGCCTGCGCCGCCGCCGACCGCACCGGCCACGCGATCATCCACACGCTCTACCAGCAGTCGCTGCGCCACAACGCCGAGTTCTTCGTCGAGTATTTCGCCCTCGACCTGATCATGGACGAGGAGGGCGTCTGCCGCGGCGTCATGGCGTGGAACCTCGAAGACGGCACGATCCACCGGTTCCGCGCCCACATGGTGCTGCTCGCCACCGGCGGGTACGGCCGCACCTATTTCACCTGCACCTCGGCGCACACCTGCACGGGCGACGGCAATGCGATGGTGTTGCGCGCCGGCTTGGCCCTGCAGGACATGGAGTTCATCCAGTTCCATCCGACCGGGATCTACCGCGCCGGCTGCCTGATTACCGAGGGCGCGCGCGGCGAAGGCGGCTATCTGACCAACAGCGAAGGCGAGCGCTTCATGGAGCGCTATGCGCCGCACGCCAAGGACCTCGCGTCGCGCGACGTGGTCAGCCGGGCGATGACGATCGAGATGCACGAGGGCCGCGGCTGCGGGCCGGACAAGGATTATATCCATCTCCACCTCGAACATCTCGACCCGGACATGCTGCATTTGCGGCTGCCCGGGATTGCCGATACTCGCGAAAATCTTTGCCGGCGTCGACATCAGCGCGCGAGCCGATCCCGGTAGCGCCGACCGTGCATTACAACATGGGCGGCATCCCGACCAATTACCGCGGCGAAGTGCTGCGCCCGACCGAGCGATGATCCTGACGCGGTCGCACCGGGCCTGATGGCGATCGGCGAGGGCGCGAGCGTGTCGGTGCACGGCGCCAATCGCCTGGGCTGCAACTCGCTGCTGGACATTGTCGTATTCGGGCGCGCCGCGGCGCATCGCGCGGTCGAGCTGGTCCGCCCCGGCACGTCCCATGCGCCGCTGTCGCAGAGCGCCGGCGAGCAGGCGATCGCCCGCCTCGACGCGGTGCGCCAGGCCAAAGGTCCGCGCAAGACCGCCGAGATCCGGGTCGATATGCAGCGCACGATGCAGAACAACTGCGCGGTGTTCCGCACCGCCGAGGTGCTGCGCGAGGGGGTCGACAAGATCGACCGTGTGGCGAAAAGCTATGCCGATCTCGGCATTTCCGATCGCTCGCTGATCTGGAACAGCGATCTGATGGAGGCGCTGGAACTGAAGAACCTGCTGGAACAGGCGACCGTCGCGCTGCATTCGGCCGAGAACCGCACCGAAAGCCGCGGCGCCCACGCCCGCGAGGATTTCCCCGAGCGCGACGACCAGAACTGGCTGAAGCACACGCTGTCGTGGCGCGACGAGGCGGGCGCGGTGAGGCTCGGCTACCGCCCGGTGCATCTGTTCACGCTGTCGAACGAGGTGCAGGTGTTCCCGCCCAGGGCCCGGACGTATTGAGATGGCCGAATTCCGCCTGCCCGCAAATTCGAAGATCGGCACCGGCAGGACCTACCCGCCACCGCCCAATCCGCGAACAGCTGCGCCGTTTTCAGGTCTATCGCTGGAACCCCGATGACGGCCACAACCCGGTCGTCGACACCTATTCGATCGATCTGGCCGATTGCGGGCCGATGGTGTTGGACGCGCTGATCAAGATCAAGAACGAGATCGACACGACTCTGACCTTTCGCCGCTCATGCCGCGAGGGGGTCTGCGGCTCCTGCGCGATGAACATCGACGGCACCAACACGCTGGCCTGCATCAAGGCGATCGAGGACATCAAGGGCGACGTCAGGATCTATCCGCTGCCGCACATGCCGGTGATCAAGGATCTGGTTCCCGACCTCTCGCACGTCTACGCGCAATACCAGTCGATCCAGCCCTGGCTGCAAACCGAAAGCACCGCGCCGCCCGACCGCGAGCGGTTGCAATCGGTCGAGGAGCGCGCCCGGCTCGACGGGCTGTGGGAATGCATCCTGTGCTTCTGCTGCTCGACCGCGTGCCCCAGCTATTGGTGGAACGGCGAGCGCTATCTCGGACCCGCGGTCCTCCTCCAGGCCTATCGCTGGATCGCCGACAGCCGCGACGAGAAAGCGGGCGACCGGCTCGACGCGCTCGAAGACCCGTTCCGCCTCTACCGCTGCCACACGATCCTCAACTGCACCCGGACCTGCCCGAAAAACCTGAACCCGGCCAAGGCCATCGCCGAGATCAAGAAACTCATGGTGCTGCGGCGCTAGAAGACCCGAGGGTCGATCGTCCGCGCTTCACAGGCATACCGGGATGCGGTATGCTCGCCGGTGATCAAGTCGTCTGGCGATAAGCAGACCGAAGCGCTGTTCGGCGACCGGTTCGTCCGCGAATTTCAGGGCGTGGCGCGTTCGGCCAAACGAAAGCCTGAAATGCTGAACGCGGCAAGCCGGCTGGATGATTTGCTCGTACCGCCCTCGAACCGGCTGGAAAAACTTCAGGGAAACTTGCGCGAATTTTACTCTATCCGCATCAACGATCAATGGCGCATTGTTTTCAATTGGATCGATGGCCATGCCCACGCGGTCAAGGTAGTGGACTATCACTGAGGACGAGGCGATGGCGGGTGAAGAATTCGCGGCCGTTACCCCCGGCGAGATCTTGAAGGAAGAATTTCTCGTGGGATATGATTTGTCGCAGGGTGCGCTGGCCCGCGCGATCGGGATCTCGCCAAACCGCATTACCGAGATCATAAGCAATCGCCGCCGTATCACGGCAGACACGGCGCTGCGCCTTGCACTGTATTTTGGGAACAGTCCGGAATTCTGGATGAACCTGCAGGCCAATTACGATCTGAAGATCGCATCCCGCAATTTGCCACCCGAGGAGGCCGACCGCATCAAGGCGCAGCGAGCCGCGTGAGGTGGCGGCGGTCGCCGAGCTGGAGCGCGAGCGAGACGCGGGCGCGCATGGCTGGATCGACCGGTGAGCCGCCATTTCCCTGCTGGCAGGTAAGAATTCTGGCCGCTATGCCGGCAAGCCGCTGGGTTCCCTAAATTTTATCGTCGATTGCGTTGCACAGGCAGGGATTTTTCTGGCAATGAGCAGGGAGTTTCTGCTCGCCGAGCAGGGAGTTTTTTCGCATCAGCAGGGAGTTGAGGGAATTCATGATCCGTGTCTCTATCACAATATTGCTCCAATAAATAAGCATGCAAGTCGCTCGCGACAACCCCCATCTGCGTGTAAAATGGCGGCATGATCTACGGCTATGCACTTGTATCGACGGACGGCCAAAGCGTCGACGCGCAGGTCGCGGCGCTGACCGCCGTCGGAGCGGAAAAGGTATTCCGCGAAGTTGCGAGCGGGGCCAAGACCGACCGGGCGCAGCTCCGCCGGGTGCTCGACCAGCTCGACGCCGGCGACGTGCTGATGGTGACGCGGCTCGACCGCCTCGCGCGCTCGACCCGCGATCTTCTCAATACCCTCGCGACGATCACCGGCAAGCAAGCCGGGTTCCGCTCGCTCGGCGACACATGGGCCGACACCACGACGCCGCACGGCCGCCTTATGCTCACCGTGCTGGGCGGCCTCGCCGAGTTCGAGCGCGAGCTAATACGCGCCCGCACCGGCGAAGGCCGCGCCCGCGCTAAGGCGCGCGGCGTCAAGCTCGGCCGCAAACCGAAGCTGACGCCGCACCAAAAGCGCGAGGCGCTTGAGCGCCGCGAGCGTGGTGACGAAACGCACGCCGAGATCGGCCGCAGCTACAACGTGAGCGGCTGGACGATTTCGAGGCTCGTAGCCTAGCGCTAGAGGCCAATGACTTCTCTAAGTGAAACACAGCTCGAAAAAATTCTGGCGGCAATTAACGCCTTACACAGTCATGGATGGTGGCAATGGGTTCCGGTCGCCTCCGTATTTGTTAGCGCTCTTTTGGCGATGATCGTAGGGATAGTCCTCGAAATTTATAGGAAGTCACGTAGCGCAAAGAAGGCGATACGTGAAAAGCTAGAAAAGGAAGTATCTCAGATTAACGTCGCAATATCCGGTGTAAGCTATAACATCGAAGTCCTGTTGCACGTTGTGAGCGATTTTATAATTCCACACCACAGCGAAAGCCACATTGTCTTTACAGCACTTCAGAAAGCTCAAGACGATCCTCAGAAGCTAAAGCAGGTGGCTTCGTCGTTTTCGGCCCCCAACCACCCCGCTCTTAGGAAGACTTGCCCCGAGCTGCAATTTATAGAGTGGGATTTCTTCAAAGAAGTACCATTCGTTGTCGAAAAAGACCCTGAGTTACTCAAAAACACAGGCTGGGTACGTGGCCAATCGCGTGAAATAAACACAGCCATAAAAAACCATAATGATCACCTCATGGACGCCATGCAGACGACGATGCACCAGGGTGGATTAAACACTTCACAGCTCTATAGCATATTGCATTTTCAAACGAGCATAGCAGACGCAGAGTGCTTAATATCGTTACAGTTATTTGAGAAATTACTTGATACAGAAAAGAGACTTGAAGCAATCAATAACACGTACGAGATTGACGTGCGAAAAGCAAAAATAACGACACCAAAATCACTTGGTGACGTTCTAGAGCAGCTGCGTGAGATCGAGAAAACTACCGCGCCGAAGTGACTTAGAATCAGATGCAGACACCCTCCGCGAATTTTCCGGAGTGGCGCTTATGCGGCGTTGGCAGAGACGCGTGGAGTGCCGTTGGCTACAAGATGTAGAAAAGGCGGTCGCGCGCGATTAACAGGGGGAAAAAACTTGGGCACTCGTGCGCACACCGTCCCAAAGTTCTACCTTCGTGGCTTCGTGGCGCCGCAAGCGGAACGCAGCCGCGACCCGTTCGTGTGGATTGGATCACTGACGACCGGCGAGATCGCTAAGCGGTCGCCAAAGAACATTTCGATTGCCCGTGGCTTGTATGATGGGCAGGGAGGTTTCGCTGAGCCGGACGCAACAATCGAAGCCCACCTTGCGAAGATCGAGAGCGCGGCGTCAGTGGCGATACGCAAGTTCGCAGCGACCAAAATAGGCGGAGGCGGCCCCATTCCGCCGGAAATAACTCGTTTTCTGGCGTGGCAAGCGGCCCGGACGCCGGGTTGGATGAAGCTCGTGCAACAATGGGCCGACGAGCCGCCCTTCGACCCCGCAGGCGAAGTAGTAGAACCTCCTCCGCCGGGGTTTGAAAAAATGCGTGATCGAATGCGCCCGATGTGTCTGGAAGATCCAAGAACCGGTATTCGCCGTGAGGTTACGGTCGAGGAAGAGTTTTACGCGTACCGCAAGCAGGGTTGGAAATGGATTATTCGTCGTGATGATCATCTTGAATTACTACATCTTCAAGCGTGGTACTTCCAAGTTCGGCACTTTCCCCGGCTCTCATGGGTTAGATTACAACCACCTGACAACGAGTTCTTCATCACGAGCGACCGCAGTGTGGCGTGGCTAGCTGACGGCTACGCTGACACGCCTCCAGCTGCACTGAGACATCCGACGGCCCAAGTTGTCGCACCGCTAACAAGGAGAGTCGCGCTCGTTGGACGACATGGAGGCCGTGAACTTCACGTAACACCTCGCGAGATTAATCGCTTTGTAGCCTTTACGGCCTCCGATTGGATTGCCGGTCCAACCAGCGAAGTGGTTCGGCAAGCGCTGACTGATCGTCGCGGATTTCAACACTAGCTTAAGCAGCGACTGCCAAAGGAGCCGCGCGCGGATTTTCCAGAAGGCCCCTTATGCGACAAATGAGTCGCACGATGCTAACGCAGGCCTCCGCACCGGTATAACGACGGGCGGCCCGGTCAGTCGCTGTCGCCGGGGCGGGCCGCGCCGAGGCTGCGGCCGATCACCGCGTAGAGCGGCTGGCCGCCGCCGGGCGGGGTGCGATCGAGACAGCGCATCTCCCCCCAATTGCCGGAATCGGCGAAATGCTGGGCGACGAGGCAGAGGTGGCCGGCCTCGTCGTGCAGGCACCAGCAGCCGATCGGCTTGGTCGCGACGCAACGGTTGGAGAAGGTGACGATCAGCGGCGCCCCCGGGCGCAGCACGCGGGCGATCTCGCGGATCACTTCGCCCGGCCGCGCCAGATACTGGATCGCGGCACAAATCGTGGCGCCGTCGAATTCGCCTGACGCAAATGACAGGATCGGGTTGCTGTTGAGGTCCTGCAGGCGCCACTCGTCGAGAAACGGATTTTCCGCCAGCGCGCGCCGCTCGATGCCGATCCCGACGACGCGGCGATAGGGCGCCTCGGGCGGCAGGTGCGAGACCCACCCGGACATCACGTCGAGGATCGCACCGCCTTGCGGCAAGACCTCGCGATAGAGATTGGTGACGGCGGCAATGGCGGCGCCGTCGATGCGCGCAAATGGCGCTTCGGGCGCGACTGCCGTATCAAATAATCGATCGGCCGCCGCGGCGGCGATTGCCTTGAAATGTGCCATGGTCCCTTCACGAGCCATGTTCGCTCAGATAGGGACCGCGGCGGAAGCGCTCAAGCCCGCCGCACGCCAAGATTCGTGTTGCCGGGAACCATTTGCCAATTCGACTGTGCTCAATCGGCCACCCTAATCGGTGAGGGCGCGCTCGGCGGCGGTCAGCGGCAGCCCGGTATCATGGGCGACCGCGGGGTGGGTGAGGAGGCCGCGGCAGGTATTGAGCCCGTTGCGCAGATGCGGATCGTCGGACAAGGCCCGCCGCCAGCCGCGGTCGGCGATCGCCAGGACAAACGGCAGCGTCGCGTTGTTGAGCGCGACCGCCGAGGTATGGGCGACCGCACCCGGCATGTTGGTGACGCAGTAGTGGACGACGCCCTCCTCGATAAAGGTCGGGGCGGCGTGGGTGGTCGGGCGGCTCGTCGCGATGCAGCCGCCCTGGTCGATCGAGATGTCGACGATGACCGAGCCGGGCTGCATCGAGCGCACCAGCTCGCGGCTGACCAGCTTCGGCGCCGCCGCGCCCGCGACCAGCACCGCGCCGATCACCAGATCGGCGGCAACGACTTCGCGCTCGATCGTCTCGACCGTCGAAAAGAGGGTGTGCAGCTGCGACCCGAACTGGAGATCAAGTTCGTAGAGGCGGGGCAGCGAGCGGTCGATCACCGTGACATAGGCCTCCATCCCCATCGCGACGCGCGCCGCGTTGGTGCCGGAAACCCCGCCGCCGAGGATCACCACCTTGGCCGCCGGCACGCCCGGCACCCCGCCCAGGAGGATGCCCATGCCGCCCTGCTCCTTTTCGAGGCAATGGGCGCCGACCTGCACCGACATCCGCCCGGCCACCTCGCTCATCGGCGCCAAGAGCGGCAGGCCGCCGTTCCTGTCGGTGACGGTCTCATAGGCGATCGCCACCGCCCCCGATCGCAGCAGCCCTTCGGCGAGCGCCCGGTCGGCGGCGAGGTGAAGATAGGTAAAGAGGATCTGGTCTTCGTGCAGCGCGCGGATTTCCTCGGGCTGCGGCTCCTTGACCTTGACGATCAGCTCGGCCGCCGCAAAGAGATCAGCCGCCCGCATCAGGATCTCGGCGCCGGCGCGCTCATAGGCGGCGTCGTCAAAGCCGATGCCCGCCCCGGCCCCGCTCTCGACGACGACCTTGTGCCCATGATGGACCAATTCGCGCACGCTGCCCGGCACCAGACCGACCCGGTATTCGTGGGTCTTCACCTCTTTCGGAACCCCGATCAGCATCGCAGGAGACCACGCCCCGCGAAGGTAAAGCCTTCGGCCACTGCGGCCTGAACGAACGGCAAAGCCTCATGCCACCTAACAAAAATTTTCGTGTCGCCCGGTGCCATGCCACGCGCCTTCTGCGCCCGGTCGCTCAATGCCTCAATGCCAATGTCTGCGCCTTGCAGGCGGCGAATTTCAAAATCCGGTATCATGCGGGATGATCTCCTCAAGCCAGAAACGAGAAGGAATATGGTGTGCGGCGGGCGACTTGACGACGGCACGATCCGGGCCAAGCCGGAAGGGTATGTCTGACAGGCCCTCCCGCCCTTTTCGCCGGCTGTAGCTGAGCATCCCGATTTCAGGGCTTGATGCGGTACCTCGAAATGTTCCCCTTTATGAAATCATCAACGGCTGCGCGTGCCTGTGCTTTATAATCGCTGAAAGTGCCGTGGTCCGCTCGACATTTAACGCAAATTACCTTTGCATTTTCAGTCCAATCATCATCGTATTGTATTACTTGGCCGCAGCTACACTCTGCTTGAACATTAACCATTTTGTTCTCTACGTCGGGTGGCAAGAAGGTCCAGCTTAATTTGGGCGCGCGGGCTTCAACGGCGGTAGGTTTGGATAATTCACGTGATTTGGCCAATGTGTTGTCGTCATTCGACGGGTCGGAGATCGCTGAGAATTGCGGGGTCCAGGTCTGCCCGCAGGAGCCGCAGTACCAACGGCGGTCGTAATCCTTGTTGGCGATCAGCGCTGCAATTCCAGTCATAAGCGGGCATCCAATCACGACCGCGATCGTGCAATATAAGGCCAGACCGAAGGGGTTGCTGGCCTGCCCGATCAAAAAAACGATCGAGAGGATAATGAAAACTCCTCCCGCCTCGCTCGGTCCCCACCACACGATCCGCGCTTTGTCAGCCTTCTGCGCCGCGATGGAGGCACTGCGGCCGACGCTGCGGCTCTGGAAGAAGCCGACCCCCGCCCTGGCCCGACGCCGCCGCCCGCCAACGCCGAAGCCGATTATGCTTCCAACCGTTCGGTGCGTGGAGTCCCGTGTCCCGCTCTCATAGACTACGGACGCTTTGCGGACGCGGCTTGAGCCGCAATACGGGCAGTTCAATCTTCGCCCTCCTGAAACCGGGCAGCCCACGACTCGGCGGATGGCGTCTCGATTGCGGTAGTCGGCGGGCCGCCGTCAAATGTAGGTTGAGTTCATCGGTCAAACAATCGCGCTGTCAACGGCCGGCGCACGAGCTGCCGGCTTGGGCCACTGTGATTTTCATATAGCCGGTTCCGCGACCGCAGCGAACGACCGCCGGGCGGGCGCTGGGCGGGCCGGTCCGGGCGCGATCAGATGGCGAGCTTTCGCAGCACCTCGTCGGCGAGCGGCAATGAGGCGGTCAGGCCCGGCGATTCGATGCCGTAGAGATTGACGAGGCCCGGGATGGCGTGTTCCGCCGGCCCCTGCACGAGAAAATCGGCGGCCGGCTCGTCGGGGCCGCTGATCTTCGGGCAAATCCCGGCATAGCCGGGCATCAGCGCGCCGTCCTTGAGGCCCGGCCAATAGCGTCGCACCGCGGCATAGAAGGCGTCGCCGCGGCGCGGATCGACCGCGTAATCGACCCCGTCGATCCATTCGACATCGGGGCCGAAACGCGCCTGCCCGGCGAGATCGAGGGTGATGTGGACGCCGAGCCCGCCCGGCATCGGCACCGGGTAGATCAGATGGCGGAACGGTGTTTTGCCACTTAGCGTGAAATAGACGCCGCGGCAGAAATAGGCGGGCGGGATGCTTGCCGGCGGCACGCCGTCGATCGCGCGGGCCAACGCCGGGGCATAGAGCCCGGCGGCGTTGACGAGGAGATTGCAGCGGATCGTCGTCGGCTGGTCGCCGCCGACCGCCAGCTCGAAGCCGCCGTTGCCCAGCGCCCGGCCGGACAACACCGGCGAGCGAAACGCCACGAACGCCCCCGCTTCCTCCGCCTCGCCCTGATAGGCGAGCATCAGCGCGTGGCTGTCGATGATCCCGGTCGATGGCGACATCAGCGCCGCGACGCAGTTGAGTTCAGGTTCGAGGCGCCGGGCCTCCGATGCGCTCAGCCATTCGAGATTGTCGACGCCGTTGGCCCGCGCCGCGGCTTCGATCTTCTCGACGCCGGGGATTTCGGCCGCTTCGGTCGCGACGATCAGCTTGCCGAGCCGCGCATGGGGCACGCCGCGCTCATGGCAATAGGCATAGAGACGCTGGCGGCCGGCGACGCAGCTCGTCGCCTTCAAACTGCCCTTCGGGTAATAAAGGCCGCCGTGGATGACCTCGCTGTTGCGCGAGGAGGTCTCGAAGCCGATCGTGTAGGCGCGTTCGAGGATTATGACCTCATGCCCGGCCAAGGCCAGGGCGCGCGCCGCCGCCAGCCCGATCGCCCCGGCGCCGATGACGACCGCCTCGACCTCGTCCACCGCCGCGCAACCCGGACGATATCGGCCAGGCCGGCGGGCTACGCAGCCTTTTCGGGCGGCCCCTTCGAGCTCGACGGTGTTGCCGTCGGGATCGGTGATGTAGATCGACGAGCCGTAGCCTTCCGCGCCATAGCGCCGCCGGACCTCGCCGGCATCGATGCCGTGCTGCTTGAGATGCGCGCTCAGCGCCGCGACGTCCATCTCCGCGATGCGCACCGCGAAGTGGTCCATGTTGCGGCCCGCGTCCTCGTCTTCGGTCCTCGGCACCAGGTCGATCATCGCGGTGCCGGCGCGCAATTGGACGAGGCCGATCTCGGCGAGGCGGCGCTCGACATGAAGCCCCAGCACCGCTTCGTAGAAGGCGATCGCGCGGTCGATGTCGGCGACACGCAGGACGACGTGGTCGAGACCCGTCACCCGCAGCGCGGTGTCGGCGGGCGCGGCGCTGCGCGTGGCGAGCGTTGCATCATCGGGCATCGTGCATTCCTTTCCTGTCACTGGTCCTGTCACTGCGGCTTTGACGGGTGCCGCTTTGAATGAGCGGCATGATAGGCGCGGCGCTCCTCCAGCGTCAGCACCCCGTCATGGTCGGTATCCATCCGGTCGAAGCGTTTTGCGGCGTTCTCCTTGGCGCGCTCGATATACTGGTCGCGCGTGATGTCGCCGCCTTTTTTCGGCGTGGCGCTCGGGGCTGCCGGCGCCGGCGAGCTTGTCGGCGCCGGTGCGCTTGACGACGCCGGCGCGTTCTGCGCCATCGCGAGCGCGGGATAGAATAAGGCGAGCAGGCCCACGACGAGAGCGGCGCGCATGGTCGGCGTTCCCCGATTGGTGGCGGCGGCGCCTCGCGAGCGTAGCGAACCTGCGATGAGCGAGCAACGGTTCCGCGCTCCGATCGCGCTAGGAATCGCCGGCACCGCGGCATTACAGTCGCGGCCGGTCGCGACATCAGCCAGCGAGGACAGATGCAACCGATCCGCATCGGCAGTTTCGAGGTCGGCCGCATCGCCGATTACCAGGGTCCGTTTCTCGACCCGGGCGATTTCTTTCCCGATTTCGACCCCGCGGTCGTGCGCGCCAACGCGGCGCTCTTGGGTCCGCGCCTGATCGAGCCGGGGACCGGGAAACTGATCTTCAGCTTTCACAGCTTCGTGGTGCGCACCGGGCATCATACGGTCCTGATCGATTCCTGCATCGGCAACGACAAGGAACGCCCGAGCCGGCCGCAGTTCCATCGCATGAAGAGCTCGTTCATCGATGATCTCGCCGGGCTCGGGGTCAAGCCGGACGAGGTCAACTTTGTCATGTGCACGCATCTGCACTGGGATCACGTCGGCTGGAACACCAGGCTCGCCGACGGCAAATGGGTCCCGACCTTTCCCAACGCCAAATACGTCATGGCCAGGCGCGAATTCGACCACTGGCAGGAATTCTCGACGAGCGGCGCCGAACTCGCCGCATGCGCGCGCCTTCGGCGACAGCATCCTGCCGGTCGTCAAGACCGGGCAGGCGCTGCTGGTCGGCGATGATTACGCGCTCGAGGACGGGCTGTGGTTCGAAGCCTATCCCGGCCACACCCCGGGCAATGTCGTGATCCACGCCAGGTCGGGCGGCGAGCGCGGGGTCTTCATCGGCGATGTGCTGCACCATCCGCTGCAATGCCTGAAACCGGAATGGTCGACGATGGCCTGTACCGATCCCGACCTGTCCCGGGTCAGCCGCACCCGCCTCGTCGAGGAGCACGCCGACAGCGCCACGCTGATCATGCCGGCGCATTTCCCCGACCCGACCGCCGGCCACATCAAGCGCCACGGAGCGGCCTACCGCTTCGCCTTTCAGGAATGAGATGGCGCCCGCTGCCACCGGATGCGGCTTTGCACAATAAAATCGTCATTCCGGAAAATCGTCATTCCGGGGCGACGAATTACGGTGACAGAATTACGGTGACAGCTTACGGAATTCAGCGTCGCGCAGTTGGCATTCTTGATAGGTTCCGGCGGACCGCCCACATTACGCGCACGCTCGCTGCTCAGCTTATTGGTGCGGGGAAAGCTCAATGCACAACGCGATTTCCCTGCATGGTTGAAGGAATTCCCTGCGCGGCGCAAAAAATTCCCTGCGCGGCGCGGCAAAATTCCCTGCTGCCGTCGCGGGAATTTCGTCCGAAACCGGCGGTTTCCCTCGCCTTCCGGGTGCCCCATATTGCAAATTCCCTGCTGGCAGGGAATTGCCCGCCTGGAATGCCCCCGTATTAGGGGTGCATCACGCAGCTGCCCGGGCCGCACCGCCGCCGATCGGAAATGGCGCCGGAGGGGCCGCTCGGGCATAGTGGCGCGCGATGCGTCATGCTATGGGGCGACAACTCGTTCCGATCGCCCAGGATCTCGTCCTTGTCGGCGGCGGCCATGCCCATGTCCATGTGCTGAAGCGCTTTGGCATGCGCCCGGCCGCCGGGGTGCGCCTCACCCTTATCGCCCGTGATGTCGAGACGCCCTATTCGGGGATGCTGCCCGGTTATGTCGCCGGGCTCTACCGGTTCGAGGAATGCCACATCGATCTGGGGCGCCTCGCGCGGTTTGCCGGGGCGCGGCTGATCCATGACGCGGCGACGGGGCTCGACCGCGCGGCGCGGCAGGTGATCTGTGAGGCCCACCCGCCGATCCGCTACGATGCGGTGTCGCTCGATATCGGCTCGACCCCGCGCCCGGGCGATGTGCCGGGCGCGGCCGAGCACACGATTTCGGTCAAGCCGATCGCCCGTTTTTCCGCGCGCTGGGAGGCCTTGCTCAAGCGGGCAACAACGCAGGGCCGGGTGCGCCTCGCGATCGTCGGCGGCGGCGCCGGCGGCGTCGAACTGGCGTTGTCGGCAACGCACCGGCTGGCCGGCCTGCTCGGAACCATGCCCGAGATTACGCTGATCACAAGCGAGGGGCTGCTGCCGTCGCACAATCGCCGGGTGCGCCGGATTTTCGCGCGCCTCCTCGCCGAGCGCGGCATCCGCACGCTCACCGATAACCCGGTCGTGCGGGTCGAGCCCCATCGCCTGATCGCCGCCGACGGCAGTGCGATCCGCTTTGACGAGGCGCTGTGGGTCACCGAGGCGGCCGGGGCATCGTGGCTCGCCGCGACCGGGCTGCCGCTCGACGAGCGCGGGTTTGTGGTCATCGACGATTGGCTGCGCTCGCCGGCCGACGATGCGGTCTTTGCCGCCGGCGACATCGCGACGATGCCGGCCCACCCGCGCGACAAGGCCGGGGTTTATGCCGTCCGGGCGGGACCGCCGCTCGCCGACAATCTGCGCCGCGAGCTCGCCGGAAAGAGCTTGCGACGGGCCGTGCCGCAGCGGCGGGCGCTGGCATTGATCGGCAGCGGCGACGGCCATGCCGCCGCCTCGCGCGGGCCGTTCGCCGCGTATGGCAAAAGCCTCTGGCATCTCAAGGACTGGATCGACCGGCGCTGGATGCGGCGTTACACCGAATTGCCCGACATGGCCGGCGAGGGCGAACAGGAAATGCGCTGCGGCGGCTGCGCCGCCAAGGTGCCGGCCGAGGTGCTGGGGCGGGTGATGGCGCGGCTCGATCCGGCATCGAGCGACGCGGTGGCGATCGGCCTCGCCAGCCCCGACGACGCCGCCCTCCTGTCGTTTCCCGGCGCGCCGCCGTTGTTGCAGACCGTCGATTTCTTCCGCGCGATGGTCTCCGACCCCTATCTGTTCGGGCATATCGCCGCGACCCATGCATTGGGCGACATCTACGCGATGGGCGGGGTCCCCGAGACCGCGCTGGCGATCGCCACCGTGCCGCCGGCGCATCCGGCGATCGTCGAACAGGATCTGTTCCACATGCTGAAGGGCGGCACCGAGGTGCTCGAAGCCGCCGGCGCGGTGCTGGTCGGCGGCCACAGCGCCGAGGGCGCCGAGCTGGCGCTCGGCTTTGCCGTGACCGGGCGCACCCGTCCCGGCCGGCTGCTGCGCAAGGGCGGCCTCAGGCCCGGCGACCATCTGTTGCTGACCAAGCCGCTCGGCACCGGCGTGATCCTGGCGGCCGAGATGCGCGGGCGCGCCGCGGCGCGCACCGTCGAGGCGGCGATCGCGGCGATGCTGCAACCCGCCGCTGCGGCCTCGGCCTGCCTGGTCGAGCTATGATGCCACCGCCTGCACCGATGTGACCGGGTTCGGCCTCATCGGGCACCTCATTGAGATGCTGACCGCCTCCGGCCCCCCTGGAGCAACGCTTGATGCGCGTCTCGACCCCGAGGCGATCCCGGCGCTCGACGGGGCATTGGCGTTGCTTGCCGGCGGGCTGACCAGCTCGCTGCATAGCGCCAATCTGTCGGCGCTGGCATCGCTCGCGCCCGGCGGTGCGGCGTGCGACCCGGCGCTGGCGGCGCTCCTGATCGACCCGCAGACCGCCGGCGGGCTGCTCGCCGGCGTGCCGTCCGAGCGCGCCGCCGCCTGTCTCGCCGAGCTGTGCCGGCTTGGCTACCGCGCCGCCGATGATCGGGATGGTCGTCGCGGGCAGCGGCGACCGGCCGCTTGTCCGGCTCGATCCGGGCTGCGCGCGAACGCCGGAAATGCCGGTACCGGCGGCGGCCATCTGATGCGCGAGCGGACCCGCGACCGCAGGGCGGCCCTGCCCGCCGTCGACCTGGTATTGCGTGCGCCGGGCGCCACCGCGCTGATCGAGCGCCATGGCCGCAGCCTCGTTCTCGACGCGGTGCGCGACGTGCTTGCCGAGTGCCGCAATGCCGGCGAACCCGCCTCGGTCGAGGCCATCGTCGCGGCGAGCGGCGACGCGCTGGCGCGGCTGATGCAACCCTCGCAGCGCCGCGTGTTCAATCTGACCGGCACCGTGCTGCACACCAATCTCGGCCGCGCGCCGTTGCCCGAAGAGGCGGTGACGGCGGCCGTCGAGGCGATGCGCGAGCCCTCGACGCTCGAATACGATCTCCAAAGCGGCCGGCGCGGCGAGCGCGACGATCATGTCGCCGGGCTGGCTGACGCGGCTGACCGGCGCCGAGGCCGCGCTCGCGGTCAACAACAACGCCGGCGCGCTGCTCCTCGCGCTGAACGCGCTCGCCGCGGGGCATGAGACGCTCGTCTCGCGCGGCGAACTGATCGAGATCGGCGGCTCGTTCCGCCTGCCCGACATCATGGAGCGCGCCGGCACGCAGGCTGCGCGAGGTCGGCACGACCAACCGCACCCATCTGCAGCGATTTCGCTGCCGCGATCGGGCCGGAAACGGCGCTGATCCTCAAGGTGCACACCAGCAACTACCAGATCCAGGGCTTCACCGCTGCGGTGCCGGCTGCGCGGCTTGCCGAGCTCGCGCAGCGGCACGGGCTGCCCTTTGTCGAGGACCTCGGCAGCGGCACGCTGGTCGATCTCGACCGCTGGGGCCTGCCGCACGAGCCGACCGTTGCCGAAGCGCTCAAGGCCGGCGCCGATCTCGTCACCTTCAGCGGCGACAAGCTGTTGGGCGGGCCGCAGGCCGGCCTCGTCGTCGGCCGCGCCGATCTCATCGCCCTGCTGGCGAAAAACCCGCTGAAGCGCGCCCTGCGCCTCGACAAGATCCGTCTCGCGGCGCTCGAAGCGGTGCTGCGGCTTTATGCCGATCCCGACCGGCTCGCCGAGCGGCTGCCGGCGTTGCGGCTGTTGGCGCGCCCGCAAGCCGAGATCGCCGTCATTGGCGCAGCGGGTGCTGCCATCGCTGGCGCAGGCGCTCGACGGCATCGCCAACGTCGCCTTGGTCGAAACGCAAGAGCCAGATCGGCAGCGGCGCTTTGCCGGTCTCGCTATTGCCGAGCGCCGGGCTGGCGCTGACGCCGCTGCTGCCCTCGGGTGGCGCAGTCGAGGCGCTGGCGCGGCAGCTGCGTGCGCTGCCGGTTCCGGTGATCGGCCGGATCGAGGCCGGCCGGCTCGTCCTCGACCTGCGCGTTCTCGAAGACGAGGCGGGGTTTGTCGGCCAGCTCGGCATTCTTGCCACGGCGGCAACATGATCCTGGCGACCGCCGGCCATATCGACCACGGCAAGACCGCGCTGGTGCGCGCCCTGACCGGGGTCGACGCCGACCGTCTGCCGGAGGAAAAGCGGCGCGGGCTGACGATCGATCTCGGCTTCGCCTATACGACGCTGCCCGATGGCACCGAGCTTGGCTTTGTCGATGTGCCCGGGCACGAGCGGTTTCTGCCGAACATGCTGGCCGGGGTCCTGTCGATCGACCGCGTGCTGCTGATCGTCGCCGCCGATGACGGGCCGCGCCCGCAGACGCTCGAACACCTCGACATTCTCGAACTGATCGGAATCGCCGAGGTGACCGCGGTCGTCACCAAGATCGACCGGGTGCCGGCCAAGCGGCTTGCCGCGGTCGAAGCCGAAATTGCCGTCCTGCTGGCCGAGGCCGGGCTATGACGGCAGCCCGATCCATCGGGTCTCGAGCATCACCGGCGAGGGCATCCCGGCACTCGCCGGGCATCTGCGCGACAGCGCCCATGCCGCCGAGGAAGCGCGCGCCGCGCGCCCGGTATCAGGCCGGTTCCGGCTGGCGATAGACCGCGCCTTCTCATTGCCCGGCATCGGCCTCGTGGTGACCGGCACCGCCGCTTCCGGCACCGTCGCGATCGGCGACCGGTTTGCTGGTCAGCCCGCGCGGCGTCGAGGTGCGGGTGCGCGGCATCCATGCCCACAACCGCGCGGTTGAAGAGGCCCGGGCCGGCGAGCGGGTCGCCCTGAACCTGGCCGGCAGCCTTCCCGACGGCGCCGAGCCCGGCCGCGGCGACTGGGTCGATCGACCCGGCGTTGCACAAGCCGGTCAGCCGCGTCGATCTCGCCGTCACCGTGTCGCGCGCCGCGCCGGCGCCGCTGCGCGACGGCTTGCCGGTGCATTTCCATCTCGGCACCGAGGATATCGTCGGCCGGCTCGCGGTGCTCGGCGCCCGTGCCATCGCGCCCGGCGACGCCGGTTTCGTGCAGGTCGATTTCGAGCGAGCAATCGCCGCGCTGTGGGGCGACCGCGTCGATCATCCGCGATCATATGGCACGGCACACGCTGGCCGGCGGAAGGGTGCTCGATCCCGGCCCGCCGCGGCGCGGCCGCTCGCGCCCGGAACGCCTCGCCGCGCTCGCCGCGCTCGCCGAACCCGATGCCGGGAACGCGCTGGAGCGGCTGCTCGATGGTGCGGGGATCGTCGCGCTGGCGCCGTTCGCGCTGGCGCGCAACCTGCCGCAGGGTGAGGTCGAGGCCCTCGCCCTGGCCGGCGGTTTCGACCGGGTCGGCACGGGCGCCGCCGCCATCGCGCTCAGCCCGGCGCATCTGGCGCGGCTCGGCGACGGCATCAGGGCGGCCTTGGCGGAATGGCACCATGCCCAGCCCGATGCGCTGGGGCCGGCGCGCGCCGCGTTGTTCGGCCGGCTGCGCGGCGCCGCGCCCGAGGCCGCTCTCGACGCCGCGCTCGCCGGGCTGATCGCGGCGGGACACGTCGTGCGCGACGGCGCGGTGCTGCGGCTGCCCGCGCATCAGCCCCGTCTCACCCGCGAGGACGAACGGCTGTGGGAGCGCGTACGGCCACTGCTCGCCGGCGACGAGTTGCGTCCGCCGCGGGTGCGCGAGCTGGCATCGGCGCTCGGGATCGAACCCGAGCCGCTCACCCGGTTTCTGAAACGCGCCGAGCGCTTCGGCCGGGTCGCGCCGGTCGCCGCCAACCGCTTCTTCCTGCCCGAGACGATCGCCCGCCTCGCCGCGCTCGCCGCCGCGCTCGCCGAGGAATCGCCCGAGCACAGCTTCACCGCCGCCGCTTTCAAGGACCGCTCCGGCATCGGCCGCAACCTGACGATCGAGGTGCTCGAATACCTCGATGCGATCGGCGTCACCAGGCGGGTCGGCGACACCCGCATCGTGCTGCGCCGCCCCGCCGAGCTGTTCGGCTGAGGCTGTCGCTCCTCACCCCCGGTATTCGAGGATGTCGAGGCCGTTGAGCCGGTCGATCAGGAAAACCAGGCCGCGCGCCTGGTCGACGAAAACGTCGTTCGACTGCACGATCGTCTGCCCGGCGCCGGGAGCCGGCATGAAATGCTCGACCTCCTCGGGGCGGTAGGGATTGGCGATGTCGACCGCGCGCAACCCGCCGCCAAACCACGTCACCAGGATGATGTTGCCGTTGACCGTCTCCTGCGGCTGGTGCGCGCCGAACCAGCAATCGCGGTTGAACGGCTGGTCATGCGGCACCCGCCAGGTCGCGACCGGCACCGGGTGCTTCTCGTCGGTGATGTTGACGATCCACAGAAAGGCGTTGGGCGAGGGCGTCAGGCGGTCGGCGACCTCCTCGTCGGTGACGACGGCGATGCGGCGTCCCATCAATTCGTGCGGGATGGGCAACACGGTATGGGTCGGGCACGGGTAGGGCGGGCTCCAGTCGAGACCGCTGACATAGCTCGGACGGCGGATGTCGTCGATGTCGAGGATCACAAAGCCGCCATGCCAATAGCTGGTATAGAGCCGGTTGCCGCGGCGCAGCGGATGATGGCAGCGATGCCGCCGCCCCGGCCAGCTCGGCGTCTCGCCGCCTTCCGCCCATTGCCCGGGCATCCACCAGCGCGCGATCGGCTCGGGCCGCGTCGGGTCGGCGAGATCGAGGATCACGACGATGTCGCCGACATAGCCCTCCTCCTCCGACGAGATGTAGGCGTAGGCGCCGTCTGAATCGAAGCGGTGCGAGCCGAGCGATTTATAGTGCCCGATCGGGCGCGGCTTCGCACGGTCGGCGATGTCGTAGATCTTGATGCCGCCTTCGAAATCATCCGGGCGTTCGCCGGTCGTCGCGCGGAACAGTTCGTTGTTGACCAGCATGATGTCGCCATGCACGCGCACCTTGTGCGAATGGGTGTGCGCCGGCAGCGACACCTGGCTGACGATGCGCGGCCGGCGCGGGTCGGCGACATCGATGATCGAGGTGCCCTCGGGCGGGTGCATGTGGCCCACGAAGGCGTAATCGCCTTCGGCGACGACCTGGCCGCCGCCGGGAATGTCGAGCTTGGCGAGATGGCGGAGCAAAGCGGCCATGATGGTTCCTCGCGGGATCGGTTTCGCGCGCGCAGGCTATCACGCGGTGCGCGGTCCCGAAACTTGCCGCGCCGGGGCCGGCGCCTGATATAGTGCGGTGGGAGGTCGGCGGCGGACAGGTCCCTCGCCAACCCGGTCAGGTCCGGAAGGAAGCAGCCGTAACGAGTTCGCGGTCTGGGTCGTTTGTTCGGTCTCCCACCTCCACCTGCGCCCAAGCCCAGCGGCTAACCAGTGACCGATTCCGCGACCGCCTATCGCGTCCTCGCCCGCAAGTACCGGCCGCAGACCTTCGCCGAGGTCATCGGCCAGGAGGCGATGGTGCGCACCCTGTCGAACGCGATTGCGACCGGGCGGATCGCGCACGCCTTCATCCTGACCGGGGTGCGCGGGGTCGGCAAGACGACGACGGCGCGGATCATCGCCCGCGCCCTTAACTGCATCGGCCCCGACGGCAATGGCGGCCCGACCGTTACGCCGTGCGGCCAGTGCGTCCATTGCCGCTCGATCGCCGAGGACCGCCATGTCGACGTCATCGAGATGGACGCCGCCTCGCGCACCGGGGTCGACGACATCCGCGACCTGACCGAGGGGATGCGCTACCGGCCGGTATCGGCGCGCTACAAGATCTACATCATCGACGAAGTGCATATGCTGTCGAAGAACGCCTTCAACGCACTGTTGAAGACGCTCGAAGAACCGCCGCCCGAACGTCAAATTCATCTTTGCGACGACCGAGGTGCAGCGGGTCCCGGTGACGGTGCTGTCGCGCTGCCAGCGGTTTTCGCTGCGCCGGGTGCCGATCGAGCAACTGGTCGAGCATTACCGGCATATCGCCGAGGCCGAGGGGATCGCGGTTGCGCCGGGCGCGCTCGGCCTCATCGCCCGCGCCGCCGACGGCTCGGTGCGCGACGGGCTGTCATTGCTCGATCAGGCGATCGCGCTTGCGGGCCCAACGGCCCATGACGGCGGCGCGATCGACGAGGCGGCGGTGCGCGACATGCTCGGCATCGCCGACCGTGCCCTCGTCTTCGAGCTGTTCGAGACCGTGCTGAAGGGCGATGCTGCCGGTGCGCTCGACCGCATGGACGCGCTCTACCAGGGCGGCGCCGACCCGCTGATGGTGCTGCAGGACCTGCTCGACCTGACGCATTTCGCGACCCGGCTGAAGCTGGCCCCCGAGGCGGGGATCGGCGATCCGCTGGAGGAAGGCGAGCGCGAGCGCGCCCGGCCGCTGGCGGCGGCGCTGGCGATGCCGGTATTGGCACGCGCCTGGCAGATGTTGCTCAAAGGCCTCGAGGAGGTGCAGTCGGCGCCGGCCCCGGCGCAGGCTGCCGCGATGGTGCTGGTGCGCCTCGCCTATTCCGCCGATCTGCCGGTCCCGGCCGATCTGGTGCGCGCGCTCGCCGCCGGGCAGCAAACTGCGACCCCCTCTCCCCCACCGGAGGTGAGGGGGCAATCAACCGAGGCGATGCGCTTGCCCTCACCCTCCCACGCCCCAAGGGCCATTAGCGGCGCGGGCCCCTCCCCCTCCCGCAGTGCGGGAGAGGGGCTTGCGCCGACGTCGAGCGCCGCAGCTCCCGCCGTCGCCGCACCCGAGCCGGCGCTCAGCGCGCCATCGCGCGCCGAGCTGGCGGCGATGCCGCAGAGCTTTGCCGAGGTCGTTGCGCTGTTCGACGAGCGGCGCGAGGCATTGCTCCGCTCACATTTGTGGGCGCATGTCCATCTCGTCGCTTTCGAGCCGGGACGTATCGAGTTCCGGCCGGATGAGGGCGCGCCGCGCGATCTCGCCAACCGGCTCGGCCAGCTCCTCGGCGAATGGACCGGCACCCGCTGGATCGTCGCGGTCTCGCAGGCGCGAGGTGCGCCGACGCTGGCCGAGGAGGAGGCGCGGCGGGCGAGCGCGCTCCGGAACGAGATCGCGGCGCACCCGTTGGTGCGGGCCGCGCTGGAGACCTTCCCCGGCGCCATGATCGCGGCGGTGCGCGAGCGCTTCGCCGCAGGCGATGTGGGGACCGAAGCGGCGGCGGATGATGTCGGCGATGCCCAGGGCGATGCCCAGGGCGATGCCCAGGGCGATGACGGGGCGAGCGCGGGAGAAGAGGAACCATGAAAAATCTCGGCCAGCTGATGAAACAGGCGCAGGTGATGCAGGCCAGGATGGCCGAGATGCAGGCACTGCTCGAGACCGTCGAGATGACCGGGGTCGCCGGCGGCGGCATGGTCCAGCTGACGCTCAACGGCAAGGGCGACGTGAAACGGGTCAAGATCGACAAGGCGGTGGTCGATCCCGCCGAGGTCGAGGTGTTGGAAGATCTGCTCGTCGCCGCGTTCAACGATGCCAGGCAAAAGGTCAATGCCCATGCCGAAGCCGAGATGCACAAGCTGACCGGCGGCCTCCAGCTGCCCGCCGGCATGAAGCTGCCGTTTTGATGCGCGTCGCATCTCCGTTGCACTTTTTTATCCCTCTCCCCCCGCTCGCGGGGGGAGAGGGCAGGGTGAGGGGGGCGCTCGCCTCGGGATTGGATGCTGAAGGACCCTCACCCGTCCGCCGCTACCGCGGCGGCCACCCTCTCCCGCGATGCGGGAGAGGGGCTTAGCAAGCTTCGCCATGGCCGAGCTCGATACGCTGATCCAGCTCTTGGCGCGCCTGCCGGGGCTCGGGCCGCGCTCGGCGCGGCGCGCGGCGCTCTATCTGTTGAAGCGGCGCGAGCAGGTGATGCAGCCGTTGGCGGCGGCATTGGCCGCGGCGGCGGCGGCGGTCCGGCCGTGCTCGACCTGCGGCAACCTCGACACGTCAGACCCCTGCGCGATCTGCCGCGATCCGAAGCGCGATGCGAGCGCGATCTGCGTCGTCGAAGACCTCGCCGATCTGTGGGCATTGGAACGCACCGGTGCGTTCCGCGGCCATTACCACGTGCTCGGCGGCACCTTGTCGGCGCTCGACGGGATCGGCCCGGAGGAACTCAACATCGCCCGGCTGATCACAAGGCTCGGACCGGAAACCGAGCTGATCCTCGCCCTCAACGCGACGGTCGAAGGCCAGACGACCGCGCACTACATCGCCGACCGCGCCGCCCGGACCGGCACGCGCCTCTCGCGCCTCGCGCAGGGCGTGCCGATCGGCGGCGAACTCGACTATCTCGACGAAGGCACCCTGACCGCCGCGCTCAAGGCGCGGCGGGCAATGTAGCTCACGCCGCGCGGCGGCTCTTGACGCGGGTGCGGCCCGAGCCTTCTTCCTCGAACAGGTCGGCCAGGCGTTCGAGCATGACGCCGCCCAATTGCTCGGCGTCGACGATCGTCACGGCGCGCCGGTAATAGCGGGTCACGTCGTGGCCGATGCCGATCGCGGTCAATTCGACGGCGCCGATCCGCTCGATCTCGCGGATCACCTCGCGCAGGTGCTTTTCGAGGTAGTTGCCGGGATTGACCGACAATGTCGAATCGTCGACCGGCGCACCATCCGAGATCACCATCAGGATGCGGCGCTCCTCGGGCCGGCCCAACAGGCGGTTGTGCGCCCACATCAGCGCCTCGCCGTCGATGTTCTCTTTCAGGATGCCCTCGCGCAGCATCAGCCCGAGATTGCGGCGGGCGCGCCGCCACGGCGCATCGGCCGGCTTGTAGACGATGTGGCGCAGATCATTGAGCCGGCCGGGGTTGGCCGGCTTGCCGGCGGCGATCCACTTCTCGCGCGCCTGGCCGCCCTTCCACGCCCGCGTCGTAAAGCCGAGGATCTCGACCTTGACGCCGCAGCGCTCCAGGGTGCGCGCCAGGATGTCCGCGCTCATCGCCGCCACCGTGATCGGCCGGCCGCGCATCGAGCCCGAATTGTCAATGAGCAGGCTGACCACGGTGTCGCGGAACTCGGTCTCGCGCTCGCGCTTGTAGGACAGCGGCAGGACCGGGTTGGTTACGACGCGCGACAGCCGCGCCGCGTCGAGGATGCCCTCTTCGAGGTCGAACTCCCAGGCGCGGGTCTGTTTTGCCAAAAGCCGGCGTTGCAGCCGGTTGGCGAGCCGGGCGATGACGCTCTGCAGATGCGACAGCTGCTGGTCCAAGAGGTGACGCAGGCGCCCGAGCTCGTCGGAATCGCACAGCTTGTCCGCCTCGACGACCTCGTCGGCTGTCGTGCTGAACGCGCGATAGACGGCGTTCTCGTCGGGCCGGCCGCGCGGCTGCGTTCCGGGCCGGCCCGGGCGGCCGGGGTCGTCATCGCTGGCGCCGGGCATCATCTCGCCCTCGGCGTCGGCCTCGCCGTCCTCTTCGGCGTCGGCGTCGGCGCTGTCGGCGGGCGAGCCTTCGTCCGACGGCTGGGCGCCGGCGCTGGCGCTTTCGCCCTCGCTCTGGTTGTCGCCTTCCGCCTCGTCGCCCTGGCTCTGATTGTCGTCGCTTGAGGAATCGTCGAGTTCGCCGAGGTCGAGATCGAGGTCCTGGATTAGCCGGCGGGTGGCGCGCGCATAGGAATCCTGGTCCGATATGTTGCGGTCGAGCTCGGCGATGTCGCGGCCGATCTTGCCTTCGAGCCACGGGCGCCAGAGATCAACCACCTGCCGCGCCGCGGGCGGCGGCGGCTCGTGGGTCAGCGCCTCGCGGGTGAGGAGGCGCACCGCCTCGGCCATCGTGCTCTCGGTGCGCTCGGTGATGCGCTCGAAGCCCTGGCGGCGATATTGCTCGTCGAGCAGCGCCGAGAGGTTGGCGGCAACCCCGGCCATGCGCCGGGCGCCAAGCGCCTCGACCCGGGCCTGTTCGAGCGCCTCGAACACGGTGCGCGCGAGCGGGCTGCCCGGCAGGCGCTTCGAGTGCACCGCATCGTCGTGATAACGCAGCCGCAGGGCCATGCTGTCAGCGGCGCCGCGCAATTGCGCCGCCTCCTCGGCCGGCAGGTCGCGCGCCGGGTTCGGCAATTTGACCCGCTTGCCGGAGAGGCCCGGCGGCTCGGGGCCGAAGCCGATGGTCAGATCGTCCTGCTCGGCGATCGCGCGCAGGGTCGCGGCGGTCGCGCGCTTGAAGATCTCGGTCGGCGAGAAAGCCTGCGTCATGCCGCGTCCCGTCCTCTACCGCCTACATCAACGTCGCGTTGACGCCGGTCTCGGGCAGTTCGGTGCCGAAGCAGCGCTGGTAGTATTCCGCCACGGTCGGCCGTTCCATCTCGTCGCATTTGTTGAGGAAGGTCAGCCGGAAGGCGAAGGCCAGATCGCCAAAGATGCGGGCGTTCTCGGCCCAGGTCATCACCGTGCGCGGCGACATGACGGTCGAGATGTCGCCGTTCATGAAGCCGCTGCGGGTCAGGTCGGCGAGCGCCACCATCGCGCTGATCCGGCGGCGGCCATCGTCGTCGTTGTAGCTCGGGACCTTGGCCAGCACGATCTCGACCTCGGCGTCGTGCGGCAGGTAGTTGAGCGTCGCGACGATGTTCCAGCGGTCCATCTGGCCCTGGTTGATCTGCTGGGTGCCGTGGTAAAGCCCTGATGTGTCGCCAAGCCCCACCGTGTTGGCGGTCGAGAACAAGCGAAAGCCGGGATGCGGCCTGATGACGCGGTTCTGGTCGAGCAGCGTCAGCTTGCCTTCGACCTCGAGCACGCGCTGGATCACGAACATCACGTCGGGCCGGCCGGCATCGTATTCGTCGAAGCACAGCCCGACCGGGT
Source organism: uncultured Alphaproteobacteria bacterium (assembly GCA_963789255.1). Lineage (GTDB taxonomy): Bacteria > Pseudomonadota > Alphaproteobacteria > ATCC43930 > CGMCC-115725 > DATARH01. Next base: position 2,009,339 of record CAWBJW010000002.1, on the reverse strand, counting down.
GCTGCAACGCCCAGGGCAGGATGCCCTCGCGGAACTCGGTCACCTGTTTATTGTCGCGCAGCACGATCGCGTCCTTGCCGACCAGATCGATGCGGCTGATGTGGCTGTCGAGGTTGACGCGGATCAGCGGCCAGTTGAGCCGCGAGGCGACCTGCTCGACATGCGTCGATTTGCCGGTGCCGTGGTAGCCGCAGATCATGACCCGGCGGTTGAAGGCAAAGCCGGCAAGGATCGCCAGCGTCGTGTCGTGATCGAAGCGATAGGCATCGTCCATATCGGGGACGTGCTCGCTCGGCTGGCTGAACGCCGGCACTTCGAGATCGCTGTCGATGCCGAAGGTCTGACGCACCGATATCTTGATGTCCGGCGCGCCGACCGGAGTCGGAGTTGATGCCGCTTCTTGAACGGTTGGCATTGCTGCGGGTGCTTCCTGGTGTTGGGTGGGAAAGGGCGGCCGGCGGATCCTGCGGTGGCTCAGTTGAAATAGCTGGCTTTCAGGGTCGCATAGGCCTGGTTGATGATTTTCAGCTTCTCCTCGGCGGCCTTGTCGCCGCCATGGGCGTCGGGGTGGTGCTGCTTGACGAGCATCTTATAGCGCGCCTTGAGCCGCACCGGGGTCAACGGCGGTTCGAGATCGAAGACCGCGAGGGCCTGGTCGCGCGCCGAGGCGGCACGCATCGCGGCATCCCTGGCGTGGCCGCCGGTATGACCGTTACTGCGATTTCCGCCGCGCGCCTGCCCGTTCTCTTCATAGACGCCGAAATGATCGCGGATTGCGGGACCCGGGCCGTGGCGCTCGCCAAGCCGCCAGCTCGGGCGCTGCCACACCGTGTCATGCCGGATCTCGGCCTCGATCTCCGCTTCGCTCATCCCGGCATAGTAGTTCCAGGCGAGGTTGTAGGCCCGTACATGGTCGAGGCAGAACCAGTAGTAGCGGTCGAGTTCGAGCCGCGAGCGGGGCGCGCGGAAGTCGCCGCCACCCGCGCATCCCGGGTGGTCGCACAGGCGCGTCGGCGGCACAGGCTCGGCCGCGAAGACGGGATCTATCGGTTGACGCCGCATCACGCCTCAGTATGGGTGGCCCGCCGCCGCCTGACAAGCATCCCCCGCGCCCCCTGCGGCGCCGGGCACCCGACGCAGACCAGCGTTGCGCCAAGGGCGCGGCCGGCGCGACGCAACGTCGCCGACGAGGAAACTCAGGTCGGCGGCGCCGGGGCTATGCGCAATTTCGGCTGAACCGTTCTCCCGCAGGCGGGCGGCTGCTTTGCGGCCCACTGCAAGCGAGCGACCTCGCCGCATCCCTTCAATCCAGACCGAAAATCCTCGCGGCTCCGTTACCCGCCCGGGGTTGACAGCGGGCGTATCGGCATCGATATAGTAATTGCTTATATCGGAATAAGCGGAGTTGGCTTTGGTGGGACAGTCAGGAAAATGCCCTGCTGGGCCGCAGAATTTCCCTACTCGGCCCGCAAAAACTCCCTGCTCGGTCACGCAAAATCGGGTGCGCAATCGTGCGATTTCAGCGGGTTGCGGTGGTTTCACTCGGGAAATTTTCACTGCCGGCAGCGAATTTGCCCCAAAACGAAACCGCCCGCCCGCGGTTTCCCACGGGCGGGCGGCTTTCTCGGTGGCGGAGGATGGACCTAGAAGTCCATCCCGCCCATGCCGCCCATGCCGCCGCCCGGCGGCATCCCGCCCGCCTGCCCCTTGGGTTCGGGCTTCTCGGCGATCATCGCCTCGGTGGTGACCAGGAGACCGGCGACCGACGCGGCGTCCTGCAAGGCATGCCGCACGACCTTGGTCGGATCGATAATCCCGGCCGTGATCATGTCGGTGAACTCGCCCTTCTGCGCGTCATAGCCGTAGTTGGGGTCCTTGCTGTCGTTGAGCTTGCCGACGATGATCGAGCCGTCGGTTCCGGAATTCTCGGCAATCTGCCGGGCCGGCCACGAGAGCGCCTTGCGGATGATGTCGATGCCGACCTTCTGGTCCGGGTTGGCCGGGGTCAGCTTGTCGAGCGAGCGGGCGCCGTAGAGCAATGCCGAGCCGCCGCCGGGAACCACGCCCTCCTCGACCGCGGCGCGGGTCGCGTGCATCGCGTCGTCGACCAGGTCCTTGCGCTCCTTGACCTCGATCTCGGTCGCGCCGCCGACCCGGATGATCGCAACGCCGCCGGCCAGCTTGGCAAGCCGCTCCTGCAGCTTCTCCTTGTCGTAATCGGAGGTCGTCTCCTCGATCTGCTGGCGGATCTGGGTGCAGCGGCCCTCGATGTCGGCCTTCTTGCCGCCGCCGTCGATGACCGTCGTGTTCTCCTTCTCAACCCGCAGCTTCTTGCACTGGCCGAGCATGTCGAGGGTGACGTTCTCGAGCTTGATGCCGAGGTCCTCGCTGATCACCTGGCCGCCCGTGAGGATCGCGATGTCTTCGAGCATCGCCTTGCGGCGGTCGCCGAAGCCCGGCGCCTTGACCGCGGCCACCTTGAGGCCGCCGCGCAGCTTGTTGACGACCAAGGTCGCCAGCGCCTCGCCCTCGATGTCCTCGGCGACGATCAAGAGCGGCCGCGAGCTCTGCACCACCGCTTCGAGGATCGGCAGCATCGCCTGGAGACCCGACAGCTTCTTCTCATGAATGAGAATGTACGGATTATCCAGTTCGGCGATCATCTTCTCGGCGTTGGTGACGAAATAGGGCGACAGATAGCCGCGGTCGAACTGCATGCCCTCGACGACGTCGAGCTCGGTATCGAGGCTTTTCGCTTCCTCGACCGTGATCACGCCCTCGTTGCCGACGCGCTGCATCGCCTGGGCGATCATCTCGCCGATGCTGCGTTCGCCATTGGCGGAGATCGTGCCGACCTGGGCGATCTCTTCGTTGGTCGAGATCTTTTTCGAGCGCGTCTTGATGTCGGCGACGACGGTCTCGACCGCGAGATCGATGCCGCGCTTCAAATCCATCGGGTTCATGCCGGCGGCCACCGCCTTGGTCCCCTCGCGCACGATCGCCTGGGCCAGGAGGGTCGCGGTGGTGGTGCCGTCGCCGGCCTGGTCGCTGGTCTTGGAGGCAACCTCCTTGACCATCTGGGCGCCCATGTTCTCGAACTTGTCGGCGAGCTCGATCTCCTTGGCGACGGTGACGCCGTCCTTGGTGATGCGCGGCGCGCCGAACGACTTGTCGAGAACCACGTTGCGGCCCTTGGGACCCAAGGTCACCTTGACCGCATTGGCGAGAATGTCGACGCCGCGCAGCATGCGGTCGCGCGCGTCGGTGCTGAATTTGACGTCTTTGGCAGCCATTTGTACTTACTCCTTACGCCGCTTTGCGGGCAGCCGTCGCTTCGATGATCCCCATGATGTCGCTTTCCTTCATGATGATCAGATCTTCGCCGTCGAGCTTGACTTCGGTGCCCGACCACTTGCCGAACAACACGCGGTCGCCGGCCTTGACATCCAGCGGCTGAAGCTTGCCGTCGTCGCCGCGGGCGCCCGGCCCGGCCGCGACCACCTCGCCCTCCATCGGCTTTTCCTTTGCCGTGTCGGGAATGATGATGCCGCCGGCGGTCTTTTCCTCGGCTTCCACGCGCCGGATGACCACGCGGTCATGCAACGGACGGAATCCCATGTGAACCTCCTCGCAGAATCTGCAAAAATTGGGTTGGCACTCTCGCTCTGAGAGTGCTGCTGACATAATCGGCCGGCGGCGGCTTGTCAACGCCAATCGCGCGGGCAGCGCCGGCCTCGCCGCCGCAGGCGCGTCATCCCGGGCATCGCCCGATGCCCAAGCTTTTGACAATGGCGGAGTGGCAGCGCACTCTCGCTGCGCTATCATAAGCGGTCGACCACCGACGGGCCGGGAAACATGGCGCGAACCATCGAATGGGAAATACCGGGGGAGTTCCAGCCGAAGGCCGAGGACTTTTCCTTTGATCTGGATCGCGCCCTTTCGGCCGTGCTCGGGCTGCAGGCGACGGTCCCGGAGGATGCTTTCACCGCCGCGACGCTCGGCACCGAACGCGCCGGCAGCGGCGTGCTGATCCGCAAGGACGGGCTGGTGCTGACGATCGGCTACCTGATCACCGAAGCCGAGTCGATCTGGCTGACCTCGAGCCTCGGCGGCGCGGTACCCGGGCACGTGCTGGGCTACGACCAGGAGACCGGGTTCGGGCTCGTGCAGGCCCTTGGCCGGCTGAGCGTTCCGCCGATCGACATCGGCTCTCACGTGCGGGTCGGGGCGGGCGATCACGCCGTCCTCGCGGCCGAGGGCGGACGCCGTCACGCCGTCGCGACGACGATCGTTGCCCGCCAGGAATTCGCCGGTTATTGGGAATACCTGCTCGACCGCGCGATATTCACCGCACCGGCCCACCCGTTCTGGGGCGGCGCCGCGCTGATCGGCAGCGACGGCAGCCTCATCGGCATCGGCTCCTTGCATGTGCAGCATTCCAACGGCCGCGAACTGCGCCGCGACGTAAACATGGTGGTGCCGATCGATCTCTTGCCGCCGGTCCTCGACGATCTGCTGAGCTATGGCCGCCCGAACCGGCCGCCGCGGCCGTGGCTCGGCCTCTACGTCGCCGAGGTCGAGGACGCCATCGTGGTTGCCGGCTTGTCCGAGCGCGGCCCGGCGAGCAAGACCGGGCTGCGCACCGGCGATCGCATCCTCGCGGTGCGCGACGAGCCGGTAGCGAGCCTCGCCTCGTTCTGGCGCCGGGTGTGGGCAAGCGGCCCGGCCGGCAGCGAGGTGGTGCTGCAGGTGGAGCGCGACAAGGAGACGGTGAAGGTGCGCATCCCCTCGGCCGACCGCACCCGGTTGCTGAAGGCGCCCAGACTGCACTGAACAATCAGTGGGGTTGGAGAGCGAACCCGAAATCCAAGAGGCCGGTCACGCGCGGATCCGCGCGTGACCGGCCCGGGGATTGGGAATGCCGGGCGGCCGGTTCAAGCCCGGCGCAACTCCATGGCCGAGGAACGCCCCGTCAGGGTCATCGGTTGCGCGTTGAGGCCGGGCATTTTGCCAAAGAGGATGGATTGCTGCGGTGCGTTGGGGCACGTCGCGAAGCCGCGCGGCACCGATGCAGCGCATTCCTGCCCAGCCTCAACGCGCAACCCATCCTACAAGGGCGATTTATCGGCGGCGCCGCAGACGGGATCGGGGCCGCGCCAGGACCGGCACGACGCCGATCCCGGATTCGGCGGCCTTGGGCTCCGGCAATGAAGCGACGAGCGCCTGCCGCTCCGTGTCGAGCGCGGCGATTGCGTGCCCCAACCCGGTTGCCTCCTCGAAGAGGAAGGCCGACATGGCGATGTCGTGCCGGTATTGCAGGCGGGCGAGTTCGCGTTCGATATCCGCGAGGCGGGCGCGCCTTGCCGTGAGGCCGTCGATCAAGACTCACGCCTCCAGCACGATCTTGCCGGCATGGCGGCGCGACAACAGCGCCTCCATCGCGGCCCCGGCTGCGGCGAGCGGGAAGGTTTTCGCGACTACCGGCCGCAGCCGCCCCTTTTCCCACCAGCGCAGCAATTCGGCGAGGTTGCGGCTGACGAGGGCCGGGTCGCGTGCCGCCTGGGCGCCCCACACGACGCCGATGACCGAGATGTTCTTCACGAGGATCAGATTGGCCGGCACCGACTGGATGCGTCCCGCGGCAAAGCCGATGACCAGCATGCGCGCTTCCCAATTGACCGCGCGCAGGGCCTGGTCGAAGGCATCGCCGCCGACGGGATCGAAGACCACGTCGGCGCCGAGCCCGCCGGTCAGTTCGCGCACCCGGTCGCGGATGCTGTCGCGGCGGTAATCGATCAGTTCGTCGGCGCCGTGCTCGCGCGCGACCGCGAGCTTGTCCGCGCCGCCGGCGGCGGCGATGACCCGGGCGCCCAATTGCCTGCCGATCTCGACCGCGCCGAGGCCGACCCCGCCGGCGGCGCCGAGCACGAGCAGGGTCTCGCCCGGCTGCAGACGGCCGCGATGGGCCAGCGCGAAATGCGCGGTGCCGTAGGCGACCGGAAAGGCGGCGGCGGTGATGAAATCCATCGCGTCGGGGATCGGCACGACCGCTTCGCCGTTGACGACGATCTCCTCGGCATAGCCGCCGCCGAAGCGCAGCACCGCGAGGACCCGGCGGCCGGGGGTCAGATGCGTCACCGCCGCACCGGTCTCGATCACCTCGCCCGCGGCTTCAAGGCCGGGGGTGAACGGGAACTCCGGTTTGACCTGGTACTTGCCGGCGATCATCAGGGTGTCGGCGAAATTGACGCCAGAGGCCCGGACGCGGATGCGCGCCTCGTGCGGCCGCAAGGCCGGGCGGACGGCCTCGTCGAGCCGCAGCGTTTCCGGCCCGCCCCATTCCCGGCACAGGATTGCTTTCATGCAAGGCCCCCCGGCAATTCGGCCATCAGGATAGCCGAAGGGCAGGGAGCGGCGCCGGCCTACGCGTTGATGTCAACGAGTTCCCGGACGCGCAGCCCGGCGCGGACGCGTTTGACCAGCTCTTCCGGGTCGAAGTCGATGCCGACCGGGTTTTTGTCGGTGGCCGAGCGCCGCCGCATATAGTTCTGCCCTTCGATGGCCGTCTCGAAATTGTCAACCAACAGCTCGACCTGGTTGCGATCGGGGTCGTAAAAGTACATCGACGTCGTAACCCCGTGATTGACGCAGCGATGCGGCCGGATCCCGAGATCCTTCAGGTGCAGGTACTGGTCGGCCAGATCATCGAGGCCGCCCATCGTGAAGGCGACGTGATGCAGGCCGACCTCGCCGCCGGCCCGGGCGGTCTTGCCCTCGGCCGGCGCCTTGTCGGCGAGCGGACCGGGGTCGATGAAGGCGACCCGATGGTGCTCGTCGTCATAGCTGATGAAGGCGATCTGCTTGTTCTGGTGCAATAGCTGCGCGCCGAGCACGGTGCAGTACCATTCGATCATCTCGTCGCGGCGGTTGGTCTGCAACACGAGATGCGACAGCTTCTTCGGTGACGGCATGCTCTCCTCCCTGAGGCACAACACAATCCTGTCGCGATCGGTGCATGGGAACGGCCGATAAGTCAATAACCGCTCGCATGGACGGCCGCTCCGGTGCCTCCTATGTTGAGCTTTCAGCCGGGTGCGGAGGTTCGCCATGAAGCAATTCGGCATTGGTCAGCCGGTCCGTCGCGTCGAGGACCGCCGCTTCCTGACCGGGCGCGGCCATTACCTCGACGACATCGTCCGGCCGCGTCAGGTCCAGGCGGTGATGCTGCGCTCGCCGCACGCGCACGCCCGGATCCGGGCGATCGACAGCGCCGCCGCGACGGGGCCGGGCGTTCTCGCGGTCTTTACCGGCGCCGATCTGGCGCGCGACGGCATCGGCACGATCCCGTGCATGAGCGGGGTCGCCAACCGCGACAAGTCGGCGATGGCGATGCCGAAGCGGCCGGCCATCGTCGAGAGCCGGGTGCGCCATGTCGGCGATACCGTCGCGATGGTTGTCGCCGAGACGGTGGCAGAAGCGCGCGATGCGGCCGAGCGGATCGCGGTCGATTACGAGCCGCTGCCGGCCGTTGTCGATACCGGGCATGCCCTCGAACCGGGCCGGCCGGCGGTGTGGGACGAGCACCTCGGCAATTTGTGCTTCGATTGGGAGATCGGCGACCGGCAAGCGGTCGAGCGCGCCGTCGCCGCTTCGCGCCATCGCATGTCGCTGAGCCTCGTCAACAATCGCATCGTCGTCGCCTCGATGGAGCCGCGCGGCGCGATCGGCGAATACGATCCCGGCGCGGACAGCTACACGCTGTGGAGTTCGACCCAGGGCTCGCATTTCGTGCGCAATTTGTTGGCCGAGCATGTCTTCCATGTCCCGGAAAACCTGATACGGGTGGTGACGCCCGATGTCGGCGGCGGCTTCGGCATGAAGCTCTTTCTCTATCCCGAGCACGTGCTCGTGCTGTGGGCGGCGAAAAAGCTGGGGCGCCCGGTCAAATGGGTGCCCGACCGCTCGGATTCGTTCATGACCGACACGCAGGGCCGCGACAACCTGACCCGGCTCGACCTCGCGCTCGACGAGGATCTACGCTTTCTCGGCCTCAAGGTCGAGATCGCCGCCAATATGGGCGCCTATCTGTCGAATTTCGCGCCCGAGATCCCGACCTTTGCAGGCGCCGTCATGTATAGCGCCGTCTATGCGATTCCGGCCATCCATGTCGCTGTCAAGGGCGTCTTCACCAACACCGTGCCGGTCGATGCCTATCGCGGCGCCGGGAGGCCCGAGGCCGCCTATGCCGTCGAGCGGCTGATAGACGTCGCTGCGCGCCGCCTCGGGGTCGCGGCCGACGAATTGCGGCGGCGCAACTTCATCAGCCCTGCGGCGATGCCATACACGACCCCGCTCGGCCTCACCTACGACAGCGGCGATTTCGCCCGCAACATGGCCGACGCGCTCGCCGCCGCCGGTGCCGCCGGCTTCGCCATAAGGCGAAGGGCGGCGCGGGCGCGCGGGCGTTACCGCGGGCTCGGCTATGCGGTCTATATCGAACAATCCGGCTTTCCGCCCGACGAATTCGCCGAAGCGCGCTTCGACCCTTCCGGCACGCTGACCCTCTTGATGGGCACGCAATCCTCCGGGCAGGGGCACCAGACCGCCTATGCCCAGCTCGCCGCCGAAAAGCTCGGCCTGATGCCCGACAAGGTGCGGGTATTGCAGGGCGACACCGATGCGATCGCTTTCGGCCGCGGCACCGGCGGGTCGCGCTCGCTGCCGGTCGGCGGCGCTGCGCTCGTCCATGCCGCCGACAAGCTGATCGCCAAGGGCCGGAAGATCGCCGCCCACCTGCTGGAAGCGGCCGAAGCAGACATTGGCTTTGCGGACGGCGTCTTTGCGATCGCCGGCACCGACCGCAATGTCTCGATCGATGCGGTGGCGCGCGCCGCCTTCAACCCGGCGCAATTGCCGCCGGGGCTCGAACCGGGCTTTGCCGAAAGCGGGCATTTCACCCCGCCGGCGCCGACCTTTCCCAATGGGTGCCATGTCTGCGAGGTCGAGATCGACCCCGAGACCGGGCATATCGCGATCCTGCGCTACCTTGTCGTCGACGAGTTCGGCGTGGTCGTCAACCCGCTGCTGCTCGCCGGGCAGGTCAATGGCGGAATCGCCCAGGGGGTCGGCCAGGCGATGCTCGAACGGGTTGTCTACGACGAGGGCAGCGGCCAGCTGGTCACCGGCTCGCTGACCGATTACGCATTGCCGCGCGCCGACGACCTGCCGGCGCTCGAATTTTCCTGGAATGTCGTGCCCTGCCTGACCAACCCGCTCGGCATCAAGGGCGCCGGCGAAGCCGGGGCGATCGGCGCTCCGCCGGCATTGGTCAACGCCGTCGTCGACGCGCTCGCCGAAACAGGCATCGACCATCTCGACATGCCGTTGACCCCCGAGCGATTGTGGCGCGCCTTGCGCGACGCTGCCGCGGCAAAGGCGGCGTGACCGATGGCCGCAATGGCATCCTGCGTCCTTCGAGACGCGGGCTGCGCCCGCTCCTCAGGATGACGAAGGATTTTTACATGGCCTCAACAGCTTACGTGATCCTGAGGAGCGCCCGGAGGGCGCGTCTCGAAGGACGCACGGCGTGAACGACGCGCTCTTGGACATTGCCCTGCGCGCCGCACTCGCCGGCGGCGAGGCGGTTATGCGCGTTTATGCCGATCCGTTCGAGGTCACACACAAGGACGACAAGACGCCGGTGACCGAGGCCGATCTCGCCTCCGAGCGGGTCATCGTCGCGATGTTGACCGCGGCCTTCCCGGACATCCCGGTCGTATCGGAGGAAACCGTGCCGGAGGCCGGCTTCGAGTCGCCCGCTGCGCGGTTCTGGCTGGTCGATCCGCTCGACGGGACCAAGGAATTCGTCGCGAAGAACGGCGAGTTCGCGGTGCTGATCGGCCTCATTGAGGATGGACGCCCGGTGCTCGGCGTCGTGCACGGCCCGGCCGTCGGGCTGACCTATTCCGCGCATGGCCCCGGCACCGCGATGCGGCGGCGGGACGGCGGCGCCTTCGAGCCGATCCGGGCGCGGGCGCCGGCATCGGAGGGGGTCGTTGTCGTCCATAGCCGCAGCCACGAAAACAGCCGCCGCCTCGCCGAGTTTTTCCAGGGCCGGCCGGTGCTCGAACGCAAGAAATGCGGCAGCGCCCTCAAATTCGGCGTGCTCGCCGCGGGCGAGGCCGATTTCTACCCGCGCTTCGGCACGACGATGGAATGGGACACCGCCGCCGGCCAGGCGGTGCTCGAAGCCGCCGGCGGCCATGTCCTGAACCTTGCCGGCGCCCCGCTCGGCTACGGCAAGCCCGGCCTCAGGAACGACGGCTTTCTGGCCTGGGGGACACGGCCGGCGTGGTAGGGTCGGGGCGTGTCGCTGCGGGGCGCCGCCAGGCTAACCCGTTCGCGACAGGGCGGCGGCACGCGCCAGATCGCGGTCCAGCGTGACGAGCTCGGCATTCAACCGCCGGGCCAGCCACAGGTAGCCCCGCTGCCACCTCCCCGGAGAATTTGCGGCATGGACCTCGTCGTCAGAAACGCCCGGCTGATCGATCGCCTCGCCGACAGCCCGCTCGACATCGGCATTGCCGACGGCAGGATCGCGGCGATCGGGAAGGAGCTGGGCGACGCCGCAGAGATTTATGACGCCGGCGGGCGGCTCGCCTGCGCCGGGCTGATCGAGACCCACATCCATCTCGACAAGTCGCGCATCATCGACCGCGTTGCGCCGCCGGCGGGAAGGCGGGTCAATCCGGTGACTGCCGTCGCGCCGCTGAAACCGGCGATGACGGTCGAGGACGTGCACCGGCGCGCCGAGGCGACGTTGCGCGAATGCCTGGTCAACGGCACGACCCGGATGCGCACCCAGGTCGAGATCGATCCCGCGATCGGCTTGCGCGGCTTCGATGCGATACGCGCGCTCGCGGCCGATTACCGCTGGGCGATCGACATCGAGATCTGCGTCTTCCCGCAGGACGGCCTCACCAACTATCCCGGCACCGAGGAACTGCTCGTCGCGGCGCTGAAACAGGGCGCGCCGGTGCTCGGCGCGGCGCCGCGCTACGACAGCGACCCTTCGGCCCAGCTCGAACGCATCTTCGCGCTCGCCCGCGAATTCGACGTCGATCTCGACCTTCATCTCGATGTCGGCGACAGCCCCGAGCAGATGCACATCCATCAGGTCCTCGCCCTGACCGAGCGCTACCGCCGCGGCGGGCATGTCGTCGCCGGGCATATGGCCAAGCTGTCTCTGCTGCCGCCGGCCGAGGTCGCGGCCCTGGCGCGGCGCCTCGCCGATGCCGGGATCGCGGTGACGGTATTGCCGGCGACCGATCTCTATCTGATGGGGCGCGAGCGCGACCATGCGGTGGTGCGCGGCGTCGCCGACGCCAACCTCCTCAGCGCCAACGGCGTCACCTGCTCGCTGTCGAGCAACAACGTCCTGAACCCGGCAACCCCGTACGGCGACTGCTCGCTGATCCGCATGGCCAATCTCTACGCGAATGTGCTGCAGATCGCCGCGCCCGAAGAGCTGCGCGACCTGTTCCTGATGCTGACCCGGCACTCGGCGCGCCTCCTCAACCTCAAGGATTACGGCCTTGTGCCCGGCAACCCGGCCGACCTCGTGGTCATCGACGCGGCAACGCCGGAGCAGGCGGTCGCCGGGATCCGCCCGCCGCTCGCCGTCTGGAAGCACGGCCGGCGCACCGTCATCCGCCACATGCCGGAGTTGCTCGCGCCGGGGTGAACAGCGGCTGTGCGGTCACGGTTTTCCGACCCGCCCGCCGGTTATTGTGCGGAGGACGGCCGGGGTCTCGAAGGCGATTCCGCGTTCACGAACGCGCTGAGTGAAAGCCTGCAATAGCGGCTCATCAGCATCGTTCAGATTATCTATCGCAATCTCTTTGCCATCGAGGGGCGGAAACCGCAAAGCGTATTTATGCTCTTTACCCTCTCTGAAATTGAACAACGCCCCTGCTGTTGGCCGTTCATAAAACACCCGGAATGTTCCTGACGATTTCCTGAACTGGATCTTCTTGACCTCATCGAAAAGTGTCTCACTTCGGACTAGGAAATACAGGCGATCACGAGCGTATGAAAAGACCGCAAGCTCCTCCTCAGACGGAGCAGCTTTGTCTTCCATCTCAACGTCCTCGATGGGGTGCGCCATCGGAGGCTCCGGACGCTCGATTGTCGCCTTTACCACATCCTTCGGCGCGTAGTCGAAGCGAGCTAATACCAAATCCCGCTGATTAGAACCGATGGGCCCAATCGCGCAGGCCGATCGACATGATAGTCCATGGCCGGTCAACGAGCTTGTTCCAGGCATGACAGCAGTGATCGAGGATGTCGCCGTACGACTGGAAGACCCGGTTGGAGAGCCAGTTGTCGCGCATGTACTGCCAGATGTTTTCGACCGGATTGAGTTCCGGCGACTTCGGGGGCAGCGGCATCAGGGTGATGTTGTCGGGGATGTCGAGCTTGGCGGAGAGGTGCCAGCCGGCCTGATCGAGCAGCAGGACGGCATGGGCGCCCGGTGTAACCGTTCGGGAGATTTCGGCCAGGTGCAGCGCCATCGCGGCGGTATTGCAGCGCGGCAGGATGAGGCCGGCGGCAGTCCCCTTGGCCGGACAGATCGCGCCGAAGATATAGGTCGAGCGCGTTCTCTGATCGTGGGGTGCCGAGGGCCGCGTCCCGCGCCGTGCCCATCGCCGGGTGATCTTGTTCTTCTGGCCGATCCGGGCCTCGTCTTGAAACCAGATCTCTATCGGCTTGCCGGCCGCGTCGCGCTTGGCAATCACGTCGAGGCTCTCGGCGAAGTTTTTTTGAACGCCGCCAGGGCCTCGCCATCCTGGGCGTGGTGCCGGGGTCGCGCCGACAGCTTGCGCAAGCCCAGAGCGCGCAATTCGCGGCTCAGCGTCTGCTTGCTGATCGAGATGCGGAATTCCTCGAACACCCATTGCGCCAGATCGACCAGCCGCCAGCGGACAACGCCGTGAACCGCCGGGATCGGACCGCTCTCGACGATCTCCAGCAACGCTTGCCGGTGCGCTTCGGTGAGCAGCGGCGCGTTGCCCGGGGCCTTGCCGTTCACCAAGCCAGGCGGCCCCTCGGCGTTGAAAGCCAACACCCAGTCCCGCACCGTTTGCAGCCCGACGCCACCCATCTTGGCGGCCTCGGTGCGAGATCCGCCGTCATAGATCGCCGCCAGAGCCAACAAGCGTCGGGTCTGAGCGGCATCCACAGACCGCTTCGCCAGATCGCGCAATCCTACCGCGTCGTAACCCTCCCGAAGGCGAACCGCTGCCGCCATGGCAAACCCCCTCTCGTTTGCCACGGTGAATCACATTCTCCTCGCCTTGGGAATCCCCTACGTGAGTCGCGCTCGGAGGGACTTGGTATAAGCTCGTCAATCAAGCGCGCCGTCGCGATCCTTCGCGTAGACGTATTTGCCTGCTTCATCACTTCGATGAAGGTGCTTTCGCTGATTGGACAGACGAGCGTGCCTCGGCTGACGCCACGCCGGAGCAGGTGAAGCAGCTTCCGAGCGGCGGGTGCCGTCTTAGTGCCGCGAGCAACCTCGCGAACGATGATCCAGAAGCGAACATCAAGATAAACTTTCGCACGGTCAGCGATTGAGCGCGCGAGATCGATCTGGCGGCTCCGTGCGTATCGGTCGATGGTGGCTGTAGGATTCAAAAACCTCAACGATTTCGAGAGCCTGAATTTTTCGACGGTATCTGGAATGGTACCGTGCTCCATTCGCCGGTTTCCGTCACCCCTGAGATCGCGAAAGCGTGACTTTAAGGCCGCCGCCGGCGCGCCTACATCGAGCGCAGCATCCGAGGGAGGCAGGACCAATGCTGATCCGCAAGAAGCGCGGCTGGGAGCTTGCCGAGAGCGCGGCGACCAGCGAGGCGGTGTTCAACGATCGCCGCCGGCTCTTGAAGGGCCTCGCGGCGGGACCGATTTTCGCCACTGGCCTGGCCGCCGGTCTCGGCCGGCTGGCGCCGGCATTGGCGGCCGAGGCGGACCCCTTGGCCGGGCTTTACCCGGCCAGGCGCGACGCGAAATACGTGCTCGACCGGCCGATCACCGCCGAGAAGTATTCGACGACCTACAACAATTTCTACGAGTTTGGCGAGGACAAGGACATCTGGCAGGACGCCCAGGCGCTCAAGATCGAGCCGTGGACGATCAAGATCGACGGCATGGTCGAAAAGCCGGTGACGATCGGCTTCGACGATCTTGTCGCCAAGATGGGCCTCGAAGAGCGGCTCTATCGCCACCGCTGCGTCGAGGCGTGGTCGATGGCGGTGCCGTGGACCGGCTTCGCGCTGGCCAAGCTCGTCGATTTCGCGCGGCCGCTCGGCTCGGCCAAATACCTGAAAATGACGACCTTCATGGACCCGGCGATGGCGCCGGGGCAGCGCGCCTTTCTTCTATCCCTGGCCCTATGTCGAAGGCCTGACGATGGCCGAGGCCAAGAACGAACTCGCCTTTCTGGTCACCGGCATGTACGGCAAGCCGGTGCCGAAGCAGGACGGTGCGCCGCTCCGGCTCGCCGTGCCGTGGAAATACGGGTTCAAATCGGTCAAGTCGATCGTCCGTTTCGAATTCACCGACAAGCAGCCGATGACGTTCTGGGAAGCGCTGCAGTCGAGCGAATACGGGTTCTGGGCGAACGTCAACCCGGCCGTGCCGCATCCGCGCTGGAGCCAGGCCACCGAGCGCGTGCTCGGCACCAATGAGCGCGTCCCGACGCTGATCTGGAACGGCTATGGCGAGTTCGTCGCCGACATGTACAAGGGGCTCGAAAAAGAGCGGCTGTTCGCCTGACCGCGCCGGTTCGTATTTCGTATCCTACGGTTCCGGGACCACATGAAACGGGCCAAATCCGGTTTGTCCTGCTAGGCTGGGGCAGACACCCAATCCTCGCGGGAGGCTGAGATGCAGTTCGGGTTTGGCGCGCCGGTCAGCGGGCCGTTGTCGGGGCCGCGCGACCTCGCCCATATCGCCAGCGGCGGCGAGGCGATGGGCTACGACTATTGCACGATATCGGACCATGTCGCGATCCCGCGCGAGCTGGAGGCGAAGTACCCCTATTCCGACACCGGCGAGTTTCCCGGCCGCGCCGGCGGCGACCGGCACGAGCAGCTGACCGCCGTGGCGTTTGTCGCCGCCAAGACCTCGAAGCTGCGCCTCGTCACCTCGGTCACCGTCGTGCCGCACCGCCCGCCGGTGCTGACCGCCAAGATCCTGGCAACGATCGATGTGCTGTCGGAAGGCCGCCTGACCTGGGGCATCGGCGTCGGCTGGTGCCAGGAGGAGTTCGAGGCGATCGGCACCGAGCCGTTCGCCGAACGCGGCGCCGTCACCGACGAGACGATCCTCGCCTGCCGCGAGTTGTGGACCAACGAAAACCCGAGCTTCAGCGGCAAGTACGCCAGGTTCTCCAACATCTTCTTTCAGCCGCACCCGGTGCAGCAGCGGATCCCGATCTGGGTCGGCGGCGAGAGCGGCCCGGCCCTGCGGCGCACCGCCAAGCTCGGCGACGCGTGGTACCCGATCGGCACCAACCCGAAATTCCGCCTCGACACGCTGAAACGCTTCGAAGGCGGCATCGAGCGCCTGCGCAAGCTGACCCGCGAATGCCGGGCGCCCGGAGAGCGCGGTCGGCCTCGCCTACCGCTTCTCGCAATTCGGCGCGGCGATCCCCGAGCGCGCCGACAACGGCGACCGCCGGCTCGGCTCGGGCAACAATGCGGCGATCGCGGCCGATCTGCGGGCATTGCGCGACCTCGGCGTCATCGCGGTCGATTTCAGCTTCGGCGGCGACACGGCCGACGCGGTGCTCGCCAACATGCGGCGCTTCCGCGAGGACGTGCTGGCGAAAGTATGATTTCACAATGAGGCCGCGACGCAGCGAGAGACCATAGGGACCGCGGGCGTCCCGCCCGCAGGCGGGCCAGAGGCCCGCGGTCCAACTTGCTTCTCTGTGTCTCGCCCCTCCGTGGTAAATCCTTCTGTAGGAGCGACCGGTGCTGAAATTCGGATACAAGGCCTCGGCTGAGCAATTCGGTCCGCGCGATCTGCTCGATTTCTCGTGCCTGGCCGAAGAGGTCGGCTTCGACTCGATTTTTGTCAGCGACCATTTCCAGCCGTGGAAGCATACCGACGGGCATGCGCCGTCGGCGCTCGTCTGGCTCGGCGCGCTCGGTGCCCGCACGCGACGGGCGGTGATCGGCACCAGCGTCCTGACCCCGACCTTCCGCTATCATCCGTCGGTCGTGGCGCAGGCCTTCGGCACGCTCGGCTCGATGTTCCCCGGACGCGTCGTGCTCGGCGTCGGCACCGGCGAGAGTCTGAACGAGGTGCCGTCGAGCGGCATCGTCTGGCCGGGCGCCAAGGAGCGCCGCGACCGGCTGCGCGAGGCGATCAATCTGATCAACAAATTGTGGACCGAGGACCGGGTCAGCTTCGAGGGCCAGTTCTACCGCACCGAAAGCGCGACGATCTACGACAAGCCGAAACGACAAGGTGCCGATCTGGGTCGCCGCGTCGGGCCCGCTGGCGGCGGCGATGGCCGGGCTATCTCGCCGAGGGGTTCATCTGCACCAGCGGCAAGAACCCGCAGCTCTACATCGATCTGACGGGCAAGGTTGAGGAAGGGGCCGCCCGGGCCAGCCGCAACTCGTCCGAAATCGAGCGGATGATCGAGGTCAAGGTGTCGTTCGACAGCGACGCCAAAGAGGCCAAGGAGTTGACCCGGCATTGGGCGGCACTCGCGCTGTCGCCCGAGGAGAAGATGGGGGTCGAGGACCCGGTCGAGATGGAGCGCCTCGCCGACGCCTTGCCGCTCGACCGCGCGGCCAGCCGGTGGATCGTGTCGAGCGATCCCGACGAACAGGTCGAAAAGATCCGGCCCTATGTCGAATTGGGCTTCCGCCACCTCGTCTTCCATGCCCCCGGCCCCGACCAGCCGCGCTTTCTGAAGCTCTACGCCGAAGAGGTCCTGCCGCGCCTGCGCAAGGCCTTCGGGTGAGTCGTGTCAACAGTTTTATCGTCATTCCCGCGCACGCGGGAATCCGCGGGCCAGGTCCCGCCGGCCGCCCCGGACCCCCGCGTTCGCGGGGGTGACGGCTTAGCCGTTGCTGCTTCATGTCCACGCAACTGACCATCACCGGCCTGAAGGGCGTGCCGCTGGTCAAGCCCGGCGACGACCTCGGCGCGATCGCGCTTGCCGCCTATGCCGCGACGGGGCTCCTCCCGCAGACGGCGATGTGCTGGTCGTCGCTCAGAAGATCGTCTCCAAGGCCGAGGAGCAGGATCGTCGACGTCGCGACCGTCGAGCCCTCGCCCTCGCGCCATCGCGCTCGCCGCCGAGGTCGAGAAAGACCCGCGGCTGGTTGAGGTCATCCTGTCGGAGTCGCGCCGCATCGTGCGGCACCGGCCGAACCTGATGATCGCCGAGCACCGGCTCGGCTACGTGATGGCCAATGCCGGGATCGATCACTCCAACGTCGCGCCCGATGACGGCACCGAGCGCGTCTTGCTGTTGCCGGTCGATCCCGACGGCTCGGCCGAGGCATTGCGGGCGCAACTCGCAGAACGCAGCGGCAGGCGCATCGCGGTCATCATCAGCGACAGCTTTGGCCGGCCGTTTCGCCGCGGCACGGTCGGCATCGCGCTTGGCGCCGCCGGCCTGCCGGCGGTGATCGACTGGCGCGGCCATCCCGACCTGTTCGGGCGCAAGCTCGAAGTGACCGAAACCGGCTTTGCCGACGAGATCGCTGCCGCCGCCTCGCTGGTCCAGGGCCAGGCCGACGAGGCGACGCCGATCGTCCTGGTGCGCGGCCTCGCCTGGTCGGCGCCGGACGCGCCCGGCGCCGCGCTCGTTCGCCCGCCCGAGCACGATCTCTTCCGATGAGCCGTGACGCCGGATTTGTGCTGGCGCTGTCGGGCGGGGTCGGCGGCGCCAAGCTGGCGCTCGGGCTCTACCGCATCCTGGCGCCCGACACGCTGACCATCGTCGCCAATACCGGCGATGATTTCGAGCATCTGGGCCTCGCGATCTCGCCCGATCTCGACACGCTGCTCTACACGCTATCGGGACAGGACAACCCCAAACTTGGCTGGGGAAGGCGCGGCGAAACCTGGACGTTCATGGCCGCGCTCGAAGCATTGGGCGGCGCGACCTGGTTCCGCCTCGGCGACGGTGACCTCGCGACCCATGTCGAACGTACCCGGCGTCTCACCGCCGGCGAGAGTCTCTCGGCGATTACCGACGATTTCCGCCGCCGCCTCGGCATCGCTGCGAAACTGTTGCCGATGTCGGACGACCCGGTGCGGACGCGTCTGCGCATCCCAGACGGCTGGCTCGATTTCCAGGACTATTTCGTCCGGCTGGGCTGCGCCCCGGTGGTGGAGAAAATCGCCTTCGCCGGCATCGAAACCGCGCGCCCGCACCCCGATTTTCTCGCGGCGCTCGCCGATCCGCTTCTGCGGTCCGTGGTGCTCTGCCCGTCGAACCCGTTCATCAGCATCGACCCGATCCTCGCCCTGCCCGGCGTGCGCGCCGCGTTGCGCGACTGCCCGGCGCCGGTCGTCGCGGTGTCGCCGATCATCGCCGGCCAGACGGTCAAGGGGCCGACCGCCAAGATGATGGAAGAACTGGGATTGCCGGTCAACGCCGCGGCGGTGGCGCGGCATTACCGCGATGTCCTCGACCTCTATATCGCCGACGAGGCAGATGCCGCGGCGGTCGCCGGGCTCGATATGCCGGTGGTGTTGACCCATACGCTGATGCAGAGCCTCGCCGACCGCGAGGCGCTGGCGCGCACCGTCATCGCCGCCGCCGGGCGGATCAAGAAATGACGAGCAGCGGAGGAATCTGGGCGGTTGTCCCGGTCAAGGACACCGCTGCCGCCAAGCAGCGCCTTGCCTCGGAGGTGCCGGCCGGGCTGCGGCAGAGACTGGCGCTGGCGATGCTGGAGGACGTGCTGGCGGCCTTGGCCGGAGCGCGCGGCCTCGCCGGCCGGCTCGTCGTCACGACCGATCCGGGGGCGATCGCGCTCGCGACCCGTTACGGCGCGGAATGCACGGCCGAAGGCGCGGGCGAGGGCCATACCGGCGCGGTCATGGCGGCGGCGCGGCGACTGAGGGCCGAGCGGCGCGCCGGCATGCTGACCCTGCCCGGCGACATCCCGCTGGTGACCGCCGCGGAGATCGGCCAGCTGATCGCGGCGCACCGCCCGGCGCCGTCCTTCACGATCGCCCCCTCGCATGACGAGCGCGGCTCGAACGCGATCCTCCTCTCGCCGCCCGACGCGGTGCCGTTGCGCTTTGGCAACGACAGTTTCTTCCCGCATCTCGCCGCTGCCGAGGCGTGCGGCATTGCACCCACGGTATTGCACCTGCCCAAAATCGCGTTGGATATCGACAATCCCGCCGATCTCGCCCATCTTGCAGGCCTCGGATCGCGCACACGAGCGGGCCTGTGGCTCGCGCAAAACGAAACCGCACTTGCATCGACCGGCACCGGACGGCGGCGAGTGTAGGAGACGAAACGAAAATCGTGCCGCGATGCCCCCGCAAGCGGGATTCCATCCTGTCGGAAGAACGCGGCCGCCTGCGGCCCGGAGGGTGATTTGGTGACATTGACGGCAATTCTCGACCGCGCCGCTTCTGGCGCGCGGCTCTCGCGCCGACGAGGCGCTGGCGCTTGCCGATACGCACGACCTGGCGGCGCTGATGCCGGTCGCCGCCGCCTTGCGCGACCGGGGGCATGGCGCCGCTCATCTCCTATTCGAAGAAGGTGTTCATTCCGCTGACGCAGCTGTGCCGCGACGTGTGCCATTACTGCACCTTCGCGCATCCGCCGCGGCGCGGCGAGCGCGGCCTATCTGGAGGCCGAGCAGGTGCTGGCGATCGCCCGTGCCGGTGCCGCGCGCCGGCTGCAAGGAGGCGCTGTTCACGCTGGGCGACAAGCCCGAACTGCGCTACCGCGCGGCGCGCGAGGCGCTCGGCGCGGCTCGGCCATGCCACGACGCTCGCCTATCTCGCCGAGATGGCCGCGCTGGTGCTGAAGGAAACGGGGCTGCTGCCGCACCTCAATCCCGGCGTGATGACCCGCGCCGAAATCGAGACATTGCGCGCCGTTTCGGTGTCGCAGGGGATCATGCTGGAAAGCGCGGCCGAGCGGCTCAGCCGCGCGCGGCGGACCGCATTTCGGCTCGCCCGACAAGATGCCGGCGCGGCGGCTGGCCTCGATCGCGGCATCGGGCGAAGCGGCAGTGCCGTTCACCTCGGGCATCCTCATCGGCATCGGCGAGACCCGGCTGGAGCGCATCGAATCGCTGCTGGCGTTGCGCGATCTCAATGATCGCTACGGGCACATCCAGGAAATCATCATCCAGAATTTCCGCGCCAAGCCGCGGACCCGCATGGCATCGGCGGCCGAACCCGACCGCGCCGACCATCTGTGGACGATCGCAATCGCCCGGTTGATCTTCGGGCCTCGACGATGAACATCCAGGCGCCGCCCAACCTGATGCCGGACGCGCTCGAAGCGATGGTCGCGGCCGGGATCAACGATTGGGGCGGGGTGTCGCCGGTGACCCCCGACCACGTCAACCCCGAAGCGCCGTGGCCGGCCCTCGATCTCCTCGCGCGGCGCACCGCCGCGGCCGGCAAGCTGCTCGTCGAGCGGCTCGCGATCTACCCGGCCTACGCGCAGGACCCGGCGCGCTGGCTCGATCCCGGACTGCGCACGCCGGTATTGCGCGCGGTCGACGCGCAAGGCCTGGCGCGCACCGACCCCTGGATCCCCGGCGCCGGCACGCCGCCGCCAGACCCAGCGCCGCGGCGCGGGAGACGGGTGGCCGAGCGCGAAGCGCGCAGGACGGGTGAGCGGTCTGAAGCCGCAATATCCTCGACCGCGCGACGCGCCGGCGAAACGCTTGCCGAAACCGACATCGTTCGCCTGTTCGCGGCGCGCGGCGACGAGTTCGCCGCGGTGTGCGAGGCCGCCGACCGGCTGCGCCGCCAGGTCTCGGGCGACACGGTCACCTATGTCGTCACCCGCAACATCAACTACACCAACATCTGCTATTTCCGCTGCCAGTTCTGCGCCTTCTCGAAGGGCAAGCTCAGCGAGAACCTGCGCGGCCGGCCCTACAACCTCGATATGGACGAGATCGTCCGCCGCGTCGAGGAAGCCTGGGAGCGCGGCGCCACCGAAGTGTGCCTGCAAGGCGGCATCCACCCCGAATATACCGGCGCCACCTATCTTTCGGTCTGCCATGCGATCAAGGAGGCGGTGCCGGGCATCCATGTCCACGCCTTCTCGCCGCTCGAAGTGTGGCAGGGCGCGAAGACGCTGGGCCGCACGCTTCCCGATTTCCTCGGCGAATTGCGCGAAGCCGGGCTCGGCTCACTGCCCGGCACCGCCGCCGAAATCCTCGACGACGAGGTGCGCGCGATCATCTGCCCGGACAAGGTCAAGACCGCCGAATGGCTCGAGGTCATGGAGGCGGCGCACGATGTCGGGCTGCGCAGCGACGGTCACGATCATGTACGGCCATGTCGAGCGCTACGAACATTGGGCGCGGCATCTGTTGCGCATCCGCGCGCTGCAGGAGAAGACCGGCGGCTTCACCGAATTCGTGCCGCTGCCGTTCGTGCCGATGGAGACGCCGATTTCGCTGAAGGGCCGCTCGCGGCTCGGGCCGACCTGGCGCGAGGCGGTGCTGATGCACGCGGTGGCGCGACTGGCGCTCAACCCGGTGATCCCCAACATCCAGTGCTCCTGGGTCAAGCTCGGGCCGGAGGGTGCGGCTGCCTGCCTCAACGCCGGCTGCAACGACCTCGGCGGCACGCTGATGAACGAAAGCATCTCGCGCGCCGCCGGCGCCAGCTTCGGCCAGGAGATGCCGCCCGAAGACATGGAGGGGCTGATCCGCTCGCTGGGCCGCACGCCGCGCCAGCGCACGACGCTCTACCGCGACCCGCCGCCCGAGCGCATCGCCGCCTCGTTCGGCGCCGCCCCGCTGTCGGAGCCGATCAACACGCCGGCCAAGAAATACGAGCGCGCCGCCGCGGAGTAGCCTGGACCGCGGGCGTCCCGCCCCCTGCTGCTACCCCAGCAGCGCCCGGGCGATCTCTTCCCACTCCTGGTCGAGCGGGCCGCTCGGTGCGGTCTTGCCGGCGCGCTTGTACCAGCCGCCGGCATTCATCGCGTCGCCCTCGACCCGGTGCAGGTAGGCATGCGCCCAGGCGCCCTTCTCGTCGGCCTGCGCCTGGGCGCAGCGATGGCCCTGGTGCCAGTCGCCCTTGGCCTGCCACCACAGCGCCTGCAGCGCGCCGCTGGTGCCGGCCGGCGGCGCGGCACCAGCGAGCGACGATTTGAACGATGCGAATTCCATCTCCGTCCTCCCTCGTAAGGATCGGCCGCGACAATAGCGCATCCGGCCCCATTCAGGCGAGCAGGCGATCGAGCCGGTCGCGCATCCGGTAATAGCCGCCGATGAGCGGCAGGAACCACGGGTTGCCGTTATAGAGCTTGTGGTCGGGAAATTCGCCGCCGTCGAAGGCGCAGGGCCTGTTCGCCAACCCGCGCGATCCGGCGCGCGGTCTGGGTTCCCAGATAGGTCATCATCGCGACCCCGCTGCCGTTGCAGCCGAGGCAGTAATGGAGCCCGCCCTCCTCGCCCATATGCGGCAAGGCGTCGAGGGTGAAGGCGGTGTTGCCGGTCCAGCTGTGGGTCACCTGGGCGCCCTTCAGCTGCGGAAAGCGCTCGGTCATGTAGCCGTGGAGCACCCGGGCGCACAGCATCGGATCGGCCGGGGTGAACCGCGCGCGGCCGCCGAACACCATACGCGTGCCGTCGGGCGACATGCGGTAGTAGCAGAGCACGCGCTTGGTATCGGAGATGCTGCGCCGTTTCGGGATCAGCGACCCGGCCAGATCCGGCGCGCAGCGGCTCGGTCGCGATGATGTGGCTGGCGATCGGCACGATGCGGCGGCGCAACGCCGGGGTCAGGCTGCCGGTATAGCCGTTGGTGGCGATCACCACGTCGCCGGCCATGACCGTGCCGCGGCCGGTCTCGACCCGCCAGAAGGCGCCGTTCGTTGAGGTGCCTGGGGCGATCTTCTCGACCCCGGCCTCGGCGCAAATCGCGACGCCGCGGCGCCGGCAGGCATCGACGAGGCCCTTGTAATAGAGCGCCGGGTGCAGGCTCGCCGAGCGCTCGACGACCATGCCGCCGTAGTAATAATCGCTGGCGATTTCTTCCCGCTGGCGTTCGCGCGGCACCATGTACGCGCCGGACTGCGCATCGTCGTTGAGGCTGGCGAGCCGTTTCTGCTGGGTGGCGAAATGATCCTGTGTCCAGGCGCCGACAAACCGCCCGCGCTTCTGCCAGAAGCACTCGATCGCCTCCTCCGCGATCAGCCGCTCGATCAGCGCGAAGGCGTCGGCGCCGTCCGCCAGCAGGCGGCGGGCGCGCCCGGCATCGACCTGCGCCGCGCGCCCGGAAAAACTCTTGCCGATATTGACCCCGCCGCTGACCGCGCCGCCGTTCCTTGTGCTGGCGCCGACCCCGGGCGCCCCCCGTTCGAGGACGACCGCATCGATGCCGTGCTTGGCAAATTCCAATGCCGCAGCGAGCCCGGCATAGCCGCCGCCGACGATCGCGACCCGCGCCTCGCGCGGCACCTCGACCAGCTCCCCCGTTTCCGGCCTATACGCCTCCCACCAGTAGGGCACCGGCGCGAAATCGGGATGAAAAATGTCCGCACGCGCCATCTCGCCGGCCCCTGCCCTGAACGGTAATGGCGCCCATCTTGCGCGCGGCGTGCTGGCGGCGAAAGCGCTCACGTCGCGGTTGTCGGCCACCCGCGCAAGTCCGGACCGCCGGCCCTACCGCCCGAGGATGACGAGGCTCAGCCCGGACAGCAGCAGCAGCACGAGCACGATGCGGCGGAAGGCGGCGTCGTCGAGATGGCCGAAGGCTTTGAGCCCGGCCCAGATCCCGAGCGCGAGGGAAGGCAGGCCGATCACGAACAGCCATCGCGTGTCGGCGCCGATCATGCCGGTGCCGCCGAGCCACAGCCCGGTCATCGCCAGCACGGCGACCGCGCTCGGCTGAAACACCGCGCGCTGCTCGGCCGGGGTCCAGCCGCGCAGGCCGCACCAGATCACCGCGGCGATGCCGGCGAGCCCGGTGGCGCCGCCGATCACGCCGTTGACCACGCCGATCGCGCCGTCGGCGATCCGGCCGGCCCCGGCGGCCCCGGCGGCGGGCCTTGGCCGGGCCAGGCCGTACAGGCCGACCACGACGAGGATCGCGCCGATCGCCAGGCGCAGGCTCGCCGGCGCGGCCCAGCGCAGCGCTTCGCCGCCGATCGGCACGCCGATCGCGCCGCCGGCGAGGAACGGCATCAGCCGCGCCAGGTTGATCGCCCGGCGCAGCCGCCAGACCGCGCTGCCCTGCACGATCAGCCCATAGGCGACGATCAGCGCCGCGGTCTGCGCCGGGGCCAGAAAGTGCAGCCACACCGCGGCGGCGATGACGCCGAAGGCAAAACCGGCGAGGCCGACGACAAAGGCGGCGGCAAAAGTTGCGGCGCTGAACAGGAGGAGGTCGAGAGCCTGGGGGCCGTCCATGACCTCGCCATCATGCCCGCTGCGCCGGCGCGCGCCCAGCGGCGGCGTTTCGGCAGCGCCTCGCGCCATGAACCTTGTCGGCGCGCCGGCGCTGCGATAAGGGGTTGGCGGCGGCAGGCATCGGCCATCGGAGGACCAGTATGAGCGAGGCGGGCAGCATCTCGGTACTCGGCATCTGCGGCAGCCTGCGCCGGGCCTCTTTCAACATGGCGGCGTTGCGCGCCGCGATCGCGCTGAAGCCGGCCGGCATGACTGTCGCGGTCGCGGACATTTCGCAGATCCCGCCCTACAACGAGGATGTCCGGGCGCAGGGTTTCCCGCCGCCGGTCGAGACCCTGCGGCAGCAGATCGCCGCTGCGATGCGCTGATCTTCGCCTGCCCCGAATACAATTATTCGATGTCGGGCGTCTTGAAGAACGCGATCGACTGGGCCTCGCGCCCGCCCGATCAGCCCTTCGCCGGCAAGCCCTGCGCGATCATCGGCGCCGCCGCCGGCATGGCCGGCAGCGCCCGCGCCCAGTACGATCTGCGGCGCAGCTGCGTCTTTCTCGACATGCACCCGCTCAACAAGCCCGAGGTGCTGATCGGCCAGGCGCAGACCAAATTCGACGCCGAGGGCAACCTGATGGACGAGGTGGCGCGCAATCTGATCCGCGACCTGATGGCCAACCTCGCCGGCTGGGCGCGGCGGCTCGGGAAGCAATAGAAAACACGTCATTCCCGCGCAAGCGGGAATCCAGGAGCGGCAAGGCTCCGTCGCTTGCCCTGGAGCCCCGCCTTCGCGGGGGTGACGCGTGTGTGGAAGGGAGAAACGCCATGGATCTCGACTTCACCGGCAAGGTCGCGCTGATCACCGGCGCGGCGAACGGCATCGGCCGCGCCGCCGCGCTCGCCTTCGCCCGCAGCGGCGCCAGGATCGTCGCCGTCGACCGCGACGGGCGGGGGGCGAAGCCACCGCCGGGATCATCCGCCAAGCAGGGCGGCGAGGCGCTGCTTTGTCGCCGCCGACGTGACCAAATCGGCCGATGTCGCGGCTTACGTCAAGGCCGCGCTCGACGCCTACGGCCGGATCGACTGCTTCTTCAACAACGCCGGCATCGAGGGCACCTGGAAGCACACCGCCGACTATGACGAGGCGGTGTTCGACCAGGTCATCGCGGTCAACGTCAAGGGCGTCTTCCTCGGGCTGCGCCATGTGCTGCCGGTCATGATCGCGCAGAAATCGGGGGCGGTCGTCAATACCGCCTCGGTCGCCGGGCTTGTCGCCACCCCGGGCATGCCGGCCTATGTCGCCTCCAAGCACGCCGTGATCGGGCTGACCAAGACCGCCGCCGGCGAGGTCGCGCGCGACGGCGTGCGGGTCAACGCGGTGTGTCCCGGCCCGGTCGACACCCGCATGATCCATTCGTTGGAACAGCAGATCAGCCCGGGCGACCCGGCGAGCGTCGCGCGGCGCTACCAGGCGGCGATGCCGACCGGGCGCTATACGACCGCCGAGGAGATCGCCAACATGGTCCTCTTCCTGTGTTCCGATCTCGCCAGCAACACCACCGGGGGGCAATACGTCGTCGATGGCGGGCGCACCGCGACCGGCGGCGCGGTGACCCAGGCGATCGAGCGCTGAGCCGGGGCTTCGATTGCGTAGGATGGGTTGACCCCGGCGAAAGCCGGGGAAGCCCATCGAATTTGCCGGTGGTGGGCTTCGCGCTTGCTCAGCCCACCCTACAGATGGCGGGTGCTGTCGCGGTAGCGCCGGTTCATCACCCGCAGCCGGCGCGAGATGACGCGCAGGACGGTGATCGAAAAGGCCGGCGTGTCGGCCACCAGCGCGAGAAAGCGCGGCACGTCGATTTCGACCAGTTCGCAATAGGTGCCGGCGATCACCGTCGCGCTGCGCGGCATGTGCTCCTCGATGATCGCCATCTCGCCGACCAGGCCGCCGTCGCGCACCGTTTCGAGGATCGTGCTGCCGCTCAGAATGCGCAGCGTCCCCTGTTTCACGACATACATCGAATGGGCGTCGTCGCCCTCGCGAAACAGGATCTCGCCCGGTTTCAGCGTCAGCGTTCTGGCGTCGCCGCAGGCGGCCAGGATTTCTTCGACGGCGATATCTTTGATCATGGTCCCGCTCGCGTTTCCTGGAGCCGGCGCCGCGGTTCGAGCAACGCAGAATGCTCGCGCGCAGAATGGAGCATCCGCGGGCGCCACCGCAAGGGCTGCGCTGTTCGACCGGCGCGATAGCGCGCGTTTTTCAGATCTTGCCCAGCGCTGCGAGCACGCTCGTCTCGGTCAGGATCTGCGGCAGGACCGTCGGCGTGCCGGTCTTGTCGTACAGCAGATAGAGCGGCACGCCGCTGCGTCCGAATTGCTGCAGGAAGGCGGCGATGCCGGGATCGCGCCGCGTCCAGTCGCCTTTCAGCGCGACGATATGGCGCTCGGAGAAGGCGCGGCGCACCGCCTCGCTGTCGAGGGCGGTGTGCTCGTTGACCAGACAGGTGATGCACCATGCAGCGGTCAGATTGACGAAAACCGGCTGATGCTCGGCTTCGAGCCGGTCGAGCCGGGCCGTGCTGAACGTCTCATAGCCGAGGCCGTCGCGCGCGGCGGCGGTCTCGCCCGGCCGCACGCCGGGCGCGAGCATTGCCGCCAGGATCACGGCCGCAGCAAGCCCGGCCGCTGCAAGGCCGCTGCCGAGATGGCGTGCCGCCGTCTCGGCGGACCGGGTGCAGCCGTAAATCCATACCGCAAAGCCGACGGCGACGAGCCCGAGCAGCGCCGCAAACGCGCCGCCCGGCCCGACCTCCTGGATCAGCACCCAGATCAG
Source organism: uncultured Alphaproteobacteria bacterium (assembly GCA_963789255.1). Taxonomy (GTDB): domain Bacteria; phylum Pseudomonadota; class Alphaproteobacteria; order ATCC43930; family CGMCC-115725; genus DATARH01. The sequence continues at coordinate 1,981,850 of CAWBJW010000002.1, read as the reverse complement.
CCAGGCGACCGTGCCGTAGAGCGGAAAGGCCAGCAGTCTGCTTGAACCAGATCATCCATACGCCCGGCCGCGGCAGCCGCCGGGCGAGCCCGGGCACCGCGGTCATCAGCACGATCGGCAGGGCAAGCCCAACGCCGACGGCGATGAATGTGGCGAGTGCGACCGGGGCCGGGGCGAGCAGCGCATAGCCGAGCGCCGCACCCATGAAGGGGGCGGTGCAGGGGGTGGCGACGAGCGTTGCCAGGACCCCGGTGGCAAAGGCCCCGAGAAGCCCCGCGCGACCGGCAAAACGGCTGCCGATGCCGCCGAGTCCGACGCCGAAATCGGCGACCCCCGACAGGCTCAGCCCCATCGCCAACAACAGGTAGGCGAGCAGCCCGACGACCACCGGCGATTGCAGTTGAAAGCCCCAGCCGATCGCGGCGCCGCCGGCGCGCAGCGCCAGCAGCACGCTGCCGAGCAGCGCGAAGCTGAGGATCACGCCCGCCGCATAGGCGATGCCGTGGCGCCGTTCCTCGGCGCGGTGCACCGACACGGCGAGGCCGAGCACCTTCAAGGACAGCACCGGGAAGACGCACGGCATCAGGTTGAGGATCATGCCGCCGAGAAATGCCAGCAGCAGCGCCTGCCACCACCGGATTCCGGCCGCGCCGGCGGGCGGCGGCGCCGCGGCGCGGGCGGCGGCAATCGCATATTCCCGGCCTGAAGCGCCCCGGGCGCCGTCGCCGGCGCCGTGCAGCACCAGCACCCCGTCGAGCGTCGCCGGCAGGCGTGCCGTGGGGCCGCCTGCCCGCGTGAGGACCAGAGCGAGGCCGTCCGCACGCAGCTCCTGTTTCGGCTCGGCCGCGGCATCGACGACATTGCCGTCGAGCGGGAAGAACGACAGGGTCGGCCTGGCAATGCCGGCAAATGCCGCGGCCGGGACCAACAGCTGCAGGTTCTTTGCCGACGCCACGAAACGGGTCTTGAATCCGGCCGGCTTTGGCAGGCGGTCGCGCACCGCGGCAAACAGCGCCGCCGCCGACGGATCGGCAGCCGGGGGGGCGGCGCCGACCGGCAGGTCGAGCGCCAGCTTTGCCTCGCCGGGAATGCAGATGTCGGAGCAGACAAGCCATGAGGCATTGGCTGCGAGATGCACGATGCCGCCGCGCTGGAGCCCCGCCGGCGCGGCGATCGGCACCAGGAGATCGGCCGTGCCGCGATAGCCGTAATTGCCGATGTCGCCGACGACAAAGCGCTCCGGCACCGGCCAGAGCGCGTCGCCGGCGGTGAAGCCCGCCGGCAGCTGCCAGGCGATCTCGGTCGGCAGGCCGCTATCGCCGGGGTTGCGCCAGTAGGTGTGCCAGCCCGGTATGATATCGAGATGGAGGTCGACCCACAGCGTCCCGCCGGGCACGACCGAACCGGCCTCGGGGACGAGCCGCGCCGCCACCGGATTGACCGGTGCGATCGGCCCCGCGGCATATGCCCGCGGCGCGGCGATGGCAAGCGGCGCCATCAGGACCATCATCAATCTGCCGAGGATGGCGCCGATCCGCATCACGTCTCCGCTCGACCTCGATGACAAGCAATCATAGCAGACAAAATGGGGCGATCGGTCGGCGGCTCCATAGACAGAATGGCCGCAGCATGCGGCCTGCGCTATCGTCTCCCGGCTGCGCTCGGACCCGGGAGGCCCGCCATGGACGAAGGTCGCACGCTTGCCGTCGATATCGGCGGGACAGGCATCAAGCTCGCCTTGCTCGACGGCGCCGGACAGTTGATCGGAAAGCGTCTTCGCCTGCCGACGCCGCCGCCGCCGGTTGCTCCGGAAACGCTGGCTGCCGCGGTCGACGCCGCGGCTGCCCGGCTTGGCGCGTTCGACCGGGCCTCGGTCGGGTTTCCCGGCGCGGTGCGCGACGGGCGCGTGTTGACCGCACCCAACCTCGGGACCGAGCTGTGGGCCGGCTTCGATCTGCAGACCGCGCTCGCCGAGCGCTGGAAGAAGCCGGTGCGGGTCATGAACGATGCCGATGTGCAGGGTTTCGGCGCGATCCAGGGCGAAGGGGTCGAAATGGTGCTGACTCTCGGCACCGGGGCCGGCACCGCGATCTTCCGCAACGGCCAGGTCATGCCGCATCTCGAGCTGGCCCATCACCCGGTGCACGGCAACAAGACCTATGACGAATACCTCGGCAAGGCGGCCCTGGAAAAAGCCGGCAGGAAGAAGTGGAACAAGCGGGTCGCGCGGGTCATCGACATCCTGCGCCATCTGGTCAATTTCGATCATCTCTATATCGGCGGCGGCAACGCCAAGAAGATCGACTCGGCCCTGCCGTCCGATGTGACGATCGTCCCCAACAGCGACGGACTGACCGGCGGCATCGCGCTGTGGCGGTCGGAGGCTGCGGTGCGCCATGACGGCGAGGGCGCGCGCAGCCGCTCGTTGAAGCGCAGCCGTCTCGAAGGCTCCGCCGCGACGATGGCCGTCGCAGCACCGGCGGCGGCCCTTGCGCCGGCGCCCCATCGGCGCGTGCCGCGCCGGCACGCCGCCGCAGCGCGCGGAGACGAGGGGGGATCGACGCCCGACGCGCACCGCCGGACGCTAACGGCCTCGCAGCCCAACACCGCGCCGGCCTTCGCGCTGCCTGCCGATGCGTGCGATTGCCATGTCCATGTCTTCGGCAGCGCGGCGGAGTTTGCCTTCGCCGCACGGCGCGGCTATACGCCGCCGCCGGCGAGCGCGGCCGAGCTCCTGGCCTTGCAACAGGCCCTGCATCTGTCGCGCGTCGTCATCGTTCAGCCGAGCGTCTACGGCAGCGACAATTCCTGCACGCTCGACGGCATGCGCCGGCTTGGGCCCCGCGCCCGCGGGGTCGCGGTCATCGACGCGGCGACGACGCCTGCCGCGCTCGACGACATGCACCGGGCCGGGATCCGCGGCGTGCGGGTCAATCTCGCGACGGCGGGGCAATCCGACCCGTCGCAGGCACGCCGCGACCTCGCCGCAGTCGTGGCGCGCGTCGCGCCACGCGGCTGGCACGTCCAGGTCTACACCGAGCTTTCCGTGATCGCGGCATTGCGGGACGAGGTGCCGCGCCTCGGCGTACCGATCGTGTTCGACCATTTCGGCGGCGCGCCGGCAGCGGGCGGCGTCGACCAGCCGGGCTTCGCCGCATTGCTGGCGCTGGTCGCCGCCGGCCACGCCTATGTCAAGGTCTCGGCCGCCTATCGCAGCTCCGACAAGGCGCCCGCCTACGATGACGTGGCCCCGCTGGCGCGGGCATTGATCGCCGCCAACCCCGACAGGATCGTGTGGGGCACCGATTGGCCGCACCCGCATGCCGCGCCTTCCGGCGCGACGCTCGACGAAATCGCGCCGTTCTACGACATCGATGACGGGCTGGCGCTGAACCAGCTGCCATTGTGGGCCCCGAACGCGGCGATCCGCCGCAAGATTCTCACCGAGAATCCGGCGCGACTCTACGATTTTTGACCGCTATAGAAACGCCACGCGCGGGGCGGACCGCGTTGCTCGGATCGGGGTGGGATTGCCGACCTTGCTGACGCGGTTGTTTGGTTTTCTCGGGCTGACGCTCGCGCTGGCGCTGGCGGCGTGCGCGCCCGGCCCGCCACCGGCTGCCAGGCCGAGCGCCCAGCCCGACGACGCCCAGATCCCGCCCTTTGCCCGCTGGCCCTACCAGCCCTTCTCGCGCGCCGCGGCGGTGCAGATCGCCTTGCGCGAATGGCGGGCGTTCGGCTCGGCGGTCGTCTATCCGCATCAGGAGCTGCCCTACGACGCCGAGCGCTCCGAAGGGCTGTGGCAGCGGGTCGGGGAATACTGGTGGCTCGGCCTGCCGATGGGCGCGAAGGACCAGGGCCTGACCGGCATGCACGATCAGAACGGCCAGGTTTTCCCGGCCAGCCAGGATGGCAATTACGCCTGGTCGGCAGCGTTCATCGATTATGTGATGCGGATGGCCGGGGCGGGGCACCGCTTTCCCTATTCGCCGCTGCATGCCGATTACATCAACGCCGCCAAGGAGCACGCGATGGGGCAGCGGCCTGACCTGGCGATCACCGCCGAGGACCCCGCCCTCTATGCGCCGCAGCTGGGCGACCTCGTCTGCATGTCGCGCACCCGCCATCCGATCCATTTCGCCGACCTGCCGACCGGCCGCTTTCCCGGGCATTGCGACATCATTGTCGGCATCCATCCCGGCTCGCTCGACGGGATCGGCGGCAATGTCGATAACACGGTCGGGATGTGGCACATCCCGGTGACCGCGGATGGCGATCTCGCCCAGCCCGACGGCACGGTCGTTGACCCCGATCACCCGTGGTTCGTCGTGATCCGCGTCGATTACGCCATCAACCCGGCTGGCGCCCCGGTGAGCTGAGCGCGCGGGGACCTCTCGATGAACGACACCGGGCCTCCTTACATCGGGCGATCGCTGTTGCGGCGCGAGGACCGGCGACTGTTGACCGGAGAGGGGCAGTTCGTCGCCGATCTCGTATTGCCGCGCATGCTCCATGCCGTCTTCGTGCGCAGCCCCTCCGCCCATGCCCGCATCCGCGCGGTCGACCTGACGCGCGCCGCTGCGGCGCCGGGCGTCGTGCTGGCCCTCAACGGGGCCGATCTGTTGCAGATGCTGCCGCCGGTGCCCGAGGGCCAGATCTCGTTGCCGAAGAAATGGACCACCGTCGTCCAGCACAAATTCCTCAACCCGCGCCAGCCGCTGCTCGCGCACGACAAGGTGCGGCATGTCGGGGAGGCGGTCGCGGTCATCGTCGCCGAGAGCCGCTACCAGGCCGAGGACGCCGCCGAACTCGTCGCCCTCGATCTCGACGAGTTGCCGGCGGTCGTCGATCCGGAAGCGGCATTGCGCCCCGGCGCACCGATCATCCACGAGCGCTTCGCGACCAATCTGATCGGCCAGTTTTCGGTCGGCAAAGGCGACATCGAGGCGGCCTTCGCCGGCGCGCCGCACCGCCTCAAGCGCCGCTTCTACCATCATCGCTATGCCGCGGTGCCATTGGAATGCCGCGGCGTCGTCAGCGCCTACGATCGGCGCACCGACTCGGCGACGATCTGGTCCTCGACCCAGATCGTGCATTGGCTGCGCCGCGAAGCCGCCCTCATCCTCGCCCTCGCCGAAGAGCGCGTGCGCGTCATCGCGCTCGATGTCGGCGGCGGGTTCGGCGGCAAGGGCCATGTCTACCCCGAGGATTTGCTGGTCCCGTTCCTCGCGCGGCGGCTCGGCCGGCCGGTGCGCTGGATCGAGGAGCGGCGCGAGCATTTCATGTCGGCGACGCATTCGCGCGACCAGACGCACGATGTCGAGATCGGGTTCGACGACGATGGCCGTATCCTGGCGATACGCGACGATTACATCGTCGATTGCGGCGCCTGGAACCCGATCGGCTCGGGCGTCGCCTACAACACCGCCGTGCACCTGACCGGCCCTTACAAGATCGAACACCTCGCCGCCTCGGGCCGGATCATTGTTACCAACAAGGTGCCGAACGCGCCCTATCGCGGCGCCGGCCGCCCGGAAGCCGCCTTTGCGATGGAGCGCTCGATCGATCTGGTGGCGCGCACCCTCGGGCTGGAGCCGGCCGAGATGCGCCGGCGCAACATGATCCGCGCCGACGAGATGCCCTATTCCGCCGGCATGCTCTATCGCGACGGCGAGCCGATCGTCTACGACAGCGGCGATTATCCCGGCGCCCTCGAAAAAGCGCTCGCCGCAGCGGGCGGGGTCGCGGCGTTCCGCAGGCAGCAGAGCGAGGCACGGCGCGACGGCCGCTATCTCGGTCTCGGCATCGGCTGCTACATCGAGGGGACCGGGGTCGGGCCATTCGAGGGCGCCATCGTCCGCATCCACCCCTCCGGCAAGATCTACGCCTCGTCCGGCGCCTGCCCGCAGGGCCAGGGGATGGAGACGGTTTACGCCCAGATCGTCGCCGATACCTGGAAGGTGAAGCCCGAGGATGTCGTCGTCGCACTTGCCGACACGGCGGTAATCCCGATGGGCTTTGGCACGATGGCGAGCCGCAGCATGGTCACCGTGTCGGCGGCGATTTATTATGCCAGCGAGCGCCTGCGTGAGAAGGCCTTCGCCATCGCCGCCAACCTCCTGGAATGCGCGCCGGCCGATCTCGAACTGCGCGATGGCGGGGTTGGCGTCGTCGGAGTGCCCGGCGCCGCGGTCAGCCTCGCCAGGCTGGCGCAGGCGGCGCGCCCGGGCTGGGACCACGGGCGTCCGTCGGGGATCGATGCCGGGCTCGAGGAAACCTATTACTGGGAGCCGCCGACCGTCACCTGGAGCTATGCCGCGCATGTCGCGATCGTCGAGGTCGATCGCGAAACCGGCCGGATCCTGATCGAGAAGTACATAGTCGCCCATGATTGCGGGGTCGTCGTCAATCCGATGCTGGTGGAAGGACAGGTCATGGGCGGCACGGCGCAGGGGCTGGGCGGCATCCTCCATGAAGCCATCGCCTACGATGCCGGCGGGCAGCTCGCTCTCGGGCACGCTGATGGATTACGCGCTGCCAACCGCCAGCGACATCCCGGCGATGCAGGTGATCCATCAGCATTCGCCCTCGCCGCTCAATCCGCTCGGCGTCAAGGGCGTCGGCGAAGGCGGCGCGGTGGCGCCCCCTGTTGCAATTGCCAATGCGGTTTGCGATGCTTTGGCGCCGTTCGCGGTCGAGGTGAACGCGACGCCGATCAGGCCGGAGCAGATCGTTGCTGCAGCACAGCTCCGCCAAGTTTAAGAACTTTTCAACCAACTTTGAGGTAAATTGCAGCGGGTTTGGGAAGAGGTCGCCATGCTTGAATACGAATGGCGCGAATTGGAAACGCTTTGCAACCGCATAAGCGATCTGCGCCATCGCTACAGCTTTGCGCTACGGACGAGAAATGTCGGGCTGTCCGAGGGACTGAAGGAGGATATTGCCAGGCTCAACCGGCAGCGCGAGGACGTTGTCCGTCACATTTCGGCTCGGCTCGGCTCGGCGTCCGCCGAGCGAAAAGATCCCTCGGAGGCGACGGATCGTGCTCCCGCGGACGAGCCGTCACTGGCCGACTCCGCCCCGGCGGCGGCAAATACCGATAGCGCCGACGATTCCCAGCGCATCGTCGGCTTTGCGAGCGAATAGACGGTCGGCGCCGGCTTGCCGCCGCAGCCCGCGGGCCACCCGACCGGCAATCGCCGCCGGAGCTCCGCTCCGTTCGCCCCACCGGCATCGCCGGCCGCGCGACTGTTGCAGCGGTCTCGGGCAGCCCCCTGGCGTCGGCGCACGCAACCCCTGGCGGTGAAATCGAGAGAATGGGCAGAAGCATCGCATCCTTCCGGGTGACCATCTGCGGCATCCCCGAGCTCGACGAGCATAGCGCTGCCGGGGTCACGCACGTTCTGTCGATCCTCGATCCGGGTTGGCCCGATCCGGCGGCCTTCGCCGGGTTCGCCCCGCACCGGCGGGTGTCCTTGCGCTTTCATGACATTATCGAGCCGACGCCCGATCGGCTCCTGCCGTCCCGCGACGATGTCGAGCGGCTCCTGGCCTTTGGACGCGAGCTCGGCGAGCCGGCGGGGGGCCGCCACCTCCTGGTTCATTGCCATGCCGGCGTGTCGCGCTCGACCGCCGCGGCGGCGCTGATCCTGGCGCAGGCCCATCCCGACCGGCCGGCCCGCGCGGCGCTCGAGAGGGTGGCGCAAATCCGGCCGCGCGCCTGGCCCAATCTGCGGATCCTCGAATTCGGCGACGCGCTCCTCGGCCGCGACGGCGAGATCGTCGCCGCCGCCGGCGCGATCTACCGGCGCGTGCTCGATCGCGAACCGTACCTCGAGGACGCGATGATCGATGGCGGGCGCGCCCGCGAGGTCATCGCCGCGCTCAGTTCCCAGGCCGGCACACCGGCGCGCTAGCGGTCGGTTCCACGCAGGAGGGAGCCCTATGCCCGAACAGCCCGGCGCCGAGCAGAAGCCGTTTCGGCTCGAAGAGGCGACGATCGACCAGCTGCACGCCGCGATCAGGGCGGGAGAAACCACCTGCGTCGCAATCGTCCGGCACTACGTCGAGCGAGCGCGGGCTTATAACGGGGTCGCGAGCCTCCTCGTCACCGAAGACGGCGCTGCCGTTCCCGAGGCACCGGGCGCGGTGCGGGCCGGCGCGGCGCTGCGCTTTCCGACCGAGACCGTAAAGGCGGCAATGCTGTTCCCGGATCTCGACAAATACACCGGCCCGCCGCTCGAATTCGGCCGAATGGAGGCGACCGCTTCCGATCCCTCCGTAGCGCAGCAATACGGGATGATCGTCGGCAGGGCCGGTGCCGGGCAGGCTCAACGCGCTGGCGACGCTCAACATCCGCGGCGAGCGTTCGGTGACCTGCAAGGGCGAGTTCGACCGGCACCCCTCCGAGGGCCCGCTGCCATCCGGCGCGCCGCCGGTGTGCGAAGAGTTCCGCCGTCATCCCGACGCGCTCGAACGCGCCGCCGAGCTCGACGCCGCCTACGGCCGCAACCCCGATCTCGACGCGATGCCGATGTATGGCGTCGTCTTCTCGTTCAAGGACCCGTTCGACACCAGGGACATGCGCTCGACCGGCGGCGGCGACGCCAATTACGACATCGATTTTCCGGCGCGCGACCACATCCTCGTCGAGCAGCTGCGCAACAAGGGCGCGATCATCTTCGCCAAGGCGGTATGCACCGAATACAACGGCCGCGCCGGCAACCCCGGCGGCCGGCACATGCCGGAAAAGGCTCTGCCCTCGATCCTCGGCTACCAGCGCAGCAGCTGGGGCGGCAATCCGGCCAACGTGTACGACACGACCCGCGCCGCATCGCTCGGCTCGAGCTCGGGCTCGGCCGTGTCGGTCAGCGCCAATCTGGTGATGGCGAGCCTCGGCGAGGAGACCCGCGCCTCGACCCGCGGCCCCGCCAACCACAACGCGGTCGCGCTGATCCTGCCGCACAAGGCGCTGCTCGGCTTCAACGGCGGCGCGATCGGCGCCGACATCTATTGCGACCGCGCCGGCATCCTCTGCCGCACGATCGCCGACTGCGCCAAGGTGCTCGACGCGCTGAAGGACCCGGAGAGCGGCTATTACGACCCGCGCGACCCGTGGACCACCGTACCGCGCTCCTCGGTGCTGGAAACGCCCTATGCGAGCCATGCGCGGGTCTCCGGCGCGCCGGGCGCGCTGCGCGGCGTGCGCATCGGCATCGTCCGCGAGTTCGATGCTGGTCCGCCCGGGCGAGAGCGCGACGGTGCCGATCTGCAACGCCGCGGCGACCGAGATCAAGGCGGTGCTCGGCGAGCGGCTCGGCGCGGTCCTGGTCGAATCGTCGGATCCGCTGTGGCGGCCCGACCGCGACATCGCGCAGATGAACCCGGATTTTCGCCAGGCATTGGCGAAACTGGTGCCGGTCTTCATGCCCGATCTGCTGTTTCGCCTCGGATCGGATGGCACCCCGCTGTTCAAGGAGTTCGCGGCGACGATCCGGCCGACCGAGTTCCTGCCCGGAAAGGTTTTCGGCGGCGGGACGATGGCGCCGATCGACTATCTCGTCGAATTGGCGGAAGGGCGCATCGCGCCGCCCGCCAACCTCGACATCGCCACGATCCAGGGGCAGGAGCTGGCGATGAGCTTCCGCTTCCACATCCCGCAATATCTGAGCCGGCGCGCCGCCGACTGGCGGGCCCGCGGGTTCGGCGAAACCCTGGCCGATTTCGCCGCGCTCAACCGGCGCTCCAAATTCTGGGGCGATGACGGGCGCGCCGCCTTCAGGAACTGGGAGGAGGTGAGCGACCCGCGCAACCCGTTGGGCGGGCGCCAGGGGGTCGACGAGCGCATCATGCTGCGCGAGCTGTTGCGCCGGCTCGACATGATGGTGCTCTTGGAGAACCGGCTCGACGCCTTCGCGCGCCTGCACACGCCGCTGCCGCCCGCCAGGATCGGCGGCGCCTGGGACCCGCTTGGGGGCCCCAACAATCTGCGGATGGAGTTGTTCTACGGTCCCAACGCCGGCCTCACCGAAATGCTGATCCCGGCCGGCTATGTGACGACGGCGTACGACCCGGTATTCAAGCTCAGCGCCGACGGCAAGCGCTATGTGCCGGAAGCCGTCGCTACGCCGACCAGCCTCCCCGCGCCGGGCCTGCCGTTCTCGCTGGTGTTCCGCGCCGAGCCGGGCCGCGAAGACGTCGTTTTGCGCATCGCCTCTTCCTACGAAGCCGCCTCGCAGCGCCGCATCCCGCCCCCGGCCTTCGGCCCGCTACCGGGGAAATGATCGTCGATCGGCATCATGGGACGACCATCTCGATGAGCGGTGCGAAACGCTGGAAATCGGTGTCGTTGAAGGTCAACAGCTTGCGCTCGCCATGCGCCAGCATGGTCGCGACGATGTTGGCGTCATGGATCTGACGGCCACCGAACGCATAGCGGCGACCCAGGTCCAGCAGCCGGTCCCACACCGCCGGGCCATCCTCAAGCACCGTGAACCGCTGGATGAATACGGATGTGTCCGCAATGGCCGCGCCAAAGTCGAGGGCCCGTCCCCAGACCTGTTGTCGCGTCATAACGGCGAGGTATTCACGCAGGATCTGGCGACTGATGAACAGAGGCTCATCGGCCGCGAACCGAACGAGGGCGGTCTGCGCGCGGTCTCGAAATGGTGCGCCAGCGGCCGTCGAGTAGACGAGGACATTGGTGTCGATGAAACTCAACGTCCGTCTTCGCCGTAAATTTCCTCACGACGCAGACGCAATCCCTCCGGCCAGGGTCCGAGATCGTGAGTTGGCAGATCGCCGACGTTGAACGGCTTTTTTTTTGCGGGCCGGCGGGCCGGACCAAGCGGTATTGGGATGGTGACCTCGTGCTCGCCCGCGGGCACGTCCGGGGGGGCAATCCCGGTTATAGTGTGGTCGGCATGGACGTGGATGCGAGCGTGAACTTCGTGCATGGCGTTTCCTGAATCGATTGCTCCCCTAAGGCGGTAGGCGCTTGATGGCCTCCGAGTTGGGCAGGCGGAAGAAGTCGAGCAGATCCTCCTGGCTCGCGAACCAGTCATGTTCGCCGCAGCAGGGTCATGACCGCCGCCGCGAGCTTACACTTATAACTCAGTAAGACTACTCTCCCGGCATGGATTTCGATCTGTCCGACGAGCAGCTGGCGTTCGAGGCGACCGCGCGCCAGTTCGCCCGCGACGAATGGCTGCCTCAGGCGCCCGGCTGGGACGAACGCGAGGAGTTTCCGGTGGAGGCATTGCGCCAGGCCGCGGCGCTCGGCTTTGCCGGGATTTATGTGCGCGACGAGTTCGGCGGCAGCGGCCTGACCCGGCTCGACGCGACGATCATCTTCGAGGAATTGGCGACCGCCTGCGTCTCGACCGCCGCCTATCTCTCGATCCACAACATGGCATCGTGGATGATCGACCGCTTCGGCAGCGCGGCAACGCGGGCCCGCTTCCTGCCCCGCCTGATGACGATGGAGCATTTCGCCAGCTACTGCCTGACCGAGCCGGGCAGCGGCTCGGATGCGGCGGCGTTGCAGACGCGCGCCCGGCGCGACGGCGACGATTACGTGCTCGACGGCAGCAAGGCGTTCATCTCGGGCGGCGGGCGCAGCGACCTGTATCTAACGATGGTGCGCACCGGCGAGGCCGGCCCCAAGGGCATTACCTGCCTCCTCGTCGAGAACGGCACGCCGGGCCTCTCCTTCGGCAAGAAGGAGAAAAAACTCGGCTGGAACACCCAGCCGACCGCTGGCGTGATGTTCGAGGAGTGCCGGGTCCCGGTCGCCAACCGGCTCGGCGCCGAGGGCGAGGGGTTTGCGATCGCGATGATGGGGCTCGATGGCGGCCGGCTCAATATCGGCGCCTGCTCAGTGGGCGGCGCGCGCGCCTGCTACGAAAAGGCGCGCGGCTACATGCTGGAGCGCCGCCAGTTCGGAACCCGGCTCGCCGATTTCCAGGCCTTGCAGTTCAAGCTTGCCGACATGGCAACCGAGCTCGACGCCGCGCGCCTCATGCTGCGCCGCGCCGCGACGAGCCTCGACAACGGCGACCCCGACGCGACGCTCCATTGCGCGATGGCCAAGCGCCTCGCCACCGATGCCGGGTTCCACGTCGCCAACGAGGCCCTGCAGCTGCATGGCGGCTACGGCTACCTCAAGGAGTTCGGCATCGAGCGCTATCTGCGCGATTTGCGCGTCCACCAGATCCTCGAAGGCACCAACGAGATCATGCGCGTCATCATCGCCCGCCGGCTGTTGCGGCAATGAGCCGGAGGGAATGTGGGCATCGAAAACGCGACGATCGGCGAATTGCAGGCGGCGCTCGGCGCGGGGTGGACCACGGCGAGCGCGCTCGCCCGCGCCTGTCTTGCGCGGATCGAGGCCTATGACCGGGCCGGGCCGCTGCTCAACGCGGTGCGCGAGGTCAACCCCGACGCGCTCGGCATCGCGGCCTCGCTCGATCGGGTGAAGCCGAGCCGGGAACAGCCGCTCGCCGGCATCCCGATCCTCGTCAAGGACAATATCGCGACCGGCGACCGAACCCACACGACGGCCGGCTCGCTCGCTCTCGCCGAGGCGCGCGCCAAACGCGACGCGACGGTCGTCGCGCGGCTGCGCGAGGCCGGGGCGGTCATCCTCGGCAAGGCCAATCTGACCGAATTCGCCAACATCCTGGCGATCGACATGCCGTCGGGCTACAGCTCGCTCGGCGGCCAGGTGAAGAACCCGTACGCGCCGGCGCTCGACGACAGGGGCGTGCCGGTCGTTCCGCCCGGCGGGTCGAGTTCGGGGTCGGCGGTCGCGGTGGCGGCGGGTCTCTGCGCTGCGGCGATCGGCACCGAAACCTCGGGCTCGCTGTTGTCGCCGGCGACGCAGAACGGGCTGGTCACGGTCAAGCCGACGGTCGGCCTCGTGAGCCGCGCCGGCATCCTGCCGATCGCGCACAGCCAGGATACCGCCGGGCCCTTGACCCGCAGCGTGCGCGACGCCGCAATCCTGATGAATGTGCTGGCCGCAAGCGACCCGCGCGACCCGGCGACACGGCAGCTGCAGCGGCCCGCCGACTACACCGGCTTTCTCGATCGCGACGGGCTCAGGGGCGCGCGCATCGGCGTGCCGGGCGACCCCGCCGACCCCGGCAACGATGTCTATTACGGCCGGCTCGGGACCCGCGCGAGCGCGGTGATCGGCAGCGCGATCACGACCCTCGAAGCGCAAGGCGCGGCGATCGTCCGCGCCAACATCCCGACCGAAGGCTGGATCGGCGGGCCGGGCACCACGATGGCGATCCTCAATCGCAACCCCGAAAGCCGCGCCCGCAACGAACCGGCCTACCGGCCGATCGTCTTCGTCTACGAGCTGAAGCATGACCTCAACCGCTATCTGCGCGACTGGCTCCCCGACTTGGCCAACAACGGCACGCCGATCCGCAGCCTCGCAGACATCATCGCGTTCAACGAGGCGCATGCCGGGCGGGCCTTGCGCTTTGGCCAGGACATCTTTCTCGCCGCCGAGGCGACGCGCGGCGATTTGCGCGAGCCCGAATACCGCTCGGCGCGCGCGATGGATCTGCGCTCGGCCAGGGCGCAGGGGCTCGATGCCTATATGGACGCGCACCGGCTCGACGCGGTGCTGTTTCCCGGCGCGGTCGGCGCCGCGATCGCGGCAAAGGCCGGCTATCCGAGCGTCCAGGTGCCGGCCGGCTTCATTTCGGGATCGGGCGGCCAGGGCCAACTCGCCGCCACGCCCGAATATCCGCTCGGCATCGCCTTTGCCGGGCGCGCCTGGAGCGAGCCGGTCCTGCTGCGCCTCGCCTATGCCTTCGAGCAGGCGAGCCGCGCCCGCCGGATGCCGCCCGGCCTGCCGCCGCTCGACGACGGCTAAAGATCGCCCGTGCCGGCCCCCTCCCCAACCCTCTCCCGTGTACACGCCAGGGCATGCACACATTTCAGCAGGGCGAAACTTTGCATGGCTTGATGGAACCGGTCAGGGCTCGGACCGGGCCGGATGCGTCCTTCGAGACGGCGCTTCGCGCCTCCCCAGGATGACGGCAAGGTACTGTTGCGACATACAAATTCGTCATCCTGAGGAACGTCCCGGAGGTCGCGTCTCGAAGGGCGCATTACGCCGATGCCGTTGGGTCGAGATGTGGGCATGCCCTGGCGTGTCCACGGGGGAGGAAGTCCGCCGTCGCCCATGTGCTCGGGGCGATCGGCCGCCGCTGATCCCGGCGACGCAGATGACGGCGCCGGCGGCGCAGGAAAGCGTGGGGCGCGGGGTTGCCGCGTCGCAATTCGCCCAATCATCAACTTGGTGTTGCCGCAAACCTCCTATAGAAGGGGCCGGCTCTCGCGCAAGCGGAGCTTGCGCTGTCGCGGTCAGGCGAAGCGAAGCGTCGCCGCGAGGCAGCGCCGAGGGGAACTCGGGGGAAGCCTGTCCGTGCACGATATCATCGCCAAGATCGCCCGCCTCGCGGTCAGCAAGGCCGCGGGGTTCTGCTATGCCGTGGCGGTCGGCGTCGCCGCCAACATCGCCTTCAATTTCGTGCAGCAACACCATCCGGCGCCGGCCGCGCCCATATCGGCGGCGTCCGCGGTGATCGCGCCGACGGTGCCGTCCGCTGACGCGGCCCCGAAGCCGACGCCGATCGCGCGGCCGGCCGCGCCGTTGCGACCGGCAGCGCCCAGGCGCCCCGCTTCTGTCCCTTCCCTGCCGGAGCCGCCCGCCGCCGTCACGCTGCCCAATCTGGCCTCGCTGCCCGCGCCGGCGCTCAAGCCGACCGCCTTGCCGACCGCACCCTCTCCTCCCCCGCAAGCGGACAAGGGGAGGGTGGGGGTCGAGTCGGCGGTGCCCCCGGCTGTGGCCCCGACCGGCGATGCGGCGCCTGCCGCGCCGTCACAGGCACCACCGCCCGCCGCCGCGCTGCCGTCGCTCGGTCCGGCAATCGCGGTGGCGCCGCCGCCGGCGCCACCGGCTCCCCTTGCCGCGCCAGCCTCCCGTGTCGCGCCGCCGCCGGCCAAGCAACCGCCCCGCAGTCTGGAGCTTAGCGATATCTGGCACCCCTACCGGGCGGTCAAAAAAGGGCTGCATTGGGCGGGTGACCAGGTCCCGCTAATCGGTGGCGATGATGCCGTGCCGCGATCCAGAGGCATGGCGCCGTCGGCGCCGATCCCGCTGCTGCCCTCGGCCAAGTCTGAACCCGCGGAAAAAGCCGATGCCGTGGTCTCGCCTGCCAAGCCTGGCGCTCCCGGCCCGGGCAGCGGCGGGCTGTATTGACGCGGCGCCGCGGCCTCAAATCGGCGGGCATCCGATCACCCCCGCCTCGCGCAGTGCGGCGATCTCCGGTTCGCCATAACCCGCCGCGCGCAGCACCTCCTCGCTGTGCTGGCCGACCCTGGGGGCGGCGCGCGGCCGGATTTTTTCCTGCCCGGCAATCTCGATCGGGCTGTTGACCGTCATCAGATCGGCATCGGCGAAGGCCACCAGGTGACCGGCGGCCAGCACCTGCTCGTCCTCGGCGATGTCGCCGGTCTCGGCGACGATGCCGAAGATGATGCCGGCCTCGTCGAGGACGCTGCGCCAGCGGGCGAGGTCGCGCGTCGCGAAAATGCGGTCGAGAATTGCGAGGAGTTCGCGTGCATGCGCCTCACGGCGCTCCACCGTCGCGAAGCGCGGGTCGTCGAGAGCCGGATCTTCGAGGCAGGCCTTGAACTTCTCCCAGCGCCACTCGTCCGACGCGATCGACAACAAGAGCCAGCGCCCGTCGCCGCATTGGTAATGCACGCGCAGCGCGTTGACGGCCGCCTCGCGCGGCGGCTGCGGCACGACCTTGTCGCCGCACAACGCCGCCTGCACCGAGCAGCCGTTCGCCCACAGGCCGTTGGCCAAGAGCGAGGAACTGACGTAATTGCCCTTGCCGGTGCGCTCGCGCTGATAGAGCGCGGTGACGATCGCGCCGTAGGTCCCCATCGCCGACGGGTGATCGCCCATGCCGGGCAACGAGCGCGCCGGCGTCGCCGCCGCGCCGGCGCGCACCAGATGCATGAGGCCGGTGCGCGCCCACCAGGCGGTCGCGTCAAACCCGGGCTTGTTGGCCTCGGGGCCGGTCTCGCCATAGCCGGTGAACGAGGCATAGATCAGCCGCTGGTTGAGCGGCGCCAGATCGTCATAGGTGATCTTCAGGCGCTGACGCACCGGCGGCGGGTAGTTGGTGATGAACACATCGGCGTCACGCACCAGCCGGTAGAGCACCGCGCGCCCGGCTTCGGCGCGCAGGTCGAGCGCGAGGCTCCGCTTGTTGCGGGCATCGAGGATGAAGCCGGGGTTGAGCGGCTTGCCCGGTACCGGAACGGCGCGCCGGCGATACGGGTCGCCGGCGCCCGGCATCTCGATCTTGATCACATCGGCGCCGAAGTCGGACATGACGGTCGCCGCCGCCGGCCCGGCGATAAAGCTGGCGCAGTCGATGATTTTCAACCCGTCGAAGATGCGTCCGGTCACGAGATGTTCCCCTCTTCTCACTCAATAGAGGTCTTAATATTTAACTATGCCCCGTACTTCTTACACCGTTTTCTGATTCTGGCCAAACAACAAGATACTAAATTACGTTGTTCAATAACATTTGCTTCTTTCGTAACAAGATCATTCTTAAGTTCTTCTTCCTCCGCCCGTAATTTATATTCATTTTGCCAACTGTCGAGGGCGGCCGAATAAGAGGTCAATCGCTCCCGGAGTTCTTGCAATTTTTCCGATAATTTCTCCATATTATCAATTGTTTCTGGTATTTTCCGACAAGAACCAGAGATATCAGCATTGATTTGTTCAGTAATCGACTTAATGGTAGAAGTGTATGTGATAATTACTTTCATATCAACATTTCGGCCTTTTTCTATTGGTTTATCTCTCATGATCAAATCTATGAAGGATTGTGCCTTTTTTATTGTTCTTGAGATATCCATGGCTTCGGCTCGATTTATCCTTCTTCTATCAAATTCGATGAACATCCGGTTCCCAATAAATGTCAGTGTCGTGGCCACAAACGTCAACAACGATATTACTACAGCGCCATATTGCTGGAATTTTGCTGCCGCGGCCCCCGCGCTTACCAAGGTCGCTATAATTCCGCCGGCAAGCATAACGTCCAATTTCGTCAGCCTCATTATCGTCTCCCGAACCGCGAATTGGGCCAATCAAACATCCAAACGGTAAGTGTCGCCGTCGCGGACGATATGGCCGGCGGTAGCACCGGCGAAATGGGTGCCGATGACGAGCACCGGCCGGTCGCAGAGTTCGCCAAGCATGCGCTGGCGGGTGCGCCGCGCCTCGTCCGGGTCACTGTCGGCGAGCGACGACCAGTCCGGCCGGGCGATCTGGCAGGGATGGTGCATGAAATCGCCGGTGATCAGCGCCTCCTCGCCCTCGGACGCGATGCGCACGCTGACATGGCCCGGCGTGTGTCCCAACGTCGGGACGAGGCTGATCTCGTCAGTAATCCGGTGGTCGGTTTCGACCAGGTCGGCGAGGCCGGCGTCATGGATCGGCGCGACCGAGTCGGCGAAGACCGCCGCCATGTCGTCGCGCTCGCGCTGTTCTTGCCAATGGGCGAACTCGACCCGCCCCATCAGATAGCGTGCCCGCGGAAAGGTCGGTCGCCATTTCCCGTCAACGAGCATCGTGTTCCAGCCGACATGGTCGACATGCAGGTGGGTGCACAGCACCGTGTCGATCGATTCGCGCGGGAAGCCGGCGGCGGCGAGGTCGGCGAGGAACGGCCCCTGGAGATTGTTCCAGGTCGGGATGCGGCGGTTCTCCTTGTCGTTGCCGAGGCAGGTATCGACGACGATGCATTGCCCGGGGGTTTCGACGACGAGCGCGTGGATGCTCATCTTGAGCCGGCCGCGCTCGTCGGCAAAATGCGGTTGCAGCCAGCCGATCGGCAGGATCTCCTCATAGGTCGCCTGCGGCAGGATGAACCGGCTGCCGCCGGTCACCTCCAGCTCGACGATCTTGGTCACGCTGACCTTGCCGATTCGCCATTTCATCGCGCCGGTCTCCCCTGGCTTCCGCAACGTTAGCCTGCCGGCATTTGCTCGCGCCACAGGCGATCTCTCATCCCCGTCCGCTCCCACATTTAGTGCTCGATCTCTCTCCGGAACTCTACATGATGGGACAGCGATATGATGGAGGAAACCATGGCATCGAATATCGCCCAACACCGCGCGGCCAAGGCCGTTCGCCGCAAAAGAATGCTCGCTGAACGGCAGAACGGAACAGCGCTGTCGCTCGCCGAAAAAGTGCGGCGCCTCGCCGAACGGCCGCTTTATCGCTGTCTCCTGCACGGGGATGTATCCGATGGCGGCATCGCGACCGTCTTTTTGGCGCGCGAGGCCGAAACCGGCGAGATCGCGATGGCCGCCTTTCTTGTCAACGTCTATGCCCTGGGCATCAAGGATGTGGTGTTCCGATTGATCGAAGCGTCGCAGTTCGACGAATTCATATCGATGGCGCGCGAGTCGGCCCCGTTGGCCCCCGTCAACCCAGCCTATGCGCGCAAGCTGTTGCGCGACGCCAGAGCCTATGCCGCCTCGCTCGGGCTCCGACCGCATCGCAATTTTACTGCGGTCGAGCGCCTCTTCGGCGATATCCGCACCGAGGATTGCGCCGAAACGTTTGCCTTCGGGCGAGACGGCAAACCGTTCTACGCGGTCGGGCCAACCGAAACCGTAGCGCAAGTCCAAAATCGGTTCGGACGTTTGGCGGAGCGGCTGGGGCCTGACGGTTTTGACTTCGTGGTACGGATTGGCGAGGACGAGTACATCGGCAGTCAAGCGACGCCAGCGTTGCAGCGAGACGATGAGGTCGACGCCGCGTGACCAGCGGCCGCCGGCGCGCTAGCATCGGCTTAGCACTGCAAGGAGTTCCGCCGATGAAAGCCGCCATCCTTCACGCGCCGAACCAGCCGTTGACCATCGAAGATGTCGCGGTCAACAAGCCCACCGGGCGCGAGGTTTTGCTGCGCACCGCGTTCGCCGGGCTGTGCCACAGCGATCTGCATTTCATCGAGGGGCTCTACCCGACCCCGACCCCGGTCGTGCTCGGCCATGAAAGCTCGGCCGTGGTCGAGGCGGTCGGCGACGGGGTCACCTATGTCAAGCCGGGCGACCGCGTCATCACCTGCCTCTCGGTGTTCTGCGGCACCTGCCCGCAATGCCTGACCGGCCATCCCAATCTGTGCGAGAACACCGAGGTCAAGATGATGCCCGGCGTCGCCAAGCGGATGACCTGGAAGGGCCAGCACCTCAACCAGGCCTTCAACCTTTCATCGTTCGGCGAGCAAATGCTGGTGCATGAAAATTCGATGGTGAAGATCGACGACGACATCCCGCTCGACCGCGCCTGTCTCGTCGGCTGCGGCGTCATGACCGGGGTCGGCGCCGTGTTCAACGCCGCCAAGGTCGAGCCGGGCGCGACGGTCGCGGTGATCGGCTGCGGCGGGGTCGGGCTCTCCGCGGTCAACGGCGCGGCGCTCGCCGGCGCCGAGCGGATCATCGCGATCGACCGGGTCCCCTCGAAGCTCGAACTGGCGCGCGAGATGGGCGCCACCGACACGATCAACGCCAGCAATGTCGACGCCGTCGAGCAGGTCCGCGAGATGACCCGGGGCGGGGTGCACTACTCGTTCGAGGCGCTCGGCACCAAGGCGACCGCCGAGCAGGCCTTTCAGATGCTGCGGCCCGGCGGCACCGCGACGATCATCGGCATGGTGCCGTTCGGCATCAAGATCGAGCTGCACGGCTTCGACTTCCTGCGCGACCGCAAGATCCAGGGCACCTCGATGGGCGGCAACCGCTTCCGGGTCGACATGCCGCGGCTGTTGTCGTTATGGCGGCAGGGCCGCCTGAAGCTCGATCACCTGCTCTCGGGGAGGCTCAAGCTCAGCGAGATCAACGAGGGGTTCGCGGCATTGAAATCCGCCGCTCCGGTGCGCCAGTTGATCGATTACGGCGCTGAGTAGATCGGTTTAGCGCTCAAACTCCCGGAAAAGATCTTCGGGTTTATAGATTGGCCAATGATCGGCGTCGGTGATCCAAGGAGCTCGGTCGCGCAGCGAAATCCATTTCTCGCGCACGAAATCCACCGCCCCCTGGAGAGTATCGAAAGGCATGGGGAGACCCAAGGGTCCCCGGCTGCCCGGCGGTACCCCTGCCGGTACGGGATCGCCGCACAGCAGAACCGGCCCGTAGTCAGGGTCGTGTATTCGATACCGCTGGGTTCTTATACCAAATCCCGCTGATTAGAACCGATGGGCCCAATCGCGCAGGCCGATCGACATGATAGTCCATGGCCGGTCAACGAGCTTGTTCCAGGCATGACAGCAGTGATCGAGGATGTCGCCGTACGACTGGAAGACCCGGTTGGAGAGCCAGTTGTCGCGCATGTACTGCCAGATGTTTTCGACCGGATTGAGTTCCGGCGACTTCGGGGGCAGCGGCATCAGGGTGATGTTGTCGGGGATGTCGAGCTTGGCGGAGAGGTGCCAGCCGGCCTGATCGAGCAGCAGGACGGCATGGGCGCCCGGTGTAACCGTTCGGGAGATTTCGGCCAGGTGCAGCGCCATCGCGGCGGTATTGCAGCGCGGCAGGATGAGGCCGGCGGCAGTCCCCTTGGCCGGACAGATCGCGCCGAAGATATAGGTCGAGCGCGTTCTCTGATCGTGGGGTGCCGAGGGCCGCGTCCCGCGCCGTGCCCATCGCCGGGTGATCTTGTTCTTCTGGCCGATCCGGGCCTCGTCTTGAAACCAGATCTCTATCGGCTTGCCGGCCGCGTCGCGCTTGGCAATCACGTCGAGGCTCTCGGCGAAGTTTTTTTGAACGCCGCCAGGGCCTCGCCATCCTGGGCGTGGTGCCGGGGTCGCGCCGACAGCTTGCGCAAGCCCAGAGCGCGCAATTCGCGGCTCAGCGTCTGCTTGCTGATCGAGATGCGGAATTCCTCGAACACCCATTGCGCCAGATCGACCAGCCGCCAGCGGACAACGCCGTGAACCGCCGGGATCGGACCGCTCTCGACGATCTCCAGCAACGCTTGCCGGTGCGCTTCGGTGAGCAGCGGCGCGTTGCCCGGGGCCTTGCCGTTCACCAAGCCAGGCGGCCCCTCGGCGTTGAAAGCCAACACCCAGTCCCGCACCGTTTGCAGCCCGACGCCACCCATCTTGGCGGCCTCGGTGCGAGATCCGCCGTCATAGATCGCCGCCAGAGCCAACAAGCGTCGGGTCTGAGCGGCATCCACAGACCGCTTCGCCAGATCGCGCAATCCTACCGCGTCGTAACCCTCCCGAAGGCGAACCGCTGCCGCCATGGCAAACCCCCTCTCGTTTGCCACGGTGAATCACATTCTCCTCGCCTTGGGAATCCCCTACGTGAGTCGCGCTCGGAGGGACTTGGTATTAGTCTGTGTGGGCTTGGCCATTTGGGGCATTGGCGA
Source organism: uncultured Alphaproteobacteria bacterium (assembly GCA_963789255.1). GTDB lineage: Bacteria > Pseudomonadota > Alphaproteobacteria > ATCC43930 > CGMCC-115725 > DATARH01. The sequence goes on along the minus strand of CAWBJW010000002.1, from coordinate 1,960,363 downwards.
AAAGCGCGCCAACCGACGACGGTATCTGCTGTACTCGGCAGCTATTACCATTGTGCTGCCATTGGGTACATTCTTCGGAGAAGGGTATATCCACGATTACGTCGCGTTTTGGTCCTGGTATCCAACCCATCGTCAGTTAGTTAAAGAATACAGCGGGAAGGATGCGATCGTAATGACTTGGGACAGATGGGGCTTTGCGGGAGGGGAGAATGACTCCTACCTCGTCTCCGTTCCAAGCGACTCGTTGGGAAACAAGGCCACAGCAACGCAGTGGGCGCAGCGGTTTCAGCCAGGGTGCGAGATTACCGATTCTGAGCGAATGATGCGTGGCCTCTACATACTCACGACCTACAACTGCCCGCTTCAGTGAGATGACGTTGTGGCTGAGCCCTGCTCCCTGAACGCTTACGCCGGAAACAGGATCTCCTCGCGCTCGTAGAGGCGGAAGCCGAGCAGCAAGAGGAGGCCGGTCGCGGTCAGCGTCGCCAGCGCGGTGATCCCGATGAACACCCAGCTGACCGCCTCGCTGCGCACCAGCTGGCCCATCAGCAGGGTCTGGCCGAAGGTCGGGATGGCGGCGAGCAGCGGCTGCGCGTTGACCGGCGCCAATGCCAGCACCATCCCGGCGAGGCCGGGAACCAGCGGCAACAGCCCGAGATAGGTCTGCGCCTCCTTCATGCTGCGGGTGACCGCCGAGATCAGCAATTGGGTCGCCGCGGCGAGGACGACGAGCGGCAGGCAGACCGAGACGACCAGCGCCAGCCGCGCCGCGCCCGGCGGCGCGACCAGCCCGAGCGATTGCTGCGGCACGATGCGGAGCATGACCCAGAAGGCGACGATCTGCACCGCCAGCGCCAGCAGCGTGAAGACCATCGCCGCGCCGAGCTTGCCGCTCAGCACCTGAACGCGGGTCACCGGGTTCATCATCAGCGCCTCGAACGAGCCGCGCTCGCGCTCGCCGCTCGTCGAATCGAGCGCGACATGGACCCCGCCGGTGAACAGCGTAAAGATCAAAAACGGCGGGATCATCGTCAGGAAGATGACCGCCGGTCCGGCCGCCCTGCCGATATTCTCCTGCTCGATGTCGAGGACGTCCATGACTTCGGGCGGCAGGCCGGCGGCGCGCAGCCGGCCGCTCAGCGTCTCGCGCTGGTAGGCGTTCAGCAGGTCGGTTATCCGGCCGGTCGCGACGATGCTGTCGAAACGCGACGGATTGGCGATCACCCGCACCGCCAGCGGGCTCTGCGGGGCCGGGCCGGACCGCTCGGGCAAGACCAGCGCGAAGGCGGCCCGGCCGCCCAGCACCAGGCTCCTCGGGTCGCCCCGCAGCGGCCGCATCCGCGCGCCCCGGCTCTCCAGGAAGCGGACGAGATCGGGCGCGCTCTCGCCGTTGACGATCGGCACCACCAGCGGGGCACTGTCATTGACCCGCATCGAGCCGCCGACAAAGAAAAACATCAGCCCGAGCAGGAGCGGGCCCATCAGCGGATAGATCATCGCTACCACGAGACTGCGCTTGTCGCGCAGGTGGTCGACCATCTCCTTGCGGAACACGGTAAGGACGGCGGACATCGTCATTGGCCGGCGGCGAGCGCCGCGGGAAGCGCAGTTTTCGGGGCCGTGTGCTGCGTCGCCGCCATGAAGACCTCCTCCAGATCGTGCAGCCCGGTCGCGCGCCGCAGCTCGGCGGGCGTGCCGTGCAGCACGATATGGCCGTCGGCCAGCACGACGATGCGGTCGGCGAGCGCGCCGACCTCCTGCATGATATGGCTCGTCAGCAGGATGCAGGTTCCCTCGGCGCGCAGCCGCCGCAACAGGTCGCGCACCGCCCGGCTGGTCGCCACATCGAGCCCGTTGGTCGGCTCGTCGAGCATGATGTTGTGCGGCCGGTGCATCAGGGCGCGGCCGAGCGCCACCTTCATCTGCTGGCCGCGCGAAAAGCCCTTGGCGCGCCGGTCGATGAAATCCTCCATGCGCAGGATCGTGACCAGCTCGGCGATCCGCGCCTCGAGCTCGCCGCGCGCGATCGCGTGCAGCTCGCCGAAATAGCGCAGGTGCTCGCGTGCCGTCAGCCGGGGGTAAAGTGCGCGGATGTCGGGCAGGACGCCGAGCCGGCGCCGCGCCATCAGCGGATCCTGCCGGCTGTCGATGCCGTCGATCAGCGTCGCGCCGCGGTCCGGCCGCAACACGGTGCAGATCAGGCGAAACAGCGTCGTCTTACCGGCGCCGTTCGGACCGATCAGACCGGTAATCTCGCCGTCGCGCGCGAGGAAGCTGACATCCTCCACGACCCGCAGATTGCCGAACGATTTAGCCAGACCGCGAAGCTCGATCATTCGACTTCCAGAGGCGACGCCATCCGCCGATTCGACGCGACCGGGGTGCCGGGGTCAAGACGATCGTCGCCAGTCCTCGGCGAATTCGCGCAGCTCGCGGGCTTCCACGCCCCCGTCGATCTCCTGCGTTGATCATCAAAAACGGGAGCGACGACGATGGACAAATCCGAGGCGGGCGGCGCAAGCCGGCGCGGGGTTCTCAAATGCCTGGCCTGGGCCGGGACCGGCCTGGTGTGGACCGTCGCCGGCGGGGTGCCGCGCAGCTTCGGTCTGGGCGGCGAGGCGGCGGCGGCGCTGGCGGGCGGCTTCACCTTCGTGCAGATCAGCGACAGTCATATCGGCTTCAAGGGTGCGGTCAATCCCGACCCCCGGCACGACGCTGCAAGAGGCGCTCGACCGCATCGCCCAATTGCCCGAGCGCCCGGCAATGCTGGTCCATACCGGCGATGTCTCGCACCTCTCAAAGCCCGAGGAATTCGACACCGCCGGCCAGATCCTCAAGGGCGCCGGGCACGACATTCACTTCGTCCCCGGCGAGCACGATGTGATCGGCGACAACGGCAAGCAGTTTTTCGCCCGCTTCGTCCCGCAGGCCAAGACCGGCGGCTGGTACAGCTTCGATCAAGGCGGCGTGCATTTCGTCGCGCTGGTCAACGTGATCGGCTTCGCCCCGGCGACCGGCGGCACGCTCGGCAAGGAGCAGCTCGAATGGCTCGAAACCGACCTCAAAGGCAAGAGTGCCAGCACGCCGATCGTCGTCCTCGCGCACATCCCATTGTGGTCGATTTATCCGCAATGGGGCTGGGCGACCGGCGACGCCGACCAGGCCTTCGCCTATCTGAAGCGCTTCGGATCGGTCACCGTGCTCAACGGCCACATCCACCAGGTCGTGCAGAAGGTCGAAGGCAAGGTGACCTATCAGACTGCGATGTTCGACGGCGTTTCCGCAGCCCGCCGCCGGCGTCGGCCCCGGTCCCGGCCCGATGAAGGTCGCCGCCGACAAGCTCAAATCGGTGCTCGGCATCCGGCGCATCGATTACCTCCCGGCGAGCGGCGTCGCGATCCACGACCAGACCCTGGCTTAGCGCCGATGATCGGCAGGGTTTCCGGGCGCGCGCTGGGTTTTGCGGCCGGCGCGGCACTGCTGTTCGGCACCGGCGCGGGCGTCGCACAGCAGGTCGCCGCCGCGGTCGCGCCGAACGACGTGGTGATCGACAATTTCGCCTTCGGACCGGCGACGCTGACGGTCGCGCGCGGCACCCGCGTGGTGTGGATCAACCGCGACGACGAGGTGCACACGGTAGACAGCGCCGCTCAACCGGCGCGGTTCAAATCCGGCGCGCTCGACACCGGCGACAAGTTCTCGTTCGTCTTCGACAAGCCGGGGACCTACCAATACTTCTGCTCGATCCACTCCTACATGACCGGCACGATCGTGGTGAAATGAAGCGCGATCATGCGGCAGCCGGGAACAGCCGGCCGCCGCACACCGGATGGGGCGCGCCGGTCGTCGCCGGCAGGCTGAGCGGCAGCCCGCGGACCGAGCGCACCGCGAGATAGGCGAAGGCCTGCGCTTCGAGCGCGTCGCCGTCCCAGCCGACCGCCTCGACCGGCCGCACCGGGGCATCGAGACGCCGCGCCAGCGCCGCCATCAGCGCCGGGTTGTGCCGGCCGCCGCCGCAGACCAGCCATTCGCGCGGCGGCATCGGAAAATGCCGGACCGCCGCCCTCACCGCGGCCGCACTGATCTCGGTCAGGGTCGCGGCGCCGTCGGCGAGCGCGAGATCGTCCGGCACCGCGTTCTGGAATTCGTCGCGGTCGAGCGATTTGGGCGGCTTGCGCGCGAAATAGCGGTGATCGAGAAAGCGCGCGACATCGGCCGCCGAGGCCTGCCCGGCCCGCGCCAGCGCGCCGTCGATGTCGGCCGCCCGTCCGGTATGGCGATGCACCCAGTCATCGATCAGGGCGTTGCCCGGCCCGGTATCGAATGCGAGGATGTCCTCGGCGCGCCCATCTTCAGCCCTGGCGCCGATCCAGGTGACGTTGCCGACCCCGCCGAGGTTGAGGATCGCGACCGGCCTGGCGAGATCGGCGGCGAGCGCGGCGTGATAGAGCGGCGCGAGCGGCGCCCCCTCGCCGCCGGCGGCCACATCGGCGCTGCGAAAATCGGCAACGACATCGACGCTCGCGAGCCGCGCCAGCAGCGCGCCGTCGCCGATCTGCCAGGTGCGGCGCTCGGCCGGGCAGTGCAGGATCGTGTGGCCGTGAAAGCCGACGAGGTCGACGGCGATTTCCGGATGGCGCGCGCGAAATTGCGCAACGGCCGCGCCATGCAGCCGGGTCAGCGCCTCCTCGACCGCGGCGATCTCGGCGCCCGGCCCGGCACCGCCGAGGACGCCCCGCAGCCGCTCGCGAAACGCCGGCGGATAGGGCAGCGTCAGCGCCGGTCCGGCAACGACGCGCCGCTCGCCGTCGCTCGCCAATGCCGCGACATCGATGCCGTCGAGCGAGGTGCCGCTCATCAGCCCCAGCGCCGACCAGAGATTTGGCCGCGGATTTGTGCTAGAGGAGCGCGCCATGACGCCCGCCATCGCCGATCACCGGTCCGCCTTTCTCGCCGCCGCCCAGGCGCGCGGCTTCATCCATCAGTGCACCGATCTGGCGGCGCTCGACGCGCGCCTCGATGCCGGGAAGGTGACCGGCTATGTCGGCTACGACTGCACCGCCGACAGTCTGCACATCGGCCATTTGATGTCGATCATGCTGCTGCGCCTCTTTCAGCGATCGGGCCACAAGCCGATCGTGCTGATGGGCGGCGGCACCACGCGGATCGGCGACCCGACCGGGCGCGACGAGACGCGCCAGTTGCTCGGCGACGACGAGATCGCCCGCAACATGGCGGGGATCCGCCGGACCTTCGCCAATTTCCTCGATTTCGGCGACAGCCCCGGCGCCGCCGTCCCGGGGCGGTCATGGTCAACAACGCCGATTGGCTCGACGAACTGCGCTACATCCCGCTGTTGCGCGACATCGGCCGGCATTTTTCGGTCAACCGCATGCTGACCCAGGACAGCGTCAAATTGCGCCTCGAACGCGACCAGCCGCTGAGCTTCCTCGAATTCAATTACATGATCTTGCAGGCCTACGATTTCGTCGAGCTGGCCCGGCGCAGGGATTGCGATTTGCAGATGGGCGGCTCCGACCAATGGGGCAACATCGTCGCCGGCATCGAACTGGCGCGCCGCGTCGACGGGCGCGGGCTGTTCGGCCTGACGACGCCGCTGATCACCACCGCTTCCGGCGCCAAGATGGGCAAGAGCCTCGGCGGCGCGGTCTGGCTCAACCCCGACCGGTTGTCGCCCTACGAATACTGGCAGTTCTGGCGCGACACCGAGGATGCCGATATCGGCCGCTTCCTCAAATTGTTCACCGAATTGCCGCTCGACGAGATCGCGCGTCTCGCCGGCGGCGACATCAACGAGGCCAAAACGGTCCTGGCAACCGAGGCGACCGCGCTGTGCCACGGCCGCGCCGCAGCCGAAGCGGCGGCCGATGAGGCCCGCGCGCTGTTCGGCGGGGATATAACGGCTCAGATGCAGCGCTGGGCGACGGCCGGCGACGCCGCCGCGTTGCCCCAGGTCGTGATCCCCCGCGAGGTGATCGAGCGGACGATTCCCGCCTTCGAGCTGTTCGCCCTCGCAGGCCTTGCCGCCTCCAATGGCGAAGCGCGCCGGCTGATCCGCGGCGGCGGCGCGCGGATCAACGACGCGGTCGTCGGCAACGAGGCGCAGACCGTCTCGCTGCGCGACACCTCAAGCGGCTTCATCAAGCTCAGCGCCGGCCGCAAGCGCCATGTGCTCGCCAAGCTGAACCCCTAAAGGGGGAGAACTCCGAACGCCGGCGCCGGCGGGCGGCTGAAGGGAGGACGCAATGTACAAGGCCTCAGCCGGCGTTCTGCTGCCCACCTCGATCATCGGTTCGCTGCCGCGGCCGGCTTGGCACACCGTCGCAGCTCGGCAGGCGCAGCTTTCTCGAAGCGATGGTCAATGCCCGCTGGCGCGAGCAGTACGAGGATGCGGTGTCGACGCATCTGCGCGCGCAGGAGGTGGCCGGGCTCGACATCTGCACCGACGGCGATGCCCATTACGACGAAGAGATCGGCGGGTGGAGCTGGCAGAGCTATCCGCTGACCCACATGGCCGGGTTTTCGCGCGAGGTGGCGCTGACCCCGCCGGCGGTCGCCGCCGCCGCGCCGCCGCGCGGGATGATCCTGCACGACCAGCTCGAAGCGAGGGTATTGCCGCGCATCGTCGGCCCGCTCGGCCCCGGCAATCTGCAATACGGCGCGATGTGGAAGGTCGCCCAGCGGCTCACTAAGAAGCCGGTCAAGTTCGGCACGATCATGCCCGAGCTGCTCGCCGCCGCGGTCGCATGACGACTACTACAAGGATCCGGTCGAGCGCGTCTGGGCGTTCAGCGAGGCGATCAACCAGGAGATCAACGCGCTCGCCGATGCCGGCTGCCCGGTGATCCAGCTGGAGGAGCCGCAAATCCACATGGTGCCGGCGCGCGGCCTGCCGTTCGGCCGGCTCGAAATCCCCGAGCTGGTCCGGATATTCAACAACACGGTCAAAGGGCTGCGCGGCAAGACCGAGGTGTGGTGCCATACCTGCTGGGGCAACCCGGCGCAGCAGCGCATCTTCCGCGACGTGCAGAGCTACCAGCCGACCTTGGCGGCGCTCAACGAAGTCGATGCCGACGCGCTGACCTTCGAAACCTGCTCCTCGGGCACCGGCGATCTCGCAGCGATCGGCCGGATCGTGACCGACAAGAAGGTCGTGATCGGCGTCATCGACCACCACAATTTGCAGATCGAGCGGCCGGACCAGGTCGCCGACATCATTCGCGAGGCGCTGAAGCACATCCCGCCCGAGCGGCTCGTGATCTCCTCGGATTGCGGGATGGGACGCGAAGGGATGAGCCGCCGCCATGCACAGTACAAGATGGTCGCGATGGTGCTGGGCACGAACATCGTGCGCCAGGAGATCGGGCTGCCGGAGGCGGAGTGCCTGATGGCCGATCCGCGGTATTCGCTCGCGCTGTAGGCACTCACCCGCCCGCCGCACGACACGGTGCGGGCTGTCGCGGTATCATGGCGGCCTGCGATATTTCGGCGAGACAGAAACGCCGGCGGCGGCGATAGTCGCGGCCTGGATATGCGAGGGACCAATCGATGATCACCAAATTCGACAGCTCCTATTACGGCACCGCCGACATGGAGAACCTCGGCTACACCGGCACGCCGATCAACGAGCGCCGCTATTCGCAGGAGCAGTTCGCCAAGGCGCTGCGCAAGGTGGTGGCCTACGCCAAGTGCATGGACGAGCGCGGCTTCAATACCTTCTGGATGGCCGAGCACCATTTCCAGCCCGAGGGCACGGAATTGATCCCGAACCTCGCTGATGATGGCGATGCATCTGGTCAACGACACGAAGAACCTGAAGATCGGCTGCGGCTTCAACGTCGTGCCGATGTGGCATCCGCTGCGCCTCGCCGAAGACTATGCGATGGCCGACATCCTGAGCGGCGGGCGGGTGATCTTCGGCGTCGCGCGCGGCTATCACACCCGCGAGGTGGAAACCTTCGGCTCGCCGCTGATCGACCAGGACGCCAACCGCGAAATGTTCGAAGAAGGCGTCGATGTCATCTTCAAGGCCTTCGAGGGCAAGCCGTTCTCGCACCAGGGCAGGTTCTATACGATCCCGCCGGGGGTGCCGTATCGCGGCTACACGCTGAAGGAGATCACCCTGGTGCCCGCCCCCGAGCGCCTGCCGGTCGAATGCTGGCAGCCGATCCAGAGCGGCTCGGACCGCGCCTTCGACTTCATGGCCAGGCACGGCATCCGCGGCGTGATCGGCGGCGGCTCGGCCGAAGGCGGCGCCGTCGAACGGCACATGATCGGGTTTCAGGCCGCCTACGCGCGCCGCGGCATCAAGCTCGAACTCGGCGAGCGCCTCGCGCTCGGCTTCCAGTTCCACATCGCCAAGAGCCGCGAAGCTGGCATGCGCGAGGCGGCGAAACACTACGAAGAGAACATGAAGATGTTCGGCGAATTGCGCCTGGTGCGCGCGCTCTCCGACGAGCAGATCGCGGCGATGCGCGACCCCGAGCTCGCCGCCTCCGCCAAACTGCCGCGCATCGAGGACGCGGTGAAGGCCGGCGGCTTCCTGACCGGCACGCCCGACGACATCGTCGAGCAGCTGAAGGCGGTCGAGAAGCGCTATCCCGGGATCGACCGGGTGATGTGCAGCACGCCACTCGGCACCCCGCTCGACATCCAGCTGGAAGACCTGGACCGGCTTTCCAGGGAGGTCATGCCGGCGTTCCGCAGCGCACCGGTCGCGGCGGCGGCCGAGTAGAGTGCCGAAGGGAGCCGATGCGATGCAGATCGTCGACGCCCAGATCCACCTCTGGGGCAGCGGCCTGCCGAGCAACCAGTCGCACCGCCAGGTGACGCACTTCACCCCGGAGGAGGCCATCGTCCTGATGGACGGTGGCGGGGTCGACGCGGCGGTCATTCATCCGCCGGGCTGGGACCCGGGTTCGACCGACATGGCCTTGAAGGCGGTGCGGGACTATCCCGGCCGGTTCGCGATCATGGGCGCGGTGCCGCTCGACCGGCCGGAATCGCGCGCCCGCATCGCCGGCTGGCGGGAGCAGCCGGGGATGCTCGGCCTGCGCTACGGGTTCCTCGCCGATCCGATGCGGCGCTGGCTGCACGACGGCACGCTCGACTGGCTGTGGGCGGCAGCCGAGGATGCCGGCGTGCCGATCGCCATGCTGGCGACCGACTCGCTGGGCGACATCGGCCTTATCGCGGAGCGCCACCCCGGCCTGCACCTGACGATCGATCACCTCGGCGGTCGCGGCGGCACCTCGACGCTGAAAGACGAAGCGGCGATGACCCACATGCCGCAGCTTCTGGCTTTGGCAAAATTCCCCAACGTCGCGGTCAAGGCGACCGGCGTGCCGCACTATTCCGGCGAACCCTACCCGTTTCCGGCGCTGCACCCTTATCTGCGGCAGGTCTACGATGCGTTCGGTCCGCACCGCATGTTCTGGGGCACCGACATCACCAAGATGCCCTGCTCCTGGCATCAATGCGTGACGATGTTCAGCGAGGAACTGCCGTGGCTCAAGGGCCGCGACCTCGACCTCGTCATGGGCGAGGCGCTCCTCGCCTGGTGGGGCTGGGACCGGGAGGCCTGACACCCAACTGATTCCGTTCCCCGCATCCCGCCAAACAAACGAGCGAGGGCGGAAAAGTGGAGCGCATTCCGCCAATTCCGGCGGCGGATTACGCTTTGCTCATCCGCCCAGCGGGCGCACCATCCGCCCGAACGCCGCTAAGCAAGGAAGGAAATTATCGAATGAAAGCAAACGCCAAGGGCAAGCCGGTCGCGGTGGTGATCGGCGCCACCTCGAAGTGGCAGGCCGAGGGCCGCAATACATTGCTGGCGCACGGCCACCCGGTCGACGACAGCGAATTGCCGGTCGGCATCCGCTGGGGGGTCGGCGGCGCCGTCGCGCAGAAATTCGCCCAGGAAGGCTTCTTCACGGTGCTGACGACCCGCAACGAGGCCAATGCCGCGCGACTGGCGCAGGCCATCCGCGAGCAGGGCGGCGAGTGCATGATCGTCGAACTGGATCTCGTCTCGCAGGATTCGATCGCAGCGGCGTTCGCCGCGATCCGCCGCGAGGCCGGCGACCCGGACGTGCTGATCTACAACGCCGGCTACCTCGAAGGCCGCGACCTGCCGCCCGAGAAGGAACTGCTCGAACACATCCCGGTCGAGATGTTCGACACGACGCAGCACATCGCCTGCCGCGGACCGTTTCTCGTTGCCAAGGAAGTGCTGCCGGCGATGCGCAAGAAGGGCGCCGGGTCGTTCTTTTTCTCCAACAACTCGAGCTCGCTGCGCGGCAAGAAACGGATGACCGGACAGTCGCTCTACTACCCGCGCGTCATGATGCGCACCCTGGCGCAGGTATTGACCGAGGAATACTCCGAGCACGGTGTCCATGTCGCCAACATCGTGATCGACGGCTCGATCGACTCGCCCGGCAGCGGCGCCCTGCCGCGCAACCAGAACCGCCGCGAGCTGATCATCAATCCGGTAAAGATCGCCGAGGCGTACTGGTACCTGCACACCCAGGACCGCTCGTGCTGGACGCACGAGCTTCAGACTCACGCCATTTGCGTCGAAGCCGAGCTACTGATCGCGCACCGGCACCGTCCTCACGCCGCCGCGGCGGGCCGGCGCCCTTCGAGCACCTCGCGGACCCCGGCGATGATCCGCTTGCGGTCCGGGAAGACCGCGTTTTCGAGGACCGGGCTGTAGGGGATCGGCACCTGCAAGGCGCAGACCCGCTTCACCGGGGACTGGAGGCGCGCGAATGTCGCCGCATCCTCGGTGGCAATGGCGGCGATTTCCGCCGAGAAGCCGGCCGTCGGCCCGGCTTCGTCGGCGATGACGAGCCGGCCGGTCTTCTGCACCGAGCGGCGGATCGTTTCGGCATCGAGCGGCACCAGCGTACGCGGATCGACGATCTCGACCGAGATCCCCTCGCGGGCGAGCTCGTCGGCGGCGGCGAGCGCCTCGTGCACCAGCCACGCCAGGGCGACGACCGTCACGTCATTGCCCTCGCGCTTGATGTCGGCCTGGCCCAAGGGGATCGCGTAGTCCTCCTCCGGCACCGGTCCCTTCTTTCCCATCAGCCGGCTCGAACTCGAACGAGATGACCGGGTTGTTGTCGCGGATCGCCGTCTTCAACAACCCCTTGATGTCGTAGGGCGTCGACGGCAGGAACATCTTCAGGCCGGCGACATTCATGAACATCGAATAGGGCGACTGCGAGTGCTGCGCCGCGACGAGGCCGCCGCCGCCGACGGCCGCCCGATAGAGGATCGGGAAATTCACCTGGCCGCCGAACATGTAGTGGATCTTCGCCGCCTGATTGACGATCTGGTCCATCGCGACAAAGCAGAACGTCACCTGCCGCCAGTCGACGATCGGGCGGAAGCCGCAGCCGGCCGCGCCGATCGCCATGCCGGTCAATGCCGCCTCGGTGATCGGCGTCGCCCTGACCCGCCCGGCGCCGAATTCCTTCAAGAGCGGCGGCAGCGCGTCGGTCGACATATAGAAGATCTTATCGTCGCGCCGCATCTCCTCGGCGATGGCTTCGAGGGCGGCCTCGTTGTACGTCAGCTCCCGCATCGTCCGCTCCTCGCTGGACACGCGCCGTGCGTCCTTCGAGACGGCCGCCGCGCGGCCTCCTCAGGATGACGGATATCCTTAATGCCATCAAAAACATACGTCATCCTGAGGAGCGCCTGAAGGGCGCGTCTCGAAGGACGCAAGGCATTGATGCTGCTTCCGCGCGCCATTCTGAATCGCACTCTCACGCCGCAAACACGTCGTCGGTCGCCTGCTCGGGCAACGGGAAGGGGCTCGCCTCGGCGAATGCGATTGCGGCTTCGAGCGCGCCCCTGATGTCGCCTTCGATCGCCGCCAGCCCGGCATCGTCGAGATCGCCCTGATCGCGCAGTTGCTGCTCCAGCCGCGCGATCGGGTCCCGGCCTTTCCACGCCTCGACCTCCGCCGGGTCGCGGGAATCGGGCTGCCCGCGGCGCTCGGTGTGGCCGCGCCAGCGATAGGTCTTGCACTCGATCAGCGTCGGGCCCTCGCCCCGGCGCGCCCGCTCGACGGCGCGGTTGGCCGCCTGATAGACCGCGAAGATGTCGTTGCCATCGACGACGACCCCGGGAATGCCGTAGCCGGCGGCGCGCGATGCCACGTCCGAGAGCGCGTGCGTCGCGGCGGCCGCGGTATTCGCGGCGTACATGTTGTTCTCGCAGACATAGAGCATCGGCAGTTTCCACGTCGCCGCGATGTTGAGGCATTCGTGGAACGGCCCGGCATTGGACGCGCCGTCGCCGAAAAACGACACCGCGACGCCGCCCTTGCCTTCCATCTGCGCCGCGAGGCCGGCGCCGGTGATGATCGAGATCCCACCCGCGACGATCCCGTTGGCGCCGAGCATGCCGATCGCGAAATCGGCGATGTGCATCGAGCCGCCCTTGCCCTTGCAATAGCCGGTCTGCCGCCCGTAAAGCTCGGCCATCATGCGGTTGAGGTCAGCGCCCTTGGCGATGCAATGGCCGTGGCCGCGATGCGTCGAGATGATCCGGTCGCCGGGACCGAGCGCGGTACAGACGCCGGTGGCGACCGCCTCCTCGCCGATATAGCAGTGCACGACGCCGTAGATCTTGCCGGCGAGATAATCAGCCGAGGCGCGCTCCTCGAAATGGCGGATCGTCAGCATCCGCCGCAGCATCCCGCGCTGCACATCGGGCGGCAGGTTCGGCGAGAGACTCTGGGCCATGCGCGCGTTCCCTCCGGGCCGGTTCCCTTCACGCCATGATGGGGCACGGCCGCCCCGCCGGCAACCGGAACCTCGCCAAGGGCGACCGCAACTTTCAATTGAATGCCGCGATAGCGGGCACCTGATCTTTCTGGGCGACGCGGTTGAATATCGACAGGCGGGAGCACACGCACTCACAACGCCCTTCCCGTCGCTCTGCCGTCAGGATCGTTGCGCCCTTATCCTTTATGCGTGCGAACCGATAAATGCCCGGCCGACAGGCGGGCGCAAGGCGCGCGGTCCCTTTGTCAAAGCGATAACCGGTGCAAATAAGGAACGAGCCGGCCGATTTCAACCGCACGCTCCGTCGCCTGGGACTCACATCGAGATAAGTAAACTGTCACCGTAATTGCGTAATTGTGTGTGGGACTTACATCGAGATAAGTAAACTGTCACCGTAATTCGAGATAAGTAAACTGTCACCGTAATTCCACCGTAATTTGTAAGTAAACTGTCACCGTAATTCGTAATTTGTCCGTAATTTGTCACCGTAATTTCTCGCCGTTCCTGGTGGCGAGATCCATGATCTGCCCGAACTGGGTGCGCGCGATGTGCGCGTCGATGCGGCGATCCATGCGAACATCCCATATCCATTAATCAATTGATGCATCCATCATAAGACCGAGTTGGCGCCCGCTCAATACCTTGCGTTCCCCGGGGTGCGCGGGAAGGGGATCGCGTCGCGGACGTTGGCGAGGCCCGTGCTGTACGCGATCATGCGCTCGAAGCCGAGGCCGAAGCCGGCGTGCGGCACCGTGCCGTAGCGCCGCAGGTCGCGGTACCAGGCGTAGTGCTCCTTGTCGATGCCACGCTCGGTCATGCGGGCGTCGAGCATTTCGAGGCGCTCCTCGCGCTGGCGAACCGCCGATGATCTCGCCGATCCCCGGCGCCAACACGTCCATCGCCGCGACGGTCCGCCCGTCATCGTTGACCCGCATGTAGAACGCCTTGATGTCCTTCGGGTAGTTCATCACGACGACCGGCTTTTTCGCGTGCTGTTCGGTCAGGTAGCGCTCGTGCTCCGATTGAAGATCGATGCCCCAGGCGACCGGAAACTCGAATTTCTGCCCCTTCGCCCGTTCGAGCACGTGGATCGCCTCGCCGTAATCCATGCGCACGAACTCCGAGCCGACGATCCCCGCCAGCTTCGCGACCAGCCCCTTCTCGATCCGCTCGTCGAAGAACGCGAGATCGTCTTGCCGTTCGTTCAGCAAGGTCTCGAAGGTGTGCTTCAAGAGCGCTTCCGCCAAACTCGCATCGTCCGACAGATCGGCGAAGGCGATCTCCGGCTCAATCATCCAGAACTCGGCGAGGTGGCGGCTGGTGTTCGAATTCTCGGCGCGGAAGGTCGGCCCGAAGGTGTAGACCTTGGTCAATGCTAGGCAGTACGCCTCGACGGCGAGCTGCCCCGAGACTGTCAGGAACGCCTCGCGGCCGAAGAAATCCTGCGCGAAATCGACCCTGCCCTGCGGCGTCCTCGGCAGGTTGGCGAGGTCCAGGGTCGACACCCGGAACAAGGCCCCCGCGCCCTCCGCGTCGGCGGCGGTGATAATCGGCGTATTGACCCAGAAAAACCCGTTCTCGTCGAAGAAGCGATGGATCGCCTTGGCCAGCGTGTGGCGCACCCGCGTCGCCGCGCCGATCACGTTGGTGCGCGGCCGCAGATGCGCCACCTCGCGCAGGTATTCGAGCGTGTGCGGCTTTGGCTGGATCGGATAGGTCTCCGGGTCGTCGACCCAGCCGATCACCCGCAGCGCGCTGGCTTGCATCTCGAAGGGCTGCCCCCTGGCCGGCGACGGCACGATCATCCCGGTCGCCGCGACCGCGCAACCGGCCGAGAGCCGCAGCACCTCGCCGTCGTAATTGGGCAAGGTGTTCGGCGCGACGACTTGCAGCGGATGAAACGCCGATCCGTCCGACAGGTGCACGAACGAGATGCCCGCCTTCGAGTCCCGCCTTGTGCGCACCCAGCCTTTGACCGTGACCGGCATGTCTTGAGGCGCCTCGCCGGCCAGGATCGCGCGCACGCTCAACTCTTTCTCGTCCATCGATCGAGAGTTACCCAGGCAGCGCGGCGTTGTCCAGGATTGTCCCGGACGCGGCAACAGCGTGTGTTCAGATCGGCCGGCTTCGCGCATAATGGCGGTCATGGACCCCGTCGCGGGGTGACGACTTCCTTCCCCGGCAAGGAGCCTGCCATGGCCGTAACGCCCGCATCCCCCGGCTGCCTCTCCGGCATTCGCGTGCTCGATCTGACGCAATTCGAGGCCGGCACGACCTGCACCGAGGCGCTTGCCTGGATGGGCGCCGACATCGCCAAGGTGGAGAACCCGCCGCGCGGCGAAGCCGGCCGCACCGGCTTCGGCGATGCGTATTATTTCATGATGTACAACGCCAACAAGCGGTCGATCACGGTCAACCTGAAATCGGAGCGCGGCCTGACATTGGTCAAGGAGATGGTGAAGAAGGCCGATGTCTTCGCCGAGAACTTCGCGCCCGGCGCGGTCGAGCGACTGGGGCTCGGCTACGATGTCGTCAGCGCGATCAATCCGGGGATCATCTATGCCCAGGTCAAGGGGTTCGGCGACGGCAGCCCCTATGAGAAGGGCCTCAGCTTCGACCCGATCGCCCAGGCCGCGGGCGGGGCGATGAGCATCACCGGCGAGCGCGACGGCCGGCCGGTCAAGCCCGGCCCGACGATCGGCGACACCGGCACCGGCATGCTGATGGCGTTCAGCATCGTCAGCGCGCTTGTTCGATCGGGCGCGCACCGGCAAGGGCCGGCGGCTGCAGGTGGCGATGCAGGATTCGGTCATGCATTACAGCCGCGGCATGTTCATCGCGCAGGCGCGCACCGGCAAGGCGGCGCCGCGGCGCCCGGCCGCCAACAACCCGCCCGGCGGCATCTATCCGTGCCAGCCCGGCGGCCCCAACGATTACGTCTACCTGATGACCAGCCGCGCCAACCCCGAGCACTGGCCGCGCCTTCTGAAGCTGATCGGGCGCGAGGACCTGATCGGCGATCCGCGCTACGACACTCCCGACGCCCGCTTGCAGTGCGAGGCCGAGATCGACGAGATCGTCGCCGGCTGGACGCGAACGCGCACCAAGCACGAGGCGATGGCGCAATTGAGCGCGGTCGGCGTCCCGGCCGGCGCCGTCCTCGACTCGATGGACCTGACCGAGGAGCCGAGCTTCCGAACGCGCGGCATCCTGCAAACGATGACGCATGGCGAACGCAGGATGACGATGCCGACCTGGCCGGTACGCTTCGACGGCGTCCCGAGCGAAGTCAAACCGGCACCGTTGCTCGGCGAGCACACCGCCGAAGTGCTGGCCGACTGGCTCGGCCTCGACGCCGAAGCGGTCGCCGGCTTGCACGACGACGGCATCGTCTGAGCGCCGATGCCGGCCCGCCGGATTGGACTTGGCCGGCGGCCCCGGCGATGCCGCGTTGCGCGGCGCGCTCAATGTTCGGCCTGCTGCTCCGGCTTGATCGCCGGCAGGCCGACGATCGGGGCAAACAGCTGGCGCAGGATGCCAGGCGCCAGCGCGCTGAGCGGGTTGACCGCGATCTCCGGGTCGGTGCTCGCGCCGGTCAGTCGGTAGGCCGCCGCGAACAGGCCCTCCTGCGACTGGCCGCCCAGCAGCTGGCCGATGATCGGCACGTAGCCGAGGATCGAATTCAGCAGATAAGCCGGCGCCACGGTGCCCTGCAGCGCGAGGACATCGCGGCCGAGATCGACCCAGCCATTGGCCGTCACCCCGACCGACTCGCCATATGCCAGCAGCCGCTTGAGGGTGAGGTGGCCGCCGCCGAACGTGAAATCGCCGCGCAACGTGCTGAACGGGAGGCCGGAACCGGACAACGTGCTGGCGAACCCGGTCAAGGACGGCAGCGCCAGGATGCGGGCCATCAACGGCGCGCCGACCAGCGTGTAGTCCTGGCCCTCGACATGGGCGCGCAGGGTGCGCTTCCCAGCCGCCTCGGAAAGCGTTCCGTTGACCGTCACGTGCCCGCCGACGACGTGGTTGGCAATATCGAGCGCCTGCAGGGTGGCACCGAGATCGTCGGAATGAAAGATCAGCCGGTTGCCGCCGTTCTCGCCAAAGCGCAGCGACATCCGGTGCCCGTTGCCATAGCTTCCCTCGATCCGGCCGGACTGCCAGACCCCGCCGGTGCGCAGCAGCTCGGCGGTAACCTGGTGAAGCTCGCGTTGCGGCCCCAGGACCAGCCGGTCGACCCGGGCCTTGAGTTGGAGCGGCTGCGATGGCATCGGCGGCGTGTCGGCCGTCACCTGATCGATCAGATGGTGGGCATCAGCCCGCACGGCATGGATATCGGCGATCCAGCCGCCGGCCGGCCGGCGGGAAACCGTGCCGCTGACCTCGCTCTTGCCGACCACCAGGCGCTGGATCTCGACCCGGTCGAGACTCTTGCGGTCGGCGCCGAGCAGCGCTGCGAAATGGCCGTCGAGGCCGGCGGCCTTGACCTCGATCTGCGGGATCGCGGAGATCTTCTCATGGTCGAGATCGATGACGATCTTTGCCGTTCCCGGCTGACCCGGCGGCTTCTGCCAACCGGCCTCGGGGATCGCCAGGGTGGCGCCGCGCAGATCGAGCCGGGCGGTCGCCTCGCCGCGTTTTGCGCCCTGGCTCGCCGCGAATGCCGAATAGGTCACATCGGCCGCAATCGGGCCCTTCAGGCGGTCGGGCGCGAAATCGAGATCGAGCCGCCGCTGCGCGTCGTCATCGAGCGTCAGGCCGACCCGGTACACGGCGTCGGGGCCGCTCTTGGGATCAAAGAAGACGTTTGCGTCGAGCTTTGACGGGATGCCGGCGAAACGGGCCATGCCCTGGACATGTGCGCCGGCAGGGGTAACGTCGAGGATGAGATTGGCGTCGTTGATTGCGCGACCGAGCACGATTTTGCCGAGGTTCGCGCCTGATATCGTCGCCTTGGCGCGGTACTCGACCGCGTCGAGCTTGAGGTCGGCGAGGAGCGGCAGCTTGAAGTGCAACTGGGTCTCGGCCCGGCCGGCGACATGCGCCGGATCGATGCCGATCGCATGCGCATACCGCAGCGGCTTTGCGTCGATGACCTCCAGCGTGTCCTGCAGCGGTCCGGCGAGCGCCAGATCGATGGTCAGCCATTCGGGGTGCCTGCCGAGGTCGGTGATCTGCAGCGAGCCGCCGGTGAGCCTCAGACCTTTGAGCATGCCGCCGGTCGGTGTGAAATCGAGGTGATGGCCGGCGAAACTGGCGCTCCCACTGACCTGGCGGACCAATGGCAGGCCGTCAAAGTAGTTTATTGTCAGATCGTGGTAGCGAAGGCTGCCCCGAGCGTTCAGCACATCGGCCGTATGGGCCACCGGATCGAGGTCGAGGCCGAGTTGCACCGAGGCTTCGTCGAGGACGCCGTCATGGATGTTGTCAAGCACCCATTTCCGGCCGCCGCGGCTGAACGCCAGGGGCCACAGCTCGCCGAGCCGCGCCACCGGGACATGGTTGAGCGCGGCGGTGAGCTTTCCGGCGAGATGGCCCGGTGGGCGCGCATCGGCGGGGGCGGCGATCAGCTCGGGGGTGATGCCGCCGAGGGTGCCGGCGAGCACGAGATCGGTGCCGCCGCCAAGATCGAGCGCGAGCTTCTCGACCTGGACCTCGGAGGTTTCCGGGGCATAGACCGCGTGCAGCTCGCCCTTGTCGATGGCAATGCTGCCGGTCGGCAGCCATTCGCTGTGGAGCCAGCCCTTGCCCAGGGCGAGATCGAGGCGCGAGCCCTCCGCGCGATGCCGCTTGAGGTCGATGCGGACTCGCAGGGTACCGGAAACCGGCGCTTCGACATGCTGCAGCTCGGCCAGTTCGGGAAGCAGCGGCGGGATCGCGGTGGGCTGGACCCCGTCAATCTTCATGTCAACGTCGAGCACTTGCGGCTCGGCGAAGTAGCGATAGTACGCGTGCAACTCGGGAATGCTGGTGCCGATCGGAACGGCCAGCGAGAAATCGCCCCTGACGCCTTTCTCGCTTCGGTTGACCGCGAGGTCGAGCCGGCGCGCCTGCCAGATCTGCCCGCTACCCCGGTCGGTGACGGTTACTGTAGCGCCGCGGATGTCGAGCCGTCGCAACAAGCCCAGCGGGGCGTCGCGCTCCCGAGCCCGGCCAGCTGCTCGATCGCCTGCGGACCGAGATCGGGCGCAGCCGTACCGTAGGAACCGATCCGCGCGGTGATCGTCCCGTTCACCTCGCGCACCAGGTGCACCCGCGGGCGTTCGACAACCACCTCCGTCGGCGCGAGCCGGCCGCGCAGCAGCGCGCCGAGCGCAAAGCTCGTTACCATTTCGGGAAAGCTCGCCAACGGCTCGCCATCCGGCAGCGACACGCTGACATTCACAGCCCGCAAGTCGAGCTGATGCGTATTGCGGTCGATCCCGAAACGAACGCCCGAGATGGCAACCTTGAGCCCGATCCCCGAGCGCTCGAACGCCGCTTCGATAGAGGGCGCGAGCCAATCCAGCTCGATCGGACCCTGCATCAGGCGCCAGATGCCAAAGAGGGCGAAGAGGATCAGGACGGCGGCGAGCGAGGCGGACCAGCGGAGGATGTGATGTGCGCCGCGGCCGACATGGCGCGCCGCGCTGCGATGCAGCGACCAGCGGCGGTGAGGCGGGGTTTGCGGCTCCGCGACCGCAGCCGGTTTCGGCAAGTCTTGACCGGGCAGGGCGTCCGGGCGAGTTTCGCCACCCTCGCCGGGATCATGCGATGAAGCTGTTATCGCATCTCTCCCCAAATGATGACGCGCTGCCGCGGCCGGCGGATGCGCGTCTTCTCTCCTTGGGGTTCTCCGCCTGGCAGGCGGCGCTCGCCGATGCGGCAGACGCGCCGCGCGCCGCGCTCGCCCGCGCCTGGGGTGCGTCCCCTCGGGGCAACCGGCTGCTTGCCGCGATCTTCGGCAACAGCCCGTTTCTGACCGGCATCGCGGTCGCCGAATGGGATTTTCTGACCCGTCTCATCACGGAAGGCGCCGACCCGCTGTTCGAGGAAGTTGCCGCGGCGACCGAGACACACGCCGATCGCGGCGAAAATCGGGCGGCGTTGATGCGGCGGCTGCGGATCGCCAAGCGGCGTGTCGCTTTGCTTGCCGCAGTCGCCGAGCTTGCCGGGAGCTGGTCGCTCGAACAGCAGATGTCCGCGCTCAGCCGCTTCGCCGAGGCGGCGATCGGCGCGGCGGTGCGTCATCTGCTGCACAGCGCCGCAGCCAACGGCTCGATCGCGCCGATCGACCCCGAGGACCCCGAAGGCGGAAGCGGCCTCATCGTCCTTGGTATGGGCAAGCTCGGTGGCCGGGAGCTTAATTATTCGAGCGATATCGACCTGATCCTTCTCTATGACGCGGCCAGCACCCGCGGTCTTGCGCAAGACAACGCGCAATCCCTGTTCGCCCGCCTTGCTCGCGATCTCATCCGTATTCTCGATGAGCGCAGCGGGGATGGCTATGTTTTTCGCACCGATCTGCGGCTGCGCCCCGACCCGCGATCAACCCCGCTCGCGATGTCTGTGGCGGCCGCGCTGACTTATTATGAAACCGTCGGCCAGAATTGGGAGCGCGCCGCCCTGATCAAGGCCCGCCCGGTGGCCGGCGACCGCCTTGCGGCGCAGAGATTTCTGACAGAGCTGCAACCCTTTATCTGGCGCAAGCATCTCGACTTTGCCGCGATCGCCGACATCCATTCGATCAAGCGTCAGATCCAGGCATACAAGGGCGGCGCGCGAATCGCGGTGGAGGGTCATGACATCAAGATCGGCCGCGGCGGCATCCGCGAGATCGAGTTCTTCACCCAGACGCAGCAGCTGATCTGGGGCGGCCGGTTGCGCCAGCTGCGGGTGGCGCCAACCTGCAGCGCGCTGCGCTGGCTTGCGACGACCGGCCGCATCGACGCGCGGACTGCCGACACGCTGATTGCCGACTACCGCTTTCTGCGCCGCGTCGAGCACCGCCTGCAGATGGCAGAGGACGCGCAGACGCACCGCCTGCCATCGGGTCCGGGCGGCATCGCCGGGCTGGCGGCGTTTCTCGGCTATGCGAGCGACGCGCAGTTCGTGGCCGATCTGCGGGCCCATCTCGGCTCGGTCGAGAAGCACTATGCCGAGCTGTTCGAGGAAATGCAGAGCCTGTCGGGGCCCGGCAACCTGGTCTTCACCGGCGCGGACGACGATCCCGACACGCTCGCCACTTTGGCGCGGCTCGGCTTTGCCGACCCGGAGCGGGTCGCGGCGATGGTGCGCGACTGGCATCACGGTCGGATGCGCGCGACCCGCAGCCAGCGGGCGCGCGAGATCCTGACCGAGTTCGTCCCCGGGCTCTTACGCATTTTCGGCACGACCGCGCATCCTGACATGGCGCTCCTGCGCTTCGACCAGTTCCTGTCGCGGCTGCCGGCCGGGGTGCAGCTGTTTTCGTTATTCCACGCCAATCCCGGACTGTTATCGCTGGTCGCCGACATCATGGCCGAGGCGCCCGCGCTGGCGGACAGGCTGGCAACGCGACCGGCCCTGCTCGATGCGGTGCTGACCGCAGAATTTTCGGCGCCGCTGCCCGATCGCCGCGGGCTTGCCGCCGATCTTGCCTCGCTCGTCGCCGGCGCGCGCGATTTCGAGGACACGCTCGATCTGTTGCGCCGGTGGGCCGACGAGCGGCGCTTTCAGGTGGGCGTCCAATTGCTGCGCGGCGGCGGCCCCGGTGGCCCGGCCGGTGGCGCACTCGCCGATATCGCCGAGACCGCGCTCGCTACCCTGTTGCCGGCGGTGACGGCCGATTTCGTCCGGTTGCACGGCGAGATGCCCGGCGGCGCGTTCGCCATCGTCGCGATGGGCCGGCTCGGCAGCCGCGAAATGAGCCTCGCCTCCGACCTCGACCTGATCCTGATCTACGACGCTCCCCAAGAAAGCGCCGGCTCGACTGGCCCGCGCCCGCTCGCCCTCACGAGCTATTATGCCCGGCTCACCCAGCGGTTGATTTCAGCGATTGCCGCGCCGACCGCAGAAGGCCGCCTCTATCCGGTCGACATGCGGTTGCGGCCGTCGGGCGAATCGGGGCCAATCGCTTCCAGCCTTGCCGCCTTCGCCCAATACCAGCGCGAATCGGCGTGGTCCTGGGAACATATGGCGCTGACCCGGGCGCGGCCGATCGCCGGAGATGCCGCCCTGTGCAAGCGCATCGAGGCGGCGATCGCGGCGGCCTTGACCGCGCCGCGCGACCCGCGCCGCCTCGTCGTCGACGTCGCAGCGATGCGCCGCCGCATCGCCGAGAACGCGCCGCGCCCCTCGCCTTGGGATCTGCGCAACCGGCGCGGCGGGCTGATCGATCTCGAATTCACGGTGCAATATCTGATGCTGCGCGAAGCGGCGCGGGCGCCGCAGGTGCTGCGCCGCGACGCCGCCACAGCACTCGCCGCACTTGGCTCCGCCGGCGCCTTGCCGCCGCAGGGGGTGCGCGAGCTGAGCGAGGCCCTCGCCCTGTTGCGCCAGCGTGCGCGAGCCTGCTCGCGCTGTTGTTCGAGGGCGTGCCACGCCTGGCGGCGCTGGCCGGCCCCGAGGGCGCCACCCTGGCGCGCTGCGCCGGCGCGGTTGACTTCGCCCGGCTCGAGGCGGATATGACGGCCGCTTGCGCTCGCGTGCGTGTCTGGTACGACCGGCTGATCGCGCGCCCAGCACGATTGGCGGCGCGGCGCGCGGCGCAATCCCGCGACGATGCGACAGGAGAGATGGCGCGATGAGCGTCCAGCCAGGCGACAGAGCCCCGGATTTCACCTTGCCCACCGACGGCAACGGCACGGTGGCGCTCGCCAAGCTCCGGGGCAAGCCGGTGGTCCTCTATTTCTACCCGAAGGACGACACCTCGGGCTGCACCGCGGAAGCCTGCGGCTTTCGCGACTCGTTCCCCGATTACGGCAAAACCGGCGCCGTGGTGATCGGCGTGTCGCGCGACTCGGTCGCCTCGCACGACAAGTTCAAGAAAAAGCACCAGCTGCCGTTCATCCTTGGCTCCGATGCGGACGGCAAGGTGACCGAAGCCTATGGCGTTTGGGTCGAAAAGAGCATGTATGGCCGCAAATACATGGGAATCGAACGCTGCACCTTGCTGATCGACAAGGACGGCGTGGTGCGCGGCGCCTGGCACAAGGTCAAGGTGCCGGGCCACGTCGCCGAAGTGTTGCAGGCGGTGCGCGCGCTTTGAGCGCCCACAGATTTTGTGCTGGATCGACCTTGTGCGTCCTTCGAGACGCCCGCTTTGCGGGCTTCTCAGGATGACGTATGCCTTCAATGCCATATACGAATCTTCGTCATGCTGAGGAGCGCCCTGAGGGCGCGTCTCGAAGCACGCCGGAAGTGGATGCAGCTTTCAATCAGCATCTCGCGTGATGGCACCACCCTCGCGCAGGGTGCCGCGGCGATCCTCAATTCCGCCGACCCGACGCAAAAGGTTACGCTGAGCCGGGCACTGGCGGCCAGCTGGCATGCCGGCGATATGGCAATCGGAGGGGCGATCCCGCCGCTGCACCCGGCGCGGCCGGAGCGTCCGGCGCTATGCCCGCCGCGCGACATGCCGAGGCGGCGCAATCTCGGCGCGCCGGCCGGGCGCGCCGCGCTGCTGCACGCGCTCGCCCATATCGAGCTCAACGCGATCGATCTCGCCTGGGACCTCATCGCACGGTTCGGCGATGCCGGCCTGCCGCGTGCGTTTTTCGACGATTGGGTTGGCGTCGCCGCCGAGGAGGCCGAGCATTTTTGCCTGCTCGCAGTTCGCCTCGACGCGCTCGGCGCCGCCTATGGCGCGCTGCCGGCGCATGACGGGTTGTGGGAAGCCGCGGCGGCGACCGCGCACGATGTGATCGCGCGTCTGGCGATCGTGCCGCTGGTGCTCGAAGCGCGCGGCCTCGATGTGACGCCGGAGATGATCCTGCGCCTCGAACGCGCCGGCGATGGCGCCAGCGCTGCCGTTCTCGCCCGCATTTACCGCGACGAGATCGGCCATGTCGCGGCCGGCCTGCGCTGGTTCGACCGGCTCTGCCATGAGCGCGGCCTCGATCCCCAAGCCACCTTCCACGACCGGGTCCGGCGGCACTTCACCGGCGCGTTGAAGCCGCCGTTCAACCGTGAGGCGCGCGCCCGGGCCGGCTTCCCCGCCGCCTATTACGAGAAGCTGGCGTGCGCTCCTGCTGCCTCGCCGCGGTAATCGCAGCATTGCTGGCCGCGGCGATCGCCGCAGCGCGGCCGGCTCGCGCCGAGACGGCCGAACTGCGGCTGTTGCGGCCGCTCGATCTGGTCGCGCTGCCGCTCCTGGTGATGGAGCACGAGCACCTGATCGAGCGGGTCGCCGGGGCGAAGGGTCTGGGCACCGTGACCGTCGCATGGAGCGCTCCCGGCAAGACCGGCCCGATCGAGGCGCTCGCCGCCGGCGATAGCGACCTCGCCGCGGCCGATCTTGCGCCCTTTCTCGTCGCCGCCGACGCGACCGCCGGCACCCCGCAGGAAGTCCGGGGGCTGGGCGCGCTCGCTGCGCGGCCCTATGTGCTGGTGACCCGCAACCCGGCGGTCCACACGATCCGCGATTTCGCCGGCAAGGACCGCATCGCGGTGCCCGCGCTGAAGAGTTCGGGGCCGGCGCTGATGCTGGAAATGGCGGCGGCGCAGGAATGGGGGCCGACGCAATACAATAAGCTCGACCCGCTGATGGTGGCGCGGCCCGAAGCGGCGGCCGCGGCGACGCTGATCTCGGGCAAGGGCGACATCGACGCGGATTTCTCGCACACGCCCTATAGCGACGAGGAGCTCGGCAACCCGGCAATCCACCGGGTCATGGATTCCTTCGACATCGCCGGCCCGCACAGCGCCGCCGTGCTCGTCGCGACGGCGCGTTTCCGCACCGCCAATCCGGCCCTTTGTGCGGCGATCCTCTCGGCGCTTGAGGAAGCCGACGATTTTATCGAGAAGAGCCCGGGCGCGGCCGCCGAAATCTTTGCCGCGATGGTCAAGGACCAGGAGATCCCGATCGAAGACCTCGCCGACATGATCGGCGATCCCGATCTCGCCTACAAGGCGGCGCCGGCCGGGGTGATGCGGCTGGCCGATTTCATGCACCGGATCGGCCTGCTGCGGCACCGCCCGCAGACCTGGCGAGAGCTGTTCCTGCCCGAGGCCCGCGACCTGCCGGGGAGCTGAAGGTCGGATGTTTTCGCCTTGGCGTCTGCCCTTTGCATCTGGTTGCGCTCCGGGGGATTCGCGTGGATAACAAGACATGCAGTCTGCGCATCCGCTCGATCGCCTATCTGGCCGAGGAGATCAACGGCTACGAGCTCGTCGATCCGAACGGGCGCGACCTGCCGCGCTTCACCGCCGGCGCGCATATCGGGGTGCGGCTCGGCGAACAGGTGTGGCGCGACTATTCCTTATGGAACGATCCGGCCGAGCGGCGGCGCTATTGCATCGCCGTCCTGCGCGAAAAGCTCGGCGAGGGTTCGCGCCATCTGCATGAACAAATGCGGGTCGGCGATCTCGTCGAGGTGGCGCTGCCGCGCAACCATTTCCCGCTCGCCGAGACGGCCGAGCGTCATCTGCTGTTGGCGGGCGGCATCGGCATCACCCCGATCATGGCGATGATCGCCGAATTGAAGCGCCGCCGTGCCGGGTTCCGCCTCCATTACTGCACCCGGGGTCCCGAAAGGGCCGCGTTCCGCGACGAACTCGACCTGCTCGCGGCGCAGGGCCGGGTGGTGTTTCATTACGATGGCGGCGATCCGGCCAGGGGGCTCGACCTCGCGGCGCTGCTGCACGAGCCGCAACCCGGAACGCATTTCTACTATTGCGGCCCCGCCGGGATGATGGAAGCCGCCGCCGCGGCCTCGGCGCACTGGCCGGCGGGGAGCGTGCATTGCGAATATTTTTCCGGACCCGGCGCGGCGCCGCCTGCCCGGTTCGAAGACGACCGGCCGTTTCGCGTCCGCCTCGCGAAGAGCGGTGGCGAATACGATGTGCCGGCGGGCGAGACGATCATCGCCGTGCTGCGGCGCCACGGCGTCGAGACCCGCACGTCGTGCGAGCTCGGCTATTGCGGCGCCTGCCTGACACGCTACGTTGCCGGCGAGCCCGATCACCGCGACCCGATCCTCGGCGACACCGCCCGCGAGACTCACATGCTGATCTGCTGCTCGCGCGCCCGCAGCCCGGTGCTGGTATTGGACATCTGATCGGTCGAGGGCGATACCTGCCGCGCCATTTCGCGCCGGGCGCGGGCGCCGGCAATCGCCAACAGCGCCATCGCGGCGAGCGGAAAGACCGGCACATGCCAGTGTCCGGCCAGGCCGCGGCCGCCGAGCACCACCAGATAGAGCGCCGCCAGCGCGGTCTTCTCCCAGGGCGAAGCTGCCGGCGAATCGCGGTCGCGAATGAGCCAGGCGGCGGCGATCGCGCCGAGCATCAAATCGTACAGCAGCGCCAGCGGCGCCGCGACAATCGTTGCTGCGGCGAGGGTCGCCGCGCGCGTCGGCAGCGACAGGCGGCGGCGCCAGACCACGACGGCAACGCCTGCCGCGACAAGGCTCGCCGCCGCCTGCAGGGCGCAGGAGAGCGCCACGCCGGCGCCGAGAAGGCGCGCGGCGCCGAAGGCATTGGCCATCCCGGCGAAGAGGATCCGGCCGGAGCCGTACATCGCCTGCGATGCCCCGAAGGCGACGAAGAAGGCGTGCCAGGTTCCCGCGCCGAACAGGGCGAGCGAGGCGAGCACCAGCGCGGCGGCCGACAGCGCAGCGGCGGCAAAGGCGCGCCACTGCCCGGCGGCGACGAGCGCCAGCGGCACCACCACGCCGAATTGCGGCTTGTAGCAAAGCGCGCCGAAGAGGAGGCCGGCGACGATCGGGCGGCGGTCGATCGCCAATGTCGCCGCCCCGAACAGCCCGGCGGTCAAAAACGCGTTCTGTCCGAGACCGAAATTCCAGAACACGATCGGAAAGGCGAGCAGCGCGACGAATGCCGTCCCGCTGCGGTCATCGAGGATGCGGGACGCGACGAGGAGATAGAGGATCAGCGTCGCGGTCTCGAAGACGACAAATGCCGCAAGGTAGGGCAGAATGGGAAGAGCGGCGCACAACAGGATGAACACCGGCGGATAGTTGAAAAACTGGTACTCGATGCCGGCGCCGGTTACCCGCTCCTCGGCGGCCAGATGCGCTGCGTGATCGTAGGCCAGCGCCGGCGTCCCGGAATCGGCCAGGGTTCCGGCGGCATAGAAGCTGACGAAATCCGTCGTCGTCGGCGTCCGAAGCGGCACGATCCAGCCATGCGTCCCGGCGACGATGAACAGGAACACCCCGAGCTGGATCACCAACAGGATCGCGGTGGCGGCGCGGATCCGCCTGCGGCCGAGCCATGCCCCGGCGCGCAATTCCGCCACCGCGTCGGCTAGGCGCGGCGCCATGCCGGGATCGTCCGGACGGCGCGGGCGACCGCCCCGATCGAGGCGTCCGTCCGGGCAAATGCCATCTCAGCCCGGCTCATGCGAGCACCCCCAGACCGCGAAATGCGCGCTTGTCGCTACCAGCCGATAATGCGCGAAAAACGCCGCTCGGAACTTGTCATCGAATGGCGGCGGCCCCGGATAATAGCTGCCGACCGCGAAGGGCCGCTCGTTTTTTGGCAATATCCAGCGCGCTACCTGACATTTGCTGACATAGGGAAGCCAGCGCTGCAGGCCATCGATCCCGCTTTCGTTCAGTTCCATCAGAATTTGGGCATCTATCCGGGGCGGAGAGCCACGGAATGCCAATTTGGCCTTGGCGAGCTGCGCGATTTCATAGTTGGGCTCGGTCTCGCCATAGCCGATCTCGGCGGGCTGGACCGGACTGTTCCGCGCAAGAGCCACGGCCTCGTCGGCCAACTTGCCCCAGTCGCGGCGCTCGGCCATCGCGCTCAGACACGAGTGCGCCGTGGTCAAGGCGACGAGCAGGACGGGGAACACGGCAAACTGTGGGCCAAGCCCGCTGATCGGCAGTCGGCGACGGGCATCTGCGAGCACCGGGAGGAGCGGCAGCAGATGCCGGGGTCCGGCCCCCGGAAAGGTCGCCGGATAAAGCAACAAGGTCAGGACGGCGAGGCTTGCCAGGCCGTAAATCCGCGACTGCGATGGCACTTGCCTGCGGGCGAGCGGCAGCGCCACAGGCAGGGCCAGAATGGTAAAGTAGGCAATCAACTCCCCGAGACCCTCCGTGGTGTGATCGCGTCCCCCAAGCTGCTGGCCCAGCGTTATCGCGTAGTCATGCAGGGAAATTCCGGGGAGCAGAAACGGCCAGGCAACTGCCGCACCGCAGCAAACGACCGGGGAGATCAGGGCGCGCCAGCCGCGGCGCAGCCATAGTTCGAGCACGATCGGCCCAAAATAAATGAATGCGTGAAATCTTGAAATTGACCGCAAGCCCGATGCAGAGACCGACGATTATCGGGCTTCCGGCCGAAACAACGGCAATCGCGACCAACAATACCTCGAGCGGATCGGCTCGCGCCCAAAAGCTCCAGGGACTGAACGCGAGGAGCCCGGCGACCAGGAACAGCAAGCCGTCAAGCGCCCGTGGCCCACGGGAAAAAAATATTGCCATCAGAACAATGGTGGCAAGCAAGGCAGCCACCGCGGTCACCTTGCTCGCCAACACGCCGGGACCGATCATCAGCATGGCCGGCAATTCGGCCAGATAGGCAAGCGGTCCGTAGATATTTGCAAAGCGCGGCGCGTCATCCTGCAACTGATAAAGCGGGACGCCGCGCGTATAGTCCCAGGCGCCGATCGCCATGTTGCCGTCGATATGATCGACATAGGCATCGAGAGCGAGGTATTCGGCGCATACGAGACCGAGCAGGAGCGTCGCGAGGACAAGCCCGAACAGAACCGCCCCGCGCCCGACCGCAACGCCGCGCAGGGCCGGCCGGTCGGCTCTCAAGAGCGCGTGCATCCCGGTGCGCAATCCCGCCAAGGCGTTTGCTACTGCCGCCAACACGCCGTGGCGCGCTGCACCGCCGACTGGTCGAAAATCGTCGGCGATATCCCGCGAGCCTTGTGCCGGTTGAACGCCCGCAATGCGTCGAGGGCCCGTGTCGCCGCATCCGGCGAGGTCGCATAGAAGGTCACGGTATCCAACTCCGGGGCGATGTAATGCGGCGCGCAAAGCTCGGCCACAGGCTGCCAGGTCGGCGGAATCAGCCCGGCAAACTTGTCGGCATAGACCATGACGAGGCCGATCCGATGCGCCGTGACGAGCCGGCTCACCCAATCCGGATCGACCGGCCTGCGAGCCCTCGCCTGCCGCGCCGCCTCCGAGCCCAATCCCAAAAGATCCAGCACGTAATTCGGGTTCCCGTAGCTGACCCAGCCGAGATCGTTGACCGCGACAGGCTGCCGGTAATAATCCACCGCGAACCGGTGCATCTGGTATTGCTGCTCGTAGATCCCGCGGGCCGCAACCGGCGTTACGAGCGTCTCTATGACATAAGGCAAGCCGGCATTAAGCAGCGCCAGCAGCGCGACGCCGTCGAGGATAAGGCTCCCTCGGGCGACGAACCGGGCGATCGCGCCGCGCCACAGCACAATGGCGCCGGCGGCGCCGAAGGCGACCGCATACGCGCTGTATCGCAGGAAACTGCCCCAGGGGCCGAACAGGACATGAGCGATCAGCGCCCCGGCGACGACGCCGGCGAATACCCATTCGCGCCAAAGGCTCCAGCGCTGCGGCTCGGGTCCGCCGGGACGCAAACTCCGCAGCACCGGATGAGCAACGACGAGGGCGATCAGCACGAACACCGGAACCGCCTCGCGGCGCAGGCTCCCCCATGCGTTGCCGAGGATCGGGCCGAGGTACACAAGCAGATTGGGCGTGCCGTCAACGACATCCTTGGCGATTGGCGATTTGCTCAACACCGAGCTCGGCAGCAGGGGCAGCCCCATCCCGTGCATCGCCGCCATATAAATCGCCAGGCTCGCGACGATGCCGCACAGCGCCGCCAAGGCCGCTCGCCCATGGCCCACCATCGCCAACCCGGTGACGGCGAGGAGGGCCAGCGCACATCCCTCGAAGCGCCAGAGCGGCAGGAGCACGATCGCGACGATCAGGGGGACGGACACTTTGTCCTCCTCGAAGGTTCGCGCCAGGCACAGGACGACGAACACGCTGGTCAGGGCGTGAAGAGAGTGCTCCAGCCCGGTGAACACCAAACCGACGATATTGATCGCGATGCATAAGCCCACGATAAGCACGGTGCTGCGGACGATCTGGGCCGGCCGGGTCACGATGCCGTAGCGGCATGCCGCGGCGGCGAACGCGACCCCTGTGCCGATCGCGGCGAGGGCGTTGACGACGAGCGGCACCCATTCCTGCCACGATGCCCAGGCGAAGCCCGCCAGCACAAACGGGTAGAGGATCGACGAGGACGGGGAGGACGCCTCGCTTGCATTGATGCCGTATTGGCCGTGCGCGATGTGCCAGCCGAGCGACAATGAGATGTACGGATCGTCGAGGCTGTAGATCAGGTGGCCGTCGCATAGAAACAGGATGACCGCGAGGATCGCGACGATGATCAGCAGCAGCGCGATCGCGACGCTGATCTGGAGGCGTTGCCGGAGGCTAAGCGCGATGATTCCAAGAGGTTCGCGACACCGAAGCTGCTGCACGGTCATCGTCATCGGCACTGACTTCCCTGCGGCATCAACTCACATCGTAAAGAAGAACGTTTTGCAAAAGCCTTAACATCGCGGCGATGGCCTGCCTTTGGTCTGCCTATACCAGAGGAACAGCGTTGTTAAGATCGGCCGGCCGGGGCGCCAATTGCTCAGCGTCAGCCCGCCAGAGAACGCGCCGGCAGCTTGCGTTGAAGCGCGGCGGGCGTGAGGCTGCCAGCCGCGCGCGCCCGGGCGATCGCGCAGGCAATCAAGAGGCACGTCAGCAGCGGCGTGATCACCGCGAAATGGAACCAGGTCGGCGGGTTGAACAGCTGGATCGCCCAGACCAGCACGGGCACGGCCAACTCGCCGCGGCGAAAGCCCTCGGCAATCCCGCGCGAGACGATGATGCAAGCGGCGATGACCAGCAGCACGGTGTCGTAATTAGCGACATGCGGCGCCGCCAGCACCATCGCCGCGAACAATACGGCGATCTGCAAGTCGCGCGGCATCGGCCGCCGCCAGCTCACCCAGACACAAGTGCCGGCGAGGAGGATCGAGGCGACCTGCGCGACATCGGCGGCCAGCTTCGATGCGCCGAGCACGACCATGTTGGTGTAGATGCTCTCGTCGTGCAGGCGGCAGCACTCGAGGAATTTGCGGTAGGCGTCGGGCGGCGGGCTGAGCATCCACTCGACCCACACGCGCCACGGCTCGACGCCGAACACCGCGACGCTCGCCAGCGCCAGCAGGATGCCGGTGGCAGCGGCGCTCGCGAGGGCCCGCCACTGCCGGGCGGCGAGCAGCGCGACCGGGGCGAGGAGGCCGAATTGCGGCTTGTAACTCGCGAGGCCAAGCAGCATGCCGGCGACGGCGGGGCGTCGCGACAACAGACCGAACCCGCCGAGCAAGAGCCCCGCGGTTAGAAACGCGTTCTGCCCGGTGGCGATCGTGAAGGTCGCCGCCGGGGCCAATGGCAGGGCAAGGGCATACAGCCAGCGCTGCCGGCCATGCCCGATCGTGCACCAGATCGCCGCCATCATGCCGGCGAAGGTAACAAGCTGGAACAATGTCCAGGACAGCCCGTAGGGCAGCAGCCCGAATGGGATCAGATAAAGGAGGAAAGTCGGCGGATAGAGCCAGGGACGCAGGGTCAGCGGCTGCGCCAGCCAGCCGGCGAGCGAGGCGTTGACATGGGCCGTCAGGCGCTCGGCGTCATAGAGCAGCGGCAGGTTGCCGTCGAGGTAGGCCCGGGCGGCCGTGTAAAAGACCATCCAATCGGCGCCCGGCTGCCCGGCGAAATTGTGGGCGTAGACGGCCGCGCAAAACGCGCCATACAACACGCAAACGAACGCCACTGCGATCAGCTTTACACGCGTCGAACAGGTCATCCCTGCTCTCCGCCGCCCGCCGGTGTGGCCACCGCCGCCGCCCGAACGCGAGGCAACAGCATGCGCGGCGAGGGGACCTCGCCGGGCAGGTCGGGTTGGAGCCCCGCTGCGGCCGCCAGGCCCACCGCGGCCCGCGCGCGGAGGATCGCGAGGGCGATCAGCGCGGCGGTCAGCACCGGCGTGATCAGCCCGATGCGGAAGGCGCCGGGGGGGTCGAACAGCTGGATCATCCACACCGATACCGGCACGATCACCCCGCCGCGCCCGATACCGCGGTCAAGCCCGTCGGCAAACACCAGGGTGGCGGCGACGACCAGCGGCACGGTGTCGTAATTGGTGACGTGCGGCGCCGCCAGCATGGTCGCCGCAAGCGATACGGAAAGCCGCAGATCCTCCGGCATTGGCCGGCGATAGCACCACCAGACGCAGACCGCCGCCAGCACGGTCGCGACGCCCTGGCCGGCCGTTGCCGCGGAATAGGAGGCACCGAGCAGCGCAAGGTTGGTATAGATGCTCTCGCCGCTCAGGCGGCCCCATTTGAGCCATGCCTGATAGAGATCCGGCGGGGCGCTGGTGAACCACTCGACCCAGACGCGCCACGGCTCGAAGCCGAACACCGCAACGCTTGCCAGCGCCAACGCGCCGGCTGCGGCAACCGCGCTCGCCAGCGCCCGCCATTGCCGCGCCGCAATGAGCGCGACCGGGGCAAGCAGCGCGAGCTGCGGCTTGCAGCTGAGCAGCCCGAACAGCACGCCCGCCAGCAGCGGACGCCGCAGCAGCAGCCCGAACCCGCCGATCAGCAGCGCGCTCGTCAAAAAGGCGTTCTGCCCGGTGCCGATGTTGAACGCGACCGCCGGCGCGAAGATCAGCGACAACGCCATCAGCCAGCGACGATACCCGGCTCCAATCGTGCCCCAAATCGCCGCCAAAAGGCACGCGAAGGTCGCCAGCAGGAAAACCGTGCAGGCGGCGGCGAAGGGCATTAGCCCGAACGGGATCAGCAGCAAGAGGTAGGGGGGAGGGTACAGCCAGGGATGAAACACCAGCGGCTTCGGCAGCCAATCGGCAAACACGGCGTTCATATGCGCGGTGAGGCGCACGCCGTCGAAGATCAGCGGCAGGTTGCCGTCAAGATAGGCGCGGGCAGCTGTGTAGTAGACCATCCAGTCCTGCCACGGCTGTTTGCCGAAGTAGATCCCGTAAATCGCGATCGCACACAGCCCGTAGCCGGAGCAGACAAACCCGACCGCGATCAGCCATAATCGTGCCCGGGGCGCCATTTCTCCTCTCTCTCCCAACCATGGTTTGCCACTTGCGGCGATGCCGAAACCCTCGGATGGCGGTTATGATAAGGTTAAGGATTTCGCGTAGCCGGCACGCGCTAAGCCGATCTGGGGGCGGTGGTTAACAGGAATTTAAGCTTACGGCATCAGCGTGGGCCGTGCCATACCGAGGCCAGAGATGTCATCGGCCAAGCCCGCCAAAAGCGTTTTTGAGGCACCCTTGCGTCCGCCCGACGGGATCGCGCTGACGAGAAACCGCAGTGCGGCTCTACCGCTGTCGCACCGGCGGATGCTGGCGCTGGCGACTGTCTGCGGCGCCGTCGGCATCGCCGCATGGGCGTTCTACCTCTGGGCGTTCCGCGGCGACCCCGGCCAGGATTGGATGGTGTTCTACACCGCGGCGCGCGCCTGGTTCGACGGCAACCTGCCGCTGATCTTCGATGGCAACACCCTGACGGCCGCGCTCAACCAGCGCTTCGCCTCCTGGCTCGCTTTCACGCTCAACCTTCATCCGTGGGTCTATCCGCCGACCTTCCTCGTGCTGTTTTTGCCGTTTGGCCTGCTGCCGCCGGCCGTCTCGCTGGTGGTGTTCCTGCTGAGCGGGTTCCTCGCGGTCCTCGCCGCGGCCTCGCTCTATGCCGGTCGCGGAACGCCGCGCTGGATCGTCACCTTCTCCCTCGTGCTGTGCCCGGCGGTGCCGTTCAACGTGCTGACCGGGCAAAACGCCTTTTTCACCAGCGCGCTGCTGGTCGGCGGCTTCGGGCTGCTCGGCCGCTGCCCGATGATTGCCGGCATGCTGTTCGGCGTGCTGACGTTCAAGCCGCAATTGTGGCTGATGGTGCCGGTTGCGCTGGTCGCGGCGCGGCAGTGGCGGGTGCTGGGCAGCGCCGCAGCGACCGCGCTGGTACTGGCGCTGCTCACCCTCCCGGTGTTCGGTCTCGAGATATGGCGCGCCTGGATCGAGCTGGTGACCGGCATGGACCAGGCCTACAGCGGGTGGCTGATCAACGGCAGGCTCAACGGAGTGAGCGTGTTCGCCTGCGTCACCTGGCTCGGCGCGCCGCGCGGAATGAGCATCGCAGACCTGGCCCCCTATTTGAAAGACCACCACTGGCTCGAGGTTCTCGCCAGTCTGGCGCAAGGGGTCGCCGTCGCGGTCGCCGCCGCGATCGTGTATCGCGCTTTCCGCCGGCCCGCCGCGGGCGCGCTGCAGCTTGCGGTGTTGCTCGCCGCGACGATGCTGGCGGCGCCGCATGCCTCGGCCTCCGACGCCGTGCTGCTGGCCCTTGCGACCAGTCTGTTTGTCGCCGCCCCGCGCCGCGAGGCCCTCGGCACGGCGCAAGTGATGCTGGCGGCCGCTGTTTGGATCAGCCCGCTGTTCAACCCGCCGAGCGTATTCCACCCGTTGGGATGCGTCACGCCGTTGCTGGTCCTGATGCTGCTGGCCACCCTGATCGCCGAGATCGGTGCACAGGATGCGGCGCCGACACCGGCGGCATCTGCCGGCAACGCTTGAGCGCGCTGCGGCGACGCCCCATTATCAGGCCCTGCGCGCAGTCGCCATGGCGGTGCCGCTGCGGGCCTATCCGGGAGACAGAGATCGATGCCAGCCTTGCAGCCGGCACGCGGCACGCAAGACCTTTTGCCCGAGACGATGCGGCGCCATCGCCGGGTCGGCGAAACCGCGCGCGAGATGGCGGCGCTTTACGGCTTTGCCGAAATCGCGACGCCGATCTTCGAATTCACCGAGGTGTTCGCGCGGCCGATCGGCGAGCACACCGACATCGTCGCCAAGGAGATGTACACCTTCAGGGACCGCGGCGGCGAGGAGGTGACGCTGCGGCCGGAAAACACCGCCGGCGTCGTGCGTGCGGTGCTGTCGAACGGCCTCACGCAATCGACGCCGCTCAAATTCTTCTACAGCGGCCCGATGTTCCGCTACGAGCGCCCGCAAAAGGGCCGCTTCCGCCAGTTCCACCAGATCGGCGTCGAGCTGTTGGGCGTGGCAACGCCGCAGGCCGACATCGAGGTCATCGCGCTCGGCCAACGCATCCTGCGGGAGCTTGGCGTCGCCGATCGGGTCGTCCTGGAGCTGAACACGCTGGGCGACCCCGAAAGCCGCGCCGCCTATCGCGACGCCCTCGTCGCCTACTTCTCCTCGCGCCGATCCGAATTGTCGGAAGACAGCCTGCGCCGACTCGAATCCAACCCGCTGCGCATCCTTGACTCGAAGGATCCTGGCGATGTGCGGCTCAATGCCGAGGCGCCGTCATTTGACGATTACTTGAACGAGGCCTCGTGCGAGTTCTTTGCCGGAATGCAAAGCGGACTAGACGGGCTCGGCATCACCTACCGCCGCAACCCGCGCCTGGTACGCGGCCTCGACTACTACACGCATACGGTTTTCGAATTCGTCACCAACGATCTCGGCGCCCAGGGCACGGTCTTGGCCGGAGGGCGCTATGACGGCCTCGTCGAATTGATGGGTGGCCCGGCGATGCCCGGGGTCGGCTGGGCCGCGGGAATCGAACGGCTCGCCATGCTCGCCGACGACCCGCCCGAGCCGCCGCGCGCAGTCGTGCTGGCGCCGATCGGCGAGACGGCGGAAGCGCGGGCGCCGCTGCTGGCGGAGCGGTTGCGCGATGCGGGTCTGGTAATCGAACTCGGCTATTCCGGCAATTTGCAGCGCCGCCTGCGTCGCGCGAACCGCATCAAAGCACGGGCGGCAGTGTTTCTCGGACTGGACGAGATCAACCGCAACGCTGTTGAGGTACGCGATCTCGATTCCGGAGTTCAGGGTCCGGTGCCGTTTGATCAGCTGGTGGCGCATCTCAAGGCGCTTTGCGGCTAAGCCGCCATGGACGCCGCCCTCGAATCGCGCTTCGACCAGCTGCTGCGCCGGCATGCGGAGCTGCGCGCGGCATTGTCCGGCGCGGGGTTGGGCGGAGCCGAGTTCGCCCGGCTGTCGAAGGAGTACAGCGAGCTCGGCCCGATCGTCGACGGCATCGAGAATCTGCGTCGCGCCGAGGCCGATCTCGCCGCGGCGGCCGAGATGGCCGGGGCGGCCGACGATCCCGACATGAAGGCGATGGCGGATGAGGAGGTGCAGGCGCTGCGGCAGCGCCTGCCGGGCCTGGAGATGCAGGTCAAGCTGTCGCTGTTGCCGAAGGACGCGGACGACGAGCGCAACGCGATCCTCGAAATCCGCGCCGGCACCGGCGGCGAGGAGGCGGCGCTGTTCGCGGCCAGTCTCTTCCGCATGTATCAGCGCTATGCCGCGCTGCGCGGCTGGCGCTTCGAATTGCTCGACCTGTCGGAGACCGGGCTTGGCGGCTGCAAGGAGGCGGTCGCCTCGATCACCGGGCGCGACGTTTTTGCCCGGCTCAAATACGAATTGGGCGTGCACCGGGTGCAGCGCGTGCCGGAAACGGAGGCGTCGGGCCGCATCCATACTTCGGCGGCGACCGTCGCGGTGTTGCCGGAGGCCGAGGAGGTCGATGTCGACATCGCCGACAAGGACCTGCGCATCGACGTGTTCCGCGCCTCGGGACCGGGCGGGCAGTCGGTCAACACCACCGACAGCGCGGTGCGGATCACCCACCTGCCGACGGGGCTTGTTGTGATCCAGCAGGACGAGAAGTCGCAGCACAAGAACAAGGCACGCGCGATGAAGGTGCTGCGCGCCCGGCTCTACGAGAGGGAGCGGCAGGCGCTCGCTGCGGCGCGCGCCGCCGATCGCAAAAGCCAGGTCGGCAGCGGCGACCGCTCCGAGCGGATCCGCACCTACAACTTCCCGCAAGGCCGGGTCACCGATCACCGCATCAACCTGACCCTCTACAAGATCGACAAGGTGATGTCCGGCGAGGCGCTCGACGAGATCATCGACGCGCTGAGCGCCGCCGACCGCGCCGCCAGGCTGGCGATGGCGGCGGCGTGAGGCCGACAATCGGCTCTGCCCTGGACGATGCCGCCGGGGCGCTGGCGGCGGCTGGGGTCGATGAGCCGCGGCGGCATGCCCGCCGGCTGCTCGCGGCGGCGCTTCGACTGTCGGCCGCCGAGGTGTTCGCCTATCCGGAACGCGCCGTTGCTCCGGTTGAGCAGGATCGGGCTGCTCTGATGCTGGGCCGGATGATCGCGCGCGAGCCGGTGAGCCGGATCATCGGCGAGCGCGAGTTCTGGGGGCTCGACTTTCTGTTGTCCGCCGCGACGCTCGACCCGCGCCCGGAGAGCGAAACCGTGGTCGAGGCCGTACTGGCCCGACTGCCCGACCGTTCCGCAGCTTTGCGTTTTCTCGATCTCGGGACCGGCACCGGCTGCCTCCTCTTAGCCCTCCTGTCGGAGTTCCCGCAAGCGAGCGGGGCCGGCATCGACATCGCGCCCGGCGCGGCACGGACCGCTCGGCACAACGCCGAGTTGCTCGGTTTTGGCGGCCGCGCTGGTTTCGCGGTCGGGGATTGGGCGCGGGCAGTCGTTGGCCCTTTCGATGTCGTCGTCGCCAATCCGCCCTATATCCCGACATCGGCAATCGCCGGGCTGATGCCGGAGGTTCGAGATCATGACCCGGATAGAGCGCTCGACGGCGGCGCGGACGGGCTTTCGGCCTACCGCGCGATTGCCGCGGATCTGCCTCGGCTGTTGCGGCCGGGCGGGCTTTTCGCGGCCGAGATCGGGTCGGGTCAGGCCGATTCGGTCGCCGCGATCCTGGCGCGGCGCGCTCTCGCCATCGATGGGTTCGCGCCGGACCTCGCCGGCATTGTCCGCGTTGTCGTCGCGCGCCGGTAATAGTGGCCGCAGAAAACGGTTGGAATGCGCCGCCGTCCCGTCTAGGGTGCCGCAGTTCGGGAGCCTCGCGCCACGCGAGATTGATGGCGCAGTCAAGCCTGCCGCGTTTGAGCCGCGGCCGACAGCGCTCCCAGCGGACCCAGGGTCCATCACCATCCACGGCGATTAGACAGGTGTCATGAGGCCAGGACAGAACAAGCGATCACGCGGTCGCAATGGGGGCGGCGGTCCGTATGGCGGAGGCGGCGGTGGGGGCGGCGGTCCTCCGCATCACAACCGGCCACGCCTGCCGCATCGCGTCCAGACTTTCGACAGCAACGGCCCGAACGTGAAAATTCGCGGCAATGCCTATCAGGTATTCGAGCGTTATGTCGCGCTCGCGCGGGAGGCGCAGGCCAGCGGCGACCGGGTCGCCGCGGAAAACCTCTATCAGCACGCCGAGCATTATTTCCGGATCATGAATGCGCAGGGCGAGGGCCAGGGTCATGGCCCGCCCCGGCCGACCACCCCGGCCGATCTCGAAATGGGCGGCGGCGACGACGACGAGGCGCGCGAGGGCGAGGAGGCCGAGGTCCAGCAAACCCAGCCGCCCTTCGGCCCCTCGCCTGGCGACGACCAGCCGTCGTCTTATTGAGACTGCCGGCGGCCCTGGTCCGGGTTACGCGAGCGCCCGGCTCGGGCTTAGGTGCCGCATGGTGCGCGTCGCCAGGCCGAGCGCGCGGCCGAGCGCATCGAGGCGCCGGGTTACCGCCTCCCCGATGAAAAGGCTGCCGGTTGGGGGCAACTCCAGGTCGAGGCCGTACGGACCGCGCGCGAGCCGCACCTGGTCCAGCAGCTCCAGCGCGCCGCCGCACAGGGTGTAGGCAAGCCGCAACGCGAGACCGAGACAGCGCGCCTCGTCCGCGGCGCCGTCATCGAGCAGCGGGCGCATCGTCGCCTTGAGCGGATCATCGGCCGCGCCGCCGTACCGCGCATGCAACGCAGAGGCAATGAAAACCCGCTCGTGATGATCAAGCTGGGCGACCGGCATCGTGAGGCTGCGGGTGAAGGCATGCGCCGCGCGGTAATCCGGATGCTCGGCCCAGGCAAAGTCGCTGAGCCAGCAGGCGGCGCGGTGCAGCCGGCGCGCGCGGTCGTCGAGATCGGGGAAAATCGGTGCGGTCCAGCGCTGCAGACGGTCGCCGTCGCCGTGCCCGCGGCTCTGACCCGCCGCGATCCCCATAGCCGCCGCGATCAGCGGATCGACGCGCGGCTCCGTCGGCGACAGACCATGGGCGTACCCTTCGCGCAGCCCGAACGCCGAGAAGACGATCCGCTCGGGCCGGCCGACCGCGATCAGCCGCCCCAGGATCAGCGCCGCGAGCGGCGCGACTTCGAGGCGCCTGCGGCTGATCGAGGTGATGCGTTCGAGCGATCGGCGGGACTGGCCGGCGATGATATCGAGGAACCCTTCCGCCTGCCGCCTGAGGATCGTGTATTCGTGAATGATGTGCAGCGGATAGTGCGTCTGCTCCATGTGCAGTCGCGCGATCGCCCGCCAGGCACCGCCGACCAGGTACAGGGTCTTGCCGGCGGCCGCGCGCAGCACCGACGCATCCGCGATCACGCGCTCGATCGTCTCGGTGACCGATTTACGGTTGTCGCCAAGCTCGGCGAGGCGCAGCGGCCCGAGCGGCAGGCTCACCCCGGCGCCGATTGGCGGATCGCCGCCGGCGGCGATCCGCACCAGTTCGACGCTGCCGCCGCCGAGATCGCTGACGACGCCCTCGGCCTCGCGGATCCCGGCCAAGACGCCGGCCGCCGACAGCCGGGCTTCCTCGCCGCCGTCGATGACGCGCACCGGTACGCCGCATTGGCGCTCCGCTTCAGCGGCAAAGGCGCGGCCATCGCGCGCATCGCGCACCGCCGCGGTCGCTATGATCGCCAGATGATCAACGCCCAACGCGCGGGCCAGGGCAACAAACCGTTGCAGATTGGCGAAGGCGAGTTCGATCCCTTGCGGGCTCAGCATTCCGGTAGCGGCGATACCCCGCCCGAGGGCGCACATGACCTTTTCGTTGAGCAGCGGCAGCAAGCTCGCGCCGAGCCGCTCGAACACGACGAGGCGCAGCGAATTGGACCCGACATCGACGACGGCGATACGACCCGGGGCGCCGGGTGCGTTGGAGCCGGGCATTGCTGCGGCTGCCGCTCTCAGCGCGCCGCGACCCCCGGGACGGCGGCCAGGGCAGCCGGCCGACCGGGGGCGCGCCGCAAGGCCTTGCCGCGGCCCGAGAGGCTCGGATTGGTCATGAAATAGGTGTGGGCGGAGAACCCCTCCTCATCGGCGGCGGCGCGCGTATACGTCCCGTCCGGCGCCAGGTTCCAGCTTTGCAAGGTATCGCGCAGATTGGCCACCATGATCTCGTCGAGGATCTGGCGATGCACGGTCACATTCTCGATCGGCACCAGCGCCTCGACGCGCCCGTCGAAATTGCGCGGCATCCAATCGGCCGAGCTGATGAACACCTTGGCCTGGTCCGACGGCAGCTTGTTGCCGTTGCCGAAACAGACGACCCGGCCGTGCTCGAGAAAGCGCCCGATGATGCTCTTGACCCGGATGTTCTCCGACATCCCGGGGACGCCCGGCCGCAGGCAGCAGATCCCGCGCACCACGAGGTCGATGCCGACCCCGGCCTGCGAGGCCTTGTACAACAGGTCGATAATCGCCGGGTCGACGAGCGAATTGAGCTTGGCCCAGATCTGCGCCGGCTTGCCGGCCCGCGCATTGGCGATCTCGGCCTCGATCAGCTCGGCGATGCGCGCCCGCAGGTTGATCGGGGCCACCGCGATCTTTTCGAGGCTGGCCGGGCGGGCATAGCCGGTCATGAAATTGAACAGCCGGGCGGCGTCCCGGCACAATGCCGGGTCGCAGGTGAAGAACGACAGATCGGTGTAAACCTTGGCGGTGTAGGGGTGGTAGTTGCCGGTCCCGAAATGGACGTAGGAGCGCAATTCGCCGCCCTCGCGGCGCACCACCAGCGACACCTTGGCGTGCGTCTTCAGCTGCATAAAGCCATAGACCACCTGCACGCCGGCGCGCTCCAGCTCATGCGCCCAGCGGATGTTGGCCTCCTCGTCGAAACGCGCCTTCAGCTCGATCATCGCGGTGACCGACTTGCCCGCTTCGGCCGCCTCGGCCAGCTCCGTGACGATCGGGCTGTCCTCGCTGGTGCGATAGAGCGTCTGCTTGATCGCGACGACCGCCGGGTCGCGCGCCGCCTGGCGCAGGAACTGGACGACGACGTCGAAACTCTCATAGGGATGATGGACGACGATGTCCTTCTGCCGGATCGCGGCGAAGCAATCGCCGCCGAAATCGCGAATACGCTCGGGAAATCGCGGATTGTAGGGGGTGAAGATCAGATCGGGACGCTCGTCGGTGATCAGCTGCGCGGTGTCGTCGAGACCGAGGATCCCCGGCGTTGCGAACACATCGGCCGGTGCGGCGTCCAGGTTCTCGCTCAAAAACCGCCGCAGATCAGAGGGCATCCGCGCATCGACGCCGAGGTGGATGACATGGCCGCGGCGGCGCCGCTTGAGCGCGCTCTCGAACAGGCTGACGAGGTCTTCGGCCTCTTCCTCGAGCTCGACCTCGCTGTCGCGCAACACCCGAAAGACGCCCTGCGCGACGACCGCGAAGCCGGGGAACAAATGGTCGAGAAACAGCGCGATCATCTGCTCGATCGGCAGAAAACGGATGCGGGTGCCCGGCAGGCGGATAAAGCGGTCGACCGCGGCGGGGATCAGGATCAG
The DNA here is from genome assembly GCA_963789255.1 of uncultured Alphaproteobacteria bacterium. Classification (GTDB taxonomy): domain Bacteria; phylum Pseudomonadota; class Alphaproteobacteria; order ATCC43930; family CGMCC-115725; genus DATARH01. The sequence goes on along the minus strand of CAWBJW010000002.1, from coordinate 1,918,596 downwards.
CGCCTGCAACCGCACATTGTCGCTGACCCGCTCGAGCTGCAGCGCCAGCCCGAACCCGCGATTGGCGACAAACGGAAAGGGATGGGCCGGGTCCATCGCCAGCGGCGTCAGCACCGGAAAGATATCGGCCATGAACCGCGTTTCGAGCCAGGCGCGGTCGCCGGGTTCGAGATCGGTCGGTTCGACCACCGCGACGCCGGCCTCGGCAAGCTGATGGCGCAGCGACAGCCAGGTCACCTGCTGGGCTTCCATCAAGGTTCCGGCGCGCTCGTGGATCGCCTCGAGCTGTTGCGCCGGGGAGAGGCCGTCCTGGCTCAGCGTCTTGATCCCGGCGAGGTGCTGGCCTTTGAGCCCGGCGACCCGGACCATGTAGAACTCGTCGAGGTTGTTTGCCGAAATCGACAGAAAGCGCAGCCGCTCCAACAGCGGATGGCGGCGATTGTCGGATTCGGCCAGCACGCGCTCGTTGAAGGCGAGCCAAGACAGCTCGCGGTTGATGAAGCGCGCCGGCGACAGGGGATCGCCCACCTTCGATTCGCCTTGGCGGATTTCGACGATCTGCGCGCTGTTGGTCACCGCGTCCCTCCTGCCCCGCCTCTGATATGGCGGGCTGGCGGCGGCGATTCTACCGCGCGGTGGGGCCGGTGTCATGCGATGCGCTGCAAGCGATTTCCTGCGCGTTAGGAGAACGCGCTCATTTCGGAAAACCCCCGCAGATCAGTTAGACTCCCTTTTGCGATTCCGAAGGGACCGAAATGCCCCTCCCGCAAACGACGCTCGACCTTTTGCATCATCTCGCCGGCCGTCCCGGGCATGACGAGGTAAAGGCCGGTTTCCAGCAATTGCTGGTCGCGGAATTTGGCGTCGAGTTGGGGGCGCTTGAGTTCGAGCGCCGCGTCCCCGAAGTTCGCGGCCGGCTCGACGCTCTGATCGGACGCACCGTTTTCGAGGCTAAGAGCGATCTCGATAGGGAATGGCAAGATGTCGAGCGGCGGATGCCCGATTACCTCGCCGACCGCGAGCGCGAGGAAAAGGAACATTTCGTCGGGATAGCCTCCGACGGCCACAAATGGGCGGTTTTCGAGTTGGAGGCCGGGAAACTCATCGTGCTCAAGCGCACGGTGCTGGATCCGGAGCATGCCGGAGCATTCCTCGCCTGGCTGGACGGCGCGGTAGCGCTCAAATCTTCGTTGCCGCCCGATCCGCTGACGATTCGCGCACGAGCTCGGCGGCGACTCCGTCCCCTATCGTCGTGTCAATACAGAACTGATCTCGCTTTGGGCGAAGCTGAAGGGCGATCCGGTCGTTGCGCTCAAACGGCAATTATGGGCCGACCTGCTGAAGCTCGTTTACGGGCGCGAGGTCGAAAGCGACGTGCTGTGGTTCCAGCACACTTTCCTGGTCGTCGTGGCGAAATGCATCGCACTCGCCGTCATGAAATTGGGCGAAGACGAGCCAGAACGGTTGCTCTCGGGCGACGCCTTCGCCGCGGCGGGGATCAACGGCGCGGTCGAGAGCGATTTCTTCGACTGGGTGGTGGCCGACGCCGAGGGCGAGGCGCTGGTCCGCCGTATCATGAACCATGTCCGCCGCTTCCGCCTCGCCGAAGTGGAAAGCGACGTTCTGAAGATCCTCTACGAATTGCTGATCGATCGCGAAGAGCGGCACGGGCTCGGCGAATATTACACACCGGATTGGCTGGCGGCGAAGATGGTGCGGCGAGCCGTTGACCGCCCGCTGGAACAGCGCGTGCTCGATCCTGGCTGCGGTTCGGGCACGTTCCTGTTCCATGCGATCCGCTATTTCCTCGCGGAAGCCGAGGATGCCGACATGGCGCGCGAGCGGCGCGCGGCCGAGGCCTGCGCCCATATCGCCGGGACGGATATTCACCCCGTCGCGGTCATCATCGCGCGCGTGACCTACCTCCTGGCGCTGGCGCCCGCCCTCGGCTACCGCGCGGGGGCCTTGTCGATCCCGGTCTATCTCGGCGACGCGATGCAGTCTGTCGATCTCCGAGTTCATGGCCGGCAAGGAACTGGTCATTCGCGTGCCCCCGCCCCCGGCCGGCGACGGCCAAAGCGGCGAGAGCAACGGCAACGGCCGCGAGCAGTTCGATTTTCCTGAAACCTTCTGCCGCGATCCGGCGCTGTTCGACAAGGCGATCGAGCGGATGCGCAGCGGCTCGCTCGAAGGCCTGAACCAAGCGCAGATCGAAGCTGCGCTTTTTCGCATCACCGAGGAGCACTACCGCGCCGACGTGACCCAGGAACAAAAGCTCGCGATCGAAGACCTCGGAAAAACCTACATCACCTTCGACCGGCTGCGGCGCGACCGGCGCGACACGATCTGGGCCTATGTCGCACGCAACCTGTCGCGCCCGCTCGCCTACTCGGCGGCCGGCGGGTGGGCGAACGTCGTCATCGGCAACCCGCCCTGGCTCGCCTTCCGCCACATGAGCGCGGACCTGCAAAAGCGGTTCAAGGAACTGGCGCGGGATGAAAGGGTGTATGTCGGCGGCAGGTTCGCCACACAGAACGACCTCAGTGCGCTGTTTCTGGTGCGCGCCGCTCACCTCTATCTGCGCTCCGGCGGCCGGTTGGCGTTCGTGATGCCGCTCGCGGCGCTGACCCGCGGGCAGTTCGAGAAATTTCGATCCGGCTCGTCCCGCTCGGTGAAAATCGCCTGGGACGAGGCCTGGACAATGGACGATTCGGTCCAGCCGCTTTTCCCGGTGCCGTCCTGCACGGTGTTCGGACGCAAGCGCGGCACATCGCATCCGATCCCCGATCAGGTGCGCGCCTATTCCGGCTGGCTGCCGCTGCGCGATGCCCCGGAGGAGGTCGCGGACGCGAAATTGCAGGTGACGGAAGGCGCCCCGGCACCGACGGTCGGCGCGTTCGAAGGCGGCTCGCCGTACCGCAATGCTTTCCACCAGGGAGCTACCCTGTTCCCGCGCTTCCTATGCCTCGTCGAGCGGGGGCCATCCGGCCGGCTTGGCGCGAATCCGAGTGCTCCATTGGTTACGAGCCGCCGCAGCCCGCAGGAAAAGGCCCCGTGGAAGGGCCTGCCGGGGATCGAGGCCCCGGTCGAGGCAGAGTTTCTTCGACGCGTACTGCTCGGCGAGAGCATCCTGCCATATCGGATATTTCGCCCTTTCGAGGGAGTCATCCCGGTAACGGAGCGGGGCCACGTACTCGACGCCGAAGGCGCTGCAAATCGTGGCTTCGGCGGCCTGCGCGGTTGGTTGCGCGAGGCCGAGGCGATTTGGGCAAAGCGGAGAGGTTACACTCACAGCGTGGTGGAACTACTACAACAAGCTGGCGGGGCAATTCCCGTTGGCTCCCCTACGCATCGTCTACGCGAAAGCCGGGACGATCCCGGCCGCCTGTGTGGTCCGCGATCGCGAAGCGGTGATCGACACCATGCTGTACTGGCTGGTGCCGGGCAGCGAGCACGAGGCAGGTTACCTCGCCGCGATCCTGAACAGTGAGACCGTGCGGAGCCGGATCGCGGAATACCAAGCGCGCGGACAATGGGGCGCGCGGCATTTCGACAAGGTCATGTTCAACCTTCCGATCCCACGCTTCGACCTCAAGGCGCGACTGCATCTCGCCCTGGCTCGGGCTGCCGAGCGGGCCGAGAGACTCGCCGCAGCCGTGGAGCTTCCCGAAGGCGTGAAATTCCAGCGCGCCCGCGGCCTCATCCGCACCGCGCTGGCGGAGGCGGGCATCGCGCAGGAGATCGACACCCTCGTTGCCCGGCTTCTCGACGGCTGATAAGCGCTCCCGATGGTGGCCGCCGCCCTGTGCAATGTGTAAAACCCTGGCCGGATAGCAGGAGCGCGGGAGGAGAGCGCATGATTCGGGCGGCGATGGTCGGGATCGGGCGGTGGGGCCGCACGCTTGTCGGCGCGGTGCAGGGCAAGAGCAGCGCGATCCGCTTCACCTCGGGGCACAACCGCACGCGCGCCCATGCCGAGGCGTTCTGCGCCGAGCACGGCATTGTGCTCCGGGACAGAATCGACGATATCCTCGCCGACCCGGCGATCGATGCGGTCGTCTTCGCGACCCCGCACAGCGAGCACGGGGCCCAGGTCGAGCAGGCCGCGGCTTCCGGCAAGCACGTCTTCATGGAAAAGCCGTTCACCCTCGACCGGCGCAGCGCCGTCCGGGCGCTCGACGCGGTGGCGCGGGCCGGGGTCGTGCTCGGCGTCGCCTACCCGCGCCGCTTCCATCCCGGCATGAAGGAGCTGAAGGCGCGGATCGACGATGGCCGGCTCGGCACGATCGCCCATTGCTATGCCGAGCAGAACGGGCCGGCGGGCCTGTTCATGGACCCGCAATCCTGGCGCGCCGACCCGGGCGAGGCGCCGGCCGGCGGCATGACCGCGATGGGCGTGCACAATCTCGATGCGATAATCCACCTCTTCGGCACGATCGAGGAGGTCTATGCGACGAGCCTGCGCCGCGCCGTCAGCTACGATGCCGACGACACCACCAGCGTCATGTTTATGCTGGCCAGCGGCATGTCGGCGGCGCTGCTCTCATCGCTGGTGACGGCGGTCAGCTATCGTCTCGCGGTGTTCGGCAGCAAGGGCTGCGCCGAATTGTTAACCCCGCAGTTCGATTTCCATTTCACTCCGGCTCCCGACGCGATGCCGGCCGGCCGCCACAGCCAGCCGGCGCCCGAAATCATCGAGCATCGCGGGTTCAACAATATTCTCGCCGAGCTGGAAGCGTTCGCCGCAGCGATCCGCGGCGAGATGCCCTACCCGATCACCGCCGACGAGGTATTGCATGGCGTCGCCGCCTTCGAGGCGATCGTCCGCTCGGCGGCGACGCACCAGCCCGTCAAGGTCGCGCGCGATTGAAGGCCACCAACGAGGAAACGCCGATGCCCGTCACCGTGCTCTACCCCGAGGCCCGCCAGCAACCCGACAATCTCGAAACGCAAGTTTTTGGCCCCGATCTGCGCATCGTGAAGCGCGATACCGGGGCGCTCGCGGAGGTCTCCGATGCCGACTGCGCCGAGGCCGACGGGCTGATGATCATGGGCTTCGCCGTCACCGGCGCCGATCTGGCGCGCTTTCCGCGGCTGCGCGCGATCGTCCGCATGGGGGTCGGCTACGACAAGCTCGACCGCCCCGCCGCCGCGTCGCGCAACATCCTCGTCTGCAACGTGCCCGATTACGGCACGACCGAGGTCGCCGATCATGCGATCGCGCTGGCGCTGACCTTGCGCCGCGGCATCCTGTTGCACCACGAAATGCAGCGGCACGACCCGCCGGCGCCGTTCCGCTCGTTCCAGCATCCGCTGATCCAGCGATTGGGCAGGCAGACCTTCGGCATCATCGGCCTTGGCCGCATCGGCACGGCTGTCGCGTTACGCGCCAAGGCGTTCAATTTCCGGGTCGTGTTCTACGACCCCTATCTGCCGAACGGGGTCGAACTGGCGCTCGGCATCAACCGCGCGGCGAGCCTCGAAGACCTGTTGCGTCAGACCGACACGCTGTCGATCCACGCGCCCTTGACCCCGGAAACGCGCGGCATGCTCGGCCGCGAGCAGCTCGCGCTATTGCCGCAAGGGGCTGTCGTGGTGAATGACGCGCGCGGCCCGATCATCGATCTCGACGCGCTCGCCGAGCTGTTGCGCGCGGGGCACATTGCCGGCGCCGGGCTCGACGTGCTGCCGGTCGAGCCGCCGGTCGAGCCGATCCCCGAGCTGTTGCGCGCCTACCGCGCCCGCGAAAAATGGCTCGAAGGGCGCCTCGTGATCACCCCGCATTCGGCCTGGCTGACCCCGCATTCCTGGGAGGACACGCGCCGCAAATCGGCCGAGACGATGCGCGCGGCGCTGATGACCAACCGGCCGCAGAACGTCATCACGCCCGAGATGTTTTAGGCGCGCGGACGGCAATCGGGGGTGAACCGATGCACCGGCTGCATCTGCTGCGCCACGCCAAGTCCGCCCGGGACGAGGGGTTGGAAGATAACGAACGGCCGCTCAGCCGGCGCGGCCGCGAGGAAGCGCGCTCGGTCGGCGAGAGTTTGCCTGACGCGGTTGGCGCGATCGATCTGGTGCTGTGCTCGACCGCATTGCGCACCCGCGAGACGGCCGAGCTGGCTCTTGCCGGCTTTGCCGTGCCGCCACGCGTCCGGTTCGAGGATGGGCTCTATCTCGCCGGCTGGGCCGCATTGATGCAACGCCTGCGCCGCCTCGACGAGGCCGAGGGTGCGGTCATGGTGATCGGCCACAATCCGGGGCTGCACGATCTGGCGATCGCGCTCGCCGCAGCCGAATCACCGCGTTACCGCGCGCTCGCCTCGGGCAAGTTCCCGACCACCGCGCGGGCGAGTTTCGCGATCGAACAGCCCTGGGCAAGTCTCACCCGGTCGCGCCACGCGCTGCTCGACTACGCGACGCCGAAATCGCTCGGCAAAGGGGGCTGATCGCCCGCGTCGGCCAGCACAAGGCGGGCGAGCGCAATCGTGATCGGGCGCCCGGCGCCGAGCGCCATCCGGTCGAGCCGCTCGGCCACGGCGGCGCAAGCGGCGAACGAGCGTTCCATCCGGGGGACGAGGAAGCCGATCACGCCGGGCGCGACCTGCACCTGCCGGTCGGCGAAATGCTTGACCAGCACGGCGGCGAGTAGCGCGTCGTCGGGCGCCGCGATGGCGACGGCGGGCGCGGCGCGCAACCGCGAGGCAAGATCGGGCAGCGTCATCGGCCAACTCGCCGGCGCCTCGCGCGCCACCACCAAGAGGCTCGCGCCGGCCTCGCAGCAGCAATTGTAGAGGTGCAAGAGGGCCGGCTCGGGCGCGTGCTCGGCATCGTCAACCGCCACGGCGCGGCAGGCGGCAAGCTCGTCCGGCGCCATTCGCGGCAACGCGTCGCCCGCGACCAGCATGCCGCCGCTGCGCTCATGCCAGAGGTGGGCGAGATGGCTCTTGCCCGATCGCGCCGGACCATGGAGGACGAGCGCAGGCGCCGGCCAGTCGGGCCAGCGCTCGATCCATTGCAGCGCGGCGGCATTGCATGCGGAAACCAGAAAATCGGCGCGGCCGAGCGCCGGGAGGTAGGGCAGATCGATCGCGAGCTGCTTCATCGGATCCGAGTGAGATTGCTCACGGTCTCGCTCTCGCTCGTACTCTGATTCGCGTCGTAGAGGCTGCTGCGGCGATAGCGCGACAGCGCGAAACGGGCCAGCACGCCGATCACGGCGGCGGCCGGCACCGCGACCAGCACGCCGACAAATCCGTAGAGCGTGCCGCCGGCAAACAGGGCAAAGATCACCCAGACCGGGTGGAGGTGGATGCGGTCGCCGACCAGTGTCGGCGTCAGGAAATTGGCCTCGGCCAGCTGGCCGAGCGCAAAGATCCCGCACACGACCAGGATCGCGGTCCAGGTGCCGTATTGCGAGGCGGCGAGGGCGACCGCGAGGATGAACCCGGTTGCCTCGCCGAGGAACGGGATGATCGCCAGGACGCCGATCAGCAAGCCGAGCGCGAGGCCCGAGGCGAGACCCGCCAAGGTCAACGCAACGGCGTAATAAATCGCCAGGATCAGGCAGACCAACGCCTGGCCGTGAACAAAGCCGACGAGCGTGTCGCTGACGATGCGGGCCTGCCCGCGAATGGTCTCCAGCGACTGCCGCGGCAGTTCGAAATCGATATGCGCGACCATCTTCTCCCAATCGCGCAGCAGGAAAAACGTGACGATCGGGGTCACCACGACGAGCGACACGATGTTGAGGATCGCCAGGCTGCTGGTGATCAGCCCTTGCACCAACCCGGCGAGCCAGGTCACCGCCTCGGCGAGCTTGGCGTCGACCACATCGCGCAATTTGGCGACATCCTCGGCTGGCAAATGCTGATTGAGCAGGAGTACGAGGTTGCCAAACTGGCCCTGAAGCGCGCGGACGAGGTGCGGAACCCGGGTGATCAGTTCGACGATCTGCCCCTGGATCAACGGCACCAGGATGACGAGGACCAAGGCGAGGCCGAACAGAAACAGGACCAGGACGGCCAGGCTCGCCAGGCCGCGGCGGACCCCCCGGCACTCGAGGCGGGCCACGGCTGGGGCCAGAATATAAGCGATGGCAAAGCCGGCCGCGAAAGGCATCAGGATCGCCTGGACCAGACCGAGCGCGAGAATGACGAGCAGAATGAGGCCGAGCCAGAACAGCAACCGGTACGCCCGCGCGCTCACAATGCCTGTTCCGCACCCGAGAGAATGCGCGCCCAACGCACGAGGTAGGACAAGGCCGACAGCACCGTCGTTGCCGCGGCCGCGGCGATCAACAGCCTCGTCGTCAGTCCGGCCTCGATGCCGAGACCCAACCGCGCCAGCACGAACGCGACCAGGGCGATCTGTACCAAAGTGTTGATCTTGCTGATGTAAAGCGGGTCAAACTGTTTCGGGGCGGTGGTCGTTTGGATCAGGACAAAGCCGAGGACAATAAAAAAGTCGCGCGAAACCACGAGAAACACGAGCCAACCGGGTAATTGCCCGGCGAGCCCGAGGGTCACATAGACGCCGGCGAGCAGGGCCTTGTCGGCGGCCGGATCAAGCATTGCGCCAAGGCGGGTGCGGCGGTCGAAGCGCTTGGCGATATAGCCGTCGAGCGCATCCGACAGTCCCGCCCCGACAAAGACCCAAAACGCGGCGCTGTACCGCTCCTCGAAAATCAGCCAGACCGCCAACGGCACCGACAACAGCCGCGCCAGCGTGATCAGGTTGGGCAGGTTCGCACTCCATCCGGCCCAACGCCGGGTACCGACCGATTGCGCGCGGCGCGGAGAGCTCGGGGCCGGGGGTGATCTCGGGGACCATCGCGCGATAGGTTCCGTTGGGCACTGCGTTACGGCGTGCCACCCGGCCCGGTGCGGGCAAGCCGCCACGGCCGGTCGCCGCGGACCAGGTCGAGGCTGATCGCGGCAAGGCTTGCCTTCGACTGATCGATGCTTCCAACGTAACCGATCTCGATCGTCGCCTCCTCACGCGACAGAGCTATAAGAGCCATCTTACGGATCGCCGGCACGGTGGCGAGCCGCTCGTGCGCATGCACCCAATCGTCGAGGCCGGTGATCGGCAAGACGGCGGTCAGGCTGCCCTCTTGATCGTAACCCGGAACCGGCTCGTCCTTCCAGCCGCTCTCTATCTCCGACGCGATGGTCAACACGGCGCGGCTCAGGAGAGCGCCCTCGCTTTCGCCGGGATTGGCGGACAGCGGCTCGGCATGGCTGTCGACGAGCTGGCCGGCGCGATAATGCCGCACGGTTACGTCCAAGCCCGTCGGGCTGTCGGGCGACCCGCGCGTCGCGGCGAGCGCGACGACCGCGTCGCCGCCGCCGTTTCGGCGGGCGATCGCGGCGAGCGCTGCGGCGTCGCCCGCGAGCGCCTTGCCGGCGTCGATCGCCGCGACATCGCCGGCGTCGCCGAGCGGGACGACGAGGCGTATCGCACCAGTCCCCGGAGATCGCTGTCCCCAAGCCTCGCGCCACGGGTTGGGATCGCCCCATAGCCTCGATTGCGCTCCCGATTGGTACACCGGAATGACGATCAGCGGCTTTCCAGGTACTGCCGAGGCGGCGCCCCCGGCATTGCCGAGCAGGCGCTGGACTCCCGCAGCCTGGAAATGGAAGGTGTAGTCGGCGACATAGCGCACTGCGGACATGCGCTCGTTCGCCACCTCGTAGTTCGAGACGAGGTCGGTGATCGCCTGGTCATCGAGCTTTGGCAGCTTGGCCGGAGCGCTGCCGCCGGCGAGGCGCTCGACGACCGCGGCGAGCGCCCGGCGCTCGCCATCGAGACGCGCCATATCACGAGCTTTGACCACGGTATCGGCGGTTGCATCGACCGTGACAGTCGCGGTGTACGGGTCTGCCCCTGCATCCTCCGTCCGGCCCGGCGTGCTCGCCCCGCCAAGCGCCAGCAGAACGAGGAGAACCGCACCGGCTAACCGCCACCCGCTTCGACTGCCGGCCGCTGCTGACATCAGCGTCAAGGTCATTGCAAACTCATTGCAAGATGGCCCCGATCCCGTATGTTCGCGGCTCCCCGACCGCAGGCCTGCGGTGATAGCGCAGTTTTCGCGGGGACGCCATCGACAGCAGGCCCTGTGTGGGCCCGTGGCGGCGCATCCCAGCCGTCGCGGCGGAGGCGGCATGGTACGGCTCAAGATCGGCGTTCTGATTTCGGGTCGCGGATCGAACCTGCAGGCGTTGATCGACGCCGCGGCCGATCCTGCCTATCCGGCCGAAATCGTCCTGGTCATCAGCAATCGGCCCGAAGCGCCGGGAATCGCGCGCGCCGCCCGCGCCGGGATCGCGCATCGCACCATCGCACATCCAGACCGTCAGGCGTTTGCCACGGAAGCCAATGCGGCATTGCGGCAAAGCGGCGCAGCGCTGGTCGCCCTGGCGGGCTTCATGCGCATTCTCGACATCGCCTTCGTCAACGCCTGGCATGACCGGCTCGTCAACATCCACCCCTCGCTGCTGCCGGCCTTCCCGGGTCTCCACCCGCAGCGCCAGGCGCTCGCCGCCGGGGTCAGGTTTTCCGGCTGCACGGTCCATTTCGTCCGCGGAGAAGTCGATACCGGGCCGATCATTGCCCAGGCGGTCGTGCCGGTGCAGGCCGACGACGACGAGGCTCGCCTGGCCGCCCGCATCCTCGCCGCCGAGCACCGGCTTTATCCGATGGCGGTGCGGCTGTTCGCCGAGGGCCGGCTGCGCGTCCGCGGCGACGCGGTTGCGATTGCCGGCGCGATGGCCCCGGAAATCGCGGTGTTCAACCCGTCGGAGGCGCTTGCCTCGGCGGGCGGTTAGGCTATACCTCGCGCCGAGGCTCCCAACCGGCGAGGCGGACATGGCGGTAATGGATCCGGAATTCGAGCGGCATCGCCGCACCTGGATCGGGTTTACCTGGTTCATCAAGATCTCGATAATTGTGATCGTCATCACTCTCGCTTGCATGGCGATCTTCCTGCTTTTAATTCGGGCACGCGGATCGCCATGCGAGCGTCGGGGCCGACCCGAAGCTTTCGGTTCACCCGCCGAGCGCGACACCGACCAGGCGGCCGATGCCGTAGGTGATGCCGGCTGCGGCAAAACCGATCGCCAGCTGACGCACGCTTGAGAAGAGCACCGTGCGGCCGGTGAACAAGGTCGTCCCGGCGCCGATCATGACCAGCGCGACACCGCTGGCGGCAAGGCTGACGAGCAGCGCGGCGGGGCCGCCCAGCCAGAAGAACGGCGCGACCGGGAAGATCGCGCCGAGCGCGAACAGCCCGAATGACGCGGCGGCCGCCGTCCAGGGGGAGCCGCCGAGATCGGTCGGGTCGATCCCCAGCTCCTCCCGCGCGAGCGTATCGAGGGCACTATCCTTGTTCGCCATCAAGCGGTCGGCGAGCGCGCGCGCCGCCGTCTCGTCGAGACCCTTGGCCTGGTAGATCAGCACCATCTCTTCCTTTTCCTCTTCGGGCATCCGCTCCAGCTCATCGGCTTCGATGTCGATCTGCTGCTGATTAAGCTCGCGCGAGCTGGTCACCGACAGCCATTCGCCCATCGCCATCGAGCAGGCGCCGGCAACGAGGCCGGCAAGCCCGGTCAACAGGATCGTGTTGCCCGCAACCGACGCTCCGGCGACGCCCATCACCAGGCTGAGGTTGGAAACGAGCCCGTCATTGGCGCCGAGCACCGCGGCGCGCAACGCGTTCCCGCCGGTGCGGTGCCGCCCCTCCAGCCGCGCCAGGCTGCTGCCCGAGGCGCCGCCGGGAAACCCCGACTCCATCGCCTCGACGATGCGGTCGTGCGAGCGCTCCGCGAACGGCAACCCAGCCGCGACGGCTTCCGGCTGCCGGTCGTACAGCCCGCTGTCGCGCCGTTCGAGCGTACTCAGGCTCGGCAGCACGAATTGCGGCCCGAAGCGCCGGGCGAGCCAGGCCAAGGCGCGCGTCCGCCAACCCGGCCGCCGCGCGGTGGCTGTCGCGCCGATCCGGGCCAGCTGCCTGGTCCAGAATTCGGCGTGGGCCTCTTCGACCGCGGCAAGGCGGCGGTAAACCTCGCTCAAATGCGGGTCTGGCTCCGCTTCGGCCATCGCCCGGTAGAGCGCGGCGCTGTCGACTTCCCCCTGAAAGTTCGTGCGGTAGCGGGCAATCGAGCCGTCATTGACCATCGCCAAACTCTTTCCGGAACGGGTGGGGCCGAACATCGCCGGTGCGGCCGCGCTGAATAACTGCGGCACTGTCGGCTATAATCCCGGGTCGGCAAACTGGGATGACGGAGGGGCGCCGTTGGAACAGCGCAATCTCGGCCGTTCGGGCCTGATCGTCTCGGCCGTCGGGCTCGGCTGCAACAATTTCGGAGCGCGCGTCGGCATGGAAGCGACGCGCGCGGTCGTGCACAAGGCGCTCGACCGCGGCATCACCTTTTTCGACGCCGCCGACACTTACGGCGAGCGCGGCGCTTCGGAGGAGTATCTCGGTCGCGCTCTCGCCGGCCGCCGCGACGAGATCGTGCTCGCCAGCAAATTCGGCCGGCCGATGGATCGGAAAGGCCGGCTTCAGGGCGCCTCGCGGCACTACATCATGAACGCCGTCGAGGCCAGCCTCAAGCGGCTCAACACCGACAGGATCGACCTTTACTATCAACATATCGCCGATCCAAAGACCCCGATCGAGGAGACCCTGCGCGCGCTCGACGATCTCGTCCGCCACGGCAAGGTGCGCTATTTCGGGTGCTCGACCCTGGCGAATTGGCAGGTCGTCGAGGCCCAGTGGACCTCGAAGCACCTCGGTCTCGATGCCTTCGTCGTCTGCCAGGAGCGCTACAGCCTCGTGGAGCGCGAGGTCGAGCAGCAATTGCTGCCGGTCATCCAATCCTACGGTCTCGGGCTGATCCCGTTTTCGCCGCTGGCCAACGGGCTCCTGACCGGGAAATACCGCCGCAATGCGCCGCTGCCCGCCGGCGCCCGGCTGACGATGACGCCACGGGCGGCGGACCGCTACCTGACCGACGCCCATTGGCAGGCGGTCGAGCGCCTCGAGGCGTTCTGCGCGGCGCGCGGGCATAGCCTTCTGGAGCTCGCGTTCAGTTGGCTGTTGCACCGGCCGGCGGTCGCGAGCGTAATCGCCGGCGCGACCACGCCGGAGCAGGTCGAGGCCAATGTCGATGCCGCCGGGTGGGCGCTGTCGCGCGAAGACATGGACGAGATCGATCGCATCACGGCAAAATAGGGCCGCGCCGGTGCATTGCCGGCCCGCCATTCCGCGAGGAGTTTGGTCATGGAAATCCGATTGGACGGCAAGAGCGCGATCGTCACCGGCGGCAGCAAGGGGCTCGGCCTGGCGATCGCCGAGGAATACGCGAAGTCTGGCGCCGATGTCGCGATCCTGGCGCGCGATCCCGGCACGCTTGCCGAAGCCAAGCAGAAGATCGCGGCCGGCGCTCCGGGCCGCAAGGTCGCGGCGATCAGCTGCGATGTCTCGAAGGCGGCCGATATCCGCAGGGCCTATGACCAGGTGATGTCGGAGTTTGGCAAGATCGACATCTTCGTCAACAACGCCGGCCAATCGACGCGCGGTCCCTCCGAGACCCTCACCGACGAGCAGTGGCAGGCCGATTTCGACCTGAAATTGTTTGCCCAGGTGCGCTTTTGCCGCCTGGTCTTTCCGCAGATGAAAACGCGCAAATGGGGCCGCATCATCAGCGTGCTCAACATCGGCGCCAAGGCGCCCGGGCCGGACAGCGCGCCGACCTCGATCAGCCGCGCCGCCCAGCTGGCATTCACCAAGGTGCTGTCGCAGGAAGGCGCGCCGCACAACGTCCTGGCCAATTCGCTGCATGTCGGCGTCATCGTCAGCGATCAGATCGTGCGCCGCCATCAGCGCGAAGGGGCGAACGTCTCGCTCGAGGATTTCATCGCACAGGCCGGCCGCAGCGTGCCGCTCGGCCGGATGGGCCGGGCCGAGGAGTTCGCCAACGTGGCCTGCTTCCTGGCCTCGGATGCCGCCTCCTATGTGACCGGCACCTCGATCAACGTCGATGGCGGCCGCTCGCCGATATGGTGAGCCGCGCGGGGCAGGTGATCTGAGATCGCGGGTGTCGGCTCGCGCTGGAGTGGCGGGACGCAAGCGGCCCGTCGGGGAGGGCAGACCATGATCGCGCATTTGCCGTCGCAGGACCGGGAACTCGGGTACCGCCGGCTGATCGAGCTCGGCATCGCGCTGTCGGCGGAACGCGATCACGCCCGCCTCTTGGAGAAGATCCTGCTCGGCGCGAAAGAGCTGAGCAATGCCGATGGCGGGACCCTCTATTTGGTCAGCGAGGACGGCCGAGAGCTGCGCTTTATGATCATGCGCAACGACACTCTGAAAATCGCGCTGGGCGGCACCACCGGGGCGGCGATCCCGTTTGCCCCGGTCCATCTTCGCGACCGCGACGGCAGCCCCAACCACAGCAACGTCGTCGCCCAGGCGGCGATCACCGGGAATACGATCAATCTGGCCGATGCCTACAACGCGCCGGGTTTCGACTTCAGCGGCCCGCGCGCGTTCGATCAGCGCACCGGCTATCGCTCGCAATCCTTTCTGACCGTCCCGCTCAAGAACCACGACGCCGAAGTGGTCGGCGTGCTGCAGCTGATCAACGCGCGATCCCCGGAAGGGCGGCCGATGCCGTTCCCGGCGGAGATCGCCCCCTTGATCGAGGCGCTGGCCAGCCAGGCAGCGGTAGCGCTCGACAATCAGATGCTGATCGACGCGCAAAAAAACCTGTTCCGCGCGGTGCTCAAGGTCTTCGCCAGCGCCATCGACGCCAAGTCGGTCTATACCGGCGGGCACTGCCATCGCGTCCCCGAGGCGACCAACATGCTCGCCCACGCCGCCGATGTCGCCAAAGAGGGGCCGCTCGCCGATTTTCACCTGAGCGAGGAGGAGTGGTACGAGCTCGAAGTCGCCGGCGGGCTGCACGATTGCGGCAAGGTGACCACCCGCGAATTCGTCGTCGACAAGGCGACCAAGCTCGAGACCATCTACAATCGCGTCCACGAGATCCGCACCCGCTTCGAGATCGTCAAGCGGGACGCGGAGATCGACTACCTGCGGGCGGTCATGGAAGGCGGCGAGGAGCCGGCATTGCGCGCCGCGCGCGATGCGCGCCTCGCCGAACTCGACGACGATTTCGCCTTTGTCGCCGAATGCAATATCGGCAGCGAATTCATGGCCCCGGAAAGGATCGCCCGGCTCCAGCGCATCGCCCGGGTCACCTGGCTGCGCACGCTCGACGACCGGCTCGGCCTCTCATGGGAGGAGAGCGCAAGGCAGCCGCAAACGCGCGCGCCGCTGCCCGCGGTGGAGCACCTGCTGGCGGACAAGCCCGGCCACATCATCGAGCACGACGCCGCGCCGCTGCCGCCCGACAATCCCTGGGGCTTCGTCATCAAACCGCCGGAGCACAAGGCCAATCTCGGCGAGATCTACAATCTCTCGATACGCCGCGGCACGCTCACCGAGGAGGAGCGCTACCACATCAACGATCACATCGTGCAGACCATCATCATGCTGGAAGCGCTGCCCTATCCGAAAAATTTGCGGCGCGTCCCGGAATGGGCCGGCGGGCATCACGAGAAGATGGACGGGAGCGGCTATCCGCGCGGATTGAAGCGCGACCAGATGTCGATCCCGGCGCGCATCATGATGATCGCCGACATCTTCGAAGCGCTGACCGCGCGCGACCGGCCCTACAAGGCGCGCAAGAAGCTGTCGGAATGCATCGACATCATGGCGCATATGAGCCGCGAGCGTCACATCGACCCCGACCTCTTCGAGCTTTTCCTGACCTCGGGCGTCTACCGCGCCTATGCCGACATCTTCCTGTTGCCCGAGCAGATCGACGAGGTCGACATCGCGCGCTATCTCGGCACGCTGCGGCCTGGAGAGCCGGCCGCCGCGTAACGCCGGCCGGCGCCGCCGCGCCCGCCCTTTCCCTGCCAGCAGGGAAAATTCGCCGCGTTGGCGCCGCGGCATGGCAACCCCTTGAACGGGCTTGGTTTCGAGCGCCGGCCGCGGCACCGGAGCAGGGAGTTTTGTGACTCCGAGCAGGGAGAGATGGGACGGCGGCAGGGAAGCCTTGCGTCATCGCGCGACCGCTCTCGAAAATATATCGCAATTGTGATGTTGACATTGCCGATTCCAGATATATATCGGCCGGAAGAATGTCAACCCGCGGCGCAGCAGCATGACCCAAAAACCGCCGGACTAGCCGGACTAGGAGGCCAAGTGCGTATCCAGCCACTCGCGCAGCGCCGCATCCAAGCGAGCCTGCCAACCCGGTCCCCCGGCGCGGAAGCGCTGCAGCACGTCGTTCGACAGCCGAATCATGACGCTTGCTTTGGCTGGCGCCCGTTTTCCCGGCCGCTGCCGAATGCCGAGCTTTGCCGCCAAGGAGGGGGACAGCACCTCTGCCGCGGGTCGGAATCGCTTCATATCTTCAAGCAGCAATTCGCGCACTTCCCCTTCTTCATCTGTCAGCGGTTTGGGCTTTCTCATATCGCCCCACCTCTCTGGTGTTCGCCCTGCGGAAGCTTATGAGGCGGATTCCCGTCGCAGTTTCCGTGTAGCAAAGCACATGCAATCGGGCGTCCAGGTAGATCTCCACCTTCGGTTTTCGCTACCCCTACTCCCCCCGCATGTATTTCTCCTCCAGCGCGCGCCAGCTGGCGGTGCCGACGGCGTCTTCGCGTTCCTGGAAGGTGGCGAGGTCGGGGTCGATTCGGGTCGTGTGGCCGTCTTGCTTGAGCGCCGCCAGGACCCGTTGGGCGGCGCGGATCGCGGCGCGGTGGGTCTGCGACGGGTAGATCCCGAGGCGGAAGCCCATGGCTTCGAGTTCGCTCGCCGACAGCATCGGGGTCTTGCCGCCCTCGAAGACGTTGACGAGGGCCGGCCCGCGCACGCGGCGGCCGACGATGCGCAGTTCGTCGATCGTCTGCGGCGCCTCGACAAAGCCGACATCGGCGCCCGCCTCGAGATAGGCGTTGACCCGGTCGATCGCAGCATCGAGCCCCTCGATCGCGCGCGCATCCGAGCGCGCGATGATCACCATGTCGCCGTCCTGCCTGGTGTCGACGGCGGCCTTGACCTTGCCGATCATCTCGGCCTTGGAGATCACCTCCTTGCCGTCGTAATGGCCGCATTTCTTCGGGCTGATCTGGTCTTCGAGGTGGAAGGCGGCGACCCCGGCCTTTTCGTATTCGCGCACCGTGCGGATGACGTTGATCGCGTTGCCGTAGCCGGTATCGGCGTCGGCGATGACCGGAATTGCCACCGCCTCGACGGTGAGCCCGATGAAGCGCACGTTTTCGCCGAGCGTCAAAAGGCCCATATCGGGATAGCCGTTGGCCCGCGAATAGCCGCCGCCGGTCAGATAGACCGCGGCAAATCCGGCCTGTTCGACAAGCCGCGCGGTCAGCGTGTCGTAAGCCCCCGGCACCATGGTATAACCGCTCTGCGCAACGAGGCGGCGCATGGCTTGGCGTGTCGACATCGCGATCTCCTCATTCCCGCACAATCCACCGACAGGGATTGTTAACCCAGCCCGATCGATAATGCCGCGATTGTTTTCCAACGGTGCGATGATGTTGCTGAAGCGGTTTTCCATCGCGCTCGGCCTAGTGCTGGCCGTCGCGATGCCGGGGATGATGCCGGCGGCCCGCGCCGACGATGCGGCCCCGGCCCCGGCGCCCGCGGGGTGCTCGGTCGGCTCGACGAATATCCTCGGTCCCGACAACAGCGACGCGGCGGCGGCGAAGGGCGACGTGACGATCAATTGCTCCGGGCTGACCGAGGCGTTCGGCAACCAGCTCGCCGATGTGTTGAACCGCATCCTGCACGACCGGCTCGACCCGCAGATGGTCATGGCGAAGCTCGCCGAGGTCAACGGGGTTCCCGAAGAGGGGGTCGCGCGCACCGTCAACGATGCCCAGCGCCAGGCGGTCATTCAGAGCCTCAACGGCAAGCCGGCCGGGCAGATCGAGATCACCGCCCATCCCGCGGTCGCCGACAGCGCCGAATTCGCCAAGGAGATCGCGGCGCCGCTCGTGATGGTGGGCTGGCAGATCGCCGGCCATCAGATCGAGCGCGCCGCGCCAACATTGCTCGACCCGGTGCACGGGGTCGCCGTGGTCGTACGCGACGCGGCCGCGGCACCGCAGGATGCGCTGATTCTCCAGGCGGCGCTGAATGCGGCGCACATCACCGCATCGCTGGTGGCGGACCCGGCCATGCCGCCCGGCGCCATCCGTCTGTGGATCGGCCGGCGCCCGGAATTCATGACGACCGATACGGCGAAATAGCGGCCATGCGCATCACCAGGGTCTGCGACATCGTCGCGCCGATCAGCTCGGCGATCGCCAACGCCTATATCGATTTCAGCCGGATGACAGCGAGCGTCGTTGCGGTCCACACCGATCTCAAGCGCGACGGCAGGCCGCTCGTCGGCTTCGGCTTCAACTCGAACGGGCGCTATGCGGTGCAGGGCCTGTTGCGCGAGCGCTTCATCCCGCGGCTCGCCGAGGCCGCGCCCGAGGCGCTCATCGACGAATCCGGGCTGATCGACCCGGCCCGGGCCTGGGCGATCATGATGGCCAACGAAAAGCCCGGCGGCCACGGCGAGCGCCCGGTCGCGGTCGGCGTCCTCGACATGGCATTGTGGGACCTGCGCGCCAAGGCCGAGGGGGTGCCGTTGTGGCGTCTGCTCGCCGAGCGCTATCATCGCGGCGAGGCCGATCCGCATGCCTGGGTCTATGCCGCCGGCGGGTATTATTATCCGGGCAAGGGGATCGCGGCATTGCAGGACGAGATCCGGCATTACCGCGATCTCGGCTACGCCTGCGTCAAGATCAAGATCGGCGGCGTCCCGTTGTCCGAGGATCTGGCGCGGATCGAGGCGGCGCTGGCGGTGGTCGGCGACGGCGCCAACCTCGCGGTCGACGCCAATGGCCGCTTCGCGCTCGACGAGGCGATCGCCTATGCCGACGCCCTCGCCCCCTATCGGCTGCGCTGGTACGAGGAGCCGCTCGACCCGCTCGATTATGCCGCGCACGCGATATTGGCCGAGCGCTACACGCCGCCGCTGGCGACCGGCGAGAACCTCTTTTCGGTGCACGACGCGCGCAACCTGATCCGCCACGGCGGCCTGCGCCCTGACCGCGATGTCCTGCAGTTCGATCCCGCGCTGTCCTACGGCCTCGTCGAATATCTGCGCACGCTCGACATGCTGAAGGGCCACGGCTGGCCGGCAGGGCGGTGCGTGCCGCATGGCGGCCACCAGTTCGCGCTCAATATCGCGGTCGGGCTGGGGCTCGGCGGCAACGAATCCTACCCCGACGTGTTTGCCCCGTTCGGCGGGTTTGCCGACGACTGCCCGGTCGAGGGGGGCCTCGTCCGCCTGCCCGACATTCCCGGCATCGGCTTCGAGGCGAAAGCCGCGCTCTACCGCGTCATGCGCCCGCTCGCCGAATAGGGTGCGCGAGGGGAGGTTCGCCCCCGTCAGGTCCTCGCCTGAATGAAGCGTCGCAAACGCCTCATGGGTTATGCAGCCGATCAGGCCCAGGCCGAGGCGCGATCTCATGCTGCCGCTCGTGTTGCAAGAGGCGCTCCTCCAGCGTGAGCATCGCGCGGCTTCGGTCGCGCAGGCGCCGTACCGGGACGCCAGCGTACACGCCCCAGGATTCGAGGTTGGATCTGACCAGTGACAACGCGCCGACGGTGGTGCCTTCGGCAATATCGATCCCAGGCAGGATAATCGTGCTCGACCCTATTACTACATGACGCCCCAGCGTAACCGGCCCTTTATCCACTTGGAGAAATTCATCCGGCACGGTGGGGCCGGTAAGACCCTGGCCGGTATAATCGTCATTGCGTGTGTAAATCCCGGCGCCCCGGCTGATCCCCACGAAGTCTGAAACCTTGATGCCCTCTGCGCCAGAGAGAAAAACGTATCCCGCGATGTGGACGTGATCGCCGATGTCAATGCTTCCCTCTCCGGCGATCAAGGAGCAGAAGGCATCGATGCGGACATGGTTGCCGATCGAGAGGTTTTCGAGGCCGACGATCAGACAGGTACTGTGAACCCGCACGTCCGCTCCGACCGATCGTATCCCCAATGCGGTGAGTTCCTCGCTCAGCAGATATCGGCCGCCGTAAGACTTCATGAACTACGCCGCAGGCATTCCTGGAGCGCGGTTCGAACGATGTCGTGCATCTCCTCTATTTCCTCCTCCGCTATCGCCGAATAGACCGGAAGACACACCATCCGGTCGGACAAATCGCGCGAGATCGGGCAGTCATCAACCGCTGCGATGCCGCCCCATTCGCTTAAGCTCGGTCGATAGTAGCGCCTGATTTGGAGGTCAAGAAGGGCGGTTGTTTTCTCGAAATCGTCTGCGCACGCCCCGCTCGGAAGGAGGCAGGGGAAAACCTGCCAAGGCGCGTCTTCGACGCCACGGTGAATGGTCACTCTGTCGAACCGGTCGAACAGTTCGATATAACGGCGCACCTGAGCCCGCCGGGCACCAAGAGCGACTGGGTATTGTGCGAGGGCGGCAAGGCCGATCGCAGCGCTGACTTCCGCCATCTTGCCGTTGATGCCCCAAGTGGGGAGCCCATCGGCACCTGGCGCGAGGCCGAAATTGATTGCCGATCTCAGCGCGGGTGCTCGGTCCCGGTCGGCCTGGATCGCCCCGCCTTCACCGACGGCCAGCGGCTTTGTCGCGTGTAGCGAATAGACCTCCAGAGCATTTCCGCGCAGCCCGCTTCTCTCGCGCGGACCGCCTCCCAACCCGGCTGCATTGTCAACAATGACAGCGGCTCCATACATCTCACAGAGCGCGACATGACGCGTAAAATTCTGCGAAATCCCAAACGGTGCGACAAGGACGACTGCGCCTGCACCCGTTCTCTTGAGCGCGTATTCCAACTTTTCGGCATCGCATGCCCAAGTTGCGGAGCTGACATCGACAAGGACTGGTTCAGCACCGGCCATACGGATTGCGCCAGCCGTTGCGGGAAAGGTGAACGCCGGGGTCAAAACCGGGCCGACGATCCCCTTTGCAATCAGGCACGCAGCCAGTCCAGCCGTCGCGCTCGACGTCAGGACAAATTCATCACCAGCCTCTCCGAAGCTCTCGGCAAGCGCGCCTTCCAACCGACCCGCGACTGGGCCAAAATTCGAAAACCAGCCGTGGTCGTAGCTTTCTTGCAGCAGCGGAAGCCAGTCTCCCGGCGGGGGCACTGCTGGCCTGACCAGGGGAAAGCGATATTTCCGAAGAGAAATCTTACCGGCCATCGCAATAAAATCCTGGGATCGGGTTCATCCTTTCGTTCAAAGGTCGCGCTACCATCGGTAAATGCGACCGCTGATTTCAGGAAGCCCGTTGACATTCCAACGCCTCGCCCGGCGCGGCGGCGCATCTCCCCGGTACGCCAAAGCTCGCTTCTAATACTCTGCAGGCGGGTTGTCTAGGGAACGGGGACGAGACCTCTCGTTGAGGGAGGATCGAGTTCGGTTTATTTACCCAGCCGCGTCAAACCTCGCGACCCCAGACCGGGGGGAATCGGCGCAACCTCGGCATTCGCCCGGGCCTCGGCGAGGGACCTCCCGCCGCGGCAAGCAGGCCTCCGCTGCGCGGGTGCGGGGATTGGGCAGGAGGATAAGTGTCGAAGCGTGTTTTGGCGGGCGCGATTTGATTGTATATCGGCGTTGGCCGATTGCTCTGGAGCGCCTTCCGATGACCACCCGCCCGCGCCCGGTTGTGCTGTGCATCCTCGACGGCTGGGGCGTGCGGCCGGATGCCGCCGACAATGCGATCACCCGCGCCCATGCCCCGGTGTGGCACGCGCTGATGCGGCGCTGGCCGCACGCGCTGCTGGAGGCCAGCGAGCATTACGTCGGGCTGCCCGACGGGCAGATGGGCAATTCCGAGGTCGGGCATACCGATCTCGGCGCCGGCCGCGTGGTGATGCAGGATCTGCCGCGGATCGACAAGGCGATTGCCGAGGGCAGGCTCGCGGAGATGCCGGCGCTCGAGGATTTCATCGGCAAGCTCAAGGCGAGCCATGGCACCGCGCATGTCATGGGCCTGCTGTCGCCGGGCGGGGTGCATTCGCATCAGCACCAGATCGCCGCGCTCGCGTCGGTTCTCGCCGAGGCCGGGCTGGTGGTCCGGGTGCATGCGTTTCTCGACGGCCGCGACACGCCGCCCAAATCGGCGATCGGCTATCTGCGGCAGTTCGAGGCCGCTGTCGCCGGCGCTATAACCAGCCGGGGCGATGTCCGCATCGCGACGGTCGCCGGGCGCTATTATGCGATGGACCGCGACCAGCGCTGGGACCGGGTCGAGAAGGCCTACCGGGTGTTGACCGCGGCAGCGGGCGAGCATGCCGCAGACGCGATCGCGGCGGTCGAGGCGGCCTATGCGCGCGGCGAAAGCGACGAGTTCGTCTTGCCGACCGCGCTCGGCGACTATCGCGGGATCAAGGACGGCGACGGCGTGCTGTTCGCCAATTTCCGCGCCGACCGCATCCGCGAGATCGCCGGCGCGCTGGTCGACCCCGGCTTCTCCGGATTCGCCCGCGACAGGCGCATCGCGTTTGCCGCCGCGCTCGGGCTCACGGAGTATTCGGAGGAGCTGAACCCGTTCCTCGCCACGCTGTTCCCGCCGGAAGATCTCAGCGACACCTTCGGCGAAATCGTCTCCGCTGCCGGCATGACGCAATTGCGCATCGCCGAGACCGAGAAATACGCGCATGTGACGTTTTTCTTCAACGGTGGGCGGGAGACCGTGTTTCCCGGCGAGGAGCGCATCCTGGTGCCGTCGCCCAAGGTCGCGACCTACGATCTGCAGCCCGAGATGTCGGCCCCCGAGGTGACCGACAAGGTGGTCGAGGCGATCCGCTCCGGCCATTTCGATGTCGTCGTCATCAACTACGCCAACACCGACATGGTCGGGCATACCGGAAAACTCGATGCCGCGATCAAGGCGGTCGAGACGGTCGATGCCTGCCTCGGCCGGCTGTCGCAAGCGGTCGAGGCGGCCGGCGGCACCCTCGTCGTCACCGCCGACCACGGCAACGCCGAGATGATGCGCGATCCGGTCACCGGCGAGCCTTATACCGCGCATACGCTGAACCGGGTCCCGTTCGTCATCGTCAACCCGCCCGCCGCCGTCGCGCGGCTCGCTGACGGAAGCCTCGCCGATGTCGCGCCGACCCTGCTCGACATCCTCGGCCTCGCCAAGCCGGCGGCGATGACCGGGCATTCGCTGATCGTCGCGGACGCGAGGCGCGCCGCTGAGTGACCCCGCTTCCTGGCGCGCCGCCGCCGCCGTCGTTGCGCTGCTCGTTGCCGCCGCCCCGGCAGCTTCGCAGCCCGCGGCCGGGCCGGCTGATGCCCCGCCGGGCACCCAGCCTGGCGCCCAACCCAGCCCCGCTGGCGAACTCGACGCGGTGCGCCAGCAGGGCATCGCCGCCGCGCGCGACACGCAAGAAGAGGAGCAGGCGGTCGCAGCGCTCGAACACGACACCGACCTGCTCGGCCGCGACGCCGCCGGGCGAATGCGCGATCTCGACGACAGCCGCGTCGAACAGGCGCAGCTCCTCGGCGCGATCGAGCGTATCGCGCGCCATCCGCCCGACCGGTTCGCCGTCGCTGCCGAGGCGCCGATCGATCGCATCCGCAGCTTGCTGCTGCTCGACGACGCCGTCCCGGCGCTGCGGGAAGAGGCACGCGCGCTGTCGGGCGAATTCGTGCGGGTCGCGGCGCTGCACAAGGAGATCGCCGCGAAGGAGGGCCAGCTGGCCGCCGCGCGCGACGCGTTCGCAAAAGACCGCGGGCGCCTCGCGCAGCTGATCGCGCGCCAGAACGAGCTGGATCGCCGGATGCTGCCCGGGGATGCCGGCGAGGCGGCGCGGATCGCCAAGCTCGGGCATGACGCCAAGGATATCGGCGATCTGATCGAGCGCGCCGACGCCGCGACCGATCGCCGCGACAAGGAGCTGCTCGCCCACGCCCGCAGGGCGCTCTCCAGGGCGCAGGCGCGCGCGCTGACAGTGGAGGCCGCCGACCCGACCCGGCCCCCGGGGCTGCGCGCCTTCGATCCGCCGCATGCCAGGCTGGCGATGCCGGTTTCCGGCTCGATCAGCCAGCGCTTCGGCGCCGCCGATGCCGCAACAGAAGCCGGCGGGACGGCAAGCCAGGGTTTGCGCTTTGCCGCACCGCCCGGCGCCGTCGTCGTCGCACCGTTTGACGGCAGGGTCGTCTATGCCGGGGCGTTCGACAATCTCGGGCTCGCCTTGATCATCAGGCACGGGGGCGGGTATCATTCGCTGCTCGCCGGTTTGGGCCGGGTCGACGTAACGGTCGACCAATGGGTCCTGGCCGGCGAACCGGTGGGCGCCATGCCGGATGCCGTGGACAAGGCGGCCGGCACGCTTTATGTCGAGTTGCGCCGCGACGGCCGCCCGGTCGATCCCCAACCGTGGCTGGCGACCGGCGACAAGGGGCGCGACGGGCCAAGGGATCGACCACTCGGGGATCGACCAGGCGGGGACCAAAAGGTGCATGAATGAAGCGATTGGGGCTGATCGCGGCGGCTGCCGGAGCGGTCTTTCTGTTGACCCTGCACCAGGATGTCGGCGCCGCCTCGTCGAACACGCCGGAAACCTATGCAGAGCTCAAGCTGTTCGGCGACGTGTTCGAGCTGGTGCGCTGCGGACTACGTCGACAAAGTCACCGACGAGACGCTGGTCGAGGGCGCGATCAACGGCATGCTGACCTCGCTGGATCCGCATTCGAACTATCTCAACGCCAAGAACTTCAATGACATGAAGGTCCAAACCCGCGGCGAATTCGGCGGGCTGGGGATCGAAGTGTCGATGGAGAACGGGCTTGTCAAGGTGGTCTCGCCGATCGACGATACGCCGGCGGCCCACGCCGGCCTCAAGCCCGGCGACCTGATCACCCGCCTCGACGGCACCCCGGTGCAGGGCATGACGTTGCCCGAAGCGGTCGAAAAGATGCGGGGCCCGGTAAACAGCGACATCAACCTGACGATCCGACGCAAAGGCCGCGACGCCTTTCGACGTAAAGCTGACCCGCGCGGTCATCAAGATCCAGTCGGTCCGCTCGCATCTCGAAGGCAATGACATCGGCTATATCCGCATCACCTCGTTCAACGAGCAGACCGATGTCGGCCTCAACAAGGCGATGAAGAAACTGAAAACGCAGGCCAACAACAAGCTGATCGGGGTCGTCCTCGACCTGCGCAACAACCCGGGCGGATTGCTCGATCAGGCGGTGGCGGTTTCCGACGCGTTCCTCGACAAGGGCGAGATCGTATCGACCCGCGGCCGCCGCCCCGACGACGCGCAGCGCTACGACGCCCACGGCCACGATATCGCCGCCGGCCTGCCGCTGGCGGTGCTGATCAACGGCGGTTCGGCGTCGGCCAGCGAGATCGTCGCCGGCGCCTTGAAGGACCACCATCGCGCGATCCTGATGGGCACCCGCTCGTTCGGCAAAGGCTCGGTACAGACGATCATCCCGCTCGCCGGGCATGGCGCGATGCGGCTGACCACGGCACGCTACTACACGCCGTCGGGCCGGTCGATCCAGGCCGAAGGCATCGAGCCCGATATCGTCGTCGAAGCCGCCAAGATCGAGCAGCCCCCGACGAAGGACGCCGAGACCGCGAAGGCCGCCGACAAGAAGGACGCCAAGCCGGTCGAGAGCACGGCCGAGCCGAGCACGGTCGACCCCGCGATCATCGGTACGCCCGATGACTACCAGCTTGCCCGGGCGGTCGACATGCTGCGCGGCATCGCGCTGTTCAACGGTCGCGTGGTGAATTGATTGCGGTACCGCCGCCGCTGCCATCGGCTCCGGGCGTAGCCTCGTGACGCTGCCCGACAGCGAGCTCGCCCTTTATCGCCCGGCGGTCGGGATCATGCTGCTGAACCGCGCCGGCAACGCCTTTGCCGGCCGTCGCATCAACATGCCGGCGGGGCTGGCGGCCTGGCAGATGCCGCAGGGCGGGATCGACCCGGGCGAGACCCCGCGCGCCGCGGCGATCCGCGAGCTTGCCGAAGAGGTCGGCACCGGCAAGGCCGAGATCCTCGGCGAAAGCCGGGGCTGGTTCTCCTACGACCTGCCGGCCGAGCCTCGCCGCCGCGATGTGGGGCGGGCGCTATCGCGGCCAGCGGCAGAAATGGTTCGCGATGCGCTTTACCGGCGAGGATTGCGATATCGATCCCGGCGCCGCCGAGCACCCGGAATTCGATGCCTGGGAATGGGTCATGCCCGACCGGCTGCCCGAACTGATCGTGCCGTTCAAGCGCCGGCTGTACCTCGATGTCCTGGCCGAGTTCCGCGACTACTGCCAGCCCGCAGGCTGCTGAGGGAAGCGTTCGGCGGCAGGGTGGCGGGATGAGCGAGCAACCGACCCTGGCCCAGAGCCGCGCGCGCGTCGAGCTGCTGCGCCAGGCGCAGGGCGACGAGCATCCCGACACGCTCGCCGCGATGCTCGACCTTGCCGAGATGCTGTGGTCGCGCGGCCGGCTCGCCGAGGTGCGCGCGCTCGAGGAGCATGTCGTGGCCGCGCGCCGGCGGCTCTACGGCGAGAAGCATGGCGACACCCTGAAGGCGCTCGGCAAGCTGGCGACGACGATCGGGGCTGAAGGCGATCTCGCCGAGGCGCGCCGGCTGCAGGAGCATATCGTCGCGCTGGCACCCGAGGCGTGGGGCGAGAGCGGGCGCGACACGCTGCGCGCCCTCAACAACCTGGCGGGGACCGTCGCCGCGCAAGGCGATGTCGCCCACGCCCGCGCGTTGCTGGAAAATGCGATCGAGACGATGCACCGGGTGCTGGGCGAGGCGGACGGCGACACTCTGACGGCGGTCGGCAATTTGGCGGCGATCCTCTGGCAGTACGGCGAGCGCAGCGAGGCTTATTGGCTGCAGTGCCAGCTCGTCGAAAGCCGGCGCCGCGCCGGGGGCGACGACGACCCGGCAACCCGCGCCGCGACCGCCGTCCTCGAAGCCATGCACCGGGACGGCATGCCGTAGGCTGACCAGCCACGGCGGGCGGAGGAAGCGGATGCGCAACGGGATCGCGGGGATCGACCATGTCGTCATCGGCGTGCGCGATCTCGAACGGGCGCGGATGGGCTGGACCCGCCTCGGCTTTACGTTGACGCCGCGCGGCCGCCATCTCGGCCAGGGCACCGCCAATTACTGCATCATGTTTGCGCGCGACTACCTCGAGCTGCTCGGGCTCGTCGAGCGCGGCGAGCAGGGTCAGCGGCTCGACGCCTTTCTCGCGCGCCGCGAAGGCGCGATGTCGGTCGCGCTCGCTCCCGAGGGGCCGCCAGGCGCGCCATTCGGGGCGGCCGCCGCGGCGCTCATGGCGCTCGGGCTGCATCCCGGCGAGCCGCGCGCCCTCGGCCGCCAGCTCGAATTGCCCGAGGGCAGCGTCGTGCCGCGTTTCACGCTGCTCGCGCTGCCGCCGAAGGAGACGCCGGCGCTCGACTGCTTTCTCTGCGGCCACCTGACGCCGGAGCTGATGCGCCGCCCGGAGTGGCTGGTCCACCCGAACGGCGCCGCCGGGTTGCGCAGCGTCTATCTGATCGTCGCGGAGACCGCGCCGCTGTTGCCGGCCTATGACCGGCTTTTCGGCATGCACGAGGTCACCACCACCGATGCGGTCGCCTCGGTGCGCACCGGCCCGCACCGCATCCTGTTTGCGACGCCGGACGATTTCGCGACGATGCATCCGGGGATCGATCTCGACCCGGATTTTCCGGTGCCGGGCATCGCTGCGCTCGAACTTGACGTAGACCGGCGCGAGCAGACCGCGGATTACCTCGCGCAATGGCAGATCGCGTTCGACGAGTTGCCCGACGGCCGCCTCGCCGTACCGGCCAAGGAAGCCAGCGGCACCGTGCTGTTTTTCAGCGAGGGGCGAGGGGCGCCGTAGCGCGGTTTCCGGCCGCGATGGCGCCCCATCGCCGGTCGAGTTCGCTGCGCGACATCCAAACGTCGTAGCGGGTCCGGTGAAGGGGTTTGCCCTTCAGACCGTGCGGATTGAAGGTCCGCGTCAGACCCCAAAACAGGAAATCGTCGCAAAAGTGACGAACCCGGCGGCGCAGCCCCGGTTTGCCGTTGACGATCTCGAAGCCGTAGCGACCAGCGAAGCGAACTCGCTGCTGCTGGCCCATTTGGCAGCCGAACGCCGCTTCGCCATGCAGCGCGACAACATTCGGATAGGCGGCGAGGTGGGTGGCGAGCAAATTCAAGGAGCGGCGAACCTGCCGGTCCGTCAAGGCGCCCCAGGCCATATCAACGCCGTTATGCGAGACCAGCGGCAGTTGCTCGTTCCACAAATGCAATTCGACGATAGCCTCGCCCGACCGAACGTGCCCGCCACGTTGGAGCGCGACGTTGCTTTGAGCGGCACGCAAAGCGATACGGATAATGCACTCGCGGTCATCGGTAAATTCATAGACATCGTAACAACGCCGGAGCAGCGGATCGAGCGCATGGATGGCCCGTTCGACGAGCCGTCGTCCCCGGCGGCCCGCATTGGTTGCCAGGTTGCCTCGCGTCAGACCCGCCCATTGCACCATGATCGAGCGCATCACAGCATCCCGTCATCGAGTTCCCGAGCCAGCCGTTCGGCCGCAAACGGATCGGAATTCCCAACGTTATAGGGGCGCTTTGCATCATCCGTTGCCGCGAACACCACCGCCGCATGCCAGAGCGCTGCAAAACCCGGTCATCTGCTATGCCGTCGCAACGCTGGCGTCCGATGGCGACGGCGCCGCCTGCTGGTTGATCGCGTCGCGCAGCAGCGCGTATTTGACTTGCGCGATGTTGACGTTGCGAAAGTAGTTGACGAGATCGCCCCACGGGTCGGTGATCCGGCCGATCCCCGAGATGAAGGCAACGACGCCGCCGATTTCCAGCCGGCCCGCATAGACCGCCCAGCCGCCGACCAGGAGCGCGCCGATGACCTGGAGCTGCGTGCTCAGGTTCATCAGGAAGTTCATCGAGAACTTGAAGCGGAAGATCCCCATGTTGAGTTCGAACACGCGCTGGATGCGCTCGTCGTCGGCCCGGTCGCGCTCGGCGTCGCCGCGCGTCCCCCCGACGGCACTGACGCTGAGCCCCCGGAGGATCCGGACGCGCACCCGGGTGCGCCGGTTCATCGCGCGCTGCATCAGCGGGACGAAGACCAGCTGAGGGATGAACAGCGCCAGCGCCGTCGCGGCCATCCACACATCGACATGGATCATGTAGGCCAGCACCGAACACAGGATGCCGCCCTGCAGCAACGGCTCGGAAACCGCCTCGCCGACAAAGCCGCCGATCGCTTCGACTTCCGCGACGATCATCGAGGCCTGGACCCCTTCCGCTTCCGGCGTCGATGCGGCGGCCGAGGTCGAGCTGACCAGGATATGCACCCGGCGTCGCAGATCGCGCCGCGCGCGCTCGCCGACCCAGCTGCGATAGATGTTGACGACGAGCTTGGTGCCGCCCTGCACCAGCACCGTGGCGGCGTAGACGGCGCCGAGCTCGACGATCCACCAGAAATCCCGTTTCTTGACGATGTCGTCAACGGTCCGGCGCTGCAATTCGAGCGGCACGACTTCGAGCAGAAACACCAGGACGGTCAGCACCACCAGTACCAGCTGGTGCCACCCGCTCGTCGCCACGACATAGCGGTAGATGTTGCCGGGCATCTCAGCCGCACCATCGGGCGGCGGCCGCGGTGGCCCCCGCCGGTCCAGTTCCAGCGTCACGGTGTGTGCCACATCCATTGCGGTCTCGATCCTAGAGCAGAATCCGATTCCCTCGAAGCCGCATAAGTCCCGTTTAGGAAAGCACTTTCACGCGCTCGTGAGGATCTCGTCGGGGTCCGAAGAAGTTCGCCCGGATTCTGTCGCGCTGGTCGGGGGTTTTGCAGGCCGATCGGGCCGGCAGATTTTTTGGTGCGGCCGGCGGTCGTTGACGGGGCGAGCGCGCCGCGCGGTGCGCGCTCACTGGCGCTGCATGACCGATCACCGGTCGAGGCGGTATTTGTCGACCATGTCCCAGTCAAGATCGAGGCCGAAGCCGGGGCCGGCCGGCACCTCGATAATGCCGTCCTTGATCGGCGTGCGGTTCTTGATGAAGCTCGCCCATAAGGGGTCGCGCTCGGGATCGGGAAAGCATTCGACATAGGTGCCGTGCGGCACCGCGGCCAGCATGTGGACCGCGATCTGCGGCTCTTCGTGATGGGCCATCTCGATGCCGTGGACGGCGCACATCCCGGCGGCGCGGCGCCATTCGGTGATGCCGCCCGATTCCGAGGCGTCGAAATTGACGATGTCGACAGCGCCCGCCGCAATCAGGCGGCGCACGCCGTGCGATGAAATCTCGCTCTGCCCGGCATTGATCGGGATCGTCGTGCGCGCGCGCACCTCGGCCATGCCCGCGGCATCGTCGTACCAATGGCACGGCTCCTCGAACCAGCGGATGTCGTGGCGTTCGACGAGCCGGGCGAACTTGACCGCCTCGCCGACCGGCCAGCCGCGGTTGGCGTCGACGGCGATGATGAAATCGGGGCCGCCGCCGTCGCGGCAGGCGGCGACGCGCGCGGCGTCCGCCTCGGCCGACAATCCGCCGACCTTGACCTTGCAGCCGGCCATTCCCGCTTCGCGCAGCCAGGCCATCTCGCGGCCGAGATCGGCCACGGTCTTGCCATCCTCGTAATAGCCGGCGATGGCGATGATCGGCAGGCGCTCGCGGAACCCGCCGAGCAGCGCGCAGACCGGGGCGCCGAGCGACTTGCCGAGAAGGTCCCACAGCGCGGTATCGATGCAGGCGATCGCCTCCATGACCAGCTTGCGGTCGCGGTTCGGCACCGTGAGCGGGAACATGTCGGCCCACCGCCGCTCGATTCGGCCGGCATCCTTGCCGATCAGCAGCGGCGCCAGCTCGTCCTCGACGATCCGCGCGATGTCGCGGCCGTGGCTGCGGTTGTCGCCGTTGTAGACGGCGCTGGCAAGGCCGCCCGCGGTGCGGATGCGGGTGACGATCGTGTTGCGGCTCGTCACATGGTAGCCGCTGCCGCTGAACACCTTTTTCAGGGGCATCTCCAACGGGATCGCCTCGACGCTCTCGATCTTCATGGCCTGGCTCCGCTCGGTTGGCCCTATCCGATTATCGATCAGCGCAAATCCGCTTCATACGCTTTTTGCAGGAGCGGTTTGTGCCGAGCGTGTGCGTGCTCGTTCGCAGGGCAATCGCATTTGCTATGAGCGGCTTTTTCCTCGGCCGTCATGCCCGCGCAAGCGGGCATCCAGGGGCAAACGCGCAGTTCGACGGCTCTGGATTCCCGCTTTCGCGGGAATGACGAAAGGGAGAGCAGCCGCCCCCTCACAAGGCGATTGCCCTGCGCATGTTCGCCGGGGGGTTGAACCCAGGATCGCGCCGGTTATAGTCCGCCGACGTATCCTTCCGGTTTAGATTGAGGGCAGAGGATGCCGCTTCGCTCGCCCGCCGCGCTGCTTGCGACCCTGCTGCTGCTTGCGTTGACCGCCCTGTTGATACCGATGGGGCGGGCGCGCTCGGCCGATTTCACCGACGCCGCCGGCCGGCGCGTCGTGCTGCCCGACCAGATCCGCCGCATCATGCCGGCCGAGCGCAACGCCGAGGTGCTGGTCTTCGTGCTGGCACCGGACAAGCTCGCCGGGCTCGGCCGCGCCTCGCGGCTGCCGCGTGCCGCCGGCCTGCCGGTGCTCGGCTGGCGTCCGCGATCGACCCCGGCGAGCATGGCGCAGACCGCCCGGCGGCTGCGGGCCGATCTGATCATCGATGCCGGTACCGTCACGCCGGAGCGCGCCGCCTTTGCCGATCAGGTCACGCAGCTCGACCGGCATCCCCTACATCCTGGTCGACGACAGCTTCGCCCGCATGCCGGCGGTGCTGCGCTCGATCGGTGCGATCCTCGGGACCGGCGACCACATCGCCGATCTGGCAACCTACGCCGAGCACGCGATCGCCGGGCTGCGCGGCCGGCTGCTGATCCGGCCGGCCGACACCAGGCCGCATGTCTATTACGCGCTCGGCGCCGACGGGCTCACGACCGCCCTGCCCGGCTCGCCGGCGGGCGAGGCGATCGACGAAGCCGGCGCCATCAATGTCGCCAGCCCGCTCGGCCGCGCCACCGAAGTGACAATCAGGCGGGAGCAACTGCTGGCCTGGGACCCGCAAATCATCATCGCCGCAGAGCCCCGCGCTTACGGCGCATTCGAGCGCAATCCGGCGTGGCGGCGTCTTTCGGCAGTGCGCAACAGGCATGTCTATCTCGAGCCGGGCAACCCGTTCGGCTGGATCGAGGACCCGTCCGGGGTCAACCGGCTGATCGGGCTGTATTGGCTGTCGAGCCTGTTCTATCCCGACGCAACCCAGGAAGATCTGCGCACGACGGTCTGCGACTTCTATGACAAGTTCTACCGCATCAAGCTGACCAACGCCCGGCTGGAGGCGATGGTCCGGCCCGCCGGGGCGCCGCCGCTCGAGGCGCCGACCCCGGTCGGCGAGCCGCTGGTCGGGCTCGGCGCCGCGCCGCCATCAAGCCTGTCGCCCAGCGCCTTCGGCGCGCCGAGCGCGATGGCAGAGAACACCCCGGCCGCCACCTGTGCCGTGCCAACCGCGCCGACGCCGCTCCCCTTGCCCGAAGCCGCACCGCCTGCAGCGCCGCAAGGAGCGCCACTGGGCGTTCCGCCGCCGGGGCGCCGCGGCCGCCCGATGCCGGGGCTCGCACCGCGATGAGGGCTGGCGCGGTTTGGCCTGGCCGGCCTCAGGGAGGCGTCAGCACCTTTTCGAGTTGCTGCAGCAGCTCGCCATAGTGGGCGAAATTGCCCGCCGCGTATGCCTGCTGCATGTCGCGAAACACGGCGCGGGCCCGCGCAAGCCGGTCGAGATCGGTTGCGGGGGATGCCGGACCGGCGGGTTGTTCGGCGCGGATCCCGACCAGAAGGGCCTCGGCTTCGCCAAGCGTGCTCGCCCACTCGATCTTGCGGTCGTCGGGCAATAATTGCCCGAACACGACGCGGGCGATGGTCGGGATCCTGGTCTGCTCGGCCTCGATATAAATCGGCTCGATCGCGACCAGCTGATTGTCCTTGAGCGGCAGGATCAGCAGGTTGCCGCGGATCACGCGGGAGCCGTGCTGGTCCCACAGGGTCAGGTCGCCCGAGAACCGGCTGTCGGAATTGATCCGCGATTCGACTTGCGCCGGGCCGTCGACGAACCGCCCTTTGGGGAAGCGGAACGCGACGAGCTTGCCGTAGTTGTCGCCGTCGCAGCGGCCGGCCAGCCATCCCGCCATCTGGTTCTTGCCCGCCACCGACAGCGGCAGCATCAGCATGAATTCGGGATTTTTGGCGTGCGGCAGCTGGGCCATCACGTAATAGGGCTGAACCTCGATCTCGCGGTTGCGATAGAGTTCGTGCGGCACCTCCCAGCGATCCTCCCGGTTGTAGAAGGTGGTCGGATTGGTCATGTGGTAGGTGCCGTACATTTCCGCCTGAATGGTAAACAGATCCTCGGGGTAGCGGATGTGGCGGCGCAGGTTTTCCGGCATCTCGCTGCGGTCGCGGAACAGGCCCGGCAAC
Organism: uncultured Alphaproteobacteria bacterium; assembly: GCA_963789255.1. Lineage (GTDB taxonomy): Bacteria > Pseudomonadota > Alphaproteobacteria > ATCC43930 > CGMCC-115725 > DATARH01. The sequence goes on along the minus strand of CAWBJW010000002.1, from coordinate 1,884,881 downwards.
ATTTTCCGGTAGGCCTTGATGATCGGATCGTCGGTGCCGAAGACGTAGAACGTCACCGAGCCGTTATAGGCATCGACCACCGCCTTCACCGAATTGCGCAGGTAATTGCGGTCGCGGAAATCGAATACCGAGCCGTGATAGGGTTCGCTGTAAGGATAGTTCTCGGAGCTTGTATATCCGTCAATGATATAGGAGTAGTGATCGCCGTCGGCGACGATATACGGGTCGCGATCGAAGGTCAGGAACGGCGCCAGCCGTTCGACCCGATCGACGACGTTGCGACGGATCATGACCCGGCTCTGCGGCGTGAAATACCCGGAGATGAACAGCCGCAAGCCGTCGAACTGATGGGCGATGACCAGCTTGCGCCAGATATTCGACAGCTTAATCCCGCCCTTGCCGCCATAGATGGTCTCGGCGTTCGCATCGCCCTGCGGGAAGTCGAATTCCTTTTCGGTGGTGTGGACGTAGACCCGGTCCCGGGTCAGCATGCCGTAGTAGATTTCGCCATGCTTCACCGCGAGGTCGCCCTTGGCCTGGATCGGGATATCGTGCGCCCACAGGACCGGGTTGCCGCGACTGTCGATCTCGTTGACCGGAACCGCTACGACGCCATAGCCGTGCGTGTATTTGAGCGCGAGGTTGACCCAGACCTGGGCCGCCGCCGGCAATTTCTCGACATCGAGCTCGCGCGCCGTGATCATCACCTGACGTTCGACGCCATCGATCCGATAGCGGTCGATATCGACATTGCCAAAGGTGTAGTAAGGGCGCAGGCCCTGGATCTGCTGCAGCTGGGGTTCCAGCGCGCGCCAGTCCCAGATGCGCGCATCGCGCAGGGTTGCCGCATTCCTGTCGAGATCGTCGCGGCCAAGCGGGGTGGCCGAGACCGCGAATTCCTGTTCCTCGACGTTCGGCCCCTCGAGCCCGTAGGCGGCCCGCGTGCCGGCGATGCTGCGGACCAGGTAAGGCCGTTCGAGGGTGATCTGGTTGGGGCCGACATAGAGTTGCTCAACCGCTATCGGAATGATCGCCGCTCCCAGGTAGACGACAGCAAAAAGCCCGCACGGTGCCATCCAATGCCACGCCACGGCGAGGAGCCAGCGCCGCAAGCCCGGTAGGCAGGCGGCCGCCGCCAGGCCGATGGCAGCTGCGACCCAGGCGACGATGATCGCGGCATACGCCGGCAGCCAGAAATAGATGTTGACGAACGATGCACCGGCAACGACGGCCGAATGCCCGCTGATGATAAGGTGATACCGGGCGAAAAAGCGGGCGAGCGCGGAACCGAGGCAGAACAGTGCGCCCAGCCCCAGCCCCTGGCGAAACCAGCCATCCCAGGCGATCCGGCGGATGGCGAGGAAATGCGCAACATCCGCCTCCTGCCCCGCGGGCGAGCGGTCGTCGATCAGGGCTGGGTAACGGCTGTGGTAGCGCCAGGGCTGTCCCGGGCGCGGATAGAAGACAAAGCCGATAGCGGCCCAGGCGGCGATCGCAACGACAACGATCGTCAGCGCGAGATAAACGACTCCCTCATAGAGCGGCAGGGCGAGAAGATAGAAGGACAGGTCCTTGCCGAAGACCGGGTCGGTCGCGCCCGACGGCGCCGCCCCGAGGAAGGCCAAGAGCGGCGTCCACAGGCCGGTGGCGCCGAACGCGATCACCGCCGAGACGATAAAGCCGCCAAACCACGGCGCGCTCCGCGGCACGACCGCCAGGGGTCGGCACGCCACCCGCAGGTTGAACGCAATAAACAAACCGCCGAAAACAAACACCGCGGCAAAAATCGCGACCTGCAGTCCGAGCGCGAACCAATAGCGATATTGCTGGCCGAGCTCGCCGAACCAGTAGTTCTGCAACGCAATCCTGAAGACCGCCTCGAGCGCGATGACCGCGACGACAACCAGCGCGATATAGGCAAAGTCCCGGTAGACCCGGTGTATGAAGGCGACCGACGGCGGGTTGCCCCTGTTCTGCGCAACCGTCATCACCAGCGGCAGCGCTGCAATAACAACGAGGATCAGGTAGCCGAGCACGAACATCAGGCGTTCCCTCCCGGATAGCGCCTATCGTTGACGTGCCATTATCGATCGAGCCGCCCCCATCACCATTGACCTGGCGCAACCAACGCGCGGTTCGCGTGCGCGGGGGAACGATGCGTGGCGCTGGTTCCTACTCCGCCGCCTCCTGCCGCGCCGGCGCGGGGCGCCAGCGCAGCACCGGTTTGCGCGCCGCGGCGGTCTCGTCGAGCCGGCGGCGCGGCGTCAGGCGCGGCGCGGCATGGAAGGCGTCGGCATCGCCCGCCCCCGTCTTGGATTGGGCGCGCTCGGCGAGGCCGCGCAGCACCGAAGCGAACTGGTCGAGCGAGGCCTTGCTCTCGGTCTCGGTCGGCTCGATCAAGAGGGCGCCGTGCACGACCAGCGGGAAATACATCGTCATCGGGTGAAAGCCCTCGTCGATCAGCGCCTTGGCGAAATCGAGCGTGGTGACGCCGGTATCTTTGAGGAAATGGTCGTCGAACAAGACCTCGTGCATGCAGATGCCGGGAAAGGGACGGCTCAGCGCGCCGGCGAGCTTCACCCGCAGGTAATTGGCGTTGAGGACGGCATCCTCGGCGACCTGGCGCAGCCCGTCGGCGCCGTGGCTCATCATGTAGGCGAGCGCGCGCACGAACATGCCGATCTGGCCGTGGAACCCCTTGAGCCGCCCGATCGAGCGCTCGGCCGGCCCGTCGGCATGCTCGATCAGCGCGAACCCGGCCGCGCCGTGCACCACCCAGGGCAGCGGCGCGTGAGGCGCCAATTCCGCCGTCAGCGCGACCGGGCCGCTGCCCGGACCGCCGCCGCCATGCGGGGTCGAGAAGGTCTTGTGCAGGTTCATCTGCAGCGCGTCGATGCCGAGATCAGAGGGGCGCACCCGCCCGACGATCGCGTTGAAATTGGCGCCGTCGCAGTAAAAGAACGCGCCCGCCGCATGCACCGCAGCGGCGATCTCCAGGATCTCGTTCTCGAACAGCCCGCAGGTGTTGGGGTTGGTCAGCATCAGCGCCGCGACGTCGCCGCCGAGCCTTGCTTTGAGCGCGGCGAGATCGACCCGGCCCTGATTCTTGGTCCCTTTGCTGTTGGCCGGGACCGCTTCGATCGCATAGCCGCAGGTCGCCGCGGTCGCCGGGTTGGTGCCGTGCGCCGAATTCCGGCACCAGGATGCGCAGGCGGCGGTCGCCGCGCGCTTCGAGCGCGGCGCGGATCGCCATGATGCCGCACAGCTCGCCCTGCGCGCCCGCGGCCGGCGACAGCGCGATGGCCGGCATGCCGGTCAGGGTCTTGAGCCAGTGCGCCAAGGTGTCGAGCAGCTCGAGCGCACCCTGCACGGTCGCCTCGGGCTGTAGCGGGTGCAGGTCCGCGAAGCCGGACAGCCGCGCCAGCTTCTCGTTGAGCCGCGGGTTGTGCTTCATCGTGCAGGAGCCGAGCGGGTAGAGGCCGCTATCGATCGCGTAATTCTTCTGCGACAGCCGGGTGAAATGGCGCACGACCTGCGGCTCGCTGAGCCCGGGCAGACCGATTTTTCCCTTGCGTTCGAGCCCATTGAGGCGAGAACGAACTGGCGGCGGCTCGGGCAGATCGACGCCGCAATGGCCGGGCGAATCCTGCTCGAACAGGAGCGGCTCCTCGATCTGCAGCCCGCGGTTGCCGCTGATCGTCTGCACCGCTCCGGCCCCGGCGGAAAGGGGCATGCTCAGCGCCTGGCTCCACTCGCTCATCGCAGCACCTCCCCGAGCGCCCCGTCGAAGCGGTCGATATCCTCTGATGTGACCGTCTCGGTCGCCGCCACCAGCAACAGATCGGCGAGTTCCGCCCGCCCCGGATAGAAGCGGCTGACCGGGATGCCGCCGAGAACCCCGCGCTCGGCCAGCGCATCGACGACCGGCGCCGCTTCGCGCGGCAGCCGCAAGGTGAACTCGTTGAAGAAGCTGTCATTCACCAGCCGGACCCCGGGGATGGCGGAAAGCCGTTCGGCGGCGGCAACGGCGGTTGCGTGGTTGAGCCGGGCAAGGCGCACCAGCCCCGCTTCGCCGAGCAATGACAGGTGGATCGTGAAGGCGAGCGCGCACAGCCCCGAATTGGTGCAGATGTTGCTCGTCGCCTTCTCGCGCCTTATATGCTGCTCGCGCGTCAACAGGGTCAGCACCCAGCCGCGCCTGCCTTCGGCATCGGCGGTCTCGCCGACCAGCCGGCCCGGCATCTGCCGCACGAATTTCTCGCGGCTGGCAAAGAGGCCGACATAGGGGCCGCCGAAATTGAGCGCATTGCCGAAGGACTGGCCCTCGCCGGCAACGATGTCGGCGCCCATTTCGCCGGGCGGGCAGATCGCCCCCAGCGACAGCATCTCGGTGACGACGACGACGAAAAGCGCACCGGCCTGGTGGCAGATCTGCGCCAGCGCCCGATAATCGCGGATCTCGCCATAGAAGTCCGGGTTCTGGACGACGACACAGGCGGTGTCGCCGTCGATCAGGGCGGCAAGGTCCTCGCCGCCACCCGGCGCCGGATCCTGCGCCAGCAGGACGTTGCCGGCGAACCGGGCATAGGTCTCGCACACCGCGCGATATTGCGGGTGCAGCCCGCCGGACAGCACCGCGTTGTTGCGGCGGGTGAGGCGGCCGGCCATCGCCACCGCCTCGGCGCAGGCGGTGGCGCCGTCATACATCGAGGCGTTGGCGACCTCCATCGCGGTCAACAGCGCGATCTGGGTCTGGAACTCGAACAGATATTGCAGCGTGCCCTGCGCCAGTTCGGGCTGGTACGGGGTGTAGGAGGTCAGGAACTCGCCGCGCTGGATCAGATGATCGACCGCCGCCGGGATGTGATGGCGATAGGCGCCGCCGCCGAGGAAACACGGCACCGCGCCGGCGCTGAGATTCTTCGCGGCCATCGCGCCGAGGCGACGCTCGACCTCCATCTCGCCCGTCGCGCGCGGCAGATCGAGAAGACCCGCATGCCGCGCCGCGGCAGGCACATCGGCAAACAGCGCCTCGATCGATGGGACGCCGATCGCCATCAGCATGTCCCGGCGGTCGGCGTCGGTCAGCGGCAGATAGCGCATCAGTGCTGCTCCGCCGCGACAAAGGCGTCGTAGGCCGCCTGGTCCATCAGCGCGTCGAGTTCTTTCGGATCGGCGAGACGCAGCCTGATGAACCAGCCCTCGCCCATCGCATCGGCGTTGACCTTGGCCGGATCGCCGACGATCGCATCGTTGACCGCGACCACCTCGCCCGAGACCGGGGCATAGACCTCGCTCGCCGCTTTTGCCGATTCGACGACCGCGGCCTCGTTGCCCTGCTCGACCTTGCGGCCGATCTCGGGGAGTTCGACATAGACCACATCGCCCAATTGCGACTGCGCGTAATCGGTGATGCCGATCACCGCGACATCGCCCTCCTGGCGGACCCATTCATGGTCCTTGGTGAAACGCGTGGCGCTCATCGGATTCCTCCTGAGGTCAGCCGCGGTAGTAGCGGGCCGGAACAAACGGCAGCGGCGCGACACGCGCCGGCCGCGGAACATCGCGGACGACCAGCGCCAGCGCGCTGCCGAGGGCGGCATGGGCCGCGGCGACATAGCCCATCGCGATCGGCGCGCCGAGCGAGGGGCCGAACCCGCCGCTGGTGACCCGGCCGACCGGATTTCCCGCCGGGTCGAGGATCACCGTGCCGTCGCGCGCCGGCGCCGGGCCGTCGGGGCGAATGCCGACCCGCTTGCGGCTCGGGCCTTCGGCGAGCTGACGCAATAGGATCGGCGCGCCGGGAAAGTCGCCCGCGGCGCGGCGCCGCTTGGCAATGGTCCAGGCGAGGCCGGCTTCGACCGGGTTCGTGGTCTCGTCGATATCGTGGCCGTAGAGGCAGAGCCCCGCCTCGAGGCGCAGCGTGTCGCGCGCCCCGAGGCCGACCGGCGCCACCTCCGGCTCGCGCAGCAACGCCTCGGCCACCGCGACGGCGTCCTCGGCTGCCATCGACAATTCAAACCCGTCCTCGCCGGTATAGCCCGAACGGGTCACCGAGCATGGCGCGCCGGCGATCGTTGCGTCGGCCGCGCTCATGAACGCCATCCGGTCAACGCCATTGGCAAGGCCGCCGGCAAGGCGCGCCAGGACGGCGGCGGCTTCCGGCCCTTGCACCGCCAACAGGGCGCGCTCGAAGCGCGGCTCGATCGCGACTTCCCGGCCGAGACATGCAGCGAGATGGGCAAGGTCGGCCTCCTTGCGCGCCGCGTTGACGACGAGCATCAGCCCGTCCTCAGCGCGGGTCGCGATTAAGTCGTCGAGGATCCCACCAGCGTCATTGAGCAAGAGCGAGTAGCGCATACGGCGGGGCGCGAGGCCCTGCAAATCACCCGGCACCAGCGACTCCAGCGCGCGCGCCGCCGCCGCGCCGCGCAGCCGGATCTGGCCCATATGCGGAGACGTCGAAGAGCCCGGCCTTGGCGCGCGTGTGGAGATGCTCGGCGATGATGCCCGGCTTGTAGTGCACCGGCATCTCGTAGCCGGCGAAGGCGACCATGCGGGCGCCGAGCGCGCGGTGCAGATCGTAAAGCGGGGTGTGCTGCAACGGCGCCGCTTCGGCAGGGACAGTCCCGGTCAGACTCATGGGGGCGCACCTCCGACGGAGCGGACGCGGGCGGCGTCCGGGAGATGCCCCCTCTGTCGTGGGCCCTGAGAGATTCACCGGGCCCGGTCGGATCGCCCGACCAGGCCGCGGCTTACTCCTTCGGTGTGCGGCCAAGCCTCGCGAACTCGCCCGCCGCTTTCCAGAGCGCCCTTCCCCCCGCAGTCCTTTTGCCTGAGAGTTTCCGGGGCGGTTGCTCCTTCGGCGCCGCGCGTCAAACGCGCGATCTCTCCTGCGGGCGTGCATACGGCGCCGTCTGTGTAGCACCGCATGCCGGCGCAGGCCAGCCGTTCCGGAACGTTTCGGCTATCGGCCGCGGAAGTGCTCGTAGAAATCGACGACATCGGGGCTTTGCTGAAAGCCGAGCACGATGCTGAGGTCGCCGGGGCGCTGGCCGGCGAGCGGGATCGTTTCCTTGATATGATCGGTGACGCCGGCCCGCCGGGCATTTGCGGGAATCGCGATATGGACCGCAAACGACCGCTTGCTGAGGATCGCCTGGCCGGGTCCGGTCACCGCAACGAAATATTGCAGGTCGACGCCGGTCCCGCCGCCCGCCGCCGGGCCCCGCTCGCCGATGACGATGACATCGAGCGAGGCGCGCAAGGCGTCTCCCGACTGATCGCATCTGACGCTGACGTCGCTCAAAATGCCGTAGAACGCGACACCCATCGGCTGATGCCCCGCGCCCGGTGCGAAGACGGCGGTCTGCGCGAGCGGACGCAGGATCGCGGCGGTCGGGCATGTCGCTGGCGGCGGCCCGTTCGAAGAGGAGGAAAACCAGCCCACGGGCGACGAAAGCGAGCCTGCACCCAGAGAGCGCGGCGAGCGCGAACAGCGTGAGGGCAAGACGGGCGTGCACCGCCCAGCGATGCCGCTGCGGGCGGCTCGACGCGTGGCGCAAGGCCGGGGACCAGCGATCAGAGAGTGTTGTGCGTGCCGTCGCAGAACGGCTTGCCGCCGGTCGCCTTGCAGCCGCAGAACCACAGCTCCTCGGACTTCTCGGCAGTGAAGAGCATCGGGCTGAGGCCCGTGCCCTTATGCGAACCGTCGCAGAAGGGCTGGCTGCCGCTGCGTCCGCAAGCGCACCAGAAGTATCGCTTGCCTTCCTCGACGGTGACATTGTAGGGCGCCTTTTGCGCTGGGATCGGTTCGTCCATCTTTCTTCCCTGCCATCGCCCTTGCTAGTGTCCCGGACGTGGGAACGCAATTTTAGGCGAGCCTCGCCCGCCGCACAAGCCAACTCGCTTATGGCGCGAACCGGGTGTTGCGAAGGACGAAGCTGACGCATGGCAGTCTACACCGAAATCGGCGACGAGGAGTTGCGCGCTTTCACCGCGCGCTACGACATCGGCGAGGTGTTGTCGTGCAAGGGCATCGCCGAGGGCGTCGAGAACTCGAATTTCCTGCTGACCACCGAGCGCGGCAATTTCATCCTGACCCTTTATGAAAAGCGGGTGGCGCGCGCGGACCTGCCGTTTTTCATCGCGCTGATGGACCATCTGGCGCATCAGGGCGTTGCCTGTCCGACCCCGGTGCGGGCGAAGGACGGCGAGGCGCTGCGCGAATTGTGCGGCCGCCCGGCGGCGATCGTCACCTTTCTCAACGGCATGTGGCCGCGCCGCATCGAGCCGTTCCACTGCGCCGCGGTGGGCGGTGCGCTGGCGCGGCTGCACCTCGCCGGCGCGTCGTTTGCGATGGTCCGCCCCAACAATCTCGGCGTTGCCGGGTGGCGCCGGCTCTATGACGGCTGCCGCGAGCGCGCCGGCGAGCTGCAGCGGGGCCTCGCCGCCGAACTCGGCGAGGAACTCGCGTTTCTCGAGGCGGCATGGCCGTGCGAACTGGTGTCCGGCACCATTCACGCCGATCTGTTTCCCGACAACGTCTTCTTCCGCGACCGGGCGCTGTCGGGCCTCATCGACTTTTATTTCGCCTGCACCGATTTTCTCGCCTACGACATCGCGATCTGCCTCAACGCCTGGTGCTTCGAGACCGATCTCAGCTTCAATGTGACGAAGGCGCGCCTGTTGATCGCGCAGTACCGCGCCGCCCGGCCGCTCGCGGCGGCCGAACTCACGGCATTGCCGCTGTTGGCGCGCGGCAGCGCCTTGCGGTTTCTGCTGACCCGGCTCTATGACTGGCTGAACCAGACAGCGGGTGCCTTGGTGCGCCCAAAGGACCCGATCGAATATCTGAAAAAGCTGCGCTTTCACCGCAACATCGCCGGACCGGCCGGCTATGGGATCGATGCCTGAGGGCCCGAAGCGGGCACGGCCGGAGGTCGAGATCTACACCGACGGCGCCTGCAGCGGCAATCCGGGCCCGGGCGGATGGGGCACGGTGTTGCGCTTCGGCGGGGTCGAGAAGGAACTCGCCGGCGGCGAGGCGCCGACCACCAACAACCGCATGGAGCTGATGGCCGCCATCGCCGGTCTCGAGGCGCTGAAGCGGCCCTGCCATGTGCGCCTCTACACCGACAGCCAATATCTGCGCGACGGCATCACCCGCTGGCTGCCCGCCTGGAAGGCGCGCGGCTGGCGCACCGCCGACAAGAAGCCGGTCAAGAATGTCGACCTGTGGCAGCGCCTCGAACAGGCCGCCGCGCCGCACGAGGTCGAATGGCATTGGGTGCGCGGCCATGCCGGGCACCCGGAAAACGAGCGCGCCGACGTGCTCGCGCGGGCCGCGATCTCTGCGGTCCGGCCGCCGCCGGATCAGAGCTAAAACCCGAGCAACTCGGCGATCTTGTCGGTCGCCTTGAGGCCGTGCCCGGTGAGCACGACCACCGTCGTCTCGCCGGGCCGGATCGTCCCGTCGCCGAGCAGCAGCGACAGCGCCGCGCCGGCCGTCGCCGCGGTCGGCTCGACGAAGAGGCCGAGCTGGCCGAGCGCCCTGAGCGCCGGGGCGATCCCGGTTTCCGGCACGGCGACAACGCCGCCCTGCGAGCGGCGCAGCGCGTTCAGCACCTCGCGCGTCCTGACCGGTTTTACCGTGGCGATGCCGTCGGCGACGGTGAGGCCCGGGGCGAACGGCACGTAACCCTCCGCGCCGGCCGCCCACGCCGCGGCAAAGGCGGCGCAATTCTCGGCCTGCACGGCAAAGAGCCGCGGCCGCCTGATAATCTCGCCGCGGCGCGCGAGCTCGTCGAAGCCGCGATCGAGGCCGAGGATGTTGCTGCCGTACCCGGTCGGCACGAGGATGTTGTCGGGGACCGACCAGCCGAGCTGCTCCCACAGCTCGTAGGCGAGCGTCTTGGTGCCCTCGATAAAGAACGGCTGCCAGTTGTGGCTGGCATAAAAGCTGTCGCCCGCTGCCGCCAGCGCCGCCTCGCTGACATCCTGACGGCTGCCGGCGATGGCGCGCAATACGGCCCCCGCGGCGGCGATCTGCACGATTTTGCCGCGCGGCGCCGCCGCCGGGACATAGATCCGGCAGGGAAGACCGGCCGCCGCCGCGTAGGTGGCGATCGAGGAACCGGCATTGCCCGAGGAATCCTCATGGATCGGGCCGACCCCGACCTCGAGCAGATGGTTCAGCATCACCGCGGTGCCGCGATCCTTGAAGGAGCCCGTCGGCATCTGCGATTCGAGCTTGAAGCGCACCGGAACCCCCGCCCAGCTTCGCTCGACCAGCGGGGTCCAGCCCTCGCCCAGCGAGATACGCGGCGGATGGCCGAGCGCCAGCGCCGCGCGATAACGCCACAGCGATGCCTCGGCAGGGTCGATTTCGCCGCGGGCGAGACCGCGCCCAGGCACCAAATTCAGGTGGCTGCCGCAGGCGCAGCGCCAGATCGGCCGGTCCGCCGGCAGGGTGCGGCCGCAGGCCGGGCAGCGGTAATGCGCCGTTCCGTCCATCTTATGAGGCTACGACCCGCCGGTCGGCAGTGGCGGCGGCATGGGCGGCTCATCGGCCTCCTCGAACGCGGCGAGGCTGCGCTCGATCGCGTCCTGCGGCAGATCGCGGGTGATGAACACGATGCGGGTGCGGCGATCCTCGCTCGGCCAGGCCGGCAGCAGCACCGGCGGGTGAAACAGGTGCTGCACCCCATGCAGCACGACCGGCTGCTCCGGGCGATCAGCGATGGCGACGATCGCCTTCAAGCGCAACAGGTCGTCGCCGCGCATCGTCGCCAGAGAATCGAGCCAGCCCGACAGCGCGCTCCACGAGATCGGGCGGTCGCGGGTGACGCAAAAGGCGCGGATGCGCTCGTCGTGGCGGTTGGCGTCGTGCGCCGGATCGGCGTCGTGATGGTGATGACCGCCATCGTCATGCCCGGCCGCGCCGTGCTGCGCGGCGACCGCCTCGTCCTGCAGCCAGCGCTGCACCTCGACGCTTTTGGTCTGCGGGTCGAACAGGCCGAGACCGAAAAGGGCGCTCGCATCGACCGCGCCGTGGGTTGCCCGCAGAAGCGGGGCGCCGGGATTGAGCGCGGCAAGCCGCGTTTCGAGCGCGGCGAGCGAAGCGGCCCCGGCGAGGTCTGATTTGGTCACGATCAGCCGGTCGGCGACCGCGGCCTGCTTGACCGCCTCGGGCTGGCGCTCGAGCGTACCGGCGCCGTTGACGGCGTCGATCGTCGTCACCACCCCGTCGATCATGTAGCGCTCGGCGACGATCGGGTCCGAGATGAGGGCGTGCAGCACCGGGGCGGGGTCGGCGAGCCCGGTCGTTTCGATCACGGCGCGGGTGAAATACGGCACCCGTCCCTTGACCCGGCCGACGAACAAATCGGTCAGCGTGTTGACGATGTCGCCGCGCACCGTGCAGCACAGGCAGCCGCTGTTGAGCAGCACGACGTCCTCCGTCGCGCTCTCGACCAACAAGTGGTCGAGGCCGATCTCGCCGAACTCGTTGACGATGACCGCGGTCGCCGCCATCCCGGGTTGCTTCAGGACGTGGTTCAACAGCGTCGTCTTGCCGCTGCCGAGGAAGCCGGTCAGAACCGTCACCGGAATGCGCGAGGCGGCATTGATCGCGGCCATCAGCCCGGCTCCTCTTCAAGCCCCGGCACAGGCGGGCGGCGGATCGGCCTCAGGACAGTTCCTCCATCTGAGTTCTCCGCGGTCATCGCCCAGAGGAAGAGGATCGCCCAGACGATCAGCGTCCAGCCGAAGATGATGTTGATGACGGTGATCGTCCGGCGCTGCGGAATCTCGCGCCCATAGGCGACCACGGTCGGCAGCATGTAAAGGATCGCGATCAGGATCAGCAGGATGACCGTGTACGTATTGTCCAGCATGTCGCCTCCGCCGCCAGGCTCGGCCCATCATAACCGGCGCCGCGGAAAAGAAAACCGGCGGGCTGCGGCGCCGCCCGACAATCGACTCGCGGGCCGATCGCGCGGGCACGAAATCCGCCCCGCCGCCCTATCACGCTGGTGAAGGGCCCGACGCCAACCGGGTGGCGCCCGGGCGTCGGTCGCGCAATGCGCGGTGCGGAGGGAGGAAGGATGTACCCTGTCGTCTATTGGGCCGGCCTGGCGACACTCGTCGTCTGGACCGCGTATTCGGCTTATTCCGCGCTGGTCGGTCCGTAAGCCGCGTCCATCCCTTCGCCCGGATTGGCGAAAATCTCCTGCCCAGCCGCAGCCGCACCGGCTTATGATGCCGGCCTGAGGCAATCCAGCCTGCGGGTCGAGGGCCATGAGCGACGTCCAGCATTTCATCAACGGCAAGCGCAGCGAGAACGCCACGGGCGGATCGAGCGGGCGCTGGGGCGATGTGTTCAATCCGGCGACCGGCGAGCGCGTTCGTCGCGTCGCCTTTGCCGGCGCCGGCGAGGTCGATGCGGCGGTAAAGGCGGCGACCGCGGCGTTTCCCGCGTGGGCCGCGACCCCGCCGCTGACCCGCGCGCGGGTGATGTTCAAGTTCCTTGAATTGCTGCACCGCGAGCACGATGCGCTGGCGCGGATGATCTCCGAAGAGCACGGCAAGGTTTTCTCCGATGCACACGGCGAGATCACCCGTGGCCTCGAGGTCGTCGAGTTCGCCTGCGGCATTCCGCACCTGATCAAGGGCGAGATGACCGAGCAGGTCGGCCGCGGCATCGACAGCTGGTCGGTGCGCCAATCGTTGGGGGTGTGCGTCGGGATCACCCCGTTCAACTTTCCGGCGATGGTGCCGATGTGGATGTTTCCGATGGCGCTCGCCTGCGGCAACACCTTCGTCTTGAAGCCATCGGAGCGCGACCCTTCGGTCGGGTACCGCATCGCCGAGCTGCTGCTCGAAGCAGGACTGCCGCCGGGCGTGTTCAATGTCGTCAACGGCGACAAGGCGGCTGTCGACGCGCTGCTCAATCACCCCGATGTCGCGGCGGTCAGCTTTGTCGGCTCGACCGCGATCGCCAGCTACATCTATGCCACCGCCGCGCAAAACGGCAAGCGCGTGCAGGCGCTCGGCGGGGCCAAGAACCACATGGTGGTGATGCCCGATGCCGACCTCGACCAGGCGACCGACGCCTTGATGGGCGCCGCCTATGGCGCGGCCGGCGAGCGCTGCATGGCCGTCTCGGTCGCGGTCGCGGTCGGCGGCGTCGGCGACAAGCTGATGGACAGACTGGTACCGCGCGGTGCGCGCCCTCAAGATCGGCCCGGGCACCGATCCCGAGGCCGAGATGGGGCCGCTGGTTACCGCGACAGCATCTGGAGCGGGTGCGTTCCTATGTCGATCTCGGCGTCCAGGAGGGCGCCAAGCTCGTCGTCGATGGCCGAGGCCTCAAATTGCAGGGCTACGAAAACGGCTTCTTCCTCGGCGGCTGCCTGTTCGACGAGGTCAGGCCCGAGATGCGCATCTACAAGGAGGAGATCTTCGGCCCGGTGCTGTCGGTGGTGCGCTCGCCCGATTTCGACGGACGCGGTGAAGCTCGTCAACGACCACGAATACGGCAACGGCGTCGCGATCTTCACCCGCGACGGCGATGCGGCGCGCGAATTCACCAACCGCATCCAGATCGGCATGGTCGGGATCAACGTGCCGATTCCGGTGCCGATGGCGTTCCACAGCTTCGGCGGCTGGAAACGCTCGCTGTTCGGCGACATGGCGGTGTACGGCATGGAAGGGGTGCGCTACTACACCCGCCTCAAGACGGTGACCGCGCGCTGGCCCGACCGGCATCCGCTCCGGCGCCGAATACGTGATGCCGACGATGCGGTGAGGAGCGGCGCGCCCGCGCGGCACCGCCGGCCGCCTCGCGGGAGAGCGAGCCGCGGTGAGCACCAATCCATCGGCTGAGAAAACGGTTCGTTCCCTCTCGCACATGATAGTCTCGCCTGAGCCGGAAACCCGAGGGAGGGTAGGATGCCGCACGCGCTTTATGTGTGCCTGCAAGACGACGACAAGATCGCGGCCTTCGCGATGGATGCCGACACCGGCCAGCTCGCGCCGCGGGCCGAGGTGCCGGTCGCGGGCGGGCCGTCCGTGCTGGCGATCAGCCCCGACCGGCATATGCTGTACGTCGGGCATCGCACCCGGCCGGCGATCTCGAGCTTTCGGATCGACCAGGGCACCGGAGGCCTGAGGCTGCACGGGACGGTCTCGCAGCAACACGCGCCGACATTTCTGGCCCCCGACCGCACCGGCCGGTATCTGCTGTGCGCCTATTATCAAGGCGGGGGCGCGGCGGTCCATCCGCTCGCAGCGGACGGCGCGGTAGGCGCCCCGCCGCTCGACTGGCTGGCCACCGCGACCGGCGCCCACGCCATAGCGACCGACCCCTCCAACCGGTTCGCCTTTGTGCCGCACATCGCCCGCCTCAACGACAACGTCCTGGAACCGCCGAAGAACAATCCGGGCCCCAATGTGATCATGCAGTTCAAGTTCGATGCGCAAACCGGCCGTCTGACCCCCAATTCGCCGTTCCGGGTCGAGCCGGCGGGACTGGTCGGGCCCCGCCACTACTGCTTTCATCCGACCCGGGACCTCGTCTATTTCTCCAACGAGCAGGGCTGCAGCGTCACGGCCTACGCCCTGGACCGGGCGACGGGCACCCTCTCCGCCGTGCAAACGGTCGCGACCCTGCCTGACGGGTACACTGCACGGAACACCTGCTCGCAGATCCACCTGACGCCTTCGGGGCGGTTCATCTATGTCGGCAACCGCGGCCACAATAGCATCGCGGGATTCGCGGTTGAACGCCGCCACCGGGCATTTGGCGCCGGCCGGGCAGGTGTCGACCGAGGCGGTCCCCAGCGCCTTCTGTCTCGACCCGGCGGGCCGTTTCCTCTTCGCCGCCGGCACGGCGTCCGGCCGTCTGGCATCGTACCGCATCGACGGCGGGACCGGTGCGCTGACGCCTTTGGCGGTTCAGGCCGTAGGCAATCGGCCCGCGGCGGTGCTGGCAGCGCGCCTCGGCGAGTGAACGAGACGCCGCGCAACAGCAGGAAGCAATCCGATGAGAATTGGCCTGTTCTACCAGATCCAGGTCCCCAAGCCGTGGACCGCCTCAAGCGAAGTCCGAGCGCATCTATGAAGCGCTCGAGCAGATTCCCTACGCCGAGCAGCAGGGCTTCGAGAGCGTGTGGTTTTCCGAGCATCACTTTCGCCCGGTGTGGTCGCACAACAGCGCGCCGGACCTCACCCTTGCGGCGGTGAGCCAGCGCACCAGCCGGATTCGCCTCGGCATTGGCGTGGTGCTGGCCCCGATTCACCACCCGCTGCACGTGGCGTCGCGCATGGCGACGCTCGACATCCTGAGCCATGGGCGCGTCGATGTGGGAATCGGCCGAACCGGCTATCCCTACCAGCTCACCCCTTATGGCACGGACCTGCGGGACACCCGCGGCATGTGGCAGGAATTTGCCGATGTGCTGCCCCGCATCTGGACCCAGGAGGAGATCACGTACGACGGGGCGTACTACCAGATTCCGCGCCGCGAGGTCCTGCCGAAGCCGCTGCAAAAGCCGCATCCCCCGCTATGGTCCGCCTGCGGCAGCGATGAGACCGCGCGCCTGACCGGCAGCCTCGGGATGGGCGGGCTCTTCGGCAGCGAAGGGGGCCCGGACCGCGTCAAAGAACTGATGGCGCTCTATCGGGACGCGCTGCGGACGGCGCCGCACAGAGCGGCCGGGCCCGCCCCGCGCGCGGCGCTGATGACCGCGGGCTTCTGCCACGAGGACCCGCGGGTGGTGGCCGAGCGCGGCACCGAACTGGTGGCCTGGTACATCGAGCAGCAACGCGAGCGCGCCCGCCTGGTGTGGCGCGACTATGACCCGGCCACGGTGCCGCCGGATTATCAGGGCTATTACGCGCGCGATCAGCGCCTCGCCAGCGGACCGCATCCGGGGGAGCCGACGCCCGAGGAGGTGCGCGAAGAGGGCACCAAGTTCTGCGTCGTCACGCCGGCGGACTGCATCCGGTTTCTCGAAATGTACCAGGCGCTGGGCATCGAGGAAGTGATCCTGCTGTGCGCCGTCGGGCCGGCGACGCACCAGGAGGTGCTCCATACCATTCGCCTCTTTGGCGAAGAGGTCATCCCGCACTTCCAGTAGAAATCCCGTCAGAATGTCGGCGCGCGGTGCCGCCCCTCACCCTCCCACCCTTCGCGCCTTGTCGAGATCGGGGACGTTGCTGGCCGATACGGCGCCCAATCGCGACCCCTTTGTCACCGCGAGCGCGGCGACCGCGGCCTCGTTTTCGGTGATCTTGGCCATGATCGCCTCCTTGGCGCGGTCGAAGACGCCGCGGTTGGTGGCGACGAAGCGCTGCGATTGGCGCAGACCGGCGAGATAGCCGTTGATCTCGGGCACGACGTAGCGCGCCACCATGTCCCAGCTGCGCATCGTGTTTTCCGGGTTGGCCCAGTCGTGCACGAAACCGACCAGGGTGCCGAAGCCGCCGCTGACCTCAAGGACGGATTTGATCTGTTGCACCAGATCGTCGGGCGTGCCGATCGTCGCCGCGGCGCCGTCCGCGAACGCGGTCTTGTCCACCGCTTCGTCGGGATCGGCGAACGGCTT
This sequence comes from uncultured Alphaproteobacteria bacterium, assembly GCA_963789255.1. Classification (GTDB taxonomy): domain Bacteria; phylum Pseudomonadota; class Alphaproteobacteria; order ATCC43930; family CGMCC-115725; genus DATARH01. The sequence goes on along the minus strand of CAWBJW010000002.1, from coordinate 1,868,271 downwards.
GGCGCCCGGCCGCTGCAACGTCCCGACGATGTATTCGTTATGGTGGCGCATGAGGCCGTGGCGGGCTTCGGCGCGCGCCTTTTCCCGCGTCTCGGCGATGTGCCAGGAGAGCAGAACGCGCCAGTTCCTGCGATCGACAATCTTGCCGTGTTTCAAGGCGGCAGCCTCGGCGAAGCCCCATTGCGTCGGCAGCGCGTTGAGGCCTTCCTGCGACAGCGAGCCGATCGAGATGACGCCGATGCCGTGCTTGCCGGCCAAGGTCATGCCCGACGGGCTGATCTGCGAGGCCGTGGCAAACGGCATCTCCTCCTGCAACGGCAGCAGTTGCAAGGCGGCGTCATTAAGGGTGAACCAGTCGCTTTTCGCGGTCACCCGCTCGCCGCTCATCAGCCGGCGGATGATGCCGATCGCCTCGTCCTGGCGGTCGCGCTGCACCATCGGGTCGATCCCCAACGTGTGCGCGTCGGAGGCGAGCGCGCCCGGGCCCGACCCGAAGATCGCCCGCCCGCCCGACATCCAGTCGAGCTGGACCATGCGCTGCGCGACGTTGTACGGGTGGTGGTAGGGCAGCGAGACGACGCCGGTCGCGAGCTTGATCCGCGATGAGCGCTGGGCCGCCGCGGCGAGGAACATTTCCGGCGAGTCGATCATCTCCCAGCCGCTCGAATGGTGCTCGCCGCACCAGAATTCGTCATAGCCGAGGCGATCGAGGTGCTCGACGAGGTCGAGGTCGCGGCGGAACTGCAACAGCGGGTTTTCGCCGACCGGATGATGCGGAGCAAGAAACGCGCCGAAATTCAGACGCGGCATGATCAGTTCTCCCGAGGCCACGGCCGGGCGCGCGCCCGCCGGCGCGCGCTCTTCCACGAATGTCTACTCCTTCCGCACCCCGGCGGCTACCGCGCGGTTCACCGCATCTTTGCATTGCTGCCGCCGTGGCCGGCGATCTATGCTCACGCTGGTACGACATAACGGCCCCAAGAGAATTCTGGTGAATTTTCGCACCGCGCGGCCGACCCGCCGCGGAACCGGCGATATGGAAATCGGCACGAGTAATCGCCACATTGTAGAATGCAGAACGCTCGATGGCTCCGTGAATGGGGGAATCCGCCCGTGACACGCAGCCTAATCTCTGTCGTCGCGTTTGTTCTCGGCATCGTCGGAGCGATCCCCGCACACGCCAATTGCTATACGGTGCCAGATTGGCGGACAGGGCTTGACCGGGTTATATGCCAGCCCGATTAGCCCGTTGCGGGTTCAGCGGTTGATCCGTCAATCCCGCTTCGGGCAGGGCAAAACCTTCCCCAATTCGGACCAGACCTCGGCGACGGCCAACCCGGCGTGAGCTCTGTCTCGCGCCAGATTGGAAGCGCGGTTTATACGAACTGTCGATGACCCCAGCGCGCAGCGCCCGTCAAAGCCGGGCGGCGGCGTGGGTAAAAATGCGCCGTCGGAAGGAGAAACATTCGTGGAATTTGCAGTGTCAAAAATCGACGCGGCGGTCGATCAGCTAGATTGCGCGATACGGCTGTTTCTGGATGACAAGTCTTATGTTCCAGCAATTACACTAGCAGGCGCAGCTGAAGAGGTACTAGGTCGCGCTGTCGGAAGGCGTGCAGCATTCAAGGCATTAAAAAAGAAATTCGCCGCCGATTTGTCGCTGCCGGAAAAGGTCGTCTCCCAGGCTCACCTCAATAAAGCAAAAAACTGGCTGAAACATTGGGAGGACCGCGCGGACTGCGAAAAAATCCGTTTGCAATTGGAGGAAGAAGCGCTCCAGTACATCCTGCGCGCGCTGACGAACCTCGTCGCCCATGATAAGTCGCTGCCAAGCGAAGGGCCGCGCTTTTGGGATTGGATGTCGCAGAATCGCGTAGATATGCTCCGCGCTCACCCGGTGGTTTCAACGCTTGCCGCAGCTATGAAACCGTTTGTCAAGGCGCCGTGTCGCTTGTCCGCTCAAGGCCGAGGCGCTGTGTCGTCCGATCCCCTGACCGACCGCTGAGGCCGCTGCTCGGGCGCGTCTTCCGGGTGCGCCTCGAACCACAGCGCATCGGCGCAGAAGTCGAGTTCGCCGGGCCATTCGAGAGTGCGCCCGCCTTCGCCCACCCGCACCTGCGCGAAGAATGCCGGATCGGCGAAGGCGGCAAAGACCCCCTTGCCGACCAAATGACGAAAGTAGCTGACGGTCGCCTGGCCGTTCGCCCATGTCAACGCCACCGTGTGGCTCGCGGGATCGGGCGCGGCCGCGGTGATGATGTTGTCCAGGACCTTCGGCATCGCTAAATCCTCTCCGGCGGCTCCGCACCCTGGCATCTGATCCAATTCAACGCCAGTTCGCCCTGATGCTGCCGCGCCCACTCCAAGACGCAACGTTGGGTGGCAGGTGGCAACGACCCCCGGATCACGTCAAGAGTGCGGATCGTGATCAGAACTTCCTGTCCGCCGATTGTCGCGTGGAAATGCGGCGGGGTGTGATCGTCGTAAAACATCTGGATCTTCACCCCGTCAACTACGGCGATCATCGGCATCCAGGGCCTTCCTCGGGCGTTGGCCCTTCCGCCGGTCCTGTCAATAATACGCGGCGCCGCCGTTGACGTGGATCGTCTGGCCGGTGATGAAGCCGCCGTCCTCGGTGACGAGGAACAAACAGGTTGCGGCGATCTCGTCGACCTTGCCCTGGCGGCCCAAGGGGATGCCGGCTGCGCTGGGCACGTGACCGCCGTACCATTCGGGATTGTCGCGGCGCGTGTCGATGCTGCCGGGCGAGACGACGTTGACGCGGATGTTATGCGGTGCGAACTCGGTGGCGAGCCCGCGCGCCATCCCGATCAACCCCATCTTCACTGCCGACAGGTGGGCACGGCCGGTGCCACGAGCGGAGATCGAGCCGTCACCGCAGAAGAACAGGATGCGGCCGAACTTGTTCTTGACCATCTCGCCGATCAGCGCGCGCGTCAGGTAGAAGGGGCCGTCGAGTACCACATTGCGGACATGCTCCCAATCCGCGTCGCTGACCTCGAGAAACGGCTTGTGCGGCCGGATCGCGGCGTTGTTGACCAGAATGTCAACGCGGCCGAACTCCGACAACGCCTTTGATGCCAGCGCCTCGACCTCGCTCTTCTTGCCGATGTCGGCCAGGATCGGGACGGCTTTGACGCCAAGATCGCGGACTTCGCGCGCCACCGACTCGGCCTCCTGCTGGTTGGAGCGGGCATTGACGACGATGTTCGCCCCCTCGCGCGCCAGTTGCAGCACCGTCGCACGGCCGATATTGCGGCCCGAGCCGGTTACCAGGGCGACTTTTCCCGCTAGCTTACCCATGAGCCACCTCCATGACGAATGTTCCAGACGTAGAGGGAATCCGCATCCGATGGCAACGGCAAACCGGTTGACCTGCGCGCTTTGCGAAGGTCGGCTCGGGTAAGCCGGTTATGGCGCGCATCCGGGCATGGCCGGACCGTCACTCTGCCAGGGCGGCCTCGGCCCCGGCCGGTTGCGCGGCGCCCCGCGGCTTGCGCAACAGCAACAGCAAGGGCGCCGCGAACAGGACGATGACCATCATCAGCTTGAAATCGTCGATATAGGCGACCATTTGCGCCTGCCGCGTCACCTCGGCGTTCAACGCCGCGATGCCGTGCGGCACGCTCAGGCTGAACGGCGCCATCATGAACGGCGCGTGGGCGAGCGGGTTGTCGGGCCGCAAATTCTCCATGAGGCGCGAATGCACGACCTGCGTGTTCTCCGCCAGCAGCGCGACGACGATCGAGATGCCGATGCTGCCGCCGATGTTGCGCATCAGGCTGAAGATCGCGGTGCCCTGGGTCATGATGTGGCGTGGCAGGGTCGAGAAGGTGACGATGCTGAGCGGGGTGAAGACAAAGCCAAGGCCGAAGCCTTGCAACAGCCCGGTGGTGATGATCGGCCCCATCCCCATCTGCAGCGAAAAGCCGGTCATCTGCCACAGCGCCGCCGCGGTCACCAGGATGCCGCTCAGAATGATCAGCCTGGTGTCGATGCGGCCGACCAGCCGGGCGACAAGGAACATCGCCGCCATCGTCCCGATGCCGCGCGGCGCCGTCACCAGCCCGGTCGTCATCACCGGGTAATTCATCAGGTTTTCCAGCATCAACGGCAACAGGGTCATGGTCCCGTAGAGCGGGATGCCGACGAGGAACATCAACAGGGTGCCGCAGATGCAGTTGGCGTCCTTCAACAAGTCGCGGTTCAAAAATGACCGGAAGGACGCGGTCGCCGTATGGATGATGAAGAGATAGAGGCCGAGCGCGGCGATCGCCGTCTCGATCCAGATCTCGGTCGAGCCGAACCAGTCCTTCAGTCTCGCCGCGATCCAGCAGCATCTGCAACGCGCCGATCGCAATGCTGAGCACGGCGAAGCCGAAGAAATCGAACGGCTCGCGATGACCGTGTCGGAACTCGTGAATGAAAACGCCGATGCCGATCGCGGCGAGCACGCCGAATGGCACGTTTATGTAGAATACCCAGCGCCAGTTGTAATAATCGGTCAGGTAGCCACCGAGCGCCGGGCCGAGGATCGGGCCGAGGATCACCCCCATGCCCCACACCGCCATGGCCTGCGCATGCCGCTCGGGCGGGTTGATCTGAAACAGCACCGCCTGGGAGAGCGGCACCAGGGCCGCGCCGCAGATTCCCTGCAGCAGGCGATCGATCACCAGCTGGGTGAGGCTGGTGGCAGCGCCGCACAAGGCCGACGCCGCGGTAAAGCCGATCACCGAGATCAGGAACACGTATTTGATGCCGAAGCGGCCGGCGAGCCAGCCGGTCAGCGGCGTCATGATCGCGGCGGCGACGATGTACGAGGTGACGACCCAGGCGATCTGGTCCTGCGAGGCCGACATGCTGCCCTGCATATGCGGCAGGGCGACGTTGGTGATGGTGGTGTCGACGCCCTGCATGAACGTCGCCAGCATGATCGAGATCGTGACGGCGACGCGGTTGACCGGAGCAGAGGCAGAGCTGCGGTCCGGCGCTCCCCTCACCGCTGCCGCTCGGCCGCCTGGGCGGTGCCGAAGAGGCGCCCCGCCGCGCGGTCGAGCCACACCAGCCACGGCCGGCGGTAATGCGTGTCGACCGAGACCGTGGCGCTCAGCCCGGCATGCAGCAGCCGGTCCCTGGGGTCGTCGAGCAGCAGACGCACCGGCAGGCGCTGCACCACTTTGACCCAGTTGCCGGTGGCGTTTTCCGGCGGCATCAGCGAAAAGGTCAGCCCGGTGCCGGGGCTGAGGCTCTCGACCTTGGCGTTGAACACGACGTCCGGATAGGTATCGACCTCGACGGTCGCCGCCTGGCCCGGGTGCATATAGGTCAGCTCGGTTTCCTTGAAATTGGCCTCGACCCACACGCGCTTCGACATCATCGAGAACACCGGTGCCGAGGCGGTGACGTAGGAGCCGACCTGCAGCTGGTCGACCTTGGTCACAATGCCGGGCTCCGATGCCTTGACCATCGTGTAGCCCAGGTCGAGCTCGGCCTTGTCGAGGGCGGCCTGGGCGCGCTGCACCAAGGGGTGCTGATCGAGCGAGATGTCGGGGTTGCCGCCGAGCTGGGCCAGGGTATTGGCGATGTCGCTCTGCGTCGAGACCACCTTCTGCTGCGCCATTTGCAACGCATTCTGCGCCTGATCAAAGGCTTGCCGCGACGCGGTGCCGCTGGCGACGAGCTGGCGTTGCCGGTCGTATTCGCGCTGCTGATAGGCGAGCGTGTCTTGCGCCGCCTTGGCGTCGGCCGCCTTCAGGCGATAGGTCGCCTTCAAGGCGTCGACCTGGAGCCGTGCGGTGGCGAGCATTGCCTTGGCTTCGTCGACCGCAATGCGAAACGGCCGCGGGTCGATCGCGAACAACAGCTGACCCTTCGCGACCCGCTCGTTGTCGTGCACCGCGACCGCGACGACCCGGCCGGAAATATCGGAACTGATCATCGTGCGCGCGGCCTGGATGTAGGCGTCGTCGGTCGAGACGTAGCGCCCGCTCGTCAGATACCACCAGGATCCGGCGACCAGCACCACGATCGGACCGGCCAGCATCAACGGCAGGCGGAGCCGCTGGCGCAGCGGGCGCGATGGCCGGGTGGCGACGTCCGCGCCGCGAGCGCCGAGCACGCGGCGGAAGCCGCGGACCGGCACCTCGTCTTCGGTGGAGGTCGTCACCTTGCGGCCTCCACTGCCGGCACCGGCTCGAGGATGGCCGCCTCGGGCACGGGCTGCGCGGTCGCCGCGGATGCCGGCGGGCGCGAAGCCGACAAGACCCGCGTTCCATCGGCGCGGTCAACCGGCACCCGGTCGGACAGGGTGGCGTGCACCCGGCGCAAGAGATCGATCAGGGTGTCCGCCTCCCCGGCCGATAGCCGCAGCAGCGCCTCATCGCGGGTTTCGTTCGCCACGCTCCAGATGCGGCCGAGGATCGGGCGCGCCTTGGCGGTCAGGTACAGGCGCCGCGCCCGGCGGTCGGCCGGGTCCGGGCGGCGTTCGATCCACCCGGCCTCTTCCATGCGATCGATCTGACGCACCAGCGTCATCGGCCGGATCTCGAGGAGATCGGCCATTCCAGCCTGGTTGATGCCCTCATTGCGGGCGAGATAGCCAAGCGTGCGGCATTGCGCCCGGGTCAGGCCGAGCCGTCTGCCGTTGTGGTCGAAACGGCGTCCGAACAGGCGCGCGACATCATTGACGAGAAAGCCGAAACTGCGTTCGAGATCGAGCACGTTACCCCGCAATAGGTCGCCAAGCTGATAGTAAGCATGAGATAATATCAAGCGCACGAGGCCGCCATAGCAAAGTGCGGGGGGCTGGTCTTCGCGAATGCGATAGCTCGGAGGGCGGCGTTCCTGCCTGTCGTTCAGCCCCGACCGCGCCGGCGGTCAGCAAAAATCTCTCCCGCACACGGGAGCGGGAGGAACCCAGTCCGCAGGACCTGGGAGGGCGAGGGTCTGGGCGTCTTCATCCACCCTTCCCCGCCGCGCGACGCTCGGTGCCCTCTCCCGCGAATGCGGGAGAGGGTTTTGACGCTCCGGCTAATTGACCAGCCGGTAGAACTTGGCGGCGTTCTCGCAGGTGATCTTGTGAATCACCTCGGGCGACAGGCCGGCGAACTGCTCGTCGATGTACTTTGTCGATTCCGGCCAGATGCCGTCGGTATGCGGGTAGTCCGAGCCCCACATGATGGTCTCGGCCCCGATATCGTCGATCAGCTTGGCGCCGATCGGATCGAACTGGAATGTGGCGCGGCACTGGCGGCGCCAATACTCGCTCGGGCGCAGCTTCATCAGGTCGCGGAAGCGGTCCTCGAACTCGAAATCCATGCGGTGCAGCGCATAGGGGATCCAGCCGACGCCGCTCTCGCCAAAGCCGATGCGCAGGTGCGGATGGCGCTCGAAAACCCCGGCGCCCATCAGCCCGGCCATGATATGGACGAGGCCCATCTGGAACGCCGAGACGCCGGTGAACATCGCGGCGCGCCGCACCTGCCCGGTCAGCTCGCGGGCCCGCGGCGGGGTCGTCGGGAAGGTGTGGAAATGCAGCGGCAGGTCGACGTCCTCGACCGCCTGCCACACCGGCTCCCAATCGGGATGCCACATCGGCTCCATGTCCCAGGAGCACGACAGCTCAAGCCCGCGCAAGCCCATCTTGGCGACGCGGTGGACTTCCTGCACCGCCGCGTCGATGTCGCCGTAGGGCAGGCAGGCGAGGCCGATATGGCGATCGGGGTAATGGCTGCAGAACTCCTTCAGCCAGTCGTTGTAGATGCGCAGCACCTCGTTGGAGGCTTCCTTATCGTTGAGCTTCGAGGCGGTGCCGAGAACGCCGTAGATGACCTCGGCGTCGACGCCGTCCTCTTCCATGTCCTTGAGCCGCAGGTGCGGGTCGCGGCAGCGGAACTTGCCCTTCTTGGCGTCGGAATAGAGGCCGTGCGCGGCCATGATGTCGACCCGCACGTTCTGCCCGGGGACGAGCTTGGCGCCGCCCGGGCCGACCCCGTTCACCAGCCCGAAATTGGCGCCGTTCCCGGCGACCCATTGCGGCCCGTCCGGCCCGTCCTCGACATAGGGCATGCGCTCCTTCAGCTCGCGCCGCGCGTTCTCGACGAACAGCTCGGGCGGCATGCACGGCATATCGAGATGGCAATCGGCCGAGATGCGCCGGTAATGCATGGTGTGTCCCCTTCGGGCTGAACAGTGCTCGCGGCACTTTAACGCGAATGGCAAGGGTTTTGCCAATGCGGGGTTTGCAGTCCTCCCCGGCGGGAACCGAAGAGCGCCAGGCGCGCCGCGATCAATTAGCCGCCCGGACCGCGCAGGCGCGCGGCTCACGACGCGCAAACGGCAAACCTTTTACAATAATCCAAGATAAATGCCGCTATGTTGTTCTTGCCATTCACGCCTGCGCTTAAGTACCGTCAGCAATATCGAAGTCGAGATGGGGTAGTTTCCGATCTGGAGGTGTCGCCGCTACGGGTGGTGAATGAGGGCGTCGCGATGGGTTCGTTCGAGTGGATGGAGCTGCAAACCCTTACCAGCGATATCACGGCTGCGCGATCTCGTCTGGCCGCGGCGAGATCCACGAAAGACCATCGTGTCGCCCGCGAGCTGGAGGCAGAGATCGCTGCGGCGGAAGCGCGCCGCGCCCGGCTCCTGGCTCACATCACCAGCCACCTTGCCGGCGCTCCCGAACCAGCTCCGGACCCTGAGACAACAGAGGACGCGGACGCCCATCGGGCTTTGGCCCCCGTCGGGGTGCCCCCGCGGGATCAGAGCGACGGCGAAGAGCCGTCCGGCGAACTTGTCGATCGGACCCTCGGAGAGAGCGCTGCCCCACCCGCCGCCGCGCCGAAGGCCGACAACAGAGAAGGAGAGATCATCGTGTGGGATCAACTGACACCGGGCGACATCGGGCGCGCGAAGGCCGAACTTGACGGGCGCCGTGTGGCAATGCTGGCCAGGCACGCCGAAGAGCTGAACGGGCTGGATGCCGACCAGACCCAACTCGACGGTCTCGAACGGGCCATCGATGCCTTTGTGGGGAAATTCCATCCGTCGTCTCGCCAGAGCGCCCCCGAGTGCGACGTTGTAACGCTTGGCGAGGAGCGCGAGCTGCGGCTGCAGGGCCGCGGGTGAGGCTCGGGAGTTGTCGAGATGTGGCATCTTCTAACATCGACCGACATCGCGCGGGCACGGCAGCAAATCCAGCTCCGTCGCGATGAAACCCTGAAACGACAGGCCGAAGAGGTTCGGAGCTTGAATGCCGATCAGGCGGAGATCGATACGTTGGGCCGTCTGATCGCTGCGTTCGCGAGCAAATTCACGATCGCCCCGGCAGCGCCGGCGCCGCCTCCCGCCCCGGTCAAACGAAACGAGCCTCCTGCCCCAGCCGAGCGGATTGAGCATCCCGCCCCGGCCAAACGACATGACCATGCGGTCGTGGCCGCGGTCAAACCACATGAACACGCGGTTGTGCACAATCATCGCGTCGATAAACCTTCTCACAAGCCCAGGCATCTCGATCGGCCGGATCATCCGCGGACGAATTTCGATACATTTTCGCGCGCCATGGCGAAGGTCGAACGCGGCTGGTGACCCCGGCCGCGCGGCTCCGCGAGGAAAATTTCCCTGCCGGCAGGGAAATTTTTTGGCGATGCCGTTAAACCACCGGAAACCCTCGATTTTATCGCGAATTGCGCTGCATCGGCAGGGAATTTTTTTGCAGCGTGCAGGGAGTTTTGCGCGCCGGACAGGGAGTTTTTTCGCGGCGGCAGGGAATCAAGGGAATTCATGATGGGCGGTGCCTCAGTCGCAATATTGCGTAGATAAATAGGAAGGCGAGTCGCCGGCGACAACCCCCAACGGCTTCCCGGCGAAGGCCGCACCCATTGCAGTCTGCCCATTTCATCCCATCTTGCCCCTCCTCCCACCCTTGCAGTCTGCCCATTTCATCCCATCTTGCCCCTCCTCCCACGTCCAATCCTCCATCTTGCTCAAAAACTTCCCGCTCCGTCCATTCGCCCAAGCCATTGATCTCATTGCAGTCTGCCCACATCGACGATGACAAGATCAATGACATGGGGGGCAGTTGTGGGTCCCGAAAAAAGAGGATTGCTTTTCTTGAGTTATAAATAAAAATATATATATTAGAAACACTCAACTTATTGGAACCTCCATCCATCATTGATGGTCAATATTTCAACACATGCCTTCGACCTTGCCACCCACAACTGCCCCCTATGCGGCCCAATCCGGCCATGGATAGAGTCTGTCGCGCAGTCCAAGATGTCGGAGCGGTTGCCCCGCGCGCCGGTGAACATATATGTTCAATCGGTGACGAGCGCGGAGTTCAAGCGGTGGCTCGAACGGCAGGGGGCCACCTTCGAGCCGGCGAAGGGCGGCCACGTCTAGGTGATGCTGCGCGGCCGTCGCACTATCTCGCCGATGCACGGCAGCCGCAAGGAACTGAAGACCGGGACGGTCGCCGCGATCAAGAAGCAGCTCGGAGTTCAATGAGGACGCGATGCGCGCCTATCCCGCGACCCTGACGCCCGATCCTGACGGGGGTTTTACCGTCACCTTTCGCGATGTACCGGAGGCGATCACCGAGGGCGACAGCCGCGAGGAGGCGCTGTTGCGCGCCGAGGACGCGCTCGAATTGGCGCTCGCCATGTATGTGATGGCAAAAGAGCCGCTGCCGGCGCCATCGGCGGCGCAATCCGGCGAGGCCGTCGTGCCGCTCTCGGCGCTTGGCATGGCAAAGGCCGCGCTCTACGACGCGATGCGCGAGCAGGGCGTTGACCGGGCCGAGCTGGCGCGGCGGCTGCGCTGGCATCTGCCGCAGGTCGCCCGCGTGCTGGATCTGCGCCACGCCTCGAAGATGGAGCAGGTCGAGGCCGCCCTCGCCGCGCTCGGATTGCGGCTCATCGTCGATGTGGCAAAGGCGGCTTAGTGGCGTTGGTGTAGGATGGGCTGAGCGCAGCGAAGCCCATCAGCCTGTAATGCATCGCCGCGATGCCGACCTTTCGCCGTAACCTCGTCGCCGGTGGCTGCTATTCCTTCACGGTCAATTTGGCGGACCGCCGATCGCAGCTACTCACTGATTATATCGGAATATTGCGCGCGGCATTCCGCGACACGCGGCGTCGGCACCGGTTCGATATCGACGCGATTGCAATACTGCCTGACCATCTGCACGCGATTTGGACGTTGCCCGACGGAGATAGCGATTTCCCGCTGCGCTGGAATCTCATCAAGGGAAGCTTTTCGCGCGGGTTGCCGCGTGAAGAGCCGGTGTCGGCCAGCCGTTTGCGCAAGCGCGAACGCGGGATCTGGCAGCGCCGCTATTGGGAGCACACGATCCGCGACGAGGCCGATTTTGCCCGGCACGTCGATTACATTCACTTCAATCCGGTCAAGCACGGCTACGTGGAGCGCGTGCACGATTGGCCGTTTTCGTCTTTCCACCGGTTTGTTCGGCTCGGCGTCTATCCCGCGAATTGGGCGAGCGAGGCCAACAGTGCGGCAGGCGGCTTCGGCGAGCGATGACGGGTTTGTCCCCTCCAACCAAACAAAACCAAACTTGTAGGATGGGCTGAGCGCAGCGAAGCCCATCGCGCCGGAAAGCACCGCCCTGATGGGCTTCGCTGCGCTCAGCCCATCCTACGAGCTACCGGCCGAATTACGTCTTCAGAATGCCGGATATGGCCGCTTCGGCGTTCCCTTGATATATCGGAGCGACCGCATCAGCATCGAGTCACTTATTACCGATGCCGCATCACAAATCGCCGTGTTGCAGAAAGGCGAGAATTGTGGCGGTTCATGAACATCGTCGAGGCAGTCGCATGCCAACTCGTACCTTCCAGCATAGAGGTGGCCGAGCGCCTCGCGGAGAAGATACCTATCGGAACCCGACAGGCTTTGGCCACCAGCGTCTAGCAGATCAGCAATCTCATCCTGCAATAGACGCTTCTTTTCGGACTTCGAGTAGGCCCAGAATGGCAACTCAGGCGCACCGGTCATTTCTAGCTCCTCTTCCCGATAACGAATACGCCGATAGTTATAAGTACGATAAAATCCCGCAGAATGCAGCAACCGAAGTTTACGAGCACCCGCTGGTGGCGCCGCAGGTGTCGCATTTGAGGCAGGTGCCGTTGCGAACCAGGGTGAAGTTGCCGCATTCGCCGCAGCTGTCGCCCTCGTAGCCTTTCATGCGGGCCTCGCGGATCTGCCGGGTTAGCGAATCCGGGCGCGAGCCGGGCGCGGGGGCGGTGGGCTCGATCATCGCGACCGCGGCAAAGGCGAGGGCGCCGGCGAAGAGCGGCATGTCGTCGCCGGGCGCGGCCCGGGGATCGGCGGCGCGGGCGGCGGTTTCGCTGCGTGCGCCGCCCTCGCCGCGTCCCGCGGGGCGCTTGCCGCCGCCCTGCAATACGGTCAGCCCCTTGCGAACATAGCCCTGGCTGGCGACGCGGTGCATCATCGCGGCGACATCGGCGCCGGCCTCCGAGGCGGGCAGGCGCAGGTTCGACTCGGCCGCGGCGCCCTTGCCGACCGTGTCGGGCATCAGATCGGCCGGCTCGACATGGGCGAGGTCGCTGCGCCCGAGATAGGAGATCGCCAGCTCGCGGAAGATATAGTCGAGGATCGAGGTCGCCATCTTGATCGTGTCGTTGCCCTCGACGATGCCGGACGGCTCGAACCGGGTGAAGGTGAAGGCCTCGACGAATTCCTCGAGCGGCACGCCGTATTGCAGCCCCAGGGAGATCGCGATCGCGAAATTGTTCATCAGCGAGCGGAAGGCCGAACCTTCCTTGTGCATGTCGATGAAGATTTCGGCGAGCCGGCCCTCCTCGTATTCGCCGGTGCGCAGATAGACCTTGTGGCCGCCGACCGTCGCCTTTTGGGTGTAGCCCTTGCGCCGGTGCGGCAGACGGGTGCGCTCAGCCCGGTCAGATTCCCTGGCGACGACGCGCTCGACAATCCGCTCGACGATGCGCTCGGCAACCAGCGGCACCCGCGTTGCCGGCGACAGCGCATACAGCTCGGCGGCCTGGTCCTCGGCCGCGTCGTCCTCGCCGAACAGGCTGGAGGCGAGCGGCTGCGACAATTTCGAGCCGTCGCGGTAGAGCGCGGTCGCCTTGAGACCGAGGCGCCAGGCCAGCATGTAGGCCTCCTTGCAATCCTCGACCGTCGCCGAATTCTGCATGTTGATGGTCTTCGAGATGGCGCCGGTGATGAAGGGCTGCGCCGCCGCCATCATCCGGATGTGGCTGTCGACCGAGAGGCACCGCGTGCCGCTCGGCCCGCACGGGTTGGCGCAGTCGAAGACGGGCAGATGCTCGGGCTTCAGATAGGGCGCGCCTTCGAGCGTCATCGCGCCGCAGCACTAGGTGTTGGCGGCCTCGATCTCGGCGCGCGAGAAGCCGAGCGCGGCGAGGAGGTCGAACCCCGGATCGGCGAGCGCCGCCGGGGAGATGCCGAGCCGTTCGATGCAGAACGCCTCGCCGAGCGTCCATTTGTTGAAGGCGAACTTGATGTCGAAGGCGGCAGCGAGCGCGCCTTCGAGGGCGGCGAGCGCGGCCTCGTCGAAGCCCTTCGCCGAGAGGCTCTCGTGGTTGATGTCGGGTGCGCCGACGAGCGTGCCGCAGCCGAGCGCATAGCGCTCGATCGCGGCGATCGCGCTGTCGTCGTAGCCGAGCGTACGCAATGCCTGCGGCACCAGGCGGTTGATGATCTTGAAATAGCCGCCGCCGGCCAGCTTCTTGAACTTGACCAGAGCGAAATCGGGTTCGATCCCGGTCGTGTCGCAATCCATCACCAGGCCGATCGTGCCGGTCGGCGCGATCACCGTCGCCTGGGCGTTGCGGAAGCCGTGCTTCTCGCCGAGCGCCAACGCCGCGTCCCAGGCGGCGCGCGCCGCAGCGACGAGCGGCTGGTCCGGGCAATTGGCGCCGTCGAGCGGCACCGGCGGGATCGCCAGCCCCTCGTAACCGCCGATCTCGCCATGCGCGGCGCGGCGATGATTGCGGATGACCCGCAGCATCCCCTCGCGGTTCCTTGCGAAAGCCGGGAAAGGCGCCGAGTTCGCCCGCCATCTCGGCCGAGGTCGCGTAGCTCGCCCCGGTCAACAGCGCGGTCACCGCGCCGGCGATCGCCCGGCCCGCCGCGCTGCCATAGGCGATGCCCGTCAGCCATCAACAACCCGCCGAGATTGGCGTAGCCGAGGCCCAGCGTGCGATAGGCGTAGCTGAGGCGGGCGATTTCCCTGGCCGGGAATTGCGCCATCATCACCGAGATTTCCAGGACCAGCGTCCACAGCCGCACCGCGTGCTGGAACTCCGCGACCGCGAAACTGCCGTCCTCCCGGCGGAACGCCAGGAGGTTGAGCGAGGCGAGATTGCACGCCGTGTCGTCGAGGAACATGTATTCCGAGCACGGGTTCGAGGCGTTGATGCGGCCGCTTTCCGGGCAGGTGTGCCAGTCGTTGATCGTCGTGTCGAACTGGATGCCGGGATCGGCCGAGGCCCAGGCGGCGTGCGCGATCCGGTCCCACAACGCGGATGCCGGCAGGGTCTTCGACACCTTGCCGTCGGTGCGGCGGATCAGCTGCCAGTCGGCGCCGGACTGGACGCGATCGAGAAAATCGTTAGCGACGCGCACCGTATTGTTCGAATTCTGCCCGGCGACGGTCAGATAGGCTTCCGAATCCCAATCGGTGTCGTAGGTGCGGAAATCGATCTGGGCAAAGCCCTGGCGGGCGAACTGGATGACCCGCTGGACATAGTTTTCCGGGATCATCGCCCGCCGCGCCGCGCGAATCTCGCGCTTCAACGCCGGGTTCTGCGCCGGGTCGAACGCATCCCCATCGCCTTCCGCAGCCTCGCGGCAGGCGGCCATGATCAGGTTGAGGTGCCGCGCCGCCAGCTTCGACCCGGCGACGAGCGCGGCGACCTTCTGCTCCTCGACGACCTTCCAGTCGATGTACGCCTCGATATCGGGGTGGTCGGCGTCGACGATCACCATCTTGGCGGCCCGCCGTGTCGTGCCGCCCGATTTGATCGCCCCGGCGGCGCGGTCGCCGATCTTGAGGAAACTCATCAGCCCCGAGGAGCGCCCGCCGCCCGACAGCTTTTCGCCGTCGCCGCGCAATTTCGAGAAATTGGACCCGGTGCCCGAGCCGTATTTGAACAGCCGCGCCTCGCGCACCCAGAGGTCCATGATCCCGCCCTCGTTGACGAGATCGTCGGCGACCGACTGGATAAAGCAGGCGTGCGGCTGCGGATGCTCGTAGGCGCTGTCCGAGGCGCGCACCTTGCCGGTGCGGTAATCGACGTAATAATGACCCTGCGCCGGCCCGTCGATGCCATAGGCCCAGTAGAGCCCGGTATTGAACCATTGAGGACTGTTGGGCGCGCCCATCTGGCGCGCCAGCATCACCCGCAACTCGTCGTAGAAGGCGCGGGCATCGTCCTCGTCGTCGAAATAGCCGCCCTTCCAGCCCCAATAGGTCCAGGTCCCGGCGAGCCGGTCGAAGCACTGCCTGGCGCTGGTCTCGCCGCCGCTGCGCTCGCCTTCCGGCAGCAGCGCGAGGGCCACCGCATCGGCGGTCCGGCGCCACAGCCAGGTGGGGACGCCCTCTTCTTCGATCGCCGCGAGCCGGGCCGGGATGCCCGCCTTGCGCAGGTATTTCTGGGCGAGGATATCGCAGGCGACCTGGCTCCACTCGGCCGGGGCCTCGATTCCCTCGGCGGCGAAGACGACCGAGCCGTCGGGGTTGCGGATTTCGCTGCTCGCGCTGCGGAAGGCGACCAGTTCATAAGGATCGTGACCGGCAGTGGTAAAACGACGCGCGATATGCATGTTCCTCCCCCAGCGCTTCGGCGAGGATCCACATCTTGTGGGCCAACCCCATCCGAGCACATCATTGTGCGACCGTCGCATGATGGAGGCAAAACATATTTGGTGTTTGCCTGATTAAATCCTACCAAATATGGGGCCCTGTGGTCGCAGCGCCACGATGAAGCCGAGATCTGGTCTCCCATGCGCCGGTCGCACCTCGGGGCTTTACCGACAGCCGGCGGCGGTGCGATAAACCCGCGCCCTGCGGGGAAGGGATGGAATGAGCGCGACGCTCGGAACGCTGATACTGACGTGGCTGCGCGGCGAGTTGGTCGGCAGCGATTCGTACGGCAACCGCTATTACCGGCTGCGCGGCGACAAGCCGGCGCGGCTGGGCGGCGGCCGTTTCAGCCGCGAGCGGCGCTGGGTCATCTACAACGGCGCGCCGGAAGGCTCCAAGGTGCCGCCGGAATGGCATGCCTGGCTGCATCACATGGTCGACGAGCTGCCCCAGCCGCGTCAGCGCCTTCCTTGGGAAAAGGACCACCAGGCAAACATGACCGGGACCGCGCTGGCCTACCATCCGCAGGGCTCGGTATTGCGTGGCGGTCACCGGGTCCACGCAACCGGCGATTACGAGCCGTGGTCGCCGGAATAGCGCGCGCCGCCGGTCGCCTGCCGCTCGATCGGCTGCGCCGCGGAGGCCGCCGATGAGGGGGAATGTCCTCGAGACCGTGATGGGCGCGGTCGTCCTCGTCGTCGCCGCGCTGTTCCTGGTGTTTGCCTACAAGACGAGCGGGCTGCGGGCGGTGGCGGGCTATCAGGTGACCGCCGATTTCCAGCGGATCGACGGGATCCGGCAGGGCGGCGATGTACGCATCAGCGGCATCAAAGTCGGCTCGATCGTCGGCGAGCACCTCGACCCGAAGACCTTCCTCGCCGACGTCCGGATGAGCATCGAGCCGACCGTCAAGCTGCCCGACGACACCGTGGCGGAGATCGTCTCGGCGGGCCTGCTCGGTGACAAATACATGTCGCTGGTCCCCGGCGGGTCGGACAAGATGATCCCGCCCGGCGGCAAGATCAAATACACCCAATCCTCGGTCAGCCTTGAAAACCTGCTCGGCCAGATGATCTTTTCCGCGCCCGGTGCAAAGAAGCCGGGGGACGGCGAAGCGCCGCAGCCGCCCCAGCCTCCCGGCGGCGCCGCGCCCTCTCTCAAATGAGCCGGGTGTGAGCATGCCGGCGCCATTTAAGGCAACATCGCAAATCTCCAGGGGTCTTTAGGAGATCAGGGCAAAACGATGGCCGACACGATCGCGGGCGATTTCCCGCTTTGGCGCGCGCCGGAAGGCGAAGCGGCTTCCTGCGTCGAGAAGATCAAGGTGCCGAACGAAACCCTCGCCGAACAGCAGGCGCTCGCACAGGGCGCGCTCGAAGACGCGGTGCTGATGGGCTGCGACGGGCGCCAGGTGCGCAAGGTGCTCGCCGGGATCGTTGCCGGCCTCGCGAACCCCTATCGCTGATGAGGCTGAAATTGGCGCGGGACGCCTCGGCCGCGCTGGTGCTCATGATGGTATTTTGGGCGAACCAGGCCGTGGCGACGATGACCGCCGAGCCGATCGCGGTCCTGCAAGGGCTCAACAAGATCACCGCGCGGGTGACCCAGTTCGACGCGCCTTTAGGACAGGCGGTGACCTTCGGCACCTTATCGGTCGTCGTGCGCGACTGCGAGAAGAGTGCGCCGGTGGACCGGCCCGAGAACGCCGCCTTCATCCAGATCTACCAGAACCGCCCGGGCGAGGAGAAACTACGGCTGTTCAGTGGCTGGATGTTCTCGTCCAGCCCGGCGCTGTCCGCGCTCGAACATCCGGTCTATGACGTCACCCTGCTCGAATGCAAAGGGGCGAGCGAGCCACCGCCGCCTGCTCCGCCCCCCGCCAACTCCTCCGGCCGGTCGCTCGGAAAGACCGCCCGATAGCGCAGCGCCTCGGCAAGCAGCCGGTGATAGCGCGCGCGGGAAATCTCGACCCCGCCGAATTGCGCCAGATGCGGCGTCAGGAACTGCGTGTCGAGCAGGCGATAGCCGCCCAATCGCAGCCGCGCCACGAGGTGGACGAGCGCGACCTTGCTCGCGTCGGTCACCCGGCTGAACATGCTCTCGCCGAAAAAGGCGGCACCGAGCGAGACGCCGTAGAGCCCGCCCGCCAGCTCGCCATCGTCGCCAGCATTCGACGCTGTGCGCCGCGCCGCGCGCAAACAGTGCGCCGTAAAGCCTGATGATCTCGTCGTTGATCCAGGTCGTCGGGCGGGTTTCGCTGGCTTCGGCGCAACCCCGCATGACCGCCGCGAAGGCGGTGTCGACGCGCACCGCGAACGTTACCCCGGCGCAGCACGCGCTTCAAGCGGCGCGGCACGTGGAACGCATCGAGCGGCAGGATGCCCCGCCGGTTCGGATCGACCCAGAACAATTCCGGGTCGTCGGCCGAGTTCCGCCATCGGGAAGATGCCGGCCGCGTAGGCTTCGAGCAGGATGTCGGGGGTGAGGCGGATCGCCAAGGGCCCGCCTCTCAACCGCCCTGCCCGAGGAAGCGCTCGAGCCAGTGGATGTCATAGGCACCGCGGCGGAATTCGGGGATCGTCGACGAGCCGCTGATGCAAGGGGATCGTCGTTTCGATGCCGCCGATCACGTATTCGGCGAGGGCGCGGCGCAGCCGCATCACGCATTCCTCCCGGCTGCAATCATGGACGACGAGTTTGCCAACGAGGCTGTCGTAGAATGGCGGCACCTCATAGCCTCGATACAGCGCGCTGTCGACGCGCACGCCGAGTCCGCCCGGCGCGTGATACTCGCTGACCCGCCCCGGCGATGGGCGGAAATCGGCCGAACTCTCAGCGTTGATGCGACATTCGATGGCATGGCCGCGCAGCGTGATCTCGCTCTGGCGATAGCCAAGACGCGCTCCGGCGGCGATGCGCAGCTGCTCCTTCACGATGTCGACGCCGCTGATCATCTCGCTGACCGGATGCTCGACCTGCAGCCGCGTGTTCATTTCGATGAAGTAGAACGCACCGTCCTCGTAGAGGAACTCCATCGTGCCGGCGCTCTTGTAGCGGAGCCGACGCATTGCCGCGACGGCGAGATCGAGGAGCCGCTCGCGCGCGGCCGGGTCGAGCGCCGGCGCCGGGGTTTCCTCGAGCAGCTTCTGGTGCGCGCGTTGCAGCGAGCAGTCGCGCTCGCCGAGATGGATAACGCCGCCCTCGCCATCGCCGATCAGCTGCACCTCGATATGCCGCGGGCATTCGAGGAAGCGCTCGAGATAGATCGCATCATCGCCGAAAGCCGCCCTCGCCTCGGCCTGCGCCAAGCGGCAGCATTTGGGCGAGCTCGGCCGCGTCGCGGGCCAGCTTCATGCCGCGCCCGCCGCCGCCTGCCGAAGCCTTGAGCAGCACCGGGTAGCCGACAACGCGCGCCGCCATCTCGGCGTCGGCGATCCCGCGCACCGCTTCGGACGACCCCGGCACAACCGGAATGCCGAGCCGCACCGCCTCGGCCTTGGCGCGGACCTTGTCGCCCATCAGCCGGATATGCTCGGGCGAGGGGCCGATAAAGGTGAAGCCGTGTTCCTCGACAGCCGCGGCGAAATTGGCGTTCTCGGCAAGAAACCCGAGCCCGGGATGGATCGCATCGGCGCCGCTGATCGTCGCCGCCGACAGGATCGCCGGGATGTTGAGATAGCTCGCCCGCGCCGCCGGCGGGCCGATGCAGACGGTCTCGTCGGCGAGCCGCACGTTCATCGCCTGCGCATCGGCGGTCGAATGGACCGCGACGGTCCTGATCCCCATCTCGTGGCAGGCGCGGTGGATGCGCAGCGCGATTTCGCCGCGATTGGCGATCAGGACCTTCTCGAACATCGCCGGAAATGTCCGCCGGTCACTCGATCAGCATCAGCGCGGCGCCGTATTCGACCGGCTCGGCATCCTCGACAAGGATGCGGGTGAGGCGGCCGGTCCGCGGCGCGCGAATCTGGTTCATCACCTTCATCGCCTCGATGATCAAGAGCGTCTGACCTTCGCTGACCGCATCGCCGATGCGCACGAATGGCGCCGCGCCCGGCTCTGCCGCAAGATAGGCGATGCCGACGATTGGCGAGGCGACGATGCCGGGATGATCGGCACCGTTCGCCGCCGGGGTTTCGACCGCGGTGCCCGGTTCGATGGCAGGCGGCGGGGCGGCATGCCCGTTGCCCGCCGGCGTCGCGTTGCCGGCCGGTTCGCGCGCCACCCGGATGCGGTGATCGCCGATTGCGTATTCGATCTCGGTGAGGCCGGTCTCGGAGAGGAGGCCCGCAAGCGCGCGGATGACTTCGGCGTCGGGCGCGAGCGGCGGCCGGCGACCAAACTTCACCGGGCCGCCTCGCCCGATTCGGCCTCGATCAGGCTGGCCAGCGCCTCCAGGGCGAGCTCGTAGCCTTGCGGTCCCAGACCGCAGATCACCCCGCGTGCGGCGAGGCTGACATAAGAATGATGGCGGAAGCGTTCGCGCCGGAAGATGTTCGAGAGATGGACCTCGATGACCGGCAGATCGGCCGCGTTGAGCGCATCGAGGATCGCCACCGAGGTGTGGGTGAACGCGCCGGCGTTGATAATGATGCCGTCGGCCGCTTCGCGGGCCTCGTGGATCCAGTCGACGAGCTGGCCCTCGTGGTTGGTCTGGCGGAACTCGATCGTGAGGTCGAGCGCGGCGGCGCGCGCCAGACAGCGCTGCTCGACATCCGCCAGCGTGTCGTAGCCGTAGGTCGCCGGCTCGCGCACGCCGAGCAGGTTCAGGTTGGGGCCGTTCAAAATAAAGACGGTCGGCATTCGCACACTCCGCGCCGGGCGCGCGACTTATAGCATGCGAACGGGCGGGGACAAATCGGGGCGCCCGAGTGCTCGAACCCGCTGGCGATGAAGGCATGGAGGCACCAGAAGATCGCGAGGCATGGCGGCGTCGCTGGTCATCCACGCCGAGGTCCAGATCGCCAGGCAAATTTGCGGCCGTCGGCTTGCAGAACTCTCGCAATCCTGGGAGGCGTCGCTGCACTGCTGAAGCTACTTGACTGACGCCTCCGCCAACACCGCCTTCAGCCGGTAGAGCAATTCGAGCGCCTCGCGCGGGGAAAGCTCGTCGGGACGCACCTCGCGCAGCAGATCCTCGGCGGGCGACGGATGCGGCGCCGGCTCGGGCGCGGCGCGGCGGGCGGCGCGGAACAAGGGAAGATCCTCGGCGAGCCGGCCCAGGGCGCCTCCCGCCTCGCCTTTTTCGAGGATTTTGAGGACCTCCGCGGCGCGCGCAGTGACGCTCGCCGGCAAGCCGGCGAGCTTTGCCACATGGATGCCGTAGGAGCGGTCGGCGGTGCCGGGGGCGACCTCGTGCAGGAACACGACATCGCCCTGCCATTCCTTGACCCGCATCGTGTGGCAGGCGAGCTGTGGCAGCTTTGATGCCAGCGCGGTCAGCTCGTGGTAATGGGTCGCGAAGAGCGCGCGGCAGCGATTGACCTCGTGCAGATGTTCGAGCGCGGCCCAGGCGATCGATAGCCCGTCATAGGTCGCCGTGCCGCGGCCGATCTCGTCGAGGATCACAAAGCTCTGCGGGCCGGCCTGGTTGAGAATCGCTGCGGTCTCGACCATCTCGACCATGAAGGTCGAACGGCCGCGCGCCAGATCGTCGGCAGCGCCGACCCGGCTATAGAGCCGGTCGACGATGCCGACCCTGGCCGAGCGCGCCGGCACGAACGAGCCGATCTGCGCCAGGATCAGGATCAGCGCGTTCTGCCGCAAAAACGTGCTCTTGCCAGCCATGTTGGGGCCAGTGACGAGCCAGATCCGGTCGTCGCCCAGGACGCAGTCGTTGGCGATGAAGCTGCCCTTGCCGGCGAGCGCGGCCTCGACCGTCGGGTGGCGGCCGCCGCGGATCTCGAAGGCGGCGCCGGGCGCGATCTCGGGCCGCGTCCAGCCGGATTCGGCGGCGCCTTCGGCGTGCGACGCGGCAAGGTCGAGGGCGGCGAGCGCCCTCGCCGCGGCGGCGATCTCGGGGCGCCTGGCCATGATTTCGCCGACGAGATCGTCGAACAGGCGCAGTTCGAGGGCGAGCGCACGTTCGGCAGCATTCGCGATCTTGCTGGCGAGTTCGCCCAACTCGACCGTGGTATAGCGCAATGCCCCCGCCATGGTCTGGCGGTGGATGAAGTCGGCGCCGAGCTTGCTCGCGTTGGCAGCGGACACCTCGATGTAGTAGCCGATCACATTGTTGTGGCGGATGCGCAATGAGGCGGCGCCGCTCGCCTCGGCATAGCGCGCCTGCAAGGCGGCGATGGCGCGCCGGCTGTCGTCGCGCAACTCGCGCAGCTGGTCGAGTTCGGGCGTGTAACCCGGCGCGATGAACCCGCCGTCGCGGGCGAACAGCGGCAGATCGGCGGCAAGCGCCCGGCCGAGCCGATCGACCAGCGCGCCATGCTCGCCGAGACCGGTCGCAGCTCGCTCCAGCAGTTCGGACAACGGCACGAGGCCGGGCGCGGCCAGGATTGCGCGCAGCGCGGCGGTCTCGCCGAGCGCGTCGCGCAGGGCGGCGAGGTCGCGCGGGCCGCCGCGCCCGAGGCTGAGGCGGGCCAAGGCGCGCTCGATGTCGGGAACGCGACGCAGCCGCTCGCGCAACGCCCCGCGCCTATCGGCGCGGTCGAGGAAGAACTGCACCGCATCGAGCCGGGCCGCGATCGCCTCCGGCACGGTCAGCGGGGCGGCGAGGTGCTCGGCGAGGAGCCGCGCGCCGGCGCCGGTCAGCGTGCGGTCGATCGTCGCGATCAGGCTGCCGCGGCGTTCGCCGGCCAGCGTCGTCGCCAGTTCCAGATTGCGCCTGGTGGCGGCATCGATCTGCATGACCGTATCGGGCATGATCCGCGTCGGCGGCGCGAGATAGGGCATGCCGCCCGGCTGGGTCAGCGCGACATAATCGACGAGCGCGCCGGCCGCCGCGATCTCGGCCCGGCTGAAACTGCCGAACCCGTCGAGCGCCTTGACCCCGTAGAAGCTTTCGAGCCGCCGCCGCGCCGCCTCGCTGTCGAAGCGCGGATTGGCGAGCGGGGTCAAGGCCGCCTTCCAATCGCCGAACAGCTCGAACAGCACCGGACGCGCCAGGAGCCGCTCGGGGAGGAGGATCTCGCCCGGCATGATGCGGGCGAGATCGCCGCCGAGCGAGGCTTCCGTGCAGGGCCCGAGCGAGAATGCGCCGGTCGAACAGGTCGAGCCAGGCGAGTCCCAATTCGCCGCCGGACTCGGCGATCCCGGCCAGGTAATTGTGCCGGCGGGCGTCGAGGAGGCCGTCCTCGGTCAGCGTGCCGGCGGTGACGACCCGCACCACCGCGCGCTTGACCGGCCCCCGTTTGGCTGAGCCCTGGGAGCCGCGCCGCCGCGCCTCGGCGGGGTCCTCGATCTGATCGCAGATCGCCACCTTGAACCCGGCGCGAATGAGGCGGGCCAGATAGGCATCGGCGGTATGGACGGGCACGCCGCACATCGGGATGTCGGCGCCGTCATGCCGGCCGCGCTTGGTCAGCGCGATGTCGAGCGCCGGCGCCGCGGCCTGCGCATCCTCGAAAAACATCTCGTAGAAATCGCCCATCCGGAAAAACAACAGGCAGCCGGGATGCGCGCCTTTGATCTCGTGATACTGCGCCATGACCGGCGAGGCCGCCGCGCCGGGCGACCCCGCGGGTGCAGCCGCTTGT
Organism: uncultured Alphaproteobacteria bacterium; assembly: GCA_963789255.1. Taxonomy (GTDB): domain Bacteria; phylum Pseudomonadota; class Alphaproteobacteria; order ATCC43930; family CGMCC-115725; genus DATARH01. The sequence goes on along the minus strand of CAWBJW010000002.1, from coordinate 1,844,649 downwards.
AGCGGCCCCTGGGATGCTGGATCGCGGTCGCGGACAGGCTCTGCGGTCATCGGCGATAAAACGAGGCGAGCGCGCTAGGGAGTTTCGACGTTAACATGGGGCAAAGCCGATCGCGCAACGGAGGATAACGATGACTGCAGCCGCGCCGCCCTTCCCGGCAATCCGCGAAGCGGTCGCCTCGTTCCCCGACCGCGAGCATTTCCGCCAAGCCGTCGCCGCGCTGCTCGCCGCCGGTTTCGCGCCGAGCGACTTGTCCGTCCTCGCCTCGCACCAGGCGCTGAGCGCGACCGAAGAGCATCCGGCCGATCTGATCGCTGCCGGGTTGAGCGGCGAGATCAAATACATCGCGCCGCTGACCGTCGCCGGCATCATCCTCATTTCGGGCGGGCCGATCGCCGCGACCCTGGCGGCATTGGTTGGCGCCGGGCTGGGCGGCGCGGCATTGAAGGAACTGTTCGACGATTATGCCGCCCCGCCGCACCGCGAGGAGTTCGCCGCCGCGCTGCACGCCGGCGCGGCGCTGTTATGGGTGCGCTGCGCCGACCCGGAAATCGAATTGCGCGCGTTGCGCATCCTGGAAGAGGCGGGCGGGCATCACGTCCACATCCATGGCCGCCCGGCGCATAGCGTAGAGAGCGGGTGATCAGGCCGGCGTCTTGCATCCCGGCGTCGCGGCGGGCGGCGCGAGGGACAAGCCCGAGCTGTCCCCGAGGCCGGCCGTCGGAGCGTGATCGCGCCGGCCGGAAGCCGTCGCTCCGCCGAGCGGCAGGACCGGCAGCCCGGGCTCGTGCGGCGGATCCGGGCGCGCGTCGCGCGGTGCCAGGCCCAGGGCGGCAAGGGCGGTTTCCTGGCCTCCCGCGATCTGCCGCGCCAGGCGATCGTTCGCGGCGCGATCGTTCGGCAGCGCCAGCGCCGTGGCAGCACGACCCTTCGCCGGGTCCTCGCACGGGCGCAAGACCGCCGCAGGCATGGTTTCATATCCGGTAAACCGGCGTGGTCCAAGCGCGCCGAACCGCCCCTGCGCCGCGGCCTCGACCAGGAGGCGCTCGGCCCGCTCCACCGGGGTCAGGGGTTGCCGCATCGCCTCCAGCCTGCTGCTGGTGCGCACCCAGCCGATCGCCAGCTCGACCGGGTCCGGCATGCTGTCATAGCAGTTGTCGCGACTCTCACGGATCGCGCGGACAAACGTCGGCTGGGCCTGGTGGCAGAGGTTCAAGACGTCTCGCCTGAGCCCGTTCACCGGGTACATGCCGTTGTAGAGGCTGGCGAAAATCGATCGACGACAGCGACACCACCGCGCAGATCACGGCGGTCGCAGCGATGCTGGCTTTGACGAGCATGGGCACACTCTCTACCGGGTCCGGCAGTCTAGCACGAACGCGAACGGCATCGGCAAAACTCGGTTCGGGTCAGAGGGCCGGCTTAACCATTTATTTTTCGTTAACACCGGCCGCCGACACCTTCAGGGCTTCGCCGCGGCGCCTGCCTCCGCCGGCCGGTGACGCTTGACCGCCTCGGGGTTGGTCGAATCGGCCCCCATGTAGACGCCGCGCTCCCAGCTGCGCTTCAGCGGGTCGACGACATTAAGGCGCATCCGGCCGATGCGCTCGACCTCGATCTCGACGCTCTCGCCGTCTTGCAGGGCGCCCAGCCCCTCGTGATTGGTGCCGCAGGCAATGAGATCGCCCGAGTTCAGCGTCATGATCGAGGAGGCGAACTCGACGAGCTCGGGGACGCGGTGCTCCATGTCGTCGGTGTTGTAGTGGTGGCGCAGTTGCCCGTCGTCCCAGAAGCGGACGACGACATTGTTGGGGTCGGGGATCTCGTCGGCCGTCGTGATGCACGGCCCAATGGGCGCGAAGGTGTCGAAGGATTTGCCGAGCCAGCTGCCGGCCTTCCAGGTGCGCCGTCCCTCGCCGCGCGCCGACACGTCGATGAGGCCGGTATAGCCGAACACCGCGCTCCGCCAGTCCTCGCGCCGGACCTTTTTGGCCGGGCCCTTGATGACGATGGCCAGCTCGGCTTCGTGCATGAAGATCCACGGCTCGGTCAGTTCCGGCAATATGATCGTGTCGCCCGGGCCGATGACCGCCTCGGGGTTCTTCATGAACATGTTGAGCGCACGCGGCTCGCGCTGCGCATGCTCCCAGTAATTGCCGATGCAGCAGAGGATCTTGCCGGGGCGCGGCAGGGGCGGACGCAATCGCACGGCATCGAGCGGCCGGGCCTCGCCGTCCTTCGCCAGTTTTTCGAGCGCCGGGCGCAGCTGGTCGAAACCGTCGATGATGCCCTGCATCGTCAGCTGCGGCGTGTAGCCCCCGGCGACCGCGCCGGAAATATCGACGACCCCGCGCCCGGTCAGCAGGCCCGGCATGGGATCGCCCTGACCGGTCTGAAAAAGAACGAGCTTCATGGTGGCCCCCTCACCGCTGTGGACCGCTCTCCTATCGTTTAACCCGCCGCAACCCAGTCGACAACACGTTCGCCGATCATGATCACCGTTGCATGGGCGCCACCTGACCTGGGAATGCGCGGCATCACCGACGCATCAGCCACCCACAACCCTTGGACGCCCTTGACTCTGCAATATTGGTCAACGACCGCCATCGGATCCGTATCCGGTCCCATCTTACAGGTTCCGGACACGTGCCTGGCTGTGCCCACGGTTTGGCGCATCCACAGGTCCAGCGCGTCGTCGTCGGCCAGAACGTCATCCGTGGGGTGGATCCGGTACTCGACCACGTCTTTATACGCGTCGGACTCCAGCAGCTTTGCCGCCATTCGCAGGCCTTCCCGCACCCGCCTGATATCGTTTGGATGCTGGAGATAACGATAGTTGAAGGACGGCTGGACGCCGGGGTCGGCCGAGGCCAGGCTGACGTATCCCGAGCCGTCGGGCAAACCCAGCGTGCAATGGATCCGGGCCGCCCGCTCAGGGGGAACGTCGCCGGTCAGATACTTGGTCCGTACCCCGGGGACGCGCTCCCGCCGTTCGTCGACAACCGGGCTGGTCCGCAGCACCATATCGTTGACGGCGCTCGACCCTTGGGCCGTGTAGTGCAAAGAAAAGTGCGCTGCATCGACATGCGCTTCGAGGGAGACGCCGTCCTTGACCTTGAAGGTCATCTGGGCGCTGAGGTGGTTCATCAGGTTCTGGCCGACGCCGGGGAGATGACAAACCGTCGGTATCCCGAATTGCCGCAATTGGTCTTCGGGGCCGATGCCCGAGAGCATCAGCAGGTGCGGCGATCGGATCGCCCCGGCGCTCAGCACCACCCGGTCGGCTTCGACGCTGGAACACCTTCCCGCCGCTTTCGGCTTCGACGCCGACCGCCTTGCCGTCCTCGATCACGATCTTGCGGACGAACACCCCGCCCCGCACCGTCAGGTTCAGATGGTGGCGCACCGGACTGAGATGCGTCATCGCAGTGCTCATGCTCACGCCGTCGAGGTTATTCGACGGAGACACGCCGAGACCCGCGGGGTGCAGGCCATTCTTGTCATTCGTGGTGCCGAAGCCCGCCTGCTACACAGGCGGCATGGAACGCCTGCTGGAGGACCGGCCAGGGACCCGACTGACGGCGCCTGACCGGCATCGGTCCGTCCGAGCCATGGCAATAATTATCCTGAATGTCGAGATCGCGCTCCGATTTGCGAAAGTACGGCAGGATCTTTTCATACGACCATTGATCGTTGCCGAGCGCCGCCCAGGAGTCGAAATCCTCGGGGAAGCCCCGTTGCATGGCCTGACCGTTGATCGACGAGCCGCCGCCGATCACCTTGCCCTGCGCCACATGGATCGCCCCTTGCTCCTCGGTGATGGTGCCCCGCAAAGCCCAGTTGTGGCGCGAGTCCGGGGCTTCGGCAAAGCGTGTGTGGCCGAACTTGATTTCGTCCGGAAGATTGGCTGGATCAGGGTAATCCGGCCCGGCTTCCAGCAGCAGCACCGAAGTATGCGCGTCGGCCGCCAATCGGCTGGCCAGCACCGATCCAGCCGCTCCCCCGCCGATGATCGCCACGTCATATTTCATGGGTGTTCCCTCACCGACATTCGGCGGATTCTCGGGTCCGCGATCGGTTATCGTCTCGCCTTTTCGCGGCTGTCGCAACCAGCGCCCATGACAATGCTGGTAGGCGAGAACGCGGGGATTCGCCCGCCTCGCGGCGTGCCGCCCGGCGAATCCGGCGGGGCGGTCTGCGCAATCTTGCATTGTCCTGAACGGCGTTCGCGTGTTGACTCGCGGCCAGGCAGGTGGCCGCGCACGGCGCGGGACGGCAGGAGAAGAGCGATGGTCGAGATTCGCCGCATGGGTCCGCAGATCGGCGTCGAGGTGCGCGGGGTCGACGTGAAGACGCTCGATGACCGGGGATTCGCCCCGATCTACCAGGCCTGGCTCGACTGCAACATTCTGTGCGTGCGCGGCCAGGAGCTGACGATCCCGGATTTCCTCGCCTACAGCCGCCGCTTCGGGCCGGTGGTGCCGCATCCCTCGAAATCGACGCGCCATCCCGACTACCCCGAGATCACGATGCTCGGGGTCAACAAGTTCGACGACGACGGTAGGATCATCGACGCGATCTACCGCCGCGGCGCCGAGGGCTGGCATACCGACGGCGCCTACAACGAGGCGCCGTTCAAGGCAACCCAGCTTTATGCGCTGGCCATCCCCAGCCGCGGCGGCGACACGCTTGTTCGCCAACGGCTACGCCGCCTATGACGCGTTGCCCGAGCGGCTGAAAACGCGGCTCGACGGGGTCCAGGGCGCGTTTTCCTATGGCGGAAAGCGCGGCAAGTCGGCCCTGCTCAACCCGGAAGACCAGGATTGGACGCCGGTCACTCATCCGATCATCCGCACCCACCCCGAGACCGGGCGCAAATCGCTTGTATTTCGACCCCGGCAAGATCGTCCGCTTCGTCGGCGCCGACGAGCGCGAAAGCGATCGAGCTGATCGCCGACCTCAAGGGCTGCATGATCCAGCCCGAGGCCGAGTACCATCACAAATGGCAAAAGGGCGACATCGTGATCTGGGACAACCGCTGCTCCTACCATCGCGCCGCCGGCGACTACCCGCCCGAGGAAGACCGCATCCACTGGCGCGTCTCGATCAACGATTTCGGGGTCGAGGCCCGGGAAGCGGCGGAGTAACGGCGATGAGCATCACCGTCAGTCCGTTCGCGGCGGGGCTCGGCGCCGATATCGGCGGGGTCGATATCCGCCGGCCGCTCAGCACCGCCGATCGCGACGCGATCCGCACCGCCTGGCTCGACAATCTCGTGCTGCGCTTTCGCGGGCAGAGGATGGACGATGCACAGCACATGGCGTTCACCCGCCAGTTCGGCGAACTCGAACTCAACCCCGGGGCCTTGATCGCCCGGCAGTACGGCGTCGAGAACGACAGTTCGGGGCGGCGCGCCGAGGTGCCGCCGGAAATTTCGGTGATCTCGAACATCGTCGAGGATGGCAAGGCGATCGGCGGGCTCGGCGACGGCGAGGCGTTCTGGCACACCGACTCTTCGTTCGTCGACGTGCCGCCGGGGCCGCCAGCCTCTTGCGCTCCATTGAAGTGCCGCCGCCGGGCGCCGGCGGCGCGACCGAATTCCTCAACATGTATTCGGCCTACGACACGCTGGCCGACGACATGAAGGGGCGGACCCTCGGCCTGACGATGATCCATGCCGCGACCCATTCGAGCGGCGGCAAGGCGAACCAGCGGGTTCGAGACCGTCACCGACGTTACGAAGGTGCCGGGCGCGCGCCAGCCGATGGTGCGCACCCACCCGGAGACCGGCAGGAAGGCGCTCTTCCTCGGCCGCCGGATCAACGCCTATGTCATCGGCCTGCCGGTCGAGGAGAGCGAGGCGCTGCTCGACGAATTGTGGGCGCACACGGTCCAGGAAAAATTCACCTGGCGCCAGGAATGGCGGGTCGGCGATCTGATCTGGTGGGACAACCGCTGCGCGATGCACCGCCGCGACGCCTTCGACCCGGCGACCCGCCGCCTGATGCACCGCACCCAGCTCAAGGGCACAAGGCCGGTATAGTTGCTTTGCCCCTCACCCTCCCGCGCCTCATGGCGCGGGTCCCTCCCTCTCCCCGCTTGCGGGGAGAGGGCCGGGATGAGGGGCGACGCCGGCATCATCAACAGGGGAGGAGCGACATGCCTCATTCCGCGCGCGTCGCGCTGATCACCGGCTGCGGCAAGCCTGTTGGCATCGGCAACTCGACGGCGCGCGCGCTTGCCGCCAAGGGCGTCACGGTCGTCGTCTCCGATGTGCGGCCGACCGGGGTTGCCAACGAGCACAACGCGCCGGGCGATCTCGACAGCAATTGGGGTGGCGTCGACAGCCTCGTCGAGCAGATCGCCAAGGCCGGCGGCACCGCCTCGGCGGTCTTGGGCGACGTCAGCCTGGAGGCGGACGCGGCCAGGATGGTCGGCGAGGTGCTGTCGCGGTACGGCAGGCTCGACATCCTCGTCAACAATGCCGGCGCGCCGCAGGGCGCCGACCGGAACGAGATCGAGGACGTGCCGGTCGCCGCCTGGGACCTGACGATGGGGGTCAACGCCAAGGGCGCCTTTCTGATGGCGCGCGCCGCCGTGCCCCATATGCGCAAGGCGAAGTGGGGCCGCATCGTCAGCGTGTCGTCGAAGGCGGCGTTCCGGCCGGGAGCGAAGCGCGCGACCTATGCCGCCTCGAAAGCCGCGATCGTCGGCTTCACCCGGTCGCTGGCGCTCGATCTCGCGCCCTATGGGATCACCGTCAACGCGGTCTGTCCCGGCCCGATCCGCACCTCGCGCGCGATCAGCACCAACCGGCGCGAATACGGCGACGACCTCGAAACCGGCTTTCGCGAGCGCTCGAAGGCGATCCCCGTGGGGCGCTTCGGCAGCCCCGACGAGGTCGCCTCGATGATCGCCTACCTCGCCTCGGACGACGCCGGCTTCGTCACCGGCCAGGCGATCGGGGTCAACGGCGGGTGGTGAGAAGGTACGAAACATATGAACAGATGAACATTATGAACGTATGAACATATTGAACCGTTAAACCTAACTAACCTAATGAACCTATGAAACCGAAGAAAACGCCGAGTAACCTCAAAATAACTCTTGATAACCTCGCGGCAACGCGCCTATATCAGGCGTCTTGCTGTATCCACGGGATGAGGATCATCATGAGCAAGGCATTCAGGACCTTTTCATTCTCCAAGAGCCCGGCAAATCGACAGTTCGGTCGGTACTCGTTCGACGCGGTCGGCGAAATAGATCCGATCCGCAGCGCGTCAGGACGAATTGCCGCTGAAATGCCTCAGTGCCGATATCAAAACCTGCATCGCCTACCGTTGAACAAATATGGAGACGGAGAGTTCTGTCGATTCCGCGTTGCGCGGGGTTGGCGAATGGCCGGGGTCTACGTCATCACAGACAATAATGCTCCGGCATACGTCGGTGAGTGCGAAATTCTCGAAGATCGATTCGGTCCAAATGGTTACGGTGGGATCTCGCCCCGCAACTGCTTCAAAGGCGGCCAGGAAACAAATTGCCGCGTAAACAAAAATGTTCTGAACGCCGTAAGCGACGGCCGCAATTTATGCTTGTGGTTTCTGAAGGTCTCCGGTGGCAAGGCTGAGCGTGTCCGCATTGAAGCGGAACTCATCGTCACCCTCCGACCACCGTGGAACCGACAGTAGGGACCCCGTGGCCGGGCTTGACCCGGCCACCCGCGTCTTCCTTCACCCGCAAAAGATGTGGATGTGCAGGTCAAGCCCGCGCAAGGGGCGTCCCAGTCGCTACCCCAGCAGCTTCCGTTGCGCCGTGGCCTGCTCGTGCATCGAGCGCAGGAGGCGGGCTTCGGGGGTCGGCGCGCAATTGCTGTAGCCGGCGCCGAGGTGCTTCAATTCGGCGGCGTTGCGCGGGAAGGCGGCGTGGTTGAGCGGCAATGCCAGGCGGCAGCCGGCGCCCTTCTTCACCGCCTCGCGCACCCGGTCGATCGCCGCGACGAGGCGCGGATGATCCGGGTGCCCGCTGACCCCGAGCGAACGCGACAGATCGGACGGCCCGACCGCCAGCAGGTCGACCCCCGGAACCGCGGCGATCTCGTCGATGCGCTCGACCGCCGCCACGTCCTCGATCATGCAGGCCAAGAGGATCTCGCGGTTGGAACTCGCCATGTGTTCGAGGAGCGGGATCTTGCCGTAATCGGCGGCGCGGCCGCCGGCCGCCATGCCGCGGTCGCCGTCGGGCGGGTAGCGCACCGCGGCGACCGCCGCGCGCGCCATGTCGGGGTCGGAGACATGCGGCACCTGGATGCCCTGCACGCCCATGTCGAGGAGGCGCAGGATGAAGGCCGGGTCGAACCCCGGGGTGCGCACGATCGGGGTGATGCCGACGCGCTCGGCCGCCATCACGCAGGCCTGCACGTCGTGCAGGTCCAAGGTCGTGTGCTCCATGTCGATAAAGGCGGCGTCGAACCCGGCAAGCCCGATGATCTCGACGATCTGCGGGTCGGGGATGCCGCCGACATGGGTGCCGAGGGCGAGCCCGCCCTCCTTCATGATCCGTTTGACCCGGTTTTCCTGCATCGTTTCCTCCCGATGATGGGCTTCGCTGCGCTCAGCCCATCCTACGCCATCAGCGAAATTTGTAGGGTGGGTTGAGCAAAGCGAAGCCCACCATGGCCGCTGGTTACCCCGTGTGGCGGCGGATGAAGGCCTTCATCCGCTCGATCGCCGGGCCGGCGTAAGGCGCGTCCGGCTTGCCGGTCATGAAGCCGTGCTTCTGACCCGGGTAGAGCTGCAATTCGATCTCGCCGCCGGCGTTTTTCCACCCCTGGACGAGACGTTGCATGGTTTCGAGCGGGACCCATTCGTCGGCGTCGCCGCCGAACACCAGCGCCGGCGGCAGCGTGACCTTTTCGCCGCGGTCGAGGATTGCCGGCGGGCTGGCTTCGCTCATCGTCAACTCATCCACCCAGAAGGCGTGGTGGTTTTCGATCAGCTCGGCGTTGCCGGCCTGCTTGGCGAGGTGATAGCGCAGCAGCGGGTCGAGCACGCCCCAGCCCGAAATGACGAAGGCAACGCGGGCGTCGGTCTGCGGCGAGTCGGCCAGCGGCAGCGCGGCATAGCGCGGGTCGTCCGGGCGCATCGCCGCGAGCAGCACCTGGTGCCCGCCGCTCGAGGTGCCCATGCTGCCGACCCAGTCCGGGCGGCCGCCGTACTGTCGGGCGCGCGCCTTCAGCCAGCGAACGCCCAGGTTGATGTCAGCGAGCGAGGCGGGGTAGGGCGCCTCGGGCGGCATGCGGAAGTCGATCGAGGCGACGAGAATGCCGCTCTCGGCCAAAGCCCGAGCGATGAAATCATTGTCGGTGCGGTCCTTGTTGACCCAGGCGCCGCCATGCACCTGGACGACCGCCGGATAGGGTCCGCTCCCGGCCGGCCGGTAGACCCGCGCCAATAGTGCGCGCCCGCCCTGGCGCTGGTATTCGACATCTTCGACGCGCACCTCCGGGCGTGCGTCGGCTTCAAGCGTGGCTGTCATCGTTTCCTCCGGCAAGCGATGCGAAATTGTAGCAGCCTGGGCGGCCGCCGTCTGCCGGGATTGCGCCGGGACTGTGCGAGGATTGCGATTGCCGGACATCCGGCTCGCGCGGAGTTGAAGCGGAGGGGTGCTAGCCTCTACTGTGGCGCGGCCCTGATCGGAGGATGAAACCCCTTGCGGACCGGATTGGTGCGTCGAGCCTCGAACTCCCGGCAAGCGCGCGAGAGCGCCGCGGGTGCGGAGGGCTCCCTTGCCCGCTCGGCGATGCGTCTCGTCGCGCTGTTCGAGGCGCTTGCCAAATCCGAAGAGGGGGTGAGCCTAGCCGCGCTCAGCGCGACGATCGCCGCGCCGAAGAGCAGCCTCCTCGGGATCCTGCGCTCGATGGTGGCGTCAGGCTACATGGAGCACGGCCACGGCCTCTATCGGCTCGGGCCAAGATCCTTTCGCCTCGCGGCCGATATCCTGGCCATCCGCCGCTTCCCGAACCTGGTCCGGCCGATCTTGCAGGACCTCGCGGCCAAGAGCGGCGAGACGGTGTTTCTCGTCGTCCTCGACCATCTGGCGCGGCGGGTGACCTACGCCGATGTCATCGACAGCGCCAACCCGGTGCGCTACACGGTGCCGACCGGCACGAGCCGGCCGCTGTATTCCTCGGCCGGCGGGTTGATGCTGTTGGCCTATCAGGAACCGGCCTGGACCGACGCCTATATCGGCTCGACCCGCCTCGAACCGCTGACCTCGCGAACCACCACCGACCCCGGGCAATTGCGCGACCGGCTGGCATCCATCCGCGGCGACGGGTTCGCGATCAGCCTCGGCGAGACCGTACCGGGTGCCGCCGGCCTCGCGGCGCCGATCTTCAACGCCGATGGCAGCGTCACCGCGGGCATCCTGATCGGAACCCCCAGCGACCGGTTCGAAGAGGAATTGCCGGAGCTGAAGCGGCTGTTGCGCGAGGCCGTGACCCGCGTATCCGGGATCGCCCAGGCGCTCGTCGAGGAGAAGGCCGCGGTGCGGGATTGACCCAGGCCCGGGCGGCGCCCAGAATTTCGAACAGCATTCAGAACTGCACTCGGTCACCGGAGGCGTCATGATCAAACGGTTCCACGCGCTTTACGTCGGCCAGATCGAGCTCGACGATATCGGGCGCGACGGCACGCCGGCCAACGACCGGCGCTATTCGAACGAGCGGCTCTCCGAGGTGTTTGCCACCTCGCGCGAGGTGGCGCGCGTCATGGACGAGCTGGGCTTCTACTGCCTGTGGGCGGCCGAGCACCATTTCCAGCGCGAAGGCTATGAGTGCATCCCCAATTTGATCCAGTGGGGGCTGTGGCTCGCCACCCAGACCCGGCGTCTCAAGATCGGCAGCGCCTTCAACATCCTGCCGATGTGGCACCCGATCCGCCTCGCCGAGGATTACGCGATGGCCGACATCGTCACCGATGGAAGGCTGATCATGGGGGTCGGGCGCGGCTACCATACCCGCGAGGTCGAGACCTTCGGCGCGCCGCTACTCGACGCTGCCGCCAACCGCGAATTGTTCGAGGAGCAGCTGCAACTGCTCCTCCAATGCTTCAACGAGGAGGCGTTCCACCACCAGGGCAAACATTACGAGTGCCCGCCGGCGGTGCCCTATCGCGGCTACGACCTGACCGAGATCACGATGGTGCCGCGGCCGAAGCACCTGCCGGTCGAGATCTGGATGCCGATCGCCAGCGGCCGCACGATCGACATGATGGCGCAATACGGTCTGAAGGCGATGGTGACGTTGAACGGCGAGAAGATCCTCGACGATGTCGTGCGCGCCTTCCACGATGCGTGCCATCGCCACGGCCGGCCGATCCAGCTTGGGCAAGACATGATCTGGGGCGCCGGCATCTACCTCGCCGACACCGAGGAAGAGGCGATCCGCCGGCTTGAACCCTCGCATGACGAGCGCTTCAAATGGTTTGCGCCGTTCGGCTTCGTGCGCTACGCCGACGAACACGGGCGCACCTGGGGCACGCCCGGCGCGCCGGTACGGGTTCCCTCGTTGCGCGACGGGGTCGAGCAGAAGGCGTGGTTCTGCGGCCCGCCGGGGCAGGTCATCGACGGCATCAAATCGATCGAGGCGAAATACCCGGGCCTGGAAGACTTCATGATCCACTGGGCCGAGGGCCTGCCGCCGCACGAGTTCATCGAGCAGCTGCGGCGGTTCGCCCGCGACGTGATGCCGGCCTTCAACCGGGGGTGACAGGGCCGCTCTCCCCGGCGCATGAAACATGCGCCGGAGAGAAGGCTCTTGCAGCGTAGCTGAACCTCGTCTAGCGGACGAGGATCCAGTGGCCATGCCACTTGCCGCCGTTTTCATAGCCTTCCTGCCACACATAATGCGGCGCCGCTGCGGTCGCGGGCTGCGAGGCGACAGGGACATTTCTGATGCCCGGCCAATTGTTTTCCGATGACGCGCGCGGACCATCCGCCCTGGCGACCGGCGCAAGCGCGCTGACCGCGAGCACCATGGCGGCGCCGGCAAACAACCAAGCTTTCATCTTATCCACCTGTGTAGCGTTACAACCTTGTTGCATTGCAACAACGGCAACATTGGGCGGCATTCCTGACAGATCAAGCCCGCCGATCGGAGATGGCTCCGACCTTCGTCCCAAGAATCCCCAATATAACAATCTGTTGATCGTCGCTTGTGCGGCAGGCCGACGCATGACATCTCCCTGGATGGGACAGAATTTTTAACCTGCACGGCGGAACCGCAGTGCAACAACGACGTTCGTGGCGCTTCGCGCTGATCGGCCGGTCGCGACGACCGACGCATTTGCGCCCCCGACAGCCGTCTTGCACTTGCCGGCGCGGCCGAAAAGTCGCACGCTGCCGCCAAACATCTCCGCAGTCGGGGGAAACGCGATGAAGACGAGCCAGGACCGCGTTCTGACCACTCATACCGGCAGCCTGCCGCGACCGCCCGAATTGCGCGCCCTCCTGGTCAAGAAGGACCAGGGCGAGCCCTACGACAAGGCGGAACTCGCGCGTCTGACCCGCGAGGCCGTCATCGCCATCGTCCGCCGCCAGGCCGAGGCCGGCGTCAACATCGTCAATGACGGCGAGATGTCGAAGCCCGGCTATTCGACCTATGTCGCCGACCGTCTCAGCGGCTTTGCCGGCCACGAGCCGGCCAAGCCGCGCCTCGACACCCGCGACCACCCGAACTTCATGGCCGCCTACGAGCGGATGACCGGCTCGAACGTCGCCCGGCGCGCCGTCTGCGTCGGCCCGATCGCGGTGCGCGACAGGGAGCCGCTCGGCGAGGACCTGGCAAACCTCAAGGCGGCATTGGCGCAGGTCAATGCCGTCGAAGGCTTCATGACCGCTGCCTCGCCCGGTCTCGTGCCGGTGTTCCAGAACAACCGCTACTACCCGACCTACGAGGCTTATGTCGAAGCCGTCGCCGCAGCGATGCAGGAGGAATACGAGGCGATCGTCGCGGCCGGGTTCGTCCTGCAGCTCGATTGCCCCGATCTGGCGATGGCCCACCACACCTCGTTCCAGGATTTGAGCGAAACGGAGTTCCTGAAGCGGGCGGCCTTTCACGTCGATGTCTTGAACCACGCACTGCGCAACGTGCCAGCCGACATGGCGCGCATCCACATCTGCTGGGGCAATTACGAGGGGCCGCACGACCACGACATCGATTTCGCCAAGGTCGCGCCGATCCTCGTCAAGGCAAAGCCGATGGCGCTCGTCGTCGAAGCCGCCAACCCGCGCCACGCCCATGAATGGGCGGTGTGGCGCGACGTCAAATTGCCGGACGACAAGATCCTGGTGGCCGGCGTGCTCGACACCTCGACCAATTACGTCGAGCATCCCGAACTGGTCGCCGAGCGGATCTGCCGTTTCGCCGACATCGTCGGCCGCGAGCGGGTGATGGCGGGCAGCGATTGCGGCTTCGGCACCTTCGCCGGCTACGGCAAGCTCGACCCCGACATTTCGTTCAAGAAACTGCACGCGATGGCCGAGGGCGCAGCGATCGCCTCCAAGCGGCTGTGGGGGCGCGCCTAGGCGGACTTACAAAGGCTGGGGCGAAAGATGGAGGGCAGCGCACGCTCTAAGCCTCCCGCATCGCGGGAGAGGATGGCTTGCCCTGCCAGGGGCGGAGACGGGTGAGGGTGTCATCGGCGATGTCGCCGGCCGCCCCCTCACCCCAACCCTCTCCCCCGTTGGGGGAGAGGGAGTATTTCGGGACAACCCGGCGCGGGGTCCTCGCCGGCATCGCTGCGGCCCTGATGCCGGAGCCGCTGCTTGCGCAAGTGGTGCTGCCGAGCGGGGCGCGCCGTCTCGGCGTGCTGGCGGGAGGCACCAACGCCAGCGGCCAGTCCGCCGCTGCCGCCTTGCTGCAAGGGCTCGGTGCGCGCGGTTGGCACGATGGCGGCAATCTGCACATCGACTGGCGATACGCCGGCAGCGACCCCGCGCTCTTCGAGCGCTACGCGGCGGAACTGGTGTCGCTCGGCCCCGACATGCTCCTGACGGGGAGCAGCTCGACGGCGGTCGAGGCGCTGCGGCGGCGAACAAGCACGATCCCGATCGTGTTTGTGGGTGCCGCCGACCCGGTCGGGCAAGGCTTCGTCGAGAGCCTGGCGCGTCCCGGCGGCAACATCACCGGCTTCAGCTTCTACGACGCTCCGATGGCCGGCAAATGGCTGGAGATGCTGACGCAAATCAGCCCACCGGTCGCGCGCGCGGCGGTACTGTTTAACCCGGCGACCGCGCCCTACGCCGGTCTGATGATGCGTGCCATCGAGGAGGCTGGCTCATCCTTGGCCGTGACGGTGCGCGGCGCGCCGGTCAATGACGATGCCGAGATCGCGGCGGTGATGACGGGGCTGGCGCGCGAGGAACACGGCGGAATACTGGTTTTGCCCGATTTGTTCACGGGTGCGCATCTCAAGGCCATCATCGCCCGTGCCGCGCAATACCGCCTGCCTGCCGTTTATGCCTTTCGCGTTTTTCCTGCGAGCGGTGGGCTGATGTCCTACGGCATCGACCCGATCGATCCGTTCCGGCGCGCGGCCGACTATGTCGATCGCATTCTCAAGGGCACCAAACCAGCCGACCTGCCCGTCCAGAACCCGACCAAGTTCGAGTTGGTGATCAACCTGAAGACCGCCAAGGCACTCGGCATCACGATCGGGCCGTCGCTGCTCGCCGGCGCCGACGAGGTGATCGAATGATGATGCGCGGTCCATTTATCGATCCGGGCCGGCGTTGTCCTCGGCGATCTCCAGCCACATCGCGTTGAGGATGGCGAAGGCGCAGGCGAGACCCAATCCCAGAACCCAGTCGAAATACCACATGGCCCGTTCCTCCCGCATAGGCGCAATCGGGGTAGATTGAAATCGCTTCATCGGTCGTCATTCCCGCGCAAGCGGGAATCCAGGGCAACCGCTGTGCCGCGGCCCCTGGACCCCCGCTTTCGCGGGGGTGACGGGCGGGGATGCATCAATCAAGAGCGATGATGCCCTAATAGCCGCCCTCGTGCCGCTCGACATCGGCGAGCCGCACCCGGCCGCGCATCACCCGCAGCGCAAAGCCGGTATAGAGCAGCACGACCGGCAGGAACACGACGACGGCGAGCAGCATGATGAAGAGCGTCAGGCGGCTGCTCGACGCATCCCACACGGTCAGGCTCGCGGCCGGCTCGGTCGAGGACGGCAGCAGAAACGGGAACAGCGCGATCCCGGCGGTAGCGATGATCCCGCTGACGCCGCACGCACTTAGGAGAAACGCCGCCAGCGCCGTGCGCCGCGCCGCCAACAGCCCGGCGAGGGCCGATCCGGCAACGCCCAACACCGGCGCCAGGATCAGCCACGGGTGGATATGGTAATTGGCGAGCCAGGCGCCGGTCTCGCGGATGACGGTCTTGGCGAGCGGGTTCGAGGGTCCGTTGCGGTCGATCGCGCCCTGCAGCACATAGCCGTCGATCCCGAACGCGACCCACAGCCCGGCCAGCGCGAACAATGCCGCGGCGATCGGCCCGGCCCGGCTGGCGATGCGCGCCGCCCGCTCGGCCACCGCGCCGTCGGCCTTCAGCGCCAGCCACGTGCTGCCGTGCGTCGCCAGCATCGCGACGCTGACGAGGCCGGCCAACAGGGCGAACGGGTTCAACAGGCCGAAGAAGGTGCCGGAATAGGCCGGGCGCAGATCGCTGTCGAGGCTGAACGGCACCCCGAGCAGCAGGTTGCCGAAGGCGATCCCGAACACCAGCGCCGGGACAAACCCGCTCAGCGCCAGCGCCCAGTCCCACAGCGAGCGCCAGCCCGGGTCGGCGACCTTGTCGCGGAAATTGAACGCGACCGGGCGCAGGATCAGCGCCGCCAAGACCAGCAGCATCGCGATGTAGAAGCCGGAAAAGCTCGCCGCATAGAGCAGCGGCCACGCGGCGAACGATGCGCCGCCGCCGAGGATGAGCCAGACCTGATGGCCCTCCCAATTGGCCTCGATCGTCTCGCGCACCTGACGCCGTTCCGCATCGCTGCGGCCGACGAAGGGCAGCAGCATCGCGGCGCCGAGGTCGTAGCCGTCGAGCACGGCGAAACCGATCAGCAGTATGCCGAGCAGGGCCCACCAAATGAGGCGCAACAGGTCGTAGGGCGGCATCGCCTCAGCCTTGCCCCACCGCTGCCGGGCGCAAGACCGGATCGGGCACCGCCGCGTCCGGCGGCGGGCCGCCCCGGATCGTGCGCACGATCAGCACGACATCGACCACCGCCAGCGCGCTGTAGAACACGACAAAGCCGATCAGCGAGCCGAGGATCGATCCGAACGACACCGAGGAGACGCCGAGATAGGTCGGCAGCACGCCCTCGACGGCCCAGGGCTGCCGCCCGTATTCGGCGATGATCCAGCCGAGCTCAATGGCGACCCACGGCAGCGGCAGGCTCCACAGCGCGGCGCGCAGAAACCAGCGCGTCTCCAGCCGGCGCACCGACGCCAGATAGAAGGCGGCGGCAAACAGCGCGATGAAATAGAAGCCCAGGCCCGCCATCACGCGAAACGCCCAGAACAACACCGGCACGTTGGGGACCAGGTCGTTGGCGGCGCGCTGGATTGTCGCCGCGTCCGCGTCGGTCACTGCCGGCGTGTAGCGCTTCAGCAGCAGCGCATAACCGAGATCCGCCGAGTGCGCATCGAAAGCGGCGCGCGCCGCGGCATCGGTCGGGCTGCCGCGCAGCACCTGCAGCGCCTTGTAGGCGATAATCCCGCTGCGGATGCGCTGGGCGCCGCGGCGCACCAGATCGTCGATACCCTCGACCGGCCGGTCGAACGAGCGCGTCGCGATCAGCCCCAATAGCCACGGCACCTCGATCTCGTCGCGGGTCACGTGAGCGGCGCGATCGGGCAGGCCGAACACCGTGAAGCTCGCCGGCGCCGGCTCGGTCACCCACATCGCCTCGATCGCGGCCAGCTTCATCTTCTGGTCCAATGTCGCGGTGTAGCCGCTCTCGTCGCCGAGCACGACCACCGACAGCGCCGAGGCGAGGCCGAAGCTCGCCGCGACCGTCATCGAGCGCCGGGCGAAGGCGACATGGCGGCCGCGCAGCAGATAGAATGCGCTGACCGCCAGCACGAATACCGAGCCGCAGACATAGCCGGCGCTGACCGTGTGGACGAACTTGGCCTGCGCCACCGGGTTGAACATCAGCTGGTAGAACGAGGTCAGCTCCATCCGCAAGGTCGCCGGGTTGAAGCGCGCCCCGACCGGGTCCTGCATCCAGCCGTTGGCGATCAAGATCCACAGTGCCGAGAGATTGGCGCCGAGCGCGGTGAGCCAGGTCACCGCCAGATGGCCGACCCGCGACAGCCGGTCCCAGCCGAAAAAGAACAGGCCGACAAAGCTGGCCTCGAGAAAGAAGGCCATCAGGCCTTCGATCGCCAGCGGCGCCCCGAAGATGTCGCCGACGTATTGCGCGTAATAGGCCCAGTTGGTGCCGAACTGAAACTCCATCGTGATGCCGGTGGCGACGCCCATCGCGAAATTGATGCCGAACAGCGTGCCCCAGAACCGCGTCATCGCGCGCCAGATCGGCCGTCCGGTCATGACGTAGACCGACTCCATGATCGCCAGCAGCAAGGACAGCCCCAAGGTCAACGGCACGAACAGGAAGTGATAGAGCGCGGTCAGCGCGAATTGCAGCCGCGACAGATCGACGATGCCGGGGTCGATCATCTTGTGGCCTCCGCCGGCGCCGGGCCGGACGCGGGCTCCAAGAGGTGCCGCGCGACGCTGTCGGCGTCGATTGTCGGGCGCGCATCGGCCCGGAAGAACAGGAGATAGAGCACGCTCAGCGCCGCCAGCTTGAAGACAAGCGCCAGCGCGACATCACGGCCAATGGGGCGGCCGGCGGGACGGCGGATCATGGCCTGCTATTTCTAGGCGAACTTCGGGGGTCGTGGCAATCGCGCGCGGTCGCCAAAGCGGGTCTGATATGCTCCCGCCGCGCCGCCGGACCGCAGAGTCCTTCCCCCCGCGGCGAATAAACGCGTAATCTCCCGGCGAAGAGTTCTTCGGCAACCCGGGCTTGGGGCATCTCGCCCATCTGACAGGAGGAAACATTGGCGGAAATCAAAGGCGCAGACTTGCTGGCGAAAAGCCTCAAAGAGCAAGGCGTACAATTCATGTTCGGCGTCGTCGGGTTTCCCGTCGGGCCGATCGCCGAGGCGGCCCAGAAAGTCGGCCTGCCCTATATCGGCATGCGCAACGAGCAGGCCGCTTCCTATGCCGCGGGTGCGGTCGGCTTCCTGACCGGGCGCCCCGGCTCGTGCATCGTCGTGACCGGCCCCGGCGTCATCCACGGTCTTTCCGGTCTTGCCAACGCCCAGCAGAACTGCTGGCCGATGATCCTCATTGGCGGCGCCTCGGAGACCTATAGGAACGGCATGGGCTCGTTCCAGGAAGAACGCCAGGTACTGGCCGCGACGCCGGTCAGCAAATGGGCGCATGCCATCGAACACGTCAACCGCATCCCGTTCTATGTCGAGATGGCGGTGCGCCAGTCGACCTACGGCCGCCCCGGCGCGACCTATCTCGACTTCCCCGACGACATGATCACCGGCTCGTGCGACACCGACACGGTGGACGCGGTGCGCAAATGCCCGGACCCGCCGCGCACGATGGCGATGCCGCAGGACATCGAGCATGCGCTCGACGTCTTGCAATCGGCGCAGCGCCCGCTGGCCCTGATCGGCCAGGGCATGGCCTCCTCGCACGCCGAGGACGAGGTGCGCGCCTTCATCGAGAAGACCCAGATACCGTTTGTGCGCACGCCCAAGGGCAAGGGCATCATGCCGGACGATCACCCGCTGTCGGCCGGCGCGGCGCGCTCTCTGGCGCTGTCGCAAGCCGACGTCGTGTTCCTGATGGGGGCGCGCTTCAACTGGATCCTGCATTTCGGCCTGCCGCCGCGCTACAACAAGGATGTGCGGGTGGTCCAGCTCGACATCGAGCCGGAGTTGATGCACCAGAACAAGCCGGCCGAGGTGGCCTTGGTCGGCGACGGCAAGGCGATCGTCGGGCAGCTCAACGCCGCGCTCGCCGGGCGCCAGTGGTTCCACCCGGAAGGCTCGCCGTGGCGCCAGGCGCTCGCCAAGAAGTCGGCCGAGAACGCGGCGATGATCGCGCCGCAGATCGCCGACGACTCCTCGCCCGGCGGCTATTACCGCCTCTTCCGCGACATCCGCGAGTGGCTGCCGAAGAACGTGGTGCTGTGCAGCGAGGGCGCCACCACGATGGATATCGGCGGGACCCAGATGCCGCTCGATAACCCGCGTTCCTACCTGAACGCCGGCAGCTACGGCACGATGGGCGTCGGCCTCGGCCTCGTCGTCGCCGCCTGCGTCGTGCACCCCGACCGCCCGGTCGTCCACATCTCCGGCGACTCGGCGATCGGCTTCTCCGGCATGGAGATGGAGACGCTGTGCCGCTACAACATGCCGGCCAAGATCGTCGTCATGAACAATGGCGGCATCGGCCCGGGGATGCCGGAGATCCCGAAGAACCCGATGCTCAACATGCGGCCGAACACGCTGATCTACGGCGCCCGCTACGACAAGATGATGCAGGCGTTCGGCGGCTACGGCGCCTATGTCGAGAACACGAAGGACGTCCGCGGCGCGCTCGACGAATTGATGAACTTCCCCGGCCCGGGCCTCGTCAACATCAAGCTCAGCCAGGGCTCGCAGCGCAAGCAGCAGGAGTTCCGCTGGCACAGCTGACTTTTTGCGGCGCCCGCGCCGCAAAAAGTCATCCCGGACTTGATCCGGGATCCACGGAAGGGGCCGCTCCGCAAGGGGCGGCCCTTTTTTCTGGGTTCCCTGCCGGCAGCGAAATTCTCGATGCGAACCACATAACTTGTTGACATCAAACCGACATCGGCGAATACTGCAGGGATTTTTCGGGCGGAGTTGCAGGGAGTTTTCATCGTTCTTGCAGGGAGTTGGGCAGGGAGTTGGTGGGCGGCGAGGGTGGGTCCTGAATTATTATCTTGACAAACGTTGTGATAACATGTATATTGCGATCGGTGATGTCAACCCCCCCGCGATGCGATGACCGAGGATCAGAGGGAGTACCGGGTCGGCAACCGGAAGCCGCCGCTGCACAGCCGCTTCCGGAAGGGTCAATCCGGCAACCCCGAGGGCGCCCGTCTGCATCGCCGGCGCGACCGGCGGCTGGCGGCGCTGATCGAGGCGGCGCTCGATCGGCGGCTGGCGGCCCGACCGCGCCAGCCGGCGACGCGGCGCGAGGCGATCGTCGCCGCGCTCGTCGAAAAATCCGCCGCCGGCGATCTGCGCGCCACCAAGCTGCTGCTCGACCTGATACAGAAGAGCGAACTGGCACAGGGACCCAGGCCCGGCCCCGAACCGGAGCCGGGCGGGGAAGACCCGCGCGAGATCCTGATCCGCGAAATCGACCGCCTCGCCGCCGAGGAAGAGGAGCGCGAGGCGATCGCCCGGCTAACCCGCGACGAGTCGGTGTGCGGCTGAGGGAAAGGGAGCCGCGCTCAGCCCCCAATAGAGTAAACTGTCACCGTAATCGCGTAATCGCAGGATGTGCGCGACGCTACGCGCATTTATACCTTAGCCGCCAACGACAACGGCCGCAACGCCTCGGCCGCGCTGAACGGGGAGTTACGGTGACAGAGTTACGGTGACAGTTTACTTAATCGTCCGACCCTGGCAGAATACAAGCGACTGATATCGGGAAATCGGGAGGGACGGGTGGCGAGGATTGCGCGCGTCATCGTTCCGGGCGTGCCGCACCATGTCACCCAGCGCGGCAATCGGCGCGAGCCGGTGTTTTTCGAGGACGGGGATTACCGGCTGTACCGCCGCCTCGTGGCCGCGGCAGCGCGCGGCGCCGGGGCGCAGATCTGGGCTTATTGCCTGATGCCGAACCATGTCCACCTGATCGTCGCGCCGGCCGACGAGGACGGCCTGCGGGCGACCTTCGGCGAGGCGCACCGGCGCTATACCGGCGCGATCAATGCCCGCTTCCGCTGGACCGGGCATCTGTTCCAGGGCCGCTTTGGGGCGGTCGCGATGGATGAGCCGCATCTGCTGGCCGCCGCCCGCTACATCGCGCAGAACCCGGTGGCGGCGGGTCTCGTGCGCCGCGCCGAGGACTGGCCGTGGTCGAGTGCCCGCGCCCACCTCGCCGGCCGCGACGACGAGCTGGCGAGCGCCGCGCCGCTTCTGGGGCGCATCCCCGATTTCGCCGGGTTTCTCGCCGGCCCGGGCGACGAGGCTGCGGTCGCCCGGCTCGAACGCGCGGCGACGATCGGCCGACCGCTCGGACCGCCGGGCTGGATCGCCGCGCTCGAAGCGCGTCTCGGTCGCCCGCTGGCGCCGCGCAAGCCCGGCCCCAAACCGCGCCGCGATGCCGACGGCAAGAGCGAGCTGCGCTCGCCTCCAATAAAGTAAACTGTCACCGTAACTCCGGCTCACCGCTCAGCCCCATCCCGCTGCCGCGGGGGACGCCAGGCCATCGGGCGGCCAGACCGTGACGCCCTCGGCCAGCGGAATGCGCAGGTTGCGGAACAGCAGCGAAAACATCATCCAGTTGCCCATCGCGATGATGAATTCCACCTGCTGTCCCGGATCGGCGACGTGGCGGGCCACCTCGGCCCAGGCAGCATCCGAGATGGATCTGCCGGCGAGGCACTCGTCGGTGGCGGCGAGGATCGCCCGGTCCGCCGGCGTCAACCGCGCGGCGTTGCGCCAGTCGCGCACCGCCAGAACATCCTCGGGCGGGATCCCGGCCGTCGTCGCCACCCGCCAGTGGTTCGTCCACTCGTAAGCCGAGCCGGTGACCCAGCCGATCCGCATGATCATCAGTTCGCGCAGCCGCGTGTCGAACTTGTTGTTCTCCAACAGCTGCATCAATTGGCTGAACGCCACCCTGGCCACGCCGGAATTGTTGGCGACAGTGCGAAACGCCTCGCTTTGGGTACGCCCCGCCGGCATACCCATCGCCTCGCCGAGTTCGCGGGCGCGTTCCGGCGATACCATTGCCACGCGTGCGGTCATCGTTGCTCTCCCCCTGGTTTCGCCTGACGTGCTACAGGCTGGGCCCTTCTTGCGCAACACCCGCCCGGCGCCGGGCGGGTATGCCGTCGAAACAGCAGAGTCCGGGGAGGCATCCAGGGCGATCAACGGATCTCGACCTGCGGATTCCCGCTTTCGCGGGCATGCCGATTATGGGAGCGTTGAGCGAGCTTTTCTGACGGGCACCGGACGCCATGACCTACCCGACCCATCTGATCCCGACGACGGTCGTCGGCAGCTACCCGCAGCCCGACTGGCTGGTCGACCGGGCCCTGCTCGCGCATCACGGCGTGCCGCGCGTCAGTGCGGGCGACATCTGGCGGGTGGCCGGGCCGTGGCGCGAACAGGCGCAGGACGATGCGACGGTTCTGGCGATCGGCGAGATGGAGCGGGCCGGGATCGACATCGTCAGCGACGGCGAGATCCGCCGCGAGAGCTATTCCAACCGTTTCGCGCTGGCGCTCGACGGCATCGATGCCGAGCACCCGGGCCATGTCGGGCGCAGCGGCGGCGGCGCGACGCCGGTGCCGCGCGTCATCGGAAAAATCCGCCGGCGCGGGCCGGTCGAGTTGCGCGACGCCGAGTTCCTGGTCGCCCATGCCGCGCATGCCACCAAGATCACGCTGCCCGGTCCGTTCACCCTGTCGCAACAGGCCGAAAACGCCTTCTATGCCGACGAGGAAGAGATGGCGATGGATTACGCCGTCGCCGTCAACGAGGAATTGCGCGCGCTGAAGGCGAGCGGGGTCGATGTCGTGCAGCTCGACGAGCCGTGGGTGCGCACCGCCCCCGACAAGGCGGCGCGCTGGGGCATCCGGGCGATCGACCGCGCGCTCCACGGCATCCCCGGCCCGACCATCGTGCATCTGTGCTTCGGCTACGCCGCGATGGTGCGCAACAAGCCCGCCGGCTACAGCTTTCTGCCGCAGCTTGCCGAGTCGGTCGCGGAGCAGATCTCGATCGAGGCGGCGCAGCCCCGGCTCGATCTCGCCGTGCTCAGGGAATTGCCCGGCAAGACGATCGTGCTCGGGGTCCTCGACCTCAACGATCCGGCGGTCGAGACCGCCGCAGAGGTCGCCGCCCGGCTGCGCCAGGGGTTGCGGCACATCCCTGCCGATCGCCTCGTCGCGGCGCCCGATTGCGGGATGAAATACCTGCCGCGCGAGCGCGCTTTCGGCAAGTTGCGGGCGCTCGCCGACGGCGCCGCGATCGTCCGCCGCGAACTCGCCGGGCGGGCTGCGATGCGATGACCCGCAAGCTGGTCGGCGCGATCGCCGGCGCACCGGCGCCGCGGCACACCGCCTCGCTGCCCTAGCCATGTACCGCATCGGCATCGATGTCGGCGGCACCTTCACCGACCTCGTTGCGATCGATGAGGGCGGTGCGACGATGCTCGCCAAGGTGCCCTCGACGCCGCAGGACCCCTCGCTCGGCGTCCTCGACGGCCTCGCCCGGCTGGCGCGGCTGCTCGGCCTCGACCGCGCCGCATTGCTCGCGGCGACCGACCGCATCGTCCACGGCACCACGGTCGCGACCAACGCGCTCCTCGAACGCAAGGGCGCCAGAACCGGCCTCCTGACCACCGAGGGCCATCGCGATGTGATCGAGATGCGCGAGGGCCTCAAGGACGATCGCTACAATTTGCGCATGCCGCCGCCCGAGCAGCTGGTGCCGCGCCATCTGCGCCTCGGCGTGCGCGAGCGGATGCGCGCCGACGGCCGGATCGAGACGCCGCTCGATCCGGCCTCGCTCGCCGCCGCGATCGCCGAGTTGCAGCAGGAGCGGGTCGAGGCGGTCGCGGTCTGTTACCTGCACGCCTGGCGCGATCCGGCCCACGAGCTTGCCACAAGCGAGGCATTGGCGCGCGCGCTCCCTGCGGTCTACGTCTCGCTCTCCTCCGAGGTCCTGCCGCAGATCAAGGAATTCGAGCGGGTCTCGACGACGATCATCAACGCCTATGTCGGCCCGGTGCTGTCGCGTTACCTGGCGCGGCTCGAGGCGCGGCTCGGCGAGGCGGGCTACCATGGTCCTGTTCTGATCATCCAGTCGCATGGCGGGGTCGCGCCGATCGCCGAATCGGGAAGGCTGGCCGCCGGCGCGGTATTGTCGGGGCCGGCCGGCGGGGTCGCCGGCAGCGTCTACGCGGCGAAGATCTTCGGCGCGCATAACCTGATCCCGTTCGACATGGGCGGCACCAGCACCGACATCAGCCTCGTCGTCGACGGCGCGGCGACGCTGGTCATGAACCGCCGGATCGGCGGCCACCATATCGCCCTCAACTCGCTCGACATCGCCAGCATCGGCGCCGGCGGCGGCTCGATCGCACGGGTCGATGCCGGCGGCATCCTGCATGTCGGGCCGCAGAGCGCCGGCGCGCTGCCGGGCCCGGCCTGTTACGGCCAGGGCGGCACGGACGCCACCGTGACCGACGCCAACCTCGTGCTCGGCTACCTCGACCCGGGGAATTTCCTCGGCGGCGACCGGAGGCTCGATCCGGTCCCGGCCGAGCGCGCCGTCGATGGAATCGCTGCCACGCTCGGCATCGGGCGCCTCGCCGCGGCCAATGGCATCCACCGCATCGTCAATACGACGATGGCCGAGGGGGTGCGGCTCGTCTCGGTGCGGCGCGGCGTCGACCCGCGGCGATTCGCGCTGTTCGCGTTCGGCGGCGCCGCCGGGCTGCACGCCACCGACATCGCCCGCCAGCTCGGCCTCAAGCGGGTCATCGTGCCGCGCATCGCCGCGGTGTTGTCGGCCTGGGGCATGCTGGCGACCGATCTGCGTTTCGAGGTCGCGCGCACCCATATCGGCGATACAAGGGCGCTCGACGGCGCCGCAGTGAATCGCCTGTTCGAGGCGATGGAAGCCGATGGGATGCGCCGGCTGCGCGCCTCCTTCGCCGGGCCGGCGCGGGCCGCGCGCACGGCCGATATGCGCTATGGCGAGCAGGTGTTCGAGATCGCCGTGCCGCTCGATGACGTGGACTGGTCGGTGGCGGACCCATTGCCGCAGATCGTCGACCGCTTTCACCGCCGCCACGAGGCGCTCTACACCTATTCGCTGCCCGACCAGGAAACCGTGCTGGTCAACGCCCGGGTGACCGTTTGCGGCATCCTCGAGGAACTGCCGCAGGAGCCTGATCTGCCGCCGGCGCCGCCGGGCCCGCCCGCCGGCGAGCGGCGGATCTATCTCGAGGATTGGGTCATGGCGCCGGTCTATCGCTTCGACGCGCTGGCGCCGGCGCAGGAGGTCGCCGGACCGGCGCTGATCGAATCGGCGATGACGACGGTGCTGCTCCGCCCCGGCGACATGGCCCGGGCGACCGCGCAAGGCTGGCTCGACATCGCCGTGCCGGCGGCCGGGTGAGATCGCCGCTTCGCTCAGCCGCCGAAAACGTAGCGCTCGATGGCGACCGCGAAGCCCTCTTCGTCGTTCGACAGAGTCGTCGCCTGCGCGGCGCGCTTGACCGCGTCGGTGGCATTGCCCATGGCGACGGCGAACCCGGCCTTGGCGAACATCTGGAGGTCGTTCTCCATGTCGCCGAGCACGAGAATTTCCGACTGCGGGATGTTGAGGCGCCGGGCGAGCAATTCGACGAGGCGGCCCTTGTCGATGCCCGGCGGGATCACATCGCAGTAATAAGGCTGCGAGCGTGCCACGCTCGCCCGGCCGGCCAGCGCCGCCTGCATCAGATCGGTCAGCCGGGCAACCTTGGGGTGGTCT
Source organism: uncultured Alphaproteobacteria bacterium (assembly GCA_963789255.1). Taxonomy (GTDB): domain Bacteria; phylum Pseudomonadota; class Alphaproteobacteria; order ATCC43930; family CGMCC-115725; genus DATARH01. The sequence continues at coordinate 1,818,801 of CAWBJW010000002.1, read as the reverse complement.
TCGCTCGGCCCGACGATCTTGCCGGCCGCCGCGAGATGCGAATCATCGAAGGCCGGCACCACGGTCGGCGGGGTCTGGACGGTATGGATCTCGCGCTCGACCTTATCGCCTTGCGGGTTGGCGATCAGCCATTGATTGCCGGTAAACACCCAACAATCGATCCGATGCTGCTGGAAGATGCTCACCGCTTCGCGGGCGGCGTCGGGCGGGATCAGCACCTGCTGCTCGACGACGCTGAGATCGGGCTCGACGATGGCCCCGGCATTGTAGCCGCCGAACGGCAGCTTGAGGCGCAGCGGCTCGATCATCATGCGCAGCCCGAACGGCGGCCGGCTGCTGCAGATCGAAAAGCCGATGCCGTTGTCGTGCAGCCGCGTTACCGCCGCGATGGCGCGCGCCGTCAGCACCTTGTCGTGCGTCACCAGGGTGCCGTCGACGTCCGAGATGACCAGCGAGATCCGTCTCATGGCACCCCCTTCCGACCAGGAGATCATCATGTCGATCCCGCTGTCCGAAGCGACGATCACGACGGAGCTGCGCCCGACAAAGAGGCCGTTCTCGACGACCCCGACCGTCATGTTGATTTGCCGCTCGGTGTCCCGCGGGTCGTCGATCGGGCCAAACCGGCAGTCGAGGATGAAATTGCCGCCGTCCGTCACAAAGGGCCGGCCGCCGGCCTGCCGCAGCTCGGGTTCGGCCCCGAGTTTGCCGAGCGCGGCGGCGGTGGCCTGCCAGCCGAATTGCGCCACCTCGACCGGGACCGGCGTGTGCTCGCCAAGCCGGTCGACGATTTTTTCCTGATCGACGACGACGACAAAGCGCTCGCTCGCCGCCGCCACGATCTTCTCGCGCAACAGCGCGCCGCCGCGGCCCTTGATCAAATCGAGGCTTGTGCGCTGCACCTCGTCGGCGCCGTCGATGGCCAGGTCGATATGGCGGTGCTCGGCAAAGCTCGCCAGCGGAATGCCGAGCCGGCGCGCCAGATCGGCGGTGTGTTCGGAGGTCGGGATCGCAACCACGGCGAGCCCCTTGGCGATGCGCGCCGCCAGCGGCTCGATCACGAAGCTCGCGGTCGAACCGGTGCCGAGCCCCAGGACCATGCCGCTCTCGACAAAGTCGAGCGCGCGCTCGGCCGCGGCGCGCTTCAGGTGATCGCGATCCGGGCTCACGTCGCCGGCTCAACCGCCTGGAGCGGCGCCGAATGGCGGATCGCCGCAATCGCCGCGGCGTAGTCCTTGGCGCCGAACACCGCCGAACCGGCGACGATCGCGCCGGCCCCGGCCGCGATCGCCTGCCAGGCGTTGGCGCCGCTCAGCCCGCCATCGACCTCGATGATCGGAGCGACCCCGCGCTCGTCGCACAGCCGCCGCAAGGCGCGGATCTTCGGCAACATCGACGGCAGGAACTTCTGCCCGCCGAAGCCGGGGTTGACGGTCATCACCAGGATGATGTCGCACAGATCGAGGACCTCCTCGATCTGCGCCAGCGGCGTCGCCGGGTTCAGCACCGCGCCGGCGACCTTGCCGAGTTCGCGGATGCCGGGAAAGCGTGCGGTGGAGATGCACGGTCGCGCTGGGTTCGCAATGCACCAGGATATGGTCGGCGCCGGCCTGCGCAAACGCATCGAGATAGCGCTCGGGCTCGACGATCATCAAATGCACGTCGAGCGGCTTCGAGGTCGACCCGGCGCACCGCTTCGACGACCACCGGGCCGATCGTCAGGTTTGGCACGAAGCGGCCGTCCATCACATCGACGTGGATCCAGTCGGCGCCGGCCGCAACGGCGGCGCGCACTTCCTCGCCGAGCCGCGCGAAATCGGCCGAAAGAATCGACGGGGCGACGATGACCGGCGGCGTCATCGAATTCAGCCGATCGGCCGCCACTTGCGACCGCTGCGCGCCAACAGCTGCTCTGCGGCGTCCGGGCCTGCCGTCCCGGCGGGGTAGAATTCGAGCGGCACGCTCTTGTCGCTTTGCCACAGATCGAGGATCGGCTGCACGACCGCCCAGCCTGCTTCGACGCTGTCGGCGCGCTGGAACAGCATCGCGTCGCCGATCATGCAGTCGTAGACCAGGGTTTCGTAGCCGGTGCTCGGCTCGGTGTGAAAGTAGTCGCGGTATTTGAACTCCATGCGCACGCCGCCAAGCCGGATCTCCGGCCCCGGCTGCTTCGCGCCGAATTGCAGCGATATCCCCTCGTCGGGCTGCAGCTGCAGGGCGAGGACATTCGGGGTGAGGGTGTCGACCGGCGTATCGCGAAACAGCGCGAACGGCACCCGCTTGAACTGGATCGCGATCTCGGTCGTGCGCCGCGTCAGCGACTTGCCGGTCCGCAGATAGAATGGCACATCGGCCCAGCGCCAATTGTCGATGGCGAGCCGCATCGCGAGATAGGTCTCGGCCATGCTGTCGCACGCGACGCCGTCCTCTTCGCGGTAGGCCTTTACCGGATGGCCGCGCACGATGCCCGCGGTGTATTGCCCGCGCACGGCGTTGCGCAACGTCTCGTCGCCGATGAGCGGGAGAACGGCTTCCAGCACCTTGTCCTTTTCGGTGCGCACGGCATCCGCTCCAAAGGAGTTGGGCGGCTCCATCGCGACGAGGCTCAAGAGTTGGAAGACATGGTTCGGGACCATGTCGCGCAACGCGCCGGTCGCCTCATAGAATGCGGCGCGGCGCTCGACCCCGACGGTCTCGGCGACCGTGATCTGCACATGGTCGATGTGGTCGCGGTTCCACAGCGGCTCGAAGATGCCGTTGGCAAAGCGCAGCACCATGATGTTCTGGACCGTCTCCTTGCCGAGGAAATGGTCCATCCGGTAGATCTGCGACTCCGAAAGCACCTTGAGCAGGCGCGCATCGAGCGCGTGCGCCGAGGCAAGGTCGGTGCCGAACGGCTTCTCGATGATGACGCGGCGCCATTGGCCGTCTTTTTCCTCGGTCAGGCCGGCTTCGGCGAGCTGCTCGACGATCGGCCCGAACAGCGAGCTCGCGACCGCGAGATAGAAAATCACATTGCCGCGGGTCCCGTGCTCGTTTTCGACCTCCTTGAGCTTCTTGGCGAGGCGGCTGTGGAGATCGGGGTCGGTCGCGTCGCCGTCGATATGGGTCATGCGCGAGGCGATAAAATCCCAGGTGTCGGGATCGAAGGCCTCGGCCACCACCCCGGTTCCCCCGGTATCCGAGACAAAGCTGCGCACCCCCTCGGCCAGATGGGCATGAAAATCCTCTTCAGACCATGCGGAACGGTCGATCCCGATCACCGCGAAGCCATCTGACAGACGCCGGGCCCGAGCCAGATTGTAGAGGCCAGGCATCAAGAGGCGCTTGGTCAGGTCGCCGCTCGCGCCAAAAATGACCATCGGCGCAGGGCGGCGCCCGATGCCCGCGGCCAAGCCGGCCGGCCGGGGAAGCATGGGCGTTGTCCATGGGCTTCATCCTTTCGGCGGTTCCTGATGTCCGCCGAACTGCTGGCGCATCGCCGACAGGATGCTTTCGGCGAAGGTGTGGTCCTGGCGCGAGCGAAAGCGGGTATAGAGCGCCGCCGACAGCACCTCGGCCGGCACCGCCTCTTCGATCGCCGCCTGGATCGTCCACCTTCCCTCGCCCGAATCCTCGACATAGCCGGAGAACTCGCTGAGCTCGGCATTCTCCGCCAAGGCGATCGCAGTCAGGTCGAGCAGCCACGACGAGACGACGCTGCCGCGGCGCCAGACCTCGGCGATATCGGGGAGTTCGAGCTTGTAGCGCCGGTTTTCCGGCACCGCCGGCGAGTTGACGTTGCGCAGGATGTCGAACCCCTCCGCATAGGCCTGCATCAAACCGTATTCGATGCCGTTGTGCACCATCTTGACGAAATGCCCGGCGCCGGCCGGCCCGCAATAAAGATAGCCCTGCTCGGCCCGCTTGTCGCGCCCTGCGCGCCCCGGCGTCCGCTCGATCGAGCCGAGGCCCGGCGCCAGCGCGGCGAAGATCGGATCGAGATGCTCGAACGCCTCCTCGTCGCCGCCGATCATCATGCAATAGCCGCGCTCCAGGCCCCACACGCCACCGCTGGTGCCGACATCGAGGTAACGGATCCGCTTCTCGGCCAACATCCCGGCATGACGGACATCGTCCTGGAAAAACGAGTTGCCGCCGTCGATCAGAATGTCGCCGGGTTCGAAGAGCCCTGACAGTTCGACGATCGTTTCATGGGTGATCGCACCCGCCGGCAGCATGACCCAGGCTGCGCGCGGCTTTTCCAGACTGACGCACGAAATCGGCGAGATCGCGGCCGGGCGTCGCCCCTTCACCGGCCAGACCGCGCACCGCGTCGGCGCTCTTGTCATAGACGACGCAACTATGGCCGGCGCGCATCAGCCGCCGCACGATGTTGCCGCCCATCCGGCCGAGGCCGATCATCCCAAGCTGCATGCGAAGTCTCCCATTGGTAGTGGCGCCGTGCGTCCTTCGAGACGGCGTGCTGCGCACGCCTCCTCAGGATGACGGGAATCTGTATGGGGTATCAAACTCGTACGTCATCCTGCGGAGGCGCGAAGCGCCGTCTCGATGGACGCACGGCAGTGGTCCGAATGAATCGTCACGTCAGCGCTTGCTCTACGGCGCGGGCCAGCGTCTTCAGCCCGGCCTCGACATCGGCCGGGAGATGCACGCGCAACAGCCGCCGGCCGCGTTCGGCCAGCACGTCGAAATCGCCGCGCGCCTGCGCCGCCTTGACCACGCCAAAGGTGTACGCCTGACCGGGCACCGCAAGATCCGCGCTATCCTCGCAGGTGATCTGCAGGAACACGCCGCTATTCGGGCCGCCCTTGTAGGCCTGCCCGGTCGAATGCAGGAAGCGCGGCCCGAAGCCGAGGCACGTCGCGGCCCGGGTCTGGTCGCGGATCATCCGGCGCATGCGCTGCAACGTTTCGGTGTGAGCCGGGTTGCGGTCGATATAGGCGAGCAGCGCCACGTAATCGCCGGCGCCGGCCCGGCCGAGATGCGCCTTGAGCACGGCCATGAGGCTCGTCGCCCCGGATTTGAGCGCCGCCGCGTTCACCGGATCGGCAAACAAGGCGATCCCGTCCATGACGGCGAACGGCGTCTCCGGCGGCAGCGCGCCCGATTTCTCATACGCCTCGGTCAACTCGCGCGTCTTCACCTTCTGCGCCTCGACGTCGGGCTGGTCGAACGGGTTGATGCTGATGATCGCCCCGGCAACGGCGGTCGCCATTTCCCAGCGAAAGAACTCCTGGCCGAGCTGCATCGCCTCGGTAGACAACGATGCGCACCACCGGCTGTCCGGCAGCTTCGAGCGCGGCGACCGCGGCTTCATGCTCGCCATCCGGGTCGCAGGCAAGGCGCAGATAGGCGAACAGGCGGTCGGCGCCATAGACCGCCGGCGCACCCACGGGTTCGGCGGCGACCGGAACGATGCCGCGGCCGAGTTTCCCGGTCGAACTCGGCAAGCAGCTGCTCGAGCCAGGCGCCCAGCGCGGCGATCCCCGGCGAGGCGATGACCGTCAGCTTATCGCGGCCGTGGCTGCGCCGCGACCCCGAGGATCGCGCCGAGGATCACCCCGGGGTTCTCAATGGGCGGTGCGCTCGCCGCGCAGGAACGCACCATCTCGGCCGTACGTTCGAGGAAGGCTGACGTGTCGAGGCCGATCGCCGCAGCCGGCGCCATGCCGAAATCCGACAGCACCGAATAGCGCCCGCCGATCGTCGGCAGGCCGTGGAAGACGCCGCGGAACCCTTGCGCACGCGCCATTTTCTCGACCGGGGAGCCCGGATCGGTGATCGCGACGAAATGCTTCGCCGCTTCCGCCGCGCCGAGCGCCGCGGTGGCGCGCTCGAAGAAATATTGCTTGAAGATGTTGGGTTCGAGGGTGCTGCCCGATTTGCTCGACACGATGAACAATGTCCGCTTCAACTCGATCGAGCTTTCGATGCGCCGGAGCTGCGCCGGATCGGTCGAATCGACGACCTGCAATCGCGGGAAACCCGGCTTATTGCCGAAGCTCAGCGCCAAGACCTCGGCGCCGAGGCTCGATCCGCCCATGCCGAGCAGCAGCGCGTCGGTGAAGCCGGCGCGCTTGATGTCGGCCGCGAATGCCTCCAGATGCCCGGCCGCCTTCAGTTCGGGCGTCGACGATTGTCAGCCAGCCGAGCCAGCGCGCATCGTCCGTCGCGGTCCACAGAGTGGCGTCGCCGGCCCACAGCCTGCGGAGCCTGCCGTCGCCGCGCCAGTCTTCGAGCGCCGCCTCGACCCCTGCGTCCAGATCCTGGGGCAGCTTGTAGCTCATTGCGTTGAGTTTGCTGCCGAGGATCGTGCGGCGCTTTTTCTGCACCGCCGCATAAAGCTGATCGGCGGCATCGGCAAACAGGCGCACCCCGTCCTCGACCAACCTGGCGGTGATCGCGTCGATTGAAATACCGGCGCCGGCCAGCGCGTCCATGACGGTCTGCGCTCCGGCGACATCCTCTTCCAGGCTCGCGCGCGGCCTGCCGTGGTCGCGAAAAGCGTCCATCGTCGCCGGTGGGATCGTATTTACGGTGTCCTGCCCGATCAGCTCCTCGACATAGAGCACGTCGCTGTAGGCCTTGTTCTTGGTCCCGGTGCTGGCCCACAACAGACGCTGGGTCTGCGCCCCTTTTTGCGCGAGACGCTGCCAGCGTTCGTCGTTTGAAAGCTGCTGGTAGAGCCGATAGGCGAGCTTGGCGTTGGCGATCGCCACCTTGCCTTTGAGCACGGCGAGACGCTGTTTCCCGGCGGGGTTTGCGACGGCGGCAATCCGCTGGTCAAGCGCCTCGTCGACCAGCGTGTCGATGCGGCTGACGAAGAAGCTGGCGACGCTTGCCACCGTGTGCGGGTCGCCGCCTTTGGCGACCAGATCCTCCAGGCCGGATATGTACGCGTCGGCGACCTCGGCATAGACTTTCTGCGAAAACAGCAGAGTGACGTTGACGTTGATGCCCTCGCCGATCAGCGTGCGGATTGCCGGCAGTCCGGGCCCGGTAGCCGGGACCTTCACCATCAGGTTGCGCCGGCCGACGTTATGCCACAGCCGGCGCGCCTCCTCGATCGTCTCGTCGGTCTGCATCGCGAGATAGGGCGAGACCTCGATCGAGATGTAGCCGTCGCGCCGCTGGGTCTGCTCGTAGACCGGGTTCAGCGCGTCGGCGCCCTCCCGGATGTCGTGGATCGCCAGATCCTCGAACAGCGCGCCGGGATCGAGATCGGCCGCCTTCTCGGCGGCGGCGATCAGGTCGTCGTAATCGTCGCCATGCCCGATCGCCTTCTCGAAGATCGACGGGTTCGAGGTGACGCCCCTGAGTCCGTCCTCGGCGATCAGCCGGTTGAGCCCGCCGCTGCGCAACAGCTCGCGGCTGACAAAGTCCAGCCATACCGATTGCCCGTATTCCTGAAGCATCCTCAGCGGATTGGTCATCTCGCACCCTTCCTGCCGCAAAGCCGGTTCGCCGCCGGCCCAGGATTGTCGTCGGCGGTCATGACACCGCCATGTCAACGCCCCGGGCGAGCGGTTGTGCCGGCCGCCACCAGCGCTGCGACGAGAAGCTCCACGGCAATCCCCACCGGCGCATCCATCGAGATGGCCGGGCCTGTTCCTCGGGACCGCGTGCGGCCCGCCGGCACACCTGCAAGGCTCGCTCCACCGCTTTGCCGGCCGACGCACAATTTGCATACGGGTTTCCCCGCGAGCGGCATTATTGTGTCGCTTTCGCAATGGCCGCGCAACCCGGTGCGACTCGAGCTCGGACCAGACAATGCCTGGGAGAAAGCGGCGAGGAACATCACCGGTCCGCCCGGTTGCGCCGTGTCGGCGCCGCGCACCGGTTCGAGGGTGACCAGCACCTCGCCGCGCTCGGCCAGACGGGCGGCCCGCGCCGGGATTTCGGCCAGGACCTTGCGGCCGGAGACCGGCAACAGACCGAGCCACCGGGCGCCTGTGGGAGTGGCAAGCCAGAGCCGGTAGGCATAGCCCGCAGGCGGCGGCTCGCTGCCGAGGCTGTCGACCGCGATCTCGTGCGCCGGGCGCGCCAGACGGATGGCCCAGAGCGGGCGCTGCGCGCTGTCGCGCACGACCGCGATGACCGGCAGCACGGAAAAATCGGGCGCCTTCCGCTTGACCGTCGCCGCGACCAGGAAGGCGAGCGCCACGATGGCGAGGACAGCGATTGTATGGCGCCGCGACATCGCGCTCCGCACTGGTTAAGCCCGCCGCTGGTCAAGAATGACCCCGCGATGAGCGGAATGCATCACTCGGCGTAATCCGGCTCGCTCTTGTCGAGCAGCCGCTTCAGCGCAGCGAAATGGTGCTGAGAGGCCGGCTTGCCCCCGTAAACCGGCGAGTTGGCGGATTGCCGCAGGGTGCGCGCCACGATATGCGGCGGCACTTCCTTCAGCGGACGCCCGGTCCACATCGCGTAGAGCTGTACCTGGCAGGCCCGCTCGAAATAGTAGAGACGGTCATAGGCCTCGGCGACCGTCGCGCCGCAGGCAATGACGCCGTGGCTGGCCATCACCAGCACCGAGCGTTCGGCACCCAATACCCGCGCCAGCCTTTCGCCTTCGGCCGGATCGAGCGCGATACCGGCGTATTCGTCGTCGTAGGCGATGCTGTCGAGAAAACCGATCTCGGTCTGGCCAAGGGCGGCGAGCCGCGGCTCGGCGAGACGGGCGAGCGCGCTGGCGAACGGCATATGGGTGTGCAGCACGCAGGCATGCTGCGGAATGAGACGGTGGATCGGCGCGTGAATGCAGAAGGCCGAGCGCTCGACCTCGCCCTCCCCGCTCAGCACCGCGCCGTCATAGCCGACCTCCATCAAAGAGCTCGCCGTGACCTCGGACCAATGCAGCCCGAACGGGATCTGGTAGTAGCGATCGTCCTTGCCCGGCACGGCCAGGGTGAAATGGTTGAAGATGCCCTCGCTGAAGCCGTGGCCGACCGCGAGACGATGCGCCGCCGCGAGATCGACCCGCGCCTGCCACTCCGCGATATCGGCGGCGCTGCCGGCGCGCTTCGTGTCGACCAGTCTCATCTGCCGTCCCTCGCTGAAAAGCCCTCTCCGAGGCGACACTAGGCGGGCTTCGGCAATCGGCGCAACCGGCGCTCAAGGCCGGCGCGACGCAACCGGCGGCGGTCGATTGCGTCGGCGGCCTCGCGGCGCCTATGCTGGCGGCGCAATTCCCGGGCGGCAGCAACGCCGCCCTTCAGCCAGGAGGACTGCCATGCCAGTAAAAGCCGGAGTGGTTCGCGCCGCGTCGCGCAATACCAGGCGAGGGGCCGCCGAGACCTTCACCGGCGTTGTGTTTCAGGACCCGGTTGTGGTCGCCGAACCACCCTCGCGCATGGGGGGATCGGTCGTTACGTTCACGCCCGGCGCGCGCACCGCCTGGCACAGCCATCCGGTCGGTCAGACGCTCTACTGCCTCAGCGGCATCGGCCGCATCTGCTTCGAGGGCGGGAAGCCGCAGGTGCTGAACCCGGGCGATGTCGTCAATATTCCGCCCGATACGCTGCACTGGCACGGCGCTTCGCCCGATCGCCTGTTCGCGCATCTGGCATTGTCGGAGGCCGGCGAGCAGGGCCAGGGCACGTCCTGGGGCAAGCACGTCAGCGACGCCGAATACGCCGCGCCGACAACCGGCGGTTGAGCCGCCGCTAACCATTGAGATTGCTTCGTCGCTTCGCTCCTCGCAATGACAACAAACTGGCTGTCATTGCGAGCGCAGCGAAGCAGTCTCGGTGGCGCTAGGGTGCGCCGCTGGCCGGGTTGAGGGCGGCGCGCCAGCGCGCGAGGGCGGCGCGCAGGCTGTGGGCCAACTCGCGGCGCATCGGCGCCCCCAGGAAGTCGCCGATGACGAGGCTCCTGCCGTGCGAGGCGACGAGCAGCCGGTTCGATTCGTCCGGCCGCTCCTCGAGGATGATGCGCAGCCAGAACGGCTGAAAGCGCCATGTCAGGCGCTCGCCGTAGATGCCGATCCGCTCGACGGTGAAGCCGTCGCCGGCCAGGCGCAGCACCTCGCGCTGCCGGGCGCTGCGATAGCTGAGCCGGAAGGCGAGATAGAGCAGGCCGACATCGAGGCCGAAAAAGCCGCAGATCGGCCACGCGCCGATCGACACGAAGCCGATGCCGACCGCGAGGCTGATGAGCCCGAGGAGCAGCATCATCAGGTGGAAGCCGCGCGGCGGCAGGCTGCGGTGCGGCAGCAGCACGCGCTCGAAGTGGACATCGGTGGTCGCGCTCATCGACCCAGGATAGGATGCCTTGATGCCGCGCGCCAAGCCATCCATACCGCAACCGCCGCCCGCTGCTCCAGGCGCCGAGCCGAGGCGGATGCGCCGGTTCTCGAAACGCGAGGTTGCGGAGTTCTACCGGCGCCTGGCGGCAAGCCGGCCGATCCCGCGGACCGAGCTTGAATTCATCAACCCATTCACCTTGCTCGTCGCCGTCGTGCTCTCCGCCCAGGCGACCGATGTCGGGGTCAACAAGGCGACGCCGCCCTTGTTCGAGATCGCCGACACCCCGCAGAAGATGCTGGCGCTCGGCGAGGAGCGGCTGATCGGCTTCATCCGCACGATCGGGCTGTTTCGCACCAAGGCGAAAAACATCATCCGGCTGTCGCAGATCCTGCTCGAGGAGCACGGCGGCCAGGTGCCGCGCCAGCGCGAGGCGCTCGAAGCCCTACCCGGGGTCGGGCGCAAGACCGCCAATGTCGTGCTCAACGTCGCCTTCAACCAGCCGACCATCGCGGTCGATACGCATATCTTCCGGGTCGGCAACCGCACCGGCCTGGCGCCCGGCAAGACCCCGCTGGCGGTCGAGGCCGGGCTCGAAGCGGTGACGCCGGCGCGCTACAAGCTCGGCGCCCATCACTGGCTGATCCTGCACGGCCGCCATGTCTGCAAGGCGAGGAAGCCGGATTGCCCGGTCTGCGTCGTCGCCGATCTATGCCATTACGACGCCAAGACGCCGCCCGCCGATCTGCCGGCCGAGATGATCGCGGCGCGGGCCGAGGCCGCCGCGGTCGCGGCGAAGGACCGGCGGTAGCCGTTCGCCCGCTTTCGCCCCGCCTTGCTTTCGCGAGGGCGCATCGCTATAACCCGCCGCTTCAAAGGGACAGCAAAATGCCCAAGCTCAAGACCAAGAGCGGTGCGAAGAAGCGCTTCGGCCGCACCGCCACCGGCAAGATCAAGATGAACGTGGCGCACAAGCGCCATCGCCTGATCAGCAAGCCGAAGCAGATGAAGCGGCACGCCCGCGGCACGACGACGCTGCAGAAGGGCGATGCCAAGCTCGTCTTGACCTATATGCCGTACCTGCGGGGCTGAGCCATGGCCAGGGTCAAACGCGGGGTGACGGCGCATGCCCGGCACAAGAAGGTGCTGGGCCTTGCCAAGGGCTATCGCGGGCGCGCCAGCACCGCCTACCGCATCGCCATCGAGAAGGTCGAGAAGGGGCTGCAATACGCCTATCGCGACCGCCGCAACAGGAAGCGCGAGTTCCGCGGCCTGTGGATCCAGCGCATCAATGCCGGGGCGCGCGAGCATGGGCTGACCTATTCGCAATTGATGCACGGGGTGAAGCTGGCCGGGATCGACATCGACCGTAAAGTCATGTCCGATCTGGCAATCCGCGAGCCCGAGGCCTTTGCCGCGATCGTCGCCGGCGCCCAATCTGCACTGGATGGGGCGGCGCCGCCGGAAGCGGCGGCGTAACCTCCCAACCTCGTCATGACCGGGCTTGTCCCGGTCATCCACGAGCAATACCTTTGAGCAAGACGTGGATGGCCGGGTCAAGCCCGGCCATGACGACCCGGGTGGATGCAAGATGGCCGTCGTTGACGAAAGTTCGGCGGAGCGATTTACGCGGGAGCAGGCTGGCTGAGGCCCCCGGACGAGGCATTGTGACCAAAGGGGCCGCATCGGACGGCCCCTTTTTGCTTGCTGGTGATCAGATGGAAGATCCTACGTCGAACCCGGATGAGTTCTTCAAGGAGATTGCCGCCGCGCCATCGCCTGAGGCGCTGGAGCAATCGCGGATCAAGCTGCTCGGCCGCAACGGCATCATCACATCGGCGATGCGGGGACTTGGTGCACTTCCCCCGGAACAGCGCCGCGAAGCCGGGGCCAAGGTAAATGCCCTGAGGGACGAGATCGCCGCGGCGCTGGCCGAAGCCGGGGATCGGCTCGGCCGCGCCGCCCTCGCCAATCGCCTTGCCGGCGAGCGCGCCGATGTGAGCCTGCCGGTGCTCGCCGGCGATTTGGGGCGGATCCACCCGATCAGCCAGACCATCGACGAAATCATCGCGATCTTCGGCGAGATGGGGTTCCGCGTCGCCGAGGGTCCGCATATCGAGGACGATTTCCACAATTTCACCGCGCTCAACATCCCGCCCGAGCATCCCGCGCGCCAGGAGCACGACACGTTCTACCTGCCGACACGGCCGGACGGCTCGCGGCTGGTACTGCGCACCCATACTTCGCCCGTGCAGATCCGCACGATGCAGGCGCAACCGCCGCCGCTGCGCATCATCGTGCCGGGCCGCACCTTTCGCTGCGACCACGATGCGACCCATTCGCCGATGTTCCATCAGGTCGAGGGGCTGGTCATCGACCGCGCCACCCACATGGGCCATTTGAAGGGCTGCCTCATCGAGTTCTGCCGCGCTTTTTTCGCCCTCGACGACCTGCCGGTGCGCTTCCGGCCGAGCTATTTCCCGTTTACCGAGCCTTCGGCCGAGGTCGATATCGGCTGCTCGCGGGCGGGCGGCGAATTGAAGATCGGCGCCGGGGCCGACTGGCTCGAAATCCTCGGCAGCGGCATGGTGCACCCCGAAAGTGCTGCAGAATTGCGGCATCGATCCCACCGAGTATCAGGGGTTCGCCTTCGGCATGGGGATCGAGCGGGTGGCGATGCTGAAATACGGCATCCCCGATCTGCGCACCTTTTACGAATCCGATCTGCGCTGGCTCAGGCATTACGGGTTTCTGCCGCTCGACACTCCCTCCCCGGTGCGCGGGCCGCTGCAATGAAGACGACGCTGTCCTGGCTGAAGGGCCATCTCGACACCGAGGCGCCGGTTTCAGCGCTCGTCGAACGGCTGATCATGCTGGGCCACGATGTCGAAAGCATCGCCGACCGCGCCGCCGCGCTGGCCGGCTTCATCGTGGCGCGGGTCGTCTCGGCCGAGCCCCATCCCAATGCCGACCGGCTGCGGGTCTGCCGCGTCGATACCGGCGCGGCCGAGATCCAGGTGGTGTGCGGTGCGCCCAACGCTCATGCCGGGATGAAGGGCGTGTTCGGCCGGGCCGGCGTGCGCATCCCGAAAACCGGCACGGTGCTGGCCGAGAGCACGATCCGCGGCGTCGCCTCCAAGGGCATGCTGATGTCGGCCGCCGAGCTGGCGCTGGGCGAGGACCATTCCGGCATCATCGAACTGGCTGATGACGCGCCGGTCGGCACCTCCTATGCCGCGCTCCTGGGGCTCGACGATCCGGTCATCGACCTCAAGGTGACGCCGAACCGGGCCGATTGCCTCGGGGTGCGCGGCATCGCCCGCGACCTCGCCGCGTCGGGCATCGGACATCTGAAACCGCTCGACACGACCCCGGTCGAGGGAAGTTTCCGCTCGCCGATCGCGATCCACCTCGCCGACCGCACCGCTTGCCCGCTGTTTCTCGGCCGCCATGTCCGCGGCCTGCACAACGGGCCGAGCCCGCGCTGGCTGCGCGACCGCCTCGAAGCGATCGGGCTCAGGCCGATCTCGACCCTCGTCGACATCACCAATTTCGTGACCTTCGACCTCAACCGGCCCTTGCATGTCTTCGATGCCGGCAAGCTCAGGGGCGACCTGACCGTGCGCTTCGCCCGGCCCGGCGAGAGGCTGCTGGCGCTGAACGGCCGCGAATACGAACTCGACCCGGAGATCACCGCGATCGCCGATGCGGTCGGGGTGCAGAGCCTGGGCGGCGTGATCGGCGGCGAAGCGACCGGGTGCACCGAGGCGACGACCGAGGTCTTTGTCGAGGCGGCATTGTTCGATCCGATCCGCACCGCCGCGACCGGGCGCCGGCTCGAGATCGCCAGCGACGCGCGCTACCGCTTCGAGCGCGGCGTCGACCCGGCTTTCGTCGGGCCGGGCCTCGAAGTCGCGACCCGGCTCATTCTCGAACTGTGCGGCGGCGAGCCTTCGGAAATCGTCGCTTCCGGCGCCGAGCCGGAGTGGCGCCGCGACTACTTGCTGCGTCCCGAGCGGATGGCGGGGCTGGGCGGGCTGCATGTCCCGCCCTCCGAGAGCCGCGCCATCCTCGAAGCGCTCGGCTGCGCGGTGGCCGAGGCGGCGGAGCATGACGGCAGCCTCACCGTGGCGCCGCCCTCGTGGCGCGGCGACATCGAGGGCGAGGCCGACCTCGTCGAGGAAGTGTTGCGCGTCAAGGGCTACGACCACATCCCCGCGGTGCCGCTGCCGCGCGACAGCGTGATCTCGCGCCCGGCGATCGATGCGAGGCGCCGGCGCCTCGAACTGGTGCGCCGCACCCTGGCCGAGCGCGGTATCGTCGAGGCGGTCGCCTTCTCGTTCATTTCTGCTAAAGCGGCCGAGCTTTTCGGCGGCGCCAAGCCGGAATTGCGGCTGGTCAACCCGATCAGCGCCGATCTCGACCAGATGCGGCCGTCGCTGCTGCCCGGGCTGGTCGAGGCGGCGCGGCGCAATGCCGATCGCGGCTTTCCCGATGTCGCGCTGTTCGAGCTGGGGCCGCTCTATCGCGACGCCACGCCGGCGGGCCAGGCGAATGTCGCCGCCGGGCTGCGTGCCGGCCATGTGCGCCCGCGCCATTGGCGCGAGCCGGCGCGCGAGGCTGATCTTTACGACGCCAAGGCCGACGCGCTGGCCGCGCTCGCCGCCGCCGGCGCGCCTGTCGACAACATCCAGGCCTCGTCCGACCCGCCGGACTGGTTCCATCCGGGACGCGCCGGCACCTTGCGGCTCGGACCGGCCGTACTCGGCCATTTCGGCGAGCTGCATCCCGATGTGCTCGCAGCCTGCGAGGCGAAAGGCCCGGTCGCCGCGTTCGAGGTGTTCCTCGACGCCGTGCCATTGCCGCGCGCCGGCAAGGCAAGGCCGCCGTTGCGGCTCTCGGTATTCCAGCCGGTGGAGCGCGATTTCGCCTTCCTCGTCGATCGCGACCTGCCGGCCGAGACCCTCTTGCGCGCCGCGCGCGCGGTCGATAGGAAGCTGGTCGGCGAGATCCGCCTGTTCGATGTCTATGAGGGAAACGGGCTGCCCGAAGGCAAGAAATCCCTCGCCATCTCGGTCACCCTGCAGCCGCAGGAGGCCACCCTGACCGATTCCGAGATCGAGGCGTTCTCCAGGCGCCTCGTCGCCCAGGTCGAAAAGGCGACGGGCGGTACGCTCAGGGGGTAGCATCGCCTTATCCCCTCCCCCGCTTGCGGGGGAGGGCCAGGGTGGGGGCTTACGGTGACTGCGCCCAATCCGAATCCGGACCCAATACCTCGATAATCCGCCGCGAGACGCCGTCACGATTTTCCGCAATGTCATTGTTCCAGAACCGCAGGATGCGCCAGCCTTTGGCTTCGAGGAAGGCATCGCGTCGGTCGTGATCGCCGGGTTCGGCATGGTGTCCGCCATCGGCCTCAATGACGAGCCGAGCTTCCGGACAAGCAAAATCGACGATGTATGGCGCTATCACGAACTGTCTGCGGAAGCGCCAGCCCAATTGCCTGTCGCGCAGCATTTGCCAGAGCGCCCGCTCGGCGTCGGTCGCATTGTTGCGCAACTCCCTCGCGCGTTGGCTCCGCAGTTTGCCGCCGCGCATATTCCTTTTCGGGTCCGGCAGCGCCCGGTCCAGTGGTTTCAGCCCCCACCCTAACCCTCCCCCGCCGGCGGGGGAGGGGATTGCATCGCGCCGCTGCGTATCACAACCTCTCGTCCTCATTCGCTCTTCGGCGCCACATTGAACACCGCGACCGCCTGGCTGAGGCCTTTCAGGGCGAGGTCGCCGATCTCTTCGAGCCGGGCATTGCCTTCGACCGCGCCGGCGATGCGCTTCGACACCAGGATCTGGCCGTCGGCGGCGGCATCGCAGAGCCGCGCGGCGAGATTGCACACCGTGCCGATCGCGGTGTAGTTGACCCGCTCGGCAAAGCCGATCTGGCCCAAGGTCGCGTAGCCCTGGGCGATGCCGACGCCAAAGCCGACCTCGCGCCCGCGCCGGCGCCAATCGCCTTGCAGCCGGGCCACCGCCTCGCGCATCTCGACCGCCATCTTCACCGAGCGCTCGGGCGCGTCGGGGCAGGGCAGCGGATCGTTGAAGAACACCATGATGCCGTCGCCCGAGAAATGGGCGAGCGTGCCTTCGGAGCGGGTAACCAACGGCCCGAGCGCGTCGTGGTACTCGCGCAACAGGTCGAGCACCTCTTCGGGTTCGGCTGTCTCGGCGAACGAGGTGAAGCCGCGCAGGTCGCAGAACACGACGACGATGTCGCGGCGATGGGTTTGGAGGATGCGCTCGTCGCCGTGCGACACGATCATCTCGGCAAGCTGCGGCGCCAGAAAACGCTTCAACGTGCCCATGCGCTGGAGTTGGCCAAGCTGCGCTTCGACGCGGGTTTCGAGGTCCTTGTTCCACCGCGCCAGCTCGCCGGCCTGGTCTTCGAGGCGGCGCGCCTGCTCCTGGACGGTGTCGTGCAGGCCCTTGATGCGCAGCATCGCGCGGACCCGCGCGAGCAGCGCCGCCTGGTTGACCGGCTTTGTCAGGTAATCGTCGCCGCCGGCTTCGAGCCCGGCGACGACGTCCTTGGCATCGGCCCGCGCGGTGACGAGGATGACCGGGATGAACGGCAGCCCCGCATCGGCCTTCAGCTGTTTGACCGTGGCGATGCCGTCGAGCTTCGGCATCTGGATGTCGAGGAGAACGAGGTCGGGCAGCCGCTCCTTGATCATCGCCAGCGCCGCCTCGCCGTCGCTGGCGGCGATCGCTTCGTAGCCCTGGCTTTCGAGACGCAGGTGCAGGATCTCGACATTGTCGGGCACATCGTCAACGACGAGGATCAGCGGCGGCGTGCGCATCCAAATGCCCCTAAAAACAACGCTTCACCGCGGAGGACGCTGAGGATGCGCGGAGGCCGCAAAGCACCGGAGTTGGCTAAGCTTTTTTGTCGTACCGGCGAAGGCCGGTATCCACGGCGGAAATGGGTCCCGGCCTTCGCCGGGACGGCGATATAGTAGCGGGATCACCGTCACCCTCAGCGTCCTCTGCGGTAAAGCGTTTTTTGACCGTCACGGTAAAAATTCGCGGATCTTGGCCAGAAGCTGGCGCGGGCTGTATGGCTTGGCGACGTAGCCGTCGCAGCCCGCCAGCCGGGTCTTGGCCTCGTCGCCGGACAGCGCGTAGGAGGTGACCGCGATGATCGGCACTCGGGCGAGCGCCGGGATCGCACGGATCCGCCGGGTCGCCTCATAGCCGTCGATCCCCGGCAACTGGATGTCCATCAGAATGAGATCGGGCATCTCGCGTTCGGCCGCCCTGACCCCCTCCAGCCCGTCAACCGCCTCGATCAGCTCGTAGCCGGCGCTCGCCAACAGATCGCCGACGATCTGCCGGTTGTCCTCGGTGTCCTCGACGACCAGGATGCGTTTTGTCATGCCGCCCCCATCAGTTCCCCGGTCGGCTCGTCTGCCACGTCTTCGACCCGGATCGGCAGGGTGACACGAAAGGTCGCGCCCTGCCCCAGTTCCGAATTGACCGAAATCGTGCCGCCCTGCATCTCGACCATGCGCTTCGAGATCGCGAGGCCGAGCCCGGTGCCGCCTTTCTTGCGCGTGTTCGAATTGTCGATCTGCTGGAACTCCCCGAAGATCTTGTCGTGGTCCTCGGGCGCGATGCCCGGGCCGGTATCGCGCACCGTCAGAACGAACGCGCCCTTGTCGGCCATGGCGCCGATCGCGACCTCGCCGGTATCGGTGAATTTGACCGCGTTGCCGACAAGGTTCAGCAACACCTGCGACAGCCGGCGGGCATCGCCATGCCCGGTCGGCAGGCCGGGCGTGACATCGGCGCTGAGTTTGATCCCTTTGGTGTTGGCGAGGCCCTCGGTGGCGCTGACCACTGACTGGACGACATCGGGCAGCGCATAGTCTTCAAGCGTCAGGGTCAGCCTGCCCGGCCTCGATCTTCGCCAGGTCGAGGACGTTGTTGATCAGCGCCAGGAGGTGCTTTCCGTTGTTCTGCACCCGCTCCAAGACGCCGGTCGCGCGCGGCGGCAATTCGCCATAGATGCCGTCGGCCATCAATTCGGTGTAGCCGAGGATCGCATTGAGCGGGGTGCGCAATTCGTGGCTCATATTGGCGAGGAACTGCGATTTGTGCTCGCTCGCCTGGGCCAGCTGCTCGCTCTTTTCGGCGATCTCGCGGAAGAGGCGGGCGTTCTGGATCGCCAGCACCGACTGCGAGGCGAGGGCCTGCATCAGCCGGACGGTGGCCTCCGGGAACGCGCCGACCGCGCGGCGCTGCAATATCGTCGCGCCCATCACGCGGTCGGCGCCGACCAGGGGCACGATCAGCACCGAGCGGAACCCTGCGGCGACCGCGGCATCGCGCAGCGGATTAGGCGGCCGCAGCAGCAGATCGGGGATCTGCAACGGCGCGCGATTGGCGACGGCCTCGCCCATCCCGGTCACGGTCTCGCCGACGCCGAGATCGCGCACCTCCCGCACCATCGCCTCGCTGTAGCCGACCGCCTCGACAAAGCGGAAGGCGCGCTCGGCGCGGGCGTAGCGGAAGATGACGCCGGCCTCGGCGCCGGCCAGCGCCACCGAGCGGTTGAGGATCGTCACCAGCACCGCGCGCAGATCGAGGGTCGAACTGACCGCCTGCCCGACCTCGCCGAGCGCCCGCAACTCCTCGACCGAGCGCGCCAGTTCGTCGGTGCGCGAGCGCAGTTCGCCGAGCAGCCGCGCGTTCTCCATCGCGATCACCGCCTGCGCGGCAAAGCTCGTCACCAGCGCGATCTCATTGTCGGAAAACGGCCTGACCTCGGGCCGATAGAGGACCAGCGTCCCGAGAAGGGCCGCGTCCTTGCGCAGGGCTACCCAGAGCCCGGTGCGGCCGCCGCCGAGGTTGACCAAAGCCCGCCGTGCGCGATTTCCCGAGCGGTAGGCATCCGACGCCATCATGTCCGCGACGTGCACGATAGGCTCGCCGCGGACCAGCGCGGCGAGCGAACCGCCTGTCCGGCCCGGCTCCAGCGGCTCGCGCATGATTTCGCCATAAGCCGGCGACGCGCCGCGCAGCGCCATGGTGCGAAACCGCTCGCCATCGTATTCCATGATATGGCCGAGGACCGCGCCGCACAGCCGCATCGCCCGTTCCAGCATCGTGTCGAACACCGGAGCGAGATCGCCGGGCGACGAATTGATCACGCCCAAAATCTCGGCCGTTGCGGTTTGCCGATCGAGCGCCTCGCGCGTCTCGGTGATGAGGCGCGCGTTTTCCATCGCGATCACCGCCTGCGCCGCGAAATTCTGCAACAGCGCGATCTGCTTGTCGGTGAACGGCCGTGCCTCATTGCCGTAGAGGCATATCAGGCCAAGCAGTGCCCCGTCTTTGCGAAGCGGGACCATTAGCGTGCTGCGAAACCCCCCGAGTTCCACCAGGGCGCGGCGCCCGGGACGAACCCGGTAGGCGTCGTCGGCGGTGATATCCGGCACGTGCACCAGGGGCGCTCCGTGGGCCAAACTGTAAATCCACCCTCCCTGCGTGTCCCTGATCGGCGTCCGATAGAATTCGGCCATCGCCGGCGGCACTCCCCGGAGCACTGCCGGGTTGGCCTGTGTTCCATCATATGTCCAAAGGCCGCCAAACTGGACATCGCAGAGATGGAGCGCGCGCTCCAGCATCGCATCGAACACCGGCGCGAGGTCGCCGGGCGACGCGTTGATGACCCCCAGCACCTCGGCGGTCGCGGTCTGCTGCTCGAGCGCCTCGCGGGTCTCGGTGATCAGCCGCGCATTCTCCATCGCGATGACCGCCTGCGCCGCGAAATTCTGCAACAGCGCGATCTGCTTGTCGGTAAAGGGGCGAACCTCCTGGCGATAAAGATGGAAGATCCCGAGCAGCGTCGTGTCTTTGACGAGGGGGATGCCGATCAAGGTGCGTACGCCGCCGAGTTCTACCCCAGCGACCGCCAACGGGGCCCGCTCAAAATACGCCTCCTGCGCCGCGGCGTCGGCCCAGTGAACCAACCGCCGCTGGTTGATCACCTGAGCCAATGCCGTACCCGGCTCCGGCGTCAACGGTTGACGCAGAAACTCGGCAAATCCGTCAGGGACAGAGCGCAACGCGGCGGCCAGAAGTCGCTCGCCGTCGTAGAGGAAAAGGCTGCCGAAGGCCGCCTCGCAGAGGCGCATCGCCTTGTCAAGCATCGCGTCGAACACCGGGGCGAGGTCGCCCGGCGAGGAATTGATGACCTGGAGGACTTCGGCCGTCGCGGTCTGCTGCTCCAAGGCCTGGCGCGTCTCGGTGATCAGGCGTGCGTTCTCCATCGCGATGACCGCCTGCGCCGCGAAGTTCTGCAACAGCGCAATCTGCCGCTCGGTGAACGGCCGAACTTCGCGCCGGTGAAGCCAAAACACCCCCAAGAACTGATCGTCTTTGCGCAGGGCAACGGCTAGGCTCGCGCGGGCACCGCCGATCTCGACGAACGCGCGTCGCAACGGAGCGCCTTCGACCCCAGCTTCGGGATCGCCCTCGTCGCGGATTTCGACGAACGGTGCACCGGCGAACAGGTTACCTCTAATAGTCCCCGGCTCGACCTCGAATGGCGCGCGCAAGACTCGATCAACCCTGTGGGCAGTCGATGCGTCGCAGCCGTGTGGAGGCGCTCACCGTCGAAGGTTTCCATCACGCCGAATGAGGCATCACATAGGCTTGTCGCTTTCGCGAGCATCGCGTCGAACACCGGGGCGAGGTCGCCGGGCGAGGCATTGATGACGCCCAGCACCTCGGCGGTCGCGGTCTGCTGCTCCAGAGCCTCGCGCGTCTCGGTGATGAGTCGTGCGTTCTCCATCGCGATGACCGCCTGCGCCGCGAAGTTCTGCAACAGCGCAATCTGCTTGTCGGTGAAGGGGCGAACTTCCTGTCGGTAAATGACCAGAACCCCAAGCAGCGCCTCATCCTTGCGCAGGGCCACCCAGACGGCGCTGCGGGCGCCCCCTATTTCAACCAAGGCTACCGCCAAATTAAGACCGGAGCGATACGCGTCCGTGTCGGAAAAATCGGCGATTGCGACAACGGTCTCGCCTTTAATCAGCCTCTGTAAATGCCCGCCCACCGCGCCGGTTTCCGGACGGTGTCGCAGTGGCTCGTTTAGGACCTCGGCCAGCGCCGCCGGTACATTTCGATGTGCGATTCCGCTAAAGATCTCGCCATCAAAGCTCGCAAAACTGCCAAACGCCGCCTCGCAGAGCCGCATTGCCTTGTCGAGCATCGCATCGAACACCGGCGTAAGGTCGCCGGGCGACGAATTGATGACCTGCAAGACCTCGGCGGTCGCGGTCTGCTGATCGAGTGCCTCGCGCGTCTCGGTGATCAGCCGCGCATTCTCCATCGCGATGACCGCCTGCGCCGCGAAATTCTGCAACAAGGCGATCTGCTTGTCGGTAAACGGCCGGACCTCCCGCCGATAGATGACAAATGATCCTAAGAGCGAATTGTCTTTGCGCAGCGCAGCCCAAAGCACCGTGCGCGCGCCGGCAAGATCAGCGAGCGAGCGTCGCGCAGGATTGCCGGAGCGGTAAATTTCCTCGGCAGTAATATCCGCAACCTGGACAACATCCTCGCCGTTCAATAGCCGATAATGCGCATTACCGGGTGCGATAGGCCTCGGTTCGCGCATCGCCTCCGCTAAAGCCGCAGGCGCATTGTGATACGCGACTCCATGGAAACAATCGCCATCAACCCTGGTTAAACCGCCGAAGCTTGCCTCACAAAGCCGCGTTGCTTTTTCCAGCATCGCGTCGAACACCGGCGCGAGATCGCCGGGCGAGGAGTTTATGATGCCGAGCACCTCGGCGGTCGCGGTCTGCTGGTCGAGCGCCTCGCGCGTCTCGGTGATGAGGCGCGCGTTCTCCATCGCGATGACCGCCTGCGCCGCGAAATTCTGCAACAGCGCGATCTGCTTGTCCGAAAACGGCCGGACTTCCTGGCGATAGACGACGATCGTCCCAACGATCGCATCATCTTTGCGAAGCGCTACGGCTAGTTGGGTTCGGCTGCCGCTGATCTCGACCAGGTCGCGGTATCCCGAACTCGCGCGGTACAGATCGTCTTCGATCGCGTCAGTGATCTGAACGAAGCGCTCGCCTCGGAGTATTCGATCGAACGGGGAGCTGGGCACCGCCAAGACCGCACCGCGGCGGAAGACCCACTCGCCAAAGCGCGGCTCACCATGCACCGCGACTGGATGGAAGTGCTGACCGTCGTATGTCCACAAATGCCCGTAGATTGCCTCGCACAGCCGCGTCGCCTTGTCGAGCATCGCCTCGAACACCGGCGCGAGGTCGCCGGGCGAGGCGTTGATGACCTGCAGCACCTCGGCGGTCGCGGTCTGCTGCTCCAGGGCCTCGCGGGTCTCGGTAATGAGCCGCGCGTTCTCCATCGCGATCACCGCCTGTGCCGCGAAGTTCTGCAACAGCGCAATCTGCCGCTCGGTGAACGGCCGGACTTCGGTGCGCCAAAGATTGAACGTGCCAAGCAGCTCTCGATCCTTGCGGAGCGACACAAACAACCCGTGACGAGCGCCTGCAAGGTCGACGGCGGCGCGGCGCAGTGGTGCGCCACTGCGATAGGCGTCGTCGTCTTTCATATTGATTGTATGAACGTAGGGCGCGCCAGACTGGAGCCGCGCGAGCATTACGCCGCCCTGCGGCTGGTAGTCCACGCTCCGCAGGTAGTCATGGAACGGTGCTGGCAAATCGCGCGAAGCGGCCACGGTGAACCTTGCGTCTTGAAAACGCAGCATGACGCCAAACGGGGCCTCGCAGAGCCGCAGCGCCTTTTCGAGCATCGCATCGAACACCGGGGCGAGGTCGCCGGGCGAGGAATTGATGACGCCCAGCACCTCGGCGGTCGCGGTCTGCTGGTCGAGCGATTCGGAGAGTTCGGCGGTGCGGTCGGCGACCCGCTGTTCCAGCTCGGCATAGGATTTTTGCAGATCGCCGGCCATATGGTTGAACTGCTCGGCGAGGGCCTCGATCTCGTCGCCGGTGTGGATCTCGATCCGGCGGTCCAGTTCGCCGGCGCCGATCCGCTCGGCGCCCGCCGCGATGGCGCGGATCGGGCCGGTCATGCGGCGCGCCAGGGCGAGCGCGACCAGCGTCGCCGCGATCAGGGCGAGCGCCAGCAAGAGGGCGGTCCGCAACGCCGCGCCGTAGAGCGGCGCAAAGGCTTCGGCGAGCGGCACTTCGACAAACACCCGCCAGCCGAGCGGGGCGATCGCGGCATGCGCGGTCAGCACCGAGATGCCGGCGAGGTTCTTTGCCACGGTGACGGCCGGCGCCTTGTCCTGCCGAGCCGCACCCGGCCCCGGCTGTGCAGCCAGCGCCGCCGCGACCTGCGGCAGCCTGGACAGATCGGTGTCGCGCAGCACCAGGCTGATATCGGGATGGGCGATCAGCCGGCCGAAGCGATCGACGACATAGGCATAGCCGCCTTCGCCGATCTTCAGCGCGGTGATGACGTCCCAGATCAGCTTCAGATTGATCTCGGCGATGGTGACCCCGGCATTCCTGCCGTCGCGCTCGATCGCCAGGGTCATGTACGGTTCGGATTGTTTGCGGAAATAGACCGGGCTGAACCAGATGCGATGCGCCTTGGCCTGCGTGAAGGCGGGGCTTTGCGAGAAATCCGCCCCGCTGCCGACCACGTCCATCGACAGGCGCGACACCTTGAGCTGCTCCTTGCCCTCGGCATCGAGCTGCTGCAACTGGGTGATCGCCGGCACCTGGCGCAACAGGCGGAAATAATCCTGACGGCGCTGGTCGAGCGGGCCGTCCGCCCATTGGGCATGCGTCGTCCAGCCGATCTGGCGCTCGATCTCGTTGACGAACTCCTCGATTCGCGCCGCCGCCGCATCCGCCTTCTCCTGCTGGACGCGGACGAGTGCGGCCTTGTTTTCCTGATAGGAAAACCAGAAATCGAAGGCGCTGTTGATCAGCAGCGCGGCGCCGACCAGGGCGATGACCGAGAGCGCGTATTTGCGGAACAGCCGGCCCCGCTTCCGGGCTGCGGCTGCGCCCACAGCACGGTCTGCCGCAACCGGCAGCGCGGGCGACAGCGATGTTTCCTCGGCCCCGCTCACGCAACGACCCCGCCGGCGACTCCAATCTCGTGCGTCGAAGTGTAACGCCGATCGGCCCCGCCGTCTGCCGGCTATTCGATCGCCTCGTCGAGCAGCGTGATCGGCAACGCCCGGCGCGCAACGCCGATCAGGGCGGAATAGCCTCCAATGCCGTCGCGCTCGATCTTCTCCGCGAGCTGGGCCAAAGCGAGCGCGTGACCCGCCAGCGCCCGCTTCAAGTGTATACAGCACTCTGCGTTCGCAACTTGTCGAGCGCGTCGCGACGCCCTACGCAAAACCGCCGGCGTCGGCATGATGTCCTCCATCAGACGGGCGCCATACGGGCGAGAGCATGCGCAAGCGCCGAAAGGCCGCGTCGTGCCCGGCTGGCGGCGCCCGCTCGTCATCACCGCCAATCAAGTGACGTTATACCGCCTGGTCGCCGTTGCCGAATCAATTCGGTTGAGTAACAGAACGCTATACTACCTCCGATGGTATATGGCTTTCGCCGCGGCGAAATCGATTGCGGAACCGGGAAGTTGGCATTGCCCATCGGATTGGGCAGCCTTGACCAGGTGGCTTCTGGAAGCTGCGGCGCCTGCTTCCCCGACGCGTTGATCCCGCGCGGGGTCAACCCTATGTTCCACGCGCCCCAGCTGGAACGTCATGACGCCGCTCAGCCATATCCGCAACTTCGCGATCATCGCCCATATCGACCACGGCAAGTTGACGCTCGCCGACCGGCTGATCCAGGCCTGCGGCGGGCTCGAAGCGCGCGAGATGCGTGAACAGGTGCTCGACACGATGGAATTGGAGCGCGAGCGCGGCATCACGATCAAGGCGCAGGCGGTCCGGCTCGAATACCAGGCGCGCGACGGCGAGGATTACGTCCTCAACCTGATGGACACGCCGGGCCATGTCGACTTCGCCTACGAGGTCAGCCGCTCGCTCGCCGCCTGCGAGGGGTCGCTGCTCGTCGTCGATGCCAGCCAGGGGGTGGAGGCGCAGACCCTCGCCAATGTCTATCAGGCGGTCGCCGCCGGGCACGAGATCGTGCCCATATTGAACAAGATCGACCTCCCCGCCGCCGAACCCGACCGGGTCCGCGAACAGATCGAGGATGTGATCGGGATCGACGCGGCGGACGCGCTCTTGATCTCGGCCAAGACCGGGCTCGGCATCGAGGACGTGCTCGAAGCCCTGGTGCATCGGTTGCCGCCGCCGCAGGGCGATGCCGAGGCGCCGCTCAAGGCATTGCTCGTCGACAGCTGGTACGACCCTTATCTCGGCGTCGTCATCCTGGTGCGGGTCAGGGACGGAAGGCTCGTTGTCGGGCAAAAGATCCGGCTGATGGCGACCGGGGCGTCGCACGCCGTCGAGCGGGTCGGGGTGTTCACCCCGAAGGGGGTCGCGGTCCCCGAATTGGGGCCGGGCGAGATCGGCTTCATCACCGCCGGGATCAAGACCGTCGCCGACTGCCGCGTCGGCGATACGATCACCGAGGACCGCCGCCCCGCCGCCGCGCCATTGCCCGGCTTCAAGCCGGTGCAGCCGGTGGTGTTCTGCGGGCTGTTCCCGACCGATTCGGCCGATTACGAGCGGCTGCGCGACAGCCTCGCCAAATTGCGCCTCAACGATGCCAGCTTCATCTACGATCCGGAGACCTCGGCGGCGCTCGGCTTCGGCTTCCGCTGCGGGTTCTTGGGGCTGTTGCACCTCGAGATCATCCAGGAGCGGCTGACGCGAGAGTTCGATCTCGATCTGATCGCGACCGCGCCCTCGGTCGTCTACCGGGTGCACCAGACCAACGGCCGCATATTAGATCTGCACAACCCGGCCGACATGCCCGATCCCGTGAGGATCGACCATATCGAGGAGCCGTGGATCAAGGCAACGGTGCTGGTTCCCGACGCCTATCTCGGCCCGGTGCTCGCGTTATGCGAAGAGCGGCGCGGAGCGCAGCTCGACCTGACCTATGCCGGCAACCGCGCGATGGTGGTCTACCGGCTGCCGTTGAACGAGGTCGTGTTCGATTTCTACGACCGCCTCAAATCGGTGAGCCGCGGCTATGCCAGCTTCGATTATCAGCTCGACGGCTACGCCGCGGGCGACCTCGTGCTGATGAACATCCTCATTAATGGCGAGCCGGTTGACGCATTGTCGGTCATCGTCCACAAGAGCGAGGCCGAGCGCCGCGGCCGGGCCTTGTGCGAGCGCTTGAAGGATTTGATCCCGCGCCAGCTGTTCCAGATCGCGATCCAGGCGGCGCTCGGCGGCCGGGTGGTGGCGCGCGAGACGGTCAAGGCCTTGCGCAAGGACGTCACTGCCAAATGCTATGGCGGCGATGTGACCCGCAAACGCAAACTTTTGGAAAAGCAGAAGGAAGGCAAAAAGCGGATGCGCCAGTTCGGCAAGGTTGACATCCCGCAATCCGCCTTCATCGCGGCGCTGCGGATGGGCGACAGCTGAACCGGCCGGCACCCTTCCCGATTCGCCAAGCTTTGGCTATCGTGCCCAAAGGAGCGGCACATCGCAGCAGCTGAGGGGCGGAGCGTGACAGGCGTGGCAGAAACGTTCGACTTCATCGTCACCGGCGCCGGTTCGGCGGGCTGCCCGGTCGCGGCGCGGCTCAGCGAATCCGGGCGTCACCGCGTGCTGATCCTCGAAGCCGGGCCGCCCGACCGCAACCCGTGGATCCACATTCCGCTCGGCTACACCAAGACCTACACCGACCCCAGGGTCAATTGGATGTTCGAGAGCGAGCCCGAGGCCCAGCTCAACAACCGCACGCTCTACCAGCCGCGCGGCAAGGTGCTGGGCGGCACCAGCTCGATCAACGGCATGGTCTACATGCGTGGCACGCCGTCGGATTACGACAATTGGCGCCAGCGCGGCTGCGAAGGCTGGAATTGGGAAAACGTGCTGCCGTTTTTCAAGAAGGCCGAAGACCAGGAGCGCGGCGCCGATGATTTTCACGGCGTCGGCGGGCCATTGCGCGTGTCGAACCCGGTGCGCTCGCCGCTCGGCGACGCGATGGTTGCCGCCGCCGTCGAGGCGGGCATCCCCGCCAACCCCGATTTCAACGGCGCCCGCCAGGAAGGCGTCGGCTATTACCAGACGACGACCGGCAACCGCCGGCGCTGGAGCGCGGCGCGCGCCTATCTGCGCCCGGCCAGGAGCCGCAGCAACCTGACGATCGCCACCAACGCGCTCGCGACCCGCATCCTGATCGAGGATGGCCGCGCCGTCGGCGTCGAATACCGCACGCCCGAAGGCCTCGTCACGGCGCGGGCTCGCGGCGAGATCATCGTTTCCGGCGGAGTTCTACGGTTCGCCGCAGCTGCTGCAATTGTCGGGGCTCGGTCCCGCCGCGCTATTGCAGCAATGCGGCGTGCCCGTCGTGCGCGACATGCCCGGGGTCGGCGCCCATCTGCACGACCATTTCAACACCTACCTCGTCTGGCGCTGCTCGCAGCCGGTCACGATCAACGATCTGGCGATGAGCGCGATGCGCAAGGTGCAGGCCGGCGTGCAATACGCGGTGAGCCGCTCCGGCCATTTGTCGAATGCCGGCATCTATGCCGGAGCCTTCGTCCGCAGCGACCCGCGCCTCGAACAGCCGGATTTGCAAATAAACATGTTCGGCTGGAGCGCGATGGAGCGGCTGCGCACCGGGATCAAGCCGCATCCGTTTTCCGCCTTTACGATGAGCCCGGTGCATCTGCGCCCGGAGGGGCGCGGCACGGTGGGGATCAAGAGCGCCGACCCGGCAGAGCCGCCGGCGATCCGGTTCAACTTTCTCGCCAGCGACTATGATTTCCAGGCGCTGATCTACGGCACCAGGCTGAGCCGCAAGATCGCCGCGCAGCCGGCATTGCAGCCGTTCATCGGCGAGGAGGTGATCCCCGGTCCGGCTGTCCAAAGCGACGCCGAGATCACCGAGGAGATCCGCGTGCGCGGCGTCTCCAATCTGCACCCGGTCGGCACCTGCCGGATGGGGCACGAAGCCGACGCCGTCGTCGATCCGCGGCTCAGGGTCCACGGCATCGCCGGGCTGCGCGTCGCCGACGCCTCGATCATGCCGCAGGTTCCCGGCGGCAACACCAACGCACCCTCGATCATGATCGGCGAGCGCTGCGCCGCGATGATCCTTGAAGATGCGCGGGGCGCATAGCTCCGCCCCCCGGGGCATCCGGCCTTGGCGCGTGTTCGGCCCGGGCAAACAGCGGGCCTCGACCATGCCGCAAGTCCCCGGCGGCAACACCAACGCGCCCCCGATCATGATCGGCGAGAAATGCGCCGCGGTGGTGCTGGAGGACGCGCGGGCGGCGTGAGGTTTGCTAGTGGTGAAAATCAGACGTTTGAATCCGCGCGTGGCGCCCGGCTTTCCTGGGGCTGCGGCTGTCACTGAGGGTTCCGATTGTCAGATTCTCTCCACTAGTGGATAGAATCAGACAGATGGAACCCTGAATTCGGGCCGAGGCGCTCGGCGTCCTACCACTTTTCCCGGACTCGTCCGTCTGATTTTCACCACTAGCGCCGTGAGGAAAGCCAGCAGAACCGCCAATATCGATTGCAACGTCGAGACGACACGTACGAAGAAACCGGTCATATCGACGCCGCCTGCTTCGTCATAGAGCAAGCGGAACGCAAGTGCATTTTGGGCGCGTAGATTTTCCTGAGCCGAGAGCACCGAAAACGGCTTGAACACGTTCGACCAGGAGAAATCGAGGGCCTGCACGCCGAGCCGACGGGGTCACAATTTATTCCTGCCGCGTCGAGGGCGCGATCCCAGCCGTAAAATGCCGCAGCCAACGCCGCCACCGTTAGGAATATGAGGATGATGGGGCGCCCGATGCTCAAGCCGTAGCTTGCCACGGCACCATAGAGACCGGAGAAGACTTTCTCCGTCCACGGCGTTCCAGCCTGCTTGCGCCGGGCGCGAAGCTCCAAACGGTAAAAGCGTTGCTCTCGCAACTTGTCGCTCCCGCATTCCATTGCGAGCTTCAGCTTCAGCGCCCCGCCTTCGAGGGCGCGAAGCGCATCCTCCCGATCCGTGGCCCCTAACGCGAGTAGGAGCGCCTGCGCATGAGGCTCCTCCTCGCCTCTCTCACTCGTGCGGGTCAGCAGCACGCCGCCGTCAAGTGTCGCGCCGGAAAACGACGACACTTTCTTCGGGTTGACATCCCTCCAGTCGAGGTTTGCTTCAAAGATGCCTTCGAGAATTCGCTCGCTCTCAGGAAATTTGACAGGTCGAAGTGTGCCTTTTGCTTGAATCTTACGCCGAGAAACTGGGCATCGTCGTTAAAATTAGCCCTCGAGAACGAAACATCGCCGATAAACTCTGAGTCGTTGAATTCGACATCTCCGGCAAACACGGCCGAGCCGAAATCCGCAGCTTCTCTGAACTTCGCGTTCGCGAATTTGGTTTGGCTGCGGAAACTCGCCCTCTTGAATTTTGAATTACCTCGGAAATGGACTTCCGTAAAATACGCCGTGCTCGAAAGGGCAACGTTCTCAGTGGGTCTCGCCGCCGCGGCCTAGCCGGCCTCGGCGGATGCGGGTTAGATTTCCTGGGTCGGCCGGTGCAGGCCCGAGGTTGATGATTGGGCGCTTTGCGCCCGGAGAAGAGAATTCTCGATTTTAGGGCATGCGCTTGGTTACAAGTAATGCTCCCATCGCGTCCTCTGCGAACCCTTTGCCTCCTTCGAATATGCCGCTGCGGGGGCGAATGATGGGCTTCGCTACGCTCAGCCCATCCTACGATCTCTTGGTCTTGGAAAGTCAAACGAAGCTCACCACGAGACAAAGTGATATTTGCCAATCGCGAGCCCGTTGGCATCGAACCACACAACCCAGACCGACGGCACGAGAGGTTGTCCCCAGGAAGGATAGACGTACGTTTCGAGACAGTCCGGGCGCTGCCATGGTTTGAATGGTCCCGGTGAAGCGCAGTTTTCGGTATAGCGAGGCGTCCCCAGCGCGTTTTTAACCTCCTGCCGCCGCATGCCAATTGTGAGGCGGTCGAAATTGGAGGCCAAAAGATCGTCATGGATCGCGCAGGCGCCAACGCACGACGGCGGCAAAAGAATGATAGTGGCAACCAGCCAGCCCTGAAGACTCAATTCGCGACCCGGTACCGCGCCGCCGGGTGGGGCGCGGCGAGGCGGGCATGGCCGATGCCGAACAGCTTCTCGCGCAACGTGCCCGGCCGGTAAGCGCGCTTGTAGACGCCGCGCCTGGTCAATTCCGGCACGACCAGATCGACAAAATCCTCGAAGCTCTCGGGGGTGACCGCGTAGGCCAGGTTGAAGCCGTCGACATCGGTCTTCTCGACCCAGTCGATCAGCGTGTCGGCGATCTCCCCAGGCGCGCCGACGAACAGCGGTCCGCGGCCGCCGATCGCGACATGCTCGGCCAGTTCGCGGATGGTCCAGATCCGGTTCGGATCGGCCGAGGTGAACGATTCGAGCGCCGAACGCATCGCCTCGGTCTCGCTGTAGCGCAACTCGTCGTCGGGCCGGAAGCGCGAGAAATCAACTCCGGTCCAGCCCGAGAACAGCGCGAGCGCGGCCTCTGGGTCGGCGTAGCGGCGGTACTCGTCGTGCTTGTCGCGCGCTTCCGCCGCGCTCTGTCCGGCGATCACGGTGGCGAGCGTGAAGATCAACAGGTCGGCGGGATCGCGGCCGTTGGCGGCGGCGCGGCGCCGCAGATCGGCGACCTGGGCGGCAACCACTTGCGGGGTCGGGCCGTTGATGAAGATGCATTCGGCATGCGCCGCGGCAAAGGCGCGCCCGCTGCTCGACGCGCCGGCCTGATACAAGACCGGGGTGCGCTGCGGCGAGGGTTCGCTGAGATGGATCGCATCGACCCGGTAAAACCGCCCCTCGTGGCGGACCCGGTGGATCTTCGCCGGATCGGCATAGAGGCGGCGCGCGCGGTCGCGCAACACGGCACCCTCTTCCCAGCTGCCTTCCCACAGCTTGTAGACGACCTCCATGTATTCGTCGGCGATCTCGTAGCGCTGGTCGTGGCTCGCCTGCACCCCAAGCCCCATGCCGGCGGCGGCGCTGTCGAGATAGCCGGTGACGATGTTCCAGCCGATCCGCCCTTTCGTCAGGTGATCCAGGGTCGACATGCGGCGGGCCAGCGTATAGGGCGGCTCGTACGACAGGGTGCAGGTGACCCCGAAGCCGAGGTGTTCGGTCGCCGCCGCCATCGCCGGGATCAGCAGCATCGGGTCGTTGACCGGCACCTGCACGGCATGGCGCAGCGCGGCGTCGGGCGAGCCGCCGTAAACGTCGTAGACGCCGAGCACGTCGGCGAGAAAGATCCCGTCGAACCTGCCGCGCTCCAGGGTTTGCGCCAACCCGGTCCAGTATCCGAGCTCGGTATAGCTCGCCGAGCGGTCGCGCGGATGGGCCCACAGCCCGGGCGACTGATGCCCGACACAGTTCATCTCGAACGCGTTGAGGCGGATTTGCTTCAGCGGCTACCCGCCTTCGAGCTTGGGGATGAAGAAGACCTCGCTGCCCTGCCGCAGTTTCTGAAAGTAGCCCGGCTGGTCGTGGATCGCGCCGTCGATCGCAACCGTGGTCTCCTCCTCGAGATGCTCGCCGAGCCCGGGATACATCTCGTCGAGCGCCTTGATGACGCCCCTCAGGCTCGTTGCCTCGATCTCGAACTCCCGCACGCCGGCGGTGTAGCGCCGGCTGAAGCCGCTCGACAGCGTGACCCGCGCGATCGTCGCCGGAGCCGGTCCCGGCGCCGGTCGGCCCGGCGCCGATCGGGGCGGCGTCAAGCGACCCCGCATCGGTCGGCTAGTCCGCGCCGTGGTCGAGGGCGGCGCGCACCTTGGGCGGCGACATCGGCAATTCGGTCAGGCGCCGGTGGATCGCGTTCTCGATCGCATTGGCGATCGCCGCCATCGGCGGGCAGATGTTGACTTCGCCGACGCCCTTGGCGCCGTAGGGATGGGCCGGGTTCGGCACCTCGACGAGGATCGTCTCGATCATCGGCACGTCGGAGGCGACCGGGCATCGGTAATCGAGGAAACCGGGATTATCCATGTTCCCCTTGCGGTCGTAGATGTACTCCTCGTTGAGCGCCCAGCCGATCCCCTGGGTGACGCCGCCCTGGATCTGCCCTTCGACATAGCTCGGATGGATCGCTCGGCCGACATCCTGGGCGGCGACAAAGCGCAGCACGGTCACCTTGCCGGTCTCGGGATCGACCTCGACATCGCAGAACTGGCTGGCAAAGCCGGGCGCCTGGCCACCGGCATTGACCGAGGCGGCCGCAGTCAGGGGACCGCCGGTCAAGGCCGCCTTGCCGGCGATCTCCTTCAGTGACAGCGGCTTGAAATCGCCGACATTGCTCGACGCCGGCTTGGCGTGGCCGTCCTCCCAGACGACGCCCTCGACATCATCGATGCCCCAGATCATCGCGGCGCGGGCGCGCAACTCGTCGACGAGCTTCTTGCAGGTGTCGACCACGGCCATGCCGGTCGCAAAGGTGACGCGCGAGCCGCCGGTCACATGGGTGTAGCCGATCGAGGCGGTATCGGCGACGATCGCGCGCACTTGGCTGTAATCGACGCCGAAGGTCTCGGCCGCCATCAGCGCCATCGAGGCGCGCGAGCCGCCGATATCGGGGCTGCCGGTCGCGACCAGGATCGTGCCGTCGGCGTTGATCTGCACGCTGGCGCTCGAATTCGCCGCCGCCGTTGAACCAGTACCCCGAAGCGACGCCGCGCCCCTGGTTCTTGCCCAGCGGCGCCTTCCAGGCGGGATGGTTGAGCAATGCCTCGAGGGTCTCGACATAGCCGCCATGGGCGAGCTTCGGCCCATAGATCATCGGCGTGCCGACCCCTGCCGCGTTCTTGAGGCGCAATTCGAGCGGGTCCATGCCGATCTTTTTCGCCAGCATGTCGACGACGCTCTCGACCGCGAAGGCCGAGATCGGCGAGCCCGGCGCCCGGTAGGCGGCCGATTTCGGCCGGTTGCACACGACATCGTAGCCGACCGAATGGGCGTTCTCGATCGCGTAGGGTGCAAAGGCGCACAGGCATGCATTCATCACGGGCGAACCCGGGAAGGCACCGGCCTGGAACTTGAAGGTGCCCTCCGCCGCGGTGATCTTGCCGTCGCGGGTCACGCCCATCTTGACCCGCATCGACGAGCCCGAGGTCGGCCCCGTTGCCTTGAACACCTCGTCGCGGCTCATCGTGATCTTGACCGGGCGCCCGGTTTTTTTCGACAAGAGGGCGGCGACCGGTTCGAGATAGACCACGGTCTTGCCGCCGAACCCGCCGCCGATCTCGGCGGGCGTCACCCGCAGATCGCCGACATTCATCCCGAGCAGCTTCGCGGTCAGCGCGCGGACGACGAAATGCCCCTGGCTCGACGCCCAGATCTCGCCCTGGCCGTCGGCGTCGATGCGGGCGATCGTGGCATGCGGCTCGATATAGGCCTGGTGCACCGCCGCGGTCTTGAACTCCTTCTCGATGACGACATCGGCCTGGGCAAATCCGGCGTCGAGGTCGCCGATCTTGAATTCGAGCCGTTTCGAGATGTTGGAGGGTTTGGTCGGCGCCGGCTCGACCCCGCGCGTCAGCATGTCCTCGAACAAGAGGGGCGCGTCGGCCTGCATCGCCTCGTCGACATCGATGACGTGCGGCAGCACCTCGTAATCGACCGCGATCAGCGCGGCCGCTTCTTCGGCGGTCGCGGCGTCGATCGCGGCGACGGCAGCGACGGCGTGGCCCTCGTAGAGCGCCTTCTCGCGCGCCATCACATTGCGCGTCACATGCCAGAAATTGACCGCGACCCGCTCGGGCCCGATGTACTCGAATTTCTGCTCGGGAAAATCATGCGCGGTGATCACCGCCTTGACCCCGGGCAATGCCGCCGCCTTTGATGTGTCGATCGAGCGGATGCGCGCATGGGCATGGGGCGAGCGCAGGATTTTGCCGACCAGCGCGCCGGCCATCGCCAGATCCGCGCCGTACATCGCGCGGCCGGTCACCTTCGGCACCCCGTCCGGACGAATCGGCCGGGTCCCCACCCATTTGAACTGCCCTACGACATCGTTCACGGCTGTTCTCCCTCATCGACCAGGATCGCTGACTGGACATTAGAGTCGCGCGGAGCGGGTGCAAAAACAAGACCCAATGCGCCGGCCGGCGGTGCACCGGAGTTGCCCGCCGCGGCCGATACCGGGAACGCATACCCGGATGCGCGTAGCGGGTGTCAAAGGTCAACGATCACCGTTCACACAAGCGGCCAAATTGTGGCATGATGGTTTGGCAGCGTTCGAGATCAGGACCAGGACACGGGACTTGGACAGGGATCGGAGTTTTCGGCCACGCCGCCGCCGCAGTTTTGACGAGCCGGAATTCGAGCCGCCGCCGCGCGATTTCGGCGCGGCCCCGCGGTTCAGGACGCCGCGCTTCGAGGAACCCTCCGGCCCGGCCGTTCGGGCCGTCGTCAAGTGGTTCAAATCGGAAAAGGGTTTCGGCTTCGTCGAGCTCTCCGACGGTACCGGCGACGCGTTCCTGCACGCGACGGTGCTGGGACGCAACGGGGTCACCTCGGTCCAGCCCGGCGACACGCTCGAGGTGCGCGTCGCCCAGGGGCAGCGCGGGCCTCAGGTCACCGAGGTGATAAGCGTCGACACCAGCACCGGGGGCGCCCCGCCGCCGCCGCGCATGGGCGGCGGGTTCCGACCATCGGCCGATCGAGGTCCGATCGGACCCACCGTCCAGGAGGCCGGCACGGTCAAGTGGTACAACGCCACCAAGGGGTTCGGCTTCATCGTCCGCGACGGCGGCGGCAAGGACGTGTTCGTGCACGCCTCGGCCTTGCAGCGCGCCGGCCTGATGGGGCTCGACGAAGGCCAGCGCGTCCTCGTCGATATCGCCGAGGGCCGCAAGGGACCGGAGGCCGCCGAGATCCGGCTGGCCTGAGCCTCCGATCAGCGTTGCTGTAGCCCCTCGGCCGGGCTTGTCCCGGCCGTCCACGCCTTGTTCCGCTAAATATGGGCGCCGCTGAAGACGTGGGTGGCCGGGCCGAGCCCCGGCCACGGGGGAGAGGTGGAACTTTGTCAGCGGATCGGGGCCGCGCCGCAGCGGTTGTTGAGCCGCCCGCCATCGGCGATCGCCATGATCACCATGATCTCGTGCGGCCGCGGCGCGTCGGCGACCGACACGGTCAGCGTGTCGAAATGCGCGAACGACCAGGCATCGTCCTTGTGGCCGAGCGGCACGTCGATCGCCGCGCCGGGCGGCGCCACCTTGACGTTCGAGGAGATCAGTGCCTGGCCGCCGCCGAGCGCGGCGCGCATCGGCCGGCCCAGCATCGGGTGGACGCAGGCGGCGCCATGCTCCGTCTCGCCGGCGACGCCGACGATTGCCGCTTTGCCGTACGACACCGCCGGCCCGTCGAGGAGCTTCACCAGTTCCGGCATCAGCCTCTCGCCGAGCGCCGCGCCGGCCTCAAAGAGCGGGCGCAAATCCTCGACAACGCGGCCGGCAAACGGGTTGTCGATGATCCCGATGCCGACCGCGCGGACAATCGGCCGCGCCGCCGCCCGCCCAAGTTCCGAGAAGATCACCTCGCGCAGGGTGATGATTTTGCGGATGTCGGTCATCGGTTTATCTTCGCGAAAATTCACAATGATGAGACGGTGAGGCAGCAAGGCAATGAGAAAAAGATTTCAGCGCAAAGGACGCGAAGGAAGCACCGGAGGCGCGATCTGGCGCCACAGAAGACAACGGCGGAGAGGAGAAGAGCGCCGACGACGCCGGTGATTACCTCCTGTGCTATTTGAAGCATGATCCAAAATTCCGTGTCCCGGCCTGCTTTGTGATAGTTCGGTTGGTGCGGTATCGATCGTGTACGACTAACATTAGCGCGGATCTGTCGCCGGGAGAATAATCGTTCAATTTAAGCGGCTCGCCGCCGGCGAAGCGGGCGCGCGGGCCGAGGGCTTCGGCGATGCGCAACCCCTCGTTCCATTTCGCCATGCGCTCCGAGCGGGCAAACGAGCCGACCTTGAGCTGCAGGGCGCCCCAGCCGACCGCGAGATGCACGATCGTCACATCCTCGCTCTCGCCCGAGCGCGCCGACATGATGGCGCCCCAGCCGGCCGCGCGCGCCGCATCGAGCGCCGCCCGCGCCTCGCTGACCGTGCCGGCCTGGTTCGGCTTGACGAGGACGGCGTTGCACATGCCGGACGCCGCCGCTTTGCGCACCCGCGCGGCGTTGGTCACGAGAAAATCGTCGCCGACGATCTGCACCCGCTCGCCGACCGCCGCGGTGAAGCGCCGCAACCCCTCGGCATCGTCCTCGGCGAGCGGGTCTTCGATCGACACGATCGGATAGCGGTCGAGCCAGCCGATCAGCATCGCCGCCATGCCGTCCCTATCGAGCGTGCGCCCGTCTCTCGCCAGTCGGTAATACCCGTCCTCGTGAAATTGCGAGGCCGCGATGTCGAGCGACAGCGCAATCTCCTCGCCGGGGGTGAAACCGGCGCGCTCGATCGCCCGCATCAGCGCGTCGAGCGCGCCCTCGTTCGAGTCGAATTCCGGCCAGAAGCCGCCTTCATCGGCCACGCCGTGCAACAACCCCCGCTCGTCCATGATCTCGCCGGCCGCGCGATAGACCTCCGCGGTCCATTCGAGCGCTTGGTCGAAGGACTGCGCGGCCGGCGCCACGATCATGAAATCCTGGACATCGACGCGCCGTCCGGCATGGGCGCCGCCGCCGAAAATCTGGATTTCCGGCAGCGGGATTGTTGCCTCGGCCCGATCGCCGAGCAGGTGGGCGTAAAGCGGCCTGCCAGAGGCCGATGCCGCTGCGTGCAGCGCCGCCATCGAGACCGCAACCAGCGCATTGCCGCCGAGCCGGCTCTTCTGCGGGGTCCCGTCGAGTTCGATCAGAATGCGATCGATCGCCGCCTGGTCGGCCGCGTCATGCCCGATCAGCGCTTGGGCGATCTCGCCGTCGATCGCGGCGACGGCACCCTGCACATCGCGGCCGCCGAGCCGCGCGCCACCGTCGCGCCGCTCGATCGCCTCGAACGAACCGATCGAGGCGCCGGCCGGCGCAATCGCGCGACCGACCGCGCCACCGGCCAGGTACAGTTCGGCTTCAACGGTGGGCCGGCCGCGCGAGTCCCAGACCCGGCGGCCATGCACCGCGGCGATGCCGGTATCGCTCACAGCCCGACGCGGGCCGCCGCCCACGCCTCGCGCACCGCGTAAAGCCGGTTGACCGGATGCAGCAGCAATTCCCGCGCGAACCGCCGCACCCGCCCCTTGTCGAGCTCCGAGGTCACATATTCGACCGGCGACTTGCCGTCGATCCGCGCCAGGGTCAGGCCCGGCAGCAGATGCGCCGTGCGCGCCTCGATCTCCTCGCGCAATTCCCAGCCGACCGCGCCGAGATAGGTCTCGGCGAGCCGATCGAACGCGGCGAGAAAGCGGGTGACCGCCCGGGTGTTCCACAGGCATTTCAACAGCAGGTGGTTGAGCACAAAGGCGAGATCGAAGGCCGGATCGCCGTACCAGGCGCATTCGGCATCGATGAAGACCGGACCGCGCCGCCCGATCAGAATGTTCTTCGGGCTGACGTTGCCGTGGACCAGCGCCAGATGCGTGCGCGCCGTGACATGCGCCAGCCCCCCGAGGGCGCGGGCGAG
Source organism: uncultured Alphaproteobacteria bacterium (assembly GCA_963789255.1). Lineage (GTDB taxonomy): Bacteria > Pseudomonadota > Alphaproteobacteria > ATCC43930 > CGMCC-115725 > DATARH01. Next base: position 1,780,731 of record CAWBJW010000002.1, on the reverse strand, counting down.
ATCGGGATGCGCCTGGCTCGTTGCGATCAGGTAGGGCTCGATGCGCAGCGCATAAAAGCTGTCGTCGGTCGCGAACATGCGGGCGATTTCATGGTCGCCCGCGGTGGCGCCATGGATCTGCGCGAGCCGCGCGGCGACCGCCGCCGCGGTCGCCGGATCGGCATGGCCGTCGCGCAGCTGGTTCTTCCACACCGGATACATCGCCGGGTCGAGATACTCCATGACGAACAGTCCGGCCGCCGAATCCTGCCCGATCAGCCGCGGAACCGCGTCCGGGCAAGCCCGTCCGGCGACCCGGAACCAGGCGAATTCATGGCGGTTGCGGACGACCGGCGCCTCCCAGACCTGCGCCACCCTGAGCTGCGGCAGGGCGCGCTTCAGGCAGAGGCGCCGGCCCGGCACATCGATCAGCCAGATCTCCGACGAGACGCCGCCGTCGAGCTGCCGAACGCGGGGGCGTTCCTGCGAGCCGATGACGCCCATGCGCACCAGAGACGCGGCGATCGCGCCCTCGTCGAGGGGCTCGATGTGCGCCGAGGGCGCGGCGCCGCGCGGCGCTATCTCCTCAGCCGGAAACTCGCCGAAGGTCTCGCTTTGGGGAGATGAGTCGCTCATGACGAGCGCGAGTATAGCGGCCGGCTGTGCTATCCTCGCGGAAATTTCCAGCGCGGCCATCCTTGAAAAAGCTGCGGCCCGGGAGGAACGGATGACCGACGCACATACCCTGCCCTCGGCGGCGCGCGCAGCGATGGAACGGCTCAACGCCGAGGCCGAGGATCTCCACATCTGGCTGCGCACCCAGGCCAACGCGCCCTCTCAGCGCCCGTGGTTCAAGGACAGCGGTCTCCAAGCCGGCGGCGCCTTGGCGGCCGGCCGGGTCGGCATCAACCAGATGAAGGCGGCGCCGCACCATTGGCGCTGGCGTGAGATCAGCCCCTATCTCGGCCGCATCGCCGAGATCGCACGCACGGCCGATGTTTCGCCGATCGAGTTCGCCGACCGCCAGCAATTCCTCCTGGTCAACCCCGGTCTCGGCGGCCGGCTGCAGGTGGCGAGCACGATCCGCTGCGCGGTGTCGATCTATAACCCCGGCGACGTTGCGCCGGTGCACATGCACACGCCGAATGCCAGCCGCACAATCCTCTCCGAGAATGGCGGCTACACGACGATCGAGGGCGAGCGCTGCGCGGCCTTGCGCGGCGATCTGATCCTCACCCCGAACGGCACCTGGCACGACCACGGCAATGACGGGGCAACGCCGGTCATCTGGGCCGACATCCTCGATTTCCCGCTGTTGGAATTCCTCGATTGCAGCTGGATCGACGAGGATTTCCCGGGCGAGCGCCAGGGCAATGCCCGCGCCCAGAAGCCGGTGCACGGCGACGGTTATTCGGCCAGGCTCTATGGCATGGGCGGCATGGTGCCCGGCTTTGTCTCGCATGCCCGCGGCATCGGCCACGACACGAGCCCGGTGTTCCACTATCGCGGGAGCGTGATCCGCGCCGCGCTCGATGCGCTGCGCGCGGAGGCCGGCGATCCTTACGACGGGATCACGCTGCGTTTCATCAACCCGGCGACCGGGGCCGCGGTGTTTCCGACCCTCGACTATTCGGCCCAGCTGTTGCGGCCGGGCGAGGCGACGCGCTGGAAGCGCGAGACCGCCAACGCCTTCGCGATCGTGCTCGACGGCGCCGGCACGACCGAGATCGCCGGCCGGCATTTCGACTGGCAGACCAACGACCTCTTCGTCGTGCCGAACTTCCTGTGGCGCCGCCACATCAACAAGGGCCCCGGCGACGCCGTGCTCTATCTGTGCTCGGACCGGCCGCTGTTCGAAAAAATCGGCCAGTACCGCGCCCAGGGCCGCACCCCGGCCGGCGAGGTCGTGCAATTGGTCTCGTAGCCAGGGCGAATGGACAATATGGCGGAGAGGGAGTCCGCCGTAATGCAAGCAAAATAGCGGTTATTGACGCCGTTATGCCATTCTACCCATCATGCTACCCAACGTCGTGCACCGGAACGCGGTGGGCGGGGACACAATCTTGCAAGGGAGGGCGTATCAGCTCGGCTTCGCCGCGAGCCGAGCATGGCGCTGGCGAGGAAGCGCCGGGCGATAGCCGGGTCGCGCTGGGCGCCGGTACACGAGCGAAGCGCCGGACCCCTCCCGCAGGCCGCCCGGCCGCGCTTCGCCCCACAGGCGCCCACGGGCCGCGACGGCACGAGCGGTCCGCGGCAGGCCGAGCCGCGCTTTCGCGCGTCTTTACACCCGGTTATTGCGACGTTAAGGTCGTCACCGCAACTTGCTGCGCGACGATGCTCGGGTGCTCGAATACCACGCTAAAGTGTGCGTGCGCGCCGGCCGCCAGTTGCTCTACGGGGGGCTCGATCACCTTCGATACGTGGAGATCGTACTTGTTGCGATCAAGCAAGCTCACCCGCAACCGCGGCACACGTCGCGGCTGTATACCGCTATTGAAGATATCGCCGTTAACGGTTAGCGCATCGGGCGTCCGCTTCCAGACGCCGGTAATTTTAAGGTCACGGCCGACATAAGATGGTTGATCCGAAACGGCGGACGAAACGTCATCCGGCGCCCCGCCCACAAAGTGACCCAGGACCCAAAGACAGAACAACACAAACAAAAAGATGCCCCATCCTTTTTTCTTGGGCTCGACAGAGAGTTGGCTCGCGGACGCGCGGATCACCGCTCTGGCTTCGGCTGCTGCGGTCGGGTTGGTACGCTCCAACTCCTCCGCTTCCTGCTCCGCTTCCTGCAATAGTTTCGCACCATATGCCTTGATCTCGGGCATGTCGGCGCGCCTCACATCGTGCCCGTCCCACGTTACGCGGGAACCCGTGGTCACCAGCCGATCGCCCGGCTCGGCGCTCGTCGTCACACGGTGAGTGGAGGGACCGGCCGCCTTCCACGATTTCTGATCGGTTAGGAACATGCCCGTGCCGGGTATACCAACCGTCTTCCGTATCCCGCGCCGCCCGAGCGTGACATGGGCACCGCGTACACCGACCGAGACACTGGGGCCGCGCTTGCTGAGGTTGACGGTCAGACCGGGGGCGATGCGAATCCGGCGCCAAAGGCGAAAGTATGCCATGCAAGAACTCTCTCTCCGCCGCTGATCGTTGCATCAGGTCACACGCAAAGCGCTTGTCAAGCCCCTGGCCGCAAAGCGCGGGGTTTCCAGGCGATCAGCGGGGCTCCCGCCCGTCCCCGGTGTATGCTGCCCGCCTGTCAGCCTACCCTTACGCTTCGGGCTATCAGGTTGCGAACGGTTGTCGAGTGCCACCGGCCGCCGCGCGCGGTCCGTATACCGCGGGCGTTGAGCGCCTTCGCGATGGCGTCAAGGCTCGTTGCGCCCGCCCCCTTGATGCTTTCGATGACCGGCAGCACGTTCGCCGCGAACTGATCGGCACCGGAGCGCTGCGCCTCGCGCCCCTTCGCGGCGGCTTCGGGCATGTTACGGGGATTGCCGAGCTTCACCCCTTGCGCCTTCTTTACCGCGAGCGCCGCGCGGGTCCGGGCTGATATCAGCGTCCGTTCTTTCTCGGCGAGCGCGGCGAAAAGGTGGAGCATGAACGGGTCCGCGTCGGCGCCCAGCTCGGCGACGATGAACGGCACGCGGTGGCTCATGAGGCCGCTGATGAAATGCACGTCGCGGGACAGCCGGTCGAGCTTCGCGACCAGCACCGGGCATTTCGCCTTCCTCGCGTCCGCGAGCGCCGCAGCCAGCTCCGGGCGCCGTTCAAGCGCGTCGGCACCCTTGCCCGTTTCGATTTCGGTGCGCTCGGCAATGACGTTGATCCCCTCGGCTTCGGCGAAGCGGAGAACGGCCGCCCGCTGCGCTTCAATGCCGAGCCCGGAACGACCCTGCCGCTTGGTCAACACCCGGAAATATGCGATTGCCTGCGTCATCACTGCCTCTGAGCCGATCACACAAACTGTATACCACCGTTTGCAGTTTGGGTAAATGGCGAAAGACCGTCATTTGCAGCCGAGTCGTTGCTGAGAAGCGAGGGCGCCCGGCAATCCCGCACGGCGCGAGCCTCGCCGTTCACTCCGCGGACGCTTTGGCTTGATCGGCGCGGTTCGGCGGGGCTTACCGGCACTCGGCAGTTGGCTGTCGAAAGGCCTGTTTGACGGCACGCTCTAGGCGTTCCGTCGCATCGGGCACAAGCTCGATCTTGTCAAGCTGAGGCTCTGGCTTGGTGGTTTTCATGCCTTTCATGCCCTCAATCTAGCATGGCGGGGCCGGATATTCACACCCGACCCCGCCTCTCCGCTATCCTAGATGGTGCCACCCGATCTAGGAGCGAACCCGTGGAACCACTCGACGAAAACACTCACCTAGCGAACCTCCTGAATTACCAAAAGGTTACCGTCCCGTTTTATGTCTCTCTGGGTCGCTTTCTGCATCAATATTCGGTCCTCGAAAACACGACGTTGATCGTGCTAATCAATGTCTCTGGCGTGACTGACAAAGTAGGGAAATCCGTACATTCGGGAACCCGCGTAAAAGGCGCGATCGATTACATAAATCGCATTTTGGACGCCACTGACAGGCAGGCGCTCAAATCGAGCTTTAAACCCTATTTCGACCATATTGGACTTCTTACCTCAATGCGCGATGATATCTTGCATTATGGGGCGGTTTACGATCATCGCCGCAACGCTCTTGTAGTCTCCAATCAGCGTGTCGCCCACACCGCGGATAAATTGCGCACTTTTGAGGTCGATCCTCCCATGCTCGACGCTATGGCAACCGACGCACAACGCGCCGTCTGCGGCTTGACGCTAGCGTTGACGGCGAGCGGCGGCCGAGTGCCGCCGGATGCTCTGGCATACCTCCAATCGCAAGTTGCCGTGCCATGGCAATATAAACCGCCTCGGCCAACTGCTCGGAAGCCATAGCCTCACAAAAATCCTCGATTACCGCCGCACCTGCGCGTCGCATTTCCGCCGTTACAATTTCGTCGCCTTCGGCTTCTAATCCCGACATGCCATCAAACATAAGGCATCATGACTAGTAGACGACAAGTCGTCAAGGGTTGGCAAAGGTATAATTACCCCATTTTTTTTGAACGCGCACGTCGAACGCCGTGGAAAAGCGGGCGCAGGAGCAGCTAGACAGGGAAGCCGCTTTCTGGAATTCCGTCACTTACAGCATGCGCGGCAAGGAAGCTGCTGGAAAAGTGTATAGGTGAAGGTCATTCGCCTATGTTCTCCGCCGCTCAGTGATGTTACGGCACGGGCAGCCCTGGCACCGTGCCGGTGTTTACGCGTTTCGAGTTAAAGCCGGGCGCAACGATCGGGGAATGGGATCAAATAGCGCGCCATCAATTGGGGCAACGATTCTGAGATGATGCCCAAAGAGAGCCTTAGATGCGCGCGGAACACTGTTTTTGTTGGGCTCTGCGCCTCCCGCATAGGCGATTTTCTTGGAAGAAGGACCCGGAGAAACTAAGTTATCTTCCATGGTATGGAAAAATCGGGGCTGGTCGAGTTTACCAAGCGCCAGCTCTCGTCTCCATGGGGTATACCCGATCGCCGCACACGTACACAAAAATTCTCTCGGCCTATAATTTTTCTCAACGTAAGGGGTGGGGCATGGCAGGGGCGGACAGCGGACAACCCCTTAGGGTTTTGTCCGGTCCGTCCGCCACTTTCTGCCACTTTTGCCGGGGCGGACAATCCGGACTGTCCGCGGATTGTCCGCCTTGTCCGCCCTCATAAATCCCCCTCGTATGAACCAAACGGATATACAATCTCTCTGTCATCGACGGTAATCAACTGGCGCCGGACCAGCTCCACGCGCGCCCGCCGAAAAGCCCGTTTATGAGCTTCCGGATCGTCGCTTCCCGACAGTTGGTTGGATTTGACGCACGCCTCCCGCCACGCGCTCGTGGTTGTATTGTTGCTTTCGCCGCACAGCTCGCGGAGGATCTTGAGGGCGCACGCCTCGCTCGGCGGCAGCTTCTCTCCATACCCTCCCCTCTCCCCTGGCACCCAGGCATCGCCCGACAGCGTGTAGGTGATTGATCTGAAATCGGCCCGGTTCTCCGGGGTGCGCTCCCGCGCCTTGGTGAACTTTAGCTTGAACGACGCAACATCCTTTTCGTCGGCGCGCCCCAAAAGGATGCAGGTTTCGAGCCCCCACTGCTTCGTGCTGTCGCCGTAGGCGTGCGTTTCGTCGAGCCCGGTATGGTTAACCCACACTTGGCAGATCGAGCGACGCGACAAGTCTTGCGCCCAGGGCTTGATCGCCTCCCAAACATCGGTTTCGCGCAGATTGCCCGCGGTCAACGCCTGTAGGTTGTCGAAGAAAATCACGTCGTACCCGTCCGCCAGCTTGTCGACCCACTTCTGGCCGGGTTTGGTGTTGAGGGGCGGCATGTCGGGATGATCGTCGCGGCTGAGGATCAACAACCCCTCTGGAGTCGCCCCCGTCCGGCGGCAGGCATCGGCAATCCGGCGTTTCATCAGCCGCGGCGACATTTCGCCGTCGATGTAGAGGACCCTACGCCGCTTGCCGCCGCCCTTCCAATGGAGGAAATCGACCCCTTCGGCCGTGGCGCAAGCCATATCCAACAGGACCAGCGTTTTCCCGATTCCGGTCGGCCCCGCTACCTGTACCCGGCTCGCCGTGTGCATCAGCTGGCCCACCAGAAAGTCGGGCTCCGGTATGTCGCGCGCCAACCACTGAGCGGCGCTGAGCGCGGCGCCGTCCGGCGGTTCGGATTCCGCCGCGAAGCTCCAACCGTGCCGTTTGGCAAGGTAGTAGAGGGTGGCTATTTTGAGGGGATTCGCGCCCGATCTCCGAAACGATTTCCAGGTGTAGCGCGTGTCGGCCGGGCTGACGTAGTTGTGTGGCGTGACTCCCAGGTCGTCGCCCATCGCCCACGCATCCCACCGCGCGTAGCCTTCCTCGCCGCCGCGATCCTCGTGGTGGAGCGCCATCCCGATTGGCCGGTAATAGCCCTCGCGATCCGCGCGGCAGTCGATTGGGATCGCGGCCAGCGCCGAGTCGATCCGCGCCCAATCGGGGTCGGCTTGCGGCTCGTCGTCGTCGGGCTCGGGCTCGGGCTCGGGCTCCTCCCAACGAACGCCGCCTTTGCCGAGCGGCACGATATCGAGGCTGGCCTTGTCGATGTACACGCCATCGACCAGTATCACCGCATGGTGCGGGTTGCCCTCGACCGCGCCCCAGTAGTACGCCTGGGAGCGGGTGAACGACTCGCCGTTGGCGATGCCGCCCAGGACGCCGAAGGCGAGCGCCACCAGCCCCTCGCGCTCCTCCGGGGACAGCGGACCCGACGTAGGCAGCAGGACGCGCCAGCGGGGCTTGGCCGGCGTGTTCGAGGGCGAGGTGTAGAGTTCCGCGGCGACGCCCGCCTTTCGGAACAGCTCGGCGCCCTCGCGCATGGAAACCACCTCGCCGTCGTAGTCGATCTTGATGCCGTCGATCCACAGCATGTTGGCGCTGTTCCGCAGGCACATGGCGGGGATGGTGCACTTGTCGCCGAACGCCGCCAGCTTGAGCCAGGGCAGCTTCTCTTTCGACGGCGCCGAGCGCTTCCTGATGATGTCCGCGAGCCGTCTGAGTGATACCCGCACCTCCTTTTTCACGAGTGCCTTAGCGTCCGTGAACAGCGTGATCGTGAGCCGGCGGTCGAGCGGATTCATGCTGGGGTGTGGCGCATATTTGCGATCGGTCATCGGCCGGCTCCCCGGTTAGCCACCGACAGGAAAAGCCCGTCAGCTTCAATGCGCGCCATCGATGGTGAGCACGTTGCGGTCATGTCTGAGCGATCCCTTAGGCGACAGCAGATCGCCGAACCGCGCCAGCTTCAGCCATGGGAGCGCCTTTGTGATCATGAGCGGCCTGTCGAGCGGACTCATGTCAGGGAACACCACGACGGGATCAGGCGGCGCCGGGCTCGAATGCCGGGCTTGCTGCCGTTGTGTTGTGGTGGTATTGGTTCCGATGTCAGCCTGAGGTGTTTCGAGAGCCGCGCCGGTGTCCGCCGGGCGGCTTTCTCGATTCTCGGGCGGCCCTCGCCCCCGATCGAGCCGGCGCATCAGGCGGCCTCACGGCGCGCCAAGAAATCGCTTGGCGCCGTCCGAATGATCCGCATCGCGCCGACCTTGCAAGTGTCGAGCACGCCGGAACCGATCAAGAGGTAAACGTAGCTGCGGCTGCAACCGACCGCGCGGGACCATTCGGCCACGCGCCAGCCGCATTTCGCGACGGCCTGTTGAACCTCATTGTCACGTTGGCGCATGTGCATCCACCTTCGTTTAGGTGGACAACTAGATGTCACACGATCGGGCCACTATCTACGTGACGGATAACAAATTCTTTTCCGTCAGGGTGACGAAAAATCCGCTCGCTTTTTGCCAGGGCCGAACGGCGGCCATTGGTATTTCTGCAAGGTCCGCCTCACCCACCAGTCAGTGGCCTTCACCGCAAGACCAAGCTTCAATAATTCAGCATGTGCCGCACGGTATTTTCGTTCAGCGGTGGCCGAATCTTTCCATTTGTACTCGGCCGCCACCCTCTTGAATGCTTCCGTTTGTGGGGCGTTCAGGCGGTTGCGATCCCTAAAAATCCGGTGCCATCGATCCACGCGTCGCACCAAATAATATGCGGTCAGTTGTTTGCGCTGGTAATTGTGCTTCGGCGCTCCGCGCCGGTCGATTTCACCCGCCAGCATCCGGGCGATGTGAAGCTGCACGTCGGCGGGCAACGGCCGCTGATCGCCGAGGCGGAGCGCGGCAATCACGTCACCCCTGTTCGGGTGTCTGCCACGTCCGATTTCGTATGCTATGCCGAACCAGAGTTGGCCGGCCGCATCGTCAGTCATTGCCGCGCCTCCGTCAGCTACGCCGCAGCGCTGTTGGCGGGAAACGCGGTGCGGTGTCCGCGCTTTCTCGGCTGGCCGGCCATCCCCGTCGCTCTACTTGAGCGGGCCGCTCGCACGTATCGGCACGACGCGGCCCTCGGCCGTTGGCGCACCGCAGAACTTCGCCCATGCCTCGGCGAGCTGGCGGCGCTTCTCGAATAGATCGCCGCGCCGGTAGGCCGCCTCCACCTTGTCGGCGACGGCATGGGCCAGCGCCATTTCGGCAACTTCGGCGGGGAAGCCGGTGCGCTCGGCCGCCCAATCGCGAAAGCTCGACCGGAAGCCATGCGCGGTCAGATCGCCGCGGCCCATGCGCCGCAGCAGCATCAGCATCGCCATGTTGCTGATCGGCCGGCCGGCCCTGCCGCCGGGGAAGACGTGATCGCCGGTGCGGATCGCGGCCATCGCGTTGACGATCGCCAGCGCCGCATCGGACAGCGGCACGCGATGTTCCTTGGCGGCTTTCATGCGCTCGGCCGGGATCGTCCACAAGCGCGCGGCGATATTGATTTCATCCCATCGGGCGCCGATGACTTCGCCCGTCCGCGCCGCGGTCAGGATGGCGAATTCGAGCGCGCGGGCGGCAACGCCCTCTTGCTGCCGCAGCTCGATCACGAAGGCGCCTATCTCGGGATAGGGCAGCGCCGCATGGTGCTCGACCCTGCGGACCTTCGATCGTGCGGGCAACAGGTTCTCAAGATGGCCGCGCCAGCGGGCCGGATTCTCGCCTTGCCGGTAGCCGCGCGCCGTCGCCCAATCGAGGATGCTTTCGATCCGGCCGCGGACCCGCCCCGCTGTTTCGGGCTTGGTCGCCCATATCGGCTCGACCGCCATCATGACGAGCCCGACATCGACCGCTTGCACCGGCAAGGCGCCGAATGATGGGTAGACATAGGTGCTGAGCGTCGCCGGCCATTGCGCGGCGTGCTTTGGGTTGCGCCAGCCGGCCCGGTGCGAGCTGATGTACTGATCGGCGCATGCCCGGAACGTCATCGCCTTGACGGCCGCGAGAGCCCCTGCGGCAGCCTGGCCCGCCCGATGCTCGATCGGGTCGATTGCCTCCGCCACCAGCCGCCGGGCGTTCGACGGCCTTCTGGCGCGCCTCGGCGAGCGAGTAGACGCCTGCGGACCCTAACCCCATGTCGCGCCGCCGGCCGGCGAGCTGAAACCGGAAGATCCAGGTCTTCGCGCCGGTCGGGGCGACTTGAAGATAGAGCCCGCCACCATCGGCAAAGAGCCCCGGCACCTTTTGTGTTTGAACCTGTCGCGCCGTCAGCCCGGCGGCTTTCCTTGGCATTCGCCTACCCTTTTGCCCATCATCTTACCCATCATAGAGCCGTGGATTCCGATGGTCAAGCGTGGATGGGCGTGGACAACGCGGCGGAATTAACCCAGCTTTTCTGCGGCATTCTGCGACAATCGTGGATGAGCGTGGACGGGTAGGTGGCGGATGGGGTGGGATTCGAACCCACGAGGAGCTTGCGCCCCTGCCGGTTTTCAAGACCGGTGCCTTCAACCGCTCGGCCACCCATCCATGATATTGATGTTACGGTTTTCTCCCGATCCGATGTGCTTGATATGGCGGTTGCGCGGCGCTTCGCAACCGCATGCCGGCGACACGTCGAGGGAGGCCGGCGTTGCGCGCCTATCCGGTTCCGTGCCGGGCTGGAAACGTGCGAGACAACGGTCCCCGCCGCTCGCTTCCGCGATGATGGCAGGGCAGCCATTTCGAGGTGCCGCCGATGTTTGGTATCGACAATACCGGGGCGGCCCTCGACACCGTTGCCCACATCATCCAGGTGGCGCTGGCGCCGGTCTTTCTGCTGTCCGGTATCGCGACGCTGCTCAACGTGTTCTCGACGCGCCTCGCGCGGGTCGCCGATCGCGTCGATGCGGTAGCCAAGGCGCTCGACGGCGCCGATGCCGCGCAAGCCGCGGCGCTGTCTGCGCAATTGGCGCATTTGCATCGGCGATCGGTCGCGCTCGATGTGGCGGTGGTCCTCGGCGCGATCGGCGGGGCGGCAACCTGCGCCGCGGTCCTCGCGCTCTTCGTCGGTGCGTTGCGCGAGGCAGCGATCGCCTCCGTGCTGTTCGCCCTCTTCGGGCTCGCCGTCGTCTCCGCGCTTGGCGCCATCGTTGCGTTCACCATCGAGATGCTGCTGGCTGGCACCGGCATCCGCACCGAAGTCGCGCAGCGCCGGCGCTCGGCCAGCCTGGATGCGGCCGGCGAGCGGGAAGAGCTGCCGCAAAATGGCGGGAACCGGCACGACGCCTCGGCAGCGTCGGACGGTGCCTGAGCAGCGCGCCCGATGCGGGCTAGAGCAAAATCCGAACTGGAGGAATCGGGAAAGGGGATTCCCCGAGGCGCTGAATTGTGATTGTCATGTCCGTTTTCCAGGGCCGGAGCGCGCTTGGCGGTTCGCTGCTGTCAGCGCGAGGTGTTGACGGGCTGTGCACGGCTGGACGCGGCGACGAGAGACGACGGTTGACCAGACTCTGATGCGCGGGTTGGGTACCGCAGGACCGTGGTTCGTCTCGGGCCTTCCTCTGTCTCAAACGGCGCGAATGCCATGGGCTCGCTGAACCACATCGAGGATTGCCCTGACCGGCCGTCGCGCCCAGCGGTGCACAGCAATGATGTTGGGTTGTGGCGGTTTTCCTGTTGTGTTTGGCGAGGTGAAGCGGACGGTTCAGGCGGTCTGCGGTGCCGGCATGACGGTGATCGCGATGGCCCAGGCGAAGGCGGCGAGCTCACGGGCGATGGCGACAGTGACGACATTGGTGGGCTTGCCGGCGCACCGGAGCCGCCGGTAGCGGGCACAGAGCCGGACCTGCGCTTTCCAGGCGATCGCTTTCACCGTTTCGGGGAGGGCCGCGCTGCGCGCCGGCAGCCCCGCGGCGATGCGCGCCGGCAATCGGTAGGTCCAGGCGCTCTCGATCAACAGGCGCCGGGCGCGGCCGTTGCCGGCCTTGGTGATCGCACCCCGGCTGGTGCTGGCGCCGGAGGAATGCTCGCGGGGCACCAGGCCAAGCCAGGCCATCAGCTGGCGCGGGTTGGCGAAGCGGCGGAAGTCGCCGATCTCGGCCGCCAGGATGATCGCCGCGACCAGGGCGACGCCGCGCAATGCCTGAAGGGCGGCAACGACCGGCTGCAGCGACCAACTGGGGACCAGCGCAATCATTTGTTGCTCGAGCCGGTCACGTCGCGCCATCACCTGCTCGTCTCCCATGCCTGAGGCTCTGATCGGCCCAGCCAATCGACCCTCGATGCTGGCATGCAGCGAGACGAGCCACTCGCTCCTTCCCTGACATGGGGTCTCAAGCTGCTGGCTGGGGATGGGGGCCAGCATGCATGGCACGACCATATTCGCGGGATTTGCGGGAGCGGGTGGTTCGAGCGGTTGAGAGTGGCTTGTCGCGACGCCGCGCGGCGTCGGTGTTTGGGGTGGGGATCGCCACGGTTGTTGATTGGGTTGCGGTTTGGCATGCGAGCGGCCGGCTTGCCGCCAAGCCGATGGGCGGTGATCGCAGCTCGCGCCTGAAAGGCGAGCGGGCCTGGCTGCTGGCGCGGATCGCGGCGGTTCCGGATCTGACGCTGGAAGAGATCCGCGGCGAGCTGGCCGATCGGGGCCTGCATGTCGGCTACGGGACGGTGTGGCGGTTCTTCGCCGCCGAGGGCATCAGCTTTAAAAAAACCGTGCACGCCAGCGGGCAAGAGCGGCCTGACGTTGCTGCCGCGCGCGTCGCCTGGAAGGAGGCGCAACCCGCCCTCGATCCGGCGCGGCTGGTCTTCCTCGATGAAACCGGCACCGCCACCAATATGGCGCGGCTGCGCGGGTGCGCCAGGAGGGGAAGCCGGGTCGTCGGCGGGGTGCCATGGGGGCATTGGAAGACGATGACCTTCCTGGCCGGGTTGCGCCACGACGCGATCACCGCGCCCTTTGTCATCGATCGCGCCATGACCCGCGCGATCTTCACCGAGTACCTGCGGCAATGCCTCATTCCCACCCTGCGCCCGGCGATATCGTCGTCATGGACAACCTGCCGGCGCACAAGAACGCCGCGGTGCGCCAGATCATCGAGGCGGCCGGTGCCGAACTGCGCTACCTGCCGCCCTACTCGCCCGACCTCAACCCGATCGAGCAGGCCATCGCCAAACTCAAAGCCCACCTGCGCAAAGCCCAGGAGCGCTCGATCGACACCCTGTGGCCACGCATCGGGAAACTGATTGACCTGTTCCAGCCGCAGGAATGCGCCAACTTCTTTGCCAATTCCGGCTACGCTCGAACCTGAGCGGATTCCGCTCTAACATCATTGGCAACGGCTTTTACTTTTACGCTGCCACCAAACGTGCGCAGGAGAACGGCAAAGGATCGTTCCCGCCCACCCTCTCGGTGGCCACCCGCGATCTCGGCGAGGCGATCGAGGTCAAAGTGCGCGACAATGGCACCGGCATCCCGTCCGACATCAAGGACAAGCTCTTCCAGCCGTTCTTCACGACCAAGCCTCCGGCGAGGGCACCGGGCTGGGCCTCTCGATCAGCTACGACATCGTGACCCAGCAGCATGGCGGCACGATCGAGGTTGACAGCCGGGTAGGCGAGTTCACCGAGTTTACGGTCCGATTGCCGCGCGCCGATCGTGCGACCGCGGCGGAGGCGGCGCGTTGAATGTCTGCCTTTGGTTGACCCGACTACAACTGCGTGTGGTCGTGAACGGCGGCTCAGGGTCGAACCTCGCGGTTAAATCGTGGTCATGCCGGCGGTCCAATGGGTCGCTTGCGGTGGATCAATTCGGGCTCACGTCGGCGCAGTCCGGCGCGCTCGAACCCCGGCGCGGCACAGTAATTGGGCGGTCGCATGCGGGGCATGCGGACACGCCGACCAGCCCCGGGCGAGTCTCGATGGCCCGCGCGGGCGACGCAGCGTCACTCGACCCGGCGCCGTACCGCTACTGCCGGCACCCGCGCCGGCGCCACGGCGCCGGACCATTGTTGCGGCATTGCCGGCCAGCCGCCAGCGAGTGCCTCGCGCAGGCGCATGATGTTGAGAGGCAGCATCGTCACGTGGAGCAGCACGATGGGCCACAGATCGGCCGATAACCCATAGGCGATGAAGGCCACGTTGCTGGCGATCGCCAGCGCGCGCAATGACACCATCCGTTTGGCGCAAAACGTCGCGAGCACCAGGCTGGCCGCGAAATAGCCCATCGCGTCGATCGTCGTCATGATTGACCGCCTTCAAGTCCTTCAAGCGCCGCCTCGTTTGCCCGAAGCGGCAGATTGGTAGCTATTTGTCGCCGCTCTGGCGCGTCGTTGCCGAGGCTGACCTTTTGCCACGGCCAGCGCCTCGCCTCGTCCCTGACGGCTCCGACAGGCACCGCGACATCGCCGAAGTCGCGCTGCGACATTGACGCCAGCTCGCGCCGCAATTGTTCCCGCTCCCGCCACGTGCGGATCAGGCCCGCGACCGCGGCGCTCGCGGCGTATAGCCGCGACCTTATCGTACGTGCCGCTTCCGGCGGCGGCGAACGCCATGGCTCTGACCTGACAGCGGCCACGGCGCGATAGCGCGCTCCTTGCATGCTTCCCTCCCAGCAGCGGATGGTGCTGATGATCGAGTGGCAGTGCGATGATCCGCTGGTGATGTGCTGCGTGATGCTCGCCTCGACCCGCAATCACGATACCGCGCTCGCCGGGAATCGCTTGTGAACTGCCTCACACTTGAGCCGAATTTTCGTTTTTTCGGCGTCGGCGGCTGCGCCTGGCCCATCAACCAAGCATTTGTGGTCATGTCGCTTGACCCGACCGTGTTACCCGCCCCCCTCCCCAGGACGATCGCACAGCACATCGTCGCGGCGCTGGGGCGGGCCGGCTACGAGATGCGGCCGCAGGCAGACCTGATCCCGATCCGCCCGAACCCGAGCATCAGCGTAGCGCATCATGCCGTTCCGATCGACGAGCGGGCGCGGCACTGGATAGATCTTTTGCCGCTGCCTGAGTTCCTTCCCGGCCGGGCAGATGTAGCAGTCTCGCCTGTGGTCGTAGGTGAAGTCGTCGCGCGAGAAGGTGCCGTCGGTATGCCGGGATTTGTCGAACACCGGGATGTGCGGCTCGATCCCGTGCTCATTGACCAGCCGGTTCAGCATCTCGGCTGTTCCATAGGCGGTGTCGCCGATGAGGCGCTCGGGATAGAGATCGAAGCACTCCATCGAGCGCTCGACCATTCGCCTGGCCGCGAGCGTTTCCGCTTGCCGGATTGCCGTCGTCGCCTCGACGTTGACGATGATGGCGTGGTCAACGTCGATCAGGTAGTTGGCAGAATAGGCGAAAAACGCCGGCCCGCGATGCGCCGCGGTCCATCGCGTCGCCGGGTCGCTCGGCGCGATGAACTTCGGCGTGACCTCGCTCGCCGCGCCGAACGCGGCATCGTCGAGGACGGCGAGATGCTCCTCGACCGCGCGGCCGGCGGCAGGCCCGCGCCACCCTCGAACTCGGTTGCGGTCACCGGCGTCGGCATGGATCAAACTGGCATCGACGGCGAAGCCTTCGCCGCCTAACCAGGCCCTCCTCGATGCAGCGTTGCAGCACGGTTTCGAACAAGCGGCGCAGCAGGTCGCTGTCGCGGAAGCGACCATGCCGGTTCTTCGAGAAGCTCGAGTGGTCGGGCACTTCGCCGGTCAGGCCGAGGCTGCAGAACCAGCGGTACGCCAGGTTCAGGTGGACTTCCTCGCACAGTCGCCGTTCCGAGCGGATGCCGAAACAATAGCCGACGATCAGCATCCGGATCAGCAGCTCCGGGTCGATCGAGGGCCGGCCTTTCCCGCTGTAAAATGGCGCCAGCTCCCGCCTCAACCCGTCGAGTTCCACGAACCTGTCGATCGACCGCAGAAGGGGCCCCTCGGGCACATGATCTTCGAGCGAAAACTCGCAAAACAGAGCGTTCTGCCGGACGCGTCGTTCCCCCATCATCGACTTCACCCCAGCCCCAACGACCAGAGTGAATCAGCCACCCCGAGCCCGCGCAACCCCTACTTTTCAACACAATCGCTCCAAAGGGGTCATTCGAGGCCGATGTCACGGGCGGTTGCGGCGGGCCACACACGGGACAGATCTCGATGATATTTTTCAGGTGGAAGGCGCTCGGCGTTTGCGCGGCAGGCGCAGCGCACGTCCGCGTGACCGGAAAATCATGGTCTGGAAAACTCAGGCTCTGTGTGCCACGGTGAGGCTGGAATAGTGGGAGGTGTGCCATGAGCCCGCTTGATGTCGCCGACAACAAGGTCGCGGACACTCAGAGAGCTTCGTCGGCCTATGTGCCGCCGCTCCAGCGCACGGAAGGGCAGCCGCCGCCCATCGCGGCGCACGGCGGCCTGTCCTACACGTCGTTCGACCGGGACGGCGATGCGGGAACCGCCGCGGCGATCCAGGACGCGCTCGCGGAGATCACCGAGGGCGAGGCCCAACGCGTTATCGACATGATCGCCAAGGCACCAGCGGGCCCGATCAAGACCAAATGGGGCCTCGGGTTCCGCGACTACGACGAATGTGTGAAATACATCCGCGAGTCGAACAGCATCAAAGCCCCGCCGGGCGGTGTGGCGCTGCCGCTGCCCTATACGATCTACGAGCGGCCCACCTATTCCGTGGTGCCGTCCAACGCCATCTGGCGCGACCCGGCGCGCGCCGAGATCGCGGCGATCCTGCGTACGAACGAGCAGGGCAACCGGCGGCGGGACCTCTATTTCCCGCAGGTGCTGCGCGATGCGCGGCGCATCGGCGAGTACTACCCGGGCCTCTCGCCTGAGAGCCCCGAATGCATGGACCGGCTCGGCCTTTCCTTGGCGCACCTCGAATCCAAGTGCACGAACATCTACGATGCGGCGGAGGTGGAGCGCGTGTACTACCCGGAGATCGAGAAGCTCCTGCTCGATTTCTTTCCGGACGCGTCCGATGCATTGGTCTACAACCATGACGTCTTCGACAAGGACTACGCGGGCGACCGCACGGAAGACCAGGACAGCAACAACCCGGGTGTGAACGCCAATTACGCCAACCTTGTGCACAACGACCTGAACGATAACAGCGGCCGTGTGCGCTGTCGCGAGCTGCTCACCAGGAACCTGCGGAACTTCGGTCGCACGCAGCACTACACGGAGGAAGAAGCCGACAGGAAGATGTCGCGGCGGTTCATGTCGATCAACCTCGCCAAGCCGATCGAGACCGTCGAGCAGTTCCCGTTTGTGCTCTGCGCCTGGCCCTCCTTCGCGGATCAGCCGTACATCAACAACTACCGAATCTACGACGACCGCGTCGGCGAGACCACCCGCTTCACCTACCGCACCGACCACGAGTGGTACTGGTTCCCCCGGCAGAAGCCGACCGAGGTCTCGATGCTCAAATGCTATGACTCCGTCACCGACGGCTCCGTCTCGCGCTGGTCTTTCCATACGGCCTGTATCGACCCGACCGTGCCAATCGACGCCCGCTGCCGCAAGAATGTCGTCGTGCGGTCCTTTGTCTTTTTCTAAGAAGACAGGAACAGGCGGCGGGCAGAGGAAGACGACATTGGTGTGGTGATATTTGACGACCGGATGACCGCTTAGGCTCCAAGCCGCCGGCGACGGGGCTTCCGTGAACTTCCGCTCCTGGGATTACTTGAACGGGCTGCTCATGGCCAGATAAGGTCGTGGGCAGCCCAGCTATCGGCGCATCTCGCCCAACGTCATCGCTCTTGTGAACTCCGACGAAGGACCACGTTCTTTTCAGGGGGTGTCATGGAGTTCTGGACAGAACCACAGATGGCGTCGATCCACAAAATGCTCAACCCGCGCTCCATTGCGATCGTGGGCGCGACGCCGCGGATGCAGTATGGCGGGCGGTTTCTGGCTGCGGCGCTCAAGGCCAAAGACCGTGTCAGGGTTTATGCCGTGAACCCGCGTTATGACGAAATCATGGGGGTGAAGTCCTACCCGAATGTGACGAACCTGCCGGAGGCCCCCGATTTGGTGGGCATCGTGGTGCCCTACGACCAGGTGCTCGATGTCCTCAAGGAGAGCCACCGCAAGGGGACGGGATCGGCGATCGTGATCTCGGCGGGCTTTGCCGAGCGGGGCGTCGACGACCGGCGTGATTTGCAGGGGGAATTGGGTGAATTTGCCCGCGCCTCGGGCATGCGTATCAGCGGCCCCAACTGCCTGGGGCTGGCGAATGTCAAAGACGACATCTGGGCCACCGCTTCCTCGCGCGGGGCCTCCGGTCTGACCGGGCCGATCGCCCTCGTATGCCAAAGCGGCGCGACCGCGTTCGGGCCGTTTTTGGTGCGCGCGGTGGAGAACGGCATCGGCTTCAGCTATATCATCTCGACAGGGAACGAGGCAGACCTCGACTTTACGGATTTCGCCCGCTATCTGCTGGATGATCCCGATACTCGGGTAATTGCCGGCTTTGTCGAAGGCTTCAAGCGCGCCGATAAATTTCTCGAAGTAGCAAAGCTCGCGGCAGAGCGCGGCAAGCCCATCGTCCTCATCAAAATCGGGCGTTCGGAACTGGGAGCCCGGGCCGCCCGCTCGCATACCGCGGCGCTGACCGGCGCGGATGCCCGGTACGATGCGATCTTTGCCCAATACGGGGTGATCCGGGTCCAGGATTACGACGAACTCCTGGAGGTCGCGCACCTCCTCGCCCACACCCAGAAGCCCGACGCGCCCGGCATTGCGGTCGTATCCCACTCGGGCGGCGTCAGCTCGCTCACCGCCGACATGTTGGGTCAGGCCGGTCTCGATCTGCCGACGCTGGGCGAAGAAGCGCGGGACGGCATAAACGGGATACTGAAGGGCTTCGGGTGGGCGGCGAACCCCGCCGATGTGACAGGCTTTGCCAACAGCGAATCCTTCCCGCAAATCATGGAGCACATGATCAATGATCCCCGGATGGGGACGCTCGTCGTGGCGAGTGCCGGGGCGGACGCCCAGGCTCAGCAGGTCATCAGCCAGCGCGATCGGACGGGCAAAGGCGTGGTGTTCTTGTGGACGGGAAGCCGCGACGCCAAGGCGGGCCTCGCACAGCTCAAACACGCCCGGATACCGATCTTCTACACGCCGGACAAATTGGCCCGAGGCCTGCAGAGCCGCCTCGCCTATCATACGTGGCGCGAGCGTCGCCTGGAGGGTGGCTTTGCCACGGCCCCGTCGCGCGCGGCGCCGCAGGATGAGGCCATCGCCCAGGCTCTTGGCTTCGGGCGTCCGACACTCTCGGAGTTCGAAGCTAAGCAGCTGTTGGCAGCCTGGGGCGTGCGGAGTGCGCGCGAGCACCGGGCAAATTCCGCGGAGGCCGCCGCCCTGGCCGCAGAAGAGCTCGGGTTTCCGGTGGCTCTCAAGGTCGATTCGCCGGATATTCCGCACAAGACCGAGGCCGGGGTTGTTCGGCTCAACCTCGGCGATGCGGCACAAGTGCGAACCGCCTACGCAGAGATCCTGGCCAGCGCCACGGCCTATTTGAGTGCCCTCCCCCTCGATGGGGGAGCCCCCGGACGGCCGCCCGCCAGGGCGGGCGTTCCGGGGGTGGGAGGGGGTGATCGTGCCGGCGGCAATCCATTCGGGCACCGGGCGGCGAATTCACCCCCACCCCTTCCCTCCCCCATCAAGGGGGAGGGAGCAGACGCAGCAAATGCGATAGCCCCAGCGGCTCGGATCCTCGGCGTGTCGGTGCAGGAGATGGTAGGCGACGGTGTCGAAGTTATCATTGGCGTCACTTGCGACCCGCAATTGGGCCCGGTCATTCTGTTCGGTAGTGGCGGCGTGATGGTCGAGGTCTACAACGATGTGGCCCTGCGCCGCTGCCCGATCACGCGCTCGGAAGCACATTCCATGATCGCCGAGGTCAAAGGAGCCCGGTTGCTCCAGGGCTTTCGCGGACGGCCGGCGGCGGACCTCGAGGCGCTCGCGAATACCCTGGTGCGCGTGTCGTACCTCGCCATGCACACGGAAGGACACTTGGCGGAGTTGGACATCAATCCGCTGATGGTGCTGCCGTCAGGTCAGGGAGTGAAGGCGGTAGACGCCCTCGTCGTGTTTCGCGACCCATAGCACCGCACGTGGCTGAGAGCCGGACCCAAGAGTGGGTGGCGAACGCTAAGGTCGGCAAATCAGATTAGGAACGGGCCTCCGCCGGAACGCGCGGCAACGACGAGGATGCGCCGAGGGGTGGACCTTCTTCGAGTACCGAAACCGCTTCGTCTCGGCCGGGGCCAATCATGCAATTTTAATTCAACTCATTGAGAAGCTGAGCGGGATCCCAAATTCGTTCGCAAATTGACTGGTATAACTTCAGCCGCGCCTCGATGACCTCCCTCAAGAAGGGGCCCTCATGAGCGCAAAACGGCAACCGCGTCTCCTCAATGAAATGGCGGAAGCCCGGTTCCCGTTCATAAGCTTCCCTGGTTAATGAGCGGGTAAGAAAGTTCTCGCGTGCGTAGTGGCGGTATTTGTCGTCAGCAGCATCGGGTGCGTAATACGGGAGTGCTCCAAAGCTACGGTTTGAGGCTTGAGGCAGCAATACCAATGCTCCGAAGCTGTTCCGCCACCCTTGGAATTCGTCCTCGTCATTGTCAAAAGCTGCCCCGTCTCGTTCGAAATTGTCCGCCACCACGTGCTCAATCTCGTACGGTTGCCCGTTGGATTCGCCTATGTATTCGGCGAATCGATCGGTCATACCGGACTTGGTTTCAATGTAAGCCGTCATGCGGGCAAAAATGTAAAAGATATATCGTTTACTGAACTGATTGAGAGCGAAATCGGAGATGCCACGCCGGTAGCCGTCACCAGTGCCCGTGAGAGTCTCGTTCAAACCGTTTAGGCGGGCGACTAATGCTTCCACCAGCTCTCGCGGCGGAAGATCACGAATTGCTAAGATCGTGCTAAACGCGTTGTAGGACATGGTTGAGTAGCCACTTCGCATGAAATTGACTGCACGACGTACCAACAAGATATCGATGTATCGGCCTACAATCCGGAACTTGCAATTGGCGGTCTCAAATAAGTCATCCGGTGTAACGGGCGCGAGCATCATAGGAAACTGAAGCGTAAAATTGTTCAGAGCGTTAAAGTAAACGACATCAAGCTCGCGCTGATACGTGGTAGCGGCTCGCCTCAGGCGCACGTAGTGGCTACTATACCGTTCAAACAGTTCGCCGATAAACCGATAGGCACCTGAGCCCGTCACGATGCCAAGGTGATGTCGGCGATCCCGAACCCACTTGTTGAAGGGACCGCCTATGCGCTCGAAGTCTTGGTTCACCGCGCCTGCCTCACGCTCCCGAATTGTTTCCGCGAAGCGAGCCCGTAACCAAGCCTTGATGAATTCTGAGTCCTCTTCGGAATCTCTTTCGCTTCCTAGAGACCGTAGCTCCATTACTCGTTGCCGCCAGAGCTGATTTGCGGCTCCTCTCTCTTGGGTGTTTGCGATCTGCGAAAGGAGATATCCCTTCATCATGTCCGCGGCGCTTAATCGCTTCCCGCGATCGTTCATCGTTTCAAAGATCGCGTAATACCAAATCCCGCTGATTAGAACCGATGGGCCCAATCGCGCAGGCCGATCGACATGATAGTCCATGGCCGGTCAACGAGCTTGTTCCAGGCATGACAGCAGTGATCGAGGATGTCGCCGTACGACTGGAAGACCCGGTTGGAGAGCCAGTTGTCGCGCATGTACTGCCAGATGTTTTCGACCGGATTGAGTTCCGGCGACTTCGGGGGCAGCGGCATCAGGGTGATGTTGTCGGGGATGTCGAGCTTGGCGGAGAGGTGCCAGCCGGCCTGATCGAGCAGCAGGACGGCATGGGCGCCCGGTGTAACCGTTCGGGAGATTTCGGCCAGGTGCAGCGCCATCGCGGCGGTATTGCAGCGCGGCAGGATGAGGCCGGCGGCAGTCCCCTTGGCCGGACAGATCGCGCCGAAGATATAGGTCGAGCGCGTTCTCTGATCGTGGGGTGCCGAGGGCCGCGTCCCGCGCCGTGCCCATCGCCGGGTGATCTTGTTCTTCTGGCCGATCCGGGCCTCGTCTTGAAACCAGATCTCTATCGGCTTGCCGGCCGCGTCGCGCTTGGCAATCACGTCGAGGCTCTCGGCGAAGTTTTTTTGAACGCCGCCAGGGCCTCGCCATCCTGGGCGTGGTGCCGGGGTCGCGCCGACAGCTTGCGCAAGCCCAGAGCGCGCAATTCGCGGCTCAGCGTCTGCTTGCTGATCGAGATGCGGAATTCCTCGAACACCCATTGCGCCAGATCGACCAGCCGCCAGCGGACAACGCCGTGAACCGCCGGGATCGGACCGCTCTCGACGATCTCCAGCAACGCTTGCCGGTGCGCTTCGGTGAGCAGCGGCGCGTTGCCCGGGGCCTTGCCGTTCACCAAGCCAGGCGGCCCCTCGGCGTTGAAAGCCAACACCCAGTCCCGCACCGTTTGCAGCCCGACGCCACCCATCTTGGCGGCCTCGGTGCGAGATCCGCCGTCATAGATCGCCGCCAGAGCCAACAAGCGTCGGGTCTGAGCGGCATCCACAGACCGCTTCGCCAGATCGCGCAATCCTACCGCGTCGTAACCCTCCCGAAGGCGAACCGCTGCCGCCATGGCAAACCCCCTCTCGTTTGCCACGGTAAATCACATTCTCCTCGCCTTGGGAATCCCCTACGTAAGTCGCGCTCGGAGGGACTTGGTATAAGCAGCCTCGTCCGATGGAGCCGTGATAAGGACCATCTCGACGAGATCCAGCAGCCAATCAATGAAGTAAGGCAGCACCTCGCCCTTCAAACTTTCCGGAAACTCGGTCTGGATGTCTTCGTACCGCGCGGCCATGTTGCGAACGGATTCGTCGGCCAACTCCGGAAGCGGCGGCATTTCGTCGTGCTCGTACAGTGCCCTTAAGCAGTCAAGCCTCTCCTGAATTTGGAGATTAAAGCTTCGTTCACCAAATTGCTCAGAGAAAATTAAGCGCGACACATCAACGCGCGCCACTTCTTCCTGTTCCGATTGTAAGTGATTGATGAATATCAGAAGCAGAGTTAGCGATGTCAATCGCTGCTGCCCGTCTATGATATAACGAAGGCCGTCCCGTTCGTTAACAATAATTGATCCCATGCTTATCGGGTTGACACCCAAAGCCACAACTGGTAGTATCGTGGGCGAAAGGACATTCCCGCATGCCTTCGCCCCTGGTCGCGTTCCCCCGCGACGATCTTCCGTTTCCTGGCTCTCTGCCTGAGTTTCAGACCCTCTTTCCCGACGACCTTGCCTGCGCTGCCTATCTTGAGGCGATCCGCTGGTCTGACGGCTTCCACTGCGTGTGGTGCAATGAACCCGGCGAGCCTTACCGTTTCGCCAACCGCCCGCATGTGCTGCGCTGTCGCAAGTGCAAACGAGACAACCGTCTTACTGCTGGCACGATCATGCAGGACTCACACACGCGGTTGAGTGTGTGGTTTTGGGCTGCCTACTTGGTCGCCACGGATACCGCCGGGATCAGCGCTGTGCAGTTCCAAAAGCAACTTGGGTTGAAGTGCTACGAGACCGCTTTCGCTCTACTCCACAAAATACGGGCTGGTATGGTCCGACCAGAACGCGACCGGATCGGCGACACCGAGAACTATGTCGAAATTGACGAAACGCTCGTCGGCGGTGCGACACGCGGTCTTGGCCGTGGCGTCCATGATTTGTCGTTGGTTGTCGCGGCAGTCGAAGTTCGTCGCCGCAAACCAAAGGTCGGCGGTGCTGTTCCTCGGCGGCATGGGCGATATGCCGGTCGCGTTCGGCTTGAAGTTCGGCCTGATCGGTCGGCGAAGTCGTTGGTTAGCTTTGTCGAAGGGGCGGTCGAACCCGGAACGCAAATCGTCAGTGATGCATGGGCTGGATACAACACACTGACTGAGCGTGGCTACCGGCATGTCCCGGTTGCGATGTCTGGCAATCCGGCGATGGCCGAAGCCTATCTGCCGATTGTCCATCTGGTGTTCTCGAATCTGAAAAGCTGGCTCCTGGGTTGCCATCATGGCGTCTCGCCACAGCATTTGCAGGCGTATCTCAACGAGTTCACGTTCCGATTCAACCGGCGGTTTTACCCCTTCAATTCGTTCCGCTCGTTGTTAGGCATCGGGGGGCGGACGGCTGGCCCGACATACGATGGATTGTATTCCGGGGAATGGCAGCATCCGCGTTGCAGCGGCTCGCAGCCTGTGTGAAGGAGCCAAACCGTGTCTGTCTATGTAGTGGATTATGATCTGAGAAATCCAGATCACGACTATCAACCGTTATACGACGCCTTGAATCAATACGAATGTTGCCATGCATTAGAATCGTCGTGGTTCATAAACTCGGATTTATCGGCCTCGGCGATACGGGATGACCTTTGCCAACACGTTCACCAGCAGGATCAGATATACGTCATGCGGTTAAGGCCGAGTTGGTCAAGTTGTCGAACAGAGTCGTGTTCGCGTTGGCTCCACGATCAGAGCCGGAACTGGTAGATCAAAGCGGAGTGCCTGGACGCCCAAACGGTAAGCCATCAATCTTTACGTGCAGATGCAACAGGCACGCAACGTAATGAACGACCCGATGTCGCCATGTGGTTCGGAATCTCATAACGGTATTTAGGCGCGACCACCATCATGAACGGAATTTTTGCCTTAGCTGGTGGGTTCGCCTTCGGCGCCGTATTCGTCTTTTGTTCGGCGATCTATGCAGCGCGTTGGCGCGACATGCGGCGTTTCTGGCAGCGGTTACTCGCGGGCGTCGCCCTCGTGCTCGGGTTCTGCGTCAGCTTGTGGATCGGGATCGAATATCCGGCTGCCAATTTTTGGTGGGGACAGGGCTTCGGCCCGGATTGGGAATGCCGCAATCTTGGCGAAGGCGGTGCTCACGTCTGCTTCCCGGACAAACCGAAATTCGGTCATTAGCTACATCTGGTAGGTGTGGGTGTCAACCCGATAAGCATGATTGATCCCAGAAAATAGCTATCGTATTGGCGAACCTGCATACGCCCATGCTCCGGTCGGTAGCTTGATTGAAATCTAGTTTCAAAATCTTCTAGAAGCTCTTGAATGTTTCTTTGGTCCCAGCGGTATTCTCGCTGAAATTCGTCGATCCCATATTTTTGATTCTCCAGCAGCTCGCGTATCGTCTTTGAGCGGGCGTCGATTCGTGGCATCTAGTCCTCCGCCCATCGATGGGAACTACCGACACTGGAATGGCCGCGATTACTGCATATACACCTCTTCCTATTCTACGGGAACGGCAAGCGGGAACCCAACTTGCGCTCTGTTTTTTTGGCTCTCAGCGACCGACCGCTTTGGGGCATCAAGAGCGGTTCCCGCCGCCAAGGCAGAGCGGCCGTTGTGGGTTCGAAAGCGATCCTCTACTGCCGACGATTGGGCTGTGCAAACTTTTGGGTCAGGCTCTGAGAGCGATCGCCGCGAGCCGGTGATCGCCGGTGTCACCGGCCGTCAGCTCGGGGATTTGCCGAACATGATCCAGCCGCCGCTGCTTGGCGTGGTGAATGCCGCCAGCGCAGTCTCTGCCCGAACCCTGACCTGCCGGGCGCCGGCCGTGCCGCGGAGCTGCTCTATGCTGTCGGTGTACATGGCGGTGCGGGTGCGCCCGTTCCCCAGATTGCCGCCGCTCGAAGAGAACGGGTGCGGTCCCTCGACCCTGATATCGCCGGCGTAGAACTGGAAGGCATCGCCGCGTTTGACGCCGTGCCACTGGAAGGCCTCGAGGAAGAACTGCGACATCGGTGCATAGCCGTCGTAAGGATTAAATATATCAACGTCCGCGGGCCCAAGCCCGGCACCCTCGTACATTCGCCGGGCGGCGCGGTCGGTCCAGTCCTCGATCTCGTCCAGATCTTCCTGGGTGGTGCGCTTCCTGAAATTGTGCTGCGAGTGGTTGAGCACATAGACCGGCGACTGATGCATGTCGCGGGCGCGCTCGGCAGTCGTGAAGAGATACGCCGCCGACGCATTGACCGGCCGGTCGCAGTCCCAGAGCCGGAGTGGGTTGAGGACGTAGCGCGAATTGACGTAATCCTCTTTTGTGAGCTGCGGCACCTTGTGGGCGGCATCGTACCCCCACGGCGTGAGCAGCCCGTTCCTATGCTGGTTGACGACGAAGGGGGCGAGGTCGTCGTGCTTACCGCCGTAGCGAAGGCAATACTGACCGTGCGGGAAGATGTTGATGAAATCGTTGCCGCCGTGATTGCCCCAGGGCGCCGTCCATTGGCGCGGCCCCCTTGCGTAGTCGTCGGCGTTCTCGCCACCGCGGCGATAGCGGCCTTCGAGATTGCCCGTCGGGTAGATGACGAGACAGGTGTGGCAAATTCCGTCACCCACGGCCTGGGCCGCCATGCCGACCATTTCGCCGATGGTCGGCACGCCGGTCGGGGCAAATTTGACGTTGGGGAGATGCAGCTGCGCGATCAGCCACTGCGCGTTGACCAGAGTGAGCCCCAACTCCGAATCGTAGGGCGGAGCGAAGTAGGGCCGCGGCGCCCACTGCGACGCGGAGCCGCCGCTGCCGCCGGCAATATGGCTGTCGCAGCAGATGATTCCGTCGATCTGATCCGGCGTCACGCCTGCCTCGTCCATCGCGTTGCGGCAGGCCAGGATGGAGTAGGCGCCCAGCGTCTTGTCCATCGCGACGCCGTCCCAGCGACGGTCGACCGGCGAATGTCCGACCCCGGCCACCGCGACCTTGCCGCGGTGCTCCCACACGCCGAGCCCGTCCTGGTCTCGCCGCCACTGATACCCGGCTGATGCGGCCATGGCTCCCCTTTCCCTTACGCTCCGGAATGATGGTATCGCAGGGGCGAATTAGCCCTTCTTCCATTTTTTGTAAGCATCTGCGGTCGTTCTGCGCAGTACCGAATACGCTTGCAGAGGAAAGTCTGAATCTTCCATAAGCAGCCTGCCTCCGTCCTCACAAAAATCCTGTAGCAAATTCTGTGCAAAGCTCACTGCTAGGCAGAGTGCTTGGTAAGAATCTATTCCGCGCGCGTCAGTTCTCTTCGCAATGCCATCAACAATTACCGGGCACGCCCATTCGCCAGTTTCACTTTGGTACGGCATCATAATTTCTAATTTTATCAGGAACGGTTTACCGTCAGGGGAAATGGCGTTGATTACAGTAGACGCCACTGCCGCGTCCGGGCGGCGCTTCTTTTTGCTCCCTTCTGGCATCGACCAGCTCTAGCTAGCCCACAACCCGCCACTCGTGGATCAGCTGGCCCGGGGCCACCTCCTCGAACATCACCTCGACGGCGGCGCCGACCGGCGCCTGGTAGGGCGGGGTGCCCGGGAGGTTGGAATAGAAATTGACCCGCTTGTCCGCGTCCAGCGTCACCATTGCCAAATTATACGGCTGATCGGGCATGCGCCGGTTGAGGCGGCCATCCTCGATCACGATGGTGGTCGCGATATGGCCTTTGCCCGGGACCTCTTTCCACGTGAGGCCGGCGGCCGAGTTGCAGAATTGGCAGGCCTGCTGCGGCGGGTATTGCAGCCGGTCGCAGTGAGCGCAGTGCTGCAGGACAAGCCGCCTTTGATTGACGGCGTCCCAGAAGGGCTTGCTCAGCGCGTCGGCGACGGGGATCAGCTTTGGCATCGTTTCACTCCCCTTTTATTCGCCTCGGCCGACCCACTGGCCGTAGACCGGGTACTGGCAGCAGATGAACTCGATATAGGCCGGACGACCCGAATTATTGGCGTCGAGCGCCCGCCGCAGGGCCGGGATGATTTCGGCTGGCTCGCTCACCCGCTCGGTGTGGAAGCCGAGGGCGCCGATCACCTTCGACATATCAACTTCGTCCGGCCCCAGCACCCGGTGGGTGAAGGGATCGTGTCCCGGCCCCCAGAAGCCGGGTCCATAGCCCGCAAAGCCGCCATTGCTGATGTGCACGACCGTGATCCCGAGTTTCTCGCGCAGCAGAACCTCAAGGTTGCCGAGCATGTAGCCAAGGCCAGCCTCGCCCGTCACCGCCACGGATGCCCTCCCCGGAAACGCCTTCTTGGCGGCAATCGCGGCCGCCAGGCTGAAGCCAAGCGTCGAGACATTGCCCCAGCCGAGGAAACCGCGCGGGATCAGCGTGTCGAAGACGGTGCTCAACTGATCGCGCGTGTTGCCGCTTTCGTGCGTCACGAACGAATTCTTCAGATCCAGCACCTGCATCAGATCGCCGTACACCCGATAGGGGTTGATCGGCGTCTCGTCGGAGTTCATGACCTGCCGGTACCGGGCGAGCGCCTCGTCGCGTGATGCCCGGACTTCCGCCGCCACATTACCCGCATTCCGTCCGGCGCCGCCCGTGGCCCCAGAGGTGCGGCCGGACACCTCCCGGCGGAGCGCCTGCAAGGTCAGGCGCGCATCGCCGATGACGGCGTGCGCCGTGGGATACATCTTGTTGATGTGCAATTCGTCGATGGTGCAGTGGATGATGGTCTTTGTCGCCGCATCGGGAATGGCGTGGCTGAAGCGGCCCGGCGACAGGCTCGTGCCGACGGCGAGGATGAGGTCAGATTTGTTCAGGTAGTGCGCCACCTGATCGCCGCGCACGCCGACAAACAGCGGATGGTCCTCCGGGAACGCCCCTTTCGCCTTGAGAGTCGTGATCACCGGCACATTGACGAGCTCCGCCAGCGCTTTCAAATCTTCCGAGGCGCCCGCGTAGATGACCCCCTCGCCGGCGTAGATCAGCGGGTTGCGGGCCAGGAGGAGCTGGTCGACCGCAGCGCGCACATCCGCCGGGTCCGGCGCCGATTTCCAGCCCTTCACCGGACGGTAGGGGTCGGCGGTCTCGTCGTATGTGGCCGTGGCATTGGGAATGGCGAGGATCACCGGGCCCGGTCTGCCGCTGCGCAGCATGGTGAAGGCGCGGCGCATCAGTTCCGGCGTGCGCTCGGGCTTGTCGAGATAGCCGAACCACTTCGACACGGTCTTCATCGCCGATGCGACATCGTACTGGCTGTTGCCGGCGCTCCCGGCCGGCACGCCATCGGTGATGCACAGCACCGGCGAGCCATCCTCATAGGCCTGCGCCATCCCGGCATAGGCGTACTGCATGCCGGCGGCATTGACGCCGCCTTGGAAGGTGCACACCCCGATGCGTGAGCCCCCGGTGATGCGCGAGAACGCGTCGGCGACCGCGACGGCGTAGCGGTCGTCGCGCATCATCAGCATCGGCACCCCTTCGCGCCCCAGCGCGTTGTTCACCCGGCAGACCGGGAAAGTTGAAACCCAACCCACACCCTCAAGCTTGAGAATGCGGACAATGCCGGTCGCTACATCGATCGTCATGGATGTGGTCTCCTATGCATGGAGCCGAGCCGCCAGCCGCCGTGCGGCCGCACTGAAGCATACAATATCAGCCGCGTCCCGTCTCCCAACTGTCCGATGCTGAGCACCAATCGTCGGCAGCAGAGGATCGCTTTCGAACCCACAACGGCCGCTCAGCCGTGGCGGCGGGAACCGCTCTTGATGCCTCAAAACCGCCAGTCCTAGCCGGGGTCGAGATTGGCTCTCTCGGGTGGGAGAGCGGACCGCCAGCGCGTCTCCATTCGCCATTCACCTACAGATGGCGGACCTTCAGCACCCCGTCCCATTTATCGTTCAGATACTCGCACACCAATCGCCGGTGACAATGACGTGGCTTGTCCTCCGAGCAGAGCAGGCAAGCGCCCTGCAAGGAGGCGGGATCAAGCCGCTTTTCGATCTCCCGCTCCGCCATCAGGTTCATAAACCGCTCTTCGTAGACACCCCAATCTCCCCTGTCCCGCTTATACGCTTTCAGAATATCATCGGTCGGCGCCAAAAGCGGCTGATGAGGGTAGTCCACACCGCAAATTTCCTTGAGGAAATATGCAAGATCGTCCGCTTTGGCGAACCCGGCCAACTGCGATGTATTGTGGAGCGGACATCCACCATTTTCTTCACGCCAGCCCGCTTGATGCGCTCGAAAAATCCGGAGGCACTGGTCTTGGTGAACCCTATCGTCGTGACGACGATGTCTCTCACGCCCGTAGCTCCATCGCCGCAACTTCCCCGGCATCAGACTTGTTCTCCGCGTAAGCGACCTTTGCTGCACGCGCGCGATATGCGATGGCTACCCGCTGATCGCGTGACGCGAACAAATCGTCGTCCGCCTGCCGCGATAGCTCCATCAGGCGATCCTCGACCGCAGCCTGATCCACGAGCGATCCGTCGAAAAGGATGTGCCTGACCGTGACTCCCTGTGCATGGAGGGCCCGGCCGACCAGCAGACAGCGGTGGCAGTCGAGTGGGTCATGCTCGGAACACATCATCGCAATTCTATACTTCTTCGCGCCGTCAACGACGCGATTGAGGCCCTTCGCGAATTCGGCCAAGCGGGCCATTTTTTCGTAATCCGCGACGCCGTCGCGAAAGAGCTCCTCGTCCTTCGGCCGACCGCCCAGCTCGTGTCCGAGGAACACATAGGCAATGCCATCGTGCCGCAGCTCCTTGCGCAAGGCGTCCCGATTGAAGTGCGGGGAGTACCGCGAATAGGGGGCCGTTCTGACATCGGCCACTGCCGTCACCGAGCACCGGCGCAGAAGCCCCAGGAACCGCTCATACGGCAAGGTAGAGTGGCCGATAGTCAAAACTTCGACCTGAGCGTCCGCCACTGCTGGCTTCCCTCGTCCTCGCGTTACGTCCCGCTCATTATGCATGCGCTCAGGTCCATTTCTCCAGACGCTCGCTTATCATCGGCACTCCGGCTGGACCCAAGCAGACCAGCACAGCAGCCCGACCTCACAATTGATTCAATACAGTCATAGAAGAAAATAGACGCCGTTAATCTGCGCAAAACACTGGTTCGGCATTGCCGCGAACGGCCGCGACAATCCCACCCGGACGTGAAGGTACCAACTCGCTTGCACATCGCCCTGAAGCGCGGCCAAGCCATTCTGCTGCCATCGTGTTCTCGCCGCGTCCGCCGTAACCGGGAGATCATAGAGATTGCCACCGATCGTAATCCTGGCGCGCAACTTGGGCTTGTTGGGATTGTAGGTGTTTTGATGAAATTGGAGCTGGTTAGGCTGTTGAAGCCAAGCACATTGTTCAGTCGCGTAGCGGGTGGTTGGCCGCCGACGGCTGAGTGTGGTCGGCAGTGGTTGCAGTCGGTGATCCAGGGCTGCATGGCGTGGGTCCGCTTGGCGGAGGAATGGTAAGCGCGGGCGTAGGCCCATTCGCGCAAGCTGGTCTGGATGAAGCGCTCGGCCTTGCCGTTGGTGCGCGGCGTGTAAGCTCGGGTGCGGATATGGCGCAGCCCGGCCTGGGCGCAGTCCACGCAAGGGCAGACTGGGCTCGACGCAGGTCTATTTCTTCCGAATTGCGCCGAGATCGAGGATGCGGGCGGTGGACCGAGCGATCATCACCTCCTCGTCGGTGCGGATGACCCGCACTCTGACCGCGCCGGCGCGCGGCGAAATCAGTGCTGCATTCGTCGCATTCTGCCTGCGGTTCAGTTCGATGCCGAAAAAGCCCAGCCCGTCGCAGATCCGCTCCCGGACGAGCGGCGCGTTTTCGCCGATGCCGCCGGCGAACACCAGCATGTCCAGTCCGCCCAACGCCGCCGCGAAGGCGCCGATCCATTTCCTGGCCTGATAGCAAAACAGCGCCACCGCTTCGGATGCCCGCACATCCTGCGTTTCCCGGTCGAGCAGGTCGCGCATGTCGGAACTGGTCTGCGACACGCCGAGCAATCCGGACTCGTGGTTGACCATTTCCTGGAATCGCGCCGCGCTCATCTGCTCGCTGCGCGCGAGGTAGGAGACCAGCCCCGGATCCAGATCTCCCGAGCGAGTGCCCATCACCAATCCGGCCGTCGGGGTAAAGCCCATGCTGGTGTCGATGCTGTTGCCGTCGCGCACGGCCGCGAGGCTCGCGCCGTTGCCGAGATGGGCCAGGATCACCCGGCCCTTGGTTGCCGCCGGGTCGCCGAGGCGGGCCAGTTCCGCCATCAGGAATTCGTAAGACAAACCGTGGAAGCCATAACGGCGAACCCCCGCCGCCTCGTAATGTCGCGGGATCGGCAGCAGAACGGCGACCCGCGGCATGGTGCGGTGAAAGGCGGTGTCAAAGCACGCCACCTGCGGCAATCGCGGATGGCGCCTGCGAAACGCCTCGATCAACTCGATCTCCAGCGGCAGATGCTCGGGATCGAATGCCCTGAGCCGGTGCAGTTCGGCAAGCATTTCCGCCGTGATCGGCTGCGGCTCACTGTAATCCGGCCCGCCATGCACGACGCGATGTCCCACCGCGGCCAGGCCGTCATGCCCGCTGTGTTCCTCGATCCACCCCATCAGGGCGCCGACCGCGGCCGTGTGATCCGGAGCCGTCACCGGCCTTGAAAAATTGTCCGCGTGGTTCGAGCCTTCGACCCGCAGGACGGCCTGCGACAGCCCAATCCGCTCGAGCTCGCCCTTCAGGATCCGGCGCAGCGCGTCGCCGGCCTCGAACAGCGCGAACTTGATGCTCGACGAGCCGCCATTGATCGTCAGGATGCGCGGGTCAGCGGGCTTCATGGCCGCCAACCGGTGGACCGGACGCCGGCGATATCGAAAACAGCCGGGTTGCTGCGGGCGCTTTCGGCATCGTCCATCTGATCATCGCTGCCACAGGATTCTGGCGTCCTCCAGCGGGACCGCAACGCCGTCGCGGTGCGGGATCACGCGCGCCGTGTAGTCTGCCGCTGGGCGCGCCGCAGACACGGAAGCTGTGTAAGCAAAGCCGCCCGACGCGCCTGCCAGCTCGCGAACGCGTGTCATCTCGTGCCGCACAGGAGCACCGCCCATGACGCCGTCGGCGTAAAGCTCGACGCGCACCGCCTCGGGGTCGAGATCGTCGAGATACACCTGCGCGTCAAACACATGCTGCCCGCCGTCGGTCTCAGCCTTCACCTCGCCGAAGCGCAGTGCGGTCCATTTCAGGTCCAGAGCGTGCCGCCAATTGGCGATATCGACGCCCATTTTGCCCTTGTCGCCAGCCCGCTCGAGGTAGGAAGCGGCCGCCGGGAGGTAATGTTGCTCGGTGTATTCGCGCACCGCGCGGTTGCTGGAAAAGCGCGGCGTCAACCGCGCCATGCTTTCCCGCATCCGCGCCGCCCAGGCTCTGGGGATACCCTCGTCATCGCGGGTATAGAACTCGGGGATCACCTTGCGCTCCAGCAGGTCGTAGAGGGCCTCGGCGTCGGCCGTGTCCCAGGCCGGATCAGCGTCATGTTCCTGGCCGTCCCCCAACGCCCACCCCACTTCCGGCGTGTAGGCTTCCGCCCACCAGCCGTCCAATTCCGACAGATTGATGCCGCCATTGACCAGCACCTTCATGCCGCTGGTGCCGCAGGCTTCCCAGGGGCGGCGCGGCGTGTTGAGCCAGAGATCCACTCCCTGCACCAGGTGCTCGGTCAGCAGCATGTCATAGTCGCTGAGGAAAATCGCATGGGGGCGCACCTCGGGCCGCCGGATGAAATGCGTCCATTCCCGGATCAGGGCCTGGCCCGCCAGATCGGCGGGATGGGCCTTGCCGGCCATGATCAGCTGCACCGGGCGCCGAGGATTGGTCAACAGGCGCAGCAGCCGTTCCGGGTCGTGCAGCAGCAGAATTCGGTCTTTTGTAGGTGGTAAAACGGCGGGCAAATCCCAGTGTCAAGGTATTGGCATCGAATAGATATTTTGCACCGTCAACGGCCTCGGGCGGTGCGCCTGACGCGGCCAGTTGCCGGGACAATCGTTCGCGAGCGTATTCAACCAAAGACACGCGGGCGGCGCTGCGAAATTGCCAAAGGCTCACGTCGGAGACACAGCGAATGTCGGCTTCCAGGGTTTCTGTCGTCCCCCGCCATCGGTCTTTCCCGCACACCTGCGTCCACAGTCTGTCGGCCGCTGCCGAGTCCCAGCTCGGCATGTGGACGCCATTGGTCACGTGTCCGACCGGCACGTCGTCCGCCGGCCAGCGCGGAAAGAGCGGCTGAAAGAGACGTCGGCTCACCGTTTCATGCAGGCGGCTGACACCGTTCACCGCCCCGCTGCCGCGGATCGCGAGATACGCCATATTGAAATCCTCCGCGGCGTCGTTCGGATTTTGGCGGCCTAGTGCCAGCAAGTCGTGGAGCGGTATGCCGAGCTTCTGCTCGGCATACCCGCCGAGGTATCGTTCGATCAGAGCGGGATCGAACCGATCAAAGCCGTCGGCCACCGCGGTGTGGGTGGTAAAGAGATTGCCGGCCCGCGTGACGGCCAGCGCAACGTCGAAAGGCTGCCCGCTCGCCTGCCGGAAACTGCGCGCGCGTTCCAGCACGGCGAACGCCGCATGCCCTTCGTTCAGGTGGCAGACTTGCGGCTCGATGCCGAGCGCGGCGAGCAGCCGCCAGCCGCCGATCCCCAACACCAGCTCCTGCATCAGGCGCAGGTACGGTCCGCCGCCGTAAAGCTCGCTGGTGATCCCCTGGTAGGGTGCATAGTTCGCTGCATCGTTGCTGTCGAGCAGGTACAGCTTCACCCGGCCGACCTGAACCTGCCAGGCGCGCAGCCAGATCGGGTAACCCGGCAGGTCGAGCTGCAAGCCGCAACCACTGGCCGTTCGGTTGGCGCAATGGCGTGAGCGGCAACTGTCCGGGATCGTTGTAGGGGAAAAGGGCCTGCTGCGCTCCGTCGTGGTCGATGACCTGGCGAAAATAGCCCTGCTGATAGAGCAGCCCGACGCCGACGACCGGCACGCCGAGATCGCCGGCGGCCTTGAGCTGGTCGCCGGCCACATTGCCGAGCCCGCCCGAGTAGATCGGCAAGGCTTCGCCCAACATGAATTCCATGCTGAAATAGGCAACGCCGCCGAGCGGCGATTGCGGGCAGGTTTGCTGAAACCACGCCGGCGCTGCCGCCGCATCGCGCCGGGCCTGAACCAGATCGTCGATGTTTTTGCGGAAGGCGGGATCGCCCAGAACACTCTGGAGTTTCTCCCGCGAGACCGTCTGGAGCACGACCCAGGGGTTGTTCGTCAGTTCCCACAGCACCGGGTCCAGCTGCCGCCACACCGGGTCGGCAACATGGTTCCAGGCCGAACGCATATCCAGGGCAAGCTCGGCCAGGGCATCGAAACCCTCGACGTCGCTCTCCCGCCGCGACGGCCGCGCCGAAGCGGATAAAGGCGGCGCCTTCGGGTCACCGTCCGGCGTTCGGTCGCTCATCGCCTCTCCTGCAATGTCGGCGCGGATGGATGACGATCCCGCCATTAGTAACGTATCCCGTATTACTAAAGCCTGATTCATCGGTCCGATGCCAAGGGTCACCCCTGCTCTTGAACAACACGATTGATGTCATTGCCTATACCCAAATGCTATTCCTTTTCTCCTTCCGACGCTCCCTCCGCAAGCCCCGCCAGCGCCAAGGTGCTCTCGACGCTCGCGTAGAGCTGCTGCAATTATGATGACAGCTTACCGAACCTGAGGCGTGGAGCCATCTCTTCGCGCATCAATGCGGCTAACAGCGCCGCTTGCTCGTCCGGCCGCCGCCCGGCAGGATACTCGCGGGTGCCTGAGGCGAGCGGAGAAGCGGTCATGAACGGTGCGGAAAGTCTGGTGCGCACGCTGGTCGGCGGCGGGGTCGATGTGTGCTTTGCCAATCCCGGCACCTCGGAGATGCATTTCGTCGCCGCGCTCGACCGGGTCGAGGGGATGCGCTGCGTCCTGGGGCTCTTCGAGGGGGTCGTCACCGGCGCGGCCGACGGCTATTACCGGATGACCGGGGGGCCGGCGGCGACGCTCTTGCATCTCGGCCCCGGCCTCAGCAACGGGCTCGCCAACATCCACAACGCCAACAAGGCGGCCTCGGGGATGGTCAATATCGTCGGCGACCATGCGACCTATCACCGGCAATATGACGCGCCCCTGACCTCCGACATCGAGGGGCTGGCGCGGCCCAACTCGCACTGGGTCAAGACTTCGCCCGATGCGAAGTCGATCGCCGCCGACGGCGCTCTCGCGATCGCCGCGGCGCGGATGCCCCCG
The DNA here is from genome assembly GCA_963789255.1 of uncultured Alphaproteobacteria bacterium. GTDB lineage: Bacteria > Pseudomonadota > Alphaproteobacteria > ATCC43930 > CGMCC-115725 > DATARH01. The sequence continues at coordinate 1,744,762 of CAWBJW010000002.1, read as the reverse complement.
GGCCGGATCGCGACCTTGATCCTGCCGGCCGACACCGCGTGGAACGAGGGCTCGGGGCCGGAAGCGGTGCCCCCGCCGGTTGCCCCGTCGCCGCCGGCGCGCGAGGCGGTTGCCGAGGCGGCGCGGGTCCTGCGCTCGGGCGAGCCGACCCTCATTCTCCTCACCGGACGCGCGGTGCACGCCGACGGACTGGAGCTGGCCGGCAGGATCGCTGTCAAGACCGGCGCCAGGCTGATCGCGCAGGGCTCGAACGCAAGGACGCAGCGCGGCCGCGGCCGGGTGTCGGTCGAACGGATCCCCTATGTCGTCGACCAGGCGCTCAAGGTGCTGGCGGGATTGCGCCACATAATTCTGGTCGGGGCGAAGATGCCGGTCGCGTTCTTCGCCTATCCCGACAAGCCGAGCCGGCTCTATCCCGAGGGTTGCCAGGGCCATGTGCTGGCGCGGCCGGAGGAGGATTCGATCGCGGCACTCGAATGGCTCTGCGACGAGGTCAAGGGGGGCGCAACGCCGGCGCCGGTCGTCAACGACAAGCCGCCGGCCCCGGCGTCGGGGACCATCACTTCGGAGGCGCTCGGCGTCTCGATCGCCGCGCTGTTGCCGGAGAACGCGATCGTCGCCGACGAAGCGGTCACGACCGGGCGCGGCTTCTTTGCGCCGACCCGGATGGCCGCGCCGCATGACTGGCTGTCCAACATGGGCGGCTCGATCGGCCTCGGCCCGCCGCTCGCCACCGGTGCCGCGGTCGCCTGCCCTGACAGGAAGGTCGTCTCGCTGCAGGCCGACGGCAGCGCGATGTACACGGTGCAGGCATTGTGGACCCAGGCGCGCGAGGGGCTCGACATCACCACCGTGCTGTTCGCGAACCGCACCTACCAGATCCTCAAGGGCGAACTGGCCAATGTCGGGGCCGGCAACCCGGGCCGGAAGGCGCTCGACATGCTCGATTTGGGGCGCCCCGACATCGACTGGGTCGGGCTGGCAAAGAGCCTCGGCGTGCCCGGCGCGCGGGTCACCGACATGGACGGGTTCAACCGGCGGTTCGCCGAGGGCATCGTCACGCCCGGGCCGTTTCTCGTCGAGGTGGTGCTGTAGGATTAACGCTTTTGCCGCCGCGGCCGCTGCGGTGAATTGGCGCTTGGCCGAATCGGAACCATCCGGCCTGACATCGCGTTATCCGGGGTTGGGCACCAAGGAAAGCGAACGGTCGCGTGGACGAGGCGAATCTGGTGGATTTGAGGCCGGAGCAGATCGCGCTTTTTCTCGATGTTGACGGCACCCTTCTCGACCTGGCGGCGCGCCCCGAGGCGGTTGCCGTTCCAACCGGCCTTCCCGGCGTGCTGGAAGCTGTCGAACGGCGTCTCGATGGCGCGCTGGCCCTGCTCAGCGGCCGGCCGATCGAGCAGCTGGATCGACTGTTCGCACCGTTGCGGCTGCCGGCAAGCGGCCTGCACGGCGCCGAGATCCGCCCATCGTCCGATGCCCCCGGCCCGTGGCTGACGCAGCCTCGCCTGCCGGAACAGGCGTGGCACGATCTCTGTCGGCTCCTCAACCGGTTCCCCGGCACCTTCGCCGAGAACAAGGGTGTCGGTTTTGCCGTGCATTATCGCGTCGCGGGCGAGGCCAAGGAGGCGCTCGGCGCGGCGCTTTGCGACTTTATCGAGGGGCACGCCGCGTTCGATCTCGAGGTGAGCGCGGGTCATCTTGTGCTCGAAATCAAGCCTTGCGGGTCCGACAAGGGCAAGGCGATCGAATTCTTCATGACGCGCGAGCCGTTTGCCGGAAGACGGCCGGTTTTTGTGGCGGACGATTTGATGGACCGTGCCGGCTTCGATGCCGCACTGGCGCGCGGCGGCCTGGCTTTCTCGGTCGGCGCGGCGCTGCCTGGGCTGTCGGGCTGCTTCCCGCAGCCGGCGGCGGTGCGGGCATGGTTGGGAAGGTTCGCCCGTTGAAATGGGAGGATGTGTGGTGCCGCGTCTCATCATAGTCTCGAACCGCGTCGCGGTCCCCGGTGCCGCGGCGCCGCTGGCTGGCGGCCTCGCCGTCGCCGTCAATGCAGCGCTCAAGCAGCGCGAGGGGATCTGGTTCGGCTGGAGCGGGAAGGTGGCCGAGAATGGCACTGTCCCGCCGCCAACGGTCGTCCAGCGGCAGCGGCGGACGTTCATTACGCTCGATCTTTCGAACGCCGATTACCAGGACTATTACAACGGCTTCGCCAACCGCGTGCTGTGGCCGATCCTGCATTATCGGGTCGATCTGGCCGAATTCACCTCGGTCGAGCTCGCCGGGTATCTGAGGGTCAACGCGCTGTTCGCCAACGCGCTGTCTGAGTTCATCCGGCCCGACGACGTGATCTGGGTCCACGACTATCACCTGCTGTCGCTCGCCAAGGAACTCCGCGCCTTGGGGCACGATAATCCGATCGGCTTCTTCCTCCATATCCCCTGCCCGCCGCCCGACATCCTGATGGTCCTGCCGCAGCACGCAGAGACGGTCGGGGCGCTTACCCACTACGACCTTGTCGGGCTGCAGACGGAGGCTGATGCCGACAATCTGCGCCGCTATTTCGAGATACGGCACGGCATCGCAGGACGCACCCGCGAAGCCTTCGAGTTTGGTGGCAGCTATGTACACGTTCGCGCGTTTCCGGTCGCGATCGATACCGCGGATTATGCACGGGCCGCCCGCAATGCCGCGACATCACGTTTGGTGACGGGGCTGCGCGACAGTCTCGGCGGCCGGCGTCTGATTCTCGGGGTCGATCGTCTCGACTACTCGAAGGGCATCCCCGATCGCGTCCAGGCGTTCGGCCGCTTTCTCGACACCCAGCCCGAGTGGCTGGGCCGGGTGACGTTCCTTCAGATCACCCCGAAAAGCCGAGCCGAGGTGCCGGAATATGTCGAGATAGATCGCACGGTGAGTACGATCGTCGGTCAGATCAACGGGCAACACGGAGAGGCGGCCTGGACGCCGATCCGCTATGTCAACCGCTCCTATTCACGGGCCTCGTTGGCGGGGATTTTCCGATCGGCCGATGTTGGCCTGGTGACGCCGCTGCGAGATGGCATGAACCTTGTTGCCAAGGAGTATGTCGCCGCTCAGGATCCCGACGATCCTGGTGTCCTCGTGCTGTCCCGGTTTGCCGGCGCCGCGGCTCGGCCTCGATGGCGCCCTGATCGTCAACCCGCACGAAGTCGAGGCCGTGGCGCAGGCAATTGGAGCCGCGCTCGAAATGCCCGTTGAGGAGCGCAAGGCGAGGCACGCGCGGATGTTCGCGCATCTCGCCGAAAACGATGTCGATCGCTGGGCCGAGCTGTTCCTGTCGGCGCTCGCGGAATCGCGTCAGCGCCCCGGCATGCTCAGCGGGCTGCGGCAGTTGTTCGCCTTGCGGACTGGTACGACGGGCTGACGATCCCATCTTTGGGGATCGTAGCCAGCGCGGGAGCAAGCGTGCCGCAGAGGGCTGATCCGGCCATAGCGGCGATCGTCGCGGCATGCGACGGCGACCCGTTTGCGTTTCTCGGCATGCACGCGGCCGGGGAGGGGCTTTGCGTGCGGGCCTTCCTGCCCGATGCCAACGCGGTGGCGGTCGTCGACAGCGCGACGGGGACGATGGTCGCCAAGGCGACTCGCGTTCACCCGGACGGTCTGTTCGTCGCCAGCATCGCCGAGCGGCATGACCCGTTCCGCTATTGCCTACGGGCGCGGCGCGGCAAAAGCTGGCATGAGTTCGACGACATCTACCGGTTTCCCCCGGTGCTCGGCGAACTCGACCTTCACCTGCTGGTCGAGGGCAACCACCTCGCCAGCCATCGGAAGCTCGGCGCCCACCCGATCGTCCACGACGGCGTCGCGGGCATTGCCTTTGCGGTCTGGGCGCCCAACGCCCGCCGGGTCAGCGTCGTCGGCGATTTCAACGACTGGGACGGCAGGCGCATGCCGATGCGCAAATGGCATGCCGGCGGGTTCTGGGAACTCTTTGTCCCCGGCCTCGCCCCCGGCCATCTCTACAAATACGAGCTGCTTGGCCCGGATGGCGGCTTGCTGCCCTTGAAGGCCGATCCCCATGCCGAAATGGCCGAGCCGCCTCCCGGCACGGCTTCGGCGATTGCGGCGCCGTCGCGCCATGTGTGGCAGGACGCGGCCTGGATGGGCGAGCGCTGGAATCGCAACGATCGCGAAGCACCGATCTCGATCTATGAAGTCCATCTCGGCTCGTGGCGCCGCAACCTGGCCGAGCGCGGCCGTTATCTGAGCTATCGCGAACTCGCCGACCAGCTCGTCCCCTACGTCGCCGATCTCGGCTTCACCCATATCGAGGTGATGCCGGTCACCGAATATCCGTTCGACGGCTCATGGGGCTATCAGCCGGTCTCGCTGTTCGCGCCGACCGCGCGCCATGGCACGCCCGATGATTTCCGGGCGTTTGTCGATGCCTGCCACGGCGCCGGTCTCGGGCTGTGGCTCGACTGGGTGCCCGGCCATTTCCCCAACGACGCGCACGGCCTCGCGCGGTTCGACGGCACCGCGCTCTACGAGCATGCCGACTCGCGCCAGGGCCTGCACCGCGATTGGAACACCCTCATTTACAATTTCGGCCGCCGCGAGGTGGCGAATTTCCTGTTGTCGAGCGCGCTCTATTGGCTGAGCGAGTACCATGTCGACGGCCTCAGGGTCGATGCCGTCGCCTCGATGCTGTATCTCGATTACAGCCGCAAGGAGGGCGAGTGGATCCCGAACGCCTATGGCGGGCGCGAGAACCTCGAGGCCATCGCCTTTCTGCGGCGGATGAACGAGCTGGTATTCGGCGAAGCGAGCGGCGCGACCACGACCGCGGAAGAATCGACCGCCTGGCCGATGGTGTCGCGTCCCGCTTATGTCGGCGGCCTCGGCTTCGGCTTCAAATGGAACATGGGCTGGATGCACGACACGCTCAGCTACATGTCGAAAGACCCGATCCACCGCAAATACCACCACAACGACCTGACCTTTGGCTTGTTATACGCCTATCATGAGAATTTCATCCTGCCGCTCAGTCATGACGAGGTCGTGCACGGCAAACGCTCGCTGATCGGCAAGATGCCGGGCGACCGCTGGCAGCGCTTTGCCAATCTACGGGCCTATTTCGCCTTCATGTGGACCCATCCCGGCAAGAAGCTGTTGTTCATGGGCGGCGAGTTCGCCCAGGAGCGCGAGTGGAACCACGACATCGGCCTCGATTGGCAACTGCTTGGCGACCCGTTTCATGGCGGCGTGCGGCAGCTGGTGCGCGATCTCAACCGCCTCTATCGCGACATGCCCGCCCTGCACCGGCTCGATTGCGAGGCCGAGGGCTTTGCCTGGATCGACGCCGCCAACGGGGCCGAGAGCGTCTTGTCCTATCTGCGCCGCAGCCGCGACCCGCATGAGTTTGCCGTCATCGTGTGCAACTTTACCCCGGTGCCGCGGATCGGCTACCGGATCGGCGTTCCGCGCGCCGGCCGTTATCGCGAACGCATCAACACCGATGCGCAGGATTATGGCGGCAGCGGGGTCGGCAATGCCGGCGAGGTCCATGCCGAGCCGCACCCGATGCACGGCCATGCTTATTCGATCTTGTTGCGGCTGCCGCCGCTCGGCGTTTTGATCTTCACCGCCGATTGAGCACGCCGCGGCTGCTTTCACGGTGTTTTATCGGCCGCTCATTCGTCCTGTGAAAAAATTACCACCGTGTACGGCCCGATGCTGATTTTTCCGGAGCACGGAAGTCCATCGAATTCTTCTTCGCGGGCTGCGACATCCGGGGTCGGATGATTGGCAAAATTCGCGCCGTAGTTATACGAGTCGCTGTTAAATCGTGTTTTCCACAACCCGCCCCGCGGAAAACCGATGTCATAGTCATCGCGGTTTTGATTGACCATATTCACCACCACAACGACGCTGTCGGTCGGGCCCTCCTTATCCCAGCGATGAAAGGCGAGCAGCTTGGCCGAATCGTCGAAATGATAGATATGAATATTTTCGCCGCACAACCCCCGCGTCACCCCCGACAGATTGCGGCGTAGGCCAATCAGGTCCCGGTGCATTCCGAGAATACCGTGTTCGTCGGCGGCTCGGGACCAGTCGATCGGGACTTTATCCTGAAACCAGCGATCTTCCAGCAACTCCTGCCCTTCAAAAATCATCGGGATGCCTGGCGAGGTCAGAACAAGAGCGCCGCCCAACGTCGAGCGCTTCTTGGAAAACCAGCTGTCCACCTTGCCTGGCCAGATTTCCTCGGGCACGCGGGCCCGGCCATTGGCGACCTCGTCGTGCGACTCGGTAAAAATGACCCGGCGAAAGAAATCCAGATCATAGCGATACTCGATCGCTTTGCTGACTGCCCCCAGATCGCGCGATGTATCGTCCTGAGCGATAATCGCTTGGCGGATTGGGTTCACAAATTCGCTGTCCCATTGCGCGTTGAAGCCGGCGCCGCCGGCGACCGTGTCCTTGATGACCCCAGCGTTATTGTGCATACCTTCGGCAATGCTGATCTTGCCGGGGAACCGTTGTTTGATTTCTTCGTTGATCCACTGCATCAGGCTCCAGCCTTCGGGAATGTCATCAGGCGGATCGTCGTCCTTGCCCTCAATATTCCGGATATACGGTATGGCGTCCCAGCGCAGGCCGTCGGCGTGGTATTCCTCAAACCACATCAAAGCATTATCGCGTAGATATTGGCGCACCTCGCCGCGGCCGTAATCGGGGCGTGTCTCGCCCCACGGCGTGTTCGACCGGCGATCGTTGAAAAAGTAAATTCCTCCCTTCTCATTTTCGCTCCACCCGTCAAACTGCCACAAATCAAGATCGGACGGGCCAAAGTGGTTGTAAACGACATCGACAATGACTGCGAGACCATGCTTGTGAGCCGCTTTGACAAATCGCTTAAAGGCGTCCGCGCCGCCGTAAATACTCGAAATGGCGAAGGGATGAGACGGATTGTAACCCCACGAAAAGTCGCCGGGAAACTCCGCGACCGGCATCACTTCCACGGCGTTGATGCCGAGTTCTTGAAGATAGGGAAATTTTTCCATGGCACTGGCGAAGGTGCCCGGCCGCCCCTCCTCTTTGACGTTAAACGTGCCGACGTGCATCTCATAAATGACGATCTCGTTGCCCGTTGCCATGTGAAAGTCGTCATCGCCCCAGTCGAACGCCGTGGGATCATAGACGACACCATTACCGACCGAGTTGGTCACCTTTCTGGCGTAAGGATCAATGCGGGAGAGCGGGCCCGTGGGGCAATCGATCAGGTACCGGTATTCGTCCCCGGTTTTTGCCTCTGCCACCTCGGCCGACCAGTAACCGTTTTCCTCTCTGGCCAGAGGGGTTGCGGTCTCGTTCCAGTCATTGAAAGTTCCGGTCACGTAAGCCTTTTCGGCATGGGGCGCCCATACGCGAAAGCCGACGGCCGTCGCCCCGGGTATGGCGCCCATGCCGAGGTGTTTGGTTGCGGCATCGGTGCTGTCCGGCATTCTTTGCTCCCACTTTTCGCGTTACGGGCGCGGAAAAAATTAACGGCGGCGTAGCGGTTGCAGTTCCATTATCGGAACCGATCCGCGCCATTGCCGCCGGAGCACATTTGCTGTGAACACGGCAAGTCCCGATCGTTGAGCACGATACCCGCGGCCGGTCCCGTCGTTGCCAATAAGCCGTTGGCGTCAATCCAGCCAAAATTCTTTAATCTCATTTAAATCGGAAATGAAAATTACCGCCGGCAAAACAGGAAATCAAATCGAACAGAATTATTATAATATATATCGTAATGACCGCTCCGACGATAATGTTGATGATCCGTAATATTATGCCGCCCGCCATCCCGAATTGATTCAGCACAAGAGGCAAAAGCAACTTGAAAATTGCGATGATAGTGCAAATTACGACCAGCCATATTAAAATATTTTCAAACCATGCCAGATCGAAACACATGATTTATCTCCTATCAGCGGTGCGTTTCGACGACAGGGTCGAGATCCAATGGGCGCCCCGGCGGCGCAGACGGGGCCGGGGACGGCGCGCGTACGATGCCCCGGCCAGTTCCCGTTCCGACCGCCTATTCCCCTTTGAGTGCGTCCTTGAGACCGCCGATAGCGTTCTGGATCTTGCCCGCGACCTGGTCCGCTTTCCCCTCGGATTCGAGCTTGGAATTGCCTACCGCCTTGCCGACGACCTGCTTGACTGCACCTTTGACTTGTTTCGCCGATCCGGCGATCCGATCCTTGTCCATGATTTCTGCTCCATTGTCTGGCAAAGCCGTGAGCGGGAAGCGCGCGCGATGATGTAGTTCGTTCCCGAACATTGCGGCCTCTACCAGCAGTCGTCGTTGATCCAGATCAACCGCGGACCGGAGCATCAGGCGGCGGTCGAAACGCGCCTCGGCGCTCCGCACTTCGCCGCACCCGCCGGGTCCGCCATGGCTGCCCGGTTCGATCTGCGATAAGCTGCTGGATATACTGGTCAACACGAAGAAGCGTGCGCGAAATCGGGACCTCATCCGGGGAACGGAGAAATAAACGATGGCGTCGCCCAAGGTGTGGCCGGGCAGCCCCCATCCGCTCGGCGCGACATGGGACGGCAAGGGCGTCAATTTCGCGCTGTTCTCGGCGCATGCCGACAAGGTCGAGCTGTGCCTGTTCGACCGCTCGGGACAGCACGAAGAGTCGCGCATCGTGCTGCCCGAATACACCGACGAGGTGTGGCACGGTTATCTGCCCGAGGCGCGCCCGAACCAGCTTTACGGCTACCGCGTTCACGGCCCTTACGATCCTGCCGCCGGCCACCGCTTCAACCCCAACAAGCTGCTCATCGACCCGTACGCGCGGGCGATTTCCGGGGCGTTGCGCTGGGGCGACGCCGTCTACGGCTATCGCGTCGGCGGCCCGCGCGAGGATCTCGCCATCGATCGCCGCGACAGCGCCCGCTATGTGCCGAAATGCCGGGTCGTCGAGAGCGCCTTCACCTGGAACGACGATCGCCACCCGCGCACCTCGTGGGAAGAGACCATCATTCTCGAAATGCATGTGCGCGGCTTCACGATCCGGCATCCGGCGGTACCCGAGCGCGAGCGCGGCACCGTCGCGGCCTTCGCCGCGCCAGCGGTGATCGACTACCTGGTCGAGCTTGGGGTCACCGCGGTCGAACTGTTGCCGATCCACGCCTCGATCGCCGAACCGCGTCTGGCCGATGCCGGTTTGACGAATTACTGGGGCTACAACACGATCGCTTTTTCTGCCCCCGACCCGCGCTTTCTGCCGGAAGGCGCGATCGCCGAGTTCAAGACCGCGGTCAAGCGCCTGCACGAGGCCGGGATCGAGGTCATCCTCGATGTCGTCTACAATCACACCGGCGAGGGCAATCACCTGGGGCCGACGCTGTCGTTCCGCGGCATCGACAACCTTTCCTATTACCGGCTGGATGAGGATCGCCGGCGCTACCTCGACGTCACCGGCTGCGGCAACACCCTCAACCTCGATCACCCGCGCGTCTTGCAACTGATCATGGACTCGCTGCGCTACTGGGTGAGCGAGATGCATGTCGACGGGTTCCGCTTCGATCTGTGCCCGGCATTGGCGCGCGAGAATGGCGAGTACAGCCAGCGGGCGGCGTTTTTCGACGCGATCCGGCAGGATCCGGCGATGGCCCGGGTGAAGCTGATTGCCGAGCCCTGGGACATCGGTCCCAATGGCTACCAGCTCGGCAATTTTCCGCCGGGCTGGGCGGAATGGAACGCGAAGTACCGCGATTCGGTGCGCCGCTTCTGGAAGGGCGACCGGGGGTTGGTCCCCGAAATGGCCTCACGCGTGGTCGGCTCCTCCGACATTTTCGGCTATCGCGGCCGGCGGCCGTGGGCCAGCATCAATTTCGCCACCGTCCATGACGGCTTCACCTTGCAGGACCTCGTCAGTTACGACGAGAAGCACAACGAGGCGAACGGCGAGGACAACCGCGACGGCCACGAGCCCAATTTCAGCTGGAACTGCGGCGTCGAAGGCGCGAGTGACGACCCGGCCATCCTCAAGCTGCGCGACCAGCAGAAGCGCAACCTCCTGGCCACCCTGTTGCTGTCGCTCGGCGTGCCGATGCTGCTCGCCGGCGACGAATTCGGGCACAGCCAACAGGGCAACAACAACGCCTATTGCCAGGACAACGAGATCTCGTGGCTCGACTGGCAGAAGATCCGGCCCGAAGACGCGGCGTTGCGCCGCTTTGTGCGCAGCTTGATCGCTCTGCGCCGCCAGCACCGGGTGTTCTCGCGGCCGCGCTTTTTTCGCGGCGAGGTAATGTCGCAGGCCGGGCTCAAGGACATCACCTGGGTAACCCCCGCCGGAGCCGAGGCGACCGGCGAGGATTGGGGCAATCAGGACGCAATGGCGCTCGGCTATGTGCTGGGCGGCGCCGCCGGCGAGTTCTTCACGCCGGGCGGCCAGCGCGACATCGACGAGAGCTTTCTCGTCATGATGAACGCCGATCACGGCGATCTCGATTTTCATTTCCCTGATCTGCCGACACCGCTCGTCTGGGAAGCGCTGGTCGATACCGCCGAGCCGTCCGGTCTCGCCCGGAATGGAAGGCGGTGGCTGCCGGGAGAGAGTTATCAACTTCGCGCGCATTCCTTTGCGCTGTTCATCAACCGCGCGCCCGCCATTCCGGCCGCCACGCCGGAAGCGAGCAAGGCAAGCGAATGTACCGGCCCCAAGGATGATCCGCCGCCGGACGGCGAGGCGCGATGAGCCACCTCGACGCGCTGCGCCATATCGCCGATCTCGTCGGCATTGCGACCCGCCATGTCGACGCGCTCGGGGTGGTGCACGAGCCCGGTGAGGAGACGCTGTCGCGCCTGATCGCCGCGTTCGGCCTGCCGTCCGACCCGCGACAGGCCGAGGAGGCGCTCGCCGACGAAGGCCGGGCAGCGCCGTTTGGCCTCTCGCCGGTGCAGATCGTGCCGCAGGAGGCGCCGGCCCCGGCGCTGCGATTGGAGCTTCCGGCGGGAGCGGGCGGGGTCGAGTGGCACTGCCGGTTCGAAGACGGCACGCAATGCTCCGGCCGCAGCGATGGGGCCGAGCTGAGGCTGCCCTCCGGATTGCCGCTCGGCTATCACCGCCTCGCCCTCACCGGAGTCGGGGCGGGCGCCGGCACGACCGCCGAGATCGGCCTTGTCGTCGCGCCCGATGCGTGCCATCTCGGCGCAGCGCTGGAGCCGGGTGCGCGCAGCTGGGGTCTCACCGCCCAGCTTTACGGTCTGCGCAGCGCGCGCGATTGGGGCATCGGCGACTTCAGCGATCTGGCAACGCTGGGTCGGGAGGCCGGGAACCTCGGCGCCGCGGCGGTCGGCATCAACCCGCTGCATGCGCTGTTCGCGGCCGAGTCGCGCCATTTCAGCCCGTATTCGCCGTCGAGCCGGGACTGGCTCGATTATCTCTATATCGACGTGACCCAGGTCCCCGGCTTTGCCGAGGATGCCGCCGTCCAGGCGCTGGCGCCGGCAGACGCGGTCGCTGCGGCGCGCGATGCCGAGCTGGTCAACTACGCCGCTGTCGCGGCGTTGAAACGTCCCGTGCTCGAAGCGCTGTTCCGGCGCTTCCGGGCACGCGAGCCTGGATGCCGGCAGCGCGCTTGGCGGCGCTTTCCGCGCGTTCCAGCATGAGGGCGGCAAAGCGCTCGCGGCGTTTGCCAGCTTCGAGGCCTTGCACGAGCATTTCATCGAAGCCGGCGGGCCGTTCTCCTGGCACGCCTGGCCGCAGGCGATGCGCGACCCGCGTTCCGCCGCGGTCGCCGAATTTGCCGGCGCGCATGCCGGGCGGGTCGAGTTCTTCCAGTTTCTGCAATGGGAGGCCGACCGCCGAGCTCGGCGCTGCCGTGGCGGCCGGGCATGACAGCGGGTTGGCGATCGGGCTCTATCGCGACCTTGCGGTCGGGGTCAACCCGAGCGGCGCCGAGGCGTGGACCGACCAGGAACTGGTCGTTCCCGGCATGGCGATCGGTGCGCCGCCCGATGCGCTGAGCCGTGCCGGACAGAATTGGGGCCTCGCGCCGATCAACCCGCTCATCCTGCGAAGGCGCGGCTTTTACCCGCTGATCGCCGCGTGGCGCGCCAACATGCGGCATGCCGGGATCCTGCGGATCGATCACGTGATGGGCCTGCAGCGTCTCTATTGGGTCCCGAGCGGGGTTCCGGCCACATCGGGGGCCTATGTTAATTATCCGTTCCGCGATCTGTTGCGCCTCCTCGCGCTTGAAAGCCGGCGGAATGGCTGCGCGGTCATCGGCGAGGATCTCGGCACCGTGCCGGAAGGGTTTCGCGAGACGATGCAGGCGGCAAACCTGTTGTCGTCTCGCGTTTTCGTCTTCGAGCGCCGCCACGATGGCAGCTTCATACCGCCCGGCGATTACCCGCCCTTGGCCGCCGCCTCGGCCGGAACGCACGATCTCGCCACCCTCAAAGGCTTCTGGCTCGGCCATGACATCGAATGGCGGCGTCGGCTCGGGGTCTATCCCGATATGGCGGCCGAGGCGACCGAGATGGCCGAGCGCCGCCGCGACCGGCATCTGCTGATCGAGGCGCTGTCCCGCGAGGGGTTGCTGATGCCCGATCGCTTCGGTGCGTTTTTGTCGGCCGATGGCGAACCGGCCTACAGCGAGGAACTGGGCGAGGCGATCCTCCTCTATCTGGCGCGCTCGCGCGCGCGGCTGATGCTGGTGCAGATCGAGGACGTCGTCGGCGAGGCCGAGCAAATCAATCTGCCCGGCACCAGCGACGCTCACCCCAACTGGCGCCGGCGGCTGTCGGCGCGGCTCGACGACCTCTTCGCCGGACCCGAGATGGCGCGGGCCGCCGCGCTGGTGACCGCGGCGCGCAATCAGGCGGCGCCCGAATAAAGGAGTCGCCACCTGCCATGAACACAACGAAACCCGCCCGCTTTCACTACCGCCTCGGCGCCAACCAGCCGGAAGCGAGCCCGACCGCGCGCCGCCTCGCCGAGATGGCCGAGGCGATCCTGCGCGACACCGACGGCGCGTTCCGGCTGAACGTCTTTCCCGAAAGCCGCCTCGGTTCCGACCCGCAGATGTTCGCCGATCTGCGGGCGGGCGCGCTCGAATTCTATCTGTCGGGCGCGCTCTTGGGCGGGGTCGCGCCATTGAGCGCCCTGCCGCTGCTGCCCTTCGCCTTCAGCAACAGCACCGCGGTGTTTGCCGCGCTCGACGGCGCGCTCGGCGATATGATCCGCAAGGAGCTTGCCGATGCCGGGCTGCACGCCTTCCGGCGCTCGTGGCAGAACGGTTTCCATCACATCACCACCAGCACAAGGCCGATCGAGAGCGCCGATGATTTCGCCGGGCTGAAGATCCGCACTCCCGGGGGTGCGTTTGCCGCGGATTTCTTCCGCACCCTCGGCGCCGAGGCGGGCATGGTGCCGTTCAGCGGGATGTACGACGCGCTGAAGGCGAAAACCTTCGACGGCCAAAGCGACCCTCTCGCCATTGTGCAATCGCTGCGGCTCTATGAAGTGCAGAAATATCTGAGCCTGACCGCACATTGGTGGACCGGCTTCACGCTGATCGCCAACGCCGCGTCATGGCAGGCACTGCCGGCGGAGGTCCGCGCCGTCGTCGAGCGCAACGCCGACAAGTTCGCGCTATTGCAGCGCGCCGACATCGAGGCGGTCAACGCCGCCGGCGCGGACGCGCTGGCGCGCCACGGCATGATCGTCAATGTCGCCGACACTGCGAACATCTGCGCCCGGCTCGGCGATTTCACCGCGCGCTGGCGGGCCCGCTTCGATCCCGCCGCCTGGGCCCTGCTCGAAGCCGCCGCGGGCGGCATCGGCCGGTGAGCGACGCTTTCCAAGACGGCGGACATTCCGTATATTACAGATATTCCGTTGCCGATATTCGAGGCGAGCATGGCGCAGACAACAGCGGTCGAGTTTCAGCGCAAGTTCGGCGAGTTTCAGCACCGGGCGTTGCGCGAGCCGGTAGAGATAACGCGGCACGGAAGGCGGGAACTCGTGTTGATCTCGGCCGACCATTATGACTGGCTCGTTGCGGCGGCGCGGCGGAGCCATCGTACGCGGGACACGGCCGGCATCGTGATCGACGCTGTCGAGCGCGCCGAGATGGCACCGGAACACGCGCATCTCGACGAATTGATGGAGTGAGCCGGCCTCCGTGGCGCTGCCGAATCCCGACCCCGGTCTCGTCATCCGCTATGACTATCTGTGGTGCGAGGAAGCGGTCGCCGGCCGTGACCAGGGGAAGGACCGCCCGGCGTGTCTTGTCGCAGCCAGCGATTCGGTCGCGCGCCCCCGTTTTGTCGTCATCCTGCCGATAACCCATTCGGCGCCGACGACGCCAGCAGTGGGGATCGAGATCCCGCCGAAGGTTCGGCAATCGCTCGGGCTCGACGACAGACCGTGTTGGGTGATCGTCTCCGAGCACAATGTCAACGAGTGGCCGAACGCCGGTCTCCAGCCAATTCCAGGCCGGCCCGGGACCTTCGCCTACGGCTTCATCCCGCCGCGCCTGTTTGCCCGGATCAAGGCCGCGTTCCTCGACCTGGCCCGCCAGGGCCGCCACTCCGGGGTCAACCGCTGCTGATCAACGGTCCTGACTACTGCGCGGTAATGCCGCCGTCGATGACGAGGCCCGATCCTGTCATGAAGGCGGCGTCGTCCGAGGCGAGAAAGACGATCCCCTTGGCGATGTCGAGAGGCGTGCCCATGCGCCCAATCGGCAGCCGGTCGATGATTTGGCGGCGCGCCATCTCGATGTCGTTGGTGCCGAGGTTGCGCGCGCGGGTCGCCAGAACCTGGTCGCCCATATCGGTGTCGATCGTGCCGGGGTGCACCGAATTGACCCGGATGCGGTAGCGCTTGCGGGCGAATTCGAGGGCGGCGGATTTGGTGAACAGCGTGACGCCGCCCTTGGTCATCGAGTAGAGCGGGTCCTGGGTCGAGCCGACGAGACCGGCGGTCGAGGCCAGGTTGACGATGGCGCTGCCGTGCGGGCTCTGTTGCGCCGCCTCGCGCAAGGCGGGCAGGGCAAGCTTGGTGCCGAGAAAGACGCCGGTCAGATTGACCGCGCTGAGGCGCTGCCATTCCACCAGGGTCGCCGCCTCGATATCCTTGCCGAGAAAGATCCCGGCATTGTTGACCAGGATGTCGAGCCTGCCGAAACGGCCGACAATTGCGGCGATCGCGGCATTCCAATCCTCCTCGCTGGTCACGTCGAGATGCAGGTAAAGCGCCGCTTCGCCAAGGGCGCGGGCGGTCTCGCGGCCGCGCTCGTCGAGCACATCGCCGATCGCGACCCGGGCGCCGGCCTCGACCATCAGCCGCGCGCTCTCGCCGCCGATGCCGCGCGATGCCCCGGAGATCAGCGCCACCTTGTCGTCAAGCCGGTTCATGCTCGCCCCTCCTCGGTTGCCGCCGCGACGCGCCGGTTCGCCTCCTCCAGAAACGCGACCTCCTCGGGCGTCGAGGTCCGGCCGAGGATCGCGTTGCGGTGCGGGAAGCGGCCGAAGCGCTCGATCACGTCGAGATAGGGCCGCCCGTAGCGCCGGTTTGCGCCGCGGTCAGGGCGACCGGGCAACCTTTCGGACAGGGCCATGGCACGGTGCTGGTCGGCGATTTCTTCGCTGTGGTGGAACGGCAGGTAGAAGAATAGGCGCCAGGCCGGCGGCACCTGCATGTCGAAGCCGCGGGCGAGGGCGCGGTCGGCCGCTTCGCGCGCCATCGGGTCGGTCGTGTAGGCGCGCGGCGTATTGCGGAAGATGTTGCGCGGGATCTGGTCGAGCAGCAGCAATAGCGCGAGCGCGCCTTCCGGCGTCGCCTCCCAATCGCCCAGCGCGCCGGCCATGGCAAGCTCGTAGTCCGCGAGAAAGAGTTGGCGCAGCTGCGCGTCGTGCTCCGGGGTGCTCTTGAACCAGATCTCGCGGTGGCGCTCGCGCTCCGGGTCGCCCGGCGGCCCGAACCAGAAATCGAGCAGGGCCTGCGCCCGTTTCGGCAGCGGCGGCATCACGCGACCTGTTCGCTCGCGGCGTTCGCCGGGATTGCGATGTCGCCGGCCAGCGTGGTGCGGCGCACGTCGCGCACCTCGTTGCGGTCGAAGCGGCGGGCGCGGTGCATCGTCTGGCGGTTGTCCCACATCACCAGATCGCCGACCCGCCATTGGTGGCGGTAGACGAATTCCCGGTTTGTCGCGTGCTCGGTCAGGTCGCGCAGGAACATCTGCGCCTCGGGGATCGTCCAGCCGACGATCGCGCCGGCGTGCGACGCGAGAAACAGCGACTTGCGCCCGGTGGCCGGATGGGTGCGCACCAGCGGCTGGCGCACCGGCTTGAAGGCCGCGATCTCGTCCGCCGTCAGGTCGGTAAACCCGATCGCCGCGCGCGAATGGATCAGCGAATGCTCGCAGACGAGATCCTCGATCTCGGTCTTGGTGCGCTCGTCGAGCGCGTCGTAGGCGGCGCGCATGTCGGCGAATTCGGTGTCGGCGCCCCACGACGGCAGGATTCGCCCGGAGAGCAGCGAATACTTCGCCGGGACCGGGCGGAACGAGCTGTCCGAATGCCACAGCCGGTCGCCGAGCTTGAAGAACCACAGCCGGTCCTCGGCCGAGATGATGTTGCCGTTGTTGTCGAGGTTGGAGAAATCGGCGATACCCGAGCCGAGCCGCTGCTCCTGGGGCCGGCGGATATGCCCGGGCGCCGCGTAGCTTTCGAGCGGGCCGAACTGGCGGGTGAAGGCGAGTCTGCTGCTCGTCGTCGAGCGGCTGGTCGCGGAACACCAGCACGGCATAGCGGTCCATGCCGGCTTCGATCGCGGCCACCTCATCGGGATCGAGCGGCCGGCGGCAGTCGATCCCGGCAACCTCGCCGGCGAAGACCGGGGTGAGCGGGCTTATCGTTATCGGCATGTCTGTCTTGCCTTCGCGGTTACCGTAACAGCGCCGTGCGTCCTTCGAGACGCCCGCGATGCGGGCTCCTCAGGATGACGTTATTCTTTTATGCCATCTTCAATCGAACGTCATGCTGAGGAGCGCTCGCAGAGCGCGTCTCGAAGCACGCGCAACGGTTGTGCAGCTGCCTCACGCGCGCCCGTCGCCGAGCGGGTGCTGGCGCAGGAAATCGAAATCGCAGCCGCGGTCGGCCTGCAATATCTCGCGGCGGTAGAGCCGGGCATAGCCGCGCTCCGGCACCGGCGCCGGCGCGATCTTGCGGCGCGCCAGTTCGTCGGGCGCGACCAGGAGATCGATGCGGCGCTGGTTGACCGAGAGGCGGATGCGGTCGCCGTTGCGCACCTTCGCGAGCGGCCCGCCCGATGCCGCGTCCGGCGTCACATGCAAGACGATCGAGCCGTAGGCGGTGCCGCTCATCCGCGCGTCGGAGATGCGCACCATGTCCCGGACCCCGGCGCGCGCCAGCTTTGCCGGGATCGGCAGATAGCCGGCCTCGGGCATCCCCGACGATGACAGCGGGCCGGCGTTCTGCAACACCAGGAAATCGTCGGGCGTCACATCGAGATCGGGGTCGTCAATGC
Source organism: uncultured Alphaproteobacteria bacterium (assembly GCA_963789255.1). GTDB lineage: Bacteria > Pseudomonadota > Alphaproteobacteria > ATCC43930 > CGMCC-115725 > DATARH01. The sequence goes on along the minus strand of CAWBJW010000002.1, from coordinate 1,727,204 downwards.
GCGCCGACAGGTCCTCGAGCGAGGTGAAGACCACCGCACGGCCTTCCTTCTCGAACAGCCTGGGGTCGGCGGCGGAGCGCTTGAAGATCGCGCCCTTCGGGGCGAGCGAGCCGAACAGCGCGACGAGCCCGCCGACCGGCTGCAGCGGCTCCGCCAGCGGCCGCACCACGTCGCGGTCCACCCGGCGGTCGGCCGGCGCCGCCAGGCGCTCGCCCAGCGTCTCGCCGGCGACGGTCAGGCAATCGAGGTGCAACAGCGGCGTCAGCTCGCGCAACACCGCGCCGATGCCGCCGGCGGCGAACAGATCCTCCATGTAATAGGGCCCGGTCGGCTTCAGATCGACCAGGACCGGGGTCGAATCGCTGATCTCGTTGAGGCGTCTCAGATCGACCTCGATGCCGGCGCGGCCGGCGATCGCGGTCAGGTGCAGGACCGCGTTGGTCGAGCCGCCGATCGCCATCAAGACGCGCAGCGCGTTCTCGACCGCATCGGGGGTGACGATGCGGTCGGGGGTGAGCTTTGTCGCGGCGAGCCGCATCGCGGCGTGCCCCGTCGCCTCGGCGGCGCGCAGCCGGTCGGCATGCACCGCCGGGATCGCCGCGCTGCCCGGCAGGATCATGCCGAGCGCCTCGACCAGCGAGGCCATCGTGCTTGCCGTGCCCATGACGGCGCAGGTCCCGGCGGTGGTCGCGAGATTGCCTTCGATCTCGCCGATTTCCGCGTCGCTCACCTCGCCGGCGCGATACTTGGCCCAGAACCGGCGGCAATCGGTGCAGGCGCCGAGCCGCTCGCCGCCCCAGCGCGAGGTCAGCATCGGCCCGGCGACCAGCCCGATCGCCGGTCGGTTCGCCGAAATCGCGCCCATCAGCTGCGCCGGCACGGTCTTGTCACAGCCGCCGACCAGAACGACCGCGTCCATCGGCTGGGCGCGGATCATCTCCTCGGTGTCCATCGCCATCAGGTTGCGGAACATCAGGCTGGTCGGGTTGAGAAAAACCTCGCCCAATGAAATCGTCGGGAAGACCAGCGGCAACCCGCCGGCGGCGAAAACCCCGCGCTTCACCGCGTCAATCAGTTCGGGGAAATGGCGGTGGCAGTTGTTGAAGCCGGAAGAAGTGTCGGCGATGCCGATCACCGGCTTCTGCAGCATCGCCATCGAGTAGCCCATCGAGCGGGCGAACGAGCGCCGCAGATAGAGCGCGAAATCGGGGTCGCCATAGTTGGTGAGGCCCAGGGACAAGCCATGACGGGCAATGCCGGCCGGTTCGGTCATCGGGATGCCTTTCGCAACGCGGATTGCCCTAACTTGCCGCCCCGGCGGGCGCGGCGGCAAGCGCCGAGTTGCCAGTTGCGCGCCACAGCGGGCGGCATAATCCCGCGGACGTTTGTGCCCCGGCCGTGTTGGTGGTCCATGACTCGCGATCAGATCGTGACGCTCGCCATCCTCGCCGGCATGGTCCTCCTGTTCCTGTCGAACCGCCTGCGCTACGACATGGTCGCGCTCCTCGCGCTGATGGCCGCGGTGCTGGCCGGGGTGGTGCCGGCCGAACACGCGTTTTCCGGGTTCGCCAACCCGGTGCTGCCGTTGATCGCCGCGGCTCTGGTGGTCAGCGCGGCGATCGGGCAATCGGGGGCGGTCGAGATTTTGCTGCGCTGGCTGAACCCGATGCTCCGGTCGAAGGAGCTGCAGGTCGGCGTGCTCGTTGCCTGCGTCGCCGTCTTGTCCGCTTTCATGAAAAACGTCGGCGCCTTGGCGATTTTCCTGCCGGCCGCGATGCAGGTGGCGCGGCGCAGCGACCGCTCGCCGTCGGAGTTTATGATGCCGCTCGCCTTCGCCTCGCTGCTCGGCGGCTCGATGACGCTGGTCGGCACCGCGCCCAACATGCTGATTTCGAGCGTGCGGCAGAACATCGTCGGCGCGCCGTTCAAGATGTTCGATTTCGCCCCGGTCGGCGCCGGGATCGCGCTGTTCGGGGTGCTGTTCCTCGCGGTCGGCTGGCGGCTGATCCCGCGGCGCCGGCGCAACCGGGCCGCGGACCAGGCTTTCTCGCTCGAGGATTACACCAGCGAGTTGCGGGTCGGCAAAGGCTCGGCCTATGTCGGCCGTACCGTCGGCGATGTCGAGGAGCTGTCGGGCGGCGCGGTTTCGATCGCCGCGGTGATCCGCGATGACGCCAACCGCTATGTTCCGGGCGCCGGCTGGCGGCTCCTTGCCGAGGACGTGCTCGTCGTCGAGGCCGAGCCGCAGGCGATCGAGCAGCTTGCCCGTGACGGTAATCTCGAAGTGGTCGGCGGCGAGGAGGCCCCGGCGAGCGCCGCCCCCGCGACTGTCGAGAAAGCCGGGCAGGCCGCCGCGCCGGAGGCTGGCGTGCCGCTCACCCAGATCGAGGTGGTCGAGGCCGTGATCACGCCCGATTCCGGGCTGATCGGCCACTCGGCCGCCGAGCTGCATCTGCGCGAGCGCCACGGCGTGAACGTTCTGGCGATCAGCCGGCGCGGGCGGCGAACGCGCGCCCGTCTGCGGCGCATGCGCTTCCAGCTCGGCGATGTGATCGTGTTCCAGGGCTATGCCGACTCGCTATACGACACGCTCGCGGTGCTCGGCGTTCTGCCGCTCGCCGAGCGCCAGCTGAAGCTCGGCCGGCCTCGCCAGCTCGCCCTGCCGCTCGCCATTCTCCTCGCCGCGATGGTCGCGAGCGGGTGCGCGCTGGTTCCGGCGGCAATCGCCTTTGTTGCCGCGGCGCTCGCGATTGCGCTGTTGCGGCTGCTCCCGGTCGGCGAAATCTATGGCACCATCGAATGGCCGATGCTGGTCATGATCGGCGCGATGATCCCGGTCGGCGAGGCGGTGGCAAAGACCGGCACCGCCGGGCTGATCGCGAGCGGGTTGGCGCAGCTCGCCGCGGTGCTGCCGCCCTATGGCATACTCGGCGTGATCCTCGCCACGAGCATGCTGATGACCCCGCTTATGCACCATGCCCCGGCCGTGTTGATCATGGGACCGATCGCCGCGAGCCTCGCCCAGAAACTCGGCTATCATGTCGATCCGTTTCTGATGGCGGTTTCGGTCGGCGCCGGCTCTGATTTTCTGTCGCCGATCGGCCATCAGTCCAATACGCTCGTGCTGGGTCCGGGGGGCTACCGCTTCGGCGATTATTGGCATCTCGGGCTGCCGCTGTCGCTGCTCGTTGTCGCGCTCGGCGTTCCATTGATCCTGATCTTTTGGCCCCTACATTGAGGTTGGGAATTTCCGCGGCTTGTTCGCGTTGACGGGAATGGCCGGACGAGTCCGTCTGCGGGAGTGCGCCCGGGCTGAACAATTTAGGTGACATCACATGGCAAAGCCGAGAAGAGGCCGGTCTACCGCAGCGATCGACGATCATGTCGGAGCGCGTATCCGCGAGCGTCGCATCATGCTCGGGCTGACCCAGCAACAGCTCGCCGAAATGATCGGCGTTACCTACCAGCAGGCGCACAAATACGAGCGCGGGATCAACCGCGTGTCGGCCGGCCGGCTATACGAGATCGGCCGGGTGCTCAATGCGCCGATCACCTATTTCTACGAGGGGCTGGGCGAGGAGGGCCCGCGTGCGGCGACGCCGCATCAGCGCATGCTCTTGGAGATCGCCCGCAACTTCTCCGAGATCCAGAACGAAAAGCACCAGGAAGCGGTCAGCCAGCTGGCCCGCGTCTTGGCGGGCCGCTGAGTTCGAGCGATAACGCCGATGCCGCCCCGCTGCCGTTGAGGGGCGGCGCCGGCCGGCACCGTCAGGTGCGGTAGCTCGGGTCGAGCTTGTCGCACAGGCGCAGCAGGGCCGGCCATTCGCGCTGGCCCTGGAGCCGTGGCATGTTGCCGGAGAACTGCGCCGCCTGGCGCTCGCAGGTCTCCGGCGACGGCACCACCATCCTGGCGCCGGCGGCGACCGCGGCCTGGATTTTCAGCTGAGCCTCGGCCGAGCGCTCGAAATGATAGGTCAGCGAAAACGCCTCGGCGACGTTGCGGCCGGTCGCCAACAGGCCGTGGTTGCGCAATACCAGCACCGGATGATCGGCGATGTCGTGCTGCAGCCGCTCGCGCTCGTCCATGTCGAGCGAGACGCCTTCGTAATCGTGATAGCCGAGCCGGTTGTAGAAGCGCATCGCCCATTGGCTGAGCGGTAAGAGGCCCTCTTCGAGCGCGCCGACCGCTATATCGGCCTCGGTATGGGTGTGGACGACGCATTGCACGTCGGGCCGGCCCAGATAGATCGCGCCGTGGATAACGACGCCGGCATTGATCGGCTCGTATTCCGAGGGTTCGATCAGATTGCCGTCCATATCGACCTTTAGGATGTTTGAGGCGGTGATCTCGTCGAACATCAGCCCGGAGGGGTTGATCAGCATCTGGTCGGTGGTCCCCGGCACGCGCGCCGAATTGTGCGTCAGCACCAGATCGTCCCAGCCGAAATGCGCGATCAGCCGGTAGCAGGCCGCGAGATCGACCCGCACCGCCCATTCCTCGGCGCTGATATGGCGCGGCCGCGAGGCCAGTCGGGTCTCCAGTGTGTCCATGGTGATGCGCTCCTGTCAGAACCTTCGTAGGATGGGTTTCGCGTCGAGGCTGGGCAAGAAAGTCCGCCGCGATGTTACTATTGCAGTGAGCCGAGGCCCAGCGGCGCTACGCGGATGCGTTCGTATGAGAGTCGCCAAACCGCGGCGCCGCGCCCGCTGATACGGCGATAGACGGTGATGGCGGCGACAATCGGGGTCGCGATCGGTTTGTCGGTGCGCCGGGCCAACGCCGCCATCCGGCCGCCGCAGCCGATGATGGGCAACATCCGGCTGAAATTGTGGCAGAGCGCCATCCCGCTCCATTCGCCGCGCACCTTCTCGAACCCGCGCACCGGGAAGTGGCGGTACCCGTCATCCCGGCAACCGTACACCCGCCCGTGTCATCGTCGAGGCAAATTCTTGCCCAGCCTCATAGCGAAACCCCTCACAGCCAACGGTCTGCCCTCAGCGGCCGAGCGGCGCGAATTGCTGCTTCCTGGTGAAGTCGTGCTTGGCCTCGACATAGCGCACCGTCCCGGTCTTCGAGCGCATCACCACCGAATGGGTGTGGGCGCCGCCCGGGAAACGCCGCACGCCCTTCAGCATGCTGCCGTTGGTGACGCCGGTGGCGGCAAACATGACATCGCCGTGCGCGAGGTCGAGAAGGCCGTATTTGCGGTCGAGATCGGTGATGCCGAGCCGGTGCGCGCGGCCGCGCTCGTCATCGTTGCGGAACAGCAGCCGGCCCTGCATCTGGCCGCCGATGCAGCGCAACGCGGCGGCCGCCAGAACGCCCTCGGGGGCGCCGCCCGAACCCATGTAGATGTCGATGCCGGTCTCGGGGTCCGAGGTGGCGATGACGCCGCTGACATCGCCGTCGCCGATCAGCATGATGCGCGCGCCGGCCTCGCGCACCTTGGCGATCAGCTCGGCATGGCGCGGCCGATCGAGGATGCAGACGACCAGATCGGCGATGTCCGCCCCTTTGGCTCGCGCCAGGTTTCTGAGGTTCGTCGCCGGCGTCTCGTCGAGATCGACGATATCGTCCGGCAGGCCGCCGCCGACCGCGATCTTGTCCATGTAGACGTCGGGCGCATTGAGGAACCCGCCGTGATCGGCCATCGCCAATACCGCGAGCGCATTGGCGCCCCCCTTGGCGGTGATCGTCGTGCCTTCGAGCGGGTCGAGCGCAATGTCGATCTTGGGCCCCTGCAGGGTCCCGACCTTTTCGCCGATATAGAGCATCGGCGCCTCGTCGCGCTCTCCTTCGCCGATCACCACCGTGCCGTCGATCGCCAGGCTGTTGAGCGCCTCGCGCATCGCATCGACCGCGGCCTGGTCGGCCGCCTTTTCGTCGCCCCGCCCCATCAGCCGCGAGGCGGAGAGCGCCGCCGCTTCGGTCACGCGGACCACCTCAAGCGCGAGATTGCGATCCATCTTCGATGTTTCCGCCACGCTCTCCTCCCTCGCTGATGACGCGGTTTGGCCCCAGTTAAAACCACGAAGGCACAAAGGTCACGAAGATCCAGCTCACAATGCGGTGGTGAGGCAGCGAGGAGTGTGAATCATGAATTTCACCGTCTCGCTGCCTCATTGTAAATTTTCTCTAGCAGCCTGTCGGATTCACATGCGGGTGTGAGTATGGCAGAATTCGGGGATGACGGCGTACGTTCCATTTGACCGTTCGCAGCCATTTCTGCTGCCGCGCGATTTGCAGGACTGGCTGCCCGCAGACGACATTGCGCATTTCATCGTGGCGGCGGTGGAGCGGGTACGACTGGGGGCGTTTCGGACCAACCCGCAGGCCGGCGGCAAGCCGCAGTACCACCCGCGGCTGATGCTGGCGCTGCTGATCTACAGCTATGCCAACGGCATCTTCGGCTCGCGGCGGATCGAGCGGGCGACCTGGCGGGACATCGGTGCGCGCTTTATCGCCGCCAACACGCACCCCGACCATGACACGATCGCCACCTTCCGCCGCACCAGCAAGACGGCCTTCGAGGCGGCGTTTTTGGAAGTGCTGCTCTTGGCGCGCGAGAGCGGCCTGTTGCGGCTGGGGACGGTGTCGGTTGATGGCACCAAGATCGACGCCAACGCCTCGAAGATCCGCTCGGTGCGCTACGACCGCGCGCAGGCGTTGCGCCGGAAGCTCGCCGCCGACATTGCCGCGTTGACCGCCGTCGCCGAAGCGGCCGATGCCGAGGATGCCGACCCGCAGGCGCTGCCGGCGGAGATTGCCCGGCGCGAGGCGCTGAAAGAGAAGCTCGATGCCGCCTGCGCGCGCCTGGAGGCCGAGGCTGCGGCGCAGGCTGCGGCTGAGCGGCCGGACTACGACGCCAAGAAGGCGGCCTATGAGGCCAAGACGGGCCGGCGCGGCCGACCGCCCAAGCCGCCCGACGAGACGCCGCCGGCGGAGCGGCAGAGCAATCTCACCGACCCCGATTCGCAGCTGATGCGCAAGTCCAAAGCCCATGAATACCGCCAGGCCTACAATGCCCAGGCGGTGGTCTGCGCCGAGGGGAGCCAACTGATCCTGGCCACCAACACGGCCACCACGCCGAGCGACCAGCCAACCTTCGCCGCCACCATCCTGGCGATGGAGCAGACCGTCGGCCTGCCGCGGATCGTCCTGGCCGAGGCCGGGTCCGCCAGCGGCGAAGCGGTGGCCGAACTGGAAGCGCACAAGATCGAGCCCTTGGTGGCAATCGCCCGCACCCAGCCGCACCGGCCCTACGACTTCCGCCCGCCGACCGAGCCGAAGCCCGGGCGGCGGATCACCGAACCCTGGCGCATCGCCATGAAGGCCAAGCTGGAGACCGAGGATGGCAAAGCCCGCTACAAAAAACGCAAGCAGACCGTCGAACCGGTCTTCGGCATCATCAAGAGCGCCATAGGCTTCACCCGCTTCCACCTGCGCGGCATCCAAAAGGTCGCCGCCGAGTGGCTGCTGGTCGCCCTCGCCTACAATTGCCGCAGGCTGCACCGCCTGCGGCCGGTCTGAACAACCCCTCAAACCGCCGACGCCCAGTACCAGATACATGAATCCGACAGGCTGCTAGAGCGGAATCCGCTCAGGCCCGAGCGTAGCCGGAATTGGCAAAGAAGTTGGCGCATTCCTGCGGCTGGAACAGGTCAATCAGTTTCCCGATGCGTGGCCACAGGGTGTTGATCGAGCGCTCCTGGGCTTTGCGCAGGTGGGCTTTGAGTTTGGCGATGGCCTGCTCGATCGGGTTGAGGTCGGGCGAGTAGGGCGGCAGGTAGCGCAGTTCGGCACCGGCCGCCTCGATGATCTGGCGCACCGCGGCGTTCTTGTGCGCCGGCAGGTTGTCCATGACGACGATATCGCCGGGCGCAGGGTGGGAATGAGGCATTGCCGCAGGTACTCGGTGAAGATCGCGCGGGTCATGGCGCGATCGATGACAAAGGGCGCGGTGATCGCGTCGTGGCGCAACCCGGCCAGGAAGGTCATCGTCTTCCAATGCCCCCACGGCACCCGGCCGGCACCGCAGACCGCCTGAGCCGTCCGCTTCACCTCGCCAAACACAACAGGAAAACCGCCACAACCCAACATCATTGCTGTGCACCGCTGGGCGCGGCGGCCGGTCAGGGCAATCCTCGATGTGGTTCAGCGAGCCCATGGCATTCGCGCCGTTTGAGACAGAGGAAGGCCCGAGACGAACCACGGTCCTGCGGTACCCAACCCGCGCATCAGAGTCTGGTCAACCGTCGTCTCTCGTCGCCGCGTCCAGCCGTGCACAGCCCGTCAACACCTCGCGCTGACAGCAGCGAACCGCCAAGCGCGCTCCGGCCCTGGAAAACGGACATGACAATCACAATTCAGCGCCTCGGGGAATCCCCTTTCCCGATTCCTCCAGTTCGGATTTTGCACTAAGCCGGCACGGCGCGAAAGCGCAGCCGCACGTAATCGGCGATCCAGGTGCCGGTCTCGTCGACCAGCACCGGCTGCAGCAGCTCGACGATTTCGGCGCGTGCGGCGGCGCGCTCGGCCGGCGGCAGCGGCGCGAAAAAATCCTCGGCGAAATTGTCGAGCCAGGCTTCGAGGCCGCTCTCCAGCACCGTCGGGCGCGGGAAGATGCCGATTTGCATAACCGCGAACCCGGCGGCTTCCAGCTTCTGTTGATAGGAAGCGGCCGAGGGGAAGTACCACGGGCTCAGATAGTGCGCATCGACGCCGCGGCGGCCGAGCACCGCCGCCATTGCCACCATGATCGCAGCGGTATTGTTGTGGCCGCCCATTTCGGCGACGAAGCGTCCGCCCGGCTTCAGCGCCCGATGGACCGCGGCCAGCACCGCCTCCGGCGGGTGCATCCAGTGCAATGCGGCATTCGAGAACACCGCGTCGAACTCGCGGTCGAAGGCGAGGCTCTGGCCTGGGATGACGCGCGCGTCGATGCCCTTGGCGCGTGCCGCTTCGACCATGTCGGGCGAGGCGTCAACCGCGACAATTTCGGCGCCGGCCGCGACGATCTTCTCGGTCAACACCCCGTCGCCGCAGCCGAGATCGAGGATGCGCTCGCCCGGCCGCGGGTCCAGCAATTCGAGGAGCGCCGCGCCGAGCGCCGGCACGAAATGCGCCGTCGCAGCATAGCGCCGGGCCTGCCAGTTCTGCCGCGCGATGCGGTTGACCTCGGCTTTGGCCATCTCAGGGCTTCGCCATTTCGGCCTGATGGCGCAGCGCCGACAGCGTGGTCCGAGTGGTGATGATCTCCGGGTCCATCTGCAATTCGATGATCGCGGCGCGGCGCGCGGCGAGCGCAGCCTCGAAGGCCGGCGCAAACTCCTCGGTCCGCGAGACGGCGGCGCCGAACGCGCCGTAGGCCTTGGCGAGCGCGGCGAAATCCGGGTTCTTGAGCGCGGTGCCGACGACCCGGCCGGGGAAGCGGCGTTCCTGATGCATGCGGATCGTGCCGTACATGGCGTTGTTGAAGAGGAGGATGATCGGGCCGGCCCCCTCGGCCGATGCGGTCATCAGTTCCTGCCCGGTCATCAAGAACCCGCCATCGCCGCAAAAGCCGACGACGAGCCGGTCGGGATGGACCAGCTTGGCGGCGATCGCGGCGGGGACGCCATAGCCCATCGCGCCGCTCGTCGGGCCGAGCTGCCTTCCGGGCCGACGGTATTGCAGAAAGCGGTTGGGCCAGCCGCTGAAATTGCCGGCGTCTGAGGTGACGATCGCATCGTCCGGCAGCCGCTCGCGCAGCCACAGCATGATCCGCCCGAGATCGAGCGCCGGCTCCGGGAACAGCGGGGTCAGCTTGAGCGTCGCCTCGTATTCGGTGCGGGCCGCGGCGCACCACTCGCGCCAGCGCGGCGCCGCGATCGGCTCGAGCGCGGCCGCCGCCGCGGCGAATTCCGGCATGCCGGACTGGATCGCCAGGGCCGGGCGGAACACGCGGCCCAGCTCCTCGGCCGCGGGATGCACGTGGATCAGGACCCGGCCGGGATCGGGCACGTCCATCAGCGTATAGGATTGCGAGGTGATCTCGCCGATGCGCGCGCCGACCGCCAGCACCAGATCGGCCGATTTGAAGCGCGTGACCAGCGTCGGGGCGGCCCCGGTGCCGAGATCGCCGACATAACACGAGAGCCGGTTGTTGACGATATCCTGCCGCCGGAACGAGCAGCACACCGGCAGTTCGCTTGCTTGCGCAAAGCGGGCGATGTCGGACGCGGCAGCATCGCTCCAGGAGCTGCCGCCGACCAGGACGATCGGCCGCTCGGCGGTGGCGAGAAGCCGGCGCAATTCGGCAAGATCGGCGGCGCCCGGATGGGCGCGCACGGCGTGGTAGGGACCGGTCGCCGTGGCGGCGCGGCGGTCGCCCAGCATGTCCTCGGGCAAGGCCACCACCACCGGGCCGGGACGGCCGGAGGTTGCCACCTGGAACGCCTGGTTCAGCAGCTCGGGGATGCGCTCGGCCATATCGATCTGCGTCACCCATTTGGCGAGTGGGGCATACATCTTGCGGAAATCGACTTCCTGGAAGGCCTCGCGGTCGATCTGGGAGCGGGCCACCTGGCCGACCAGCACGATCATCGGCGTCGAATCCTGGAACGCCGTATGCACCCCGATCGCGGCGTTGCACGCGCCCGGCCCCCGGGTCACCAACAGCACGCCCGGTTCGCCGGTCAGCTTGCCATAGGCTTCGGCCATAAAGGCGGCGCCGCCCTCCTGGCGGCAGGTGACGAGGCGGATCTCGGGGACGTTGTAGAGCGCGTCGAGCACTTCGAGATAGCTCTCGCCGGCAACGCTGAACGCCATTCGGGCGCCGTGCCCGCGCAACGAAGCGACGACCAGCTGTCCGCCGCTCATCAGGGGAAGATTCGCCGTCATTGCCGCACCCTTATGCCCGACCTGCGCCATTTGAGACGATGCGCCGGCGCGACGGAAGAGGCTTGTCGGAGCATTTCGGAAGGCGCCTGGGCGCCGCGGCGCCGGCTCGCAGGCGGCCCGCCGATCTGCTAGCTTGCGCAATCGTCGGCGGCCGCGTCACTGGCCAGCCGGAAGCGGCGGATCGACGGGGAGGGATGGGCCGATCGCGCCGTAGGTTCTCTGCATGGGGGAAAGCGATGACATTTGCCAAGTCGCCGCCGATTAGGACGGTGCTGCCGACCGGCGCGGCGGCGGTGCGGCGGTTGCGGTAGGCGGCGATGGACGATCAGCCGTCCGGCCCGCTGGCGGCGCCGGCGCGCGAGCGCGACCATGTGGAGGATGCGCGGGCGCGGAGCAAACCGCCACCGCGGCCCGTGCCGCCGCCCCAAACGCGCTCCGCTCTGCGCCGCGCCCTCCGGCTCCTGCTCGTGCTGCTCGTCGTCGCCGGGCTGGCGACCTGGATCGTGTATCGGGCGACTCACCAGTCGGCACCGGCCGGGCGCTTCCGGTCCTCGGGGCCAACGCCGGTCGGCGCCGCCAAGGTCGCGAAGGGCGACATGCCCATCGTGCTGAGCGGGCTCGGCACGGTGACCCCGCTCGCGACGGTGACGGTCAAGACCCAGATCAACGGCCAACTGACCGAGGTCGCCTTCCAGGAAGGGCAGATCGTCAAAAAGGGCGACTTTCTCGCCCAGATCGATCCGCGCCCTTACCAGGTCGCGCTCGAGCAGGCCCAGGGCCAACTGGCCAAGGACCAGGCAGCGCTCAAAGATGCCCAGCTCGATCTGGCTCGATATCGCACGCTGGTGGCGCAGAATTCGATCGCACGCCAGACGCTCGATACGCAGGCGGCCACCGTCCAGCAGGATATCGGCAGCGTGCAGGCCGATCAGGCGCAAGTCGATACGCAGAAGCTCAACCTCGTCTATTGCCACATAACCGCGCCGGTCGGCGGGCGGGTCGGCTTGCGGCAGGTCGATCCGGGCAATTACGTGCAGACGAGCGACGCGAACGGTATCGTCGTGATCACCCAGATCCAGCCGATTTCGGTCATCTTCACCTTGCCGGAGGACAATTTGCCGGCGGTGCTCAAGCGCCTGCACGCGGGCGCTACCCTGGTGGCGACCGCCTACGACCGCAGCGATACGACGAAGCTCGATACCGGCAGGCTCGAAACCATCGACAACCAGATCGACCCGACGACCGGCACGGTCAAGTTGCGGGCCGTCTTCAACAATCCTGAGCAGATCCTGTTTCCGAACCAGTTCGTCAACGCTCGGCTGCTGGTCGATACATTGGCGAATGCGGACCTCGCGCCGAACTCGGCGATCCAGCAAGGCGCGCCGGGACCCTTCGTCTATGTCGTCAAGCCGGACCGCACGGTCGCGGCGCAGCCGGTGACACTGGGCCCGGCCGACGGCCAGCGGGTTGCGATCACCAAGGGGCTCGAACCGGGCCAGCTCGTCGTCACCGACGGTGCCGACCGGCTCAAGGACGGCGCCAAGGTGGCCCTCGTCACAGCCGGCGCGCCCGCCGCCGCGACGCCCGCGGCCAAGCCCGGCGCGGTGCCGGTGCCGCCGGCGGCGCGCCCGCATGGACAGGGCCGGCCGCGGAGCGCCCAGTGAAACCTTCGGCCGTATTTGCCCGCTCCCGCATCGCGGGAGTGGGCGGACCGCCCGCGGCAGCGGGCGGTGGGTGAGGGCTCGTGCCGGTTGAACCACCCTCACCCGGCCCGCCCCGGAATGTCATCCGGGCCGAGCCATCCCTGGCGCACCGAAGATGCGCCACCCGGCAGGCGCGCGCACGCGCGCGCCGGGAGGGCGCGGTGCGGGAGAGGGTTTACCGAGCGGGGACCGGGTGAGCCCGTCACGGATCTTCATCCTGCGCCCGGTCGCGACTTCGCTGTTGATGGCGGCGATCATGCTGGTGGGCCTGTTCGCCTACCGGTTCCTGCCGCTCTCCGCGTTGCCGGAGGTCGACTACCCAACGATCCAGGTGCAGACCTTTTACCCGGGCGCCAGTCCGGACGTGATGACCTCGTCGGTCACTGCACCGCTCGAAGTGCAGTTCGGCCAGATGCCGGGGCTCAACCAGATGTCGTCGACGAGCTCTGCCGGAGCCTCGGTCATCACCCTCCAGTTCAGCCTCCAACTCAGCCTCGATATCGCCGAGCAGCAGGTCCAGGCGGCGATCAACGCAGCCGGCAATTTGTTGCCCTCGGACCTGCCGGCGCCACCGATCTACGCCAAGGTCAATCCTGCCGACGCCCCGATCCTGACCTTGGCATTGACCTCGAAAACGCTGCCGTTGACCCAGGTCGAAGACCTCGCCGACACCCGCCTCGCGCAAAAGATCTCGCAATTGCCGGGGGTCGGCCTGGTCAGCATCAGCGGCGGGAATCGGCCGGCGGTGCGCATCCAGGCGAATTATCGTCAACTCGCCGCCTACGGTCTCAACATCGATGATTTGCGCACGTCCCTGGCCAATGCCAACGTCAATACGCCCAAGGGCAATTTCGACGGGCCGAGCCGGGCCTACACCATCAACGCCAACGATCAGATCAAGAAGGCCAGCGACTACAACGATCTGGTGGTCGCCTACCGGAACGGCGCGCCGGTGAAGCTGTCGGATGTTGCGCAGGCCGTGAGCGGTGCCGAGAACACCAAGCTCGCGGCCTGGATGAACAGTGAACCGGCGGTCATCGTCAACATTCAGCGGCAACCCGGCGCCAACGTCATCGCGGTGGTCGATGGCATCCAGCTTCTGCTGCCGCAGCTCAAGGCATCGCTCCCCGCCGCGATCGATGTCGCGGTCCTGACCGACCGCACCACGACGATCCGCGCGTCGGTGGCCGATGTCGAGTTCGAGCTCGGGCTCGCCGTCGTCCTCGTCGTGGTGGTCATCTTCCTGTTTCTGCGCAGCCTCTGGGCGACGCTGATCCCGAGCCTGTCGGTGCCGCTCTCGCTCGTCGGCACGCTCGCAGTGATGTATCTCGCCGGGTTCAGCCTCAACAACCTCTCGCTGATGGCGCTGACGATCGCCACCGGCTTTGTCGTTGACGATGCGATCGTCATGATCGAGAACATCTCGCGCTACATCGAGGCAGGCGATCCGCCGTTGCAGGCGGCATTGAAGGGGGCCGAGCAGATCGGCTTTACGATCATCTCGCTGACGGTATCGCTGATCGCGGTGCTGATCCCGCTACTCTTCATGCCCGATGTCGTCGGCCGCCTGTTCCGCGAATTCGCCATCACCCTCGCGGTGACAATCGTCATCTCCGCGGTGGTTGCGTTGACCCTCGTGCCGATGATGTGCGCCAAGGTCCTGCGTCAGCGGCGCCCATCGGACATGTCGCGGGTGGCGCGCAAGAGCCAGGAATGGTTCGACGCGCTGATCGCCCGTTACGGAAGGCTCTTGAACTGGGTGCTCGACCATCAGCCGCTGACGCTGCTGGTAGCGGTCGTTACCCTGGGTCTCACGGTGTTCCTCTATGTCGTGATCCCGAAGGGCTTTTTCCCGGTTCAGGATACCGGGCTGATCCAGGGGATCTCCGAAGCGGCGCCTTCGATCTCTTTCGAAGCGATGGCGCAACGCCAGCAGGCGCTGGCCGCCGCCGTCCTTAAGGATCCCGATGTCGTCAGCCTGTCCGACTTTATCGGCGTTGACGGCACGAATACAACGCTCAACACCGGGCGGTTTCTGATCAATCTCAAACCGCGCGACGAGCGCACCATTTCGGCCAGTGACGTGATCCGGCGGCTGGAGCGGGAGACGCGAGGCGTCACGGGCATCGCGCTCTACATGCAGCCGGTCCAGGATCTGACGATCGATTCGACGGTCAGCCGCGCGCAATACCAATTCGTGATCGAGGACGCCAACGCCAGCGAATTCGCGACCTGGGTCCCGAAACTCCTCGCTCGCCTGCAGCAGATTCCGCAGATCGAGGAGGTCAGCTGCAACTACGCCGAGAACGGTCTTTCGGCCTATATCCGGATCGACCGGCCGACCGCCGGGCGCTTTGGCATCACCCCGGCCACCGTTGACAACGCGCTCTACGATTTCATTCGGGCAGCGGATCGTCTCGACGATCTTCACCGAGTTCGAACCAGTATCGGGTGATCCTGGAGGCGGCGCCGGCGTTGCAGCAATCGTTGACCTCGTTGGGTTCGCTCTATCTGCCGTCATCGACCGCGACAAACGGCGAGGTCCCACTCTCGGCGATCACCCAGGTCGAGCAGCAGACGGCGCCGATGGAGATCGATCATCTGGGCCAGTTTCCTGCGACGACGGTTTCGTTCAACCTGGCGCCCGGCGCATCGCTCGGTGCGGCCGTCGACGCGATCAAGGCGGCCGAGCAGGAAACCGGGCTGCCAGCCAGCATGATCACCGTGTTCCAGGGCGCGGCGCTGGCGTTCCAGGCCGCGCTCGGCAACGAGCTCGTGCTGATCCTCGCGGCGATCGTCACGATGTACATCGTGCTGGGGGTGCTCTACGAGAGTTACATCCACCCGATCACGATCCTCTCGACATTGCCTTCGGCCGGCGTCGGGGCGCTATTGGCGCTGATGATCGACGGCAGCGATCTGAGCGTCATCGCAATCATCGGCATCATCCTGCTCATTGGCATCGTCAAGAAAAACGCGATCATGATGGTCAACTTCGCGCTCGACGCCGAGCGCCACGAGGGCAAATCGCCGCGCGAGGCGATCCATCAGGCCTGTCTGCTGCGCTTCCGCCCGATCCTGATGACCACGATGGCGGCGCTTTTTGCCGCGCTGCCGCTGATGCTCGGCAGCGGCACCGGGTCGGAACTGCGCCATCCGCTCGGGGTCACGATCGTCGGCGGGCTGATCTTGAGCCAGGCGCTGACGTTGTTCACGACGCCGGTCATCTATCTCGGCTTCGACCGGCTGGGCCGCGCGGCGCGCCGGCGGTTCGGTCGCGCCTTCCCCGTCGAGGACCCAGCACAGTGAGCTTGTCGACCCCGTTCATCGAGCGGCCGGTCGCGACCAGCCTCTTGACGATCGGCATCGCCATCGCCGGGTTCTTCGCCTATTTGAATCTGCCGGTGGCGCCGTTGCCGCAGGTCGATTTCCCGACGATTTCGGTGTTCGCGACGATGCCGGGGGCGAGCCCCGACACGATGGCGACGACCGTGGCGACCCCGCTCGAGCGCCATCTCGGCATCATTGCCGACGTTACTGAAATGACCTCGTCGAGCACCGTCGGAACGACCCGCATCACGCTGCAGTTCAGTCTCAGTCGGAATATCGACGGCGCGGCGCGCGATGTTCAGGCGGCGATCAATGCCGCGCGCGCTGACCTCCCGGCCAGCCTGCGCCAGAACCCGACCTACCGCAAGGTCAACCCGGCCGACTTCCCGATCGCGATCCTGGCGATGACCTCCGACACGTTGACGCGGGGTCAGATCTACGATGCGGCCTCGACGGTGGTGCAGCAGGCCCTATCGCAGATCGACGGCATCGGCCAGGTGGTGATCAGCGGCAGTTCGCTGCCGGCGGTGCGGGTCGAACTCAACCCGCTGGCGCTGTTCAAATACGGGATCGGCCTCGAAGACATCCGCGCCGCGCTCGCCTCGGCCAATGCGCACAGCCCCAAAGGCGCGGTCGAAGACGGCGATCGCCTGTTCCAGATCTACACCAACGACCAGGCGAACCATGCGGCGGATTACCGTCCGCTGGTCATCGCCTATCGCAACGGCGCGGCGGTGCGGCTGACCGATGTCGCCGAGATCGACGACTCGGTCGAAAACCTGCGCAACCAGGGCCTTGCCAACGGCAAGCCGGCGGTTCTGGTCTTTCTCTACAAACAGCCGGGGGCCAACATCATCGACACGGTCGACCGCGTCAAAGCGGTTCTGCCGCAGCTCGAGGCTTCCATTGCCAGCGCCATCAATGTCCGGGTGGCGCTGGACCGGACGACGACGATCCGGACCTCGCTGCACGACGTTCGAGCGGACGCTGGTGATCGCGATCATCCTGGTCATCCTCGTCGTCTTCCTGTTCCTGCGCAATGTGCGCGCGACCCTGATCCCGAGCGTCGCGGTACCGGTGTCGCTGATCGGCACCTTCGGCGTGATGTACCTCTTGGGCTACAGCCTCGATAACCTCTCGCTGATGGCGTTGACGATCTCGACCGGCTTTGTTGTCGACGATGCGATCGTCGTGCTCGAGAACGTCACCCGGCATCTCGAAGCCGGCCAGACGCGGATGCAGGCGGCGCTGCGGGGCGTCGGCGAGGTCAATTTCACCGTACTGTCGATGAGCCTCTCGCTGATCGCCGTCTTCGTGCCGATCCTGTTGATGGGCGGCATCGTCGGACGGTTGTTTCGCGAGTTCGCGATGACCCTGTCGGTGGCGATCGTGATCTCGCTCGGGATATCGCTGACCACGACCCCGATGATGTGCGCCTATGTGCTCGCCCGCCCGCGCGACCAGCGGCACGGCGTGCTCTACCGGGCCGGCGAGCGCGTCTTCACCGCGGTCCTGGACCGGTACGACCGGTCCTTGCGCCGGGCGTTGCAATGGCCCTCACTCGTCATGCTGAGCCTGTTGGCGTCGCTGTGCCTGGGCGGCTTTCTCGTCTGGAAGTTGCCGAAGGGCTTTTTCCCGAACCAGGATGTCGGATTGATGATCGGCGGCATCCAGGCCGACCAAAGCATCTCGTTCCAGCTGATGCAGAAAAAGCTGACCCAATTGGTCGATATCCTGCTGCGGGATCCGGCGGTCCAGAACGTCAACGCGTTTACCGGCGGCGGCCAGACCAATTCCGGCTTCGTGTTCGTCGTATTGAAACCGCTGTCCGAGCGCGTGTCGATGCAGCAGGTCCTTGCCCGGCTGCGCGCCAAGCTCAACCGGGTCGCGGGCGCCCGCCTCTTTTTGCAGGGCGCGCAGGACATCCGGGTCGGCGGGCGCGCGACCCTCGCCCAGTACCAGTACACGCTCCAGGGCGACGACGCCAAAGAGATCTACAAGTGGGCCCCAAAGCTCGAGGCGGCGTTGCAAAAGGTGAAGCTGCTGAGAGAGGTCAACCTCGATCAGCAGCAAAAGGGGCTGGAGAGCGATCTGGTCATCGACCGTGCCACCGCCGCGCGCCTCGGACTTAACATTGCCGAGATCGACAACACGCTTTACGACGCGTTCGGCCAGCGTCAGGTGTCGGTGATCTATGCCGCGCAAAACCAGTACCATGTCATCATGGAAGTGGCGCCCAGGTTCTGGCAAAGCCCGGAAACATTGAACCAGATCTATGTCAGCACCAGCGGCGGCACGGTCAGCGGCACAAAATCGACGAACGCGCTCGCCGGGACGGTCCTCGCGCAAGCGCCGGCCGCGAGCGGCAGCACGGCCGCCGCCACCGCCGCCCAGATCGCCGGCGACACGGCGCGCAACCAAGCCAACAACGCGCTTGCCAACACCGGCCGCGGCGCCACCTCGACCGGCGCCGCGGTCAGCACCTCGCAAGAAACCATGATACCGCTCTCCGCCTTCAGCCATTTCGGCCCCGGCAGCACGCCGCTCGCGGTCAATCACCAGAACCTGTTCGTGGCCTCGACGATTTCATTCAATCTCGCGCAGGGCGTCTCGCTGAGCCAGGCGGCGGCGGCGATCAAGGACCAGATGCGCCGGCTCGACGTGCCGGCCTCGATCCATGGCAGCTTCCAGGGCACGGCCAAGGTGTTCCAGCAATCGCTCGACAGCGAGCCCTATTTGATCGCCGCCGCGCTGCTCGCCGTCTATATCGTACTCGGCGTACTGTATGAGAGCTATGTCCACCCGATCACGATCCTGTCGACCCTGCCGTCGGCGGGGGTCGGCGCGGTGCTGGCGTTGATGGTGTGGCCTTGGGGCGGCCCTTACGAGTTCGACATCATGGCGCTGATCGGGGTCATTCTGTTGATCGGGATCGTCAAGAAGAACGCGATCATGATGATCGATTTCGCGCTCGATGCCGAGCGTAACGAGGGTTTGAGCTCGCGCGAGGCGATCTATCAGGCGTGCCTCAAGCGCTTCCGGCCGATCATGATGACGACGATGGCGGCGATGTTCGGGGCGCTGCCGCTGGCGATCGGCTTTGGCGAAGGCGCCGAGTTGCGCCGGCCGCTCGGCATCTCGATTGTCGGCGGGTTGATCGTCAGCCAGTTGCAAACGCTCTACACGACGCCGGTCATCTATCTCTATCTCGATCGCTTCCGGCGGTCGGCACAACGGCGCTGGGAAGGCGGGCTCTTGGCTCGGCTGCGCGGCCGCGTCGCCGAACCCGGCGAATGACCCTCGCGAGCGGACCGGCGACGACTGCGCGATCGGCATCCCGGCGAAGGCCGGGATCGACCCCGGGTTTCGCGGGGATGATCCTTCTGATGGCTCTCGGCGCCTGTACGGTTGGTCCGGATTATCGGCGGCCGGACGCGCCGGTCCCCTCTGTCTACAAGGAGGCATGGAAGCCGGGCCCCAAGGCGGCCGGCTGGAGCCTCGCGCAGCCGGCCGACGCGATCGGCCGCGGCGCCTGGTGGTCGATCTACCATGACCCGGTGCTCGACGGTCTGGAGCGCCAGATCGACATCTCGAACCAGAACCTCAAAGCTGCCGAGGCCGCCTACCGCGAGGCCGAGGCGATCGTCACCCAGGCCCGTGCCGGGTTTTTTCCGACTGCGTCGCTCAACGGCGCGGCAACGCGCTCGCGTGTCGGCGGTGCTTCCGCCGGTGCCGGGCAGGGCGGCTCGGGGAATATCTCCAACTTCTTCAGCCTCGACGGATCGGCAAGCTGGACCCCGGATCTGTGGGGCAAGATCCGCCGCCAGGTCGAAAGCAACGTCGCGAGCGCTCAGGCCAGCGCCGGCGAACTGGCGAGCGCCCGGCTGTCGGCGCAAGGCCAGCTCGCCACCGACTATCTGCAGCTGCGCGTCGCCGACGAGCTGAAGCGCCTGCTCGAAGCCTCGGTCAAGGCCTATGGCGAGGCGTTGCGCATCGTCAAAAACCAGTACACAGGGGGCACCGCCGACCAATCGGCGGTCGGGCAGGCCGAGGCGCAACTCGAAGGGACGCGGGCGCAGGCTGATCGCGGTCGGCGTGACCCGCGCCCAGCTCGAGCATGGGATCGCCGTGTTGATCGGCAAGCCGCCGGCGGCGCTGACCATCGCGCCGGTCGAGACGGTCATCGCCGTGCCGCTGATCCCGGCGGAATTGCCCTCGGCGCTGCTCGAACGGCGGCCCGACATCGCCACGGCCGAGCGGCAGATGGCGGCGGCCAACGCGCTGATTGGCGTGGCCGTGGCCGCTTTCTACCCCGACATCACGCTGTCGGCCGATGCCGGGACCGCGGCGGCAACGCTGGCGAAACTGTTCGCCGCGTCGAGCCGGATCTGGTCGTTCGGCTCGACCCTCGCCGAAACGATCTTCGACGCCGGTCTGCGCAACGCCCAGGTCGAGGAGCAGCGCGCCGCCTTCGATCAGAGCGTCGCCACCTACCGCCAGACCGTATTGACCGCACTTCAGCAGGTCGAAGACCAGCTCGCGGGCGAGCGCATCCTCGCGCAGCAGGAAAAGGCGGAAAACGACGCCGTTGCCGCAGCCCGCGAGGCAGAGCGCGTCATCAACAACCAGTACATCGCGGGGACCGTCGCCTATACCAGCGTGATCGTCGCCGAGACGACGGCACTCAACGACGCGGTGACCGCGGTCGGCATCCGGCAAAGCCGGTTGACCGCGAGCGTGGCGCTGGTCCAGGCGCTGGGCGGTGGCTGGAACGCAGCGCAATTGCCTGATCGCGAGCGGATCGAAAGCGACAATCCGCTCAATTTCAGCCCGTTCCCGCCAGCCGCTATAATGCCGAAGACGCCGTAGGGCATCGAGCCGGTCCCGGGCGACCGCTGAGGGTAGGGTTGTAAGATGTCGGCGATGCTGGAAATCTCTCACCTCGTCAAGAAATTCGGCTCCCTGGTCGCGGTTGACGACGTGTCGTTCACCGTGCCGGCGGGCGAGGTCCTGGGCTTTCTCGGGCCCAACGGCGCCGGCAAGTTGACGACGATGAAGATGATCACCGGGTTTCTCGCGCCGACCAGCGGCACCGCGATCGTCTGCGGCCACGACATCCTCACCGAACCGCTGAGCGCGAAGCGGCAGATCGGCTACCTGCCCGAAGGCGCCCCCGCCTATCCCGATATGAGTGCCGGGGAGTTCCTCGACTTCGTCGCCCATATCCGCGGGCTTCGCGGTGCCGAGGCGAGGAAGCGCATCGCCCATATCGCCGAACTGATCAATATCGCCGATGTCCTGCACCAGCCGATCGAGACCTTGTCGAAAGGCTATCGGCGCCGGGTCGGAGTGGCGCAGGCGCTGCTGCACGACCCGGCCGTGGTGATCCTCGACGAGCCGACCGACGGGCTCGACCCCAATCAGAAGCACGAGATGCGCGCCATTATCCGGGAGATGAGCCCCGACAAGGCGATCATCATCTCGACCCATCTCCTGGAGGAAGTCGAGGCGATATGCAGCCGGGCTATCATCATCGCCCGCGGCCGTATTCTTGCCGACGGCACCCCCGCCGAACTGGCCGCCCGATCGCGCTACCACAATGCCGTGCGTCTCGCTCTGCCGGCGAGCGCCGGCGCCGACATCGCGGGCGAGCTGGCTCAGGTGCCTGGCGTCGCCGCTGTCGAGCCGGCGAGCGATGCCGAGGGCGAAGGGTTGTGGCTATTCCCGCGCGACCGGAGCCCGATCGTCGCCGAGGTGGCGGAGCTGGTGCGCGCGCGCGGCTGGGCCGCGACCGGCCTCCGGGTCGAGCGCGGCCGGCTCGACGATGTCTTCCGCTCGATCACGCTGCCACAGCCCGCGATACCCGAAGCGCTCGACACCGCCGCCTGAACCCTATGCGACGCACGATCACCATCTTCGACCGCGAGCTGGCGAGCTACTTCGCGACGCCGCTGGCCTATGTGTTCATCATCATCTTTCTCGTGCTGGCCGGGGTGCTGACGTTTTTTGACGGCGATTTCTTCGAGCGCGGGCAGGCCGACCTGCAATCCTTCTTCACCTTCCACCCCTGGCTCTATCTCGTGCTGATCCCGGCCTTGTCGATGCGGCTGTGGGCCGAGGAGCGCAAGACCGGGACGATCGAATTGTTCCTGACCCTGCCGATCCGCCTCGGCGAAGCGGTGCTCGGCAAGTTCCTCGCCGCCTGGTGCTTCGCCGGGATCGCGCTCCTCTTGACCTTTCCATTCTGGCTCACGGTCAATTTTCTCGGCGAACCCGATAACGGCGTCATCCTCGCCAGCTATCTCGCGAGCTGGCTGATGGCCGGCGCCATCCTGGCGATCGGCGCGGCGGTATCGGCGACGACCAAGAACCAGGTCATCGCCTTCATCCTGACCGCTGCGGTGGTTTTCGTGCTGACCGTCGCGGGGACCCCGACGGTGCTCGGGCTGTTCCGCGACTGGGCGCCCGGGGGGCTGGTCGACGCCGTCGCCGGGGCCAGCATTTTCGGTCATTTCAGCGCGATCACCTGCGGCGTCCTCGACCTGCGCGATCTGGTCTATTTCGTTTCGGTGATGGCCGCCTTTCTCGCAGCCAACGCCATTATCGTCGATCTCAAGAAGGCCGATTGATGGCCCGCCCGTTCGGCTGGTTCGAGTCGCGCCGGGCGCGATCGCTGATCGCACTCGTCTGTCTCGCGTTGATGCTGGTCGCGGTGAACGTCATTGCCGCGCGGTATCCGACGGTGCGGCTCGATCTGACGGCGGAGGGGCTTTATACGCTGTCGCGCGGCACCCGCGAGACGCTCGCCCAGATCGACGAGACGATCACCTTGCGCTTCTACTATTCGCCCCGGCTCGGCGAGGCGGTCCCGGCCTATGCGGTTTACGCCCAGCGGGTGCGCGAGCTGCTCGACCAGTACGTTGCCGAGGCGCACGGCAAGCTGCGGCTCGAAGTGTACCAACCGCAGCCGTTCTCGGATGTCGAGGACCGCGCCGTCGCGTCGGGTCTCCAGGGCGTGCCGCTCAATTCCCAGGGCGAGCAGGTCTATTTCGGCCTCGCCGGCACCAATTCGACCGACGACCGGCAGGTCATCAAGTTCTTCGATCCGGCGCGCGAGCGCCTTCTCGAATACGATCTGACCCGGCTGGTGCACGCCCTCGTCTTCCCGAAAAAGACCGTGGTCGGGCTGATCAGCAGCCTGCCGCTCGCCGGCAACCCGATGGCCGCCCTAGCAGGCCGTCCGGGCCGGCCGATGGCGGTGCTCACGCAATTGCGCCAGCTCGACGACGTCGAGACTCTGCCAGCCGCGATCGATGCGATCCCCTCCGGCACCGATGTCCTGATGCTGGTGCAGCCGCAGAAACTGCCCGAGAAAACTTTGTTCGCGATCGACCAGTTCGTGTTGAAAGGCGGCAAGGCGCTGGTGTTCGTCGACCCCTTTTCCGAGATCCAGGCACGCAGCGGCCATCAGGGCGCCGCTTTCGCCAGCGACCTGCCGGGGCTGTTCAAGGCCTGGGGCGTCAAGCTCCTGGCCAACACCGTGGCCGCCGACCGCCGCGATGCGCGGCGTGTCATCGTGCCGGCGGGCGCACACACGGGCGGCGGGGAGGCGATGGATTACGTCGCCTGGCTCAATCTGCGCGACGGCGAATTGAACCGCGTCGATGTAATCACCGCCGGGCTGCGCGAGATTACGATGGCCTCGGCCGGCATCTTCGAGCCGGTCGCCGGCGCATCGACAAAGTTCGAGCCGCTGATCACGACCTCCCGCGATGCGATGAAGATCCCGACGGCCAAGGTCGCCGGGCTGCCCGACGTCGCCGGCTTGTTGACCCTTTTCAAATCGGACAATACCCGATACGTGCTTGCCGCCCATATCACCGGCCCGGCCGCGACCGCCTTTCCCGACGGGCCGCCCGGCGCCGCGCCACCGCCGGCAACACCGGGCGGGCCTGCGGCAAAACCAGCCAAGCCGGCGGCCAAGCCTGGGCCGGTCGCCAATTTCCTGCGCAAGTCGGTCCAGCCGATCAATGTCGTCGTCGTCGCGGATACCGATATGCTCGACGATCGGTTCTGGGCGCAGTCTCAGGATTTCTTCGGCCGGCAGATGGTCGTTCCGGTCGCCAACAACGGCGATTTCGTCGCCAATGCGGTCGAGGTGCTGGCCGGTGGCGAAGACCTTGTCGGTTTGCGCAGCCGCGGCACCTCGGTGCGCCCTTTCGAGGTGGTCGAGCGCATCCAGCGCCGGGCCGACGCCCGCTACGCCGCCGAGCAGCAGGCGCTTGAGCAAAAGATCAAGGTGACCCAAGCCAAGTTGCGCAACCTGACGGCGGGCGAACCGGCCAATGCCAATGCTCCGCTGTCGCCCGAGCAGGCCAAGGCAGTCAACCAGTTCCGCGCCGATCTCCTGGCGACCCGGGGCAAATTGCGCGGCGTGCAGGTGGCATTGCGGCAGGACATCGAGCAGCTGAAGGCGATCCTCGAATTCTGCGATATCGCACTCGTGCCGATCCTGGTCGCCGCCGCGGCGATCGTGCTCGGCGCGCTGCGCCTGCGGCGCCGCCGCAGGCGCCCGGCGGCTGGCTGATCGGGAGGCACGATGCAGAAACGGGGCTTCCTGCTGCTGGTCGGCGCGACGGTCGTGCTGGTCGCGGCAGCCATCTTCGCGCTGGCGAGCGGCGACCGCTATGTGAGCCCGGCGGTGCGCAGCGCGCGCATGTTTCCGGGCCTGGCGGCCAAACTCGGCGACCTCGTCTGGGTGCACCTCGCGCACGGCGCGACCACCGCCAATTTCGCCGAGGTCGGCGGGCATTGGCTGATGGTCGAGAAGGGCAACTACCCGGCCGCGCCGGACAAGCTGCGCCGGCTGCTCCTCGGGCTTGCCGAACTCACCCTGGTCGAGCGGAAGACCGCGCGGCCCGAGCTGTTCGGGCGGCTCGGTCTCGACGACCCGGGCAATGGCAAATCGACGCTGATCGCAGTGCGCGATCGTGCCGGCAAGGACGTCGCCGAGCTGATTGTCGGCAAAATCAGGCCCGACTACCTGGGCGGCGGCCACGATGGCGTCTATGTCCGCAAGCCCGGCGGACGCCGCGCCTGGCTCGCTCGCGGCTCGCTCGACCTGCCGGCAGACATGGCCGACTGGCTCGATCGCCAAATCCTCGACATCCCAGGGTCGCGCATCGCCTCGGTCGCGCTGACCGGCAATGACGGCAAGCTGCTGGTGCTCCGCCGCGCCATGCCGGATGGCAAATTCACTGTCGTGGACGCGCCCCCCGACGCCAAATTCAAGGCCGATGCGGCGCTCGCCGCGCCGGCCGGGGCGCTCGCCGGCCTCGCTCTCGATGATGTGAAGCCACGCGCCGAGCTGCCGGTGCCGGACAGCGGGGTGGCGAGCGCGGTGTTCACGACGTTCGACGGGCTGACGGTCAATCTTCGGCTGTTTGCACGCGGCAAGGCCGATTGGGTCGCGATCGACGCGTCGGGGACGGGCGCCGCCGCCTCCGACGGCACGAAGCTCGACGGCAGGCTTGCACCCTGGACCTATGCGATCCCGGTCGGACGGGCAAAGCTGCTGCGCACCACCCTCGCCGATCTGCTGATGCCGCCGAAAGGCTCATGATGCCGGACGTGCCGGAGCCGACCCCGACCTCGCCCTGCCTCGGCATCTGCCTGATGGATCCGGCGGCGCGGCGCTGCCGCTTCTGTTTGCGCACGATCGCCGAGATCGCCGGCTGGTACGATGCGAGCCCCGCCGAGAAGCGCGCGATCCTGGCGCGGCTCGCAGCGCGCCGCCGGGAAGCGGCGGAGGGCGAGGGGTGAGGTGCGGTTGGGTCGGATTGGCGCTGCTGCTGGCCGGCTGCGCCGCGGCAGGGAACTGGACCAAACCGGGCGTCAACGCGGCGGCGACCGCCAAGGAATATCGCGACTGCCGCACCTTGGCCGGGAGCGCGGTCAAGACCGATTCCGATATCGATCAGGACATCCTCGCCACCCGCTCCACCGATTGGCAACGCTCGGGCGTGGTCCGTGTCGAGACCCAGAACCAGCTCGATCAGACGCGCGACCGCGCCACGGCGATCGTCGGTTCGTGCATGCGGGCGAAGGGGTTCGCCAAGCCGGGCTGAACTAACCGCGCAGCGCCAGAGCGAGCGCGGCGGCGGCGCCCGCCGCCCAGCAGTAGATCGCAAACGGGACCAGCGCATCCTCGAAATTGTGCCGGCGGAAATAGCGCATCAGGAACGCGACGCTGGCAAAGGCAGTGACCCCCGCGGCGATGCCGGCGGCGATCGCCAGCGAACTGATCCCGGCGCCGGGCAAGGCCAGCAGCTTGGGCACTTCCAATACCGCCGCGCCGGCGATGATCGGCGTCGCGATCAGGAACGAAAAATGGGCCGATTCCGCATGATGCAGGCCGAC
Source organism: uncultured Alphaproteobacteria bacterium (assembly GCA_963789255.1). Lineage (GTDB taxonomy): Bacteria > Pseudomonadota > Alphaproteobacteria > ATCC43930 > CGMCC-115725 > DATARH01. The sequence continues at coordinate 1,700,870 of CAWBJW010000002.1, read as the reverse complement.
GACGAGGCCGCCGACCATCGCCGCGCCCGAGCGTGAAATGCCGGGGATGAAGGCCGCGCACTGCCAGACGCCGATCGCCAGCGCGCCCCGCCAGCCGAGCGTCGTCAGGCGCTGTTGCCGTCCGTCATCCGACGCCCGGTCGCGCAGGCGGTCGCCGGCGAGCAGCAGAAAGCCGTTGACGATCAGAAACAGCGCCGCGATCAGCGGCGATGCAAACAGGCCGCGGACCCACTTCTCGGCGAGAAAACCGATCAGCACGGCCGGCAGGGTGGCGACGACGATGAGTCCGAAGAGCCGCCGGGCTTCGGCGGCCGACCTGCTGCCGCGCCGGCCGACGCCGACCAGGCCCTGTGCGACAAACAGCCAGTCGCGCCAGAAATACAGGAGCAATGCCGCGGCGGTGCCGACATGGAGCACGACGACGAAAGGCAGGAAAGCGGGCGAGTGCTGGTCGAGCGACCACCCGAGCAGCGACGGCACGATCACGGTGTGGCCGAGGCTGCTGATCGGGAACAGCTCGGTAATACCTTGCAGGATGGCAAGGGCGAACGCGTAGAAGGCAACCATGACCCCGCCCAATGTGCGATTTACCCGGCAATGCGGCCGCTCGATATGGCGGCCTACCCTATTCTTAGAGGAAGGCAGCGATAACGGCCACTACCTGCGGTATCGCACCATCGCAGCCTTGGGATGCATCAGCGTCAACACTGCCCGGCGGCAAGCCGGCGGCATGCGCCGGGGCCGCGGTGGTGCTTGACGGCGGAGGGCCACTCTGCCGATAATCTGAGCATCCAAGGGGTGCCCCGGCGAAGGGGCTGAGATATCGCTGGCCAAAGGGGCTACGGCGCGCGGTGAACCCTTCGAACCTGATCCGGGTCGTACCGGCGTAGGGACAGGAACGCTTCGGCGGATGCCGTTTCCCGCATCGCTACCGATCCGGGTCTTCGTTCAACCGGCAACGGAGACCCCCATGCCCGATTCCGCTCCCCTCTCCACCGCCTCGCTGACCGCGAAGGATGCCGAGCCGCGCGTCACCACCGGCCCGTTCCCTGCGTCGCGCAAGGTCTACGTGCCCGGGCAGCGCCACGGCGGGATCCGGGTCGCGCTGCGCGAGATCGACCTCGAAGCGGCCTCCGGCGAACAGCCGGTGCGCGTCTACGACACCTCGGGCGCCTATTCGGACCCGCAAGAGACGACCGATATCCACAAGGGCCTCGCCGAGTTGCGGCGCTCGTGGATCGTTGCGCGCGGCGATGTCGAGGAGACCCCGGGCCGTGAGATCAAGCCCGAGGATAACGGCCTCCGGCGCGGCGAAGACAGCAATGTTCCGGTGTTCGACCGCGGCACAAGGCGGGTGCTGCGCGCCAGGCCCGGCAAATCGGTGACCCAGCTCGCCTATGCCCGCGCCGGCATCATCACGCCGGAGATGGAATACGTCGCGATCCGAGAAAACCTCGGCCGCGAGGCGGCCTGGCAAGGGGCGCGCGACGGCAAGTCGTTCGGCGCCAGCATCCCCGATTTCGTGACCGCGGAATTCGTGCGCGGCGAGATCGCCCGCGGCCGCGCCATCATCCCCAACAACATCAACCACCCGGAAACCGAGCCGATGATCATCGGCCGCAATTTCCTCGTGAAGGTCAACGCCAATATCGGCAACTCGATCGTCACCTCCTCGGTCGCCGAGGAGGTCGACAAGCTGGTGTGGGCGACGCGCTGGGGCGCCGATACGGTGATGGACCTGTCGACCGGGCGCAACATCCACACGATCCGCGAATGGATCATCCGGAACTCGCCGGTGCCGATCGGCACGGTGCCCATCTATCAGGCGCTCGAAAAGGTCGGCGGCAAGGCCGAGGATCTGACCTGGGAACTGTTCCGCGACACGCTGATCGAGCAGGCAGAGCAGGGCGTCGATTATTTCACGATCCATGCCGGCGTGCGCCTCGCCTATATCCACCTGACCGCCCCCCGGGTCACCGGCATCGTCTCGCGCGGCGGCTCGATCATGGCGAAGTGGTGCCTGGCGCATCACCAGGAGAGCTTTCTCTACACCCATTTCCGCGAGATCAACGAGATCATGCGGGCCTATGACGTGAGCTATTCGCTGGGCGACGGCCTCCGCCCCGGCTCGAACGCCGACGCCAACGACCGCGCCCAGTTCGCCGAACTCGAAACCTTGGGAGAATTGACCAAGATCGCCTGGGAAGACGATGTCCAGGTGATGATCGAAGGCCCCGGGCACGTGCCGATGCACAAGATCAAGATCAACATGGACAAGCAGCTCGAGGAATGCGGCGAGGCGCCGTTTTATACGCTCGGGCCGCTCGTCACCGATATCGCGCCGGGCTACGACCACATCACCAGCGGCATCGGCGCGGCGATGATCGGCTGGTTCGGTACGGCGCTCTTGTGCTACGTGACGCCGAAGGAGCATTTGGGGCTGCCCGACCGCGACGATGTCAAAGTCGGCGTCATCACCTACAAGATCGCCGCGCACGCCGCCGATCTCGCCAAGGGCCACCCGGCGGCGCGCGAGCGGGACGACGCCCTGTCCCGCGCCCGCTTCGAGTTCCGCTGGAAGGACCAGTTCAACCTGTCGCTCGACCCCGAGACCGCCGAGAAATTCCACGACCAGACCCTGCCGGCGGATGGGGCGAAGCTGGCGCATTTCTGCTCGATGTGCGGCCCCAAATTCTGCTCGATGCAGATCACCCAGGAGATCCGCGACTACGCCAAATCAGGCATGGCCGAGAAATCCAAGGAGTTCCTCGAACAGGGCGCCGAGATCTATACCGACGAGCACGGCCAGCCGCGCGCCGCCGCCGAATAGGCAGGCTACATGCGGGGTCAGCCCCCACCCCGACCCTCCCCCGCTTGCGGGGGAGGGAGATCTTGGCCGAGATGCGGGAATAGCTCCCTCCCCCGCAAGCGGGGGAGGGCTGGGGTGGGGGCTTTCGAGTGAGCGAACCGACCTCCGCCGATCTCGACGCGCGCCGCGCCGCGCGGCGCTATCCCGAGCGGCCGATCGTCGCCGTGCTGGCCGTCGTAATGCGCGGCGCCGGATCAGATGCCAGGGCATTGATCGTGCAGCGCGCGCAGCAGCCCAATGCCGGGCGCTGGGGGTTTCCCGGCGGCGTCCTCGAACTCGGCGAAACCGTCCGCGACGGGGCGATGCGCGAGCTGGCGGAGGAAACCGGCATCGTCGCCGAGCCAGCCGGCATTCTCAATGTCCACGACGCGATCCATCGCGACACGCAAGGCCGCGTCCAGTTTCACTACACGCTGATCGCGGTGCGCGGGATCTGGCAATCGGGCGATGGCGTCGCCGGCGATGATGCCGCCGCAGTCGCCTGGGCCAACCGGGCCGAGATCGTCGCCGGGCATTACCCGACCTTCCCGACCCTGCTGCCGCTCATGGACCTGGCGCTGGCGCAGCAGGCGGAACCCTGATCAGCCCTCGACGACCGCCGCCGCGGCGGCGAAGCGAATAACAGGAGGAACGCGATGGCCACGATCGAACCCTACGCTGCAAAGAGCGTCTACGACCCGCCGGCCTATGCGCAGGCGGTCAAGGTCAGCGGCGCGCAGACGATCCTCTATATCGCCGGTCAGGTCGCCTACACCGCCGAGGGCGGCGCCCTCCATGCCGGCGACTTCAAGGCGCAGGCCCGCGCCGCCTTGCAATGCCTGAAGGCCCAGGTCGAGGCCGGCGGCGGCACGATGGCCGACATCGTCAAGGTTAACACCTACCTGACCGACATCCGCCACCGCGCCGATTACGGCCCGATCCGCGAAGCCTTCTTCGGCAAGAAGATGCCGGCCCACACGCTGGTCGCGGTCGTGGCCTTGGCGCAGCCCGAGTTCCTCATCGAGATCGAAGCGGTCGCGATCCTCTAGGCCAATTCCCTGCCGGCAGGGAAAATTTCGCGATTTCACCGGTTCCACCGACGCATCCTATTGGAAACGCTGCTATTTTGTGGAAATTCCCGGGGCGGCGCAGGGAATTTTTCGCCGGCACGCAGGGTATAAATCGCCGCCGCAGGGAATTGGCAGGGAAGCGGCGCCGGTCAGCCGGACGGCCATTGTCGGCTCAGAAATCGGTGCAGCGGCCGCCCACTTCCCAGTCGCCGTACCGGGTCGGCTCCGGTCCCTTCGGCCCGCCGATCTCGCGCGGCCGCGGAGGTGCGTCGGCCGGTGGATTTCCAGCGGGCCCCGCCGGGCTCTTGGCCGGCTGCTGCGCCAGCGTTTGGTCTCGGTCGCTCGGTTTTGCGGTCATCGGGCCAATATGGCGATCGCGCCGCGTCGTCTCAAGCGCCGAGCGCCTCGCGGTGCGACGCGCTTTTTCCGGAACGATGCCTGCCGGGCGGTGTTTGCGCGGGCAACCTCTTTCCTGCTTCCCTTCGGCCCATGGCGACAGCAGCACCTTACGACAGAACCGCGATGCCTCCCGCGCCAACCGCACGCCACGTCGCCCTCGAGCTGGTCGGGGCGGTGTTGCGCCGCAAGCGGCCGCTCGACGACGCGATCGAGGACCACCCGGTGATGGCGCAATTGCCGGCGCGCGACCGTGCCTTCGCCCGGTTGCTGGTGGCGACGGTGCTGCGCCGGCTCGGCCAGATCGATGCGCTGATCGCCGATTGCCTCAACACCCCGCTGGCGCCGCGCGCCGCAGCCATTCACGACATCTTGCGGCTCGGCGTCGCCCAACTCCTGTTCCTGCGGACGCCGCCGCATGCCGCGGTCGCCACCAGCGTCGACCTCGCTCACGTCATGGGGTTCCTGTCGCACAAGGGCTTGGTCAATGCGGTGCTGCGCCGTCTCAGCCTCGAAGGCCCCGGCCGCGTCGCAGGTCACGATGCCGCGCGCCTCAACACTCCCGATTGGCTGTGGCAATCGTGGAGCCGCGCCTATGGCGAAGAGTGCGCCCGCGCCATCGCCGGCGCGCATCTGAAGGAGGCGCCGCTCGACCTGACGCTGCGCCAGGATGACGAGTCGTGGTGCGAGAAACTGCAGGCGACCAAGCTGCCGACCGGGTCGCTGCGGCGGGCGGGCGGCGGTTCGGTGACGGCCCTGCCCGGTTACGCCGAGGGTGCCTGGTGGATCCAGGATGCGGCGGCTTCCCTGCCCGTGCGGCTGTTTGACGGGGTCGCCGGCAGCGAAGTCGTCGATCTGTGCGCCGCGCCGGGCGGCAAGACCGCGCAGCTCGGCCAAAGCCGGCGCGCGGGTGACCGCGATCGACCGGTCGGCCCGCCGGCTCGACCGGCTGGTCGCCAATCTGCGCCGGCTGGATCTGCCGGTCTCGGCGATGGCCGCCGATGCGCTGACTTGGCGGCCCGAGCGTCCGGTCGATGCCGTGCTGCTCGATGCGCCGTGCACCGCGACCGGCGCCATCCGGCGCCACCCCGACCTGCCCCATCTGAAGCACCCGGAGGATGTTGCCCGCCTCGCGGTCGTGCAAGAGAACCTGCTGCGCGCCGCGGTCGATATCGTGCGGCCGGGCGGCACCGCTGGTCTATTGCACCTGCTCGCTCGAGCCCGAAGAAGGTCCGCAGCGGGTCGCGGCATTGCTGCGCTCGGGCGCTCCGGTCGAGCATCGGCCGATCGAGCCGGCCGCGATCGGTGCGCCGCCCGAATGGGTGACGCCCGAGGGCGACCTGCGCACCCTCCCCTGCCATCTCGCCGAACACGACGGGATCGACGGGTTTTATGCCGTCCGCCTGGTGAAGCTCGGCATGTCCTGATTCGCCCCCCGGCGCGCGAGGGGACATCCCCGGCATCCGCGCCGGCAGGCATTCGCTCACGCAATCGAGCGTGCCACCCCCTCCCGCCTGCCGCTGCCGCGGCGGACTCCTCCCCCGTGGACACGGAGGAGGGTTGGGGTCGGGGCCGGCACGGCCGAGCGCGGCTTGCGGGCGGTGCTTTTCCTTGTTACGAAGCGGCATGGATGCAACCGCCGGGCAAGTCGACCCGGGCTTCCGCCGAGCGGCAGGTTCGGAGGACGCCGCCCCAGGCCCAACGCTTGTGGCGTCGCGCCCATGAAATCGGCTGCGATCATCCGCGGCGGGCATCCGCCGGCGGGCGCTGCGACCTCGGATGCCGAGGCCGCGGATATGTTCGCCCGATTGCGGCGCCAAGCGTGGCGCGCGCTCGCTGCGGGGCCGTTTTATCGCCATACGCTGATTGGTCCGGTGCCGGCGGATCTGCGGCTCAAGCTCGGCGAGCGGTGGCCGGGCGATGCCGAGCAGGGCAACGCCATCCTCGCCGGCGAGATCGAATTTGCCGGGGAGCTGATCCGCAACCCGATGCCGGTATGGTTTCCGGCGGGCGCCGGCCCCGGATGGCTTGCCGCCTGGCATGGGTTCGGCTGGCTCACCGACCTGATCGGCGTCGGCGCCGCCGCCCGCGACCCGGCCCGGGCCCTCGTCCTCAGTTGGCTCACCGGCAACCGCGCGTGGCACCCGGTCGCCTGGCGGTCCGATGTCGTGGCCAGCCGGATCTTTGCCTGGATCGTGCATTTCGAGGAACTCGCCGGACGCGAAGCCGACCGGGCCTTGCGCCGGGCGATGCTGGCGAGCATCGCCGGGCAGGTGCGGCACCTCGCGCGCACCGCCGCCTGGGAACTCGCCGGCGCGGAACGGCTGCGGGCATTGAAGGGCCTCGTCGGCGGGCTTGCCGCGCTCGGCGGCTCGCCAAAGCGCATGGCGCGGGTGCTGCGGACCCTGGAACGCGAGCTGCCGGTGCAGGTTCTGCCCGATGGCGGCCACCGCACCCGCAGCCCGTCGGTCCAGCTTGCCGTGCTGCGCGACTTGATCGACATCCGCGCGGTGCTGCGCGCGGCACAGTCGAGGTGCCCGGCGCGCTGCAGCAGACGATCGAGCGCATGGCGCCGATGCTGCGCTTTTTTCGCCATGGCGACCGCCGTCTCGCGCTGTTCAACAATTCGGTCGAGGAGGATGGCGTCCTCGTCGATCTCGCCTTGACGCGCTCGGAGACGCGGGGCCACGCTCCGATGCAGGCGCCGCATTTGGGCTTTCAGCGCTTGCAGTGCGGGCAGAGCCTGGTGCTCGTCGACGCCGGTAAGCCGCCGCCGCGCGGTTTCGACGGCGAGGCGCATGCCGGGACCCTGGCGTTCGAGCTGAGCCAGGGGCGCGAGCGCATCATCGTCAATTGCGGCGGCTATCGCGGCACAAAACCGGCCTGGCGGCGGGTCGCGCGGTCGAGCGCGGCACATTCGGTGCTGGTCGTCGGCGACACCAACTCGACCGAGATCCACGCCGACGGCTCGCTCGGCCGCGGCCCCGCCTCGGTGCGCGTCGAGCGCGCCGAAGAGGGCGGGCATCAATGGATCGCCGCCACCCATGACGGCTATCGTCCGCGTTTCGGCGTGACCTATTCGCGCGAATTGTATCTGGCCGCCGATGGCGACGATCTGCGCGGCGAAGACAAGCTGACCGGGCGCTCCGGCGCGCCGTTCGCGGTGCGCTTTCATCTGCACCCGGCGGTCGAAGCCTCGCTGATCGAGGCTGGCGGCGGCGCGCGGCTGCGGCTGCCCAGCGGCGCCCGCTGGCGGCTGCGCGCGGCGGGCGCCGAAATGAGCCTCGGCGAGAGCATCTATCTCGGCGCGGGCGAGCCGCGCAAAACCCAGCAGATCGTGCTGAGCGGCACGACCGGACCGAGCGGCGCCACGGTGCGCTGGGCGCTCCGGCGCGAGCCGACGCTGCCCGGCGAAGGCCGCAAGGAGGAACCCTCCGCCGATCCTGCCTAGCCGGCGACGGCAGGTTCCTTGCGCAACGCGGCAAGGTCGGCCTCATCGAGGGTTTCGTGCTCGAGCAGCAGGCGCGCGCCGCGTTCCAGCGTGTCGCGCTGCGCCCGCAGCAGGGTCACCGTGCGGCGGAAGGCCGCGTCGACGATCGCCTTGACCGCGGCGTCGATCTCGCGCGCGGTTTCCTCGCTGTAGCTGCGCTCCAGGTAGGTCATCTGCTGCTGCTCGCCGCCGAGGAAGCTGTTCGGGCTCTTCTCATAGACGACCTGGCCCAGTTCTTCGGTCATCCCGTAGCGGGTGACAAGGCTGCGCGCGATGTCGGTCACCTTGACGAGATCGTCGGAGGCGCCGGTCGACAGCTCATCGAAGATGATGCGCTCGGCCGCCCTGCCGCCGAGCAGCACCGCCATCTTGTTTTCGAGCTCCTGGCGGGTCATCAGAAAGCGGTCCTCGGTCGGCCGCTGGATCGTGTAGCCGAGCGAACCGATGCCGCGCGGGATGATCGAGACTTTGTGGACCCTGTCGCTGCCCGGCAGCGACAGGGCAACCAGCGCGTGCCCCATCTCGTGATGGGCGACGACCTCGCGCTCGTGCGGGTTGAGCAGCCGGTTCTTCTTTTCAAGGCCGGCGACGATGCGCTCCATGGCGTTGGTGAAATCGGCCAGGGTCACCGAATCGGCGCCGCGCCGCGTCGCCAGGAGCGCCGCCTCGTTGACCAGGTTGGCGAGATCGGCGCCGGTAAAGCCCGGGGTCAGCGATGCCACGGTTTCGAGATCGACCCCTGGGGACATGTGGATCTTGCGGCTGTGGACCTCGAGGATCTGGACGCGGCCGATCTTGTCCGGACGATCGACCAGGACCTGGCGGTCGAAGCGGCCGGCGCGCAGCAAGGCCGGGTCGAGGATCTCGGGGCGGTTGGTCGCCGCCAGGAGGATCATGCCGACGCGCGTGTCGAAGCCGTCGAGCTCGCTCGAACAGCTGATTGAGCGTCTGCTCCTTCTCGTCATGCCCGCCGCCCCCGGGATAGGCGCCGCGGGCGCGCCCCAGCGCGTCAAGCTCGTCGATGAAGATGATGCACGGCGCCTTCTGGCGGGCCTGCTCGAACAGGTCGCGCACCCGCGCCGCGCCGACCCCGACGAACATCTCGACGAATTCCGAGCCGTTGATCGAGAAGAACGGCACATTGGCTTCGCCGGCAACCGCGCGCGCCAACAGCGTCTTGCCGGTGCCCGGCGGTCCGACCAGCAGCACCCCCTTCGGCACCCGGCCGCCCAGCCGGCCGTAGCGTTCCGGGTCTTTCAGGAAAGCGACGATCTCCTGCAACTCGGCCTTGGCTTCATCGACCCCGGCGACGTCGGCAAAGGTCGTCTTGGTGTCGGTCTCGACATAGACCTTGGCCTTGCTCCGGCCGACCGACATCAACCCGCCGAACCCCTGCTGGCTGGCGAAACGGCGGTAAATGAACATCCACACGCCGAAAAACAATGCCACCGGGATTACCCAGGACAGCAGATCGCGCAGAAAGGTGCTCTCGATCTCGCCAGCAAACTGCACGCCGTACTTATCGAGCTCCTGCGCCATTTGCGGATCGACGCGGGTTGTAATGAATTCCGTGAGGCCGTTTTTATCGGGCTTCTTGAATTTCCCCTGAACGTAGTTGCCGCTGACCCGGACCTCGGCGATTTTGCCGGTTTTCAGATCATTCTGGAAATCGCTGTAGGGGAGCTGCGCGATCTGGGTATAGGAGGCATAGACCGCCTGGATCATCATCAGCACGGCCATCGCGGCGATCCAATACCAGGCGTGGTATTGCGTCTCTTTTTTCAACGGCATCGGGCGCCTCGCAGCGGTCGGGCCCGACCGCAGCGGCAGACAACGCGGCCCGCGGCGGCACGGCTAACCGCTTAAGTAATAAATCGCGCACCGGCGATCAACGCTGCGGCCCGCCCGCCTCGTCATAACCGCGCCGGCTGCTGATGAAGACGAGCGCCATCAGCCCGATGCCGAGAGCGAGGGCGACCAGCACGCCGAGCACCATGGCGACCCAGCCGGCCGCGCTGATCTCGGCATCGCCGACCTCCGCCCACAACCCCGCGACGGCGGCGATGACCGCGATGACGACCGAAGCGGCGACCGCCACGGCGATCCAGCTCGATCCGGTCCCCGTTCTCCGCCCGATCATGGCGACCGCACCGCGCACTCCCGCGCCGGGCCGCCGACGCTCGGCGAATGCCGCTTACAGCCAGGCTCCGGCCATGGCACAGTGCGCGGCAGCCCCCGCCGACCGAAACGGAGAGTGAGATGCCGACAGAGAGCAAGCATCCTGAAACCATCGTATTGCATGCCGGCTATCGCAGCGACCCGGCGACCAACGCCGTCGCGGTGCCGATCTACCAGACGACGAGCTATCAGTTCCGCAACAGCGAGCACGCGGCCAACCTGTTCGGGCTCAAGGAGCTCGGCAACATCTATACCCGCATCATGAACCCGACCAGCGCGGTGCTCGAAGAGCGCGTCGCCGCGCTCGAAGGCGGGGTTGCCGCGCTGGCGCTCGGCTCGGGGCAGGCGGCCTCGATGTTCTGCGTCAACAACATCGCTCAGGCCGGCGACAATTTCGTCAGCTCGACCGACCTTTACGGCGGCACCTGGAACCTGTTCCTGCACACGATGCAACGCACGATGGGGATCGAGGTGCGCTTTGTCGATCCGGCCGACCCCGAGAATTTCCGTCGCGCCACCGACGCCAGGACCCGCTGCTACTATGCCGAGACATTGCCCAACCCGAAGCTCGAAGTCTTTCCGATTGCGGAGGTCGCCAAGATCGGCCGCGGATTGGGCGTGCCGCTGATCATGGACAACACGTCGGCGCCGGTGATCTGCCGGCCGCTCGACCACGGCGCCGCAGTCGTCATGCACTCGACGACGAAATATATCGGCGGCCACGGCACCTCGATCGGCGGCATTGTCGTCGACGGCGGAAATTTCGACTGGGAAAAGCACGCCGACCGCTTCCCGCTGCTCAACCAGCCCGACCCGAGCTATCACGGCGCGGTGTGGACGCAGGCGACAAAGCCGATGGGGCCGGTCGCCTATATCATCAAGATGCGGGTGACGCTGCTGCGCGATCTCGGCGCCGCGGCGGCCCCGTTCAACTCGTTCCTGCATATTCAGGGACTGGAGACCCTGCCATTGCGCATGCGGGTGCAATGCGCCAATGCGATGGCGGTCACCCGCTACCTCAAGGAACACGCGAAAATCGCCAAGACGATCCACCCAAGCGTGATGACCGGCGAAGCGAGGCGCCGCGCCGACGCCTACCTGAAAGGCGGCTATGGCGCGCTGGTCGGCTTCGAACTGAAGGGCGGGATCGATGCCGGCCGCCGCTTTATCGACGCGCTGAAGATGTTCTACCACGTCGCCAATATCGGCGATGCGCGCTCTCTGGCGATCCACCCGGCCTCGACCACGCATTCGCAGCTCACCCCCGAGGAGCAATTGCAGACCGGCGTGACCGACGGCTACGTGCGGCTGTCGATCGGTCTCGAACACGAGGACGACATCATCGCCGACCTGCGCCAGGCGCTCGACGCGGCGTGATGCCGAAACCTCTCATCGCCAAGTGGCTGTCATTCCGGGGCGCGCCACAGGCGCGAACCCGGAATCCATGAGCACGGGCCTCTCGAATATGAATTCCAGGTTGGCCGCTGCGTGGCGCCCCGGAATGACGAGGGGGCCGGGCAAGGGTAAAGCAAAGCTGAGTTTTCCCTGGCCGATCGATCTCGGCCTGACGGTCGCGAGCCACGGCTGGGTGCACCTGGAACCGTGGCGCTGGGAGAGCGGGACCGGCCGGCTGGCGCATGCCGAGCGGATCGGCGGGCGGGTCGGCACGATCGCCGTGCAGCAGCGCGCGCCGCGCACGCTGACCGTCGCGTGGGATGGGTTTCCCGATGCCGCGGCCCCGGAAATCCTGCGCCGCGCATCGCGCTGGGTTTCCGCCGAATGGGACCCCGAGGCGGCGATCGCCGCCCTTGGCGCGGGCTTTCCCGGCGAGGCCGCGCTGGTCGCGGCGGGCGGCGGGCGCCTTTTGCGCGGCTCGACCTTCTACGAGGATTTCATCAAGACGGTGCTGACCGTCAACACCGAGCTGGTCGGGCACCTGCCGGATGAGCGCGGCGCTGGTCGCCGAGCCGGGCGGCGGCGCATTCCCGGCGCCGCAAGCGGTGATCGACTACGGCGAGGCGCGCCTGCGCAGCATCGCCAAAACAGGCTTCCGCGCGCCGACGATCGTCGCCGCCACCAGGCGGATGCTCGACGACGGTGCCATCGACCATGACGGGCACGGCCACCCCGACCGCCTCGACCACGACTACCTGACGAGCCTCAAGGGCATCGGCCCCTATGCCGCGGCGCATTGCCGGATGCTGCTGCACGATTTCAGCCGCATCCCGGTCGACTCGGTCGTCGTCGCCCATCTGCGCGAGCGGCACGACACCAGCCCGGCGGAATTCATCGCCGCCCGCGCCGAGTGCGGTGCCTATCTCGGGCTCGGCTACCGGCTGATGCGTCTGCGGGAGAAATTCGCCGTCGCCCAGGTCGATGTCGCTCACCCGGCCCCATCGGCCTATTGACCGGAGACCGGAGGATGATGAGCCTCACCCCGTTCGCCGCGATCCTCGACGCGGCCCGCACCCGCCAGGGCGCGGCGGCATTGGAAGCGCGGCTGCCGCAGCCGAAAACGCTGGACGAATTGCGGGCGACGCCGGATGACCGCTACCTGTCGCAGATGTCGCGGCGCGTCTTCCGCGCCGGGCTCAAGCACAGCATCGTCGATGCGAAATTCCCGGCTTTCGAGGAGGTGTTTTACGGTTTCGACCCGCGGCGCGTCCGGGCGATGCCGGATGAGGCGCTCGAAGCCCTGCTCGGAGACAAGCGGCTGATCCGGCACTGGGGCAAGCTCAAAGCGGTGCGCGACAACGCCGCGGCGATGCTCGACGTGGCATCCGGGCACGGCAGTTTCGGCGCCTGGCTCGCCCTCTGGCCGGGCGAGGATATCGTCGGGCTGTGGGAGGCGCTGGCCAAACGGTTCCGCCAGATGGGCGGCAATTCGGGCCCGAGCTTTCTGCGCATGGTCGGCAAGGACACCTTCATCCTGACGCCGTCGGTCATCGCCGCGCTGAAGCGCTGGGGTGCGATCAGTGCGCCGCCGAAAAACCGCCAGGACCGCGCCGCCGTGCAGGCCGCGTTCAACATCTGGGCGAGCGAAACCGGCCGGCCCTTATGCCAGCTGCAGCCTGATCCTCGCCGCCTCGGTCGAGGATTGACGGAACATCGACCCCAAACCCCCGTGCCCGGCCTTGAGCGGGCACCCACGTCTTAACCGCGCCGCAGCTCAAAAAGACGTGGATGGCCGGGTCAAGCCCGGCCAGGGGGAAAACAGGGCGTCCGTGTGCGATTGAGGATTGAAGCCAGGCCTCAGTAGGTCGAGACTTCGATCGAGTTCATGTCCGGGTCGTCGAAATAGACCGACTGGATCGTGCCGGTCGCGCCGGCGCGCGGCCCTTCCATCCTGACCGGCACGCCGCAGCCTTCGAGATGCGCCTTGATCTCGCCCACCGGCGTCTCGGTGATGAAGCAGATATGCGCCGGCATGCGCTTGTCGCCGGCCATCGCCATCTTCCCGCCGGCCTGATCGAGATGGATCTTCTGCTGGCCGAACAACAGCGCGGCGCGGCCCTCGCCGATGGTCTCGGTCCGCATGCCGAGCACCCGCTGGTAGAACTCGATGCTGCGGCCGATGTCGGCGACGGTGATGTTCAGATGGTCGATGCGGTCGATCTTCATGGCGGTAGCCTCCCGAGACGGACAACGCAATCAGATTGCCACGACCGCGGCGATTGGGCCAGCGCGTCGAGCCGCCTCAATAATTCGAAATCTCGACGAGGTTCCGGTCGGGGTCGCGGATATAGACCGACTGGATCGTGCCGATCGCGCCGGCGCGCGGCCCGGGCCCGGCGACGATCGCCACCCCGCAGCGCTCCAGATGCGCGACGATTTCGGCGAGCGGCACCTCGGTGATGAAGCACAGATCGCCCGATCCCGGGGTCGGCTTGTCAGCAACCAGCCCCGGGATGTTGTCGGCCGGGTGCAGGTTGATCTTCTGTTGGCCAAAGCTGAGCGCCGTGCGCCCCTCGCCGAAGGCGACGACCTCCATGCCGAGCACTCTGGTATAGAACGCGCAGGTCCGTTCGATATCGGCAACGGTGAGGACGAGGTGATCGAGACGGGCGATGTTCATGGCTGTCCTCATAGATGGTGCGGCCCCGAACCCGCCATCGACGCATGCCCGGCGCCAGGCCGCCAGGGCTTCAGCCATACCAGAGGCAGGTGAACCGGGGCGCCGCGGCGGCGCAGCTATTGGGTCAGGTTGATTGCGTATTGCATGCCGCCGCCGATGAAGGTCAGCACCGCGAGCGCTATCAACAGCAGAAACAGCGCGGTGCGTGCCCCGGTCGGCAGCGGCAGCAGCAGCCCGCCTATCAACAGCGCGAAGACGGATATTATGAACTGCGATAGGGTCATGGTCGCAACAAACGGAACAGGGACGGGGACAAACAGTAGTCGGGCATTCGTCAACGAGACATTGACGGCCCTGCCCTTATGCGCGATGGGCCGGCCGCCATCCTAGTCGGCCGCGGCGATCCGGTCATGCGGCGAGACCTCGGCGTCGTCGGCGGCCCGGGTTTGGGCGGCCGAGCGCATCTGCAGCAGCGACGCGATCAACCCGGTCCAGCCGGTCTGGTGCGACGCGCCGAGACCCTTACCGCTGTCGCCGTGGAAATACTCATAAAACAGCAGATGGTGGCGGAAGTTGGGCGCGGCAAAGCGCCGGTTGGCGCCGAACACCGGCCGCGTCCCGGCAGCATCGGGCAAAAAGATGCGGCAGAGCCGATCGGTGATGTCATCGGCGACTTCGGCAAGGCTGAGCATGCGGCCCGAACCGACCGGGCACTCGACGCGAAACTCGTCGCCGTAATAGCTGTGGAAGCGGTGCAGCGACTCGATGATCAGGTAGTTGAGCGGCAGCCAGATCGGCCCGCGCCAGTTCGAATTGCCGCCGAAGATCCGCGAATCCGAATCGCCCGGCACATAACCGACGCTGAACTGCCGGCCGGCGCACTCGAATTCATAGGGCTGCCGCTCATGAAATTTCGACATCGAGCGGACGCCGAATTCCGAGAGGAACTCGCGCTCGTCGAGCATGCGGTGGAGCAGGCACTTGACCCGGTGGCCGCGCAGCAATGACAGGAGATGCCGCTCCTCGTCGCTTTCATCGAGCCAGTGCGACACCAGCCGCGCCAGTTCCGGGCGGTGCTCGAAAATCCAGCGCAGCCGCTTGGAGAATTCGGGCAGTCGCGCGAGCACGCGACCGTCGAGCACCTCGACGGCAAACAGCGGGATCAGCCCGACGATCGAGCGAACCCGCAACGGCACCGACGCGCCGCCCGGCAGCTGAAGCACGTCATAATAGAATTCGTCGACCTCGTCCCATAATCCGAAGCGCGACTCGCCGAGACGGGTCATCGCCTCGGCGATCAACAGGAAATGCTCGAAGAACTTGGTCGCGATGTCTTCGTAGACATGGTCGGCGGGCGCCAGCTCGAGGGCGATGCGCATCAGGTTGAGCGTGTACATCGCCATCCAGGCGGTGGCGTCGGCCTGGTTGATATGGCCGCCGGTCGGCAGCTGCTGGCTGCGATCGAAGATGCCGATGTTGTCGAGGCCGAGAAAACCGCCCTGAAAGATGTTGCGGCCATCGGCGTCCTTGCGGTTGACCCACCAGGTGAAATTCAGCATCAGCTTGTGAAAGACGCGAGAGAGAAAAGCGCGGTCGCCGTCGCCGCCGCGCGCGTCCCGGTCGATCTCGTAGACCCGCCAGGCGGCCCAGGCATGCACCGGCGGGTTGACATCGCCGAATTCCCATTCGAAGGCCGGCAACTGCGCGTTCGGGTGCATGTACCATTCGCGGGTCAAGAGGATCAGCTGGTCCTTGGCGAAATCGGGATCGATTTGCGCCAGGACGACGCAATGAAAGGCGAGGTCCCAGGCGGCGTACCATGGGTATTCCCACTTGTCCGGCATCGAGATGACGTTGGAATTGAACAGGTGGTGCCAATCGACGTTGCGGCCGCCGTGCCGCGGCGCCGGCGGCTCCGGATGTGTAGGGTCGCCGCGCAGCCATCGGCGGACATCGTAGTAATAATACTGCTTCGACCACAGCATCCCGGCATAGGCCTGTCGCTGCACCGCCCGCGCCTCGGGATCGTCGATGCGGCATTGCAGCGCGTTGTAGAATTCGTCCGCCTCGGCGCGGCGCTCCTCGATCATTGCCGTGAAATCGCCGAACCCGCCGCCGTCGCTGCTGAGCCGCACCCGCACCCGGACATGTCCGCCGGCCGGCACCTCGAAGCGGTAATGCGCCGCCGCCTTGGTGCCGATGCGCGCGGGGTTCGCCGCCCGGGGGTCGCCGGCGACGACGACGTCGTTGATCGCATCCTTGGGGAACCCCGCCCGGTCGAGCCCGTACAGAAGGCGCGCGTTGGTTTCGTTGTCGCAGAACAGGAGCTCGGGCATGCCGTCGCAAATGAGGCGCATCGGCATCAGGTTCGGGTGCTCGATGCCGATCGCCCGGTCCCCGTCGGCGGCAAGTCGCGGCTTCGGCGTACCGGGATGCCACGACCAGGTGTTGCGCGCCCACAATTGCGGCAGGAGGCGCAACGGCGCGGGATCGGGGCCGCAGTTATGGGCGGTCAGCTGCATCAGGATGTCGTCGGTGCCGCCCTTGGCGTATTCGATCTCGACGTCGAAATAGCGCCCGCCGTCGAAGGTCCCGGTATCGATCAGCTCGAACTCCGGCTCCTGCGCGCTCCGCCGCCGGTTCTCTTCGACAAGCGCATCGTAAGGGAACGCGCCCTGCGGATATTTATAGAGCATCCGCAGGTAGGAATGGGTCGGCGTGCCGTCGAGATAGTGGTAGATCTCCTTGACGTCTTCGCCGTGATTGCCCTCGCTGTTGGTCAGCCCGAACAGCCGCTCCTTGAGGATCGGGTCGCTCTCGTTCCACAAGGCAACGCCGAGGCACAAATAGAGGTGCTCCTCGCCAAAGCCGCCGATGCCGTCCTCGCCCCAGCGATAGGCGCGGCTGCGCGCGTGATCATGCGGGAAATATCCCCAGGCATCGCCGTCGGCGCTGTAATCCTCGCGCACCGTCCCCCATTGGCGGTCGCTGACATAGGGGCCCCAGCGCCGCCACGGCATGCCCTGCCGCGCTTCCTCAAGCCGGCGGCCTGCGGCCGTCAGCGCGGTATGTTGAGCAGCGCCTCCCCCGCGGTCTGGTGTCATCGCTCCCGCCGGCCTTGCCCTCGTACAGCAAATCCTGTTGTTTTCCAATTCCGTACACGCCGGATCGTGCGCCATGCGCCGGTCAGGGTCAAGGTTGCGAGCGATCCCGCGACGAATCCGGGGTTGACAGAGGGGCACTCCGCGCGACACGTAGTACATGTCTACATTGCGAGGACCGCATGAAGCATGTGACCGCCCGCGAGGCCAACCAGCATTTCGCCAAGGTCCTCTCGGCCGTCGAAGGCGGCGAACAGGTTGTGATCTCCAAGCGCGGCAAGCCGGTCGCAGTAATGTCGCCGTACAAGCCGGCGCTCGACGCCGAACACCAGGCGGCGGTTGACCGAATGATCGCGTCGATGGACGAACCCGTGAAGCTGGGCGCACCCTTTCGCACCTTCACGCGCGACGAGATGCATGAGCGGTGATGACCTGCACATTCGACACGAACATTCTGGTTTACACGCTCCCGGACACGGCCAACACCAAACGCGATCAAGCCCGCGCGCTCCTCATCCGCGGCGCCAAACCGCAGGCCGGGATTCTGCTGCTGCAATCCCTCACGGAATTCAGCTACGTCGCTGCGCGGAAGTTCGGCTTGAGCATCGACTCGATCCGGCGGCGCGTTCGTGATTGGCGTGAAGCAATTCCGGTGCACGCCGCTGGAGCAGAAGACCTGTTGGATGCGCTCGATCTGGTGCGCGAGCACCGAATCGGCTTCTGGGACGGGTTGATGTGCGCCACCGCCAGCCGAGCCGGTCTCCACTATCTGCTGAGCGAAGACATGCAGGACGGCAGGCGACTGGGGAGACTGACCATCCTCAACCCCTTCCGTCCGCAGAACGCCGCGCTGATCGACCGCATCCTGCCGCCGTGACGCAAGAATCGTGACGAAAGCATGGAGGCGTACCGCCACCCGGAATATTACGACATTGCCTTTGCGGTCGACGATGTTGCGCGCGAGGTCGATTTCTTCGCGGCGGCGATCGGCGAATTCTCAAAGGTTCCGGTGCGCCGGGTGTTCGAGATCGCCTGCGGCACGGCGCCCTACCTCGCGGAATGGCACCGGCGGGGCTATCGCTATTGCGGCCTCGATCTCTCCCCGGCGATGCTCGCTGCGGCGCGCGCCAGGGCCGGTCGCCTCGGCATCGCGGCGGATTTCATCGCCGCCGACATGCGCGATTTTGCCGGGGACAGCGTCGGCCCGGTCGATCTCGCCTATGTGCTGCTCGGCTCGATCTATGTCGGCTCCAATCGCGAATTCCTCTTGCATCTCGACCGGGTCGCCGAGGTGCTCGCGCCGGGCGGGCTCTATCTGCTCGACAGCGTCGTATGGTTCGACATCTTCAGCGACTACCGGCGGCATTGGACCCGGCGGCGCGGCGGCATCCGCGTGCGGATGACCTACCGTGCCGAGCCGCTCGACCGGGTCGCCCAGACCTATGTCGAGTGCGTCACCCTCGATGTCAACGACCACGGCACGCAGCACCGGATCGAGGGCCGGGTGCCGACCAAGATCTTCTATCCGCAGGAATTCCTCTGCCTCGTCGAATTGAGCCGCCGCTTCGAGTTCGTCGGCTGGTTCAACGATTTCGACCTCGCCGCGCCGGTGACGCCGCACGGGCGGCACGCCGCGATCCTGCGACGCTTGCCGTAGATTGAAGCATCGCGCCCGTCACCCGCCGTTGCCGGCAGTGCCTATCTCGGCGCGAGAAGCTGCTGCGCCTCGGGGTGGGTCATTCCCGGATTGAGCGCGTCGAAGCGGTGGGTCGCGCGCATCCGTTCGGCCACCTGCCGCACCAGCCCCATCGCCATCAGCGGCAGCACCGTCGCGGTGCTGGCGCGCTTGACGCCGAGCGCTTCCAGCTCGGCGATACCCGGCAGCCCGGCCCGCACATTGACGTTGACCGGAGCGTCGAGCGCCTTGACGAGGCGCCCGATCGTCTCGGGATCGCGCAACGCGATCGGATAGACGCAATCGGCGCCGGCGGCGAGATAGGCCCGGCCGCGCGCCACCGCCTCGTCGAACCGGGTCGCCTCATCGCCGATATTCTTGATGTAAAGATCGGTGCGGGCGTTGATCACGATCGGCACCCCGGCGGCGCGGGCCGCCTCGCGCGCCGCGCGGATGCGCGCGGCAGCGTCCTCCAGGCTGCGGATCGGCGGCGTGCCTGTCTTCAAGCCGTCTTCGAGGTTCACGCCGACCGCCCCGGCACCGATGATGTCGCCGATCCTTCGGCCGACCGCCTCGGGCGTGTCGCCATAGCCGCTTTCGATATCGGCGGTGACCGGCGTGGCGACCGCACGGGCGATGCGCGCGGTGGCGGCCACGACCTCGTCCCACGGCGCGGCTTCCCCGTCGGCATAGCCGAGCGCCCAGGCAACCCCGCCGCTGGTCGTCGCGATCGCCGGAAAACCGGTGCCGACGATGATCCGGGCGGTTATCGCATCCCACGCATTGGGCAGCAGCAGGAGCGGCGGCCCGCTATGCATCGCACGAAACAGCTCGGCCTTGACCGCCTGTTCAGCCTGGTTCATGGCATCCTCCTCGCGCCGCCCGGAGGGTCAGTAGAGCCGGGTGCGGTAGCTCTCGGCGGTGGCGCGCTCGGCTTCGGCGACCGAGCCCTCGCCGATCTGCTCGGTGATGATGCGCCCGAGCGAGGGGAAATCGGCTTGCGCGATGTGCTTCTCGGGGTTCCACAGATCCGAGCGGATCAGCGCCTTGCCGCAGTGGAAATAGACCTCATCCGCGGTCACGAGAATGCCGCTGCGCGGCACCTTGCCGTTGACCGCGCAAGGTTCGAGCAACGCCGGGTCCGAGGTGATCTGGGCGCGGCCGTTGACCCGCAATGTCTCGCGCAGGCCGGGCACGAAGAAGATCAGCCCGACCCCCGGAGAGGCCAGCAGATTGCCGATCGTGTCGACCCGGTTGTTGGTCGGGGATCAGCAGGGTGGAGTCGTCGAGCACCCGGACAAAGCCCGGCGCGTCGCCCTTAGGCGAAGCGTCGCAACGTCCCGACGGGTCGGTCGAGGCGATGACGAGAAACGGCGACAATGCGATGAACGCGCGCGAGTGCTTTTCCAGCCGCGGCAGCTGCTTCTTGACCGAGCGCTCGGCCGGCTCGCCATAAAGAGAACGGATCTCCGCGATGTCCTCGATGATCTCCACCCTCGCCTCCTGTCGCCGACCGCGCTTACTATGCACGAGCGGAGGGTGAACCTCCAGGCGGAGAAACGCGCAATGGGTGTCGTCGTCGAGCCCGCCAGCTACGGCATGCATACCCCGGAACTGACCGCTGATGCCGAATTAGAGTTGATCGTTGAGAGTGCCGGCATAGATACAAAGTTGGCGTGAAAGAGACAGAGCTATGGCAATCCTAATCAAATGTTATGCTGACGATATGCACGGCGACACCCCTTTCAGTCCAAAATCGTCGACACCCGCCGAATACCCCTGATCCCCGACAAAGCGATAGGGTATTCGTATGGAAGATCGAGAACCCAAGGCCTGATAGCATTCACGCCCGCGGGCTCGGTCTAGAAGAGCGAGGCTCTCTCATAGAACCCGGCTCTTCCTGGGAGGAGGTATCTACCAGCGACAGGCGCGACACAAGGCACTTTAGAATTTCGATTGACGCTTCTGCGCCGCGCCAACCCTTCAACAATGATGCTTTGCATGACATTTTGGAAAACCCAGAATCGCAATTGCAACACGACCTTGCTGCGAAGCTCATACAGGATGCCCTCGCGAGCATAACCCGCCTCTGTGACGAGGAAGCCGATTACCTTGATACGCTTTATGATCCAGTCGCCATCGACCTCGGAACCATTCGGCATGATCGGTCGATTGACGAAACGACGCGGCAACGTCTCGTTGAAGCCCGCCTGGGGCAAGGGCAGTTCCGGCGTCAAGTTCTCGAAAGATGGCGGCGAAGGTGTGTTGTTACTGGCTGCACACTGGAAGATATTTTGCGTGCATCGCACATAAAGCCGTGGCGCTCCTGCACTGATGATGAACGACTGAACCCAGCAAACGGTCTGCTCTTAACCGCGAACCTCGACGCGCTTTTCGATAGATGTTCAATATCGTTCGAGGACGACGGCCGCATGTTGGTCTCGGGAAATATTTCACCGTCTGAACGCGAAATGCTCGGAATCCCGCAAGATCTGCGATCGGATCTGACCCTAAGAACCGCTCCGAAAAGATGTTGAATTGGTGGAGTCGGTTGTGATTCGATATGTGGTGCGATCTGGTGATGGGCACCACATGTGGACAAAGGAACACCGCCTGGCGGCGAGGCGCAAGAGCCTGCGCTATCCGAGCGACCTGACGGAGGAGGAGTGGCAGCGGGTGGCGCCGCTGATCCCGCCGGCCAAGCGCGGCGGGCGGCCGCGCTCGGTCAATGTGCGCGAGGTATTGAACGGCATCTTCTACGTGCTGTTGACCGGCTGCCAATGGGAGGCGCTGCCGAAGGATTTGCCGCCGAAAAGCACGGTCTACGACTATCTCGACCTGTGGCAGCGGGACGGCACGCTGGAGCGCATCCATCACACCCTCTATGTCGCCTGCCGCGAAGAGGCCGGGCGGGAAGCCAGCCCAACGGCGGCGATCATCGACAGCCAGAGCGCCCGGGCGGCGCAAAAAGGGGGGCCTCGATCGACCCGCAGGGTGGAGCCTGCCCTCGGGCGCGGCAACGCCGCGACCCGTGGGACGCGGGCAAGAAAGTCACCGGGCGCAAGCGCCATATCATGGTCGATACGCTCGGCCTGATGGTTGGCGTCACGGTGCATGCCGCCGATGTGCAGGACCGCGACGGCGCCGCGGCGTTGCTGCGCCACACCCGCCGCCGCCAGCCGTTCATCGAGGTGATCTTTGCCGATGCCGGCTACCAGGGACCGATCATGACCGAGCGGGTGGCCACGAGCGGAAGATGGCGTCTGGAGATCGTCAAACGCAACAATGTCCCGCGCTTCGAGGTCGTGCCCAAGCGCTGGATTGTCGAACGCACCTTGGCCTGGATCAGCCATTTCCGCCGCCTCGCCCGCGATTTCGAACGCTACGCCCGTTCGGTCGTCGCCTTCCTTCGCCTCGCCATGATCCGAATTATGCCGCGTCGCCTAATACCAAATCCCGCTGATTAGAACCGATGGGCCCAATCGCGCAGGCCGATCGACATGATAGTCCATGGCCGGTCAACGAGCTTGTTCCAGGCATGACAGCAGTGATCGAGGATGTCGCCGTACGACTGGAAGACCCGGTTGGAGAGCCAGTTGTCGCGCATGTACTGCCAGATGTTTTCGACCGGATTGAGTTCCGGCGACTTCGGGGGCAGCGGCATC
This sequence comes from uncultured Alphaproteobacteria bacterium, assembly GCA_963789255.1. Taxonomy (GTDB): domain Bacteria; phylum Pseudomonadota; class Alphaproteobacteria; order ATCC43930; family CGMCC-115725; genus DATARH01. Next base: position 1,678,372 of record CAWBJW010000002.1, on the reverse strand, counting down.
AGGGTGATGTTGTCGGGGATGTCGAGCTTGGCGGAGAGGTGCCAGCCGGCCTGATCGAGCAGCAGGACGGCATGGGCGCCCGGTGTAACCGTTCGGGAGATTTCGGCCAGGTGCAGCGCCATCGCGGCGGTATTGCAGCGCGGCAGGATGAGGCCGGCGGCAGTCCCCTTGGCCGGACAGATCGCGCCGAAGATATAGGTCGAGCGCGTTCTCTGATCGTGGGGTGCCGAGGGCCGCGTCCCGCGCCGTGCCCATCGCCGGGTGATCTTGTTCTTCTGGCCGATCCGGGCCTCGTCTTGAAACCAGATCTCTATCGGCTTGCCGGCCGCGTCGCGCTTGGCAATCACGTCGAGGCTCTCGGCGAAGTTTTTTTGAACGCCGCCAGGGCCTCGCCATCCTGGGCGTGGTGCCGGGGTCGCGCCGACAGCTTGCGCAAGCCCAGAGCGCGCAATTCGCGGCTCAGCGTCTGCTTGCTGATCGAGATGCGGAATTCCTCGAACACCCATTGCGCCAGATCGACCAGCCGCCAGCGGACAACGCCGTGAACCGCCGGGATCGGACCGCTCTCGACGATCTCCAGCAACGCTTGCCGGTGCGCTTCGGTGAGCAGCGGCGCGTTGCCCGGGGCCTTGCCGTTCACCAAGCCAGGCGGCCCCTCGGCGTTGAAAGCCAACACCCAGTCCCGCACCGTTTGCAGCCCGACGCCACCCATCTTGGCGGCCTCGGTGCGAGATCCGCCGTCATAGATCGCCGCCAGAGCCAACAAGCGTCGGGTCTGAGCGGCATCCACAGACCGCTTCGCCAGATCGCGCAATCCTACCGCGTCGTAACCCTCCCGAAGGCGAACCGCTGCCGCCATGGCAAACCCCCTCTCGTTTGCCACGGTGAATCACATTCTCCTCGCCTTGGGAATCCCCTACGTGAGTCGCGCTCGGAGGGACTTGGTATAACCCGTTCCGCTTAGATTCCAACTTTCCGGAGCGGTTCTAAGGCGACCGATCAGGCTGCTTCATCGGCCGGTAGCTATCACCAGCCAGGCCCGATTGCGTCCCTGTCTACACCAAGTCTACCAAGAACCGACCATCCCTCGGGCCAAACGTCCATGGTGTGTGGAAAGCCCGTCGAGTACACGATTGAGCAGGGGAGCAGCAACACGGGCTTTCTCGGCGTGTGGGCGGGAAATTGGAATAATCGTGGTCGATTGTGCGGTGCTTTGATTGTCCAAGGGATCGATCCTCGGGGAGCCGCAGACGTGATTTACGTCTATGGAGGAAGCGGTCTTTCATGGAAAGAGCAACATAGGGCGGCCGTGCTACGCGATGGCGTGCTCTCCTTCCAGGACGATCAAGGCAGCACATTCAAGTTCACTCTTGGTGGTCCTATTGGCGTCCCTGGATCGATCGATGCCATCTTCATCGGAGCATCGGGCCGCTTGACCGGCACATTCCAGAAATCAAACTGAGCGAATATAGGCCCCTATTGCGCCGGGGGTAGTCTACCGAACTCAAGCTCAAGCCGATCCGTCAAGATGGCATAGCCATGCTGGCTCAGATGAACTCCATCGGGTGAAACCTCGCGCGTCAAACGTCCGGCCCGATCCAGTAAGGCGTCACCCACGTCGCCATAGAAAACATGTTCGTGATCCGCGCAGGTTCGGATCAACTGGTTGACCTCCGCGACTTGGCGGCGTCGTTCGGAGTCAGGCGACTCGCTTCTGGGCAGAATGCCCAGGAGAAGAATTTGGGCCTTTTGCAAGCGTGACCGGAGCGCCAGGAGAATCTCGCGAACTCCCTCGGTGATGATCTTGGCGGGACGATTGCGTCCGATGTCGTTGGTGCCGATCAACAGCACTGCGAGGTCTGGTCGTTGACCATCGAGGTTGCCATGCTCGATCCGCCAAAGCAGATTCTCCGTCCGATCACCGTTGACGCCAGCGTTGAGCGCATCGAGGGACACGAAATTCCGCTCCCACACCGAGCGGTCCCATTTCTGTGTCAATGAGTTGCCGAGAAAGACCACGGTATGCGATCGAGCCTTCGCCTCATTGTTAATGAATTCGAACCGCTGAACGGCCGCCGGATCGGTCTGCTGAACCGGATTAGGGACAGCGGTCTCGGCGAAAGGACCGCACGTTAGCTGCCCAGGTGGCTGCTTCCTTGCCGCAGACACTATTCCCGGAAAGAGACAAGCAACGCTGGCGACAAGCGCGATGACCGCGAGCCAGCGCGTCGAATACACATCACGGCCCACTCCGCGTGTGAAGTCGTCGAGAATTTTTAGCGATTAAACCCTCACCCGGCTCGCTGCGCTCGCCACCCTCTCCCGCGGTGCGGGAGAGGGGCGGAAATTACGCTGTCGTCGTGCCCGATTCGCCGGACAGCCTCGGCCTGGGCCGCGGCGAGGCGGGCGATCGGCACCCGGTAGGGCGAGCACGACACGTAATCGAGCCCGATCGCGCGGCAGAAATGAATGGAGGCGGGGTCGCCGCCATGCTCGCCGCAGATGCCGAGCTTCAAATCGGGCCGGGCGGCGCGGCCGCGCTCGACGGCGATCCGGATCAATTCGCCGACCCCGACGGTGTCGAGGGTCACGAACGGGTCGTGCGCGAAGACCCCGAGCTTCTGGTAGGCGCCGATGAAACTCGCCGAATCGTCGCGCGAGATGCCGTAGACGGTCTGCGTCAGATCGTTGGTGCCAAAGCTGAAGAACTGGGCGCTCCGGGCGATCTCGCCGGCGAGCAGAGCCGCGCGGGGAAGTTCGATCATCGTGCCGACCAGATAGGGGATCTTGACCCCGGCCCGTTCCATGACCTCGCCGGCGACCCGATCGACGATCTCCTTCAGGATCTCGAATTCGCGCCGCGTCGCGATCAGCGGCATCATGATTTCGGGTTCGACCGTGTCGCCGGTCTCCCGCATCACCGCGGCGGCCGCCTCGAAGATCGCCACCGCCTGGGTCTCATAAATCTCGGGATAGGTGATGCCGAGCCGGCAGCCGCGATGGCCGAGCATCGGGTTGGACTCGTGGAGGGCGTGGGTCCGCGTTCGCACCTCGACAACGCTCTTGCCGGTGAGCCGCGCCATCTCGTCGAACTCGGCATCGGTCTTCGGCAGGAATTCGTGGAGCGGCGGATCGAGCAGCCGAATGGTTACCGGCAGCCCGTGCATGATCCGGAAGATCTCGCTAAAATCGGCCCGCTGCATCGGCAGGAGCTTGGCGAGCGCGGCGCGGCGGCCGGGCTCCTCATCGGCCATGATCATCTCGCGCATCGGGCCGATGCGGCCAGCGTCGAAGAACATGTGCTCGGTGCGCGACAGCCCGATCCCTTCGGCGCCGAAGTCCCGCGCGGCGCGGGCGTCGACTGCGGTTTCGGCATTGGCGCGGACCTTGAGCTTGCGCAGCGCGTCGGCCCAGCCCATCAGCGTCGCGAAATCGCCGGACAAAACCGGCTGGATCGTCGGCACTTCGCCAAGCATGACTTCGCCGGTCGAGCCGTTGATCGTGATCAGATCGCCGGCCCGCACGAGATGGTTGCGCGCCGCCATCGTGCCGGCCGCATAGTCGATGTGCAGATCGCCGGCGCCCGCGACGCACGGCCGTCCCATGCCGCGCGCGACGACGGCGGCGTGGCTGGTCATGCCGCCCCTTGTCGTCAGGATGCCTTTGGCGGCATGCATGCCGTGGATGTCCTCTGGGCTGGTTTCGATCCGCACCAGGATCACGCTTTCGCCATGGCTCGCCGCGGCGTCGGCCTCGTCGGCGGAAAACACCACCTTGCCCGAGGCGGCGCCGGGCGACGCGGGCAGGCCGCGGGCGAGTACCGTGGTCTTCGCACTCGGGTCGAGCATCGGGTGCAGCAGCTGATCGAGCGAATTGGGCTCGATGCGCCGGATCGCCTCCTCGCGGCCGATCCGCCCTTCGGCGACCAGCGCCACCGCGATCGTCAGTGCGGCCGGCGCCGTGCGCTTGCCGGTGCGCGTCTGCAGCATCCACAGCTTGCCGCGCTCGACGGTGAACTCGACATCCTGCATGTCGCGGTAATGGTCTTCGAGGATCCGGCGGACCGTCACCAACTCCGCAAACACCTCGGGCATCACCTCTTCCATTGCCGGCAGCTTGGCGTTGCCGGCCTTCTTGGCGGCGATCGTCAGGTGCTGCGGGGTGCGGGTGCCGGCGACGACATCCTCGCCCTGGGCATTGACGAGGTATTCGCCGTAGAACTCGTTGGCGCCGGTCGAGGGGTTGCGGGTGAAGGCGACGCCGGTCGCGCAATCCTCGCCGCGGTTGCCGAACACCATCGCCTGGACGCTGACCGCGGTGCCCCAATCCGCGGGGATGGCGTGCAGCCGCCGATAGGTGACGGCGCGCCCGTTCATCCACGAGCCGAACACCGCGGCGATCGCGCCCCACAGCTGCTTCTGCGCATCCTGCGGAAACGGCCTGCCGGTTTCGGTCGCCACCACATCCTTGAACCCGGCGACGATCGTCTGCCAATCCGCGGCATCGAGCTCGGTGTCGAGCGCGGCGCCGATCTCGTTCTTGTGGTCTTCGATCAGCTGCTCGAAATGGTGGTGCTCGATGCCGAGCACGACCTGGCCGTACATCTGCAGAAAGCGGCGATAGCTGTCATAGGCGAAACGCTCGTCGCCGCTCTGGCGCGCGAGACCCTCCACCGTCTTGTCGTTGAGCCCGAGATTGAGCACGGTATCCATCATCCCCGGCATCGAGGCGCGCGCCCCCGAGCGCACCGACACGAGGAGCGGCTTCGCCGGATCGCCGAATTTGGCGCCGATCGCCGCTTCGACCGCCGCCAGCGCGGCGGCGACCTCGGCCTTCAGCTCGGGCGGATAGGTATGCTCGCGCTGGTAGAAATGGGTGCAGACCTCGGTCGTGATCGTGAAGCCGGGCGGCACCGGCAGCCCGAGATTGCTCATCTCGGCGAGGTTGGCGCCCTTGCCGCCGAGCAGATCCCTCATTTCGGCGCGCCCCTCGGCAGCGCCGCCACCAAAGCGGTAGACCCATTTCCTCCCGCTGGTCGTCATGGGCTCGTCACCCCTCGATTTGCGAGAAATCGGCGACCTGGTTCATCGTGTCGCGAATCAGCGATAGCAGCCGCAGCCGGTTTTCGCGCAAGCTTTTTTCTTCACCATCAACGACGACCTTTTCATCAGTGTTCACGGTGACCTTGTCGAAAAAAACGTCAACCGGCTGACGCAGGCGGGCGAGAGCCGACATCGCGTCTTCAAACTTCGCAGCGTCGATTGCCGCCCGAGCCTCGTGGGATACAGGATCGAGCGCCCGCCATAGCGACAATTCCTCATCCTCCCCGAACCGCGGATCGTAGTCCTCATCGCTGTAGGATCGACCATCGCGTCGTTCCTCAATGGTTACGATATTCGACGCGCGGCGATACGCAATCAGCAGGTTCTTCCCATCATCGGTATCGAGGAACTTCGAAAGTGCCTCTACGCGACCTAGAATTCTAATCAGATCATCTTCACGGACAGCGAAAACCGCATTGATCAAGTCATAACGCACGCCCTTCTCGCGTAGATGCACCCAAAGGCGGTTGGCAAAAAAGTCGGTCAATTGCCTAATAACTTGGGGGATCTGCTCTTGTGGAAATGTAAACGGTGGTCCCGGGTCGATTGCCACGAGAAACACGCTCGAGAGAGGCAAATGAATCCCATTCTCTATGATGATCCGAATTACGCCCTGTGCAGCACGCCGTAGTGCAAAGGGGTCACCAGAGCCTGTCGGCCGTTCTCCAATTCGGAAGAACGAGCCTAGGCTATCAAATTTGTCAGCGAGCGCGACGACGACGCCGACCCGCGCGGTTGGACAGGTATCATTCGGGCCAAGCGGCTTATAATGCTCGGCGATGGCGTCGGCGACTCGCTGGTCTTCGTGGTCATGGAGTGCGTAGTCGCGGCCCATGATTCCCTGCAATTCGGGAAACTCGCCGACCATGCCTGTTGACAAATCTGCCTTGGCGAGGCGGGCGGCGCGACGGATCGGCTCAAGGTCGGCACTGAGGCCGTCGAGGGCCAACGCGATCTCTTGGGCAATCTTTGCAATCCGCTCGGCCTTGTCATACATCGTACCGAGCTTGTCGTAGTAGACGCGCTCCCTCAGCGCCTCGACGCGATCCTCCAGCCTTATTTTGCGGTCCCGGTCCCAGAAGAAGCGGGCGTCGGCGAGGCGGGCGCGCAGCACGCGCTCGTTGCCCGCGACGATCGTCTTACCGTCGTCGGGGGTCAGGTTGTTGGCGACGAACAGGAAGCGCGGCGCCGGGGTGCCGTCGGCGTTGAGGCAGGAGAAATATTTCTGGTGCGTGCGCATCGCGGTCGCCAGCACCTCGGGCGGCAGGCCGTCCGGCACCGGCCGCACGAATTCGTCCTCAATGCGCCCCATCAGCACGACCGGGAACTCGGCGAGGCCCGTCACCTGATCTATCAGGCCAGGATCAGGCTTCACCGTCAGCCCCTCGGCCGCCGCGAGGCGGTCGAGATCGGCCGCGATCAGGTCGCGCCTGCGGTCCTGGTCGAGGATCACGTGAGCCGCTTCGAGCTTGTCGAGATAGTCGGCGGCATTTCCGACCGTAATTTCGCCCTCCGACAGGAAACGATGGCCGCGGGTCACGCGGCCGACCGGCACATCGTCGAGCGGCAGCGGCAACACTGCGCCGTCGAACAGGCAGATGACCGAGGTCAGCGGCCGCACCCAGCGCAACGACGATGCTGGGAAGCGCATCGATTTGGGCCACGGCAGTTCGCCGATCGCGGCATGCAATAATTCCGGCAGGACCTCGCCGGCGGTGCGGCCGGGGCGCTGCGTGATCGCGAAGTAGAATTCGCCGCGGCCGGTGTCGCGGATCTCGCACTGCTCGATCGAGGCGAGACCGGCGGCGCGCAGAAACCCGTCGAGCGCCGGTTGCGGCGCGCCGACCCGGGGGCCGCGCCGCTCCTCGCTGCGGTCGGGCTGATGCCCGGGGATGCCGTCGGCGACGATCGCCAGCCGGCGCGGCGTCACATAGCCGCGCAGCGTTGCCACCGGGATCTCGGCGGCGGCGAACTTGTCGCGGACGAGCGCGCCGAGATCGTCGATCGCGCGGCGCTGCATGCGCGCCGGGATCTCCTCCGACAGCAATTCGAGCAGCAGTTCGCCGCCGGCCATGGCGCCCCTCAACCGTCATTCCGGGGCGCGGCGACGCCGCGAACCCGGAATCCATATTCCAGAGGCTTGTGTTCCTGGATTCCGGGTTCGGCCCTTTGAGCCGCCCCGGAATGACGATCGTGGGGGTTCATGGGGCCGCACCCGCCAGCCATGCTTCGCAGCACGCCTTCGCCAACGCGCGCACCCGGCCGATATAGGCGGCGCGCTCGGTCACGCTGATGACGCCGCGCGCATCCAAGAGGTTGAACAGGTGGCTCGCCTTCAGGCACTGGTCATAAGCGGGCAGCGCGATGGCGCGCCGGATCAGCGCCTGGCATTCTGCCTCGGCATCGGCGAAGTGCACGAAGAGGCGCCCCGTGTCGGCGGCCTCGAAATTGTAGACCGAGAACTCGCGCTCGGCGCGCTTGAACACCTGGCCGTAAGTGATCTTCCCGGCCCCTGCCACGCCGTTGAAATCGAGGTCGTAGACGCTCTCGACCCCCTGCACATACATCGCCAGGCGTTCGAGGCCGTAGGTCAGCTCGGTCGACACCGGGTCGCACTCGATGCCGCCGACCTGCTGGAAATAGGTGAACTGGCTGACCTCCATGCCGTCGAGCCAGACCTCCCAGCCGAGCCCCGAGGCACCCAGGGTCGGGCTTTCCCAATCGTCCTCGACAAAGCGGATGTCGTGCCGCGCGGCATCGATGCCGAGCGCGGCGAGGCTCTTCAGATAAAGCTCCTGGCTGTCGGCCGGCGCCGGCTTCAGGATCACCTGAAGCTGGTAGTAATGCTGCAGCCGGTTGGGGTTTTCGCCATAGCGGCCGTCGGTCGGCCGGCGCGACGGCTGGACATAGGCCGCGCGCCACGGCTCGGGGCCCAAGGCCCGCAATGCCGTCGCCGGATGGAAGGTGCCGGCGCCGATTTCAATATCATAAGGCTGCAGGATCACGCAGCCCTCTTCCGCCCAATAGCGCTGCAGGCGCAGGATCAGCGCCTGGAAGCTCGACCCGGCGGGGGTGGAAGTCATCTCGCCAGCCGCGCCACGGTCATCAGCGGGGCTGCGGGCAGCCCGGCTTGCCGCAGCCGCGCGCCCCCGCCGCGACATAGGCGCCGCAGGTCGGGCAGGCTGTCAAATCCACGACCGCTTGTTGCGGCCCGGGCGATGCCGCCTGCCGCGGGCGCTGGCCCGCGGGACGCCCGTTCTGGCCGGCGGCCGTCCGGGAGTTCGGCGGCGGTCGGTTCCACCAACGCATGGCATACCACACGACGAAAATCAGCAGAACGGTCAGGACGAGCTTCGGGACCTCGATCATCGGTCAGGTTTATGAGACGCCGGCAGGGCGGTCAAGGCGGGCTACAGACCGAACCGGGCCCATAAGGCCCGGGCTTCGAGCCAATCGAGGAGATCGGCGATCGGTGCCGCCAGCGGGCCCTGCGCCTCGCGCCCGACAGCAGGCCGCAGCCGCGCCGGCCACCAGCGCCGCCGCCGCGTTGCCGCGATCGGCACCAGCCTCACCTTGTCGCCGAACCGCGCCCGCATCACCGAGCGCACATCGCCGATGCCGTCGATCAGGCCGCGCGCCAAGGCCATGCGGCCGGTCAGCACCTCGCCGCTGAACAGGCTGTCGTCCGCCGCATCGATCTTGCCGAGGCGGCGGCGCCGGACATGCTCCTTGAAGCTTTCGTGGATATCCTGCTGCAGTGCGGTCAGCCGCGCGACATCGGAGGGGTCTTCGGGAAGAAACGGGTCGAGCAGCGCCTTGTTTTCGCCCGCGGTGTGCAGCCGCCGCTCGATGCCGAACCGCTCGATCAGCCGGTTGAGGCCAAAGCTCGACGTGACGACCCCGATCGAGCCGAGCAGCGAGGCTTCCTCGGCGTAAATCTCGTCGCCGGCGAGCGCCAGCCAATAGCCGCCCGACGCGGCGACATCCTCGGCAAAGGCGAAGACCGGCACGCGCTTTTCGTCGGCCAGCTGACGGATGCGGCGGAACAAGAGCGCCGATTGCACGGGCGACCCGCCCGGCGAGTTGACGGCGAGCGCCACCGCGCTGAGGTGCCTGATGGCAAACGCCCGGTCGAGCGCGGCGGCGTGGCTGGCCAGCGACAGGGTGTTGCGCCATTGCCGGGGGCCGATGACCCCATCCAGGCGCACCACCGTCACAACCGGCGGCGGGTTGCGCAGCCGCTCGACCGGCAGCAGCTTCAAGGCATCGCCCACGGCGTCGCGAAAGCTCATGATATGCCAAGATGGGGATTGCCGCGGTGCCCGACCAGAGTGAGCGGGCCTACAGCACCAGCCCTGCGCCGTCGCGCAGCACCGCCTCCGCCGCCGGCGTGAAACGGCCGTCGGGGTCGTGCAGGACGAGCCCCGGCATCAGCCGCGCCGGCGCCGCGACCTGTTTCCTCGCCCGCACCAGGATGCGGCTCGCCGCCCGCCCCGCCACCGGCCACAACGGAAAGATGACGATCTCGCCGGCGCGGCCGGCGAGATGACCGAGCAACGCATCGATCCGGTCGGCGCGGTGCACAAAGGTCACCGTGCCCTTGCCCCGCGCCATCGCCAGAGCGAACCGCACCCAGTCGCCGAGATTGGCATCGCCCTCGATCGTGGCCGCGCCTTTCGCCGGGTTCGCCGGCGGCGTGCCGCGTCCGTTCTCGACAAAGGGCGGGTTTGCCATGACATGGTCGAACATCCCCGGGCTGAGGCGGGGCGGCGGCTGCAACAGGTCGCCGACCATCACCGCAACGCGCGCGCTCATGGTGTTGAGCGCCACGTTGTCGCCGGCCAGCCGGACGAGGTCGCGCTGCACCTCGAGCCCGATGATGCGGCATTGCGGCACCCGCGCCGCGAGGCACAATGTCGCCGCGCCGGCGCCGCAGCCGACATCGAGAACCAGCTGATGCGGCTCGGCGGCGACAGCGGCGGCGAGAAAGATCGAATTGATCGCGACGCGCGCGCCGTTTGCCGGCTGCCGCAAGCGGACGCGCCCGCCGAGGAGGGCATCCTCGGTGAGCGCGGGGTCGGGCTCGGGGTCGGTCCCGATCCCGGGGGTGCGGGCGCGGTCAGCGCAGCTCCTCCTCGGCCGCGGCGATGACCGCGCGGGCGCGGCGATGGTCGCCCTCTGCAACCATCAAACGGCGCGGGATCGCCCCGATGCTGCCTTCGACGAGGCTGGTATGATGATCGAACACATGGCTGTCGATGCCGACATCGCGCAGCCGCGCCTGCGCCCAGGACAGGCGTACAACGTCACTGGTGCGCAGCAGCTCCTTCATCCCGCGCCGAGCAGCCTCCGGCCGACCCAAAGCCGGCCCACGCCGGCACTTGACTCGTTCGGTCATTCTATGCTCGCTCGCCTTGAGGCGCGTCAACGGCGTTCGGGAACCTGCTGATGCCCGCCGCGTGACGGCAGAGATCAAACGTAGGAGAACCTGGTGGCGCCGGTGACGGGTATCGATCGCAACCGCGAATCGCCGCAACCGTCGCTCGACCCGCTGTTTCAACTCTTGAGTGCCGATCTCAATCGCGTCAACACGCTGATCGTGGCGCGCATGCACAGCCCGGTGGCGTTGATCCCGCAGCTCGCCGGCCATATCATCTCGGCCGGCGGCAAGCGTCTGCGCCCGATGCTGACCTTGGCCTCGGCGCGGTTGTGCGGCTATCGCGGCGACCGGCATATCGCCCTCGCTGCCGCGGTCGAATTCATCCACACCGCGACATTGCTGCACGACGATGTCGTCGATTCCAGCAAACTGCGCCGCGGCCGCGACACGGCGAATGCCGTGTGGGGCAACAAGCCGGCTGTGCTGGTCGGCGATTTTCTGTTTGCCCGGTCGTTCGAGCTGATGGTCGAGGACGGCTCGCTGCGCATCCTGGAGATCCTGTCGCACGCCGCCGCGGTGATCGCCGAGGGCGAGGTCGGTCAGCTGGTCACCGCCAACGACACGACATCGACCGAAGCGGCCTACCTCGAAATCATCGAGGCGAAGACCGCCGCGCTGTTTGCGGCGGCGAGCCGCATCGGCGCGGTCGTTGCCGAACGCCCGCCGGCCGAGGAGGAAGCGCTCGAACGCTTCGGCCGCAATCTCGGCATCGCCTACCAGCTGATCGACGACATGCTCGATTTCTCGGCATGTCAGAACGAGACTCGGCAAGTCGGTGGGCGACGACTTCCGCGATGGTAAGCTGACGCTGCCGATCCTGATTGCGTTCGCCCGCGGCGACGGCCAAGAGCGCGCCTTCTGGCAGCGCACGCTCGAAGAGGGCGAACAGGGCCCGGGCGACCTCGAACGGGCGATATCGCTGGTGGAGCGCCGCGGCGCTCTGGCTGAGACCCTGGCGCGCGCCCGCGCCTATGCCGCCGAGGCCACCCTGGCGCTGGCGCCCTTTCCCGATGGTGCCCTGCGGCGCGCGCTCGTCGAGACCGCCGCCTTCGCCACCGCGCGCGGCTCCTGACCGGACGCGGGCGCTCCCGTCGATATTGACGGGCGCCAGGCCGGAGCTTACCTAGGCCGCATGGCTTTGTTGCCGATCATCACCGCGCCCGATCCGCGGCTCAAGATCAGGGCGCGGGCAGTCCCCGCCGTTGACGCCAAGGTGCGCCGGCTGATGGACGACCTGCTGGAGACGATGTACCACGCGATCGGCATCGGGCTTGCCGCGCCGCAGGTCGGTGTGACGCAACGGGTCCTCGTTATCGATTGCGCGCGCGACGGCGAGCCGCCGCAGCCGATGCGCATCGCCAATCCCGAGATCCTGTGGCGTTCCGACACGCTGATGGTCGCCAACGAGGGTTGTCTGTCATTGCCCGAGCATTACGCCGAGGTCGAGCGTCCCGGCGAGATCCGGCTGCGCTATCTCGACCACGAGAACGAGATCCGCGAAATCGACGCGAAGGGCCTGCTCGCCACCTGCCTGCAGCATGAGATCGACCACCTCGACGGCGTCCTCTTTGTCGATCACATCTCGACGCTGAAGCGCGGCATGATCCTCAGAAAGCTTGCCAAGACCAAACGCAGCCGCACCCCCGCGGCGGCTCAGTAGTCGGCACCGCGCGAAGCGCCGTCGAGATTGCCTCGTCGTTGCGCTCCTCGCAATGACAACCAAGAGTCTGTCATTGCGAGCGAAGCGAAGCAATCCCGGTGTTCTTTGATGATATGCCCGCTTGACCTGATCTTTATGGGAACGCCGGATTTTGCCGCGACGATCCTCGCTGCGTTGATCGACGCCGGCCATCGCGTGCGCGCGGTCTACACCCAGCCGCCGCGCCCGGCCGGGCGCGGCCACCGGCCGCGACCCTCGCCGGTCGCGGCGCTGGCCGAGCGGCACGGCCTTCTCGTACATTGCCCCGCGACATTGCGCGATCCCGAGGTTCAGGAGGCATTCGCCGCGACCCAGGCCGACGCGGCGGTTGTCGCCGCCTACGGATTGATCCTGCCGGTACCGGTGCTGGCAGCACCGCGCCTCGGCTGCCTCAACGTTCACGCCTCGCTGTTGCCGCGCTGGCGCGGCGCGGCGCCGATCCAGCGCGCAATCCTCGCCGGCGATAAGCGGACCGGCGTCACGATCATGCGGATGGAGGCGGGCCTCGACAGCGGCCCGATCGTGCTGCAGGAGGCGATCCCGATCACGCCGGATGCGACGGCCGGTGAACTGAGCGCGCAACTGGGCGCCCTCGGTGCGCGATTGATGCTGGCGGCGCTCGACGGCGTCGCGTGCGGCGCGCTGAAGCCGCGGGCGCAGCCGGACGAAGGTGTCGTCTATGCGGCCAAGCTGCGCCGCGACGAGGCCTGGCTTGACTGGCGCAAGCCAGCCATCATGAATGAGCGGCGGGTGCGTGCCTTCAATCCGTGGCCCGGCACGTTCTTCGACGGCCGCGGCGAACGAATTCGCGTGCTCGCGGCCGAAGCCGACGCGCGGTCCGCTAAAGTGGCGCCGGGCACGGTGCTCGACGAAAACCTGTCGATTGCTTGCGGCGCGGGCGTATTTCGGCCGCTCCGCCTCCAGCGGGCGGGCCGCACCGCGCTCGACACGGCGGCGTTTCTGCGCGGGTTTGCGCTGCCGCCTGGAACCGTCCTGCCGTGCCCCGCTACAAGCTGACGATCGAGTATTGCGGCGCCGGTCTCGTCGGCTGGCAGCGGCAGCGGAACGGGCTGTCGGTGCAGGAGGCGCTCGAAACCGCGATCCGCGACTTCTGCGGCGAAACCGTCACGGTGTTCGGCGCCGGGCGCACCGATGCCGGGGTCCACGCGCTGGCCCAGATCGCGCATGTCGATCTTGCCCGCGCGGCCAGCCCCGAGGTGGTCCGCAACGCGGTCAACAGCCATTTGCGCCCGCGCGCGATCAGCGTGCTCGCGATCGAGACGGTCTCGCGGGATTTCGACGCGCGATTGTCGGCGACCGCGCGTCACTACCGTTACCGCATCCTCAACCGCCGGGCGCCGCCCGCGCTCGACCGCGGCCGGGTGTGGCATGTCGCTCCGCCGCTCGATCTCGCGGCAATGCAGGAGGGCGCCGGCCACCTCGTCGGGCATCACGATTTCTCGACCTTCCGCGATTTGCTGTGCCAGGCGAAATCGCCGGTCAAGACCCTCGATCGGCTCGACCTCTGCCGGGTCGGCGAGGAGATCCACATCGAGGCGCGGGCGCGCTCGTTTCTGCATCATCAGGTACGCAACATGGCGGGGACGCTGCAGCTGGTCGGGCTCGGTCGCTGGCGCCCCGACGATGTGGCGCGCGCGCTCGCCGCCCGCGACCGCCGCGCCGGCGGACCGACCGCCCCGGCCGAAGGCCTCGCCCTCGTCGCAGTCCGCTACGAGCTCGATTTCGACCGACGGCACGCCTTAGGGCGATATCCGATGAGGACGAGCCGCCCCGTCGGTGCTCCTGCCGGCGCTACGGCATATCCCTCAAACGCGAGTGGCGGTCGCATCGCTGTTCGGCACGCGGGCCGCCCGTCGCCGCGCATAGGCGGTCGTCCAGACCAGCAGCCCGGTGATCGTGCCGATGCCGAGAAGAGGCCGATTTAACACCGGCCTGGCCAAACAGCGTAGGATGGGTTGAGCGCAGCGAAGCCCATCAATGCCGGGCAGGTTCCGCGACCATGATGGGCTTCGCAATGCTCAGCCCATCTTACGAGCTACTATGACCCGATCGAAACGTTAAATCCACAGTGCCGAAACTGCGCAAATCGGACCCGCCCGGGCCCTATAACATCCTGGAACAAATTAGATCCGGCGATTGAGAGTTCTAAATGAACGGTATTCTTATCATTGCGGATTCGCAAATTTGGAATATTTTTTCTGATATAAGATATAGGAATTTCAAAGTGATGCAGTTGCGGTTGGTTTGGCCTGCCGTCGGAAAGAAGCAAGTGCAAGATGTCGAAAGAAGGCTTAGTTATCATTTCGCCAGGAATATCAAGCCACCACACGTCCTTGGTTGTATTAATATTCGCGAAACGTGTATTAAATCCCTGCATCGCAGATGATCTGCAATGCTGGTTGCCGTGATAAATGGCGTCCTCCCTGGTCATCTTCCCCGCTGGCAACCTTGCATTGGTACTAGCGTCTGTCGAGCGCTCGGCCGGCTTCTGCTGCGGCCAGACCTTGCGCGCAATCGACATGAATTGTGTGATCCCCATGGAATTACGTTCGTTACGCGCCTTTGACCCAGGAGCTTCCAATCTGTCTCGAACATCTTCTCGCCTCGCTTGCCAGATTTCGAGCGCTGAAAAGGTAGAGCGGTCAAGAAGTACCAGTAAGACCCATTCAAAGTTGCGATCATATTGGATAGATGGAACCCGGCCGCGGTGACGATCCATCGGATCGACTGCCCGACCTTTGATTTGATACTTTTCAACCGAGCCGTTGCTGCTTCGGAAGGCATCATAGTCTGGTTGCCGGGGCGGCGCTAAGACCAAGTTCAAAGCCTCCGCGGCCTCCAACTCGGCAACTTCTCCCGTCACACCGAGAGGCTTTCCGGTCAATGCGTAGTAGCGTGCGGCCAGAATCTTAGCTTCATGCAGGAGTCCACGTACGGCAGCAGCGTGCGCATCCTGTTCTGGAACGTCCATGGGCATGCCACCCTCGGTGATGGGAGGTGAAACTCGCAGCCGACTCCCTACGCCGCCAGGCGGTGCTGGCGGATCAGGGAAAGAACCTCGGCGGCGGCGGCGGGGATGTTGGTGCCGGGGCCGAAGATCGCGCCCACTCCGGCCTTCTTCAGGAAATCGTAGTCCTGGTGCGGGATGACGCCGCCGCACACCACCAGAATATCGCCGGCGCCGTCCTTCTTCAGCGCCTCGATCAGGGCCGGGACGAGCGTCTTGTGCGCCGCCGCCTGGCTCGACACGCCGACGATGTGCACGTCGTTCTCGACCGCCTGGCGGGCGGCCTCTTCCGGGGTCTGGAACAACGGCCCGATATCGACATCGAAGCCGATATCGGCAAACGCGGTCGCGATGACCCGGGCGCCGCGGTCGTGGCCGTCCTGGCCAAGCTTGACGACCAGCATGCGGGGGCGCCTGCCTTCCTCGTGCGCAAAAACCTCGATCTCGCGCTGGATCCGGCGAAAATCCTCGTCGCCCTTGTATTGCCCGCCATAGATGCCGATGACCGATGGCGTCGCGGCGCGGTGCCGGGTGAACACCGCCTCGAGCGCGTCGGAGATTTCGCCGACCGTGGCGCGCGCCCGGCTGGCGTCGATCGACAGGGCCAGGAGATTGCCCGCGCCGGTTCGTGCTGCCGTGGTCAGCGCCGCCAGCGCGACGTGAACCCGCGCCGGGTCGCGGTCGTGGCGCACGCGGTCGAGCCTCGTAATCTGGGCGGCACGGACCGCCGCGTTGTCGACATCGAGAATGTCGACCGGGGCGGCATCGTCCGAGCGGTACTTGTTGACCCCGACGATGACTTCCTCGCCCCGGTCGGTGCGGGCCTGACGCCGCGCCGCCGATTCCTCGATGCGCAGTTTCGGCATGCCGCTCTCGACCGCGCGCGTCATGCCGCCCAAGGCCTCGACCTCGCCGATCAGGGCCGTCGCCGCCTCGGCGATCGAATGGGTCAGGCTCTCGACGTAATAGCTGCCGCCGAGCGGGTCGACGACATGCGGGATGCCGGTCTCCTCGGCGAGGATCAGCTGGGTGTTGCGGGCGATCCTGGCCGAAGCCGGGGTCGGCAGGCCGAGCGCCTCGTCGAACGAGTTGGTATGCAATGACTGGGTGCCGCCGAGCACCGCCGCCAACGCCTCAATCGTCGTGCGGACGATGTTGTTGTGCGGATCCTGCTCGGTCAGGCTCACCCCCGAGGTCTGGCAATGCATGCGTAGCGCGAGACTCGCCGGGTCCTCCGGCGCGAACTGCGTCATCAGCCGCGCCCATAAGAGCCGCGCCGCGCGCAATTTGGCGACCTCCATGAAGAAATTCATGCCGATGCCGAAGAAGAACGACAGGCGCGGCGCGAACTCGTCGATCTTGAGGCCGCGCGACAATGCCGCGCGCACATATTCGAGCCCGTCGGCAAGGGTAAACGCCAGCTCCTGGACCGAATTCGCCCCGGCCTCCTCCATGTGATAGCCGGAGATCGAGATCGAATTGAACTTCGGCATGTGGCGGGCGGTGTATTCGATGATGTCGGCGACGATTCGCATCGAGGGTCCGGGCGGGTAGATGTAGGTGTTGCGGACCATGAACTCCTTCAGGATGTCGTTCTGGATCGTGCCCTGGAGCTTGTCCTGGGTGACGCCCTGTTCCTCGGCGGCGACGATGAACCCGGCGAGCACCGGCAACACCGCCCCGTTCATCGTCATCGACACGCTCATGCGGTCCAAGGGGATGCCGTCGAACAGGATCTTCATGTCCTCGACGCTGTCGATCGCGACGCCGGCCTTGCCGACATCGCCGGTGACCCGCGGGTGGTCACTGTCGTAGCCACGGTGGGTGGCCAGATCGAAGGCGATCGACAGCCCCATCTGCCCGGCTTTGAGGTTGTCGCGGTAGAAGCGGTTCGACTCCTCGGCGGTCGAGAAGCCGGAATACTGCCGGATCGTCCACGGCCGGTTGGCGTACATCGTCGCCCGCGGCCCGCGCAGATAGGG
The DNA here is from genome assembly GCA_963789255.1 of uncultured Alphaproteobacteria bacterium. GTDB lineage: Bacteria > Pseudomonadota > Alphaproteobacteria > ATCC43930 > CGMCC-115725 > DATARH01. The sequence continues at coordinate 1,661,121 of CAWBJW010000002.1, read as the reverse complement.
CGGCACGCCGGGGATCGCTTCGCGCCACGGGAAGCCGGCCGCCTCGATCTGTTCCAGATCGGCCTCGGTGTAGAGCGGCTTGACGGCGATTCCCTCAGGGGTCTGCCGATCGAGGCTCGTGAGCGGCTTGCCGCGCAATTCTGCCTCGGCCAATTGCTGCCACCGCTTCAAAGACTTGCCTCTTGCGACCATAACGCTCTCCTGCGCCCTGTCGGAATTATATGGCGTTGAAGCGCTATGGGTCCAATTCGGTGCCCGGCTGGTCATGCCAAGCGTCGGCGGGGAGCAGGTCGAGGATAAGTTCGGTGTATACGGTCTCTTCTTGGTACGGAGATATCACGGATAGGCCTTGGTCATCGTTCGTAGCGTATAAGTGAAGATGGTCAAATTTCTGAAGGGCTTGCAACGTCTGTATCAGCAAGGCTGCACCTTTCGTGTCCATCATAATTTCGATTGCTTTGACGACGTCATTGTAGACGATTGAGATCATCCTTTTTCATCCCCTTTTCCGGTACTCATCGGTAACGATGACCGGTAGTCGAAGCGCATGGCGGAAGACGATTGCCGTGGTCAGCAGCAGCACCGCGCCGGCCTGGTGCATCGCGGCAAGCTCGATCGGCACGACCAGCAGCAGCGTCGAGACGCCGAGCGTGAATTGCAGCAGCACCGCGAGGGACAGCGCGTGCAGCGCCAGGCGGGCCGGGCGGGGCAGGGCGGCGCGGCGGCCGAGCGCCCACAGCAGCAGCACGGTGGCGGCGGTCGTCTCGGCCAGCAGGCGGTGGTCGAACTGCACCGCAGCGACGTTCTCGAACCAGTTGCGCCAGAACGGGTGGAGCTGGGCGTAGCCGGCCGGCAAGAAACTGCCGTCCATCAGCGGAAAGGTGTTGTAGATGAGCCCGGCGTTGAGGCCGGCGACAAACCCGCCGGCGCAGATCGTCAGCGCCACAAGGCCGAGGATCGCCTCGGCGGCCCGCCGCCACATCCCAAATCCCCCCTCTCCCCCACCGGGGGAGAGGGCCGGGGTGAGGGGGCGCGCAACGAGTCGGTCGCCGCCGCCCTCACCCGGCCTCGGCTGCGCCTCGGCCACCCTCTCCCGCATTGCGGGAGAGGGGCTTTGCAACAATCCCAGCGCGATCCACAGCGTTAGTCCGTAAATCAGCAGCGCCAGCGCGAGATGGGCGACGAGGCGGTATTGGCTGACCTCGACGCGGTGGACGAGGCCGCTCTCGACCATGTACCAGCCGAGCGCACCCTGCGCGGCGCCGAGCGCGAAAATCCCGGCCAGCGGCAATGCCAGTCGGCGCGGCACCTGCCCGCGGATCAGAAAATACAGAAAGGGGAGCGCGTAGGCGACGCCGATCAGCCGGCCCCACAGCCGATGCACGTATTCCCACAGAAAGATGGTTTTGAACGCATCGAGGCTCATCCCGTAATTCACGAGCCGGTATTGCGGGATCTGCTTGTATCGGTCGAATTCGGCGAGCCAGGCGGCATGCGACAATGGCGGCACAATGCCGATGACCGGCTGCCATTCGGTGATCGACAGGCCGGACAGGGTCAGCCGGGTGATCCCGCCGATCACCACCATGGCGAAGATCATCGCGCAGCAGAGCAGGAGCCAAACCGCGATCGGCCGCAGGCTGGGCGCGACCGCCGTCCGATCATCGGCGGCGGGTTGCGTGATTGCCGTCGGAAGGAACATGCCTGAGCAGATGACAGTTCACTCCCGGGATAGCAAGATCGCCATCCGGCGTTTGCCGGGACGAAAATTTCCGGGTTGGCCGCTTTGCGGTCAGCAGGCTGACGGCGCTTGATTTAATGCAGCGCGAAGGTGTGCTTGATGTGGCGAAAGCGGTTGCCGGCGGTGCGGCTGCTTTGCTTTACATTGACCGAATGCAGCTTGCCCTCGATATTGTGACGCCAGAACTCGAGGAACTTGTTCAGCTCGGGAAAATCGGGCGCGAGGTCGAATTTTTGCCAGATGAAGGTCTGGAGCAGGGCAGGATGGTCCGGCAACCGGTAAACGATCTCTGCCGTAGTCAGCCGGTACCCCCTGACTTGCAGCTCGTATAGGGTCACGTCGGTGCCTCGCGGTTGTGCAACTCCCCTCGACAACGAGCATGGCGACATCGGCGCGTCGGAGCAACAGTAAATCGGAAGAAAAACAGCCTGTTAGCAGCGAGGCCTCGGAGCTGCTGCCAGCCGCCCCGCGTGATCGCAGACCCCCGGGCGCTCCTTGAAGGCGTCGCGCCGCGGTTTAAATATTGCAATGGCGAAACTGTTCGTATCGGGCGCCGTTCTGCTGACGGCACCGCACCATCCGCAAGGTCCGCTCCACGATGATCAGGATTTGGTCAGCGCTCGTCGTGATGGGCGCCGTCACCGCTCTCGCGCCCGGGCCGCAACCGGCCCTGGCGGGCGCGCCGATCCCCGCGGTCGGCGGCGGCGTGGTGCCGAGCCTGGCGCCGATGCTGAGCCGGATCACCCCCGGCGTCGTCAACATCGCGGTGCGCGGCCGGGTGCGCGAACAGAACCCGCTGCTGCAAGACCCGTTCTTCCGCCGCTTTTTCAACCTGCCGCAAAACCAGCAGTCGGCGGAGCGCGACACCCAGGCAACCGGGTCCGGCGTCATCGTCGATGCTGCGCACGGCTATGTTCTGACCAATGGTCATGTCGTCGAAAACGCGACCCGGATCGACGTCACCACCAAAGACAACCGGCGCCTCCCGGCCAAGCTGATCGGGCGCGACGCCGATACCGACATCGCCGTGCTGCAGGTTTCGGCGGGCAGTCTGACCGCGGTGCCGACGGGCGATTCGGATCAGCTGCAGGTCGGCGACTTCGTTGTCGCCATCGGCAATCCGTTCGGCCTTGGCCAGACGGTGACCTCGGGGATCGTCAGCGCGCTCGGCCGCAGCGGCCTCGGCATCGAGGGGTATGAAGACTTCATCCAGACCGATGCGTCGATCAATCCGGGTAACTCGGGCGGTCCGCTCGTCAACCTCGAGGGACAATGCGTCGGCATCAACACCGCGATCCTGGCGCCGGGGGGCGGCAACATCGGCATCGGATTCGCCGTGCCGATCAACATGGCGCGCAGCGTCATGGAGCAGCTTATACGCTATGGCTCGGTCAAGCGCGGCCGCATCGGCGTGGCAATCCAGGATCTGACGCCGGATCTCGCGCAAAGCATGAACACCAAGCATACCACGGGCGCCTTGATCGCCCGCGTCGATCCCGGCTCTCCGGCCGAGCGCGCCGGTCTGCACGCCGGCGATCTGGTGATCGCCGTCAATGGCGTCCCGGTGACCAGCGGCACCCAGTTGCGCAACAAGATCGGCTTGACCCGGATCGGCGAGGAGGACGAGCTGACGATCGACCGGCGCGGCGCTGAACGGACAATCGCAGTGCGTGTCGAGCCGGCGGGGCCGGCCGCGCAACCGCAGCGCAACCGCCAGCGCTGAGCGGCGGAGAGAGTCCGCAATGGCGACACAAACCCCCTATGAGGTGCTTGGCGTCAAGCGCGACGCCAGCACCGCGGATATCCGAAAGGCCTACCGCAAGCTCGCCAAGGAGTTCCACCCCGACCTCAATCCGGGCAAGCCCGCCGCCGAGGCGCGCTTCAAGGCGGTGACGGCGGCCAATGACATCCTGTCGGACCCCGAGAAACGGGCGCGCTACGATCGCGGCGAAATCGATGAGAGCGGCGCCGAGAAGCCGCGCTACTCCTATCGCCCGCATGCCGAGGGCGCGCAGGGCTGGAAATACCAGCCGCAAGGAGAGATGGATGCCGGCGACCTCGATGATCTGTTCGCGATGTTCGGACGGGGAGGCAGGCGCCGCGCCGGGCAGGCGGGCGAAGGGTTCGCGATGCCCGGTCCCGACCGCCAGTTCACCCTGACCATCGATTTCGCGCTGGCCGCGACCGGCGGCAAGCAGCGGCTCGCGCTGTCACCTGAGGAATGGCTCGACGTGACGATCCCGCCGGGCATCGAGGAAGGCCAGGTGCTGCGCCTCAAGGGGAAGGGCGGGCCGGGTTTCGGGGGTGGCCCAGGGGGCAGTCCACCGCCGGGCGATGCGCTGATCGAGGTACACATCGCGCCGCACCCGTTCTTCCGCCGCGACGGCGACGACATCCATGTCGAGCTGCCGGTCAGCCTCGCCGAGGCGGTACTCGGCGCGCGGGTAGCGGTGCCGACCGTGAGCGGTCCGGTGACGATGACGATCCCCAAGGGCTCCGATGCCGGGACCCGCCTGCGGCTGCGCGGCAAGGGCATCCAGAGGAAGCGGCGCGGTGCCGAGACCACCGGCGACCAGTATGTGACGCTCAAGGTGGTGATCGGCGCGAGCGACGATCCCGAGCTCGCGAAATTCCTCGAAGATTGGGCGAAGACGCACCCGACCGACCCGCGCCGCGGCATGGTCTTGGGGGGCGGCGGACCATGATCGTCTTCGAAGAGCTGCTGGCCCGCTTCGGCGGCCTCGAACGCCGCGAGCTGACCCGCTGGGTCGAGAACCGCTGGGTGCTTCCCGAGCGGCACAACGAGACCTGGGTGTTCCATGAGGTCGATGTCGCGCGGGTCGAGCTGATCCTCGACATCCGCCGCGATCTTGCCGTCGATGACGAGGCGATGCCGCTGGTGCTGGGCCTGCTCGACCAAGTCTACAGCCTGCGCCGCCAGATGCGCCGGCTGTGCGACGCGTTGGAACACCAGCCACCGGAGGTGCAGGACAGGATACGGCAGGCGCTGCCAAAAGCGGGCGGGGAAGAGCGATGAGTGAGTCCCCGCAGCGCCCAGAGATATCGGCACCCAAAGCCGTCGCCCTGCTACTTGAAACTGCATGCGAGCAGTTCGAGGTTCTCCAGCGGCTTTGCGGTTGTGATAATTCTTCTGCTTTGACAATGTGGAGACACACAGCCCGAATTATCCAGAATACTGGGATCGATTCTCACGTACCAACGATCAAGGGTATCCTTTCCCTCGAAGCGCTCCGCTACACCTGCCGCTACACAGCAGCGCCGTAGGGCGCCCCGGCCTCAACAACGTCCGCCCGCCCTGCACGGCACCTGTGCCCAGTCTACCCGGACGCGATCAATCATGGTATCGGTCCCTCGGTCCGTGACGTTTTAGGCGCAGGATTCGTCATTTCCGTGCAGCAATGCCTTTCTCGCGCAACGCCCTCGATGGGCGCTAGGGCACGGTGTGGACCGAGGTGTTCAGCCCGGACGGGGTGCGCTTTGCCACGGCGTCGCCTGACAAGACCGCGTGCATCTGGGACGCCCGTTTCGCAACGATGTTGACGAAGGATCTGGTCGTCGAGTCCTGCATGCGGCCGGCGGGCCGCCTTGCCAGCCGCACTCGCGACGAGATGCCTCTTGCGGGCTATCCCGACGGCGTGCCCGAGATCAACGTCTGCGCGGGAAGCGAATGAGCCGAACCCTCTGTGCGCGGCCGTCTGGCCTGGCGCATTGCATTTCTTTTCCTTTCGGGTAATCCGCCATGAAGCTCCCGACCCACGGCCGCTACAATTACCTGCCGATCACCAAGCGGCCGGTCTACGACTGGCCGGAGGGAAAGCGGCTCGCCGTCTTTCTGTGCAGCAATATCGAGCATTTCGGCTACCGCGCCGGGCTCGGCGTCGACGCGAGCGGGACCGACCGGCCGCAGAGCCAGCAGAACTACGCCTGGCGCGATTACGGCAACCGGGTGGGGATCTGGTCCTACCTCGACCTGCTCGACCAGTTCGGCCTGCCCGGCGCGCACAACGTCAACTCGGCGGCGCTGGAGTATTGCCCCGAGATTGTCGAGCGCCTCAATGGAAGGGGCGATGAATATGTCGGGCATGGCCGCAGCAACGCCGAGCGCCAGGATGTGCTGTGGGAAGCGGACGAGGCGCGGCTGATCGCCGAGGCCACCGAAATCGTAACCCGCCTCGCCGGCAGGCGGCCGGAGGGCTGGCTCGGCCCCGGTCTGGCCGAGAGCCGCGTGACGCCGGACCTGTTGAAGGAAGCCGGGTACCGCTATGTCATGGATTGGCCGCTCGACGACCAGCCGGTGTGGATGGCGACGCGCGCGGGCCCGATCCTGTCGGTGCCCTACCCGATCGAGCTCAATGATCTGCCGGCTCTCGTCACCCGCCATCACACCGGCCGGCAATTCGCCGAGATGATCACCGACCAGTTCGACGAGATGCTTGAACAATCGCGAAAATACCCGCTGGTGTTCTCGATCGCGCTCCACCCGTTTATCATCGGTCAGCCGTTCCGGCTGCGCGCGTTGCGCGACGCGCTGCGCCACATCCTGGCCCATCGCGACGAGCTTTGGCTCACCACGCCCGGCGAGATCGCGCGCTATTGCGAGAGCCTGCCAAAGGGCACCGTGCCGGGGTCGTAGGGGGTTGGCCGTATTCCCCTAGGTGGCCGGCCCCTAAATTCCGTCACCCCCGGGGTTGACCCGGGGATCCACTGGGGATGGCCGGGTCAAGCCCGGCCATGGCGAGGTGTGGCGGCGAGCGCCAGTGCTGGACATGAGCCGGCGAAGCATGACATTCTCGCATCTGGAACAGACAAAGAACAAAGATGGCCGCCAGCTCCAAGCTGATGATCGGCGAGGCCGAGCGGCGCTTTCCGGTGCGCATCCGCATTGGGGCGCCTGCCGCAGGGCTGGGCACCCGGCTCGATGAGATGAAAGCTTGGCTCGACGACAATTGCGGCGTCGAGGGCTGGGCGATGACGCCGTCCGGGCTGCGCGGCGTGCTCAACGACGCGGTCTCGATCTATTTCCGCGATGCGACGCTGGCCGGCGCGTTTGTTGCGCGCTGGTGCCGGGGCTGCCGGGTCAAGACGGTCGAAGGCGCCTTCCAGGTGCGCGAGGATATGCCGGCGACGCGGCGCGGCGCGCCATTGCATCGAACGCCAGGAGACGGCGGCGGCGATCGAGGAGAATGAAGGGAACGCGCATGACGATCGACTATCGCGCCGCGGTGCTGCACGGCGCCGGAGCGCCGATGACCGTCGAGCCGGTGGTCGCGAGCGGACTTGGCCGCAACGATGTGCTGGTGCGCATCAAGGCCGCCGGCCTCTGCCATACCGACCTCGAAGTAATTACCGGGTCGCTGCGCTATCCGATGCCGATCGTGCTCGGGCACGAGGCGGCGGGGATTGTCGAGGAGCTCGGCCCGGATGCTCGCGGGATCGATGTCGGCGACCACGTCGTCTTGTCTTGGAACCCGCATTGCGGCCATTGCTTTTACTGCGAGCGCGATCTGCCGATCCTGTGCGAGAGCTATCTGGCGCACGGCCCGAAGGCGCTCGCCTTCGATGGGACAAGCCGCGTGCGCCTGGCTGACGGGCGCGAGCTGAAACAGCTGATGTTTCTCGGGGCGTTCGCCGAATACGCGATCGTCGCCGACCACCAGGCGATCGCCGTACCAAAGGAGCTGGCGTTCGACCGCGCCTGCCTCATTGGCTGCGGCGTGATGACCGGGGTCGGCGCGGCGCTGAACGTCGCGGCGATCGGCTATGGCGACACGGTCATGGTGATCGGCGTTGGCGCCGTCGGCCTCGCCGCGGTGCAGGGCGCGCGCCTCGCCGGGGCGGGCGAGATCATCGCGGTCGATCTCGATGAGCGAAAGCTCGCGCTCGCCGAGCGGGTCGGCGCGACCTGCCTGGTCGATGCGCGCCGCGGGGATCCGATCGCCGTCGCCAAGGCGAAGACCGCCGGGCGTGGCGCCGATGTCGTGCTCGAAGCCGCCGGCAGCCCCGCCTCGTTCCGCGCCAGCATCGAGGCGGTGCGCCCAGGCGGCGAGGTGATCTGGCTCGGCAAGACCGATGTCGCTGACGACGTTGCGTTCCGCTGGGGCAGCCTGATGGGCGAAAAGCGCATCCGCCGGTCGAGCTATGGCGGGGCGCGACCGGCGCGCGACTTTCCGCTCTTGGCCCGCGCCTCTCTCGACGGCAGGCTCAAGCTCGACGAGCTGATCTCGCGCCATATCGCGCTCGACGAGATCAACGACGCCTTCGCCGCCTTGCAGCGCGGCGAGACGATCCGCAGCGTGGTGATGTTCTAGGCCGGCGGTGACAATACCCCGATCGAGCGCGTAGCATCGAGCGCGCGAATACGACAAGGAGAGGCGGGAATGGCGATCGGCAAGTCTCTGGCTGGCAAGGTCGCGGTCGTGACCGGCGCCAGCAGCGGGATCGGGGCCGCCAGCGCACGGCTTTTTGCCGAAGCCGGCGCGCGCGTCGTGGTCGGCTACAATAAGGGCGTCGAACGGGCCAACGCGGTGGTCGCGAACCTGGCCGGCAGCGGTCACCAGGCGATGCACCTGCCGCTGGAGGACACGGCGCAGATCAAAAAGGTCGCGGTCGCGGTGGGCGAGAAATTCGGCCGCGCCGACATCCTGGTCAATTCCGCCGGGTTTACCCGGATGGTGCCGCATCACGATCTCGAAGCATTGGACGACGACCTGATCGACCGGGTGCTGGCCGCCAATGTGCGGGGGCCGTTCGCGACGATCCGCGCCTTTGTCCCGCTGCTTCGCGAGTCGGGCGACGGCGTCATCGTCAACATTTCATCGGGCGCGGCGCAATCCGGTACCGGCAGCTCAATCATCTATGGCGCGTCCAAAGCCGCGCTCAATACGATGAGCATGGCGCTGGCGCGCGTATTGGGCCCGGAGATCCGCGTCGTCGTCGTCGCGCCCGGCATGGTCCATACCGGCTTCGTCCCGGGCCGCACCGAAGAGATGATGGCGAAGGCGGCGATGGCGACGCCGTTGAAGCGCGCCATCGAAGCGGAGGACGTGGCGCTGGCGGTGCTGTCGTGCGTCACCCATCTGACGCATACCACCGGCTCGATCATTTCCGTCGATGCCGGGCGGCACCTCTGAGGGGGTAATGGCCAACATCCTGCGGCAACGCGACATCATCGACCGGCGGGCGCTCGGCGAAGCGCTGGTGCAGGCGGTCGCCGACGCGCCGGCGCCCTCGCTCGACCGCAGTGCGCTGCTGCCGCCGCTCAAGGCGGCGCTGGCGCAGGGTCGCGCCGAGATTCGCCGCCGGTTCGAGGCCGATGGCACCGCGGTCCGGGTGGTCGGGGAGCAGTCTTTTCTGGTCGATCAGCTGATCCGGGTGCTCTACGACTTTGTCACCGAGACGATCTATCCGCTCGGCAATCCGACCGCCGGCGAAAAGCTGGCGATTGTCGCGGTCGGCGGCTATGGCCGCGGCGAGCTGGCGCCGTTCTCGGATATCGATCTGCTGTTCCTTCTGCCCTACAAACAGACTCCGCATACCGAGCAGGTCGTCGAATATCTGCTCTATATGCTGTGGGATCTGGGGCTCAAGGTTGGGCAGGCGACGCGCTCGGTCGCCGAGTGCCTGCGGTGTGCCAAGACCGATCTGACGATCCGCACGGCGCTCCTGGAGGCGCGCTATGTGTGGGGCGAGCAGGCGCTGTTCGGCGAGCTCGAAAACCCGGTTCGAATCCGAGATCGTGCGCGGCACCGCGGCGCAGTTTGTCGAAGCCAAGCTCGCCGAGCGCGACGCGCGCCATCAGCGGGTCGGCGACAGCCGCTATCAGCTCGAACCCAACATCAAGGAGGGCAAAGGCGGGTTGCGCGACCTGCACACGCTGTTCTGGATCGCCAAATACGTCTACCGCATCGACGATGTCGCGAGGCTCGTCGAACTCGGCGTGCTGTCGGCCGACGAGTTGGCGCGGTTCGAGCGCGCCCAGAGCTTTTTGTGGACGGTGCGCGTTCACCTGCACTACCTCGCCGGGCGCGCCGAAGAGCGCCTCACCTTCGACATGCAGACCGAGATCGGCGCCGCGATGGGCTATGCCGATCGGCCGAGCGCGCGCGGCGTCGAACGGTTCATGAAGCATTACTTCCTGGTCGCCAAGGACGTCGGCGATCTGACCCGCATCTTCTGCGCGATCCTTGAGGCCGATCAACGGCACAAGCGGCGCCTTCCCTGGCTGCGCTGGGGTGCCCAGGACCTACGCCGGCGGCGGACGCTCGGTGGCTTCGTGCTCGACGGCGAGCGGGTGACCATTCCGGCCGAGGATTTTTTCAAGAAGAATCCGGTCGCGCTGATCCGGCTGTTTCATGTCGCCCAGCAGCACGACCTCGACATCCACCCGCGCGCGCTGCGCGCGGTGACGCAATCGTTGCGCCTGATCGACGCGCGGCTGCGCGGCGATCCCGAGGCCAACCGCCTCTTTCTCGAAATCCTGACCTCGAAAAAGAACCCGGAGACCGCCTTGCGGCGGATGAACGAGGCCGGGGTGTTCGGCAAGTTCATCCCCGATTTCGGCCGCGTCGTCGCGCAGATGCAGTACGACATGTACCACCACTACACGGTTGACGAGCACACGCTGTTCGCGATCGGCATCCTCTACCAGATCGAGACCGGCCACCTGAAAGACGAGCTGCCGGTCGCCAGCGCCATCATGCCGACGGTCGTGTCGCGGCGGGCGCTTTATCTCGCCACCCTCTTGCACGACATCGCCAAGGGCCGCGGCGGCGACCATTCCCAGCTCGGCGAGAAGATCGCGCTGAAACTGGGGCCGCGTCTCGGGCTGTCGCCCGAGGAGACCGAGACGGTCGCCTGGCTGGTGCGCTGGCATCTGTTGATGAGTGGCATCGCCTTCAAGCGCGACATCGCCGACCCGCAGACGATCCAGGACTTCGTCGACCGGGTGCAATCGCCCGAGCGCCTCAAATTGCTGCTGGTGTTGACCGTCGCAGATATCCGCGCGGTCGGCCCGAAGATCTGGAACGGTTGGAAGGCGGCCTTGTTACGCGAACTGCTACCAGAGCGCGCTCGACGCGATCACCGGCGGGCTCGCTGTCGAGGAAGGGCGCGACTCGCGCATCGCCGCAGCGCAGGCCGCGGCGCGCGCGCTGCTCCCCGACTTCGCCGACGAAGAGTTCGCCGCCTTTACCAGTCGCGGCTACCCGTTCTACTGGCTGTCGCTCGACGCCGAGACGCATGCCCGCCATGCCCGCCTGATGCGCGAGGCGGATTCGAGCGGCGCGAAGCTGACCGTTGAAAAGCGCATCGATCCGGCGCGCGCGGTGACCGAGATCACGCTCTACACCGCCGATCACCCGGGCCTCTTCTCGCGCATCGCCGGGGCGCTCGCGGTGTCGGGCGCCAACATCGTCGACGCCAAGATCATGACGATGTCGAACGGCATGGCGCTCGATACGCTGTGGGTGCAGGACCACGACAACACGCCGTTCGACCGCCCGGACAAGCTGGCAAAGCTCGCTTTCACCTTCGAGAACGTACTGACCGGCGATTTGAAGCCGCATATCGAGCTGGAGCGCCCGCCGGCCTTCCCCAGCCGGATGAGCGTCTTCACCGTGCCGCCGCGCGTGCTGATCGACAACCAAGCGAGCCGCTCGCATACCGTCATCGAGGTCAACGGCCGCGACCGGCCGGGGCTCTTGTGGGAGGTGACGCGCGAATTGACCCGGCTCAGCTTGCAGGTCTCCAGCGCCAAGATCTCGACCTACGGCGAGAAGGTCAGTCGACGTGTTCTACGTCAAGAACCTGTTTGGCCATAAGGTCGAGCACGAGCAGAAGCTCGCCGAGATCCGCACCGCGCTCGAAGCGGTGCTGGCGAAAGGCAACCGCGCCGCCCCCGCCATCGCCGCCCCCACCCGCCGCGCCCGCGCCGCCGCGGCGGCGGAGTAGATCACTCCAGTGCTTTGTAGGATGGGTTGAGCGCAGCGAAACCCATCAATCGCCCATGGCGCAGCGATCTCCGCGACCGCATGAATAGGAGGCTACCGATGTCGAGAGGGCCGTTTCCGTCTCGCGCCGCGTGGATCGCCGACAAAGAGAGCGAGATTGCAACTCGATTGGTTCGACTCCAAACGGAAGCTGATCCGAAACGGCGCAAAGCACTGGGAAATGCCATCGCGCGTTATCGAGCGCTCATTACGTTAGGGCCAGAAGGTGCCAGCGATGCGGCGGCGAAAGCTGCGGCGGTTAGGTAAAGCCGCGCTCGCCGCGCCGGTCTGAATGCGCTACCCTCCCTCAGAGCGGGAGGGGCTGATGGCCCATGTGGTCTACGGGGCGATCGTAGCGGCGGTGAAAAGCGGGCGGCTCAGAGAGCCATTCTCGAAAGAGGATTTCCGTGCTGCATGTCCCGGTCTCGGCGGAGGCACATATCAAGCGTTTCTTTGGAAACATCGACGGGGCAACAACGGGCAGACATCAGAGCTATTCGACTTAGTATCTCCAGGGCGATTTAAATGCCTGAGACCGTTCCTGTACGATCTCTAAAACGTTGTCCCATTTGCGACCGAATACTGCAACCGGCCCGAACCACAATGATGGGTTTCGCTGCGCTCAACCCATCCTACCAGATCACCTCCAGATCACCTCCAGATCACCCCGCCTGGTTGAGCCGCAGGCCCGCGGCCGGCCAGTCGACGGCGACGAGCCGGCCGGTCCATGACAGGGTGATGTAGGCGGTCTTCATGCCGGCGCCGCCGAAGCAGATGTTGGTGCACATCGGGTCGGGCATCGAATGGTGCTCGATGTGGCGTCCGTCCGGCGAAATGACGGTGATCCCGCCATTGATCAGCGTCGCGACGCAGATCCGTCCGTCCTCCTGCACCGCCAGCGAATCGAACCGCTGATAGCCGCCCATCCCGGCGACGAGATGCCCACCATGCGGCGACGGCCACGGCTCCTTCCTGACCACGCCGGGCGCCTCGATCGGAAACGCCCAGAGCCGCGCCGCCTCGGTTTCGGCGACATAGAGCGTCCTGCCGTCGGGCGACAGGCCGACGCCGTTCGGCGTCACCATCGGATAGGCGACCTCGGTGACGAAGCTGCCGTCGGCCTTGGCGTAAAAGACGGCGCCGATATCCATGTCGCGCGGCCGCCGCTTGCCGAGATCGGTGAAATAGATGCCGCCATCAGCGTCGAAAACGAGATCGTTCGGTCCTTTGAGCGGGATATCGCCGCAGGTGCGATAGACCAGCTCGACCGCGCCGGTTTTGCGATCGACCCGCTCGATCCGGCCGCCTTTATAGTCGCGCGCCTGCGTCAACGGCCGGATGCGGTCGCCCTCGCGGTGCCATTCGAAGCCGCCGTTGTTGGCGACATAGCATTTGCCATCAGGCCCGACCGCAGCGCCGTTTGGCCCGCCGCCGGTCTGCGCGACGATACTTTTCGTGCCATCAGCGGCAACCCGGGTCAACCTGCCGGCGGCGATCTCTACCAGCAGCACCGAGCCGTCAGCCAATGCCACCGGGCCTTCGGGGAACTGCCAGCCCTTCGGCGAGGGTGCGGATCTCCATCAGGCGGGCTTTGCCGAGCCGTTGACGAGCGGCGCCATCAGCGGCCAGTACCATTCGTAAAATGCGCGGTCGAGCGGCGCCGCGGCGCCGCCGTCGCGCAGCGCATCGCCGACCGGGTCGTCGGCGTCGGCGGCGGACCGCGCCCCGTCCGCCGGCATTTGCACCAGCTCGACATCGGTCTTGCCGGGATAGCGCGGGATCAGCCGGATGAGGACGGCATCCCCGCCGCTCAGCGCGACGAGGCTCAAGGGCCCGAGCTCGACCACCGCGTCGCAACCGGCGCCGCCGAACGCCAGATCGGGTGTGGCCCAGAGCAACCGGCGCAGCCGCTTCCAGTTCCAATTCGTCTGGTATTGCGCGCGGCGGCTCACCGCCCGCTCGCCGAGGTCGAGCGGAACCGCGCCGAGCTCAACCGGCCCGGCCGGCGGTGCTTCGGACGCGACCGCCGTCAGATCGACGAGGATCAGCCCGCGCTGGATCTGCATCGCATAGCGCGGCAGGCGAAACCGCGAGCGGTCGGTCATGTTCGGGCGCAGCAGCGGGTCGGTCAGCCGGCCGTCGAGCGCGTAGGACCAGCCGTGATACTGGCAATAGAGATGGCCGGCGTTTCCCGCTTCCGCCTCGCACACGCGGTAGCCGGCATGCAGGCAGGCGTTGCGCAGGGCATGGATCTGCTCCGCGCTCTCGCGCACCACGACGACCGAGCGCGAGCCGATATCAGCGCGCAGATAATCGCCGTCGGCGGCGAGCCGGCTGGCATGGTCGATCGCCAGCCAGGGCTGCGTGAAGATCTGCGCCACTTCGGCGGCGAATACGTCGTAGGCCTCGAACAGCTCGGGCGCCGGCGCAATGTCGCCGCCGCCATCGAGCTGCTCGCCGATGGCCTTGACGCTGTCGGGAAGCTCCATGGTGGTGTCCTCAAGATGACCTGCGCAGCGCTATAGCGGGGTTTGGCGGCGCTGCCTACCGCGAAAACGCGCATGTCAGCCCCAAGCCTGTTGTCCCTTTGGCGGACGTGGATGGTCTGCTGCCGGGTCGCGCAGTCACGATCCAGACGGAAGCCAAAAGCTGCACCTTGGACCGGTCACCCAGGGCAGCCAGCACCTCACGCAATAGAGGCTCGGCAGTCGCTCGCAGGGCGGGGTTCTCGCGAACGATCTTTCCGAGCGGCCCCACTTTCAGAAGCACCCAAGTCATCGCGTCAAGATCGCCGCTCGACACCCTTTCATCGTGCGATTGGATGATGATCTCGCTGAACCCGGCCGCCTCGAGGGTGCGGCGGATGTGTTCGGGGTCGGCGAAGCTGAAAGGACTTCTCGTCGACAGCCGACGACTGGATTCCCGCCGCGGCGAGCGGAAGGCGATCCAACTCGTTGTCCTGGAGGGAACGCCAGCAACTGAACGCGAGCGCACCTGACGGCCGCAGAATTCTACGGAAATTGGCGAAAGCCGCGACCGGATCGTTGAAGGTCATCACGCCGAATCGAGAGAACACGGCATCCGTACTCTCAGCCGGCAAATCCAAGGACTGAGCGTCTGCCTGGATCAATCTCACCTGGCTGAGGGGCTCGGTCCTCCGCCTGGCAATTTCAAGGAGCAACGGGGCCACGTCCACCCCGATCACCTGCCCTTCAGGTCCGACTTGCTCGGCGAGTTGGAGAAGGGTTTGCCCCGCTCCGCACCCGATATCAAGAACAATGTCGCCCGAACCCAGACCCAGGGCTTCGATGGCCCTCCGCCCCAAGGGAGAAAGCTGAAGGTCAATCAGCTCATACGCCTCGGCCCATGCCGTTGCATGGAGAAGCCCCGGAGACGAGATGTTCGCTGAACCTTGGCCACGCATGGGAGGTCTATAGCAGGCGCGCAGGGCCACGTCCGCACCCAGCCAAGGCGCGGCTTGACATGGAAGCGGGGCCGGTGCGCTCTATCGCGACGAATTCCCTGCGGCGGAGGAAGAACATGGCCGTGACGGCGATGCCCCAGGCGCGCATGACCGAGACCGAATGGCGGGTTCGGGTCGACCTCGCCGCGTGCTACCGCCTCGTCGATCTGTTCGGCTGGTCGGATTTGATCAATACCCGCATCACCGCGCGCATCCCGGGGAAGCAGGACCATTTCCTGATCAATCGTTTCGGCATGCTGTACGACGAGATCACCGCCTCCTCGCTGGTCAAGGTCGATGTCAACGGCAACAAGCTCGAGCCGTCGGATGACGAGGTCAACAGCGGCGGTTTCGCGATTCCCGGCACGATCCATATGGCGCGCCCGGACATCGCTTGCGTGATCCACACGCATACGATCGCCGGGTGCGCCGTGTCGATGCAGAAGGAGGGGCTGCTGCCGCTCAATCAGCACGCACTGCAGGTGATCGGCGACATTGCCTATCACGACTACGAGGGCGCCGGGCGAAGCCGCGACGAGCGCACGCGGTTCCTCGCCGATTTCGGCGACAAGCACATCATGGTGTTGCGCAATCACGGCCTGTTCATCATCGGGCATACGATCGCCGAGGCCTTTGTCGCGACCTACCGGATGGAGCGCGCCTGCGCGATGCAGCTCGCCTTTCAGCAGTCGGACGCCGAGTTCAACCCGCTGTCCGAGGCGGTCGTCAGCGCCGGCTATGCCAGGTCCCGCGCCGGCGCCGCAAGCGGCCACGACCCGAACAAATTCGACTGGCCGGCATTGCTGCGCAAGCTCGACCGGATCGACCCGTCCTACAAAGAGTAGCCCGACACCTGATCAGTCGAGGAAGCCGATACCGGCGCAACGCAATAACGACTATAGTGAGCCCAACACCTACCGGGAGGTTGCCATGTCTGTAATCAAAGCCGTTGACCTCGCCTATGGGCGGCTGCGCTCGCCCGATCTCGACAAGCAGGAGGAATTCCTGACCGCGTTCGGCATGGCGCGCGCCGACCGCACGTCGAAGGCGCTCTACATGCGCGGCACCGACTCGCCGCACCACATCCATGTCACCGAACTGGGCGAGCCCAAATATGTCGGCATCGCGCTCCATGCCGGCAGCTTAGAAGACCTCGAAAAGCTGGCGCGCGCCCCCGGCGCCTCGCCGATCGAGGCGATCGACGAGCCGGGCGGCGGCAAGCGCGTGCGCCTCACCGATCCCGACGGCTTCCAGGTCGAAATCGTTCACGGCATGGCGCAACTGCCGAAGATCGCGGTGGCGCGGCCGGCGGTCAACAGCGGCGAAGACAAGACGCGGCGGCGCAACGCGCTCTACCGCGTCGAACGCGGCCCCAGCCACGTCAAACGCATCGGCCATTTCGTCGTGCATTCGCCGCAGTTCGAAAAGACCCTCGGCTGGTACCGCGACATGCTCGGCTTCCGCTGTTCGGACGAGGTCTATGCCGACCGCAAGGATAATCTGGTCGGCTCGTTCAACCGGCTCGACCGCGGCGAGGATTATGTTGACCACCACGTCTTCTTTTGCATCCGCAGCGACAAGGCGGGGCTCAACCATCTGTCCTACGAAGCGGCCGACATCGACGACATCATGATCGGCCACGAGCATCTGGTGGGGAAGGGCTACGAGCACTTCTGGGGCATCGGCCGGCATTCGCTCGGTAGCCAGGTGTTCGATTACTGGGGCGACCCGTGGGGCCGGGTGCACGAGCACTGGGCCGACACCGACGTGTTGAATGCCAGCGTCCCGGCCAATCTGTGGGGCCGCGGCGAAATCGGCGGCCCGTGGGGCGAGGCGCCGCCGGAGCGCTTCATGCACCACGCGACGCCGTAAAGCCGAGCGTCACCGCTGTCATTCCGGGGCCCGAGCGCGGCGAGGGAACCCGGAATCCATGAACACCGGCGGTCGGAATGGACCAGGACCGTGCGACAATCTGATCGGCCCGCGTTCATGGATTCCGGGTTCGCCGCGTTGCGGCGCCCCGGAATGACCACCTCTTTACCAAGGACAGCATGATGAAAACCTTTGTCCGTTGCGGCAGCCTGTTCACTGGAGACGAGGATGAGCCGCGCTCCGGCGCGGTGCTAGTTTTCGATGGCGAGGGCCGGCTCCTCCATGTCGGCGCCGAATCCGACGCGCCGCGGCGCGTAAAGGCGGACCGGCTGATCGACCATTCCGGCCATTTCGTGATGCCGGGCCTGATCGATGTCCATACCCACCTCGCCTACGGCAACGCCAAGAGCGAGGAGGACATCGACCTCTACAGCCCGATGGAATTCCGCGCGCTGCGCGGCATGTTCTTCGCCCAGAAGGTCGCGGCCTCGGGCTACACCGCGATCTGCTCGCCGGGCGACGCGGGCCAGATCTCGCTGTCGATCCGCAACGCGATCAAGGCCGGCCTCTTCGATGGGCCGCGGGTCATGGCGGCGGGACCCTACCTGACGACGCATCAGGGGCTGACCGACTGGTATCCGACGTGGATCGGCGCGCCCGAAACCTCGATCGGCAAGCTCGTCACCAACATCGATGAGGCGATCGAGGAGGTAAGGCGCCAGGTCAAGAATGGGGTCGATTGCATCAAGATCGCATTGGACGGCATCCAGCGCCGCCCCGACGGCGAGCTGATCGCGGCCTTCACCCAGCATGAGACCGACATCATCGTGCGCGAGAGCCATCGCCTGGGTCGCAAGGCGATCGCCCATGCGGTCGGCCGCGAGGCGACGCTCTATGCCGCGCGCGCCGGGGTCGATCTGATCTTTCACGGGTTCGACCTCGACGACGAATGCATCGCGGCGATGCTGGAGAGCGGCAGCGCGCTGTGCCCGACCCTGACGCATCCGCGCAACATGGTCGATTTCACCCAGCCGCACGACCCGGCCTATTTGAAAGGCCGGGTGGAGCAGACCGAACGGCGCTACCGGCTCGGCGTTGCCCGGCTGAAGAAGGCGGTCGCCGCCGGCGTGCCGTTCCTGACCGGCACCGATTCAGGGTTCGCGATCACCCCCTACGGCGAATGGCACGCGCGCGAACTCGAACTCTTCGTCGAGGATCTCGGTTTCACCCCAGCCGCCGCGTTGCGCGCCGCGACCGAGGCCAATGCGCGGTTCATGACCGGGGGCGACCAGATCGGCGTGCTCGAACCGGGCCGCGCCGCCGATTTCATCGTGCTCGACGGGTCGCCCCTCGCCGATATAAGCATGCTTCAGGACCGGCGGCGGCTGCGCGCCGTCTATATTGCCGGCAAGGAATTGCGCATCGCCGACCGCCCCTACGATCCGCGCCAGGTCACCGACTTCGCGCTGTCGAACTGGACCGACCTCTATACCCAGGCGCGGGTCGCCGAACTGGGCATCGGCCAGCGGAGGTTGGCGGCGGAGTAGGGCGTCAGAACGACTCCACGCGCGGGAAGACCCAGGTCATCCCGGTGCTGCCGCTCTCGGCATAGACGCCCGGGGGACCGCCGCGCGGCGGCGCCACGCCATGAAAGTCGGTGATCTTGATCCCGTTGACGTAGAAGGTGCCGCCATTGCCCTTGACGGCGACCTCGACTTCATTCACAGCGCCGGGGCTCGTCCGCACCACGGTCGACGGCGTCGGCGGCAGCACGGCGTGCCAAACGCCGTTGACCAGGCGATCGATCGCGACGCTGCCGTCGAGCGACAGCGTCGCGGTATAAAAATTCTGGGCATTCCGCGACCAGAACCACACGCCGACATCGCCGATATCGCCGCGCCCCGACAGCTGGCTCGGATTGGCGATCGAGACGCATAAATCGTTGCCGTCAATCGTGTAGTTCGGGTTCCAGCGCCAGGCGCTGCCATTGACCGGCGGTTTCAGTACCAGCCCCCTCTGGGTAAATGCAGCCGCATCGTCAGGCGGCCCCCAGCCGGGATCGGGGGGGTTGAAGCTATCGTCCAGAATTGCCGCCGTGTTCTTGGCCTGGCAGGCCGACGCGGCGCTGCACGCTGCGAGCATCAACACCACGCCAACAGCGAGAATTCTGACGACCACGGGTCCCTCCGACAATCCGGTCAACATATCGCCTCGCCAAGATTTATTCGGCAGCTTCCAGCGCAGGCGGCGCCGGCGGGGAGCGGAACCGCCCCAGCAGATCCGCCTCCTTCGCCTTGGCCCGGTCCAGATTGGCCTCCTTGACGTGGCCGAAGCCGCGAATCTCCAGCGGCAACGCGGCGCCAGCTCGACGGCGGCCGCGTGGTTCTGCCGCGCGACAGCGCCGCGACGATCTCGTCGAGCAGCGCCTCGTATTCGGCGATCGAGGCGCCGCTCGGCGCGGCGTTCGGCGGTACGCCCGAAGAGGTCGAACGGCGTGCCGCGCAGGCAGCGCAGTCGCGCCAGGAGGCGGAACGCGCCGAGCATCCAGCGGGCCGTAGTCGCGCTTCCGCAAATGCCCGGTCGCCGGGTCGCGCTCGGCCACGAGCGGCGGCGCGAGGTGGAAGCGCAGCTCGTACTCGCCCTCGAACTGCGTCGGCGACCCGCTGCAGGAAATCGCTGTCGGCTGTAGAGCCGGGCGACCTCGTATTCGTCCTTGTAGGCCATCACCTTGAACAAGCGCGCGCGCGGCCGCGTCGGTCAGCGCGCGTGCTGCCGGCCGATGCGCGCGCGCCTCCGCGCCGCGCACCCGCCCGATCCGGTCGAAGTATAGCGCGCGGCGTAGGCGGCGTTCTGGTACGCGGCGAGGAACTCGACGCGCCGTTCGATCACCTTCGTCCAGCGATTGCGACAGCCGGTGGCTGGCCGGCACCGCATCCGCCGGCGACCGCGCGCGCCTCGACCGAGCGCGCGGTCGAGCGCGGCGCGCCGGCCCCAGCGAAGGCGCTGCGGTTGAATGCGACCGGCGACGCCATTGAGTTCGATGGCGCGCTCGATCGCCGCCGCCGATACCGGCACCAGTCCTTGCTGATAGGCATAGCCGAGCATGAACAGATTGGTGGCGATCGAATCGCCGAGCAGACCGGTCGCCAGCGCGCGTCGCTTCGACGAACGCCGCATTGTCCGCGCCGACCGCTGCGGCGATGCTACGGCGCAGGTCGCGACCCGGGAACGGCAGATCGGGGTTGCGGGTGAAATCGCCGGTGATCGTCTCGTGGCTGTTGACGATCGCGCGGCTGTGCCCCGGATGCGCAGCTTGCGAGAGCGTCTCGGCGCTCGCCGATACCACGAGGTCGCAGCCGAGCAACAGGTCGAGCGCTGCCGGCGGCGATGCGCACGGCGTGGATCGCATCGGGCCGTTCGGCGATCCGCACATGGCTCAGCACCGCGCCGCCCTTCTGCGCGAGGCCGGTCATGTCGAGCACGGTGACGCCCTTGCCTTCGAGATGCGCGGCCATGCCGATCAACGCGCCGATCGTCACGACGCCGGTGCCGCCGACGCCGGTGACGAGAATGCCGTAGGGCTCGGCGAGGCCGGGCAGCGCCGGATCGGGCAGCGGCGGCAGGCCGTCCTCGGCGAGGTCGCGCGGCCTGCTCGCTTGCGTAGACTGCCGCCCTCGACGGTGACGAAGCTCGGGCAGAAGCCTTTGAGGCAGGAAAAATCCTTGTTGCAGCTCGACTGGTCGATCGCCCGCTTGCTGCCGAACTCGGTCTCGACCGGCACGACCGACAGGCAGTTCGAGGTGGCCGAGCAGTCGCCGCAGCCTTCGCAGACCAGATCGTTGATGACGACGCGCTTTGGCGGATCGGGAAAGCGCCCGCGCTTGCGGCGGCGGCGCTTCTCGGCGGCGCAGGTCTGGTCGTAGACGATCGCGGTGACGCCGGCCAATTCGCGCAGTTCGCGCTGCACCGCGTCGAGCTCGTCGCGGTGGCGCACCGTGGCGCCGGGCGGGAATTCGGTGCCGACCGGATACTTCTCGGGCTCGTCGGTGACGATCGACGATCTGCCGCACCCCTTCGGCGGCGAGCTGGCGCGCCACCACCGGCACCGTCAAGCCGCCGTCGAGCGGCTGGCCGCCGGTCATCGCCACCGCGTCGTTGAAGAGGACCTTGTAGGTCATGTTGACTTTGGCGGCGACCGCGGCGCGGATCGCCAGGATGCCCGAATGGGTGTAGGTGCCGTCGCCGATATTGGCGAAGACGTGGCGCGTCTCGGTGAACGGCGCCTGCCCGATCCACGGCGACGCCTTCGCCGCCCATCTGGGTGAAGGTGGCGGTCTCGCGGTCCATGAACTGCGACAGGTAGTGGCAGCCGATGCCGGCGAGCGCGCGGCTGCCGTCCGGCACCTGGGTCGAGGTGTTGTGCGGGCAGCCCGAGCAGAAATACGGCGTGCGCTGGAACGGCACGATGTCGGCGCCATTGGGGCCACCCGAAGGGCGCTCCCTGGCATCGAGACGGGCGGCGCGTTCGGCGAGCCACGGCATATCGCCAAGGCCGGCAAGGCGCTCGGCGATGACCCGCGCGATCTGGGCCGGCGCCAGCTCGCCGTTCGACGGCAGGATCCACCTTGCCAGCCTCGTCGAATTTGCCGATGATGCGCGGCCGGCGGTCGGCCGGCCAGTTGTAGAGCTGCTCCTTGAGCTGCGTTTCGATGACCGCGCGCTTCTCCTCGACGACGAGCACTTCTTGCAGCCCCTCGGCGAAACGGCGCACGCCCCTCGGGCTCGAGCGGCCAGGGCATCGCCACCTTGTAGAGGCGCAGCCCGATCTGGCATGCCTCGGCGGCGCCGATGCCGAGATCGTCCAGCGCCTGGCGGACGTCGAGATAGGATTTGCCGGTGGTGACGATGCCGAAGCGCGGCGTTGGCGCGTCCAGCACGACGCGGTCGAGCCGGTTGGCGCGGGCGAACGCGACGCGCCGCCGCCAGCTTGTAGCGGTGCAGCCGCGCCTCCTGCTCGAGCGGCGTGATCCGGCCAGCGGATGTTGAGGCCGCCCGGCGGCATCGCGAAATCCTCGGGCAACACGATCTCGACGCGACCCGGATCGACCGCGATCGAGGCCGAGCTGTCCATCGATTCGGCGATGGTCTTGAACGCGACCCAGCAGCCCTGAATAGCGCGACATCGCCCAGCCGTAGAGGCCGAGATCGAGGATCTCCTCGACCCCGGCCGGGTTCAAGACCGGGATCGCCGCGTCGATGAAGGCGAATTCCGACTGGTGCGCCAGGGTCGAGGACTTGCAGGTATGGTCGTCGCCGGCCAGCGCCAGCACGCCGCCGAGCGGCGCCGAGCCGGCCGAATTGCCGTGCTTCAAGCGCATCGCCGCTGCGGTCGACCCCGGGTCCCTTGCCGTACCACATGGCGAAGACGCCGTCGTATTTGGCGCCGGGGAACAGTCCCAATTGCTGGCTGCCCCACACCGCGGTCGCCGCCATCTCCTCGTTGATCGCCGGCTGAAACTTGATGTGGTTGCGCTCGATGAAGCGCTTTGCGCTCCACAGCGCCTGATCGAGCCCGCCCAGCGGCGAACCGCGATAGCCGGCGATGAAGCAGGCCGGTGTTAAGGCCGGCCGCCGCGTCGCGCTGCCGCTGCAGCATCGGCAGCCGCACCAGCGCCTGCGTGCCGGTCAGGTAAACGCGGCCGTTTTCGAGCGATATACTTGTCGTCGAGCGTGACCGCCGCCAACTGACTGCGCCCGAATCGGGCCATTTGGGCCATCGCGGACTCCGGCAAGCTGCTGTGCGCCTGAGCCAGAAGGTAGCCCCTGCGGCCCGCCGGCTCAATGACGGCGGGCTTGCGCCCGAATCCGGCGCTTGGGCAGGGCTGCAATTACCGCAATCGGAGCCTATATATGCCAGCGTGCGCCGTATGCCGTCGACAGCATTGCGCCGGCCGGTTGCCCGGCGTATTGCTCGCCCTCCATTTCTCGATGTTACGGCCGATAGATGACCGCAGCGGTTCTCGAACGTACGATTCTCGACCCGGCGTTGCTGGCGTCGCTGCGAACGCACCTCGGCGATCGGATGTCGACCGTCGGCGACGGTGTGCGCCCAGCATGGCAAGGACGAATCCTACCACGCCCCGCACGCGCCCGACGCGGTCGCGTTTGCCCGCGACACGCAAGAAGTCGCAGCGATCGTCAGCCTCTGCGCGCAAGTATAAAACGCCGGTCATCGCCTTCGGCACCGGCACCTCGCTCGAAGGCCATGTAGCCGCGCTCAAGGGCGGCGTCTGCATCGACCTGTCGCAGATGAACCGCGATCCTGCGGGTCAATGCCGAAGATCTCGACGCCACCGTCGAGGCGGGCGTCACGCGCAAGCAGCTCAACGAATATCTGCGCGACACGGGCTTGTTCTTTCCGATCGATCCGGGCGCCGATGCCTCGCTCGGCGGCATGGCGGCGACGCGCGCCTCGGGCACCAATGCGGTGCGCTACGGGACGATGCGCGAAAACGTACTGTCGCTGACGCGTCGTGCTCGCCGACGGACGGGTCATCCGCACCGCGCAGCCGCGCCCGCAAATCGGCCGCGGGCTATGATCTGACCCGGCTGTTCGTCGGCTCGGAAGGGACGCTCGGCGTCATCACCGAGGTGACGGTGCGGCTCTATGGCATTCCCGAAGCGATCTCGGCTGCGGTCTGCGCTTTCCCGACGATCGCCGCCGCTGTCGATACGGTGATCCTGACGATCCAGAGCGGCGTGCCGGTGGCGCGCATCGAACTGCTCGACGAAGCGCAGATCGACGCCATCAACAAATACTCGAAACTCGATCATCGCGTCGCACCGACGCTGTTCTTCGAGTTCCACGGCAGTGCGGCTGGCGTCGCCGAACAGGTCGAAACCGTCAAGGCGATCGCCGCCGAGCACGGCGGCGACGATTTCCGCTGGGCGACCACTCCCGAGGAGCGCTCGAAACTGTGGCAGGCGCGGCACGACGCCTATTATGCCGCGCTGGCGCTGCGGCCCGGGTCGAAGGGCTGGCCGACCGATGTCTGCGTGCCGATCTCGCGGCTGGCCGAGTGCATCGCCGAAACCAAGCGCGATCTGGCGCAATCCTCGATCCCCTCGGCGCTTGCCGGCCATGTCGGCGACGGCAATTTCCATTTGATCTTTATGATCGACCCGCAATCGTCCAGAAGAAATCGCCGAGGCCAGCCGCCTGAACGATCGAATGGTCACTCGCGCTTTGGCAATGGAAGGGACGTGCACCGGCGAACACGGCATCGGTTACGGCAAGATGGATTTTCTGGTAGCCGAACACGGTGAAGCAGTTTCTGTGATGCGCAGCATAAAGCAGGCGCTGGACCCGGACGACATCATGAACCCGGGGAAAATTGTTCGTCTGTGACCCGATCGGCTGTTGCGGCAACCAAATACACGGTGAAACGCGCGTTGGGAACGAACAAATCGCTTCACTGTTGTCTTATTTGGCGGTATTGTCATGATAAGAAGCGGGGGCAGCAGGTACCACGCTCCCGTCGGGGTCTGGCAGGAATCCGGCCTCTATCACCGTCTCCATGACCGTTTTCGTCTGATTGGGAACCTTCGGGCTGTGTCCGCGCCGACAGATCCCGCGCCAGGGCGACCGATAGCAGCAATGCGACAACGAAGAATGTGTAGCTCCAGGGTCTTTGATAATGGAAAAATCGAGTAAAAGAGGGAAAATTCCTCAGTCGGACTGGCCGTTGATCATGGCCCGGTATGAGGCGGGGGAGACACTGGCGAGCATCGCGCGAACTTACGATTGTTCACCGCCGGCAATTAGCTACGTCGTGAGCCGGAGCCGTGCGCGACATCCCGGTACGCCGCCTCCACTGGTGCCGGGCGCGACGGAGCCGCAATTGATCAAGGCCCCGGCGACCGAAGCGGCGGCCGCCGGGATCGCCAGATCGCCGCCTGCCACTGTGCCGCCGGCGAACGGCCCGCCGAGATCGACGCCAGTGGCGAGGGAACAGGTGCGGCCCGAGGAGCCCCTGGCACGGCCGGAAGCTGCGCCAGCCAGTCCCGGCGATCACCGGGACGAGAGTGCGCTGCGGGAGGTGAACGGGTTTGCCCGCGACGGCGCAGGCGGGCGCGATGCAAATCCGCCCGGGATGACGCCGCGCGCCGCACCGAATTTGCCGCCGCCGCCCGGTCCGGTTGGGCAGGTCATCGGCGACCCGCGCCGTACCTTGCACCTCTCGCTCGGCACTGCGCCGCCGGGCAATGGCGCAGCGCACCCGGTTGAACCCCAACCGGCCGAGCGGCACAATTTCGCGAACCATAGCCAACCGGCCCAGCCCCACAGCGCCGGGGAGCGCTTTGCCCCACCGCCGCATCCGGGAGCGCAGCACAGCCCGGGCGCGCCGGATCGGGGCCACGACGGCGGAGCGGGAGCAGGCCTCCCAGAGGCAAGGTCGGCCGCTCACCACGGCCCGGTCGGGCGAACCGACGGCAACGGCGCTAATCGCAAGGAGGCTGGCGGGTCGTTTATCGACAACGAGCTGCGCGCGCGGGTGGACGGCGACATCGCGGCGTTCCTCGCGGCGTTTGACGCGGCGCTGGTACAGGACACCCAGGAGAGCCGGTCGGCATTGCGCGAAGCGACCGACCGGCTGCTGCGCGCCGGCGCCCGCACCCGAATCGAGCTCGAGCGGCTGGAAGCGCGCATGCCGCTGCCGCCGCGCGACAACATCGCGCGTAGCGAGCCGGCTTGGCGGCATCGCTAAGCGGCCCGCGCGATCGCCGCGGCACACCGTAAAGGAGGGCGCCCTCGGGCGCCCTCCTTTACGGGCAGGCCTGCCTTACGGGCAGGCCTATTTTACGGGCAGATCGGCCGGTCCTATCCTTCATCCTTGCCGAGCTCGACCCCGACATATTGCGTGATGCCATGCCGATTGAGCAGCAGCAGCGCGTTCTTCTTCGGTGAATGAGCGATTTCCGTAAGCTTGCGGGCGACCTCCTGCGGGCTGCCCGCCGGCTCTTGATTGATCGACACCAGGACATCGCCGCGGGAGAGCCCGAGAGAATTGGCGGGGCTGCCGCTGTCGATCCCGCTGATGACGACGCCCTGCGCGTCGGCGCCGACCCGCAACTCGCGGCGCAGATCGCTGGTTAGCGCCGAGAAATGCATACCGAGCGCGGTTGCCCGGTCCTCTCCTGACGCCGCGCCCGATGGTGCGCCCGATTGGTCGCCATTGGCCGAGGCAATGCGCGGATTTTCCGGTGCCTCGCCGAGGGTAACGTGAAGCTCGCTCGATTGCCCGCTGCGCCAGACCGTCAGCGATCCGGTCGAGCCCGGTGCGGCCGCGGCGACGAGCCGGGGCAGATCGCGCAACTGCTTCACCTCGCTGCCATTGAACGACAGGATGACATCGCCCTGTTTGAGCCCCGCTTGCGCGCCGGGGCTGTTTGGCGTCACCACCGCAACCAGCGCGCCGTGCTCGCCTTTGAGGCCGAGGCTGGCCGCGATTGCCGGCGTCACCCCCTGGATCTGGACGCCGAGCCAGCCGCGGCTCACCTTGCCGCCCGACTTGAGCTGGGCCACCACCGTCTTGGCGAGGTTCGAGGGTATGGCAAAGCCGATCCCGACACTGCCGCCATTGGGCGAATAGATCGCAGTGTTGATGCCGATCACCTGGCCGTTCAGGTTAAAGGTCGGGCCGCCGGAATTGCCGCGATTGATCGGCGCATCGATCTGCAAGAAGTCGTCGAACTGGCCGGAATGGATGTCGCGCCCGCGCGCCGAGATGATCCCGGTGGTGACGCTGCCACCAAGGCCAAAGGGGTTGCCGACCGCGACCACCCAGTCGCCGACCTGCGCCGCGCTGCTGTCGCCGAACGCGACATAAGGCAGCGGCTTGTCCGCCTTGATCTTCAACACGGCGAGATCGGTGCGCGGGTCGCGGCCAACGATGCGCGCCGTATACTTGCTGTTGTCCTGCAGGATGATTTCGACCTTGGCGGCGTCGCCGACCACGTGGTTGTTGGTCACGATGTAGCCGGAGGGGTCGATGATGAAGCCGGAGCCGAGCGCGATCCGCTTGACGCCTTCCTCCTCACCCGGACCCTCGGAAAACGGGCCTGGACTGAGCTGGCCGCGGCCGTGCTGGTCGAAGAAGCGCCGCAAAAAATCCTCGAACGGCGTGCCGCGGAACGATTCAGGCAATTGATCGGACGCCACATTCGCTTCGCTCTTTTCCGTCACCGAGATGTTCACCACCGCGGGCAATACCCGCTTCACCAGCGGGGCGAAACTTTGCTGCGGCAACAACGGTGCCGCACCGGGCGTGGCTGGCGCCGCTTCGCTTGCCGCCGGCGGGTTCTGGGCCCACACCAGCGGCGACAGGGCGAGCGTTGCACCGAGGCCGAAACCCAGGGCGGCGGCGCGGGTTTTCTTGAACCAGGGCTTGCGGGTGAAACCCGGCGGAATTTCGGTCATCAACGATCTCCTGCTTGCTCGGATGATCATTGGAATATGCCAGGGCAAGGTGACAGACCGCTTTCAGGCGGATTAATTCGCCGTAATCCTCGCCGCGCGCGCAGCCCCACAGGGCTTCGGTGCTGCGGCTGGGTGCGCTTCAGTAGCCGGTGGAATAGCGGGTTTGCGGGAGATCGAGCGCGGCCAGTTGCGGCGCTACGATCATCACGTAATAGGTCCCGGCGCGATAGCCGGTCCCGACGTTTTCGACCCAACTCGGCAACGAGGCGATGTTGACATAGATCTCCTGGCCGGGGGCGACCGCAACGTCCTGCGACTGGTTGTAGTCGATGCCGACGCTCTGGACGCTCAGGTGGTACTGTCCGGCCGGCACATCACGGTAAAAGCTGGCGCCGGCGAGGGCATAGCCGATCGGAGTGCCGTTCATCGATATCGCCGGCATGTCCCTGGTGTCGTCGGGGAAAAACACCCGATAGAACCAAAAGCGCGCGTCGCCCGGCGGGATCGGCATGACCGCTGCAGCCTGGGCACGAGCATGCGGGGCGGCGTAACCGGCGGCAATGAGGAGGAAAAGGCCGCTGGCGACCTGGCAAAAGCAGCGGCAGGACGGTGTCTTTGCCATGGCCGGCTCCTCTCTGGCTCATTACGCTAACACCAATACGGGCGCGTCGGCCAACCGCAATCGGGGTTGCGCAGGGCGCATGACTGGCGCACGAGCGCGCCTGCGCCCGCTCGGCTATGATGGATCGCTTATAAAAGAGGAGGCCAGCCGTGAGCCGTTATCGCGAGATCTCCGCGGTCGAGATGAACCCGGCGCAGAAGCGCGTTCACGACCAGATCGTCGCCGGCAAGCGCGGCCGGTTCGGCGGCCCCTTCCAGCTGCTGATTCGGGCGCCCGAGATTTGCCGGCACGCGTCTGCGCTCGGCGAGCACCTGCGTTGGGGCACCTCGCTGCCCGACCGGCTTTCCGAACTGGCAATCATCGCCACCGCCCGCTTCTGGCGCGCGCAATACGAATGGTACGCGCATGCCCCGCTCGCCGAAAAGGCCGGCGTGCCCGCCGCGGCGATCGAGGCGATCCGCACCGACGGCACCCCATTATTCACCGCGAAGGACGAGGCGCTCGTCTACCGCATCTGCAGCGAGATCTTCCGCACCCGGCGCCTGTCAGATGACAGCTTCAACGAGGCCGTCGCCGCGCTCGGCGAAACCGGGCTCGTCGAGGTGATCGGAATCATCGGTTATTACACCCTGATCGCAAACACGCTGAACGTCTTTCAGGTCGGCCTGCCTGCCGCAGAAAAGCTGCCGTTTCCCGAGTAATAACCGGACAGCCGTACACCAGGAGCCTGTCATTCCCACGCAAGCGGGAATCCAGGGGCAATCGCCGTACCGCTGCCCCTGGCCGCTGCTTCCGCCGCGATGACGCCTTAATTCAGCCCATAGAGCCGGGTGACGTTGTCGTAGGTGATCTTCTTCTGCACGCTGTCGGAGAAGCCCGCGAGGTTGCCCTGTAACGTCTCGTGCGAGTTCGGCCAGATGCAGTCCGGGTGCGGGTAGTCGGCACCCCAGATGATGTTGTCTTCGCCGACCAGCGGCACAATCGGCTCGAGAAACTTATCCTGCTGATAGGTGACAAAACCCTGGCGGCGGAAATAATCAGAGGGCTTCATCTTGAAGCCGAGGCTGCGCGCGCGGTCGTGGTACTCGGTGTCGCAGCGGTCGAACACATAGGGCAGCCAGGTCACGCCCGACTCGCCGAGGACGAAGTTGAAATCGGGGTATTTCTCGCAGGCGCCCGAGGCGAGGATCGAGGCCAAGACCTCCATCGTGTCGAGCTGAAAGAGGGTCGAGCGCACCAGCCGCCACTGAGTGAAGACCTCCTTTTCCATCTCCGGATTGTCGGGGGCGCGCACCGCCTTGAAACCGGTCGAGTGGAACGAGATCGGGAACTTGCATTCGGCCGACGCCTCCCACAGCGCGAACCAGTCCGGGTGATAGAGCGGCGGGGTCATCCGCTTGAAGGCGAGATCGCCGCCCTTCAGCCCCATCCTGGCGCACCGCCTTACCTCCGCGGCGGCTGCGGCGGGGTCGGTATTCGGGATGATCGCCAGCGGAAAGACGCGGCGCGGGTCGGAGCGCTTGGCGAAATCGGCTGCCCAGTCGTTGTAGCGGGCGTTGACCCAGATGCGCAAATCGGCATCCTCGAGCAGATCGTTGACCATCAGGCAGCCGTAGACGATCTCCTTTTCGAGGCCGTCGCGGTCGAGATCGGCAAGGCGCAATTCCGGGGTCGTCGGCCGCGGCTGGGCGCCGGGGAAGCAATTCCACTCGAAGCCGCCCGCCTGCATGTCGTCGATGTGGTCGAACATGCCCTTGGTGTACGGCAGAAAACCTGGGCCGACGCCGTTCCACATGCCGCGGTCCTTATCATCGACAAACCAGTGCTGACCGTCGTTGCGCTCCTCGACGCGCGGCGCCAGCTTCTTCCATTTCGCCGGAGCCTGTGACGACCACAGATCGGCCGGGCAATAGGTCAGATCGATATGGTTGTCGCCGGAAATGAGCTTCTGTTGCATCGCGCTTCTCGCTCCTGCCTGGTTAGCCGCCGGTGAACTGACGGCTCGGCGCCGCCCGCGGCAGCCGCCAAGCAATAGAATAGCGGGCCGCGGCGGTCGGTTTCAACACCACTTCGTCGCAAGCGTGGTCGGCGCCAACGAGCAAGCTCGCCTCGCCGGCCGCGGCGTCTGGCGACAGGTCGTCGTCGATAGGCGAGGCGGGCCGAGCCGCGCCTTTACCCGTGACGGTGGATCGGGTCGATCCAGCGCGCCTCTTCGGGCTTTTCGGCCGGCTCGATGTCGAGGTTGACGACGACCGCCTCGTTGTCGCTGCGCACCAGCACGCATTCGAGCGTCTCGTCGGTCGAAGCGTTGATTTCCTGATGCGGCACATAGGGTGGGATAAAGATGAAATCGCCGGGATTGGCTTCGGCGACATATTCGAGATGCTCGCCCCAGCGCATCCGGGCCCGGCCCTTCAACACATAGATCACGCTTTCGAGCGCGCCGTGGTGGTGCGCGCCGGTTTTGGCATTGGCGTGGATATGGACGGTGCCGGCCCAGATCCTTTGCGCCCCGACGCGGGCGAAATTGATCGCCGCGGCACGGTTCATCCCCGGCGTCTGCGGCGTGTTGGCGTCGAGCTGATCGCCCGGGATCACCTTGACGCCGTGAGTCTTCCAATCGATCTCACCCGCCGCGATCGCGCCTGGCGCGTGCTGCTCGCTCATGTCGCCTTGCCCCGAAATCGTGTGGCCTCCGGGGGCATATAAGCGGTCGAGGGCGATATCAACAGATCAAATCGTTAAATAATCTCAAATAAACTCTCTTATTATGTTAATTAGTCAGCGCCAGCCCTTTGGGGCTCGGTACGTGGTATGATGATGGCGCGGTGGACCTTAACGTCGCGGAAACCGACGCGCCACGCCCGCGCTCACCGGAATGTGAGCGGAAAAAGCGGTGCGCCGCGCCATTTTTGCGGAACTCGTTCGCGAAACATGAGCCGGGAAGATCAAACCCCTGAGAAAGATCGCGCTAGCCGCCGCCGTGATCGGCTTAATTGTCATGCCCGCGCTGGCGCAGGCCCCGCCCGCCGGCACGCCGACCCGGATCCGTCGGCACGGTCGACAAGCTCGATGGCCACAATCTGACGGTCAAATCGCGCGACGGCCAGACGCTGACGATCGCGCTCGCGCCGAATGTCACGGTCGCAACCCTCGCCAAGAAAAGCCTCGCCGACATCAAGCCCGGCGATTTCCTGGCGTCTACCGGGATCAAAGGCAAGGATGGCAAGATTCATGCGATCGAGGTCCGCATCTTTCCGAAGGCGCCGCCCGACGGCGGCCGGCAATTCGCGTGGGATCTGGCGCCGGACAGCGTGATGACCAACGCCACGGTCGGCACCGTTACCAAGGCCCCGGAGGGCACGGTCGTGCATGTCACCTTCAAGGGCGGCCAATCCGAGTACAGCATCGGTCCGGACGTGCCGGTGCTGGCCAGTGCTCCCGGCGATATCAGCCTCCTGAAGCCTGGCGTCGCGGTTTTCGTCGTTGCACTGAAGCATGCAGACGGCAAACTGACGAGCGCGCGGCTCTACGCCGAGAAGGACGGGATCAAGCCGCCGATGTAACCCCTCACCGCGCGGAGCGATGATTGTACCCGTGGCAGGACTATAGCGGGCGCACCTCGGCGCTGAAGCTCGCGGTCTTTGTTGCGCTGTTCGGTCCGGCGCTGTGGACCGCGCTGTCGTTCTTTCTGGGGTGGATCGAGCCGCGCCCGTTCAACGCAGCGATCCACCAGATCGGGCTGTGGACGATCCGCCTGATCTTCATCGCGCTCGCAGTCACCCCGCTGCGCTCGATCCTGCAATGGCCGCGGCTCATCCTGGTGCGGCGGATGATCGGCGTCGCCGCTTTCGCCTATGCCCTCACCCATCTCACCCTCTACACCGCCAGCCAGAGTTTCGATATCGCCAGGGTCGCGAGCGAGATCGTGCTGCGGATCTATCTGACGATCGGCTTTGCCGCGGTACTCGGCCTCTCGGCGCTGGCTGCGACCTCGACCGACGGCATGATCCGCCGGCTCGGCCGCCGCTGGCAGCTTTTGCATCGGCTGGTCTACCTGATCGCGCTGCTCGCGGTCGTGCATTTCTGGATGCAGTCGAAGCTCGAGGTTTGGGAGCCGACCAGCATGGCGGGGATCTACGTCTGGCTGATGGGCTACCGCCTGCTCGCCCGGTTCCTCCCCCGGGGGGTCGTGGTGCGCGGGCGCTTGCCGCTGGTCTGGGTCGGCGCGCTCGGGGTCGCGGCGGCGGTGCTGACGGCAGTGGGCGAAGCGGCGTATTTCCGGATCGCCTATGGCGTCGATCCGCTGCGCGTCATCGCCGCCAACTGGTCGCTCGTTACCGGGGTGCGTCCGGCCGTCGTCGTGCTCGGGCTCGGCCTCGCCGTGACCGCAGCCGGGGCAATCCGCGCTCTGCTCGCGCTCCCGGCGAAACGCCGCCCGCGCTTTGCCTGACCTGGGCGGCACGATGGGGATGTCATGAGCGAAGGCAACGCCTTGCTGCGCGAACTGATGGCGGTGTTCGACGAATTGCCGGCGCCGTTGCGCGATGCGATCAATTATGCGCCCGAACCGCTCGACCCCAAGAGCCTCGCCGCGCTGTGCCGGCGGCATGGCGCCGGCAACGTTCTGGCGATGATCGAGATCAGGCTGAAGCGGGAAGCGGAGCGGCGGGGTTAGTCGGCGGCGATCATTCCGATGAGCGCCTGCCCGTCAGACGTCATCGCGGCAGCGATCCCGTGGTGCAGCGCCGTGGCTTCGCCGATCTGGCGCGTCAAGTCTTGCGCCAGCCGGCTGGCGCCGGCAGCGGCCGCCGCGACGCGGCGGTTGTGCAGGCAGGCGAGTTTGGCGGCCGTGATCCCCAGCTCGGCGACATGGCGGTGATGCGGCGCGCTCGCGTGCTCATCCTCGCGCAGCACCAGCTCGAACACGCAGCCGAGCAGCTGGCGAGGATCGAAGGGCCGCTTGACGATGGTGGCGCAATCTTCGCCGACCAGCCGCAGCGCTGCGGGCTCGACGATGACCAGCGCCTTCAAATCGGGTTGCCGGCAGCGCGCCTCGCGCAAGAATTCGATCCCCTCGCCGTCCGGCAGGGCGATGACCGCTGCGGCGAAGCGCTCGCCGCCGCTCGCCGCCGCTGCGCCAAGATCGTCCGCCGCCGCGACGACGGCGAAGCCCGCCTCGCGCAACACCGAGGCGATCAGCACGCGCTCGTGCCCGTCGCCGTCGACAACAAGAATGCTTGGTCCGCTCTCTGCCATGGTACCACCGCCTTTGCTGCGTACCCTGGCCCATGCTTAACGCCGCGATGGTTAAGGCATTGCTTACGCCGCCGGCTGCGGTCGCGAAATCCGCGCAACGGCTCGCCCCTTTTATCGCCGGCCGAACCGCGGCATTCTCGCTGCCGGAAGAGTACCGCTCCCGGTGGGGCGCGCGGGCTTCAAACCCGTTGGAGGGCGCGCAGGCGTCCTTGGTAGGTTCGACTCCTGCCTCTTCCGCCCCGTCCGCGGCCCGCGCCACGGGAATGAGCCGTCGGAATGAAAAAGCAATCGCCGGGTAGAGCGCTTGTCGGTGCCGCGCCAGATTGTCACCATGTCTGGAAGTGGAGAGACGATCATGGTGGATAGAGAGCAATGCTGGGCGGCGCTGGCGAGCCGCGATGCCCGCGCCGAAGGCGCCTTTGTTTATGCCGTGCGCACGACCGGGGTCTATTGCCGGCCGGGCTGCGCCTCGCGGCTGCCGCGGCGCGAGAATGTGGCGTTTTATCCGGACCCGGCGGCGGCGGAAGCCGCCGGCTTCCGTCCGTGCAAGCGCTGTCAACCGAGCGAGGGGTC
Organism: uncultured Alphaproteobacteria bacterium; assembly: GCA_963789255.1. Lineage (GTDB taxonomy): Bacteria > Pseudomonadota > Alphaproteobacteria > ATCC43930 > CGMCC-115725 > DATARH01. The sequence goes on along the minus strand of CAWBJW010000002.1, from coordinate 1,627,104 downwards.
GACCGGCGAGCGGCATCTCGCCGCGATCGGCCGGGCCTGCGCGCTGATCCGCGCCAGCGACGCGCTGCCGAGCCTTGCAGAACTGGCCGATGCCGCGGGCGTCAGCCGCTTTCATTTTCATCGCGTGTTCAAACAGATCACCGGCACAACGCCGCGCGAGTGGGGCAAGGCCCATCGGCTCGGCCGCTTTGCCGCGCGGCTCGACGCCGGCGAGAGCGTCGCCGGTGCGGTCTATGCCGCCGGATTCGGCGCCAGCTCGCGGGCCTATGAGGCCGCCTCCCACGGTCTCGGCATGACGCCGGGCGCGCGCCGGCACGGCGGGCGCGGCGAGACGATCCGCTTCACGACGGTGCGGACCGCGCTGGGCTGGGCGTTGGTGGCCGCGACCGGGCGCGGCATCTGCATGACCGCGCTTGGCGAGGCGTGCGCTCCCCTCGAAGACGAGCTCCGCCGCCGCTTCCCCGCCGCCCTGATTTGGCCGGCCGATGCCATGTTGACCAGCTGGGCCGAGCGCATCGTCCAGTTCATCGCCCGGCCCGATGCGCAGCCCGATCTGCCGCTCGATATCAGCGGCACCGCGTTCCAGGCGCAGGTCTGGCGCGCCTTGCAGAAGATTCCGCCGGGGCGGACGGCGAGCTACAGCGAGATCGCCGCCGCGCTCGGCCGGCCGAAGGCGGTGCGCGCCGTGGCGCAAGCCTGCGCCGCCAACAAGCTGGCGGTCCTGGTGCCGTGTCATCGCGTGGTACGCAGCGACGGCGAGCTGGCCGGCTATCGCTGGGGGATCGAGCGCAAGCGCGCGCTGCTCGACAGCGAACAGGCCGCGACGGCGGCGGCCGAAACGGCGGCCGAGTGAGGCTGCCGGCGGCAGCGGGCTGGCCGGGCGTGCTCGCCGCGCTCGACGAGCGCGGCTACGCGGTGCTGCCCGGCCTGATCGATCCCGCGGAGTGCGGCGACCTCGCCGCGCTCTACGAGTGCGACGCGGCATTCCGCTCGCGCGTCGTCATGGCCCGCCACAATTTCGGTGCAGGCGAATACAAATACCTGCGCTACCCGCTGCCGCCGGTCGTTGCGGCACTGCGCGAAGCGCTCTATCCGGCCCTCATGCCGCTCGCCAACCAGTGGCACGAGCGACTGCGCCTCGATCAGCGCTTTCCGGCGACGCTGGCGGCCTACCTCGCCCGCTGTCATGCCGCCGGACAGCAGCGGCCGACCCCGCTGATCCTCAAATATGAGGAAGGCGACTACAACTGCCTGCACCAGGATTTGTACGGCGAGCATGTCTTCCCGATGCAGGCGACGGTCTTGCTGAGCGCGCCGGGGCATGACTTCGCGGGCGGCGAGTTTCTCCTCGTCGAGCAGCGGCCGCGGATGCAGTCGAGGGCCGAGGTGGTGCCGCTCGACCGGGGCGATGCGGTGATTTTCGCGGTCAACCATCGCCCGGTCGCCGGCGCCCGCGGCTTCTTCCGCGCGACGCTGCGCCACGGCGTCAGCCGGCTGCGTTCCGGCCGGCGCTTCACCCTCGGCATCATCTTCCACGACGCGGCATAAGGGCCGCCTTCGGCGGCCGGCGGCGATAGTCTTCGCGCGCCACTCCTCATCCCTGCAAGGGCGCGAACCTTCGCTGTGATAAGATCGCGCGATGGCTTCCGACGTCGTCGATCTGAGGGATTTCTACCGCAGCGCGCTCGGCCAGGTGGCCCGCCGCATGATCCGCCGCGCGATCCAGCGGGTGTGGCCCGACCGGCACGGCATGCGGCTCCTCGGCATCGGTTACGCATCTCCGTTCCTGTCGGCGCTGTCGGGCGAAACCGAGCGCACGATCGCGGTGATGCCGGCCTCACTGGGGGTGCTGCGCTGGCCGCCCGAGGGCCGCAATCTGGTGACGCTGGCCGATGACGGCGAGCTGCCCTTCGCCGATTACTCGATCGACCGGGTGCTGCTGGTCCACGCGCTCGAAACCAGCGACGAGGTCCGTGCGATGCTCAAGGAGATCTGGCGCGTGCTGGCCGGCGGCGGGCGGGTGCTGATCGTGGCGCCCAACCGGCGCGGAATCTGGGCACGGCTCGACCGCACCCCGTTCGGCTCCGGCCGCCCCTATACGATGTCGCAGCTCTCTCAATTATTGCGCGACGAGCAGTTCACCCCGGTCGGTTCGGACGCTGCGCTGTTCATCCCGCCGGCGAAGAGCCGCATGATGCTGCGCTCGGCGCCCGCGTGGGAGCGGATCGGCAGGCGCTGGTTTCCGAGGTTTGCCGGAGTGCTCCTGGTCGAGGCGACCAAGCAGATCTACGCCAAGCCGGCCGCGGTCCGGGCGCCGCGCCGCCGCCTCGTCTACACCCCGGCGCACGGGCTCTACCGACGGCAACAGCTCGGCGCCGGCACTGGCGCATAGCCGACCTGCGCACCGGCAGGTGCATGACCGGACGTGTCACCTCTCGGAGCCAGGCCAATCGCCGAAAACAGCGGTGTGGGTAACCAGGCCGGCCTCAGCCTCCCACAGATGAAGCTGATAGCCCGGCGGCTCGAACCTGAAGTGCAGCCGCGCTCCGGGACGCAGGTCGAGCTGGATCTGGTGCGCCGTGCTCGGCGCGGTGCCGGCGACGGTGCCGGCAAAGCGGCGGTCGATCGCACGATGCAGATGGCCGCACGCAATCCGCTCGATTTGCCGGTGACGCGCGACGATTTCGGCAAGGGCGGCGATATTCTCTAAGCCATACCCGTCCATGTAGGTGATCCCGGTCGGGAAGGGCGGGTGGTGCATCAGCATGAGGGTCGGCCGGTCGGGCGCCGCCGCGAGCGCGGCATCGAGCCAGCGCAGCCGCTCCTCGCACAAGGTCCCGCCGTTTTCGCCCGGGATCGAGGTGTCGAGTGCGACAAGGCGTAGCGGAAAACCCTCGACCGTATAGTGCAAAAACCCGTCCGGCGGGAAATAACCGTCAGCCTCGAATGCCTGGCGCAGCGGCGCACGCGAATCATGATTGCCGGCGATCACGAAGACCGGCATGCGCAGCGGTGCAAGCAGCCGACGAAGGTGGTCGTATTCGGCAGCCTCGCCATGGTCGACGAGGTCGCCCGTGACGATCGTGATATCGGGTTCGGGCACCAGCGCATTGAGCGCGGCGACCGCGCGTGCCAGGCAAAGGCCGGTGTCGATGTCGGCATAGCTGTGCTCTGCGCCCGGCTGCGGCGGCGCAATACGCGCCTTGTAAAGCTTCCCGGGTGCCAGAATGTGGGTGTCGGAGATCTGGGCAACGAGCATCAGTGGGCTCCGGTCAACACAAAGACCCCTTGTTCGGCCAATAAGTTGGCGAGTCCGCCGCGCGGGTCGAGGGTGAACGGGCGGCCGTGCCGGTCGAGGGTCAGGCTGCGCTCGATGCGGGTGCCGAGTTCGTCGCACAGCTCGACAAAGTCGCGGATCGTGCAAAGATGAATGTTCGGCGTATCGTACCAGGAATTGTCGAGCAGCTCCGACATCGGCATGCGTCCGCGCCACAACAGGCTGAGGCGAACGCGCCAGAAGCCGAAATTCGGAAACGACACGATCGCCCGCTTGCCGATGCGCAGCAGCTCTTTCGAGCACCAGCCGCGGCTGGCGCGTCGCCTGCAACGTCTGACTCAGCACGACGACATCGAAGGCCCCGTTGGGAAAAGCTTCGAGGTCGCGATCAGCATCGCCCTGGATCACCGACAGGCCATGGCGCACGCAGGCATTGACCCCGGACTGGCTCAGCTCGATGCCGCGCGAATCGACCGCCTTCGCGCGCGCCAGATAGGCGAGCAAGGCGCCGTCGCCGCAGCCGATGTCGAGAACCCGCGAGCCCGGCTCGATCATCTCGGCGATCAGCCGCAGATCGCGGCGCAGTTCGTCGGGAGCGGCCGCAGCGGGCGCCGCCTGTGGACCGCTGACCCCCAGCGGGAGGGTGGGCGGGAGGGCCGCGGTACGGCTCAAGCCCCGCTTCTCCAAAAGCGCGGCAGGCCGCGACGCTCAGCGCAGCCGGTGAGGAACCCGCGCAGCGTCGCGAACAGCTCGGGCTCGTGCAGCAGAAACGCATCGTGCCCCTTGTCGGTCTCGATCTCGACAAAGCTGACATTGGCGGCGACCGCGTTGAGGGCGTGGACCAGCGCGCGGCTCTCAGAGGTCGGAAACAGCCAGTCGCTGGTGAACGAAATCAGGCAGAACCGCGGCTGGCTCCCGGCAAACGCGGCCGGCAATGAGCCGCCATGCTCGGCGGCGAGGTCGAAATAGTCCATCGCCCGCGTGATGTAGAGATAGGAATTGGCGTCGAACCGGTTGACAAACGTGCTGCCCTGATGGCGCAGATAGCTTTCGACCTGGAAATCCGCGTCGAAACCATAGGTCACCGTATTGCGGTCCTGCAGGTTGCGGCCGAATTTGCGGTGCAACGCCGCCTCCGAGAGATAGGTGATGTGCGCCGCCATGCGCGCGACGGCGAGACCGCGCGACGGGTTGCGGCCGAGGCTCAGATAGCGCCCGCCGCACCAATCGGGGTCGGCCATGATCGCCTGCCGGCCGACCTCGTGGAAGGCGATGTTCTGCGCCGAATGCCGCGCCGCCCCGGCGATCGGCACCGCGGCGAAGACCGAGTCGGGATAGGTCGATGCCCATTGCAACGCCTGCATGGCGCCCATCGAACCGCCGATCACGCAAAACAGCCGGTCGATGCCGAGATGTTCGACGACAAGCTTCTGCGCCCGCACCATGTCGCGGATCGTGATCACCGGAAAGTCGAGCGCCCAGGGTTCGCCGGTTGCCGGGTTGATTTCCTTGGGGCCGGTCGTGCCCATGCAGCCGCCGAGCACATTGGCGCAGATCAGAAAATACCGCTCGGTATCGAGCACCCCGCCCGGGCCGACCAGCGTCGTCCACCAGCCCGGGTTGCCGGTGATCGGATGCGGGTCGGCGACATACTGGTCGCCCGTCAGGGCGTGGCAGATCAGGACGGCGTTGCTGCGCTCCGGGTTGAGCTTGCCGTAGGTCTGATAGGCGATCGTGAACGGACCGAGTTCGACCCCGCAATCGAGCCGCAACTTCTCGTCGATCGCGAGGCTGTACCCGGGCCAGCCTTGGCCGGGGCGCCGTAACCGAGGTGCAGTCAGGATCGACAAGGGGCGCTCCCGGGGGCGCTCTGGGCCAGGATTGCGAGTAAGCGCCTAGCTATGGATCGGGAACCAGACATGTCAACGTTTTCTTTGATTTTCGGGATGCGGTCCGAGTCGGGCAACTGGCTTTCTGAAAGATCGCGTTAAAATGGTACGCAAAGTCCGTGGACTCCACGTCATCAAGAATGCTGGCATTCAAAAATGCCGAACGATTTCGACGAGCAAAAAATCAAACAAAACTTTGGGGCACGAATGCGGGCAATTCGCCAAGAGAGCGGCCTGTCCCAAGAAGCTCTGGCCTTGGCTTGCGAGCTAGATCGCACCTACATTGGCGGCGTCGAACGAGGAGAGCGGAACGTAAGCCTTATTAATATTCATAAAATTGCGCGCGCTCTTTCTGTCTCAGCCGACGAATTACTTAAACGTTGAGCCTCTCAATGGTTACTTCCATGCTTATCCGGTTGACACCTAAACACGCTACTGGTAGTATCGAGGCTGAAAGGATGCCCCCTCATGTCTGCCGTCGCCTTCCCCCAAGGCGGCGATCTGCCCTTCCCCGGATCGCTACCTGAGTTCCAAGAACTATTCCCTGACGATCTCGCCTGCGCCGCTTATCTTGAGGCGATCCGCTGGCCGACCGGCTTTGTCTGCGGTTGGTGCGGTGAAGCTGGCGAACCCTATCGGTTCAAGGGCCGCCCGCACGTCCTGGTCTGCCGGAAGTGCAAGCGCGACAACCGGATCATGGCCGGGACGGTCATGCAGGATTCTCATACCCGACTATCCGTGTGGTTCTGGGCTGCCTATCTGGTTTCGACGCATACGCCCGGCATGTCGGCAGTCCAGTTTCAACGCCAGCTTGGGTTGAAGCGATACGAGACGGCGTTCCAAATCCTCCACAAGTTGAGGGCCGGGATGGTTCGGCCTGACCGAGATCGGATCGGCGGTGCCCCGGACGTTCATGTCGAGGTTGACGAAAGCCTTGTCGGCGGCGCGACCCGTGGCGAAGGTCGAGGCGTCCACGACAAAACGCTTGTCGCCTGCGCCGTGGAAGTCCGTAAGCGCAAACCAAAGGTCAAAGGGGCGGTGCCTCGCCGAAATGGCCGCTACGCTGGCCGCATCCGGCTTGAGGTTGTGCCGGATCGGTCGGCGAAGTCGCTGGTGGGATTTGTTGAGGCGGCGGTCGAGCCGGGAGCCGTCATCGTGACGGACGCATGGCCTGCCTATTCGACCCTGCCGGATCACGGCTATCGCCATCTGCCGGTTGCCGTTTCCGGTGATCCCGACATGATTGACGACTACCTGCCGCTTGTTCACATCGCTTTCTCGAATCTCAAAACGTGGTTGAAGGGCTGCCACCACGGCGTCAGCCCCCAGCACTTGCAGGCGTATTTGAACGAGTTTGCCTTTCGATTTAACCGGCGGTTCTATCCGTTCAACTCGTTCCGGTCGTTGCTTGGCATTGGTGGGCGGACTGCCGGGCCGACGTATGAGGGTCTATACTCAGGTGAGTGGCAGCACCAGAAATGCAGTCAGATGGTAGCTTAGCGGAGGATCAACATGGCCGAACCAGGAGATGCTGTTACCCACGACGAACTTACCCACGTGTTCGTCTGGATCGCCGCGATTGGAAAAGCTCTCGTCAAGAACGGTGCCATATCGAGGGATGACATTGTTGCCGAGCTTGAGGAAATCAAAACTCGCGGGGGTCAGCCTGCGGAAATGGTCGGCGATATCGACGGGATGATCGAGAACGTCAAGTCTTGGTGAACCAGCTTTTGGGGATCGGCACACCAAGCTCGGCCAGTTGGCGCATCGACTGTCGCCATCTTTCTGCATATTCCGGCGTTCCCTTCTCGGGCCAATCGGTGTCGATTTCTTCGGTCGGAACGGGTGGCGTCTCGCTGATCTCAAGTGGATAAAGGTCTGTCATGGACGTATTTAGGGCTGCAATGCCGGGAGGCGACCATTTGACCACGATTGATGACGACGAAATTGACCCCTGGCGTGTCCAACAATCAACCGGAACCCGGCTGGTGCTGCCTGATACGGATGTGAGCACCCCCAAAGGGCTGCACCACGCGGTCTGGTGCGGGGCAGGCGAATTCTACAACGTGGCCCTACGGGTTACGCCGACTGACGGGCCGCCTCAATATGTCTTGATATTCCACGCGATCGAATTGGCCCTTAAAGCCTTCCTGATCGGCAAGGGCCTCACGATCGCAAACCTAAAGAAACGCCCGTTCGGCCATAACCTCGTCAATCTCTACGCGACGGCCCAACAGCACGGCTTGCGGCTATCAGTGCCCGACGCGGACAAGTTTCTCGCCTGGATCAACGAATACCACGATCGGGATGCCCTGATCCGGTATGAGTTCACGAAGACGCAGACGCTGCCGATGGTGGAAGTGCTGTTCCCGATCGTCGCCGCGCTAATCGAGGCTACCAAGTAGGGAACCGCTGGCATGGCGATTGGCTCATGCGCACGAACAGTCGTTCTCATTGCTTCCACGCTCTGTGCCGCGCCATCAGCCTTCGCGGAGACAAACCCCTTCATGAATGCCGTGGCGTTTGCGCTCACCGGCAGTGATGGTAGCCCTGTCCGGGTAGTCGATCAGGCCAATTGCGTCTTCATGATCAACGCGAAGAACGAAGGCGGGCACTTTACCGGGGAGGTCTTCCACCTAAACAACGTGCAGGTCGATCGGATATCGATTCAGCCTTGGCATAATATTGCAGGGCCTTGGGTTCAGGTCGAACTACGTGGTGCGGCAACAGTCTACGAGTTCACCGGCTCCTACAATGTCGATACCACGAACCCCGTAATGTCGCGTGAGCAGCAAGAGCAACTACAGGGTTTGGTTCGACCACGGCGATCCGACTCATTTACGCTGAAGCTATACACAACCGAGAGTGATCGTGTAGTTCGTGCTTACCAATACATTTACCAAAATGGCTGCAAAGGAAGCAGAAGTGCTTTCTAATACGCGGCTGCAAATCAACATCTTGTAGCATTAGGCGTCAACCGGATAAGCATGGTTACTTCCACGGCTTCGAACTCCACGAAAATCGAGCGCGATCTGGATGACGTGCTTACCTATCATATTAATCTGATTTTAAGTTATGCAGAACGGAACCCTCTTGACGCTCTCCATGAGAACCATCTTGGAGACCCAATATTTGAACTATTCGGACTGACCGATATATCATTCACGCGAAAACGCTGGGCGGCAGGCTTTGCCAATTCCTGCGCGACCAATCTGGGACGCTTCACGGACAAAGCAGCAAAAATTATCCTCGCTGATGCCTTCGGCTTAAGCAAGGAACAGCTACTTAAGAAGGTCGAAATCAGATCGAATAACACGGTTGAAATCGAGGAAACGGATGGGGTGATCCTCGCTTCTGAACTCACGCCTGAGCGCGGCAGGCGCGTGAGGGCCGTTGCCGCCAAGCTGGCCCAGCACCTCCAAAAGCCATTCAATGCCGACGGGGTAGGCTTTGAACTGAGGGGACGGTACGGCAAGAACGACGATACGCTCATTCAGAAAGACGAGCACATGGCGGAAGCGATTTCGAGCTTTGGGAGCCGTCCCCGTCATGGGCACCTTCAGTATAAGCAATGCCAGAGGGGCAATCACGCGCCTTAGGCGGTCATGGGTCATCGTTGCCGGGAACGAGACCGTTGATCTGCTTGACGAACTCACAGGCTTCAATTTGATCACCTATCTAATAATACCAAGTCCCTCCGAGCGCGACTCACGTAGGGGATTCCCAAGGCGAGGAGAATGTGATTTACCGTGGCAAACGAGAGGGGGTTTGCCATGGCGGCAGCGGTTCGCCTTCGGGAGGGTTACGACGCGGTAGGATTGCGCGATCTGGCGAAGCGGTCTGTGGATGCCGCTCAGACCCGACGCTTGTTGGCTCTGGCGGCGATCTATGACGGCGGATCTCGCACCGAGGCCGCCAAGATGGGTGGCGTCGGGCTGCAAACGGTGCGGGACTGGGTGTTGGCTTTCAACGCCGAGGGGCCGCCTGGCTTGGTGAACGGCAAGGCCCCGGGCAACGCGCCGCTGCTCACCGAAGCGCACCGGCAAGCGTTGCTGGAGATCGTCGAGAGCGGTCCGATCCCGGCGGTTCACGGCGTTGTCCGCTGGCGGCTGGTCGATCTGGCGCAATGGGTGTTCGAGGAATTCCGCATCTCGATCAGCAAGCAGACGCTGAGCCGCGAATTGCGCGCTCTGGGCTTGCGCAAGCTGTCGGCGCGACCCCGGCACCACGCCCAGGATGGCGAGGCCCTGGCGGCGTTCAAAAAAACTTCGCCGAGAGCCTCGACGTGATTGCCAAGCGCGACGCGGCCGGCAAGCCGATAGAGATCTGGTTTCAAGACGAGGCCCGGATCGGCCAGAAGAACAAGATCACCCGGCGATGGGCACGGCGCGGGACGCGGCCCTCGGCACCCCACGATCAGAGAACGCGCTCGACCTATATCTTCGGCGCGATCTGTCCGGCCAAGGGGACTGCCGCCGGCCTCATCCTGCCGCGCTGCAATACCGCCGCGATGGCGCTGCACCTGGCCGAAATCTCCCGAACGGTTACACCGGGCGCCCATGCCGTCCTGCTGCTCGATCAGGCCGGCTGGCACCTCTCCGCCAAGCTCGACATCCCCGACAACATCACCCTGATGCCGCTGCCCCCGAAGTCGCCGGAACTCAATCCGGTCGAAAACATCTGGCAGTACATGCGCGACAACTGGCTCTCCAACCGGGTCTTCCAGTCGTACGGCGACATCCTCGATCACTGCTGTCATGCCTGGAACAAGCTCGTTGACCGGCCATGGACTATCATGTCGATCGGCCTGCGCGATTGGGCCCATCGGTTCTAATCAGCGGGATTTGGTATAAGCCGCTCGGCTCAGCTTGGTCCCGTCATCGCAATGGTGAAGTCGGCCTAATACCAAGTCCCTCCGAGCGCGACTCACGTAGGGGATTCCCAAGGCGAGGAGAATGTGATTCACCGTGGCAAACGAGAGGGGGTTTGCCATGGCGGCAGCGGTTCGCCTTCGGGAGGGTTACGACGCGGTAGGATTGCGCGATCTGGCGAAGCGGTCTGTGGATGCCGCTCAGACCCGACGCTTGTTGGCTCTGGCGGCGATCTATGACGGCGGATCTCGCACCGAGGCCGCCAAGATGGGTGGCGTCGGGCTGCAAACGGTGCGGGACTGGGTGTTGGCTTTCAACGCCGAGGGGCCGCCTGGCTTGGTGAACGGCAAGGCCCCGGGCAACGCGCCGCTGCTCACCGAAGCGCACCGGCAAGCGTTGCTGGAGATCGTCGAGAGCGGTCCGATCCCGGCGGTTCACGGCGTTGTCCGCTGGCGGCTGGTCGATCTGGCGCAATGGGTGTTCGAGGAATTCCGCATCTCGATCAGCAAGCAGACGCTGAGCCGCGAATTGCGCGCTCTGGGCTTGCGCAAGCTGTCGGCGCGACCCCGGCACCACGCCCAGGATGGCGAGGCCCTGGCGGCGTTCAAAAAAACTTCGCCGAGAGCCTCGACGTGATTGCCAAGCGCGACGCGGCCGGCAAGCCGATAGAGATCTGGTTTCAAGACGAGGCCCGGATCGGCCAGAAGAACAAGATCACCCGGCGATGGGCACGGCGCGGGACGCGGCCCTCGGCACCCCACGATCAGAGAACGCGCTCGACCTATATCTTCGGCGCGATCTGTCCGGCCAAGGGGACTGCCGCCGGCCTCATCCTGCCGCGCTGCAATACCGCCGCGATGGCGCTGCACCTGGCCGAAATCTCCCGAACGGTTACACCGGGCGCCCATGCCGTCCTGCTGCTCGATCAGGCCGGCTGGCACCTCTCCGCCAAGCTCGACATCCCCGACAACATCACCCTGATGCCGCTGCCCCCGAAGTCGCCGGAACTCAATCCGGTCGAAAACATCTGGCAGTACATGCGCGACAACTGGCTCTCCAACCGGGTCTTCCAGTCGTACGGCGACATCCTCGATCACTGCTGTCATGCCTGGAACAAGCTCGTTGACCGGCCATGGACTATCATGTCGATCGGCCTGCGCGATTGGGCCCATCGGTTCTAATCAGCGGGATTTGGTATAAGTCACCTTCTTTGCGTACACGATTGATTCAAAGAGATTTTTCCCACTATGCCGTCGCCGGAATTTATGTATGTCAAAGACCGCATATCCTACATCCAAAGCCTCGAACATCTTTCCCAACAATACGTCAGTCTCAATGTAAACATCTTTGAGCCATGAATTGCCGACGACATAGGCGACGCGAGGCTGAGGGGCTCATCAACCTATCTATTGACAGGATGTGTTGCGCTAAGCGGTTGAAATAATACATTGCATAGTTTGCCATTAAGTTATCCCGTTCGCGAATTTCGGCAACAATTGGTTCTAATATGTCCCCGATCCGCTCAGAAATGGGCGCGACGACACCCTTGATCAACTCCGACGTAGCGCTCCCCCATGTTCCACCAATTGTCCTGCGATCAATCTCAGTGGCAGCCTTTCCGGTGCTGATTAGATCGAGCATGAAGAGGTGCGGGCGAGTGTTCCACACGTAGCTATAACGATTCGGGTAAGGTGGTGACGTGATTACGCAGTTGATGCGCCGTTTGGGCGATAAATTCCGTACATCCGTGCTATCCTGAAGGAGCACCTCAGCAGAACCGAAACTGGATAGGGCATCCCTTGCACTTTCAATATCGCCAATCATTCTTTTTGCATGCTGCACAAAAGTGCTCAGCGCATCAATTTTGTCCCGTGATCGGTCGATAAAATGAAGCTGCAACCGGCCCAATGTGATGTTGGTAAGATCGGGAACAAGGACGCCTGCTAGGCAAAGTTTAAAGAAGTCTCGCACGTGTGCATTCTCGCACTTCATGATCGAGTGCTTGATTATCAAAATATCTGTCAGGACATCCGGTCTCCACCACCTTGTCGGATTGTGGATCGAGGGTATCTCAAGCCCATGCTGTCTGAGATTATCAAAAGTAACACGGGGCCTTAGCGACGCGAACTCAGTCTGTATTTTCGCAAGCCCGGTTTCCAAAGCCTGTTCATCGAGATTCCAATGGATCGATATTTTACCTACAAAATGCAGAAGTGGATTTATCTCAAATCCTAAAGAATTTAGTCCTTCTAGGCTGCACTCGATGGCAGTAGTCCCCGCTCCCGAAAATGGATCAAGCACGTAATCAGTCGGTGCAGTGTTCAACCTGTCGAGCATCTCGTGCACTAGTTCAGGGCCGAAGCTCGGTGTAAGTCTGAACCAGCGATGGATGTTCGCTGCGAGGCCAGCTTTAAACGTTGAGGATGAAACGTGGATCGCTGAAAATCGTGGTGATACCTCCGGGCCTGTTTGCTCGAGAGAAAGAGCCTCAGGATCGAAACTTAGCTGGAGCGCCACGGTCAGGCCTTTATCCCTCTGCGTCCACGATAGATGACTCTGAGTATCATGCGCCGGCCCGAGAAGCAAGCGCCGACGCTATCAACAGGTTGGGTTCTGCGCCGGCCCGGGCGCAGCTACCAAAGCGGCATAAGCGTCGCTCTGGAAAGCCCTCTACGTCCTCGTAGAGCGGCACGGCTCGGCTGGCACGGATCGGGAGCCTGTCATGTCAACGTTTTCTTTGATTTTGCCGATCCGGAACTCTACTACTATCGTCCATCCCAGCAGCGATCGAAACCATGTCAGATATCCCGTCCGACCTCGAACAGCTGCGCCGACGCATCGACGAGATTGACGACAGGCTGGAGGACCTGCTGATCGAGCGCATAGACATCGTGTCGCGCGTCGCGGCGCACAAGCGCAACGACGGCGGGGTTGCCGCGCACCAGCCGGCGCGCGAGGCCGAAATCATCCGCCGCCTGATTGCCCGCAATCATGGCGCGTTTCCGCCGGCGACATTGGTGCGGATGTGGCGCGAGCTGCTCGCCGCGACCGTGCGGCTGCAAGGCAGCGTCACAATCGCCGTCTACGCCCCGCCCGAAGCGCAGGGTTTCTGGGACATCGCGCGCGACCATTACGGCAGCCACACGCCGATACTGGCGTTCGGCTCGACCGGACAGGTCATCCGCGCGGTAACCGAGGGCCAGGCCGCGATTGGCGTGCTGCCGATGCCGCAGGAAGAGGAGCCCGACCCCTGGTGGCGGCATCTCTTGTCGACCCGCGAAGATGCGCCGCATGTCATCGCCCGGCTGCCGTTCGGCGCGCGCGGCAACGCCCGCTTCGATGCCGGCGACGCGCTTGCGATCGGGCGCGGCGCCGAACAGGAGACCGGCCGGGACCGCACCCTCTTCGCCACCGAAAACGCGCCCGACATCAGCCGCGGCCGCATGTTCTCGACCTTGTCGGCGCTTGACCTCGCCTGCACCTTCATGGCGTCGTGCGAGCACGCGGAGGGGGTGAATACCCTGATCGAGATCGACGGTTTCGTGCCGGTTTCCGATCCGCGCCTCGACCGCTTCCGCGCGCAACTCGGGCCGGCCCTCTACCGGTTCCTGCGGTTTGGCGGGTACGCCGTGCCGCTTTCCGCGGCCGAGCTTGCGCCGCCGCAGTTCTCCAGCTTTACCCCGGCGCCCGGCGCCGCCGTCGTAAAGGGTTGAGCCGATGACGACCGCGACCGCCCCGGCCCCCGGCCCGGGCATCCTCGATATCGCGCCCTATATCGGCGGCGAATCGAAGGCTCCCGGGGAGCTGCGGCCGATCCGCCTGGCCTCGAACGAAAGCGCGCTGGGCCCGAGCCCGAAGGCGATCGCCGCCTATCGGGCGCTGGCCGAGGAGATCCACCGCTATCCCGACGGCAGCGCGGCGGAACTGCGCGCTGCGCTCGGCCGCCATCACGGGCTCGACCCCGACAGGATCGTGTGCGGCTCCGGGTCGGATGAGCTGATCGGGCTGTTGCTGCGCGCCTATGCCGGCCCGGGCAGCGAGGTGCTCTACAGCCGGCACGGCTTCCTGATGTATCCAATCGGCGCCAGGGCGGTCGGCGCCGCCCCGGTTGCCGTTCCCGAGCGGGATTTGACCGCCGATGTCGACGGGTTTCTGGCGCGCATCAACGAACGCACCCGCATCGTCTTTGTCGCCAACCCGAACAACCCGACCGGGACGTATCTGTCGGCCGACGAGATGGCGCGGCTGCATGCCGGGCTGCCGCGCAACGTCGTGTTGGCGATCGACGCCGCCTATGCCGAATTCGTCAACCGCAACGACTACGAACCCGGGATCGCGCTGGTCAACCGGGCGGAAAACGTTGTGATGTTGCGCACCTTTTCCAAGATTTACGCGCTTGCCGGGTTACGCCTCGGCTGGGCCTACTGCCCGCCGGCGATCGCCGATGTCTTGAACCGCATCCGCGGGCCGTTCAACGTGAGCGCGCCGGCCCTCGCCGCCGGGGTCGCCGCGGTCGAGGACGTCGCCGCACTGGCGCGCGGCCGCGCCCACAACGAGCGCTGGCTGCCGTGGCTCTCCGAGCGCCTCACCGCAATCGGGCTGGCGCTGACGCCGAGCGTCGGCAATTTCGTGCTGCCGCGCTTTCCCGACGATCCGCGCCATAATGCGGACGCCGCTTTCGCCTTTCTGCAATCGCGCGGCATCCTCGTCCGCCAGATGGGCGCATACGGGCTGCCAACGCACATCCGGATCACGATCGGCACCGGCGAGGAAATGGAGATCGTGGCGGCGGCATTGGCCGAGTTCATGGCCGGGCCATGAGCGCCGGGTTGTTCGACCGGGTGGCGCTGATCGGGATCGGACTGATCGGATCGTCGCTTGCCCGGGTGTTGCGGCGCGACAGCCCCGGCACCGTCATCGTCGCCTGCGCACGCCGCGCCGAGACCCTGGAAACGGCGCGGCGGCTCGACCTGGCCGACGAGACGACCGACGACCCGGCCGCGGCGGTGGCGGGCGCCGATCTGGTTGTGATCGCGACGCCGCTGTCGGCCTATGCCGAGATCGGCCGGCGGATCGCGCCCTCATTGCGCAACGGCGCCATCGTCACCGATGTCGGCTCGGTCAAGGGCGCGGCAATCCGCGATCTGGCGCCGCTTTTGCCAGCCCACGTCGATTTCGTCCCGGGTCATCCGGTCGCCGGCACCGAGCATTCCGGGCCTGAGGCTGGGTTTGCCGAATTGTTCCGCGACCGCTGGTGCATCCTGACGCCGCCGCCGGAGACCGCGCCCGCGGCCGTCGCCAGGATCGCCGCGCTGTGGGAAGGGGCCGGCATGCGGGTCGTCACGATGGCAGCCGACCATCACGACAAGGTGCTGGCGATGACCTCGCACCTGCCGCATCTGATCGCCTACACGATCGTCGGCACCGCGACCGACCTCGAAGACAGCCTCAAATCCGAGGTCATCGCGTTTTCCGCTGGCGGGTTCCGCGATTTCACCCGCATCGCGGCATCCGACCCGGTGATGTGGCGCGACATCTTCCTCGCCAATCGCGAAGCGGTGCTCGAGATGCTGCAGCGTTTCACCGAGGATTTGACCGCGTTGCAGCGCGCGATCCGTTGGGGCGAAGCCGACGCGCTCGAAGAGCGCTTCGCCCGCACCCGCGCGATCCGCCGCTCGATCATCGAAGCCAAGCAGGCCTGAGCCGCCGCCGCAGGTTGCCGGCCGCGCGCTCTACCCCAGCACCTCCTTGTTGACGACGTTCTCGCGGTTGGTCTTGCCGTCGAGGACCGAGAGCAGGTTCTGCACGGTGACGATCGCCATGCGGTCGACCGCCTCCCTGGTCACGGCGACGTGCGGCGCGGCGATGAAGTTCTTGAGCTTCAACAGCGGGTTGTCGACCGGGGTCGGCTCCTGATCGAAAACATCGAGCGCGGCGCCGGCGAGCTGGTTGCGGCTAAGCGCGTCGAAGAGCGCCTTCTCGTCAACGATGCCGCCCCTCGCGGTGTTGACGAGAAACGCGGTCCGCTTCATGCGGGCTGACCCGTTAGACTAAGTGCAGAGTTCGCTCAAGTGGAATCGGTTTGCCGACTTGACCGCGTGCGCCTTCAGCCCACGGACTTGATCCGTCGGCATCCCCCGAATGCCGCGGCGGCGGTCTTCCCTAAAGCCCCAGCCGCGACGCTCTATCATGGCGCAATTAAATTTATTGACAAATTGCTTGCAGCATCCAACATGCCGCCGATGCCCGTGTCGCCCCACGACCCGACCGCCGTCGCTGTAAACCCGCTCTGCGACTCCTCGAACCCCGGCGATGGCGCGGCTGAGATCGGCATTGGCTGTAGATTTCCTGCAGATAACAGCGAAAACAGCGGGCAGATCGCCGGCTCGCAATCGGCGCGGTGGCCGGCAAAAGGCGGAAATCGGCGCTTTCGTTCGCCATGCGCCGGTCCGAGGGGAATTGGCGTAGACTGGCTGCATCGCACAGGCTAACAGCGGGGAATGCAATGAGCGAATCGCAACGAGTGGCGATCGTGACCGGGGCGGCCGGCGGCATCGGCCGGGCGCTGGTGATGGGTCTCCTGGGCGCCGGCCTGCGGGTCGCCGCGGTGGACCGCACGGCGGAGGGGCTTGCCGTTCTCGCCGCGCGGGCGCGCGAGCCGGGCAACGCAGCGGCGCTGTTGACGATCGCGGCCGATCTCGGCCGCGACGCGGCGGCGGCCGACATCGTCAGAGAGACGCGCAGCCATTTCGGCAAGATCGACATTCTCGTCAACAATGCCGGGATCGGCCAGGCAACCCTGCGAGCCGACAACTGGCAGCGCCCGATCCGTTTCTGGGAGATCACGGCAGACGACTGGCGCCGCTTCGTGGCGGTGCACACGACGGCGCCGCTGCTGCTCGCGCAGGCGGTCGTCCCCGACATGATCGAGGCGAAATGGGGCCGCATCGTCAACGTGACGACGAGCCTCGGCACGATGATCCGCAGCGGCTCGCCAACCTACGGACCCTCTAAGGCCGCGCTCGAGGCGTTTTCGGCGATCATGGCCAAGGATCTCGACGGCAGCGGCGTCACCGTCAATGTGCTGGTGCCGGGCGGCGTCACCAATACCGCGATGGTGCCGCCGGAAGCGGGCTTTGAGCGAACGCAGATGATCCAGCCGGAAATCATGGCCCCACCGCTCGTCTGGCTGGTCTCCGATGCGGCCGGCGCGGCGACAGGCCGCCGTTTCCTGGCGGTGCATTGGGATGCGTCATTGCCGCCGGCCGAGGCGGCGGAGAAGGCCGGCGCGCCCGTCGCCTGGAGCGGCATCGCGACGATGCCGATCGAGCCGCCGCGGCGGGGCTGATACCAATGCCTCGTCATGCCCGGACTTGATCCGGGCATCCACGTCCCATTTTTGTCAGAAATTCAACGTCGTGGATGGCCGGGTCAAGCCCGGCCATGACGGCCAGGAGAGGTAGCCGCTTTATCCGGCTGGTATAATGAATTGATTGTCAAACCGCCGGCCGCGCCCGGATCTCCTCGGGCACCTTGCGGGAGAGGAACTTCCCGTCCTTGAGGTCGCCCGTCAGCGCGCCGCCTTCGACGACGATCTTGCCGCGCAGCATGGTCAGGCTTGGCCAGGCGGCGAGGTCGCGGCCTTCCCACGGCGAATAATCCGCCTCGTGCATCTCGGCGGCATGCACGACGTGGCGCCGGCGCGTGTCGAGGACGACGATGTCGGCGTCCGAGCCGACCGCGAGCGTGCCTTTCTTCGGATAGAGACCCATGATCTTCGCCGCGTTCGACGAGACGAGGCCGACGAAATCAGCGAGCCCGTAGCCGCGCTTCTCGACCGCCTCGGTGTAGATCAGCGACAGCCGCGGCTCGACCCCGGCATTGCCGCCGGTCGTATCGTCGATGCGGCGTCCCTGCAATTTGATGCGCAGCGGGCAGCAGATCTCGTCGGTCGCGACGGTCTGGATCGCGCCGTGATCGGTCGCCGCCCATAAGGCGTCGTGATCTTCCTGGAATTTGAGCGAGGGATAGGTGTGATAGATTTGACCGTTGGGCTTTTTATAGTCCTCGGCCGTGTACATCAGGTACTGGTGCAATGTTTCGCCGTAGATCGGCACGCCCCTGGCGCGCGCGTTGGCGATCGCCCTGACCCCGGTCGCCGCCGAGGTGTGCATCATGTAGAGCGCCGCGCCGGCGATGTTGGAAGCGAGCCGGATCACCCGGTTGAACGACAGGTCCTCCGACAGCGTGTTGTGCACCTCGGCCATGCTTTCGAAGCCGGCGCGGTCCTCGCGGATCAGCTTTTCGTACATGTGCATGACAATGTCGTTGTCCTCGGCGTGGATCGCCGCGATGCCGCCCTCTTTCGCCAAGACCTTCAGCACCTCCCAGATGTCGCCGAACAGGACCATGCGGCCCTTGCGCGAGGGCGTGATGTCGGTCGTGAACATCTTGACGCTCGGGTGGCCGGCCTGCACCGCTTCGGTAAGCTGTCCCAGGAGCTCGGGCGCGATCTTGCCCTGCACCATCGTGTGAAAGGCGTAGTCGCAATAGCAGTCGCCGGCCCATTCCTGCTGCCGGCGCTCGATCGCCTGCTGCACGGTCATGCCGCCATCGACCAGCGCGAAATCGATGATCGTCGTGGTGCCGCCAAACAGCGCCGCCTGGCTGACCCGGTCCGGCCCGTCGGTCATCGCATGCTGGGTAACGCCCGGAACCGGCATCGGCCAGCGGCAATGGACATGCGGGTCGATGCCGCCTGGGATGACGATCTGCCCGGTGGCGTCGATCGTGCGGCCGGCGCCGATCGCGGCGAGGCTGCCCGGCGCGGCGATCGCGGCGATCTTGTCGCCGGCAATCGCGATATCGGCCGGCTCGGGCCCCGAGGGCAGGACCGCCAGGCCGCCGGAGATGACGATGTCGAGCATGTGCGCTTCCTTTATGCGGGGATTTCGGTCGGGACCGCGAGCGTTCGGCCCGCTTGCAGCCGAGACGGTCGCGGTTCGAGAAGGGTGGGCGAGGCAAAGGCGAAGCGCTCGAGAATTTCTTCGGGCGCGATGTCGTGCACGACGAAGACGAGGCGGCTGCGCTGGTCATCCCAAGCTCCATCGGCGGGCCAGTCGTCGAGCCATTCGGGCGCGAACATCGCATGCTGCGCCGCCTGGACGATGGCGGGGCGGTCCGGACGGTCGGCGAAGGCGACAACCCCCTTGACCCGCAGCAGATCGTTGCCGCGCGCCTGCGCCAGCCCGCCGAGCGCGCGGGCGAATTCGAGCCGGCTCATCGCCCCTTCCAGCATGATCGTAAACGCGGCGAGGCCGTGCGAATGATCGGCGCTCGACGACGGGATCGTGCCGGTGCTGTGCCGCGACCCGGCGAACAGCACCGCAGCCGGGTCCGCCGCCGCGGCGATGATGCGCTCGGCGTCCGGGTTGAGCGCAGCAAGACGCAGGGCGAGCGCGTCGCCGAACGGCGCCAGATCGGTCTTCGAAATCGCCAGGGTGTCGGCGACCGCGGCCTGCCGCGCCGCCTCCGAAAAACGGTCGAGCGTCGCGATGCCGGCGCCCGCGTTGACCACCGTCACCACCCGGGAAAGGCGCAGGCGCTGATCGAGCAGCGGATCGGTACCGAGCGTGAACAGGATCGGGGCGGGATCGGCGAGCCCGCTGGTTTCGATGACGATCCGGCGGAACCGGCGGATCTCGCCCCTGTCGCGCCGTTCGATCAGGCCGCGCAAGGTCTGCGCCAGGTCCTCGCGCACCGCGCAGCACAAACAACCGCCCGGCAATTCGAGCACGGCGCCTTCGACGAAATCGACCAGATAATGGTCGATCGCGACGGCGCCGATCTCGTTGATGACGACGGCAGTGTCGGAAAAGGCCGGAGCCGTCAGGGCGCGGCGCAGCAGGGTCGTTTTGCCGCTTCCGAGAAAGCCGGTCAGCAGCGTGACCGGCACAGGACCCTGCACGGGCGCTTTTGTCATAACCGGATCGTTTCACGATGCGCAGCCTGTCGGCAAGCGTTGCGATGGGGTCGGTGTCGGCCACGTAACTGGTTGCATTATCGTGTTTGCGTCAGCATCATGCCTGCCATAACGACGCTGCATACGGCGCCGGATTTCTACGGGAGGAACCAGGACAGCATGGCCCTTGGTGCCACCACGCGAGCGGCGGTTTCCTCCGATGAGGTGCTGCTCGCCGCCACCGGCGTGTCGAAGCGGTTCGGCGGCGTGCGGGCGGTCGAGGATGTATCACTGTCGGTCCGGCGCGGCGCCATCGCCGCGATCATCGGGCCGAACGGCGCCGGCAAGACCTCGCTGTTGAACATGATCAGCGGCTTCTACCGGCCGGATACCGGCTCGATCACGTTCGCGGGCACCGACACGACGCGCTTCCGGCCGGCCGAGATCGCAGCACTGGGGATCGCGCGCACCTTCCAGAACATCGCGCTGTTCAGCGGCATGACGGTGCTCGACAACATCATGCTCGGGCGTCATGTGCGGATGAAATCCGGCGTCCTGGCGTCCTTTGTCTATTGGGGCCTGGCGCAGAGGGAAGAAGTGGCGCACCGGGCCCGCGTCGAGGAGCTGATCGACTTCCTCGGATTGCAGGACCTGCGCAAACAGCCGACGAGCGGGCTCGCCTACGGTCTCAGAAAGCGCGTCGAGCTGGGCCGCGCGCTGGCGCTCGAGCCAAAGCTGTTGCTGCTCGACGAGCCGATGGGCGGGATGAACCAGGAAGAGAAAGAAGACATGGCCCGTTACATCATCGACGTGAACGAGCAATGGGGCACGACGATCATCCTGATCGAGCATGACATGGCGGTGGTAATGGACATTTCCGACCGGGTCGCGGTGCTCGACCGCGGCCGCAAGATCGCCGAGGGGACGCCCGCCGAAGTGCAGCGCGACCCGGCCGTCATCCACGCCTATCTCGGCGCCGGCGATCCCAGGGAACAAGCGGCATGACAGCCGGCTACACATTGCCGCAACTGCTCCGCCGCCATGCCGGGCAGACGCCCGACCGGCCGGCCATGCGCGAGAAAGACCTCGGTATCTGGCAGCCCTGCAGGCTGGCGGCGCTATTGGCAGGAGGTGCACGGTTTCGCGCTCGGCCTTGCCGCCGAGGGCTTCGCGCGCGGCGACAAATTGTCGGTTATCGGCGAGAACCGACCGCGGCTCTATTTCGCGCAGCTTGCCGCGATGAGCCTCGGCGGCATCGCCGTGCCGGTCTACCAGGACGCGATTGCCAGCGAGCTGGCCTACGTGCTCGACCACGCCGAGACCTCGGTCATCGTCGCCGAGGACCAGGAGCAGGTTGACAAGGTCCTGTCGCTGAAGGACCGGCTGCCGCATCTGAAGCTGATCGTTTATGACGATGCGCGCGGCTTGCGCAATTACGACGAGCCGATGCTGAGATCGTTCGAGGCGATGCAAAACGCCGGGCAGAAGTTCGGCGCCGCCCACCCGAACTATGTCGAGGCCGCGGTCACTGCCGGCGAACCCGACGAGCTCGCGCTGTTTTCCTATACCTCGGGGACAACGTCGCGGCCGAAGGGCGTCATGCTGTCGCATGCCAACCTGCTGCTGCCGGCGCAAGGCTTTGCGGCGACCGAGGGCCTGCGGGCCAGCGATGAGCACCTCTCTTACCTGCCGATGGCCTGGGTCGGAAACTCGCTGTTCTCGCTCGGGCTGCACATGCAGGTCGGCTTCGCGATCAACTTCCCGGAAAAGCCGGAAACGCTCGAACGCGATACCCGCGAACTCGGGCCGACGATCGCATTGGCGCCGCCGCGCCTGTGGGAGAATGCGCTGACCCGCATCATGATCATGGCCGGCGATGCCAGCCCGTTGAAGCGCCGCGTCTTCGCGTTCTTCCGGGGGGTCGCCGAGCGCGCCCAGAACTGCGAGGCCGACGGCCGGAAGCTGTCGCCGGGATTGCAGCTAGGGCGGGCGATCGGCGAGTTTCTCGTCTATGCGCCGCTGCGCGACCAGCTCGGGCTGCGCCGCGCGCGCCTGGTCTACACCGGCGGCGCGCCGCTCGGCGCCGACACGTTCCGCTTCTTCCGCGCCATCGGGGTCAACCTGAAGCAGGTTTACGGCGCGACCGAGCTGTCCGGGTTGTGCGCGGTGCAGAAAAACGGCGAGGTTGACCCCGAGACGGTCGGGCGAATGATCCCCGGTGCCGAGCTGCGGATCGACGATACCGGCGAGGTTCTGGTCCGCTCCGGTGGTGTCTTCCAGGGTTATTACAAGCAGCCCGAGGAGACGCGCGAGGCGCTGACCGAGGATGGCTGGCTCAAGACCGGCGACGCCGGGTTTCTCGACCGGCGGGGCCTCCTGGTCATCGTCGACCGGGCGCGCGATGTCGGCAAGCTCGATGACGGCACCTCGTTCGCCCCGCAATTCGTCGAGAACAAGCTCAAGTTCAGCCCTTATATCGGCGAGGCGGTGGTGTTCGGCGACACAAGGCCGTTTGTCGCGACGATCATCGCGATCGATGCGACGACCGTCGGCAACTGGGCCGAGCGGCACAACCTCGCCTACACCTCGTTCCAGGATCTCTGTGCCCGCGGCGAGGTGCGCGAGCTGATCCGCGACGAGGTCCGCAAATGCAATGCGGGCCTGCCGGCGCCGATGCGGATCCGCCGTTTCCTGGTGCTGAACAAGGAATTCGACGCCGACGACGACGAGATCACCCGCACCCGCAAGATCCGCCGCCGCTTTGTCGCCGATAAATACGCGGCGATCGTCGACGCCTTTTACGGCAACGCAGCCGATGTCGAGGTCAGCGCCGCGATCACCTACGAGGACGGACGCAAGGCGGTGCTGCGCTCGACCATCGCGATCGGCGATGTGGAGGCGGCCGGGGAAGCTGCGCGCGAGCCTGCCTATGCTTGACCTGCCGTGGCGTTTCATCGCGATCCTGGTGGCCAACGGCGTGCTCGTCGGCTCGATGTACGCGCTCGTCGCGCTCGGTTTCGTCTTGATCTACAAGGCGACCGACGCGATCAATTTCGCGCAGGGCGAATTCGTCATGTTCGCCGGCTTCCTGGCGGCGGGGGCGATCCATCTCCTCGGAGCGCCGTGGTGGATCAGCGCCCTCCTGTCGATCGCCGGCATGGTCGTTTTTGCGTTCGGCCTCGAACGCGTCGTGCTGCGGCCGCTGATCGGGCGGCCGGTCATCGCCGTCATCATGGCGACGCTCGGTCTCGGGTTCGTGCTGCGCGGCGTCGCGACGATGGCGTTCGGCGGCGGCACCCAGACGATCCCGCTGCCGGTCGGTAACGCGCCGGTGATCATCGGACCCCTGATCCTGCCGCCGATCGAACTCGTCGGGGCCGGCGTCAGCCTGGCGTTTCTCGGCGCCTTCGGCTGGTTCTTTCTGAAGAGCCGGGTCGGCGTGGCGATGCGCGCGGTCGCCGACAGCCAGCAGGTGGCGATGGCGATGGGCATCAACGTGCGGCGCTATTTCGCGCTGGCCTGGGCGATGGCGGGCGTCGTCTCGGCGTTGGGCGGCGTGTTGTGGGGCGCCATGCTCGGGGTTGACAACCAGCTGGCGCTGGTCGGGCTCAAGGTGTTTCCGGTCATGATCCTCGGCGGCCTCGACTCGATCATCGGCGCTGTCGTCGGCGGGCTGATCGTCGGCGTCGTCGAGGCGCTGTCGGCCGGGTTTCTCGATCCGCTGGTCGGCGGCGGCACCAAGGATTTCGTGCCGTATCTGTTGATGATCGCGGTGTTGATGGTGCGGCCGGAGGGAATGTTCGGACGGCGCCGCATCGAGCGCGTGTGAGGGTTTCGACGGCAATTGCGGCAATGGGCTGAATAAGCATGTTCCACAGCGAGACCGGCATCTTCAAAACGAGCTACGCCGCCGACATGGCGCTCTACCCGCTGCCGATCGCGCGCTATGCCGTGATCGCGATCGCGGCGTTGTTTTTGTTTGTGGTGCCCTATTGCTTCAGCCCCTACATGATGACGCTGCTCAACCTGGTGCTGATCGCGGTGGTCGGGGCGCTCGGCCTCGACATCCTGGTCGGCTATACCGGGCAGATCTCGGTCGGTCATGGCGCGTTCATGTCGGTCGGCGCCTATACTGCGGCCAACCTGATCGTCCGCCTCGGGCTGCCGTTCTGGCTGGCGATCCCGGCCGGCGGGGTGATGGCGGCGCTGATCGGCATCGTCGTCGGCATTCCGTCGCTGCGTATAAAGGGCATCTACCTGGCGGTCGCGACCCTTGCCTCGCAGTTCATCATTGAATGGATGATCAACCACATCACCTGGATCTCCGGTGGCATCGAGGCCTCGATCCAGGTGCCGCCGCCGAGCGTCTTCGGCTTCAAACTGGTGACCCCGGGCGAACTCTATTTTTTTCTGTTGTTCTTTGCCGTGCTGGCGATCGTCGCCACCCTCAATCTGATGCGCAGCCGCATCGGCCGCGCCTTCATCGCCATTCGCGACCAGGACATCGCCGCCGAGATCATCGGCATCAACATCTTCCGGTATAAGCTTTACGCGTTCGCAATCTCGTCGTTCTATGCCGGCGTCACCGGGGTCCTTTACACCTATTACTACGGCATCGCCAATTATGAGCAGTTCGGGATCGACGTTCTCGATCAATTACCTGGCGATGATCATCATCGGCGGGCTCGGCTCGGTGCTCGGCGCGATCTTCGGCGCTGTTTTCATCACGATCCTGCCGGAAGCCACCCGCTTGTTTCTAAAACATTATGGGAGCATGGTGTTTTCCCAGGATGCCGTTCTTCGTAACGTGCCGAACCTGCAATTGATCTTATTCGGCGGATTGATCATCTTCTTTCTGGTCGTCGAACCGGAAGGGCTCAACCGGCTGTGGCGCAATATCCGGAATTACTTCCGGATATGGCCTTTTTCCTACTGAGTGAGGAGCGTCTGCAAAACGATGGGAGGAAATGTCATGACACCGCAATCGACGAAGTTCTTCGCCCTTGCGTTGGGGGCGGCGATAGGGATCGGCTATGCGGCTTGTGCACAGGCCGCCGACAAAACGATCCTGTTGGGCATGCAGTGCGACCGCACGGGACCGACCCAGGTGGTCGGGACCCATCTCTGCGTGGGCACGCACGACTACATCGACATGATCAACGCGCAAGGCGGCATCGACGGCTGGAAGATCGATGCCGACGAGGTCGACCATGGATATCAGGTGCCGCCAGCGATCGAGGAATACGAGCACGCCAAGCAGCAGGGCGCGGTCGGCATCATGATCTACGGCACGCCGCAGACCGAAGCACTGAACCAGCGGCTCGAGCAGGACAAAATCCCCGGCACTTCGCCCGGTTTCGGTATCGCCGCCTCCGCTGACGGCAAGTATTACCCATATCTGTTTCCGATCGCCGCCAATTACTGGTCGCAAGGGGCGGCGGCCGTGCAATTCGCGAAGCAGCAGTTGGGCGGCAGTCTCAAAGGCAAGAAGATCGCCTATATCTTCTTCGACAACCCGGCCGGGCACGAGCCGATACCGATCATCGAGCAGCTGTCCAAACTCGAGGGCTTTCAGCTGCAGACCTTCGCGGTGCCGCCGCCGGGCGTCGATGTCAGCTCGCAGGTGCTGGCGATCTCCCAGCAATTCCATCCCGACTTTGTGATCGACCACACCTTCGGCAAATCGCCGGCGCTGGTCATCAAGGGGCTGCAGCAGAACGGCTATCCGCTGGACAAGGTGGTCGCGCTGGTGTGGGCCTCGGGCGAAGCCGACATCATCGGAGCCGGCGGCTGGAACGTCGCGCAGGGCTACTACACGATGCAGTTCGCCGGCGCCGGCGAGAACTACCCGGTGATCAACCAGATCAAGGCATTTTACCAGAAGCAGGGGAAGGCGCCGCCCGACGCGATGGCGAGCACGGTCTACTACAACCGCGGCGTTTTCCAGGGTGCGGTGTGGGTCACCGCAATCCGCAACGCGCTGAAGCTGACGCACGGCAAGAAGCCGACGCCGACCGATGTGGCAAAGGGCTTCGAGATGATCAAGGACTTCAAGCTCGGAGGGATGGTGCCGCCGATCACGATCAGCCAGGCCGATCATGAAGGCGGCGGCTGGGTGCGCATCTTCCAGGTCAAGGGCGAAGGTTTCGTGCCCAAGACGCCGTGGTTCCGCGGCTATCGCGACCTGGTCGTCGAGAAGGAGGCGCAGACGGCGCAGCAGGTCGCCGTGAAAGCGAACTAGCAACCGAGCCCCCGTGGTCCGCGCATAGAGAGCGGCGCCGGCCTGCCGGCGCCCTTTCGCTCGGAAAGTGGAGTATCGCTGAGGTATGCTGGCGCTCAACAACATCGAAGTCGTCTATGACGGCGTCATCCTGGTGCTGAAGGGCGTCTCGCTGAACGCCGAGGAGGGCCACATCACGGCCCTCCTCGGCGCCAACGGCGCGGGCAAGACGACGACGCTGAAGGCGATCTCCGGCCTGTTGCGCACCGAGCGCGGCGAGGTCACCAAAGGCAGCGTCGAGCTTGACGGCGAGCGGCTCGACCGCCTACCGGCGTTCGATGTCGTCAAGCACGGCGTCGTGCAGGTGTTCGAGGGCCGCCGCGTCTTCGAAAATCTGTCGGTCGAGGAAAACCTGATCGCCGGCGCCCACAGCCAGCGCGATCCCGGCAAGGTCAGGGACGGCATCGAACGGGCTTACGCGAGCTTTCCGGTGCTGAAGGAGCGCCGCCAGCAATCGGCCGGCTATCTATCGGGCGGCGAGCAGCAGATGCTGGTGATCGCCCGCGCGCTGATGTCAAATCCCAAGGTCATTCTGCTCGATGAGCCGTCGCTCGGCCTCGCGCCGATGCTGGTCGCGGAGATCTTTGAGGTGGTCCGCCGCCTCAAGGACGAACAGCGGCTGACGGTGCTGCTCGTCGAGCAGAACGCGGCATTGGCGCTCGACATCGCCGACCATGGCTATGTCATGGAAAACGGCCGCATCGTGCTCGAAGGCCCGGCCGAAAGCCTGCGGCAGAATTCCGACATCAAGGAGTTCTATCTCGGCCTCAACGAGGCCGGCACCCGCAAATCCTACCGCGACAGCAAGAATTATCGTCGGCGCAAGCGCTGGCTGTCATGAGCGTCGCCTTGCCCCTCCCCCGCATCGCCGTCATCGGCACCGGCGGCACGATCTCCTCGCTTGGCTCGTCGAGCCTCGATGTGCTCGACTATCCCGATTTCGGGCAAAAGCTGTCCTGCGAGGCTTTGCTCGACCGCTTCCCCGAGACCCGGCTCGTCGCCCAACCGCTGCCGGTCACCTTCCGCCAGGTCGGCAGCACCGCGATCGGCCCCGCCGACTGGCTCGAATTGCGCGCGCTGATCCACCGCCTCGCGGGCGAGGACCCGGACATTGCCGGTTTCGTGATCCCGCACGGCACGGCGACGCTCGAAGAAACCGCGTTCTTCCTCAACCTGACGCTCGGCGTCGCACAGCCGGTGGTGCTGGTCGGCGCGCAGCGCCCGGCGAGCGCGCTCGGGACCGACGCCGGGACCAATCTCGTCAATGCGTTGCAGGTCGCCGGCTGTCCCGAGGCGCGGGGCAAGGGCGTGCTCGTCGTCCTCAACAACGAGATCCACCCGGCGCGCGACGTGGTCAAGACCTCGACCTATCGGGTGCAGACCTTCCGCTCCATCGATTACGGCGCGCTCGGGCATGTCGATGGCGACGGCCCGCATTTCTACCGCGCGCCATTGAAGGCGCACATGCCCGACACGCCCTTCGCGGCGCGCGAAATCGCGGCGTTGCCGCGGGTCGACATCATCTATTCCTATGCCGGGGCCAACGGGGACCTGATCGAGGCGGCGGTCAAGGCCGGCGCGCGCGGCCTCGTCTCGGCCGGCTTTGCGCCGGGAAGCCCCAGCCCGGCGCAGCAGAGCGCCCTTGGCGCGGCGGCCAAATCAGGCATCGTCGTGGTGCAATGCACGCGCGCAACCGGCCGGGTCGCGCCGCGCCGCCGTTTGCGCGAAACCGGGATCGTCGCCGGCGAGGATTTCAGCCCGCAAAAGGCCCGCATCCTGTTGATGCTGATGCTGACGACGACCAGCGACATCGCCGAAATCCAGCGGGCGTTCCAGAGCTATTGACCGGCGCGCGCAAACGAAAGCCGTTGCGGGCGCCGGGCACGCTCCCGGTTACAGCTCCTCCGCAACGATCAGCGAGCGGGCCTGCAATTCGCCGACTTTCAGCGCTTCCGCATAGAGTTGCTGCCACTGCGCGTCCACCGACAGAGCCTGCTGGGCTCTACCGAAGCTGGCCCAATCGGGGAACGTGATCGCGACGTACATGCAACCGACATCGGGACCGGAGTAACACGGGCCAAATCGCACTGAGGTGGCGCCATGCCCCTTCAAGATCGGAGCAACCTGCCTTGCGATGGGCAAGGCCTGCTCGGCGCTGGTCTTCCAGCGAGATACGCTGACGATCGCCATCTCTGTCCCCCCTCTGTCTGAGTTTCGACGGATTATTGATTGATGATGTGTCGAGGTTATGACAACCGCGTGTCCAATGTCTATAGCGCGGGCGGTTCTTCGGCGACGACCTGCTCGGCGAGACTGTTGTCGACCGCAATCTCGTACGGCGTACCTTTGACGAAACCGCCCGACACGAGCCCGGCTTTGAGCCGCTCGTAGCCGTCGCGCGGCAGGATCGGGTCGCGGCTCCAGATGCCGAGCGCGCGATAGCGCGCCACCGCGGCGCGCAGCACCGGCTGCGGCACCGCCGGGAAATACGGCCTGATGACATCGGCGAGCGCTTCGGGCCTCTCGCGATGGAGCCATTTCTGGGTGCGGTAGAGGCCGCGTACAAGCTTCACCATTTCCTCGCGTTTCGCGTCGAGAACACTGTGGCGGGTGTAAAAGCTCGTGTAGGAGCACGGGCCGCGATTGGCGGCGGCATACCACAGATGACCCTCGCGCGTGGCTATCAGGTCCTCGGCCAAGGGCTGGAACAGTCTGCACGACATCGACATCGCCACGGCGCAATGCGGCCACGTTCTCGGCCATCGTCCAATCGGCAATCCGGTCGAGGTTGGCCGGGTCGATCCCGGCGCGGCGCAGATCCTCCTGCAGGCACAGCCACGGGGTCGGCACCTCGCTGACCGTGGCAATCCGCGCCACCATCAGAACGGCTAGGCGGAAATTCGGGCGTGGCGTGCGGCCGATCAGGAAGAACGGGTCGCGCGTCACTGCCTCGCCGAAACAGACCAGATCGCAATGGGCACGCTGGTCGTAGACCTGGTTGACCCGCATCGGCCCGCCCCACACCACATTGACCTCGCCGTGGAACAAGGCGTTCGGCGCCTGCGCCGGGCGCGGCGCGCTAACCAGGCGAACCTCGATCCCTTCCTTGTCGTACGCCCCGAGCGCCAGCGCCGCGTAATACGGCGCATAGAACAGCCCGCGCAACGATTCCTGGAGAACGATGGCCATCGGTTTCACCCTGTCTGCAAGATGGCGGCGGCAGCGTCGGCAAAGACCTGCACGCCCAGCACAATATCCTCTTCTTTCGTATCTTCCGACCAATGGTGGCTGATCCCGTTGAGGCTCGGCACAAACATCATCGCCGAACGCATTCGGCGCGACAGGATCTGTGCGTCATGCCCGGCGCCGCTCGGCATGCGCAGGTGCCGGCCCGGCGCGTGGCGCTCCGCCGCGGCCTCGATCAGCGCCTGAAAGCCCGGGTCCATCGCCGCCGGCTCGCTTTTCGAGAGCGGCGCGATCGCAACGCGGCACGGGCCGGTGCGATCCGCTTCGGCCACGAGCTCGTGCAAACTCTGCTCTAACCGCGCGAGGACTTGCGGGTCGGTGTCGCGAAACTGGACCTGCATCTCGGCGCGGCCGGGCACGATGCTCGGCGCGTTCGGGTCGAGCAGCATGCGCCCGATCGTCCACACCGTTCGGGAACCGGCGATCTCGGCAAAGCGGTCATCGATGCGCGTCGCCAGCCGCACCATGGCGACCCCGGCATCCTTGCGGCGGCTCATCTGCGTCGTCCCAGCATGGTTCTGCTCGCCGGTAATGGTGACCCAATAGTTCCAGCTGCCGATGATCGCCTCGACGACGCCGATCTGCAATCCGGTCGAAACGAGCGTGTTGCCCTGCTCGATATGGGCTTCGAGGTAGCCGACATAGCGCGATGGATCGAGGAGCTCGCGCGGCCGGCCGGCATACCCGGCCTCGGCAAGCGCCTGGCGCAGTTTCTTCCCCTCGCGGCTTTCGGCCGCGTCGATCTCGGCCTCGCTCAACCCCTCGGCAAAGGACCGGCTGCCAAGCATGTTGCCGTAATGCCCTTCCTCGTCCGCCCAGGCGACCGCCTCGACGGCGAGCCCGGCAAGCGCGGGGTCGGCGGCGAAGGCGCGGGCCAGTTCGAGCCCGTAGATGACGCCAAGCGCGCCGTCGAGCCAGCCGCCATGCGGCTGGGTCTCGCTGTGCGAGCCGACGAGCAGCCGCCGCGACGCGCGCCAATCGCGGCCGATCACATTGCCGATGCCGTCAGTCACCGGGTCGAGCCCGGCTTCGGCGAACTTGTCGGCGAGCCACACGCGCGAGGCGACATCATCGGCCGAATAGGTCGGGCGGTGCACCCCCGTCTTGTAATGCCCGAATTCGGCGAGGCGTTTGAGGTCGGCCACCACCCGCTCGCCCTCGGTTCTGGGCATTCTCACTCTCCTTCCACCCCAATCTGTCAGCGAATTAACCCGCTTCCGGCCACGCCGCCGGGGAGGGTCGGCGCACCCCGCTCCTATTGTAATGCAGGATCGCCAATGGAGAGTCCCCGATGAACAGGTCGATGGTCGCCGCTGCCGCGCTCGCCGCCAGTATCGCAATCGCCACACCGATGCTCGCCTGGTCGGCCGACAACCCGCCGCAGCCGACGCCGGCCGCACCGGCTCAGCAAGGCACGCCGGGTATGGGCGGCATGCAGGGCATGAAGGATCGCATGGGCCCGATGGGCCGGCACCCCGGCTGGATGCGCGAGATGATGATGCGCCGGATGATGCGGTTCTCGCCGCAGCAGCGCTGCGAGGAGCGCCTTGCACGGCGCGCCGGCATGGTCGCCTATGTGGTCGCCAAGCTGAACCTGACGGCGGAGCAGCGCCCGTTGTGGGACACGCTGTCGGCCCTGCTGCAGAGCGCACGCGACAAGCAACGCCAGCTCTGCGCCGCGCTGAAGCCGGCCGGCCAGCGCGGCCAGGAGACGATCCTCAACCGGATCGACCGGCGCGAAGAGTTCCTCTCGGCCCGGCTGCAGGCGTTGCAGCAGGCGCGCCCGGCATTGCAGCAGCTCTACCAGGCGCTGACCCCCGAGCAGAAGGCGATCGTTGACCATCCGTTCCGCCACTGAGCCGCCGCTATTGGATTTCGCGCAATTTGTAGCGCTGGATCTTGCCGGTGGCGGTCTTCGGCAGGCTGTCGCAGAACTCGATCCAGCGCGGGTATTTCCAGACCCCGATCCGCTCCTTGACGTGGTTCTGCAGGGCCTCGGTCAGCGCGGCCATGTCGTCGCGCGGCGCGCCCTGCTGTAGCACGACGAAGGCTTTTGGCTTGATCAGCCCGTCCGCATCGGGATACCCGACAACGGCCGATTCAAGCACCGCGGGATGGCCGATCAGCGCCTCCTCGACCTCGAACGGCGACACCCAGATGCCGCCGACCTTGAGCATGTCGTCGCTGCGCCCGCAATAGCGGTAAAAGCCGTCGGCATCGCGTGTGTAGGTGTCGCCGGTATGGGTCCACTCGCCGCGGAACGTATGGCGCGATTTGTCGCGCTGGTTCCAGTAGCCCTCGGCGGCGGAGGGACCGCGCACCACCAGTTCGCCCGCCTCGCCATCGGCGACATCGCCGCCCGCATCGTCGAGGATGCGCACCGCGTAGCCCGGCACCGGCTTGCCGGTCGTGCCGTAGCGGATGTCGTCCGGGCGGTTGGACAGGAAGATGTGCAGCATCTCGGTCGAGCCGAGACCGTCGAGGATGTCGCTGCCGACGATCTCGCGCCAGCGCTTTCCGATATGCTCGGGCAAGGGCTCGCCGGCCGAGATCGAGCGGCGCAGCCGGTCGGAGCCGGCGCCCGGGCCGATGTCGGCATGGGCGAGCAATGCGGCGTAGAGCGTCGGCACCCCGGCGTAAATCGTCGGCAGGAACCGGCGCATCGTCGCGAGCACGGCATCCGGGGTCGGCCGGTCGGGCAGCAGCACCGCGGCGGCGCCGGCCGCCATCGGAAACGTCATCGAATTGCCGAGCCCGTAAGCGAAAAACAGTTTTGCAGCTGAGAACATAAGATCGTCGGGCCGGATGCCGAGCACCTGCGCGCCGTAGCTGTCGGCGGTGGCCTTGAGGCTCGCATGGACATGGCGCACGCCTTTGGGGGCGCCGGTCGAGCCCGAGGAATAGAGCCAGAAGGCGACCTCGTCGGGCGAGCAGTCGGCCGGCGGATCGGGCGAAGCGGCCGCAAGGAAATCGCGGAAGCCGCAGCTGCTGCCATCGGGCTCGCTGACCACGACCCGCCTGACCCGGCGCGCCGCCGATCTCAGCGGCGAAAGCAACGGCGCCGACAAGACGAGCGCCGCGGCGCGGCTGTCCTCCAGGATGTAGTCGGCGATGTCGGCCGGCAATAACGTGTTGATCGGCACCGGCACCACCCCGGCACGCATGGCGCCCCAGAACGCGATCGGGAAATCGACCGTATCGAGCATCAGGAGCGCGATGCGCCGCTCGCGCTCGATCCCGGCATCGCGCAACCCGGCGGCAAACCGCGCCGAGGCAGCCGCCAGATCGGCATAGGTCAGTGAGCGCCACGGATCGGCAAAGGCGAGCCGGTCGCCCCGCCCCTCGCGCAGATGGCGGTCGATGAAATAGTCGTAGGCGTTGCCGTTGCTTCCGGTCATCGGGCGCCTCTCAAGCAACCCCTTTCTCGCGGACCCCGGG
Source organism: uncultured Alphaproteobacteria bacterium (assembly GCA_963789255.1). GTDB lineage: Bacteria > Pseudomonadota > Alphaproteobacteria > ATCC43930 > CGMCC-115725 > DATARH01. The sequence goes on along the minus strand of CAWBJW010000002.1, from coordinate 1,594,142 downwards.
CCGCGCCGCGGGCCGGGAAATTCCCTCAGAACAGGGTATTTTCGACTATTATCAGGGAAACCGGATCGCGCCACACCCCGAGCATATGGGTTCATGGTACGTTCCCGTCAAGGCCCGGGTTGGCGCGGGTGGTGCGGCAAAGCGCATCCCGCCGACGCCGACCGCATCGCCGCGTTCGGCCTGTCCGGCGAGGTCTACGTCAGCGAGGACGCCGGCGTGTCCTGGCGCAAGAGCACTCGCGAATTCGGCGAGATCCGGGCCGTGATCTGTCGTGATCTGTCGGGTGGATTTAGCGAAGCGAAACCCACCGATACAGCTGGAAAATGATGGGCTTCGCTTCGCTCAACCCATCCTACGCGCTCATTCGCGTTGACCCACCCGATATTGCCCGTGCTGGCATCGCGGGCCGTGGTGCCCTATCTTTAGCACCATGCTCCCGCTGCTCGTTGCCGAACGCCCGCCGGGCGATGTCGAGAAAAAATTCCGGATTCATTCGGAGTTCGAGCCGGCCGGCGACCAGCCGCAGGCGATCGACGAATTGTGCGAGGGGCTCGCCCGGGGCGACAAGGAGCAGGTGCTGCTCGGGGTTACCGGCAGTGGAAAAACCTTCACGATGGCGCATGTCATCGCCCGCACCGGGCGCCCGGCGATTATTCTTGCCCCCAACAAGACCCTCGCCGCGCAACTCTACGGCGAGATGCGGAGCTTCTTTCCGGAGAACGCGGTCGAGTATTTCGTCTCGTACTACGATTACTACCAGCCCGAGGCCTACGTCCCGCGCACCGACACCTATGTCGAGAAGGAATCGTCGCTGAACGAGCAGATCGACCGGATGCGCCACTCGGCGACCAGGGCGATCCTCGAACGCCGCGACGTCATCGTCGTCGCCAGCGTGTCGTGCATCTACGGCATCGGCTCGGCCGAAACCTATTCGCAGATGACCGAGGCGCTGGAAGTCGGCAGCCATATCAACCGCAACAAGCTGCTCTCGAAATTCGTCGAATTGCAGTACCGGCGCAACGACCACAGCTTTTTCCGCGGCAATTTCCGGGTGCGCGGCGACACGATCGAATTGTTCCCGGCGCATTACGAGGACCGCGCCTGGCGGCTCTCGCTGTTCGGCGACGAGATCGAGGCGATCCACGAGATCGACCCGCTGACCGGCGAGAAGCTGGCGGCCTTGCAATCGATCAAGGTCTACGCCAACAGCCATTACGTGACGCCGCGCCCGACGCTGTTGCAGGCGATCGAGCAGATCAAGCGCGACCTGAAGCTGCGCCTCGACGAGCTGCATGGCGAGGGCAAGCTGTTGGAGGCGCAGCGGCTCGAACAGCGCACCACCTACGATGTCGAGATGATCGAGGCGACCGGCTCGTGCGCCGGCATCGAGAACTATTCGCGCTATCTGACCGGGCGCCGGCCAGGCGAGCCGCCGCCGACCTTTTTCGAATACATGTCGCGCGACGCGCTGGTCATCGTCGATGAGAGCCACGTCACCGTGCCGCAGCTCGGCGGCATGTTCGGCGGCGACTGGACGCGCAAGACCTGCCTCGCCGAATACGGCTTCCGGCTGCCGTCGTGCACCGACAACCGGCCGCTCAAATTCCAGGAATGGGACACGATGCGCGGCCAGACGATCTTCGTATCGGCCACCCCCGGGCGCTGGGAGATGGAGCATGCGGGCGGCGTCTTCGTCGAGCAGATCGTGCGGCCGACCGGGCTGGTCGACCCGCCCTGCATCATCCGTCCGATCGAGAACCAGGTCGACGATCTGATGGCCGAGTGCCGCGATGCCGCCGCCAAGGGGCACCGCGTGCTGGTGACGACGCTGACCAAGAAGATGGCCGAAGCGCTGACCGAATACCTGCACGAAGCGGGGTTGCGGGTGCGCTACATGCATTCCGACGTCGATACGATCGAGCGCATCGAGATCATCCGCGACCTGCGCCTCGGCGTGTTCGACGTTCTGATCGGGATCAATTTGTTGCGCGAAGGGCTCGACATCCCGGAATGCGCGCTGGTCGCGGTGCTCGATGCCGACAAGGAGGGCTATCTGCGCTCGCGCACCTCGCTGATCCAGACGATCGGGCGCGCCGCCCGCCACATCGACGGCCGCGCGATCCTCTACGCCGACCATATGACCGACAGCCTCAAGGCGGCGATCGCCGAGACCGATCGGCGGCGCGAGAAGCAGCAGGCCTATAACGCCGTCAACGGCATCACCCCGGAGAGCATCCGGCACGGCATCGCCGACATTCTCCAAAGCGTCTACGAGCGTGACCATGTCACCGTCGGACTCGGCGAAAGCGACGCCGCACACTACCAGGGCAAGGACCTGAAGGCGGTCATCGCCGACCTCGAAAAGCGCATGCGCGCCGCCGCCGCCGATCTCGAATTCGAGGAGGCGGCGCGGCTGCGCGACGAGATCCGCCGCCTCGAACAGGCCGAATTGGGTCTCGACGCCGAGGCAGGTGGTGGGGCGCTCGGCCGCTCGACCGCGGGGCGCGCCGGGATGTCGGCGCGCGAGATGGTGCGGGCCAAGGTGCGCGCCCGCGGCAAGGCCCGCCGTGCCCGCGCCTGACCGCGACGCACTGACCGGCGGCTTGGCTACCTCGCCGGTCCCGCTTGCGGCGCTGGTCACCGGCGGGGCTCGCCGGATCGGCCGCGCGCTGGTGCTGGCATTGGCCGAGGATGGCTACGCCGTGGCGATTCACCATCACAGCTCGCACCGGGAGGCGGTCACATTACTTGCCGAGCTTCAGGATCGCGGCTGCCGGGCCGTCGGTCTGACCGCCGATCTGGCGGACGAAGCGGCGGTGCTGCAGCCTGTTCCCATACGCAGAGGCGGCGCTCGGCGGCCCGATCGGTGTGCTGGTCAACAACGCCTCGATCTTCGGCAACGACACGGTCGCGACCGCGACGCGCGAGAGCTGGGAGGCGCATTTCGCCGTCAACCTGCGCGCGCCCTTCGTGCTGATCCAGGAATTCGCGGCGCGGCTGCCGCCCGATGCCGGTGGTGTCGTCGTCAACCTGCTCGACGAACGAGTGTGGAACCTGACGCCCTATTTTGTCTCGTACACCGTGACCAAATCAGCGCTGTGGACGCTGACCCGGACGATGGCGCTGGCGCTGGCGCCGCGCATCCGGGTCAACGGGATCGGACCCGGCCCGACGCTGCCGAGCCCGCGCCAGAGCCCCGAGCAGTTTCTCGCGCGGTGCCGGAGCCTGCCGCTGCGGCGCGGCACCAGCCCGGGCGAGATCGCCGCGGCGTTGCGCTTCATCCTCGCGGCGCCGGCGATGACCGGGCAGATGATCGCGCTCGATGGCGGCGAGCACCTCGGCTGGGCGCCGCCCGGCCAGGCGCCGGTGGTCGAATAGCATGGCAATGCGAACGCTCCCGCGCCGCGGCGAAATATCTCGCTTAACCCATGGAAATGCCTTGAACTTGCCGAGCGGGCAGAAGTTGTGCACACCCTAGTGTGACCGCTGGGTGACACTCAGCTGATATTCGATTGTTACGATTGGTTTACACTTGATGCAGAGAAACCCTCGGAAAATCAAATTGTTAAAGCTATTGCCTAATTATTGGGCAATGATTTGGAGGGCGAGACATTGGTTGATCTTCCGGTGATCCAGACAAGCTTTTCTACTGAGTTATCCCCAGGCTTGGTGGATATGCCGAAAAGGTTTAGAAAATCGGATGACGGTTCAACCGGTTGACACGGCGGCGCGGCGGTCGCGCCGGCGCAAGAGCGCACCGCTCGACCCGCGCCGCAGCCCGGGCGGCCTGACCCCCGACCCACCGCCCGATGCCTCGGTGGATGAACCGGCGGCTCGCGTCACCGCCAGCGGCGCCATCGCCCCTGGGATCGCCCCTGGGATCGCCAATGGCGTCGCGGTATTGCGGGCGGCGCTGCGCAACGTGCCGGCAAGCCCCGGCGTCTACCGCATGCTCGACCGCAAGGGCGATGCGCTTTACGTCGGCAAGGCACGCAATCTGAAGAGCCGGGTGCAGAACTATACCCATCCGGCCGGGCTGTCGAACCGGCTGCGGCGGATGGTGGCCGAGACCGCCGTTCTCGAAATCGTCGTTGCGGCCACCGAAGCCGAAGCGCTGCTGCTCGAGTGCAATCTGATCAAGCGGCTGATGCCGCGCTACAACGTACTGCTGCGCGACGACAAATCGTTTCCGTTCATTCACCTTACTGCCGACCGCGAGTTCCCGCGGCTGACCAAATTTCGCGGCGCGCGCGACAAGTCGGGCTCGTATTTCGGGCCGTTCGCCTCGGCCGGCGCGGTAAACCGCACGCTGGTCGCCTTGCAGAAGGCGTTCCTCTTGCGCTCGTGCAGCGACAGCATCTTTGCCAACCGGACGCGCCCCTGCCTCTTGTACCAGATCAAGCGGTGCAGCGCGCCCTGCGTCGGCCGCATCGGCGGCACGGAATATGCCGCGCTGATCGAGCAGGCGCACGCTCTTCCTGTCGGGCCGCAGCCGCGATATCCAGGAGCGCCTCGCGACAGAGATGGACAAGGCGGCCGAGACACTCGATTTCGAGGCGGCGGCCCTGATCCGCGACCGCATCCGCGCCTTGTCGCTGGTGCAGGGCCACCAGGACATCCATGTGCGCGGGATCGTCGATGCCGATGTGATCGCGGCGCACCAGGCGGGCGGCCAGACCTGCGTCCAGGTGTTTTTCTTCCGCGGCGGCCATAATTGGGGCAACCGGGCCTACTTTCCGAGCCACGATCGCCAGCTCGCGGTCGAGGACGTGCTGACGTCGTTTGTCGGCCAGTTCTACGACGCCAGGCCAAAGCCGCCGCTGGTGCTGCTCAGCCACAGGCTGGCGGAGCACGATCTCGTCGAAGAAGCGCTGTCGCTGCGCGGCGGGCGCGTCGCGCTCGCGGTGCCGCAGCGCGGCGACAAGAAGAAGCTGGTCGACCGGATCGCCGGCACGGCGCGCGAGGCGCTCGGCCGCCGGCTCGCCGAGAGTTCGTCGCAACGCCAGTTGCTCGACGGGGTCGCCGCGGCGTTCCGGCTGGCAGCTTTCGGGCTAGACGGGCCGCTCAACCGCATCGAGGTCTACGACAACAGCCACATTCAGGGCAGCCATGCGGTCGGCGCGATGATTGTCGCCGGCCCCGATGGGCTGATGAAGAACGCGTATCGCAAATTCACCATCCGGGGAGTGCGCGGGCCTGACGACCCTCACCCACCGTCCGCTAGCGCGGCCGGTTCCCCCTCTCCCGCGGTGCGGGAGAGGGATTTGACAGGCGGCGCCGCCACGACCCTCTCCCGCACCGCGGGAGAGGGTGCCAGCGACGGCATTCAGGCAGGCGGCGATGATTACGCGATGATGCGCGAGGTGTTTCAGCGCCGGTTTGGCCGTGCCTTGAAGGAAGACCCCGAACGCGATCGCGGCATGTGGCCCGATCTGGTGCTGATCGATGGCGGACAGGGACAGTTGACCGCAGCGCAGGAGGTGCTTCGCCGAACTCGGCATCGAGGACGTCCCGATCGCCGCGATCGCCAAAGGTCCCGACCGCAACGCCGGGCGCGAGCGGTTCTTTCTGCCTGGCCGGCCGCCGTTCTCGCTCGAACCGCGCGACCCCGTGCTCTACTTCCTGCAGCGGCTGCGCGACGAGGCGCACCGGTTCGCCATCGGCGCGCACCGCGCCAAGCGGGCAAAGGCGATCGGCCATTCGCCGCTCGACGAGATCGCCGGGATCGGCGCCCGCCGCAAGCAGGCCCTGCTCCATCATTTCGGTTCGGCGCGAGCGGTCGCGCGCGCCGGGCTCGCCGAGATCGAGCGCGTCACCGGCATCAGCAAAACTGTCGCAAAAAAGGTTTATGACCACTTTCATGCGGATGGGTAAGATGCCGGCGCGATTTCCCGCGCCGCGCGCCCGCTGGAGGGAAGTGTGCCGTTGACCAGCCTACCCAACCTGCTGACCTTGTCGCGGATCCTGGCGATCCCGATCGTGGTCGCAACCTTTTACGTTCCGGGCGATTACGCGCGCTGGTTTGCTTGCGCCCTGTTCTCGGCCGCCGGGGTGACCGATTGGCTCGATGGTCATATGGCGCGGCGCTGGTCGCAGCAATCCGAGCTTGGCCGGTTTCTCGACCCAATCGCCGACAAGCTCTTGGTCGCGGCAACGCTGTTCATGCTGGTCGCCATGGGCCGTCTCTCCACCGAATGGGCGCTGTTGCCGGCCCTGGTGATCCTGTGCCGCGAGATCCTGGTTTCGGGTCTGCGCGAATATCTCGCCGAACTGCGCGTCGGCCTGCCGGTGTCCAGGCTGGCGAAATGGAAGACCGCGATCCAGATGGTGGCGATCGGGGTGCTGATCGTCGGCGATGCCGGCCCCGCTTTGCTGCCGATTGTGGCGATTGGCGAGATTTTGCTGTGGGTCGCCGCGCTCCTAACGTTGATCACCGGCTACGATTACCTGCGCGCCGGCCTCGCGCATATGATGCAGGCGGCGCCGCCGCCCCATGGCAAGCCGCAGCCCCTTGGCTAGGCGCGCGCTTGCAGCGCGCGCCGACGCCGCCTAAGTGACTCGGGGACGGCCGGGATGCGCGTCTTCGGCCTGGCCGGCTGGAGCGGCAGCGGCAAGACGACGCTGCTGACGGCGGTCATTCCCCTCCTGGCGGCGCGGGGCCTTCTGGTGTCGACGATCAAGCATGCCCATCACGAATTCGATATCGACCGGCGGGGCAAGGATTCGTGGCGGCATCGCCAGGCCGGCGCCAGCGAGGTCATGGTTGCCTCGGCGCGACGCTGGGCGATCATGCATGAGCTGCGCGGCATGCCCGAGCCGACGCTCGACGAGCTGATCGAGCGCATGAGCCCGGTCGATCTGCTGCTCGTCGAGGGCTGGAAGCGGCACCCCCATCCCAAGATCGAGGTGCACCGGCCGGCGCTCGGCAAGCCGCTGCTTTATCCCGACGATCCGCACGTTGTCGCGATCGCCTCGGACGAGCCGCTCGCGGCACCGTTGCCGCTATTGCCGCTCGGCGATCCGCCGACCGTCGCGCGCTTCATCGCAGGCCATCTCGGGTTCGGCGCATGGCACAGCTGAGCGATGACTGCTTTGCCTTCGGCGGCGAGCTCCTCGGCGTCGATGCCGCGCTGGCGCTGATCGCCGAGCGCGTTGCCGCCGTCGTCGAGATCGAGGCGGTGCCTGTCGCCAAGGGCGCTGGCCGCATCCTCGCTGCCGATCGCATCGCCGCTTTCGACCTGCCGCCGCACGCCAATAGCGCCGTCGACGGATTCGCGATCATGCACGCTGATCTGTCGCCCGAGGGTGAGACGGTGCTGCCGATTGGCGGCCGCGCCGCCGCCGGCCATCCCCTTGAGCGTGCCATTAAACGCGGCGAGGCTATTCGCATCTTCACCGGGGCGCCGATGCCGGAGGGCGCCGATACGGTGATGATGCAGGAGGATTCCTTCATCGAGGGCGGCCAAGTGCGGCTCAAACCCGGTATCAGGAAGGGCGCGAACCGGCGTCATGCCGGCGAGGATGTCGCGAAAGACGCCCTTGCCGTCAGCGGGGGGCGCCGTCTCACGCCGGCCGATCTCGGTCTGCTCGCGGCGCTCGGCCATACCTTGTTGCCGGTCTACCGGCGGCTGCGCGTCGCACTCCTGTCGACCGGCGACGAGGTTCGCGAACGTCGGGACGCCGCTTGCTCCCGGCACGATCTACGACGCCAACCGGGTCATGCTCGCGGCATTGCTGCGCGGCCTCGGCTGCGAGGTCAGCGATCTCGGCATCTGCCCGGACCGCGCCGCGTCCCTCGCCGACACGCTCGCCGCGGCCGCCGCCGGACATGATTTGATCGTCACCTCCGGGCGGCGTTTCGACCGGCGAGGAGGACCATGTCAGGGCTGCCATCGAACAGCTCGGGCGGCTCGATTTCTGGCGGCTCGCGATCAAGCCCGGGCGGCCGGTCGCACTCGGCCAGGCTGCGCGGCGTGCCGCTGATCGGGCTGCCGGGCAACCCGGTCGCCGCCGCGCTGACCTTCGCCATCCTTGCCCGGCCGCTGATCCTGCGCCTTGCCGGTGCATCGCCGAGCGTGCCGCTGACTTTCCCGGTGCGGTCTGGGTTTCGCCTATCGCAAAAAGCCGGGGCGCCGGGAATATCTGCGCGCCAACCTGGCGCGTGCGAAAGGCGGCGCCCCGATCGCTATACAAACACCCGAAAGACGGCGCCGGCATCCTGTCCTCGATCGTGCAGTCGGGCGGGTTCGTCATTCTCGACGAGAGCCTGAGCGAACTGGCGGTTGGCGGGATGGTCGAGTTCCTGCCCTTCTCCGAGGTGTTCGGGTCGTGAAGCTCTTGTATTTCGCCTGGCTGCGGGCGCGCATCGGGCATGCCGAGGAGGAGGTGGCGTTGCCGGCGGAGGTGCGCGACGTTGCCGGGCTCCTCCTGTGGCTGCGCGGGCGCGGCGGCGGTTACGCCGAAGCATTGCGCGACCTGTCGGTCATCCGGGTCGCAGTCAATCAGGACTATGTCGGGCGCGACCACCCAATCGGCGAAGGCGACGAGGTCGCACTGTTTCCGCCGATGACCGGAGGCTAGAGGATGATCCGCGTGCAGCGCGAGGATTTCGATACCGGCAAGGAGCTCGATCGGCTCGGTGCCGGCGATCACAATATCGGCGGGGTAGCGAGCTTTGTCGGGCTGGTGCGCGATAGGGGGGGCCCGGAGCAGGTCTCCGCCCTGACCCTCGAACATTACCCGGGCATGACCGAGAGGAAGCTGGCCGAGATCGAGGCCGAGGCGAACCGCCGCTGGCCGCTTTCCGCCTCGCTGATCATCCACCGCTATGGCAGGCTCGAACCCGGCGAGCGGATCGTGCTGGTGGCGACCGCCTCGCCGCACCGCGAGGCGGCGCTCGCCGCCTGCCATTTCCTCATCGACTGGCTGAAGACCGAGGCGCCGTTCTGGAAGAGCGAGGAGACGCCCGAGGGCGAGCGCTGGGTCGCGGCGCGCGCCGCGGACGACGAAGCAACCCGCCGCTGGCGCGGGGAATGAGGACGCCGGGCTCGTCGTAAGGGCCCTCTACGGTCATTCCGGGGCGCCGCGCAGCGGCGAACCCGGAACCCATGAACACAGGCCTCTGGAATATGGGTTCGGGGTTCGACCCTTCGGGTCGCCCCGGAATGACGCGGTTGGGGCCGCTTACTTCACCGAGGAAAAGCTGGTCGGCTGCAGGAAGGAATTGACCACCTTCGCGACGATCGGGCCGTTCTTCTCGGTTTCGGCGCGTTTGGTGTGCCATTCCGGATCGGCCTGGAAGGCGTTCCACTTCTTTTCGCGGTCGGCGAGCGACTCCCATTGCAGCATGTAGTAGAGCGCCATGTTGGAATTGCCGACCAGCACGGTCCAGAACCCGGCCTGCTGGATCTTGTGTCGCTCCCAGATCTTCAGCGTGATCGTATCGAAGCGCTTCAAGAGATCGGGCAGGCGCCCGGGGACGGCGTGGTAGACGCGCAGCTCGTAGATCATGTTGTTTTCTCCCTTAACGTCACTTCACCGACGAGAACGAGGTCGGTGCCAGGAACGAATTGGTGATCGAGGCGACGATCGGACCGTTCTTCTCGGTCTCGGCGCGCGCCTTCAGCCATTCCGGATCGGCCCCGAACTTGCCGAATTTCGCCTCGCGCTCGGCCAGCGACTCCCATTTCAGGAAATAGGTCAGGTCCTGGTTCGACTTGCCGACCAGCGTGGTCCAGAACCCGGCCTGGGGGATCGCGTGCTTCTCCCACAGCTTGAGGGTGATCGTGTCGAAGCGTTTCAGCAGATCCGGCAGGCGGCCGGGCACGCAGTGATAGACGCGCAATTCGTAGATCATCGTGTTTCCTCCGTAGTGCGAGCAGCGAACGTCAAGCGGCGAGATGGACTTCCACCCAGGCGGCAGCGTCGAACAGCGCCTCGTCGCGGAAGCGCGGGCCGACCAGCTGGACGCCGAGCGGCAGGCCTTTGGGGCCGGTGCCGCAAGGCAGGGTCAGGCATGGGGTCCAGGCCAGGGTCCAGATTGAGTTGAAGCTCGGGTCGCCGGTCGCGCCAAGCCCCAGGGGCGCCTCGCCGGCAGCGCTCGGAGTCAGCAGCACATCGACATCGCCGAAGATGTCATCGAGGTGATGGCGGAACGCCTCGGCCGTCTCGATCGCCTCGACATAGGCGGCGAGCGGCAGCGCGCGTCCCGGAGCGAGGACCGTGTCGCGCAGGACCTGGCTCACCTGATCGTGGTGCTGTTCGTATTCATACGCGTAATTGCGTGCCGCCTCGAAATTGAAGATGCGGCGATGGTGCTCGAGAATGTTGGCGAAGGGCGGCGCGAACTTCACCTCCGTGACCTGCGCGCCGGCGGCGGCGAGGCGCGCCGCACTGCGCTCGATCAGCACCTGCGTCGCCGGCTCGGCGGCGTCCCAGGCCGGGGTATGGCAGATCCCGATGCGCGGCGCCGCAGTCGTCCGATCGATCGCCCGCAGCGGTCCGGCGACGAGTGCGGCGCGCAACAGCGGAAGATCATCGAGGCTGCGGCAGATGATGCCGAGCGTATCGAGGTTGTGGCATTGCAGTTTGATGCCGCTGCGGCTGAATTCGCCGAAGCTCGGCTTGTAGCCGATGACGCCGCAGAACGACGCGGGTCGGATCACCGAGCCGCCGGTCTGGGTCCCGAGCGCGGCCGGCACCTGGAAATCGGCGACCGAAGCGGCCGAGCCGCTCGACGAGCCGCCCGGCGTGTATGCCGGGTTGTGCGGGTTGACCGTGATGCCCGGGAAGCGGTTGGCGAATTCGGTCGTCACCGTCTTGCCCATGATCGTGCCGCCCGCCATGCGCAGCAGCGCGACGCAGGCGGCGTCGGCAAACGGGCGGTTGCCGCGATAGATCGGCGAGCCGTGCCCGGTCGGCATGTCCACCGTGTCGATGATGTCCTTGACCCCGATCGGCAAACCGGCGAGCAGTCCCGGCCGGCCGGCATGATCGGCTTCCCGCGCCTGCGCCAAGGCCTGCTCCCGGTCGAGCCAGATCCACGCCTCGACGTTCTGGCGTTCGGCCGCGCGGTCGAGGCAGACGCGGGTCAGCGCCTCGGCGGTCAGCGCCCCGGAGCCGAGCTGCGCGACGGCCTCCGCCGCGGAAAGCCGGTTCGCGGCGGTCATTGCCGCGCTCCCAGTTGGCGCTCGACCCAGAGCCCGATATCGAGCAAGCGGCGATCATCGTGGCGGCGGCCGACGAGCTGGATGCCGACCGGCAAGCCGTCCGGCCCCGCGCCGGCTGGCAACGTTAGGCACGGCATGTAGAGCACGGTCCATAAGCTGTTGAAAATCGCATCGCCGGTCGAGGCCAATGTGCGCGGCGCCTGACCGGGCGCCGGCGGGGTCAGGATCGCGTCGAAGCCGCCGGCCCAGTCCTGCGCCGCGGCGCGCGCCCGGTCGGCATCGCGCCAGGCGGTGCGGAAATCGGCGAGGGACAGCCGCCGCCCGGCAGCGATCCGCCCGTCCTCCAGCAGATCGGCGCTCAGCAAGGCCGCGTGCCGGTGCAGTTCGGGAGCATGGTTGCGCGGCGCTTCGAAGGCGCTGTGTCGGCGCTGGATCTCGGAGATGCCGGCGCAATCGGGCGGCAATTCGGCGTCGATGATCTCGGCTCCGGCCGCTTTTAGCCGAGCCGCCGCAGCCTCCAATATGGCTTTGCCCTCGGGCAATGCCCGGTCCCAATGCATCGTGCGGCATAATGCCAGGCGCGGCGGCCGCTCCGGCATCCGCGGCTTCTCGTAGGGGATCGCCATCATCGCGGCGCGGAACAGCGCGATGTCCTCGACCGAGCGCGCCATCGCGCCGACCGTGTCGAGGCTCTCGGTGTTGACGTGCATACCGGCCGGCGGGAACAGGCCATAGCTCGGCTTGAACCCGACGACGCCGCAATAGGCCGCCGGGCGAATGACCGACCCGCCGGTCTGCGTGCCGATCGCCAGCGGCACCATGAAATCGGCGACCGCCGCCGCCGAGCCGCTCGACGAGCCGCCCGGGGTGTAGGCCGGGTTGTGCGGGTTCGAGGTCGGGCCGGGATGGCGGTTGGCGAATTCGGTCGTGACCGTCTTGCCCAAGAGGATGGCGCCTGCCGCGCGCGGCAGGCTGACCGCGCTGGCCGAGAAACCTGGCCGGCAGCCGGTATAGATCGGCGAGCCGTAGCCGCTCGGCATGTCCGAGGTGTCGAAGATGTCCTTGACCCCGAACGGCACGCCGTTGAGGGCGCCGCCCTTGCCCTTTTTGTCGCATTCGCGCGCCGCGGCGAGCGCTTGCTCGCGGTCCAGGTGCACCCAGGCGCGCACCACCGGTTCGCGCGCGGCGATGCGGTCGAGGCAGCTTTGCACGACCGCCTCGGCGCTGAGTTCGCCACCCTCGACCAAGCGGGCCAGCGTCGTCGCCGAGAGGCGACAGGGTTCGACATTCGGCACGGAAGGCGCTCCCATCAATCGGGCGGCGCCCCGAGCGCGTCGAGACGCCGGATCACCCCCCGCACTTCGTTGTGCCGGTTCTGCATCTGGTTTTCGAGGGTTAGCAGGTCGCTCCTCAGCTCGCGAACGTCCGACCGCACAGCCATCACTTCATTGTACACTTTCGAGATAAGCTCGCGGTCGGGCACCTGGCGGTCAAGCAGCGCCGCCATCTCGCGGCGGATGCCCCGCAACTGGAGCAGCATGAGGTTCTCAGGGTCGTCAGCCATCGCGACGCTTCTCCGCAGAGCAGCACATTCCCTGCTCGCATTTCAATATTCTACGCGATATCGAGCCCCAAATCGAGGATCGGGGCGCTGTGGGTGATCCAGCCGGAGGAAATGAGGTCGACCCCGGCGGCGGCGATCGCCGGCACGGTCTCGCGGGTGATGCGGCCCGAGGCTTCGGTGACGGCGCGGCCGGCAACCATCGCGACGGCGCGGCGCAACGTGTCGGGGTCCATGTTGTCGAGCAATACCGCATCGACCCCGTGTTCCAATGCCTCGGCGAGCTGGTCGAGAGTATCGACCTCGAGCTCGATCTTGACGAGGTGGCCGGCATGGGCACGCGCCCGTTCGAGCGCCTCGCGCACGCCGCCGGCGACGGCGACATGGTTGTCCTTGATCAGCATCGCGTCGTCGAGGCCGAAGCGGTGGTTGGCGCCGCCGCCCATGCGCACCGCCTCCTTTTCGAGGATGCGCAGGCCGGGCGTGGTCTTGCGGGTGCAGACGATCTTGGCCCTGTGGCCGGCAACCGCGTCAACCAGCGCGCGCGTCGCAGTCGCGACCCCGGACAGGCGGCAGACCAGATTGAGCGCGGTCCGCTCGGCCGCCAGCACCGGCCGGGCAGGTCCGCTGATGCGCACGACCGTCTGGCCGCGTTCGAGCCGCGCCCCGTCGTGGCAGAGGCGTTCGAATTGGAGGCTCGGGTCGAGCAGTTCGAAAGCGAGCAACCCCGCTTCGAGGCCGGCCAGCACGCCCGGCTGGCGCGCCGCGATGACCGCCCTGATCGGCGCATCGGCGGGCACGATCGCATCTGACGTGATGTCGCCGGCGCGCCCCAGATCTTCGAGCAGCGCGGCACGGACGATCGGCTCGATCAGCAGGCGGATCATCGGAACCCTTTTGGATTATCATCGTCACCCCCGCGAAAGCGCTAGGGCATGCACACATTTCAACCTTAACAGCATTGGCGGATTGCGTCCTTCGAGACGCACCCCTCCGGGGTGCTCCCCAGGATGACGAGAATTTGTGTGTGGTGACAACACCGTATCGTCATCCCTGAGGAGGCGCGAAGCGCCGTCTCGAAGGACGCAGCGCACCCGGTGCGACATCCCGACAGGCGGCGCCAAGCCATTGAAACCGGCCCGTTTCCCGAGATGTGTGCATACCCTGGCGCGAAAGCGGGGGGCCAGGGACACAACTCCATCGCTCGCCCCTGGATGCCCGCTCCCGCGGGCATGACGAACTCCCATGAATGAACGCTCAGCCGATTTCCAGCATGCGCTCGACGGCGGCGCGCGCCCGCTCGGCGATCTCGGGCGCGATCGTCACCTCATGGGTCATCGTTTCGAGCGCATGCCGGATGTTGCCGAGCGTGATCCGCTTCATGTGCGGGCACAGATTGCACGGCCGCACGAAATCGAGATCGGGGTATTGCAGCGCGACGTTGTCGCTCATCGAGCATTCGGTCAACAGCACGACCCGCGCCGGCCGCTGTGTCCCTACATAATCGGCCATCGCCGCGGTCGAGCCGGCGAAGTCGCACTCGGCAACGACCTCGGGCGGGCACTCGGGATGGGCGAGCACGGTGATCCCGGGATGGGTCTCGCGCAGGCTGCGGATATCCTCCGGCGTGAAGCGCTCATGCACCTCGCAATGGCCCTTCCAGGCGATGATCTCGACATTGGTCTGGGCCGCGATGTTGCGGGCGAGGTATTCGTCGGGCAGCATGATGACCTTGGGCACGCCGAGCGCCTCGATGATCTTCTTGGCATTGCCCGAGGTGCAGCAGATGTCGCTCTCGGCCTTCACCGCCGCCGAGGTGTTGACGTAGGTGACGATCGGCACGCCGGGATGGCGCGCCCGCATCAGGCGGATATCCGCCGCGGTGATCGAGGCGGCGAGCGAGCAGCCGGCTTCGAGATCGGGGATCAGCACGGTTTTCCCCGGGTTCAACAGCTTCGCCGTCTCGGCCATGAAGTGCACGCCGGCCAGCACGATGACTGCGGCGTCGGTGCGCGCCGCCTCGCGCGCCAAAGCGAGGCTGTCGCCGGTGATGTCGCCGACGGTGTGGAAGATGTCGGGGGTCTGATAGTTGTGTGCGAGGATGACCGCGTTGCGCTCGCGCTTCAGCTTGAGGATCGCGGCGATGTCCTCGGCGAGGAGCGGCCATTCGACGGGCGGCACGTGGTGCTCGACCCGGCTGTAGAGCTCGGGCAGCGGCATCGGGGAAGCGGGGCGGCGGGTGACGGTCTCAAGCACGCGTGGCTCCATCAGTTATGCTCTAGATGAGCATTTAGAATGCCCGGAAAAGCCGGACATCGCTCGGTCCGGCGGCGCTTATGCTGAATAAGAGAATAAGGGCAAAACCGGCCGCGTCAACCCCCCGCGCGCTGCCAATTCGCATGGCAGGTCGCCGCCACGGCGCATCATGCGCCGGGCGCGGCGCCCACCGGGGGAAAGAGCGCGCGCCATGCGGCCAATGCCTGGCTGAATGTGGCGTAGCCGATCTCGGGCTGCTGCGGATCAAAAACCGCGCCGTTCATCCGGATCGGCTGGTTTGGCGCCCGATCGCCCAGCCAGGCGGTGCAGTAGTCGTCGATGTAGGCGACATCGCTCTGGACCACGGCGTCCATGTCGATGTTGCACAGGTATTGAAACTGCGCGACCGACCATCCCGCCGGGGGCATCCATGTGTCCCCGGCGACGGGAAGCGGGCTGATGAGTGGGCTCATCCTGACGATTCGGCTTAGGACAGGCGGCTGGAGCCCCGCATTGCCCCCGGTCATCGCGTGCGCGATGAAGGTGGCGGCATCCGGCGGGTCATCCAAAATCGAGCTCGCCAGCTTCTTCAGATCGGCGGCGAGGGACGAGTTCGGGCGCGGTGCTTCCAGCGGCGAGCCGGATGCCCCGATCGGGGCCACGGGCAGACAGACGCTCGCCGTGCCGAGGGTCAGCAGGCGGATATCCTGCAGCGACTGACCGAGCATGACGGCCTCTACGGCGGCCACGACCGCCGGATTATTGCACCCGGCGATCGCCCCATCCCAATACCGATCCGCCGCTCCCGGCAGGGAAGCCGGCGCATCAAAGTAATTGACCGGGGCATTGGTCGATGCGTGGACCGCGCCCGCCAGGCTGACATTGGCCGGCGCTCCCTCGCCCCAGCCCGGCATGCCGGCCGGCGCCGAGCGGAAGAACACGGCGCGGTTGCGATCGTAATCGAACCCGACGATCAACAGATGCACCGGCGAGCCGCCTGGCCCGACGACACCGTTCGTGCTGCCGGCAAGCGGATGATCTCCGATTCCCGGCAAGAGCCGCTCGATTGCCGGCAGCTTCGCGACCGCGCTGTATTTCGGGCCGATGCCGAGGGTCGATTGCAACACGATGTCGCCGACCGATCTCGTCGGCGAAAATACCGAGCGGCGCTTATTTTCGTCCATGAAGTATTGCAGGATCTGCTGGAGTGGGAGGTCTTCGACGAGACCGGCCAAAACCAGGCTGCCGCCGGAATTGGCGGCAACGAGATCGAAATTTCTCAACGCCTGGTGGCCGGTTGCGCTCGCTCCGTAGAGCGTCATCAGCGTGCGGACCTGGATCAGCGACCAGGCGCCGCCGCCATCCAACGACAGAACCCGAAACGGCATGGCCGCCCCCGCGCGCTACGACAGAGCATTTATTCTACAGCATCCTGCAGCAAGTGCCGATCCTGTCGGCGCATGCCGCGCCGGCGGATCAGCCTGAACGAAAATTCGCTTTGGCCCGTGGCCACCTTCTCCCGCAGTGCGGTGGAGGAGATTAACCGGCCGCGGCGCGGCGGCCGGCGCGCAGGCGCAGACCCGGGGCCGGGCGTTCGAGCAGGACCTCGCGGCGGAAGCGGACGAGCCGGGCCGGCCGGCCGCCGGTCGCGGCGCTGATCGCGCCGGTCTCCTCGACCAGCCCCTGCTGCTCGACCAGCCGGCGGAAATTCTGCTTGTGCAGCCGGACGCCGGCGAGCGCCTCGACGGTGCGCTGCAGTTGCAGCAAGGTGAAGGCCGGCGGCATCAGCTCGAACACCACCGGGCGGTATTTGATCTTGCCGCGCAGCCGGCCGATCGCGGTCGCCAGGATGCGGCGATGGTCTGATGCCATTTCCACTCCGGTCGCGGCCCCATCAACGGAAGCCGCCGGGCGGCCGACATCGCGCGCCGCTTCGGCAACAAGCCCGGCTTCGTAGAGCAGTTCGTAGCGTTCGAGGACCAGCTCCTCGTTCCAGGACCTGCCGTGCGGGCCGAAAGCGAGACCGAGCCGCTCCTCGCGCAACTGCCGCTCCGCATCGCCGGCGGGCTCTGCGGCCCAGATGCCGAGCCGCGCCTCCAGCGGTCCGAGCAGCTTCGGCCGGCCGTCGCGCCAATCCTCCCACGGGAAATAGCGGTACCAGCTGCGCCATTCCGCATCCGCCGATCCGGCCGGGCGCGCCTCGCGCACCAGGGCCAGATAGGCCACCACCAGGGCCGGCAGCGCGAGCGAGGCGTCGCCGGCGACCCGGTCGCGGTCGCCAAAGGTGTAAAGCTGCTCGACATAGCCCAAACGCTGGCTGGTCTGCCGCTCGACCCAGCTGCGCAGCCCGATTTCCAGCGTGCGGTGCTCGGCTTCGAGCGGTCCCGACGGCAATGCCTCGACCGCGTCTGCCGCGCCCGGTCCGGCCGCCCGCTCGCCGGACATCGGCCGGATCGTCAGGACGCGCGGCTCGTGAACGCTGGCGGCGACGATGACCGCGGAAAGGCCGATCGACAGCGCCGCCCCGCTTGCGTGCGCCGCCGGCTCGTTCCGGGTGTGCCGCAGCGACGCCGCGGCTGCGCGCGACTGCGGCATCTAGCCTGCCGTGATGTGGCTGCGGAAGGTCAATGGGTCGCCGATGAACGGGATCGGCTCGAAGCTGCCGCCGGTGCCGCGCACCATGACCGTACCAAAGCCGAGGATGCGGCCGAGGATCGACTGGTCGACGCCGACCGTCTCGACCTTCGAGCGGTTCATTTCCATGCTGTGGCGCTGGAAAATGCCGGTCTTGTAGATCACCCGCCGATCGGTTACGGCAAGTTCGGTCGTCGCCCGCCGGATCAGCGCGCGTAGCGCCGACAAGATCGCGAACAAACCGAACACGATGGCCACCGCTTTGAGGGCGAGAATCACATTCTGGTTGGTAAAGCTTGCCGAGACGATCAGGAAAGCAACGGCCAGGATCAGCAGCACGACGGCGCGCAGATAAACCAGCCAATGGAGGCTGGTGGCGTAGACCACCGTTTCGCCAGGCTGCAGCACCTGCTCGACATATTTCATGCGCGTGACGCCCTCGTGGCCGGGGATGGCGCGCCTATTGTGGTGCGGCGCGTCGTCCGGGTCAAAGACCGCGAGCCGCGACGCCGATCAGGCGCCGCGCCGGCCGAAGTCGATGCGCGGATCGATCAGCATGTATGTCAGATCGCTGATCAGCTTCAGGACCAGCCCGATCAGCGTGAACACATAGAGCGTGCCGAACATGATCGGGTAGTCGCGGTTGATCGCCGCATCGAAGCCCAACAACCCGAGGCCGTTGAGCGAGAAGATCACCTCGATCAACAACGAGCCGGTGAACAGGATGCCGATGAACGCCGCCGGAAAGCCGGCGACGACCAACAGCATCGCATTGCGGAAGACGTGGCCGTAGAGAACGCGGTGCTCGGTCAGGCCCTTGGCGCGCGCGGTCAGCACATACTGCTTGTTGACCTCGTCGAGGAAGCAATTCTTGGTCAGCATCGTCAAGGTCGCGAACCCGCCGATGACCAGCGCGGCGACCGGCAGGGCGATGTGCCAGAAATAGTCGAGGATGCGGTGCGGCCAGCCGAACGAGGCCCAGTTGTCGCTGGTCAGGCCGCGCAACGGGAAGATCGACCAGTAGCTGCCGCCGGCGAACAACACGATCAAGAGCACGGCGAACAGAAAGCTCGGCACGGCATAGCCGACGATGATGATGGCGCTGGTCCACACATCGAAACGGCTGCCGTCGCGCACCGCCTTTCTGATGCCGAGCGGGATCGAGACGAGATAGGTGAGCAGGGTCGTCCACAGCCCGATCGAAATCGACACCGGCAATTTCTGCAGGATCAGGGCGGTGACGCGCTGGTCCTGGAAGAAGCTGGTGCCGAGATTGAACGTCGCATAGTTCTTCATCATCAGGAGAAAGCGCTGCAGCGGCGGCTTGTCGAAGCCGTACTGCTTTTCCGAGCTGCTTGATGAAGGCGGGATCGAGGCCGCGCGCGCCACGGTATTGGCTCTCTTCGCTGCTCTGAAGCTTGATTTCGCCGCCGCCGCCGCCGAGCCGCGCGGTTGCGGAGATCGCGGTGCCGCGCAATTTCGCGATCATCTGCTGCACCGGCCCGCCGGGCGCCGCCTGCACGATGAAGAAGTTGACCACCATGATCATGAACAGAGTGGGGATCATCAGCAGGATCCGCCGCAGCGCATAGGCGATCATCGGCTATTTTGCCTCGCCCTTTGTCCCCTCGCCCTTTTTTGCCTCGATCGCCTGCTCGGCCTGCGGATCGACCCACCAGGTGTTGAGGCCGAGACCGTATTTCGGCGAGACCGCGGGATGGCGGAACTTGTCCCAATACGCCACCCAGTACGCCGGCAGGTGGAACTGCGGGATCACGTAATATCCCCATTGCAAGACCCGATCGAGCGCCCTTGTATGGGCGACGAGGCTGGCGCGGTCAGGCGCGGCGATCAGCTCCTCGATCAGCTGGTCGATGACCGGGCTCTTGATGCCGAGGACGTTCTGGCTGCCCGGCTGGTCGGCCGCCCGCGAGCCGAAGTAGTCGCGCTGCTCGTTGCCGGGCGACAGCGATTGGCCGAACAGCACCACCGCCATATCGAAATCGAAATTCTCCATGCGCTGCTCGTATGACGCGGTGTCGAACGATGCGCACCCGGGCGGCGATGCCCATCCGCTTCAGGTTTTGCACGAAGGGCAGCGCGACGCGCTCGTAGGCCGGGTCGTTGAGCAGGATCTCGAACTGAAAGGGCTGGCCGGTCTTGTCGTTGACGAGCGCTTCGCCCTTGAAACTCCACCCCGCTTGCTGCAACAGCTTGATGCCCTCGCGCAGCCCGTCGCGGATCGTGAACGAGGCGTCGTATTTGGGCGGGTCGTATTCCCTGGCAAACACCGCGTCGGGGACCTTGCCGCGGAACGGCTCGAGGATCTTCAGTTCCGCGCCCTGCGGGACGCCGGTCGCGGCCAGTTCGGAATTGTCGAAATAGCTGCGCGTCCGGGTGTAGGAGCCATAGAACAGGTTCTTGTTCGACCATTCGAAATCGAAGGCATAGGCGAGCGCCCGGCGCACCCGCGGGTCCTGAAACAGCGGACGGCGCAAATTGTAGCCGAGCCCCTGCATGCCGCTCGGCAACTGGTTCGGGATCACCTCTTTCTTGATCAGGCCTTGGCGCAGGGCGGGGCTGTCATAGCCGGTGGCCCAGTTTTTCGCCGAGTTCTCCTGACGGATGTCGTATTGCCCGGCCTTGAACGCTTCGAGCGCGACCGTGCCGTCGCGGTAATAATCGTAGCGGATCGTGTCAACGTTGTAGCGGCCCTTGTTAACCGGCAGGTCGGCGCCCCAGTAATCGGCGACCCGGCGGTAGGTGATCGAGCGCCCCGGCTCGACCGACTGGATCGTGTAGGGGCCGCTGCCGAGCGGCGGGTCGAGCGTCGTCTTGGTAAAGTCGTGGGCCGACCAGTACTTTTTCGATAAGATCGGCATCTCGCCGAGAATCGACGCGAGCTCGCGGTTGTCTGCCGATTTGAAATGGAAGCGAACGCCGCGCTCGCCTTCCGGCTCGACCTTGGTCACGTCGCCGTAATAGTGGCGGTACAAGGGTTGTCCCTGCTCGCGCAAGGCGTTGAAGGTCCACACCACATCGGCGGGGGTCATCGGCGAGCCGTCGTGGAAGCGCGCTTCCTGGCGCAGCCGGTAGAGCACCGAGCGCTTGTCGGGCGCGACGTCGATGCCGTCGGCGACGAGCCCATAGGCGCTGCTCGGCTCGTCTTCGGATGCCGAGGTCAGCGTGTCGAAAATCAGGCCGATCCCGGCCGCCGATACGCCGTTGATGATAAAAGGGTTGAGCGTGTCGTACGTGCCGATGGCCGAGAACTTCATCGTCCCGCCCTTCGGGGCGTTCGGGTTGACGTAGTCGAAATTCTTGAAATCCGGCCCGTATTTCAGTTCGCCGAACAGCGACAGGCCATAGGTGGCGGCCGTCGCCGCGGCGGCGGCGATCGTCGCGCTCCCGGTCAACGGCAGCAAAAGCCCGCCCGCAATGAACGACCGGCGGTGCATTATTCCTCCGAAGGAAGCGCGCGGTTCACGCCGCTAACAACGCCAGCGCCGCTTCGTGCGCACGCCGGTCGCCGGCCACCAGCACCCGGCCGTCCGAGGCGATGGTCAGCGGCGCACCCCGCCAGTCGCTGGCGATCCCGCCGGCGCCTTCGACGATCGGCGGCATCGCGCAGAAATCGTAGGGCTTGTTGCTCGCCTCGACGACCAGGTCGATAAACCCGAGCGCCAGGAGGCCGTACGCGTAGCAATCGGCGCCGTAGCGCACGAGTTTGGCGGCGGCGGCGATCTTCGCATGCGCCGCAACATCGGCGCCGACGAACATCTCGGGACTGGTGGAGAAGACCGTCGCGGCAGCAAGCGCGGCGCAAGGCCGGGTGCGGACCGGGTTGCCGTTGAACGTGGTAGCCCGGCCAGCGGCGCCGATCCAGCGCTCGCGCAGGATCGGCTGGTCGATGATCCCGAGGATGGGTCGGCCACGATGGGCGAGCGCGATCAGCGTGCCGAACAGCGGCACCCCGCTGATAAAGGATTTGGTGCCGTCGATCGGATCGAGCACCCAGGTGAAATCGGCCCCCTCGCGTTCGCGGCCGAATTCTTCGCCGAAGATGCCGTGCGAGGGGAAACGCTCGGCGATCAGCTGGCGCATCGCCGCCTCGGCGGCGCGATCGGCGGCGGTGACCGGCGACAGATCGGGCTTGTCGTCGACCGCGATAGGTTGGCGGAAGTAGGGACGGATCGCCTCTCCGGCCGCGTCGGCGAGCTCGCTCGCGAGGGCCAGGAACGGGTCTGTTTCGACGCCTTCCTCCTATTTCAGGCTTTCGAGATAGGCGATCACGTCGGCGCGGTCCTGCACCTTCGGCAGGCCGGGGAACGTCATCTTGGTGCCGTGGGCAAAATCCTGCGGCTGCCAGAGCCAGACGTTCAGCTCATCCGGGGTCCACTTCTTGGCCTTGTCGGCGGCGAGCGCGCTCGAAAACTGGTAGCCGGGAACGCTCGCGATGTTCTCTTCCATGATGTCGAACAGGTTCGGGCCGATCTTGTTGGGCTCGCCCTTGCCGAAGGTATGGCATTGCAGGCAGACCTTGGCGATCTGCTGGCCCTTGGCCGGATCGGCCTTGGCCAGCGCCGGGGCGATCGGCTCAGGAGCGGCCGCCTGGGCGGGAGCCGCCGCCGGCACCGTCGCACCGGCCTCGGCGCCGGGCGGCACATAGACGAGCTTCTCCAGGTGCATCGGATGGACAATCATTTGCGACAAGATGCCCGCGACCATCGCGACGATCGTCGCCGTGAGCACCGACGCAAAGATCTTGGTCCATTCAAAAGACGACATCGGCGTCCTTTTTCGTCTCGTCCCCGGGTTGCGCAGGCCGCGCCTGATGGCAGAAAATCGGATTCCCGCCACCAACTCAAACAAATTATCGCGCTTCCGGCGCGCAAGCGAACCGGGCATGTTGTCGCTGCCCCTTTTGCACCACCGATCGCGCCGTGACCGCAATGCCTGCCGAAAATCCGATCCGCAACCCGATCGTTCTGATCCCCGCCCGCCTTGCCGCGAGCCGGCTGCCCGATAAGCCGCTCGCCCTGATCGCCGGCGTGCCGATGATCGTGCATGTCTGGCGCCGTGCCGTCGCCGCCGCAATCGGCCCGGTCGTCGTCGCCTGCGGCGACATCGCCATCGCCGACACGATCGAGCAGGAAGGCGGGCGGGCGGTGATGACCGATCCGGCTTTGCCGACCGGCTCCGACCGCATCCAGGCCGCGATCACCCTGATCGATCCGCAGCGCCGCCATGACGCGGTGATCAACGTCCAGGGCGACATGCCGATGCTCGATCCCTTGGCGATCCGCGTGGCGCTCGCCGCCCTGGCCGAGCCCGGAACCGACATCGCGACCCTGGCCGCCGAGATCGCCGATCCGGCGGCGCTCCATTCGACCAGCGTCAACAAGGTGGCCGCCGGCTTTGCCGATCCCGCCCGCCCGGCGCGCGCGCTCTATTTCTCGAAAGCGCCGGTGCCGTGGGGCGACGGGACGCATTACGAGCATATCGGGCTCTACGCCTATCGCCGCGCCGCGCTCGACCGGTTTGTCACCTTGCCGCGCGGCATCCTCGAACAGCGCGAGCGGCTCGAACAATTGCGCGCGCTCGAAGCCGGCATGCGCATTTCGGTCAGCCTCATCGACGCGGCGTGGCTCGGCGTGCAGGTCGACACGCCGGCCGACCTCGCCCGCGCCCGGGAATTGATGGAAGCCGCGACAGAATGATGGACAATGAGGGCGGGTGAGCGAAGCGTAACCCGCCGCGGCGTCCGCATCGCAAATGGCGGGTTGCGCTGCGCTCCACCCGCCCTACGACTACGACTGATGCAGACCTAAATAACGAAGAGCTTACGAAAGGGGGATTCCTTGTACAATATTAAAAATGTCCCTTTCGTACTCGCTTTGGTGGGTAATTTATTTCTCGCCCTTGGAGTATTTGGCGTCGTTTTAGCTATTATATATGAAAATGGTCATCCTTTTGAGATTGGCCTCACTGAGGCTAATGGTGCAATCGCGGCGTTTGGAATGATTGCTGTTATGGTTGCAAAATGCCTCAAAACTATGGACGCGCGGCTAAGACGCATCGAGAATCTGCTGGCGACAAATAAAACGGGATTTGACGATTCGAAATGACCAACGCGAGCAACCCAGAGCGCTCCATCGCCTTTCAGGGCGCCCCCGGGGCCTATTCCGATCTCGCCTGCCGCCGCGTCTTCCCGGCGATGCCGACGCTGCCGTGCGCCGCCTTCGAGGATGCCTTCGCCGCGGTGCGCGAGGGCCGGGCCGGGCTGGCGATGATGCCGATCGAGAACTCGGTCGCCGGACGCGTCGCCGACATCCACCATCTGATGCCGGATTCGGGCCTCTTCATCATCGGCGAGCATTTCGAGCGGGTGAGCCATCACCTGCTGGCCCTGCCCGGCGCGACGCTCGACAAAATCCGCACGGTCAGAAGCCATGTCCATGCGCTGTCGCAATGCCGCAACTTCATCCGCGCGCACGGCCTCCAGCCGGTGGTGCGCGCCGACACCGCGGGCAGCGCTGCCGAGATCAAGGAACTCGGCGATCCGACGATCGCCGCGATCGCCTCCGAACTGGCCGGCGAGACCTACGGTCTCGTGTCGCTGGCGCAGAACATCGAGGACGCCGGGCACAACACAACGCGCTTCCTCGTCATGGCGCGCGAGGCGAAATGGGCGCCGCGCGGCATGCCGACGGTGACGACGTTTGTGTTCAACGTCCGCAACGTGCCGGCGGCGCTCTACAAGGCCTTGGGCGGCTTCGCGACCAACGGCGTCAACATGACCAAGCTCGAAAGCTACATGGTCGGCGGGCAGTTTACCGCGACGCAGTTCTACGCCGATGTCGAGGCGCACCCCGAGGACCGCCCGCTGAAGCTGGCGCTCGAGGAGCTCGCCTTCTTCTCGACCGAGGTCAAGATCCTCGGCGTCTACCCGGCCCACCCGCTGCGCATCGCCGCGCGGAAAGAGGAGAGTGGAGAGGCCTGATGCCGCCGATCGATTCGTTATGCAGGCGGAGATGGGACCAAATTCAGGACGGCGCCCGATTTGACGCGGCTCTCCATTCCAACGCGGCCTCGCGCGTCACGGCAGGACCAACAACCTGGACTATCGCGCCGGGCCAGCGCCGCAGAACCGCCTTCTCCGCCTCGTCGACCCCGTGCACCTGAAAGACATGCTTAGCGGTATCCCGACCACATCCTGCGAGCTTATGCAGCCCCTTTCCGGCGGCGTTCGGGAAAGAGGCCGAGGAGCCCCTCGCGCGAGGCCGGGCACACGCCGCGCTCGGTGATCAGCGCCGTCACGAGGCGGGCCGGGGTCACGTCGAAGGCGAAATTGGCCGCCGGGCTGTCCGCCGGCGCCAGGCGCACCTCGACCCGCCGTCCTTCTTCGGTCCAGCCGGCGATGTGCGTCACCTCGCGCGGGTCGCGCCTCTCGATCGGGATCGCGTCGCCATCCGCGACCTCCCAGTCGATCGTCGGCGACGGCAGCGCGACATAGAACGGCACGCCATTGTCATATGCCGCCAGCGCCTTCAGGTAGGTGCCGATCTTGTTGGCGACATCGCCGCCAGATGTGGTGCGGTCGGTGCCGACGATGCACAGATCGACCTCGCCCTGGCGCATCAAATGGCCGCCGGCATTGTCGGCGATGACCGTGTGCGGGACGCCGTGCATTCCCAATTCCCAGGCGGTGAGGCTCGCCCCCTGGTTGCGCGGCCTCGTCTCGTCGACCCAAACGTGGAGCGCGATACCGGCATCATTGGCGCGGTAGATCGGCGCCAGCGCGGTGCCCCAATCGACTGCGGCGAGCCAGCCGGCGTTGCAATGGGTCAGGATCTGCACCGGCCCGCGCCCGCCCTTCGCGTCGAACGCCGCTTCGATCAGGCCGAACCCGCGCTCGCCGATCGCGCGGTTGATCGCGACATCCTCCTCGGCGATCGCGCCGGCGCATGCAAGCGCGGCAGCAAAGCGCTCTTCGGGCACCAGCCCGGTGAGCGCCCGGCGCATCTCGGCGAGCGCCCAGGCAAGATTGACCGCGGTCGGGCGGGTCGCGGCGAGGGTCGCGGCGGCCTTTTCGATGCCGCGGTCGGATGGGTCCTCGGCAACTGCCAGCGCCATACCGTAGGCTGCGGTGACGCCGATCAGCGGGGCGCCGCGCACCTGCATGTCGCGGATCGCCCGAGCCGCGTCGTCGAGCCGCGCGAGGCGGGCGATGACGAGCTCGTGCGGCAGCCGCGTCTGGTCGATGATCTCGACGACGGGGCGATCAGGCCGCCCGCCGGCGGCGAGCCAGATCGTGCGCATCGCCCGGCCGGCGACCTTCATCGCCACCTCCCCGTCTCAGCGCCCCAGCAGCCGCCCCGCTACGGCATCGAGCCGGGCGAGCAGCGCCGGGTCGCGGCGCTCGGGCGCGGTGATCAGCGCGTGTTCGAGGGCGCGCTGGCAGCCCTGATGGCAGAGCCCGGCATGGCGCGCGAGCAATGGCACGACCTCGCGGACCAGCGAGCGGGCACGCGCGGCATTGGCGTTCAGCACCGACAGGATCATGTCGACCCTCACGTCGTCGTGCCCCGGATGCCAGCAATCATAATCGGTCACCATGGCCACCGTCGCGTAGCACATCTCGGCCTCGCGGGCGAGCCTGGCCTCGGGCATGTTGGTCATCCCGATCACGTCGCAATGCCAGCTGCGGTAGAGTTCGCTCTCCGCCAGCGTCGAGAATTGCGGGCCTTCCATGACCAGATAGGTGCCGCCGCGCTTGACGCCGATCCCGGCGCGCGGCGCCGCTTCGGCGACGGCATCGCCGATCCGCCCGCAAACCGGGCGCGCCATCGACACATGGGCGACAACACCCGGCCCGAAAAAGCTCCCTTCCCGCGCAAAGGTGCGGTCGACGAACTGGTCGATCACGACGAAATCGCCGGGCGCGAGTTCCTCGCGCAGGCTGCCGACCGCCGACAGAGACAGGATATCGGTGACGCCAACGCGTTTCAGCGCGTCGATGTTGGCACGGAAGTTGATCGCCGAAGGGGGCAAGACATGGCCCCGTCCGTGCCGCGGCACAAACACGACGGGCTGGCCGTCGAGCGTGCCGAAGCAGAACTCGTCCGAGGTCTCGCCGAACGGGCTCTCGACCCGGCGCCAGGCAATGTCGGCAAGCCCGTCGATCTGGTAGAGACCGCTGCCGCCGATGATGCCGATGACCGGGCCGCTCATGCCTCAATCCGCTGTTGCACGCCGGCTCAAATTAACCACGGAGACACGCCGAGCACGGAGAATTTTTTGGAAACTGCGTGGCCTTGGCGTCTTCGCGGCGAACGCTGGATCAATGCCGGATGCGCGACCAGATCTTGCGCTTGGCGGCGTAGAACACACCGGTCGCGACGACCAGGAAAAGCACCACCTTGAAGCCAATGCGGTGCCGCTCTTCGAGCGTCGGATCCGCCGCCCAGCTCGAGGAAGGTGGCAACGTCGTGCGCCATTTGCGGCACGGTTGCCGGAGTGCCGTCGGCGAACTTGACCTGGTTCGGGGTGAGCGGCGGCGGCATCTTGATGTGGTTGCCCGGAAAATACTCGTTGTAATAGGTGCCCGGGACCGCCGCGAAACCGGGCGGGGCCTGCTTGAACCCGGTCTGGATTGCGTAGACATAGTCGGCCCCGCCGTCGCGCGCATCGACGATCAAGGACAGATCAGGCGGCAGTCCGCCGTTGTTGGCGAACCGCGCCGCCGCGTCGTTCGGGAACGGGCCGGGTATCGGGTCGGAGGGCCGCCCCGGGCGTTGATACATCTGCCCCTGATCGTTCGGTCCGTCAGTTACCTGATATTGCGCGGCGATGCCTTTGACCTGGTCCGCGCTGTAGCCGATCTGCGTCAGATCGCCGAAGACGAGATGCTTGACCGGGTGGCAGGCGGAACAGACCTCCTTGTAGACCTGAAAGCCCCGTTGCAGCGCCGCCCGGTCATAGGTCCCGAACACGCCGTCGAACGACCATTCCTGACGCGGCGGCGACGGCGCCTCCTGGGCCTGGGCAGCGGCAGCCCCGAGGAGAGCGAGCGCCGCAGCCAGCGCGGCGACAGCAGGCCTGGGCATGTCAGCGCCCTTCCGTCGTGGCCGTGGAACCCGGGCGCGAGCCGCCCGCGAGCACCGCTGCGGCAATGCTGATCGGCAAGGGCCGCGGCCGCTCGAACTTGCCGATCAGCGGCAGCAGAACCAGGAAGTGCAAGAAGTAATAGAAGGTCGCAATATGTCCGACCGTCACGACGAAGCCGGCGGGCGGATTGGCGCCGACCCAGCCGAGCGCAATCACATCGATCGGCAACAGCCAGTAGATCACGCGATAGATCGGCCGGAAGCGGGCGCTGCGCACCGGCGAGGTGTCGAGCCAGGGCACGAGAAACAACAGCAGGATCGACCCGAACGCCGCGAAGACCCCGATCAGCTTGGCCGGAATAAAGAGAAAATTGAAGGTGATCGAACGCAGGATCGCATAGAACGGCAACAGGTACCACTCCGGAACGATATGGCTCGGGGTCACCAGCGGGTTCGCCGGGATCGAGTTGTCGGAGCTCGTCAGGTAGTTCGGGATATAGAAGACGATAATCGCGAAAAACAGCAAGAATACGCACAGCCCGAACATGTCCTTGACCGTGTAATACGGATGGAACGGTATCGTGTCCTGCGGACCGCGCTTGTCGATGCCGAGCGGGTTGTTGGAGCCATGCTGATGCAATGCGAGCAGGTGCAGCCCGACTACCGCGACGATGACGAACGGCAACAGGTAATGCAGGGAGAAGAAGCGGTTCAAGGTCGGGTCGCCGACCGTGTAGCCGCCCCACAGCAACCTCACGATGCCGTGGCCGAAGACCGGGATCGCCGAGAACAGGCTGGTGATCACGGTCGCCCCCCAGTAGCTCATCTGGCCCCAGGGCAGCACATAACCCATGAACGCGGTCGCGATCATCAGCAACAGGATGACGACGCCGAGGATCCACAGCAGTTCGCGCGGGTATTTGTACGAGCCGTAATACAGCCCGCGGAACAGGTGAACATAGACGATCAGGAAGAACATCGACGCGCCATTCATATGGATGTCGCGAATGAGCCATCCATAATTGACGTCGCGCATGATGCGCTGCACCGAATTGAACGCGAGATCGGCGTTTGGCGTGTAGTACATCGCAAGGAAGACGCCGGTCGCGATCATGATGACGAGGATGATCCCGGCCAGCGAGCCGAAATTCCACCAGTAGCTGAGGTTGACCGGGGTCGGATAGTTGGTGAAATGGTGATCGAGCGACGAGACGAATGGCAGCCGGTAGTCGATCCAGCGGACGAGGCGGCCGGATCCGCTCGCCGGGTCGCCAGCGGGAGTGCCGTGTGAAGATGCGGCCATGGCGCTTCCTAGCCGGTTTTGATGACAGTTTCGGCGGCGAATTCAAAGGGCGGCACAAACAGGTTGAGCGGCGCCGGACCCTCGCGGATGCGCGCCGAGGTATCGTAGACCGGGCCGTGGCACGGGCAGAGCCACAACGGACAGATCGCGATCACCGTGCCGCGGGCGCCGAACGCGCCAGCGCTCAGCGCCAGGAAATCGCGTCGCGTGCCGCCGTCATGGCCCTCCGTAATCTGCGATAGCGCCGGATCGGCCACGCGAGACCCCGTCAACCCGCTGCCGACCTCCGGCAGCCGCCGACGGCAAGCTATACGCTTGAAAGACCCGAACTATGCGACAGACTGCCGCATAAAACGTCAGCAAGCCCGGCGCAATGCGCGTACCTATAATACGGCCGGCATTGTGCGCAAGCGTATGCGGAACACTTCATTTGCGCCTCGCTCTGTTTGAACCCGATATCCCCCAGAATACGGGGGCGTTGCTGCGCCTGGCTGCCTGCTTTGCGATCGCGGTCGACCTGATCGAGCCGCTCGGTTTCCTGCTCGATGACCGGCGCCTGCGCCGCGCCGCGCTCGATTATGTCGCACGCTTGGCGATCCATCGCCATGCCTCGTGGAGCGCTTACCTGGCGGCGCGCGACCCCTGCTCCAGGCTGATCCTCCTGACGACGGGCGGGGTCGTCCCGCTCTATCGTTTCGATTTTGCTGCCGGCGACACGCTGGTCCTGGGTCGCGAAAGCGCGGGGGTACCCGACCTCGTCCATC
The DNA here is from genome assembly GCA_963789255.1 of uncultured Alphaproteobacteria bacterium. GTDB lineage: Bacteria > Pseudomonadota > Alphaproteobacteria > ATCC43930 > CGMCC-115725 > DATARH01. Next base: position 1,564,347 of record CAWBJW010000002.1, on the reverse strand, counting down.
GCGCGGCATCGGCCCGGGTGGCGATCCCGTTGGCCCCCGGCGCCCGCTCGCTCAACGTCGCGCTCGCCGGCGCGATCGCCCTCGCCGAGGCGCTGCGCCAGACCGGCGGATTTGGCCAACCGGAGTCGTTGACAACCTGAGAGTGCCGGCTTATCTCCGGCCGACCGCAGCGACAGGTGAATCCACGGGCGCCCGTGGCGGAATTGGCAGACGCGCACGGTTCAGGTCCGTGTTCCGAAAGGAGTGGTGGTTCGACTCCACTCGGGCGCACCATTCAAGGGGCCTTCTGTCTGCGACGCGGCGATAATTCCGGTGCCGCCTAATTGCTCGCGCCGCCGCCGATCTTTTATAGGATGGCGTGGCGGGGCCGGTAGAGCCGTGCTGGGAAACCGTCTGGGGGAGAGTTGTCCGTGTTCGACTGGGCGATGATGCGGCTGACCTGGGAACCGCGCATGCTGAGCATTCTGCGGATCATGACGGGGTTGCTCTTTCTGGAACACGGCCTGGCCAAGATTTTTGGCTTCCCGGCACTCCCCAACCACATGCCCTACCAGCTGTTCAGCCTGGTGCCCGGGCTTGCCGGCATATTGGAGGCAGCCGGCGGCGCGCTGATCGCGCTTGGCCTGTTGACCCGGCCGGTGGCGTTCATCCTGTCCGGCGAAATGGCCTTCGCCTATTTCATGAGGCACGCGACGAAGAGTTTTCCCCCGCTGGTCAACGGCGGGGACGGGGCCATCCTCTATTGTTTCATTTTTCTCTACTTCTTCGTCGCTGGCGCCGGCATCTGGAGCCTCGACCAGTTACGGACGCCGAAACCATCCGGCATCGCGGCCAGGCGCGGCGCCTGAACGCGCGGCGGAATGCGGTCCCCGATCTCGTCGAATTGACGCGGCGCCCGCCGGAGTAGATATTCCCGGCGTTCTCCCAAGGTCAGGTCAGAGTTCCTTTATGAAATCGAAGATGTGGGATCAGCAGGACTCCGCCGGTTGCGGCCTGCGCTCCGGAATTCACCGCACGATCAAAGAAGCGGAGCGGTTGCGCCAAACGCCGGTTGCTTCCGACGCCTCAGAGGGCCACGCGACATGACTCATCGGCTGCATCGCGGCGACCTTCCGGAAGGGATCGGGTTCGGCGCCGCGGTGGCGATCGACACCGAGGCGATGGGGCTCAACCCGCATCGCGACCGGCTGTGCCTGATCCAGCTCTCGGCCGGCGATGGCGACGCGCACCTGGTTCAGTTCGCCCCCGGCTGCTACGACGCCCCGAACCTCAAACGGCTGCTCGCCGATCCCGCGGTGACGAAGCTGTTCCATTTCGCACGGTTCGATATCGCGATCATTTACCACTACCTCGGGGTGATGCCGCAGCCGCTCTATTGCACGAAGATCGCCTCGCGGCTCGCGCGCACCTTCACCGACCGGCACGGGCTGCGGGATCTGTGCAAGGATCTGCTCGGCGTCGAGCTGAAAAAAGAGCAGCAGAGCTCGGATTGGGGCGCTCCGGCATTGACCGACGAGCAGCTGCGCTATGCTGCCTCCGACGTCCTGCACCTGCATGCGCTGCGGGCCCGAACTCGATGAGATGCTGGCGCGTGAACGCCGCGTCGATCTGGCTCGCAGCTGCTTTGATTTCCTGCCGGCACGCGCTGTGCTTGATCTCGCAGGCTGGGCGGAGCAAGACATCTTCGCGCATTAGCGCCGTTGCAGACACAGCCGAACGAGGCCCGGGACCGTGCCGTCGGCGGGAGAGTTGTTTTGGGGGAAAAGGCCATCGCCACCTTGATCGACAGCGCGCTGAGCAGCCTTGCCCATGGTCACGAGGCCGCTCTGGTCCGCGATCTTGCGGTCGCCCGCCGGGTCATTCGCGCCGAGATCGAGGGGCTCGAACAACTCTCCCGCACCCTCGATGCCGGCTTTGGCGTCGCCCTCGATTTGTGTGCGGCGGCGCGCGGGCGGCTGATCGTCACCGGCATTGGCAAGAGCGGGCATGTCGCGCGCAAGATCGCCGCGACCCTCGCCTCGACCGGCATGCCGGCGCAGTTTGTCCATCCGGCGGAAGCCAGCCACGGCGATCTTGGGATGATCGGGGTCGAGGATGCGATCCTCGCCTTGTCGAACTCCGGCGACAGCGACGAGCTGGGTGACATCATCGCGTATTCGCGGCGGTTCAAGATCCCGCTTGTCGCGATTACCGGCGGGCGCGGATCGACGCTCGCCGAGGCGGCCGACGTTGTGCTCCTGCTGCCGCGCGCCGCCGAGGCCTGCCCGATGGGCCTGGCGCCGACCACGTTGACGACGATGATGATCGCGCTCGGCGATGCGCTCGCGATCGCGCTGCTCGAGCGCAAGGGATTTTCGTCTGCCGACTTCCAGCTGTTTCACCCGGGCGGCAAGCTCGGCCGCCGGCTGCTGCGGGTCGGCGATATCATGCATTCGGGCATCAACATACCGCTCGTCGCACCCGACGCGCCAATGTCGGAAGCGATCCTCGTCATGACCGCCAAGAGCTTCGGCTGCGTCGGCGTACGCGGCGAGGATGGGCGGCTGGTCGGCGTCATCACCGACGGCGATTTGCGGCGGCACATGGATGATGGGCTCCTGGCCCGCACCGTGGGCGAGATCATGCACTGCGACCCGAAAACCATCACTGCCGCACATCTGGCCGCCGAGGCGCTCGGGCTGATGAACCGGTTCGCGATCACCGCGCTGTTCGTCGTCGATGACAGCCTGCGTCCGGCCGGGTTTCTCCATATGCACGACTGCCTGCGCGCCGGCGTCGCATGAGGCTGGCCATGCCAGGAGCCGCGCTTCGCCCCCAGCCTCACCGCCAGAGCGGGCAGCCAACGGCTGCCGTGGGCAACCCCGCCGCCTGGCTTTCCGCCGCCTGGGCGGCCACCGCCCCGGAGGTCCGCCACAGCCGGCGAGTCGCCCTGTTGAAACGGGCGTTGCCGGCGAGCGGCCTGGCGCTGTTGCTGCTGATCGCGATGTGGCCGCGGCTGGCGCCCTTGTGGGAGCGGATGCGGGTTGGCTTCCCGGCGATCGATTTGCGCGAGGCGCGCCAGCTGCGGATGATCAACCCGCGATACGCTGGCGTCGATCGGCTTGGCCGCCCCTTTGTGGTCACTGCCGCGGTCGGCCGCCAGGTGCCCGATCGGCAGGATTTGATGTCGCTGGAGGCGCCGCGGGCCGACATGGAAACGCATAGCGGTGCCGATGTCGTCATCACCGCGGCGACTGGAGTTTACCAGTCGCAGGCGCAGCTGCTCGACCTCTTCGGCAAGGTCACGCTGGTGCATCAGAACGGCACCCGCTTTGTTACCAACACCGCGCGGGTCGATGTTGCCAACAACGCGGTGAGGGGCACCGACCCGGTCGAGGGGCACGGCCCGTCCGGCGATGTCAAAGCCCAAGGGTTCCGGGTTCTCGACAAGGGCGACACGATCATCTTCACCGGCAAGTCCGACTTGCTGCTGAGGCGCGCGGCGCCGGGTACCGCGAAGAGCGTGCCGGCAGCCTTGCCGGCGCCGATCGCAGCGACCGCGGCGCGGGTCGAGGCCGAGGCAAAGCCGGTGCTCGCGGCTGCGGCGCCGGCGCGCGTCGTGCGGCGGCATGCCGCAACACGGCAGACGCGGGCGCATGCCGCCCCGCGGCGACATGCGGGCAAGCCGGTGAAGCGCGCCAAGCCAGTTGCGCTCAAGAAACGCTAGCAATGCCGCGCAACGGCGCCGGGTATCGCAAAATGGACGCGGCGGCGCTCGGCCTGGCGCTGCTCCTCTCGGTCCTTGCGCTGCCCCGCGCGACCGCCCAGGTGGCCGCGCAAAGCGACAATCAGCCGATCCAGATCCAGGCCGATTCGGGCATCGAGTGGCAGCAAGACGCGCATCTCTATATCGCCCGGGGCAACGCCGTCGCGACTCGCGGCGCCAGCGAAGTCCATGCCGATACGCTGATCGCCCATTACCGCGAGGCGAAAGGCGGCAATACCGGCGGCAATACCGAGATATACCGGATCGAGGCTGAGGGCCACGTCGTGCTGAAGCGCGGCGCGCAAACTGTGGTCGGCGACCGCGCCGTCGACGACGTCGATCGGGCAATCACCGTCGTTACCGGAAAGGGGCTCAAGCTGACGACGCCGACCGATATCGTGACCGCGCGCGACAGCCTTGAATGGTACGACCAGAAGCAGATCGCAGTCGCCCGCGGCGATGCTGTTGCGATCCGCAACGGCAAGACCATCAAGGCCGACGTTCTGACCGCCTATATGGTCAAGTCTCCACCGCCACAGGCCAAGACCGGCGGGCCGCGGCCGAGCGCGGCGCGGGCGAAACCGCTGATCACGCCCGCCGCGGCGACAATGAAACTGCCCGCCGCGGGTCCGGCAGCCACACCCGATGCCGAATCGAGGATCAGCCGGATCGACGCGCAAGGCCATGTCGTGATCACCAACGCGCTCGATACCGGGCGCGGCGATTTTGGCGTCTACAACGCCGATACCGGTATCGCGACACTGATCGGCCACGTCGTCATCGAGCGCGGCAAGGATGTGATCAGGGGACAACGCGGCGTCATGGATCTCAACAGGAACATCAGCCGCATCATGCCCGGGGGCGCCCCGGGCATATCGCATCAGCGGGTCCAGGGACTCTTTGTGCGCCAGGAACAGAGCGGGCCGGCGGCGCCGTCTGCTGCCGCGCTAGGCCGCAATCCGGCGGCAGCCGGCGACAAGAGGCCGTGATGCGCGGCGCGATCGGGCCGACGCCGCCAAGCTATGCCGGGCCCGCCTGGCTCGGCCAGGGCACGCCCCCCGGGCCGCGCCTGGTCGCCGATAATCGCGGCCTCGTTGGCCACGGGCTCGGCAAGAGCTTCAAGCGCCGCCCGGTGGTGCGCGAGGTTAACATCGCGGTGCAGCGCGGCGAGGTGGTCGGCCTGCTCGGCCCCAACGGCGCCGGCAAGACCACCTGCTTCTACATCATCACCGGCTTGATCGCGGCGGATACCGGAACGGTCGAGCTCGACGGGAAGGACGTCACCGATCTGCCGATGTATCGCCGGGCCCGGCTCGGCATCGGCTATCTGCCGCAGGAAGCCTCGATCTTCCGCGGCCTGACCGTTGAGCAGAATATCCGCGCCATTCTCGAAGTCGCCGAGCCGGTGCTCGCGACCCGCGAAGCCATGCTGGATGCGCTGTTGGCCGAGTTCTCGATCAGCCATCTGCGGCGCGCGTCGGCGATGGCGCTGTCGGGCGGCGAGCGGCGGCGCGTTGAAATTGCCCGCGCGCTGGCGACCGAGCCGAATTTCATTCTGCTCGATGAGCCGCTTGCCGGGATCGATCCGATTGCAGTCGGCGACATCCGCGACCTCGTGGCGCACCTCAAGGATCGCGGCATCGGCGTGTTGATTACCGATCATAATGTGCGCGACACGCTGAAGATCGTCGACCGCGCCTACATCCTGCATGAAGGAAGGGTATTGATGGAGGGTGCGCCCGACGAGATCGTTGCCGACGCCGAGGTGAGACGCGTTTACCTCGGCGAGAGATTCAGCCTATAAGCTGCTCCGAACGGAGCTTTTCGTGAGCAGATTCGGTTTTTCGCAACGGCTCGAACTGCGTCAGAGCCAGGCGCTGGTGATGACGCCGCAGCTGCAGCAGGCGATCAAGATGCTGCAGCTGTCGAATATCGAGCTCGCGGATTTTGTCGAGGCCGAGATCGAGCAGAACCCACTGCTCGAACACGGCGAGCGCGAGGCAGACGACACACCGGCGGCGGGCGAAATCGACCCCGCCGCGGTCGAGGTCAACCGCACCCTGGTGGAGCTCTCCGGGGCGCTCCCGGAGGAGCTGCCGGGGCGCTCGCGGCGGATTTGGCTGGCGACGCCGCCGACCACTGGAGCGTCGCCGCGGGCGAGGAGGGCGACGGTTCGGTCGATCGCGGCGGCGACGCCGAGCCCTGGCAAAGCCGCAACGGCAGCCGCCACGACGAGGACATGCGCGGCATCGACCAGGCCGCGGCGCGTCCGCGGACGCTGCGCGAACATCTGATCGAGCAGATCGGCGCCGATCTCCCCGATCTGGCCGATCGGGTCATCGCGGTTCACCTCCTCGACCAGCTCGACGAGGCGGGCTATCTGCGCAGCGGGCTCGATGGTGCCGCCGAGCGGCTCGGCTGCCCGGCCGCGCGGGTCGAGCGCGTGCTCGCCCGCTTGCAGGAATTCGACCCGCCCGGCGTGTTCGCCCGCGATCTGCCGGAGTGCCTCGCCTTGCAGCTGCGCGACCGCAACCGGCTCGATCCGGCGATGCAGCTTCTGCTCGACAACCTGCCGTTGCTCGCGGCGCGCAACGCGCCGGTGCTGATGCGGATCTGCGGGGTCGACGCCGAGGACTTCGCCGATATGGTGGCCGAGATCAAGTCGCTCGACCCCCGGCCCGGACACGCCTTCGACCCGCCGCTGGCACAGGCGGTGGTCCCGGACATCATCATGCGGGCACAGCCGCAGGAGGGCTGGATCATCGAGCTGAACGCCGAGACCCTGCCGCGCGTCCTCGTCAACAATCGCTATTACGCCCGGATCAGCGGTGCCGCGCGCAACAAGGCCGAGCGCGAATATCTGACGGACCGGCTGCAGGCGGCGAACTGGCTGGTCAAGTCGCTGCATCAGCGCGCCACCACCATCCTCAAGGTCGCCAGCGAGATCGTGCGCCAGCAGGATGGGTTCTTCCGCCACGGCGTACCAGCGCTACGGCCGCTCATTCTGCGCGACATCGCCGATGCGATCGGGATGCACGAGAGCACGGTAAGCCGGGTCACGACGAACAAATACATGGCGACGCCGCGCGGCCTGTTCGAGCTGAAGTATTTCTTCACCTCGTCGATCGCCGCCTCGCGCGGCGGCGACGCGCATTCGGCCGAGGCGGTCCGCTTCCGCATCCGCGGCCTGATCGAGGGCGAACCGTCGCATGAAACCCTCTCCGACGAGCGGATCGTCGACCTGCTCCAGGAGGAGGGCGTCGATATCGCTCGCCGCACCGTGGCGAAGTACCGCGAGGCGATGCGGATTCCCGTCGTCGGTGCAGCGCCGCCGCGAAAAAATGTTGGCGCTGTGAGCGGGCGCCTGCGCTTGATCGCCTTCTACCCGATGCCTATTTGGCTTCAGCATGGCTGCCCCGCCAGGGTTGAGTGGTATCGATGGAAATCGCCGATCTGCTGACCCCGCGCGGCGTCATCGCCCAGTCTGCGCGCGAGCAACAAGAAGCAGGCGCTCCAGGAAATCGCCCGGCGCGCGGCGGCGATGACCGGTGTTGCCGAGCGCCAGATTTACGATGTGCTCGCCGAGCGCGAGGGGCTCGGCAGCACCGGGATCGGCAAGGGCATCGCCATCCCGCACGGCAAGCTTGCCGAGTTGCCGCGTCTCTATGGCCTGTTCGCGCGGCTGGAGCGGCCGATCCCGTTCGAGGCGATCGACGATCAGCCGGTCGATCTGGTATTTGTGCTGCTCGCCCCGACTGGGGCCGGCGCCGAGCATCTGCGGGCGCTCGCCCGCGTGTCGCGGCTGCTGCGCGACTCCGCGATCTGCCAGAAATTGCGCGGGACCGACAATGCCGACGCGCTCTACGCGCTGTTGACCGACCGCAGCGAGAGCCACGCGGCGTAGCCGCAGGGCCGAGGCCGACCGCTCGCTTCTACAGAAAGAAAACGGGAGGCGCGAGGCCTCCCGTGTTGCAGGGCTCGGGCCGCTTTGCGGCTCGGGCTACTCGGCGGCCATGTGGAAGAGGTCGAGAGCCTCTTCGTAAACCGCCATGTTCTTGCCGAACGAGATCGCCGCGGCCTGGGCGCCGCATACCAGGTGCATCCAGCGCCACGGCTCGCGGGTCGCATAATATTCTTCGACGACCGACTGGTGGTGCTTGTAGGCGTGCATTTCGGTGAAATTGTCGTGGCACACGATCTCGCCGAGACGCGCGATCAACGCCTGCGGGTCGTAGCCGGACTTCATGTATTGCGTCGCCAGGTTGACCGTCTCCCTGACTTCCGGCACCGCCCGCATCATCCCCAGATTGGTGACCGTGGACCAGTCGGTCGGCGGCTGGTTGTAGATGCTGTGTGCGATGGCATCGAGCAGTTCGTCCTGCGTCCGGGCCGGCAGGGCGGCGACGGCCGCCATATCCGGTTGCGGCGCCGGCTGCATCCGGTTCGCCGTCGAGCGGATCTCCGGGCCGACATGCCACGTCAACAGCAGCAACAGCTTGTTGCGCAGGCTCACGCCGTCAAGCTGGATCAGGTAGCGCCGGATATTGACGCTGGTATGCAGGTGGACATCCATCGGATTGCCGCCCAGCGAGCGCATGAAGAGGGCGGCCGCGCCGATCGACAGGGCTTCGCCGGCGCCGTCCAGCGACAGCCCGCTGACCAGCGCCTTGGCCATCAGCACCGGAATATCGGCAAAGACGTCCACCCGCCCGATGGCTTCGCCGAGTTCGCCGATCGCCGTCGTCTCCTCCTCGCTCGTCCGCTGGCGATAAATGCGGTTCAACAGCTGATATTCCTCGATCAGCGCGTCAATCGCCGGCAGCGGCGAGGGCATCGGGTTTGGCGGGGCGACCGGATTGCGGGTCACATAGCGCACTGCCGGCCGCATGATCTGCGACAGATACTCCTTGTCAAGAACACCGGTCTGGAAGGCGCGCAACAGCGTGCTGGGGAACATGAAATAATGGTCATCGTGGAAGTTTTTCGGGATCGCGGCGGTCAGCAACAGATCAAAGCCCTCGATTTCCGGCGCGTTCTTCCAGAGCCACTGGAACAGATGGTCCGCCTGGTTCCATTCGCCGCGGTTAACAGCCATCAGAAAGGCCTTCTTGGTGCCTTCGACCCCGCCGGCATCCAACGGCTTGAATTCCGGCAACGCGTACGGCCCCATCGCCGGGTGATGGATGTGCTTGTTGGTCAGCGCCACGTGCTGCAGCACCGGGACATATTTCTGCTCGCCTTCCAGGCGGTCGATCAGCTTGGTCACGGCATACAGGCCGGCCAACGGGTGCAGCGGGCCGCCATGATGACCCGGCGGCATTTCGGTGGAGCGCGTCACCGCGAGGGCCGAGGCGGTCAACATCGTCTGCGTCGGCACCCCGGCGCGCAGCTTCTCCAGGGCACGATCCAGGATCTCGCTCGGAGGCGTTTCCTCGATGAACTGGACCAGCGGTTCGATGGCGTCGGAATATTGGACCCGGTTCGGCATGGTAAGCTCTCCGTAGTGCGCGGTCTGCTCTGGTTCGCCGGTTTCACCCGACATGCCCCGGATTCCCGGGCCTTGGAAATGATTGTCGGCCGCATCGAGGCGCCGGCGCAACGAAATTCGGTCCAATCGCACGCAACCCAGCTATCTGCCAGATGCGTCGGCTAAAGGCCGGCGGGCAATGCCGAAGCCAGGCTTTGCCCGCGCTCCTCACGGGCGCGCAACACCAGCGCGCTGACCTCGTAGTTGCGAAATAGCCAGTATGGCTTCTGCATCGATGCCGTCCATTTCTCGAAATCGAGGAAAGGAACGGGAAACCGGGCGAGGTGGCGCAGCAGGATCCAGGGCCGCCGGCGCACCGCGTCGCGATAGGATTCGCCGACGTTGATGATCTCGGCGGCAGCGACCGAGGTGCCGGGAAACAGCGCCGCCGCTTCCTCGGGAGTGGGGCGGTAGAGCGTGTCGATCGGATCGCCGTGGCGGGGATAGCTGCGCGGAACGGTGACGACGATGACCCCGCCCGGCATTACGAGGTCGATGCAACGCCGGGCAAATTCGCCGGGATCGCGGACATGCTCCAGAATGTTGCAGCACAATAGCGCACGGTACCGCGTTGACCTCAACCGGGCGAAATCCGCCGCGTCCAACAGATCGGCGCAGATGTCGATCCCTGCGCCGGCACGCGAGTTGAGATGGACGACCGCGACGCCGCGTTCCGCGAGCGGCCCGAAAATGTCGCGGGTGGTCCACGGCTGCACCGTCTCGCGGAAGTCGCTTGTGCTGCTGCCGACATTGAGCAGCGGCGAGATCTGCGTTGCCGGATACGCGGCCAGCTTGCCGGCGACCCACAGCGACTCGCGGGCAAACATCCCACGCCCGATTCCGCGCCGATCGCCGTGGGCTAGTGCACGCTGACCGGCTCCATGTCGTTTTGGCGCACCACGGCAAAGGCGAGGTCGCGATCGGGGATGACGGCGATCCGGCTGCCGTCGGCGGCGTGTACCGCAAACGCCGCGACGCCTTCGACCAGGATCGGCTTGACATACGCGACGTCCGCCATCCCGAGCAGTCCCAACTCGTGTGCCGATAACTGCCTCAAACCTGTGCTGAACTGCATCTCGACCTCCATCGCATCGTCGGCCTTCAGCCCACGGGCTTGACCCGTGAGGCCGGGGCTGCCGGCCAACGATCACCGTTGCTCCATCAGAAAAATTTGCTAGGCGCTCGAATTCCCCGATGACCGCGCGTGCACCAGGCGCGGCCCGTTCTTGTCGGCATCGCCGCTTTCGGGTCCGCGGATCGGCACCGTGCGCACCCGCGCCTCGACCGCCGGCCGCGCCAGATCGACATGGAGCAGCCCGTTCTCGAGCCACGCGCCGCGCACCTCGATGCCCTCGGCGAGCACGAAGGAGCGCTGGAACTGACGAGCCGCGATCCCGCGGTGAAGATAGATGCGCTCGCCATCGTCGGCTTGCTTGCCACGGATCACCAGCTGGCTGTCCTCGATCGTGATGCCGAGGTCGGCCATCGTGAAACCGGCGACCGCCAAGGTGATGCGCAGCTCGTTGTCGCCGAACTGCTCGACGTTGTAGGGCGGATACCCGTCGCCGGAAACCTTGTTGACCCGGTCGAGCGCCCGTTCGAAATGCTCGAACCCCAACAGCAACGGCGAATTGAACAGCGACAGGCGCGACATCATTTCGGTCTCCTCGGTCCCGAGCGAGATCCGCTGGCGGGCCCAGGGGGCGGCACCCGGCAGCAGGAACGCAAGTTTCGCCCATTGATTTGGGAGCGCTCGGGCCGCCGGTCAAGCAAGCCCGCTCAGCCGAGGCGCCGCCTCGCCGGCGGATTGTCCTTTTGCCGACCGCGCCGCCTCCCCATATTTCGGCACCAACGCTCCTTCGGCTTCGCGACGGACCTGGCCATGTCAAGTACGATCGCCTCCCAAGCACCTGCCGCGCCTGCCGCCGTCCCGCAGTTCGCCGCTCAGATGGCGCCTGCTGCTGGCGCTGTTCTTCTGCCTCGCGCTGGGGCTCGCCCCGAGCCTCGCCGAGGCGCGCGCCGGCCGGCTCGCATTTCGGCGTCGGCCGGGTTTTCCAGCATGGGCAGCCGCGGGCTGCGCAGCTTCGAGCACAACGGCGCCTCGCCGCTCAGCCGCAGCATGACACCGACGCCGCCGGCGGCGAGCCCGCTTGCCGGGGCTTACGGCGGCGGCAGCCTGTTCCAGCGCCACCCGTTCCTGACCGGGCTTTTCGGCGGATTTCTCGGCTCGATGCTGTTCCACGGCATGGGCGGCATCGGCCACCTCTTCGGCGGGTTGCTGACGCTGCTGATCATCGGGGCGCTGTTCCTGTTCCTCGTACCGGCTGTTTCTCCGGACGTCGGCGTCTCCTTCGCCGGGACCGGCGGTGCGATGCCGCGCTCGATCGGCGCCGCAGCCACGCCGATGACGCGCTACCGCGGCCACGATACTACCGTCGACGATAGCGATCTCAGCGCGTTCCAGGCGATCCATGCCGCGGTCCAGGAGGCGTGGGGCCGCGGCGATCTCGACCGCCTGCGCCAGCTGATGACGCCCGAGATGCTGAGCTATTTCTCGGAGGCGCTGACCCGCAACGCCAGCCAGGGCGTGCAGAACCTCGTCTCCAATGTCCGCCTGATAAAGGGCGACGATGACCGAAAGCCTGGAAGGAAGGCGACCTGCAATATGCCACCGCCTATCTGCAGATGGAGCGCGATCGATCAGGTCCTGCGGCTCGGCCATTCGCCCCGGCGTGCCCGACCAGGTCATCGCCGGCGACCCGCGCATGCCGACCGAGGCAGGAAGAAATGTGGACCTTTGTCCGCCGCCGCGGCGGCAACTGGCTGCTCTCCGCCATCCAGCAGGTGTGAGACCGGTCCGGCCCGGTCAGGGGCGACAGCGGGTCAGCTGCCGCTGCGCCGCTGGAGCCGGAACGGCGGCGAATGGTCCGGCTGCAAGGTGATCCTCGCGAGCGGCAATACCGGGCGGTCGTCGGCAAGCGCGATCCGGAAGGCCTGCACCAGCCGCGCCACTACCAGGACCGTCTCGGTCAGCGCGAATTGCGCGCCGACGCAGGCGCGCGGGCCCGCGCCGAACGGCAGATAGGAAAACCGCGCCGGCGGGTCGGCCTCGGGAAGAAAGCGGCTCGGGTCGAAGCCGTCGGGGTCGCGCCACAGCAAGCGGTGGCGGTGCAACACCCAGGGCACGATCAGCACGACTGCACGCGCCGGAATTGTGACGCTGCCGGCCTGATCGGCGGACCTCGCCTGGCGCACGATCGAGAAGGCGGGCGGGTAGAGGCGCAGCGCCTCGTCAACCACCGCGCGGGTATAGACGAGACGCGGCAATGATGCCGCGGCGCCCGTCGGGCCGAGATCGAGCGGCGTCACCTCGGCGAACAGGCGCTGCTGGACCTGCGGGAGCGACGCGGCGAGATAGAGCGTCCAGAACAGCGCCACCGCCGTTGTCTCGTGCCCGGCGGCCAGCATCGTCGCGGCCTGCTCGACGAGGCGATCTTCGCTTGTAGCGCCAGCGGACATCATGTCGAATAAGTCGCGCGGCGGATCTGAAAGGGGCTCCGCCCGGCGCACCGCGAGGCTCTCGGCAATCCGCGCCATCCAGCGCCGGCGAAACCGCCAGCGCGCCCAGGAGCGCGGCGCCGGCCAGCCGCGCGGCAACAGGAAATCCAACAGGGTCGGGCGGCCGATCCCATCGGCGTAGCCCTGCATCATGGCGCGCAGCACCGGTCCCTCCTGCGCGAGGTCGAGCGAGAACAGCGCCGCGGCGGCGATCTCCAGCGCCAGCAGCCGCAAGCGTGCGAACAGGTCGGTTTCGGCCCCGTCGAGCGCCGCCAGTTCGCCCTCGAGCCGGTCGCAGGCGCGGGCGACCTGGCCCGCGAGCGCAGCCATCGCGCGCGGCGCAAAGGCGGGCGCGACCGTGCGGCGCTGCTGTCGCCAGTCCTCGCCCTCGGCAAGGAACAGGCCGTTGCCGACGACCGGGCCGAGCAGGCGGAAAATCGATGCGGTTCGCCGGTAGTTGTCGGCGTTCTCGATCAGAACGTGGCGAATCGCGGCCGGATCGTTGAGGATGATCTGGCGGTGCCCGACAAAGCCGCGGGCGACCGCGATCTCCTCGAAGGCGCGCGGCGGAAAGCCGGCCAGCGCGTTGTCGCGCAAGCCGGCGGCAATCGCCCGCCACGACTGGCGCTCGGCCGCCCGATAGGGCACCCGGCAGGAGGCGGAGGCGGGGGCGTCTGTCATCGCCGACCACTCTACCCGCTCGCCGTTTTGCGCGGTATTCCCGCTTTGCGGACCTCGGCCGGTGATGCCGCGAATTTCTGCCGCTGTGGAACGTGTGGCGGTTGGAGCGCATTTAGTGTATTTTTAATAAAGGTCTGCCAAGCTGTCACAACCAGCAGTGAGGACGCCCGTGTCGGGGAGATCGGAAATTGCGGCGCACTCGCCCGGCGTGGGGCTGTCCCTCCGGGCTCGCCTCGACGCCGGCGGCTGGCTGTTCTGGACGCTGGCCAATCTTGCCACCGCGCTGCTCTACTTTGCGCTGGGCGCGGTGGTCAGCTGGTTTTTTTCTGCCTACGGCCTGTTTCCCGCGCCGATCTGGCTGCCGGCGGCGGTCGCCGTCGTCGCCGCCATCGCCGGCGAGTTCCGCCTGTTCCCCGGGATCTTTGCCGGTTCCTTCCTGACCAATGCGGTGCTGTTCGCGCCGCCGCTCTACATCACAACAATCATTTCGCTGACCAATGCCCTGGGGCCGGTGGCGGGGGCGATTGCGCTGCGCCGGCTGCGGCCCAAGAAGGGCATGTTCACCTCGTTTTCCGGGGTGATTCGCTTTCTGTTGTGCACGACGCTGCTGAACCCGGCGATCAGCGCGACGGGCGGCGCCGTCGCAATGACGATCGGCCACCCCGTCGCGTTGGGGAAGATCTATTCGCTGTGGTTCGGGTGGTGGCTGTGCGATGGCAGCGGGACCCTCTATCTGGCGCCGGCCCTGCTGCTGTGGCTTGGGCTGGAGAGCGCCGGTCCGCCTCCGGCCGGCGGCCGGCGGCTCGACCGGGAGAGCTTCTTCGTCTGGGCCGCAACCGCGGCACTCAGCGCGATGCTGTTCCTGACGCCGCCGCCGCTGTCCGGCGACCCGTTGCGGCCGGTGCTGCCGTTCCTCCTGGTGGTGCCGCTGTCATGGGTGGCGCTGCGCGTCTCGCTGCGCTCGGCCTACACATTGATCTCGCTGGTTGCCGTGATTGCCGCCGCCGGCACCATCGCTGGGATCGGCGCCTTCCACGGGCCCGAGGTCGCCAACCCGATGCGGATGGTCGGAACCCTGGTTCTGCTGCTGGCGATGGACGTGCTGACCACCGTGGCGCTGGTCAGCGAACTGCACGAAGCCCAGAACGAAAACCGCGTCAAATCGATGTTCCTGGCGACCACGAGCCACGAATTGCGCAATCCGCTCAACGCGATCATCGGTTTTTCGTCGATGATCGACAGCCAGGTCGTCGGCCCGATCGAGAACGAGAAATACACCGATTACGCGCGGCTGATCCACGCTGCCGGCGAACATCTGCTCGGGCTGATCAATGGTCTGCTCGATCTTGCGAAAATCGAATCGGGCCAGGTTGTCTTGTCCGAGGAGCCGGTCGCGCTGGCCGCGGCGATCGAGGAAGTGCTCGCCCTGGCGCGGGTTCAGGCGCCGGCCAAATCGATCGCGCTTTGCGCTGATGTCGCGCCCGAGATTGACACCGTCCGCGCCGACCCGATGGCGTTGCGCCAGATCCTCCTCAACCTGGTCGGCAACGCCGTCAAATTCACGCCTGATGGCGGCACCGTCAACATCATCGCCCGGCGCGGCCTCGCAGGCGAATTGATCCTCCTGGTGCGCGATACCGGGGTCGGAATTCCCGCCGACAAGGTCGAGCATGTGTTTGCCCCGTTCGAGCGGCTGCATCCGGCCGCCGGCCCCGAGGTCGAGGGCACCGGTCTCGGGCTCTCGATCACCCGCGGGCTGGTGGTGCTGCATGGCGGGACGATCAGGCTGGAAAGCGAGGTGGGTCGCGGCACCACCGCGATCGTCACGTTGCCGGCAAGCCGGCTGGTCGCTACCGAGCGGCCAGCCAGGATAGCCCTCGCCGAGGCGGCCGACTGATCAGCCAATCCGCTCAGGTGGCAAATCGCGCGAGCGCGGCGCGGATTTTCATTTCACGCCCTACTGCGTCGTCATTCCGGCCGGGGGAGCGGAGAGCCGAAATCCGGCGCCGCGGCCCGTCGCTCACCCCTGGAAACGCGCTTTCGCCGGCATGACGACGAGAAACCCACTACCGGCACATGCCTGCCCTTGACAGACATCGGATAGCCAGGCTACGTCGTCGCCACCGTGGGGATTTGAGCCGACCGGCTTGCGCGCCACGTAAAACATTGCGCTAAAAGGTCGGGGATTCTGTGAAAGCCCTGGCCCGCGCGGGACCGGGGCTTTTTGTTGTCCGGGTTGCCGCGGGTCGCCGATGGAGTGCCCGCGATGCCTGGTCCGATCCTCTCACCCGAACTTGCCGCCGAGCTCGCCCCCGCGACCCTTTTGGTGCGCGGCGGCAGCGAGCGCAGCGCCTACGAGGAAACCTGCGAGGCGCTGTTCCTGACTTCGGGCTTTGTCTATGGCACCGCCGCCGAGGCCGAGGCCGCGTTCAAGGCGGACGGCTCGCGCTACGTCTATTCGCGTTACCGCAACCCGACCGTGACGATGTTCGAGGAACGGCTGCGTCTGATCGAAGGGGCCGAAGCGTGCCGCGCCACGGCGAGCGGCATGGCGGCGGTGTTCGCGGCGCTCTTGTGCAAGCTGCGCGCAGGATCGCGGCTGGTGGCGAGCCGCGCGTTGTTCGGTTCGTGTCACTACATCGTCGCCGATCTGCTGCCGCGCTACGGCATCGAGACCGTGCTGGTCGACGGCCGCGACCTGTCGGCCTGGGAGAGGGCGCTCGCGCCCGGCGCGACGGTGGCGTTCTGCGAGAGCCCGTCGAACCCGGCGATGGAGATCATCGACCTATCAGAGGTGGCGCGGCTGACCCATCGCGCCGGCGGCATCCTCGTCGTCGACAATGTGTTCGCGACGCCGCTGTTGCAGAAGCCGCTCGCGCTCGGCGCCGATGTCGTCGTCTATTCGGCGACCAAGCATATCGACGGCCAGGGCCGCGCGCTCGGCGGCGCGATCCTCGCCAGCGAGAAATTCATCAAGGACGATCTCGGCCTGTTCTACCGCCACACCGGCCCGTCGCTCTCCCCGTTCAACGCCTGGCTCCTGCTGAAGGGGCTGGAAACCCTCGAATTGCGGGTCGAGCGGCAATGCCGCACCGCCGGGGCGATCGCGCACTTTCTCGAAAGCCACCCGAAGGTGCCGCGCGTTATCTATCCCGGCATGCCGAGCCATCCACAATACGAGCTGGCGCGGCATCAGATGGCAGAGGGCGGCACCGTTGTCGCCTTCGACATCGCCGGCGACAAGGATTCCTGCTTCCGCTTTCTCGACGCGCTGCGCCTTGTCGACATCTCGAATAATCTCGGCGATTCGAAGAGCCTCGTCACCCATCCGGCGACCACGACGCATTCGCGCCTCAAGCCCGAGGAGCGCGCTGCGCTCGGCATCGGCGACGGGCTGGTGCGGCTGTCGGCCGGGCTCGAAGCCGAGGCCGATCTGCTCCGCGACATCGAGCGGGCCCTGGCGACGGTATAGCGCACGCGCGCATAGGGTGGGTTAGCGGAGGGTTGCCGTCTCGATCCGTTCTACCCACCCTAGGGCATACGGCGCTTCGATCTTTGCGAAGTCAGATCGGGCTCGCTACCCTGAAGGTCAATCGTCTTTGCCAAGAGGTGGGTCATGGGCATTGTCGTCGCGGTGATGGCGCAGGGCAGCATGGGGTCCGGGGTCGGGAAGCGGCTGCATGAGAACGGCGCCGAAGTGCGCACGTTGCTCGGCGGGCGCAGCGCCGCCAGCGCCGAGCGAGCTCGCGCCGCCGGGATGCAGCCGATGGCGAACGAGCGGGCGATGCTCGAAGGCGCCGATTTCTTCCTGGCGATCCTGCCGCCGGACGAGGCCGAGAATTTGGCGCGCCGTCTCGCGCCGGCGCTCTCGGCCTTGCCCAAAAAGCCGGTTTATGTCGATTGCAACGCGGTCAGCCCGCAGACGGCAACACGGATCGCCGCGATCGTCGAGCCGACCGGCGCCAGCTTTGTCGATGGCGGCATCATCGGCGGCGCGCCGCGGCCCGGCTACAGCGGCCCGGCGATCTATGCCTCAGGCGCGGCGGTCGGGCAGACCGCGGTGCTGCGCGATTGGGGGCTCGACTGGCGCGCGATCGACGGCCCGATCGGCGCCGCCTCGGGCCTCAAGATGTCGTATGCCGGGATCACCAAGGGCACCACCGCGATTGCCGCGGCGATGCTGCTCGGCGCCGCCCGCTTCGGCTGCGGCGAGGCGCTGATCGCCGAATTGTCGAAAAGCCAGCCCGAGATGCTAAAACGGATGCGCGGCAGCATCCCCACCATGTACGACAAGGCCTATCGCTGGGTCGGCGAGATGGAGGAGATCTCCGACTTTCTCGGGGCCAACCCGCCGTCCGCCGATATGTATGCGGCGATCGCCCGGCTCTACCAATTCCTCGCCGCAGCCGAAGCGGAACCGGCACCGGCCCCCGACAACGCGATCAAGACCCTCGACCGGGTGCTGGGGCGCTCGTCCTAGCGGGACACGGGCTCCGGTCCACCGACAGCCTCGCGGCTTCACGCCGGCCGGCAACCGGGAGATACAAGGGGGAAGCCAATGCCGGTGATCAACCGCATCGCCGACTTCCAGGCCGCAATGGCGGGCTGGCGGCGTGATATCCACGCCCATCCCGAGACCGCGTTCGAGGAGCACCGCACCGCCGAGATCGTCGCGCGTCTGCTTGGATCCTTCGGCATCGCCGTCGATCGCGGCGTCGCACGCACCGGGGTAATCGGCTCGCTGACGGGGTCGCGGCCGGGCGGGCGGGCGATCGCGCTGCGCGCCGATATGGACGCGTTGCCGATCCATGAGAAAAATCGCTTCGCGCACGCCTCGACGCATGACGGCCGCATGCACGCCTGTGGCCATGACGGCCACACCGCGATGCTGCTCGGCGCCGCCCGATACCTCGCCGAGACGCGCAATTTCGCCGGCACCGTCCATTTCATCTTCCAGCCGGCCGAAGAGAATGAGGGCGGCGCGCGGATGATGATCGAAGAGGGCGTCTTCGACCGCTACCCGGTGGAGGCGGTATACGGCATGCATAACTGGCCGGGTCTGCCGGCCGGACAATTCGCGATCCGGCCGGGCCCGATGATGGCGGCCTTCGACATCTTCGAGATCACGGTCGAGGGGCGCGGCGCGCATGCCGCGATGCCGCATCTTGGCATCGATCCGGTCGTCGCCGCTTCCCACATCATCACGGCGCTGCAGACGATCGCCAGCCGCAACATCCACCCGCTCGACGGCGCGGTGGTCAGCGTCACGCAAATTCATGGCGGCGACGCCTGGAACGTGATCCCCGACAGCGTGGTGCTGCGCGGCACCACCCGGTCGTTCGACCCGGCCGTGCGCGATGCCCTTGAGCCGACAATCCGGCGGATCGCCGAGGGCGTCTGCGCCTCGCTCGGCGCCGGCATGACGATGCGCTACGAACGCCGCTATCCGCCAACCGTCAACACCCCGGCGGAGACCGAGCGCGCCGCGGCGACCGCGGCGGCATTGGTCGGCAGCGACAATGTCCGGCGCGACCTGCTGCCAAGCATGGGCGCCGAGGATTTTGCCTTTTTTCTTGAGGGCAAGCCCGGCGCCTATATCTGGATCGGTAACGGCGCCGCCGCCAATGAGGCGATGCTGCACAACCCGCATTACGACTTCAACGACGAGATCCTGACGCTCGGCGCCAGCTACTGGGCGCGCCTCGCCGAAACCGTGCTGGAAAAACCCGCCGGATAAGGCAACATAAGCCTGCGATGGCCATCACCGCGCTCGATACGCACCAAACGGTCAAAGATCTGACTGGCGCTGGGTTCACCGACGCCCAGGCCGAAGCGTTGACGCAGGCGCTTCGGCAGGTCCAGAACATTGATCTGTCGAACCTGACGACGAAAGCAGAGTTCGGCGAGCTGCGAAGCGAAATGAAGACAGAGTTCGCGGAGGTGCGCCGCGAGATGGCTGAGCTGAAGGCGGAATTGATTAAATGGGTGGTCGGCATCGGCTTCGCCCAGGTCGCGGCTATTCTTGCCATCCTGAAGCTATTCCCGAGCGTGCACCCGTAGGGGCACCCTAAATCCGCACGGCTGCGCGCCGGTCGAGGCGCTGTTGCAGCGCATCGCCCAAGAGGTTGCAGGCGATCACCGTCAAGAAAATCATCGCCCCGGGATAGAGGGCGAGCAGCGGTGCCGAGGTGATCAGCTCCTGCGCGTTGCTGAGCATGGTGCCCCAGCTGGCGAGCGGCGGCTGGATGCCGAGGCCGAGAAAGCTCAGCACCGATTCCAAGAGGATCACGTCACCGACGCTCAACGTCGTCGCGACGATCAGCGGCGCCAGCACATTGGGCAGGATGTGCGTCCACAGAATATGCGGCACGCCGGCGCCCAGGCTCTTCGCCGCCCGTACGAAATCGCGCTCGCGGGTGACGATCGTCGCGCCGCGCACCAGCCGCGCCGCCGTCGTCCAGCCGACCAGCACGGCGAGCACGACGATGCGTATGAGGCTGATGTCGTCGGATCGTGCCAGCGCGGCCGGCACGCCGAGCTTGTGGAGGTCGAGCGCGGCCAGCACGATCAACAACGGCAGCAGCGGCAGTGCGATGATCGCATCGGTCGCGCGCATGATTGCGTGGTCGGTCACGCCGCCGACATAGCCGGCGACGAGCCCGACGAGGGTGCCGAGCGCCGCCGCGGTCAGCGCCGCCGCGATCCCGATCGTCAGCGAGACCCGGCCGCCGGCGAAGAGCCGCAGCAACATGTCGCGGCCCAGTTCGTCGGTCCCCAGCAGGTGCAGCGGCGACGGCCCGGCGAGGCGATCCAAGAGGTTGACCGCATTGATGTCGATGCCGAGCGCCACGGCGAGCGGCGGCCCGGCAAAGGACAGCGCCGCGATCGCCGCCAGCAGCACCAGCGGCCCCCTCACCGATAGGAGACCCGCGGGTCGAGCCAGCCATAAGCCAGATCGGCGGCAAGATTGGCCAGCATCGTCGTTACGGCGGCGAGCAGCAGCGCCGCCAATGCCAGATTGTAGTCGTTGCCCATCACCGCATCGAAGATCAGCTTGCCCATGCCGGGATAGGCGAACATCGTTTCGGTCACCAGCGCGCCCGAAACCAGCCCGCCGAATGACAATGCCAGGATGGTCGTCACCGGGATCATCGCGCTGCGCATCGCATGATGGAGGATCACCCGCGCTTCGCTCGCGCCCTTGGCGCGGGCGGTGCGGATATGGTCCTGAGCCAATGCCTCGCGCATCGCGGAGCGGACATAACGGGTATATCCGCCGACGCTCGCCAGGGTCAGGGTCGCCACCGGCAGCACCAGGTGGCGCAAGCGGTCGCCGAGACCGCTCGCTCCCGCGGTGGCGATCCCGCTCGCCGGAAACCAGCCGAGCCCGGCGGCGAAGACCAGGATCAGGATGAGGGCGAGCCAGAAGGTCGGCATCGACACGCCGGCGAAGCAGAAGAGGTTGATCGCGGCATCGAGGCGGGAATCAGGCCGTCGCGCGGCGGCGGTTCCCAGCGCCAACGCGAGCGCCAGGGCAAGGACGAAGCTCGACCCCATCAGCAAGAGCGAGTTGCCGAGCCGGGGCAACAGCGCCGACCACACCGGAGCGGCAAACAGCCGCGAATAGCCGAGATCGCCGGAGAGCGCCTGGCGCGCCCAGGCGAGGTATCGTTCGAGCAGCGGCTGGTCGATGCCGTAGACCGCCTTGAGCCGCGCCACATCGGCCGCGCTGATGCGCGGATCGGCCTGGCGCATCAGGTCGATCGGGTCGCCCGGCATCAGCCCGATCAGCGCGTAGATGACGAACGACATCAGCACCAGCATCGCCGCGATCTCGAGGAGTCGGATGGCGGTGAAGCGGATCATCGGTTCACGGTTGCGCCGCCCAATCGGTGACCCATAGGGTCGTCGGGTACTGGTTGCCAGTCGGCCGGATGCCGCTCAGCCATTTCGGCAGGATGAACACGTTCGAGCGGAAATAGAGCGGCAGCGACGGCAATTCGGTGGCGTAAAGGCGCTGTGCCTCGGCCCACAGTGTCTTGCGCTTGTCAGGGTCGAGCTCGATTTCCAGCGCATCGATCAGCCGGTCCATCCCGGGGTTCTTGAAGCCGGAGGCGTTCTGACCGGCAAACCCGTTGGCGGCATCCGGGATCTCGTTCGAATAGAGGATCGAGCGCGGCACGTCCTCCGGCGCGCTGATCCAGGCGTACATCGCCATGTCGAAATTGCGGTGCGGCAGCGTCTCGCCGAACAGCACGCGGGCCGGCTCATTCTTGAGGCGGATATCGACGCCGATGTTGCGCCATTGGCTCTGCAATACCTGCTCGACCAGTTCGCGGGTGTGGTCGCCCGCCGTCGTCATCAGTTCGAGCGACAGGCTTTGCCCTTGTGCATTGCGCCGGATCCCACCGCCTTGCGCGTGCCACCCGGCCCCCTCGAGGAGATTTCCGGCGCGCGCCGGATCGGAGCGATAGCGCGGCACATCGGCGCTGTAGCCGGAATCGAGCGGGCTGAGGAAGCTGTCGGCGACCGGCTGTCGGCCGGCGAATAACGACCGGCTGATCGCCTCGCGGTCGATCCCGAGGAGCAGGGCCTGCCGGACGCGCCGATCGGCCAGGGCGGGCCGGTCGAGGTTGAGGTCGATATGCTCGAAGATCAGCCCCGGCTTGTAGATCATGTGGAATTGCTCGCCGTGCTGCTTCTCGAAGGCGAGCGCCTCGTCGAGCGGCGGGCCAAGCTCGCCCGCCACCATGTCGATCGTGCCCGACAAAAGATTGGCTTCGAGCGCGGCGGTATTCTCGATCGCACGCACCGTGATCCGGCGGAACCGCCCCGGCGGTCCCGCCCAATAGGGGTTCGGCTTGAGCAGCAGATACGAGCCGGCCGCGACCTCGCTGACCCGATACGGCCCATTATAGAGACCGGGGTTCGTCGGATCGGTGGCGTATCGGGTACGCAGACGATATTGCGCCGGATCGGCGAACGCCGCGCGTTCCAGATGCGCCGGCAACAGCACGAAGTCGTTGATCGCGGCATAGTCGAAGGTCAGCTTGTCAAAATGCAGCGTGAAGGTCTTGTCGTCCTTGACGTTGATGCTGGTGATTCGCCGATAAAGCTCGGCGTTGCTGACCGCGCTCTCCGGGTCGCGGCCGACCCGGTAAGTAAACAGCACGTCGGCCGTCGTCACCGGCACGCCATCGCCCCATTTTGCCTCGGGGCGGATCGTATAGGTGATGTCGATGCCTTTCTTGCCATCGGCGAGATCGGCCGGGACAGCGAGCCCGTTGGCGATCGACGGCACCTTGGTGCACAGCAAACAGACCAGCTTCCAAGCGGCGTCGTAGACGGTGAACGGCCGCAGCGCCATGCCGAGCACATAGCTTTTCGCCGCCATCGCATCGATGTTCGGATTAAGCGTGGACGGGAACTGGGTGATGCCGATCGTCAGCGAATCGCGCGCCGCACCGGCCGCCGGCGATGACAGCAGCAAGGCAATGGCGAGCGCCGGCAGCCGGCTGCGGCACCAGCGGCACACCGCCGACGACCGCCATTCGCCCGAAACGTTTGTCAGTCGCATAGAAAAGCGCCCCAAGCGCTTGAACGCGAGCGGATTCGGTCATACTATCTGCTGCCGGTGAGGTCGGATACGTGACACTGAGGGTTGCGTGTTCGCGGGAACGAAACAGCAAGGCGGCTGTTTCCGGCCCGAGGCCCGTAAGGGCCGCCCTCGGGTAGAGCGAGCCGTTGCAGCGTATTGTCCAATCCGGAACTGCCACAGAGGACAGAGGCATGAAGCATCTCTTGAATGGCGTAGCGATCGCTGCGGTTCTGGCGATCGCCGCCCCGGTGTGGGCGCAAGCCCCGATGACCCCGTTGACAGCCGGGCCGAATCCCAGCGGGGGCGCCAGTGCCCCGCCGGCCGCCGCTGCGCCAGCAGCGGCGCCGATGGCGCCGGCGCACCATGCGCAAATGCATCACGCGCAAATGCATCATCGGCCGATGCGCCACCACTGGGCCCACAAGGGCAAGATGATGGGCGCCGGAGACGCGATGACCGAGCAACTCAACCGCGAGGAACTGGCCCGCCTCCAGGGCGGCCCGCCGATGCCGACGCCGCCGACGAATGCCGGGGCGGGGCAAGGCGGCCCACGGGCGAGCGGGCACTGAGATAAAACGTCGCAAGCGGTTTTATACGCCCGCATGTCGCAAGGGGGCCTTCGGCCCCCTTGTCGATTTTGATCGCAGGCGCAGCGGTGCGATTACGGCATGCCGAGGCGCGCCGGCGCAAGTCGCCATTAGCGCCCTGGCCGCGAAGTAGATACAGACAATTTTAACCATACCCGGCAAAATATTGCTCGGCTCTGTTTGGGTTTATCGCAGAAGGTAAGGTTAAGGCGGTCAGATTTCATCTTTCCTTAAACGCTGACGCGGATATTGGGGAGGTGACACCAACACTCGCCTTGCCGACATCAGCCAGCCTCGGTCTCGCGTCGGAAATGCCCCCGCCGGAGTGGATTGCCCGGTTTGTCGACGACATCCCGACCGGCGTCGCGGTGTTCGATCGCGAGCTGCGCTATGTCGCGGCCAACGCTCCCTGGATCAAAACATTGCGGCTCGCCACCGCGTCGCCAGCGGGACGGCGCCATCATGAGGTTGACCGCGCCGGCGGCGCGCCGTTTGCCGAATTGCAGCGGCGCGCGTTGTTCGGCGAGGTTGTCAGTGGCTGCAACACCGTCGAAACCGATGCCGCCGGGCATCAGTCGCAGCGCGCCATCAGCGTGCGCCCGTGGCTTGCCCGCGACGGCGCCGTGCTTGGGGTCATCGCCGCGCTGCACGAGATCGTGACCGCGCCGGACGATAAGGCAGACCCCGATTCGCCGGATCGGCTGACCGGGATTGCCGGAACGTCATTGCTTCCTTGCCCGGCTTCGAGCGGCGCTGGCGTCCAGGGAGGAGCCGAAGACCGAAGCGCCATGCCCCGGCACCGCGATGTTCCTCCTCGACATCGATGATTTCAAAGGCATCAACGATTTGTACGGAGCGCGCGTCGGCGACCGGGTGTTGAAAACCATCGCCACGCGGCTGCTTGCCGGGATCAGGTCGCGAGCGATGCCGGCCGGGCGCTCCCATCGTCCCGTCCCGCTGGCGGAAGCCGACCTCGTCGCGCGCCTGGGTGCCGATGAATTCGGGATCATCCTCGGCAGCGCGGCGCCGACTCTCGCCGATGCCGACGCATTTGCCCAGCGCTTGCTCCAGCTGTTCGCGACACCGGTCATCGTCGGCGAACAGCGCATCCGGCTGACCGCCAATATCGGGTTCATCGTCACCGGTCCGACGCATCGCACCGAGGACGACGTCCTGCGCGATCTCAATGTCGCGCTGCAAGAGGCGAAGGCACGCGGCCCGAACAGCGCGAAGGCCTGGGAACCGGCACTGACCAGCACGGTTGCCCGCCGCCTCGCCCTGCTCGATCAGCTGCGCCGCGCCGTCGATGAGGGCGAGCTCGTTCTGCACTATCAACCGATTTCAGCCTCGTCGACGACCGCGTCGTCGGCGCCGAGGCGCTGCTGCGCTGGAACCATCCCAGCGACGGGCTGGTCGCGCCCAAGGACTTCCTGCCGCTGCTCGAAGAGAGCGGCTTGATCGTGCCGGTCGGCTGTTGGGTCATCCGCGAGGTGGTGCGCCAGATGCAGCTCTGGCGGATGCTCTACGGCCGCGACATGCTGGAATGGGTCAGCGTCAACGTCTCGGGGCGACAGTTCAACGACCCCTCGCTGCTCCTCGCCACGCTGAGAGAGATCGACGACAGCGGTTTCCCGCTCGAACGCCTGAAGCTTGAAATCACCGAATTGGCGGTCATGCGCAACCCCGAGATCACGCGCGCCGTCCTCGGCGAATTGCAGGCTCTCGGCATCCGCGTCGCGCTCGACGATTTCGGCACGGGCTACTCGGCGCTGGGTGCGTTGCGCGATTACAGCGTGGATACGATCAAGATCGACCGCGACTTCACGATGCGGCTCGATACCGAGGACGGCAGGGAGCTGATGCTGGCGCTGCTGAAGATCGCCAGGATTTACGGCGCGGCGGTCATCACCGAGGGGGTTGAAACCACGGCGCAGCGCGACATTTTGCGCGAGGCCAATTGTGATTTCGGCCAGGGCTACCTGTTCGCCAAGCCGATGGATGGCAGTTTCTTCGGCGCCTACGCGTTGACCCACCTCGTCGAGAGCATCGCCGCCGAGTAGACTGGCGCCGTCCCACGCTCGACCGGCCGAGCGAGCGCTAGAGCGGAGGCCCTCGTGGCGCCGGAACTCGCCGGCTATGTCACCGACATCGCCTATGTGGCCGGCTTCAAGCCGATGCTGGCGCCGGCGTGGCTCGATCTGGTCGCGCTCATCGGCGGGGTCGAGGCGCCAACGCGCAGCGGCGGATTTTCCTGGTGCGATCTCGGTTGCGGACAGGGCGTGACCGCGGCGATCTTCGCCGCCACACATCCCGGCGGCGAGTTTCACGGCATCGACGCGATGCCGGTGCACATCGACCATGCGGCAAGAACTCGCAGCCGAGGCCGGCGCGGCCAACGCGCATTTCCATGCCGCCGATTTTGCCGCCGCGCTCGCTCGGGAAGTTGCCGCGCTTCGATTATATCGTCGCGCACGGGGTCTACAGCTGGGTCGATGCGGCTACGCGGGCGCAACTGCGGCGGTTCATCGACCGCCATCTCAAGCCCGGCGGGCTGGTCTATGTCAGCTACAACGCCCTGCCGGGCTGGACCGGCGATCTGCCGTTTCAGCACCTGGTGCGCGCGCTCGCCGCGCACGAACGCGGCGACAGCGCTGCCCGCTTTGCCGCCGCCGCGCAATTCATCGACCGCCTCGCCATTGCCGGCGCCGCATCGCTGGCATCGAGCTACATCGCCCGCGAGTTGCGCGAGCGCCCGGACGATTACCCGCCGGGCTACCTCGTCCACGAATTTCTGCATGCCGGCTGGCGGCCGCTTTATGTGAGCGAGCTGCGCCGCGACATGGCCGAAATCGCGCTCAAGCCGGTCGGCTCGGCGATCCTCATCGAGAATTTCGACCGCTGGGTCCTCAGCCGGCGAGCCCGTGCACTCGTTGCCGGGATCGCCGATCCCGATTTGCGCGAGCTGGTGCGCGATTTCGCTATCGACCAGCGCTTTCGCTGCG
Organism: uncultured Alphaproteobacteria bacterium; assembly: GCA_963789255.1. Classification (GTDB taxonomy): domain Bacteria; phylum Pseudomonadota; class Alphaproteobacteria; order ATCC43930; family CGMCC-115725; genus DATARH01. Next base: position 1,537,649 of record CAWBJW010000002.1, on the reverse strand, counting down.
ATGTGTTCGCCCGCGACGCCGCGGGGCTCGACGACGGGGGGCAGCACCGCCGCCTGTTCGCCGCCGGTCTCGCGCTGGTCCGCCCGCCCGCCGCGATCACTTATCGGACGCCGACTCCGGCGGGAACGCTCGATTACGACAACCCGGCGGCGCGGGCGATCGTCGGCGCGCTCGCCGCCGGTGCGCGCAGCCTCGGCGAGATCCCGCCGGGGACCTACGCGCCGGGGGATCTGCTGGGCAACGCGCTGGCGCTGTGCGCGGCCGGCGATGTGCGGCCGGCGGAGACCGCGCGCACACCGGTCACCGCGCTCAACGAGGCGCTGCGCCGCCGGCTCGGAAGCACACAAGAGATCCCGCTGATCGCGCTGCCGTGCGGCACGGCGCTGGAGCTCGATCACCAGCTGCTCGGGCTTCTGAGCGGCGAGATGGAGCCGGCGTGGCGCGATTTCCTCGCCCTCCACGAGGTGTGAGGCGGCTTTATCCGGCGCCGATGCGGCGCCGCTCCTGGCGTGTCATCAACCGGAAGGCGAGCGCCACCAGCGTGAAGACGGCGGCCAGAAACAGCGTCGACAGCGCATTGATCTCCGGGGTCACCCCGATGCGCACGCTCGAATAGACCGCCATCGGCAAGGTCGTCGCCGAGGGTCCCGAGACAAAGCTGGCGACGACGAGATCGTCGAGCGACAGGGTGAAGGCCAACAGCCAGCCCGAGACGAGCGCCGGGCTGATGCCCGGCAAGGTGATATGCCACAAGACGGCGAAGGGCCGCGCGCCGAGATCGAGCGCGGCCTCTTCGAGGCTGCGGTCGAAACCCGCCGAGCTGGGCGCGCACCAAGACCGCGACAAAACAGGCGGCGAAGGTCGCATGCGCGATCGTCACGGTGAGGATGCCGCGGCTCGCCGGCCACTCGAGAAGGCTCTGCGCCTCAACAAACAGCAAGAGCAACGACAAGCCGAGGATCACCTCGGGCACCACCAGCGGCGCCATCAGCATAAAGCCGAACAAGAGGCGCCCGCGAAACCGCACGAACCGGTTCATCGCGAGGCCGGCGCAGGTACCGAGCACCAGCGCGAGGCTCGCTGCCATCACGCCGATTTCGAGGCTGGTCAATGCCGCTTCGCGGAATTTTTCGTCCACCAGCAGCGCGCCATACCAGCGCGTCGAGAACCCGCCCCAGATCGTGACCAGCCGCGAGGCGTTGAATGAATAGCCGACGAGCACGGCGATCGGCAGATACAGAAAACCAAAGCCGAGCGCGAGCGCTGCGATGCGAAGCACACCGCCGCCGCGGCCGCCGGTCATGCTCCCTCCTGGCGTGCGACAAGGCGCTGCGCGACCAGCAGCGGCAGCGTCAACACGGCAACGAGGGCTATGGCGATGGCGGAAGCGGCCGGCCAATCGACATTGTCGAAGAACTCCTGCCACAACAGCTTGCCGACCATCAGCGTGTCAGGCCCGCCCAACAGGTCGGGGATGACGAACTCCCCGACCGCGGGTATGAAGACCAGCAGCATGCCGGCGGCGATGCCAGGCAACGTCAGGGGCAGGATCACGCCAAGGAACACCCGCCACGGCGGCGCGCCGAGATCGGCAGCGGCTTCGATAAGGCTCTCGTCGAGCCGCAAGAGGCTCCCGTAAAGCGGCAGGATCATGAACGGCAGATAGGAATAGACCAGTCCCAGCTCGAGCGAAAAGCCGTTGTAGAGCAGCGGTATTGGCGCCTCGACCAGCCCCGTGGCGAGGAGCAAACGGTTGATCAGGCCGCTTGGCTGCAGCAGCGCGATCCAGGCATAAGCCCGGATCAGAAAGCTGGTCCAGAACGGCAGCATGACCAGAAACAGCAGCAGATGGCGCCATACGCCCGGGGCGCGGGCAATGGCGAAGGCGACCGGGTAGCCGATGACGAGGCATAAGAGGGTCGCCAGCGCGGCATTGCCGAGCGAATTCGTGTAGACCCTGAGGCAGCCTTCCGCGAGGTCGCGGTAATTGGCCAAGGTCGCGTGGCTCTCGATCCCCGCCGATGTCAGGCCGAGCAGCGGCTCGAAGGGCGGGATCGCATCGGCGCTCTCGGCAAAGCTGATCCCGGCTACGATAACGAGCGGCAGCAGAAAAAATACCGCGAGCCAGAGGAACGGCACCCCGATCAGCGCCCGCCTTCCCCAGATGCCAAGGCCGGTCATTGGCACACGATTTTCCCTCTCCGCCCGTCAGGGGGGAGAGGGAGGGGCCCGCGCCGAAGGCGTGGGAGGATGAGGTGGGTGTCCAAGGCAGGCACTCTGGAATCCCCCACCTCACCCCAGCCCTCTCCGCCCCCCGGGGCGGAGAGGGAGTAATGGAGAGCAACAGAGCAGCGAAGCAATCTCGGCGGCCTGCTCATCGGGTCAGCACCACCCCGTCGTCTGGCGCCCAGCTGGCCCACACCGCGGCGCCGCCGGCGAGGCAGGATGCCGCCGCGCTCGGCAGATGGGCCCGCAACCTCAGACCCGCCTTTGTCATCAGATGGATCGTCGACTGCTCGCCCTGGTAGCCGATCGTGGCAATCGTGGCGGCGAGCGCGAAGCCCTCGGGGCGCTGCGCCGACAGACGCAGCTTTTCCGGGCGCAGCGCCAGGGCCAGTCGGGCGCCGGACGCCAAGCCGGCCGGCAGACTGCGGCAACGGGACCGGCTGTTCGGCGCCGGCGATCGTCAGGCAGGGGGCGTTGCGGCCGGCGACCAGCGCGCCCTCGAAGAGGTTAACCGCGCCGACAAAATCGGCGACGAAGCGCGAATTGGGCCGCTCGTAGATCTCAGAGGGCGGGCCGATCTGCGCGAGGCGGCCGGCATTCATCACCGCAATCCGCGAGGCGAGGCCAAGCGCCTCGTCCTGGTCGTGGGTGACGATCAGAAAGGTGGTGCCGATCCGCGCCTGGATGCCGGTCAGTTCGAGCCGCGTCTCCTCGCGCAATTTGCGGTCGAGCGCGGCGAGCGGCTCGTCGAGCAGCAGCAGCTTCGGCATCCTGGCGAGCGCGCGGGCGAGCGCGACGCGCTGCTTCTGTCCGCCGGACAATTCGTGCGGCCGGCGGCGCGCATAGTCCGACATCTGCACCAATGCCAGCATCTCGGCGACCCGCGAATCGCGGCGGCGGCGCTCCATCCCCTCCTGCTTGAGCCCGAAGGCGACATTGCCGGCGACATCGAGATGGGGGAACAGCGCGTAGGACTGGAACATCATGTTGACCGGCCGGGCATAGGGCGGCACGGCGGTCATCTCGACGCCGTCGATGAGGATATGGCCGCTGTCCGGCGTCTCGAAGCCGGCGATGAGGCGCAGCAACGTCGTCTTGCCGCAGCCGGAGGGGCCGAGCAGCGCGAAGAATTCGCCCCGCTCTACGTTCAGCGACACCTCGTCGACCGCCGCGGTCGCGGCGAAGCGCTTGCTGGCGGCGATGACCTCGAGCAGCGCCATGACCGGCTCAGCAGCCCGATTTCATCCGGTTCCAGGCGCGCATCCGAAGGCGCTCGTAGGCGCGCGGCGCTGCCTCGGGCAGGTAGAACAGCCGGCGCACCGCATCCGGCGGATAGATCCCGGGATCGTCGCGGATCTGCGGTTTGACGAACGGGATCGCCGCCAGGTTGGGGTTCGGATAGGAAACCGCGTTGGTAATGGCCGCGATGACATCAGGGCGCAAGATGTAGTCGATGAAACGATGCGCGTTGTCGGGGTGCGGCGCATCGGCGGGGATGGCGAGCATGTCGATCGCCATCTGCGCCCCCTCGCGCGGCACGCGGAAGGCGATCTCGACCGGGCTCCCGGCTTCGCGCGCCCGGTCGCGCGCCTGGATCACATCGCCCGAATAACCGAGGGCGATGCAGATGTCGCCCGAGGCGAGGTCGTTGATGTATTGCGACGAGTGGAACTTGCGCACATAGGGGCGGATGCGGTCGAGCAGCGCCACCGCCCGGTCGAGGTCGGCGAGATCGTGGCTCCGCGGGTCGATGCCGAGATAGGCAAGCGCCGCCGGGATCACCTCCTGTGGCGTATCGAGCAGCTCGATGCCGCAGCCGGCGAGCTTTTTCGCGAGCGTCGGATCGAACAGCAGGGCGAGGCTGTCGCGCGGCACCGCCTGCCCCGCCGGTCCTCCCAGGGCGCGCTCCAGCATCGCGACATTGTAGCCGATCCCGGTCACGCTCCACAGATAGGGTACGCCATAGGCATTGCCGGGGTCGGCGGTTGCAGCGAGCGCCAAAAGGCGCGGATCGAGGTTCTTCAGATTGGGCAATTTCGCCTTGTCGAGCGGCAGCAAGGCGCCGGCCGCAATTTCGCGCGCCAGGTAGGGGCTGGCCGAAGGCACGACGACGTCATACCCGGAGTGTCCGGCGAGCAGCTTGGCTTCGAGCACCTCGTTGCTGTCGTAGACATCATAGGTAACGGCGATCCCGGTCTCCTTCTCGAAATTGGCGACCGTATCGGGAGCGATGTAATCCGACCAGTTGTAGATGTGGAGCAGCGGTTCTTCGCCCCGCGCGCCGGGCGGCAGGACCGCCAAGGCAAGCGCGATCAGGCATAACCGGACGGCCATCGCCAGGGTTCTCATGCCGCGCATACAACAGCCATGTGCCGGATTGTCAATGCGGCGAGGGCCGAATGCGCAGAGGTTTCGGTTGCCGACATTTTCCGGCTATGTTGCCCTGGCAAAATCGCAGTTTATCGTCGAATGATCCTGATGCGCTCGGCCCCGACCGCCGCGATTGCGGCCTTCCTCCTCGCCGTCCTGGCAGGCTGCGTCCCGCAGCGCGAAACGACCGGCCCGCCTGATCATCCCAATCTGGTCATCGTGCGCGAATTCGCCTTCTCGCCCGGGATCATCGCCCTCGATCCGAGCTTTGGGTTTTCGCTGTACCGCGGCGAGCCGGGCGTACCGGCGCGCCAGCGCGCCGAGGCGGTCGGACGCGCCGCCGCGTTCAACCTGGCCGACCGGGTCGCGCAGCAGCTGAGCAAGTCGGGCTATGACGCCATCAGCTCCGACAGCGCGACCCCGCAGCCCGGCGGACAGGCGCTGATCGTCAGCGGCGCCTTCCGGCGGATCTACGAAGGCCATCGCCGGCGCAACGCCAGCATCGCGGTCGAGGTCGAAGTCGCTTACCAGTCGGCCGGAGCCGCGCCGCAGCGCCTGACGACGTTCGACCTCGATTCAAGGAGGCTTTCTCGCGCTCCGCTCGCCGACGTGTCGGTGCAGCATGGTAACGACGTCAATTACGCCGCAGCGCAAGTCGGGACCACGATCGCCGGCTACGTCGTCGATCTCGCCCGAACTCAACCACTGGCCTGGCGCGGCCCGGTAACAGAACCGCGGCCCGACATGCTCAAAGCGGCGGGTCGGTTTCGGGCAGGGACCGGGCGCCATGTGCGGCGATGTCCTCGCTCGGTCCGAGATGCGGCGGGATGAAACCCTCCGTTCGCGGCACGGCCTCGAAATGCGGCTGGTGCTCGGCGGCGGCGCGGGCCCGAACCAACTCCTCCCACACCCGACGGATGCTCGTCTGGGTGGTCTGGTGGATGTAGACATGACCGGCATCGACAAAGCCGAACAGGCTGCCGATGCGCTCGCCACAGACCTGCCGGAAGGCGCGGTCGATCACGCCAAGGCCGGCGAGCAGGCTGTCGTTGCCGGCAAGTCCGGTATGGCGCAGCAGGTCGGCCGTGCGCAACACATGCAACCCGGGCTGGCCGCTGTTGACCGGGCTCTCGCGCGCCAATTCGAAGAATAGTCGCCCGGCGATCGCATCATTGCCGATCAACTCGAAAATCTGCAGCGCCTGCGGCACCGTGCAGGCCGCCAGCGCCACCGGCTCCGCCTCACCGGGCTCGTTCCCCGCCGCCTCGACTTGCGCCGCGCCAACGCCGCCGAGGGCGCGGGCGATTTCGTTGACGGCCCAGCGCCGCACTTCGGGCGGGGCCGATCTGATCTGCTCGACGGAAAAGGTGAAGGCGGTCACGGGCATATCTCCTTGCCAGGGGCGAGACCCGCCTTCTAGACGCGATGGGCGCGCCCGGCCTTGATTCACGTCAATCAATCCGCGATGCGGCTACAGCTCGCCTTCCGCCTTCAGCATGCGCATCGTATTGCGCATCGCCGCTACCGTATCTTCGAGCTCAAACTCGCCATGCGTCGCCGAGATGACGCCGCCGGGATGGCTGCTCAGATCGACCCCGTGGATCATCATGCCGAGCCGCAATTTGTGCACGACCCCGGCGTTGCGCTCGCCCTTGAGGCTGGCTACGGGCTGCGTTAGCGGGTCGAACCGGGTCGGCTTGATCGCGGCGCGCTCGGGGTTGGTGAACAGCTCGAGCGAGGAGAAGGTGCCGTAGGCCGCCCACGGCACCCGCTCCTCCTCGAACACCTCGTTGAGCCGCCGGCGCAGATCCTCGCCAAAGCGGTTGGCGCGCTCGCAGGCGTCGCTCTCGCGAACGATGCGCAGGCACGCGATCCCCGCCGCGGCGGAGAGCGGGTTGGCGTTGAAGGTGCCGGGATGGCCGATCTTCTCCTTGCCCGCCGCCTTGGTGACCTGGAAATCCAACAGGTCGAGGATGTCCTTCCGCCCGGTGACCGCGCCGCCGGGCAAACCGCCAGCAAGGATCTTTGCCAATGTGGTCAAGTCGGGCCGGATGCCATAGGCCTCCTGCGCCCCGCCCGGCGCGACGCGGAAGCCGTTGACCACCTCGTCGAAAATCAACAGGACGCCATGCTCGGCCGTCAACCGACGCAGCGCATGGAGAAAATTCGGGTCGATCGGCAGTTTGCCGCCATTGGCTCCGGTCGGCTCGACGATCGCGGCGGCGATGTCGTCGTGCTGTTCCAGGAGGCGCGCCAGGGCAGCCTCGTCGTTCTGGTCGCACAGCAACACGTTCCCGGCGACCGCATCGAGCACGCCGGTTGTCGCCGTCCCGTCGAAATGGTTGCTATGGCCTGAGGTCATGTGGTCGTGCCAGCCGTGGAAATGATAGTTGAAGCGGATCAGCTTGGGCTTGCCCGAGAAGGCGCGCGCCAGGCGCACCGCCATCAGCGTCGCCTCGGTGCCCGACGAGGTGAAGCGCACCCGCTCGGCCGTGGGGATCAGCGCCCGGACCCGCTCGGCCCACTCGATCTCAAGCTCGTGGCTCGCGCCGTAGTGGGTGCCGCGGTCGAGCTGGGCATGCACCGCCGCCATCACCAGGGGATGGCAATGCCCGAGCAGCAGCGCGCCATGCCCGCCGAAATAATCGACATAGCAGCAGCCGTTGACATCCCATTTGCGCGGGCCCAGCGCCCGGTTGATGTAGAGCCCGTACGGCTCGATGTAGCGCGAATTGTGGGTGATCCCGCTGGGAAACAGCTCCGCCGCGCGCAGCGCATGCGCCGCCGAGCCCGGGGTCGCGGCGCGGTAGGCGGCGATGATGGGCGAATTCGTCGTCAGCGTGTCGGGCATCTCCGGCTCCCTTCTCGGGTGCTCTTGTAGGCCCGGCGTCCGCCGTGGCCAAGCGCCTCGGGTCAGTCGCGGCGGCAGCCTTCGAGAAAAAGCGTGATGGTGCGATCGATCCAGCCGCGCAACTCGGCCGGGCCGAGCGGCGCGCCGAGCCCCAGCGCTCGCCGTCGCGGTCCGGTCACCACCATCATAATGAATTGCTCGGCGGCGAAATGCGGATCGATCGGCCTCGAGCTCGCCGCCGGCGATCCGCTGTTCGAGATGCCGCGCGATCCGGTCGATCCCGGCTGATCCGCCGAGATCGTGAAGAATGCGCGCGAGGCCGGGAAAGCGCGGCGCCTCGGCCATCGCCATGCGATGCAACGCCAGCGCCTCCGCGGTCAGCGCCGCGCCGAGCATGTATTCGGCGGTGCGTCGCAATGTGTCGGCGAGGCTCGGCGCTTCGAGCAGAGCCGCATCGAAGGGCGGCGTCCACTTGTCGATCAGCCGCCGCACCACGGCCTCGAACAGCGGTTCCTTGCCGCGAAACCGATGATAGAAGGTGCGCTTCGAGATGCCGGCGCGTTTGGCTACCGCCTCGATGCTGGTCGCACCGAACCCATCACCGAGAAACAGCCCGGTCGCGACGTTGAGGATGCGGTCCGAGAGCTGCACCGATTCGAGACGCGACGGTCGGCCGCCGTGGCCGCGCAGGCGAACCTTCGGGCCTGGTTGCGCTTCTGCTCGCACTACCGCCTCGCTGCCGCAACCGCTTGAGCTTAGCTGCCGCCGAGGCAAACGCAACCGTGCCGTATTGTTGCGCGCGGCGTAGGGCTGGGCAGCGGCGGCGTTCGCGGCCATGATCGGGCGATCGGTCGAATTGGATGAAAGGGTGCGGCGGAGATGAAGATCGACCTTGTGGGCAAGCGGGCGGTGGTTACCGGCGGCAGCCGGGGAATTGGCCGGGCGATTGCGCTGGCCTGTGCCGAGGCGGGGGCCGCGGTGTCGATCTGCGCGCGCGGCGCCGAGGCGCTGGCCCCGGTGCGCGACGAGATCGCCGAGCACGGCGTCGCGGCCCATGCCCAATCCTGCGACGTCGCCGACGCAACGGCGCTGTCGGCTTACATCGCGGCGGCGGCCAAGGCGCTCGGCGGCATCGACATTTTGGTCAACAACGCCTCGGGGTTCGGCACCAGCAACGACGAGGCCGGCTGGGCGCGCAGCATCGATGTCGATCTGCTCGGCACGGTCCGCGCCACCTGGGCGGCCGTGCCGTTTCTCACGGAGAGTGGGGCCGGCGCGATCGTCAACATCTCGTCGATCTCGGGCTTGCGCGCGGCGGCCCGCACCGCGCCCTATGGCGCGGTCAAGGCGGCGCTCATCGAATACACGATGAGCGAGGCGGCAGCATTGGCGCCGCAGGGCATCCGCGTCAACTGCGTGGCGCCGGGCTCGATCGAGTTCCCCGGCGGCAGCTGGGAACGCCACAAGACCGGCAACCCGCAGCTCTACGGTGCGATCCTGCGCAGCATCCCGTTCGGCAGGCTCGGCCGGCCGGAGGAGGTGGCGCAGGTCGTGGTCTTCCTCGCCTCGCCGCTCGCCATCTGGGTCACCGGCCAGACGATCTCGGTCGACGGCGGCCAGCTGTTGTGACGGCCTGACGCGCAACGGATGCCCTCGGGGCTCGTCATTCCCACGCATGCGGGAATCCAGGGCAATCGCCGTGCCGCCGCCCCTGGACCCGCCAGATTTGCGTCCTGATGCGACCAGCGGATCATGAAGGAAAACCGTGTGGGCGGCGTTTCAAATAGTCTTGAAACGCCGCTCCGCTGAGATCAGGCGAGGTCGAAGCGATCGAGGTTCATCACCTTGGTCCACGCCGCCACGAAGTCTTTCACAAACTTCTCCTTCGAGTCCGCGCACGCATATACTTCTGCGAGGGCCCGGAGCTGGGAGTGCGAACCGAAGATCAGGTTAACACGGGTGCCGGTCCACTTGACCTCGTTCGTCTTCCGGTCGCGCCCCTCATACACGCCTTCAGAGCCAGCGGATTGCTGCCACTCTGTGCTCATGTCGAGGAGGTTGACGAAGAAGTCGTTGGTCAGCGCCTCGGGTCGCTTGGTGAAGACGCCGTGCGCGGACTGCCCGGCATTTGCGCCCAGGACGCGCAGGCCGCCGACGAGGACCGTCATTTCCGGAGCAGTCAGCGTCAGCAATTGCGCCCGATCCACCAACAGCTCCTCAGCAGAAAAGCGCTGCTCGCCGCGTAGGTAGTTGCGGAACCCGTCAGCGGTCGGTTCGAGCGGCGCGAAGGACTCGACGTCGGTTTCTTCCTGCGACGCGTCCATGCGCCCCGGCGTGAACGGGATCTTCAAATCGTGCCCGGCGCCCTTCGCGGCCTTCTCGATCGCGGCGCAGCCGCCGAGCACGATCAGGTCAGCAAGCGAGACCTTTTTCCCGCCGGACTGTGAAGCGGTCAACTCCTCTTGGATGGCTCCAATCGTCCGCAGCACCGTTGCCAGCTGAGCCGGCTGGTTGACGTCCCAATCCTTCTGCGGCGCGAGGCGAAGGCGCGCCCCGTTCGCCCCGCCGCGCTTGTCAGAGCCGCGGAACGTCGATGCCGACGCCCAGGCCGTCGAGACCAGTTGGGCAACGGACAGACCGGACGCGAGGATTTTCGCCTTCAGAGCAGCGATGTCGTCTTCCCCGATCAGCGGATGATCCACAGCGGGGATCGGGTCTTGCCACGGCAGCGGCTCCTGCGGAACGAGCGGGCCGAGATACCGCACGATCGGGCCCATGTCGCGGTGCGTCAGCTTGAACCACGCCCGGGCAAACGCGTCGGCGAACTGATCCGGGTGCTCGTAAAAGCGCCGTGAAATCTTTTCGTAGGCAGGGTCGAACCGCAAGGCGAGGTCAGTGGTCAGCATCGATGGCGCGCGATGTTTTGACGGGTCGTGCGCCTCCGGTATCGTACCAGCGCCTGCGCCATGCTTTGGTTTCCACTGATGCGCACCGGCCGGGCTCTTGGTCAGTTCCCATTCGTAGCCGAACAGGTTCCAGAAAAAGTTGTTGCTCCACTGCGTCGGCGTCGTGGTCCAGATGACTTCCAGGCCGCTGGTGATCGCGTCACCCCCTTTGCCCGTTCCAAATCTGCTCTTCCAGCCGAGGCCCTGCGCCTCGATGGGGGCGGCTTCCGGCTCCGGGCCCACCAATGACGCATCGCCGGCCCCGTGGGTTTTGCCGAAGGTGTGACCGCCGGCAATCAGCGCGACCGTTTCTTCGTCGTTCATCGCCATGCGGCCGAACGTTTCGCGAATATCCCTGGCCGCCGCGACGGGATCCGGATTGCCGTTTGGCCCTTCCGGATTGACGTATATCAGGCCCATTTGCACGGCTGCGAGAGAACCCTGAAGATGACGGTCGCGGGTGTGGCGCTCGTCGGCCAGCCACTTGCCTTCGGGACCCCAGTAGATGCTCTCGTCGGGCTCCCAGACCTCCTCGCGCCCGCCGCCGAACCCGAACGTCTTGAAGCCCATCGACTCGAGGGCGACGTTGCCGGCGAGAATCATCAAGTCGGCCCAGGAGATTTTCCGGCCGTATTTCCGCTTGACCGGCCACAGCAGCCGGCGCGCCTTGTCGAGGTTCGCGTTGTCCGGCCAGCTATCGAGCGGCGCGAAGCGCTGCTGGCCGGCGCCGGCGCCGCCGCGGCCGTCGCCGATGCGGTACGTGCCGGCGAGGTGCCACGCCATCCGAATGAACAGCCCCCCGTAGTGGCCAAAGTCGGCCGGCCACCAATCCTGCGAGTCCGTCATCAGGGCATGCAGGTCCCGGATTACGGCATCGAGGTCGAGGCTCTTGAATTCCTTGGCGTAGTCGAACGCCTCGCCCATCGGATTGGACAGGGTGGAGTGCTGGTGGAGCACGTGAACGTTCAGCTCGGCTGGGCCACCAGTCACGGTTCGTGTGGGCTCGGGTCCCGCCCGTGAACGGGCACTTGCTTTCGCTTGCCATGCTCTCTCTCCGATCGTGTTCCGCTCTCTCCTGCTCAAGGATCAAGCAGGGTCGCGCACGAGCGATGGCGGTAGCATCGCTGTTTAAAATCGGCGGCAGATTGAGCTCGATCAATCTGCACCGCGTTAGGCAAAGAGCGGCCCGCCATCTTAGAATTATTCTAAGATATAATCGCACCGCTCGCGCTGTCAACCCTCGGTGGGTGCAGCATCAGTTGCGGCGGAAGAGCGCGGCTCAAATGTCGAGGAAGGCGGTCTCGCCGTCGCCCTGGAGGACGATGTCGAAGCGGTAGAGCGCCGGACTGATGCCTTGGGCGCGGCGGGCCAGGAGGCTCTGGCGCGCCGCCTCGTCCTCGATCGACGACAACAGCGGGTCGCCGGCGTTGGCCGGTTCGTCGGCGAAATAGATCCGGGTAAAGAGATGCTTCAAGAGGCCGCGCGCGAACAGCGCGATGTTGATATGCGGCGCCTGCAGCGCATTGCCGCGGCCGGGGACCGGGCCGGGCTTGATCGTCACCACGCGGAAGCGTCCCTCGGCGTCGGTCGCGACGCGGCCGAAGCCGCGGAAATGCGGGTCGAGCGGCTTGTCGGTCTGCTGGTCGTCGGGGTGGTTGTAGCGGCCGGCGGCATTGGCCTGCCACAGCTCGATGAGCGCGTCCGGCACCGGCATGCCGTCGCCGTCGAAGACCCGCCCCTCGATCGCGATTTTCTCCCCCGCGGGGTTGGCGGCGGCCAGGTCGTTCCACGCCGGATGGTCGAGACCGAGGTGAAAAAACGGTCCGACCGTCTGCGACGGGGTCGGGACCAGCTTGTCGGCCATTGCGCGGCCCCGCCTCAGGCGGGATCGGCCGGGGTTGCCGCGCGGCCGCGCAGCACCAGGTCGAAGCGGTAGCCGAGCGCCCATTCCGCCTCGCTCAGCTCGGGGTCGTACTGCGACACGAGCCGCTCGCGCGCATCGGCATCGGCGGTGCTCTGGTAGATCGGGTCATAGGCGAGGAGCGGGTCGCCCGGGAAATACATCTGCGTCACCAGCCTCGTCGCAAAGCCGGGCCCGAACACGCCGAAATGGATATGCGCCGGCCGCCACGCATTGGAGGTGTTGCGCCAGGGATAGGCGCCGGGCTTGATCGTCAGAAAGCGATACGCGCCATCCGCGCCGGTCACCACCTGGCCGGTGCCGGTGAAATTGGGGTCGAGCGGCGCGTCGTGCTGGTCAACCGGGTGGTGATAGCGGCCGGCGGCGTTGCATTGCCACAGTTCCAGGAGCGTGCCTGGCACCGGATGCCCGTCTTCGTCGAGCACCCGGCCGGCGACGATGATCCGCTCGCCGAGCGGCGCGCCCGGGTGCTGACGGGTCAGATCGGTGCTGTCAGGGCCGGCCCAGCCATCGGCGAACACCGGGCCGGTCATTTCCGACAGCGTGTGCTCGAGCCGGAAGGGCGCACGGTGCGGCGCCCGCTTTACGGTGCTGGCGTAGTCGGGGTAGAGATAGGGCGGCTGAGTGCCCGGGCGGGGGCGGGCAAACGGCAGGGGGCTTGTGGTCATCCCGGCGTGTCCGATGTTCAGTCGTGCTCAGATCAGCCTGTGCGCGTCACGCCATGCGCGTCAATAGCTTCGCCGCGGCGCCTATCGGGCAGGTTTGCGGCAGGCAATACATTCCCATTGCCATGATCGCAGGCATGCGGCGACCGCCGCGCGCTTCACAATTGCGCCGGGGGGTCGCGCACATGCTCGGGGCGGAAGCCGAGCCCGACCAGCCGCGCCGGAATGCGCGCGAGCGACGGCACAGGGTTGAATAGCCGCAACAGCCACGGCACCGCGATCGGCGTGTCCGAGCCGAGAACCGGGTCGAGGACCCGTTGCTGGATCGCAATCTGCATGCCCTGGGTCAACCGCGTCGGCAAGGTCCGGCGCCGCTGGACCGCCTGCAAATCCTTGTCGCTCAGCGTACCGTTGCGCAATGGCGCCGCGAGAATGTTGGCGGCGGCGACAGCGTCCTGGATCGCGAGGTTGATGCCGACGCCGCCGATCGGCGACATCGCATGGGCGCAGTCGCCGATACACAGCAACCCCGGAGCCCACCACCGCCGCAGCCGGTTGACGATCACCGTCAGCAGCCTCACATCGTCCCACTCGCGCAGCTCTTCGACCCGGTCGCGCAGGAACGGCGCGACGCGGACGATGTCGTCGCGGAAGCTGGCGATCCCACGCTCCCGGATCGTGTCGAAGCCGCCCTTGCGGATGACACAGGCGCATTGCCAGTAAGCGCCGCGGTCAAGCGTGACCAGCATGCGGCCGTAATTGAATTGGCCGGCGGTCTGGCCCGGGTCGCCCGGCTTCTTCGAAAGGCGCATCCACAACACGTTGATCGGCGCGCCGAGATTGATGACCGCGAGCCCGGCCCTCTCGCGCACGACCGAATGCCGCCCGTCGGCGCCGACCACCAGATCGGCGCGGACGTTGAGCGGGCCGTCGGGTGCCTGCGCATGCACGCCGACGATCCGCCCCGCTTCCTCGATCAGCCCGGTCACCTCGGCTTCCATCATCAGACGAAAACCCGCAAACCGGTTGCCCGCTGCGGCGAGGAAATCGAGAAAATCCCATTGCGGCATCAGCGCGATGAAGCGGCAGCGGGTCGGCAGGTGGGTGAAATCGGCGAGCCTTATATCGCTGTCGCCGATGATGCCATGCAACTCGCGCACTTCCTGGTGCGGAAGCGCGAGAAAAGCCTCCAAGAGGCCGAGCTCATGCATGACCTCTAAGGTCGAGGGATGGATCGTATCGCCGCGGAAGTCGCGCAAGAAATCGCGATGCTTTTCGAGGACCAGCACCGATACGCCAGCCCGCGCCAGCAGAAAGCCGAGCATGATGCCGGCGGGGCCGCCGCCGGCGATGACGCAGGTTGCACCAAGCGCCTGGCTCGTCATCGCCCACCCTGTACCACTTATCCGCGCCGGGGAATAACCCGGTCACCATACGCCGTTATCGAGCGGGTCCGGGGGATGAAAACGAACCGGGTCCGTATAATAAACCAACTCCTCCACAGTGCGTCCCGAGCGGAGCGTATCATGTCCCTCTCAATCGCCACCCGTTGGTTGCGGCGCCCGGTGATTGGCGCAGCCCTGGTTGCCATCGGTCTGCTCGCCGCGAGCGGCGCGACGGCCCCGGCCAAGGCGCAATACTACCCGTATTATCCGTATCCGTATTACCCCTATTCCTATCCATACCCGGCCTATTGTAACCCCTATTACTATCCCTATGCATGCCCAGCCGCCTATGGTTACCCGTATTACTACAGCTATGATTGGGGCTGGGGCGGCGGGTATCGTCGCGGCTTCCGCGGCGGCTTCCGCGGCGGCTTCCGCGGGGGAGGCCACGGCGGCCACGGCGGTGGCCACGGCCACCGCTGACCTGGGCGGACCCCCGCGCTCCCCCAGGGCGTGCGCGAGCCGGGGGGCGCTCCGTAAGGCCGACGAGGCGGGGCCGCGGTCCTCGAGATGCCGCTGCGCGCCGTCTCCCCAAATAGCTCGCGTCGCGAGTGAATTACACGTTGCCCCTCCGGGATCCTCATTCACCGGTATTCGGGGGAGCGAATGGCCGACAACGACCTGGACGGGACCGGTTTCGACCGACTGGAATACCGCGGGCCGGCGGGAATCGGCCCACCTCCTCAAAAGGATTTTTGAACCCACCTATTTTTGCAATTTGGTCAGGACGATGTTGCGGTGGAGATGGTACTTGGCTATTTTTTGTATCAAATCGACTTGCCAACCTGAGGCGGAGCGGAGCTGAAGGTTCCTTCTCTCGTCAATGCGAAACCACGGTGGGATGGAGAGATGTCAACGAAACTCCTCTTCGCGGCGAATGACGGCACGAACGGCACCGAGATGTGGCTGACCGATAACACCGCCGCCGGCACCTACATGATCGATGACAGCGACCCCGGATCGGGTAGCTCCTATCCAGCCGAGATCCCCGCGCTCGGCAATGAGACCGCGTTGTTCGCAGCGAATGACGAAACCCGTGGCGATGAACTGCGGGTCACTAACGGCGGCGCCGCCAGCACCTATATGGCCGGTGACATCAATTCCGGATTGCGCAGCTCTTATCCGGGCGAAACGAATGTGCTCGGCGACGGCAAGCCGGTGTTCACGGCTGATGACGGTACCTTTGGCGGCCAGGTGCGGCTGACCGGGGACGCTACTGCCGGCACCGCACCCGTCGATGACATCAGCCCGGAATTGAACAGCCCGGACCCGGTCTTGTTCAGCGCGGATGACGGCACGCACGGCACCGAGCTGTGGGTGACCAGCGGCACCGCCGCCGGGACCATGCTGGTCGATGACATCAACCCTGGCTCGACCGGCTCCTACCCAAACGAAATCACCGCGCTCGGCAACGGGACGGAGGTGTTCTCGGCCAATGACGGAACCCATGGTTTTGAGCTGTGGAAGACCGACGGCACGACAGCCGGCACCGCGCTGGTCAACGACATCTACCCCGGGTCGATCGGCTCCACCCCATACGATTTGACCGCACTCGGCAACGGGAAGGCAGTGTTCGGGGCCAATGACGGAGCCCACGGCGACGAGATGTGGGTGACTAACGGCACCGCTGCCGGCACCTATCTGCTCGATGACATCAACCCGGGGTCGGGCAGCTCCAACCCGGCCGACATCACCGTGCTCGGCAACGGGAAGGCGGCGTTCTCGGCCAATGACGGGACCCATGGTAATGAGCTGTGGGTGACCAATGGCACTGCCGCCGGCACCTATCTGGCCGATGACATCAATCCCGGAGCCGGCAGCTCCTCCCCGGCCGACATCACGGCACTGGGCAACGGGAAGGCGGTGTTCTCGGCCAACGACGGAACTCATGGCGATGAGCTATGGGTGACCGACGGCACCGCCGGCGGCACCGGGCTGGTCGATAACATCAACCCCGGATCGGGCGGCTCCTATCCGCAACACTTCACAACACTCGGCAATGGGAAGGCGGTGTTCTCGGCCAACGACGGAACTCATGGCTATGAGCTATGGGTGACCGACGGCACCGTCGGCGGCACCGGGCTGGTCGATGACATCAACCCCGGATCGGGCGGTTCTTATCCGCAGCAAATCACCGCGCTCGGCAATGGAAAGGCGTTGTTCGAGGCCAAAGACGCAACCCATGGCTATGAGCTATGGGTGACCGACGGCACCGCCGGCGGCACCGGGCTGGTTGATGACATCAACCCCGGATTGGGCAGCTCCTACCCGGAGGACATCACCGCGCTCGGCAACGGGAAGGCGGTGTTCGCGGCCGATGATGGGACCCATGGCGATGAGCTGTGGGTGACCAACGGCACCGCCGCCGGCACCTATCTGGTCCATGACATCAACCCCGGATCGGGCAGCTCGGATCCGAGTGAAATAACCGCGATCGGCAATGGAAAGGCGTTGTTCGCGGCCGACGACGGAACCCACGGTGTTGAGGTCTGGGTGACCGACGGCACCGCCGCCGGCACCATGCTGGTCGATGACGTTCCACCGGGATTGGGCGGCTCGTACCCGGCCGATTTCACTCCGGCACCCTGCTATTGCCGGGGCACGCTGGTCCTGACCGATCGGGGCGAGGTGCCGGTCGAGGATCTCGCGATCGGCGACCGGGTGATGACGCTTGCCGGCGCAACGAGGCCGATACGCTGGATCGGGCAGCGCGCCTATGATGGCCGCTTCATCGCCGGCAACCGTCAGATGCTGCCGATCTGCGTCGCGGCCGGGGCGCTGGCCGATGGCGTGCCGGCGCGCGATCTCTGGGTCTCGCCGGAGCACTCGCTCTACATCGATGGCGTGCTCGTGCAGGCCCAGCATATCGTGAACGGGGCGACCATCGCCCAGGCCGAAAGCGTCATCCGAGTTGAATACTTCCACATCGAGCTTGAGAGGCACGACATTGTCTTTGCCGACGGCGCTCCGGCCGAAACCTTCGTCGATTGCGACAACCGACTGATGTTCGCCAACGGCGGGGAATACGCGCGGCTCTATCCGCGGGACGAGCGGCCGGCCTGGCAATTCTGCGTGCCGCGCCTCGAGTTCGGGCTGCGAGGCGCTGACCGCGATCCGAGCCGCGCTGTTGCAGCGTGCCGAGGCGCTCGGCCACGCGCTCGACATCGATCCCGATCTGCACTTGATTGTCGATGACGCGATCGTGCGGCCGGACTCGATCGGCGCTTGCGTCTATCGCTTCCAGATCCCGGCCGGCAGTACCACGGTATGGCTCACCTCGCGCAGCACGGTGCCGGCCGAGGTCGTGGCCGGCTCGCGCGACACCCGCCGGCTCGGCGTTCCGCTCGATCGCCTCGCGTTGCACAATGCCGATGTGTTCATCGAGGTGAGGCACAGCCATCCCGCGCTGTCCGAAGGCTTTCACGAGGCCGAGGAGTCGCTCCGCTGGACCGACGGTCTGGGGCGCCTTCCCGAGGCGTGGCTGCGCGCCTTCGGCAGCGCGTGCACGCTCGAACTGCACCTCGCACCGAGCGAACTCGGTTATCGGCTTGACCCGCCAAGCCGCGTCGCCGGCGCCGCGTGGCGACCCAGGCCGCACCGCCAGACGCACCGCCGCGTGGCATGACCGCGCAAATCGTCAGCGCCGGCGATTCAGCCCCGCCCTATGCGGTCGAGGCGTCGCCGGGGTTTGCTGCGTGGCTCCACGAACAGAATACCGCCCTCGCCATCACCACTTATCAAATCGGAAAGCTGTTCCTGATCGGTGCACCGGCGCCCGACCGGCTCAGCGTCGCCGAGCGCACCTTCCGGCGATGTCTCGGCGTCGCCGCCGTCGGCGACAGCCTCTACCTCGCCGGGCTCAATAGCATATTGCGGTTCGAGAATGTGGTCCCGCCGGGTTAGCGATTCGAAGGCCACGACGCCGTCTATGTGCCTCAGGTCGCCTGGTACACTGGGGATGTATTCGCGCACGATGTGGGCGTTCTTCAGTCAGACCGTCCGATTTTCGTCAATACCCTCTTTTCCTGCCTCGCCACGGTCGATGAGCGGAGCAGCTTTCGGTCCGTCTGGCAGCCGCGCTTCGTCAGCGCGCTGCGGCCCGAGGACCGCTGCCACCTCAACGGGGTGGCAATGCAGCACGGCCGCCCGTGCTTCGTCACGGTCGCCGCACAGACCGATGCGCCGCGCGCCTGGCGCGAGGCGCGCGTCGGCAACGGCTGCGTCATCGACGTCGCCAGGCAGGAGCTGGTCGCCAGCGGCCTCACGATGCCGCATTCGCCGCGGCTGCATGAGGATCGGCTCTACATCTGCAATGCCGGGACCGGCGAGCTGGGCGAGATCGAGCTGGCCTCGGGCCGGTTTGTTCCGATCGCCTTTTGTCCCGGCTTCGCGCGCGGCGTCGCGTTTGTCGGCGGCTGCGTGCTGGTCGGGCTGTCAATGCCGCGCCAGCACCGCGACTTCTCCGGCTTGCCGCTCGATGACAGGCTGAAGCAGGAGGGACGCGAACCGCGCTGCATGATCCAGGTGATCGATCTCAAGAGCGGCGCGATGGCGCATTGGCTCGCGCTCGGCGGCGTTGTGCGCGAGCTCTACGATATCGCCTGCCTGCCGGGCTTCCATACCCCGATGGCAGTCGGCTTCGCGCAGGGCCAGATCAATCGGCTGATCCAGCGCGGCGCGGCGCTGAGTCTCGACGAGCTGCTCGGCCAAACCACCTGAATTCTCGCAAGGGCCTGCGGGGAGAGCACATGAGGCCCGCAGCGTCGCGGCGTCGGGATCGTGGCTGCGGAAGTTTGCGACGGTGCGGTCGCGGTCGGCGACGGCATAGCAGTAGACGCAGCCGTGCGGGCAGGTGTCGTAGGCGCCGATATCGCGCGACAGGGCGCAGCGGCAGCCGGGCCGGTTGCCGCGGATGCGCGCCGCGATCGGCTGCTGGGCGACATCGCCGAGGCGTTCGGCGTCGATGCAGCGGGCTTCGGCGAGCCCACCGAGGATCGCCGGTCCCAACAGCTCGGGTTGGCTGCATAGGGTTGGCGCCATCCCCTCTTCTCGGGCGATCGCTGCGAGGCGCAGGAGGAGCTGTCGCTTCTCCTCGTCAGGCGGGTCGCGCCATGCGAATCCGGAGCGGGCGGCGGCGCGGTCGAGGTTGCGCCGCGTCTTCTTGTAGGGGTGCATGACCGAAAGTACGACCTCGTCGACCGTGCCGTTGAGCGCCCTGGCCAGCGCAGCGAAGCGGGCGGCGTGCGCCGCGCCATCGAGCCCGCGGGTAAAGACGATCGGGTCATAGCGCCACACCGCGACCCGGGGTCCGAAGCGGCGGCGCAGCTCGCGCAGCTGCCCGACCGCCTCGGCCGCGGCGATGACCGAATTTTCGAGCGCGCGCGGGTAGCCGGTCACGGTGAACTGCACGGTGAACGGCGCGACCCGCCGCACCGCATCGAGATCGCCGATCAGTGGCCGCAGATTGCGGCTCCACAGCACGAACCCGTCGACCTCGCCCGGGGCGAGCGAGACCTCATAGCTATCGCCGCCATAGGGGTTGGCGACGCGGCAATGGCCGGCGCCCAGCCGCCTCAGGAACCAGCTCGCGTAGAAGGCTGGAATGTCTGTGCGATAGCTCGCCGAAACGATCATCGAACGCGCTCCCTGGAGGCAAAAGGCAGGTGCAAAGTGCGGTCCGCCGCCGGTTGATAGGCGCCGATCCCGCCACATATATACGTCGCGCAGCCGCCCGGTTCGCCGGACATCCAGGACTGCCGCATTCCCGGGGGATCGGGACGGTGCTTTCCCGGGCCGACCGGTCCTGCTTTTGACATGAGGTCTCTATGAGCAAGGTTATCGGCATCGATCTCGGCACGACCAATTCCTGCGTCGCCGTGATGGAGGGCAAGAGCGCCAAGGTTATCGAAAACGCCGAAGGCGCGCGCACCACGCCGTCGATGGTCGCGTTCACCGAATCGGGCGAACGCCTCGTCGGCCAGGCGGCGAAGCGACAGGCGGTCACCAACCCCGAGAACACCTTTTTTGCGATCAAGCGCCTGATCGGACGCCGCTTCACCGACCCGATGGTGAAAAAGGACACCGATCTCGTCCCCTATAAGATCATTTCCGGCGACAATGGCGACGCCTGGGTCGAGAGCCGCGGCAAGAAATACGCGCCGTCGCAGATCAGCGCGTTCATCCTGCAGAAGATGAAGGAAACCGCCGAAGCCTATCTCGGCGAGACGGTCAGCCAGGCGGTCATCACCGTCCCCGCCTATTTCAACGACAGCCAGCGTCAGGCGACCAAGGATGCCGGGCGCATCGCCGGGCTTGAAGTGCTGCGGATCATCAACGAGCCGACCGCGGCTGCGCTCGCCTACGGCATGGAGCGCAAGGGAACCGGCACGATCGCGGTCTATGACCTCGGCGGCGGCACCTTCGACGTTTCGGTGCTTGAAATCGGCGACGGCGTCTTTGAGGTCAAATCGACGAATGGCGACACCTTCCTCGGCGGCGAAGATTTCGACAAGAAGATCATCGACTACCTCGCCGACGAGTTCAAAAAGGAGCAGGGCATCGACCTGCGCAACGACCGGCTCGCCCTGCAGCGCCTGAAAGAGGCCGCGGAAAAGGCCAAGATCGAGCTGTCGTCCTCGGTGCAAACCGATGTCAACCTGCCGTTCATCACTGCCGACCAGCACGGGCCGAAGCACCTGAACATCAAGCTGACCGCGCGCGAAGCTCGAGCAATTGGTTGACGATCTGATCCAGAAGACGATCGAGCCGTGCCGCAACGCGCTGCAAGGACGCCGGACTCAAGGCGTCCGAGATCAACGAAGTGATCCTGGTCGGCGGCATGACCCGCATGCCCAAGGTGATCGAGACCGTCAAGCAGATCTTCGGCAAGGAGCCGAACCGCGGCGTCAACCCCGACGAGGTCGTCGCCATCGGTGCGGCGATCCAGGCCGGCGTCCTGCAGGGCGAGGTCAAGGACGTTCTGCTCCTCGACGTGACCCCGCTCTCGCTCGGCATCGAGACGCTGGGCGGCGTCTTCACCCGGCTGATCGACCGCAACACGACGATCCCGACCAAGAAGAGCCAGACCTTCTCGACCGCCGAGGACAACCAGACCGCAGTCACGATCCGGGTATTCCAGGGCGAGCGCGAGATGGCGGCCGACAACAAGCTGCTTGGGTCAGTTCGACCTGGTCGGCATTCCGTCGGCGCCGCGCGGCATGCCGCAGATCGAGGTCACCTTCGACATCGACGCGAACGGCATCGTCAACGTCTCGGCCAAGGACAAGGCGACCGGCAAGGAGCAGCAGATCCGCATCCAGGCCTCGGGCGGGTTGTCGGAAGGCGACATCGACAAGATGGTCAAGGATGCCGAGGCCCATGCCGCCGAGGACAAGAAGCGGCGCGAACTGGTCGAGGCGAAGAACCATGCCGACGGGCTGATCCACACCACCGAGCGCAGTCTTGAGGAGGCCGGCGACAAGGCCCCCGCCGGCGAACGCGAGGCGGTGCAGAGCGCGATCCAGGCGTTGAAGGATGTCGTGGGCGGCGAGGATGCCGAGGCGATCAAGGCCAAGACCGAGGCATTGGGGCAGGTTGCGATGAAGCTTGGCGAGGCGCTGTACAAGGCGCAGCCGGGTGCGGGCGAGGAACCCGGCGGTCCGCAGGGCGGGCCCGGCGGCGGGGCGGCCGGGCAGCGACAAGGTCGTTGACGCCGATTTCGAGGAAGTCGACGATCAAAAGAAGCGCGGCTCGGCGTAAACAGCCACCGCTTCCGAGGCAACGGCCGCCCCCGGGCTCCGGCCCGCGGGCGGCCCCCGCTGCAACCGACCTGGGCCCGGGCGTTCGTCAAACAATGGCAAAACAGGACTTTTACGACATCCTTGGCGTCGCGAAATCGGCCGATGTCGATGAGTTGAAGCGAGCCTACCGCAAGCTCGCGATGCAGTATCACCCGGACCGCAACCCGGACGACAAGTCCGCCGAGCAGAAGTTCAAGGACATCAGCGAAGCCTACGATGTCCTGAAAGACGACCAGAAGCGGGCCGCCTATGACCGGTTCGGTCACGCCGCGTTCGAGAACGGTGGTCGCGGCCCCGGCGATTTCGGCTTTTCCGGCGGGTTCTCGGGCGGATTTGCCGATATTTTCGAAGAGATGTTCGGGGCGATGGGCGGCGGCCGCCGCGCCCAGAGCGGCCCCAGCCGCGGCAGCGACCTGCGCTACAACATCGAGGTTTCGCTCGAGGACGCGTTTCGCGGCAAGCAAACGACAATCCGCATTGCCACCTTTGTCCATTGCGACACCTGCAAGGGAAATGGCGCCGAGCCGGGCTCGCGCCCGACCGCCTGCCGGACCTGCCAGGGGCATGGCCGGGTTCGCGCAGCAACAGGGCTTTTTCACTGTCGAGCGCACCTGTTCTGCCTGCCAGGGTGCGGGCCAGATCGATCGAGAAGCCGTGCAAGGCGTGCGGCGGACAAGGCCGTGTGCGGCGCGAAAAGACGCTGTCGGTCAACATTCCGCCCGGCGTCGAAGACGGCACCCGCATCCGTCTCGCCGGCGAGGGCGAGGTCGGGCTGCACGGTGCCGCGCCCGGCGACCTCTACATCTTCGTCGGCATCGCCGCGCACCCGATCTTCCAGCGCGACGGCGCCAACATCTTCTGCCGCGTACCGATCCCGATCACCTCAGCCGCGCTCGGCGGCACGATCGAGGTGCCGACGGTCGAGGGCAGCCGATCGCGGGTGACGGTGCCGCCCGGGACCCAGTCGGGGCACCAATTCAGGCTGCGTGGCAAAGGGATGACGGTGTTGCGCTCGCCGGCGCGTGGCGACATGTACATCCATGCGATCGTCGAGACGCCGCAAAACCTGAGCAAGCGCCAGCAGGAATTGTTGCGCGAATTCGAGAAAGAAAGCGAGAAGGGCAAGACCCATCCGGAAAGCGAAGGCTTCTTTGCCCGGGTCAAGGAATTCTTCGAGGATTTGCGGGAATAGGCGGCGACGGCGGAGACGCTCAGCACTTCGTGTAAAAGCAGGTGAGAAACCCGGTTTCGACCGGCCCGGTGATTTGCGACAACGCTTGGAAATAGCGATAGATCGGCTGGATTTCGGCATTCGCGACAAAGATGATGTCCTTGTCGTGCACCGGAAAGCGGCGGGCGAGAAGATAGGCGTTGGCCTCATGCAGGTCGAGACGGTAGACAACCGGCGAGAGGCCGGCCGGCGCTCCGGTCGCGATCGGCTGTCCGAGCGCGCGGACGAGGCTGTCCGGCTCGTACCGGAACAGGAACACGGCTCGCGGGTCGGCGCGCTCGTCGAGCAATCCGCCCGCCTTCGCCAAGGCCTCGCTCAATGACAGCCGGTCGCTGGTGAAGGTGATCGCGGAATTGCGGCCGGTAGCGCCAAAGACGCTGAAGGTTTGCGGGCGGCGGATCAGCGTCAACACATCGCCCGGCTCGGCAAAGATGTCCTGATCCGGGTCCGCGATCAGTGCCGCGAGCGGCATGGTCGCGGTGACGCCGCCGCGCGACAGCCGCACGAAGGTGTCGTGCACTGGAGCATTGGCCCCACCAGCGGCGGCAATCACCTGCAGCAGACGATCGCCACCGGCCGAGAGCGGCACCCGCTTACCCCCAATAACTTCGCCCGCCACTGAAACCGAATTGGCTACGCTCCGCTTGACGATCACCAGCGCCTGCGGGTCGAGCGCCTTCGTGCTGAGAAGCTTCTCAATCGTTTGCTGCACCTCGACCGGCGTTCGGCCGGCGACCTCGACGCGCCCGGCATAGGGAATGCTGATCGACTTGTCGGGGCCGACCAGCTGATCGGGGATGAGGGTGCCGGCCCGGCCGCTTTGCTCGGCCACGTTCACCAACGCATCGAGGCTGTGCGTTCCTGTGCCTTGTGCCGCGCCGAGTTGCCGTTGTTCACCTTGTGCGGTCGCGCCAGCAAACAGGTCGTCGGTCGGAGTTGACGGCCGTCTCGCGGCGGCGGTCTGCCCGGCGGTACCGGTCGAACCCTGACCTGCCGCCGCCCCCTGCCCCGCCGCCCCCGCGCCGAACAGCTGGGAGAGGGTGTCGGGCGAGGCAGTCAGGCCTTGCGGCGTGCTTGGCACGCCTTCAAGCGCCGACGGTGAAGATTCGCCGGTAAGCAGCTTGGCCACGGAGCCCGCCGGCACCGACAATTCCGTCAGCGAGTTGCCAAACAGACCGTTTGATCCCGATTCCCAAATCACGACAGAGACGGTGTCGCCGACCGCAACCTTCAGATCGGGCGGCGGGATGTATTGCTTGAACCGCTCTTCGAACGCGGGCTGCGACCGCGCCAGCACGGCGGCCAACACCGCATCGTCTATCCTGACCACGTCGAATGCGATCCGCCCGTCCGGTCTTGCCTGCGCGATCACGTCCTCGCGCAACAGGTCGCTGGAGCAGGCGGCGAGCGAAAGCGCTAGCAAAGAGGCGCAGAGAACGGCGATTTTCATGGGCGAGCGACGGTCACCTTTGCTCTGTCAGCCTAGCATCGCCCGGCACCTAACCCAACATCCCTTGCTGTGCGCCGACTACCTGGCGCGGTCAAGTGCCGCGGCTTCTGTGCCTGCATCGCCGCTCGTGCTATTTTGCCGTTATGCGATACCGTTTCGAGATCCGCCTGCGCGAGGCGACGTTGATCCTTTGTGCCGCGGTACTCGCCACGCTGGTTTTTACGGAGGGCTGGATCTGGCCGTTGAAGGCCGCGGCTGTGATGATCCCGGTATCGCTGCTGATCAGCTGACTGCCGCCTTCGCTTATCAACCGATGCTGTCGAGCGCATAGCCCACCGAGCGGACCGTACGCAGCAGATCCTTGCCGCCGCCGTCATTGAGCGCCCTGCGCAGCCGCCGGATATGGACGTCGACAGTGCGCATCTCGACTTCCGAATCGTGGCCCCATACACCGTCGAGCAGCTGCTCGCGCGAGAACACCCGGCCGGGATATTGCAGAAAGTGGCGCAACAGGCGGAATTCGGTCGGGCTGAGATGGACCGGCAGGCCGGCGCGCGACACGCGATAGGCGACGAGATCCATCGCGACATCGGCGTAGCGTATAACATTGGCCGCCGCATTCGGTTGGGCGCGTCGGATCACCGCACGCAGCCGAGCCACCAATTCGCTCGGGCTGAACGGCTTCACGACGTAGTCGTCGGCGCCGCTGTCGAGCCCGCGGATGCGGTCGCTCTCCTCGCCGCGCGCCGTCAGAATGATGACCGGCAGCGAGCGGGTCGCCGGCACGCGGCGGATCTGCCGGCACACTTCGAGGCCGGAGACCAGCGGCAGCATCCAGTCGAGCAGCACCGCGTCGGGCCGGCGCTCGGCAATGCGCAGCAATGCCTCTTCGCCGTCCGCCGCCTCATCGACCGCGAATCCCTCGCGTTCGAGATTGTAGCGCAGCATCGTGACGAGCGGCGCCTCGTCCTCGACGATCAGGACCAGCTGTTTCATCGCTAGTCGGCTGGGCGGCCGGGCGCGACGACTTCGAGACTTGACTTATCGCCCTTTGGTCGCGCCTGTTCGAGGGGTATGCCATGCACCAAATAATACACGTTCTCGGCAATATTGGTCGCGTGGTCACCGATTCGCTCGATGTTCTTTGCTATGAATAACAAATGCGTACAAGGGCCGATGTTGCGCGGATCCTCCATCATATAAGTCAGGAACACGCGGAAAAGGCTACCATACATATCGTCGAGCTCTTCATCGCGCACCCACACGGCGAACGCCTTGTCGGCATCGCGCGCGACATAAGCGTCGATGACATCCTTGACCTCTAAGAGCGCGAAATGCGCCATCCGCGGCAGCGCATGCACCGGCTGGATCGGCGGGGTCTGTGCCAGCGCTATCGAGCGCTTGGCGACATTGGCGGCGTAGTCGCAGATGCGTTCGAGGTCGCTGGCGATCTTGAGAGCGGCAACGATCGCGCGCAGATCGCGCGCCATCGGCTGACGCAACGCCAAGAGGCGGATTGCCAGATTGTCGAGATCGCGTTCGAGCTGGTTGACCTGCGCATCGCCCTCAACAACGCGGATCGCGCGATCGCTATCGCGGTCGATGACCACCTCGATCGCGGCGGCAAGCTGGCTTTCGGCGAGCCCGCCCATTTCGACGATCATCTTGTTGAGGCGGTCCAACTCCTCGTCGTAGCTCTTGACGATGTGTTCGGCAGGCATGTTCGTCCTTTCGGTCAGCCGAAGCGGCCGGTGATGTAGTCCTCGGTGCGCTTTTCCCGCGGGTGCGTAAACATAGGCTCGGTCTCGTCGAACTCAATCAGCTCGCCGAGATACATAAACGCCGTGTAGTCCGAGCAGCGCGCCGCCTGTTGCATGTTGTGCGTGACAATGGCAATGCAATAGTCGGACTTGAGTTCGGCGATCAGCTCCTCGATGCGCTGGGTCGAGAGCGGATCGAGGGCCGAAGCGGGCTCGTCGAGCAGCAGGATTTCCGGCTGCACCGCGGTCGCGCGGGCAATGCACAGGCGCTGTTGCTGGCCGCCCGAGAGGCCGAGCGCGCTTTGCCGCAATTTGTCCTTGACCTCATCCCACAACGCCGCGCGGCGCAATGCCGACTCAACGCGGTCGTCCAATTCCGATTTCGGCAGCTTTTCATAAAGCCGGATGCCGAACGCGACGTTGTCGTGGATCGACATCGGGAACGGCGTCGGCCGCTGGAACACCATGCCGATCTTCGCTCGCAGCACGTTAAGGTCGAACCCCGGCGCCAGAATGTTCTCGCCGTTGACCAGCACCTCGCCGCTGACGGTTTGATTGGGATAAAGCTCGTAAATCCGGTTGAGGATGCGCAACAGCGTGGACTTGCCGCAGCCCGAGGGTCCGATAAAGGCGGTAACGCGGCGGTCGTGCAGCGGCAGGCTGACGTTCTTCAGCGCATGGTACTTGCCGTATTGAAAACCGACATTGCGGATATCGACCTTTATCAAGGTGGCAGCAACAGGCGCGGAACTGGTGCCCGACATGGGTTGCTCGCGTAATTCCGCCATCGGCATCGCGACCCGGGCCATGCGCAGTTTTGCACTCGGTGTATTTTCCATGTCCATATCGTCGCACCATTCCGGAAGACCAGAAGGAAATTCGCGTTCCAACGCGTGGCTTGTCATGCCCAGCCCCCAAGTCGGCGTTGTTTCACGCCCGTGAGGGCTCTGGCTGCGACGCGTGCCATCTCAAGCCGTGCCTCCATGGCGCCCTTCGCGCCCGAACAGCACCGACAGCCGCGCCAGCACGCTGAGCACGAATACCGCGACAACCAGCAGCAGAGCCCCGCCCCACGCCTGGGTGTGCCAATCGGCGTAAGGGGAGATCGCATAAGTGAAAATCTGCAGCGACAGCTCGGCCATCGGCTGCGCCGGACTGAGTTCCCAATATTGGCTGCCGAATGCGGTAAACAGCAGCGGCGCGGTTTCGCCGGTGACCCGCGCCAGCGACAGCAAGAGACCGGTGACGATCCCGGTTCGCGCGGCAACCACCAGGATTTTCAACACAACCTTCGATTCCGGAGCGCCGAGCGCGGTCGCGGCCTCGCGCAGTTCGCGCGGAACCACCGCGATCGCCCCCTCGGTGGCCCGAATGATCAACGGAATCATCAATACGGCAAACGCGAACGAAGCCGAGAACGCCGAAAAATGCCGGAACGGCTCGACCAACAGCGCGTAGGCATAAATGCCGACCGCGATGCTCGGAACGCCGGCCAGCACGTCGGCAACGAAACTGAGCAATTGCGCCACCCGCTTGTGGCTGTAGACCGCGAGATAGGTACCGACAAGGACTCCGGCCGGAAACGCCATCGCGGCCGCGATGCCGACGATAATCAGCGTCCCGACGATGCCGTTGGCGACGCCGCCGCCGGATATGCCGGTCGGCCGCGGCAGGCGGGTCAGGAACAGCAGCGAGATCGCGCTGAGCCCTTCGCGGACGATATAGCCCATGATCAATATCAGAACGATCGCGACGCCCGCGGCGAAGACGCCGCAAAGGCCGATCCACAACCGGCTGCTCAGCTTGCGCCGTTGCGCCAGGGAAAATCCGCTCATCGCCGTCTTGCCCGCCGCTCAGCGAACGAACAGCCGCACCATCAACCGGCCCAGGCCGATGACGATCAGGCTGACGAAAAGCAGGATCAATCCGAGCTCGATCAACGCGCTCAGATAGAGGTCCGACGTTGCCTCGGTGAATTCGTTGGCGATGACGCTGGCGATGGTATAGCCGGGCGCGAACAGCGAGGCGCTGATGACCGGCCGGTTGCCGATCACCATCGTCGTCGCGATGGTCTCGCCGAGCGCGCGGCCGAAGGCGAGCAGGCAGGCGCCGATGATGCCGCGCGTGACCGACGGCAAGACCACCTTGAATGCTGTCTCCCAGGGCGTGGCACCGAGCGCCAGCGACGCCTCGCGGAAGCGCATCGGGATGGCGGCGATCAGGTCGCGGGTGATCGCGGTGATCGTCGGCACGATCATCAATGTCAGGATCAGCGCCGCGGTCAGCATATTGACGCCGTAGATCGTGCCTTGGAAGAACGGCAGGAAACCCAGACTGTCCTGCAGCGCGGGGCCGATCCAGTTGGCGACGATCGGGGCGAGAACGAACAGCCCCCACAAGCCGTAGACGATGCTGGGCACCGCGGCGAGAAGCTCGATCAACAGTCCGAGATAGGCGCCGACCCGGCGTGGGGCGAATTCGGCGAGATAGATCGCCGCCATTATCCCGACGATCGCCGCCAGGACGAGGGAAATGACCGAGGACACGACGGTGCCGTAGATGAAGGGCAGCGCTCCGAATTGTTCGGTGACCGGGTTCCACTGGCTGCTCCACAGGAACCCGATCCCGAACGTCTTGATCGACAGCCTGGCTCCCCATATGAGCTCCGCGGCCAGGCCGCTGACAATCAACAGGAAAAGCCAGCACGAGCCTTGCAATGCGGCGACAAAGATTTTCGACGCGATCCGCTCGGCGCGGCGCAGCGAGCGCGCGCCGAGCGGCTCTTGGCCAGCAGCGATGGCCTGCTCGGTCACATCATTCTCCGCTCAATCGCGATCGCTGCCGCCGCTGCCGTCAGCTATTGCATCTCGCCGAGCACCGACAATGCCTGCTTCTGCACGTTGTCGGGCAGCGGAACATAGTTGACCGTCTTGGCGATCGGTTGCGCGGCAGTGGCCAGCCACGTCATGATTTCCTTGACGAGCTTGCCACGCGCCGGGTCCTGCGGCGTCTTGTAGAGCATGACCCAGGAATAGCCGCTGATCGGATAGCATTGCGCGCATGGGGTATCGACGATCGAAAAATTCGTCGACGAGACGTTCGGCTTCGTCGCCGCCGCCGCCGCCACCGTGTCGATCGTCGGATAGAGATAGGTGCCGGCCTTGTTTTGTACCTGCGCGTAGGTCATCTGATTTTCGAGCAGATAGGCAAGTTCGACATAGCCGATGCTGCCCGGCGTCTGTTTGACGAGGCCGGCGACGCCCTCGTTGCCTTTGCCGCCGACGCTGCTCGGCGCCGGCCATTGCACGTCCTTGCCGGTGCCGACCTTACTCTTCCACTCGGGCGAGACATTGCTGAGGAAGTCGGTGAAAATGTAGGTCGTGCCGGATCCGTCCGAGCGATGCACCACGGTGATCGCCATGTCGGGCAATTTCATTCCCGGGTTCAGCTTGGTGATCGCCGGGTCGTTCCACTTGGTGATCTTGCCGAGATAGATGTCGGCGATCACCTCGCGGGTCAGATGCATGCCCTTCGCGATCCCCGAAAGATTATAGGCAATCCCTTCGCCACCAAGGGTGACGGGGATCTGCAAGACGGGGGCCTTGGCCCGCGCCAGCTCGGCCGCGTTCATCGGCACGTCGCTGGCCCCGAAATCGACTGTCCTGGCGGTAAACTGCTGGATGCCGCCACCGCTGCCGATCGACTGGTAGTTCACGGTGACGTCCGGGTGCTTTCCCGTATAATCGTAGAACGCCTTCGAGAAAAACGGGAAGTCAAAGGTCGAGCCCGCCCCGACAATCTGGGTGGCAGCGAAAGCCGCCGGCGCCGCGGCCAGAACGCACGCGAAAACTCCGCCGCGCAGCAGATGCGCGCCACATCGCCGGGTCGCCCGGCAGAAGCGGCTGTCTATCTGTTTCAATGCATCCTCCTGTCGTTGATTGTCGCCGATTGTTGGGGTGGTACCGCCCCGACCGCCGCTCGCGAGCGGCGAGAAGGCACCTGATCGATGCGGGATTGCCGGAAGCCGGAGCCGGCCCGGTAGAAGCCGTGCTGGCGCCGCAAACCTTGCCAGTCCCGACCCGGCTTCTACCCGCGGTCCGATACGCTTCGATGAAGTTTCGATTACGGTTTGATGACCGGCACCGCGCGCAGCCAGACCGTGAAGGTCGATCCCTGGCCAAGCGTGCTGACGATTTCGAGCCGGCCGCGATGGCGGTTGAGGATGTGCTTGACGATCGCGAGGCCGAGGCCGGTGCCGCCCAACTCGCGCGAGCGTGCCGTGTCGACGCGGTAGAAGCGCTCGGTCAGCCGCGGCAAATGCTCGCTCGGGATGCCGTCGCCCTGGTCGGCGACAGCGATCCAAACCAGCTGTGCCGCCCCGTTGTCGATCCCGCCGGTCACCGTGACCTCGCTGTGCGGCGGGCCATATTTGACCGCGTTGTCGAGCAGGTTCTGAAAGATCTGGGCCAATTCGTCGCGGTCGCCCTGCACCTCCGGGAGATCCGCCGGCAGCGCGCGGACGATGCGGATATCGCGTTCGGCGGCGCGCAATTCGAGGCCGCGCGCCACCTCGTCGATGACCGGCGCCAGTTCGACCCGGCCGGTCGGCGCGACATGCTCGTTGAGTTCGATGCGCGACAGCGACAGCAGATCGTTGACGAGCCGCGCCATGCGCCGCGATTGCTCGTGCATGATTCCGAGAAAGCGCTCGCGCGCGCCGGCATCGTCGCGCGCCGGCCCTAGCAGCGTCTCGATGAAGCCGATCAAGGCTGCGAGCGGCGTCTTCAGCTCATGCCCGGCATTGGCGATGAAATCGGCGCGCATCTGCTCGGTGCGCTTGAGCGCCGTCACATCGTGCAGGGTGAGGATCGCCGCCGCGCCGTCGGCCGCCGGCCCCTCGATGCGGGCCAGATGGGCGCGCTGTACCCGTTCGATCGGCATCGCCAGGACAAACTCGACGCTGCGCGCCGGCTCGCCGCGCAACACCGCATCGGCAGCGGCGAGCAAGAGAGGGTTGCGCAGCGCTGATGCCAGGTCGCGCGGTTCCACTCCCGATCCGATGAATTCCGCCGAGGCGGCGTTGGTGCGGACGATATGGCGCTGGCGATCGATGAGGATCAGTGGATCCGGCACCGCATCGATGATCGCCTCGGCCGCGGCGAGCCTTGCCTGAAGCTGGGCGGCCTGGTCTCGCCAGGCGCGGTCGAGGCGCAGCGCCGCCGGCCACATCGCCGATCCCCCTCTGCTCAGCCGGCGCGGCGGAGTGGGCGGAACCGCCGCGCCGGGACCGAGCGCGCCCACAGCATCGCGCGCTTCAGCCCGCAATAACCGAAACGACACGAAATGCGAGATCGCGGCGAAGACGACAGCCAGGACGTACAGGGCAAAGAAGCCACGCCCCCACCCGCCAGCTGCGAACGCGAGAGCCGCAAGGAAGATGAGCGCGAGGCCCGCGATTAAAACGTGGGCGCCAGCCCGGCCAAGGTCTCGCCACATCGCCCGGAGCCGCTATGGCGGCGGGAGATTGCTTCGTCGCCCTGCTCCTCGCAATGACGACCCCTGTGCCGTCATTGCGAGCGGAGCGAAGCAATCCCGTGCCACCGGAGTGGGCCTATGTCAGCCGATCGCGTCGTGTGCGGCGAGCGCGGCGAGGTTGACGAGGTCGGAGACGGTGGCCCCGATATTGACGATCTGCACCGGGCGGGCGAGGCCGATCAGGAGCGGCCCGACAACGGTCCCGCCGCCGAGATAGGGCAAGAGCTTGGCGGTGATATTGGCGCTGTGCAATTCGGGCATGACCAGGATGTTCGCCGGCCCCGACAGCCGGCAGAACGGATAGAGCTGGCGCATCAGCCGGTGATCGAGCGCGACATCGGCGCTCATCTCGCCGTCGTATTCGAAACCGGCGCCCGAACCGGCGTTGCGCCGGTCGAGCAACGCCACGGCCTCGCGCACCCGCGCTCCGTGCGGCCCCAACGGGTTGCCGAAATTGGAATAGGACAAGAGCGCGACCCGCGGTTCGAGGCCAAGCTCGCGCGCCTTTGCCGCGGCCGCGACGGCAATGTCGGCGAGCTGCGCCGCGGCCGGGTTCTCATGCACCAGCGTATCGGCCAACAGCACGGTGCGCTCGCGCGCCAGCAGGATCGTCAGGCCGAACATCAGCGAGTCCGGCTTGACGTTGATGACCCGCGTCACCCCGTCGAGCACATCGAAGGAGTTGCGCGTCAGCCCGGTCACCATCCCGTCGGCATCGCCGCAGGCGACCATGCAGGCGGCGAAGACGTTGCGGTCCTGGTTCACCAGCCTCTGGCAGTCGCGATGGAGCATGCCGTCGCGCTGCAGGCGCGCGTAGAGAAACTCGGTGTAGTGCTGGTTGCGCTGCGACAGCCCCGCGTTGTGGATTTCGAGCGGCGCCGTCGAGCTCAGGCCGGTTGCCGCGATCGTCGCCCGGATCCGCTCCTCACGGCCGATCAGCACCGGGCTGCCGTAGCCGCTTTCGGCAAACAACAGCGCGCCGCGGATGGTCCTTTCCTCCTCGCCCTCGGCGAAGACAACGCGCTTGGGGTGGGCGCGCACCTTTTCCAGGATCTGTTCGAGGCCCGCCGCGGTCGGGTCGAGACGGGCGCGCAACGAGCGCCGGTAGGCTTCCATGTCGAGGATCGGCTTGCGCGCCACCCCCGAATCCATCGCCGCCTGCGCCACCGCCGACGGCACCGCCCAGATGAGGCGCGGGTCGAACGGCGCCGGGATGATGTAATCCGGGCCGTAGTGCAGCCGCTCGCCGGCATAGGCGGCGGCGACCTCGTCGGGCACGTCTTCGCGTGCCAGCCGGGCCAGCGCCTCGGCCGCGGCGATCTTCATCGCATCGTTGATCGCCGAGGCGCGCACGTCGAGGGCACCGCGAAAGATGTAGGGAAAACCGAGGACGTTGTTGACCTGGTTCGGATAATCAGAGCGGCCGGTGGCGATGATTGCGTCGCCTCGCACGGCGCGCACCTCTTCCGGGGTGATCTCCGGGTCGGGATTGGCCAGCGCGAAAATGATCGGCTTCTGCGCCATCGCGCGGATCATCGCCTGATCGACCGCGCCCTTGGCCGACAGCCCGAAAAACACGTCTGCGCCCTCGATCGCCTCGGCGAGGGTGCGCGCCATGGTCTCGACTGCATGTGCCGATTTCCATTGGTTCATGCCCTCGGTGCGCCCGCGATAGATCACCCCCTTGGTGTCGCAGAGCACGGCATTGCCGCCTGGCAGCCCCATCGATTTCAGCAATTCGACGCAGGCGATCGACGCCGCGCCGGCGCCGTTGACCACCAGCCTGATCTCTCTCAGCTCGCGCCCGGTCAAATGCAGCGCGTTGATGAGGCCCGCGGCGGTGATGATTGCGGTGCCGTGCTGGTCGTCGTGGAATACCGGAATGTCGAGCAATTCGCGCAGCCGCTGTTCGATGACGAAGCATTCCGGCGCGCGGATGTCTTCGAGATTGATGCCGCCGAATGCCGGGTGCAGCAAGCGCACGCAATTGACGAATTCGTCGACGTCCCTTGTGTCGATTTCGAGGTCGATCGAATTCGATGTCGGCAAAGCGCTTGAACAGCGCCGCCTTGCCTTCCATGACCGGTTTGGCTGCCAGCGCGCCGAGATCGCCGAGCCCCAAGACCGCCGTGCCGTTGGAAATGACCGCAACGAAATTGCCCTTCGAGGTGTAGTCGTAAGCGGCGTCCGGGTCGCGCTGGATCTTGAGGCAGGGGAAGGCGACACCCGGCGAATAGGCGAGCGACAGGTCGCGCTGGGTGACCAGGGGCTTGGTCGGCGCGATCGACAATTTGCCGGGACGGCCGCTCGCATGGAATTGCAGCGCCTCGTCTTCCGTGGCGCGCTCGATGCCGGTATCCATGATCGCCGACGCTCCTCTCGCCGCGGGCAACCTCGCCTGCAGCGCCCCTTCGCCCGCGCGACTCTAGAGACCCCTCCGCCCCGCGTCAAAGCCGCGGCGCGGGGCGGTGGTTCTCCAAGGGATCGGAGGACTATGCGCTCTACTGTGCCGCGGCCCTGACCGTCCCGGGGCTGGTCAGCGCGGCGTCGAGCTCTTCGATCGTGCGGCCGCGCGTCTCGATGCCGACGAACAGGAAGCCGATGACTGCCAGCAGGTACCAGGCGGCGAAGTAAATGAACGCCGGCACCATCACGGCGAGCGTCGCCTTCGGGGCAACGAAGTTGGAGGCGCCGGCAATCACGGCAAGACCGGCCGGGCCGATGAACTTCGCAACGTTCGAGCAACCGTAAACGAGGCCGAAGCCGCTGGCGCGCAGTTGCGCCGGCCACAACTCCGCCATGTAGGGAAAGACCACGGAAAAGCTGGCGTTCGAGAAAAAGCTGGCCAGCATCAGCAAGACGAAGAACATCGACGCGGTGCCGACATAGATGTCGGAAAGATAGCCCGCGAGCGCCGTCGTGCACCCCGCCCCTATAGCCAGCAGACTGCCGGACCACCGGCGCCCGAGCGCATCCGACATCCAGGCGCCGAGCGCCCGCCCGGGGATGCCGACCAGGGCGATCCAGATCGACAGGTAGGCAGCCTCGACCGGCTTCACCTTCAGCACCAGCACCAAGAGCGTGGCGCCCCACAGCGCCACGCCGACCGCGCCCGTCGAGCTGAGCCCGGTCAGGATCGCCGCAGCGATGCTGCGCGGATACTTAAACAACTCCAGCCATGACACGTGCGGCTGCTCGGGTAGCGACGCCGGCAGGCTGGATCTCGCCGGGGTCCATTTTGAGCGCCCAGGCGAGCGAGCGGCGCGCCTCCTCGAAGCGCCCCTGGCCGAACAGCCAGCGCGGCAATTCCGGGACCCAGAGGCGGATCACGAAGGCAAACGCCGCCGGCACCAGCCCGATCGCGAACAGGCCGCGCCAGCCGATCGCGGCGCCGACCGAGGCGCTCAACAGCGCGGCCAGCAGCGGCCCCAGCGGCAACAGGCCGATCGATAGCCCGCTGACCCAGCCCCGCTTCGAGGCCGGCACGAACTCCTGCAGCAGCGGTAGATCGACGGCGGCGAGGCCGCCCACCCCCAAACCGACGATAAAGCGCATCGACGCGATGAAGATCCAGCCGTTCTCCGGCGCCAGCGCCATCACGCCGGTGGCGAACGAAACGATCAGGATCATCATCATGAACACCTTGCGACGGCCGATCTTGTCGGCGAGCCAGCCAAAGAAAATCCCGCCCGGTATCGCCGCTATTCCCGAGGCAAACAGGATCGCCCCCGACTGGCCGAACGTCAGATGCCAATCCTTTACGAAAAAGGCCAGCACAAAACCAATCAGGGCAAAATCAAAAAAATCAATAACTATCGAAAACAGGCACGCCGCAAAGATCTTCCATTGATTGATCGTCAGCGATTTTTGCCGTTCGAGTAGATCGAGCATGAATTCCTCCCGTTCGATTTTTATCTGTCTACCCGTCCGTCCACCGTGAGCGAGGCGGCCGGGTTTTGCCGGTTGCGCCGATGATTAGTCCAGCGCGCGGGTGACTGTCAACGAGCGTTGACAGAGGGACGCGCGCCACTATAGTGCGCCGCTCGCGGACGGGTCGCCCGATCCGGCGAGCTTTTGCGCCCGCGCGGGGTTGCCGCGACGGGCGCGCCAACCGATATCGGCTCCCATCATGTTTGCAGTGATCCGCACCGGCGGCAAGCAATACAAGGTCGCCAAGGACGATGTGATCGCGGTCGAGAAGCTCGCCGGCGAGCCTGGCGCGACGATCGAGTTCGCCGAGGTGCTGATGGTCGGCGACGGCGCGGCCGTGTCAACCGGTGCGCCGCTCCTTGCCGGCGCGTCGGTCAGCGCCACCCTGGTCGAGCAGCGCCGCGCCGACAAGATCATCGTCTTCAAGAAAAAGCGGAGGCACAATTACCGCCGCAAGAACGGCCACCGCCAGCATCAGACCGTGCTGCGGATCACCGAGATCCACGCCGGAAGCTGACCCGGCTGCGCAGGAGGGTTCGAGATGGCACACAAAAAGGCAGGCGGCTCCTCGCGCAACGGCCGCGACAGTGCGGGAAGGCGGCTCGGCGTCAAGAAATTTGGCGGCGAGATCGTAATCCCCGGCAACATCATCGTGCGGCAACGCGGCACCAAATTTCACCCCGGCGAACGGGTTGGCATGGGGCGCGATCACACGCTCTTCGCGCTCGAACCCGGCGCGGTGCGGTTCAAGAAGGGGACCGGCGGCCGCACCTTCATCTCGGTGGTGCCGCGCGGGACCACCGACCAGCCGGCGGAAGCCGCCGAGTAGCCGCTCCCCGTCCACGAACCGGTACCGAGGGGAGCGGCCCGGCCGCTCCCCTTTTTCGTTTCTGATTGAGACCCATGAAATTCCTCGACCAGTGCAAGATCTATCTGAAGAGCGGCGATGGCGGGAGCGGCTCGATGAGCTTTCGCCGCGAGAAATTCATCGAGTTCGGCGGGCCCGACGGCGGCGACGGCGGCAAGGGCGGCGACATCGTCCTTGTTGCCGCGGACAATCTGAACACGCTGATCGATTACCGCTATCGGCAGCATTTCCGCGCGCAGAACGGGCGCGGCGGCGCCGGGGCGAACCGCACCGGTGCCAGCGGCCGCGACCTCGTGCTGCTTGTGCCGGTCGGGACGCAGATCCTGGCCGACGACAAGGAGAGCGTGCTCGCCGATCTGACCCGCCCGGACCAACGCATCGTGCTGCTGCGCGGCGGCGATGGCGGGTTCGGCAACAGCCATTTCAAAAGCTCGACCAACCAGGCGCCGCGCCGCGCCGATCCGGGTTGGCCGGGCCACGAGCTGTGGGTGTGGCTGCGCTTGAAGCTGATCGCCGATGCCGGTCTGGTCGGGCTGCCCAACGCCGGCAAATCGACGTTGCTCGCCCGCGTTTCCCATGCAAGGCCGAAGATCGCCGATTACCCGTTCACGACCTTGCATCCCCAGCTCGGGGTGGTGCGGCTCGGCGACGATGCGGAGTTCGTGCTTGCCGACCTGCCCGGCCTCATTGAGGGCGCCAGCGTCGGCGCCGGCCTGGGCACCCGCTTCCTGGGGCACGTCGAGCGCTGCGCCGTGATCCTCCATCTGATCGACGGCACGCAAGAGGACGTCGTCGGTGCCTATCGGACGATCCGCGGCGAGCTCGCCGATTACGGTCACGGGCTTGCCGACAAACCGGAAATCGTCGGCCTCAACAAGATCGACGCAGTCGATGAAGCTGCCGTGGCCGCGAAATGCCGTGCGCTGGCCCGCGCCGCACGGCCCGGCACCCCGGTGCTGGCGCTCTCGGGGGTCAGCGGCGCCGGTATCGCGCCGGTGCTGGGCGCGCTCTTCGGAACAATCGAGGCAGCGCGCGCCGACGTGCCGGATGCGCCGGTTATGGCGGGATCGATTCTTGGATCAGGCAGCGATGCGTCCTTCGAGACGCCGGCTTCGCCGGCTCCTCAGGATGAGGTAAGTTATTAATGTTACATACGAATACCCCTCATCCTGAGGAGCGACCCGGAGGGGCGCGTCTCGAAGGACGCACAGCGCCTCAATCCGCGCTCGGGGGAGCGGAGGGGTCTACCAGAGTGCCCGCCCCGGCCGCCGCCCTTACCGCGGCGCGCCGCATCGTTCTCAAGATCGGCTCGGCGCTGCTCGTTGCCGATGATGGCGAGATCCGCCGCGCCTGGCTCGACACGCTGGTCGAGGATGTCGTCCGCATTCGCCGGCGCGGCCAGGAGCTGATCATTGTCTCCTCCGGTGCGATCGCGGTCGGGCGACGCCATCTCGGGCTGCGCGGGCGCGCGCTGCGGCTCGAAGAACAGCAGGCCGCCGCGGCCACTGGACAGATCCGCCTGGCCCACGCCTATCAGGAAGCGTTGGCGCGCCACCGCGTCACCGTCGCGCAGATCCTGTTGACCCCGGACGATACCGAGGAGCGGCAGCGCCATCTGAACGCGCGCGCGACCTTTGCCCAGTTGCTCGCGCTCGGCGCGGTGCCGGTGGTCAATGAGAACGACACGATCGCCACCGCGGAGATCCGCTTCGGCGACAACGACCGCCTCGCCGCCCGCGTCGCGCAGATGACCAGCTCCGACATGCTGGTGCTGTTGTCCGACATCGACGGCCTCTACACCGCCGACCCGCGCACCGATCCGGCGGCATGCCACATTCCTCTGGTGCGCGAGATCGGGCCCGAAATCGAGGCGATGGCCGGCGCGGCGCTGCCCGGCTACAGCTCCGGCGGTATGGTCACCAAGCTGGCGGCGGCGCGCATCGCGATGCATGCCGGCTGCCATATGCTGATCGCCGAGGGCGATCAGCATGGCGAGGACCTCGCCCGTGGCCCGCTGGCGGCGATCGAGGCCGGAGCCCGCGTAACCTTGTTCCTGCCGAGCGGCGAGCCGCGTACGGCGCGCAAGGCGTGGATTGCCGGCGCGGTCAATCCGGCCGGCGCACTCGTTGTCGACGATGGCGCGGCGCGTGCGTTGCGCAGCGGCAAGAGCCTCTTGCCCGCCGGCGTGGTCGCGGTCGAGGGGGCCTTCGAGCGCGGCGATTGCGTGATCATCCGCAACCGTGCCGGCGCCGAGGCCGGACGCGGCCTCTCGGCCTATGGCAGCGCCGACATAAGCCGCATCGCCGGGCACAAGAGCGGTGAAATCGCGACGATTCTCGGCTACCGTGGGCGCGACGAAATCATTCACCGCGACGATCTGGTGGTGACCGAACGGCAATGACGACCGAAACCCTGATCCGGGAACAGACGACGACCAGCGATCTCGCGTCAAAAATAGCGGAGATCGGCCGCCGGGCTCGCGATGCCGAAGCGGCGCTGGCGCTTGCCCCGGCCAATGTCAAGGTCGTGGCGCTTCGGGCCGCCGCCGAAGCGGTCCGCGAGCGCGCCGGAGAAATCCTGGCCGCCAACGCCGAGGATGTCGCCGAGGCAACGCGGGCCGGGATCGGCGCCGCGCTGATCGACCGCCTCGCGCTCGACCCGAAGCGGCTCGCAGCGGTGGCGCACGGGCTCGAGGAGATCGCCGCGCTGCCCGATCCGGTAGGCCGCGTACTGGCCGAATGGACCCGACCCAACGGGCTGCGCATCTCGCGGGTCAGCGTACCGCTTGGGGTCATTGGTATCATCTACGAGAGCCGCCCGAACGTGACCGCCGATGCCGGCGGGCTCGCGCTCAAATCCGGCAATGCCGCCATCCTGCGCGGCGGCTCCGAAAGCTTTCGCTCGTCGCATGCCCTGGTCGCCGCTCTGCGCCAGGGGCTGCGCACGGCCGGGCTGCCGGAAGATGCGATCCAGCTCGTGCCGACCCGCGACCGCGCCGCAGTCGGCATGATGCTGAAGATGAGCGGGGTCATCGACATCATCGTGCCGCGCGGCGGGTCGTCCCTGATCGAGCGGGTCCAGCGCGAGAGCCGCATTCCGGTCATCGCCCACCTCGAAGGGCTGTGCCACACCTACATCCACAGC
The DNA here is from genome assembly GCA_963789255.1 of uncultured Alphaproteobacteria bacterium. Taxonomy (GTDB): domain Bacteria; phylum Pseudomonadota; class Alphaproteobacteria; order ATCC43930; family CGMCC-115725; genus DATARH01. The sequence continues at coordinate 1,497,509 of CAWBJW010000002.1, read as the reverse complement.
GCCGCCGATCCGGCCAAGGCGCGCGCCATCGTGCTCAACGCCAAGATGCGGCGGGTGTCGATCTGCGGCGCGACCGAGACCTTGCTGGTCGATCGCGCGGTTGCCGCCACGATATTGCCGCCGATTCTCGCCGATCTGCACGCCGCCGGCTGCGAATTGCGCGGCGACCCGGAAATCCTGGCGATCGATCCGGCTGCGGTCGCGGCGACCGAGGCGGATTGGCGCACCGAATATCTCGACGCCATCCTCGCGGTGCGAATCGTCGATGGGGCGGCCGCGGCGATCGAGCACATCAACCGCTACGGCTCGCACCACACCGACGCGATCGTGACCGAGAACGAGGATGCCGCCGAGCGCTTTTTGGGAGAGGTCGACAGCGCGATCGTGCTGGTCAACGCTTCGACCCAGTTTGCCGATGGCGGCGAGTTCGGGATGGGCGCCGAGATCGGCATCTCGACCCAGCGCCTGCCGCCGCGCGGGCCGGTCGGCGCAGCCGAGTTGACCACGTACAAATACCTCGTGCGCGGCAGCGGCCAGGTGCGCCCCTGAGCGACGCCCGCACCGCCAAAGCCCCTCTCCCGCACCGCGGGAGAGGGAGGGACCCATCGCGAAGCGATGGGAGGGTGAGCGCGGATTTGGCGACAGGCGCCTCTCCGGCACCGCTCCCCTCACCCCGACCCTCACCCCCTCTAAGCGGGGGGCGAGGGGGCATTTATGGAGCGCATGCCGGGCGCCGGATCGGGCTGCTGGGCGGCTCGTTCAACCCGGCCCATGGCGGGCATCTGCATATCAGCCGGCTGGCGCTCGGCCGTCTCGACCTCGACGAGGTGTGGTGGCTGGTGTCGCCGCAAAACCCGCTGAAGCCGGTCGCCGGCATGATGCCCTTCACGCAGCGCCTGGAAGAGGCCGCCAGGATTGCTGCCGCCGACCGGCGCATCCGGGTCAGCGACATCGAGACGCGGCTCGGCAGGACCTACACCGCCGACACGCTCGCGGCGTTGCGCCGGCATTTTCCGCGCGCCCTCTTCGTCTGGCTGATGGGTGGCGACAACCTCGTCCAACTCCCACATTGGAAGCGGTGGCAAGACATCTTCCGCACCGTTCCGGTTGCCGTATTCGATCGCTCCGGCACCGCGTTGAAAGCGCTCGCGGGCCGCGCCGCACGCCGCTTTGCCCGGGCGCGCGTGCCGGCCTCGGCGGTTCACCGGCTGGCCCTGATGCCGCCGCCCGCCTGGGTGTTTTTCCACACAAGGCTCGACCCCCGCTCGGCCACCCGGATCCGCGCCGGGCGATTGTTGCAGACCCTCACGGAGAACACACCCCACGTGACTGCTGAAGCGACTGCTATCGCCACGCTGGCGCCGCCTCGTCGGCAAAAGCTCCCGGCGCCGGAACTGCTCCGCCGCGTCATCGATAGCCTCGAAGACGGCAAGGCCGAGGCGATCGTGACGATCGACCTCGCCGGCAAGACCACGATCGCCGACTACATGGTGGTCGCGTCAGGCCGTTCGGCGCGCCAGGTGGTGGCGCTGACCGACCATTTGGAGCGGGTTCTCCCCGGCCATATCGCGACCGAGGGCAAAAGACAGGGCGATTGGGTGCTGCTCGACGCCGGCGACGTCATTGTCCACATTTTCCGGCCGGAAATCCGCGCCTATTACAATCTCGAAAAAATGTGGGGTTCGGCATTGTCCGATGTCGAGACCGGGGCCGAGGCCGCCCTCTGACAGGCGCCCAGGAACAGGCAGACTGCGATCCGCCTCTATATCCTCGCCATCGGCCGGCTGCGGCGCGGGCCGCTCCATGAGGTGCAAGCCCTCTATGCCGGGCGCATCGCACCGCCAGTCGCGATCATCGAGCTAGAAGAAAAACGTCGCCTGCCGCCCGCCGTACTCAAGAGCCGCGAAGCCGAGCTGATCCTCGGCGCTTTGCCCGCGGATGCCCGGCTCGTCGCGCTCGACCAGCGCGGCGCGGCCTGGACCAGCCGCGACTTCGCCGACCGGCTCGCGGCGTGGCGCGACGGCGGCGTCGGCGCGGTCGCCTTCGCGATCGGCGGCGCCGAGGGGCTGGGGCCCGCGGTCATCGAGCGAGCCGATGCGGTCATGTCCTTGGGTGCAATGACCTGGCCGCACCTCCTGGTGCGCAGCATGCTATTGGAGCAGCTCTACCGGGCGCAGCAGATCCTCGCCGGCCACCCCTATCATCGCGACTAGCGCAAGGCGCGCTCAATCGCGCCGGTAGGGGTAGCAGCGGGCGCGTTCGAGGGTCATCCCATAATGCTGGGCGAGAGCGCGGATCGCGTCACCCTGCTCGGGATACGGATCCGCGTTGCCGGGTCCGACGATGATCGGGCGAAAGCTCCGGTCGTCGCGGCCGCTCGGCGGCAGCATGGCGGTCGCGAGCGGGTCGCCGTCGCCGTCGCGCAGCGTGAGGAATAACGGCATCTCGCGCTGGATGTGCGCCTTCAGCCCGATCTCCTGCTCGAAATAGACTTTCGACACCGGGCGAAAGCTCTGCGCCGCCTTGTCCTGCTCCTTGCGAAAATACTTCTCGACGGCGTGGCGCATCGAATCCGACTCGGCGACCGCCTCGGCCTCGCTCTCGATCCGAAACCACGTCCTGCCGCCAGGCGCATCGCAAACGTACCTCATGCTTCCTCCAACATGGCTTCCGGCATTGACCGCCATCGCGCGGGTGAGGATGCGATGTCGGCAGAAGAAAAATCCGGAGTTCGAGGCGAGTCAACACCAACCTCGGACTGGTTTTCATCCGCCCAAAACGAGCACCGCCCCGGTGCCGAAATCATCCGACCGCACCGGTCAGGCCTTGCGCACGCGGCCTGATCGGCCGCCGGCCGCGCGCCGCGCCGGCACCGGGCGCGACGCATCGGCGCCGGGGGCCGGCTCGGTCCACTCCCGCCATAATGCCACGAGGGCCGCCATGACCGCCGGACCGAGAAACAGCCCGAGGATCCCCATCGTTTCCAACCCGCCGAGAATACCGAGCAGCACCAGCAGAAAGGGCAGCCGCGCCGCGCCGCCGATTAGAAACGGACGGACGAAGTGATCGGCGAGGAAGACCACGACGCTGCCGGATACGAAGATGACGATGGCGCCGAGCCGGTTGCCGATGGCGAGGAGGTAGAGCCCGGCAAGGCCGTAAACCACCGGAGTAGCGAACGGGATGACGGCGGCGACGCCCGTCAGCGCGCCGAAGGAGGCCGGATAGGGCAGGCCGACGGCGAAATAGACGATGCCGAGGAGAATGCCTTCGGCCAGCCCGACCAGTACGAGGCCGTTCACCGTGCCGTGCACCGCTCCGATCATCTGATGGACGACGCGCTCGCCGCGCAGCCCGATCAGGCGGTCGCCGAGGTCGCGCAGCCGCTCGGCTAACGCACTGCCGTCACGGAACAAAAAGAACAGGGTGAGCAGCGTGAACAGGAAGATCGCGAGCCGGTGAACCACCTCGCCGCCAAATTCGCGCGCCGATTTGGTGAGGGTGTGCAGGTTGACCCGGCCGATCAGCTCCTCGGCCATGGCCGGGTCGCTCAGATTGGTGCGCCACCATTGGGCAATCGTCGGGCCAACCAGGTACAGCTGCCGATCCATTCGGGCACGGGAATGCCGTGGTGGCGCGCCTCGGCGACGAATCCGATCACGAAATGGCTTTCTTGGGCCAAGGCGACCCCGAGCAGAACGAGCGGGGCAATAAAGACGATCCCGATGCCGATCGTCGCCAGCAAGGGCCCCAAGACCCGATCGCTGTGTTCCGGGAGCTGCCGCAGCAGGTGACGGTAAAGCGGCCACAGCGCGATGGCCAGCACCGCCGCCCAGACGAGCGCGGGCAGGAAGTCGAACAGGATCCACAGCCCGACCGCCACCACCCCCGTCGCCAGCGCAATGCGGGCAAGACGCTGCGAGGAAGGCGATGCGGCAGCGTGCGGAGTTGCGCGATCGGGTTCCATCGCTTCTGGGCCTGTTCAACCGATCGCGAGGCAGTCTAGCCGAAGCGATGGCAACTGGCACGCAGACAACGCCGGCGATTCCGGCAAGCACCACGCCGTCGGTGTTGCGCCCGGTTTTGTGCCACGGGCCGGTCCGCGCGGGATACGGGCGCGGCCACGGGCTTGCCTGGCGTCAGCGCGGGGAATAATCTGAGCGGACTCGGCAATACGGATGCCGGCAAGAGATGAGAGGGTCAGCTTATGGGGTATACTCTCGAACAGTTTTCCGCCGACTGTCACCGCATTCTCGCTTCGGATCCCGGTCCGGAAGGCCGCAAGAAGGTTTGCGCGCTGGTGGAGAAGGCTTGCACCGACAAGGAGTTCGTCGCCGGGCACCTGCCCGATGACGGGCCGGATCGCAAGATCCTTTACGAAGATCCGCAGCTCGGCTTCTGCATCCTCGGTCATGTCTATCACGGCGCCAAGCAAAGCCCGCCGCACGACCATGGGCCGACCTGGGCGATCTACGGCCAGGCGCAGGGCGAAACGATCATGACCGATTGGGCGCTGGTGTCGCCGGCGAGCGAGGGGCAGACCGGCAAGGTGCGCCACGTTCGCGACTACACCCTCATCCCGGGCGCGGCCTATGTCTACAATGAGGGCGATCTCCACTCCCCGCGACGCGCCGGCTCGACCAAGCTGATACGCATCGAGGGCCGCAACGTCGAGAAGATCCGGCGCTTCCCGTACGAGCAGGCGGCGTAACCAGCGAGACCGCCCCCGCCCTTCCCGCCGCCGCTGGCGCGGCAAGGACGGTGGCGGCAGCAATTGCAATGGCGAGGGCGCCCCGATCGCGGCGCCCTTGTCGCTTTCACGGTACCGAATAGGAAGCCGGGGAGCCGCGGCGCGGCCCCCCGCTTCCGGCTAATCGACGCCAGCTACTCTACGACCGTGACGCGGCGGTTGCGCGGCTCGGCAACGCCCTGCGGCGTCGGCACAGCAAGTTCGGTCTCGCCGGCGCCGGCGAGCGTTATCGCGCTCCACGGCACGCCCATATGGCCGAGGATGTGCGCCACATGCAGCGCTCGTCGTGCGGACAACCGCATGTTGTAAGCGGCCGAACCGGTGGTGTCGGTGTAGCCCGTCACCTGGACAGTCACCACGCCGCCGGCCTTGTAAACGGCCGCGGCCTGTTCCAGGATCGCAATGCCCTCAGGCCCGACCCAGGTCCGGTTCCAACCAAAATATACGGTGAAAACGCGAGCGGTGGGAGGCGGTCCGACGACCGGGCCGGGCGGCGGCGGGGGCGGCGGGGGCGGCGGGGGCGGCACGCACGCCGCCAGGGCGAGCAGTGAACAGAACAGGACAATCGCGCGTTTCATCGGGCTCCTCCCGTAGTTGCGGAACACACGATATAATAAATCGCGCGATTATACTACGGCAAACCGTGTTTCTGCCGCCAAAACCTCGTCCGTCTAAACCGGAGCGCGCAATCGCGGTCCTATTCGCGCTCGCGTCGGGGCAGCGCCGGCCGGGGCCTCAGTTGACAGCAAATTCGCAGGCGGCTTGGGCTGAGATCAAGAGCGCCGGCCTCTCGGTCGATAACCTTCGCTGGATCGCTCAGGGCTTGAGCGCACGGGGCCGCGAAGAAGACCGTCTTTGGCTGCTGCCTCGGATCGAACACGGTCACGAGGATTGAGCCCGGCAAAGGCCCGTGGCGCTGTTTCGAAAACCCACTCCCCTTCGCGCCGAGATGGGCTATTGTTGCAGCGTACGGCCCCCCGACCGGCGATCGGGCGCAGCCGCAACGATCGAGCGAGGAGCCGCCCTATGCTGCCACCCAAGGAAAACGAACTGATCACCCGCGTCGGGGCCGGGACCCCGATGGGCAATGCGATGCGGCGGTACTGGATCCCCGCCTGCCTGGCGACCGAGATCGCCGAGCCTGACGGCCCGCCGGCGCGCGTGCGCCTGTTGGGCGAAGACCTCGTCGCCTTCCGTGACAGCGAGGGCCGTATCGGCCTCATCGACGAATTCTGCCCGCATCGCCGCGTCTCGCTGTTTTTCGGGCGCAACGAGGAATGCGGGCTGCGCTGCGTCTATCACGGCTGGAAATTCGACGTCGAAGGCAATTGCCTCGACCAGCTCAACGAGCCTCCGGAGCACCAGTTCAAGCACCATATCCACATCACCGCCTATCCGACGGTCGAGCTCGGCGGCATCGTCTGGGCCTATCTGGGCCCCGCCGACCAGATGCCGCCGGCCCCCAAATTCGCCTGGACCCAGGCGCCCGAAAGCCGCCGCCACGTCTCCAAGGTCGTTGAGGAATGCAACTACCTGCAGGCGCTGGAAGGCGGCATCGACACCTCGCACGCGCCGATCCTGCACCGCCTGTTGACCGACAACTCGACGCGCGGCGGCATCAAGCCGTCGAGCCCGTTCGTTCGCGGCAAGGCGCCAAACCTCGTCGTCGACGTTACCGATTACGGCTATCTCTATGCCGGCATCCGGCCGCTCGGCGACTGCGGACGTGCACATCCGCACCTATCATTTCGTCATGCCGTTCCATCAGATCCGGCCGTCGCGCTCGGAGAGTGGCCTGCCGCTCGACGCCGGCCACATCTGGGTGCCGATGGATGACTACAACTGCATGGTCTACAACTGGATGTACAGCACGACCGATGCGCCATTGACCGAGGAGGACCGGCGCGAGCGCGGCATCGGCAACGGCCCGGATTTTGTCGACCAGAAGACCTTCTTGTCGAAACAGAACCGGTCGAACAATTACGGCATCGACCGCGAGGTGCAGCGCACCGAGAGCTACACCGGGATCGACGGCATCAACCAGCAGGACCGCGCGTTGCAGGAAAGCATGGGGCGCATCGTTGACCGCTCGAAGGAGCATCTGGGTCCGGCCGACAAGGCGATCGGCCAGACGCGGCGCATGTTGCGCCAGGCGGTCAAGACGGTCGAAGCGGGCGGCACGCCCTACGGCACAGGTACCAGCTATTACGCGATCCGCGCCGGCGAGGAGGTATTGCCGCGCGAGGCGGACTGGCACCGGATCATGGCGCCCGACATCACAGAGGAGAGGATCCTGCAGACGGTATAGCGCCCCTCACCCCGGCCCTCTCCCGCTCGCGGGAGAGGGCCGGGGTAAAGATCGCATTCCTCACCGCGGGAGAAGCCAACCGGCGAACGGCGCGAGGTTCGAGCCGTTGCGGTCATTCCTGCCCCACGGGAATCAACGTTCCCAGGCGCCTAACGGGGATCGCACCGCCGCAGCAGCAGCATTGGCCCGTAACACAGCACGAAGCCTAAGAAGGCGGCGATCCATAAGCCTGCCGAGCCAATCAGAAACGGCATGGTCCAACCCGCGACGAAGGCGGCCGTGACGCGCGCGATCGCCGCGACCGTGACAAGAATATAGATCAGGCTGGTGGCACGGTCCGCCGACAGAACGCGGCCGGTATGACCGCGCGCGACGCGGGTCATCACGGCCAGGGTCATGGTGCCGATCCCACCGGCCGTCAGCGCGTGAATGGCAGCGCTTGGCGGCATGGCGTGGTCGAGCATTGCCAAACCAAGCAAGGCGGTCCCCAACACGAGCCAAGCGTAGCCGAAGTGCAATACCAAAAGCAGCGGCTCCGCGACCGTCGCGCTGCCGCGCCACCGCAGCAGGCGCCACAGGTTGACGGCGGCGCCAACCAGCAGGAGGAAGCCAACCGGACGGAACTCGGGGAAAAACGCCCAGCCAAGCAGGCCGGCATGCAGGATGCCGAGCGCCGCCCGGTCGATCCTGCCGGGTGGGGCCGGGAGGCCCGCACTCTGCCGCTTTGCCAGCCAGTTCCGGGTGAAGGCCGGCACGATCCGCCCCGCCACGACCGAGATCAGCACGATCACGGCGGCGAGGCCGAGACGCCACCCGAGCCCTGTGGGGATCGCTATGCCGTCGGCCTCAAGATGCATGAGTAGATTGGCGATGCCGAGAACCGTTACCGGTATCACCATCGGCAGATTGCGCCAGTTCCGAACGGCGACGATCTCTCGCGCGACGACCCCAGCCAGGATCACCGGGAAGGACACATCGGCGATGATCGCCAGCCACGCCGGCACCAGCGCCGAGATCAGGCAGGCGATCCGCCCGACCAGCCACAAGCCGGCGAGCAGCGCCAGCGGCGCGCCGCTTACCGGCCGCCGTCCGGTCCAGTTCGGGATGGCGGTCAGGAGGAACCCGGCGACCGCCGCCATCGCAAAGCCGAACAGCATCTCGTGGATGTGCCAGGCGAGCGGATCGAATCGGCTCGGCAGGATGCTCCCCGTGGCGAATAGGACGATCCACAGCGCGAGCGCCGCCGCGCGGACCACAGCCCGGCCGCGAGGAAGAACGGCCGAAAGCCGTAAGTGAGGAAGGCTGGCGTGGAACGCTGCATCGCCGCGTCGGCGGCGAACGTGTTCACGCTCGCCCGCCGGCGGAGCGCGCCAGCACCTGAGAGCCCGGGATCAAACGCACCACGAAACGCGGCAGGATCGGTTGCAACTTGATGATGAAGTCCCACGCCATCAGCAGCGCGCCGAGGGCAAAGACGACATCGCCCGGCATCCGCATCCACTGCCAGAACAAGGTCGTGTCGTAAAATTCCTGGCTGCGCGCATAGGCGAAGCCATGCTCATAGACGGCCTCGAGCTGTGGCCAGCCAATCGGGAAGAAGTTGAAGAGGATCCACAGGACCAGGCCGCCATTGTAGAGCCAGAACGCCCACTGCCCGGTCCGCTCGCCGAACGGATACCGGTCGGCGGCGACATAGCGCAGACAGAAATAAATCAACCCGATCCCCAGCAGGCCGAAGGCGCCGAACAGCGCGGTATGAGCGTGGTTGAGGGTCAGGAACGTGCCGTGCTCGTAATAGTTGACCAGCGGCGCATTCAGCGTGCCGCCGCCAAAGACGCCGGCGCCGACAAAGTTCCAGAACGCCGCACCGATGATGTAGGTGTAGGCGAGACCGTACTTGAATTGCTGGTCGGCCTCGATCAGCCGGCGATGCCGGATCGCCTCGATGACCAGCAGCACCAGCGGCAGCACCTCGATGAACGAGAACATCGAGCCGAGCGGCACCCACAGGCCCGGCTCCCCCGCCCAGTAGAGGTGATGGCCGGTGCCAAGCACGCCGCCGAGGAAGATGAGGATCAGCTCGAAATAGACCGAGCGTTCGGCGAGCTGCCGCGAGACCAGGCTAACCGCCATCAGCAGATAGGCGCTGATCGCCGCGGCGAAGAACTCGAAGGATTGCTCGACCCAAAGATGGACCACCCACCAGCGCCAGTAATCAGTGATCGTGAAGAACTTTTCGACCCCGGTCATCGGAATCATGCCGAAGGCGTAAAGCAATGCGATGTTGATGGTCGAGGCCCAGAGCAGATTCTCCAGCCGAATATGTCCCGACCAGAACTGGCGCGTCGCCGCTGCCAGTTTCGCGCGGGTCGGCCAGAGCGCCCGGAACACAAGCACGCTCCAGATAACCAGCCCGGCGAAGAAGCCGATCTGCCAGGCGCGCCCGAGTTGGATATAAGAAAGCCCCTGATTGCCGAACCAGAACCAGTCCTCGCGGATGTAGCCCATGATGCCGAGATAATTGCCGGCCAGGGCACCGACGACGATCAGCAACGTCACCCAGAACAGCAGATCGACCAGGAAACCCTGTCCCCGCGGCTCGCCGCCGCTGATTGCCGGCGCGAGGAACAGCGCCGCGCCGATCCAGGACAGCCCGATCCACACGATCGGTGTCTGGATATGGACGTTGCGCAGAAAATTGAACGGCAGAAAGCGGTCGAACGCGATGCCGTAAAAACTCGTCCGGTCCGTGTAGTAATGCGCCATGATCGATCCGACCAGGATCTGCAGCAGCAGGATGGCAGCGACCACGAGAAAATACTTGCCGATGCGCCGCTGGCTCGGGGTCAGCGCGCCGAAATTCGCCAGCACCGGGTCCATCGGCGCCTGGTCGGGATCGTTCAGAAAGCGCTCGTAGATGAACAGCACGGCGCCGAAGGCGAAAAACGTGAAGCAGAAGCTGATCCAGGTCCAAATGAAGGTGCTGGGGGTCGGGGTGTTGCCGACGAGCGGCTCAAACGGCCAGTTCTGTGTCCACGACACATTGGTACCCGGGCGTCGTGCGATCGTGGTCAACGACGAGTAGATCAGGAAATCCGCCGTCTGCGCCGCGCTGTCCGGGTCGAGGCTGTAGGCCTGCGTCCATCCCCTGGCGAAGTCGTGACGCAGCAGCGACCGGGCGATTTGGACGCGCAGCATCGGGACCGCGTCAGCCAAGGCCTTCGGGAGGATCGCGACCGCCTTGGTCAGATCGACCCCCTGCAGTTCGCTCTGCATCGCCGTCTGAACCGCGGCGCGTTCCTCCGTGGGCAAATCTGCGAATGTTTTGCCGGTCTTGGCCTTGGCGATGCCTTCTTCGGTGAGCTTGGCGAGGCGGACAAGGTTGGCTGCCGTGTAATCCTCGCCGAAATACGACCCCATGCCATAGAGGCTGCCGTAATCCATCAGGTCGGCCTTCTGGAAGCCGGCCTTTCCCGCGAGGATATCGGCGGCCGACATCAGAACCGTGCCGTCGGCGGCGACAAAGCGATCCGGAAAGGGGGGCGCTTCGCGATAGGTGAGCCTGGTCATCCAGCCGAGGATCGCAAAGCTCGCCACCGCAACCGCAAGCAGGACCCATTTCAGGACGTTGCTGACGGGATCCTCGATTGGCCGATCGGCCATCCCTGCATCTGCTGTTGTCATCGCTTTCCCCCAAGTGGCCTTCCGGCGGTGTTTCGATCTGCCGCACGAGGGTCGCCGTCCTGCGCCCGACAGGCACAGGTTCGGCTCAGAACGGCGACCATCCCTGGCTGCCGGCGACCGCGCCGCATACGGTGACAAGGCTGAGCGTGAGCAGCACCCAATGGGCCGTTTGCAACCAGGCGAAGGTGCGGTCGGGCCGGGTGGTTGCCCATTGGCGAAGCCGGCGGTCGAGAATGAAAGGCTCGATGACGAACAGGCCGACAGCGAACAGTGCCCACAGGCAAACCATCGCGTGCATCCACCAGAATTCGGCCGAGCGAAATCGGTCCCAGAGATCGGCCCGGTCGACCATGTAGAAACCGCTCGCCCCGACGACGATGATCGCGGCCCGCGCCTGCCATACAAAACGGCGCTCGATCGCCTGGAATGCCGCAAGCCGGTTCAGCGCCGAGATCGCCGCGCCGGACCGCCGGCAGCACGATGGTGGTCACCATCGCGACGCCGCCAATCCAGATGACGACGGCGAGGACATGCAGCGCGCGAGCGACAGCGACATCAGCCATGGCTGGCCTCGCCTCGGCTCATTCCGCCGGCCGCATCTCAGCCGCGAGGCCCAGGCTGTGGGCGAGCGGGGCGCCTGCCGCCAACAGATCGGCGAGCGTGTAGCCGTCCAGGGTCCGCAAAAACGCCAGCGTCGCTTCGCGCAGCGCGCGGCGCAGAACGCAGCATCCCTCGATCCGGCAGAACCCTGTCGCGGCGAGGCACCCGACCACGGCGAGGTCCTCTTCCGTCTCGCGCACCACCGCCCCGACCCGGATCTCCCCGGGCGAACGCGCCAGCCTGATGCCGCCCCCCTTGCCGCGGATCGTCTCGAGATAGCCTTGCTGGCCGAGCTTGTTGACGACCTTCATCAGGTGGGTCTTGGAAATGTCGAAGCTTGCGGCGATCTCGGCGATCGTCGCGAGCCGCCCGCCCAACGCGCCTACATAGATTAGCGTGCGCAGCGCATAGTCGGTCCCCAAGGTCAGCCGCATGGCCTGCTTTCTCCCGCGCCAGCCCGATCGCCTGCTTGATCCAGTTAACATTCATATCATATGAATCTTCATCGCGAGCGCAACACGCACCTCGGCAGGTGCCGCGCACGAGGATGAGAATGAGGGATGACGCGCAACCCGGCGCAGCCAGCCGTGAGTCTGATTGTCGCGGACATCGTTGCACGCACCGGCATCGACGAGGCGATGATCGACCGGCTGGTGCGTGCGTTTTACGGCCGCGCCCGGCGCGACCCGCTGATCGGCGCGATCTTCGAGGCTCGGGTGCATGACTGGGAGGCTCACTTCGGCCGCATGGGCGCCTTTTGGTCGTCCGTCGCGCTGATGAGCGGCCGCTATCACGGCCAACCGATGGCGGCCCACCTGCCGCTGTCGATCGACACCCCGCATTTCGACCGCTGGCTCGAAATATTTGCCGGGACCGCACGCGACGTCTGCCGGCCGGCGGCGGCCGCCTATTTACTCGAGCGCGCGCATCGGATCGCCGACAGTCTGGAGCTGGGCATTGCCGCCCAGAAGGGGGAGATCAGGGCGAAGCGGGTACGACCGGCGGGAACCTGGGCGCCGGCCGCCGCGGAGACGCGGTGAACGACGCGTCACCCCTTGGCGGGCCCACCGCCATTACGCATTCAGACGATGGATTTGTCGTCGATGCGGAGCTTGTCGCCGGGAAACTTGGCCTCGCGCCCGATGCCTTCTGGCGCGAGATGCAACGCGGGATCGTCTACGGGGTGGTCGAGCGGGGTGAAGGCGACGATGCCGGCCGCGTGCGGCTCACCTTCCGCTATCGCGCCCGGTCCTGGTCCGTGACACTGGAGGACGTGGCAGAATGACAAATCAACCCGATGACGATCCTGCGGTCGAGCTCAGCTCGCCGGCCTGCTCGATGCACGAAGCCGACGATGCCTATCTGGGCTTTGCCGGCAAGGACGAGCTGACTCGCCTTTCTCAACGAATTGCTAGAAGCCGAGCGCGCCGGAGCCCGGGTAACGCTCGAGAGCGGCGCGGGCGGCCGACAACAATACGATCGCCGGGCTGATGCGGACCATCCAGCGGGATGAATCGCGCTGGTGCGCGATGCTGGCCCGCCATATCAAGGCGCTCGGCGCCGCGCCGTCCCCCAATGTCGGTGCGTTCTACGCGAAGGCCATGGCCATCGCGGATCTTGGCGAACGGATCGCCTTCCTCAATCGCGGCCAGGGCTGGGTGGTGCGAAAGCTGCGCGAGATGCTCCCACGCGTGCGCGACAATCGACTGCACACAGAACTTGCCGAGATGCTGCGATCGCACGAGGCCAATATCGCCCTTGCGAACGAGGTTGCGACCCGCGCCCGGTAAACGAGACGCGCAACTGTTTGCTGCGGGTTCGCCAGTGGGCGTGACCAGGGCGCGGCCATAGACATATTGACGGAGCGGGCGGGCGGGGGCTTATTGGCGTGATCCGCCGCAGCCCTTAGCGTTGAGGGAGTTTCCGCATGGCCTCGCAACCGTTTGCCGGGGTGCTGGTCCCGGTCCTGACCCCGTTCACCGCGGCGGGCGAGCCCGATTCCGGGCGGTTTATCGCATTCTGCCGCTGGCTGTTGGACCAGGGCGCCGACGGGCTGGCGATCTTCGGCACGACCAGCGAAGCCAACTCGATGTCATCAGGCGAGCGCATGGAATTGCTCGACCGCCTGGTCGCCGCGGGCATCCCGCCGGCCCGGCTGATGCCGGGCACCGGGGCGTGCTCGATGACCGAGGCGGCGACGTTGATCCGCCACGCCGTCGGCCACGGCGTCGGCGGCGTCCTGATGCTGCCGCCGTTCTATTACAAGGGGATGGATGACAACGGCTTGTTCGCCTTTTTTGCCGGCGTCATCGACCGGGTCGGCTCGGCGGCGTTGCGGATGTTTCTCTATCACATCCCGCCGCAGACCGTGCTCGGCCTCTCGCTCGATCTGGTCGGCCAGCTGATCGAGGCCTACCCCGACACGGTGGTCGGCCTCAAGGACAGCTCGGGCGACTGGAACAACACCGCGGCACTGATCGAGCGCTTCCCGGGCTTTGCCGTGTTTCCCGGCTCCGAAGTTTTCCTGCTCGACGGCTTGCGCAAGGGCGGGGTCGGCTGCATTACCGCGACCGGCAATGTCAACGTGCCGGGCATCCGCAAGGTCTACGAGCACTGGCAGACGCCGCAGGCTGACGCATTGCAGGCCGAGATCACGCTGGCGCGCAAGACAATCCAGGCCTATCCGATGGTGCCGGCCTTGAAGCGCATCGTCGCGCATTTCCACCGCGACCCGGACTGGGCCGCGGTGCGGCCACCGATGGTGGCGCTGACCGAGGCGCAGTCGAGGGCGCTGATCAGCGATCTGGCGAAGATCGGCTTCACCCTCGGCGAGCGCTCCCGCCCCCGCGAGGCCGCCGAATAGGGAGACCCGCGATGGCAGCAGAGGCGGTCCCGGCGCGCAACGCCGAGCGGCAGGCGTTTTACGACAGGATCGCGCCCCATCACCTGGCGCCATTGTGGGAAAAGCTGCACCATCTCGTCACGCCTGAACCGGTGACCGACTGCCTGCCCTTTATCTGGCATTACCGCGAGGTGCGGCCCTATCTGATGCAGGCGGGCGGGCTGATCAGCACGATGGAGGCGACCCGCCGCGTGCTGATCCTCGAAAACCCCGGGCTCAACGGCGAAGCCCAGATCACGAACTCGCTGTTTGCCGGGCTGCAATTGATCCTGCCCGGCGAAGTCGCGCCGGCCCACCGCCACACGCAATCGGCGTTGCGCTTTATCATCGAGGGAAGCGGCGCCTACACCGCGGTCGATGGCGAGCGCACGACGATGCAGCCCGGCGATTTCGTCATCACCCCGTCCTGGACCTGGCACGATCACGGCAATGAGAGCGCCGAGCCGACGGTCTGGCTCGACGGGCTCGATATCCAGATCGTCAAGCTGTTGAACGCCAGCTTTGCCGAACCCGGCGCCGCCGACATGCAAACGATCGCCCGGCCCGAAGGTGACAGCTTTGCCCGGTTCGGCCACAATCTGCTGCCGGTCGACTGGAAGCCCGCGGCCAAGACCTCGCCGGTCTTCAATTATCCCTATGCGCGCAGCCGCGAGGCGCTCGACGTGCTTGGCCATAATGGCGCGCCCGACCCCTATCACGGGCACAAATTGCGCTACGTCAACCCGGCGAGTGGCGGGTCGGCGATGCCAACGATCGGCACCTTCATCCAGCTGCTACCGCAGGGCTTTGCCGGCCAGCCCTACCGCGCGACCGATGCGGCGGTCTATGTCTGCGTCGAGGGCGAGGGCGAAACAAGAGTGAGCGTCCCTGGGGTCGGCGACACCGTGCTGCGCTGGGAGCCGCGCGACATCTTCGTCGTGCCGGGTTGGACGGCGCACACGCATCATGCGCAAAAGGAGGCGGTGCTGTTCAGCTTTTCTGACCGCCCGGTGCAGGAAACCCTCGGCCTGTGGCGCGAAATGCGCGGCAATAGCTGACAATCCGAAATGGCCGAGATGCTTCTAACTGAATTCGGTCACCCCCGCGGACGCGGGGGTCCAGGGCAAGCGGCTGGACCCCGGCATTCCTGGATTCCCGCTTTCGCGGGAATGACGGCCATTTGATGGGGGACGGCATGATTTATCCGGTGATCCTGTCGGGGGGCTCGGGCACGCGGCTGTGGCCGATGTCACGTTCGCACTATCCGAAGCAGCTGTTGGCGCTGATGGGCGAGCACAGCCTGTTGCAGGAGACTGTGCGCCGGGTGGTGGGCAATGCCGGGTTTGCGCCGCCGCTGATCATCGCCAATGAGGAGCACCGCTTCATCATCGCCGAGCAGCTGCGCGAGATCGGTGCGGTGCCCGATGCGCTAATCCTGGAGCCGGTCGGCCGCAATACCGCCCCGGCGGCCTGCGTCGCGGCGTTGCGCCTCGCCGCCAGAGAGCCCGACGCGCTGATGCTGGTGATGCCGTCGGATCACGCGATCGGCGATCCCGACGCGTTTCTCGAGGCGATCGGGCATGCCGCGGCGGCGGCGCGCACCGGGCATCTGGTCACCTTCGGCATCACGCCCGAGCGTGCCGAAACCGGCTATGGCTATATTTGCAAGGGGCGTCCGGTCGCCGGCGTCGAGGGCGCCTTCGCGGTCGCCGGCTTTGTCGAAAAGCCCGATACCGCGGCGGCCGAGCGTTACCTCGCGTCCGGCGACTATTTCTGGAACAGCGGCATCTTCCTGTTTCCGGCAGCGCTTTATCTCGCCGAGATCGGGCATTTGCGGCCGGAGATGCTCGCCGCCTGCGAAGCGGCGCTGGCCGGCGCGCGGTCCGACAGCGATTTCATTCGTCTCGACAAGGCGGCGTTCGCCGCATGCCCGAGCGACTCGATCGATTACGCCGTGATGGAGCGCACCACCCGCGCCGCGGTGGTGCCGGTCGCGATGGGGTGGAGCGATCTCGGCTCGTGGGATGCGCTGTGGGAGATGGGCGCGAAAGACGAGCGC
Organism: uncultured Alphaproteobacteria bacterium; assembly: GCA_963789255.1. Taxonomy (GTDB): domain Bacteria; phylum Pseudomonadota; class Alphaproteobacteria; order ATCC43930; family CGMCC-115725; genus DATARH01. The sequence continues at coordinate 1,481,227 of CAWBJW010000002.1, read as the reverse complement.
GGCAACGTGCTGACCGGCAATGTCGTCGCCGAGGCCACCGGCAACTGCTACCTGCGCTCGGAAGCGGGGCTGGTCGCGGCGATCGGGGTCGACGACCTCGTCGTCGTCGCCACCGACGACGCGGTCATGGTGGCGCCGCGCAACCGCACCCAGGAAGTCCGAACGCTCGTCGCCCGGTTGCTCGCCGAGCGCCGCGAGCGAAGCCGACGCGCTGCCGACCGTGCACCGCCCGTGGGGCACCTACCGCGCGCTGCACCACGGCCACCGCGTGCAGGTCAAGCACATCATGGTCGAGCCGGGCGCCAAGCTGTCGCTGCAGATGCACCACCACCGCGCCGAGCATTGGGTCGTCGTCCAGGGCACCGCCAAGATCGTGCGCGGCAACGAGGAGTTGATCCTGACCGAGGACCAGTCGACCTACATCCCGCTCGGCACCGCGCACCGCCTGGAAAACCCGGGCAAGATCCCGCTGCACGTCATCGAGGTGCAGTCGGGCAGCTATCTCGGCGAAGACGACATCGTCCGCTTCGAGGATCATTACGGGCGGGAATAGGAAGTCCTCTCCCGCAATGCGGGAGAGCGAATTTGCTCACACCTCGGTCTTCGCGCCGGTGCGGCTGGTGATGAGGCCGTAATGCTCGGTGCGGCGGTGCTTCTCGAAATTGAAGACGGTGCGGCGCAGGTATTCGCCGAGTTCGAGATCGAGGGTCGTGGTGATCAGCTCGTCCTCCTCGGTCAATGCCTGGGCGGCGATCTCGCCCGTCGGCGCGACGATCGCCGAGCCGCCGATCATGCCGAAGCCGTCTTCGGCGCCGCATTTGGCCGCCGCCAGCACCCAGGCGGCGTTCTGGTAGGCCCCGGCCTGCAATGACAACAAATGGTGGAACATCCGCAGATGCTCGGGCTCGCTGGTGTGGATATTCTGGATCGGCGTGTTGTAGCCGAGCGCGACGATCTCGACCCCTTGGAGGCCCATGACCCGGTAGGTCTCCGGCCAGCGCCGGTCGTTGCAGATGCACATGCCTATGACCGCATCCTGCATTCGCCAGACACGAAAGCCCTCGTTGCCGACGTCGAAATAACGCTTTTCGAGATGCTGGAACGGCGCCTTCGGCAGGTGCTCGGAATGCCCCGGCAGGTGGATCTTGCGGTAGCGCCCGATGATTTTTCCCGCCGGATCGACGAGGATCGAGGTGTTGTAATGGCGCGGCTCACCCCCCTCCTCGGTCAATTCGGCATAGCCGAGGTAAAACCCGATGCCGAACTCCTTGGCGAGGTCGAACAAGGGCCGGGTTTCGGCGCCCGGCATCTCGCGCTCGAAATAGCGGTCGATCTCGGCCTGCTCGGTCATCCACCAGCGCGGAAAGAACGTCGTCAGCGCCAGCTCGGGAAAGACGACGAAGCAGGCGCCGTCGCCGTGCGCCTCACGCAAGAGGGCGCAGAGCCTTTTGACGACGCCCTCGCGGCTGTCGGCGAGATGAATGGGCCCAAGCTGGGCAACCGCGGCGCGGAGTTTGCGGGGCATATTCACCTCCTAGACCGCTTTCGTTCGGAAAAGCGAAGCGTATTCCGCCGCCCTACGTTTGCACGCTCAGGGTTTAAAATCTCGCGGCGTCATACCCGGCAAATCCGGGTCGAGTTGGGCCTCATCGATCTCCACACCTTTACCGATGATTGGCTTTGCGCCGTGCATTTTGCGGATGGCATCGAGAGTGCCGTATCTGGTCGGTGGGCTCTGATCGGAGTCTGACGTCGTAACGCTTGAATGGATAGACCGTCACACGCGCCATCGTTGACACTCCAAATGCAGGGCGACAAGGTCCTCTATAGCATAATCATAGAGCGCGGAGGGGGCATGCCGGATGCGCCACGAGCCGATCTGCCGGCTCGCGCCGAAGAAATAACAGTGCGGCCCAAGAGGCGCCATATCGCCGTTGCAGTCTATCGCGGTCTGGTCGGCATTGACCGCGGGGTCGCCGCATGTAAACGGCACCCACAGCTTCTGTTGGTCGCGGCAATCGCCCTGTTAATGACTTCGTTATTTATTTGGGCTGCGATAAATCCGCCCCCGGAGGAGACACCCGCGCAGGCCCAAGCTCGCGTTGCCGCGCAGCAAGCGGAAGCCCATCGCCAAGCGGAGGCCAGTGCGCGCGTCCTATCTCTCTGCGAACTACAATCCGTGTGCCTAAAATATGGGGTCGCACGTCAGGCGTGTGCTCCGGCCGGCAACTACGATCAATGCATGGGCATTAAGATGGGTGGCAATTTCTGGCGGGTCGCCAACTGCACTTACGACGGCGATGTTCGGAACCCTCCGGCCGATATGCCCACACGAGTTGAGTGTTGTCTTCGACATCCCACTGTTTGTCTACAGCGGGATTAGCCGTTGTCCCCGCTGCTCCACGAACGCCAGTTCGGGGGTGGGGCGGCCCAAGGGGCGGGCGGCGTCGGAGAGGGCGCAGGGCAGGAAATTGCCGCTGCCGCGCGGGGCCTGGAGCCGGCCGTTGTCGATGACGATGCGACCGCGCGACAATACCGTCACCGGCCAGCCGGTCAGGTGCATCCCCTCATAGGGGGTGTAGCCGACATTGTCGTGGATGTTGTCGGCGCGCACCGTGACGTGGGCGCTCGGGTCCCAGATCGCGATGTCGGCGTCGCTGCCGATGGCGATCGTCCCCTTCCTCGGATAGAGACCGTAAATCTTGGCGGCGTTGGTCGCGGTCAGCGCGACAAAGCGGTTGAGGTCGATTCGCCCCTTCTGGACCCCTTCGGAAAACAATAAGGGCACGCGCAGTTCGATGCCGGGGACGCCGTTGGCGGTGTCCTTGAACGTCGTCTTCTCGCCCTTCGGCAATTTGCCGGTCGCGTCGTAGCGATAGGGCGCGTGGTCGGAGGAAAACACCTGGAAGGTGCCGTTGGAGAGACCCCGCCACACCGCTTCCTGCCCCGCCTTGTCGCGCGGCGGCGGACTGCAGCAGAATTTGGTGCCTTCGAGATCCATGCCGATGTCGTCGGCGGTCAGAAACAGATATTGCGGGCAGGTCTCGCCGTAGATTTTGAGGCCCTTGGTTTGCGCGTCGCGGATAACGTCGATCGCCTCGGCGGCCGAGACATGGACGATGAGGATCGGCACGTCGAGGAGTTCGGCCAAGGCCACCGCCCGGTTGGTCGCCTCGCCCTCGGCGATCCTCGCGTGCGAGACCGCGTGGTAGCGCGGCTGCGACAGCCCTTTTGCAAGCAGCCGGTCGGCGAGCCATTGGATCATGTCGTGGTTTTCGGCGTGGACCATGACAAAGGCGCCCTCGCGCCCGCGCTAGGGCCAGGATATCGAGCATCTGGCGGTCGTCGAGGCGGAGCAGATCGTAGGTCATGTAGACCTTGAACGAGGTGTAGCCGTCGCGGATCAAGGCCGGCAATTCCTGGCCCAGCACCTGCTCCGAGGGGTCGGAGACGATCAGATGGAAGGCGTAGTCGATGACCGCCTTCGGGCCGGCGGCCTCGTGGTATTCGGCGACGACCTGGCGCAATGACTGGCCGCGGTGCTGGGCGGCGAACGGGATCACCGTCGTGGTGCCGCCGAACGCGGCCGAGACGGTGGCGCTGTAGAAATCGTCGGCGCACATGACGCCGGCGGAGGAACGCTGCTCGATATGGCAATGGCTGTCGATCGCGCCGGGCAGCACGAGATGGCCCGCCGCGTCGATCTCGCGCGCCCCGGCGGCGAGGCCGCGCCCCAGCGCGGCGATGACGCCGTCCGTGATGGCGACATCGCATTGCGTCGTGTCGGCGGCGGTCGCCACCGTGCCGTTGCGGATGACGAGATCGTAATCGGCCATCGTTGTTCCCTCCGCCGCATCGCAGAAAATATGCCGAGCGCCTGCGGACCGGCAAATCATTGCGTCGCCCGCCGCACGATGACAGTTTAATGACGATTTGACTTCTATCGCGGCGGGCGGGCGATGTCTCTGATCACGGCCACATTGGACAGGATTTCGTCGCCCGGGCGGCGCACGATGGCGGTGGCCTGCGGCGCGCATATATTGCATGACGGGTATACCGACCTGCTTTACGTGCTGCTGCCGCTGTGGCAGGCCGAGTTCGGCCTCGGCTATGCCGAAATCGGGCTGTTGCGGGCGCTGTTCGCCGGCTCGATGGCCGGGTTCCAGGTGCCGGCGGGAGCCCTCGCCGGGCGTATCGGCGGGCCGCTGCTGCTCGGGCTCGGGACGGCGCTGGTCGGGGTCGGCTACCTCGCCGCCGGGGCCAGCGGCGGCTTCACGATGCTCGCCGCGGCGCTGGTGGTCGCCGGGCTGGGCGCCAGCGTGCAGCATCCGATCGCGGCCAATCTGGTGGCGCAGGCCTTCCCCGGCCGTCGCTCGCGCGCCGCGCTTGCCAGCTACAATTTCTCGGGCGACCTCGGCAAGATGGCGTTCCCGGCGGCGACGGCCGGGCTCGTCGCGGTGATGCCGTGGCGCAGCGCGACACTGGTGCTCGGCATCGCCGCGCTTGCCGCGGCGGCGGCGATCCTCTCGGTGCGCGGATTGCCCGGCCGCGCCGTCGAGGCGGCCACTGGCGCCGACAAGCGCGGCGCAGCGGCGGCAGCACCGGCCGGGCATGGCTTTGCGCTGCTGCTGGCGGTCGCGATGATCGACAGCGCGACCCGCATGGGGTTTCTGACCTTCCTGCCGTTCCTGTTGAAGCTGAAGGGCGCGGGAATGCCGACGATCGGCATCGCGCTGACCCTGATCTTCACCGGCGGCGCCACCGGCAAGCTGGTCTGCGGCTGGCTTGGGGCGCGGCTCGGGGTGGTCACCGCGGTGTTTCTGACCGAGGGCTTGACCGCGGCTGGCATCCTCGTCCTGTTGCCATTGCCGCTGGTCGCGGATCTGATGGTATTGCCGCTGATCGGCGTCGCGCTCAACGGCACCTCATCGGTGCTCTACGGCACGGTTCCCGAACTCGTCCCCCCCGAACGGCGGCAGCGCGCTTTCAGCATCTTCTACACCGGCGCCATCGGCGCCGGCGCGCTGGCGCCGGTGCTGTACGGCCTGGTCAGCGATATGATCGACGTGCCGGTCATGATGATGCTGATCGCTTCCGTCGTGCTCGTCACCTTGCCGCTGACCTGGCGGCTGCGCCCGGTGCTGCGCCTTAGCGCGGCACCGGGGGGAGCCTAGCGAACTCTGACGATGAACCCGATCCTGGCTGGAGCGCAAGTTCCGGAGCGCACCGCCGCCTGATGCCGCAAGCTGGCGCGCGGCAAGGCGCGTCGGTATAACCCCGGCATGCGCCGTCTCGGCCTTGCCGTTGCCGTTCTGCTGCTCGCCCTGTCGGGCGCCTACACCGCCTATTGGTTCGTTGCCGCCGGGCGCATCGAGGACGGGTTTGGCCAGTGGGCAGGGTCGCTGCGCGCGCAGAACCTCGATCTGTCGTGGACTGCGCTCCGGGTCCGCGGGTTTCCGCTGGCGTTCCGCGTCGAGCTGAGCAAGGCGCGGCTGCGCCCCGACGGAGCTGGAGGTGCGGCCATTCCCGCCGCCGAGGCGCGCATGCCGCTGTTGTCCGGCAGCGCGCGGCCGTGGAACTTCCGGGTGTGGCATCTCGCGGCGCCGGACGGGCTGAGCGCGACCGCGGGACCGTCCGGTGGACCGTCCGCGACGCTGACCGCACAGGCGGCGAGCGGCAGCCTCGCGGTCGGTGCCGCAGGCGGCGCGACGCTCTGGCTCGATTTGAGCCAGCCCAGCGCCGATCCGGGGGTGCGCCTCGCCGCACGGGATGCCGAGCTATGGCTGAACCTGCCGACACACAAACCGCAGACGGATAGCGAGCGCGCGATCGGCATCGCGCTCGTTCTGCACGAGGTGACCTTGCCCATCGTTCCGGCGCCGTTTCGCAACCCGCTCGACGAGATCGCCCTCGGCATCACGGTGAAAGGGGCAGTCCCCGCCGCGCCGCCGCTCCAGGCGGCCACGGCGTGGCGCGATGCGGGCGGCACCCTTGAGCTCGACCATTTCGCGGTGCGCTGGGACAGCCTCGCGATCACCGGCTCCGGCACCGTGGCGCTCGATCCCGATCTCCAGCCGATCGGCGCATTTTCCGGGGGGATCGAGGGTTATGATGAGCTGATGACTGCGCTCGTCGCCGCCGGGCGGATGCGCGCCGCCGATGCGCGCCTCGCGCGCTTCGCGCTCGCGATGCTGACCAAGGCCGGGCCGGACGGAAGACCGGAAATCGCGACCTCATTCACGATCCAGAATGGCGAGATGTATCTCGGCCCCGCCAAGCTCGGCAAGGCGCCGCGGATTACCTGGAAATGACCCGCAAAGGCCCTGACAGATCCGCGCTACGCAGCGGAACGCGACGAGCGGCGGCAAAACCGGCCCTGACCCCCGACGCCCTGATCGCAACCGGGAAGGCGGGCCGCATCCGGCTGATCGAGAAACCGAAACCGCGGCGCACGGTGCGCGGCAAAGGCGTGCGACCCGATGACTAACGAGGGGATGGCAGCCGCTATTCCAGCGTTTCGACCGGCGCGGCTTTGTGCCGGCGGGCAACGCGCTCCATGTCGCCCAGGAGATCGTGCAAGGCCTGGTCGGCGGTATAGGACATCTTAGCGAAGGCGCGCAGGAAGCTGTCGGTGCGCGGCAATTGGAACAGCGTCTCGTCGGCATCCTTCGGGGTCGTTGCGGTGATCAGCACGACGTTGTCGAAAGGTTGCAGCACCAGTTCCTTGAGCGGCTTGCCGGGGCCGGTGACGTATTCGACAACCCGGCAGCGATCGCCGTCACGCGTCTCGTCGAGGATCGTCATACGGTAGGAGGCGCGCGTCGTCGATGCTTCGACGAGGGCGCGGGCGAACGGGCGCAGAAAGCTCTCGTCAAAGCCGAGGATCGCGGTCGGCCGATCGTTATTGACCGACGAGCGCATTTCCAGCGTCGTCCACAACGAGGCGCGGCCCTGGAAATAATCGGCCGAGGCGAGGTCGAGATTGATCGAATCGATCGGCATCGGCGGCGCCACCGAGCGCGCCGAAAGGAAGGCAAAGCAGGCCGGCTCGCGCTTCAGCGAAATGTTGGTCGTCGCCTCGAGATTGCGGTCGGTGATCGCGGGCGTCTCAGCCATGGGCGCGGCCTACTCGTAATGTGGCGACGAACGGCTTGGAGCTGGGCTCGTGCAGCGTCGTAATCAAATCATCCCATCCTTAACATTGGATAAACTGGCCGTGGCGGCGCTGTCAAACGATGCCCGGCCGGCGGCGCTGCGGCCATTGGCCGCGCGAACGACGGCGCGCAACCTACCGCAATTACGCAGCGCCGCGGCCGACCCGGCGGGTCAGCGCCTGGCTGCGCCTCGCGACATCTGTTCGATTGCCGCCTCGGCGGCGAACCATTCCGCTTCCGCGTCGGCAATCAGCCGCGCGAGATCGGCGCGGCGCTTCAACGCGTCCGCGAGCGCCGCACCGCGGCCGCCGAACGCGCCGGGCGCCGCCAGGCTGGCGGTCGAGCGCCTGTTGCTCGGCGGCAAGCCGTGATGCCGCCGCTTCGGCCTCGCGCGCCGTCCGGCGCAGCGGCTGCAACAGGAGGCGGCGTTCCGCTGCATCGCGCCGTCCGTCACGGCGCGTGTCGCTCCCGCCCGCCGCACCGTCGCCGAGATCTCGGGCGGCACGCCCCACCGGCGCCTCGTCGCGTTCGAGCAGCCGGCGGCGGTAGCCTTCGAGATCATCCTCGAACGGCCGCACCGTGCCGTCGTCGACGAGCCACAGCCGGTCGGCGACCAGTTCGACCAGATGCCAGTCGTGACTGACCAGGACGACCGCCCCGGAATACTCGGCGAGCGCGGCGACCAGCGCCTCGCGGGTTTCCATGTCGAGATGATTGGTCGGCTCGTCGAGGATCAGCAAGGAAGGGGCGTCGTGGGTCACGAGCGCGAGATTGAGGCGCGCCCGCTCGCCGCCCGACAGCTCGCCGACCGGGAGTAACGCCTTGTCCTGGCCAAAGCCGAACCCGCCGAGCCGGGCGCGCACCGCCTCGGGCGGGCTGTCGGGCAACAGCGCGGCGAGATGGTCGAAGGCGGAGGCCTCAGGCCGCATCTCCTCGATCTGATGCTGGGCGAAAAACCCGCAGGTCAGTTTCGGCGACCGGATCATCCGCCCGGACAGCGGCGCGAGCCGGCCGGCGAGGAGGCGCGCGAAGGTGGTCTTGCCGTTGCCGTTGGCGCCCAACAGCGCGATCCGGTCGTCGGGGTCGAGCCGCAGGTTGAGGCGCGACAAGACCGGATGCCCCGGTGCATACCCGGCGCTGACCTTGTCGAGGCTGATGATCGGCGGGCTCAGCGGCGCCGGCTGCGGCAGGCGCAGCACGGGCGGCGCGGCATCGGTCATCAGCGCCACCGGTTCGAGCCGGGCCAGCGCCTTGATCCGGCTCTGCGCCTGGCGCGCCTTCGACGCCGTGTAGCGGAAGCGGTCGATAAACCGCGTCAGGCGCTCGCGTTCCTGCTGCTGACGGCGAGCCAGCGCGGCCTGCCGCGTGCCGGCTTCGCGGCGAGCGCGCAGGAACTGGTCGAAGCCGCCGGAATAGAGCGTCAGCTTGCCGTTACCGAGGTGGAGGGTCGCCGTCGTCGCGGCGTTGAGCAGCTGACGGTCGTGGCTGACCAGCACAAAGCTGTGCCGGTAGCGGCGCAGATAGCGTTCGAGCCACAATGCCGCTTCGAGGTCGAGATGGTTGGTCGGCTCGTCGAGCAGCAGGAGGTCGGGCTCGGCGAACAGCACCGCGGCAAGCGCCACCCGCATGCGCCAGCCGCCGGACAACTCGAAGAGCGGTGTTGCCTGCATCGCCGCATCGAGCCCGAGCCCGGCGAGGATGCGCGCCGCGCGGCCGGGTGCGGCGCGGGCCCCGATTTCGTCGAGCCGCTCCTCGATCCCGGCGACGCGCAGCGGCAACGGGCCATTGGCGTCAAGAACCGAGTCGAGCTCGCGCAACAGGGCGGTGCGCTCCTTGTCGGCGGCGAGCACCGTGTCGACCGCGCCCGCCGACCCGCTCGGCGCCTCCTGCGCCAGAAAGCCGATGCGGCACCCGCGCGGCAGGAAGATGTCGCCGCGATCGGGCAGCAAGCGGCCGCGGATCAGGTCGAGCAGCGTCGATTTGCCGACGCCGTTGCGGCCGACCAGCCCGATCTTGCTGCCCTCGGGGATCTGCGCGTTGGCTTCGTCGAACAGCGCACGGCCATGGCGGCCGCCGACGCGGTAGGTCAGGCCGGAAATCGTCAGCATCGCGGGGTTGTACCATGACGCGCGGCCGGGAGGCGACGCGCCGCCGCAACCGGGCGGATAGGCGATCCGATCGGTGCAAATCCGGTTGGAATTGTCGCCTTTAGAAAAACGCCGCCGTGCGGATCTCGATGCTCTCGCGCGGCCGGGCATGCGGCGGCGAGGTCGGGTCCGCGAAGGCGGTGTGGGCGGTCCAGCGGGCGCGGCCGTCGCGCAACGATTCGTAGACCTTGAACACCAGCGCCTCGTCGGGCCGCATGTGCGGGAACCAATACCAGCGCTGCCCGGGATCATAGGTGATGCCGTAAGTCTGCCCGACCCGGTCCTGGTAGCGGCGCTCGTTGACGACGAGGCTCTCGGGCCTGACGGTCTGTGCGTCGCAGATCGCCAGCGGGTGGCTTTCGACCGGGTGGTTGATCGGGCGCCATACCTGGATGATCGCGAAGCGGCCCTGCAACAGCGCTTCGGCTTCATCGCCCATGATGTCGCGCACCCGCTGCGGTCCGGACCATTCGGTGTAGTCGTTATGGACGCGGCTGACGACGTCGCGGATCTTCTGCGCTTCGCGCTGCTCGTCGCTGGCGGTGCGCAGCGTGTGGTCGAACACGACAACCCGCTTGGCCCCGCTCTCCCGCTTTATCAGCGCCTCGCACTCGGGGTAGTAGACCCGCCGCACCTCGGCATCGTCGAAGAAATCGGCGACCCCGGTGTCATGGCCGACAAAGCGAAAGCCCTCGCGCTCGATGTCGAAGCGGTCGGCGAAGGGGCGGCCGTTATGCATGACCACGCGATGCGTCTCGCTGCCGCCGCCGCTGCGCTCGTCGCGCCCGCCCGGCGCGGCGACATAGGTCACGAGCTTGTCGGCACCGCCGGCGAGGTAAATGAGGTTCGCCTCGATCGTCTCGGGCGCGGTATCCAGTTCGGCGAGCTGAACCATGAGCGGCTCCTGCGCAAATCAGACCTTAATGATAGTGAGGCCCCCGCCGCCCGACAATCGGCGTCGTGCGTCCTTCGAGACGCACCCCTCCGGGGTGCTCCTCAGGATGACGAAAATTTGTATGTGGCTACAACACCCTACCGTCATCCTGAGGAGGCGTGAGGCGGTATCACACGACCCCGTCGTCGCGCAGCCGCTTTACCTCGTCGGGATCGAGACCGCACAAATCCCCGAGCAGTTCGGCCGTGTGCTCGCCGAGTAGCGGCGGCCGGGTAAGGGCGGCCGGCGAATCCGACAATTTGACCGGGCAGCCGACGGTCTGATAGGTGCCGCGGGTCGGATAGTCGATGTCGACGATCATCTCGCGCGCCTTCAAATGCGGGTCGGCCAACACCTCGCCGGTGTCCTGCACCGCGCCGCACGGCACCCCGGCATCGCCGAGGAGGCGCATCGCCTCGTGCTTGGTGCGCCGACCGGTCCATTCCTCGATGATCGCGGCGAGCGCGGCGCGGTTTTCCCAGCGCGCCTCGGGTGTCTTGAAGCGCGGGTCGTCGGCCAGTTCGGGCCGGCCCATGACGCCGAGCATCGCCACCCACATCGGCTGCTCCCAGGCGTTGATGAAGACGTAGTCGTTGGGGCCGCCCGGCGCGCACGGGTAGATCGTGCTCGGCACCACCGTGCCCAGCTGGTTGCCGCGCCGCGCCATCGGCGCGCCGGTGCGCTGGTGGTCGCGCAGGCTGACCCGGATCAGATTGACGACGGCGTCCTGCATCGACACTTCGACCTGCTGCCCGCGTCCGGTGGCATGGCGCTGCTGCAAGGCGGCGAGGATGCCGATCGCCATGTGCATGCCGGTGCCGCTGTCGCCGATCGCCGGCACGACATAGGTCGGCGGGTTCTCCGGGAAGCCGGTGACGCTCATCGCCCCGCCCATCGCCTGCGCGATCGGCTCGTAGCTCTTGAAGTCGCGATAGGGGCCGTAGGTGCCGAACCCCTTGATCGTCGCGTAGATGAGGCGCGGGTTGATCTCGGCGAGCGCCGGCCAGCCGAAGCCGAGCCGGTCGAGCGCGCCGGGGCCGAAATTCTCCAACAGCACATCCGACTTGGCGATCAGGTTGCGGAACAATTCCTTGCCGCGCGCCGATTTCAGGTTGAGCGTCAGGCTCTTCTTGTTGGCGTTGAACAAGAGGAAGAAGAGGCTGTCGCTGTCCGGTTTGTCGCGCATGTTGCGGCGCGCCACATCGCCGCCTTTCGGCTCCTCCAGCTTGATCACGTCGGCGCCGAGAAAGGCGAGGATCTGGGCGCAGGCCGGCCCTGCCTGGTTGTGCGTCATGTCGATGATGCGAATGCCGGATAAGGCCTGGCTCATGTCACGCTCCCGAATGGGGGTTTGGCTCGGCAAATTCCCTGCTAGCAGGGAATTTTGCGAAATTTCCGCTCGGTGGTCCGGCCGAAAGCCGCACGAACGCTCGACGAACGCGCAATCGCGAGGCCGCGAGCAGGGAGTTTTTTGCCGGGTAGCAGGGAGTTTCTTGCCGGGCAGCAGGGAGTTTTTTGCCGGGCAGCAGGGAGTTTTTAGCGCCTGGCAGGGAATTCAATCCAGTCATCGGGTTTCCGGAAATCGCGCTGGCGCGCTGGTCATTGCCAATTAAATATGATGACATTTCGCCAATGCAAGACTGATCCAGGACGCTCAAGGCCAGGCATGGGGACGGACCTCATGCGAAAGCGGCGAAGATCTCCTCGACCGCCTGCATCTGGTTGCCCGTGGCCGAGGACGGCACCAGGATCGGCGTCGAAATGCCGGCTTCGCGCCACGCCATGACCCCGTCGCGCACCGCCGCGGCCGGGCCGAACAAGGTCGCGTCGGCGAGCCAGCGCTCGCTCATCAGGCCGGGAATGTCGTTCTGGCGCCCCTCGGCGAGGGCGGTCTCGATCGCCGCCATCTCCTCGACATACCCGGCTTCCTTCCAGTAGTTGCGGTAGTTCGGCAGCATCGTGTAGCGGGTCAGGGTGCGGCGGTTGACCGCCTTGGCGGCGGCGACATCGTCCGAGATGCAGGTCGGGATCATGTTGGCGACGAGGAAATCGGGGTCGGCGCGCTTTGATGCCGGGATCGCCGCGAGCGACCGGGCCACGTGCGAGCGGCTGGCATTGGCGAAGACGAGGCCGTCGGCGATCTCGCCGGCGAGCGCCACCATGCGCGTTCGCAGCGCGGCGAGGATGATCGGCGGCAATGCGCCGATCCCGTCATACGAACGGAATTTGGCGACGAAGGCGCGGATGTCGCCGAGCGGCTTGCCCGGGGTCACCCCCATGCGGATATGGCTCGGGGCATGCGCGACGCCGATGCCGAAGCGGAACCGCCCGCCCGAGATTTCGTGGATATAGGCGGCGCTGTGCGCGAAATCCTCGACCGTGCGGGCATAAACCGGCGCGATCGCCGTGCCGAAGATGATCCGCTCGGTGGCGAGCGCGAGCGCGGTCGATTGCGCCATGTTGCCGAAGATGCTCGGCACATAGATCCCGGCAAAGCCGCGCCGTTCGGCGTCGCGCGCGACATCGAGGGTCAGGCGCCGCCGCCCCGGCACGGCGACCAGGCTCAACGCAGGCAATGGATCGGGCATCGGTTCAACCCTTATCAAAGAGCAGGTAACGCAAAGGGCACGGAGGGTACGCAAAGGACGCGAAGGCGCTTATCGGCGCGAAGCGCCATAAATTACAATGAGACGATGAGATCGGTCCTGCCTCATCGCCTCATTGTGAAATATTTACAGGTCGCGCCGCGGGCAACCGCAAAGATGCCTTCGCGTCCTTTGCGTACCCTTTGCGCCCTTTGCGTTAGCTAATTTGTTACTCGGCCGCCTGGGCCGGGCGCAATTGTACCGAATTGGGGCCGTAGCGGTCGCGGAAGGGCTGGGTGTCGATCTCTTCCAATTCGATCTCGCGCGCCAGCACTTGTCTTTTCCATTCCTCCTGCTCGGAGATGCGGGCGTGGAACTCGGGCATCACCTCGCGGGCGAACAACTCCAGGCTCTCGCAGATATGCTCGTGGGTGTTCTTGCCGGCCTGGTTGAGGAGGATCACCGAGTCGATGTGCGAGGTTTCGAACCGCTGCAATTTGCGCCGCAACGTCGCCGGTGAGCCGATGAGGCCGCCCGACAGCGCGCGCTGCAATGAATCGGGGTTGGCGCGCTTCCACTTCTCGTACTCGTCCCACAGGTTGACCGTGCCCGGCGGCGGCCTCTCGCGGTTGGCGTTCTGCCCGTAGAAGCGCAGCGCGAACTGGAAGAACGGGATGCCGTCGGCGCGGCGGCGCGCCTCCTCGTCGGTCTCGGCGCACATGAAATAGCTGGTCAGCGCGAGGTTCGGGTTGGTGACGTAATCGGCGAGCTTTTCCTGGCGCTTGGTGAAGGCGTTGTAATAGGCGTGCACCCAGGCGTTGGCCGCATCGGCCGACAGGAACTGGAAGGCGAGGGCGCCGAGGCCGCGCCGCCCGGCCATCTCGATGGTTTCGAGCTGCGAGCAGGCGCACCATAAGGGCGGGTGCGGTTTTTGCAGGGGCTTCGGCACGACGTTGCGCAGCGGCATGTCGAAATACTTGCCGTGATGCTCGCACCCGCCGTCACGGAACATCGGGATGATCGCCTGGATCGCCTCCTCCCAGATCGCCCGCTTCTCGGCGAAGGCGACGCCGAACGGCTCCAGTTCGGTGATGCTGGCGATTTCGCCGGTGCCGAACTCGACCCGCCCGCCGCTGACCAGATCGAGCGCGGCGATGCGCTCGGCGCACCGCGCCGGGTGCGTCGTCGTCAATTGCATGATGCCGTGGCAGAGGCGGATCTGCCTGGTGCGCTGGCTCGCCGCGCCGAGAAACACCTCGGGCGCGGGCGAGTGCGAATACTCTTCGAGGAAGTGATGCTCGACTTCCCAGGCGTAGTCGTAGCCGAGCCGGTCGGCCAATTCGACCTGGTCGAGCGCATTCCGATAGAGCTGCAATTCCCCGCCGGGCAGCCACGGGCGCGGCAATTGCAGCTCGTAGAAGATGCCGAATTTCATCGCAAGCCCTCCTGCGTACGCGGGATGATGCCCGCCGGTCGAACGCATTACAATGGGGCGGCACAACCGGGTTGAGGGTCATGGCCGAACAGGGCACCGGCGCGACGCAGGCCGAGGCGCCGCCCACGGAACCGGGCGGGGCGGCGACGCCCAGTGAAGCCAAGAATTGGCGGCACACGCTGTGGGCGATGGTCGGCATCCAGTTCGTGATGACGATGGCCTTCTCGATGCTCTCGCCGATCATGCCGCTGTTCCTGCCCGAGCTGGGGGTCACGAGTCCGGCGCAGATCGACCTGTGGGCCGGCATCCTCTCCGGCGTCACCTCGTTCGTCGCGGCTTTTGCGTCGCCCTTGTGGGGCACCGTCGCCGACCGGCACGGGCGCAAGCTGATGCTGCTGCGCTCGAGCATCGCGATCGGGTTTTTTGCGGCATTGATGGGCCTGGCCGCCAATGTCTGGCAGTTCTTTGCGATGCGCGCGCTGATGGGCGTGTTCGCCGGGTTTTCCAGTTCGGCGATCGCGCTGGTCGCCAGCCAGGTGCCGGAAAGCCGGCTCGGTTTCTCGCTCGGCTGGCTGTCGACCGGCCAGCTGGTCGGTTCGCTGGTCGGGCCGATGGTCGGCGGCATCCTCGCCGACCTGACCGGCAGCTACCGCATCCCGTTCTACTGCACCGCGGCGATGATCTTCGTCACGGTGGGGCTCGTGTGGCTCATCGTACACGAGGAGTTCGCCCGGCCGCAGAAGGGCAGCGGCCGCCGTTCCACCGTCAGCGGCCTCGTCGCGCTGGTCACGACGCCGGCATTGCTCGCGCTGTTCTTTGTGTTGCTGATGGCGCAGTTCGGGGTGCGCACGGTGCAGCCGGTGATCACGCTCTACGTCAAGGAGATGGTCGGCGCCCAACCCAATATCGCGACGCTCGCCGGCATTGCCTTTTCGGTGACCGGGCTCGCCGACGTCATCGCCTCGCCGTTTCTCGGCAAGCGCAGCGACCAGATCGGCTATCGCCGGGTCTTGCTGATCAGCCTGTTGGGCGCCACGCTGATGACGCTGCCGCAGGCCTTCACCGACAATTACTGGCTGTTCGTCGCCGAGCGTTTCGGGGTCGGGCTGTTCATCGGCGGCCTGTTGCCGACCGCGAACGCGCTGGTCGGGCGCCTGGTTGCCCGCTCCGACCGCGGCGCCGTCTACGGCATGACCTCCTCGGCGATGTTCATGGGCAACTCCCTGGGGCCGCTGATGGGCGGCGCGGTCGCCGCCTCGTTCGGATTGCGCTGGGTGTTCCTTTTGACCGCGGCGGTGATGGCGGCCAATCTCGTCTGGGTTTATTACCGGGTGCCGGAGTATCGGGGGTAAGCGGCGCGGCTTGAGGAATATTCGGCGATCCCCGACCGTTTCTTGAAATCATCGGATCGGCAAGAGCGAGCGAGGCAGAACATGAAATTCGGCTTGTGGTTACTTCCGATTGGCATGATCGGGGCCGTCGGTACGATCCTCGCCGCTTCGCTGCCGGTGCCGCCGCCGCTGCCGGGCAACTGGGCGGCGGTTGCACCGGCCGGGCCGGCGCCGGCCGCGGCGGCAATGCCCGGCCCGGCAACTCCGGTCGTTGCGGCAATGCGGCGCGCATCGATTGGCAGCCGGGGCGCGGCGGTGCGGCCGAGGGGCATTGCTGCGCGGGCCGCCTCCCGCGGCAGCCTCCCGCGGCATCTGGCCCGAAACGCCGCCCGCCGGCTCGCCAGAGCCGCACCGGAGCACCATCGCCGGGGCGTGCGCCGGGTCTTGGTGCACGCGGTCGGACCGCGCTACGGCGCGATCGTCCTCGCGCCGCCGGGTCCGTACCCGGGGATGCCGGTGCGCGGGCCGACCCGGATCGCCATGGCGCCGCCGCCCTACGGCATGCCCCTGCCCTATTGGCGCGCGCCCTACCCGCTGCGTTGATCGGACCAAGCGTCGGCCGCCCGGCATTCCGAAGTCGGTTGAGCACAACCACGGTCACGCCGCCAGCTTCTCCCGCGCTGCGGCCTTGATCAGCGCGGCGCCCTTTTCGGCGATCATGATCGTCGGGGCGTTGGTGTTGGTCGAGGTGACGGCCGGCATCACCGAGGCGTCGATGACGCGCAACCCGTCGAGCCCGTGCACCCGGAGCTCGTCGTTGACGACCGCCATTGCGTGATTGCCCATCATGCAGGTGCAGCTCGCGTGATAGACGGTCGAGCCGTTCGCTCGCGCATAATCCAACAGCTCGTCGTCGCTCTGGACGGCGGCGCCCGGCAGCTTTTCGGCGACGACATACTTCGCCAATGCCGGCGCCGCGAACAGGCGGCGCAGAAACCGGAGCCCGCCGATCATCGCGCGGCGGTCGGTGTCCTCGGCGAGATAGCGCGGGTTGATCGCCGGCTGGTCGGAGGGATCGGGCGAGCGCGCCAGCACGTAGCCGCGCGACAACGGCCGCATCTGCCACGGCCCGCCGGTGATGCCCGGCTTGTCGTCGAGCTTCCTGATGAGGCCCGGCTTGTAGCTCGCCGGGGCAAAGACGCATTGCACGTCCGGGGTTGCCGACTCCTCCAATACCTTGACCGACGCGGCGCACAGCGAAGCGCTGTAGGTCAGCATCCCCTGGCCCGCGGTGACGTAGCGCCACAGCTCGTGGGCGAAAGAGAGGCCGCGGCCGCGCTCGTTGAGGGTTGCGACGCCGCGCACCTCGCACGACATGCGGGCGATGTAATGGTCCTGGAAATTGTGCCCGACGCCGGGCAGCGCGTGGTGCACCGGGATGCCGGCCTTGGCGAGATCCTCGGGCCCGCCGACCCCCGACAATTGCAGCAGATGCGGCGAGCCGACCGCACCGGCGGCCAGGATCACCTCGCGCGCCGCATCGGCGATCTCGACCCTGCCGTCGCGCGAATAGACGACCCCGATCGCGCGCTTGTCCTTGAACGAGACGCGGTGGACCAGCGCGTTGGTCACGATCTCAAGGTTGGGCCGCTTCGCGGCCGGCTTCAGGTAGGTTTGCGCGGCGCTCGCCCGGCGCCGCCCGCCGCGGGTCTGCTGGCACCAGCCGATGCTGTCGCCGGCGCCCGACGGCAGATTGTTGACGTTGGGCCGGTATTCGACGCCCAACTCTCCGGCGGCATCGATGATCGCCTGGCACACGGGGGGCCGCTCGCCCATCGGCGAGGTGGTCAGAAACCCGCCGGTGCCGTGCAGATCGCTGGCCTCGCCCTGCCAGTTCTCCGCCGTTTTGAAATAAGGCAGCACGTCGTCCCAGCTCCAGCCACGATTGCCGAGTCTGCCCCCAATGGTCGAAATCCTCGGGCTGACCGCGGATGTAGATGAGGCCGTTGATCGACGACGAGCCGCCGAGCACCCGGCCGCGCGGATAGGGAATTGCCCGGCCGGCGGTGCCGGGATCGGATTCGGCCTTGAAGTTCCAGGTAAGGCTCGGGTGGTCGAGCAGTTTCATGAAGCCGACCGGGATGTGTATGAGCGGGTTCCAGTCGCGCCCGCCGGCCTCGATCAGCACCACCTTGACCGACGGGTCTTCGCTGAGGCGATTGGCCAGGACGCAGCCGGCAGACCCGGCGCCGACGATCACGTAATCCGCTTGCATGCTCATCGAGCCTCTCTTCCGACTACTGCTGGAGTGGCGCCGTGCGTCCTTCGAGACGCCCGCTACGCGGGCTCCTCAGGATGACGTTTTTTCTTAATGCCATCATAGACTCACGGCGTCGCGAAGGACGCACGATCGTGCCGCGGCCCTACGCCGCCAGCTTCTGCCGTGCGGCGCTGCGGATCAGCGCGGCGCCCTTTTCGGCGATCATGATCGTCGGCGCGTTGGTGTTGGTCGAGGTGACGGCCGGCATCACCGAGGCGTCGATGACCCGCAACCCGTCGAGCCCATGCACGCGCAGCGAATTGTCGACGACCGCCAGCGGATCGCGGCCCATCTTGCAGGTGCAGGTCGCGTGAAACACCGTCGAGCCGGTTTGCCGCGCGTAATCCAGGAGTTCGTCGTCGCTCTCGACATCCCGACCCGGCAGGATCTCGCCGACGACGTAGCGCGCCAGCGCCGGCGCGGCAAAGAGGCGGCGCGCTGCGCGCAGGCCGCCGATCGCGGCGCGCCGGTCGGTGTCATGCGACAGGTAGCGCGGGTTGATCGTCGGCGCCGCGCGCGGATCGGGCGATCGCGCCTCGACATAGCCGGTTGACAAGGGCCGCATCTGCCACATGCCGCCGGTCATGCCCGGCTTGTCGTCGAGCCGGCGTATCGGGCCGGGGGCAAAGCTGCCATTGGCGAAGAGGATCTGCACATCGGGGGTCGCCGACTCCTCCAGCACCTTGATCGAGGCGGCAACCAGGGAAGCAGCGTAGGTTAGCATGCCGGTGCCGCTGAGCAGGTAGCGCAGGATCTCGCCGGCAAAGGGCAGGCCGCGCGACTTTTCGTTCAAGGTCGGGATGCCGCTGACCGCGCAGGTGACCCGGGCGAGGAAGTGGTCCTGCAGGTTCCGGCCGATTCCGGGCAGCGCATGCGCGACCGGGATGCCGATACGGCCGAGACGGTCGGGGTCGCCGACACCGGACAGCTGCAACAGATGCGGCGAGCCGATCGCGCCGCCGCAGAGGATCACCTCGGATGCCGCGTCGGCCCGCTCGATCGCGCCGCCGGCGCCGCCGCGCGAGAATTCGACGCCGACAGCGCGCCGGCCGTCGAAGACGACGCGATGGACCAGGGCATCCGTTACGATTTCGAGGTTGGGGCGCTTCAGCGCCGGGCGCAGATAGGTGCGCGCGGCGCTCTGCCGGCGCCGGCCGCGGCGGGTCTGCTGCACCCAGCCGATGCCGCCGCCGGCGCCGGGCGGAAGGTGGTTGACGTCGTCGCGGTATTCGAGCCCGATCTCCTGCCCGGCCGCGATCATCGCCTGGCACAACAGCGGCTTGTCGGCGGTGTGCGAGGTGAGGAGCGGCCCGCCCTCGCCGTGGAACGCATCGCCGCCGCCTTCCCAGTCCTCGGCTTTCTTGAAGTACGGCAAAACATCGTCCCACGACCAGCCGCGATTGCCGAGCTGGCCCCAATGATCGAAATCCTCGGGCTGGCCGCGGACATAGATCATGCCGTTGATCGAGCTGGAGCCGCCGAGCACTTTGCCGCGCGGATAGAGGATGGACCGTCCGTTGACGCCGGGATCGGGCTCGGCCGTGTAGCCCCAGGTCAGGGTCGGATGGTCGAGCAGCTTCATGTAGCCGGCCGGGATGTGGATGAGCGGGTTGCGGTCGCGCGGCCCCGCCTCGATCAGCAAGACCCGGGTGGCGGGGTCCTCGGTCAAGCGGTTGGCCAGCACGCAGCCCGCCGAGCCGGCGCCGACGATCACATAATCTGCCTGCATGGCTGTCCCTTTCCTATCGTCACCCCCGCGAAAGCGGGGGTCCAGGGGCAACCACCTCGGAATTGGCCCCCTGGATTCCCGCTTTCGCGGGAATGACGGATGAGTGGCGACCCTGCACTACGCCGCCATCTTCTGCCGGGCCGCGGCCCGGATCATCACGGCGCCCTTCTCGGCGATCATGATGGTCGGGGCGTTGGTGTTGGTCGAGGTGACGGCCGGCATCACCGAGGCGTCGATGACGCGCAACCCGTCGAGCCCGTGAACCCGCAGCTCGGTCGTCGACGACCGACATCGGGTGCTGGCCCATCATGCAGGTGCAGGTGGCGTGATAGACCGTGTTGCCGTTGCGCTTTGCGTAGTCGAGCAGCTCGTCGTCGCTCTGCGCCTGCGCTCCGGGCAGCTTCTCCGCCCCGACATACGGCTGCAACGCCGGCGCCTGGAAGATCCGGCGGGCAAAGCGCAAGCCGCCGACGATCGCGCGCCGGTCGGTTTCTTCGGTGAGATAGCGCGGATTGATCGCCGGCATATCGCCGGGCCGGTTCGACTTCGCCTCGACGTAGCCGCGCGACAGCGGCCGCATCTGCCACGGGCCCCCGGTCAGGCCGGGCTCCTCCTCGAGCTCGCCGATCTGACCGTCCTTGAAGCTGCCTGGCGCAAACGAGATCTGCACATCGGGGGTCGCCGATTCCGGCAGCACCTTGACCGAGGCCGCGATCAGCGAGGCGCTGTAGGTCAGCATGCCCTTGCCGGTGACGAGGTAGCGCAACACCTCGCCGGCCAGCGGCAACCCGCGCGCCTTCTCGTTGGCGGTCGCCATGCCGTGGATCGGATAGGTCATGCGGATGACATAGTGGTCCTGCATGTTGCGGCCGACGCCGCGCAGTTCATGCACGAGCGGCACGCCGATCCTGCCGAGATGGTCGGGGTCGCCGACCCCCGACAGCTGCAGGATGTGCGGCGAACCGATCGCGCCGGCGCAAAGGATCACCTCGGCCGCCGCATCGGCCCGCTCGACCCTGGCGCCGGGGCCGCCGCGCGAGAACTCGACGCCGACCGCGCGCTTGCCGTCGAACACGATGCGGTGCACCAGGGCCTTGGTGACGAGTTCGAGGTTGCGGCGCTTCAACACCGGCCGCAGATAGGTCCGCGCGGTCGAGGCGCGGCGCCTGCCGCCGCGGGTCTGCTGGCACCAGCCGATGCGAGTCGCCGGCAGCGGGCGGCAGGTCGTTGACGTCCTCGCGGTATTCGAGCCCGATCTGCATGCCTGCCTCGACCACCTTGGCGCAGATCGGCGAGCGGTCCATTTGCGAGGTGAAGAGGTAGCCGTCTCTGCCGTGGACATCGCCCGTGCCGCCGCCCTCCCAGCGCTCGGCCTTCTTGAAGAAGGGCAGGCAATCGTCCCACGACCAGCCGCGGTTGCCGAGCTGCGCCCAGTGGTCGTAATCCTCGGGTTGGCCGCGGATGTAGATGAGGCCGTTGATCGACGAGGAACCGCCGAGCACCCGGCCGCGCGGGTAGATGATCTCGCGCCCGTCGACCGCCTCGGCCCGGAAGCCCCAGGTCAGGGTCTTGTGGTCGAGCATCTTCATGAAGCCGGCCGGGATGTGGATGAGCGGGTTCCAGTCTCGCCCGCCGGCCTCGATCAGCACCACCCGGTTGCCGGGATCTTCGGTCAGCCGGTTGGCGAGAACGCAGCCCGCCGAGCCGGCGCCGATGATGATGTAATCCGCCTTCATGGCCTGCGCTCCTCCGGGCCGCTCGTTCGCGATCGGGCCCGACGCTTTCGGGCACGCATCGTCCGGCGCCCAGTCTAGCGCATCGGGCCGGTCCTGGAAGACACCGCTATCGATGAGCGGTAATGCGCCGAGAGGGAATAGGCGGCCCTACGCGGGGCGCGGGCGCAAGATCAGGCGGCGAGCGTGTACGCCGCTTCGGCCTCGACCGCCGCAACCAACCTCTGCAGATCGCCAAGGCGGAACGGCGTATCATGCAGGCATCGCGGCCGCTCGTATTTGTCCGCCGCGGGTCGGAACGGGCGGCCGCACAGCGTCAAAACCGGCACGCGCCGCATCCAGCGAGGGATCTCGCCGGCATTCCCGCCGAGCATCAGATCGGTAGCGAGCACATCGAAACGCGCCCGGCGGAGCCGTTGCCGGGCATCTCCGGCGTTGCTGCACTGCCGCACATGATGACCGAAATCGGCAAGAATCCCAGCGATGAAGCTCCGGATCCGCCGGTCGGGCTCGACAACGAGAACCCGTGCCATGAGCCAGCCTCGAGAACGCGAGCGGGGGGAGCTCGCGATAACGATAAAAACGCGATTTGACTTAACGAAACATGAACGCGAGAGTCGAGCGGCTTTTCCCCCTCGGCTTCCCCGGCGGAGCTCACCGAACATGGCGCTCGCGGTCCGCAAATCCGATGCTGCCTGCGGTGCAGAAATCGTCTGCGACCTGTCAACACCGATCGATCATGCAACCTTCGAGGCGATCGAGCTTCTGTTCCATCAGCACATCGTCGTGTTCTTTCGCGACCAGCGTCTCACCAGCGAGCAGCACATCGCCTTCAGCCGCCGTTTCGGCGAGCTCGAAATCCATATCGTCAAGAAATACCTGTTGCCGGGCCATCCCGAGATCCTGCTGATTTCGAACATTCGCAGCGAGAATGGCGAGCTTATCGGCCTCGCCGATGCCGGGTTTACCTGGCACAGCGATACCTCCTACCGGCGGTGCCCGAGCCGCTGTTCGCTGCTCTATGCCAAGGAGGTGCCGACACGCGACGGCGCGCCGCTCGGCGATACGGTCTTCGCCAACACCATCGCCGCCTACGAAGCCTTGCCCGAGGCGATGAAGCGGCGCCTCGCCGGGCTGAAGGCGATCCACCGCTACGCGATGCGCCGGCGGGTGGCCGACAGCCCGCGCCCGAAGCTGACCGCTTCCCAGCTTGCCGAGACCCCGGACATTGCCCATCCGATCGTGCGCACCCATCCCTATAGCGGACAGAAGGCGCTTTACGTGACCGCCGGCGAGTGCATCGGCATCGAAGGGATGCCCGACGACGAAGCGCTCTCGCTGATCGCCGAGCTCGACGCCTTTTGCGTGCGGCCCGAGTTTTGCTACCGCCATCGCTGGCGGGAGGGCGATCTGGTGATGTGGGACAATGCGAGCGCGATGCATCTGGCGATCTGCGATTATGCGCTGCCGCAGCGCCGGCTGATGCACCGCACCACGGTCATCGGCTCGGCGCCGTTCTAGCCCGGTCCTCCTGCCCCCGGGGAGGCTGACATCGCCACCGAGATCGAACTCAAACTCGCCGCCCGCCCCCGGGATCTGCCGGCCGTGGCGCGCGCGCTCAAGGCCCGGGCCGCCGCCAATTCCGGTGCGGGCCGCGCCGGCGCCGCCCGCGCCGGGCTCGTCAGCACCTATTTCGACACCTCGGACCATGCGCTGGCGCGGCGGGGCCTGGCGCTGCGCGTGCGCGAGCGCGACGGGCATTTCGTCCAGAGCGTCAAAGCGGCCGGCCGGGCCGGCATCGCGCGGCTCGTCCGCGGCGAGTGGGAAGACGCGATCGTCAGCGCGCGGCCCGACCCGCAGGCGGCCGAGACCGGCGGTTTTCTCGGGGCCGACATCGTCGGACGGCTGATCCCGTTGTTCCGTACCGAGGTCACAAGGCGCACGATCGAACTGTCGCCGCAACCGGGCACCCGCATCGAGGCGGCGATCGATCGCGGCCGGGTCTACGCGCCCGCCCGCGATGCCAGCGAACCGATCAGCGAAGTCGAACTCGAACTGAAGAGCGGGCCGGCAATGGCACTTTACGATGTCGCGCTCGATCTGCTCGCGGTGGCGCCGGTTCGGCTGGAGCAGCGCAGCAAGGCCGAACGCGGCTACCGGCTGGTTGCGACGGAGGCGGCACCGGCTGCGGCCGTCCATGCCGTGACGGTCGAACTCGATCAGAGCCTCTCCGGCGACGACGCGCTGCGCCGCATCGGCACCGCCTGCCTCGACCAGATACTGCAAAACGAGGCGGCGGTCCTCGCCGGCGTCGCCGAGGGCATCCACCAGATGCGGGTCGCGGTGCGCCGCCTGCGCGCCGTCCTGTCGGCGTTCGGCAGCATGCTGCCGAACGATCAGCGGCGCCGGGTCTCGCAGGAGCTGCGCTGGCTCGCCGACGCGCTCGGCCCGGCGCGCAATCTCGACGTGTTCGAGACTGCGCTGCTTGCTCCGGCCCGCGATGCGCTGGCCGGGTCGAGAGGCCTTGCGGCGCTGACCGCGGCGGTCAAACGCCGGCGCAAGACCGCCTACGCCGCGGCGGCCAAGGCCGTTCGCTCGCCGCATTACACCGCCTTGGTGTTGAACCAGCTGCGCTGGTTCGAAAGCGGCGGCTGGCGGGAGAGCGCCGCATTGCCGGACCTGCAACAACCGATCGGCGTCCTGGCCGCCCGCGTTCTCGACCGGCGGCGGCGCGTGGCGAAACGGCGCAGCAAGGGCTTTGGCGGGCAGTCGGCGCACGAACGCCACAGGCTGCGCATCGCGCTGAAGCAGCTGCGCTATGCGAGCGAGGTGCTCGCCGGGCTGTACGATGCCGACGAGGTACGCCGTTTTGCGACGCGTTTGAAGCGGCTGCAGGACGATCTCGGCGACATCAACGATGTGCGCGTCGGCCGCGACATCGTCGCCGAGTTGGCCAAGTCAAAGGGCGGCGCCGGCGCGATCGCCGATGCCGGAGCAAGGGTGCTCGATTGGCACGAGCGCCGGCTCGCCAAGCGCGAGCCTCGCCTGCGCAAGCATCTCGATCGCCTGCTCGCAGCCGAGCCGTTCTGGACGCGTTGAGGGGAGGCTCAGCCCGAGCCGAAATTTTGCCGGGCGCGGCAAAGCGGGGCATCACCAGCGGGAGGTGAGATAACCAGCGGCGGCGCCATGTTGCAAAGCCGGCGCAATATGGCACTGTTCGGACAGCCGCGTCCAATGCCGGCCGGAGGTGCCCAAGGGAGTTGAGCATGATCGATGTCGACGAGTTGACGCGGCTGGCGCGGCCCAAGGGGATGCCGTTTCGCATCGGCAAGCTCGGCCACGTCGTGATCAATGTGCGCGATGTCGCGCGCTCGATGCGGTTCTATACCGAGGTGCTCGGCTTCGAGGTCTCCGACATCTATCCCGACGACATGGTGCCGGGCGGCATGGCCTTTCTGCGCTGCAACCCCGACCATCACGGCATCGCGCTGGTCGGCTCGTTGTCCGCCGCGTCGGAGAATGTCGAGCTGAACCACATCGCCTTCGAGGTCGCCAGCCTCGACGAGGTGGTGCGCGCCCGCGATCACCTGCGCCATCATGGGGTCACGATCGATTTCGAGGGCCGCCGCCGCGCCGGCTGCCAGCTCGCCGTCGAGTTCCGCGACCCCGACAACCACCGCCTCGAAATCTATTGGGGCATCGACCAGATCGGCAGCGACGGCCGGGCCCGGCCGCGCGCGGAATGGAAAGGGGTGCGCGGCCTCGCGGCGGCAATCGCCGATCCGGTCGAGGGCCAGGACGCCACGCTGCACGATACCGCGCTGCGCCAGGGCTAGACTAAGCAAGGATTTGTTGGTTGTGACACGAATGGCGGTGCGGGCGGCAATCAGCCCCGTTCTGGCGGCGCGTCCTCCTCTCCCTCGCCCCGCTTGCGGGGAGAGGGCAGGGGTGAGGGGTGGAGGTGCGGCTCAACCGTGGCCCGACCAAGCGAATCTTGCCTAGGCGCGCGCCTTCAGCAGATCGCGGATCTCGGCGAGCAGCACCTCCTGGCGCGGCGGCTCGGGCGGCGGCGGCGGCGCCGGCTCCCCGTGCTTCGCCAGGCGGTTGATCTGCTTGACCAGGATGAAGATCGCGAAGGCGACGATGACGAAGCGGATCACGGCGTTGATGAACAGCCCGTAATTCATTGTCACCGCGCCGGCCGTCTTGGCGGCGGCGAGCGTCGGAAACGACCCGCCCTTGAGGGTCACGAAGAAATCCGAGAAATCGATGCCGCCAAGCAACAGGCCGATCGGCGGCATGATCAGATCGTTGACCAGCGAGTTGACGATCGTCGTGAACGCGGCGCCGATGATGATCCCGACCGCGAGGTCGATGACGTTGCCGCGCATTGCAAAGTCGCGAAATTCGCGCCACATGCTGACCTCCCCTGGTGGCGACCGAGAGTAGCATGAAACCTGCGGTAGGATGCGAGCCGGCGGGCTACACCGTCGTCGTGCGCGGCCTCGTCCTGATGTGCAGCATCGGCATCCGCCGCGCCGAGCGCGACCGGCCGCAGCGGGTGCGCGTTTCGGTCGAGCTGACCGCCAATGCCGACGCCCGGTTTCCCGGCGAGGACCGCCGGCGGGTGATCAATTACGAGAAGGTGGTGGCGGCGATCCGCCAGATCGCGGCGTCGGGCCATATCGATCTGTGCGAGGGCTTCGCCGCGCGGATCTGCGAGGCGTGCTTTGCCGATCCGCGGGTCGGGCATATCCGGGTCGAGGTCGAGAAGCTCGACATCTTCGGCGATGCCGAGGCGGTCGGCGCGATCCTCGAACGCACGCGCCCGGGTTGAGGCGATGCCGGGCCCGCTGCTCGTCGGCATCGTCAATATCACCGCCGATTCGTTTTCCGACGGCGGCCGCTTTCTCGACCCCGCGGCGGCGATCGCGCAGGCCCGCATTCTGGCTGCCGGCGGCGCCGACATCGTCGAACTCGGCGCTGCCGCCAGCAATGTGGCGGCCGACCCGATCGAGGCCGACGAAGAAATCCGCCGGCTCGATCCGGTCATCGCCGCGCTCGCCGGCAGCTTCACGCCGCTCGCGGTCGACACCACCGCGCCTGCGACAATGCGGTTCGCGCTCGCCCGCGGCATCGATTACCTGAACGACATCCGGGGCTTTCCCGATCCCACCGTGTATCCCGATCTGGCCGCCGCCCGTTGCCGGCTCGTCGTGATGCATGCCGTTGGCGGCGAAGGCCGGGCGCGCCAGATCGATCTCGCCGCCGGCGCGGTGTGGCAGCGGATCGAGGCGTTTTTCGCCGAGCGGATCGCGCGCCTCGAAGAGGCCGGGATTGCCCGCGGGCGGCTGATCCTCGATCCGGGCATGGGGTTTTTCCTCAGCAGCCGGGCGGACGCCTCGCTGCGCGTCCTGGCCGGCCTCGATCGATTGCAGCGGGCGTTCGGCCTGCCGGTCATGGTCTCGGTTTCGCGCAAATCCTTTCTCGGCGCGATCACCGGCCGCGCGACGCCGGCCGAACGCGGCGCCGCCAGCCTGGCGGCCGAGCTTTATGCCGCGGCGCACGGCGCCGACTTCATCCGGACCCACGACCCGGCCGCGCTGCGTGACGGGCTCACGGTGATGACGGCGTTGAGGCAGGCGGCCCGGGATTGCCCGAACGATCACTCGAACGCGGAACGATAGCGGTCGCACTGCACCGCGCCCTGGCCCTGGACCAGCTGGCATCGGTCGTACAGCGTCTTGGCAAAGGAGGACGCATCCCCTTGCCAGTTCTGGAACTCCGCCCGCTCCTTCGAATCCATCACGTGGGAGAGCTGCTGCTTCACCTGCCACCAGTGATAGGCGTCCTGGGCGAACGGATAGCCGATGGCGATGATCACCAGGAGGGCGACGCAAATACCCAGAGTCTTGAGCATGGCCGGATGCGTCCTGTCTAGCGCGACCTCATATATTACAGTGAACCACTGTCCTATATCCGCTCTCGGTTTCCTGGTTCGTACTTTCCGAGAGCCGTTGCCGCAATGTCCTCGCGGTCAAGAATAATCCCGGGCCGCGCGAAAGAAAAGAGCGGCTATTGCGGCCTGCCGAGGTCGATCCTGACCGTCACGGCGGCGCTGGCGATGATCGCGGCGTCGTCGGCGCCTTCGTTCGGGACATCGAGACCGCCCTTGACGATCTTGACGGTGACCTGGCCGTGCGGCAGCGCGGCCTTGACCGTCTCGGCCGTGACACGATCGGGGCGCGCCACCCCGATCGTGACCTCGACCTGCATGGTCCTTGCATCGACGCCGAGGCTGCGAATGAGGGAGAGCGAACTGTGATGGATCGCGTCCTCGACCGCGCGCACCGCCGCCTTGGTGTAGTCGCCGCCATGCAGATCGTTGCCGCTGCCGAATTCGGTGATGACCCGCTTCAGCGTCATGGCCTTCCCTCCGCGATGTCGAGGCGGACCACGGCGGCGGCGTTGGCGAGGACGGTCGTGTTGGTGCCCTCGTCGTTGGCGATCTCAAGCCCGCCCTCGACGACAGTGACGGTGCCCGTGCCATGCGGCAGCACCGCCAGCACCGCCGCCTTGTCGACCAGCTCGGGGCGCGGCACGCCGATCGTGACCTCGACCTGCATCGCATCGACCGGGAGGCCGAGCGCGCCCGCGACGCTCAAGGAATTGTGCCACAGCGCGTCGCGCAGCGCGCGCACCGCCGCCTTGGTATAGTCCCGGCCGCGGATGTCGGTCCCCATGCCGATCTGCAACACCATGCGTTTCAATGCCATCGGCAAATCCTTTCGGGGCCCGGCTGAAATGACGCGTCATTCCCGCAAAAGCGGGAATCCAGGGGTCCGAGGTCTTGTCGCCTGCCCCTGGATCCCCGCTTTCGCGGCTTGGCGCAGCCCGTCGGAGTGGCGGACCGGGCGCGATGCGTCCTTCGAGACGGCGCTTCGCGCCTCCTCAGGATGACGATAAGGCGTTGTTGCCACATGAAAATTTTCGTCATCCTGAGGAGCGCCCCGAAGGGGTGCGTCTCGACGGACGCATTACGCCAATGCAATCAGCTTCACATGTGTGCATGCCCTGGCGCTTTCGCTTGGGTGACGATAGGTATGGCGATCGCATCACTCCGCGGCCATCCGGCGCGAGCGCGCGTATTGCATCAGCGCGTCGTCGGCGACCGGCACGATCGGGGTGAAGTCGCGATGCGCGATCCACTCCGGCCGGGTCGGCTTGCGGATGTGGTTGGAGAGCGCGCACAGCGTCAGATAGACGATCGTGCGCGGGTAGGGCGTGATGTTGGCGGTCGAGGCGTGCACCAGATTGCCGTGGAACATCAACACCGCGCCGGGCCGGCCGGTCGGGGCGACGATGCCGGCGGCACGGGCAAGGCGGGCGATCGTCGCGTGGTCGAGCGTCCACAGCGGGTAGGAGGTCGTCGCCTCGTCGTGGCCGGCCGGCAATACGCCCGATTTGTGGCTGCCCGGGATGAACATCAGCGGGCCGTTGATCGGCATGACCTCGTCGAGAAACACCGAGATGTTCATCGCCCGCGGCTGCGGCATGCCGTCGTCGCGCGACCAGACGCCGTAATCCTGGTGCCACTGCCAGATGTCGCCGTCGAAGGCGGCCTTGGCGTTGAGCTTGAACTGATGCATGTAAAGCGGTTCGCCGAACAATTGCTCGACCGGCTCGATGAGGCGCGGATGCGCGCCGAGAATCCGGCACCCCTCGCTGTAGGTGTGCGCGGCAAAAGCGGTGCGCGGCGCCCCCGACTTCTCGCGCCACAGCTCCGGCCGCTCGGAGCGGTAGATCGCCTCGGCCTCCTCTTTGAGCGCGGCGACCTCGTCGGCGCCGAAGCAATCGGGCAAAAACAGATAACCCTCGTCGTCGAACGCCTGCAATTGCGCGGGGGTGAGGCGCATGGATTTTCTCCCTGGCCGGTGGCCCCGATCATGTCACAGCCGGCGCGGCGCTGCCAGCCATCGCGCAGGCGGGTAGTGACTTAGTTTGAAATCGCGGCCGGCTGACGGGCCTTGTAGGGGCCACGCTTCTTTGGTGCGCCTTCGGCCGCGTCGATCAACGCCACGATGTCGGACATTTCCCAAAGCCGATCAGAGACGCCAGCCGCCATCGCGGGCGACACGCGCAAGGTCTGATGCCGACGAACGAAGTTGTAATACACGAAGTAGAGCGCCAGCGCGTGACAATGGTTCTCGACCTTCTTGCTGAAGGCATTCGTCAACCGCGTGAACCGGCGCATGCTCATCCGCATGGTGAGGTTGTGCCGTTCGGTATGCGACGTGCTGATGTGCTTCGGGTCCGGGTTGCCGGTGATCGTGTCCTTACGAGCGCCCAGACACTCTGACGGGCTGTACTTGCGCTCATGCCCTTGGCCGTTGATCTCGGGGCCGTATAGCTTCACCAGCATGCCGTAGTCAATGTCCGCGCCAAACGCTTCCTCTACCGCGCTCAGATAGGCCCTGTGCCCGTCCGTCGTCAGTTGAACCCGGTTCGCCAATCGGCTGCGAAGATCGTCCATGAGCGCCAACGCGTATTCCGCGTCGCGCCCGCCGACCTGCCAGGACAGGATCAGCTTGGTATCGGAGTCGAGTGCCGTCCACGTCCAAACGTCGCCAGCGCCTTCCGGGGCGGCCTTCGCGGTCGCGACGTTCTTTTGCTTGGCGTAGCAGAAAGACCACGCCTCATCGCACTGGACGCGTTTGCTAGGGACATTGCGCACGGCCTCATCATGGAACCGCACGCACGCCCTCCCGGCGTCGATCAGCGTCTTGTAAACGGTGTTGAGGCTCACGTCGGCGACGCGGGAGATCGACCGGCAGGATGATCCCTCAACGAGCATCGAGAGGATTTGGACGCGCTTAGCGAGGGGCAGCTTGTTCATGCCTCGATTATATGAACGATTTTGCTTAGGGTCAAGCATATTGCAAGCATCCGCCCAAATTTTATGCTTGCATCGTTGCGCCTCGCCGACTACATGAGCAAGCATCTTGTCAGGGAGGATGCTTGCATGTCTGAGAATAATGGCGAACCAACTGGACGGGCAAAAGGTGGCCTGGCACGGGCGGAGAAACTTTCGCCTGAACAGCGTTCCCAGATTGCCTCTCAGGCGGCACAAAGTCGGTGGCGGGATCATGTGGTGCCGACGCCAGATATGCCCCGCGTCATCGAGAGCTATTCCAGCGTTCTTGACCTCGCGGGGACAAAGCTGCCGTGCGCTGTGGTAGAGGGGCCCGATGGAATTCAGCGCGTGCTGAGCGAGCACGGCATCACTCAAGCCATCCTCGGAACCCGAAGCGGAGCGTCGAAGCGCCTCAAAAAAGCGGCTGAGGATGGTGGGGCCCTTTTGCCCCTTTTCGTGGCTCCAAGTCAGTTAAAACCATTTATAACCAAAGACTTGCTGGACGGGCCCCTTAAGCCGCTCGACTACGTCGATGGCGACCGCGTAATCCGAGGCTATGACGCGTCCATACTGGTCGCTGTATGCGGCGTTTGGCTGAAGGCTAGAGCCAAGGGGAAGCTTCAAAAACAGCAGCTTGCGAAAGCGAGCCAAGCTGAGGCGCTAACGCTAGCCTTGGCCGATACGGGTGTGACAGCCCTTATCGACGAGGCAACGGGGTATCAGGACGAGCGAGCGAAGGACGCGCTCGCCAAGATTTTTTCGACGTTCCTAGCCAAGGAGCGGCAGAAATGGGCCCTCACCTTCCCCCTCGATTTCTACAAGGAAATTTATCGACTACGTGGTTGGAAGTTCGAGCCCTGGAACACAAAGCGACCCAGCGTTATCGCAGGATGGATGGATGATTTCGTTTATGACCGTCTCGCGCCGGGGCTGGCTGAAGAACTGAGAATCAAAAACCCCGTGATCGATACCGGTCGGCGAGCACACAAGCATCATCAATGGTTCAACACAGATAAGGGACACCCAAAGCTCAAAGAACACATCGCCGGTGTGATCGCCCTTCTTCGCGCGGCTGACAATTGGGAAGTGTTCAAACGTGGTATCGACCGCGCCTATCCCAGGTTCGGAGAGACAATCCAGCTTCCGCTGTCCGGGGGCGGACGGCGGATTAGCGGCCCCAGCGCTTAGCCGCCGCTGCCTTGGCAATCTCCACCCGCCGCTCAGGCGATAGCTTGTCCCGCCGCGCTGCGCCGCCCTTCTTGCCCATCGCCTGGGCGGCCTTGTCCTTGCCGTCGTCCGCGCCGGTGCGCTCGTCGATCTCGCCCGTCAAAATCCGGGCGACGCGAATTGCGTTCGCTACGGTGTCGGCTGGCCGCTTCTGGCCTTGGGGTCCCTTAGGCATTCAGGATCGATCTCTAGAATTGCTTAACGCCAAGCATATATAGGGGGATAGCGGTTTTTCCACAACCTTCTTCCCAATATTGCCCATACAGGCGTTGCGTTGTGGAATCGTGGACGGCACTATGCGTTGTGCCGTTTCTGATATGTTCTGCGGAGGGAGAGGCAATGTATCGAGTGAAGGTGCGGACCGTGGGGGACGGACAGCACCCTAGCGAGGCAGTGGTTGCCGTTACAACGGCCGAAGGCAATCAGGAGGAGCTGATCGTCGATAAACGGTCGATAGATCACCCGCGCGAGGGCGTGAGTACCCTTCGCGTCGGATACCCGCTCAAGAGCGAAGCCGGTCGATATTTGATCGAACTTCCCCGAGAAACCATGCGAGGAACATGGCGCATCTGGGTGAAGCGCAATGAGGTGGAGGCAGCGTGATCCTCACAGATCGTGAAATACAAATTTATATCGAACGAAAGCTAATTACTATCGAGCCGGAGCCGGATAAAGATACTGCTTATCAATCATCCGCTGTCGACTTAACGCTTGATCCAGTTATTAGCATCTTCAAAGAGCCCGGCACAGCAGTGCCGGGCATTCAGCAGTTTACGCAGATAAACCCTGGTGACCCATCGTTCAAGGCAGAGATCGCGTTAAAAGCCATCACTGATAACATTGACATTGAGAAAGACGGTAAGGGTTTTCCGCTAGATAAGGGGAATTTCATATTAGGCTGGACACGGGAATACCTTGATCTAAAAAACTCACGACTAGCGGCTCGCGTAGAAGGGAAAAGCTCATTAGCTCGCTTTGGTCTAGCAATCCATTTAACTGCACCAACAATACATGCTGGATACGAGAGACGAATTAGGCTTGAGATAGTGAACCACGGAAAATTTCCGATCCTCCTGCGTGGGGGGATGCGGATATGCCAACTAATACTTGAACAAACATTTGGGACGCCCGAAAAAGGCTACGGTGGGCAATTCGCGGGGCAGATGCCAGAGAAGCCAAGCACGTAAGGCGGATTTCAAACTGAGTCACTACCCGCAGGCGCAAGCGGCGGGGAAACGTGCCGGCCGGACCCGCCCTCTGTTAAATACAGGGAAAAAACAGAAGGCCGGCGCCGTTCGCCGCGCAATCCCTGGGTTCCGGGGAGGGCCGTTGCCGCCGAGGAAATAGGCGGATTGTCCCGGTGGCGCGCGCCCTGTGCTGCCTCAGCGCACAATCCGGAGCAGCGCAAAGAGAAGGGCATCCAACAGGCCGACAATGGCAAACACCATCCCGAAGACGCGGACCGACTGCTGGTGGGCCGATTGCTCGATCGCCATCATCAGCCGCTGTTCCGTCGCGCCGAGATCGGCCTTGGTGGCGACCCTCAGTTGTTCGATATCGCCCTTTGTGGCCACGTCAGGCAGGACGTGGTGTGTCAACGCTTCGGCATGCGCTTCCGCGGCGCGCCGGTCGACGCCGGCCGCTTCAAGAGATTTAGCATATGCCAGGGTATCGATCGCCATCCGCGCACCCTTCGGTAGCTCTATTCTCTCTGCTGCCCGTTTCCGGTGATCAGGTAAGTCCCAAACCGGCGAAAATCAAAGGGCATCGTCCGCGTCGTCTTCCGGATTGCTCCAGATTGCGGCGAAGGAAGCGGCGCTTGCAGCGGCGGCAGCGCGGGTCACCGCCCGCTCCTGCTCGCGCAGGCGGATGAAATCGACAAAGTCCTCGATCTCGGCGATGCGCTCGGCGGGCAGCGCTTCGATCTTCTCGATCAGGGCTTTGTATCGGCGGGCATGGCTGTTCCCTCGTGCCGCCTCCTCGCGGCATTCTATACTCAATGCCTATTCTGCCGCTCGCCTCATGCTGCGCCGCGCCAGAAATAAGCGGATCAGATCCTCCGCTATCGATGCCGACATTAGCAAGCGGCCAATAGCGAGGCAAAAAATCCAAGGGTGGTCGCAGATCCGCGCTCTTTGCTACCCCTGCGGCGTCGGCGCCCGTACACTGGCGGCGATGACGCAGCGCCGCGACCTGTTCCCGCCGATCGAGCCCTTTCGCACCGGCCATCTGCGGCTCGACCCGCGCCATACGATGTACTGGGAGGAATCGGGCAACCCGAAGGGGAAGCCGGTGCTGTTCCTGCATGGCGGGCCGGGCGCCGGCGCGACGCCGGTGCACCGGCGGTTTTTCGATCCCGCCCTGTGGCGCATCGTCATCTTCGATCAGCGCGGCGGCGGGCGGTTGACCCCGCTCGGCGAGATCGAAGACAATTCGCCCGACCATCTGGTCGGCGATATCGAGCGGCTGCGCCACGAGCTGGGCATCGCCCAGTGGGTGGTTTTCGGCGGTTCGTGGGGCTCGACCCTGGCGCTCTATTATGCGGAGACCCACCCCGAGCGCGTGCGCGGCCTCATTCTGCGCGGCATCTTTCTGTGCCGGCCGGGCGAGATCGAGTGGTTTCTCTATGGCATGCGGACGGTTTTTCCCGAAGCCTGGCGCGGCTTTTCCGGGTTTCTGCCGGAAGCCGAGCGCAGCGATCTGCTGGGCGGTTATTACCGCCGGCTGATCGACCCCGACCCGCGCATTCATCTGCCGGCGGCGCGGGCGTGGAGCGTCTACGAGGGCGCCTGCTCGACCCTCCTGCCCAACCCGGAGACGGTCGCCGCCTTCGGCGAAGACCACCTGGCCCTCGGCTTGGCGCGGATCGAGGCGTATTACTTCACCTGGCACCTGTTTGCGCCCGAGCGCGATCTCGTCGCGCATATCGGCCGGATCCGCCATCTGCCGGCAGCGATCGTCCAGGGGCGCTATGACATGGTGTGCCCGATTCGCAGCGCCGACGAGTTGGCACGCGCCTGGCCCGAGGCGGAATACATCATCGTGCGCGACGCCGGCCACTCGGCGATGGAGCCGGGCATCCGCGAGCAGCTGGCGCTGGCGAGCGAGCGCGCCAAAGCGTGGTGAAACAGGAAACATGTTGACATTGGCGCCGGTTGAGCGTGGCAACCCCTGGCGGGCGCGTCTGCCGGTTTCTCTTGCTCAAGGGTTGTTCGCCTCTAATATACCACACTGCATCCAGAGGGGGATCGGGGGTGAGCCTGGCGACGATTGGAATGCGGGGGGCGGTCGCGGCGGCGATCGTTGCGCTGTGGGGCGCGCTCGCGCCGCCGGCCGCGGCGCAGATCACCTTCGGCTCGCCCAACGACCCGTCGCGCCTCGCGCTCGGCGCCGGCGCGTTCGACATCACCCCGAGCAGCTCGCACAAGGACGCCCAAACCGCGGGCGAGTTTCGCGGCGAATACCAGTTCGGCGACACGGCCTGGATCCTGGCGCCGTTTGTCGGCGCATCGGTCACCACCGACGGCGCCGCCTATGGCTATTTCGGGTTCGGCTTCGATGTCAATTTCGGCCCCAACTGGGTGCTGACCCCGAACGCCGCGGCCGGGGTTTTCGAGCGCGGCTCGGGCACCCGGCTCGGCTCATGGTGGGAATTCCGCACCGGCGCCGAGTTCGCCTACCGGTTCGCCGATCTGAGCCGGCTCGGGCTGGAGGTCACCCATACCTCGAATGCCGGGCTGACCCGGCTCAACCCGGGCGAGCAATCGGTGCTGGTGATGTACAGCATCCCGATGCATTGATTGTCGCGCGATTGCGCGAGGGTCACGGCACCGGCGGGCGGCGGTCGCGTTCGGGCATCAGCTCGTCGATCGCCCGGGCGAGGCGCACATCCTTTTCGCTCAGCCCTTCGACGTCATGCGTTCGACAGGATGATCTCGACCCGGTTGTAGACGTTGAAGATCTCGGGGTGGTGATCCATCTTCTCGGCGGCGAGCGCGATGCGCGACAGAAACCCCCAGGCCTCGGAGAAATTGCTGAAGTGAAAGCTCTTGCGGATCGCGTCGCGGTCCTCGACTTCGCTCCAGCCGTGCAATCCGTGCAGCGCCGCGTGGCGCGCCGCGCCGGTGAGCCTCTCGACCATGAATGCCTCCGTTGCTGGCCTTACCCTCCAGCAAGTGAGCCGCAGCACGCGGCTGGTCAAGAGCCGGGTCGAGCCGGGGACGCGCCGGAATGACCGAGACGGCGCCCGCGACCGCCGACATCGAGGCGCTCGCCGCGCGCGCCTTCGCCCGGATCCCGCGCCGGTTCACGCGCCAGCTCGGGCCGGTCGTGATCCGGGTCGAGGAATTCCCCGATAGCGAGACCGCGGCGGCGATGGGGCTCGCCAGCCCGTTCGACCTGTTGGGGCTCTACCGCGGCGTCGCGCTGCCGCACAAGAGCGTCAGCGATCCGCGGCCCGGGATCGACATGATCTATCTCTACCGCCGGCCGATCCTCGAATACTGCCGCGCCCGCGGCGACGACCTCTTCGCGGTGGTCCGCCACGTGCTGATCCACGAGATCGGCCATCATTTCGGGTTCAGCGACGCCGACATGCAGCGGATCGAGAATTCGCGCTGAGCGGCCCCGGCCGACAGCGCATAGCGGCGGCGCGCGAATTGACTTGGGCGGGGGCGGCCACTAGGCTTGGCCGGGCATGCGCCGTGCACCCACTCATCGGTGGAGGGGTGGCCGAGTGGCTGAAGGCGGCGGTTTGCTAAACCGTTATACGGTTAACCCCGTATCGTGGGTTCGAATCCCATCCCCTCCGCCACCTCAGAACAGAACTGCACACGCCGCTGGCCGCCGATTTTACGACCGAGACGGCGGCGAGCGTCCTGAACAGGTCGCCCTTCGATCCCATGATGCGGACCTCGCCTACAAGCGGAACGGCCCAATTCTAACCGTGGCTACGCTTTGCGCCATCGTGGGTCACGCCTCCTGATTGGTCCTTGGCGAGACTGCCAGTCCAAGGAACACGAGTACGGCCTGATTGAGTCGCAGGATATCTTCGTCGTCCAACCTGCCGACGCGCGCGCCAACCTTGGTCTTTGGGACGGTGGAAATCTTGTCCACCATCAGACGGCACGCTACGCGCAAGCCATTGCGTTCGTTTGGTTCCACCGGCAGGCGGAACAGCGGTGCGTCGGTCTCATCCGTGGTGAAAGCGCAGATCGTGATCGAGTTGGTCGCATCGAAGCTGTCGTCTTGGACGATGACAACGGGACGCGGTTTGCCCGCGTAGGCCTTGCCGCCGGCAACGGTCCAGATGTCGCCTCGCCTCACTCACCGCCCCAATCCGATATCGCGTCGATGAACGCCTGGTCATTCGCTGCATGAGCACTGGCGGCGACGGCGGCCGACTGGCGATGTGCTTCCGAACGGAAAGCGGGGGAGCGCACGTCCGGCACCCAAATCTGGATCGGGCGCAAGCCCTGCTCGCGCAGCCGCTCGCGATGTTCCCGTACCTTGATGCGCGAGGGCTTGGCGCTTGATGCTGTGGCCATGACAAGTCTCCAGTATAGTTACATGTAACCTATCATGGGCCGCCGGGTTTCGCCAATCCATTTGCCGGTGTTCGCTGCCGGGACCAACCCCTCCTCTTTCCGGGCCTTTCCTGCCGCAGTGTGGTGCGAATGGCGCTCGGATCGTTGATATTATTGGTGTTCTGGCCGACACGGCTGGCAGGGGGTGTTTGGCCGTTCGCTGAAACTCTGAATGATCCCAGCCACATACGCGGGCTCGCGCGCGATATCGGCGGGCGAGGACGGGTTCGGCGACGGCGCTCGGATTGTCGCAGAGCTTGCGGCGGCGCCGTCACGCCCCGCCATAGACCGGGATCACCGCGCCGCGGGTCACCCGGTTGTCGGGCGAGGCGAGGAAGGCGATCAGCTCGGCAACCGCGCTCGGCGCCACCCAGGTAGCGAAATCAGCCTCCGGCATCGCGGCGCGGTTGGCCGGGGTGTCGAGGACCGAGGGCGCCACCGCATTGACCCAGATCTCCTCGCCCGAGGTTTCCTGGGCAAGCGCCTCGGTCATCGCCGCGACCGCCGCCTTCGCGGTGGTGTAGGCGACCATTCCCGAGCCGAGCCGCGGCTCGAGCGCCGGGCGGGCGGCGACGTTGACGATGCGGCCGCCCTTGCTGCCGCCGGGACCCGGTTCGGCGCGCGCGCGGATCGCGCGGATCGCCGCCGCCGAGCACAGAAACGCCGACAGCGCGTTCATCTGGAACTGATCGACGAAATTGGCCGCCGAGGTCTCGGCGACCGGCGACATCGCGAAGCCGCCGGCGAGATGGATCGAGGCCCAGAGCGGCGGCAGGCCGGTGTAAAACCGCCGCACCGCCGTCTCATCGACGAGATCGAGGCCGGTCGTGACGTGCACCCCGGGGTCGTCGCGATGCGCGTAGCTGGCCAGTTCGGCCTTGACCATGTTGGTCACGTGGCAGACCGCGCCGGCGGCGCGCAACGCCGTCACCACCGTGGTTCCCAAGGCGCCGGTGCCGCCGGTGACGACGACATGCGCGCCGTGAAACGCAACCATCGCCTCACTCCCGCTCGATCGAACCGGGCCGGTGATAGCACGCCCGGCGCCGGCGCTCCATCAGCTGATCGCGCCTTCAGCAACGGCAATGTCGTCGCGGCGCGAAGCGGCGACCGCGAGCACGATCTCGATGCCGCGCACGATCTGATCGAGCGCCATCGACGGCATGCCCCAGGGGGAGCCGGCGTGCCGCGCCGCCTGCACCGGCAGATAGGGGACATGCAGAAACCCGCCGCGCAACCCCGGATGCCGGGTCGCGGCGAGATGCAGGAGACCGTAGAATACGTGGTTGCACACGAAGGTGCCGGCGGTGTTGGAGACGACCGCCGGCAGGCCCGCCTCGCGCAACGCCGCCGCCGCGGCCTTGATCGGCAATGTCGCAAAATAGGCGGGCGGCCCGCCGGCAACCACCGGCAGGTCGATCGGCTGACGGCCGGCATCGTCCGGGATGCGCGCATCGTCGAGGTTGATCGCGACCCGTTCCAAGGACAGCGCGGCCCGCCCGCCGGCCAGGCCGACGCAGAGGACGATGTCCGGGGCATTCGCGGCGACCGCGGCTTCGAGCGCGTCGAGCGAGCGCCCGAACACCGCCGGCAACACCCGGGTCGCCAGCGCCAGCGCGCCAAGACGCGGCGGCAGATGGCAGAGCGCTTCAAATGCCGGGTTGACCCTTTCGCCGCCGAACGGCTCGAACCCGGTGACGAGGGCTTTCATCGCGCGAGACTACCCGCTCAGCCGGGCGGGGTGGAAGAGCCGGTGCCGTTCACCGACAGGCCGACGAACTCACTGGTGCCGTGCCGGTTGAGCAGCAGCAGGACGCTGCCCTTGGTCGCGGCTTCCTTGAGCTGCTTGGCAGCCTGCAAGGGCGACCTTGCCGGCTGCTGGTCGATCGACTGGATGACGTCTCCGGGTGCGATACCGAGATCGGCGGCCGGGCTGTCGCCGGCGACCTTGGTCACCACCACGCCTTCGACATCCTTGGGAATGCGCAACTGGCGGCGCATCTGCGGGCTGATCGACGACAGCTGGAGGCCGAGGCTGGTGGCCTCCTCCAGACCGCCCGGGGCCTCGGCGACCTGCTGCGGATTTTTCGGCATTTCGGCGATCGCCGCGGCGATGGTGATTTCCTTGCCGTCGCGGCGGACCGTCAGGTCCATGTTCTGGCCGATCGGCGCCGCTGCGACGATCCGCGGCAGGTCGTGCACCTCTTTGATCGGTTGCCCGGCGGCGCTGAGGATCACATCGCCCTGCTTGATCCCGGCTTTCGCAGCCGGGCTGTTTGGGGTCACCGAGGCGACCAGCGCGCCGTTCGGCTTCTCCGGGTTCAGCCCGAGGCTGCGGGCGATGCTCGGGCTGATCGCCTGAATGGCGACGCCAAGCCAGCCGCGGGTGACGTGCCCGTTCTGCCTGAGCTGCGCGATGACATTCTTTGCCGTGTCGGAGGGAATGGCGAAACCGATGCCGACCGAGCCGCCCGAGGGCGAATAGATCGCGGTGTTGATGCCGATCACCTGGCCGCTCAGATTGAAGGTCGGCCCGCCCGAATTGCCGCGGTTGATCGGCGCATCGACCTGGATGAAATCGTCGTAGGGACCCGCATCGATGTCGCGTCCGAGCGCCGAGACGATCCCCGCAGTCACCGTGCCGCCGAGACCGAACGGGTTGCCGACCGCGACCACCCAATCGCCGACCTGGGCCTGATCGCTGTCGCCCCAGCTGACGAACGGCAGCTTTTCCTTGGTGTCGATCTTCAGCAAGGCAAGATCGGTCTTCGTGTCGCGGCCGACGATCTTGGCCGGGTGGCGGCTGTTGTCCTGCAGGATCACGGTGATCTTGTCGGATTTGCCGATCACATGATTGTTGGTGACGATGTATCCGGCGGGATCGATGATGAACCCCGAACCGAGCGCCATCACTTGCCGATGGGCTTGCGGCATCCCCTGATTCTCAAAAAAGCGGCGCAGCATTTCGTCGAATGGCGTGGATGACGGGTCGCCCTGATCGGCCGACTGGTTGGATTGCGCCGCCGCCTGCTCGGTCAGCTGCGCCGAGATATTGACGACCGCCGGCAAGACGTGCTTGACCAGCGGCGCCAGGCTCGGCAGCGCGACCGGCGTTGCGTTCTGCACCTGTGCGGTGATGTCCCTTTTGGTGCCGGCGGTCTGCGCGCCGGCCAGCGCCGGGGCGAGCAACAGCACCAGCGCTGCGCCGCCGGCGATCAGCATCGATCGCAGCGGGCCCGACGACGCGGCCGCGTCCCGGTGTTGACCAAACGGCATCTGGGCCTCCCGTATCTGTCGAGGCCGGGCGGCGGGTGCGCGGCGGCCTTGGGATAGTCAGCGTGCAACCCCGTCAACTCTCGCGCGGCGCGAGAGTTCCGGGCCCCGATCCAATTCGCGATGGACAAGCCTTATTCCATGTGTTCCGTTACGATATGGAACAAACGGAACGGAGAGGGGATTTCGCGACCGATTGCCGCAGCCTGTTTGCGGCCGGGCACGGCCGCCGCTGGAAGAGTGCCGCGGCGGCGGCGCTGTCGATCGGGCGCACCAGCCTCTACCGCTATCTGAGCGGCGAATTGCCGGTTCCGGCGCCGGTTCGGGCGCGCCTCGCCGCGCTCGCCAGGAACCGCCAGCCCGCAACCCGCTTCGCCCGCAGCGGGCCCATCGCAGAGGACAGCATGACGCCTGAGCAGCACATCGGCGCTCCGCGCCGCCCATTCACGGGGGCCGAATACATAGCCAGCCTCAGGGACGGGCGCCACGTCTACATCAATGGCGAACGGGTGCGCGACGTTACTTCCCATCCGGCCTTTCGCAATTCGGCGCGCTCGCTCGCCCGGCTCTACGACGCGCTGCACGACCCGCAGATGAAGGAGGTGCTGACCTGCCCGACCGACACCGGTTCGGAGGGCTATACCCACCGCTATTTCCGGGTTGCCCGCTCGCGCGATGAGCTGATCGCCCAGCAGCAGGCGATCGCCGCCTGGGCGCGGCTGACCTACGGCTGGATGGGGCGCACCCCGGATTACAAGGCGGCGCTGATGAACACGCTGGGCGCCAACGCCGAGTATTACGGCCAGTTCGCCCAGAACGCGCGGGCCTGGTACCGGCGCGCCCAGGAGGCCGTGCTGTTCATGAACCACGCGATCGTCAACCCGCCGGTCGACCGCGGCCGGCCGACCAGCGAAGTCAAGGACGTCTACGTCACGATCGAGAAGGAGAGCGATGCCGGGGTGGTCGTGTCGGGGGCCAAGGTGGTCGCCACCGCAGCGGCGATCACCCACTACAACTTCCTCGGCCAGAACGCCGCGACCGCGACGAGCGACCCGGACATGGCGATCATGTTCATCCTGCCGATGGACGCGCCGGGGGTGAAGCTGATCTGCCGCAACTCGTACGAGGAGATCGCGACAAAGCTCGGCACGCCCTACGACTATCCGCTGTCGTCGCGCTTCGACGAGAACGACGCGATCTTCGTTTTGGACAAGGTGCTGATCCCCTGGGAGAACATCCTCGTCCACCGCGACACTGAAAAGATCCTCAGCTTCTATCCGCGCTCCGGGTTTCTCAACGGCTTCTGTTTCCAGGGCTGCACCCGCTATGCGGTCAAGCTCGATTTCATCGCCGGCCTGGTGGCGCGGGCGTTACGCGCCACC
Source organism: uncultured Alphaproteobacteria bacterium (assembly GCA_963789255.1). Classification (GTDB taxonomy): domain Bacteria; phylum Pseudomonadota; class Alphaproteobacteria; order ATCC43930; family CGMCC-115725; genus DATARH01. The sequence goes on along the minus strand of CAWBJW010000002.1, from coordinate 1,439,478 downwards.
GGCGGCGACGAGTTCCGCGGCAACCAGGCGATGCTCGGCGAGATCATCGCCTGGCGCGACCTGTTCTGGTCGCTCAGCGACAGCATGGCGACAAACCCCCAGCCGTGGATCGGCGACGCGCTGTTGCCCAATCTGCAGCCGGCGACGGCCTATCGCGTGTTCGCCCCGGACGCCTATTCGCGGATCAAGGAGATCATCGAGAAGATCGTCGCCTCGGCCCTCATTTTTCTGCCGTCCTCGGCGCGCGATTTCGCCAATCCCGAGATCGACCCGCTACTCCAGCGCTATGTACGCGGCTCGAACGGCATCGGCTACAAGGAGCGGATCAAGATCATGAAGCTGTTATGGGATGCGATCGGCACCGAGTTCGGCGGACGGCACGAACTCTACGAGCGCAACTATGCCGGCAACCACGAAGACATCCGCATCCAGGCGCTGACCGGGGCGCGGCGCAACGGCTCGCTCGACGCAATGGTGGCGCTCGCCGACCGCTGCATGGCCGATTACGACGAAACCGGCTGGACCGGCGGGCCGTGGCTCGACCGGGACGGCAGCCGGCGTTGAGCCGCGGGATCATCCCCCGGCGCCGGCGAGCTTAACCCGGTGCTCCTCGAGGCGCCCGAGCTCGCGCGATACGATCCGGCAAGAGGCGACCAGTTTCTCGTGGTGCGGATCGGCAAAGGCGCTGACCAGAAAGAACTCGGCAAAACGCGTGGTCGCCAACTCGCGGTCGTTGGCGTCGGCGCTGGCGGCGGCGATCAGGCCCCGGACCAGCCGGGCGCCGCGCACCACGCGCTCGCTCTCGATCCCGCAGCGTTGGGCATTGCCCAGCAGAAATCCGCCGTTCGCCGCGACGCGATCGGCATCGGTGGAACTCGGGCTGGCAATCAAGAGAGCTGCAACGGTCGCCGCTGCGAGCATGGACATGGGTGCTCCATTCTTCCCCCTCCTGAAAGACGAACACCCCGCCGCGATGTTTTGTTGCCGTCCGCTGCGCGCCGGTGGCGGGGTGGCGAGTTGGAAGCTCACGACATCGGCGTCAGCGGCCGCCCGATCTATTTCAACGATCCCGACGGCCACCGCCTGCAGCTGATGTTCCGCAAATAGCCCGGCGGCCGGGTTTTGCGGGGCTATCCGTAATAGTGGATCTCAAGCAGCAGGCAGCCTTGGTTTGACTTGAAGGGGCCGTGCGCGGCGCCGGGCGGGCGGCACGCATAGGTGCCGGGGGCGAAGCTTTCGCCGCCCTTGCCCTCGGCATCGTTGCCGACCGTCAGATCGCCCTCGAGCAGATAGACTTCCTCCCAATAATCGTGGACGAACGGCGCGGTCGTGAACACCCCTGGGGCGAAGCGCAACAGACGGGTGCGGCTGCCGCGCTGCTGCGCCTCGTCGAGCGTGCCGGCGAGGATCTTCTGCTCGATCCCCGCGGGGTAGCCGGGCGGGGTGCGCCAACCGCCGCTCATATCGACGGCGTGGAATTCGAGATGCGGCTTGTTGACCGGCATGGCAAAGGCTCCTTTCCCGGCCCAGCCTCTAACCCGCCGGAGGCGCCCGGGCAACATCCGACTTTTCCGGTATCGAGCGAGCGCGCGGCTTGCTAGGCTTTGGCGCGGTTTTTGCCGGGGCCAACCGGCACCGCGAGATCGAATTGGGGAGGGTTCCATGCTGTCTCGTCGTCACTTCGCCGCCAGCGCCGCGGCCAGCGCCGGCGCCGGCGCCCTGCTCGCCAGCGCGGCGAGCGCCCAGGCCCAGTCGGCCGACTCGACATTGCAGCGGGTCAAAGGCGGCAAGCTGCTGCGCATCGCCGCGCTGCCCGGCGAGGCGCCCTACTTCAACAAGGATCTCGCCACCGGCGCCTGGACCGGCATGTGCATCGACATGACCAAGGACATCGCCGGCATTTTCGACGCCAAGGTCGAATACGTCGAATCGACCTACGGCAACTCGGTGCTCGATCTGGAGGCGAACAAGATCGACCTCGCCTTCGCGCTGAACCCGACACCGCTGCGCGCGCTGGTCATCGACTTCACCCACCCGTTCTATCTGCACGGCTTCGGCATGGTCGGACGCAAGGGGTTCACCGCGACGAACTGGGCCGATCTCAACAAGCCCTCGGTCAAAGTTGCCTTCGATATCGGCTCGGTGCACGAGATCGCGGCACGCCGCTTCGCCCCGCATGCGACGCTGATCGCGCTCGCCAACCGCGACGATTGCATCCTCGCGGTGCAGTCGGGACGCGCCGACTGCGTGATCCTTGCGGTCAATCTCGGTCTCACCGCGGTCAAGAAGAACCCGGCGCTCGGCAAGTTCCAGATGCTGCACCACCCGACCATCCAATTGCCGACCTGCATGGGCGTGCGCAAGGAAGACAACAAGGATTGGCGCGATTTCCTCAACGCCTGGGTCGATTACAACCGCGGCATCCAGCAGATCCGCGAGTGGCTGTATGCGGGCCTCGCGATCAACGGCGTCAAGCCCGAGGACGTGCCGGCCGATGTGCAGCTGTAATTCAACAACCCGCTCCCCATTGGCGACTTTACACAACAATTCGTCATTCCGGGGCCGAGCGAAGCGAGGCAACCCGGAATCCATGCATACCGGCTCGTGTTCCTGGATTCCGGGTTCGCCGCTGCGCGGCGCCCCGGAATGACGCCGTAAATGGGGGCTTTTGTGTAAAGCGCCATTGGGGGGGAGGGAGTAGCCCGGCATGTCGCCTCCGGCCTACGCCTGGGACTTTTCGTTCCTGTGGCACTATCGCGAACTCATCCTCTTGGGGCTCGGGGTCACGATCCTCTACACGATCGGCACGATCCTCTTAGGCGGCGCGATCGGCCTGGCGACCGGGCTGTTGCGGCTGTCGCGCAACAAACTGTTGACCGCGCCGCTCGTCGCCTATGTCGAAATCTTCCGCTGCACGCCGCTCCTGGTGCAGATCATCTGGTTCTACTATGCGCTGCCGGTCATCCTTGGGATCGACATTCCGGCCACTGTTGCAGCGACGCTGGTGCTGTCGCTCTACACCGGTGCGTTTTATGCCGAGATCGTGCGCGGCGGGGTCAATTCGATCGAGCGCGGCCAGTGGGACGCGGCGCGCGCCGTCGGCATGCGCCGCGCGCAGGTGATGCGCCACGTCATCCTGCCGCAAGCGGTCAAGCGAATGATCCCGCCCTTCATGAACCAGTCGATCATCCAGCTCAAGAATACCTCGCTGGTCTCGACGATCGCGGTTGCCGATCTGCTTTATGACGGTCAGATGATCACCGCCGCGACCTACCGGCCGCTCGAAGTTTATACGATGGTGGCGATCCTCTATTTCCTCGTGCTGTTCCCGCTGACCCTGCTGGCGCAGGGGGTCGAGCACCGGCTCGCCCGCGCCGACTAAGGCCGCGGCGATGGGCGACGCGGACCTTCGGCCGATGATCGAGATCGCCGATCTGTGGAAATCCTTCGGACCGGTCGCGGTGCTGAAAGGGGTGTCGCTCAGGGTCGAGCGCGGCGCGGTCATCGCCATCATTGGCCCTTCCGGTGCCGGCAAATCGACGCTGTTGCGCTGCATCAACCTGCTCGAAGATCCCGATCGCGGGCTGATCCGCGTCGGCGCGCGCGAGATGCGCTTCGGCGCCGGCCGGCGCCGCAGCACCGCCGACCGCGAACTCGCCGCCTTCCGCGCCGCGACCGGCATGGTGTTCCAGCACTTCAACCTGTTTCCGCACATGACCGCGCTGCACAACGTCACCGCCGGCCCGATCATCGTCAAAGGCATGAACCGGCGCGCCGCCGAATCCGAGGGCCGCGAGCTGCTCGCCAAGGTCGGGCTCGCCGACAAGGCCGACACCTATCCGACCCACCTCTCGGGCGGGCAGCGCCAGCGGGTGGCGATCGCCCGTGCGTTGGCGATGGGGCCGGCAGTGATGTTGTGCGACGAGGTCACCTCGGCGCTCGACCCCGAACTGGTCGGCGAAGTGCTCGGCGTCATCGAGCGGCTGGCCGACGAAGGGATGACGATGGTGATCGTCACCCACGAGATCGGCTTCGCGCATGAAGTCGCGGACGCTGTCGCCTTCATGAGCGACGGCGTCATCGTCGAAATCGGCCCGCCCGGCGCGGTCCTCGAAAACCCCGAAAACCCGCGCACCCGGAACTTCCTCGCCCGGTTTCATCGCGCGCGGGGAGATGGCGCCCGCTAGACGGCAGGGGCAGCGCCTCGGTCGGATCAGCCGCCGCCGAGCGGGTGGGCGGCAAGCTCGACACGTGCGATCTGCGGCGGCACCAGCGAGACATAAAAGGTGTCGCGATGGAACGAACTCGTGTCGCCGCCGGTCGATTGCCAAGCATCCTCGCCAAGGATTTTCGCATATGCCTCCTGCCCGGGCGCGAGATCCACATCCTTGGCCTGGTTGAAGTCCGTGCCGACGCTCGCGACGGTGATATGGTAATGCCCCGCCGGAACATCGCGATAGAAGACGCTCCCGTCGGGCTGGGCGTAGCCGGCGAGCGCACCGTTGAGCGAGACGGCCGCCAGATTGAGGCTGACCGACGGTTCAAAATCGCGGTAGAACCAGATCCGCGCCATACCCGCCGCCAGCGGCGCCACCGCCGCCACCGGCGCCGATGCGGCCGGCCTGGGCGGCGGCTGGAGGCAGCCGGCCAGCATCAACGCCAAGGCGCAGCCTGCCGCCCGGTGCAGCCAGGACCGCAACGTCGGATCGCCGCGCATTGGCTCCTCCCATTTTCGCAAAACGCTCGCAAATCAGCGAAACAGCGCAGCTTGCTCTTGGCAAGACACGGTTTCGCGAACCGCCGGCAACCTCGGCGCAAGTTCTGCCTCTTGGTTGTTCACGGCAAGGTGTCGTAAATTCGGACGCGCGATGATCGATCGGAATGGATTTTCGGATGCGCCCTCTGCTGCTCCTTGCTTTGCTGCTGCTCGCCGCCTGCACCCAGTCGGCGGCGAGCCGGGTCAACGACCGGACTTTCCGGATCGAGAGCCCCGCGGTCGCCGAAGGCGGAACGGCTGCCAACCGGCATCTGGCGAGCCGGGTCTGCCCCAAGGGCTACTACGTGGTCAACTCGGAAAGCCATAAAGGCGGTCTGGACCGGGCGATCGACGAGGACAACCCGGTGACCGTCTGGACAATTCGCTGCATCTGATTGCAGCGTCGGTTCAGCGCGGCCGCAATGTCGGGAAGGCGATCACGTCGCGGATCGACGGGCTGTCGGTCAAGAGCATGACCAGCCGGTCGATGCCGATGCCGAGCCCGCCGCACGGCGGCAGCCCGTATTCGAGCGCCAGCACGTAATCCTCGTCGAGCGGCTGCGCTTCCTCATCGCCCGCCGCGCGGGCCAGCATCTGCGCCTCGAAGCGGGCCCGCTGGTCGAGCGGGTCGTTGAGCTCGGAGAAGGCGTTGGCGATCTCCCAACCATAGACATAGGTCTCGAACCGCTCGACGAGGCGCGGATCGTTGCGGTCGGCCTTGGCGAGCGGCGAGATGTCGCGCGGAAAGCCGGTCACGTGCACCGGCTGGATCAAGCGGTCCTCGACCCGCGCGGCGAAGGCCGCTTCGAGCGCCTGGCCCCAACTCTCCGTGCCGCTGAGAGCGCAACCGAGACGCTCGGCGGCAGTGCGCGCGGCCGCCGCATCGCCGATCGCCAGGAAGTCGACGCGGGTCGCTTCGAGCACCAGTTCGGCCATGCTGCGGCGCGGCCACGGCGGCGAAAGGTCGATCGCGGTACCCCCATAGGCGATGCGCAACCCGCCCGTCGCCGCTTCGGCGACGTGCGCGACGATCTCTTCGGTCAGCGTCATCATCGCGGTGTAATCGACATAGGCCTCGTAAAGCTCGAGCGTGGTGAATTCGGGGTTGTGGCGCGGCGACAGGCCCTCGTTGCGAAAGCAGCGGTTGATCTCGAACACCTTGTCGGCGAGCCCGCCGACCACCAGCCGCTTCAGATGCAATTCGGGCGCGATGCGCAGATAAAGCTCGATATCGAGCGCGTTGTGGTGGGTCACGAACGGGCGCGCCGTCGCCCCGCCGGGGATCGTATGCAGCATCGGCGTCTCGACTTCGAGATAGTCGCGGGCGAGCAGCCAGGCGCGCATCGCCGCAACAACGCGGCTGCGCCGGCGCAATGTCTCGCGGCTCTGCGGGTTCATGATCAGGTCGAGATAGCGCTGCCGGTAGCGCAGCTCGATATCGGCCAGGCCATGGTATTTTTCCGGCAGCGGGCGCAGCGCCTTGGCGAGCATCGTCAGCGCCGCGGCATTGACCGTCAGCTCGCCGCGCGGCGTGCGGCGGATCAGACCCTCGACCCCGATCAGATCGCCGATATCGAACAGGCGCAGCAGCGCCATCGTCTCGGCCGAGAGAAAATCCTTGTGGCTGAAGATCTGGATCTTGCCCGAGGCATCGTGCAGATCGATGAACATGCCGCTGTTGCGCGACGCGCGGATCACGCCCGGCGACCCGCACCCGATCGTCGGTCTCGGCGCCCGCCGCCAAAGCGGCATAGCGCTCGTCGAGTTCGGCCGCCTGATGGGTCCGCGAAAAGCTGACCGGATAGGGGTCGATCCCGATGCCGCGCAGCGTTTCGAGCTTGTCGAGGCGGACGCGGCGCAATGGATCGTCGTCATCGCTCATTGTGGTACTAATTCCCCGCCGCCACCGCGGTTACCTCGTAGCGGCCGAGATCGATAACCAACTCGTGGAAGCGTTTCAGCGTGCCGTGATGGCCGACGCTGACGATCGTCGGCTGCCATTCGGCTTCGCGCAGCAGCCGGTACAAGCTCGCTTCCGCGGCCTCGTCGAGCGCCGAGGTCGCCTCGTCGAGAAACACGATCTCGGGGCGCGCCAGCAGCACCCGGGCAAAGCCGAGGCGCTGCTGCTCGCCGCCCGACAGGCGCTGCGCCCAAATCCCTTCCACGTCGAGCCGATCGACGAGGTAGGGCAGCCCGACCGCCCGCAATGCCGCCTCCAGCTCCGCCCGGTCATGCGCCGCGGCGAGATCCGGATAGGCGAGCGCGTCGGCCAGCGTCCCGAGCGGCAAATACGGCCGTTGCGGCAGGAACAGCGCGCGGCCGGCGCCGATCCGGATGCGGCCGGCGCCGAACGGCCAAAGCCCCGCGAGGGCGCGCAGCAGGGTGCTCTTGCCCGAACCCGACGGTCCGGTGACCAGCACCGGATCGCCCGGCCGCGCCGCCAGCGCGATGTCGTCACGCAACATCTCGCCGCCCGGCAGGCGAAGATCGAGGCCGGAGACATCGACGCCGGCGCCGCCCCGCTCGATCGCGATCGGCTGCGGCCCCTGCCGCTCGGCGGCGATCCCGTCGACCCGGGCGCCAAAACCGGCGAGCCGCTCGACGATCGCCCGATACTGGGCAATCTCGGTGTAGCTGGAGACAATGAACGACATCGAATCCTGCACCGACCCGAATGCCGAGATCACCTGCATCAGCCCGCCGAGCTTGATCTGCTTGCCGAAATAGCGCGGCGCGGAAACCAGGAACGGAAAGATCACCGCCACCTGCGCATAGCCGGTGGTGAACCAGGACAGCTTCTTGCGCCGCCGGATGATGTCCCACCAATTGCCCACGACGCGGGAAAAGCGGCCGTCGAACACCCCGTACTCGCGTTCCTCGCCGCCATAGAACGCAACGCTCTCGGCATGCTCGCGCAGCCGCACCAGGCTGAAACGGAAATCGGCCTCGTAGTGCTGCTGGTTGAACAGCAAACCGGCGAGCGGGCGGCCGATCCAGTGGGTCAGCAACGAGCCGACGATCGCATAGACCAGGGCGGCAAACACCAGATAGCCCGGGATCGCGATGTGCGAGGCGCCCCACAGCGGGATCGTCAGCGAACCTGACAGGCTCCACAGGATAAACAAAAACGATGCCAGGGTGACGGCCGAGTTCATCAGACCGAGCGACAGACCGAGCGTGACCGAGGCGAAGCTGTCCAAATCGTCGGCGATGCGCTGGTCGGGGTTGTCGGTCGTCGAACTGGTCGAGCTGGATGCGGTAATAGGCCTGGGCATTCAGCCAACGCTTGAGGAAGCGCTCGGTCATCCAGCGCCGCCAGCGGATATGAAGGATCTGCCGCAGATAAAGCTGGTAGACGGCGACCGTGATCCAGGCCGCGGCAATCATGCCGAAGACGGCGAACTCCCACCAGAACCGCGCCCAATCGTATTGTTGCAGGGCATCGTAGAAATCCCGGTTCCACAGATTGAGGCGCACATTAATCCACACCGAGATCAGGTTCAGCGCGACCACGGCGGCGAGCAGCCCGCGGGCCGCCCATTTTTCATCCGATTGCCAGTATGGCCAGGCGAGGCTCCAGGCCGCTCGCAGGAAACCCGCCTTGGACAACCCCATCTCCGATCTCCGTCCTTGTCCGCCCCTTTATCCGGGCGCCTCATGACGCAACCTACGCCAGCCCCGGGGTTCGCCAAAGGGCGAACCGCGCGATGAGCGCCGCCCAGCCCGCGGCGGTGGCGCTGGCACGCGGCATCTGCCGCGCACTCGGGCAGCTCGGCTATGCGAGCCTCGTGGAATTTCCGCTTGCCAACCGCCGCCGCGCCGACATCCTCGCGCTCGGCAAGACGGGCGATCTCTTGATCATCGAGATCAAGAGCTCGGTCGCCGATTTTCGCGCCGATCGCAAATGGGCCTTCTATCGGGAGTTCGCGGATCGGCTCTACTTCGCTGTATCCAACGAATTTCCCCTGCTCCTCATCCCCAAAGAATGTGGCCTCATAGTGGCGGACGCCTTTGGCGCGGCGGTGCTGCGCCATGGCGCCCTGACCCCGCTCGCTCCGGCCCGGCGGCGCGCCCTGACCCTGCGCTTCGCGCTGGCCGCGGCGAGCCGGCTGCGCCGTCACCTGGACCCAGAGGCGGGGCGGTTGCCGGACGGGGTTTAATGCGCCAATCGCCGCAGCAGCACATAGAGCGCGCCGGTGCCGCCGTCGCGCTGCTGGGCCGGGGCGATCGCCAGCACATGATGGCGCAGCCCAGGGTCTCCGAGCCAGCGCGGCACCGCCGCTTTGAGGACGCCGCCGCTCATCCGGCCATGGCCGGTGATGACCAGGAGGCAGCGCCGGCCGGCGGCGCGCGAGCGGCCGACAAAGCCCGACAGCGCACGGTACGCCTCTTCCTGGGTCATGCCGTGCAGGTCGAGCCGGGCCTCGACCGGATAACGGCCGCGCTTCACCCGCTCGGCGGTGGCGCGATCGACCCCGGCAAAGCGATCGAGCGGCGGGAGGGTTTCGGCAGCCGCTTGCGGCGGGCGCCTGGCCGCGGTGGCAGGCGAGGCAGCCGATGGAACGGGCATCTCGCCAGCTTCTGCCCCCGCCCTTCCCTCCCCCGCTTGCGGGGGAGGGTGATATTGCGGCCGCCCGGGCAGCGGTGCGACATCGCGCACCGCATGCTGCCACAGCCCGCGATCGTCAGCCCTGAGGCGGCGCATCGGCGGTAACCTCCGGCTCGTCGACGAGCACGATATGGAGCCGGCGCGGCCCGTGCGCGCCGAGCTGGATGCGCTGCTCGATATCGCCGGTGCGCGACGGTCCGGTGATCAAATTGACGGTGCGCGGCCAAGCCGCGCCGGCGCGGACCAGATCCCAGCCGTCCTCATAGCTCGCCACGACCTGCCCGGCGCGCAGCACGACGATGTGCGTGTCGGGCAGGAAGTTGAGCGTCGTCGGCGTATCGGCACCCGACACCAGCATCAGCGTGCCGGTCTCGGCGATGGCGGCGAGGCACGGGGTCAGCGACACCGCATCGCCCGCCTCGGCCCGGCCGCGCCGGATGCCGAGCAGGGGCCGGGCCTCCCAGGGGATCGCAGCGAGCGCCGGATCGGGCGCCATGACCAGTTCGGCCGGCAGGTTCTCGGCCGCGAGATAGCGCGCCACCTCGGCTGGCACGGCGCTGTCCGAGGCGACGCGCGCGACCGTCGTCTGCACCTCCTCGGCCATCGCGACGAAGAGGTCGATCCGCGCGCGATGATCGAGCGCCGCAGCGCGCGCCGGGATCAGGTTGCGGCGATGGGCGGCGACCTGCTCGGCGAGAGCGTCCTCGCTCGCCGCAGGCAGCGGCCCGCGCTTCAACGCGCGACGGACGCCGCCCAGGATGTCGTCGCGCGCGCTCATCGCGGTCACACGCCTCCGCCAGAAAAGAGCACGCAAGGGAGCAGCAGCAGAAACGCCAATGTAGACAAGAACTCCTAGTATGATCGACCTAGCAGCACTCCATCGGCTGATGCAATTTAAAATTATAGCCGATAGTGATATTATAATAACCACAGCGGCAGGCAGGCGAATATAACCCGAGAATTGGTTAGCGCTTGGATATCCTACAACTCGTTGTAAAGCTATGCCTTCGAGCAGATCGATACTAATCCACAACCAGACTGCCCAGAGAGCGCTCACAACGGCTGCCCATATGTTAGCGGCGCGCATCTTCGGCAGCCTACCGCGACCCGTTGGCGCGCTGGCGCTCCGTCCACAGGCTATGGAAGCTGCGGCCCTCGGGCGCCGGCAGGTCGCGCACCAGGGTCCAGCCGGAGGCCAAGGGCATGCTGCGGAAGCGGCCGTGCGGCTTGCCGAGCCAGCCGAGCAGCCGCGCCTTCACTTCGACGAGCGCATGGTAGAGCGCCGGCCTTGCCGCCACCCAGGCCCACAGCCGCAGTCCCGAGCGGTAGACCGGCGGGCTCAGGGCCTGCGCGAACTCGCGCGCGCGCCAGTGCCGCATCATCTTCGGCAGCGGGATCTTGACCGGGCAGACCTCCTCGCAGCGGCCGCAGAAGGTCGAGGCGTTCGGCAGGTGGCCGGCTTCGCCGAGGCCGACCAGCGCCGGGGTCAACACCGCGCCCATCGGCCCGGGGTAGACCCAGCCATAGGCGTGCCCGCCGACCGCGGCATAGACCGGGCAATGGTTGAGGCAGGCAGCGCAGCGCAGGCAGCGCAGCATGTCCTGGAACTCGCCGCCGAGGAGCCCGGTGCGGCCGTTGTCGAGCAGCACGACATGATACTCGTCGGGACCGTCAAGATCGCCCGGCAGGCGCGGCCCGGTCGAGACCGTCGTGTAGGACGAGAATTCCTGGCCCGTGGCCGAGCGCGCCAGGAGGCGTAGAGGGTCGCCGCGTCTTCCAGCGTCGGTACGATCTTTTCCAGGCTGGTCACGACGATGTGGACCCGCGGCAGGGTCTGGGTCAGATCGCCATTGCCCTCGTTCGTGACGATGATGCTGGAGCCGGTCTCTGCGACCAGGAAATTGGCGCCGGTGATGCCGACATCGGCGGCGAGGAAATGCGGGCGCAAGATCGTGCGCGCCTCGTCGCACAGGGCGCGCGGCTCATCGAGCGCGCGGTCCGGATCGAGCCCGCTATGCGCCGCGCGGAAGGCGTCGGCGACCTGCTCCTTCATCAGGTGGATCGCCGGCGCGATGATGTGGCTCGGCGGCTCGTGGCGCAGCTGGATGATGTATTCGCCGAGATCGGTCTCGATGGGGGTGATGCCGTTCCTTTCGAGATGATCGTTGAGCGCGATCTCCTCGGCGACCATCGATTTTCCCTTGGTGACGATCCTGGCGCCGGCCGCGCGGCAGATGTCGAGCACCGCTTCGCGCGCCTCCTCGGCATTGCGCGCCCAATGGACCCGCCCGCCGGCGGCCGTGACGTTGCGCTCGTAGAGCTCGAGATAGAAATCGAGATGAGCGAGCGTGTGGTCCTTGATCGCCCGCCCTTCCTCGCGCAGCGCCTCGAATTCGGGCAGCCGCTCGATCGCCTGCCGGCGGCGCGCCGGAAACCCGGTGCGCGCCAGGCCGAGCGCCCGCTGCAACACCGGGTCGGCGAGCCCGGCGCGGGCGTTGGCGGGAAAGCTGTGGCTGGTCGGTTGCATGCTCGCGCTATGAGCCGGGCGCGCCGATCGCGGGCCCATCGGCCATCCCGGCCAACACCTCGGCGATGTGGCGCACTTCGACCGGGATGCCGAGCCGCGACAGTTTGCCGGCGATGTTCAACAGGCAGCCGAGATCGCCGGCGAGCACCGCATCGGCCCCGGTCGCGGCGATGTCGGCCGCCTTGTCGCTGACCATCTTGTCAGAAATTTCCGGGTATTTGACGCAGAACGTGCCGCCAAAGCCGCAGCACACCTCCGCCCCCGGCAGCTCGCAAAGGCGCAGGCCCGCGACCGCGGCGAGCAGATGGCGCGGCTGCGCCTTGACGCCGAGCTCGCGCAGCCCGGAACAGCCGTCATGGTAGGTTGCGCTCTTCTCCCAGCGCGCGGCAACCTCGGTCATGCCGCGGACATCGACCAGAAACGAGACCAGTTCGAAGGTTCGCGATGCCAGTTCCTCGGCCTCTACCCGCAGCGCCGGGTCGTCGGCGAACAGCTCGGGGTAATGCACCTTGACCATGCCGGCGCAGGAGCCCGACGGTGCGACCACATAGTCATAGCCGGCGAAAGCCGCTATGACCTGCCGGGCGATCGCCTTGGCGTCGCCGCGGTCGCCCGAATTGAAGGCCGGCTGGCCGCAGCAGGTCTGGGCGCGGGGCACCTCGACCGTGCAGCCGGCCGCCTCCAGCAAGGCGACCGCAGCAAAGCCGACGCTCGGCCGGAACAGATCGACGAGGCAGGTCACCAACAGCGCGACGCGCGCCGGCTCGGCCATTTCGGCACCCTCTCAAGCGCTTGCGCCAACACAGGGAGCGCAGCGCCGCCGAACAACTGAACGGGAACGCCCCGGAATGACGCGATTTTGTGCCCGGGTCAGCCGCTGGCGGTCGCCACCAGGACCCAGTTCGGGTCGGCCGAGCCGGTGTCGCGGGCAAAGCTCCAGAAATCGGTCTTTTCGATCCCGTGATCGGGATCGCCATCGACGATGCTGCCGTCATGGGCGCGCAACACATTGATCTGATCCGAGACGAACTTGACCGTGACCCGTGCGACGCGGCCGGTGATGCCGGCCTCGGTGATGTCCAGGCGCTTGAGCTGCAGGATGCGCGTCTCGAGTTTCTCCCCCGCCGCGCCACGCTCGTCGATCGCGGCGGCAAACGGCTTGTAGACATCATCGCTCAACAGCGGTCGCAGTCGCGCCTTGTCGCCGCCGGCGAAGGCATCGACGACCATCCCGAAGGCGACCCGCGCGCCGTCGACGAAATGCGCCGGGTCGAAGCTCGGATCGGCGGCGCGGATGCGCTCCACGCCCACCGCGACGGCGTCGGCCGGCGTGGCGGTAACCACGGGCGGCGGCGGCGGGACGCGGTTGCCGAGCGCAACCACCTTGTCTCCCAGCTTGTCCGCTGGCGCCTCGGCCCGCCGCAACACCGGATCGGGCTGTCCCTGATGTCCGGTGCGGCGGCCGAGGACGCTGCGCAGCCGCAGGACCAGGAACCCCGCCACCATCGCAAACAGGACGATGTCGAAGTAATGCGAGAAATCATCCATCTCTTCCGGGTCCCTGCGCTTATCCCGGAACGGCCCGGGGACGGGTGGGTGCCAAGGTAGATAGGCTGTCATCGGGCCGCCGGCAAGCGCTGCCGCCCCGACTGCGCTGCGGCTGCCCGATCGGCGCGCCGCGGCGCGCCCGATTGATACGATCATGCCATCCGTGCTAGCCAAGGTGCTCAGGCCGCTCGGAGACGATCATGGCGCAAGAGGCGACAGGCAACGGTCCATCGGCTCCGCTACCGGCGGCGGCCGAACCGACACAAGCACAGCAGCTGCTCATCAATGCCCAATACATCAAAGACTTGTCATTCGAGAACCCGCGTGCACCGGCCAGCCTAAGACAGCAGAGCGCCCCGCCTTCGGTCGAGATCAATGTCGATGTCAAGGCACAGAGCATGGGCCCGGAGAATTACGAGGTCGTGCTGACGATCAATGCCAGCGCCAAGGTGCAGGGCGAGGCGCTGTTCCTCGTCGAGCTCGCCTACGCCGGGCTGATCACGGTCCGCAACGTGCCGCAGGAACTGCTGAGCCCGGTGGTGCTGGTCGAGACGCCGCGGCTGCTCTTTCCGTTTGCCCGAAACATCATCGCCGAGACGACGCGCGATGGCGGATTTCCGCCGCTGATGATCAACCCGATCGATTTTGGCGAGCTGCTGCGGCGCAATGCCGCCACAGCCTCGGGAGGCAATCCGGCGCCTGCCGGCGCCACCGCCTGATCCCTGCCGCAATCAGCCCGCATCGAGCCACAGCGGCGAGGCGATCGCGGCCAACATTGCCCGGTGCGCTGCCAGCTCTTCGACCGAGGGCGCGTGCGGGCGCGCCGGAAGCGGCGGGCGATCGTGCGGCGCGCCAATCCTGTCGGCGACATCATCGAGACCGATCGCGGCAAAGTCGAGGCCCGGCTGCCTGCCGCCGAGCAGCTCGATGTAAACCGCGGCCAGGAGGCCGCAATCGACCTCGGCGCCATGCTTGTCGCGCGCCGACAGGTCGATCGCGAAGCGCCGGCACAGCGCGTCCAGGCTGGCGGGCGCGCCCGGAAACCGGCGGCGCGCCACCGCGAGCGTATCGACAAAGGGACAGGCGAGCGGGCCGCGGCCAAGCCGCGCCAGTTCGGCGTTGATAAACGCAAGATCGAATTCGGCGTTGTGAATGACCAGCCGGTCGCCGGCGATAAAGGCCGCCATTTCGTCAGCGATCGCCGCGAAAGGCGGATGCCCGGCGAGAAACCCGGCAGTCAGCCCGTGGACCCCGACAGCGTCTGCCGGAATATCGCGCTCCGGATTGACGTAGCGGTGAAACTTCCGCCCGGTCGGCACATGGCGAATCAGTTCGAGACACGCGATCTCGACGATCCGGTGCCCGTCCCGCGGGTCGAGACCCGTGGTTTCGGTGTCGATCACAACCTCGCGCATCGTCTTTCCCCCCGGCCCCGCCGCGCGGGCGGCGCCTGCCGCAGCGCTCTGACAATCGCCTTCAGCCCCCGAAACGTCGCGCCGCGGCCAAGCGCGGTCGCGACGACAAAATCGGCCCGCCGCCGTTTTTCGCGATCCGGCATCTGAGCCCGCAGGATTTTCGCAAAGCGATCTTCGCTCATTCCCGGCCGGCGCATCACCCGTTCGCGTTGCAGCCGTAGCGGCGCGGTGACCACCAACGCGAAATCGCAGCGCTCGATGCCACCGCTCTCGAACAGGAGCGGGATGTCGAGCACGACGAGCGGCTCGTGCCGGGCCCGGGCCCGCGCCACAAACCGCGCTTCGGCGCGCCGAACCATCGGATGAAGGATCCCTTCGAGCCGACGCAACGCCGGCGGGTCTCCGAACACCAGCCGGCCCAATCGCCGACGATCGATCCCGCCCGCTTCGTTGCGGACATCGGGAAACACCGCTTCGACCGCTTCGACTGCGGCGCCGCCCGGTCCGAGCAGCCGGTGGACCGTCGCGTCGGCATCGAACAACGGCACGCCGAGGCGCCGCAGCGTCGCCGCGGCGTTACTTTTTCCCATCCCGATCGAACCGGTGAGGCCGAGGATGATCACCGCGGCACGGCGAGCGTCGTCAGAACGGCCGCGCGCAAATTGCGGGTCGCCTGCACCGCTGTCCCGAACCACGCCTCGAACCCCGGTCGGCCCTGATGCAGCAACATGCCGAGACCATCGACGGTGCGAAGGCCGCGCCGCCGCGCCGCCGCCAGCAATGCCGTTTCGAGCGGGACATAAACGATGTCGACGACAACCGCGGTCAGCGGCAATCGCGAGAGATCGATTTCCAATTCCGGCTCGCCGGTCATGCCGAGGCTCGTCGTGTTGACCAGAAGCCCGGCATCCTGCAGCGCGGCGTCACGCCCATGCCACGGGTGAATCGACATCCGGCTGGGCGGAGCCGCAACTTCCTCGGCAACCCGTTCGGCACGCGCCAGCGTGCGGTTCACCAGCCGGATCTCCGCAACGCCGGCTTCGATCAGCGCCGCCACGACGGCGCGGGAAGCACCGCCGGCGCCGAGCACGGTCGCGGGGCCGGCCGCGGGGTTCCAGTCCGGGACGCTGTCGCGCAGGTTTTCGCGAAACCCGTAGGCATCGGTATTGCGCCCCTCCAGGCTGCCGTCAGCCCCGGCGACGACCGTGTTGATCGCGCCGATGCGCCGGGCGAGCGGGTCGACCCGGTCGACGATCGACAGCGCCGCCTGCTTGTGCGGCAATGTCAGGTTGCAGCCGCGAAAACCGAGCGCCGGCAGCGCCCGCAGGGCCTGCGCGAGCCGTTCGGGACGGACCGGCAGCGGTACATAGACCCCGTCGATCCGGTGCTCGTCGAGCCAGAAATTATGCAATGCCGGGGAGCGCGAGTGGGCGACCGGCCAGCCCATGATCCCGGCGAGCAGCGTCCTGCCGGTGATCCTCACTCGCCGGTCCTCATCTCAACACCACGCCCTGCTCGCGCAGAAAGCCGAGCAACTCGATCAGCGGCAGTCCGAGGACGGCGAAGTGGTCGCCGACGATTCGCGAGAACAGCTGCACGCCCCTGCCCTCCAGGCGATAGGCACCGACCGAGCCGAGCAGAACCTCGCCTTCGGCGGCAATATACCACTCAAGAAACCCCTCGCTGAACTGCCGCATCGTCATTTCCGGTGCGCTTGTCGCGCGCCACAGCGGCGCCCCGCCGCACGCAACGCACACGGCGGTCGCCAGCATATGGGTTCGGCCGCGCAATGCCCGCAACTGCGCCTCCGCTTCGCCGAGATCGGCGGGCTTGTCGAACCATTCCGATCCCACCACAAGAACCTGATCGGCGCCGATGACGAGGGCTTGCGGAATGCGATCGGAAACAACGCAGGCCTTTGCTGTTGCCAGGGCAGCCGCACAATCGATCGCCGAATCGCCGGCGCAGCGCGCGGCGCGCTTCAGCCGGGCTTCATCGATCCCTGCCGGCTCGATTGCGAAGGCGATTCCCGCCGCCCGCAGCAGGGCCGCCCGCGCCGCACTCGCCGAGGCAAGGATCAACCCCTCAGCCATCGCCGCCATGACGGCGCGTCAGCAATCTGGAGACCGACGATGCGGTTTCTTCGATAGAGCGGCGGGTCACGTCGATGACCGGCCAATGATGCTCGGCGAAGATGCGCCGCGCCTCGCGGACCTCGGCGCGTACCGCCTCGAGATCGGTATAATCGGTGGCCTCGTCGTGATCGAGCATGCTGAGCCGGTTGCGGCGCAGATGAATCAACCGTTCAGGGTCGTTGGTCAGCCCGACGATCAGCGGCTTCTCGGCATGCAGCAACTCCGGCGGCAGCGGCACCCCCGGCACGAACGGAACATTCGCCGCCTTGACGCCGCGATTGGCGAGATACAGGCAGGTCGGCGTCTTCGAGGTGCGCGACACGCCGACCAGGCAGACATCGGCATCGTTGATTCCCCAGCTCGATTGACCATCATCGTGGTTGATGGCAAAGGTCATCGCATCGATGCGGCCAAAATACTCGCTGTCGAGCAGATGCTGTTTGCCGGGCAAGCCGCGGCTCTCACGGCCCAGATAGGACGCGAGCGCGCTGATGACCGGATCGAGCACCGGGATCGCCGGCACCTGGGACCGCCGGCATCCGTCCTGCAAGACGTGCCGCAGGGCGTCGTCTACCATGGTAAAGAGGACAAGACCACGATTGGCCTCGATGCCGGCGAGCACGCGATCAATCTGACTGCGGGTGCGCACCATGCTCCAGACATGCTCGATAGCCTGGGCTTCATCAAACTGGACGAGGCAAGCGCGCGCGACGGAATGGACAGTATCGCCGGTCGAATCGGAAACGAGATGAAGATGAAACCGGGTCAGCGCCACGATACCCTCGCCCCGAGCGCGATCCGCTCAACCCTGTGGATCGATCGGCGCCAAGCGGGCGAAACCCACAGTTTCCCTTCCGCCGACGGTTTTTGCCCCCGATCCGGATTCGCTAACCTAGCCGTTATCAACCGCACAAACACCATTGTCCCCATCCCCGGCCGATCGGGCAAAGTCGGATCGCCGACCCTGTTCTTCCGGTTTTATACGCGGTCGTCGCCCTTCCAGACCCCGGCCGGCCACCCGATTCTAGCCTTGTACACAGGCTGCCGCAAACCTTACGCAAGCGGTGGCGATCCGGGAAAATTTCGGGAATACCCGTTAATCCCCGGTTTCTTCGACCCATCTTCATCATCAACCACATCATTTAGATTCTAAAAATATTATGGAAGTTGGAAGAGTCCAAAGACCTGGTGGACGATCGAAGCCACTGTTGCGTGCGCTCGCTGGCGAAACATTGGCAAGGCCGCCGTGGTGGCTGATGCGTCAGGCTGGCCGGTATCTGCCGGAATACCGTGCACTGCGGATGCGGGTCCGCGATTTTGTCGATTTTTGCCTGACGCCGGCGCTGGCGGCCGAGGTGACAGTGCAGCCGGTGCGCCGTTTTGGTATGGATGCGGCGATTTTGTTCGCCGATATTCTGCTGGTGCCGCAGGCACTGGGACAAAAGGTTGCGTTCGGCGAGGACGGGCCGGTGCTTGAGCCGATCGCGGAAGATACCGGTATCGCGGGTCTGCACGAGGCGGGACTTTCCAGCCTGGGAGCGGTTTACGAAACGGTGCAGCGAAGCCGGGCCGGGATGCCGCCCGAAACGGCGTTGATCGGGTTTGCCGGATCGCCGTGGACGGTGGCGACCTATATGGTCGAGGGCGGCCCCAGCCGGGATTTTCGCCGAACCAAGGCCTGGGCTTTTCGCGACCCGAACGGGTTTGCCGCTCTGATCGAGCTTCTCGTTGAAGCGACTGTAGCCTATCTGTCGGGCCAGATCGCGGCGGGGGTCGATGCGGTGCAGCTGTTCGACAGCTGGGCCGGGGTGTTGTCCGAAACGGGTTTCGAGCGTTGGGTGATCGACCCGACGCAGCGGATTGTCGCCAGGTTGAAACAGGACTTTCCGATGGTCCCGGTCATCGGTTTTCCGCGGGGCGCCGGGTTGTTCTATCAGCGCTACGCGGCGGAGACGGGGATCGATGCGGTCGGGATCGACAGCGCGGTCCCGGCGAGCGTTGCCCGCGCGAAGCTGCAGGGCCTGGTTGCGGTGCAAGGCAATCTGGACCCGGTTGCGCTGCTCGTCGGCGGATCGGTGCTGGCGCAAGAGGTCGCGCGGATTCGCGGCGTGCTTGCCGGCGGGCCCTTCATCTTCAATCTCGGCCACGGCGTGTTGCCGCAAACTCCGCCGGAAAATGTCGCCACGTTGGCGCGGCTGCTTGCCGAGCCTGTCGACAGCGCCTGAAGCGATGCGTTGCGCGGTTGTGTTGATGAACCTCGGCGGGCCCGATTCGCCTGGTGCGGTGCGGCCGTTTCTCTACAATCTGTTCAGTGACCGGGCGATTATCGGGCTGCCGGCGCTGCTTCGGCTGCCGCTGGCATGGCTGATTGCGGCGCGTCGGGCGGTGGTTGCGCGCGGCATCTACGCCCGGCTCGGCGGGTCTTCGCCGTTGCTTGCCAACACCGAGGCGCAGGCGCGGGCGCTCGAGGCGGAGTTGGGCATTGGCTATCGTTGTTTTGTGGCGATGCGCTATTGGCATCCGCTAACCGCGGCGGCGGTCGGTGCTGTCAAGGCGTGGCGGCCGGCCGCGATCGTCCTGTTGCCGCTCTATCCGCAATTTTCGACGACGACGACAGGGTCATCGCTTGCGTTATGGCGGCACGAGGCGGCGCGGCAAGGGCTTGATGGCGCGACCCGGATTATCCGGTCTTATCCGGCCGCCGCGGGTTTTGTGTCGGCTTTGGCCGCCGCGATTGCCGGTGCGTTGGATACTGCCGCCACGGACGCGGCGCCGGTGCGCCTGTTATTCAGCGCGCACGGGCTGCCGCTCAAGATCGTGCGCGCCGGCGATCCCTACCCGCGCGAGGTCGAGTGCACGGCTGCTGCGGTGGTGCGGGCGCTGGGGCGAGTGGGGCTCGATTGGCTGGTATGCTATCAGAGCCGGGTCGGACCGCTGGCCTGGCTCGGGCCCTCGATCGAGGAGGAGCTGCGCCGGGCGGGACGTGATGGCGTTGCGGTTGTCGTTGCGCCGATCTCGTTCGTTTCGGAGCATTCCGAGACGCTGGTCGAACTCGACCATGACTATCGCCGCGTGGCTGAAACCTGCGGCGTGCCGGGCTATCATCGGGTGGCGACGGTCGGGACCGACCGGCGCTTCATCGCGGCTCTCGGCGATCTTGTCCGCGCCGCAGAGAAAACGGCATCATCCGCGGAAGACCCCGGCGCGCTGTCCCGGACGGGTTCGTGAGCGACATTCTCGCCGCCGCCTATCCCTCGCTGAAGGCGCTGCACATCATTGCCGTCATCGCGTGGATGGCGGGGCTGCTGTACCTGCCGCGGCTCTACGTCTACCACGCCGGCGTACCGCCCGATTCGCGCCGCGCGGCGATGCTGGAGATCATGGAACGGCGGCTTTTGCGCGGAATTATGCTGCCGGCGGCAGGGCTGACCTATGGTTTTGGGCTGCTGCTGGCGGCGTGCCCGGGGGTCGTCGATTGGCACCGCGGCTGGATTTGGGCGAAGCTCGCCCTTGTCGCGTTGCTGACCGTCTTCCACGGATTGCTGGCCTATTGGCGGCGCGACCTGGCCGCCCGAAAATTCTCCCACTCCCCGGGTTTCTATCGGGTTATGAACGAGATACCGACGGTGGTGATGATCGCGATCGTGTTTCTCGTGGTGATCAAGCCGTTTTGAGCCTGACGCGGTATATTCGAGCTGAACCAACCCCCTTGCAATCGTGTTTGACTTGCATATCTCCCTTCAAGTAAGGGAGCCGCCATACCGCCAGCCGGTCGTCTTTCATAGGTCCCCGACAAACTCCCAGACCCCTTCCCGGCAGCCGGACCGTTGTCCGCGCAGCACTCCCGAAGACGGGTCGAACCTTTCCTATCGCGCATTCCCTATTACGGCCAAACATCCCATGAATCTCCAGGAACTGAAGCGGAACACGCCCGCAGAGCTGCTTGCTTTTGCCGAAGAGCTGCAGATCGAGAACGCCTCGTCGCTGCGCAAGCAGGACATGATGTTCGCGGTGCTGAAGCAGCTCGCCGAGAACGACGTGCCGATCTCGGGCGACGGCGTACTCGAAGTCTTGTCCGATGGGTTCGGCTTCCTGCGCTCGCCGGAGGCGAACTATCTGGCCGGGCCGGACGACATCTACGTCAGCCCGAACCAGGTGCGCCGCTTCGGGCTGCGCACCGGCGATACCGTCGAAGGGCAGATCCGCTCGCCGCGCGACGGCGAGCGCTATTTCGCGCTGCTCAAGGTCAACAGCATCAATTTCGAGGAACCGGACCGGCTGCGCCACCGGATCAATTTCGACAATCTGACGCCGCTCTACCCCGAAGAGAAGATCGAGCTGGAGCTGGACGACCCGACGAAAAAGGACCTGACGACGCGGGTGCTCGACCTGATCACGCCGCTAGGCAAGGGCCAGCGCGCGCTGATCGTGTCGCCGCCACGCACCGGCAAGACCGTGATGCTGCAGAACATCGCGCACGCTCTCGCGACCAATCATCCCGAAGTCTACCTGATCGTGCTGTTGATCGACGAGCGGCCGGAGGAGGTCACCGACATGGCCCGCTCGGTCAAGGGCGAGGTCATCAGCTCGACCTTCGACGAGCCGGCGGTGCGCCACGTCCAGGTTGCCGAGATGGTGATCGAGAAGGCCAAGCGGCTCGTCGAGCACAAGCGCGACGTCGTGATCCTCCTGGATTCGATCACCCGCCTCGCGCGCGCCTACAACACGGTCGTACCGTCCTCGGGCAAGGTGTTGACCGGCGGCGTCGACGCCAACGCCTTGCAGCGCCCGAAGCGGTTTTTCGGTGCGGCGCGCAACATCGAGGAAGGCGGCTCCTTAACGATCATCGCCACCGCCCTCATCGATACCGGCTCGCGCATGGACGAGGTGATCTTCGAGGAGTTCAAGGGCACCGGCAATTCGGAAATCGTGCTCGATCGCAAGGTGGCGGACAAGCGCACTTTCCCGGCGCTCGACATCACCAAATCGGGCACCCGCAAGGAGGAATTGCTGGTCGACCGCGGTGTCCTGGCGAAGATGTGGGTGTTGCGCCGCGTGTTGATGCCGATGGGCACCAATGACGGGCTCGAATTCCTGATCAATAAGCTCAAGGAATTGAAGAACAATTCCGAGTTCTTCGATGCGATGAACACCTGAGCTTGCGATGTCATCCCGGCGCAGGCCGGGACCCACCCCGCAGCGGTCGAGCGGCAGAATGGGTCCCGGCCTGCGCCGGGATGACGATAGTGAAGCTACACCGTAAACACGGTCGAGCCGGTGGTCTTGCGGTTCTGCAGGTCGCGGTGGGCCTGTGCCGCGTCGCGCAGTTTGTAGCTTTGGTTGACCGCGATCTTGACCGCGCCGCTCAGCACCACCTCGAACAGCTCGCGCGACGCGGTCAGCAGATCCTCGCGGCTCGCCGTGTAGGTGTTCAAGGTCGGGCGGGTCAGGAACAGCGAACCCTTGCCGGCAAGGATGCCAATATCGACCGGGCCGATAGCGCCCGAGGACTGCCCGAACGATGCCATCAGGCCCAGTGGCGCGATGCAATCCAATGATTTGTAGAACGTATCCTTGCCGACCGAATCGTAGACGACCGGGCATTTCCGGCCGCCGGTGATCTCATTGACCCGCGCGACGAAATCCTCGCGCCGGTAGTTGATCGGATGGTCGCAACCGTGACGTTTGGCGAGCGCGGCCTTCTCATCGTCGCCGACCGTGCCGATCACCGTCGCACCCAAATGCTTGGCCCATTGGCAGACGATGAGGCCGACCCCGCCGGCCGCGGCGTGGATCAGGATCGTCTCGCCGCGTTTGACCGCATGGGTGCGGCGGATCAGGTACCAGGCGGTCATGCCCTTCAGCATCATCGCCGCGGCCTGCTCGTCGGTGATCCCGGCCGGGACCGGGACGAGCCGGTCGGCCGGCATGACCCGCGCCTCGCTATAGGCGCCGAGCGGTCCCCCGGCATAGGCGACGCGGTCGCCCGCCTTCAATCCGCTGACCCCCGGCCCGACCTCCTCGATTATGCCGGCGGCCTCGGAACCAAGCCCGCTCGGCAATGTCATCGGGTACAGCCCGCTGCGCTGATAGGTGTCGATGTAGTTGAGCCCGACCGCGCTGTGGCGCAGCCGGACCTGCCCCGGCCCGGGCTTGCCGATTTCGACCTGCTGCCATTCGAGGACCTCGGGGCCGCCGGTTTTCGCAAAACGGATCGCCTGCACCATTGCCGTTCTCCTCTGTTGGCGTAGCCGCTCTCTTCACCCCGTCAAGCCCGGCATGACGCGAGAGTGTGCCGGAAACTCTAAACCAGCGCGCCCTCAAGCGCGAGCAGCCGGGTTTTGGTGGCGAGGCCGCCGTCGCCGCTGTAGCCGCCGAGGCCGCCCTTTGCCAGCACGCGGTGGCACGGAATGACGATCGGGATCGGGTTTCTGCCGCAGGCGCGGCCGACCGCGCGCGGCGCCGAGCCGACGGAGATTGCGAGGTCGCCGTAGCAGCGCGTCTTGCCGTAAGGGATGGCCTGCATCGCCGACCAGACGCGCGTCTCGAACGGCGTCCCGGCAGGAGCGAGCGGCAAATCGAAACGCAGCAGTTTGCCATTGAAATAGGCGGCGAGCTGGTTCGCAGCCTCGGCGAGCAGCTTGCTGCCGTTGCCGGAGGGCGCGTTCGCCCAGCGGATCGCGACGATCGCTTCGTCGCTCTCGTCAATCGTGAGTCTGCCCCACCGGGCTCTGAATGGTAAGAGAGGGCATGGCCGCCTCGCTATGAACATTTGGCGAACATTAGCGCAGCGCCAGCAGGTTGTCGACCAGCGCCGTGGGGTCGGTAATCGGCAATGAGCAGACCGGGCCGTCGCAGACATAGACCGCCGTCCGACCGCCGACGAGCCCCTTGCCGTGCGCCGGGTGACCGGGCGGCAACGCCTCACCGGGCGCCACCGCAAGCACCACCCGGTTCGGCAGCGACACGCCGTAAACCGCCCGCTGCAAGGCCGCGAAGGACGGGTCGGCGCGATCGCCGACGAGGACGATCTGTACCGGCTTCCCGGCCAGCTCGGCATTGTTGATCAGGGTCGCGAGCGGGAAGAAATTGCGCCCGAGTTCGCCGGCGAAGACGGCGATGATCGCCTCGGCATGCCGGCGGTAATCATCCTCACCGGTCAGCAAGGCGAGCCGGCTCAGCACCCCGACCATCGTACCGTTGCCCGACGGCACGGCCGCATCGCTGGCGGTTTTGACCCGCGCGATCAGGTCTGATGTGTCGTCGGCCGCGAAGAAATAGGCGCCCTCCGGCCTATCCCAGTGATGGCGGTCGAGCACCGCCACCCAACGGCGCGCTTGCGCCAGATAGGCGCTGTCGGAGGTGGCTTCGTAGAGCGCCAGCGCGGCGCGGCACAAATTGGCGTAATCGTCAACGCTCGCCGGATGGCGCGCCATGCCGGCCCGCCAGCTGTGCCGCAGCCTGCCGTCGGGGCCGGTCATATGCCCGCGGATGAAGGCGAAGGCGCGCTCGGCCAGCGCCAGCCAGTCGGCGCGCTCGAAGGCGAGGCCGGCTTCGGCGAGCGCCGCGATCATCAGCCCGTTCCAATCGACTAGCACCTTGTCGTCGAGCCCGGGCCGGACCCGCGGCGCGCGGGCCGCCAACAGCAACTTGCGGCAGCGCGCCAGCGCGGCCTCGCTCGCGGCGTCGGCGAGGGCCGGGTGCGCCAGCCGGTTGAGGATGTTGTGGCCCTCCCAATTGCCGTCTGCGCTGACGTCATAGAAGCGCTTGAACAAAACAGCCTCTTCGCCGAGCACCGCGTCAATCTCGGCCGCCGACCAGACGTAGAATTTTCCCTCCTCATGCTCGCTGTCGGCGTCGAGGCTGCTGTAGAAGCCGCCCTCGGGGCCGGTCATTTCGCGTTCGAGCCAGCCGATCGTCTCGGCGACCCGCGCTGCGCAAAGCGGGTCGCGGGTTTCCTGCCACACCAGCGTCAGGAGGCCGACCAGTTCGGCGTTGTCGTACAGCATCTTCTCGAAATGCGGCACCAGCCAGCGCGCATCGGTCGCGTAGCGTGCGTAGCCGCCGCCGAGATGGTCGTAAATGCCGCCTTGGCTGATCGTCGAGAGCGTGCGCAGCACGGCTTCGCGATAGGGTTCGCGGCGGGTGCGTTTCCAGGCGCGCCACAACAGCTCGAAGATTCCGCATTGCGGGAATTTGGGGGCGCTGCCGATCCCGCCGTTGAGCGGGTCGGCCTCGCGCAACAGGCGCTCGGCGATGCGGTCGAACAGCCCCGCTGAGATTGCGGGTGCGCCGTCCTCGCCACGCTGCGGCTGGCCGAGCCGCTGCAGGCCCTTGCGCAAGGAGGCGACGTTCTTTGCAACATCCTCGCGGTTGTCGCGATAGGCCGCAGCGATCGACGCCAGCACCTGCGGGAAGCCGGGCCGGCCCCAGCGCGGCTCGGGCGGGAAATAGGTGCCGCCCCAGAACGGTTCGCCGTCCGGGGTCAGAAACATCGTCAGCGGCCAGCCGCCATGCTCTCCGGTCAACGCCAGCGCGTTCATGTAGATCGCGTCGAGATCGGGACGCTCTTCGCGATCGACCTTGATGTTGACGAAGTTCTCGTTCATCGCCGCCGCGATCGCCGGGTCCTCGAAGCTTTCATGCGCCATCACATGGCACCAGTGGCAGGCGGCATAGCCGATCGACAGGAGGATCGGCTTGTCGGCCTCCTTGGCGGCGGCCAGCGTCTCGGCGTTCCACGCCTGCCAGTGGACCGGGTTGTCCTTGTGCTGCAAGAGGTAGGGGCTGGTTTCCTGGCCGAGGCGGTTCTTTGCCGTGATCATTCCTATGTTCAATCCTTTGGGGCGGGTTGCGCCCGGATGTGTTGCCGCGGACGGCTCGACGGGTTAGGGTTTGCGGCCATCTTAGACACAGAACGGCGGATAGCGTTACCCGCTCCGCCAGACAACAGCGGAGATATTGAATGGCAGATGCGCCCGCCGACCCGCGCCTGTTTTACGACCGCCACATCTTCATGTGCACCAACGTGCGCCCCGAGGGCCATCCGCGCGGCTGCTGCAGCGCCGGCGGCAGCGAGAAACTGCGGGGCTATATGCGCGAGAAGGCGCGCCAGATGGGCATCGAGAACATCCGCTGCAATGCCTCGGGTTGCCTCGACCGCTGCGAACTCGGCCCCAATATGGTGATCTACCCGGAAGGTGTGTGGTACCACTACGAAAACACGCAGGACATCGACGAGATTCTCGATACCCACGTGAAAAACGGCGGACGGGTCACGCGATTGATATTGCAGCCCGACCAGCTGCCGCCGAAGCACTGACAGCCGGCGGGTCTCCTTCCGACACGATCTTCGCCCCGGCGACCGCCGCCGGACGCGCGGCGATCGCGATCGTCCGCCTCTCCGGCCCGGCCTCCGGGCTAGCCCTCCAGGCGCTTGCCGGAAAGCTCCCGCCGCCTCGGGTCGCACGCCATGTCCGGCTGCATGATCCGGCCAGCGGTGAGGCGCTCGACGACGGACTCGCGCTGTGGTTTCCGGGGCCGCGCAGCGTCACCGGCGAGGACGTCGCCGAGTTGCACCTGCACGGCAGCCGGGCCGTCCTCGCCGCGGTCATGGCGGCGCTGCACGGGCAAGGCCTGCGCCTCGCCGAGCCTGGAGAATTCACCCGCCGCGCCTTTCTCAACGGCAAGCTCGACCTGGTCCAGGCCGAAGCGGTCGCGGATCTTGCTGCGGCGGAGACCGAGGCGCAGCGCCGCCAGGCGTTGCGCCAGCTCGACGGAAGGCTCGGCGAACTCTATCGCGGCTGGGGCGAGCGGCTGCTGCGCCTGCTTGCCCATCTCGAAGCGGCCATCGATTTTCCCGATGAGGATCTGCCGCCCGAGATCGAGGCGCGGGTCGCCGCCGAGACAGCGTCGCTCGTCGGCGAGATGGTGCGCCATCTCGCCGACGGCCACCGCGGCGAGCGGCTGCGCGACGGCATTGCGGTGGCGATCGTCGGCCCGCCCAATGCCGGCAAATCGAGCCTTTTGAACCAGCTCGCCCGGCGCGAGGCGGCGATCACCTCGCCGATCGCCGGCACGACGCGCGACGTGATCGAGGTCGCGATCGATCTCGCCGGCTATCCGGTGGTTCTCGCCGACACCGCGGGCCTGCGCGACAGCGCCGATCCGGTCGAGCAGGAGGGGCTGCGCCGCGCTCTGGCGCGGGCCGAAGCGGCCGAATTGCGGCTCTTCGTGTTCGATGCCGCGCGGCCCGAGGATGCGAGCGCCGCCGCCGCGTGGCCCGGCCCCGACACGCTGCTCGTCGCCAACAAGATCGATCTCGCCCCGAGCCGGAGGCATCTGCCATCCGGCGCGCTTCCCGTCTCGGCGCTGACCGGCGAGGGCATCGCGGAGTTGATTGCGAGGCTCGCCGCGCGGATTGCCGAGACCTACGACAGCGCGGCGCCGCTCTTGACCCGGGCGCGCCACCGCGCGGCGCTGGAAAACGCGGCGGAGGCGCTCGGCCGCTCGCTCGGCGCCACTTTGCCGGAGCTGCGCGCCGAGGATCTGCGCCTCGCCTGGCGCAGCCTCGGCGAGATCACCGGCCATGTCGATGTCGAGGACCTGCTCGATGTGATCTTCGCCGATTTCTGTTTGGGGAAGTAGGAGCCGATCCTATCGCGCCGCGCCGCGAGGTTTCACGTGAAACCTCGACAGGCAGAGAGGCTCTGCCTACATTCCGTCGCCATGGATGAGCGGAGCGATGCATACGACGTTGTGGTGATCGGCGGCGGCCATGCCGGCGCCGAGGCCGCTGCCGCTGCTGCGCGCATCGGCGCCAGGACCGCGCTGTTGACGCACAACCGGGCGACGATCGGCGAGATGTCGTGCAACCCGGCAGTGGGCGGGCTTGCCAAGGGCCATCTGGTGCGCGAGATCGACGCGCTCGACGGCGTCATGGGCCGCGCGATCGACAAGGCCGGCATCCAGTTCCGCATGCTGAACCGCAGCAAGGGGCCGGCGGTGCGGGGCCCGCGCGCGCAGGCCGACCGCAAGCTCTATCGCCAAGCCATGGCGGCATTGCTCGCTGAGACCCCGGGCCTCGCGATCGTCGAAGGCGCGGCCGAGGATTTGCTGCTGGATTCCGGCGGACGGGTCGGCGGCCTCGTCCTCGGCAACGGAAGCCGGATGATGGCCGGGCGGATCGTCTTGACCACCGGCACCTTTCTCGGCGGCCTTATTCATATCGGCCAGGAGAAAATTCCGGCCGGCCGGGTCGGCGAAGCGCCGGCGCTCGGATTGTCGCAGACCTTGCGGCGCTGCGGTTTTGCGCTCGGGCGCCTCAAGACCGGGACGCCGCCGCGGCTCGACGGCGCAACGATCGACTGGAAGGGGCTCGAGATCCAGCCGGGCGACGATCCTCCGGTGCCGTTCTCGTTCATGACCGGGCATATCGCCACGCCGCAAGTGGTCTGCCACATCACCGAAACCACGCCGCGGACCCACGCCGTCATCGGCGCCAATCTCGGCCGCTCGCCGCTCTATGCCGGCGACATCACCGGGGTGGGCCCACGCTATTGCCCGTCGATCGAGGACAAGGTCGTGCGCTTTGCCGACCGCTTGCGTCACCAGATCTTCCTCGAGCCGGAAGGGCTCGACGACGACACGGTCTATCCGAACGGGATCTCGACCTCGTTGCCGCGCGAGGTGCAGGCGGCGTTCGTCGCGACGATCCCCGGCCTCGAACATGCGGTGATGCGGCGCCCCGGCTATGCGATCGAATACGATTACGTCGACCCGCGCGAATTGTACCCGACGCTGGAGACGAGGCGCGTCTCCGGCCTCTATCTCGCCGGCCAGATCAATGGCACGACCGGTTACGAGGAGGCGGCGGCGCAGGGGCTGGTCGCCGGGTTCAACGCGGCATTGTCGGCCGCTGGGGCGGCGCCTCTCGTGCTCGACCGGGCCGACGCCTATATCGGCGTCTTGATCGACGATCTGGTGACGCGCGGGACAGCGGAACCCTATCGCATGTTCACCTCGCGCGCCGAATACCGGCTGACCCTGCGCGCCGACAATGCTGACCAGCGGCTGACGCCGAAGGGGCTCGGCATTGGGGCGGTCGGCCGCGAGCGCGCCCGCGCCTTCGTCGCGAAGCTGGGGGCGCTCGACGCCGGCCGCCGGCTGACCGGCGAACTGCGCCTCAGCCCGAGCGCGCTGCGTCGTCACGGCATCGCAGTCAACGCCGACGGGGTCGCGCGCTCGGCCGCCGAGTTGTTGGCCCATCCCGGCGTTGACGTGGCGCGGCTCGCCGCGGTGTGGCCCGAACTGGGCATGCTCGCCCCGGAGATCGCCGAGCAGCTCGAAATCGATGCGCGCTATGCCGGCTATCTCGAACGCCAGGCGCGCGACATCGCCGCCTTCCGCCGCGACGAGGCGCTCTTGTTGCCGGAGGCGCTCGATTACGCCGCGGTTGGCAGCCTGTCGGCCGAGATCCGCGGCAAGCTCGCGATGGCGCGACCGGCAACCTTGGGCGCCGCGGCGCGGATCTCGGGGGTGACCCCGGCGGCCCTTGTCGCGCTCTTGCAATATGTCAGGCGCCGTCCGACCTCGCGGGCGGCGTGACGGCGCCGCTCGATGCGCAAGGCTTTGCCGCGCTGAGCGATGTTTCACGTGAAACATTGGCACGGCTCGAAGCCTATGCCGGGCTGCTCGTCCAGTGGTCAACGCGGATCAATCTGGTCGGCCGCGATACGCTCGGCGATCTTTGGCGCCGCCATTTCCTCGATTCGGCACAGCTGCTTCGCCATGTCCCGCCGGGGGCTCGAAGCCTGATCGATCTCGGCAGCGGCGCCGGGTTTCCCGGACTGGTGCTGGCGATCATGGGCGTGCCGGGGGTCGAGCTGATCGAGGCCGATGCGCGCAAATGCGCCTTCCTGCGCGAGGCGGCGCGCGTCGCCACCGCGCCGGCCCTGATCCGCAACGCGCGAATCGAGGCGGTGCCGCCGCATGTTGCCGATGTCGTGACCGCGCGCGGCTGTGCGCCGCTCGACCGGCTTTTGGCCCTGGCACAGCGGTTTATCGGACCCGAGACGGTGTGTCTCTTTCCAAAGGGCGAGCACGCGGCGCAGGAATTGACCGCGGCCCGCCGAGCCTGGACAATGGACCTGACATGCCATGACAGTTGCACCGATCCGCGAGGGGTCATCCTGTGTCTGAGGCGGGTGGGGTCGCCGTGAACAGCAGCGCCTCGGTCGCTGGACCGCGCGCCACCCGGCGCGCACATATCATTGCCATCGCCAACCAGAAAGGCGGGGTCGGCAAGACGACGACCGCGGTCAACCTGGCCACCGCGCTGGCTGCCGCCGGGCACCGCATCCTCGTCGTCGATCTCGATCCGCAGGGAAACGCCAGCACCGGCCTCGGGGTCGCGCGCGCGGCGCGCAGCATCGGCAGTTACGATCTCCTGCTCGGCGAGTGCGCGCTGGAGCGGACGGTCGTCGCCACCGCGGTGCCGCGCCTCGCGCTCGTGCCGGCGTCGCAGGACCTTGCCGGTGCCGAACTCGAACTGGGCGGGCGCCCGCACCGCGAGTTTCTGCTGGCGCGCGCGATCCGCGGCGGCCTCGCCGACTACGACGAGGTGCTGATCGACTGTCCGCCATCCTTGAACCTCTTGACGATCAACGCGCTGGTCGCCGCCGACCGGGTGCTGGTGCCGTTGCAGTGCGAGTTCTATGCGCTCGAAGGTCTGGCGCAGCTGATGCGCACGATCGAACGGGTGCAGCGCGGGCTCAATCCGAGGCTCGCGCTGCAGGGCGTGCTGCTGACGATGTACGACCGCCGCAACAATCTGTGCGACCTCGTCGCCGCCGATGTGCGCGGCCATTTCGGCGCCAAGGTCTACGACACGGTGATCCCGCGCAACGTGCGCGTCTCGGAGGCGCCGTCGCACGGATTGCCGGTGCTGATTTACGACCACCGCTGCCCGGGATCGCAGGCCTATATCCGGCTCGCCGCCGAGATGCTGCGGCAGGGCAATATGAGCCTTGGGGCATGAGCGCCAAAAACATGAGCGACAGGCAAAGTCCCGGGGCCAAACGGCCGCCGCTCGGACGCGGCCTCGCCGCGCTGTTCGGCGAGGCGGGCGCGAGGCCGGCGGGCGAGCCCGGCGGCGCGCGCCCAAATGGCGCGCAGACCGTGCCGATCGAGACGATCCGCCCCTCGCCGTTTCAGCCACGCCGGCATTTCTCCGAAGAGGAACTTGACGGGCTGGCGCAATCGATCCGCGAAAAAGGCATCGTCCAGCCTCTCCTGGTGCGGCCGATCGCCGACGAAGCGGCGGATTTCGAGCTGGTCGCCGGCGAGCGCCGCTGGCGCGCGGCGCAGCTTGTCGGGCTGCACGAAGTGCCGGTCGTCATCCGGCCGCTCGGCGATTCGGAGGTGATCGAAATCGCGCTGGTCGAAAACCTGCAGCGTGAGGACCTGTCGCCGCTTGAAGAGGCCGAGGCCTACAGCCGGCTCGTGCGCGAATTCGGCCGCAGCCAGGCCGGCCTCGCCGAGGCCGTCGGCAAGAGCCGCAGCCATGTCGCCAACACGCTGCGCCTGCTCGGCCTGCCGGCGCCGGTGCGGCGGAGCCTCGACGAGGGCGCGCTGTCGGCCGGCCATGCAAGGGCGCTGTTGGGCGCACCCGACCCGGCGACGCTGGCTCTCGAGGTGGTGCGCCGCGGGCTCAACGTGCGCGCGACGGAGCGGCTGGTGCGCCACCGCGCCGCCGCGCCGCCCCGGCCGCCCCGCGCCCGCGCTGCCGATACCGTGGCGCTCGAATGCGAGCTGGCGACGGCGCTCGGTCTGCGCGTGACGCTGACGCCGAAACGCCGCGGCGGCAGTGTGACATTGCACTACACAAGCCTCGACCAGCTCGACCGGGTGGTGGCGCTGCTGCGCCGAGGATAGGGGTTCAGCCGCGCCCCGTGCGGGCCGCGCGGGCGGTCGCGAACAGCGCTTCGCGGCAGATCGTTTCGGCCGGCAGGCCGGTCAGCTTCATGCGGAATTCGGCTTCGGCGACGCGGCCGAGCGCAAGGCGCAGCCGCGGCTCGCTCCAGCGGGCGAGCTGGCGGCGATAGCTGTCCTGCTCTTTGAAGAAGATCGGCGGGCGGGCGGCGCGGATCGCCTGCTCGGCCGTGGCGCCGGCAGCAACTCGGGCAGCCAGCAGGTGGAGGCGCTGCAGGTGGCGCAGCAGCGCGCGGATGACGGAAACCGGCAACTCGCCCTCCTGGAAGACGCGGGTCAGGGCGCGGTCGAGCGAGGCGGCATCGCCCTCGGCGGCGGCGAGCAGCGCGTCGTCGAGCGACAGCGCGGCGCTGTCGGCAATGACGGCGCGGGCGTCGTCGAGGTCGATATGCCCGCCATCGCCGGCGTACAGTGTCAGCTTTTCGAGTTCGGCCCGGGTCAACAGACGATCGCCGCCGAGATGCTGGACGAGAAAATCCGATGCGTCGCGGCTCAATCCAATGCGGTGCGCGGCAAAGGCGTCGCGGACCACCAGGGCGAGGTCGCGAGCGCTGTCAGGATAACAGCCGATCGCGGCCGCCACCGGCGAATCGTCGAAAACCCGGCGCAACGCCGAGCGGCCCGGCAGATCGCCGGCCTCGGCGACGACCAGGCTCTCGCCGACAGGGGGGCCGACCGAATCGGCAAGGAACCGGGCGAAGAGCGCGGCGAGCCCGTCGCCGGCCTCGCGCACGCGGATCACCCGCCTTCCGCCCATCAGGCTGATTTGCGCCACCTCGTCGGCCAGCCGCGTCGGATCGGCGGCGAGCGAGGCGGCGGCGAGATCGGCGACTCGGAACGGATCGTGCAGATCGGGGCAGACCGTTCGCGCCACGGTCTCGGCGCGCTCGCGTACGAGGCCGGCATCGGGGCCGTACAGCAGAACGGCGCGGGCGTCGGGGTCGGGACGGCGCAGGAAGGCCTCGACCCGCGCGGCTGCGAGCTTCACGGCGGCGGCATCACGGCGTCCCGGGCCTGGTCGCGTGCTCGGCTGCCCGGCGCTGCAGGAACACGGTCAGCCGGTCGACGATGTCACGGCGCAATTCCTCGGTGGCGCGGGCATCCGCATCGTTCTCGCCGATGACGGTGGCGTATCCATTCGCGAGGACCTCGAACAACTCGGCGACGTGGCTGGAACCAGCCAGGAGATGAGCGCTGCTCTTGATGTCGGTCAGGACAAAATTGCCGGTGAGGTCGATCCTGCCGAGAGTGCCGATGCCTTGTGACTGCACGCCGAGACTCGAGCGGGAGATCAGCAGCGTGGTGCGCAGGAGATAGCGCTGCGGCGTCGCCTCGCCGTTCGGGTTGAAGGAGCGGCGCAGCCCCTGCGCCAGCTGCTGGCCGATCCGCTCCGGGATCGGCGCGACGTGGATTGCGCGTAGCGCCTCAGCCGCCGGTCCGGCTTCGCGGTCGGCATAAAGCGGCTCCCACCCGCAGCCTGCCAGCGCCGACAACCCGAGCGCCAGCGGCATGGCAAGCGCCCAGCCGAACAAGGCCCGACGCCCGGTCTTTTGCCAGTCGGGCTGTTGCTGGCGGGGCATCTAGGCGACGATGCTGACGATGCGGTTCGGCACAACGACGACCCGCTTCGGCGGCCGCCCGTCGAGCAGCCGCGCGACCTGCGGCAATGCCAATGCCGCCTCTTCGACCGCCAATGCCGCAGCGTCGCGCGGCAGGTCGATCGTGCCGCGCAGTTTGCCGTTGACCTGTACTGCGATTGTCACCTGCTCGTCGTTGACATAGCGGGGGTCGGCCTTGGGCCACGGCTCATCGGCGAGCAGCGTAGTGTGACCGAGCTCCTGCCACATTTCCTCTGCCAAATGCGGCATCATCGGTCCGATGAGGTGCGTTACGGCTTCCAAGCCTTCGCGCAATATGTGTTCGGCGGCTGGCGCGCTGGCCGGCATGTCCTCCAACGCATTCGTCGAGCTCGCGGATGCGCGCGACGGCGCGGTTGAAGCGGAATTTGTCGAGATCGTCGGTCACGGCGGCAATCGTCTTGTGGGTCACTCGGCGGACGGCGGCAGCTTCCGCTGGCAGAAGGGGTGGAATGGGTTGGCCGATCGCGGGCAGTGGAACCGCGGGTTCCGAGACCAGACGCCACAGCCGGTTGACATAGCGCCAGATCCCTTCGATGCCGGTCTCGGTCCATTCGAGGTCGCGTTCGGGCGGGCTGTCGGACAACAGATAGAACCGCGCGGTGTCCGCCCCGTAGGTGTCGACGATATCGTCGAGCCCGACCACGTTCTTTTTCGACTTGCTCATTTTTTCGGTTCGCCCGGCGGTTACCGGCCGGCCGGCACGATCAGCGAGCGCGCCATTGCCGTCGGTCACGACCTCTTCGGGAAAGAGCCAATCGCCGGCCTCGTTCTGGTAGGTCTGGTGCAGCACCATGCCCTGGGTGAAGAGGCCGGCGAACGGCTCGGCGAGGTCGATGTAGCCGCAGCGTTTCAGCGCGCGGGTGAAGAAGCGCGAGTAGAGCAGATGAAGCACGGCGTGCTCGATGCCGCCGATATACTGGTCAACCGGCATCCAGTATTCCGCCGCGGCGCGCTCGAAGGCGACGGGTGCGCGCGCCGAGCAGAAGCGCAGGAAATACCAGGACGAATCAAAAAAGGTATCAAGTGTGTCGGTTTCACGCTCGGCGGGGCCGTTACAGCATGGGCATGCGACGTATCTCCAGGTCGGATGATGGTCGAGCGGATTGCCCGGGCGATCGAAGGTGACATCCTGGGGCAGCACGACCGGGAGATCCTTTTCGGGCACCGGGACGATGCCGCAAGCGGGGCAATGGATGAGCGGGATCGGGCAGCCCCAATAGCGTTGTCTCGAGACGCCCCAGTCGCGCAGCCGGTAGGCGATCGTCCGCGCGCCCGCGCCCAGCTGTTCGAGGCGCTCGCCAACCGCGCGCTTCGCCTCCGCCACCGAGAGCCCGTTTATGAAGCCGGAGTTGAAGAGGGCGCCGTCCTCGACATAGGCGGTATCGCCGATCGCGAAATGCGCCGCGTCCTCGCCCGGCGGCAATACCACCGGAATGACCGGGAGCCGGTATTTGCGGGCGAAGTCGAGGTCGCGCTGGTCATGCGCCGGGCAGCCGAAGATCGCGCCGGTGCCATATTCCATCAGCACGAAATTGGCGACATAGACCGGGAGCCGGCGGCTCGGATCGAGGGGGTGGACGGCCTCCAACGCGGTGCGCCAGCCGCGCTTCTCGGCGGCCTCGATGACCGCCTCGCTGGTGCCGAGGCGGTCGCATTCGGCGATGAACTCGGCGAGGCCCGGGTCCGATGCGGCAAGGCTTTGCGCGAGCGGATGGTGCGGCGACAGCGCGATAAACGAGGCGCCGTAAAACGTGTCCGGCCGCGTCGTGAATACCTCGACCACCTCCTCGCGCCCGGCGACCGGGAACCGCACGCGGGCGCCTTCGGAGCGGCCGATCCATTTCTCTTGCATCAGCCGGACCCGCTCGGGCCAGCGGTCGAGCGTCTTCAGCGCGTCGAGCAGCTCGTCGCTGAACGCGGTGATGCGCAGGAACCACTGCGCCAAGAGCCGCTTTTCGACTTCCGCGTCGGAGCGCCAGCCGTGCCCGTCGATCACCTGCTCATTCGCCAGCACCGTGTTTTCGACCGGGTCCCAGTTGACCCAGGATTCCTTGCGGTAGGCGAGGCCGGCCGCGAGAAAGTCGAGAAACATCTTCTGCTCGTGCCGGTAATATTCAGGATGACAGGCGGCAATCTCGCGCGACCAGTCATAGGCAAAACCCATGCGCTGCAGCTGGGTGCGCATCGTATCGATGTTGTCCCGGGTCCAATCGGCCGGGTGAACCTTGGCGTCGATGGCCGCATTCTCCGCCGGCAGCCCGAAGGCGTCCCATCCCATCGGGTGCAGCACGTTGAAGCCCTGCGCCCGCCGGTAGCGGGCGACAAGATCGCCGATCGCATAATTGCGCACATGACCGACATGGAGCTTGCCGGACGGATATGGGAACATTTCAAGAACATAATATTTCGGCCGCGTCGCGTCCTCGCGCGCCTCGAAACACCGGCGCTCGCGCCATCGGCGCTGCCATTTCGCTTCGTTTTCCCGGAAATTGTAGCGCGACATGAATGTTCCTGAAGCGGTGCGCCAGTTTGCCATACCGGCTGGCGCTGGCGCTATTTATACGTCGCCTCGCGATAACGCTCGGAATGGATCTGCTGCGCCCGCGCCAGAATGGCGTTTTCCAGCCCGTCGACGACATCCCGCGCGATCGGCGTATCGCTCCATTGCCCGGTGGGCGAGCGCACCTGGCGCTCGATGGTCACCGTTATCGAATCCGAGCGCAACGCGCGCGACAGTACGAATGCGCTGACCCGCATCCGCTCCTGGGGCTTGTCAGGCGGCGAATACCATTTCGTTACCAGGAGGCCGGTCATCGGGTCTTCCGAGCCGGTCCCGGCGAAGTGCAGCGTGTCGAGCGCTGCCTGCCACAGCTCCGGGCTGACCTGGTTGCCGGTCTGCGGCCCGACACTCTGTTCCGATCGCTCTTTGGCGAGGCCGAGCACGGTCCACAGCGTGGCCTCGACATCCGGCTCGTCCGGTTTGCGTTGGGCCGCGGGCGGCGTCGGCATCGCGCCGGTGACCGGGTCGGCAGCAACCTCGGGCGGGCGACCGGAGCCGCACCCTACGAGCAGCAACGAAAGGCTTGCGGCAACTCCGAGCAACAGGCGGTAATGGCGAGCCGACATAACTGAACCCTTGACGCCGCGACTGCACCCAGGCCGGCGTCCCCCAAGCTAGCGCCCCCCAAGCTAGCGCTCACGGGCAGCCTTGTGCCAGGAATGGAGCCAACATGGAAGAGGCGCCGTTTTCGCAAGTCATCGCGGCCAATCTGGCCGCCGTTCGCGGCCGAATCGAGGCGGCCCTGCATGCCGCCGCCCGGCCGGCCGAAGCGGTGACCCTGGTCGCGGTCAGCAAGACCCAGCCGGCCGATGCGGTGCGCGCCGCGCTCGCGGCCGGGCAACGCGCCTTCGGCGAGAATTGGGTGCAGGAAGCACTCGCCAAGTTCCCGGCATTCCGCGGCGAATTTCCCGATCTGCGGCTGCACCTGATCGGCCCCTTGCAAACCAACAAGGTGAGGGACGCGGTCGCCCATTGCGACGTGATCGAGACCGTCGACCGGCCGCGCCTTGCCGAGGCGCTGGCGCGCGAGATGGCGAAGAGCGGCCGGCGCCTGCCCTGCTTCATCGAGGTCAATACCGGTGCGGAGCCGCAGAAGGCGGGGGTATTGCCGACCGCCGCCGACGATTTCATCCGCGACTGCCGCGACCGGCTCGAGCTCCCGGTCGTCGGGCTGATGTGCGTGCCTCCCGAGCACGAGGAGCCGGCGTTGCATTTCGCGCTGCTGCGCGAGATCGCGCGGCGCAACGGGCTCACTCGGCTCAGCATGGGGATGAGCGCCGATTTCGAGACCGCGATCCGCTTCGGCGCGACCCACGTCCGCGTCGGCACGGCCATCTTCGGCGCGCGTCGGCCGGTAAGCGACGCTGCGGCGGCCGAGTAGGAAGCCGCCCTACAGCAGATGCCCGCTGCGGGTTGCCTTCGTGCGCAGGTAGCGTTCGTTGTGGCCGTTGGCCGGGAAGACGTGCGGCACGCGTTCGGCGACGCGGATGCCGTAGCGCTGGAGGGCGGCGACCTTGTCGGGGTTGTTGGTCAGGAGGCGCACCGTCGCGAAGCCGAGCTGGCGCAGCATCTCGGCCCCCGGCAGATAGACCCGCTCGTCGGCGTCGAAGCCAAGCTGCTCGTTGGCGTCGACCGTGTCGAAGCCGGCATCCTGCAGCTGGTAGGCGCGCAATTTGTTGACCAGGCCGATGCCGCGGCCTTCCTGGGCGAGATAGAGTACGACGCCGCCGCCGGCCTTGGCGATCGCCGCGATCGCGCCGCGCAGCTGGTCGCCGCAATCGCATCTGAGGCTGGCCAAGAGGTCGCCGGTGAAGCATTCCGAATGGAGCCGCACCAAAACCGGCGCGGCCGGGTCCGGCGTGCCGATCAGGATCGCAAGATGCTCCGTGCCGCCATCGGCCGGGCGAAACGCGATCAGCCGGGCGTCCTCGGCGTCGGCCAGCGGCACACGCGCCTCGGCGACCCGGGTGAGGCCGGCGATTGCGGCGCGGCGGCTCAGCACTTCCTCGGTCGCGACGACCGCGATGTCGGTGCGCCGCCGGGCCAGCGCCGCCTCGGCCGCAGCGAGCGGCAGGACCAGCGCGGCCGGCAACAGCGCGGCGAGCTTGGCGAGCGCGACCGCCGCGAGTTCGCCGCCTTCGGCGCTGGCCGGCTCGGGGCCGAGCCCGGGCGGTTCGGCGCCGAGCGAGGCGGCCGGATCGGCAAGGTTGCGGATCACCGCGGCCGAGAGATCAGGCGCCACGGCGATCGATACCGCGCCCGACAGCGCGCCGGAGATCGCGTCCGGGACCGTCTCGCGCCGGGCGAGACCCAGCGCCACGGCGCGGCGACGGGTCAATACCATGCGCAGCTTCCGGTCCGACATCGCGCGTAGCCGCGCGAGATTGTCGTCATCGACGAATTCGGCGGCGAGCGCGAGGACCGCGTGATCGCGCCCGGCGAGCAGCACCGATTCGCCGCGGCGCAGCGCCACGATCGCCCGATCGAGCGCGCGCCCGACCGGCCCAACCCCGGCCATTGCTGAGATCAACCGTTCAGCCAAGCCTCACCTCTTGCTCGCCGCCATCATAAGCCGCAACAGGCGGTGCGCCACCCGCCTCCTGCGCATGACTGCCCTCGCCGCCCGCATTCTACGGTCATTCCCGCGAAAGCGGGGGATCGGACCCCAGAGTTCTGCATTGGCATACTGCGTCCTTCGAGACGCACCCCTGCGGGGTGCTCCTCAGGATGACGAAAATCTCTATGTGACAACAATACCTTACCGTCATCCTGAGGAGGCGCAAAGCGCCGTCTCGAAGGACGCATCGCGCCTCGGCCCGAGACCCGGATCGGCTCGGTCAGGGGTGACGGGATCTTGAGCCATGTCAAAAATTCTCCAGGCTGAGGACCTCGTCATCGTAATCGTAGGCAAAGATCTCGGCGTGGCGGCCCCAGTTGATCACGGTATCGAGCACGCGCTCGGCCTCCTCCTCGGACAAATGATCCTCGAGTTCGCGCAGGAAGCGGGCGGCGGGCGCGCGGTGGCCTGGCCGTTCATCGAGGACGCGGCGGATGTGGGCGGCGAGCGGCACGTGCTTCAACAACGCATCGGCGAACATCTGCTTGCGAGCCAGCATGTCGGCATCGGCATAGACGCGGCCGGCCGCGGTCAGCTCGATATCGCCACCGCTGACATGGGCGAGCCCCAGGAGCTGCAGCCCGTCGATCAGCGGGAACAGCTCATCGACCACCAGATTCTCCTCATCGGCCAGATGCGGCAGGTCGGCGCGCCCGCGATAGGGTTCCTCGGTCAGACGCTCGATCAACCCCGAGAGCTGCTGCACGGCGGCATCGGGCAGGCGGTAGCCAAGGCCGATCGGCTCGGGCTTGGCGCCGCGCCTTCCGTCGCGCCCGGGCACCGCCGTCAACAGCGTGTAGACCTGATCGACGATCTGGCGAAACGGCGCGCTGTCAGGGGCCCGCGGCTGCGCCAGTGCAACCGGCACCTCGGCGCTGATCCGGCCGGGGTCGCTGCTGAAAATGAGGATGCGGTCGGCCATCTCGACCGCCTCCTCGATGTTGTGCGAAACCATCAGGATTCCCTTGGTCGGGATCCGGTGTTGCTGCCACAATTCGGCGAGGTCGTTGCGCAAGGTCTCCGCGGTCAACACGTCGAGCTGCGAGAACGGCTCGTCGAGCAGCAGGATATCGGGGTTGACGACGAGCGCGCGGGCAAAGCCGACGCGTTGCCGCATGCCGCCGGAGAGTTCCTTCGGATAGGCGCTCTCGAAACCGTCAAGGCCGATCACGTCGATTGCGTCGACCGCGCGCCGCCGCCGCTCGGCGGCGGAGACGCCCTGCGCTTCAAGACCCAGTTCGACATTGCCGAGGACGGTGAGCCAGGGAAACAGCGCGAAACTCTGAAACACCATCGCGACGCCCTGCACCGGGCTGCTGACCAGCGCCCCGCGATACTCGACCCGGCCTTCGCTCGCGGGAATGAGCCCGGCGAGGATGCGCAGAAAGGTCGATTTGCCGGAGCCCGATTTGCCGAGGACCGCGACGATCTCGCCGTCATGCAGCGTGAAATCCAGCCGATCGAGCACCAGCCGCCCGGTGCGGTCCGGGGTGCGGTAGGTCTTGCACATCGCGGTGGCGCGCAACAGCGGCGCTATGCCCGATTTCGCGGCGGGGCGCTCGGTGACGATGAGACCGCTCATGGCGCGCCTTTCAGTCGAGCCGGAGCCGCTCGGCGGCGAGGTCGTAGAGCCGGCGCCATAGCAGCCGGTTGAAGGCGAGAACGTAGAGGCACAAGACGGAAATCCCCAGCGCGATGCGGGCGGCGTCGCCGTCGGCGGTATGTTGCGCGATATAGGCGCCGATCCCGGTTGCCTGCAACCGCGTGTTTCCCCATTGCACGACCTCGGCGACGATGCTGGCGTTCCACGAGCCGCCGGCGGCGGTGACGGCGCCGGTCACGTAGGCCGGGAAGATCGCCGGCAGCATGATCCGCCGCCACCACAGCCAGCGCCGCACCCCGAGATTGCTGGCCGCGAGCTTTAGCTCGGCCGGTAGCGCGATGGCGCCCCCGATCACATTGAAGACGATGTACCACTGCGTTCCGAGGATCATCAACGGGCTCAGCCAGATCTCGGTGTTGAGCCGGAACCGCAGGATCAGCACGACCGCCATCGGGAAGAACAGATTGGCCGGGAAGGCAGCGAGAAACTGCACGATCGGCTGGACCCGGTCGGCGAGGCGCGGGCGCAGCCCGATCCACACCCCGATCGGGACCCAGATCAAGGAGGCGATCGCGATCAGCACCAGCACCCGGATCGCCGTGATCAGCCCGAGGACGAAGACCCAGCCGATCTCGGCGGGCGGGACGGCGCGCCAGATGAAGTCGACGATCCACACCACCGAGCCGCCGGCGAGCCCGAGCAGGATGACGTCGAAGAGCCGCTCGTAGAAGCGCGACGGCGAGCGCGTCTCGCGCCGCGCCGGGCGAGCCCGGCTGAGCGCGGCGAGCACCCCGTCGACGCCGCGGTTGACCGCCAGGAGCCCCCTCTGCACCAGGTCGAAAAACCGCGCCCGCTGCATGACGATCAGGAACCACGGACGGACATTGTCCTCGTCCCCGCCGGGGTCGCCCTTGAACTTTTGCGACCACGCCAGGAGCGGCCGGAACAACAGCTGGTCGTACAGCAGGATCACCACCAGCATGACCAGGACGGCGTAGAAGATCGCCCCGAGGTCCTTCTCGGCGATCGCGGTGGCGATGTAGGAGCCGATGCCGGGCAGCATGATCGTCTGGCCGGAGACGACGATCGCCTCCGAGGCGACGACAAAGAACCAGCCGCCCGAGACCGACATCATCATGTTCCAAATGAGGGCCGGGATGCCGTGCGGCACTTCGAGCCGCCAGAACCGTTGCCAGGCGGAGAGGTGATACATCCGCGCCGCCTCGACCAGTTCGACCGGCACGGTGCGCAGCGACTGGTACAGGCTGAACGTCATGTTCCAGGCCTGCGAGGTGAAGATCGCGAAGATCGCGGCGCATTCGACGCCGAGGAGGCGCCCGGGAAACAGCGCGATGAAGCCGGTCACGGTGATCGACAGAAAGCCGAGGATCGGCACCGATTGCAGGATGTCGAGCACCGGGATCATGATCTTTTCGGCCTGCCGGCTCTTGGCCGCGACCGCGGCATAGACGAGGCTGAAGACCAGCGAGGCGACGAGCGCAGCGGCCATGCGCAAGACCGTGCGCAGCGCGTACTCCGGCAGATGCCACGGGTCGAGGCTGATCGGCAGCGCCTGGCCGACATGATAGCGCGCCCCCATCGCCATGCCGCCCCAGACGACGAGCGCGAGCAGCCCCAGCACCAGCGGCAGCGCAATGAGGTCCCAGGCGTTGGGGCGCAGCCGCGACGGCCAGGCGATGAGGGGCAGACCCCAGCGCTGTTCCATGACCCC
Organism: uncultured Alphaproteobacteria bacterium; assembly: GCA_963789255.1. Classification (GTDB taxonomy): domain Bacteria; phylum Pseudomonadota; class Alphaproteobacteria; order ATCC43930; family CGMCC-115725; genus DATARH01. Next base: position 1,397,345 of record CAWBJW010000002.1, on the reverse strand, counting down.
ATGCCGAAGGTTGCGGGCGGCCGGCTACCTGTAGCCCAGCGCCGGCGCCGCGGCGAGCGCGAAATCGCGGGAATGGGCGGCAGATGGGCGGCGCCCGCGATCAGCCGCCGGTTTGCGCGGCAGCGAAAATCGGGCGATGATGCGCGGCGACAAATGCGCGACGGAGGCGGTTTGACCCTTCTCGACCTCGATCGGCTGCAGGCTGCCCCGCTGCAGCGCGACCCGTTCGACTTCGTCATCGTCGAGGATTTCGTGCGGGCGGAACATCTGCCGGCGCTGCTCGCCGATTTTCCGCCGGTCCGGCGGCATGGCAGCTTTCCGCTCGGCACGCTTCGTTGCGGGGCGGCATTCGCCCGGTTCGCCGCCGAGCTCGAAGGCCAGGATCTGCGGCGCGCGATCGAGGGGAAATTCGCGATCGATCTCGCCGGGCGCCCGACGATGATCACGGTGCGCGGCAAGAGCGACGGCAAGGACGGCCGCATCCATACCGATTCGGCGACCAAGCTGATCACCCTCCTGCTTTATCTGAACCCGGTCTGGGAGGTCGAGGGCGGCCGGCTGCGGTTGTTGCGCCAGGCCGATGATCTGGCCGAGTGCGCCGCGGAGATCGCGCCGCTCGCCGGCACGATGGTCGCCTTCCGGCGCAGCGCGAGGTCATTCCACGGCCACTACCCGCATCGCGGCGAGCGGCGGTCGGTGCAGCTCAATTGGGTGACCGATTCGCGGGTGGTGCGGCGCGAGCTCGGCCGCCACGGCTGGTCGGCGTGGCTGAAGGCGCTCAACCCGTTCGGCTGAGGCCGATGCCGCCAAATCCGCTGGCGGGCGACGCTGCGGCGCGGTAATCTGCCGGCGAGTTCGACGGTCGGCATAAACGTATTCTGAGATAGCGGAAATTGATGAGCACCTCGCGGATCGCTGCGGCGGGGGCCTTTAGCCCACGGACCTGTTCCGTGGGGGCGCTTGGCGTCGCCGCCCTCCTCGCCTTGCTCCCCGCCCCTGCGGCGGCGCAGGCAAATATCGTCGACGAGCTCAAGCTCGGCGTTCTCGACCACGATGTCGGCTTTCTGACGCATCATGTCGAGAGCGGCGAGGACATCAACCTCGAGGTGCTGTTCACCCCGCCCGGTTTTCTGAGCGTCATCGGCTCGCCGCGGCCGCATATCGGCGCCGACATCAACGATGCCGGCAATACCAGCGACGGCTATTTCGGGCTGACCTGGGGGTTCACGCTGATCCAGAGCCTGTTCGGCACAGGCGGCAGCGTCTTCGCCAATGGCAGCCTCGGCGGGGCGGTGCAGGACGGTTACGAGGGTACGGCAAATTCGAGGCCGCCGCCCGGCCGCAAGCTGCTGGGGTCGCCGGTGCTGTTCCGCGAGAGTGCCGAGCTCGGCTATCAGATAACGCCGACGATCAGCATTTCGGCGCTCCTCGATCACATCTCGAACGCCAACCTCGCCCCGCGCAACGCCGGCATAACCAGCGCGGGAGCCCGGCTCGGCTTCAAGTTTTAGGCGGCTCGCGTACCGGGCGAACCAGCTGTTGCGCTGGGCTGCTCGCGGTCATCCCCCTCAATTCACCGAGGGCGTAGATTTTCTCCCGTGATTTCAATGTGATATAAGGGCGTGTTGCAGTCTCGCCACGCCTGAGACGAAAACACCACGACGTTAGCGATGGGCGCTTGATCGCCGCGATGCGTGCAATATCATTAGGCGAGAGGAACGCGTGTTCTTCGCCCCTCGCCTCGTGTCCCACAGGGAGGGAACGCGGGGGGCGCGGCTAACCGCAACTTTTGACGCTTGGGGGAGCAATGATCAGAAAGCGGACTATCGCCACCATGGCGGCGCTCGGCGGGATGACCGCGACGATTGCGCTGCTGGCGGGCCTGCCGGCGGCCAAGGCCGACGAATTGACAGATTTGCGCGCCAACAACCAGCTCCTCCAGCAGCGTCTCGACCAGCTGGCGCAGATCCCGAGTGCGGGCGGCGGCTATACCGGCGGCGTTCCGGGCGCCGGGGTCTACCCGCCGCTCGGCGGCGGCCCGGCGGCCGGGAAGCCGAGCCTCGCCGGCAGCTTCCCGCGCTCGTTCCTGATCCCGGGCACCGACACCTCGATCCGGGTCGGCGGTGTGATCACGGAAATCGCCGACTACTACTTCAACGGCGGCAACGCGAGCCAAGGCACCGTTTGGAATACGACGGTCGGCGACAACGGCCAGATCCCGGCGGCGCCGCTCACCATCAACAGGCCGGGAAGCGCCATCGCCGGGGCGGCCTTTGCGCGCAGCACCTCGATCTTCGGGCAGAGCCCGCGGGAATCGAAGATGAACGTCGAGACCCGCACCCCGACCGCCTGGGGCGAGGCGCGCACCTTCATGGAGTTCGACTGGGCCGGCTCGACCGCTTTTATTCCGGGCGGCGGCAACCCGACCTCGGTCTCCGACAATCTGGCGCCGCGCCTCAGGTTCGCCTACGCCACGTTGGGCGGGTTCCTCGCCGGCCAGGCGAACTCGAACTTCTCCGATCCTGACGCCAACGGCGAGACCCTCGACTTCGGCGGCAACGTCGGCGAGCCCGGCGTCGTCCGCATCCCGCAGGTCCGCTACACCATGCCGTTGGCGCCATGGGGCGTCGCCGGCGCGCTGTCGGTCTCGGCCGAACAGCCCGAGACCGATGTATGGACCTTCGGCGGCATCCTCGGGCAGGATGCCACGCTGGCATCGCCGTCGGGCAGTTTGGCGGCCGGCACCGTCGACCCGACCAAGTCGCCGGCGCCTGACCTGACGGCGGCGTGGTACATCCCGCAGCCCTGGGGCCATATGGATTTCGGCACGGTGCTGCGGCCGGCCCTGGAGGTCAAGGACGGGGCGTTCGTCAACCGCACCTATTCCGGCTGGGGCGTGCACTTTGGCGGCGACGTGAAGCCCGGCTGGTTCGGCTGGGCCAAGGACGACATCATCTTCCACTTCACCTATGGCGACGCGCTTGGCCGCTATCTGAACGGCTCGACCAACTTCGCGCTGGTCACCAACTACCCGGTGGCGACCCCGGCGACCGCGGCGGCGGGGGCCAACGTGCTGATCGACCCGACCGTCGAGTGGGGCGGCGAAGTCGGCTACCAGCATTGGTGGCTGCCCAACCTCCACTCCAACATCAGCGTCGGCATCAACCATCATGACATCAACACGATGGCCAGGAGCGGCACCCCGGTCTGCGCGTTCTCGCTGACGGCTGGGTCGGCGGCGCAACTGGGCACCGGCGGGTGCGGGTTGAACACCGAGATCGTCAGCACCCATGCCAACCTGATCTGGAACCCGGTCCCCTTCGTTACCGTCGGCCTTGAATATGTCTATGGCCATCGCATCGTGGTCAGCAATCTGAAGGGCAACGTCAACGCGCTGATCAGCAAGTTCGCGGTCGCGTTCTGATCTGACGACAGCAAGCCCTCTGCGAAACCCGCCGGCGCGAGCCGGCGGGTCTTTCGCGTGCCCATCACATTCGTGAGGGGGTAAATGGCGATGGATTTATTGCTGTATCTGGATCGCGCAATTCGGGACGGCGAGCGCGACATCAGGTCGATAGACCTGCAACTCGAGACCGATCGAGGATACGTAGATTCCTTGGAAGCCGACCCCAACAACGTCGAATATTACAGATGCCAGATAGAACTTAACGTGATCGAGAAGGAATATCTTGAACGCAAATTGACAATCCTTAGGAAGTGGGTTTCCTTGAATGCCAAGCCGGGCGATACCCACGGAACGAAGCATTGAGACTTAAGCATTTTCGCTCTTGACGGGTTCGGCTGACGGCCAGCGCCGGCGCCCGGAAATGACGGCCGCGTCCTCGGCCGGATGGGCACCGCGCCTTAGGGGATTGGCTCCGACACAAGCACCCCGATTGTCATTCCGGGTTCGCCGCTGAGCGGCGAACCCGGAATGACAAAATGGATTTCAAATGTCTGCATCGCACCACTAGGTCGTTCAGTCCCGCTTCATCCTCGCTCAGTCGAGCGCCTGGCGCAGAGCCGCGGCGGCGGCAAGCGGCGCGAGCGGCAAGGCGGCCAGCGACACTGCGCCGAGCAGCAGCAGGTGGTCGCGTGCCCCCTCCGCGGCGAGGCTCGCCTCGACCGCGCCGGTGCCGAAGATCAGCGGCGGCAGGTAGAACGGCAGCACCAGCAAGGCGACAAGGATGCCGGGCCGCCGCGCCCCCAGGGTCAGCGCCGCGGCGATCGCCCCCAACAGGCTTAGGGCCGGGGTCCCGATCAACAGGCCGAGCATCAGCACCGGGATCGCCGCCGGGTCGAGATCGACAAAGACGGCGAGGACCGGGCTGATCACGGTCAGCGGCAGGCCGGTCGTCACCCAATGCGCCGCGCACTTGGCGAGCACGGCAAGTTCGAGCGGCGACGATGACAGGACGATCAGATCGAGGCCGCCATCGTCGTGATCGGCCGCGAACAGGCGATCGAGGCTCACCACCGCCGCGAGCAGCGCCGCCACCCAGATGATCCCGGCGCCGATTCGCCCGAGCAGTTCCGGCTCCGGCCCGACGCCGAACGGGAACAGCAGCACCGCCAGCACAAAGAACCCGAGGACCAGCCCGATTTCGCCACCCTGCCGCAACGCGAGCCGCAGGTCGCGGCGAAACAGCCCGACAAAGGGCGCCATCGCCCCAACCATCACCACAAGGCCGCGAACGCGTCGTCCGCCGACGCGGCAAAATCGTCGAGCGCGATGATGGCGGCGGCGCCGGGTATGATCGGCTGGTGCGTCGCGATCGCCACCCGGCCGCCCGCCGCGCGATGCGTTGCGACGGCCGCCGCGAGGCGTGCCTCGCCATCGCCGTCGAGTGCGGCGTTCGGCTCATCGAGCAGCCAGATCGGCGCCGGGGATGCGATCAGCCGGGCCAGCGCCAGCCGGCGCCGCTGCCCGGCCGACAGCCAGCGGCACGGCCAATCGGCCACCGCGCCGAGCCCGAAATCGGCCAGCGCCGCGTCAATGGCGGGCGCCGGCGTCCCGCGCAGCGCCGCCCAGAAGCCCAGCGTCTCGCGCGGGGTCAGCGCCAGCTTGGTCGCGTCGAGATGGCCGACATAGTGGACGCAGGGCGCGATACCGCGCGATATCGCGCGCAACCGGCACGCCGCCCCAGGAAAGGCGACCCGCGGCGGGGGTCAAGAGAGTGGCGAGGAGGCGCAACAGGCTCGATTTGCCGCTGCCATTGCTGCCGGTCAGCACCAGGGCCCCGCCGACGGGCAGCCGGCAATCGAGCCCGGCAAACACCAGCCGCTCGCCGCGCCGGCAGGCGAGGCCCTCGGCGACCAGCTCGGCCTCGGCTGAAAAGCCGCTCGGCACTATTTAAACCCAATCCGTCGTCGGCGTCGCTGCGACCCTACACAAAAAAGCGGCTCCGGAGGGGGAGTTCCGGAGCCGCGCGTCCGGCCGACAGGATCGGTCGGTTCGGAGGTTTGGGGGACAAACCTGTAAGGATGAACCCTACGCATGCAATCTACGCTCCGAATTGGGACAGCGGTTTGAAGAAAATACGGCATTTCGATGATAAATCTTAACCGATCGGCCGCCGGTCCTCGATGACCTTGCCGTCGTCGGGCAGGCTACCTGCGGTGACCCGAGCGACGCTGCCGCGCAGCCTGGTGACGGCCTGCACGGTTTCGGCGATCGCCGCAGCCGCCTCGGCGGGATCGCCCAGTTCCACCAGGAGCGTCATCTGGTCGGCGCTCGCCGGCCGCTCGATCACCAGCCGGGCGCGGACGATTGATTTATGCCGGCGAATGATCTCGGCCACCTGCACCGGGTGGACAAACATGCCGCGCACCTTGGCGGCCTGATCGGCGCGGCCAAGCCAGCCGCGGATGCGATGATTGGTCCGGCCGCACGGGCTCGGGCCCGGCAACAGCGCCGACAGATCGCCGGTGGCAAAGCGGATCAGCGGGTATTCCGGGGTCAAGGTGGTGACCACCACCTCGCCGATCTCGCCCGCGGCGACCGGCTCTGCGGTGCCGGGATGCACCAGTTCGAGGATGATCCCCTCGTCGAGCACCATGCCCGGAGAAACCGAGCCGTCGGGAGCGAAGCTTTCATAGGCGATGAGGCCCAGATCGGCGGTGCCATAGCACTGCAGCGCCGCGACACCGCGCTCCCGGAACTCGGCGCGCAGCGTCGACGGGAACGCCTCGGCGCCGACCAGCGCCTTTTTCAGCGACCCGATGTCGCCGCCCTGTTCGGCCGCGCGGTCGAACAGGATCTTGAGAAAGGACGGGGTGCCAACATAGGCGACCGGCTTCAGATCGGCGATCGCGCGCAGCTGCTGCTCGGTCTGACCGGTGCCGGCCGGGATCACCGGGCAACCGAGCGCCTGCGCCGCGCTCTCGACCATCGCACCGGCCGGGGTCAGGTGATAGGAGAACGTGTTGTGCACGAGATCGCCCGAGCGGATGCCGGCGGCATAAAGAGCCCGCGCCATGCGGAAGAAATCCGGCCGCCGTGCCTCCAGTTCGTAGATCGGCCCGGGTGAGGCGAAGATCCGCGCCACCGCGGCGAGAGGCACGGCGGAAAACCCCCCGAAGGGCGGCTTCCGGGCCTGCAGCTCGATCAGATCGGATTTGCGGGTCAGCGGCAGATCGGCAAGCGCGCGCCGGTCGGCGATGTCCTCGGGGCGCACTTTGGCAAGGCGCTCGCGATAGGCGGAAGCAAGCCGCTTCGCCGCCGCGACAACCTGAGGTAGCGCTGCCATCAGGTCGTTCTCCCGTCCCGATGGGTCGCGCGTCTCCCGCGCGTCGTAGAAAGACGTCTTCATCCGACCGTCTCCTTCTGTCCGATTCGGGCCGCCGCACCATCAGGAGCGAGATTGGGCCGTGTGGGCCGCAGGCATCAAGTGTCGTCCGGCGATGTCAACGCGCGTTTTCCCGCAGCCCCGCCGCTTTGCCGCGCGGTTCCCGCGATATTATTTGGAAGTGGCACCGCGTCCATTGCGAAACAACCTCGGGTTAGCTACGCTCGGGATCTCGGGGAAACCGGCCATGCGGGGGGCGCGGTGTTGGGCTGTTCCGGGCGCATCATAAAGGTGCTATCCAAGCTGCGCCGGGTATGGGGCTTGCTGCTGCTGGCGCTGGTCGTGATCGGTGCGATCGGCGGGCCGGCACTGGCTCAACAACCCTCTGCCGCCGAGCGCAAGCAGCTGGAAGCGCGCAAGGAAGCGCTGTTCCAGCAAATGCTGCGCGATCCGGCAAACCTCGACATCACCTTCGCCTATGCCGATGTCTCGGCCAAGCTCGGCGATAACGAAGCGGCGGTCTCCGCGCTCGAGCGCATGCTGTTGTTCAACCCGAACCTGCCGCGGGTTCAGCTCGAAGTCGCGGTGCTGTATTTTCGGATGGGTTCGTACGAAATCGCCCGTACCTATTTCGAAAGCGCGCTCGCCGCCACCCCGTCTCCGCCCGAGGACGTGAAGGCCCGCATCGAGACCTATCTCGCGGCGATCTCGCGGCTGAGCGGGGTGGAGCGGTTCACCGGCTTCTTCCTGTTCGGCACCCAGTACCAATCCGATGCCAATGTTGCGCCGGGCTCGCCGCTGATCGCTTCGCCCTTCGGCGAGGTGCTGTTGAACAGCCAGTTCGTCAAACGCAACGATATGAATGTGTTCGGCACCGGCTCGGTTCTCTACAGCTATGATCTTGGCACCCAGAACCGCGATACCTTCGAAGTCGGCGGTACCGGTTTCGCCAATCATTATGGCGATGTCACGCGCCTCGACCTTGGGGTCGTCGAGGCGACGGCCGGACCGCGGCTCAACTTTGCGCAGCCGCTGCCGTGGGTGAGCAGCGCTTCGGTCAAGCCGTATGTGATCCTGAACGATGTGAGTTTGGGCGGAAACCAATATTTCAACACGTATGGCGCCGGAGGCGAAGCCACCGCCCAGGTGTGGGGCGATATCAGCCTCAAATCGATCTTCGAATTTCGCCAGAAAAACTTCGAGAACGCCCCCGATCGTCCGCTGTCGCGCGGTCTCAACGGCAGCGACAAGCTCGTCTCGCTGTTCGTCAGCAAGCCGATAACCGCCGTACCGGAGTCCCGGTTGACTCTCGAATTCGACTTTCTCAACCAGGACACAAGGCTCGGATACTTTACTAACAATTCCTTCGCCGGGACTGGCGCTTACCGCATTCGCTACAACGACCCGACCGGATACCTCCATTTTCCGCTGGATACGACGTTTCTGCTCAGCCGCACCTGGAGCTACTACGCAGCGCCCGACCCGTGCTGCAACACAAGCGGCAACCCGTTCATTTTCTCGACGAGCGACCGGTTCGATCGGCACTGGCGTTTCGGCATCACCCAAACCTTTCAGATCAGCGATGCCTGGTCGGTGGTCGTGCAATTGCAACGCGATATCGTATCCTCCAACCTGTCGCTCTATGGCTATACCAGCAACAGCCTGCTGATCGGTCCGCAATTCCGGTTCTAGGAAGCGGCTTCGGCGCTGCGGCGGGGCCGGGCCGCCGGCTGAGGAGCGAATCTTCTCTCGCATGACAGGACGGGGAATTGGCGCTATTCTTCCAGCGCTGGTTGGCTTGCGCGGTTGTCCGTGCCCCGGTTGGCCCGCCGCGAAGTGCTGCATCAGGAGAAGCGCTTATGCCCGGTATCGCGTCGCTTCCGCTCCGTGTCGCTTTGGTCGCCGGCCTGTTGCTGGCCGCCGGTGCAAGCGGCTCGCTCGCCCAGCAGCGGGTCGGGGTCAACAGCGCGGTCAATCAAGACGCGACCGGTGCGGCGCCCGGTGCGACGCCGCGCCGGCTGATGATCGGCCAGAATGTCATCTTCAACGAACACATCACGACCGCTGCGCGCGGGCAGACCCAGCTGCTGTTTCTCGATGAATCGTCGATGACGATCGGTCCCGATTCCGATCTGACGATCGATAAGTTCGTCTATGACCCGAAAAGCGGCACCGGAAAGCTGGCGATGAGCGCGACGCGCGGCCTCTTGCGCTATGTCGGCGGCAAGCTGAGCAAGCAGGACCAGGCGGTGACGCTGCGCACCAGCACGGCGACATTGGCCGTGCGCGGCGGCGCTTTCATCGCGAATATCGACCGCAGCGGCAAGACCGAGGCGGTCTTCATTTACGGCGACGGGTTGCAGGTTACCGGGTTGGACGGCCTCAGCGAAACGCTGCGCCGGCCCGGCTTTGAGGTAACCGTCAGCGGCGGGGGCTCCGCGCCCTCGTCGCCGTCGCGGGTGCCGCCGGGGCAGCTGAGGCAGTTTGCCCAACAGCTCGATGGACGAACCGGGGCCACCGGCGGCGCCAAGGTCGTCCCGACCAACGCGGCCGTCGTCGCCAGCGGCGTCTCGCAGACGATCTCGGGCAACGTTGCCGCGAGCGAGCAGCAAGCGGCGGCGCAGAACCAGGGCACCGCGACGCAGGGCACGCAAACGTCATCTACCGCATCGACGCAGACAACGGGCAATACACAATCCAACTCCGCCGCGGCCCAGAACATCGCGTGCGCTGCCAGCCCGGTGCCTGCAGCACTTCGACCTCAGTGGGGATGACCTCCTCGGGCACGGTCGGCGGGTCAAACAGCGTAGCTCCGGTCACCATCACTTATGCCGGGGTGCTCAAGAACACCAACGGCCGCGGCACGGCGCAGGGCTTTGTCGACCAGACCGCCAATGGCAATATCGCCTACACGGGCGGCACGCTGACCTACCCGACGGGCGTTGCGCAGAGCGGCGTCTTCACCGCCAATGTCGGCAATCTCGGCACGATTTCGTTCCCACTGATTCCGGGCTCGGCGAGCTTTACGAATGGCACCTCGAGCACCCTCGGGACGTTCACCGGCACCAGCTTTCTGTCGGCCGACAACACCTTCTTTTATGCCAACATCACGCCGACCAGCGAGCCGACGCAGCGCCTCTTCATTGCCGGCGGTAAGCCCGTCAATTCGAGCTTCTACCAGCCGACCGGCAACACCCGGGTTTACGCGTTCACCGTCCAGCCCGATGCCGCGCTGCAATCGACCATTCCGTTCATCCGCAGCCAGACCGGGGGCAATCTCGCTAATGCCGCGGTGTCGCCGCTCTATGTTGTCGCCCCGGCGGCAACGCCAATCGGCAATGCGTCGACGGCGTCGGGAGCGCGCGTGCTGCAAGCCAGCCTGGCGATCAACGGCCAGGGCGCCAACCAGCAATCCGTGATCGCAGTGACCAGCGGCACGATCGCATCGCAAAGCAACGGCCAGCCGATCCTCAGCGGTCAGTTGCGCGGCTCCTCGATGCAATCGGCAACCGGCGCGCCGGTCCATCTGAGCTCGAATGTTACGTCGACGGTCGATGGCAACGGCAACAGCCTTTACGGCGGCAGCGCGATTTCCGGGTTTGTGTTGGATCAAAGCGCGACCAGCACCACCGGCGGCGTTGTGACCGGTGTCACCTCGTCGACAGCGTCCGAGATCCCGCTATCGGGGACGACGACGAGCTATGGCTTCGCCCAACCGGCGACCTCGGCCGCCGTGCCGTCGGGGGTCGGCACCAACCGGACGACTCAGGCGCAGAACGGCTATTTCGGCGGGCTGATGTACACGACGGCGCAAACCAACCCCTATATCGTCACCGGCAGCGCGGTTGTCGGCACCGATGCGACGAACAACCGGGTCCAGGCAACCCTCAGTGGCAGCGCGCAGTCGCCTTCCTCGGGGGTCAACACGCTGACGATGCAATATGGCAGCTTGGCGGGCGCCCCCGGCGGACAAGCTTTTGTCGACAACAACACCTTCGCCGCGGCCGAGAGCCAGGTCAACCCGCAGCAGATCAACGGCCAGAACCTCGTCGTCAACGGCAGCACCGCCCAGGCCGGCAATCTGTACCTGCTGAGCTCGGGCAGCACAGCGCTGCCGACCTCGCTATTGCCGAGCGGGGCGTCTTATTGCCAATGCCAGTATCTGCAATGGGGTTATTGGGGCGGCACTTTGGCGACCGGCGATGCCACCGATTCGAACGTGTCGCGCGTCGATGCCGGAAACATCAACACCTGGGTCGCCGGAGCGGTGACACCGCTCACCGATCTCGCCACCTTGGAAGGCCAGGGGGCGACGGCGACCTATGCCGGCGCTGCGATCGGCTCGGTGTTCAACAACGGCGCCAGTTATGTCGCGGCCGGCGGCTTCAACGGGACCTACAATTTCGGCACGCAAAGCGGCACGATGACGATCAACAATTTCGACAACAACACGTTCACCGCCAGCGGCAAGGCGCCGCTGACCGGGGGCAATTACACCTTTGCCGCCACTGGCGCAGGCCTCACCGGCACGATCAACGGCAGCTTCTACGGCCCGATGGCGGCGGAAACCGGCGGCAATTTCGCCTTTCAGAAGACGAGCGGCACGCCCTACCTGGCCTCGGGGACCTTCGCCGGCAAGCAATAGCGGCGGAGCACGCGTAAGGAGGCAAGAGCGCGGCCGCGCGCCGCAATGTGATCGGGTGCGACGCTGACCCGCGCTGACGGCCGGGCATCGCGGCGCTAAGATGCGGCTCGCGATCGGGAAAGACGCCCTGATGCTGATCCGCTTTGCCAATCCGGCGCGCTTCATGCGCGCGAGCGCTACCGCCCTGCCCTGGCTCGGCGCCGCGGCGGCGGGCGTGCTCGCGCTGGGCCTCATCTGGTCGCTGGTGTTTGCGCCGGCCGATTACCAGCAGGGCGAGAGCGTCCGGATCATGTTCATCCATGTGCCGGCGGCGTGGATGGCGCTCTCGGTTTATCTGTTCATCGCGCTCGCCAGCGCGGTCGCCCTGGTCTCGCGTCATCCGCTCGCCGAGATCGCGGCGCAGGCAGCGGCGCCGATCGGCGCGGCCTTCACGCTGGTCTGCCTGATCACGGGATCGCTGTGGGGCCGGCCGATGTGGGGCACCTGGTGGGTGTGGGACGCGCGGCTCACCTCGGTCTTGGTGCTGTTCTTTCTCTATCTCGGGTATATCGCGCTGGTGAATGCGTTCGATGATTCGAGCCGCGGCGCGCGCGCCGGTTCGCTCCTGGCGCTGGTCGGCAGCGTCAACCTGCCGATCATCAAATTCTCGGTCGATTGGTGGAACACCCTGCATCAGCCGGCGAGCGTGCTGCGTTGGGGTGCCCCGACGATCGCCATCTCGATGCTGCTGCCGCTTCTCGTCATGGCGACCGGGTTTGCGCTGCTGTTCGGCTGGCTCCTGCTGCTGCGCATGCGCACCGCGCTCAACGAGAAGAAGGCGCGAGCCTTGCGCTTCCACGGCCAGGTCGCATCGCGCGACGAGGATCGGAATGCCGCGATGCCTGCTGCCCGCCCGGCCTGGCGGCAAGGCTGACATGAACGCGACCCTGAGCTGGTTCGCAATGGGCGGGTATGCGGATTTCGTGTGGCCGGCCTACGGAATTGCCGCCGCAATCCTGGGCGGCCTCGCGCTTTATTGCTGGCGCCGGCACCGGCTCAGCGGCGAGGCGCTGGCGCGGCTGCAGCAGCACGTCGGCCCGCGCGGATGAGCCGCAAACGGCGCCGCCTGCTCGCGCTCGCGCTCGGACTCTCCATGCTCGGAGCGGCGACCGCGATGGTGCTTGCCGCGTTCAGCGACGATCTCGTGTTCTTCTACAGCCCGAGCGATCTCGTCGCGAAGGCGATCGGCCCCGGCCGCCGCATCCGCATCGGCGGGGTGGTCGAAAGTGGGAGCCTGGTACACGAGGCCGATGGGCACGACGTCGGGTTTCGCGTCACCGACGGCAAAACCAACATTTCGGTCGTCTACAACGGCGTGCTGCCCGACCTTTTCCGCGAAGGGCAGGGCGTTGTTGCCGAGGGGAGGCTGCGCCCCGATGGGGTGTTTGCCGCGAGCACGGTTCTGGCGAAGCACGACGAGAAATACATGCCGCCGGAAGTCGTCAAAGCCCTGAAAAAAGCCGGGCGCTGGCATGAAGGCGAAAGCCTGCCGGCCGGCAAGCCCTTCGCACTGCCGGTGAGCGGCACAACGGGCAAATAGGACTTGTCAATTGCGAGGGCGGAGCAACGAAGCAATCCCGTCGGATGATCCCATTCGGCGCAAGACTGCGTCATGCAGCCGGTCCCCGGGCGGCGCGCCGCGCCGACCGGTGGGCTCGGAATGACCGCGAAGCGGGCTACGGCTCGGGTCGGCCGTCGGCCCGGGCCGTTGTTTCGAGGAACCGCGGCAGGTCGCGCCAGGCATAGCCGGCGGCTCCGATCCGCGTGCCGCCGACGGCAAAGATCTTGTGCTGGACCTCCCGGCCGCCGAGGCGCTGGTAGAAGAACCGGCCGGGATTGTCGCGCAACACCCAGATGATCGCCGAGGCGCAGCCCTGGGCGACCAGCCGCTCGAACAGCGCGAGCAGCAGCCGCCGGCCGATCCCGCAATTCTGCCAGTCCGGAGCGACGTAAAGGGTGAATACCTCGCCGGCGAATTCCGCGGCGCCGCGGCAGCGGCCGCAGCTGCCGAAACCGCGGATATTGCCGTCGTTGTCGACGGCAACCCGCACGTCGCGCGGTTCGCGCGCGATGACGGCGGCCCATCCCCGCTCGCGCCGCGCTGCCGACAAGCCGACCAGAAAGGGCGTCGCCAGGATGCCGGCGTAGGTCGCCTGCCAGGTCTCGACATCGAGCCGCGCGATGCGGCGGGCGTCGCCCGGTCGTGCGGCGCGGATCGCAATCTCCTCCATAGCTCCGCCATTGTGCCCGGTTTTGTGGCGCATGGGGAGTGCCTTGCGGCGAGTGGCATTCCTCCGCCTCTGCCGTTATGGTAGGTCAATGAGCAATATCTGGCGCTGTCTGGTCGGCGCGCTGACGGTATCGGTGGCGGCGCTGACGGCGATAGCGCCGGCGCCGGCTGCCAGGAAGAAGCACCCCGTCGCGGCGGCCCCCCGCAAATCGGAGGCGGCGGCGACGCGGTCGCTCGGTACGGCCGGTTCGTGGACGGCCTATGTGTCCGAGGACAAGACCGGCCGGGTCTGCTATCTCGTCGGCGAGCCGCGCAAGAGCGAGCCGGCCGGGCTCGCCCGCAGCGCGCCGATGGCGATGGTGACGCACCGACCGGCGGAAAAGATCGCCAATGTCGTGAGCTTTGTCGAAGGCTATCCGCTCAAGAAGGACAGCGCGGTCGCGCTCGATATCGACGGCCGCAAGTTCGCGCTGTTCACCAACGAAGACAGCGCCTGGGCACGGACCTCGGAGCTCGACAAGACGATCGTCGAGACGCTGGCAAAAAGCAAGGAGGCGGTCGCCAAGGGCGTGCCGCAGAAAGGCCGGCCGACGACCGATTGGTATGCGCTCGCCGGGTTTGCCAAGGCGCTCGGGCTGATCGACAAGGCCTGCGGAATCAAACAGGAGGACAGCGCCTTGCCGCTCCCGCCGCGGAAACGCGAGGCGGTCCGGCGCTGACGATTTCCGCGAACCTGTTGCGGCCCTATATATCCACCATGCCGTCTTGCATCGCTTCACCGGGGCCGCGCCGCAACCTCGTTGGGCCCAATCTGGTAGGAATGGGCCGCGCCGAACTCGCCGCGGAGATGGCGGATTTCGGGGCCGAGCCGTTCCGTGCGCGCCAGCTCTGGCATTGGATCTATCACCGCGGCGCGACCGATTTTGCCCAGATGACGAACCTGGCGAAGGGCGTTCGCCAGCTTCTGGCGGAACATTACGCGCTGCGCCGGCCGGAGATCGCGCGGGCGCTCGCCTCGGTCGACGGCACGCAGAAATGGCTGTTGCGCTTCCCCGACGGGCAGGAGGTCGAGAGTGTCCACATCCCCGAAGCGGACCGCGGGACGCTGTGCGTGTCGTCGCAGGTCGGCTGCACGCTGAATTGCAGCTTTTGCCATACCGGCACGCAGCGCCTGGTACGCAACCTCAGCGCTGCCGAAATCGTCGGCCAGATCATGGTGGCGCGCGACGCGCTCGGCGAATGGCCCTCGCCACAGGCGGACCGGCAGCTCACCAACATCGTGCTGATGGGGATGGGCGAGCCGCTCTACAATTACGACAATGTCGCCGCCGCCTTGAAGATCGTCATGGACCCCGAGGGGCTGGCGATCTCGCGCCGCAAGATCACGCTGTCGACCGCTGGCGTCGTGCCTGTCATGGCGCGCGTCGGCGCCGAGCTCGGGGTCAACCTCGCGGTGTCGTTGCATGCCGTCACCGACGAGTTGCGCGACCGGCTCGTGCCGCTCAACCGTAAATACCCGATCGCCGAATTGCTCGATGCCTGCCGGAGCTACCCGGGGTCGAGCAACGCGCGGCGCATCACCTTCGAATACGTGATGCTGAAGGGCGTCAACGACAGCCCGGCCGAGGCGAGGGAACTGGTCCGGCTGTTGAAGGGCATCCCGGCCAAGGTCAACCTGATCCCGTTCAACCCGTGGCTGGGCGCGCCCTATGAATGCCCGGACGATACGGCGATCGCGGCGTTTTCGGACATCGTCTTCGCCGCCGGCTATTCGGCCCCGGTCAGGGCGCCGCGCGGCCGCGATATCTCGGCCGCCTGCGGCCAGCTCAAATCCGACAGCATCCGGGCGCGCCGCACCGCCCCAGGGCCGCCGCCGCCGGCGTAACCAGAACGAACAGCTGTCATTGCGAGGAGCGAAGCGACGAAGCAATCCCGACGAGATTGCTTCGCTGCGCTCGCAATGACACAAGAAGAGGCGAAAGGATTGGTGAGCGGGGTACGGCATGGCCGACACGGCGAAGACGGGCGACGTGAAAAAAATCGTGCTCGCCTATTCGGGCGGGCTCGATACCTCGGTGATCCTGCGCTGGCTGCAGGAGACCTACCGCGTCGAGGTCGTCACGTTCACCGCCGATCTGGGGCAGGGCGAGGAATTGGAGCCAGCGCGCAAGAAGGCCGAATCGATGGGGGTCAGGGAGATCTTCATCGACGATCTGCGCGAGGAGTTCGTCCGCGATTTCGTCTTCCCGATGTTCCGCGCCAACGCGCTCTACGAGGGCCAATACCTGCTCGGCACCTCGATCGCCCGGCCGTTGATCGCCCAGCGGCAGATCGAGATCGCGCGCGAGGTCGGTGCCGACGCGGTCGCCCATGGCGCGACCGGCAAAGGCAACGACCAGGTACGTTTCGAGCTCGCGTATTATGCGCTGGCCCCCGACATCAAAGTGATCGCGCCGTGGCGCGAATGGGACCTGACCTCGCGCACCCGGCTCCTCGAATACGCCGACCTGCACCAGATCCCGATCGCCCGCGACAAGCGCGGCGAGGCGCCGTTCTCGGTCGATGCCAACCTCCTGCACATCTCGGCCGAGGGCAAGGCGCTGGAGGATCCCTGGGTCGAGCCTGAGGAATACGTCTACAGCCGCACCGTCGCCCCGGAAAAGGCGCCCGACCGGCCGCAATATGTCGAAGTTGATTTCGTCCGCGGCGATCCGGTTGCGGTCGATGGCGAGGCGCTGTCGCCGGCGGCGCTGCTCACGCGCCTCAACGAATTGGGCGGAAGGCACGGCATCGGCCGGCTCGACCTCGTCGAGAACCGCTTTGTCGGCATGAAATCACGCGGCGTCTACGAGACGCCCGGCGGCACGATCCTCATGGCGGCGCACCGCGGCATCGAGAGCCTCTGCCTCGACCGCGGCGCGATGCATCTGAAGGACGAATTGATGCCGCGCTATGCCGAGCTGATCTACAACGGCTTCTGGTTCGCGCCCGAGCGCGAGATGCTGCAGGCGCTGATCGACAAAAGCCAGGACAAGGTCGAAGGCCGGGTCCGCCTTAAGCTGTACAAGGGGCTGGCACGCGTCGTCGGAAGGCAATCGCCGAACAGCCTCTACAGCCAGGCGCACGTCACCTTCGAGGAAGACCAGGTCTACGACCAGCGCGACGCCGAAGGCTTCATCAAGCTCAACGCCCTGCGCCTGCGCCTCGCCGCCAGACGCGGCTAGTGCGCGCGTTTGTGCGTCCCGAGCCAGCCCAGCATGATGCGGTTGAATTCGTCCGGGCGCTCGACGTTGGGGAAATGAAGGCAGTCTGCCATCTCCTCATAGCGCGCGCCCGGCACGAGGCCGGCGAGCCGGCGGTTCTCGCCGGCCGGCGTGCCGGCATCGTTGGCGCCGCACAGGACGAGCGTCGGCACCCGCACCGAAGGGAGGCGCGGCGCGAAGTCGAAATCGAGGATCGCGGCGCAACAGCCGAGATAGCCCGTCGGCGTCGTGCCGGTGACGGTGTCGCGGATCTGCTGCCAGCGCCCGGGGTGCCGGGCCTTGAAGGCGTCGGTCAGCCAGCGCTCGACGGTGGCGTCGGCGAGCGGCGCCAGCGAGTTCGCGTTGCGCACGGTGCGCAGGCGCTGGGCCCAAATCTCGTCGGCGCCCTTGGGGCTCGCCGGCAGCGTGTCGCACCACATCGCCGATATGAGGCGCTCGCCATGCGCCAGCGCGAAGGCCTGGCCGATCATCCCGCCGATCGACAAGCCGAGGTAATGCACCCGCGGGATGGCGAGCGCCGCCAATGCCAGCGCGACGTCGTCGGCGAGCGCAGCCATCGTGTAGTCGCCGCTGACCGGATCGCTGCCGCCATGCCCGCGCATGTCGAGCCGCAACACGCGGAACCCGCCCTCCAACAGCGCCGGCACCTGCTCGGCCCAGCTGCCGCCGTCGGAGGCGAGCGAATGGGTGATGCACACGACAGGCGCGTCCTCGGGTCCGAGGAGGTCGTAGGCGATATTGCGTCCGTTGAGCGGCAACAGCATGGCGCTTCCTCCCAATCTCTGCCCGCCACATGGCGGTCGCGGCGAAGCTTACGGGAAGGCCCGCAGCACTGTCACGATTTGGCCAAAGCAGCGAGCGTCGCGCCGAGCCGCTTCAGCAACGAGACGGGTTCGCCGGCAATGCGCACGGTCTTGCTGCGGCTCTTCCGGCCGCCGACGATCGCGAGGTCGCGCCGCGGCACCTTCCATTCCCGCGCCAAAAGCTGCAACAGAGCGTCGTTGGCGCGCCCCTCTGCGGGTGGCGCGGTGACCGAGACCTTGAGCGCCGGCGCGCCGTCGGCCCGGCGCGCGATGCCATCGAGGCGATCGGCCTGAGCGCGCGGCGTCAGCCGGACCGCGACACGCACGCCGTCTGCGGTGGCGGCCAAAGGGGTCTCACGACTAGAAGAGGCTTGGGGCAATGTCGTAGAGGATCAGGCGTCGCAGAAACATCAAGATCAGGATCACGATTACCGGCGAGATGTCGATCCCGCCGAAATTCGGCAGGAACGCGCGAATCGGGCGCAGCGCCGGCTCGGTCACCCGATACAGGAAATCGCCGATCACCGCGACGGCGTGGTTGTGGCGGTTGACGACGCCGAAGGCGAGCAGCCAGCTGAGGACCGCCTGCGCGATCAGCAGCCAGATATAGATCGTGATCAAAGTATCGATAAGCCAAAGCAAGGCATTCATGCCGCGAACCCACGCCAAATCATGCGGCGCGACCCTAGCCGGACCCCGGCGCCGTCGCAAGCACTCGGGAAGCGCCCGGGACACCTGCTTGACAGCAGATGGGGCCGTCCCCATAGTCCGCCGCGCCCGGAAACGGGTCGCAGACGCCAATTATTGCGATAAGCGGGGGCCGTAGCTCAGCTGGGAGAGCGTCGCGTTCGCAATGCGAAGGTCAGGGGTTCGATCCCCCTCGGCTCCACCATCCGCCCGGTCTTGAAAAGCCAAAATTTTAGCGGTCGCTCGCAGCGGGCGGCGGCGCGCGCGTTGCCTCGTTGCCGGCGTCGGTCAGGCAACGTCGAGTGCGGCTGTCTGGCGCTGTTCGAGCCGGGTCGCCTCCTCCTCGAGATCCTCGGCCATTCGCAGCCGAGACTCCCAGATCCTCGGGTCAGCGGCCTTCTCGGCGAATTCGCGATACCAGGCGGCCAGTTCACGCAGTTTTTCAGGGTTTTCCATCCGCTCCTCGGATGCTGGGATCGTCGTTTCCTGTTAACGCCGAGGACACAGCGATGTTCCTCGCGGGCCGCGAATACACGTTGCGGAACCGGCGACCCGCCCGGGCGCGGGGGCCAGGCGGGCCGGCGCGGGTGTTGTTGGCGGCCGGCCGGGGGGGTAGTCTGGAAGGCAGCGGACCGGCCGAGGTCGGTCTTATCGCGGCTCGCGGCGTCCTGATTTTTGCAGGGGTCGCGAATCGCCGCACCACTGAGATGGCAAACCGATGGATCTCGGATTGAAGGGCAAGAAGGCGATCGTTACCGGCGGCACCCGCGGCATCGGCAAAGCCATTGCGACATTGCTCGCGGCCGAAGGCTGCGACATCGCGATCTGCGCGCGCAATCGCGGGCCGCTCGACGAAACCGTCGCGGCGCTGGCGCGCAGCGGGGTCAAGGCGACCGGCGGCGCGGTCGATGTCGCCGATCTCCCGGCGTTGCGCGGCTGGATCGCCGAGGCGGCCGCGACGCTCGGCGGCCTCGACATTTTCGTCGCCAATGTCAGCGCGCTGGCCCAGGGCATGGACGAGGCGGCATGGCGCCGCGGCTTCGAGATCGACGTGATGGCCACGGTGTTCGGGATCGAGGCCGCGCTGCCCATCCTCGAACGCTCCGAGGCCGGCTCGATTGTCGTGGTCGGCAGCACCGCGATGGCCGAAGTGTACGGCCCGACCCGGTCCTACGCGGCGGTCAAGGCGGCGATCATCCCCTATGTCAAGGGGCTGGCGCGCAACCTCGCGGCCAAGAATGTCCGCGCCAACCTGGTCTCGCCCGGCAATGTCTATTTCAAGGGCGGCGTGTGGAACGTCGTCGAGGAGCGCAACCCGGAAATGTTCGCGTCGATGCTGGCGCGCAATCCGACGGGGCGCATGGGCACTCCCGAGGAAGTCGCCAACGCGGTCGCTTTCCTGGCGAGCCCGCGCGCCAGCTTCATTACCGGCACCAACCTGATCGTCGATGGCGCGCTGACCCAGCGCGTGCAGTTCTAGCGCCCTCCCATGCCGAAGGGCGCCGCCCTCAATGGCCCCACGGCATGATCGGCACCGTGGAAATCGCGTTCTGCGGCGATCCGGCGATGATCTTGTCGCTGATTGCGACGTAGACGAGCGTGTTCCGCTTGCGGTTGACGATGCGGTAGACGTGCGTGTGCTTGAAAAAAACCGAGGTCCGCTCGGAATACACCGACTCCTCCGTGGGCAGTTTGGCAGGGTCCGCGGTGATCGGGCCGACCTGGCGGCAGGCGATGGAAAACCGCGAGGGGTCCTCGGCCAGGCCCAGCATGCCCTTTACCCCGCCGGTACGCGCCTGGCTGATGTGACAGGCAACCCCCGGCACTTTGGGGTCGTCGAACGCACTCACGCAAACCTTGTCGTTGGCTCCGACAAACCGGAACGTCGTGCTGATGCATGCCAAATCGTCGGCAAGCGCGGGCACGGATAGCGCAACGGTCGCCAAAGCGATCGCCATCAGGCGCGGCATGTGCATGGCGGCTCGGCTCCCCCTGTCGATGAGACTCGGCGGCGCGTCAATAATAAAGGAACGTGTTGCGGAAATACTGAGCACAGACCTGCCGCAGATTGACGACCACTTTTGCCGACCCGGCGCCGTTCCTGAGCGATACGGTAACGGCGATCCCCTTCAGCTCCTCGCCATAAAGCGGATCGAGCCGGCTCACTTTGGGGACTGCCGAAACGCTGCGAACGATGTCGTTCGGGGTCGAAGATACGACCGCGGCCTCGACCTTGCCGAGGCTTCCAGTCTCGATGAAGCTGCGCATCTCGTCCCGGCTCTGATCGACGTAATCGCTCGAATCGAGCGTGATTTGCGCGCTGCGCGACGGGCTGTAGGGGTCGTATTGGTCGCACGGCGCGGCCGACAGAGCGGCGGGCCAGCACAGGACAAGGAGGCCGGCGCCATAGGCCGCTCGTGCCGATCTCGCCCAGCGCCGCATCATGTCTCCTCCCGGTCAGCCCGTTGGATATAGAGCAGTTCATCGGCCTGGAACGTGCGAAAACTTGCCGCGATACGGCCCGCCCCGGGAGCCGCCCGGGAGCCGCCCGGGAGCCGCCCGGGAGCCGCCCGGGAGCCGCGCAGGCGCCGCTCAGGGGCCGACGCAACGAAAAATCGCGAGATCGACGCCGGGATCGACGAGGCGGGGGACACGCGCATACTGCATGCAGTGCTGGCGCGCGAGCGGCAACGCGCTCGCGACATCGCCCGCATAAGTGACCTCCACCGAATTTGCATCGCCGTCGTGTACGTAGGGATGCGGCGCCGTGCAGCCGGAGAGGGCCGCGCCCGCGGCGCCGACGGCAAGCATGAATGCACCGATGGCGATGGATCCGTTCATGTGCCCGGCCAACACCTTGCCAACAGCCCGGCCGGCACTGTGCCGATTTTGGTGGTGCCTGTCGATTGCCAGTCGGCAGCGTCGCGAACTTTCGACCCGAGCGTTCCGCCGGCCTGCTTGATCGAGGCTGCGATTTCGTCGAGCGAGGCAAGCGACGCCATCGCACGGCGTCGGCCATCGCGGCGAGCGTGCGGCGGCCCGGGCTGTGGTAGGCGCCCCGGCGCCGCTCTCCCGCTCACGCCCCGCCCTTCGCCCGCTCGCGCAGCACGAATTTCTGGATTTTGCCGGTCGAGGTCTTGGGCAAAGGGCCGAAGATGACGTGGCGCGGCGCCTTGAAATGGGCGAGATGCTGGCGGCAGAAAGCGATGATTTCGGCGGGTTCGGCGCTGGCGCCCTCCTTCAGGGTCACGAAGGCGCACGGGGTTTCACCCCAATTGGGATCGGGGCGGGCGACGATGGCGGCTTCGAGCACCGCCGGGTGGCGGTAGAGCACGTCCTCGACCTCAATGGTGGAAATGTTCTCGCCGCCCGAGATGATGATGTCCTTCGAGCGGTCCTTCACTTCGATATAGCCGTCGGGATGGGCGACGGCGAGATCGCCGGTGTGGAACCAGCCCCCGGCGAAAGCCTCCTCGGTCGCCTTCGGGTTCTTCAGATAGCCCTTCATGACGATGTTGCCGCGCATGAACACTTCGCCCATCGTCGCGCCGTCGCGCGGCACCGGGGCGAGGCTGTCGGGGTCGGCGACCATCAGCCCCTCCAGCACCGGATAGCGCACACCCTGGCGCGCCTTGAGGCGGGCCCGCTCGTCGGATGACAGCGAATCCCATTCGTCGTGCCAGGCGCAGATCACCGAGGGGCCGTAGACCTCGGTCAATCCGTAGACATGGGTGATGCGAAAGCCGAGCGCCTCCATGCCGCCGATCACCGCCGCCGGCGGCGCGGAGCCCGCGGTCATCATGGCGACCTCGTGTTCGAGCGGCCGGGTGCGCGCGTTGAGCAGCATGTTCATCACGACCGGCGCGCCGCACAGGTGCGTCACGCCATGGCGCTCGATCGCGTCGTAGATCGCCGCTGCCTCGACCCGGCGCAGGCAGACATGCGTGCCGGCGAGCGCGGTCACGGTCCACGGAAAGCACCAGCCGTTGCAATGGAACATCGGCAGGGTCCACAGATAGACCGGGTGCTGGCGCATGCCCCAGACGAGGATGTTGCCGAGCGCGTTCAGATAGGCGCCGCGATGGTGATAGACGACGCCTTTCGGGTTGCCGGTCGTGCCCGAGGTATAGTTGAGCGCGATCGCATCCCACTCGTCCTTCGGGGTCAGTCCGGCGAAATCGAGGTTGCCGGTGGCGATGAACGCCTCGTAGTCGAGCATGCCGAGGCGTTCGCCGCCGGGGCCCAGCGGATCGGCGATGTCGATGACCAGCGGCTTCTTGTCGAGCAGGGCGAGCGCGGGGCCGATCGCGGGAGCAAATTCGGTGTCGGCGATCAGCACCTTGGCCTCGCCGTGCTTGAGGATGAAGGCGATCGTTTCGGCATCGAGGCGGATGTTGAGCGCGTTGAGCACCGCGCCGGCCATCGGCACGCCGAAATGCGCCTCGAAGGCTTCCGGCACATTGGGCGCCAGCAGCGCCACCGTGTCGCCGCGACCAACGCCATATGCCGCGAGCGCCGAGGCGAGGCGGCGAACGCGGTCGAGGCTCTGCACCCAGGTGTAGCGCCGCTCGCCATGAATGACCGCGGTGCGCTCGGGATAGATCGCGGCCGTGCGCAGCAGAAAGCCGATCGGCGACAGGGCCACGAAATTGGCCGGGTTTTTGTCGAGGCCGGCCTCGTAGGGGTTCCTGACCGCCTCGCTCATCTTTTCTCTACCCTCACGAGCGGCTTTGGGGGAAGTGCGCGGTACCCTGTGGCAGCCCCAACCAGCGGTGCATCGACTCTTCCCACCCCGACGAGGTTGGCGGCGGGAAATCCGGGTCCGCGAAGGCGCCGACCGCGATGCCGCAATTTTCCGGGTGATGATCGCCTTCCCAGAAGACGCTGGTGCCGCAATTCGGGCAGAAGTGAAAACGGATCGCGTAGCCGCTATCGGCGATCCGGGCATAGATTTTATGGTCGCCCTCGATCCGCACCCGGTTCTTCGGCCAGCGGCTGCCCGAATGGACGACGGCGCCGGTGCGGCGCTGGCAGGCCTTGCAATGACAGACATAGACGCTTTCCGGCTCGCCCGTGGCGATCGCCTTCAGTTGGCCGCAGTGGCACTCGGCGACGCGTTCCATGCCGTTCTCCCGGATCATCGGCCGCGACCGACATATTCAACCCGCGCGCCAGGCCTGTCGAGCCGCTTGCAGCGTTGATCGCCCGCCATACGAGGCGCACATTGCGGGCGCGTCGTCGTCGGGAGGCCACATTTGAGCGCAGAGCGGGTCGAGCGCCGGCTCGCCGCCATTCTCGCGGCCGATGTCGCGGGGTACAGCCGGCTGATGGGCCGTGACGAGGCCGGCACCCTGGCGCGCCTCAAGGCGCTGCGCCGCGAGCTGATCGATCCAGAAGTCGCCGCGCACAAGGGCCGCATCGTCAAGACCACTGGCGACGGCATCCTCATAGAGTTTCCCAGCGTCGTCGAGGCGGTCGCCTGCGCGCTCGCGGTGCAATGCGGCATGGCGTTGCACAACGCGCCGATCCCGCACGACCGGCGCATCGAGTTCCGTGTCGGCATCAATACGGGCGACGTCATCGTCGAGGACGGCGACATCCACGGCGACGGCGTCAATGTCGCGGCACGGCTGGAAGCGCTCGCCGAACCCGGCGCGATCTGCGTCTCCGCAATCGTCCAGAGCCAGGTCGAGGGCCGGCTCGACTGCGCCTTCGAGGACCAGGGCGAACAGAGCCTCAAGAACATCGCCCGCCCGGTGCGGGTCTACCGGGTCGGACCGGCGATCGGACCGCGGGCGTCCCGCCTGCATGCGGCCGAGACGGTCGCGGTCCAGGAGCCGCCGCTGGCGCTGCCCGACAAGCCGTCGATCGCCGTCCTCCCCTTCCAGAACATCAGCGGCGACCCCGAGCAGGAATATTTCGCCGACGGCATGGTCGAGGAGATCATCACCGCGCTGTCGCGGATCAGGTGGTTCTTCGTCATCGCGCGCAATTCGACCTTCACCTACAAGGGGCACGCCGTCGACGTAAAGCAGGTCGGGCGCGAGCTTGGCGTGCGCTATGTGCTCGAGGGCAGCGTGCGCAAAGCCGGCAACCGCATCCGGGTCACCGCGCAATTGGTCGAAGCCGAAACTGGCAACCACGTGTGGGCCGAGCGCTACGACCGCGACCTCGCCGATATTTTCGCGGTCCAGGACGAGATCACCGAGCGGGTGGTCGCGGCGATCGAGCCGGAGCTCTACGCAGACTGAGCATGTCCGCAGCCAAAGCAAGGCGCCCGAGAGCCTCGACGCCTGGGAGTGCGTGATCCGCGCGCTGTCCCTGATCGGCCGGGGTACCCGCGACGAAAATATCGAAGCCGAGGCCCTATGCCGCCGTGCCATCGCAATCGCGCCCCGCTATGGCCGGGCGCATAGCCTCTTATCGTGGGCGCTGCTGCGCCGCTTGGATTGGACCGGCGACATCAAAACCATGGTGCCGGAGGCGAGCGCGGAAGCGCGCATCGCACTGGGGCTCGACGAACGCGACCCCTGGGCGCATCTGGCGCACGGAGTGGTGCTTTTTCGAATGCGCCACTCGGGCGAAGCGGAACGCGCCTTCCGCCGCGCGCTGGACCTGAATCCAAACTTCGCCCTGGCTCATGCGCGTCTCGCAACTACGCTCGCCTTTCCCGGGGCGTACCAAGAGACCGTCGACAGCGCCGAGCATGCACTGCGGCTGAGCCCGCGCGACCGGCCGGTGGGCACCTATGCCTCGATCGCAATGGCGATTGTCCATTTGGTTGCCGGGCGTTATTCGGAGTGCGTCACCTGGGCGCGTAACGTGATCGAGAATAGTCCGGATTGGCTTCCGGGACATTTCGTACTGACCGCCGCGCTGGGGCTGATGGGGGATCTGACCGCAGCGGCTGAGGCGCGTGACACGCTGCTCCGCCTCCGGCCGGAATTCTCGCTGACCTGGATGGCTGCGAACGCGCCGCCCACCGGAGAGCTTGCCGAGCGCCTGCGCGAGGGCCTGCGCAAGGCTGGGGTGCCGGAGGCATGACCAGCCCCGCCGCCTCGCCGGGTCCGATCAAGGGCAAGCCGTCTTGCATCGGCAAAGTGTCGTCTTATTTCTTTTGCAATGGCCAGAGCGACAGGGCGATTTCGATAGATTTGCAATGATCGCGTTAAATTCCCTGTCCGGTGAAAAAATTCCCTGCAAGCCGGCAGAAAACTCCCTGCTCGTGGCAGCAGGATTGCGCATTTGTCGAGCGTTTGTGCGGCTTTCCGCCGGGAAGCGGCGGCAAAACGCGAAAGAACTCCCTGCCAGCAGGGAATTTGCAGGGAAATTGCGGCGGCGGCAGTGAGAGGAGAGCGCCGATGACGGGCTACGCCGAGACCTATCGCCGCTCGCTGGCCGCGCCCGAAGAATTCTGGGCCGAGGCGGCGGCGGCGATCGACTGGGAGAAGCGTTGGGACCGGGTGCTCGACGACAGAAGGCCGCCGTTCTACCGCTGGTTTTCCGGCGCCCGGCTCAACACAACCTGGAATGCGCTCGACCGCCACGTTATGGCCGGGCGCGGCGACCGCATCGCCCTCATCTGGGACAGCCCGGTCACCGGGCAGATCCGGCATTTCACCTATCGCGAGTTGCGCGACCGGGTGGCGCGCGTTGCCGGGGCGCTGGTGGGGCTCGGCGTCAAACCCGGCGACCGCGTCTTGATCTATCTGCCGATGGTGCCGGAGGCGGCGATCGGCATGCTCGCCTGCGCCCGCATCGGCGCCGTTCATTCGGTGGTGTTCGGCGGGTTTGCCGCGCACGAATTGGCGACCCGCATCGACGATGCCAGGCCGCGCGTCATCCTCTCCGCGTCCTGCGGCATCGAGACGAGCCGGGTCATCCCATACAAGCCGCTGCTCGACGCGGCGATCGCCGAGGCGCGTGCCAAACCCGAGGCGTGCGTCATCCTGCAGCGGCCGATGTGCCATGCCGAACTGGTGCGCGGCCGCGACCATGATTGGCAGGAGCTGGAAGAAGCGGCCCGGCCCGCGGATTGCGTTTCCGTCGCGGCGACCGACCCGCTCTACATTCTCTACACCTCGGGCACCACCGGCGTGCCGAAGGGGGTGGTGCGCGACAATGGCGGGCATGCGGTGGCGCTCGCCTGGTCGATGCGCAACATCTACGGCGTCAAGCCTGAGGAGGTGTTCTGGACCGCCTCGGATGTCGGCTGGGTGGTCGGCCATTCCTACATCGTCTACGCCCCGCTGATCTATGGCTGCACCTCGGTGATGTATGAGGGAAAGCCGGTCGGCACCCCCGATGCCGGCGCGTTCTGGCGGGTCATCGACCAGCACGACGTGCGCGTCTTCTTCACCGCGCCGACTGCGTTCCGCGCGATCAAGCGCGAGGACCCCGATGGCGTACTGCTCCGCACCCATGACCTCAGCCGGTTTCGCGCCCTGTTCCTCGCCGGCGAGCGGGCCGACCCGCCGACCGTCGCGTGGGCCGAAGAGCAGCTGCAAAGTGCCGGTCATCGACCATTGGTGGCAGACCGAAACCGGCTGGCCGATCGGCGCCAATTGCCTCGGCATCGAGCGGCTGCCGGTCAAGCACGGCTCGTGCACCCGCGCCGTGCCGGGCTGGGATGTGCAGGTGCTGGAAGCCGAGGCGGTGGGCGAAGCGCGCGGGCTGAAGCCCGGCGAAATCGGCGCGCTGGCGATCAAGCTGCCGTTGCCGCCCGGCGCGCTGCCGACCCTGTGGCAGGCCGACGAGCGCTTTGTCGAGTCATACCTCAGCGCCTATCCCGGTTATTACCAAACCGCCGACGCCGGCTTCATCGACGAGGACGGCTACATCCATGTGATGACCCGCACCGACGACATCATCAATGTTGCCGCCCATCGCCTGTCGACCGGCGAGATCGAGGAGGTCGTGGCGGCGCATCCCGACGTCGCCGAATGCGCGGTCATGGGGGTCGCCGATCCGCTGAAAGGCCAGGTGCCGCTCGGGCTGGTCGTGCTCAAGGCCGGGGTCGAGCGGCAAGCGGCCGCGATCGCGGACGAGGTGGTGGCACGGGTGCGGCAGCGTGTCGGCGCCATCGCCAGCCTAAAGACTGTGCTCGTCGTTGAGCGCCTGCCCAAGACCCGTTCGGGGAAAATCCTGCGCGGCACGATGCGCGCGATCGCCGACGGCGAAGAATACCGCACGCCGGCGACGATCGACGACCCGGCGATCCTTGGTGAGATCGGCGAGGCGCTGGCCAAGGCCGGGTATCCGCAACGCAAGCAACTCCCCTCCCAAACCGCGGGAGAGGGGTGATGCCGCCTATGTCTCGACCGGCTCGCTTGCCTCGCTGCCGGCTTCGGCGTCGGCCGGGCGGCCTTTGACGCGCAATGCCCGGGCGACCGCCTGATCGATCTCGTCCATCGTGCACAGGCCAAGCCCGACCGGGTGGCGCGGCTTGATGTTGGTGCTGTTCCAATGGGTGCGGTCGCGCACCGCTGCGATCGTCGGCTTGGTCGTGCCGATCAGCTTGGAGATCTGCGCATCGGACAGTTCAGGGTGGTTGCGCAACAGGTACATGATCGCGTCGGGCTTGTCCTGGCGCTTGGCGATCGGGGTATAGCGCGGGCCCCGGTGCCTGGCGAATTGCTGCGGCGACGCCTGCGGCGACAATTTGAGCCGCGCATTGGGGTCGGCCTGGCAGCGCCCGATTTCCTCGGCGGTGGTCTGGCCGTTGGCGACCGGATCAAGCCCCTGCATCTGGATCGCCACCTCGCCATCGGCGATCGCCTGCACCTCGAGCGGGTGCAGGCCGCAGAAATCGGCGATCTGCTCGAAGGTGAGCGCGGTGTTCTCGACCAGCCACACGGCGGTCGCCTTCGGCATCAACGGAGCGGCCATGGCAAATTTCCCTGCAGGAGAGGCGCTCGCATGCGCTTTTGCTGAGCATATAATGGGGAGAGCCGGCTGAGGGAAGGCAAGAGACAGAAACCGGGGTGACAATCATGGACGAAGAGGACCTGATGCCGCAGCGTCAGCCGCGGAAACTCAAGGACTTGACGCTGCTGGGCATCGCCGAACTCGAGGAGTATATCGCCGGGCTCCAAAGCGAGATTGCCCGCGCCGAGGTGGAGATCGGCGCCAAGCAGAGGCAGCGCAGCGGGGCGGACGCGCTATTCAAGCGCTAGCATCGCGCGCCCCGTTAGCCAAATCTTAAGGATGCCGACCTACGATGGTGATGACCGATCCTGGTCAGGCCCGCAGAAGACGAGTACGTACTCGACAGCAAAGCCGCCCCTCGCGGGCGGCCTTGCGCATTTTCCAGATCAGCGGTCGCTGACCAGCGGCAGGCCCTCCTCGCGCCGGATGTCGTTGATGATCTGCAATACCCGCTCGCGATAGGGCCGATATTGCACGCCGAATTCCTGCACCAGCCTGGTATTGTCGATCAGGTAATTGCCCGACAGCTCCTTGCCGCCCACTTCCTTGTCGAAAGTGATCTTGGCGTCGGGGAGGAACTCGCGCACGATGTCGGCCAGCTCGCCGAGGCTGATCGCCTGCCCGCCGGTGTTGTAGGCCATGTGCGTCGGGTGGTCGGTCATGATGATCCGTGCGAAGATCTCGGCGATCTCGTCGACATGGACCGGGCAGCGCATCGCGTCCTTGAACGGGAACGACACCGGCTTGCCGCGCGCCGGGGTGGTGATGCAGTAGACGTGATCGACCGAGCCGACGATCTTGTCCGGACCGGTGACGTTGGCCGGGCGGATCGCGGTGATCTCCATGCCGTGCTTGTCGCGGTAATCCTGGGCCTGCCACTCGTTGAAGATCTTGTGCATCGCGTATTGCACGTGGCCGTGGCGGAAATCGTCTTCGGTCACCAGGCGATCGCCATAGAATTTCTGTTCGCCCGAAACCGCGAGCGAGCTGGCATAGGCCACCCGGTTGACCCCGGCGAGGCGCGCCGCCTCAAAGCAATTGTCCATGCCGAGGATGTTGAGCTTGAACGCGACATGCGGCGGATGCTCGCTGCCGAGGAAATAGGCGAGGTTGATGACTCGCGACGGCTTGGCGATCGCCATCGCCGCCATGACGTCGTCGAACTGGCTGACATCGCCGCGGATGACGCGGACCTGCTTGCCCAACGCCGAGTAATCGGCGGTCTGCGGGTTCATATCCATGCAGACGATTTCCTCGCCGCGCTTGGCGAGCAGCGGCACGAGGCGGCGGCCGATGAACCCGGTGCCGCCGATGATCAGAACAGACATGGACGTTTCTCCCCTGGGGATGCCTTGCGGCGGGTTTGGCCGAGTTCGAGGTTAGCCCCCGCCCGCCGGCGCGGCAACCGAGAGCGCCGCGATGCCAGCTAGGATGGCGACCGCTCGAGCAGGGTGCGGTCCCATTTTCCGAGATCCGCCGCCGCTTCGTAGGTGCTCTCCAGGAAATCGAGCAGCAGCTCGCGCGGTGCCGCGGCCTGCCGGATCGCGTCGTAGGGCAGGATGAACTCGCCGATCTGGTTGCTGTAGAACGCGCCGGGCGTCGCAATCGCCGCGTCGGCAAACCCGGCCGGCTGGGGGTAGGCGTAGGAATAGAACGCGGCCTGGCCGAAGCCGCCATTGCCCGGCCAGAACCCGCAACTGCTGACCTCATGCGAATAGGCTTCGCGATTGACGATGTCCGGAATGACCGGGTTGCTCGGCGGCGGCGGGGCGCGCCGGCCGGAAAACCGGGTGACCGCGAGATCGAAGCTGCCCCAGAAGAAATGCACCGGGCTCGCCTTGCCGAGGAAGCGGCCGCGAAATGCCGCGAATACCTGGTCGATCTGCGCGAGTGCGCGCCAGAACCGGTTGACCATTGCGGGATCATAGGCCGCGTGGATGCGGTCCTGGTCGAACGGAACGGGGTCGGCGATCTCGACCGGCATGGTCCATAGCCGCACATCGAGGCCGAGCGCGCGCAGCCGGCCCATGACCTCGCCGTAGAACTCGGCGACCGGGCATGCGACGAGCGGAAGGCTGTCGCGTCGGCCGTCGCTGACAGCGATGCGCAGGCGATGATCGATGAAGTCGAAATCGATCTGGCAAATGCGCGCGCCATACGGCATCGCCGAGGTGGTAAGGCCGCTTGCGGTCAGGTAAAGCGGCACCTGCCACCAATGGTTCATCATCGGCATCTGCGCCAGGCGGATCTTGCCGACGATCTGGGTCCACAGGTGCAGCGTGGCGCAGCTATCCTGCCACGCGTCGTAATCCAACGCTGGCCAGATGGTTTGATCGGCCTGCATCAGCACCTCCAGCCACCGCGCGCCAGCCGCGCAGCATTACTGCGAGCTCGTTGCCTGCATGCTCCGGCAGCGGAAACGAAAACCGCCCCTCCCGGCCCCCAACGCGGGGCAGGAAGGGGCGGCAAGGCTTTATGCGGGCGCAGGATTGCGGTCGCGCCCGACCGGGAAGACCCTTACAGGTTCGCCTGGAAATCGGTGTAGTCGCGGACCTTCTTGTAGATCTGCAACCGGTTCCGCTGGCTGTCGGCGACGATGACCGAATCGGTTTCGGGATCAAAGTCGACCGCAGTCGGGAAGCAGAAGCGCCATTGCGGCTCCAGGCTCTTGACCCGGCGCCGGGCCTTCATCATGTCGGGGTTGGCGTCGATGCTCTGCTGGCCCCATTTGGACAACACCTGAGCATCGCCGATCAGGCTGGTGATCGGGTGTCCTTCGGAATCGAAGACGCAAACCCGATGGTTGCCCCAATCGGTGACATAGATGTCGCCGTCGCTGTCCACCGCGACATCGGTCGGATGGTTGAACTTGCTGGGGCTCGGATTGCCTGCCTTCTCCGCGACGGCGTCAATGTAGGGGCCTAGAATGGTCACCGCATAGGAATCCTCCGGCGCCTCGATCGCGCCATATTCCCCAATGCACATCAAGGGCTTGCCCTGAGCGGTCAGCTTTTGCACGCGGTGGTTCTTCCAGTCGGCGACGTAGATGTTGCCGTCCTTGTCGAGGGTGATCCCCCAGGGCTGGTTGAACTCGCCGGGGCCGCTGCCGGCCTTGCCGCATTTACCGACGAACTTGCCTTCGGGAGTGAAGACCTGCAGCCGGTTGTTGCCGCTGTCGACGACGATGATGTTGCCGTTTTTCTCGACTGCCAGCCCGGCCGGGTGCGACAGTTCGCCATCGCCGCTGCCGGTTTTCCCAAATTTGCGCAGGAACTTGCCGCTGGTGTCGAACACCTGGATCGTGTTGGTCCAGTCATCCGAGACGTAGACATGGTCGTTGTTGTCGACGGCGACGCCGAACGGCCACGTCGAATGCCCGTCTCCTTCGCCATATTCGCAAAACTCGTCGAGCAGTTCCTCTTCGCCGGGGCCGCCGAGCTTCACCTTGTTGACGTGCATTCCGAAGTTGTTTTCGTTGCCCCGATTGGCGGTGTAGATAACGCCGCCTTTGCCAAGGCACATCGTCTGGATATAATTGAAGCCGGTGCCCCGCGCTGCGCCGCGCCCGACGGCATGGCTCCAGTCATAGACCCGTCCACTCGCGACCGTTGTCAGCGGCATAGTTTCCTCCATCCAATCCCGTGTCGGCCTTCCGGCATCCGGAAGACGTCGCTTACGCTGCCTCGTCCCACGCCCTCCTTGCCCGTGGTCTGCCCACGGGAAGGGGGGCGGTAGCGGACGACCTTCCGGCTAGTTGAGGAAGGCCGGCTGTTCGAACGTGCCGTTGACGATCGGGGCTGGGTTCAACTTCAGCCATTTGTCGAGGATCGTCGAGTAGACGCTGCGGAAGTCCATATTTGGGTCGAGGTCGCCCTGAACCAGATGTTCCGGCTTCAGGGACGGCATCTCGCCGTAATGGCCGCCCTTGACCTTCTCGCCGAGCACAAAGGCCACCCCGCCGGCGCCGTGATCGGTCCCGGAGCCGTTGTCGCGGACGCGGCGGCCGAACTCCGAGAACATCAGCATGATCACGTTGTCGGCGTGGTTGTGCTCGCGCAGGTCCTTCATGAAGGCATCGACACCCTCGGTCACCGCGGTCCACAGATTGCCGTGCCCGGGGTTCTGCCCGGCATGCGTGTCAAAGGTGCTGTGGTCGCAGTAGAAGATCCGGCTGCCGAGATCGGCGAAATGCACCTGGGCGATGCCCTTGAGCTTCCGCGCGATCGGGGAATTGGGATACTGCACCGTCGAGGAATATTTCAGCGGCGCAACCTTGAGGATGTCCTCGCCCTTCAGCGAATCCAGACCGGTCTCGCTCATGTAGTCCATCACCGGGCCGCTGCCGACCGCAGGCTTGTACATGTGCGCGAAGCGGCCAAGCACCTGCTTGCGCTGCTCGCCCTGAATGGTCGGCAGGAAGCCGTACCGCTCCAGGGGGCCCGCCACGCACGCCACCGGAACGCCCTGGACCACCAGCGACCGCGGCAGGCTTGGCCCCATGCTGACGGTGGTGACGACGTTCTCTTTCTTGGGATCGAATTCGCGCGCCACCCGGCCGAGCCAGCCCTCGGTGCCGACCTTGATCGGTTCGCAGGTATGCCAGATGTCCATGGCCCGGAAGTGGGACCGCGGCGAATCCTTGAAGCCGACGCCGTGCAGGATGGCGAGTTTCTTGTCATCCCAGAACTGCTTCAGCGGCGCCATGTAATGCGGAATGCCGAAGTCTTTGTCGAGGTGCATGATCTGGTTGTCGGGGATCCCGACCGCCTTCCGGTTGTCGCGGTACAGCGGGTTGTTGTAGGGGATCACCGTGTTCAGATAATCGTTCCCGCCGGTCAGTTGCAGTACGACGATGACGGGGTCTTTGTGAGTTGCGGGCATCGTTTTCCTCCTTGTCTGATGAGTTTCGGTCGTCAGGCGAACTGATACTCTCTGGTGGCGACGATCAATTGCAGCATCTGGCTGGCGTGCTGGTCGGCAAGCTGGGCATTGGCCTTGTTATCCCAGCTGATCTTGCCCCACTCCTTGGCCTGCGCGGCCAGCTCCTGCTTGGTGTCGGCGCGGATTTCCATCGGGCCGAGCAGGTCGAGGCAACCGTCGACCAGCTGGTCCGGGCTCAGCGTGCCCTTGGCCTTCAGCCGGTCGATGATGGCGCGAACCCCAGGCAGCGACGGATCGCCGATCTTCTCGGCGCAGAAGTTGACGCGCGCCATTAGCGAGCCGCTGTTGATCCACTCCTTGCCGGTGTGCCACCCTTCGACCGATGGCGGGTTGAGCAGATCCTGGCCCATATAGGCGGTGTGCATCGCCAGTTCGCCGTAGCCGGGCCGCGGCAGTTCATGGCCGCCGACCAGGCGCAGCGTGCTGACCACCACCTCGGCGGGCGACTTCATGTGCTGGAAGCGGGCGTTCTTGAAGAAGTCCGAGTTGAACAGCGTCCGCAATACCGGGCGCATGTCGAACTTGGCGTCGCGGAACACTTCGGCCAGCGTGTCGATCGCCTTCTGATCGCGCGGCGGTTCGAGCGGCCACGCGGGCACCTGCGGCTCATCGGCGACGAAGAAGTTATACAGATGTCGGCAGATGAACCGCGCACAGGCCGGCTGCTGCACGATGATGTCGATGATATCATCGCCGTTAAAGTGGCCCTTATACCCAAGAAAGGTCTTTTCGCCGTCGTCGTGGTCTTCGGCGCGATATTCGAATTTCCAGGGGAACCTGCCGTAAGGTGCGCGCGGGATCTTGGTCTCGAAGGTCCAGCCGGTGAAGGCGCGCGAACATTCGCGGACGTCGGTCTCGGTGTAGTTGCCGGCGCCGAGGCTGAACAGTTCGAGCAGTTCGCGGCCCCAGTTCTCGTTGACCGCCGTCCCGTGGTTCTGCTGGTTGTCCAGCCAGAAGATCATCGTCGGGTTTTTCGCCATCTCGAGCAGCAGGTCGCGGTAATTGCCCAGACCGTGCTCCCGGAAGATGTTGATCTGTTCCAGCAGCTGATCGTAATTGTCAACCTTCGAATTGCCGGTGGCGAACACATGATGCCAGAACAGCGCGGTCTTTTCTTCGAGAGGCCGCTTGGTGTTCACCAAATAGTACATCCAGTTGAGGTTGCCCATCGGCGGCTGGCCGCCGGGCAGCAATGACGCCGGCTGATAGCGCAAGAGCGTATAGGCATCGACCGGGGGCTGCGTCTCGGGGTGCAGCAATTCCTCGACCGTCGCCTCGTAGCCCTTGGCCACGCGCGCCTCGAGTTCGTCGCGGCCGGCTCCGAAGCCCGCGCGTCGCATCAGGTGGGCCATCAAAGAGATGTCTTCTTGGTACGCCATACCCGGGTCTCCTTCTCCCTAGTGCTGGGTCGATCTTGTGTGTGGCAGCGCGGTACGGGACGTCGCCGCCGCGTGCGCAGATACTCGGCGCGAACGCCGAAAGGAACCGAATTCCCGCTCGCCTGGGCCGTCCGTGACAGCCTGTTCGGCCGTGATATGTCCGAAAGACGCCATCCGTCCCTCGAGCTTTTTTGGAACGGCGGTCGCACAGATGCGGCCGAGCCGATGCGATACCCTTCGTATAGAGCGCGGCCAGGGCCGAGTCAACAGATCAGAAAAATTCCAAACTAGCGGTGGGCGTTCAACGCCGCGGTCAGGTTCTCTCGGGTCCGATGCGAACGATGACCTCGACCCGGCATACCGTGGTGCCGGCGGGGGGGTGCGGCAGCCCGCTGATCACGACGCCTTGACCCGGTATGTCCTGCAGCGTGCCGACCGACTCGCTGAAGAAATGATGGTGATCGTCGATGTTGGTGTCGAAATAGGAGCGCCCCGGCTCGACGACGACCTCGCGCAGCAACCCGGCCGCGGTGAATTGATGGAGCGTGTTGTAGACGGTCGCGAGCGATACCCGGATGTCTCCGGCGAGGGCCTCGCCGTGCAGATGCTCGGCGGTGACATGCCGGTCGCCGCCCTCGAACAACAGGCGGGCGAGAGCGAGGCGCTGGCGAGTCGGGCGCAAGCCCGTCTCGCGCAGCCGCTCGATCACATCGGGGAAGGGCCGGGACGAAGCCATGTTGCAGATATAAGCGGCATTGTCACAAAAATAAAGCGCGCTGTGGTGCGGCGGGTACCGGGGACCGTCAATCGCCGGTTTGCAGGCGGTCCACCAGCTCTTTGACGCTGGGGACGTAGCCGTTCGCGTAAAACGGGTCGGAGGCGAAGCGGTAGGCGTTGTGCCCCGCGAACATCAGCTGGCATTCGACATCGTCGGCGTGGCGGATCGCCTGCAAGGTCTTTTGAATGCAGAAGCTGCGCGGATCCGCCTTCTTGCCGGTCGTGGCGTTCTCGTTCTGCGCCCAGTTGGAGAACTGGCAGGCGCTGAGGCAACCCATGCAGTTGATCTGGTCGGTGCGGATTTCGAGCGCCTTCGGCGGCGTGACGAAGATCAACGTCGAATCCGGGGTGCGCAACGCCTCGGTGAAGCCGTCGGCGACCCAGCCCCGCGCCGAGTCGCGATCATGCGCGGTCAGATAGACCAGGCGGCCGCGCGCCCCGACATGAAATGGCGCGACATGCTCGCCGACCGGCTCGACGGTAAAGGCCACCTGGTGTTCCGAGCGCTGTTGCAGCTCCTTGAGAAAATCGTTGTGCACGGCGGAGGAGTAGAACCCGGTCGGGCTGAACCGATTGAGCAGCACGTCCCCCTCCTGCAGGGTCAGCAGCTTGCGTTTCCAGGCGTCGGAGATCGGGCTCTCCTGGGTGAGCAGCGGTCGCGTCCCGAACTGGAAGGCGACCGGGCCGAGCTCGGGATTGCCGATCCAATCCGCCCATTCGCGCAGGCACCACACCCCTCCGGCCATGAAGATCGGCGTCTCTGCGAGGCCGAATTCGGTCATCAGGCTGCGCAGCTCGCGAACCCGCGGAAGGGCCGGCTCCGGCCGGTTGGGGTCCTCGCTGTTGGTGATGCCGTTATGGCCGCCGGCGAGCCATGGATCCTCGTAAACGACGCCGCCAAGCCAATCGCAGAATTTGTGGTAGGCGCGCTTCCACAGCGCGCGGAAGGCGCGGGCGGACGACACGATCGGATAATAATGGACCCCGTAGCGAGCGGAGATTTCGGCGATCCGATAGGGCATGCCGGCGCCGCAGGTGACGCCGTGGATCATGCCGCGCGCGCCTTCGAGCACGCCGTGCAGCACCCGTTCGGCCGCCGCCA
Organism: uncultured Alphaproteobacteria bacterium; assembly: GCA_963789255.1. Taxonomy (GTDB): domain Bacteria; phylum Pseudomonadota; class Alphaproteobacteria; order ATCC43930; family CGMCC-115725; genus DATARH01. The sequence goes on along the minus strand of CAWBJW010000002.1, from coordinate 1,360,764 downwards.
TCTCCCACAGCACATTCATGTGGATGCGGCCCTGGCCGTTCGAGCGCTCATGGGCGACGCGCGCCTGCTGGATGCCACCGGCGATGGCGTAGGCGACCAGTTCCTCATGCCGTTCGCGACGGGTCCGGCCGAAATAAAGCTGCTCGATCAGCGCGCCCGCTTCGTTGTAGCTGTCGGCATTGACGCCGGAGAAGGTGCCGACCCCGCCCGAGGCGGCCCAGGCCCCCGAACTCTCGCCGTTCGAGATCGAGATGCCCTTGCCGCCCTCGACGAGCGGCAGCACCTCGCGGCCGGAAATAACGATCGGATTGAGCGGCTTCACCGAATCGCTCCTTGCCGCGCCAAGGCCGGGTTGTGACCCGCGCTCGCTTCGAGAATTATATCGGGAGCATCGGCGAAAACGGAAGTCACCCCCCAATCGAACAGCAGACATGCCCGCGCCGGGTCGTTGACCGTATAGGCGGCCAACTGGTACCCGGCGGCGCGGACCGCCGCGATGCGCGGTGGCCGCAAGCGGCGATGATCGGCGCCAATCATCGCGCAGCCAAGGCCAACCGCGATCTCCGCCCAGCCGCGCGGGATCGACCGGAAGAGTACGCCGCGAGGAATCCGCGGGGCAAGATCGCGCAATGCGGCCAGCACGAGCGGCAGAAAGCTCGACACCAGCAGCGCCGGGGTGCGCCCGCGCCGCTGTTCAACGGTGTCGGCAACCGCCGCCGCGGTCGCATACTCGCGGCCGCGATCGGCCTTGATCTCGACATTGGCGCCGAGATCGAGCTCGGCGGCCAGCCACAGCGCCTCTTCCAAGGTCGGCACCTTCTCGCCGGCAAAATTCGGGTCGAACCAACTCCCGGCATCGCATTGCCGGATCGATGCCAATGTCTGGGACGAAACCGGTCCGCTGCCGCTGGTCGTCCGATCGAGCCGCGCATCGTGGCACAAGACGAGCGCGCCGTCGCCGGTCAGCCGCACGTCGAATTCGACCCAGGCGCAACCAAGCGCCTTGGCACGCCGCAATCCGGCCGGGGTGTTTTCGGGCGCCCGCGCCGCCGCTCCGCGATGGCCGATGACGCGGGGGAGCCGCAGCGGTGCACAGCCGCCCATCGGAGACCCAGGCCGGGGTTAGCAAAGCGCTCCCGAAGACGTTCAGAGCGCCGCCTGCGCCGGTTCCGGCTGGCGCCTGGCCGTGCCCAAATCTTCCCCGGTCTGCTGGTTGACCTGACGCATGCTGAGTTTGACCTTGCCGCGGTCGTCGAAGCCGAGGACCTTTACCTTGACCGTATCGCCGACCTTGACCACGTCGGCCACCTTGCCGACGCGCTGCTGCGCCAACTCGCTGATATGGACCAGCCCGTCCTTGGCGCCGAGGAAATTCACGAAGGCGCCGAAATCGACGACCTTGACCACCTTTCCGTTGTAGATACCGCCGGCTTCCGGTTCGGCGACGATGCCGCGGATCCAGTCGATCGCCGCCTTTGCCGCGCCGGCATCGACAGCGGCCACCTTGATCGTGCCGTCGTCGTCGATGTCGATCTTGGCGCCGGTCGTCTCGGTGATCTCGCGGATCACCTTGCCACCGGAGCCGATGACTTCGCGGATCTTGTCCTTGGGAATGGAGATCGTGGTGATCCGCGGCGCATTCTCGCTGACCTCCTCGCGCGCGCCGGTCAGCGCCTTGGCCATCTCGCCGAGGATGTGGTTGCGCCCGTCCTGGGCCTGGGCGAGTGCGACGCGCATGATCTCCTCGGTGATCGAGGTGATCTTGATGTCCATTTGCAGCGCGGTGATGCCCCGCTCGGTCCCGGCCACCTTGAAGTCCATGTCGCCGAGATGATCCTCGTCGCCGAGAATGTCGGACAGCACGGCAAAGCCCTCGGGCTCCTTGATCAGCCCCATCGCGATGCCGGCGATCGGGCGCGCCAGCGGCACCCCGGCATCCATCAGCGCGAGCGAGGCCCCGCACACCGAGGCCATCGATGACGAGCCGTTCGAACTCGGTGATCTCGGAAACGACGCGGATCGTATAAGGGAAGCTCTCCTTGGACGGCAAGAGCGGGCGCACCGCGCGCCAGGCGAGCTTGCCGTGACCGACCTCGCGCCGCCCCGGAGACCCCATCCGCCCGGCTTCCCCAGTCGAGTAAGGGGGGAAGTTGTAATGCAGCAGGAAACTCTCCCGATACTCGCCGGCGAGCGCGTCGATGATCTGTTCGTCCTGGCCGGTGCCGAGGGTGGCAACGACGAGCGCCTGGGTTTCGCCGCGGGTGAACAGCACCGAGCCATGGGCTCGCGGCAGGAGCCCGACCTGGCAATCGATCGGCCGCACCGTCTTCGTGTCGCGGCCGTCGATCCGCGTTCCATCGCGCAGGATGGCGCCGCGCACGATCTCCTTCTCGATGTCCTTGAACAGCTTGAGGGCGAGGGCACGGTCATCCTCGCTGTCGAACAGGCCTGCCGCATCCGCCTTGGCGGCGTCGATCCGGTTGCTGCGCTCCTGCTTGCCGCGCTCGCGATAGGCCGCATCGATGTGCGGCCCGACCGCCTCGCGCAGCCGGGCTTCGATCGCGGCCTTGTTGGCGGGCGGTCCGGCGAGATCCCACGGCTCCTTGGCACAGGTCTCGGCCGAGCTCGATGATCGCGTCGATCACCGGCTGGAAGCCGCGATGCCCGAAGGTCACCGCGCCGAGCATGACCTCCTCGGACAGCTCCTTGGCTTCCAACTCGACCATCAGCACGCCCTCGCCCGTTCCGGCGACGATCAGGTCGAGCTGCGAACGCGGCAACTCGATCGACGGTCGGGTTCAACACGTATTGCCCATCGATATAGCCGACCCGGGCGCCGCCGATAGGGCCGAGAAACGGGATACCGGACAAGGTCAGCGCCGCCGAACTGCCGACCAGCGCCACGATGTCCGGGTCGTTCTCCAGATCGTGGCTCAAGACCGTGCAGACGACCTGTGTTTCATTGAGGAACCCCGGGACGAAGAGCGGCCGGATCGGCCGGTCGATGAGCCGCGAAACCAGCGTCTCCTTTTCCGAAGGCCGGCCCTCGCGCTTGAAAAAGCCGCCGGGGATCTTGCCGGCGGCAAAAGTCTTTTCCTGATAATTGACCGTGAGCGGAAAGAAATCCTGCCCGGGCCTGGCCGATTTCGATGCGACGGCGGTGCACAACACCGTCGTCTCGCCATAGGTCGCGAGCACCGCGCCGTCAGCCTGGCGGGCAACCTTGCCGGTCTCGAGCACGAGACGGCGTCCGCCCCACATCAACTCCTTACGATAAACCTGGAACATCCGTGATCATCCTTCCAAACAGACCGACAGCGACACCGGAGGCCTACCCCCCGGCGCGCTGTCCGCGGACCAGTCGCGATATCGCGTTGACGCCATATCCCCACGCATATGGCGATTGTCGCGCCGGCCGCAATCCGCCCGACGATTTCGCGGCAATTTCAATGCGAGGGAGAAGTCAACGCCGCAGGCCAAGACGGCCGATCAAGGTCGTGTAGCGGTTTGCGTCCGATCGCTTGAGGTAATCGAGCAGCCGGCGACGCAGTCCGACCATGACCAGCAAACCGCGCCGGGAATGAAAATCCTTGCGGTGGGTTCCGAGGTGGTCGGTCAGATTGCGGATGCGTTCCGACAGGATCGCGACCTGCACCTCGGGCGATCCGGTATCGCCGGATTTGGTGGCATATTCGCCGATGAGCGCCTGCTTGCGCTCGGGAGTGATCGACATCGGGTTGGCCCCTTCAACGATTGATGATGCGCACCGGCCGAAGACCGCAATCCTCGATCCGCGCCAAAGCAACAAGAAGCCGATCGTGCCGCGCGCCGACGATCGTGCCGTCGTCGATACCATCGAGACGTGCCCGCTCGCCCGCGTCGTGCGGCGTCACCAGCTGACCGTGACGCAGTCGATCCGCTTCTTCTGCCGTCACGGCGAGCGCCGGGATGTCGTCCAGCGCCGTCTCGATCGGCAGCAGATGCTCGGAAGCGGCCAGACTATGCCCAAGCGCCACGGCGCAATCCAGCGAAATCGCCTGGCTCTCGGTGAAGCGGCCGACGGCGAGCCGGCGCAGTTCGGCGATGTGGCCGAGCGTGCCCAGCGCCTCTGCCAGGTCGCGGGCAAGGGCGCGGATATAGGTGCCTTCGCCGACCACCGCCGCGAAATCGGCGTGATCGGGGTCGACCGCCGAGATGAGACGCAGTTCGGCGATCTCGACCGGGCGGGCGGCCAATTCGGGCGGCTTGCCGGCGCGCGCCAGCGCATAGGCGCGCCTTCCGGCAATTTTGATCGCTGAATAGACCGGCGGCCGCTGCCATATCGAGCCGGTAAACCCGGCGAGCGCCGCCAAGATGGCGGTGGCGGCGGGTCGGGCGCCGGTTTCGGCGACAACCGCGCCCTCGCGGTCGTCGGTGTCGCGGGCCTCGCCCCAGCGGATCCGGAAGCGGTAGCGCTTCTTGCCGGCGGCGGCAAACCGGACGGTCTTGGTCGCCTCGCCCAAGGCCAGCGGCAATACCCCGGTGGCGAGCGGGTCGAGGGTGCCGGCGTGGCCGGTCTTTGCGCCGCTGCTGCGCCGCACCAGCGCGACGGCGCGCGCCGAGCTGATGCCATAGGGCTTGTCGATGACCAGCCAGCCGTGCAACGCCCCGTCACCCGGTCTCGTCTTTGTGCTGCGGATCGGCCGCGAGGTCGCGCGCGACCTCGGGGCGGTGCAGCAGCGCCGCGATCCGTGCGGCATTGTCGAAGGCGCTGTCGAAGGCGAACGCGATGTTCGGGGCCTGGCGCAGCTCGACCATGCGCGCCACCCGCCCTTTCAGAAACGGGGCGCTACGCTTGAGCCCGGCCATGATCTGATCGGCATTGGCACCGGTGAGCGGCATCACGAAGGCGGTGGCGTTGCGCAGGTCGGGGCTGACGCGCACCTCGGTCACGGTGATGTTCGCATCGCGCAATGCCGGGTCGCGCAATTCGCCCGGCCGCAGCAGCTCGGCCAGCGCATGGCGCAGCTCTTCGCCGACGCGCAATTGGCGCTGGGTCGCCGGCCGCGGCCCGGGCGACCCCGACGCGTGATCCTGATCGCGCCGTTTGCGCATGACTGGCTACAGCGTGCGGGTGACTTCCTCGACCTCGAAGCACTCGATCACGTCGCCCTGCTGGATGTTCTCGTAATTCTCGAAGGCCATGCCGCATTCGTAGCCTTCGCGCACCTCGCGGACCTCGTCCTTGAAGCGCTTCAGCGTCTTCAGCGCGCCGTCGTGGATCACGACGTTGTCGCGCAAGAGGCGCACCCTCGCGCCGCGCCGCACCACCCCATCGGTGACCATGCAGCCGGCCACCTTGCCAACCCGGGTGATGTTGAAGACTTCGCGAATCGCCGCGTTGCCGAGAAACCGCTCGCGCAAGGTTGGCGCCAGCATGCCCGACAGCGCATTGCGCACGTCGTCGATCAGGTCGTAGATGATCGCGTAATAGCGGATCTCGACGCCATCTCGCTGGGCCAGGTCGCGCGCCTGGGGGTTGGCCCGGACGTTGAAGCCGATGATCAGCGCGCCCGTCGCCTTGGCGAGGATCACATCGCTTTCGTTGATCCCGCCGACCGCGGAGTGCAGCACCCGCACCGCAACCTCGTCGGTCAACAGCTTTTCGAGCGACCCGACGATCGCTTCAAGCGAGCCCTGAACGTCGGATTTGACCACGACCGGCAGCTCTTTCGCGGAGCCCGAGGCGATCTTCGAGAACATCTGTTCGAGGGTGCCGCGGCCGCCCGCGGCGGCGGCCGTGTCGCGCCGCCGGCGCTGGCGGAAATCGGTGACCTCGCGGGCGCGCGATTCGCTCTCAATCACGACGAAATCGTCGCCGGCAAGCGGCATGCCGTTGAGGCCCAACACCTCGATCGGGGTCGAGGGACCCGCTTCGCGCTGGCCCTGCCCGCGCTCGTCGACCAGCGCCCGCACTCGGCCCCACTCGCCGCCGGCGACGAAGATGTCGCCGACCCGCAGGGTGCCGCGGTGCACCAGCACGGTCGCCACCGGGCCGCGGCCGCGTTCGAGCTCGGCTTCGAGCACCACGCCTTCGGCGGGGCGGTTGGGATTGGTTTTCAGGTCGAGCAGCTCGGCCTGTAAGAGGATCGCTTCCTCGAGCTTGTCGAGATTGGTCTTCTTGAGGGCCGACACCTCGACGTCGAGCACCTCGCCGCCGAGTTCTTCGACGACGAGTTCATGCTGCAACAACTCCTGCCGCACCCGTTCCGGTCTGGCGTCGGGCCGGTCCATCTTGTTGATCGCGACGATGATCGGCACGCCCGCGGCCTTCGCATGACGGATCGCCTCGACCGTCTGCTCCATGATGCCGTCATCGGCGGCGACGACCAGCACGACGATATCGGTGACATTGGCGCCGCGCGCCCGCATCGCGGTAAACGCCTGATGGCCCGGCGTGTCGATGAAGGTGATCTGCTTGCCGCCTTTGAGGGTGACCCGATAGGCGCCGATATGTTGGGTGATGCCGCCGGCCTCGCCGGCGGCGACGTCGGTTTCGCGCAACGCGTCGAGCAACGAGGTTTTGCCGTGGTCGACGTGGCCCATGACGGTGACGACCGGGGCGCGCGGTTCGAGCATCTCCGGCTCGTCGGCGTCGCCGCGCAGCCCGATCTCGACGTCGGATTCGGCGACGCGGCGCAGCCGATGCCCGAACTCGGTCACGATGAGTTCGGCCGTGTCGGCATCGATGACCTGGTTGATCGTCGCCATGACCCCCATGCGCATCAGCGCCTTGATGACATCGGCGGCGCGCTCGGCCATGCGGTTCGCCAGCTCCTGGATCGTGATCGTCTCGGGAACGACGACCTCGCGCACGATCTTGGGCTGTTCCTGGCGCAGCATCCGCTGACGCTCGCGCTCGCGAGCGCGGCGCACCGAAGCGAGGCTGCGCATCCGCTCGCCGGCATCGTCGTCGAGAGCGCGCGTGACCGTCAGCTTGCCGGTCCGGCGGCGGTGCTCGTCGCGGCGGGCCGGCGCGGCCGGGCGCTTCAATTCGGGGCGGCGGCCAGGGCGGAGCGCGCCGGACAACTCTTCCTCCTCTTCGGCCGGCATCGCCATTTTGCCGGCGGCGGTCAGCGCGGCAACCTTTGCCGCGGCTGCCTTGCCGGCGCGTTCGGCAACCTCACGGCGGGATTCTTCCTCGCGGCGACGTGCCTCCTCGTCCTCGGAGCGTTTGCGCGCCTCCTCGTCGGAGCGCTTGCGCGCCTCATCCTCCTCGGTGCGTCTGCGCACCTCTTCCTCAGCGCGCAGCCGTGCTTCTGCGGCAGTGCGTTCCTCTTCCTGGCAACGTCTGTCGGCCTCGGCCAGGGCGGCACGGCGGCGCAACTCGTCGTCGGCCTTGCGGGCGTCCTGCAACGCGCGTACCCGGCCTGCTCGCTCCTCGGCGGTGAGCGCGCGCGGCACGGTGACCGGACGGCGGACCGGCTCGGCGGCGGGCGTCGGCGCGGCCGGCTGGGCGCGCGCGACGACGGGCGCCGCCGGTTCGGGGCGGCCGATTTCGGGCGCGGCCCCCGGGAGCACCGTCCGCTTCTTGCGCACCTCGACCGTGACGGTCTTCGAGCGGCCATGCGAAAAGCTCTGGCGGACCTGCCCGGTTTCTATCGGGCGGCGCAGTTCGAGCCGAGTGGCGCTGCGGCCCAGGGTCAAAGGCCGCTTCTGTTCTTGCTCGTTGGCTTCTTGCTCGTTGGCTTCAGTCATGCGCTTCGGTACCACCATCCTGCGTTGCCGGCCCCGCCGGCGCGAAATCCATCCCGCGATCCGCCCCGCGGTCCGCCGGGCGATCCACTACCGCGGCGGCGCGAAGTCCGACCAGCCGCGACAGATCGAGCAGCAACCGGCGGCACAGCGGACCGCCAGCGACCGCAGCGTGAACGATGCGCTCCCGGCCAAAGGCCGCGCCGAGCTCGGCCGCCGTTAGCACGCTGGCCGTCGGCAGATCGCTTCCACGCGGGGTGAGCTTACCCCGCCCGCCTGGCGCGCCGTCCAGCGCAAACAGCAACAGTCCGACCCCACCTCGCCGCACCGCCTCGCTGACCCGCTCGAACCCCGCCACGGCGAGACCGGCCCGGCGGGCGAGCCCAAGCCCGTCGCAACACCGCCGCGCCAGCAAGCTCTCGATACGGTCGGCAAGCTCGGGCGGCACCGCAACCGGCCGTCGCGCGGCGCGCGCGAAAATCCGTTTTGCCACCGCCCGTTCCACTATATCGCGGCGCGGCGTCAACCACCAACCCCGTCCGGGAAGTCGCGCCTCGATATCGGGCACGATCGCGCCGTCGGGGCCCACGACAAAGCGCAGCAACGCGCCGCGGTCGCCGATCTCGCCGGTGACGATGCACCGGCGTTGGGGGCGCTGGGGCGGTTGCAGGCTTGCGGCCGCCTTGTCAGCCTCGGACGCACGACGCGCGGGGCCAGTCGTTGCGATTACTCCTTCTGCGCCGGCTGTGCCGGGTCCGCATCTTCATGCTCGAACCAATGCGCGCGCGCCGCCATGACCAGCGCGTTCGCGTCGTCGAGATCAAGCTTCACGCCGCCCTTGTCGGAAGCGGCGAGCATCTCGATCAGCTCATCGCCGGCGAGCCCGGCGAAATCGTCCAGGGTTTTGATGCCGTTATCGCCGAGCGTGACCAGCATGCCGGGGGTCAGGCCTTCGAGCGCGATCAGATCGTCCTCGACGCCGAGTTGGCGGTAGCGCTCCTCGTACTCGCGATCACGACGTTCCAGAGCGTTGCGCGCCCGTTCCTGAAGCTCGCCGGCGACCTCGACATCGAACCCTTCGATCTCGGCCAGATCGTCGACCGGCACGAACGCAACTTCCTCGAGCGAACCGATTCCCTCGGTGACCAGCAGATGGGCGATCACGTCGTCGATGTCGAGCGCGTCGATGAACATCTGGCTGCGGGTGCGGAATTCCTCGGTCCGCCGCTCGGATTCTTCCGCCTCGGTCAAAATGTCGATGTCCCACCCGGTCAGCTGCGAGGCGAGCCGCACGTTCTGGCCGCGCCGGCCGATCGCCAGGCTCAACTGGTCGTCGGGGACGACGACCTCGATGCGCCGCTGCTCCTCGTCCATGACCACCTTGGTGACCTCGGCCGGAGCCAGCGCATTGACGACGAAGGTTGCCGGATCGGACGACCACGGGATGATGTCGATCTTCTCGCCCTGCAACTCGCCGACCACCGCCTGGACGCGGCTGCCGCGCATGCCGACGCAGGCGCCGACCGGGTCGATGCCGCTGTCGCGCGAGATGACCGCGATCTTGGCCCGGCTGCCGGGGTCGCGCGCGACCGCCTTGATTTCGATGATGCCGTCGTAGATTTCCGGCACCTCCTGGGCGAACAGCTTGGCCATGAATTGCGGATGGGTGCGCGACAGGAAAATCTGCGGGCCCCGCGCCTCCTGGCGGACGTCGTAAATATAGGCGCGCACCCGCTCGCCCTGGCGAAAGCTTTCCCGAGGCAGCAGCTCGTCGCGCCGCAGCATCGCCTCGGCGCGGCCGAGATCGACCACGACGTTGCCAAATTCGACCCGCTTGACGAGGCCGTTGACGATCTCGCCTGTGCGGTCCTTGAATTCCTTGTATTGGCGCTGGCGCTCGGCGTCGCGCACCTTCTGCACGATGACCTGCTTCGCAGTCTGCGCCGCGATCCGGCCGAAATCGATGGGCGGCAGCGGGTCGGTGATGAAATCGCCAATCTCGGCCTCGGCATTGAGCCGCTGCGCCGCGTCGAGCGCGATCTGGGTCGCCTCGTTCTCGATCGCGTCGACCACCTCGCGGAAACGCAAGAGCCGGATCTCGCCGCTGCGCCGGTCGATCTCCGCCCGGATATCGTATTCCTGGCCGTATTTCGAACGCCCGGCCTTCTGGATGGCCTGCTCCATCGCCTCCAGCACCTCATCCTTGTCGATGCCTTTGTCGCGGGCGACGGTATCGGCGACCTGCAACAGTTCGGGGCGGGCGTAGGTGGTGGTCTCCATGATATTCCCGTGCGTCAATGGGTCTGCGCCGGCTTTGGCTGGGCCAGCGCGAGAAGGGCGTCGGTCAATACGAGCTTTGCCCGGACAATCCCGGCCAGCGGCAGGCGAACCTCGCCCGCGTCGCCCGCCAGGCGGACATGCTCCTCGGCGCGCCCGAGAAGCCGCCCGCGGAAGCGCTTGCGGCCGTCGAGCGGCGCGGCGAGATCGATCCGGGCCTCGAACCCGGCGAAACGGTCGTAATCTTCCGGACGGACCAGCGGACGATCGATGCCGGGCGAGCTCGACCTCGAGCGTATAGGCGCCGGCGATCGGGTCCGCCACGTCGAGCAGCGCCGAAATCGATCGGCTGATCAGGGCGCAGTCCTCGACCGTCATCGACGCCTCGTCGCGCCGCTCGGCCATCACCTGAAGCGTCGGCCGGCTGGTGCCGGTCAGCGCGACCCGGACCAGGCGATAACCCATCGCCTCCAGCGACGGCTCGATGATGCGGACAATCTCGTTGGTGTCGATCGGCAACCGATTCCTATCCCGGCAGAAGCATCGCACGGCAAACAAAAAGTGGGCCGTCGGGCCCACTCCAACAACCGGCCCGGCGATGGCTTCTTTGCCCAGGCCGACCCTATGGGACTTTTGCCCGTCATATATAGGGAAACCGGCGCGCCTGGCAAGGCAGAACGGGCCGACGTTGATCGAGGATCCTAAACACCGCGCCGCCGGAAGCGCAGGAAAACCGGCGGGCGCCCGGCGGCGCGGGCCTTTTCCTCGTAGCGCGTCGCCGGCCAGTCGGGCGGGCGCTCGCGCCAATCGGCCGGAGAGCGCGCGAGCCAAACAAAATCCGGGTGCGCGGTGATATGCTCCAGCATCGAGACGAGATAATCGCGATCGTCGGTGGCGAGGCGCAGCTCGGCTCCGGGCTGCATGACGACGGCGAGGCGGTTGAGCGTTGCGCGCGCGACGAGGCGGCGCTTGTGATGCCGCGTTTTCGGCCAGGGATCGGGAAACAGGACGAATACCCGTCCGATCGAGGCGGGCAACAGCTGGTCGAGCAACAGCCGGGCGTCTTCGGCGAAAATGCGGATGTTCGTGAGGTCGCGGCGCGCAATGTCGCCGACCAGCCGGGCTATCCCGTTCTCGAACACCTCGCAGCCGATGAAGCCGATACCGGGCTGGCGCTCGGCCTGCTCGGCGAGATGCTCGCCGCCGCCAAAGCCGATCTCGAGCCAGACCGCCGGCGGCGGCGCGGGAAACAGGGTTTTCGGGTCGAGCGCCTGCTCTCGCGCCAGGGTTATCGCGATCCGCGGCAAGAGGCTCTCGGCGAGGCGCCGCCGCCCTTCTCGCAACGGCCGTCCGCGACGACGGCCGTAAAGCCGGAGGGACGGCGAGATGTCAGTCAATGAGGATCAGGGCACGTCGTTGCGCAGATCCTTCCCAATCGTCATGGTCGGCCATGACAAAGGAAGGGGACTTAGAACGCCCGGCGCAGTTCATCGACCAAATCGAGCCGCTCCCACGAGAACCCGCCATCGGGCTCGGGCGGACGGCCGAAATGGCCATAGGCGGCGGTGCGGGCATAGATCGGCTTGTTGAGTCCGAGATGGGTGCGGATCCCGCGCGGCGACAGATCGATCAGCTCCTGCAGCACGCGCGACAGCTTACCCTCCTCGACCCTGGCGGTCCCGTCGGTCTCGACATAAACCGACAGCGGCTTGGCCATTCCGATGCCGTAGGCGACCTGGATCGTGCAGCGCTCCGCGAGACCGGCGGCGACGACGTTCTTGGCCAGATAGCGCGCCGCATAGGCGGCCGAGCGATCGACCTTGGTGGGGTCCTTGCCGGAAAACGCGCCGCCGCCATGCGGTGCCGCCCCGCCATAAGTATCGACGATGATCTTGCGCCCGGTCAGGCCGCAATCCCCGTCCGGACCGCCGATCACGAAGCGCCCGGTAGGGTTTATGTAGAAATGATCCTCGTCGCACATCCAGCCGTCCGGCAGCACGTTGACGACGTGCGGCCGGACGATCTCGCGCACCTCGTCCTGCCCGATCGTCGCAGAATGCTGCGCCGAGACGAGCACCGCGGTCGCCCGCACCGGCTTGCCGCCCACATATTGGAGCGTGACCTGGCTCTTGGCGTCGGGGCCGAGCAGCGGGGCCGCGCCCGAATGCCGCGCCTCGGACAGCGAATGCAGGATGGCGTGCGCATAAAAGATCGGCGCCGGCATCAGCTCCGCGGTCTCGGTGCAGGCATAGCCGAACATCATGCCCTGATCGCCGGCCCCTTCGTCCTTGTTGCCGGAGGCATCGACGCCGAGCGCGATGTCGGTCGATTGGCCGTGGATCAGGCACTCGACCTGGGCGCGCTGCCAATGAAACCCTTCCTGCTCGTAACCGATGTCGCGGACGGCGTGGCGCGCCACCTCGATCAGTACGTCGCGGGTGATCGAGGCCGGCCCGCGCACCTCGCCGGCGAGCACGATGTGGTTGGTCGTCGCCAAGGTTTCGACGCCGCAGCGCGCCTGCGGCTCGGCGGCGAGGAAGGTGTCGACAATCGCATCGGAGATGCGGTCGCAAACCTTGTCCGGGTGCCCTTCCGACACCAACTCGCTGGTAAAAACAAAATCGTGCTTCGGCAAGCGACAATCTCCCCTTGATCGGCACCAAACGCCCGGAGCCGCCGGTTGGATCGATGATGGAGACCGGTGCCCCCGTCCTCGGCGGCACCTTGTCGAATTTGCAGCCCCAAGCGTCAAGCAGGATCTTGTCGGCGGGTCGGTTTTGTCGGCCGTCCGGGGGTTTTTTCGGCCGTCCGCTCGCCCTCGGCCGCAAGCGCCTTGGCGAGGTCGAACAGGCGGCGGCGCACGGCGGGATCGTCGATTGCATAATAGGCGTCAACCAGTTCGACGGTTTCGCGATTGCGCAGCGGATCGGACTCGAACGCCTCGGCCGGCGGCTCGGCGAAGCCGCCCGGGATCGCCGGCGCGCGCACCGGGTCCACATCGTCGAAGAAGAACGACACCGGCACGTCCAAGACCCGGCTCAGCTCATGCAGCCGGCTGGCGCCGATGCGGTTGGCGCCGCGCTCGTATTTTTGCACCTGCTGGAATGTCAGGCCGATCGCCTCGCCGAGCTTCTCCTGGCTCAGCCCGAGCATGTTGCGGCGCAACCGAACTCGCGATCCGACCTGCACGTCGATCGGGTTGGGCTTTTCCGATTTGCGGCGGCCGGGCCGTCGTATCGGTTGTAACATTGCCATGTGGCCCGCGCGCAATTGCAGAACGCGCCGTGATAACTCATACGATAGTATGCCGTCAACGGCGCTCTGCAACTTGCGATAGGCGAAATTCAGCCCGATCGCGGCTAATGCCGGCCCGGCCTAGCCGGCGCTGCAACGCCAATCCAGCCGGAGCGACCACGAAAGCGGACCATACCCGCGCATTTGGCTGCGCACCAGCAGCGCAATCAGGCCGCTTCGGTGCGGGCCACAACCGGCAGCCGGTAGCCGAGCCCGCTCCGCACCAGGCGGACTTCGACGGTGAACGCGCCGGGGAAGGGGCGCATCGGCCGCTGACCCTGCGGCAGATCGAATACGCCCTTGCCGATGTCGTCCATCTGCGCACCGTCTACGAGCGGCTGCAGGAGCGCCTCGCGCAAAACGGCCGCGCCCTCTGGTTCGCCGAGGAGATGGAAGATCTCGTCGATCCGGCGATCTACCGCAACGAGCCCGCCGAGGCGTGGCGCCGCTTTCGCCTGCGCGGCCGCGCCGATCGGCGCTTTCTCGGCGTGCTGCGGGCCGTGGCGTCGTGGCGCGAGGCGGCCGCGCAGCAGCGCGATCTGCCGCGCGGCCGGATCATGCGCGACGAAGCGCTGCTCGAAGTCGCCGCCCACGCCCCCAAGACCATCGAGAGCCTGGCGCGCACCCGCAGCCTCGGCAAGGGCGTCGCCGAGGGCAAGCTCGGCCGCGAGATCCTGGAGGCGGTCGCGCGGGGACTTGCCGACCCGGACCCGCCGCCGGCGATCCCCGCGAAGGCCGAGGCGCCCCCCGGCATCGGCCCCTTGATCGAGCTGTTGCGGGTCTTGTTGAAGCAGCGCTGCGAGGATTTTCAGGTGGCGCAGAAGCTGGTCGCCTCGGCCGACGATCTCGAAGCGATCGCCGCCGACGACACCGCGCCGGTGCGGGCATTGCCGTCGGCGGCGCGAAGTTTTCGGCGAGGACGCGGTGGCGCTGAAGCATGGCGAACTGGCGCTGACCGCCGGGAAGAGCCGCATCGAGCTGGTGCCATTGCCCGAGCGCGCCGAGGCATGAAGCCCTTGGGTAAGGGCAGGGCCGCTCTTACCCTCGCGGCGCGGCGCGGCGCGCCCGCCGCTCGCTTGCGGTGGCGGAGAGGGGCTTATCGGCCGCGCCTGAGGTGACGAGCGGATAGTGGAGTTCGGTGGGCCGATCAGCAACTCGAGCGAGAAATCGGCGGCGAAGCAGGCGAGCACCTGCGGCGGCAGCCTCCCGTGCCCATCGGTCCAGCGGTGCGAGCCTTCGTCGGCGTGGAAACCGTCGCACAAGCCGGCGCAATCCGGGCCGATCTCAAAGCGCAGACCGGCCCGCTCCAGCACGGCGCGCACGAACGGCACGCCGAGCCGGCGCGGATCGAGCAACTCAGCTTCGGTGTCGCGCGGAACGACGCTGCGCGAGGCGACGATCACATTGCGGGTGCCGGCCGGGACGGCGAACCGGTGCACCCGGTCGGTTACCGCGGACGCGCGCAAAATCTCGCCATCGACCAGCAGGTGCAGGTCGGGGTCGCGGCCGACCCGGCCGAGCGTCTCGGCGCGCGTCAGCAATGAGGCGCGGATCGCAGGCAACGCCGCCACGCCTTCGGCCAGCAAGGCCGCGTAGGGTTCCCACTCCGCCGGCGCGGCATCGGGGTAGCGCGTGGCAAACTCCGCACCGTTGTGGAAGATGGCGCGGCCGCCGACATCGACGAAGGTTTCCGCCGCCGCGCCCTCGGCGAAGATCACGTCGTGGCCGTCGAGCTCGATGTGGAAGTATTCGAGGCGATCGATCGCATCGACCTGATGGATCGTCGAGCCGTTGACCAGCAGCCGCGCCGGCAGGAACAGCCCGTCGATGACCAGCGCGTGCTCGGGCGAGACAAACAGGTCGCGCGCCGGCATGCCGTCCGCGAGCGCCCCCGCCTCGATGCGGATCGGCAATACGGCGCGGTTGCCGGCGATAAAGCGGCCGTCATAGGCGCGCTGCCCGATCCAGCGGATCGGCCGCGCCTCGCCCGACGGCGTCACAACGAGGTCGCCGATCGCCAATTCCTCGACCAAAACCTCGCCGTCCGGGGTCAGGATCAGCGTGCCGCGGGCGAAGCAGGCCGGCGTTACATCGGTGCCGTCACTGCCGTCGGGATTGGTTAGCCAGGTGACGCCGCTGTAGCTTTCGCCAGTGTCGAGTTGTAATGTCACCGTATCGATGCCGTTGCTGACGACGAGCTGGTCGCGGTCGTTGACCGTGCCGCCGCCGACGATCGTGCCGCCCGCCAGGCCGGTCAGGTCAACAATGTCGTGGAACGCGGTGAAGTCGGAGATCGTGGCCGACACCGTCCCGGAGGTGTTGGTGATATTCAGAGTTTCGATGTTGCCGCCCGCCGCGCCGAACGCGGCGGTTCCGAAATTGGTGAAGCCGGCGCCCGATTTGTCGAAATCGACCGTCACCGCGCCGGCGGTGCCGAGAAGCTCCAGGGTGTTCGCGGTGCCGGCGACCGACACGCCGCCGGTCAGCGAATAGCCGTTTTCCAAAACCAGCAGATTGCCGCCGGTGCCGCCGAACGAGATCGCCGTACCGGCGCCGCCGCTGATCGTGCCCGAATCGATGACGGTGCCGCCCGCGGCGAACTGGATTCCGAAGGTGGTCGTGCTGAGGATCCTGCCGGAATTGGTCACCGTTCCGGCGCCACCCTCGATATAGACGCCCTCCCGAATGCCCTGGATGAGGCCCGCATTGTTGCCGACGCTGCCTCCGACGGCGAGATCGACGCCGAAATTCACCGTCCCCACGATGCTGCCGGCATTGGTCACCGTGCCGGCGCCACCCTTGATATAGACGCCGGAGGCCCCCTTGATCAGACCCGCATTGTTGCTGACGGCGCCGCTGGCGAGGAGGTAGACGCCGAGGCTGGCGCCGGAGGTGCCGGTGATCGTGCCGGCGTTGGTTACCGTGCCGCCGCCCCCGGATATTTTGACGGCGATCACCCCCTCGATCAGACCCGCATTGTTGCCGACGCTGCCGCCGGCGTAGAATTCGACCCCGTAATTCGCAGTGCCGGCCGTCGCGAGGATGGTGCCGGTGTTGGTCACCGTGCCGGCTGTTGTCTTGATCTCGATGCCGGCGCCGGGCAGGTCTAAGGTGCCAAAGCCCGCGGTCCCCTCGATCAGGGCGGCATTGGTCACCGTGCCGGCGCCGCCCTTTATGTAGATGCCGGAGGCCCCCTCGATCAGGCCCGCAGTGTTGTCAATGGCGCCGCCGTAGAGGAAGTAGACGCCGAAGCAGATGCCGTCGGCGAGGACGCCGAGGGTGCCGAGGATCGTGCCGGCATTGGTCACCGTGCCGTAATTGCCGGTGGTCGAGCCTATCTTGACGCCGGTGATCGCGTCGATCAGGCCCCCCGTCTGGTTGACGACGCTGCCGGCGATGTGGAGCTCGATCCCGAAATTCGCGGTGTCGGTAAATTGGCGGATCGTGCCGCTATTGGTCACCCCGCCGCCGCCCTTGATATAAATGGCGGCGCCGTAATTGTGACCAGGGAGAAACGTCAAGGTTCCAAGGATCACGCCGGCATTGCTCACCGAGCCGCCGTTCTCGATAAAGACGCCAGAGGCTCCCTCGATCAGGCCCCCAGTGTTGTTGACGACGGTGCCGCCGGCGTGGAGATGAATGCCGAGGCCGGCGGTGCTGGCGCCGAGGATCGTACCGGAATTGGTCACCGAGCCGGCGGCGCCCTCGATGTAAACGCCGTAGTAGCCCCCCTCGATCGTGCCCGCTTTGTTACTAACGGTGCCGCCGGCGGCGAAAGTGACGCCGCTGCTGGCCGTGCCGTCGATCGTCCCGCTGTTGGTGACCGTACCGGCGGCGCCCCCGATGTAGACGCCGTTGGCCTGCCCGCGGATCGTGCCGCTGTTTGTGACGAGGCCGCCGTCCTTCAGGTCGATGCCGTCGCCGGAAGTTCCCGCGGCGACGACGCGGCCAGAATTGGCGACGGTCCAGGCCTGGGTGGCGGGACCCAGGATCGCGTCGCCCGAGCCGGTGTTGTGGACGTAGCCGCTTGTCGTGATCGTCAGCGGCGAGGTATACGTTACCCCGAGCGTGATGCCGTGGCTGATCGTGTGGCTGATCGTCGTAGGCAAAGCGTCTCCTGTCGCTGCGGATAAAGCCGCCGGCGGCTGCCGGCGACGCTCGCCGCAACGACCGCACCGCAATGGTTTTGCTGGATATCCTGCTCCCGAGCACCGGGTGCGTCAAGGCGGCGGCAAGCCGGGCTGGCCTGGCGCCGATGCTGCGGCGCCGACTCACGTTGACCGGATGACGGCGGAGCCTGTATGGGAGAGCCGCAAATCTGCTGCGGAGAGGAAGCGCACGATGCCCGAGCCCCCGCCATTGAAGGCGTTCTGGCAGCCTGGCTGAACCAGCTGTCTGAAACTCAAGGAGTTTCTCTCGGTCCGTGGGATCGAGTTTCAGTCGATCAATGTGTTGGAAGATGCCGCGGGCCGGGCCGAGTTAACGCGGATCGGGGCGCGCTCGGTGCCGGTATTGTCGCGCGGCGACAAATTCGTCTTCGCGCAGAACATCGCGCAGGTCGTCGCCTTCCTGAAGCTCGACGAAAAGACCGGGCCGGCATTGTCGCCGGCGCAATTGGTCGAGCGGATGCAAATTTTCATCGACGCGGCGTTGCGCATCATCCCGCTGATGCCCGACGACCGGCTTGACACCGAGGTGCCGAACCGGCCGCGCAAGTATCGCGCGCTGGCCCATCACATGTTCCGCATTCCGGAGGCCTTCGTCGAAGTCGCCAACGGCACGCCGTTCACCCACGGACTGCCGACCGCGGTTAAGCGGCCCGAGGATTTGGCGAGCACCGCGGCGCTCGCCGCCTATGGGCGCGGCGTGCGCGAGCAGGTGGCGCAGTGGTGGCAGGCGAGCCCCGACAAATCGGCAGCGCAGACGGTCCAGACCTATTACGGGCCGCAGAGGCTGCACGACGTGCTCGAACGCGCGACCTGGCATATCGCGCAACACGACCGGCAATGGATGATGCTTCTCGACAAGGCCGGGATCGCCTTCGATCGGCCGCTCGGCGATTCTGATTTCGCCGATCTGCCGATGCCGAAGCAGGTGTGGGACGACTGAGCCTGCCGTTTTCTGCTATTGGCGATGGGTTTCGCTTGGCTCAATCCATCAGTCTCCATGGCAAATACTGAATTCGCCCGCGACTACGTTTCTGTCTACCCGGTCGATCCGATGCCGGCGGCGATCGCGGCGTTACGCTCCGGCAGCGAGCCGGTCTGGGTCTTCGCCTACGGTTCGCTGATGTGGAACCCCGAGATCGCGTTTGCCGAGGCGCGGTCCGGCTTCCTCCACGGCTATCACCGCAGCTTCTGCCTTTATTCGCGCGACTATCGCGGCACGCCGGAATGCCCGGGGCTGGTACTCGGACTCGACCGTGGCGGGTCGTGCAAGGGGATCGTCTTTCGCCTGCACCCCGACCGGGTGGGCGACGCGCTCGACCGGATCTGGGCCCGCGAGATGACCGGGCAGGTCTATGAAATGCGCCGCATCGCGGTGCGGACGCCGCTCGGCGGGGTGATGGCGCAGGCCTGCGTCGTGCGCCGCGATTCGCCGGATTATGCCGGGCGTCTGTCGCTCGAAGCGACGGCAAAGATGCTCGCGCGTGCGGTCGGCGGGCGCGGCTCCGGCCTCGATTATCTTGCCAACACGGTGCGCCATCTCGAAGCGCTCGGCATTCGCGATGGCCTGTTGCACCGGATCGAAGCGCGGGTCGCCGGGGTTTCGTCGCGTTAAATTGGATGACCGATGTGAACCTTGCTGCTAATTAGGCGGGTGCCGCGGGCGCTCGACAACAGCGCGGAAGCGGCTATAATCATCAGGAACATTTCAGGAACTTAGCGAATGCCCGCTGCGCCGCGTCACCACGAGCACGAGGAGTCGCAGCCCTGCCGCTGGCAGGTACTGATCGCGGTGCCGCCGGCCGGGTTTGGACCGCAGCTCGCGATGATGCGCGCCTGGCTCGGCGAGAATTGCGGTTCGGCCGGCTGGGAAGCGGCGCCGGCTGGAAGCGGCGGGGTGGTCAACGATGCGCTTGCCTTTTATGTCACCGACCGCGCGGCCGCGCGCGCCTTTGTCGAGCGCTTCAGTTGCGGCTATCGCACCGCGCCGCGCCTCGCGTTATAACCGCCTCATTTGCGCCAGGGGGATCAATGCCTATGCCGATCATCGAGGGAATCCGTGATTTTCACGACGAGCTGACCGGGTGGCGCCGCGACATTCATGCCCACCCCGAACTGGGGTTCGAGGAGCGCCGCACGTCGGATCTCGTCGCCGACAAGCTCGCCGCCTTCGGCATCGAGGTGCATCGCGGGATCGGCAAGACCGGCATCGTCGGGCGGCTGCGGGTCGGCAACTCGCCGCGCGCGATCGGGCTCAGAGCCGATATGGACTGCCTGCCGATCCTGGAGGCCAACACCTTCGCCCACCGCTCGCAGAACACTGGCCGCATGCATGCCTGCGGCCATGACGGCCATACGACGATGCTGTTGGGCGCGGCGCGCTATCTTGCGCAGAGCCGCAATTTCGACGGCACCGTGCATTTCATCTTCCAGCCGGCGGAAGAGGGGCTGGGCGGCGCCGACGCGATGATCAAGGATGGCCTCTTCGACGATTTTCCCTGCGATGCGATCTTCGGGATGCACAACCGGCCGGGGCTGGCGATCGGCAAATTCCAGATCCGTCCCGGGGCGATGATGGCGGGCGGGGCGTTTTTCGACATCGCGATCACCGGGCGCGGCGCGCACGGCGCGCGCCCGGAGTCAGGGGTCGATCCGGTGCTGGTCGGCAGCCACATCACCACCGCGTTGCAATCGATCGTCGCGCGCAATGTGCGCGCCGTTGATACGGTCGTCGTCAGCACCACCCAGTTCCATGCCGGCGACGCCTACAACGTCATCCCCGAGCGCGCCGTCTTGCGCGGCACCGTGCGCTGCTTCAGCCGGGCGACGATGAGCCTCGTCGAGGACAGGATGCGGCGTATCGCCGAAGGCGTCGCCGGGGGTTTCGGCGCCACCGCCAGCCTCGATTTCCGCCCGCTCTTCCCGCCGCTCGTCAATGATTCCGACGAGACCCGCTTCATCGCCGACACCGCCGCCGAGCTGGTCGGCGAGGACAACGTCAACCGCCAGGCCGGCCTCGTCATGGCGTCGGAGGATTTTTCCTACATGCTCGAGCGGGTGCCCGGTGCCTATATCCAGATCGGCAATGGCGACGGCGAGGGCGGCTGCGAGGTCCACAACCCCGGCTACGATTTCAACGACGCCGCGCTCCCCTACGGCGCAGCCCTCTTCGCCCGCCTCGTCGAGCGCCGCCTCGCGCGGATGACGGGGTGAGCGTCAGCCGTAGCGCTGAACGATATCCGGAACGGTCGACAACCCCTTCCGCAGGTCATCCGCCGCCATCACCGGCACCAGCTCGATGCGGGCGTTCGGGCCGAAGAAGAAACGCTCGTCGGTTTGTGCGATTTGCGAAGAATGTTCCATGTTGACGACAATCAAGCCTCCCCGCTCTCCCCCATCGAGGAAGAAGTAGCTCGTAGGATGGGCTGAGCGCAGCCAAGCCCATCATGCCAGTATCGGCGGCCAGAGGATGGGTTTCGCTGCGCTCAACCCATCCTACGGCGCGGTGCCTCTGACATTGCCCTTCGGGACGCGGCGCGGCGATTCCACCTTGCACACGGGGGCCGGGCGGGAGCACCGTAGCGCCAGAATTCCGATTCGGGAGGAAGGCGATGGCGACGATACCGGTTGAACTGGATTGTCTCGAAGGCGTCAAGGTGGTGGATTTCACCCAGTTCGAGGCCGGCCCGTCGTGCACGGAGTCCCTTGCCTGGCTCGGCGCCGAGGTCGTCAAGATCGAGAACCCCCTGACCGGCGATCCCGGCCGCCGACTGCGCCCGGGACAGCCCGATGACGACCCCTGGTATTTCCACCAGTTCAACGCCAACAAGAAATCGCTGACGCTCAACCTCAAATCGCCGCGCGGGCTGGAAATCGTCAAGTCGCTCCTCGCCAAGGCCGATGTCACGGTCGAGAACATGGCGCCGGGGACGATCGAGCGCCTCGGCCTCGGCTATGACGAGGTCAAGAAGATCAACCCCGGCATCATCTACTGCCGGGTCAAGGGCTTCGGCACCGGCAGCCCGTACGAGAAATCGCTCGCCTTCGACATGATCGCGCAGGCCGCCGGCGGCCCGATCAGCGTCACCGGCGAGGGCGACCGGCCGCCGGTCAAACCCGGCCCCTCCTTTGGCGATACCGGCACCGGCATGCTGATGGCGATCAGCATTCTCGGCTGCCTCTACAAGCGGGCCAAGACCGGCCAGGGCCGCCGTCTCGAAGTCGCGATGCAGGATGCGATGATCCATTACATGCGCGTGCCGTTCTCGCGCACCCAGGGGAGCGGCAAGGCCCAGCTGCGTAACGGCAGCAGCCGGTCGAGCACCGCGCTCGCCCCGTCGGCCCTCTATCCGTGCAAGGGGGGCGGGCCGAACGATTACGTCTATATCTTCACCAGCCGGGCCAATGCCGACCACTGGCGGCGCCTGGTGAAGGCGATCGGCCGCGAGGACCTGATCGGCGATGCGCGCTACGACACCGGGCCGGCGCGCGGCCAGCGTGCCGCCGAGGTCGACGAGATTATCGCCACGTGGACCCGAACGCACACCAAGGAAGAGGCGATGACGATCATCGGCGCCGCCGGCGTGCCCGCGGGCGCGGTGTTCGACACGCTCGAACTGATGAACGACCCCTCGCTCGCCGAGCGCGGCATCATGCAGACGATCCAGCATCCCACGACCGGCGCGGTCAAGATGCCGGCCTGGCCGGTGCGCTTCGACGGCACGCCGCCCAGGGTCAGGCCGTCGCCGCTGTTGGGCCAACACAGCGCCGAGGTGCTCGGCGGCTGGCTCGGCATGAGCGCGCCGGAGATCGACGCGCTGCGCCAGGAAGGCATCGTCGGGGCAAAATGAGCGACGCCAGCCCCGCGGCGGAGGGTTCCGCCAACGCCGCGATGCGGCAGTACTGGAATGAGATCGCCGGACCGCGCTGGGTCGGCCGGCTCGGGGTCCAGGAGGCGCGCAATGTCGAGGTCACCGCCATGCTGCTCAAAGCAGCGCAGGTGGCTCCCGGCGAGCGCGTGCTCGATGTCGGCTGCGGCCCCGGCGCGACGACATTGCCCTACGCTGCCGCAGTCGGGCCGCAGGGCCACGTCACCGGCATCGACATCTCGGAACCGATGCTCGCGGTGGCCCGGCAGCGGGTCGCCGAGCAGGGGCTGGCCAACGTCACGCTGCTGCTCGCCGATGCGCAGGTGCACCCCCTGCCGCCGGAATCGTTCGACTTGGTGACCTCGCGGTTTGGCGTCATGTTTTTTGCCGATCCGACGGCGGCCTTCCGCAATCTGTGCGGTGCGCTGCAACTCGGCGGGCGGCTCGCCATGGCGGTGTGGGCGTCGATCGAGGAAAACGTCCACCGGAAGGTCCCCTACGACATCGCGCTGCGGCATCTGGGCCCGCCGGCGCCAGCGCCGTCGCACGCGCCGAGCGCAGAGGTGTTCAGCGATCGCGATTACTTCCGCGGCATTCTCGCCGCTTCCGGGTTTGCCGACATCGCCATCGAACCGAAGCCGTTTCACGTCATCGGCGGCTCGGCGGCGAGCATGGCCGAGCATGTGGCGCTGTTCGGCGCGGTCCAGCGGCTGATGGACGAGAAGGCGGCGGACGAGGCGACCCGGCAGGCGATCATCAGGGAAACCGAGGCGGCGTTGGCGGCCTATGCGACGCCGAACGGAGTGCGGCTGCCGGCGATGTTTCTACTCGCCACCGCGCATTGCCCGGGCTAGCCGCTAGCCGTCGGCCGAATTCAGCAACGCCAGCGCCAGGATTGGCCCCTTTCAGCGAGAGCCCAGCCCGATGAGGATCGATCAAGCGGTCAATATCGAAGACTTGCACCAGATGGCGAAGCGGCGCCTGCCGAAGATCGCTTTCGACTATATCGAGGGCGGGATCGAGGACGAGCGCGGCCTTGAGCGCAACACCTCGGCCTTCCACAAGCATCGACTGCTGCCGCGTTATCTCGTCGACGTGTCGGTGCGCGACCAGTCGCAGACCCTGTTCGGCCAGAAATTCTCCAGCCCGTTCGGCATCTCGCCGACCGGCGGGACAAGCCTGTTCCGCAATCATGCCGATCTGATGCTGGCCGAGGCGGCGCGCGACGCCAATATCCCCTACATCATGTCGGGGGGCAGCAGCGAGACGATCGAGGCCGCGGCCAGGATCGCCCCGAAAAACCACTGGTACCAGCTCTATGCCGCGCGCAAGCCGGAGATCAACAGCGATATGATCCGGCGCACCGCCGATGCCGGGCTGGGCGCCCTGGTGTTGACCGTCGATACCCCGGTCGGGGGCAAGCGCGAGCGCAACATCCGCAACGGCTTCCGCAATATCCGCGGCGGCTTGTTGCAGGCGTTGAGCCTCAAGCCGGCGATATTGATGGAAGCGCTGACCCATCCCGGCTGGATCATCGAATACCTGCAGCGCGGCGGCGGCACGCCGATGCTGGGCAACTGGCAGCCCTATGCGCCGCCCGGCGCCAGCGCCGAGGAGGTCTACAACTTCACCTCGTCGGTGCGCCCGTTCAACGCCCAGACCTGGCGCGACCTGGAAACCTACCGCAAGCTGTTTCCGCGCGCGCTCGTGGTCAAGGGCATCATGAACCCGGCCGACGCGATCCGGGCGGTCGAGGTCGGCTGCGACGGCATCCTGGTGTCGAACCATGGCGGGCGCCAGCTCGACCAGGCGCCGGCCTCGCTCGACGTATTGCCGGCGATAAAGGCGGCGGTCGGCGACAAGGCGGCGATCCTCGTCGACAGCGGCGCGCGGCGCGGCGCCGACATCCTGATCGCGCTGTGCCTCGGCGCCGATTTCGTGTTCTTCGGCCGCCCGACGCTTTACGGCGCAGCGGCGGGTGGCCTCGCCGGGGTCAAGAAGGCGGTCGACATCTTCCGCGGCGAGATCGACCTGGTGATGGGCCAGATCGGCTGCCCGAGCCTCGATCAGCTCGGTCCCGACTTCCTGTGGACCGACGACTGGCCGCGCAACCGCTGACCGCTGGCCTGATCGCCCTCCGATGGCTATCTTGAGGGCATGAGCACCCCAGCGTCGCCGAAGCGCACCCCTGACGCCATCCACGTCGCTCAGCGCCTGGACGCCACCCCTGTCACCTTCGACCAGCGCAAAGCCGTGAGCGCCCGCAGGCTCGGCATGGCGGTCGTGACGCCCTGAAGGATTGTCGGCGGCGCGCGGAAGCCGCATTGTTGCCGCCTGATTTG
Organism: uncultured Alphaproteobacteria bacterium; assembly: GCA_963789255.1. GTDB lineage: Bacteria > Pseudomonadota > Alphaproteobacteria > ATCC43930 > CGMCC-115725 > DATARH01. Next base: position 1,336,083 of record CAWBJW010000002.1, on the reverse strand, counting down.
GCACCTTTCAGCGAGAAGCCAGCCCGATGAGGATCGATCAAGCGGTCAATATCGAAGACCTGCACCAGATGGCCAAGCGGCGCCTGCCGAAGGTCGCTTTCGACTTTATCGAGGGCGGTCTCGAAGACGAGCGCGGCCTTGAGCGCAACACCGCCGCGTTTCACAAGCATCGGTTGCTGCCGCGCTACCTGGTTGACGTCTCGAAGCGCGACCAGTCGGCGACGATTTTCGGCCATACCTTCGCCAGCCCGTTCGGCATCTCGCCGACCGGGGGCGCCGGCCTCTTCCGCCGCGGCGCCGATCTGATGCTGGCCGAATCCGCCGCCGAGGCCAACATCCCCTACATCATGTCCGGGTCGAGCAACGATTCGCTCGAATCGGCGGCCCGCGTCGCCCCGAACAACGCCTGGTATCAGCTATACGCCGCGCGCGACGGCAAGATCTCGGAGGATCTGATCCGACGTGTTGCCGATGCCGGTCTGCAGGCGCTGGTGCTGACCGTCGATGTGCCGGTGCATTCGAAGCGCGAGCGCAACATGCGCAACGGCTTCGCCAATATTCGCGGCAACTGGATGCGGGCGGCGCTGAGCCTCAAGCCGGCATTGCTCGCCGAGGCGATGACCCACCCCGGCTGGGTTCTCGAATACATCCGCCACGGCGGCACGCCGGCGTTGGAAAACTGGCTGCCCTACGCGCCACCCGGCGCGACCGCCGAGGATACGGTGAAATTCAACCGCGCACAGGTCCCGGCGCATGCGCAGACCTGGCGCGAACTGGAGAAATACCGGCGCCTCTTTCCGCGCAACCTGATCGTCAAGGGGATCATGCACCCGGCCGATGCGGTGCGCGCCGCCGAGATCGGCTGCGACGGGGTCATCGTGTCGAATCATGGCGGGCGCCAGCTCGACCAGGCGCCGGCCTCGCTCGAGGTCCTGCCGGCGGTGAAGGCCGCGGTCGGCGACCGCATGACGGTGATGCTCGACAGCGGCGTCCGGCGCGGCGCCGACATCTTGATCGCGATGTGTCTCGGCGCGCAGTTCTGCTTCTTCGGCCGCCCGACGCTCTACGGCGCTGTCGCCGGCGGGCTGCCCGGGGTCAAGAAGGCGGTCGACATCTTCCGCGGCGAGATCGATCTGGTGATGGGCCAGATCGGCTGTCCGAGCCTCGACCAGCTCGGCCCCGATTTCCTGTGGACCGACGACTGGCCGCGCAACCGCTGAGCGCGATCGGGTCAGGCCAGCGCCGGGCGAACCCCGCCGGCCCAGCGCTGGCGCAGCACGAGGAACCCGACCAGGGCGAGATTGAAAAGGTTGAACAGCACGCCGATCGCAAAGGCCGGCGCGTAGAACCCGAAATGGTCGTAGAGCGCGCCGGCAAACCAGCTGCCGAACGCCATCCCGGCCATGCTGACGAACAAGACGCTCGGCACCCGCCACGACGCCTCGCGTGACGGATAGAGTTCGCGGATCGCCACGACATAAGCCGGGATGATGCCGCTGAAGCCGAGCCCATAGGCGGCCGAAACGACGAACAGGCCGCGCTCGTCCTGGGTCGTCAGGAATGCGGCGATCGCCAAGGCCTGGCAGGCCGAGCCGATCAGCACCGTCTTCAGGCCGCCGATCCGGTCAGCCATCCAGCCCCACAGCACCCGGCTGACAAAGGCGCTGCCTTGCAATACCGACAGCATCGCCGCGCCCTGCGCCGCCGGGATGCCGATATCGCTGCAAAACGCGACGAGGTGGCCCTGCGGGATCGCCATCGGCACGCAGCAGCAGAACCCGGCGAGACATAATATCGCGAGCACGTTATTTGGGCGCATGCCGAGCACCGCGCGGCGCGCCCCGGCTTCACCGAACCCGAAGGCGGGCGGCGCCTCTGGCGCCCGCGGCAGGAACAAGGCCGCGATCGGGACCCCGATGACGAGAACCGCAGCGAACCCGATCATCGTTGTGCGCCAGCCGTAACCCGTCATCGCGCGCTCGAACACGGTCGGCCACACCATGCCGGCGATGTACTGGCCGGAGGATATCAGCGCCAGCGCGGTGCCGCGCCGCCGGTCGAACCAGCGGCTGACATAGACCAAGAGCGGCGGATAAAGCGCGCCGTTGCCGAGGAAGCCGACAAACAGCGCGTGGCCGACGAGGATCACCCAGATGTTGCCGATGGCCGAGACCGCGAGGCCGAGTGCGATCATCGTCGCGCCGAAGATCACGGTGACGCGGATGCCGATCCGCTCCGCCACCTGGCCCATCATGATGCCGCCGAGCCCGGTGCCAAGCCAGGTCAGCGCGCCGGCGAGCGCCACCAGCTCGCGCGCGGTGCCGAGGTCCGCGGTCATCGGCTTCAGGCCGACCACGGCGAGCAGCGGCGAGCCGTAGGAGATTGCCAGGAGGCCGAGGACGATGAAGGCGGCGATCCATGACTCGCGCGACTCGATGCTCGCGTGCGAACGCGGCGCGGCATCGATGCCGGCCGATGTCGTTCCGACGAACTCCGTCACCGCCCGGCCTCTCCTCGCCCGCTGCCCGGTTTTTGATCAACCCGCGTTCTGATAACGCGCGGCAGGCGCCTGCGGCAACCGCCCTTTAGGCATTGGACGGTTGCGGTGCCGGTTGCCGAGTTGCTGGGGAAATCCGTGGAATACGGGCCCCTCCTCGCCCTGATTGCCCGCCAGCGCCATCGGGGGCTACGATCGTGGCGCGAATTTCACGGAGAAGTGCGATGGGCAAGCGGATCGCGATCGTCGGCGCCGGGGCGGTCGGCGGTTATACCGGGGCGCATATGGCGCGGGCCGGCGAGGATGTGACCTTCATCGACCCGTGGCCCGAGCATGTCGAGGAGATCAAAAAGAACGGCTTTCACATCACCCATCACCAGGGACCCGACCCGTTCAAGGTCAAGGTGCGTGCCCTGCACCTGACCGAAGCCCAGCATCTCGCCAAGGAGCCGCCGGTCGATATTGCGTTCGTCTGCATGAAGTCCTACGACACGGCGTGGGCGGCGCTGCTGATCCGGCAGTACCTCGCACCCTCCGGCTATGTCGTGTCTTTGCAGAACTGCATGAACGAGGCGACGATTGCCGAGGTGGTCGGGTGGGGCAAAACGCTCGGCTGCATCGCCAGCAATATCAGCGTCCACCTGCGTGCTCCGGGTCAGATCCATCGCGGCGGGCTGGTCGGCGGCAGCCGCCACACGGTCTACCGTACCGGCGAGGTGCACGGCCGCATGACCGACCGGGCCCAGGAGGTGTGTCGCCTCGTCAGCCATGCCGATAGCGCCAAGGCGACCGACAATCTGTGGGGAGAGCGTTGGTCGAAGCTCGTTGCCAACTCGTCGGCGAACGGTGTTTCCGCCTGCACCGGGCTCAGCGGCGCGCAGCTCACCGCGAACGAGACAATCCGCCATTTCCAGGCGCGGCTCGCGAGCGAAGCAATCCGCATCGGCCAAAGGCTCGGCTACAAGCTCGAGGAGATCGGCCACCAAGACCCGGAATTGATCGCCCGGGCCGGCGAAGGCGATGCCGTGGCGCTTAAACGATACGACGAGCATCGGCTCAACGCGCCGCGCGGCTCGGCCGAGCAGCGCCCGTCGATGGGCCAGGACATGGCAAAGGGGCGGCGCACCGAGATCGAGTTCTTGAACGGCTTTGTCGTGCGCGAGGGCGAGAAGGTCGGGCTCGCGGCGCGCGCCAACGAGCGCCTCGTCGATATCGTCAAAAAAGCCGAGCGCGGCGAACTCCAGCAGGACCCGCGCCACATCACCGAACCGCGGCTGAATTAGGTAATGATAATCGCCGAGATTGCCCCGCTTCGCTCACAATGACAGCAAAGGATGTTGTCGTTGCGAATGCCGACGGATTCGGACGTTCCTCAAACAATTAGAAAGTCGCCTGGGGCCGGTGCACGCGAAACAGCGGCTGGGGATCGAGACCGACCATGAGATGCACGTATTCGGCGGCGGGCTGAATTTTTTTCATATCGAGAATTGGTATTCGGCTCCTTCGATCATCCGAAATGCACTGAAACTTACCGGACTTTATTGGCGAGCCCGGAAGAACGCCGAGCGTATCGAGGTCCGCGAGAATATCGTCCTTTCTATCAAGCTCCCGGAAAAATTCGACGGGTTCACCATACTTCATATCAGTGACATGCATGTCGATATGAACGAAGGCGCGATGCGCCATCTCACAGAGCTTGTCCAGCACCTGAGCTATGACATCTGTGTGTTGACCGGCGATTTTCGGGGAAAAACGTTCGGCCCGTTCGATGCGACCCTCGACGGCTTGGCGCGGGTGCGTCCGCATTTGACGGGTTCCGCCTATGGCGTTCTCGGCAACCACGACACAATCATGATGGTTCCCGGGCTCGAAGCCATGGGGATACGGATGCTGATCAATGAATGCGAGGAGTCGGTGCGCGGCGATCAATCCATACATCTGGCGGGCATTGACGATGCGCATTACTATCGGGTGGACAATATCGAAAAAGCCAGCACGGCAATTCCCGATGACGCGTTCTCGATTTTGCTGTCGCATACGCCGGAGATTTATCGCCAGGCCGCGCATGCCGGTTTCGACCTGCTGCTGGCCGGGCATACGCATGGCGGCCAGATCTGCCTGCCGGGTTCGATCCCGCTGACGCTCGACGCGGTTCTGCCCCGGCATATGGGCGCCGGCGCCTGGGAGTACCGCGGCATGGCCGGTTATACCTCGGTCGGCGTCGGGTCCTGCATCGTGCCGGTGCGGTTGAATTGCCCACCGACGATCACGCTGCATCGCCTGCGCCGCGCCTGATCCAGCGGGCGCCGCCTCAATACGGCTCGTCGCGCAGTCCGAGCCAATAAAAGACGCGTGAGAGCAGCACCTCGCCCGCAAAAAACGCGGCAACGCCAACAACGATGTCGGCCGGTGTCAACGACAGCGAGCCGCGGCAGGCGAGCAGCGGGAACAACGCTTCGGGTATCTGATCGAGGCCGGTCGCGCGACTGCTCGGCGGCAGGTTGAAGCGCCGCTTGACAAAGCTGGAGAAGAGATCGCCGGCCATTGCTGTCGCGCCGACGATGGCTCCGGTCGATAATTCGAGCCCGAGCAATGGCGCCGCTGCGGTCGTCAGGATCACCGAGATCACGACGCCGCGAATGGTCTTCGACCTGCCAAACAGCGGTCGCCGATCGATGAACCGCCGGCCGGCATCGAGCGGCGTTGCCAGAGTGCTGCCGAACAGCTTTTTGGCAATGACCGGCGCGCCATTGGCCAAGCTCAGCAGCACAAGCAGTTGCAAGATCGCGACCGGGTGCATCCCAGGCCGAAATCGGCGTCGGCCCGGCCGCTTGGCGCTACTTGCCGAAGAACAGCCCGCCGTTGACGTGGATCGTCTGGCCGGTGATGTAGCGCCCTTCCGGCCCGACCAGGAAGCGCACCATCGCGGCAATCTCCTCCGGGCGGCCCTGGCGTCCGAGCGGGATGTCGCGGCCCGCGCCGCGCCCATGCGGCCCGCCCGCCGATGGCCCGCGTACCGTGTCGATCGAGCCGGGAGCCACGCAATTCGCGGTGATGTTGTGCGGCGCCAGCTCCATCGCGAGGCCGCGCACCAGGCCTTCGAGCCCGGCCTTCGAGGCGTTGACATGGACGCGGCCGACCGAGCCGGCGTGATGCGACACGCCGGAGAGGCCGATAAAGCTGCCGCCGCCGCGCTTGATCATCTCCGGTACCGTGGCCTTGGCGAGGATGAAGGCGCCGTCGAGCGCGACCGAGAGGATCTCGTGCCACTCTTCGAGGTTCATCTGCAGGAACGGGGTCTGGCGCCGCAAACCGGCATTGCCAATTGCGATGTTGACCCCGCCGAATTCCCTGACTGCCGCCTCGACCATTGCTGCCGCGGCGTCGGGTTTGGTGATGTCGGCAAGATAGGGCATGGCGCGCCCGCCGGCGCCGCGGATCTCTTTTGCCGTCTGCTCGATGATGGCGCGGTCGCCGCGGCCGTTGACGACGACTGCGGCGCCGTCGCGGGCCAGCGCCTCGGCAATCGCCTTGCCGATATTCTTGCCCGAACCGGTGATGATCGCGACCTTGCCCGCAAGTGCGTTCGCTTCCGCCATTTCCGCCTCCGTCCCCTGGAGTTCGCTTGGCCAGGAGGTAAGCACCGCGCGCCGCAAGCGGTCAACCGCGCGGATGCCGAACGCTGCTACGCGGGAGCGTGAGCGGCCGCTTCGACGGAATCGGGAGATAGGGGAGCCGGCGGGTCCTGCCGGCGGCGCGACGGGCTGCCGCGACGTGCCATGGCGTAGGCGAAGAGGTACGCGTCGGTCATTTGCTGCATGCCGGACAATTCGCGCAGGCGGGTGCGGGTGTCAGCAACTCCGGCCGCGAATGACCCGTAATCCCGCCACACATTCCGCAGCGCGTCGGCGACATTTGCCCGATGTTCCGGCAACTCCGATGCCGCCGCTTCCAGGAATTGGGGTTGCGCGACCGCCTCGAGCTCGCCGAGAGGCGAGGTCAACAATATCACCGAACCGCCGGCGACGTGCAGATCACGTGCGCTACCGACGTCGGACGCAATGCACACGCAACCTGCGGCAGCCGCTTCGAGCAACGCCATGCTGCACCCCTCCATCAGCGAGGGAAGCAGAAAAACATGCGCGTCTGCCAAAGCCGCGATCGTTTCGGCCCGGGTCAGCCCGGCGATCAGTTCAATCCGATGGCGCCGCGGCAAGCCGGCAATCTGCGCCTCCAGCTCCTGGTGATAAGCCGGATCGAGCGGAGCCCCGATCAGCCGGAGCCGCATCTTGGGAATGCCTTGCGCCGCCTCGGCGAAAGCCGCGATCGCGACGTGCTGCAGCTTCGGTCGGGTCAACGACGCGACCATCGCGACGGTAAAGGGAGCGTCGCGATCGACAAGCGACCGGGTCGCCGGAGCAATGATCCCGTCGCGCAGCCCGTTTGCGACGACGACCATTCGGTCGCCCGGAAAGTGGAATTGCGCGGCCGCAAATTGCGCCACCTGTCGCGAAACGGCGACCAGCCAATCCATCTCGGTGAGGCCGCTGGCAACCTGCGTTCGAGCGCGATCGTCCATCCAAATATAGCAGTTGTGCATCGTATAGACGGTGGCGACCCCCTGCTCTCTGGCCCGCCCTGCCGCGAAACAGCTGTGGTGGTAATTGACGACCTCGATCGCCTCGCGGCCCAGCAAGGCGTCGAACGCGCTCTCCTCGCCGCGCAGCGATACCGTCCGGATCCGCGCGTTCCTGAAAGCCGCAGCCGGAGGCGGTGCGCCGTTCGCGGCGGCGACAACGACCGTCCGGCCGGTGGCCGCGAGGCTCTCGGCGAGATCGATGACGACGTTTTCGAGCCCACCGGACGACCAGCAGTCGACCAGGAGCAGGATCCGCGCGGGACGAAACGGATCATCGATCCGGGCCGGCATACGACGCACGGGTGCCGTCACGGGCGTGGTCACCTGATCCGCGAAAGCCTGGATGAAGGCGTGCTGCACGGCTTGTGTCAGCTCGCCGCTCCAGGTCAGGATCCGTTTGTCGCGCGCCCAATCCTCGCGCCGCAGCAAGGAAGCGGTCAGTTCCGAGCGGCACAGCAGGATATCGACACTACCCAGCACGGCCCTATCGATCGTGCGCACCGGCACGTCGATGTCGACGACGACGGGCCCTTCCCCAGTCGCGGCCGGATCGCGCTCGACAAACCCGCGGTAAGCGACCGGGTGGCAACGCTTCAAAATCGCGGCATGGAACTGGTCTACCGGCCGCAGCAAGCAACCGCCGCTCTGCAGCAACCCGTCGGTCAGCAATGTCTCGATGCGCCAGCGATCCGCTTCGAGGAAGTCCCGGATATTGGCAAAAAAACCCAGATCCTCCGCCCGGGAGGTCAGGGTATCCCCGTGGACGCGGTACTTGTAGAGCGGCTCGGCTATGTGGCGGAACTCGGTAACGAGATGCATCCTCAGCCAGAAGTCATAATCTTCGCCGCCAAAGGCGTCGTCCGCATACAAACCGACGATGGCGGCGAGCCCGCGCCGATAGAGGAAACTGGCGCCGATGAAATTGTCGCCGCTTCGGTGGAAGTTTTCGATCGTCACCCTATCCGGCAACCGTATCAGATCGGCGATTTCCGGGTCGCGGTTGTGGCGCCGCCAGCGGGGATCGTCGAGCGGCTGCCCCTTGTCGTCGATCGCCCAGTAATCGGAGTAGACGAGGCCGGCATCGGGATATGCCGCGAGCTCCGCGACCAGCCGCTCCAGCTGGGTCGGCAGCATGATGTTGTCGGCCGAGGTCCAGGTCAGTAGATCGCCGCGCGCGTAGGCGAAGGCATGGTTCAAGGCGGCCGGGAGCTTCTGGTTCGGCTGCCGGAGAAACAGTATCCGGCGCTCGCCGAGATGTTGCCGGACCCGAGGTTCCAGATCGTCGGTCGAGCCGTCGTCGAGGACGATCAGCTCCCAATTCTCGTAGGTCTGGGAAAGGACGCCGGCGATCGCCTCGTCGATGAGATAAGCCTGGTTGTAGACCGGCATGACAATGCTGACGAGCGGCGCCGCCCGACGGGCGGCCTCCGGGCCGGTTCGGTCGGCGTCCACTGTTTCTTCTAAGGCGAGCGCTCGGCTGCGCGCCCGGTCGCGTTCGCCGATCGCCTTTTCCAGCGCGCTCCGCGTTTCCTGCAGCTGACGCTTCAGTTCGAGGCGCTCCGGTCGCCAGCGACTGGCCTGGTCGTGGAATGCCAATGCCAGCCGGTTGCCGCGGTGCACCGTTTCGATGAGGCGGGCGAGCGTCGCCCGATGTGCCGCGACATCGTCTGGCAGATCTGTCGGCCAGCCCTCGGGAACCGGCACAATCTGCCGGGTGGTGAGCAGAGCGGGATCGAGATCGGTCAGAACGCCGATGACCCAGCGTTGGGCATCTTCCATGCCGCGGGTCAAATCGGCGTATTCCTGAAGTCCCCAATGGAGCGCGGTGCGGTCTCTTTCCAACGCCTCGATCTGTTGTGCCGCTTGCGATTGAACTTCGTCGAGCCGGGCCCAGGTCGCAGTGGCGCGCGCTTCGGCCTCGAACAGGTCCCGGGCGATCTGCCGTTTGTCCTGCGACATGCCGGCGAGGGCGACGAGCAATCGCGCGACGGCCGGCGCCTTCACGCCGCTCAGATCGAAAGCCAACGGCTCTTTGGGTCGGCGCGATATCGGCTGGGCCAAGGATTGAGCGCGATCGCGCCGCTTCTTGCCATAGATCGCAATCAGCTGGTGGCCGTTCCACTGAGAATCCGGCTCCGCGCCTGCATCGACCACGCCCAGATGCAAGAGGCGTTTGCCGGCTGGAAGCCGCGCCGGCAGGCTGTCGAACTCGAACGTGCAGAAATGCTCCTCGATCCGATTGTCTTCCTCAAACGGGACCACGAGGAGAAGGTACTCCTTGGCATGCCGGGAAAGCCGGAGAAGGACCTGCTGCCAATTCTCGAAATCCTCGAGCGTGTTCGAGCAAAATACGAGGTCGGCGATCTTGGCCAACTCGCCGATGGCGTTGACATCGACGAATTCGAAGCCTGGGTGCAGAGCCCGCGCCATGCCGAGAGCGACCTGCGCAACGTCGCCGCCGCGAATCGTCGAATCGGGAAAGGCGCGTCGCCAGACCGGGAGCGCGTCGCCCAACGCGCAACCATAATCGAAAATCGAGCACTTGCGCGCGCGAAGCTCATCGACCAGCCAGTCAGGCAGTTCGCGGCAGCATAACTCGGCAAAGAACGCGGTCTGCTGGCAGCCGCCTTGCGCTACCCAATCTTCGGCAAACCGCTTGTTCCAATAGTTGACCGAGTTGATGCCGCCGGTGGCAATAGCGGGCGAACGCAGGGAGGAGACAAGTACACGATCGCACAGTTCGGCATGGGCGGCTTGGACGGCGCGGAGATCGTGTGATTTCTGTAACTCCTTCCGTAATTGAGACGTTTCTTCGGATGTCATCGCCATGGCCTGATGGAGATGCGCAATAATCGCCTTCGGGGAGTAGATCGTCGCCTCGTCCTGGCCGCTGCCGAAATTCGTCGCGCGCGCAAGGGCGATGCTGTGCCGCGTGACCAGGCCGACATAGCCGCGCGAGGCGGCCGCGATCGTCGGAGTTTGGCATGCGACCGCTTCCATCGCGGCGCGCCCCCCCGCCACGACAACATCGGCCTCAACGAAGAACTCCCGGAGCGCTCGGCGCTCATTGATCCACCCGACGCGAACGACATCCACGGCTCTGCACGCCGCCGCCCTCTCCAGCGCCTCGGTAAGGGAATTATCCGGCGCGCCATAAAACCGCTCGCCGGCGACCCGCAGCTCGAACTGGTGCGGCGAGCCGGTCTCGACGAGATAATCGATCAACTCGGCGACCACTTGGGAAAGCACGCCTGTGTCCGGATCGAGCCGGGAGGCAAGGGCAATTATTTTTCGTTCGGTGCGAATGCGCCGTCGCGTCGGCGGCCCAAACGTGTCGAAATCGACGCCATTCGGGATCAGCGCCAATCGGTCGGCTAGGCGCGGACAGACCTCCACGATGAATTCGGCGACGCGCGGCGACACGCAGATGATGCGTTGGACCACCGGGCCGTACTGCTCGAACTGATCATCATATTGACCGTGTATCGTCACGACGAGTGGGATGCCTTGCGCCTGTGCGACGGCCGTACCCAATCGCCGGGCTTGGAACGGATGCGCATGCACGAGGTTGAAGGGGCCTTGCGACAACGCGAGCGACAGGCTGGCCTCGGGATCCTCCATCGAGTCATCGACGACCTGGGCGCCAGCAGCGGCGAATTTCGCGCTGGCCTTGCTCGGCGGGGCCATGATGGTGACCTGCCAGCCGCTCTCGATAAGGCCCTCGGCAGTATCCAGCACGTTCTCATGCAGCCCGCCAAAGTCGGTCATCCAATAAACGGGGATCAGCACGCGCTTCACATCGGTCTCCCTCACATCGACCGCGGCTCGCCGAGACGAGCCGAGACGCGAGCCGGCCGGCGCGACCTGCTCACGGCGCGGCGGTTGCTGCCGGCGGCTCCCCGGTCAACTGGTGCAAGTCGATCCGGCCGATCTCCAACGGCGTCCCCCGGCGCGCCCAGATCCGAACCTCAAAATCCGGAGAATCCTCCCCCTCCGAGACCGTAAAGTCGATGTCAAAGCTTCGCCACCCGGCGAACGCGTAGAGACCGAATTTACGCAGCCCGACTATATGTTGCGCGCTGTCTCGGACGACTTCGATCCTGAAATTGGTCGATACTGGCAGGCGTTGGTAAAGCCGCGCATCAATCGTAACGGCGTAGGTTCCAGGCGGGAGATGGATGTAGGGGCCGAAGATCAAATTGCCGGAAGGCGCAGTCTTGATCCGCTTCACGGTGGCGCCGGTAACTGCGGCGGCCTCGCCGAGCAAAAATCCGCGCTTAAAAAACGGGCCGTCGCCTGTGAGGATCTGCCGTCGCCCGGTCTCGGTCGGGGTTGCCCGCGGCCGCTGCCTCAGCCAATCGGCAAGCGGCTGCCACGGCCGGGAGCGCAGCATTGCGACCTCTTCGGCCAATTGCCGGCTGCGCCGGGTCGCAGCCTCCTGCGCGCGACGGGTTTGCGCCAATTCTTTTTCGAGTTCCTGGATGTTCTCTTCGTCGCGCCAACGGCGCACCCGCAGGGATTGCACCTCGCGCCGCAAGCCTTTGTTGCTGCTGACCAGCAGCCGGATGTCGTTCTGCTGAAGGCGTATCCGGTCGCGTTCCGCGTCGCGCGCGGCGATCAAGGCGCCGATCGTATCTGCCGATGCCGGCGAGCTCCGGCACGCCGGGATCGGCGCCGGAATTGGCCATCGGGGACGGCGCCGCCGCCTCATCGGCCTCGAGCTGGCGTATCCGTTCGCTTTCCACCGCCGATCGAACAGAGCCCAGGAATACCGCCGGGATCCCGGACTGTGCGGCACCGACCTCGACAAGCCAGCGCAGATAGGCAAGGCGGCCCGCCGCTCTATCGACATCGAAGCGGTACCGCAGATCGGCGTGAAGCTGCCAGATCTCATCGTAAAGAACGGTGATCGGCAGTTCCGGCAAATCCGCACGGGCTTTGCTCGGCGCGTCGAGGACGGAAACGGCGTGAGCGAACACCTCAGACGCATCGCCATCAACCGCCGGACCATGCCGGGCATAGGCGCTGCGAATCAACTCCGGAACCAGGTCCCCGACGGTGCGCAAATCGCCAGCAACGTCATGCGCGGTTCCTTTGCAAAACAGGCTCTCGTCGCGCACCTTCTTCTGATATTCGGCAAAGAGGCCGGCAAAGGGCTGGTGTTCCGCAGCAAAATATCCGGCCAGATATTGCTCGAGATCCTGTTCGCGCAGGTTCCATTGGCTGTAATGCACGAAGCGCAAGGGCCAGCCTGCCGCGCTCCATACCCCGCCGAGGCAGACTCAACGGCCGTTCGTGCGCGTTCCAATAGGCGAAATTATAGCCGGGATGGCGCAATACCGCGACGCCGTCGCAGATCGACGGCGCGAGTTCCAGCCATTTCTGATCACCATAAGTACCTTCAAGCGGATCGAGCGTGCAACCGGTCCTGACCCGTTCGCACCACCAGGAGACGAAGGCGCGCGCCGGCGCGCTCGGCGCGACGGCAAGAAAACCCGCATTGAACGATCCGGACCGCAGCAGCGCCCGCTCGCGGCCCTGATCGAGGCTGGGCTGCAGGATGTGCGGGGTCAACACAAGGTTGGCGCCCTGGGCCAGCGCCGCTTCGACTTCGGCCAACGGCGTGAAAACCTCGATGTCCGAATCGAAATAATAGATCGGCTCGTCCGCAAACCTATCGAAAAGGTGCCGGATGGCCCACGGCTTAAGCGCAAAGCAAAGTTCGGCAATCGAATACCGGAACCGCATGTCGGCCAGGCCGCCGAGCGACAGCTGCTCGGGCGGGATGACGAGGTCGTACAAATCCGCGAAAATCCGCGGCGACTCGACGACATCGGGAACCACGACGACCAGCCGGGCATTGGGATGGCATTCGCGGGCGGAACGGGCAAAGATGCGGCTTTGCGCCGCGCGATCGGCTGTCACGATCGTCAGAAAGGTCGCCCGCCCGCCATTGGCACGCCCGAGGGGCGCCGGCTTAACCTGATTTTCCCAGGCCCGGCTCTGGGTCGCCGGGAGCGGAAAATTCCTGCCCTCGTCCATCAACCCCTCAGTTGCGCCTTGCCGCCTTCGGTCCCGCCGATGGCCCCGCGGCCCGATCGGGACGGCGCCGCCGGGGCACGGCGATGCGTACGATCGGATCCTCGACCCGACCGCAATTTACCTTCCCACAATCGAACAAGCTGTGGAAGGGGATGCGCGGGGCATGCAGCGGACAGTTCCGGCCAGGGTTGCGCGATACCCAGCGGAGCGAGGGTGCGGTTTAGCCTGCCGCGGGCGGTGCCCGCGGGGAAGTGAAACAAGCCAACCGGCGTGCTACACGAGGCAGTGACGGCTCGGCGCCTTGTTGCTAGCCTGTTGTCCGCATGGTCGATCGATCCTGCGCGGGCGACCGGATATCTTCCGCGCAAAGCAAGCGCACGCCGCTTCGCCAAGGGAACCGCTGCACCGAGGATTTGACTTGAGCGAAGACCCCCTCGCGCCGGTGGCCGCCGATATGTCATCTGGCCCTCGATTGCCGCGGCATTTGCGGTGGCGCGAGGCGGAGGCGATCGCGATCCTGCGCGAGGTCGCGGCCGGATTCCGCAACCCGGTATTGCTCTATTCGATCGGCAAGGATTCGAGCGTTCTGTTGCACCTGGCGCGCAAGGCGTTCTATCCCGGCAAGCTGCCGCTGCCGCTGCTCCATGTCGATACGACGTGGAAGTTCCGCGAGATGATCGAATTCCGCGACGCGACGACCGGGCGCCTTGGGCTGGCGCTGATCGTCCATGTCAACCGGGAAGGGCTGGCGAGCGGGATCAACCCGATCGGGTCGGGCGCGGCGCTGCACACCGCGGTGATGAAGACCGAGGCGTTGAAACAGGCGATCGATCGGCACGGCTTTGACGCGGCGGTCGGCGGAGCGCGGCGCGACGAGGAGAAGAGCCGGGCCAAGGAGCGCATCTTTTCCGTCCGCAGCGCCGATCAATTCTGGGAACCGCGCCGGCAGCGGCCGGAACTCTGGCATCTTTACAACACCCGGCTGGGCTCCGGCGAGTCGATGCGGGTGTTCCCGCTGTCCAACTGGACCGAGCTGGATGTTTGGGAATACATCGAAACCGAGAGGATAGAGGTCGTACCGCTTTATTTCGCTAGGACGCGGCCGGTCGTCAGGCGCGACGGGGCCTGGATCTTGGTCGACGACGACCGGCTGCCGCTGTTGCCGGGGGAACAGCCCGAGTTGCGGCGGGTCCGGTTCCGCACGCTGGGTTGTTATCCGCTGACCGGAGCGATCGAGTCGGATGCGGCGACGGTCGGCGAAATCGCCGCCGAGCTGCGGCTGTCGCGCAGCTCCGAGCGACAGGGCCGGCTGATCGACGGCGATGAGACAGCCTCGATGGAGCGCAAGAAGCGGCAGGGGTATTTCTGATGCCCGGCGGCCGGATCGGGCAGGCGGCGGCGGCCGATAAGGGCCTCTTGCGGTTTCTTGCCTGCGGCTCGGTCGATGACGGCAAGTCGACGCTGATCGGCCGGCTGCTGCATGATGCCGGATTCATCATGGACGACCAGCTCGAGGCACTGAAGCAGGAGTCGCGCCGCTTTGGCACGACCGGCGGCGATATCGATTTCTCGCTGCTTTTGGATGGGCTCGAGGACGAGCGGCAACAGCGCAGCACCATCGATGTCGCCTACCGGTTTTTCTCGACGGCGCGGCGTTCTTTCATTGTTGCCGACACCCCCGGGCAGGAGCAGTACACGCGCAACATGGCGACCGGCGCCTCGACCGCCGATCTGGCGGTGTTGCTCGTCGACGCACGCAAGGGCGTCTTGGCGCAGACCAGGCGGCATTCGCTGATCTGCTCGCTGTTCGGCATCCGGCACGTGGTGCTCGCGGTCAACAAGCTCGATCTGGTCGGGTTCGAGCGCACGGTATTCGACCAAGTCGCGGCGGATTATGCGCGGTTTGCCGCCGATCTCGGCTTTGCCTCGCTGACGGCGATCCCGCTATCGGCGCGCTGTGGCGACAACATGACCGAGCGCTCAGCGCGCACGCCCTGGTACGAGGGGCCGAGCCTTATCGATTACCTCGACGACATAGACGTGACCGAGGGCGGGGATCAGCCATTCCGGTTTCCGGTACAATGGATAAATCGCCAAAACGGCGACTTCCGCGGGCTTGCCGGGACGGTGGTGGCGGGTTCGGTGGCACCGGGCGACCCGGTCGTGGTGATGGGCACGGCGCGCGCCTCGCAGGTCAAGGAGATCGTCACCTTCGATGGCCTCCTGGCGCGGGCCGAAGCGGGAGACGCCGTGACCCTGAGGTTGGAGGACGCGATCGATGTCGCGCGCGGCGACATGCTGGTCCACCCGCAGGCGCCGGCCGAGTTCGCCGACCAGTTTGCGGCGCACCTGGTGTGGATGAAGGAGGAACCGCTCGTCCCCGGCCGCTCCTACTGGCTCAAGCTCGCCACCCGGACCGTGTCGGCGACGGTCACCGCGCTAAAGCATCGGGTTGATGTCGATAGCGGGGCGCATGTCGCGGTGCACACGCTCGACCTCAACGAGATCGGGTTCTGCAATCTGGCGACCAGCGTGCCGTTGGCGTTCGACCCTTACGCGAAAAACCGCGACACCGGCGGCTTTATCCTCATTGATCGCCTTACCCAGGAGACTGCGGCCGCCGGGGTCATCGCCTTCGCGCTGCGGCGCGCCGTCAACATCCACCAGCACGCATCGACGATTACCCCGCAGCAGCGCACAGAGCTCAAAGGGCATCAACCGGCGGTGGTGTGGTTCACCGGCTTATCCGGCGCCGGCAAGTCGACGATCGCCAATCGGCTCGAGCAGAAACTGTCGGCCATCGGGTGCCATACCATGCTGCTCGATGGCGACAACCTGCGCCACGGCCTCAACCGCGACCTCGGCTTTACCGATGCCGACCGGGTCGAAAACATCCGGCGGGTCGGGGAGGTCGCCCGGCTGCTGAGCGATGCCGGGCTCATTGTGATCTGTGCCTTCATCTCGCCGTTCCACGCCGACCGCCAGATGGCGCGCGATATCGCGGCGCCCTGTTCCTTTATCGAGGTGTTCATCGATACGCCGATCGCAGAATGCATCCGGCGCGATCCCAAGGGGCTCTATGCCAAGGCGCATACCGGCGCGATCCCCAACTTCACCGGAGTCGGTTCCGCCTATGAGCCACCGCAGAACCCGGACATTCGCCTGACCACGATTGATCGCGACCCCGACACCCTCGCCGGCCAGCTGGTCGAGGAGCTGCGGCGCCGCGCCATCCTCGCCTGACTGCGTCGATCGGGAGCGTTGACGACCGGCCTCAAGCGCCTATTCGCTCTCGGCCGGGCGGGGCGGCCGTCGGGCGATGCGCAGCTGCATGCCTTCAAGCGGGTCGTTGTCGACCGCGGAGCGGCACGGCGCACCGTTGCGGGTCGGACCTGCTGTCGCTCCCGACCGGAAATAGCCGGTATATTCGCAGTCGAACAGCGCACCGCTCGCGACCGCTTTTTGCCGCACTGCGAAGCCAATTAGCGGTATGCCCTGCCCCCGGGTACCGCATGGCGAACCGCTGGCGAGCCAGGGGGTTTCGGCGCCGCTGGCGGTCAACCCCTTGTATTCGATCGCGGTGTCGGCCGATCGATCGCGCGGAAAGATCGCAAACGCCTCGATCCACAGTCCCGCCCCCAGGCGGCCGATCCACGGCGTGTTGACAAAGCGAACATCGCCTCGGCCGCGAATATGTGCGACGATGTCGAGACTCACCGCTTGCGGCGGCCGATCCGCCGAGGCGGGTTCGCCCATCATGAGCCTGACAACAGGGGCTGGCGAACCCGCCGTCGCCGGTCCGGGCGCACCGACACGGCGAATTTCCAGCGCGAGGGGCATGCTGTCCGGATCACGGGCCAAATACGCGGTAACGAGCGCCGCGCCGCCGCCTGCCGGCGACGTCACGAACAGCATGTTGTGCCGGCCGCCGAGCCACGACCCGGCGCGGCCGAAACTGTCGGTGATCACGATCGCGCCGTCCTGGTCCGGCGGCGCGCAAACCTGGATCGCGGGCAGTGCGAGACCGGCCAACGGCTCGCGCCAGCCGGTTTCGGCGGCCAGGCTGAAGGCATAAAAGCCAGGGTCGAGCGGTATCAGCCTGGCGATGAAGCGAGGCAGGGCGCTCTCGCGAGGGAGGGTCGCCGGCGCGGCAGCCGCGCCGGAGAGGTCCACGGATCTAGACCGGTTCGAAGGCGCCGGCGTGATCATCGGGCCGCGGCTAACGCAGCTCGCGCCGCGCCGCCGCGGCGTTGGCGCGAACGCGGCACGGGATCGGTTCCGGTGAGGCGGCGGATCAGCGCGAGATGCGCCGGCAGACATATGGTTTTCAGGTCGAACTGCTCGACCACGCACCGCCGCGCATTGCGCCGCATCGGCATGGTCGCGGCTGGGTTGCGCAGCACCGAGCAGATCTGCAGGGCCAGCGCATCGGTATCAAAAAAGTTGACGAGAAAACCATTGTCGGTGCCGTCGATGACCTCTTCGACCGGCGGCGTCCGCGATGCGATCACGAGGCACTCCGCGGCCATCGCTTCGAGCAGCCCCCAGGACAGCACGAACGGGTAGGTCAGGTAGACGTGAGCCGAGGAGATCTGCAGGACCGCCAGATACTGCGCATGCGGCAACCAGCCGACAAAATGGACGCGGCTCGCATCGAGCCGGTTGCCGAGTTCCGCCAGCAGGTGCTCGCGCCAATTCTTCCCGTCCCCCGGCGTCCGGCCATAGCTGACGCCGTCGGCGCCGACAATGATGGCATGCGCGTTCGGGCACTCCGCGAGCACCTTTGGCAGGGTCCGCATAAACACATGAAATCCGCGGTAGGGCTCGAGATTGCGCGCGCTGTAGGTGATGATCTGGTCGACGCGCGAGAACGACAAGCCGCCACGCAGCCACAGTCGCGCCGTCGGCTCGGGTTGGACGCGCTCGGTATCGACCCCCTCGTGGATCACGCTGATGCGGTGGTGATATTCCGCGGGATATTGGTCGCGCTGCCACTTTGTCGGGGTGTGGCCCCAGTCGGCCGCATCCAGACTCAGCAAATTGGTCGCGTTGCGCACCCGGACGCGCATGACATCGTCCATGGTGCTCGGAAACTCCGGGTCGAAATCCAGGTCGGAGCCCGACGAGCGGTAGAAAAACTCGAAATAGCCAAGCAACGGCACCGTCGGCCAGAACGTCCTTGACGAAAAGGAGTTCGCCCCATCCGGTGTGGCCGACGACGATATCGGGGGTAAACCCGTCGCGTTTCAGTCCTTCGCACAGCCGGGCGACGGCGAGGCCGTTCATGACCCCACCCTCCAAATCGTTCACGTAGGACTTCACCGCCGGGGCGATCGGCGCCGGCAGATATTGGAGCATGCGGATGCCCGTGATCTCCGTATCGCGCCGCTGGGTGATGAAAGCGACGCTATGTCCGGCCTCCTGCAGGTACCGCACCATATGGACATATTGTCCAGGAAAGGTTTGATGGATGAATAAAAGCTTCATCGCCCCCCGCGAAAACAACGCTGGTCAGTCCCACCCGTGCGGGCACAGTCGATCTGAGTTACTTCTGGGCTATGTTCGGCGGATTGCGGCTCGGTCAACCGGCCGCGTCGGTCTTCTCGGGAGCGGCGACGCGCTCGATCAGGCGAACATTGATCGCCTCCAGCGGATCATCCGCGGTTGCCGCCCGGCATGGATCGCCGTCTTTGTGCAGGTCGGAAATGCCTCCGACGAAAAAAGAGCCCTGATAGAGCACCTCGAACCGATCGGCCCGCTGCGGCACGATCCGGACCGCAAAGCCAATCAGCGGCAACCCCCGGCCGCGGGTGCCGCACAAGGCACCGCCCGCGACCCAAGGCGTTTCGCCGCCGTTCGGCAGGAACCCCTTCATCTCAAGCTCTGCCGGCGCAAGCCTCTCCAGCGGCCGGATGCTGAAGGCTTCTATTCGCATCCGCCGACCCAGCGCACCGACCCAGCCTCGACCGGGAAACAGCCGATCGCCGGCGCGCTCGATATGAAGGAGAATCTCGGCCGGGATGTCCCGGGTTGCGGTGGCAGCGGGAGCCCGCCCGGTTGGGCGAGCGGCGGGCGTCCCAGCCTCGTCGTCGCCATCTCCCGGGCCGTCGAGGCGCCGCAGATCGAGCGAGAGGGCGCTCGTCTCTTGCCCCGGGCCGCCGTAGACCGTGACGATCACATAACCGCCCCCCAGCGGCGATCGAAGGATTGCGGTGCCGCCCTCCTTGCCGAGCCACGGCCCCCGCCGGGGAAACGAGGCGATGATTTCGACCCCGTTGCCGTCTTCGACAAACGGCGCCGCCACATGCGCCGCCGGGACGGCCATCCCTGCGACCTCGCCGGGGCTTCCGCCGATCTCGCCGATGCGCAGCGCATAGAGGCCCTCATCGACCCGCAACATCCTGACCGAGGTTACCGCGACCGCGGGCGGCTCGGGTAGCGATGGCATCGGCGGCGCGTCCGGTCCGGGCGCCAATATGGGCGCCGATTTGGCCGCGGCCCGGCCGCGCCTGCCCGCGACCGTCTCGCCGGCCTTGGCCGCCGGAGAACGCCGCGCTTGGGCTGTAGTCCTCATGCTGGAAAATTCCCGATCCTACCAGGTGTTCTGCGGGCGGGCGCCGACACAGGGCCGCGCATCCCGGCTCGTCTCCGCGCAAGGACGGTGGCGCCCGCTTGCCGGCACGGCCCGGGAACAGCATCCGCCCGGTCAGGGCAAACCATAAACGGGGACATAGCCGCGTCCAAGCGGTAAGGCGCCCCAAAATTGTTGCAACATGGCCCGGGTACTGTCAACGGGCTGTGCTCCGCCGTTGCAGCCAACAACCTGCGTTGCCCGCCATCCGCCGACCAACACGCGTGCGCATCGCAGTTGACGTGCTCGCGCGGCAGGGTCAGGCTGTGCCGATCACGTTTTCCGAACACCGTTTCGCAGGAGCCGCTATGAAACTGATGTGGTTTCATTTGATGCCCTATACCGAATTGCCCGACGACTTCCGCGAGAAGCACCCCTCGGTGTGGGTTGACATCCATTCCTCGCTGTTCGACCCGCGGCGCGCGCATCACATTTACAACGACTTCATGGACGAATTGGAATTCGCCGCCGAATGCGGTTTCGACGCGGTGTGCGTCAACGAGCATCATTCGAACGGCTACGGGCTGATGCCGTCGCCCAATCTGGTCGCCTCGTCCCTGGCGCGGCGCACCACCGACACCGCGCTGTGCGTTCTCGGCAATTCCTTGGCGCTCTACAACCCGCCGACCCGGGTCGCCGAGGAATTTGCGATGATCGACGTGATCTCGGGCGGACGCCTCATTGCCGGCTTCCCGGTGGGGTCGCCGATGGACACCTGCTACGCCTATGGGCAGAACCCCTCGACGCTGCGCGAGCGCTATCTCGAAGCCCACGATCTCGTCGTCAAGGCGTGGACCGAGCCCGAAACGTTCGCCTTCAACGGCCGCTTCAACCAGCAGCGCTACGTCAACATCTGGCCGCGCCCGATCCAGCAGCCGCGCCCGCCGATCTGGGTCCCGGGCGGCGGCTCGGTCGAGACCTGGCGGTGGTGCGCCGAGATGGACCACGTCTATTGCTACCTGTCGTATTACGGATACAAGGCCGGGCAGGCGACGATGGACGGGTTTTGGGCCGAGATGGACCGGCTCGGCCAGGACCGCAATCCCTACCACGCCGGCTTTCTGCAATTCGTCGGGGTCGCCGAAACCCGCGAGGAAGCCTATCGGCTGTATCGCGAGCCGGCCGAGTATTTCTACGGCCGCTGCCTCCATATCGACCCGCGCTTCGCCGGCCCGCCCGGCTACACCACCGAGGAAACCCAGCGGCGCGGCATCCAGGGCCAGGTGCAGCAGGCCGCCGCGAATACGCAGCGCTACGAGACCAAATTCCAGATGCTGGCGCGCGAGATGGACGCGATCGTCGATAAGGGCTA
Organism: uncultured Alphaproteobacteria bacterium; assembly: GCA_963789255.1. Taxonomy (GTDB): domain Bacteria; phylum Pseudomonadota; class Alphaproteobacteria; order ATCC43930; family CGMCC-115725; genus DATARH01. Next base: position 1,314,962 of record CAWBJW010000002.1, on the reverse strand, counting down.
CGTCATCATCGGCTCGCCCGACGAGGTCGCGGAGCAGCTCAAGGAGGTGGCGACGAAGCTCAATGTCGGCCACCTGATGCTCCTCCTGCAGTTCGGCAACATGCAGAAGGACCTCGCCAAGTACAACACCGGCCTCTTCGCCGAGAAGGTATTGCCGCAACTGCGCGATGTCTTCGCCGAATGGGAGGATCGCTGGTGGCCGCGGCCGATGGAGCGTGCCGAACGCGCCGCGCTGCCATCGTTCCAGTCTGCCGCGATGGCGGCGGAGTAACCCGCAATACCCCCTCTCCCCCACCGGGGGAGAGGGTCGGGGTGAGGGGGCGGCCGCCGGGCGCGGTCCTTGCTGCCCTCACCCGTCCGCCGCGTTCGCGGCGGCCACCCTCTCCCGCGGTGCGGGAGAGGGGCTTACACAGCGAGGCTATTGTGACCGAACCCGAGACCACCACAGTCGAGCTCAACGGCTTTTCCTGCCGGGTGTGGAGCAAAGGCAGCGGCCCCAAGCTCGGCTTTCTCGCCGGCCTCGGCGGCCTGCCGCGCTGGATCCCGTTCCTCGATGCGCTGGCCAAGGAACGCACCGTGATCGTGCCGTCATTGCCCGGCTTTCCTGGCGGCGAGCGCGGCCATACCGTGCTCGACAGCCACCTCGACTGGGTGCTCGCGGCGCACCTTCTGATCCATAAGGCGGGGCTCGCCGGCGCCGATCTCGCGGGCAGCTCGGTCGGCGGCTCGCTCGCCGCCGAAATCGCCGCGATCTGGCCGCAGTCGGTCAGGCGGCTGGCGCTGATCGCGCCGTTCGGCCTGTTCGACGAAGCGGACCCGGCGACCGACCCGTGGGCGCAGCGCGCCCCCGACGTGCCCGGCCTCTTGTGCGTCGACCCCCAGCGCTGGGAAGCGCTGAAGGCCGCGCCCGAAGGCCAGAACTCGCCGGAATGGCCGATCGAGCAGGTGCGCGCCGCCGAGGCCGCCGCCCGCATCTTCTGGCCGCTCGGCAACACCAAGCTCGAAAAGCGGCTGCCGCTGATCGCGGCGCCGACGCTCCTCCTGTGGGGCGCCGAGGACCGCATCATGCCGCGCAGCTATGCCGACCGCTTCGCCCGCGGCATCGCCGGCAAAAGCGAGATCCGGGTGATCCCGGGCGCCGGGCATCTCGCCGAACTCGACAAGCCGGACGAGGTTGCCGCCGCGATATTGGCTTGGACCGCGTGAAGCGCTCGTCATCGGAAAAGCGTGGGCCCCGTAGGGTGGGTTGAGCCGAGCGAAACCCACCATGCTTCGCACCGCTGACGCCATGGTGGGTTGCGCTTTGCTAACCCACCCTACAGGTCCGAAGCGCTCGGCTGGAGGAACCCATGAGCAAGCTCGAAGACTACGCCAACAAATATGAGTGCGCCCGCTTCGAGCGGCGCGACGGCATCCTCTTGATGACATTGCACACCGACGGAGGGTCGCTGCGCTGGGGCTTCGGGCCGCATGGCGAGTTGCCCGAGGCGTTTCACGATGTCGGCGCCGACCGTGACAACCGCGTCGTCATTCTCACCGGCACCGGCGCCGAGTTCTCTGGCCCGCGCGCCACACCCGGCACCTCGTCGTTCCCGACCCGGCCGCCCGCCGAGCGGATCGATCGCATCCATTGGGAGGGCCGCCACCTCCTAATGCGGCTCCTCGAAATCGAGGTGCCGGTGATCAGCGCGATCAACGGCCCGGCCTGGCGCCATTCCGAGATCCCGCTCCTCGGCGACATCGTGCTCGCCGCCGATACCGCGCAGTTCCAGGATTCGGCGCATTTCGCCTCGGACGTGGTGCCGGGCGACGGCATGCACATCGTCATGCCGCTGCTGCTCGGCCTCAACCGCGGCCGCTATTACCTCTTGACCGGCCAGACGCTCGACGCCCGCAAGGCGCTGGAATTCGGGCTGGTCGCCGAGGTATTGCCGCCCGACAAGCTGTTGGCGCGCGCCTGGGAACTGGCCGAGGGCCTGACCAAGAAGCCGACGTTGACGCTGCGCTACACGCGATTGCTGCTGACCGAATACCTGCGCCGTCAGATGCACGATCTGTTGGGCTATGGCCTCGGCATGGAGCTGCTGGCGCTGATCGAGAAGCCCGAGGCGCCGTAGCTCATTTCGCGACCCAGTCGTCGCCGCGCTTGCGATAGCTTTTCTTGACCGCCGCCCAGGCGACGCGAAACGCGGTCTCCTCCTGCGGCTCGCGCCCGGCGTAGGAATCCCAGGCGGCGTTGAAGGCGGCGCGAAAGATTTCCTGGGCATGCACCGGCAGGTGGCGCACCGCCGGCGGCAGATCGTCGATCGTCGCGTATGGCATGTTACGGATGCGCCTCGATAAAGCGGCCGATCAGCCGGTTGACCTCGCCCGATTTTTCCATATGCGGCAGGTGGCCGGCATCGTCGATGATGTGGACCGGCAGCTTGCCGATAAGCGCCTCGGCGTGGGCGAGCGGGATGATGCGGTCGTCGCGGCCCCAGATCGAGCTGGACCGGCACGCTCAGATTTGCGGCGACCATGGCGTTGCCGACACGCTGGGTGCCGCCCGGAAACCATTCCGCGGCAATCGTCTCGAGCGCCGCGGCGACCCCGTCGAGCCGCTTGTAGCGCAGCGCATCCTCGACCATCGCCCGGCTGACCATCGCCGGATCGTGCACCAACAGCGCCAGCACTTCCTGCATCTCGCGGCGGCGTTGCGCGCGCATGAAGCCGTCGATGAACGCGGCATTGATCTCGGGCCCGAGCTGCGCCGCTGCGATCAAGGTCAGGCTCGCCACCCGGTCGGGCTGCCAGCTTGCGAATTCCAGGGCAATTCCGCCGCCCATCGAGTGCCCGACGAGGTGGGCGCGCTCGATGCCGAGCGCCGCGAGCGCACGGTCGATGACGGAAGCAAAGCTGGACTCGTCGGCGCCGTCCAACACCTTGGTCGAGCCGCCATGGCCGGGCAGGTCGAGCGCCACTGCGCGCCGGCCCTCGGCCAGCGCCGGCTGGGTGAACATCCAGCTGTTGAGATCGGCGCCGAAGCCGTGCACCAGCACGACAGGCGTTTCCTCGCCGCCGCCGAGATCGAGCACGCGCAGCCGCTTGCTGCCGGCCTCGATGTCGCGCGGCGCCAGCGCGCTGTCTTCCGCCGCGTCCGCCACGGCCGGCTCGGGCATGACGAAAGCGGCGACAAACGCGTCGATCTCGGCGTCGGGCACGCTCTCCGGCGCCGCCACCGCGAGGAGCGCCCCGATCGGCAATGTCGCCCCCGCGGCCGCGACGATGCGGCGTAAGAGCCCGGGCTCGCCGGCCTCGAAGACATTGGTGATTTTGGTCGTCTCGATTTCGAGCAGTTCCTCGCCCGCCCGATACTGGTCACCTTCCGATTTGAGCCAGCCGAGAACTTTGCCCTCGGTCATCGTTAGGCCCCATTTCGGCATCGTGATCGGAGTGATCTCGCTCATCGGCGGGCGACCCTCGCTGGCATTCAGCCCCTCACCCCAACCCTCTCCCCGCGTGCGGGGAGAGGGAGATCTCCGGCATCTCTGAAGCCAAATCCTGCGTGATAACCGCACGTCATCTCAGCGGCGTTCCTTCGCCCCGCTTGCGGGGAGAGGGACAGGGTGAGGGGCATTGGCGGCCTCATCGCGCATAGCCGTGCACCTCGCGCACCGCGGCGGCAATCTTGTCGGGGCTCGGGATGTAGAGCTTTTCCAAGGAGGGGGTGAACGGCACCGGGGTGTGCGGCGCCGTCACCCGCCGGATCGGCGCCCTCAGTGCGTCGAAAGCACGGTCGGCGACGAGGGCGGCAATGTCGGTGGCAATCGAGCAGCGCGGCGTCGCCTCGTTGACGATGACGAGCCGCCCGGTGCGCTCGACGCTCTCCAAGATCGTGTCCTCGTCCAACGGCGAGGTGGTGCGCGGGTCGATCGAGCTCAATTTCGATCCCCTCTTTCGCCAGCGCCTCGGCCGCCTCGCCCGCGTAATGCACCATGCGGGCGAGCGCGACCACCGTCACATCGTCGCCGTCGCGCACGATGTTGGCTTCGCCGAACGGAATCGTATAGGGCTCGTCTGGCACCTCGCAGCGGAGGTCGTACATCAGCTTGTGCTCGCAAAAGATCACCGGATCGTCGTCGCGGATTGCCTGGATCAAGAGGCCCTTGGCGTCGTAGGCATTGCTGGGCACGACGCATTTGAGGCCCGGCACCGCGGTGAAGATGCCGTAAGGGCTTTGCGAGTGCTGCGCCGCGGCGCTGCGGCCGGCGCCGATCATCGTGCGGATCACCAGGGGAGTCGTCGCCTTGCCGCCGAACATGTAGCGGAACTTGGCGGCCTGGTTGAAGATCTGGTCGAAGCAGACGCCGAAAAAGTCGCTGAACATCAATTCGGCGACGGGCCTGAGGCCGGTGACCGCGGCGCCGGCGGCGGCGCCCATGATCGCGGACTCGGTAATCGGCGTGTCGATGACGCGCGCCTCGCCGAATTCTCCGAAGAGCCCCTTGGTGACCCCGAGCACCCCGCCATAGGCGTCGCGCTGACCCTCGCTGCCGGCCCCGCCGGCGACATCCTCGCCGATCACGATGACCCGCGGGTCGCGGCGCATCTCCTGGCGCAGCGCCTCGTTCAGCGCCTGGCGGATCGATTTCTGCGGCATCGCGCTTCCCCCTCAATACGACGCGTAGACATCGGTCAGCAGCGCACTTTCCGGCGGCACCGACGCGGCCCGCGCGGTTTCGACCGCACGGTCGATCAGCGCGGCGACCTCGCCATCGACCGCGTCGAGTTCGCTCGCCTCCAACAGCGCCGCCTCGGTGACGCGGCCGCGGAAATGCTTGAGGCAATCGCGCTCGTCGCGCAGATGCTTCACCTCGTCCTTGCCGCGATAAAGCTGTGCGTCGCCGGAATGGTGGCCGTAGAAGCGGCAGGTATCGACCTCGATCGCCGAGGGGCCGCCGCCGGAGCGGGCGCGCTCGACCGCTTCGCCGGCGGCCTCGTGCACGGCGAAGAAATCATCGCCGTCGACCTTGATTGCCGGCAGGCCGAAACCGCGGGCGCGGCCGGCGATGTCGTGGCTGCCGACCGCGTAGCCGACCCCGGTGCCCTCGCCGTACTGGTTGTTCTCGAACACGAAGATCGCCGGCAATTTGAGCACCACCGCCATGTTCAGCGCCTCGAAGGTGGTGCCCTGGTTGGAGCCGCCATCGCCGGTAAACGAGACCGCGACGGTGCCGGTGCCGAGCGTCTTCGCGGTCAGCGCCGCGCCGACCACCAGGGGCGGGCCGCCGCCGACGATGCCGTTGGCGCCGAGCATCCCTTCATTCAAATCGGCGATGTGCATCGAGCCGCCCTTGCCGCCGCAGAGGCCGCCGGCCTTGCCGAACAGTTCCTGCATCATGCCGACGACATCGCAGCCCTTGGCGATCGAGTGGCCGTGCCCGCGGTGCGTCGAGGCGATGTAGTCCTTGGGGCCGAGATGCTGGCACATGCCGACGGCCGAGGCTTCCTCGCCGGCGTAGAGGTGGACAAAGCCGGGGATCCCGCCCTTCGAGAACTCCTCCTGCACCCGCTCCTCGAAACGCCGGATCGTGACCATCGAGCGATAGGCCCGGAGCAGTTCCTCACGGCTCAATTGCATGATGGTCTCCCTTTGCTACCACCCGCAGTGCGGGAGAGGGTTTAGTCCGGCGCCATTTAGCCCCTCTCCCGCATTGCGGGAGAGGGTGCCGAGCGGCAGCGAGGCGGGTGAGGGTGCCGCAATCGCTCACGCGTCGAACCCGTAGAGCCGGGCGACGTTGCCGCGGGTGATCTTGAACAGGTCGTCGGGGCTGGCGTCCTTGAAGTCGCGGGCGACGACCTCCTGCGAGTGGGGCCAGGAGGAGGCCTGGTGCGGGTAGTCGGACGACCACATCATCCGGTCAACGCCGATGAACTTGCGGCTGGCGACTTCGACATAATCGTCGATATAGGTGCAGTACATCTGGCGCTGGAAATATTCGCTCGGCTTCATCTTGTTCGGGAAGCCGGCGGCGGCGCGCGAGCGCTCGAAGACCCGGTCCATGCGCTGCAGGTAATAGGGCAGCCAGCCGCAGTTGTTTTCCGCCGAGACGATCTGCAGCCGCGGGAAGCGATCGAGCACGCCCGAAAAGATCAAGACGCTGAACGAGCGCTCGATCTCGTGCGACAGGACCGTGGTGCGCATATAGCGCTCACCCCAGTTCCACTGGCTCTCCATGCCCATGCCGGTGATGGCATGCAGGCTGATCGGCATCTTCAGTTCCTGCGCCGTCGCCCAGAACGGGTCGTAGATCTCCGAGCTGTAGGGCTGCTCCTGCGGCGGCGAGCACCAGATCATCGCGCCTTTGAGGCCGAGCCTGGCGCAGCGTTCGAGTTCGCGGGCGCCGGCCTTGGGGTCATAAAGCGAGATCATCGCGAGGCCCGCCATGCGCGTTGGCGCGTGGTTGCAAAATTCGCCGAGCCAGTCGTTGTAGGCGCGGAAGCAATCGGCCTGCAGCCCGGCATCCTTGAGCCAGAAGATGCGGAAGCCGAGGGTCGTGTAGAGGACGTTGGCCTCGACCCCGTCGAGATCGTTGTCCTTCAGCCGCTCGGCCGGGTTCCAACCGCCGGGCCGGGCGTCGGCATAGGTCGCCTTGGTCAGGAATTCCTTCAGTTCCTCCGGGCTCTTGCCGGCGCCGAGGCCGATGCCGATCGGGTGCGGCGCATAGCCTTCGTAGAGAAAATAGGCGCCCTGCTTGCCCGGCAGATCGACCGCCAGCCGCGGCGCCCGGTCGCGATATTTCTTGTCGACCCGGGTCACCCATAAATCGGGCGGCTCGCTGACATGCGAATCGGCGGAAATCAGGCGATATTGCGTCATTTGGCGATCCTCCCAATGTATGCGCGGCTTATGCCGGGGTGAGCCGGCGGGGCCGCTTGCCGGTATGTTGCCGCGTTGCGCCGCCAAGCGCCATCGCTTTGCATTGGATGAGGCGGTGGCGGGCTATGGAGCAGCCGCGCGAATCTTCCCGCTGATCGGACGGTAGAGGCGGATGCGCTCGTCGCGGCCGGCGAGGCCGATCAGCGGCGCCGGGTCGCCGACCACCGCCAGCCCACATTCGCCGATCGTGCGGTCGAGCCCGGCCCCGCGCAGCCAGCTGACCGGGATCCCCTCCGGCAGCGCCGCATCGCGCGCGTCGCGCAGCACCAGGAGATGGGCATCGGCCGGCACCTCCGGCGTCTCCTCCAGCCCTTCCAGCAGATTGCGGTGCCAGTTGGTCTGCAATGCGCGCCACTCGCCGGTCGAAGCCGGCCCGCCGCGGCTGCGGTAGGCCTCGCTGTCGAACAGCGCGGCCGAGGCGACCTCGTGCAGCGCGAGGTAAGGCGACGGCGTCGCGCCGATCGCCGTGAAGCGCTGCGAGGCGCGGAACCCCGGCACGGTCAGCAGCACCCGGATATGGGCGAGATACCAAGCGTGCCATTCGGCCTCGCGCTCGGGATGCGGAAAATCCATTTCGACCATGTAGATCATTGCACCCTACCTTGTGGTCGCCGTCAGCTTTTGGCTGCCAACTCTATGACGAGCGCCGCGACGCAGACAAATGCAGCCGCGTCGCGTAAAGTGGCATGCGGCGACGGTCGAGGGCCGCCGCCGGAGGGAGAGAGGTGTCGTGATGCCCGACGCAAAGATGGGTCGCCCCGGCGCAGCGCGGGATTTCGACGAGTTGTTGGCGTCGGCCGAAGCGCTTGTGCCGGTGTTACGCGAGCGCGCCGCCCGCACCGAAGAGCTAAGACGCCTGCCCGACGAGACGATCGCCGATCTGCATCGCACCGGGCTCTTCCGCATTCTGCAACCGGCGCGCGTCGGTGGCAGCGAGTTGCCGTTCCGCTCGATCGTCGAGCTGGTTGCGGTGATCGGCCGTGGCTGCGGCTCGACCGCCTGGGTCTTGGCCAATCTCGCCGCGCATCATTGGCTGCTCGGCATGTGGGCGCCCAAGGCGCAGGACGAGATCTGGGGCGAGTCGCCCGACAATCTGATCGGTTCGGCGTTGATTTTTCCGCGCGGCCGCGCCCGCCGCGTGCCGGGCGGGTATCGCCTGACCGGACGCTGGCCGTTTTCGAGCGGGATCGATGCGTCCGCCTGGAACCTGTTCGGCGCAATCGTCCATGACGAGGAGGCCGGCGTCACCGAGCCGCGCATCTTCGTGCTGCCGGCCAGCGATTACACGATCATCGACACCTGGCACGTGATCGGCCTCGCTGGCACCGGCAGCAAGGATGTCGCGGTCGAGGATGCCTTTGTTCCCGAGTACCGGTCGATGGCCGTCGAACAGATCACCGGCGGCCCCAATCCGGGCAGCGCGGTTAATCAGTCGGTCCTCTATCAGCTTCCTGCGGTCAGCCTGTTTGCCTTCTGCATCGCCGGCGTGTCGCTGGGTATCGCCAAGGGAGCGATCGAATATTTCACCGAGACGACGCGCACCCGTCTCAGCAACTACACCGGCCGCAACCTGGCGGATTTCAACACGCTGCAGGTCCATCTCGCAGAGGCCGCGGCAATCGCGGATGCGGCGCAGGCGGTGATCCTCAGCGATTGCGACGAAGCCGAGCGGATCGTCGGCGAGGGGCGGGTGCCGAGCCTCGACCAGCGCGCTCGCTACCGCCGCGACGGCGCTTATGCCGCGACGCTGTGCACAAAGGCGGTCGATGTGCTGTTCACCGCCTCTGGCGGCGGCGCGATCTATGCCAGAAACCCGCTGCAGCGGGCCTTCCGCGACGTGCACGCCGCCAACGCGCATTACGTTCTCAACTGGGACATCAACGGCGCGATGTACGGGCGCGTCGCGCTCGGCCTGTCGCCGGACGCGACGCTGTAAACACCAGATCGGGGAACGATCGTGTCACAGGATATTCCCGGCAGCCATCAGGCCGAATTGCACAGCACATCGGCCGAGGGCTTCAACGTCCGCGAGCTGCGCAACGCGCTCGGCGCGTTCGCCACCGGGGTCACCATCGTCACGACGCGCAGCCGCGACGGCAAGCTGCACGGGATGACCGCGAATTCGTTCACCTCGGTGTCGCTGAACCCGCCCTTGGTGCTGTGGAGCAGTTCGTTGTACGCGCAGAGCCTGCCGGCCTTTCAGGAGGGCGGGCACTTCGTCGTCAACATCCTGGCCTACGACCAGATCGAATTGTCGAACAAATTCGCCAAGCAGAGCGATGACAAGTTCGTCGATGTCGACCATGTCATTCGCGAGATCGGCGTCCCGATTATCACCGGCGCGGCGGCGCATTTCGAGTGCCGCAACGAGTTCCGTCATTACGGCGGCGACCACATCATCTTCATCGGCCATGTCGAGCGCTTTGCCTACACCGACAAGCCGACGCTGTTGTTTTGCCGCGGCAAATACATGCGCGGCGAGCCGATTTTGCAAGGCTGAGAGCCCGAGATGGCGGCGCCGGCACAGCGGATCGCGGTCATCGGGCTCGGCATCATGGGCTCGGCGATCGCGCGCAACCTGGTTGAGGCGGGGTTCGCGGTCGCCGGCTTCGACATCGACCCGGCGCGGCTGGATGCGCTCGCCGGCGCGGGCGTCGCGCCGTGCGGCTCGGCCGCGGCGGCGGCACGCGGCCAGACGCTGGTGCTGACCAGCCTGCCGAGTGTCGCGGCGCTCGAAGCGACGGTCACGAGCCTCGTCGGCGAGCCGCAGCCCGGACTAATCCTTGCCGAACTCAGCACCTTGCCGATCGCGGCGAAAGAGGCTGCGCGCGGCCGGCTGCGCGAGGCCGGCATGGCGATGCTCGATTGCCCGCTCTCCGGCACCGGCGCGCAGGCCGTAACCCGCGACCTCGCGGTCTATGCCAGCGGCGAGGAGGCGGCGTATCAACGCTGCCGCGCGGCCTTCGCCGGATTTGCCCGGGTCAGCCATTATCTCGGCGCCTTCGGCGACGGCAGCCGGATGAAATTCGTCGCCAACCTGCTCGTCGCGGTGCACAACGTCGCCGCCGCCGAGGCGATCGTCCTCGGCACCAAGGCAGGCCTTGACCCCGAGCGCATCCTCGAGGTCATCGCCAGCGGCGCCGGCAGCTCGCGCATCTTCGAATTGCGCGGCCCGATGATGGCCAAGGGGGTCTACCGTCCCCCGACCGCGACGATGCACGTGTTGCAGAAAGACAGCGCGATCATTGCCGATTTCGCCCGTGCCCTCGGGGTCGACACCCCGATGCTCGCAGCCGCTGCGCCGTTCTATGATGAGGCCGAGGCGCTCGGCTATGGCGAGGAAGATGTCGGCGCCGTGCATGCGGTGCTGGCGCGCCGCGCCGGGCTGCCGCCAAAAAGCTGAAAGGAGTCACGTCATGCTGTCCAACGCCCAACGCGCCGCCTATGACCGCGACGGCGTCATCGTCGTCCCCGAGGTGTTCTCGCTGGCCGAGATCGACGAATTGCGTGCGGCCACCGACGGGTTTGTCGCGGGCGCGGCGCGGGTCGGCGCCAATGACGACATCTACGATCTCGAGGATTCGCACAGCCCCGCGGCGCCGCGGGTGCGCCGGCTGAAGGCGCCGCACCTCATCCATCCGGCCTATTTCCGGGCCAGCCGCAACGCCAGGGTGGTCGCGATCCTCGAGGATCTGTGGGGCAGCGTGCGCTTCGACACCGGTAAGCTCAACATGAAGTCGGCGGGCTATGGCGCGCCCGTGGAATGGCACCAGGATTGGGCGTTCTATCCGCATACCAACGACGATCTCGCCGCGGTCGGGATCATGCTTGACGATGTCGACGGCGAGAACGGCCCGATGCTGGTGGTGCCGGGCAGCCACAAGGGCCCGGTGTGGGACCATCACGGGCCGGACGGCCGGTTTTGCGGCGCGATCGACCCGGCGCGCCTCGATATCGACCTGTCGCGCGCGCTGCCGTGCCTCGGCAAGGCCGGGTCGGTGACCGTGCATCACGTCCGCGCGGTGCACGGCTCGGCGACCAATTTCTCGGGCGCGGAGCGGCGGTTTCTGCTGTTCCAGTATCGCGCCGCCGACGCCTGGCCGCTCCTCGGTTTTGCCGCGGGCATCGAGAAATTCGACGAGCTGCTGTTGGCCGGCGAGCCGACCATCGAACCGCGCCTCGCTGCGGTGCCGGTGCGGCTCCCGTTGCCGCCGGCCGAGCATCAGGGCTCGATCTACGAGAACCAGCGGGCGAGCGGCCGGCGCTTTTTCGCGACCGCCTCCGCGACGGCCCGCGCCGCGGCGGAATAAACCCCGCCGGCGGCGTTTCGCCGCCATCACGCCCCCGCGCGGTTCATCCGGTTGTCGACGAGGTCGTCGACGACGCCCGGGTCGGCCAGGGTCGAACACATCGCCAAGCTGGCCGTGCTCGTCGGCCGCAATCTTGCGCAGGATGCGGCGCATGATCTTGCCGGAGCGCGTCTTGGGCAGGTTTGGCGCCCATTGCAACAGATCGGGCGCGGCGATCGGGCTGATCTCGTTGCGCACCCAGTTGACCAGTTCGATGCGCAATACGTCGCTCGGCTCCTCATCCGCCCGGAGCGTGACGTAGGCATAGATGCCCTGGCCCTTGATGTCGTGCGGGTAGCCGACGACCGCCGCCTCGGCGACCTTGGGGTGGGCGACGAGGGCGCTTTCGATCTCGGCGGTGCCGAGGCGGTGCCCGGCGACATTGATCACGTCGTCGACCCGGCCGGTGATCCAGTAGAAGCCGTCCTCGTCGCGCCGCGCACCGTCGCCGGTGAAATAGAGGCCGGGGAAGGCCGAGAAATAGGTTTCGATAAAGCGCCCATGGTCGCCGAACACGGTGCGCATCATGCCGGGCCAGGACCGCGCCAGGCACAGATTGCCTTCGGCGACGCCGTCGAGCCGGCTGCCCTCGCCATCGACGATGACCGGCTCGACGCCGAAAAACGGCCGCGTCGCCGAGCCGGGCTTCAACGGCGTCGCGCCGGGGAGCGGGGTGATCAATATGCCGCCGGTCTCGGTCTGCCACCAGGTATCGACGATCGGGCAGCGCTCCTCGCCGACCTGCTCGTAGTACCACATCCAGGCTTCGGGGTTGATCGGCTCGCCGACCGTGCCGAGCAGGCGCAGCGACTTGCGGCTGGTCTTGCGGACGTAATCCTCGCCCTCGCGCATCAAGGCGCGGATCGCCGTCGGGGCGGTATAGAATATCGACACCTTGTGCTTGTCGACGACCTGCCAGAAACGCGACGGGTCGGGATGGTTCGGCACTCCCTCGAACATCAGCGTCGTCGCGCCGTTGGCCAGCGGCCCGTACACAATATAACTGTGCCCGGTGACCCAGCCGACATCGGCGGTGCACCAGAAGACCTCCGGCGCGCGGTAGTCGAAGACGTATTCGTGCGTCATCGAGGCATAGACGAGATAGCCGCCGGTCGTGTGCAAGACGCCTTTCGGTTTGCCGGTCGAACCCGAGGTGTAGAGGATGTAGAGCGGGTCTTCGGCCGACATCTCCATGGGCGGGCAGACGGGCGAGGCGGCGGCGCAGACCTCGTGGTACCACAGGTCGCGGCCGGCGACCCAATCGAACGTCGCCGCCGGTGCGCTTGACCACGATCACTGTCTTCACATCGGGACATTGACGCAGCGCCGTATCGGCATTGCGCTTCAGCGGCACCTTGCGGCCGCCGCGCAGCCCTTCATCGGCGGTGATCAGGACGGTCGAGCGGCAATCCTCGATGCGGCCGGCGAGGCTGTCCGGCGAAAACCCGCCGAACACCACCGAGTGGATGGCACCGATGCGCGCGCAGGCCAGCATCGCCATCGCCGCCTCGGGGATCATCGGCATGTAGATCGTGACCCGGTCGCCCTTCCTCACCCCACGCGCCTTCAGCGCATTGGCGAGCCGGCTCACGCTGTCATGCAATTCGCGATAGGTGACGCGGCGGTCCTCAGCCGGGTCGTCGCCTTCCCACAGGATCGCGGTCTGCTCGGCGCGCTTTGCCAGATGGCGATCGATGCAGTTGTATGATGCGTTGAGGGTTCCGTCCTCGTACCAGCGGATCGATACCTCGTCCGCGAAGGAGGCGTTGCAAACCTTGGCATAAGGCTTGATCCAATCGACCCGCTTGCCGTGCTCGCCCCAGAACCGGTCGGGGTCGGCGAGCGAGGCCGCGTACATACGGAAATAATCGGCTTCGCCGATCTTGCCGATCGGCGGATGCGTTTCGATCGCGATCAGGCTGCGATTGGGCATCTTCTGCCTCCTCCCATGCGCGACGGACAGATTGCCGCCAGATATGCCGCAGCCGCGTCGATCCTGCAAACCTTTGTGCGGCGGAAGCTCACGCGGCAAGCCCCGCCATATGGCACACCGTCGCCCACTCCGCCTCGCCGACCGGGCATACCGACAGGCGCGACTGGCGCAGCAGCGACATGCCGGCGAGCCCGGGCACTCCCTTCATCTCGGCTAGTGTGACCGGCCGCTTCACCGGTAGCACCGGAGCAACGTCAACCATGCCGAACTTGCCACTCGGATCGCCGGGGTCCGGGTAGAACGGCCTGACGATCTCAACGATCCCGACGATCTCCTTGCCTTCGTTCGAGTGATAGAAAAAGGCACGGTCGCCCGTCTTCATCGCGCGCAGGTTGTTCGCCGCCTGGAAGTTGCGCACGCCGTCCCAATGGGTGCGGCCGTCGGCGACCATGCGGTCCCAGGAATATTTCGCCGGTTCGGATTTGAGCAGCCAATGGGCCATTGCGTTGCTCCCTTTTGCGGTGCCACAAGCGTCGGCGCGAACGCGGAAATCCAGAGCCAGAGTGATGAGCGGTTGCCCCGGGTCAAGCCCAGGGCAAAGGGTCGGCTTAGATTTCGAGAGCGGCGCGCCGGCATAGGCTATAAATGCGCCTCACCTCGCGACCGGCGGAACCTCGATATTCAGGAGCCGGGCGGCGTTATGGCCGAGGATGGCGCGGCGCTCCGCATCGTCGAGACCCGCCGCCCCTTCGACAAAGCCGATCGGGTCGATTTCGCCCATATCGGCCGGGTAGTCGGTGCCCATCAGCACATGGTCGGCGCCGTATTGCTCGACCAGATATTCGAGCTGGTGATGGGTGTAGACGATCGTGTCGAAATAGAGCCGCTTCAGATAGGTCGTCGGTATGTGGCGCAGATGCTCGCAGGTGTCCGGGCGCGCCGCGGCGCCATGGTCGATCCGCCCGGAATAGGCCGGCAGGTAGCCGCCGCCATGCGACAGCACCAGCTTCAAATTCGGGTGCTGGTGCAACACGCCGCCGAAGATCAGGTGATGTACCGCGACGGTCGTGTCGAGCGGGTTGCCGATGACGTTGGTCAGGTAATGGTCGCGGAACCGGCTCGCCTCGGGAAACCCGGTCGGGTGCATGAACAGCACGAGGCCGAGCGCCTCGGCGCGCGCGAAGATCGGCCGGAAGCGCGGCTCGGAGAGGTCCGCGCCGGCGACGTTGGTGGCGATCTCGATGCCGCGCAGCCCCAGCGATTTGTGCAGCCGGTCGAGTTCGGCGACGGCCAGTTCGGGGGCCTGGAACGGCACCGTGCCGAGGCCGACGAAGCGGTCGGGATGCTTGGCGCAGATCCCGGCGAGGTTGTCGTTGATGACCCGCGCGGTGGCGATCCCGAGATCGGGCTCGGCGGTGTAATAGGTCTGCGCCGGCGACGGGGTGATCGCCTGGATGTCGATGCCCATGCGGTCCATATCGGCGAGCCGGGTCTCGACCGAGGTGAACTGGATGCGGGTGCGCGCCGCCTGCTCGCGGTTGACCTGCCTGGTGCGCTCATTGGCGAATTGATGGCGCGGCTGCCAGTTTTCGAGCCCGGCGCCCTTGACCATCTCCTCGGCCTGGGGGGTCAGCACGTGGCAGTGGATGTCGATCGTGAACCACTTGCCGCGGGCGTGCACGGGCCCCGGGAACCGGCCCGGGATCTGCGCCCCTTCTGGCAGGCAGGTGAACAGCATCGGCGCATCCTCCTCATTTGTTCGCATTCTATGCGAGATCGGCCCCGATCGGGCCAGCTAAACCATGATGGGTCTTGCGCCGCCTGACGACGATCCGATACGCTTCGCAGGCATGAAATTGTGCAACCGAGGTGGCGTCCGATCGGGAGTTGCCGCGTAGAGGTATGTACATGAAGGCTTCGAGTTCGTTCGAGTGGATGGAGCTGCAAAGCCTTACCGACGATATCGAACTCGCGCGATCGCGTCTGGTTGAGGCGAGAAGCCGCGGCGACCAGGGTCGCGCCCGCGCGCTGGAGCAAGAGATCGCCCGGGCGGAAAAGATCCGTCTGCAACTCGTTACTCATATCTCGACCAACATCGCCGGCGCCGCCGAACCGGGTCCGGATTCCAAAGCGAAAGCGGGCGCCGACTCCGGCCAGGCTGCCGCCCCTGTCGCAGAAACCCTGCCGGATCAGGCCGGCGGCGACCAGCCGCCCGCCGAACCTGCCGGCGCCGCTGAACCTGCCCCGCGCCGTTCCCGTCAGGCCGCTTCCCCCGTCGCAGAAGCTTCGCCGGACGAAGACATGGAGGAGCAGCCGCCCGCCGAACCTGCCGGCGCCGCTGAACCTGCCCATCGCCGTTCCCGCCAGGCCTCGGCCCCCGTCGCAGCAGCCTTGCCGAACGAAAACATTGGGGAACAGCCGCTCCCTGAACTTGCCAGCGCCCCCGAACCTGCCAGCGCCCTTGAACCTGCCCCGCCCCCCAGGGCGAGAGAAGGCGCCGGCTCCCGTCAGGCTTCCGCTCCCGCCGCTGAAGCCTTGCCAGATGAGGCCAACGGAGAACAGCCGCCCGCCGACCGCGTCGATCGGATCGTGGCGAGCGGCGCCGCTTCACCCGCTTCTGCTCGAAAGGCCGACAGCGTCAAAGGAGACATCATTGTGTGGGATCAACTGAAACCGAGCGACATCGAGCGCGCGAAGAATGACCTGGGCGTGCGGCGTGCCGAGATGCTGGCCAGGCATGCCGAGGAGCTGAAGGGGTTGGATGCCGAGCAAAGCGAGCTTGCTACCCTGGAGCAGGCGATCGATATTTTCCTTCGCAAAGTCAACCGGTCTTCCCCGGACGGTACGGTCGTAGCACTCGATCAAGAGCGCGAGTTGCGGCAGCACGGCGACGGCTGAGCTGGCTTCCCGCGGGCAAGGATGCCGGCAAGGCTATTCCAGCAGCCGCCCGAGGCCGGGCAGGCGGTCGCTGCTGCCGAGATGGCGCAGCACCGCCCATAGTGCGGCCTGGTTGGTGGTGACGACCGGCTTCCCGAACTCGCGCTCCCAGCCGGCGATCGCCGCCATCGTCGGGAAGTTGCCGCCCGGCACGACAAAAGCCTCGATCTCCGGCCGGTCGATGCGCGCGAAGGCGTTGCGCGCCATCTCCGGCCCGAGCTGGCCGATCGCGTAGGAATCGGTCGCGGCAAAACCTTCGAGCGCGACCACCGACAGCCCGTATTTGCCCTCGTAATAGCGCTTCGCGCCGGCGTTGACCGGCTCGGAATAGGGCGACACGAGCGCGATATGTCGGGTGCCGAGCGCGCCCATCGCCTCGCCGATCGCCATCGCCGAGGTGAAGGCCGGCACCCCGGCGGCGGCGGCGATGCGGCGCGTCACGTCGGCATCGTAATCGTCGGCAAAGAGGCTCGCCGAGGTCTGCAACAGGAAGGCGATCTCGACCCGGGCGGTGCCGAGCAGGCGAGCCTGATAATCAACGTCCTCATCCTTCGGCGGCGAGAACGGCGTCTTGGTGGCGCTGCTCGTCATCATGCGCGCGTAATGCGCCTGCCACTCCGGCGGCAGCAGATGGCTGTACTCGATCTCGGCCGTCGTATTGGTCGAACGGAATGAGGACGCCGAAATGGTGGGGCACGGTGGACCTCCGGCAGTTGGTCAGGGAGGCCAGTTTAGCCGAAATCGAGGAGTGTTGCTTTGACTGGCTTCTGGCTATCGACAGTGGCTCTATCGGACGCGCTGGCTCTCGCCTCGCAATGCCGCGTTGACCGCCTGCGCGATCTCGGCATGTGAATGCGCGACATCCCATTTGTGGCCGCCAGCGTAAACGTAGCATCCGGTACGGTGCGGCTCGACCGCGCGGACCACGCCGGGCGGGATCAGCACTTCCGCGGCATCGTTGGGTCCGGGCTGTCACTTCGACAGAACCAGGAAACCATCCGCCGTCCTCATTTTTCCCGTTCTCTCGAGCCCTTGGGGGAACTCAAAGATTTCGTGGTCGGCAAAAGCATGCCCGCAGACGCATATCCAAGGCCGAGCGCTGCGGTATCCGCCACAGCGGCACGACTTGCATTTCCCATAGCCACTGATCGCCGGTTCCTCCCCAGCGTCATGCTGAGGCGTGTCCAAGGCATTCGCATCGTCGCGAAGATGCGCCTTATGAGGGTGCAAGAACATAGCCCTCTCAAATGGCGTCTTCACCGAGCGCCTTCTATTTCAGCGGCCATCTCATCAAATTCAGTGGCGATCGCCAGCAGTCGCTCACGCAGCGCCCCGTCAGGATATGAACCAGCCAGTTCCCGTATGTCAAAGGCATGGGCCCGATAGCGAATCGCCGTCGCTTGCGCCAACTGACCGGCGTTTAGCGGTTGATCGTCCCTACAGTTCTTTCGCGCCACCTGCTCAAAGCCTCGCGATGTGTGTGTCGCGAGCGATATATGCGCGCGTCCAGGGCGCTCCTATTTCATAATCTTCAAGGGCACATGCAGTCCGTTCAACATCGCGCGGCGATCGGGGAAATGTCGAGGCGGTGTGGCACGACCCCATCGGAGCCGCGCGCCGTCGCGTATAACATCGCGAATTCCTCAGTGATCAATCTGCGCAGCCAGCGGTGTCCGGATTCCCGGTCGTCTCGCCCGTGCCAGACCATATCGACGGTGTACTCAATTCCCTCCACCGGAAGAGGCCTCGTCGCCAATTCTCCCAAGCCCTTATAAAGGTTGATCCACTGTTGCGGCAGCACAGTGCATAAATCGGTATGCTGCAGGATCGGGATCACTCCCGCCAGGCTCGGAATCGTCAGCGCGGCGCGCCGCACTAGCCCCTTGCTGTCGAGCAGGTCATCCAGCGGGCGTCCATCGACGTTGGCGCTCAGTACCCGAAGATGGGGTAGGCCCGAATAGCGCTCGATCGTCAGCGGCAGCCGCGCAGCCGGATGGTCGCGTCGCATTGCGACGACGAAAACGTCCGACCAAATGCGCTCCTGCCGATATTCTGGGCCACCCTCGCCGGCCGCGATGCGCAAATGGATGTCTCCGGGTCGGTGGATGGCGTCGCGCGAAAGATACTCGACGAACAACGTTACGCCGGGCGCATCTGCTCTCACCCGTGCACACAGCCGTGGCAGCAGGCAGCCGACCAAGAAATCTGAGATCCGGATGTTGAAGGTTCGGTCCGAGGTCGCTGGATCGAACGCAAGTTGCTGCGCCAAACCATGCTGGAGTTCCAGCAACGCGGTTCGCACCGGCTTGTCGAGGTCTAATGCCCGTTGGGTCGGCCTCAATCCTTCGAGCGTCCGTTCAAACAGTGGATCGTTGAAGGTGTCGCGAAGTCGGCGAAGCGCATGGCTCATTGCCGATGCGCTCATCCCGACCCTCCTGGCGGCTGCTGTTATACTTCGTTCAGCCATTAAGGCATCGAAGACCACTAGCAGATTGAGATCAACGGTGCGGAGGTTCATTGACGCCCACCTGTTCACTGCGCCTGCCGTCGCAGGGCTGTTTTATTTTGAGTCATATGGGTAACCACGTGCGTCTGGCTATCCTGGGTCCTGGGAAATCGCGTGGACGGGCAACCCATGGCGCCGGCACGACTGAACGGTTACGATTTGCGTGAGATTACCCACCGCGGAGATACCCCGACATGCCCACGCCTTCGATGCCCTTGGCCGGCTTCACCGTCATCGACCTGACTGCCCATCGCGCCGGCCCGACCGCGGTGCGCCAGCTCGCCGATTGGGGCGCCGACGTCATCAAGATCGAGATGCCGGGCGAGCACACCGATGCCACCGGCAGCCGCCGCGACGGCCCCGATTTCCAGAACCTCCACCGCAACAAGCGCTCGCTCAGCCTCGACCTGAAGACGCCGGCGGGCAAGAAGATCTTCTTCGAGCTTGCCGGACGCGCCGATGTCGTCGTCGAGAACTTCCGCTCGACCGTGAAGCACCGCCTCGGTGTCGATTACGAGGCGGTCAAGAAAATCAACCCGCGCATCGTCTACGGCAGCATCTCCGGGTTCGGCCAGGACGGCCCCTACGAAGGCCGCCCCGGGGTCGACCAGATCGCCCAGGGCATGGGCGGCCTGATGTCGATCACCGGCCTGCCCGGCCAGGGGCCGGTGCGCGTCGGCATCGCGATCAACGACACCGCCGCGGGCATCCTCTTGGCGAACGGGATCGTCCTGGCGTTGCTCGAACGCGAGCGCTCGGGCGAGGGACAATGGGTGCACACCTCCCTCATTGAGGCGCAGCTCTTCATGCTCGATTTCCAGGCGGCGCGCTGGCTGATGAAAGGCGAAATCGCCGGCCAGGAGGGCAATTTCCATCCGACCTCGCCCGGTACCGGCATGTTCCAGACCGCCGACGGCTACATCAACATCGCCGCCTCCGGCGACAATCTGTGGAAACGCTTCTGCGAGGTAGCCGGCGACAAGCAACTCGCGAGCAACCCGGATTTCGCCACCGTGCCGTTGCGCGCGAAAAACCGCGCGGCGCTGATCGCCCATCTCAACGATCTCGTGCGCAGCAAGCCGAGCGCCTATTGGGTCGAGGCCTTGAACAAGGCCGGCGTGCCGTGCGGCCCGATCAACACGATCGACCAGGCCTGGGAGGACCCGCAGGTCAAGCATCTCGGCATGGCCAGGAAGGTCGACCATCCCAAGATCGGCGAATACGAGGTGGTCGGCCAGCCGATCCACATGAGCCGCTACCCGCAGCCCGAAAAACTGCGCCCGACCCCCGACCAGGGCCAGCACACCGACGAAGTATTGCGCGAGCTCGGCTACGATGCCGCGGCGATTTCGGAGCTGCGTGAGAAGGGTGTCGTTTAGCAATCGACGAGATCTTGCCTCACCAAGCCGTCATTCCCGCGCAAGCGGGAATCCAGGGGCACGGGTGCGAGTGGTTGCCCTGGACCCCCGCTTCCGCGGGGGTGACGGGGAAGTAAACATATGAAGGCGCCCCACAGCCGCACGCTGTTCGACCTCTGTCGCGAACAGGCCGGGCGCCATCCGGACCGCACCGCCGTCATTTGCGGCGAGCGCGCCGCCACCTACCGCGACCTCGCCGACGGCGCCGGCCGTATCGGCGCGGCGCTGCTTGCAAACGGGATCGGGCGCGGCGACCGGGTCGGGATCCTCGTCAACAACCGGCTCGAATGGCTCGAAGCCGCCATCGGCGCAACCGCAGCAGGCGCCGTCGCGGTGCCGTTCAGCACCTGGTCGAAACCGGGCGAGCTGGCCTATCTGCTCGCCGATTCGGCGGTCCAAGCGCTGATCGCGGTCGATTCCTTCGCCGGGCAGGATTTTGCGTCCGTGCTCGCCGCGTTGACGCCGAATTTCCCGCTGCTGCGTCTGATCGTCATGCTCGGCGGCGGCATCAGGCCGGGTTGGATCGGTTACGATGATTTCCGCTCCGCCGCCGCGCTCGACCTGCTCGCGCCGGGCCAGGGCGCCAGCGCCGGCGACGACGCGCTGATCCTTTACACCTCGGGGTCGAGCGCGCGGCCGAAAGCGGTGCGGCTGCAGCATTACGCGGTCATTGAAAACGGCTTTAATATCGGCGAGCGGATGCGCCTGACCGCCGATGACCGGGTCCTGCTGGCGCCGCCGCTGTTCTGGGCCTATGGCGCCTGCAACGCCCTGCCGGCGACCTCGTCGCATGGCGCGGCATTGGTGCTGCAAGGGCATTTCGATGCCGCCGATTGGATCGGCCTGGTCGAGCGCCACCGCGTTACCGCGGTCTACACATTGCCGAGCATCACCGGCGCGGTGTTGCGGCATCCCGAGTTCCGGCCCCGGCGGGTGGCGAGCCTCAGGACCGGGCTGATGATCGGCAGCCCGCAAGAGGTGCGCATCGCCGCCGAGGAGCTCGGCGCCGCGCAGATCTGCAACATCTACGGCTCGACCGAGATTTACGGCAATTGCTGTGTGACGCCGTGCGACTGGCCGCTGGAATGCCGCATGGCAGGGCAGGGGCCGCCGCTGCCGGGCGTGCGGCTGCGCATCGTCGATCCCGAGAACCGCCAGGTCTTGCCGGAAGGCACGACCGGCGCACTTGAAGTCGCCGGTTACGTGACGCCGGGTTATTGCGGCGCCAGCGCCGCGTACAACCAAGCCGCCTTCACCGCGGACGGCTATTTCCGCACCGGCGATCTCGGCTTTGTCGACGAGGCGGGCGGCTTCCACTTCGTTGCGCGCGACGCCGACATCATCAAGCGCGCCGGGATCAATGTCTCGCCGGCTGAGGTCGAGACCTTGCTGCTAATGCATCCAGCCGTCGCCCAGGCGGCGGTGGTCGGTGCCGATGCCGGCGAGCGCGGCGAGGCGATCGTCGCTTTTGTCGTGGCAAAGCCGGCGTCGGAGATCAGCGCCGCCGCCCTGCGCGCCCATTGCCGCGCCCTCGCTTCGAGCTACAAGGTGCCGGACCATATCGCGATCCGCGCCGCCCTTCCGGTGACCGAGACCGGCAAGCTCTTCCGCCGCGCGCTGCGGGAAGAGGCGCAGAAGCTGATGCAGAGCGGCGGCTGACGCGGCTTAAAGCAGCATCGTCCTCACACCGAGCGCCGATCCGGCCTCGCTCAGGCGTCCGTCGAGAGTGCAGAGCGCCGCGCGATGATCGGTGCAAATCGCAAGATGCAGGGTATCCCAGAGCCCTTCTATCTGCACGACCGCCTGATGCCGCTTCGGTCCACAACGGGCGCTGGTGTAGACTGGCCTGGCGAGAGCGAGCGGGGAAATAACGATGGCCAATGCCACCGCGGTGCTCGAATTGCGCGGCGGTTAGCGGCCAGCCCATCTAATACCAAATCCCGCTGATTAGAACCGATGGGCCCAATCGCGCAGGCCGATCGACATGATAGTCCATGGCCGGTCAACGAGCTTGTTCCAGGCATGACAGCAGTGATCGAGGATGTCGCCGTACGACTGGAAGACCCGGTTGGAGAGCCAGTTGTCGCGCATGTACTGCCAGATGTTTTCGACCGGATTGAGTTCCGGCGACTTCGGGGGCAGCGGCATCAGGGTGATGTTGTCGGGGATGTCGAGCTTGGCGGAGAGGTGCCAGCCGGCCTGATCGAGCAGCAGGACGGCATGGGCGCCCGGTGTAACCGTTCGGGAGATTTCGGCCAGGTGCAGCGCCATCGCGGCGGTATTGCAGCGCGGCAGGATGAGGCCGGCGGCAGTCCCCTTGGCCGGACAGATCGCGCCGAAGATATAGGTCGAGCGCGTTCTCTGATCGTGGGGTGCCGAGGGCCGCGTCCCGCGCCGTGCCCATCGCCGGGTGATCTTGTTCTTCTGGCCGATCCGGGCCTCGTCTTGAAACCAGATCTCTATCGGCTTGCCGGCCGCGTCGCGCTTGGCAATCACGTCGAGGCTCTCGGCGAAGTTTTTTTGAACGCCGCCAGGGCCTCGCCATCCTGGGCGTGGTGCCGGGGTCGCGCCGACAGCTTGCGCAAGCCCAGAGCGCGCAATTCGCGGCTCAGCGTCTGCTTGCTGATCGAGATGCGGAATTCCTCGAACACCCATTGCGCCAGATCGACCAGCCGCCAGCGGACAACGCCGTGAACCGCCGGGATCGGACCGCTCTCGACGATCTCCAGCAACGCTTGCCGGTGCGCTTCGGTGAGCAGCGGCGCGTTGCCCGGGGCCTTGCCGTTCACCAAGCCAGGCGGCCCCTCGGCGTTGAAAGCCAACACCCAGTCCCGCACCGTTTGCAGCCCGACGCCACCCATCTTGGCGGCCTCGGTGCGAGATCCGCCGTCATAGATCGCCGCCAGAGCCAACAAGCGTCGGGTCTGAGCGGCATCCACAGACCGCTTCGCCAGATCGCGCAATCCTACCGCGTCGTAACCCTCCCGAAGGCGAACCGCTGCCGCCATGGCAAACCCCCTCTCGTTTGCCACGGTGAATCACATTCTCCTCGCCTTGGGAATCCCCTACGTGAGTTCGCGCTCGGAGGGACTTGGTATAAAAGGGCCGCTCGGGGGCTGAGCCCGCCCGCGATCGTGCGATGGGTGCTCTGGTTAACGGTGATCGATGGCTCTTCACCAATTCGCGCATGTTTTGATCGTCGGCGCTGGCGCCGCGGGCCTGATGATCGGCCGCGAGCTGGCCCGCGCAGGCAAGAGGGTGACCATCCTCGAGGCGCGAGACCGATGCGGCGGACGTATCTGCTCGCTGGCCACCCAGGAATTTGGCTACCCGGCGGAGGGCGGCGCCGAGTTTGTCCATGGCGTGGCGGCGGTAACACGCGCCGTGATGCGCGAAGCGCGATTGTCGCTGTCGCCGCGCGGGGGCACGCGATGGAGCGCCCGCACAGGCGCGTTGTTGCCTGACGAGTCTTCCCTCCCTCATGCGGGTCGGTTCTACCAAGGCTTGAGGGCGGTGAAGGCCGATCTGCCCATCGCCGAATTCCTCGATGCGCATTTCGCCGATCGGAAATACGATGAGCTGCGGCGGAGAATCACGCGCACGGTCGAGGGCTACGACGCAGCCGACCCGCGCCGCGCCAGCACCCTCGCACTGCGTGACGAATGGATGGGCCGGGACGAGGGTCAGCACGGGCGGATCGCGGAGGGCTACGGCGCGCTCGTCGGATTTCTCGCATCCGAGTGCCGCAGGCACGGCGCCGCAATCCATCTCGGCGCTGTCGTAACGGCTATAAACGAGGTCCAGGACCGGATTGCCGCACGCTGTCGCGACGGCGGCATGTTCGCGGCCGACGCCGCGATCATTACCGTGCCGCTGCCGCTCCTCTCCGACATCGCGCTGCCGTCGATGATGCGTGAGCGGGTCGCGGCCGCTGCCGATATCGGGTTCGGCAACGTCGTCAAGATCCTGGTGCGCTTCGCAACGAACTGGTGGGCCGATATTGGCGGGCGAAATCTCGCCGAGCTGTCGTTCCTGGTTTCCGACGCGCCGGTCCCGACCTGGTGGACGCAGTACCCGGCCGGATATCCGGTGCTGACGGGCTGGTTGGCGGGACCCAAGGCGGACCGAGTATCGTCGCTGACCACGGCCGAACTCGTCGACATGGGGCTCGTCTCGCTGGCCGAGATTTTCGCTGTATCGCTCGACCGGATCAGACGGAGCCTCGTCGCTGCGACGGCGATCAACTGGGGCAACGATCCGTTAGCGGGCGGCGCCTATTCCTATGCGACGCCGAAAACACGGGCGGCGCAGTCATTGCTGAAACAATCGGATGGTGGCGCCATATTCCTTGCCGGCGAAGCGCTCTATGACGGCCCGGATATGGGCACCGTCGAGGCCGCGCTGGCCAACGGCCGAGAAACAGCGCAGACGATCCTGGCAGGGCTGCCGCTGACAGTATCTGGCATCTGATGCGGCGGGAGTGCGCCGATCCCAGCGACGGACGGCTCTCCCGCCCTCACTTCGCGAGCTGTTCGCGAATCGACTGCAATTCCTGGTGGCGCTCCGGGCTCGGTTTGGGATAGGCCATTTTGAGCCCCTCGAACGTATCGAGGACGATCTGGGAAACGATCAGCCGGGCGTTTTCCTTGTCGTCGGCGGGAACGACATACCAGGGCACATCGCTCGTGCTCGTCGCGCTCAGGCATTCCTCAAAGGCCGTCATGTACTCCTTCCAGAATTTTCGTTCCTTGACGTTGGCCAGGCTGAATTTCCAGTTCTTTTCCGGCTCGTCGATGCGTTGAAGGAAGCGCTTTCGTTGCTCCTCCTTCGAGAGGTGGAGGTAGAACTTGACGATGCGGGTTCCGTTGCTGTGGAGGTGCCTTTCCAAATCCACGATCGAACGGTACCGGTCGTGCCACACCGTCTTCTCATCGACCGAGGCGTCCGGGAGCCCTTCGCTGCGGAGAATCTCGGGATGGACGCGGACGATCAGCACCTCCTCGTAATACGATCGATTGAAGATGCCGATCCGCCCGCGTTCCGGCAGATCGCGGGTGGTTCGCCAGAGAAAATCGTGTTGCAGTTCCATGGGGCTGGGATGCTTGAAGCTGAACACCTGGCAGCCTTGCGGGTTGACCCCGGACATCACGTGCCTGATCGCGCCATCCTTCCCGGCCGCATCCAAAGCCTGAAAGATCAGCAGGACGGCGTAGCTGTTTGACGCGTAGTGAAGCTGCTGCAGCGCGCTGAGTTGCGCAACATGCTCGTCCAACAGTTTTTTATAGTGCTTCTTCGACTTATACACGGGCTTCACGATCGTCGGCCATTTTTTGAGGTCGACCTTGTCTCCCTCCCGCACCCGAAAATCGTTCGAACTGATTTTCATCTTCATCCCTTTGGCAAATTCAGCCGCGTCGTTCGTGTCTGTTTATTTGTGGGGCTCCTTCCCGACGCTCCCCCTCCGCTTTCTCCCGGTCCTGACCGGCTCGGACCTCCTCGCGCCCCAGCCCCTCGTAGAGATCATCGGCTCGCTTGGCCATCTGCGCCGTCACATCGGACGGTCCCTTGGCTTTGGCTTCAGGCTTACATTCGGCTGGCTTGCCTCAGGCTCGGGTCTGGCTTCATCGGTGACCAGCGCCCTGGCGGTGTCGATAAGGTCTTGCGCCGTCACGCGGGGTTGCCCCACTTCCAGTTCCGGATCTCCGGCAGGTCCTGGCCGTGCTTGTCGATGTAATGCTTGTGCTCGATCAGCTTGTCCTGCATCTCCTGCTTCAGGTATGCCCCCCTGGTGCCCAGATATGGCAGCCGGTCGATCACGTCCTGCACCAGGTGGAAGCGGTCGAGGTCATTCTGCACCCGCATGTCGAAGGCGGTCGTGATCGTGCCCTCTTCCTTGTAGCCGCGGACGTGGAGGTTGCGGTTGGTGCGGCGGTAGGTCAGCCGGTGGACCAGCCACGGGTAGCCGTGAAAGCCGAAGATGATGTGCTTATCCTTGGTGAACAACGAATCGTAGTCCGTTTCGTTCAGCCCGTGCGGGTGTTCGCTGGCAGACTGCAGCTTCATCAGATCGACGACATTGATCACCCGGATCTTCAGGTCGGGCAGATGCTGGCGCAGGATCGAAACCGCGGCCAATATCTCCAACGTCGGCGTGTCGCCGCAACAGGCCATCACCACGTCCGGCTCGGCGTCCCGGTCGTTGCTGGCCCATTGCCAGATGCCGATGCCTTCGGTGCAATGCACCACCGCAGCGTCCATCGTCAGCCATTGCGGCAGCGCGTGCTTGCCGGCCACCACGACGTTGACGTAGTGCCGGCTGCGCAGGCAGTGATCGAAGACCGACAATAGACAATTGGCGTCAGGCGGCAGGTAAACCCGCACGATGTCGGCCTTCTTGTTGATGACGTGATCGAGGAAGCCCGGATCCTGGTGGGTGAAGCCGTTGTGATCCTGCTGCCAGACATGGGAGGCGAGCAGATAGTTCAGCGACGCGATCTTGCGGCGCCAGGGCAGTTCCGAGGTTACCTTCAGCCACTTGGCGTGCTGGCTGAACATCGAGTTGACGATGCGGATGAAGGCCTCGTAGCTGTTGAACAGCCCGTGCCGCCCGGTTAGCAGATATCCTTCCAGCCAACCCTCGCACTGGTGCTCGCTGAGCATCGAGTTCGAGCACGCGTCCCGCCGGCGCGAGGAATTCATCGTTCTCTACCTCGCGGGCGTCCCATTGACGGTTGGTGACTTCGAAAACTGCGCCCAACAGATTGGAGAGGGTCTCATCGGGACCGAAGATGCGGAAATTGCGCTGATCCTGGTTCAGCTTGACCACATCGCGCAGGAACTTGCCCAGCACCAGCGTATCCTGGCCCTCAACGGCGCCGGGCGACGGCACAGTCACCGCGTGGGCGTGGAAGTCGGGCATTTTCAGGTCGCGCAGCAGAATTCCGCCATTGGCGTGGGGGTTGGCGCCCATCCGCCGGTCGCCCTGCGGCGCCAGTTCGGCCAATTCCGGCAAGAGGCGGCCGTTTTCATCGAACAGCTCGTCGGGCTTGTAGCTTTTCATCCAGCTTTCGAGCAGGCTGGACGTGATCGGGATGTGCAGCATCCACCAGGAGCGGCACCTGGTGCGCCCGGAAGGTGCCCTCGACCGGCAGGCCGTCAACTTCCTTCGGCCCGGTCCAGCCCTTGGGCGACCTCAAGACGATCATCGGCCAGCGCGGCCGGCTGGCGTCATTGCCGTTCCGCGCATTCTGCTGGATTTGCCGGATGTCCTCGATGGCCGCCTCCAAGGTGGACGCCATCAGCTCATGCATCTTTGCCGGCTCATCGCCTTCGACAAAATAGGGCGTCCAGCCGCAGCCGCGCAGGAACTGCTCCAGTTCCTCGTGCTCGATGCGGGCGAGAATGGTCGGGTTGCTGATCTTGTAGCCGTTGAGGTGCAGGATCGGCAGCACGGCGCCGTCGCTGATCGGGTTGAGCAGTTTGTTGGACTGCCACGCCGTCGCCAAGGGCCCCGTTTCCGCTTCGCCGTCGCCGATGACGCAGGCAATGATCAGTTGGGGATTGTCGAACGCCGCCCCGAAGGCATGGCTCAGCGAATAACCCAGTTCGCCACCTTCGTGGATCGACCCCGGCGTCGTCGGCGCGACATGGCTCGAAATCCCGCCGGGGAACGAGAACTGCATGAACAGCTTCTTCAGCCCGGCCTCGTCCCGGGTGATGTTCGGATAAACCTCGCTCCAGGTGCCTTCGAGATAGACGTTGCCGACGATCGCCGGCCCGCCGTGCCCGGGGCCGGCAATGTAGAACATGTCCAAATCATACTTCTTGATGACCCGGTTCAAATGCACGTAGATGAAGTTCTGACCCGGCGTCGTGCCCCAATGCCCGACCACCAGCGGCTTGACGTGCGACAGTTTCAGCGGCTCCTTCAGCAGCGGGTTGTCGTAGAGATAGATCTGCCCGACCGACAGATAATTGGCGGCGCGCCAGTAGGCGTCGATCCGGCGCAACTCGTCGGCACCGAGCGTCGCCCGCTTGCCGGACGACCGATTGTGACCATTTCGATTCTGAGATTCTGGGGTTTCAACGGCTGCGTCCATTCGCGTGACTCCGTGTGTGTAACAGCGAGCTGCGCGTCGGCTGTCCGAGGTTCGATAAACGGACACCACATCCCAAGCCGCAACATGACATCGCGGTAGATAAGCCATCGCAGATCGAGCCGACGGCCCGACCAACGGCATTACCCTACCCAAGTTTAGCGGTTGCAACGTCGCTGAGGGAGATTCGGAAAATACTCATCCCGGCGAGCGCTCGGAGCGACGGGCCTGCTCTTTCCGCACGATGACAAAGCCGGATCCGGTTGATCTTTGAGAGAACCGAGCGGCTGATTTGTACACCGTTTCCTCTATTGCCAACCCGAATCGTGCCTATACGCTACGCCCCCGCCAGCATCATGTCGCTGATCTTTTCGGCGGTCATCAGCGTCGGGAAATTGGTGTTGGCGCAGGGCACGCACGGGAACAGCGAGGCGTCGACGACGCGCAGGCCGGCGACGCCGCGCACCCTGCCCTGGTTGTCGGTGACCGCCATCGGGTCGTCGTCCGAACCCATGCGGCAGGTGCAGGTGGCGTGCCACACGCCGATCGCCGCCTTGCGGATGAACGCTTCCAATGCCTCGTCATCGGTCATCAGCTGGTCGAAGCGATAGCCTTCGACGATGAAGCGGTCGATGATCCAGCGCCGCAGCCAGTCCGGCCCGTCGAGCAATCTGGCGATGAACGCCGTCAGCCGCCGGTTCTTGTCGTTGACCACGCCGATCTGCCTGACACGGTCGCTGTAGCTCGCCGGGAACGGGTCGCTGACCGCCTCCTTCAATGCCGCGCTCATATGCATCGCGCCGAGCCGGCGAAAGCCGTCCATCAGCCGGTCGAGGTCGCGTCGGTCGGACAGCAGGTTGAACTCGACGATCGGCTCGGCATGCCAGTCGCGCGACGCGAGGCGGACCTGCCCGGTCTCGGACAATGTCTTGTAGACGCAGACCAGTTGCGAGGCGATCTGCTCGCCGACCGCATGCCAGGCCGATTTGCTGACCGCGGCGACGAACATGTCGCCGGGCGCGACGCCGTCGATGCCCGAGGTATAGCGCAATGCCAGGAGGATATGCCGGCGGGTCTGGCCGTTGAGGCGCGCCTCGCGCTTCATGAACGACGACACCGAGACCGAGGGATGGTCCATCAGCCGCTGCCCGACCCCCGGCACATTCATGCGCACGTCGATGCCGACGTTGCGCAACGCCCCGGCCGGCCCGATCCCGGCGCGCAGCAGGTGCGCCGGCGAGTGGATCGCACCCGACGAGACGATGACCTCCCCATGGCCTGAGTTCACGCGGAACGCGGTCTCGCGCCCTTCGACGAGGGCCTTGACCCCGACGCACCGCGTGCCCTCGAACAATAATTCGCTGACCTGGGTGTCGGCCGAGATCTTGAGGTTCGGGCGCCGCCTGGTGCCGTTGTCGAGATAGCCGATTGCCGCAGACACCCGGCGGTCGTAGAGGTTGGAGATCGTGATCGGGAAATAGCCGTCCTTGTACTCGCCGTTCTGGTCTTCGAGGTAATCGTAGCCGGCCGATTTGTACGCCTCGGCGACCGCCTTGGCGTGGCCGCACCACAGCGCGGGCATGATGCGGCGCACCGGGATGCGGCCGTCCTTGCCGTGCCACGGGCCGTCGAAATCCATGTCGCGCTCGACCTTCTTGAAATACGGCAATACCGCATTCCAGTTCCACCCGGTCGCGCCCCTCGCCTCCCACTCGTCGTAATCGGAGGGGGCGCCGCGGTTGGCGAGCTGGCCGTTGATCGACGAGCCGCCGCCCAGGACGCGCGCCTGCTCGTATTTGCGCAGGGCCGGGCGTTCCTCGGGCCGGTTGTGCGACACGATCTCGGTATGGACGCGCAATTCCTGCCAGTGGAAGCGCGGATCGAAATAGGCGGTGCCGGGATAGGAATCGAGGATCTCGGGCGGCACCTTGCCGTCGGGCGTATCCTGCCCGGCCTCGCAGACCAGCACCTGGTTCGCGCTTTTCGCCGACAGCCGGTGCGCCATGACCGACCCGGCCGAGCCGCCGCCGACGATGATGTAGTCGTAGGTCATTTCCCGCCCCACTGGCCTTTGCGCGCCGGCGCGACGTATCCGCACGGCGCCGCATTTTCGGCGGAGCCCGGCCGGCGGGCAAGGCTCCAGTGGCCGCGACCGGGCGCGGTCCGGCGGATTCCCAACCTTATTCGGGCGCCGCTCGGAACGCAGGTCGTCGCGCCGTCGTTTCCTGGATAGCAGCGGCACTCGCCTTCTGGCCTTTGTGGCGTATGCTCAACGGAGAATTTCGATGAAGAACACAATTTACACGCTGGCGATCATCGCCGGCATGGTGGCCGGCTCGTCGAGCCTGGCGTTTGCGCAGAACCCGGTCGATGCGGCAATCGGCACGGCCGGAGCGATCGCCGGTGCCGCGATTGGGACCGCGGGCGCGATTGCCGGCGACGCCGTCGGGACCGCGGCTGAGGTGGTCGGAGCCTATCCGTACGGCTACAACGGCCGCCCCTGCCCGCGCGGCTACCGGTTTTACTCCGGTGCCTGTTACCTGCGGTAAGTTCAGGCCATCCCGCCGGGATGGTCCGTAGCGGTCATCCCGGCGGCTGCCGCTAACCGGCGCCGATCTTCGGAATCAGCACGATTTTCGCTGTCAATTCGGCCGCGCTCAGGCGTCGGACAAGTCTTTGCGAACGCGATATGACCGGGGCCGCCTGGGGCCGGCGCGGAACGCTGGTGTCGCGCCGCCGTTTCCCCACAGGCGGCGGCGTTCGCCCGCCGGGTTTGCGCCCGAACTCAAAGGGAGAGATTGATGCGATACATTCTTGGCACACTGGCGCTTGCCGCCGCTTTGGCGGCAGGCGCATCCGGCAGCGCGTTCGCCCAGGGCTGCCCGCCCGGCTACATGCTGTATGGCGGCTATTGTCAGCCGGCGGCGACGCCCGGCGGGGTTGTCGGCGGTGCGGTCGGCACGGCAGGGGCAATCGCCGGCGGTGCGCTCGGCGTGGCGGGGGCGGTCGTCGGTGGCACGGTCGGGGCCGTCACCGGTGCGCCGACCTACGCGCCCGCCTGCTCGCCCGGATACGTGTTCTACAACGGCGGATGCTACCCGGCCCGCTAGGCCGGATCAGCCGCCGCCGATCTTCGGGATCAGCACAATTTCGCTGTCGGGGTTGAGCTGGGCCTGGTAGGCGTCCTGGAAGATCTCGCCGTCGATCGCCACGGCCATGCCCTCGTCGATCTGGTGGCCGAGGCCGGGAAAGCGGCGATCGAGCTCGACGATCATGCGGCGCACCGTATTGGCCTCGACATCGAACTCGGTCTGCCCGCCGGTGAAGCGGCGGGCAGCGATCCCGGTCATGACGACGTGCGGCATGCCAGCGCCGGCCGTCAGCCCCTCTCCCGCACCGCGGGAGAGGGTGGCCGCCGCGCGAGCGGCGGACGGGCGAGGGTGATCGAGGCGGTGCCGCCATCCGCCCCCTCACCCCAACCCTCTCCCCCGGTGGGGGAGAGGGGGTATCCGGGGCGCGTTGCTCGTGCCAAAGCCAACACAGGTCCCGCCTACTCCGCGGCCAGGCGCGGCGGTTCCTGGTCGTCGAGCGCGGCGCGCAGTTTGGGCGGCGACATCGGCAGGTCGCGCATGCGCACCGCGATCGCGTCGGAGATCGCATTGGCGACCGCCGCCATCGGCGGCACGATCGGCACCTCGCCGACGCCGCGCGCCCCGAACGGATGGCGCGGGTTCGGCACTTCGACGAGAACCGCCTCGATCATCGGCAGGTCGGAGGCGACCGGGATGCGGTAGTCGAGGAAGCCCGGGTTCTCGAGGCGCCCATCCTTGTCGTAGATGTATTCCTCGTTGAGCGCCCAGCCGACGCCCTGGGTCACGCCGCCCTGGATCTGGCCCTCGACATAGGAGGGATGGATCGCGCGCCCGACATCCTGCACCGCGGTATAGCGCAGGACCTTGACGTGGCCGGTCTCGCGGTCGATTTCGACGTCGCAGATATGCGTCGCAAAGCCGGGGCCGGCGCCCTGGGCGTTGATCGACACCTCGGCATTGATCGGCCCGCCGGTGCGCCCGGCCTTGAGCGCGATGTCGGCGACCGACAGCGGCTCGAAGCTGCCGGCATTGGGGCCGGCCGGAAACGCCTTGCCGTCGGTCCACTCGACCGCCTCGGGGCTGATGTCCCAGATCATCGCGGCGCGCTTCTTCAGTTCGGCGACGACCTTCTCGGCCGCCTGGGTCACCGCCATGCCGGTGGCGAAGGTGACGCGGCTGCCTCCGGTCAGGAAGCAGTAGCCGGTCGAGCTCGGTGTCGGCGACGATCGGGCGGACCTGCTCATAGGGGATGCCGAGCACCTCGGCCGCCATCATCGCCATCGAGGCGCGCGAGCCGCCGATATCGGGGTTGCCCTCGACGACGCTCGCGGTGCCGTCCTCGTTGATGTGCACCGAGGCGGCCGAACTCGCCGCCGATGTTGAACCAGAAACCCGAGGCGATGCCGCGGCCCTGATTGGGACCGAGCGGGATCTTCAGGTGCGGGTGGTTCTTCGCCGCCTCGACCGTTTGCAGATAGCCGATATTGGCCCAGGTCGGCCCGTGCGCCGCCTTGGTGCCGTCGCGCGCGGCGTTGATTTCGCGCAGGCGCAGCGGATCGATCTTCAGCTCGTGCGCCAGTTCGTCCATGCAGCTTTCGGTGCCAAACGTCGAGTTCGGCGCGCCCGGTGCCCGGTAGGCGGCGACCTTCGGACGGTTGGAGACGACATCGTAACCGACGATGCTGACATGCGGGATGTCGTACATCGCAAACCCGCACATGCAGGCCGGCCCGACGGGCGATCCCGGGAAGGCGCCGGCCTGGAGCTTGACCACCAGTTCGGCCGCCACGATGTGCCCATCTTTTTTGGCGCCGAGCTTGACCTCGATGACGCCGCCGGCGGCCGGGCCGGTGCCGCGGAACACCTCCTCGCGGCTCATCACGATCTTGACCGGACGCCCGGTTTTTTTCGACAGCGCGAGCGCCACCGGCTCCAGATAAACGAGGGTCTTGCCGCCGAACCCGCCGCCGATCTCGGCCGGCATGGCGCGGATATTGGCGATGTCGATGCCGAGCAGCTTGGCGCAATAGGCCCGCACCATGAACTGGCCCTGGCTCGAACTGAAGATCGTGCATTGGCCGTCATTGCCGACTGCGACGAGGCAGGCATGCGGCTCGATATAGCCCTGGTGCACCGGCTGCGTCGTGTAGCGTCGCTCGATCGTGACCTCGGCCTCGCGCCAGCCAGCCGCGATGTCGCCCTTGGCAAAGGTGATCCGCTTGGCGATGTTGGACGGCTTGGCCGGCTTGGGATCGACCCCCGACGTGAACAGATCGTCATGGAGGACCGGCGCGGCCGGCTTCATCGCGTCTTCGACGTCGATGACATGCGGCAGGACCTCGTATTGGACCTCGATCAGGTCGAGCGCTTCCTCGGCGATCGAGGGCGAGGTCGCGGCGACCGCGGCGACGGCGTGACCGTCATAGAGCACCTTGCCGCGCGCCATGCAGTTGTAGGACAGGTCGCGGAAGTTCATCGGCCCTTCGCCGACAAAAGCCTCTTCCGACGCAATCTGCGGGAAATCGGCCGCGGTCACCACCGCCTTGACCCCGGGCAATGCCAGCGCCTTGTCGGTCTTGATCGACACGATGCGGGCATGGGCATAGGGGCTGCGCTTGATCTTTCCCCACAGCATGCCGGGCATCACCATGTCGGCGCCGAACGTGGCGCGGCCGATCACCTTGTTGACGCCGTCCGGACGGATCGGCCGAGTGCCGACGACCTTGAGAGAAGCCTTGTCGAGATACGTCATGAACTCCGCTCCATGATGGGCTGGATCGGCGTTGTGCGTCCTTCGAGACGGCCGCTACGCAGCCTCCTCAGGATGACGGACTTTCTTAATGCCATGAAAGATCGTCGTCATCCTGAGGAGCGCCGAAGGCGCATCTCGAAGGACGCTATTTGCTGATGCAGCGGTTTAATTGGTTCCCAGGTCCTCCGCAAATAAAGACTACTCCGCCGCCTGCCGCCTCGGCTGCTCGGCGTCGAAGGCGGCGCGCAGCTTGGGCGGCGACATCGGCAGGTCGCGCAGGCGGATGCCGGTTGCGTCGAAGATCGCGTTGGCGACCGCCGCCATCGGCGGCACGAGCGGCACCTCGCCGACGCCGCGCGCGCCGAACGGATGGCGCGGGTTCGGCACCTCGACCATGATCGTGTCGATCATCGGCAGGTCGGAGGCGACCGGCATGCGATAATCGAGGAAGCCGGGGTTCTCGAGGTGGCCATCCTTGTCGTAGATGTATTCCTCGCTCAATGCCCAGCCGATGCCCTGGGTCACGCCGCCCTGCATCTGGCCCTCGACATAGCTCGGGTGGATCGCGCGGCCGACATCCTGGATCGCGGTATAGCGCAGGATCTTGACGTGGCCGGTCTCGCGATCGACCTCGACGTCGCAGATATGCGTCGTGAAACCCGGTCCCTGGCCTTGCGCGTTGATCTGCACCTCGGCGCTGATCGGCCCGCCGGTGCGCCCCGATTTGGCGGCGATCGCGGCGCAGGTCGAGCGGCTCGAAGCTGCCGGCATTGGCGCCGGCCGGGAAGGCGCTGCCCGTCCTTCCATTCGACCGCGTCGGGGCTGATGTCCCAGATCATCGCGGCGCGCTTTTTGAGTTCCTCGATGACCTTCTCGGCGGCTTGCGTCACCGCCATGCCGCCGGCGAAGGTGACGCGGCTGCCGCCGGTCGAGGCGCTGAAGCCGATCGCCGTCGTGTCGCCGACCACCGGGCGGACGCTGCTCGTACGGCACGCCCAGCACCTCGGCGACCATCATCGCCATCGAGGCGCGCGAGCCGCCGATATCGGGATGGCCTTCGGTGACCGTGATCGTGCCGTCCTCGTTGACGTGGCAGGCGGCGCTCGATTCGCCGCCGGCATTGTGCCAGTAGCCTGAGGCGATGCCGCGCCCCTGGTTGGGCCCGAGCGGGGTCTTGAGTGCGGATGCGCGCGGGCGGCTTCCAGCGTCTGTCTGATAGCCGATATTGCTCCAGGTCACGCCGTGCGTCGCCTTGGTGCCGTCCCTGGCGCCGTTGATCTCGCGCATCCGCAGCGGATCGATTCTCAGAGCGCGCGCGAGTTCGTCGACGCAGCTTTCCACGGCGAACGAGCCGATCGGCGCGCCCGGCGCGCGGTAGGCCGCGACCTTGGGCCGGTTGCACAGCACGTCGTAGCCGACGGTCAACGCGTTCGGAAAGTCGTAGATCGCCATCGCGCAGATGCAGCCCTGCTGCACCGGCGAGCCGGGAAACGCGCCGGCCTGGTATTTGAGAACGGTCTGCGCGGCGACGATGTGGCCGTCCTTCTTGGCGCCGATCTTGACCTCGACGACGGCGCCGGAGGTCGGGCCGGTGGCGCGGAACACCTCCTCGCGGCTCATCACCATCTTGACCGGCCGCCCGATTTCTTCGACAGCATGTAGGCCAGCGGTTCGAGATAGATGATCGTCTTGCCGCCGAAACCGCCGCCGATCTCGGCCGGGATGGCGCGGATGTTGGCGATGTCGGCGCCGCAGATGCGCGCGGTATAGGCGCGCACCATGAACTGGCCCTGGCTCGAGCTCCAGATCGTCGTCTGGCCGTCGGCGCCGACCGAGACCACGCAGGCGTGCGGCTCGATATAGCCCTGGTGCACCGGCTGCGTCGTGTAGCGCCGCTCGATGATGACTTCGGCTTCCTTGAAGCCGGCCTCGACGTCGCCTTTGGCGAAGCGGACCATCTTGGCGATGTTCGACGGCTTCGCCGGCTTCGGCTCGACCCCCGCGGTGAAGATGTCGTCGTGCAGGAGCGGCGCGTCATCGGCCATCGCCGCCTCGACATCCATCACGTGCGGCAGCACTTCGTACTTCGACCTCGATCAGGTCGAGCGCCTCTTCGGCGATCGCCGGCGATGTCGCCGCGACCGCGGCGACCGCGTGGCCGTCGTAGAGCACCTTGCCCCTGGCCATGCAGTTGCAGCGACAGGTCGCGCAGATTGTGCGGGGCGGTCGCCGATATGGGCGCGCTCGGGCGTCACATCGGGAAAATCGGCGCGGGTGATGACCGCCTTGACGCCAGGCAGCGCCGCGCGCCTTTGCGGTATCGATGCCGAGGATGCGGGCGTGGGCGTGCGGGCTGCGCTTGATGCGGCCCCACAGCATGCCCGGCATCACCATGTCGGCGCCGAAATTGGCCCGGCCGGTGACCTTGTCGACGCCGTCCGGGCGGATCGGGCGGGTTCCGACGACTTTGAGCGCCGCCTTGTCGAGATAACTCATTCGCCAACTCCAAGCTGCATTGCCATCTCGCGTCCTTCGAGGTGCGCCCTATGGGCGCTCCTCAGGATGACGAGAATTGTGCGTGGCATCGAAAATTCTACGTCATCCTGCGGCGGCGCAAAGCGCCGTCTCGAAGGACGCACGGCGCGTATCCAACCGTCAATCCGCCGCCGCCTCCCCGCGCATCTCGGCGGCGGCGTCGAGCACGGCGCGGATGATCTTGTCATAGCCGGTGCAGCGGCACAGATTGCCGGCCAGCCAGTAGCGCGTCTCTTCCTCGGTCGGGTTGAGGTTCTCGTCGAGCAGCGCCTTGGCCGCGACGATGAAGCCCGGGGTGCAGAAGCCGCATTGCAGCGCGGCGTGTTCGAGGAATTTCTGCTGCACCGGATGCAGGTGGTCGCCCTGGGCGACGCCTTCGACCGTGGTGATCTCGCGGCCCTCGGCCTCGACGCCGAGCATCAGGCACGAGCACACCAGCTTGCCGTCGGCGATGACGCTGCACGCGCCGCAATCGCCCGAGCCGCAGCCTTCTTTGCTGCCGGTCAGACCCAGCTCATCGCGCAAAACATCGAGCAGGGTCTGCTGCGCCTCGCACAGAAACTCCACCGGCTCGCCGTTGATGACCGTCGTGACGTGATGCTTGCTCATAACGAAGTCTCCTCAAATTCAGGCGCGCGCCGCGGCGCGCTCGAAGGCGATGGCGGCCGCCCGGCGCGCGAGGACGCCGGCGATTTTGACGCGGTACTCGATCGTGCCGCGCTTGTCGGTGATCGGCTTGCAGGCCTTTTGCGCCGCCGCGTCGAGCCTGGCCAGGGTGTCGGCATCGAGCTTGTGGCCGATCAGCGCCTTCGCCGCATCCTCGACGACGAGCTGGGTCGGCGCGACGGCGCCGAGCACGACCCGCGCATCGGTGCAGGTGCCGCCCGCGTCGAGCGTCACGTTGACTGCAACGCCGACCACGGCGATGTCCATCTCGGTGCGCGGAATGAAGCGCAGATAGGCGTCCGACTGGCGCGGCTTGGGCTTCGGCAGGCGGAACTCGACGACGAACTCGCCCTTGGCGAGCGAGGTGCGGCCCGGCCCGGTGACAATCTGCTCGACCGGCACCTGGCGCCGCCCGTTCGGCCCGGCGACGACCGCGATCCCGCGCGCCGCGATGACCGGCGGCACGCTGTCGGCCGCGGGCGAGGCATTGCACAGATTGCCGGCGATCGAGGCGCGGCCCTGGATCTGCGTCGAGCCGATCAGGTCGACCCCTTCGACGACCCCGGGAAAGGCGTGTTCGAGCTTCTCGTCGGCGCTGATCATCACGCCCGGCGTCGCGGCGCCGATGACGAACGCATCGGCCTCCTCGCGGATCCCGATCAGCCCCGGAATGCGCTTGGTATCGACGATCAGATCGGGCTTCATTCGCCCGCTCTTCAGCTGCACCAGCAGATCGGTCCCGCCGGACATGACTTTCGTCAAACCGGCAGCGCCGGCCAAAACCTTGACGGCTTCGTCGACCGTCGCCGGCGCCGTGTAACTGACCCTCGGCATGTTCGCTCCTGAAAAGATCCGGTCGCACCCCCGCCAGGCGGCCGGGCGCTCACCCTGCTGGCTTACACTACCAGCCCCGCTGGCGTGAAGTGCTAATCTCGGGGGGCAGGTTCCGGACCGGCTGTCCGGGGGCGGTTCTCGCAGCTGGTCATCTTGGAAGTGGGCAGGCAGGGAAACACCAGAGTCGCTAACGCGTCCTTCGAGACGGCGCTTCGCGCCTCCTCAGGATGAGGGTAAAGCTTTGATAGAATTGAGAAAAACCCTCATCCTGAGGAGCGTCCCGCAGGGGCGCGTCTCGAAGGACGCACGGTGACGGTCCGAGCGCGTCGTGGCTGAGCCATGATCCCGATCAGCGACACAATCAGTCTCGATGAAAGCGAGATCTCCGAAAGCTTTATCCGCGCCTCCGGCCCCGGCGGGCAGAACGTCAACAAGGTCGCGAGCGCGGTCCAGTTGCGCTTCGACCTGCGCCATTCGCGCTCGCTGCCCGAGCCGGTGCGCCAGCGGCTGGAGCGGCTCGGCGGACATCGGATCTCGCAGGACGGCGTCCTGGTGATCACCGCCCGGCGCTTTCGCTCGCAGGAACGCAACCGGGCGGACGCGCTCGACCGCCTCGTCGCCCTGATCCGCCGTGCCGCGACGCCGCCGCGCCCGCGCCGTGCCACGAGGCCGAGCGCCGCCGCGCGCGAGCGCCGGCTCGCCGACAAGGCCCGGCGCGCCCGCCTCAAGCGCCAGCGCGAACCCGCGTCCAAGTGCTGATCAGGGGTTGACCATGGCGGTATTGCTGCCGGCCATGGCGGCGAGCCGGTCGTGGACGAGCCGGTCGATGTCGAGGCCGATGCCCGCCAGCCGCTCGCGGTTGCGCGCCGACTGCTCGCCCGGGATGCGGATCTCGGCGACCCCGGGCTGGCCGGGGACCGCCTTGACCCGGGCGATCAGCGCGCCAAGCTCGCGCTTCAGGTCGTCCAGCGGCACCAGCAGATCGGGCCGGAAGGCGATGAACACATAGCCGTCGTCGTTGCCCGGAACCAGCGCCGCCCCGCCCAGGAGCCCGAACGCCTGGACGATCAGGCCGAGCCCGAACCCCTTATGCCCGCCGAACGGCAGCAGCGCGCCCTGCCGGGCCTCGCCCGCGTCGCGCGTCGGATGCCCGTCGCGGTCGATCGCCACCCCCTCCGGCAGGGGCTGGCCGAGCCGCGCGCGCAATTGCAGTTCGGTCGCCATGAAGGCCGAGGTTCCCATGTCGAGGACGAGCGGGCCGTCGGCGCCGGGCAGCGCGAAGGCGATCGGGTTGGTGCCGAGCACCGGGCGGGTCCCGCCATAGGGCGCCACGGCGGAGCCGCTGCTCGCGGTGTGGATTGCGACGAGACCCGCGCGCGCGATCATCTCCACGAAATAGGCGCTGCGTCCGCTCATCCAGCTGTTGGTGACGCCGATGACGGCGATGCCGTGCGCCGCGGTCTTGGCGATCGCGGCATTGGCGGCATGGTGCATCGCCACCATGCCGACATTGTTGCCGCCGTCATAGAGGGCCGAAACCGCGGTCTCGTTGACGATCCGCATCGGCCGGCGCGGCTCTTGAAAGCGGCGGTGCTCGGGGATGTTGAGGATCTTGGCGAGGCCCGAATATTCGTAGCCGCACAGCGCCGCGTCGATCACGTGGTCGGCGATGATGCGCGCCTCCTCCGCGTCATAGCCGATACCGCAGAGCGCGCGCTCGCCGAGCGCCTGGGCCTCCTCGACGCTGAGACGGATCCGATCGGACGACATGGCTCTTCCCTCGCTCAAAGGCTTATCGGCAGAGCATAGCGCGAAAAACCTCTCCCGCACCGCGGGAGAGGGAGGGACCCGTCGCGTAGCGATGGGAGGGCGAGGGTCTTTCGGTCTCTGACACCCTCACCCGGCCGCCGCTGACGCGTCGGCCACCCTCTCCCGCATTGCGGGAGAGGGGCTTCGCGCATCACGGCTTGTGGCCGACGAACAGTTCGACGGTCGCGGGGTCGGGAATGGCATCGCTCGGCGTGATGCCGCTCTGGAAGGGGATGTTGAAGCGGGCAAACGTGTCCAGGAGGATCTTGGCGGCGTCGGGAGGTTCGACCCCGGCCCGCACATAGACCAGGATATCCATCGCCGCGGCCTTGCCGAAGATCGTCGTCGTCTCCAGGCCCGGCGCGTCCCACCCGGCGGCGCGCAGCACATTGACGATCTGATTGGCGTAGCCATAGGCCTCGACATCGTCCGGCAGGCACGACACCACCACCCGATGACTGCCGAACCGACGCAGGTACTCGGCCATTTTCGCGGCCGTGCCGGGATCGATCGTCCGGGTACCGGATTTCACCTGCAAGGCATGAATCTGGCCCTGGAGATCTTTGACCCTGGCATTCAACGAGGCGATCGCTGCGGCGACCATGTCGAAGGTCTGATCGGGGGTGGTGCCCGGCCCCGCCCTCACCAGCCTGCCGACCTCGTCGAGCCGCTTTCCCAACTGCGTTAGTCGCGCGGTTTCGTCGCCGAGCGCGACCCGGCTCCTTGCCTGTTGCCAGGCGCTGGCGCCGATGGCGAGCGCACCGCCGACGAGCATCGCGGCGAGCCGGTATTTCCTGGCAAAGCGCCGGGGCTGCGCCGCGACCGCGACAAAACCCAATGCCGCGGTCGCCGCCACCGCGGCGGTCGGCAGCCACCACAGCGCGGCCTCACCCCAGGACATGACGCGGCTCGGCACTGGTCACGCTTTTTCGGGAACGCCCTCTTCCAGCTCGGCGAGCCACACCGCGGCATGCGAATCCGAAGGGGCGCGCCAATCGCCGCGCGGTGACAAGGAGCCGCCCGACGAGATCTTCGGGCCGTTCGGCAAGGCCGAGCGCTTGAACTGGCTCTGCTCGAAGAAGCGCCGCAGGAACACAAACAGCCAGCGCTTGATCTCGGCGAGGTCGTAGGCGCGGCGGGCATCGGCCGGGATGTTGGCCGGCCACCGCCCCGCTTCGGCATCATGCCAGGCATTCCAGGCGAGATAGGCGATCTTCGACGGCGCAAAGCCGTAGCGCGTCGCGTAGAACAGGTTGAAATCCTGCAGCGCGTACGGGCCGACGACGCTTTCGGTCGATTGGATCGCGCCATCCGCACCGGCCGGCACCAGCTCCGGCGAAATCTCGGTCGCGAGAATGTCGGCCAGCACGCTCGCGGTTTCCTGGTTGACGTCGCCGTTCGCCGCGACGAAGCGAATGAGGTGCTGGATCAGCGTCTTGGCGACCGAGCCGTTGGGGTTGTAGTGCGACATGTGGTCGCCGACCCCATAGGTGCACCAGCCGAGCGCCAGCTCGGAGAGATCGCCGGTGCCGACCACCAGCGCGCCGTTGTGGTTGGCCAGGCGAAACAGGTAATCGGTGCGCAGCCCCGCCTGGACATTTTCGAAAGTCACGTCGTAAACCGGCTCGCCCTTGGCCGAGCCGTGGCCGATATCGGCGAACATCTGGTTGGCCGCCGGGCGGATATCGATCTCGCGGCCGGTGACGCCGAGCGCCTGCATCAGCCGCCAGGCATTCGCCTTGGTCTGGCTGCTCGTCGCGAAGCCCGGCAATGTATAGGCGAGGACGTCGCGGCGCGGCAGGCCGAGCCGGTCCATGACACGGGAAGCGACGATCAGCGCCTGGGTCGAGTTCGAGCCCGCCCGAGACCCCGATCACCAGCTTCTTGAGCCCGGTCGCCTTGAGCCGCTGCGCCAGGCCCTGCACCTGGATGTTGTAGGCCTCGTAGCAATTGTCGGCCAGCATCGCCGGGTCGGCGGGGACGAACGGGAAACGCTCGACCCTGCGGCGCAGCTCCAGCCGGCCGGTCGGCGCGGTCCATGCGAAATCGACCCGGCGAAACGGCGGCGCTGCCGCGAGGGCGAGCCGGGCGCCATCGCCGAAGGTGTTGGTGCGCATGCGCTCCTGACGGATGCGGCCGAGATCGACATCGGCGATCGCGATCTCCGGGCGGGGGCTGAACCGCTCGGTTTCGGCCAGGTCCTCGCCGATCTCGAAGATGCCGGCCTGGCCGTCCCAGGCGAGATCGGTCGTCGACTCGCCGGAACCGGCCGCGGAATAGGCATAGGCGGCGATGCAGCGCGCCGATTGCGAGGCGCACAGGAGGCGCCGCATCTGCGCCTTGCCGATGACGATATTGCTGGCCGACAGGTTGAGCAATACCTCGGCGCCGGCCGCCGCGCCAGCCGTGCTCGGCGGCGCCGGCACCCACAAATCCTCGCAAATCTCGACATGAAACGTGAAACCAGCCGGGCCGCCGGCGGTAAACAGCAAATCGATGCCGAACGGCGCCATGTGCCCGGCCACCGCGATCGTGCGGTCGCGCACGCCCTCGCCCGAGGTGAAATGGCGCCGCTCGTAGAATTCGCGGTAGTTCGGCAGGAACACCTTCGGCACCACCCCGAGCAGCTGCCCGCGATGGATGACGAGGCCGCAATTGTAGAGATGCCCCCGGGCGCGCAGCGGCGCGCCGACGACGAACAGCGGCGTCAGCTTTTTGCTGGCGGCAACCAGCCGGTTGACCTGGGCGGCCACGGCATCGAGCACGGCATCCTGAAACAGCAGATCGTCGATCGCATAGGCCGACAGGCACAGCTCCGGAAACACCATCAGCGCGACGCCTGCCTTGTCGGCGGCGGCGATGAGATCGAGCGCCTGATCGGCGTTCTTCGCCGGCTCGGCGATCGCGACCTGCGGCACGCAGGCGCCGACCCGCACGAACTGGTGGCTATAGGGCGAGAAAAAATCGGACATCGGATCAGGCGCTCGCGGGTGCTATCTTACCATTGCAATTTGGGCAGCGAAGCGCCCGACGGTAAGTAGCGCTGTCACCCCGCCCTCAGCACGGCAATCCCAACCCGCTCGGCGGCATCGCACAGGTCGCGGTCCTTGCTCGCGAGCGGCACGCCGAGGCGCATGGCATGACGATCGCCGTCACCGCCTGCCTTCTTCGATGAGCCGCTTTACCGGTGCGCCCAAGGTATGGCCCTGTGCGAATTCCTTCAGTTTTGCGATGGCCGCGCGGCGGCGCTCGACATCCGGTTTGGCGACCGGCACGAGGCGGGCAACCGGTCGGCCGTGCTTGGTGATCGTGATCTGCTCGCCGCGCGAGACCCGTTCAAGCAACGCGGGAAGGTGTGTCTTTGCCTCGTAGGCGCCGACTTCGTTCGCCATCCGGTTCAATCCGACCAATCCGACTGGTGTCCGACCAGTCTGATTGGCATTGCCGAAATCGTCAATCGGCGACCGGGGCACGCACCAGAACGGCGCCGCCGCGGACGAGGCGCCCCCCGATCCCATCGAGTTGCCGGATGTGTTGAATCGCCAGACCGAGGCATTGATACCAATCGTTCACCTCCCATATCAAATCCGGCGTTCACGATGACTGTGATCTTCTTCCGATGTCGCAGGAAATTCCCTGAAACTCCCTGCCCGGCGAAAAAACTCCCTGCTCGCCGCCGGGAAACTCCCTGCAGGAGTTGCGACAAATCGCACCAAGGTTCTGGATTGCCTTGGTTTTCCGCGATATCGGCGGCGCCGTTTCGCGAAAACTCCCTGCCAGCAGGGAATTTGCCGCAATCAATCGGCGAACGGGTCCCGCACCAGGACGGTGTCGTCGCGTTCCGGGCTGGTCGACAGCATCGCCACCGGCGCGCCGATCAGCTCTTCGAGGCGGCGGATGTATTTGATCGCGGTCGCCGGCAATTGCGCCCAGGAGCGCGCCCCGCGGGTGCTTTCCTGCCAGCCTTCGGCGCTTTCGTAGACCGGCGAGATTTCCGCCTGCGCCGAGGTCCCGGCCGGGACGTAATCGTAGGTTTCGCCGCCGCGGCGATAGGCGGTGCAGATCTTGATGTCGGCGAACCCGTCGAGCACGTCGAGTTTGGTGAGCGCGATGCCGTCGATCCCGGCGGTCGTGATCGCCTGGCGCACCGCGACCGCGTCGAACCAGCCGCAGCGCCGCCGCCTGCCGGTCACCGTGCCGAACTCGCGGCCGCGGTCGCCGAGCGTCTCGCCGATCGCGTCGGTCAATTCGCTCGGGAACGGGCCGCTGCCGACCCGCGTCGTATAGGCCTTGGTGATGCCGAGGACGAAGCCGATCGCCGACGGCGCGATCCCCGACCCGGCAGCCGCCTGGCCGGCCACCGTGTTGGACGAGGTGACGTAGGGGTAGGTGCCGTGGTCGACATCGAGCATCGCGCCCTGCGCCCCCTCGAACAGGATGCGGCGGCCGGCGCGGCGCGCCTCGTCGAGCAGCCGCCAGACCGGCGCGGCATAGGGCAGTACCTTGGGTGCGATCTCGTGCAGCCGGGCGAGCAGCTCGGCGCGGTCGAACTCCGGCGCCGCGAGGCCGCGCAATAACGCGTTGTGGTGCAGCAACAGATCGTCCACCCGGTCTTCGAGCGCCGCCGGGTCGGCGAGGTCGCACACCCGCACCGCGCGGCGGCCGACCTTGTCCTCGTAAGCCGGGCCGATGCCGCGCCCGGTCGTGCCGATCCGCTTCTCGCCGCGCCGCTCCTCGCGGGCGCGGTCGAGACGGCCATGCGACGGCAGGATCAGCGCGGCGTTGTCGGCAACCCGCAGGGTGTCGGGCGAGATCGTCAGCCCCTTGCCGCGCATCGTGTCGATTTCGGCGACCAGGGCCCAGGGATCGACGACGACGCCATTGCCGATGATCGACAATTTGCCGG
This sequence comes from uncultured Alphaproteobacteria bacterium, assembly GCA_963789255.1. Lineage (GTDB taxonomy): Bacteria > Pseudomonadota > Alphaproteobacteria > ATCC43930 > CGMCC-115725 > DATARH01. The sequence continues at coordinate 1,270,207 of CAWBJW010000002.1, read as the reverse complement.
GACGCACCACGCCCGACGGCAGCAGGCTCAGCTTGTATTCGACATTGCCGACGACGAGAGTGTGACCGGCATTGTGGCCACCCTGAAAGCGCACCACGACATCGGCGCGCTCGGACAGCCAGTCGACGATCTTACCCTTGCCCTCGTCGCCCCATTGGGCGCCGACGACGGCAACATTGGCCATGCTGTCCTCCTAGCCGGCGACCGGACGCGGCTCGCCGCCCGCGAGCACAAAGCCGCAGTCGAGCCGGCGCGCCTCGGCGCGCCAATCCGCCGCCGGCAGCAATGCCGCGACGGTGATCCACCCCTCGGCGCGCAGGGCGCGGGTGCGGCCGCGATCGGCATCGCCCGGCACCAGCACGCGGCGGCGCGGCGGCGGCGCAGGCAGGGTGCGCAGGATCGCGTCGGTGTAGAGCGTGAACCCGGTCGCCGGCTCGGGCGATGACGGCGCCCCCGCCAGATAGCGCCCGCCGCGGCCGAGTTCGCCCAACGGCCCAAGCTCGGGACCGATGCGCGCGAAAAACGTGAAGCTGATGCCGGTATGGTACTCGAAGCCGCGGTTCTCCACCGGGTCGACCGTAACCTTGAGCCCCGGGATCGACCCTGGGATTACACTGGCGAGCCCGTCGAGCACCGCGCCGAGCCGGTCGCGCTCCCGGCATGCCCGCTCGGGCAGCTCCAGCCGGTCGAGCGCGGCGCGCGCCGCACCGCCGGGTCCGGCCGCGGCGACCAGCCGCGCCAGCAATCCCCCCGCCTCGCCCGCGAGGCTCGCGACCGCCGCCACGTCCTTGCGGTCGAGCGCGGCGCGCAAACCCGCCGCCCGCTCGCCGGTGATGCCGTAGGCCTCGGCGATGGCCGGGACCAGCGTCGGCAGGGTAAGGTCGACCGAGAGATGCGGCACGCCGACGGCGGCCAGCGCCTCACCCGCCACCGCGATCGCCTCGACATCGGCGGCATGGCCCTCGGCGCCGATCAGCTCGGCGCCGGCCTGCCCGACCTGCCGCTCGGGCCGCATCTCTGACCCTTTGACCCGCAGCACCTGGCCGGCATAGCTCAGCCTGAGCGGCCGCGGCTTGTAGGCCAGCCGGGTCGCGGCGATGCGGGCGACTTGCGGCGTCATATCGGCGCGCACGCCGATCATGCGGTGCGAGATCGGGTCCATCGTGCGAAAGGTGTCGCCCGCCATCGCGGCGCCCGCGCCCGACAGCAGCGTCTCCTCGAATTCGACGAGCGGCGGCTTCACCGGCTCGTAGCCATGCGCGCCGAGCACGCCCATCAGACGCGCCGTAACCCCGGCCTCGATCTCGGCCTCGGGCGGCAAGAGGTCGTAGAGCCCGGCCGGCAGCAGGGCCGGGTGCGGCATGTCATTCATGGCAAGCTGGCGCTGTTCGGCTGAAATCGCTCATGCCGGCCATTGTGCACCACGGCGACATCAAGAACAGAAGGAAAGCGCCACGCCACGACGGCCGGCCGCAATTTTACCGGGTGCGCCGGGGCTGAGCGAGCGCCCCACAACTGTGGATAACGCTTTCCACCGCTACCGTCTGCGCCCCGCCGAGCCCGGAAGAGGCTTGCTCAACGCAGCCCGCGGCGGTTATCTCCGACGGGGATGGGATGTAACCGGCTGAAATCGCCGGAAGTCGTTTGATGTCGGGCCGAAGCCCGCCTGCCCCGCGATAACCCCTGTTCATCGTTAATCCGAGAAATAGCTATTGCACCGGAGGGTGATTATCCACAGAATGGACGCCTCACCGTCTCTTCCCCCAATCGCGACGGTGCATGGCCGTTCCGTCCTCGTTGACGGAGCCCGAAACCCCGGCCCGACCCCCTGGCCGGGGTTTCGCATTTGCCGGATAGGGTCAGAACCGCATTGCCTTTGCCTGGATCACATTGGGCAGGCGGCGCACGGTATCGAGAAGACCCGAGGTCAGCTTCTGGTCGACCTCGACGAGGGCGATCGCGGCCTCGCCCGGCGCGGTGCGGCCGAGATGGAATGTCGCGATATTGACCTCCGCCGCCGCCAGCGCGCTGCCGAGCGCGCCGATAAAGCCGGGCTTGTCGTTGTTGCGCACATACAGCACGTGATGGCCGAGCTCGGCCTCGAGCGGGATGCCTTCGATGTCGACGATGCGGGGCTTGTTGCCGGCAAAGACGGTGCCGGCAACGGCCCGCCGGCCTTGCTCGCCCGTCAGTCCGCTTGGGGTGACCGTGATCCGCATCAAGGTCTGGTAATCGCCGGCGTCGGCGCGGCGCGTCTCGCTGACCCGGATGTCGCGCTGCCGGCAGATCAGCGGCGCGTTGACCATGTTGATTGCGGCGAGTTGCGGCATCAGGAGGCCGGTCAAGGCGATCGCGGTCAACGGCTTCGTATTGAGCTCGGCGATCGCGCCTTCATATTCGATCGCTACGGCGCGAATGCCGGTCTCGGTCAATTGCCCGGCGAAGCTGCCGAGCTGTTCGGCGAGCACCATGTAGGGCTTGAGCCGGGCCGCCTCCTCGGCCGTGAGCGAGGGCATATTGACGGCGTTGGCGATCGCGCCGGTCAGCAGAAAATCCGCCATCTGCTCGGCGATCTCTAGCGCGACGTTCTCCTGTGCCTCGCTCGTCGCCGCGCCGAGATGCGGGGTCGCGACAAAATTGTCGCGCCCGAACAGCGGGTTTTGCCTCGCCGGCTCCTCGACGAAGACATCGATCGCCGCACCGGCGACCTGGCCCTCGTCGAGCGCCTTGGCGAGATCCTCCTCGACGACGAGCCCGCCGCGCGCGCAGTTGATCAGCCGCACGCCGCGCTTCATTTTGGCGATGGCCGCGGCGTCGATGATGTTCCGCGTCGCGTCGGTCAGCGGCGTATGCAGCGTGATGAAATCGGCGCGGGCGAACAGCTCATCGAGCGATACCCGCTCGACCCCGAGTTCGAGCGCCCGTTCGGGCGACAGAAACGGGTCGTAGGCGATCGCCTTCATCTTCAGGCCGTGGGCGCGGCCGGCGACGATCGCGCCGATATTGCCGCAGCCGATGATGCCGAGCGTCTTGCCGCTGAGCTCGACCCCCATGAAACGCGACTTTTCCCATTTGCCGGCCTGGGTCGAACGGTCGGCGGCGGGGATCTGCCGGGCCAGCGCAAACATCATCGCTATCGTGTGCTCGGCGGCGGTGGTCGCGTTGCCATAGGGCGTGTTCATGACGACAATGCCGCGCTCGGTCGCCGCCGCGACATCGATGTTGTTGACGCCGATCCCGGCGCGGCCGATCACCTTGAGCGCGTCGGCCGCGGCGATCAGCTCGGCCGTCACCTTGGTCGCCGAGCGCACCGCGAGTCCGTCGTATCCGGCGATGCGGCTGCGCAACTCGGGCGCTCCGAGACCAGTCTCGACATCGACATCGACCCCGCGCGACCGGAATATCTCGACCGCGCGCGGGCTCAAATCATCGGCAATCAATACCTTCGGCATCGGCAACTCCTGAAAAGCAAATCTTCAACGCAGAGGACGCAGAGGCTGCGCCAAGGACGCGGAGGAAAGCTTTACCCTTCGCGACCTCTGCGAATCCTCCGCGTCCTCTGCGTTGAGACTTGCTTTGCTACGCGGCTTTGGCGGCGTCGCGCTCCACTTCCCAGGCCCAGTCGAGCCACGGCAGGAGCGCCTCGACATCGCTCTGCTCGACCGTCGCGCCGGCCCAGATGCGGATCCCCGGCGGCGAAGCGCGATGGCTGGCGAGATCGTAGCCGGCGCCTTCGGCTTCGAGCCGCGCGGTCATCGACCGCACGATCTTGAACCGCGCCTCCTCAGGCAGCGCGGTGAACCACGGCTCGGAGATCGCCAGCTGGATCGAGGTGCACGACCGGGTCGCCGGGATCCTCGGCGAGAAAGCGCAGCCACGACGAGCGTTCGACCCAGGCGGCGACGGCGGCGAGATTGCCCTCGGCGCGGGCGACGAGCGCGTCGAGACCGCCCACCCGCTCGGCCCATTTGCAGCGAGTTCGAGCGCGTCCTCGACGCACAGCATCGACGGCGTGTTGATCGTCTCGCCGCGGAAAATCCCTTCGATCAGCTTGCCCTTCGCGGTCAGGCGGAACAGCTTCGGCAGCGGCCAGGGCGGGGTGTAGCTTTCGAGCCGCTCGACCGCGCGCGGACTGAGCGCCAGCATGCCGTGCGCCGCCTCGCCGCCCAGCGCCTTCTGCCACGACCAGGTGACGACATCGAGCTTGTCCCACGGCAGCCGCATGGCGAACGCCGCCGAGGTCGCGTCGCAGATCGTCAGCCCGCGCCGGTCGGCGGCGATCCAATCGCCATGGGGCACGCGCACGCCCGAGGTCGTGCCGTTCCACACGAACACCGTGTCGCGGTCGGGGTCGACCGCGGCGAGATCGGGCAGCCGCCCGTAGGGCGCCTGCATGCATCCGCAAATCGGGAAGCTTCAGCTGCTGGACGACGTCGCTGACCCAGCCTTCGCCGAAATTCTCCCACGACGAGCACATCGACGCCGCGCGCCCCCAACAGCGACCACATCGCCATCTCAACGGCGCCGGTGTCGGAGGCCGGGACGATCCCGAGGCGATAATCTGCCGGCATTTGCAACAGCGCGCGCGAGCGCTCGATGATTTCGCCGAGCCGCGCCAGGCCGATGCCGGAGCGGTGCGAGCGGCCGAGCAGCGCGCCTGCCAGCATTTCGGGCGACCAGCCCGGCCGCTTGGCGCAAGGCCCGGATGAAAAACACGGATTGCCCGGACGCCGGGTCGGCTTCATCGCCCGTCCCTTCCCCTTTCGGCTATCGCCGGCCAACCGCCGGCGTCGCGCGGCGGAGCCTTAACCCCGCGCGCCGGCATGGTCAATGCTGCGGTGCAGCACCCGCTGCCCGCGGCATGTCCCGCGGTATCCGATCGTCAGGTCTGGGAGGGTGCGGGCTAGAAGATCGCGAGGCCGGTGGGGCCGGGGTGCCAGGCCTTGCGGACCTGTTCCTCGACGGCGAGCCCCGAGGACGTGAACGCCGAATGGGTTGTGCCGGAGGCGCCCTTCGCGTCGCCGGTCGTGCGGACGAGGTGATCGATGGTCGCTTTCTCGCGTCGATGCCACATTCTGACGAGCCGCCGGGGCGAGCGCGGTTGCCTCATTGATTCCTCCCGAGCGAGAGCGCGACAATGCGTCGCGGTTTGTAAAGTTGGGGTACCAATAGACCATCGACCGACGCTCGGCAACCATCCGATTTAGCGATTCCCTGCGCATCCCGCGCAACTCGGCTAGGGTGCCGTCAGACCATCGCATGAGGAGGCACGGCACAATGCAATACGGCCTGTTCACGATGCCCTCGCACCCGCCGGAGCGCCCTCTCTATGACGGCCACCGCTGGGACCTTGAGACGCTGCGCTGGGCCGACCAGCTGGGCTTTTCCGAGGCCTGGATCGGCGAGCACCACACCGCGCCCTGGGAGCCGCACCCGGCGCCCGATCTGTTGATCGCCCAGGCGCTGATGGAGACGAGCCGGATCCGCCTCGCGCCGGGCGGCTTCCTGTTGCCCTATCACCACCCGGCCGAGCTCGCCCACCGGGTCGCGATGCTCGACCATCTGGCGCAAGGCCGGCTCAATTTCGGGGTCGCGGCGAGCGGATTGCCGAGCGACTGGGCGATGTTCAATGTCGACGGCAATGCCGGCCAGCACCGCGAGATGACGCGCGAGGCGCTCGAGATCATGCTGAAGCTGTGGACCGCCGAGGAGCCGTTCGACTACGCCGGCAAATACTGGCACGTAACCCGCACCGGGCGGATGCTGGACAGCCTGATCCCGCATATCAGGCCATTTCAGAAACCCTACCCGCCGATCGGCGTGGCCGGGGTCAGCCCCGGTTCGGAGACCTTGAAGCTGGCCGGCGAGCACGGCTTCCTGCCGATGAGCCTCAACCTCAACCAGTCCTACGTTGCGAGCCATTGGGCCTCGGTCGAGGAGGGCGCGCGGCGCACCGGGCGGACCCCGAGCCGGGCCGACTGGCGCCTGGTGCGCGAGATCTTCGTCGCCGACACCGACAGCGAGGCATGGCGCCTGTCGGTCGGGGCGCAGATGGGCAGGATGATGCGCGAATACTTCCTGCCGCTCTTGAAGAATGTCGGGGTCATCCAGTACCTGAAGCACGACGAGGCGGTCGCCGACAGCGACGTCACGCCGGAATATTGCGCCCGGCACAACTGGCTGATCGGCTCGCCCGCCACCGTCGTCGAGAAGATCGAGCGGATGTACGAGGAGGTCGGCGGTTTCGGCCACCTCCTGTTGTTCTGCTTCGACTACAGCGACAACCCTGAGGCCTGGCATCATTCGATGGAGCTGCTGGCCAAAGAGGTCATGCCCAAACTCGCCCACCTGCCCAAAGCGCCGGCAATGGCGTGAGGGGGGACCTGACCGTGCTGCCATCCCGGGACAAAACGACGATCTGCTTCGCCCATGTGGCCTACCAGCTTCAGGCGCAGTTCGCTCGGCGCAACACGGGGATCGCGAGCTTTGAGGTTCGCAGCCCCGAGGAGCTCGACCGGCGCATCCCCGAGGCCGACGTGCTGGTGATCTCGGGATTGTGGCATGACGGTCTCGTCGAGCGCGCGGCAAAGCTGCGCTTCATCCAGTCGATCGGGGCCGGCACCGACCAGTTCGGCCGCGAGGCCCTGACGCAGCGCGGCATCCGCCTCGCCAGCGCGCGCGGCGTCAACGCCAAGGCGGTGTCGCAACACGCGATGGCGCTGATCCTGGCATTGGCGCGGCGGCTGCCCGAGGCGCGCGACAATCAGCGCAAGCATGTCTGGCGCGGCATGATCGGCGATTTGGCGGCGCGCGAGGACGAGCTTGGCGGCAAGAGTTTGCTGATCGTCGGCCTCGGCGACATCGGCGGGCGCCTCGCGCGGCTGGCCAAGGCGTTCGACATGACCGTGATCGGGCTGCGCCGCGATCCCACGAACGGCGCCGGCGCGGCCGATGCGGTGCACGGCATGGGCGAACTGGGCCGGCTGCTGCCCGAGGCCGATTTCGTCGCCCTGACCTGCCCGCTGGTCAAGGAAACCGAGAACCTGATCAATGCCGCCGCGCTCGGCCGTATGAAGCGCTCGGCCTACCTGATCAACGTGGCGCGCGGCCGCGTTGTTGACGAGGCGGCGCTGATCACGGCCCTGTCGCAGGGCAGCATCGCCGGTGCCGCGCTCGACGTCGCGGTGGACGAGCCGCTGATGCCCGCCTCGCCGCTTTGGGACATCGAGACCGCGTTGATCACGCCGCACACCGCTGGCGAGACGCGCCGGTACGAAGACAACGTCCTCGATATCCTGGAGGACAATCTCGACCGGCTGTGGCAGGGCAATGCCGCGCTGCGCAACCAGATCCTCTGAGCCGCCTCGACGACGGCGAACACCCGCAAGCCGGGCGCCATTCGGCGGAGCGTCCGCGCATGCTATAATCGTTTGCCTTCCCGGGAGCCGAGGCCATGCCGAAACTCTTGAACGAGGCCCAGATCGCGCGCTACCGCGACGAGGGCTACCTGGCGCCGATCCGCATCATGGACGCGGCCGATGCGGCGGCGCTGCGCCGCGATCTCGAAACCGTCGAGGCCCGCAGGGGCGGGAAGCTGCGCGGCGATCTGCGCCACAAATCGCACCTCCTCTTCCCGTTTCTCGCCGACCTCGTGCGCGATGCGCGCCTGCTCGATGCGGTCGAGGATGTGCTCGGCCCCGACCTCTTGTGCTGGACCAGCAACTTTTTCATCAAGGAGGCGGCCAGCCCGGCCTTTGTCTCGTGGCACCAGGACTCGACCTATTGGGGCCTCTCCGCGCCCGAGGTGGCGACGGCCTGGGTGGCATTGACCCCAAGCAATGCCGATAACGGCGCGATGGCGGTGATCCCGGGCAGCCACAAGCTCGACCAGGTGCCGCACCGCGACACGTTCGACCGCCACAACCTGTTGACTCGAGGCCAGGAAATCGCCGTCGCGGTCAACGAGAAACAGGCGGTCCCGCTGGTCCTCGATCCCGGCGAGATGTCGTTGCATCACGTGCGGCTGGTGCACGGCTCGGCGCCGAACCCGTCGCCGGATCGCCGCATCGGCTTTGCGATCCGCTATATCCCGACCCATATCCGCCAGCTCGAAGGCGACGACAGTGCGAGCTTGGTGCGCGGCACCGACCGCTTCCATCATTTCGCGCTCGAACCGCGGCCGACGAGTGAGATGGCGCCGGAAATGATGGCGCTGCACAACCGCATCGCCGAGCGCAGCGCGAAAATCCTCTATCGCGGCACGGGGGTCGCCAGCTTCAACGATCCGGCCGCGATCCGAGGCTGAAGCAGGCCGGGGCCGATCCGATGACGGTGTACCGCGGCGGCCGCAGCCTCGAGGGGGCGGTCGTCACCGTCGACGGCCGGCCGCTCGCGCCGCGCTTCGATCTGAAGCGGCTGTCAACAACCGGCTTCGAATGGACCTACGAGGGCGCCGGGCCGGCGCAACTCGCCCTGGCGCTGCTCGCCGACCATCTCGGCGACGATGCGCGGGCGCTCAAGCTCCACGAGCCCTTCATGCGCAAGCTCGTCGCTGAGCTCGAACAATTCGTGGGAGTTGAATTCCGCCGATATCGATGCGGCACTCGCCACGCTCACTGGCTGAGCTCGGTGACGCTAGTCTAGTAGCCGCCCTGAATGTGCCGCGGGTCGGGCCTCCCAGTGCAGCAGAGAGCCCGCGTCGGTTCCGGACGGTGACAGCGCCGCAGCAGCCGGAGTATCGTGTCGGCAACGTCCCCGTAGCTCAGCCGGATAGAGCATCGGTTTCCTAAACCGGGGGTCACAGGTTCGAGTCCTGTCGGGGACGCCATAATTACTTTTGTTATCACAAAGATAATGGACGATAGCCGATTGCGGTGGTTAAGCCCGGCCAACGGCTTTAGCGGATGGTTTACGTTCTCAAAAAAGCGATCCGGCGTCCGCCTCCGGCCGCGATGCCCGCTGTCTCCCGAAGTTCGTCGGCGCTGGCGAAGAGGCGGCGGCGATAGGCGAGCGCGCCGAGGCGGTCCGGTTAAACTAGCGGCTGGCTGCGGTGCGCGTTGTCTCCCGAGAGGGGAGGAACCTATCACCGGTCAATGCCGCCCATGCAGAGGTATTTGACCTCGAGGAATTCCTCGATGCCGTATTTGGAGCCTTCGCGGCCGATGCCCAATTCCTTCATGCCGCCGAACGGGGCGATCTCGGTCGAAATGATGCCTTCGTTGATGCCGACGATGCCGTATTCGAGCGCCTCGGCGACGCGCCAGATGCGGCCGATGTCGCGGCTGTAGAAATAGGCGGCGAGGCCGAACTCGGTGTCGTTGGCCATCTTGACCGCCTCAGCCTCGGTCTTGAAGCGGTAGAGCGGGGCGACCGGGCCGAAGGTCTCTTCCCGGGTGATCAGCATGTCGGTCGTCACATCGGTCAGGACGGTCGGCTCGAAGAAGCTGCCGCCCAATGCGCTGCGCTTGCCGCCGATGACGATCTTGGCGCCTTTCTTTAGGGCGTCGGCGATGTGGCTCTCGACCTTCTCGACGGCCTTCATGTCAATGAGCGGGCCGATCACCGCGCCCGCCTCGAAGCCTTGCGCGACCTTCATCGCCCCGGCCGCTTCGGCGAGCCGGGTGGTGAAGGCGTCGTAGACCGCGTCCTGCACCAGGATGCGGTTGGCGCAGACGCAGGTCTGGCCGGCATTGCGGTATTTCGAGGCGATGGCGCCCTTGATCGCCATCTCGATATCGGCATCGTCGAAGACGATGAACGGCGCGTTGCCGCCGAGTTCGAGCGAGAGCTTCTTCACCGTCCCGGCGCATTGCTCCATCAGGAGCTTGCCGATCTCGGTCGAGCCGGTGAAGGTCAGCTTGCGCACGGTCGGGTTCGAGGTCATCTCGCCGCCGATCTCCGCGGCGCTGCCGGTGACGCAGGAAAAGACGCCCTTCGGCACCCCGGCGCGCTCGGCCAGTTCGCACAGCGCGAGGGCGGAATAGGGCGTCGCGGTCGCCGGCTTCAACACCATCGTGCAGCCGGCGGCGAGCGCCGGCCCGGCCTTCCTCGTTATCATCGCCGCCGGGAAGTTCCACGGCGTGATCGCGGCGCACACCCCGATCGGCTCCTTGATGACGACGATGCGCTTGTCGGCGCCGTGCGCGGGGATCGTGTCGCCGTAGATGCGCTTGCCCTCCTCGCCGAACCATTCGATGAACGCGGCGGCATAGGCGATCTCGCCCTTGGCCTCGGCGAGGGGCTTACCCTGCTCGGCGGTCATCAGCGTCGCGAGATCCTCCTGGTTCGCCATCAAGAGATCGAACCAGCGGCGCAGGATCTGGGCGCGCTCCTTGGCGGTCTTGGCGCGCCACGCCGGCAACGCCCGATCCGCCGCCTCGATCGCCCGGCGGGTCTCCTCCGCACCCATTTTGGGCACGCTGCCGAGGGTCTCGCCATTGGCCGGGTTCTTGACCGGGATCGTCTGGCGGCCGATCGCATCGACCCATTCGCCGTCGATATAGCAATGCTGACGGAACAGCTTTTCGTCGTGGAGCTTCATCGCGCACTCCTCTCGCCGCATGACCCCGGGGAATCATAGGTACGGGCGACCCCGGGGTTTGGCAAGGCTGCGGCTTGACATGCGAAGGGCGGCCCGAGACGGGCCGCCCGGCTGGAGCATATTTCCTCGGAGCAGCGCCTGCGCGCGCCGGGTCACTCGCAGCAATATCCCAGTTTGAGCTGGAGGCGCACGCCGCCCAGCAGCAGGTTCCCGGTGGCGTCGCCGATCGCGACCGCGGCGCTGTCGTCTTGCTCGATCAGCTGGCGCGCGCGGTTGAGCGCCTCGTGCTCGGTGCTGAACCGCTCGACCCTGACCCGGTCGTCGAGGTGCCGGTCCGGGCTCGACATGGCCAAAGTATCCCCATAGAAAACGCGATACGTCATCACTTCACCCCGTTGTCGTCGTTAAAGACTTCTGACTTCCCCGTTGAGGAAAGCGACATGCAACAAAGCGGGGCATCACTCCCCGCGCTCGCGTGCATGTTAAAAAGGTTCGGCTCTTGTCAAAGATCCGATGTTCGGTGAGACCTAGAAACAACCTATATTAAGGCGTCAATATGACAATTTCGTTTCGATGAGTGACGGACCGATGGGGCGATGATTTTGATTTTCCGCGAGCCGATGGCAAAACGTCATCGCCTGATCACGGGCCCTGCCAGTCGAACGGTATGTGCTTAGCGGAATTCGTCGTCCAGGCGAACTTGAAGCCGAACGCATCGACCGAGCAGACCGTCGATTTGCCCCAGGTCACGAGCTGGGGGCCGGGACCGGTCTCGCTGCCCGGCGCGTTCGCCATTTGGGGATACTTGCCGGGGTTGCTGGTCGGCCCGGTCAACGCTTTCGCCCAGGCCTTGACCTTGCCGGCGATCTCGGTTCCCCAATGGGCGCGGTCGGGCGCGATCTCGAAGGCGATCCGCGCCCGCTCGACGCCGACCAATTGCCGGCCTTCGGTAAACAGAGCGTTGACCCGCGCCGGGAACCCGCCGGCACGGCCGCCGATGATCAGCGGCAACACCTCCGCCTGGCGCTCGTCGGCGCGCTCGTCGATGTAGAGACCGCCGGCGCCCTTGGCCTTGCCGGCCCACAGATCGCCCTCCCATCGCCCGACCCGGACGAAGCTGAGACCGTCGAGAGCGACGTCGCCGTAATGGCCGTGCGCAATATGCCAGAACAGCACCGACTCGCAGAAGCCGTTGTCCGGTGCTTGTGCGAAGGTGCAGGGGCAGGCCACCGCGCAGCTGCAGTTGTCGAACCAGTCGCCGGCGATGTGCCAGCCGGGAACCTCGCTCATCAGGACCTCCAGTCGCGGCCGGAAAGCATCAAATTATAACCCGATTTACGGCGGCTGTCCGGCATCGCGCACGGGGGCGACTGATGCAAGCCGCGCGGACCGGGGGCGCGAACCACCCTTCGTAGAACTGTCATCAATGCGTGATATTGCCGGTTTCGAGTTCCACCACCGGGGCAGACCGGGCGCAACGATGACGATCCTGAGGCAAAACCGGCGCAGATTTCTCCAATCGGTCGCGACAACCGGCGGCGCCGCGCTGCTCGGCGCGCGCTGGGCGCCGGCGCTGCGCGCCCAGACGCCGGCCGGGGCCGATCTCACGGGCCTGCGCGACAAGATCGACCATATCGTCGTGATCTATCAGGAGAACCGCAGCTTCGACCATTATTTCGGGGCGTACCAGCCGCCGGGCGGCGGCGCGGTGGCGGGGCTGTTGGATGCGGAAGGCCAGGTCAACCCGCGCTTCACCGGCCTGCAGAAGAACCCGGCCGGCGCGCCCTATGTCTATCTGCCGGTGCCTTACGGCTTGCCGGGCTTTGCCGGTGCGGAGCTCCCCAACCGGCCGTTCCCGCTCGCCCGGTACATCCCGCCTGGCGACAACGTGCCGTGGGGCCCGGCGCACAACTTCTTCCGCATGTTCGCGCAAGTGCACGGCGGCAAGATGGACCGGTTCGTGGCGCTGGCGCTGCACGATAAGCATGCGTTCTTCGACAGGCCGGGCAGCGATCCGGTGCAGCTGATGATGGCGCAATCCACCCCGTCCGGCGCCGTGCTCGGCTTCTATACGCGCAACGATCTGCCCTTCTACCACCACCTCGCCGACGAATACGTGCTGTTCGACCATTTCTTCCAGGCGATGTCGGGCGGCTCGACCGGCAACGCGCTCTACCTCGTCGCGGCCCGCTCGGCGCAATGGGCGAAGCCGCCGGCTGCCGGGGTCGGCAACGGCATTTCGGCGGGATATGAAAAGCCTTATGACGGCAAGGGCATCCTGATCAACGACGTGCCGCCGATGAACGGCCCGACCGAGACGTTCATGGGGTCGATCGATTTGTGCCCGCCGCCCGAGGAACAGACCTACCCCAATATCGGCGACCGGCTCGCCGCCGCCGCGCTCCCCTGGGCCTGGTACAACGAGGCCTGGAACGCGGTGAAGCCCTGGGCATTGAAGAGGGCGACCGGCAGCGGCGACGGCTCGGTCGTCGTCGACACGCCCGAGCATTATCTGCCGCATCACAACCCGTTCCAGTACTACCCGGGCTGGTTCGCCAACGTGAAGGCCGGCCATATCCGCGACAGCACGGACTTCCTCGACGATGTGAAGACCGGCCGATTGCCGCGCGTTTCGTTTATCAAGGCGACCGGCGGCCGCGACGAGCATCCGGCGGACTCGGCGCCGCGCTGGGGCGAGGATTGGGTCACCGGCCTGTTGCAGGCGCTCGGCAACAGCAAGCTGTGGGAGAAGAGTGCGGTCGTCATCACCTACGATGAAGGTGGCGGGTTCTGGGACCATGTCGCACCGCCCAATCCCGACGCCTATGGCTGCGGCACCCGCATCCCCGCCCTCCTGATCAGCCCGTGGGCACGGCGCGGCTATATCGATCACCGCATCGCCGACACGACCTCGATCCTGGCGCTGATCGAGGCGCGCTTCGGCCTCAAGGCGCTGCAGCCGCGCGACGCCAACGCGTACAACCTGCTCGACGGTCTCGATTTCAGCCAGAAGCCGCGCGCGCCCGCCTTCGGCTGAGCCCGGCTCACCCGCTCCGCGCAGCCGCGATCTCCTCAGGCGTATAGCGGAAGGCCCGGAACACCCAGTTGTTGAGGCCGGCGCGTCCCGGCTCGGCGAAGAAGTGCGGGCTGACATATTCCCACACGACCGCGCCGCCCGGCGTCACCTCGAAAATTCGGCCGTGAACGCCCTCGCAAATCAGCGTGTTGCCATTGGCGAGGCGCTGGGCGCCCGAGATGTAGGGGCTGAAAAACTCGAACAGCGACTGGTCGGCGTATTCCCACACGATCGCGCCAGTGCGCGGATCGACCTCGATCACCCGCGAGAAGGTCGCCGGATGGTCGCGCCGGTGGGTGCCGTTGTCGAAGATTAGGATATTGCCGCTGGCCAGCGGGCGCGGATCGTGCTGCTGGGCCAGGGGCGGGCTGCCGAGTTCCCAGACGATGTTGCCGGTGGCGCGTTCGATCATCACCACCGTCGAGATGTTGCGAAAGCTGACGACAAGATGCCCGTCCGCGGTCTCGGCGACGGTGTTGCCGTGGGTCCACTCGGCGCGATGGTCTTGCAAGGTTATCGGATGCGTCTCGGGGTTGAGGTGCTCCCAGCTGCGCCATTCCCAGACCACCTCGCCTGACGTCGTCATTTCGAGAAGGTAGTCCGCATAGATCACGCCGTCGGCCTCGCTGCCCGGCAGCCCACCCTGGACGCGGCCCGCGATGGCCTCCGGCAATGGCCGCAGGCAGAGCAGGACGACGTTGCCGTTTTTCAGCTTGCGGGCGTCGTGGTGGTGATCGGGATGCGTCAGCTCCCAGAGGACACGGCCGTGCCAGTCGGTTTCGAGCACGGCGCCGGCCTTGAAGCGGGGCCATGCCTCGAACCGGCCGAGGTCCTCCATGATCTTGCCGCCGTAAAAGAGGTGGCCGTTGTCGAGCAGATAGGCGTAAAGGCCGGGCCGATAGGGCATTTTCCAGCTATGGGCGACCTCGCCGTCCATATCGATCAGATAGACGCTGCCGTCGCCGTACATCGGCGCGAACAGCGTGTATCCCGCTTGCGCCAGCGCCGGGTCGTGGGCGATGAGGCCGGTGCGGGCGCGCCGGATCTTCTGCTGGTCTACGCTGGTCATGGTGTCGACATCGACGGTGGGATGATCGCGCCCAACATGGCACAGCGAGAAGGCCGCGGGCAATGCCGGGGTGGCGCGGCTGCGGCGGAGGCATTAGATATCTCGCAGCGGGAGAACGCGCCTCCCGGCTCGCCCGGTTCGCGTTGCCCGCTCGCCCTCTCCCGTCGCGAGAGGGATTTTGTTGCGATCGGGATCTCAATTGGATGCGCCAGCCGCCATGACCGCCCTTCCCATTTCCGTCGGGGATACCCTCGACCTGCTCGGCAGCGCCGATTACGTCGCCGACCGCTCATTGGCGACGGCGGTGCACCTCGCGCTACATCTGAAGCGACCGCTGTTTCTCGAAGGCGAGGCCGGGGTCGGCAAGACCGAGATCGCCAAGGTGCTGGCGAGTTCGCTGAAGCGGCGTCTCATTCGCCTGCAATGCTATGAGGGGCTCGATGTTGCCTCGGCGGTCTACGAATGGGACTACGCCCGCCAGATGATCGAGATCCGGCTCGCCGAGGCGGGCGAGGAGGACCGCAGCGAGATCGAGGGCACGATCTTTTCCGACCGGTTCCTGATCAAGCGCCCGCTGCTGCAGGCGTTGGAGCCGGAGATCGACGGCCCGCCGGTCTTGCTGATCGACGAACTCGACCGCACCGACGAGCCGTTCGAGGCCTACCTGCTCGAACTCCTCTCCGATTTCCAGGTGACGATCCCCGAGATCGGCACGATCCGCGCCGAGCACCCGCCGATCGTCGTAATCACCTCAAACCGCACCCGCGAGATCCACGACGCGCTGAAGCGCCGTTGCTTCTACTACTGGGTCGATTACCCGAACGCCGAGCGCGAACTCGAAATCTTGAAGCGCAAGGCGCCGCGGGCCAGCGCAAGCCTGTCGCGCGAGGTCGTCGAATTCGTCCAGAAGCTGCGCAAGATGGATTTGTTCAAACTGCCCGGCATCGCCGAGTCGATCGACTGGGCCGAAGCGTTGATGCAGCTCGACGTGCTCGAACTGACACCCGACGCGATCAACGACACCCTGGGCGTCCTCCTCAAATACCAGGACGACATCGCCCGCATCCAGGGCAGCGAGGCGGCCAAACTCCTGGAGCTGGTCAAGGCCGAAATCGCCGCCGCGCCCCGCGAGGGCTGAGCATGGCCTCGCGACCCTCACCCGCCCTCAGGCTTCGCCCTCGGGCACCCTCTCCCGCATTGCGGGAGAGGGGGAGACCCATTGCGTCAGCAATGGGGGGGTGAGGGTTGCCCGCCGAGGTCCACAGCGGCGACGGGCGGCTCCTCGCCAATCTGATGCATTTCGGGCGCACGCTGCGGGCGGCGGGGCTGCCGGTCGGGCCGGGCAAGGTGCTCGATGCGGTCGCCGCGGTCGAGGCGGTCGGCATCACCAACCGGCGCGACTTCTACTGGACATTGCACGCCGTGTTCGTCAACCGGGCCGACCAGCGCCTGTTGTTCGACCAGGCGTTTCACGTCTTCTGGCGCAACCCCGAGCTGCTGAAAAAGATGCTGGCGCTGGTGCTGCCGCAGATCAACGTCGAGATACCGCAGGACGAGGGCGCCGAGATGCTGCGCCGGCTCGCCGAGGCCTTGCACCCCAACCAGGAGGCGCGCGACAGCGGCGAAACCGAACTCGACATCGACGCGGCGATGACGTTCTCCGACAAGGAGCAGCTGCGCGCGATGGATTTCGAGAAGATGTCGTTGGACGAGCTGGCCCGCGCCAAGGCGGCGATCGCGCGGCTGCGCCTGCCGATCCACGACATTCCGACGCGGCGCTATGCCCGCGACCCGCACGGCGCCCGCGCCGATATGCGCGCGACGCTGCGCGCCGCGCTGCGCTCGGGCGGCCTGATCGAACTGAAGCGCAAGAGCCAGCGGCGGCGGCCGCCGCCGCTCGTCGTGTTGTGCGACATTTCCGGCTCGATGAGCCGCTACAGCCGCGTCTTCCTGCATTTCATGCATTCGATCACCAACGACCGCGACCGCGTCACCACCTTCGTGTTCGGGACGCGGCTGACCAACATCACCCGTTATTTGCGCTTCCGCGATGTCGATCTCGCGCTCGACCGGGTCGCCGAGGCGGTCGCCGACTGGTCGGGCGGCACCCGCATCGGTCATTGCGTCAGCGAGTTCAACCGGCTGTGGTCGCGCCGGGTGCTCGGGCAAGGGGCGGTCGTGCTGCTGATCACCGACGGGCTCGACCGCGATGCCGGCACCGGCCTCGCGCATGAGATGGACCGGCTGCACCGCTCGTGCCGCCAGCTGATTTGGCTCAACCCGCTGTTGCGCTACGAAGGGTTCGAACCAAGATCTCTGGGGATGCGGGCGATGCTGCCCTATGTCGACGAGTTCCGGCCGGTGCACAATCTGGAAAGCCTTGAAACCCTCGTCCAGGTGATCAGCGCATCGGCCCAGCGGCACAGCGCGGCGGCGATGGCGAAAGAAAGCTACGGAGCGAGAGAAATATGAGCGACACGGCGGAAATCCTCGAACAGGCGGCGCGCTGGCGCGAAGCGGGCCAGGGCGTCGCGCTGGCAACCGTTGTCAAGACCTGGGGCTCGTCGCCGCGGCCGGCCGGCGCCAAGCTCGTGGTGGCCGACAGCGGCGCGTTTGTCGGTTCGGTCTCGGGCGGCTGCGTCGAAGGCGCGGTGATCGGCGAGGCGCAGCAGGTGATCCGCGACGGCAAGCCGCGCCTCTTGGATTTCGGGGTCACCGACGACCAGGCGCTGGGAGGTCGGGCTTGCCTGCGGCGGCAAGATCGAAATCTATGTCGAGCGCGTCGAATGAAGACGAAGTACCTCGATGCGGTGATCGCCGCCGGGCGCGAGGCCCGCTCGGTCGCGCTCGCCACCGAATTGCGGAGCGGCGCGCAATTGCTGCTCGACGGCGGCCGGTTCGACGGCGACCTCCCGCTCGACGAGGCGCAGAGCGCGGCGATGCGCGAGGCGCTGCGCACCGATCGCAACCTCACCCTCGACACGCCGGCGGGCCGCGTCTTTGTCCAGGTGTTCAGCCCGCCGCGGCGCTGCTTCGTAATCGGCGCGGTGCATATCGCCCAGCCGCTGACCCAGATGCTGGCCTTGACCGATTACCGTGCGATCGTCATCGATCCGCGCCAATCCTTTGCCACCGAGGCGCGCTTTCCCGGCGTCGAACTGACCACCGACTGGCCGGACGAGGCGCTCGAGCGGCTGAAGCCTGACCATCGCTCGGCGATCGTGACCCTGACGCATGACCCGAAGCTCGACGATCCGGCGCTTGCCGTGGCCCTGCGCTCGGAGTGCTTCTACATCGGCGCGCTCGGCTCCAAGCGGACCCATGCCGCGCGGCTGCGCCGCCTTGCCGATCTCGGTTTCGGCGAATCTGACTTCGCCCGCATCCACGGGCCGATCGGGCTGCCGATCGGCGCGGTGTCGCAGGCCGAGATCGCGATTTCGATCCTCGCCGAGATGACCCAGGTGTTGCGCCGGGGCGAGGACAAGGCCGGGAAGGCCGAGGCCGCATGACCTGCAAACGGAAACACCCCGCGGCCGGGCTTGACCCGGCCACCCACGTCTTGACCACCGACAAGACGAGATCAAGACGTGGGTGGCCGGGTCAAGCCCGGCCGAGGAGAGTTTTTCTGGGGCTGGTGCGGTGAAATTCGGCAAGGTTCCAGTCGCTGAGGCCGAGGGGGCGATCCTGGCGCATAGCCTCAGGCTCGGCCGCGCGGTGCTGAGGAAAGGCCGGGTGCTGAGCCCTGCCGATGTCGAGGCGATCGTCGCTTCGGGGATCGGCCATATCGTCGCGGCGCGGCTCGATCGCGGCGACATTCGCGAGGACGAGGCGGCGAACCGGGTCGCCGCCGCCGCCGCCGGGCCTGGTATCGCGACCGCGCCGGCCTTCACCGGGCGGGCAAATTTGTTTGCCGAGGCGCGCGGCCTCCTCGTTTTCGACCGCGACCGGCTCGACCGGCTCAATTCGGTCGACGAGGCGGTAACCTTGGGGACGCTGCCGCCCTTTGCCGTGGCCGAGCCGCGCCAGATGGTCGCGACGGTCAAGATCATCCCGTTCGCCGTGCCGGAATCGGCGGTGGAAGCCGCCGCCGGCTTTGCCGCGGAAGGTGGGAAGCTGCTGCGCGTCGCCGCGTTTGTGCCGCGCCGGGTGGCGCTGATCCAGACCCGGCTGCCGGGCTTGAAGGAAAGCATTCTCGACAAGACCCGCGCGGTGACCGAGCAACGCCTCGCTGCGCTCGGCTGCACGCTCGCCGCCGAGGAACGCTGCGCGCATGCTGCCGCCGATCTGACGCCGCGCATCGCCGCGGCGATCGCGGCGGGCATCGACATGGTGCTGGTGCACGGCGCCTCGGCGATCGTCGACCGGCGCGACGTGATCCCCGCGGCGGTTGTCATGGCGGGTGGGCGGATCGACCATTTCGGCATGCCGGTCGATCCCGGCAATCTCTTGCTGCTCGCCCATGTCGGGGACACACCGGTGCTCGGCCTGCCCGGCTGCGCGCGCTCGCCCAAAGTCAACGGCTTCGACTGGGTTTTGGAGCGGCTCGTCGCCGGGGTGCCGGTCGGCCCGCGCGAGATCATGGGCATGGGCGCGGGCGGGCTCCTCGCCGAGATCCCCTCGCGACCGCTGCCGCGTGCCGAGGCGGGTCCGGCGCCGGAGCGCGAGACCGATGTCAAAGCCGCGGAAAAGAAGCTCCCGCGCGGCCCGCGCATCGCAGCGCTGCTGCTGGCGGCCGGCCAGTCGCGGCGGATGGGGTCCAACAAATTGCTGGCCGAGATCGATGGAAAGCCGATGGTGGCGCGCACCGCAACGCGACTGTTGTCGTCGCATGCCCGGCCGATCGTCGCCGTCCTCGGCAATCAGGCCGATGCGGTCGATGCCGCGCTCGGCAGATTGCCGGTCGAGCGGGTGCGCAACCCGGCCTTTGCCGAGGGGCTGTCGACCTCGTTGAAGCGCGGCCTCGCGGCACTGCCGCCCGAGTGCGACGGCGTCGTCGTCTGCCTCGCCGACATGCCGCTGGTGACGGGGCGCGACCTCGACCGGCTGATCGCCGCGTTCAACCCACTCGAAGGCCGCGCCATCATCGTGCCGACCCGCCGCGGCAAGCGCGGCAACCCGGTGCTGTGGGCAAGGCGCTTCTTCCCGGAAATGGGCGAGCTTGCCGGCGATGTCGGCGCCAAGCACCTGATCGGCGACTACGCCGAGCTGGTCTGCGAGGTCGAGATGGATTCGGACGGCGTGCTCGTCGATGTCGACACCCCCGACGCCCTCGCCGCGCTCAGGGACAAGACGAAGTCCAGCGCGGCGTAGCCCCGCCGCACCGCAGTCCCGTTTACCGCAGCGCGTTGTGGACCAGATAGGCGGCGAAATCTGAGGGCTTCAGCTTCATGTCGTGGCGGTCGCTGTCGCCGGCGAGGGCGCGCGAGACGATGATGTGGTTTTCGACCCGGTTCGCGGCGACCCGGAACACCCCGACGGCGCCTTTGAGCTTGGGATAGAGGTTCGGGTCGATCATCTTTTCCTTGCGGGCGAGCCGATCGAGCGCCTCGGCCTCGGAGAGCCCCTCGACCTCGTCGCGGCGCACGATCTTCCAGTCGGTTTCGCCGGCCCAGCCGGCCGCGGCCAGCGCCTTCGGATCGTCATCTGAAACGCCGACCTTGTAGGCGTGCTTGCCGAGGCCGACATCGGATGCCCAGCGGCCGAGCCTGGCGCTGCGTGCGACATAGAGTACCGGCATCCGGTTCTCGCTTTCCCGGCACGGGAATAAATCGCTCCCCGCGCCCGTTACAGCGCCGCTTCTCCGGTTCCGTCAACCCCCGGATTCTACCCGGACCTCCATTTGGGGATCGCCGCCATGCCGATGCTGATCGGATCAACGACCGTTGTCTGCACCCTGCTCAGCATGATGCTCGGCCAGATCGCCATCGGAACGGAAGCAATCGGCGTGTTGCTCGCCGCCCTTGTCTTGATGAGCGTTCAGCGCGAATAGTCAAGAGTTTTTGCCGCTTAATCGCCTTCGCCGCCTCGCTGAGAATCGGCTATTGCAATTGCGGCAAGGGTTACCATATTAGCATTGTCCCTCCGACAGTCGGACCGCGGCGAAAGGATCGCGGCGGGCGGAGATGAAACACGCGCTGTAAAGTTCCTGCAGATTTACAGCAAAAACAGCGAGAGGGCTGCGGGCCATCCGCCGCAAAACGCAGCCCCGCCGTGCAATTCGGGCGTGGGCGAAGGGGATTACGACACTGGTCGGTCTCTGTTAGGCTGCCATCCGGGCGCTGTTACAGGAGGATCTGCGATGAACGATACAATGACGCTGAGCCAACGGGCCGACGCGCTTGAAGAACAGATGAGCCGCGAGCTCGACACCATCGTCATCAAGTCGCGCCTCTACAGCCTGGCGGACGCCGATATGGGCCCGGCGCCGAACGCTGCCGCTCTGATGGCGAAGAACCCGCGGGCGCGCGTGCTGATGGGCGACGATCCGCGCCTGCCGGCGATGCCCGAGAAGCCGACCCTCGTCGATTTCTTCGAATACCGCTTCGGTCCAGCCGCTCATCTGTTGCAAAGCGCCCGGCACGCGGTCCGGGGCGGGCTCAGCGAGAAGATGGTGCTCGCCTGCCTGCTGCACGACATATCGACGATCGGCTTCATTCGCGGCGATCACGGTTACTGGGGCGCGCAACTGGTCGAGCCCTATGTCAACGACGAGGTGACGTGGGCGATCCGCGCCCATCAGGTATTGCGCTTCTATCCCGACGAATCGGTCGGCTACGAGTATCCGCAATCCTACGTGAAGACGTTCGGCGCCGATTATCGCCCCGACGCCTATGTCGAAGAAGACTACCAGCGGATGCGTAACCACAAATGGTACATGTCAGGCCGGATGATCACCGTCCACGACATCTACTCGTTCGATCCGGACGTGCATGTCGAGCTTGAGGAGTTTGCCGACGTGATCGGCCGCAACTTCCGCCAGCCGAAGGAAGGGCTGGGCTTCGACAACAGCCCGGTCGCGCATATGTGGCGCGCGATGATTCGGCCGGCCAAATATTTATAGGGCCGAAATTGTCCATAGCCGCCGGCAGGCGGGCAGCGCTCGTGCCGCCCGCTCGCCGGCGCTCGTTACCTACGAATCCCCGGGCTCAGCACGCGTAATAGCGCCGGTAATACGGGTCCCAGCAGCTCCGCGGGGCGGTCGGATAATAGGGCGCCGGCGGATAATAGGCAGCCGGCGGATAATAGTACCCGTTGGCATACGGGTAGCCGCCGTACGGATAGCCATACGCCCCGGTCGCGCCGAGCGCGCTGCCGAGCGCGAAGGCGCCAAGCCCGAGGCCGACCGCGGCCCCGGTGCCGATCCCTCCGGCCTTGGCCGGGGTCGGCGCTGCGGTCAGCGACATCGCCGCGACCAGCGCGACCGCCGCGGCCAGCCCGCGTCCGCTGCGTTTCGCAAAACCCTTGATGGCCATTTCGATCCTCCAATCCTGAAACAGTGCCGGGCATTATAACCCGACGCCCGTTTATGAAAAGACAACGGCCGTGCGCCCGCGCCATTCCCAAAACGCCCGCGTATGTCGCGAACGGCAAATACCGCAATGCGTTCCGCGCGATTTGGGGTTCAGGCGCGAATCCAGACCGCATCCGCGGTCGTCACGAAATCGACCCGGCCGTCCCTGAGCGCCTTCAGGCATTCCTCGGGGCGATTGACGATCGGCTCCTCATGCACGTTGAAGCTGGTGTTGACCAGCACCGGCAGTCCGGTGCGCGCGGCGAAGGCGGCGAGGATATCGAAATAGAGTGGGTTGTCGGTGCGGGCGATGATCTGCGGCCGCGCGCTGCCGTCGATATGCACCACCGCCGGGATCCGCTGGCGCCACGCTTCATGCACCGCGCAGCAGATCGTCATGAAACGCGCGGCGTAGCGGTTGACCCCGCCGATGTCGAATATGTCGGCCGCGTCATTATCGCCGATCACGGGGGCAAACGGCATGAACTCGCTGCGCTGCAGCCGCTCGTTGAGCGTGTGGTTGACGCGGGCATCGGCGGGATTGGCGAGGATGCTGCGGGCGCCCAGGGCGCGCGGGCCGTACTCCATGCGGCCGTGATAGAGCGCACCGATCCGTCCCGCGGCGAGCCAGTCGGCGGTCAATCCCACCGGATCGCCGGCGCAGCGGGCGATCCCGGCCGAGCCCGCGAGGCGCGCCGCCAGCCCGCGATCGTGGCTGCCGCCCCAGTAGACGTTGCTGATCCGATGGCGCTGCTTGAGCCATGTTTTCAGCCCGTCGCGGTCGAGCAGGAACTGCAGCGCGCCGCCGATAACGAGGCCGTCATCTCCCATCGGCGGCACGATAAAGACCTCGTCAACCGGCAGGTTTTCGGCCAGCAGGCGATTGAGCCGGACATTGGCGAAGACGCCGCCGGCGAGGCCGAGACGGCGCACGGCGTGCCGCCCCAGGAGGGTTTGCACGGATTGATGAATGCCCCATTCGAGCAATGCCTGGACCGATGCGGCGGCGTTCTCCCTTCTGTCGGTCAATGCCAGCGCGCGGAAGCGGTCGCGCAGCGCACGGTCGTTGGCGAAATCCATCTCGACCCGGCCGTCCGGCGAGATGCTGAAATGGCGCTGCATCTGCGGCAGAAGTGTTGGTTCGCCATAGGCGGCAAGACCGGTCAGCTTGCCCTCATGGCGGTTCATCCGGAAGCCCAGCGCCTCGGTCACGAAGCCATAGGCGAGGCCGAGACTGCCGGAGGGATGGGCGCGCCCGAGCCAGCGATCGTCGCCGTAGAGGTTGGTCAGTGCGCCATCCCGGAACAAATTGTGGCTGTAATAGACCTGGTCGCCCGAGCCGTCGGCCGTGTACAGCAGCGCCTCGTCCCAGTCGGTGAAGAACAAGCTGGGCAGGGCGTGACTGAAATGGTGGTTCGAGAAATAGAGCCGCGTGTCGGGCCGCAGCCCGAGATCGGCAAGAAAGGCGCCGGCGTCGAACACCTCGTAGGCGCTGCGCCCGAGCTTGCCGACGACGACATTCATCTCGCGGGTCTTTTCGCGGCCGGCGAGGCGGCGCAGCCCCTCGCGCAGCTTCTCATGTGCTCGCCAATAGGTGAAATAGCGCCGGCGAAAGAACCCGCGCGTGCACACCAGCACGTTAACGTCGCGACGCCCGACCCCGGCGATGCGCAGCACCTCGGCGAGCGACTGTTCCGGAAAGCCCCCCGAACCCTTGACCCGGTTCATCCGCTCTTCGGCGACCGCCGCCCGGATCGCGTAGTCATCGAACAGCGCCGCCGACAAATCGTGCGGCCCGGCGTGCAGGCTGAGAATCAGCACGCGAATAACCGGCCCGTGCGTCCTTCGAGACGCGCCCGTCGGGCGCTCCTCAGGATGAGAGTTTTTCTTATTGCCACCATAAACTTAACCTCATCCTGAGG
The DNA here is from genome assembly GCA_963789255.1 of uncultured Alphaproteobacteria bacterium. Lineage (GTDB taxonomy): Bacteria > Pseudomonadota > Alphaproteobacteria > ATCC43930 > CGMCC-115725 > DATARH01. The sequence goes on along the minus strand of CAWBJW010000002.1, from coordinate 1,246,090 downwards.
AGGCGCGAAGCGCCGTCTCGAAGGACGCGGGGTCGCGTTGCAGCCCTTGCCCTGACCGGCATCGGCGATTCTACTTCCGGTCACCTGCGCCCGGACGACAATACAGGCTCAGCCTGCCGCCGCTTTGCGCTCCAGGATGCGCCGGTGCAAATTGTGCACGATGAGCCCGGTCAGCCGCTCGTCATGGATAAAGAGGCGCTGGCCGATCGGGTAGGGATCCCGCCGGGTGACCGGGATCGGCTCCTTCAAGATTTCCTCGGGCCCGACCCCGCGATCGACATAGGCTTCGACAAAGCCGACCCAGTTCTCGACGATCTGCGCCTGCTCCTTCAAATAGGCCTTGCCGCAAGGCTCGCCATGGCCGGGCACGATCGTCTCGACATCGAGCGCGGCGATCTGGTCGAGCGCGGCCAGCCATTCCCAGGGATCGCATTCCTGCATCCAGGTCCGGCATTTGTGGAACACGTTGTCGCCGGTGAAGACGACCCCCTCTTCGGGCACATGGATCGAGGTTTGCGGCGCGGTGTGGCCCGGCATGTGGATGATGTCGAAGGTATGGTCGCCGACATGGAGGGTCAGCGTGTCGGTGAATGTCAGGGTCGGCGGGTTGGACGGCGGGTAGTCGGGATGGCCGACCAGCCAGACGCTGTCGGGGTCGGTCGCTTTGAAGCGTTCGCGCTTCTCGTCGATGCTGCCGAACGCGCTGAGATATCGTTCAAAGCACTCCTGCAATTTGACCTGGCCGACGATGGTCGCCTTGGGGAAATAGGCGTTACCCGAGATGTGGTCGCCGTGCGGTTCGGTGTTGATCAGATAGCGGATCGGCGCCTTCTCTTCGAGCATCTCGCGCCAGCGCACCGCATCGATCGGCTGCTGCGGCGAGTCGATCATCACATAGCCGTCGCTGGTCTCGATAAAGCCGGGGTTGCACCCGGCGAAATAGATCTCGGTGACGCTGTTGCGTCCGACCCTGCGCATGACCTCCTCCTTCACCTGCGCGGCGCGCGGCGACGCCTCTCCGCGTGCGGAGATTGGCATCATTGCCGCGGTTTCGCTATGGCGTCTGTTTGATCCCGGTGTCCGAGGCGCGCACGATCATATCGATGAGGCGATGGCGGGTGACGGCTGCATCGAAGCCGGGGCTGACCGGCTTGCCGTCGCGGATGCGCTCGGCCAGGCGGGCGTATAGCTGGGCGACATTGTAGGGAGACCCCGGCGGCACCCCGTCCGGGACCCAGCGGTATCTTGCCGGAACCGGCAGGTCGGCAAGCTCCTTGGCGGCGCCCCGTGCGCCTTGCAACCGCAGCTCCTGCCGCTGCATCGAGGCGCGCGTCGTGGCGGCAAGCGCGAGGTCGCCGTCCTCCCCGTGAATCTCGAACAGAAACTCGGTCCCGCGCGTCATGCCACCACGGATCTGGAACGACACGACCGCGCCATCCGCCGCAATGCCCCCGAGAATGCCATTGACGACGAGCTGGTCGGGCGAGGTCTTGGCGACCAACTCGCCGGTTTGCTCCAACGGGATGCGGTCGCGCTGGCTGACCACGAACGCGCCAAGCTCGCGGAATTCGCCGAGGCAATGGCACAGCGCGTCCACCTGATGGCCGCCGGTGATCGTCAGCAGGTTGGCCCCGTTGGCGCGATCTGCCTGAAAGGCGCGGTCGATCGAAGTGCCCCAGTTCGGGGCAACGCCGATCATCGTCGCGGTCAGCACCCGGCCGACATAGCCCTCGGCGACCAGATCCTTGACGTAGTTGATCGCCGGCGACACCTGGCCCTGGAGCCCAACCGCATGACGGATACCCCGGCGTTCGGCCGCGTCGAGCATCCGCATCGCCTCGCCGGTGTCGCGGCCGAGCGGCCACTCGCAATAGACGTGTTTCCCCGCCTCGACCGCGGCCATTACCGGGCGATAGTGATCGGGCACCTTGACGCTGACCGTGACCAGGTCGACATCGGGATGTTGCGCAAGCTTTTCCGGATCGGAGAACGCCAAAGGGACCCCGTAATGCCGCGCCGCCGCCTCGGCCGATTCCTGGCGGGTCGTACACACCGCGGCGATCTCGAACTGCGAAAGGGCGCGCAAGGCCGGGATATGGGCAATCGAGGCGAACCCCCGGTCGGCGCTGGCCCCGACGATCCCGACGCGGATTTTGCTGCTCGTCGCCATGAACCCCCTCCTCATAAAAGGCGATTGGCCCGGACTTTACGGAAGATCGCGCGCCAGCGAGGCGGCGATCCGCGCGGACGCGTTGCCGTCGCCGTAGGGCGAGACCCCCTTGGCCATTTCCGCATACGCTGCCGGGTCGGTCAGCAGCCGGCCCGCCTCGCGCAGGATGTCCGCGGTCTCGACGCCGACGATCCGCACCACCCCGGCCTCGACCGCTTCCGGCCGCTCGGTCTGCTGCCGCAGCACCAGCACAGGCTTGGCGAGGGCGGGGGCCTCCTCCTGCACGCCGCCGCTGTCGGTGATGATCAGGTGGCTGCGCACCATCGCCGCGACGAAGCCGGCGTAATCGAGCGGCTCGATAAGCTGCACCCGGTCGAGATGGCCGAGAAGGCGATAGGCCGGCTCGCGAACATTGGGGTTGGGATGCACCGGGTAGACGATCTCGATATCGCAGTGGCCGCGGACCAGCCCGGCGATCGCGTCGAGGATTTTTTCGAACGGCGCGCCGAAATTCTCGCGGCGATGGGCGGTGACCAACACCAGCCGGCGATCCGGCGGGATCGCAAACGGCAATGCCGGCATCAGGGCGGCCATGTGATAAAGCGCGTCGATGATGGTGTTGCCGGTGACGATGATTGATCCCGCCGCAACGCCCTCGCGGCGCAAATTGGCGGCCGCGCTCTGCGTCGGAGCGTAATGCCGGGTGGCCAGGCGGCCGACCAGCGTGCGGTTCATCTCTTCGGGAAAGGGGCTAGCCATATCGTGCGTGCGCAAGCCGGCTTCGACGTGGCCAAAGCGCATCTTTCGGTAAAAGCAGGCCAGCGCGGTGACCAGAACGGTCGTGGTGTCGCCCTGCGCCAGAACGAAATGCGGCTCGGTCGTGGCCAAGACCCGATCGAGCGCCGGCATCAGCCGGGCGGTCAGTTCCGGCAGGGACTGGTCGTGCGTCATCATGTCGAGGTCGATGTCCGGCCGGATGTTGAAATTCGCCAGGATCTGGTCGAGCATGTCGCGATGCTGCGCGGTGACGGCCACGGTGACCGCGAAGCCCGCCGGATGCGCCCTGAGCGCGCTGATCACCGGCGCCATCTTGATCGCTTCGGGTCTGGTGCCGATCACGCACAGGATGTTGCGGCGCAACCCCATTCCTCCTCCAGCGCGAGCACGAAGATGCGGGCTCTGCCGGCCGCGCCAGTCGTAACAGAGGGTCGCCGACCCGGACAAGGACCTCCGCCAGGCCATGCCGCGGGCGGCGCCGTCGTGCTGCGGGGTGGGATGAGGCTGGACATTTCCGAGATGCAACACTATTAGCTCGCCGGCGCTGCGTCGTGCGGGACACTCGTCCGTATGCCGATGCCCCCGGCGATATGATTACGGGTTGATCCCGCCCAAGGGCGGATTTGCCGGAGCGTCTTTGCGGCGAATGGAATTGCCTCCGTAGCGGGACTTACCGGAAAGGATGGCGATGCGCGATCGGATTCTGATAACCGGGGGCGCCGGCTATATCGGCTGCGTCATGGTGCCGACGCTGCTCGCGGCGGGCTATCACGTCACGTTGCTCGACCGGTTTCCCGAAGGCGACACCGCGCTCGCCGATTGCTGCCGGTTTGATACCTTTTCGCCGGTGAAGGGCGATGTGCGCGACGACGGCTTGCTGCGCAAGCTCGTCGCCGGGGCCGACATCGTGATGCCCCTCGCGGCCCTGGTCGGAGCCCCGCTATGCGCTCAGAACCCCTTCAACGCCGTCTCCGTCAATCGCGACGCGGTGATCAAGCTTGTCGGCATGCTCAGCCCGAGCCAACGGCTCGTCTTTGCGACGTCCAATTCGGGATACGGCATCGGCGACAAGAACCAGTATTGTACCGAGGAGTCGCCGCTTCGCCCGGTTTCCCTCTACGGCATGACAAAAGTGGAGGCCGAACGGTCGATTTTGGACAGCGGCAACGGCGTCACGCTGCGGCTCGCGACGGTGTTTGGCATGTCGCCGCGGATGCGGATCGATCTCCTCGTCAACGACTTTACCTACCGGGCGGTCACCGATCGCGCGGTGATCGTTTTCGAAGGCCATTTCAAGCGCAATTACATTCACATTCGCGATGTCGCCAAGACGTTCATGCATGCGATCGCCAACTATGCCCAGATGAACAATGAGGCTTACAATGTCGGATTGTCCGAGGCCAATCTGTCCAAGCTGGAATTGTGCGCCAAGATCAAGGAGCAAATCCCGCATTTCGTCTACGTCGAGGCGCCGATCGGGGAAGATCCGGATAAGCGCGATTACATCGTATCGAATGCGAAACTCGAGGCGACCGGCTGGACCCCGGACTGGCCGATCGATCGGGGGATCCGCGAGCTGGTGAAGGGCTTTACGATGCTGCGCAACGCCCGCTTCGGCAATGCCTGAAGACGAGCTTCATCTCTCCCGGGCAATCGCCGAGATTGTCCCGAGCGCGGCTGGGCGATATCCTGGCCCAGCACAAGCCCTGGCACCACGGCGGCAACCCGCGGTAGTCCCGAAGGAACGGAGACTCCCATCCAACCCCATCGAGAGAGCCCGTAGCTCAGCCGGTAGAGCAACTGACTTTTAATCAGTAGGTCTCGGGTTCGAATCCCGACGGGCTCACCAATTATCTCAATAGCTTGATCGCATTCATCAGGGCGCGTTGATGGCTAGGCCGTGTGGACGGATTTGACCAAGATGAACGTGCAAGCGAGGGAAACGAAGGCAGCGAAGTTCTGCGCGGTCTTCTCGCAGCGCAAGGCGATGCGTTTGAAGCGCTTGAGCTTGCCGTTGCCGTGCTCGATGTGGGCGCGTCCGGCGTAGAGGATTTTGGGAAAGAAGGCGGGCTTGTGTTTGGTGTTCTCGCGGTAGGGGATGACGGGGCAGATGCCGCGACGGCGCGCCGCCTCCCGGTTGGCCTTGGCGTGGTGGCCCTTGTCGCCGAGAACGGCGCGCGGCGTGATGTCCGGGCCGATGTCGGGCAGGAGTGCGAAATTGCGGCTGTCGCTGGCCTCGCCGCCGGTCAGATGGAAGGCCAACGGCAAGCCGTCGAAATCGGTCTTCAGGTGGATTTTGGTGGAAAACCCGCCGCGCGAGCGGCCGAGGGCCTGGCGTTGCTGCCCCCTTTTGCGCCGGCCGCCGAGACATGGGCGCGCACGATCGTCGAATCGACCATCTGGACGAGGTGGGCGGTGCCGCTCATCCCGGCCAAAATCGCCAGCATCGCCTCGAAGACGCCCTGCTGGCTGAGCCGCCAAAACCGTTTCCATACGCTGTTCCAATTGCCAAATTCCGCCGGCAAGGCTCGCCAGGTGATGTTGTGAACCGCGAAAAAGTGCAGCGCCTCCAGGAACTTGCGGTCGTCCCGCCCCTTGTCGCCGCGGCGCGGGCGCGCCGCCCGAAACGCGTCAACCACAATCCCCCAATCGGCGTCCGTCATCTTCGTCAGCATGCTCGGCTCCCCCAAACCGACCTGCTATGAATCACCGATCCCGCCGTTTGTGAATCCTATATCTTCCTCTCCATCAAATCAGTCCACACGGCCTAGTGGATCACACCTGACGGAAGGGTCCCGATAGGGGTTCCGCAGGGTGCGGTTTCGTGCGATTCTGCACCATGCGCCCAGGAATATCGATCACCTTGACGCCGGACGATCGGGTTCGGCTGAACGCCATCATCCGGGATCGCAACAGCCCGCAGAAGCACGTCTGGCGTGCCCGGATGATTGTACTGACGGCCGACGGCAAAGGCACCAACGCGGTCACGCGCGCGGTCGGCAAGGGCAAGAAAGCCGTATGGCGCTGGCAGGAGCGCTTCATGCAGGCCGGGGTTGATGGGCTCACCCGTGACAAGACCCGGCCCTCGCGCATCCCGCCCTTGCCGATCGAGACGATCGATCGTGTCGTCGCGCTGACCAACCAAACCCCGCCGCATGAGGCCACCCACTGGACCGCCCCGGCGATGGCCCAGGCAGTGGGGATCAGCCCGTCCTCGGTGCGGCGGATCTGGAAGGCCCACGGCCTCCAGCCGCATCGAGTGCGCAATTTCAAGCTCTCCAACGATCCCAAATTCGCCGAGAAGCTCAAGGACGTGGTTGGTCTCTATATCGATCCGCCGGCCCATGCCGTCGTGCTCAGCATTGACGAGAAAAGCCAGATCCAGGCCCTCGATCGCACCCAGCCGGGGCTGCCCATGAAGAAGGGACGCTGCGCCACCATGACCCACGATTATAAGCGAAACGGCACCACCACCCTGTTCGCCGCCCTCGATGTCCTCGAAGGCAAGGTCATCGGCCGCTGCATGCAACGCCATCGACATCAGGAATTCATCCGCTTTCTCAATGCCGTTGAGCGCGACGTGCCGGCCGGCAAGGAGGTCCGCGTGGTGCTCGACAATTATGCCACCCACAAGCATCCCACGGTGCGCGATCGGCTCGTCCGCCATCCGCGCTTCACCTTCCATTTCACCCCGACCTCATGCTCCTGGGCCAATGCCGTCGAGGGTTGGTTTGCCAGGCTCACCCGCCAAAGGCTGAAACGCGGCGTGTTCAAATCGATCGTCGAGCTTCAGGCCGCCATCAACCGCTTCATCGCCGAAGCCAACGACAAGCCCAAGCCGTTCGTCTGGACCAAATCCGCCGATGCCATCCTCGCCGCTGTCAAACGCGGGAGGCAAACGTTAAAATCGATCCACTAGCATCGTGACCGGTGAAAGCCAAGCGAGAGGACGGCGATGGCGACGGCAAACCCGGTCGCACAGCATTATGGCAGCGCCGGCATCGCCGAGCGGGTGCTCGCGGCATTACGCGCGGCCAACGGGCCGAACGCGCCGATCACCGTCGATGCGCTGGCGTCGATCGATCATTTTCACGGGCGCGGCGTCCTCGCGACCGAAGAGCTGGCATCGTTGCTCGATTCTCAGCCCGGTGAGCGGATCATAGACATTGGCTCGGGGATAGGCGGCCCGGCACGCTGGATCGCGGCGAAGCGCGGAGTTCATGTCACCGGGGTCGACCTCACCCCGGAATTCTGCGAGGCGGCGGAGGCGTTGAACGCCGCGTGCGGGATGACCGATCGGGTCCGCATCATCCAGGGCAGCGCGCTCGCCCTGCCCGTGGCGGACGGCGAATTCGACCGTGCCTATTCGCACAATGTCGTGATGAACATCGAGGACAAGGCGGGGTTCTACCGCGAAGCCTTCCGCGTACTGAAGCCGGGCGGAGTGCTGGCATTGGCGAATGTTTGTGCCGGCCCGAACGGCGAACCCTATTATCCGCAGCCCTGGGCGACGACGCCGGCGACGAGTTTCCTGGCGACCGCTGAGGAGACCCGGCGCGATCTGCTCGCGGCCGGGTTTGCGATCGTCTCGTTCCGGGATACGAGCGCCGAAACCTTGCCGGCGCAGATCCGCGACCGCGAGCGGCTCGAAATCCGGTCGTGTGTCGCCGCTTGGCATCGAGATCGTGCTGGGGGAGCGCATTCGGCAAATGCGCATCAACGGCACACGCAGCTATCAGGAGGGACGGCTCGCGACGGTCGAGGCGCTAGTCAGGAAGCCGGGCCAGACCTTCGTACCGGCGGCCGGCGCAACGCCCAGAACGCGACGACGCCGCAAAGGTAGGACGCGATCGACAGGCTGAACGCGACCCGGTAGCTGCCGGTCAGATCAAAGATCCAGCCGGCGCCCCACGAGCCGGCCGCGGCGCCGATACCGCTGCCAATCGTAATGACGCCGAGGATCGTTCCAAGCTGGTGGCCGGGAAACAGATCGGCGGTCTTGGCGGTGATCGCCGGGCCGCGCGCGCCCCAGGTCAGTCCGAAGAAGCAGGCGTGCAGCCATAAAAGCAGATGCTGGTCGGGGCTGGTGATCAGAAGGGCGCAAATCACCCCGACGATCGAGAACCCGTAGGCGAGGATCGCCGAGACCTCGCGGCCGATATAATCCGACAAGGTGCCAGTGACGATCGTGCCGAAGACCGCGAGGAACGCCCCCATCCCCAAGACTTCGGCGGCATAGATCGGGGGGAAACCGATGTTGATCGCGAAGGCGAGCTGATGCAGCGAGACGAAGAAGCTGCCCAGGCCGGTGAACAGGTAGACCGCAAACAACAGCCAGAAATGCGGGGTGCGCACCGCTTCGCCGAGGGTCCAGCCCGGGCGCGGCGCTGCTCCTGGCACCGCGGTGGAATTCCCAGCCGGCACGGTGCCGTCGCCGATCGCGGAGGGAACCGGATCGGCGCGGCGGAACAGCGCCGCCAGCGGCAGCACGACGATGGCCATCAAGACGGCCTGCACCAGATAGGTTGGGCGCCAGCCGATCCCAGAAACCCCGAGCTGCACCAGGGGCGCCGAGACAGCGCGGCCGAAGCCGTTGGCCGATTGGACGATCGAGATCGCCATGCCGCGCCGGCGCACGAAATGCCGCGACAGGATGGGAACGAAAACCACCAGCCCGAGGCAGTTCGCCCCGATCGTCATCACCACCCCGTAGAGCGCGACGATCTGCCAGAGCGCCGTCACCAAGGCGCTGCCGGCCAGCCCGAGAACCAGCAATCCCCCGCCGAGCAGCAACAATCGCCGCGGTCCGAGTCGGTCGACGAGCGCCCCGACAAAGGGCGAACTCCCTCCGGCCACCAGCTGCGAGACAGAATAGGCGAGCGAGGTCTCGGCCCGGCTCCAGCCGAACTCCTCGATGAAGGCGACGAGATAGACCGTGTAGGACTGCATCAGCGCGGCGCCGATCGCGAACGTGGTGAAGGCGCCGCCGAGCATCAGCCAGGCCGGTTGGAGGCGCGAACGGGTCGCCATCGCGGGCGGGTTGCTCATCCCGCCAAACTGCGTCAAACGGCGCCGCGCGTCACCCGCGATCCGCCCCCTGCCTTCCCCCGCTTGCGCTTGGACATGTACACGGCGCCCTGTCGCAACAGGGCTCTGATCGCAGTCATCAGCGTCGCTGCGGCGGGTGAGCTTGTCGAAATCAAAGTAATCGGCTACGATCCGACCGCGATTTTTGCGGCGATTTTGTCGATATGAAATGTACGTCGCGAATCCAGCGATAACGTCGGCAACGCATCGCACGGGATTTTTCGGATGACCCAAACCACACCTCCCGGAAACCAATACTCCTTTTTCGCGCCAGGCGAACCGGTCAACGTCGTCAGGACTGCTGACGGCAGCAATCTGCCGCTGGGCATCAACGGCGAGTTCAATCTGGAGCTGGTCACCGCCCCGACCGCGTCTTTCAGCGTGGCGTTCACTTTGGGCTATCAGAGCGCCGCCCTCCTGCCGGGCGGAACCGGGCAAACCGTGCAACTGCTGGCGGGCAATTTCGGCATTGCCGACAGCGGCACCGGCGATGCGATCACGCTGCTCAGCAACGGTGCGCAGACCGTCATCGGCGCGACGTTCGATACCATCACCGGCGGATCGGGCAACGATCTGATCAATGGGATTGCCAGACCGGAGCTGATCACTGCAGGCAGCGGCGCAACAACCATATGGGGCGGCGCTGGCGACACGATTGCGGGCGCGAACGGAACCGTGCGGATCGACGGCTCGCTCGGGTCGCAGCTGATCAGCGGCGGCTCCGGGTCCTCGGTCATTCTTGGCGGCGCCGGGGATACGATTACCGGCACCGCCGGCGTCGGGGCCAGCACCATCATCGGGGCCCAAAACGACACGATCACCGGCGGGTTCGGGATCGATCTGATCAACGCGATTGCCGGGGCGGAGTCGGTCACCGGTGGAGGCGGCTCGACGACCATGTGGGGAGGAGCCGGCGACACGATTACCGGCGGGGCAGGGGCCGCGATGATCGACGGCACGCTGGGCGGACAGCTGATCGCTGGCGGACCCGGCTCTTCGACGATCCGCGGCGGCCCCGCGGACACGATCGCCGGCAGCAGCGGCTCCGGCACCAGCACGATTATCGGCGCCAAAGGCGATACGATCACCGGCGGCAATACCGATCTGATCAATGGCCTGGCCGGGCCGGAGTTGATCGCCGGAGGCACCGGCTACACGGTCGTTTGGGGCGGCGCGGGGGACACGATCGTCGGCGGGACCGGCCCCATGTCCGTCAACGGTACGCTGGGCGGCCAAGGGATCGCCGGCGGATCTAACGGCTCGACCATTCTCGGTGGCGCCGGCGATACGATTACCGGCAGCAGCGCCAAAACCGGGGCCGCCGTCATCATCGGCGCCGCGGGCGACACGATCACCGCCGGCCCCGGCTCCGATCTGATCAACGGTCTCGCCGGGTCGCAGCAGATCACCGGGGGCAGCGGCGCGACGACGGTGTGGGGCGGAGCCGGCGACACGATCGCCGGCGGCGCCGGCTCGCTGTCTGTCGATGGCTCGCTCGGCGGGCAGCGGATCGGCGGCGGGTCCGGCACTTCCAACATCCTTGGCGGCACCGGCGACACGATCACCGGCAGCACCGGTACCGGGGCCGCCACCGTTATTGGCGCCACGGGTGATACGATAACTGGCGGCAGCGGCAGCGATCTGCTCAATGGCCTCGCCGGATCGCAGGCGATTACTGGGGGAACCGGCTCGACGACGGTGTGGGCGGGCGGCGGGGGCGATACGATTGCCGGCGGGTCGGGAAAGCTCACCGTCGATATCGACCATGCCAATTTCCCCGGCGCCGAATTGGTCGGCGACAACGGGACGAAGGGCAGCGATACGGTCAGCGGCTTCAGCCAGAGCGCCGGCGACCGCATCTTCTTCCCCAATGACACGACCGCTGCGATCGACAGCGTCGTCGCGTCGGCTCAGACCAGCAACGGCAATACGCTGATCACCCTGCCCGACGGCACGACGATGACCCTGATCGGCATCACCAACATCGACAGCACGTTCTTTGCATGAGGCGATCCCGCTCAGCGGCGTTGTGCCGGCAAGCCGCAGGACGACCCTAAACCGGGATCACGATCTTGCCGACGTGCCGGTCGGCCTCGACATGGGCGCGGCGGCGACCTGCCGGGGACCATGATTGCCGCCTCCATGCTCGCACTCCCTTGTCAGTCTTGCGACCCCGCGTGATGATCGTCGGCGATTGGTGCGGCTCGCATCGGTCGAGCCGGGTGCAAACGAGGCACAAACCACGGACACCGCTAATGGACCCAGCGGACATCGATCCCCGATCGGGATGCCGGCTGCCCTTGCCGGAGCGCGACGAACTCGATGCCGCCGGCCGGGAAATCTACGACCGCCTTGCCGACCCGAAGGGCGGCACGCTGCGGGGGCTGCGCGGTCCGGGAGGGATCACCCTGCACAGCCCCGATCTGTCGCGGTACGCGCGCCCGCTCAACAGCTATCTGCGCTATCGGGCGGGGCTGGGCGGCCGGGTCCGGGAACTCGCGATCCTGACCACGGCGCGCGAGCTCGACAGTCAGTTCGAATGGTCCGCGCACGAAGCGGCAGCCCGGACCGAGGGCATCCCGGCCGAAATCATCGAGATCATCCGGCACCGCGGCGACATCGGCGGCCTCGACGAGACCGACGCGGCGGTCATCGCGCTCGGCCGCGAGATCTTCGGCGCACGCCGGGTGAGTTCGGCGACCTTCGCGCGCGCTCTCAGGCTGTTCGGCCGCGGCAGGCTGGTCGATCTGGTCGCGCTGATGGGCAATTACGCCTCGACGGCGGCGCTCTTGACCGCCTTCGACATGCAGCTCGACCCCGGCGTGGACCCGCCCTTGCCGCCGCTCTCCGGCTAGCGGGGCTAGTCGAGCCGCGCGCCGTAGCGGTGGACGTGGTAAGGCATGCGCGCCAGACCCGGGCAATAGCTGCCGACCACCGGCGCCAGCGCCTCGTAAAGCCGGCGGTTGCCGGCGTTGGCGGCGGCGAGCCGGTCGCGCGACGCGGCGGCGCGGTCGCGCAGGCGTTCGAGATCGACGGTCAGCACCCGATGATTTTCGACGACCATTCGGCCGCCGATCATCACGCTGTCGACCGCGGTGCCGTCCTCGCAATGGACCAGCTGGTTGACCGGATCGTTGAACGGCAGCCAGTTCGGGTGATCGAGGTCGAGCAGCACCAGATCGGCCTTGTAGCCGGGCGCAATCCGGCCGATGCGACCCTCGAAGCCGAGGATGCGGGCGCCGCCCTCGGTCGCCGCCAATGCCGCCTCGCGGGTCGTCAGCCAGTTTTGCCAGTCCGGCCCCTGCACCTTCGAGACGAAGGAGGCCAGCCGCATCGCCTCGTACATGTTCTGGTTGTCGGAGCACGACGCGCCGTCGGTGCCGATGCCGAGATTGACGTGCGCGTTGAGCATCGCGCGGGTATCGGCGAGCCCCGAGCCGAGGCGCATGTTGCTGCCCGGGTTGTGCGCCACCCCGGCGCCGTGGTCGCCGAGCCGGGCCATGTCGCTATCGTCGAGCCAGACCCCGTGCGCGACGGTGAAATGCGGCCCCAGGACGCCGAGCCGGTCGAGATGCGCGGTCTGGGTTTCGCCATAGAGCCTGATTCCGGCGACCGCCTGGACCTTCGACTCGGCGACATGGCTGTGCAAGCCGATGTCGAACTCGCGCGCCAGCCCGGCGCAGCCCAGGATGAACGCATCCGAGCAATGCTGCGGGATGGTCGGCGCGACGGCGGGGCGGATCATCGCGCGGTCGAACGACCAGTCGCGCAATCCGGTGCGGATTGCCGCCAGCGTCGCTTCGCCCGGCGCCAGCCGCAAGGCTGCGACCGGCTCGCGCAAGGCCGATGGCAAGGCCTCGGCCAGGCCGGGGATCGCCTCGTAAAAGCTGCGGTCGGCGACCATCGGCGCGATCACCGCGCGCATGCCCACTTCGGCATAGGCCTGACCGACCAGCGCCATCCCGTCGCGGCTCGGCACCGGCCATTCGAAGAACAGATCGTAGCAGGCGGTGCAGCCCTTCAGCACCATTTCGACCGCGCCGAGCGTTGCCGACAGCTGGATGTCTTCCGTGCCGCGGTTGCCACCGAGCCACGGCGCCGCGGTCAGCAATAATTCGAGGGTCCAGCGGTCACCCATCCCCTTGGCGAGGTTGCCGTGCGAATGGGTATGCGCATTGACGAGGCCGGGATGGATCAGCCGGTGGGCGGCCGAGATCTCATGCGCCTCTGCCGGCGCGGGACACCCGGGCGCACCGATTTCGCGGATTGTGTCGTCCTCGATCAGGATATCGGCCGGCACGGCGGTGCCGGCATGAATGTCGAGGACCAACCCGCCGCGCAGGATCGTGTAGGCCATCGCAAAGTCTCCCTGCTCATACCCTCCGCACCGGCGCCGGATATTGCGCCACCAGCGGATCGGAGGTCAGCAGCGTAATGCCCTCGACGACGCTCTGCGCCACCAGAATGCGGTCGAACGGGTCCTTGTGCAGCGGCGGCAGGTCGCCGATCGCAACCGCCCGGTTACCGCGAGTCTCGCGATAGCCGTTATCGAGCAGGCCCCGCCGCAGCAATCGCGGGTCCACCTGAAAATCGGTGCGACCGCGCCCGTGCTTGATGGCGACCTCCCAGATACTGGCCACACTGAACAACAGCTCGTTATTTGGATCGCCGATCAGTTGTCGCCCTTGCGGCGAGAGCCGCCTCGATTGGCTCACAACCCACAGCAGCACGTGGGTATCAAGCAACAGTCTCATTCCTCGCCGTAGAATTCTTTTTCGATCTCGTCCGCGAACATCGTGTCGAAATCGTCGGGGACCGAGATCTGCCCGGCCATGAAATCGAACCGCTTCATCTCGCCGGCAGGGGGGCGTCGAGCGGCACCACCTTGACCAGCGGTTTGCCCGCCTTGGCGATAATGAAGGGCTCGCCTTTCGCAGCGCGGTCGACCAGCCGCGACAGATGTGTCTTGGCTTCGTGGATGTTGACAGTCCGCATCGCAATTCGATCGATTAAACTAATCAAACTTAGTTCACAGTTAATCCCCGCGCAACCAAAGTTCATCCCGCCCTTGCCAGCCGGCCCTTCAACACCTGCCCGGCAAAGTCGCCGGTGGTCTCGCCGTTCTCGAAGGCGACGGCGCCGTTGACGATCGTCGCGGCGATCCCCTCGGCCTTCTGCACCAGCCGGCGGGCGCCGCCCGGCAGATCCTCCTCGACGGTCGGGAGGCACGGCCGGATGCGCGCTTCATCGAACACGACGAGGTCGGCGGCATAGCCGGTGCGCACGAGGCCGCGGCCTTCCAATTCCCACGCCGAGGCGTTGTCGAAGGTCAGCATGCGCACCGCCTGCTCAAGGGTAAATTGCTCGCGCTTGCGCACCCAGTAGCTCAGCAGATGGGTCTGCAACGACGACCCCATCTCCTGGCAGACATGCGCGCCGGAATTGGAGAAGGTCGCCAGGGTGCGCGGGTGCTGCAGGAGGCCGAGCACGTCGTCGGGCGATTCGTTAACCAGCGGCTGGACAAAGACGCGGTTGTCGTTTTCGAGCACAAGATCGATCATCACCTCGACCGGATGCTTGTTCTGCTGCCGCGCCAAATCGGCGACGCTCGGATCGTCCCAATCGACATCGAACATCGGAAAGAGATTGGCGTAATCCGGCTTCCTGGGGTCGGTCGTCGCGGCGCCACCGCCCTGCATTTCGGTGCCCTTCGGCTTCATCAGCGCCTCCTCGGCGACGAGCGTTCGGCGCACCTGCGGATCGGCGAGGCGGCGCTTCTGCTCGTCGAGCGGCAACGCGCGCAGCGCCTTCCAGCCCGGCAATGTGTCGAACGGCAGGTAGGACCGCAGCGAGAAGACCGCGTTGATCGAGCGGGTCGTCGCCTGGCCATACACACGTCCGCCGGCGGCGACCGTCTCGTCCATCCAGCGCATCTGATAATCCCACGGGTTGGGCTCGACGCCCTGCTTCGTCGCCAGCGTGCCGAACATAATGGGGCGCCCGCTGTCGAGCGCGACCCGGCGCAGCCGGTCGAGAAAGACGCGCTGCGCTGCCCCGCCGGAAATATCCGGGCCGATCTGGAAGATGCCGGAATCGAGCGCGGCCATCGCGCCGACCAGGCGGTCGATCTCCTCCCAATCGGCGATGCGGCTGGCGACCGGCGACCCGTCCGGGGTGACGTGGGTCGTCGCGCGCGAGGTTGACAGTCCCAGCGCGCCAACGCGGATCGCCTGCGCGACGGCCTCTGCCATGACCCGCAGATCGTCTTCGCTGGCTCGCTCATCGAGCGCACGCCGCCCCATCGCATACATGCGCAATGCCGAATGCCCGATATACATGCCGTAATTGAGCGCTTTCGGCAGGCGCTCGACATTGGCGAGATACTCGGGGAAGGTTTCCCAGTTCCACTCGATGCCGGCCAGCATCGCCTCGGTCGGGATGTCCTCGACCGCGGTCAGGCAGCGGGCGAACCATTCCCGGTCCGCGGGCTTGCACGGCGCCAGCGCAAAGCCGCAATTCCCCATGATGACGCTGGTGACGCCATGCCAGCACGAGCAGCTGCCGATCGGGTCCCAGGCGATCTGCGCGTCCATATGGGTGTGGCCGTCGATGAACCCGGGCGCGACGATCAGGCCGTCGGCGTCGATAGTTTGCTCGGCCGGGGCGCGGATGCGGCCGATCTCGACGATATGCCCGGCCTTGACGCCGACATCGGCGCGAAAGCGCGGCATGCCCGAGCCGTCCACTACGGTGCCGTTCTTGATCAGCAGGTCGAGCGCCATCACCAATCTCCCGATAGACTGCGCGCAGAGTTGGAGCATCGTCAGGCGGCTGTCAACCAGCGTTCGCACAACCCGAGGGGGAAGCAGGATGGCAGATCCAAGCCGGATCCAACTCGCGTCCTCGCTCGCTTGATGCTCTAAGGCCGGCCGTGCTAAGGCGTTGCCGCCGTTCGGAGGGAGAGGTGCCGGAGCGGTCGAACGGGGCGGTCTCGAAAACCGTTGTCCTCCTTGCGGGGGACCGAGGGTTCGAATCCCTCCCTCTCCGCCACCTACCCGTCCACGCTCATCCACGATTGTCGCAGAATACCGCAGAAAAGCTGGGTTAATTCCGCCGCGTTGTCCACGCCCATCCACGCTTGACCATCGCAATCCACGGCTCTATGATGGGTAAGATGATGGGCAAAAGGGTAGGCGAATGCCAAGGAAAGCCGCCGGGCTGACGGCGCGACAGGTTCAAACACAAAAGGTGCCGGGGCTCTTTGCCGATGGTGGCGGGCTCTATCTTCAAGTCGCCCCGACCGGCGCGAAGACCTGGATCTTCCGGTTTCAGCTCGCCGGCCGGCGGCGCGACATGGGGTTAGGGTCCGCGGGCGTCTACTCGCTCGCCGAGGCGCGCCAGAAGGCCGTCGACGCCCGGCGGCTGGTGGCGGAGGCAATCGACCCGATCGAGCATCGGGCGGGCCAGGCTGCCGCAGGGGCTCTCGCGGCCGTCAAGGCGATGACGTTCCGGGCATGCGCCGATCAGTACATCAGCTCGCACCGGGCCGGCTGGCGCAACCCAAAGCACGCCGCGCAATGGCCGGCGACGCTCAGCACCTATGTCTACCCATCATTCGGCGCCTTGCCGGTGCAAGCGGTCGATGTCGGGCTCGTCATGATGGCGGTCGAGCCGATATGGGCGACCAAGCCCGAAACAGCGGGGCGGGTCCGCGGCCGGATCGAAAGCATCCTCGATTGGGCGACGGCGCGCGGCTACCGGCAAGGCGAGAATCCGGCCCGCTGGCGCGGCCATCTTGAGAACCTGTTGCCCGCACGATCGAAGGTCCGCAGGGTCGAGCACCATGCGGCGCTGCCCTATCCCGAGATAGGCGCCTTCGTGATCGAGCTGCGGCAGCAAGAGGGCGTTGCCGCCCGCGCGCTCGAATTCGCCATCCTGACCGCGGCGCGGACGGGCGAAGTCATCGGCGCCCGATGGGATGAAATCAATATCGCCGCGCGCTTGTGGACGATCCCGGCCGAGCGCATGAAAGCCGCCAAGGAACATCGCGTGCCGCTGTCCGATGCGGCGCTGGCGATCGTTCACGCGATGGCCGCGATCCGCACCGGCGATCACGTCTTCCCCGGCGGCAGGGCCGGCCGGCCGATCAGCAACATGGCGATGCTGATGCTGCTGCGGCGCATGGGCCGCGGCGATCTGACCGCGCATGGCTTCCGGTCGAGCTTTCGCGATTGGGCGGCCGAGCGCACCGGCTTCCCCGCCGAAGTTGCCGAAATGGCGCTGGCCCATGCCGTCGCCGACAAGGTGGAGGCGGCCTACCGGCGCGGCGATCTATTCGAGAAGCGCCGCCAGCTCGCCGAGGCATGGGCGAAGTTCTGCGGTGCGCCAACGGCCGAGGGCCGCGTCGTGCCGATACGTGCGAGCGGCCCGCTCAAGTAGAGCGACGGGGATGGCCGGCCAGCCGAGAAAGCGCGGACACCGCACCGCGTTTCCCGCCAACAGCGCTGCGGCGTAGCTGACGGAGGCGCGGCAATGACTGACGATGCGGCCGGCCGACTCTGGTTCGGCATAGCATACGAAATCGGACGTGGCAGACACCCGAACAGGGGTGACGTGATTGCCGCGCTCCGCCTCGGCGATCAGCGGCCGTTGCCCGCCGACGTGCAGCTTCACATCGCCCGGATGCTGGCGGGTGAAATCGACCGGCGCGGAGCGCCGAAGCACAATTACCAGCGCAAACAACTGACCGCATATTATTTGGTGCGACGCGTGGATCGATGGCACCGGATTTTTAGGGATCGCAACCGCCTGAACGCCCCACAAACGGAAGCATTCAAGAGGGTGGCGGCCGAGTACAAATGGAAAGATTCGGCCACCGCTGAACGAAAATACCGTGCGGCACATGCTGAATTATTGAAGCTTGGTCTTGCGGTGAAGGCCACTGACTGGTGGGTGAGGCGGACCTTGCAGAAATACCAATGGCCGCCGTTCGGCCCTGGCAAAAAGCGAGCGGATTTTTCGTCACCCTGACGGAAAAGAATTTGTTATCCGTCACGTAGATAGTGGCCCGATCGTGTGACATCTAGTTGTCCACCTAAACGAAGGTGGATGCACATGCGCCAACGTGACAATGAGGTTCAACAGGCCGTCGCGAAATGCGGCTGGCGCGTGGCCGAATGGTCCCGCGCGGTCGGTTGCAGCCGCAGCTACGTTTACCTCTTGATCGGTTCCGGCGTGCTCGACACTTGCAAGGTCGGCGCGATGCGGATCATTCGGACGGCGCCAAGCGATTTCTTGGCGCGCCGTGAGGCCGCCTGATGCGCCGGCTCGATCGGGGGCGAGGGCCGCCCGAGAATCGAGAAAGCCGCCCGGCGGACACCGGCGCGGCTCTCGAAACACCTCAGGCTGACATCGGAACCAATACCACCACAACACAACGGCAGCAAGCCCGGCATTCGAGCCCGGCGCCGCCTGATCCCGTCGTGGTGTTCCCTGACATGAGTCCGCTCGACAGGCCGCTCATGATCACAAAGGCGCTCCCATGGCTGAAGCTGGCGCGGTTCGGCGATCTGCTGTCGCCTAAGGGATCGCTCAGACATGACCGCAACGTGCTCACCATCGATGGCGCGCATTGAAGCTGACGGGCTTTTCCTGTCGGTGGCTAACCGGGGAGCCGGCCGATGACCGATCGCAAATATGCGCCACACCCCAGCATGAATCCGCTCGACCGCCGGCTCACGATCACGCTGTTCACGGACGCTAAGGCACTCGTGAAAAAGGAGGTGCGGGTATCACTCAGACGGCTCGCGGACATCATCAGGAAGCGCTCGGCGCCGTCGAAAGAGAAGCTGCCCTGGCTCAAGCTGGCGGCGTTCGGCGACAAGTGCACCATCCCCGCCATGTGCCTGCGGAACAGCGCCAACATGCTGTGGATCGACGGCATCGAGATCGACTACGACGGCGAGGTGGTTTCCATGCGCGAGGGCGCCGAGCTGTTCCGAAAGGCGGGCGTCGCCGCGGAACTCTACACCTCGCCCTCGAACACGCCGGCCAAGCCCCGCTGGCGCGTCCTGCTGCCTACGTCGGGTCCGCTGTCCCCGGAGGAGCGCGAGGGGCTGGTGGCGCTCGCCTTCGGCGTCCTGGGCGGCATCGCCAACGGCGAGTTGTTCACCCGCTCCCAGGCGTACTACTGGGGCGCGGTCGAGGGCAACCCGCACCATGCGGTGATACTGGTCGATGGCGTGTACATCGACAAGGCCAGCCTCGATATCGTGCCGCTCGGCAAAGGCGGCGTTCGTTGGGAGGAGCCCGAGCCCGAGCCCGAGCCCGACGACGACGAGCCGCAAGCCGACCCCGATTGGGCGCGGATCGACTCGGCGCTGGCCGCGATCCCAATCGACTGCCGCGCGGATCGCGAGGGCTATTACCGGCCAATCGGGATGGCGCTCCACCACGAGGATCGCGGCGGCGAGGAAGGCTACGCGCGGTGGGATGCGTGGGCGATGGGCGACGACCTGGGAGTCACGCCACACAACTACGTCAGCCCGGCCGACACGCGCTACACCTGGAAATCGTTTCGGAGATCGGGCGCGAATCCCCTCAAAATAGCCACCCTCTACTACCTTGCCAAACGGCACGGTTGGAGCTTCGCGGCGGAATCCGAACCGCCGGACGGCGCCGCGCTCAGCGCCGCTCAGTGGTTGGCGCGCGACATACCGGAGCCCGACTTTCTGGTGGGCCAGCTGATGCACACGGCGAGCCGGGTACAGGTAGCGGGGCCGACCGGAATCGGGAAAACGCTGGTCCTGTTGGATATGGCTTGCGCCACGGCCGAAGGGGTCGATTTCCTCCATTGGAAGGGCGGCGGCAAGCGGCGTAGGGTCCTCTACATCGACGGCGAAATGTCGCCGCGGCTGATGAAACGCCGGATTGCCGATGCCTGCCGCCGGACGGGGGCGACTCCAGAGGGGTTGTTGATCCTCAGCCGCGACGATCATCCCGACATGCCGCCCCTCAACACCAAACCCGGCCAGAAGTGGGTTGACAAGCTGGCGGACGGGTACGACGTGATTTTCTTCGACAACCTACAGGCGTTGACCGCGGGCAATCTGCGCGAAACCGATGTTTGGGAGGCGATCAAGCCCTGGGCGCAAGACTTGTCGCGTCGCTCGATCTGCCAAGTGTGGGTTGACCATACCGGGCTCGACGAAACGCACGCCTACGGCGACAGCACGAAGCAGTGGGGGCTCGAAACCTGCATCCTTTTGGGGCGCGCCGACGAAAAGGATGTTGCGTCGTTCAAGCTAAAGTTCACCAAGGCGCGGGAGCGCACCCCGGAGAACCGGGCCGATTTCAGATCAATCACCTACACGCTGTCGGGCGATGCCTGGGTGCCAGGGGAGAGGGGAGGGTATGGAGAGAAGCTGCCGCCGAGCGAGGCGTGCGCCCTCAAGATCCTCCGCGAGCTGTGCGGCGAAAGCAACAATACAACCACGAGCGCGTGGCGGGAGGCGTGCGTCAAATCCAACCAACTGTCGGGAAGCGACGATCCGGAAGCTCATAAACGGGCTTTTCGGCGGGCGCGCGTGGAGCTGGTCCGGCGCCAGTTGATTACCGTCGATGACAGAGAGATTGTATATCCGTTTGGTTCATACGAGGGGGATTTATGAGGGCGGACAAGGCGGACAATCCGCGGACAGTCCGGATTGTCCGCCCCGGCAAAAGTGGCAGAAAGTGGCGGACGGACCGGACAAAACCCTAAGGGGTTGTCCGCTGTCCGCCCCTGCCATGCCCCACCCCTTACGTTGAGAAAAATTATAGGCCGAGAGAATTTTTGTGTACGTGTGCGGCGATCGGGTATACCCCATGGAGACGAGAGCTGGCGCTTGGTAAACTCGACCAGCCCCGATTTTTCCATACCATGGAAGATAACTTAGTTTCTCCGGGTCCTTCTTCCAAGAAAATCGCCTATGCGGGAGGCGCAGAGCCCCGGCAAAACAGAGTTCCGCGCTCATCTAAGGCTCTCTTTGGGAAGAATCGCTCCGCGCTATTTTTGCGCGCGCCGTGCGCCCGCCCGATGCTCGATAGGGTCAATTGCCGCCGCTACCAAGCCGCCGAGCCCCGGCCCGGTCAGTGGCGAGTCAGCGCCGGTTCCATGGCGGGTAAAAAGTAGTTCAAAAAAACAAATTCGTCTGATTCTTTAGCGGTTTTGCCGCCCCTCTGAAGAATTTTAGACACTGCCAGCACGTCTTGCATACACGCGTCTTCCAGACTGTCTTCCAGACTGTCAATCAGTTGCCCTTGGGGTTGCTTTGCAACGGCCTTGGCCAAACACTCTGTCAATACGGTTGTTTCGCCCGTTACGCCGCCCGCCTGCACCACAGAAAATAAATAGTAGTCGTGAGTTGACATGCCTGACTGGCGGGCATCGTCGATAAGGCTTTGGGGCGATATCGCGAGAACGCGGGCATCGTCGATAAGGCTTTGGGGCGTATCAATCACCCGAACATTCCGCCCTTTATCGATGGGCGGCGGGGTCGAGGTGTTGGTATCCGAACGGGACGGTATGGCGAGTGCACCGATGACCACGATTGGTAGAATGACCGCCAGGGCTACCAGCAACTTCTTCGTCTCGCTCAGCGCCGCAAATTTGGTGAAGGCTGCGCCGGGCCGGGTTCCTTTATCTTGCGAGCTTCTGCCCCTTCCGGTGTTTAGCGCCAGATCGATCTTGGCTGTCGCGTTAACACTGCTCCGGTACGCTAGTCCCGCGCCTATCAAGGTAATTACCAAAAACACTCCCCATGCGATGGAAGTCGCACCGGTACTACCAATTAAAAGCGCCAAAAACCCAGCGGGGATCGCGGCGCCTAGCAGAGAAATCCAAGTTGTTCGGCGGGACACTGGGGAACGAGGTGTCAAACCGACTTTGTGGACGGCCGTTAACGTCGATGACGGGTTTTTTGATGAGGACTTAACTGGATCGAGTATGATTTCATGCGCGTTTAATAATTGATCCTTTGCTGCGTCATACTCAGCTTGGTTAATCGCCCCATCAGTCTTGAGCTTCCATAGCCGCTCAAGGGAGGCGGGTACGTCCGGCTCGGAGCGAGCTGCGGACGGTGCAATCGGCCCGTGGCGGGATTCCTCGACGCGCTCCATGATGAAGGCGCACGCCGTGCGAAAGCTGGTCGCATGGAATTGTCCGGCGAGGGAGATACAGTTCGGCGCCTTGGCCGGGTCGGAGCCCTTTTTAGTAGACAAATAGCTCTTGGCCGTGTTCTGCATACCACCCGCAGATAGTTCGAAATATCCGGATAGAAGATGGGTGTTTACTTGAGCGCTCGTGATGTTGGAGTAAGGTAATTGGAACACATTATTTCCGAATGTGTGTCCCGTCCAAAATCCTGTTTTTAATATCAGTACACGGCGATCAGTGCATACCAGAGCTTCTTTGAACACACCTCTCAGGCTCAGGAAAATTGTCTCGCATTCCATCAGATTTGCTTGCAGGATACGCTCTAAACTCCTCGGAAGATCCTCGATTAACTTAATTTCCGGGTCGATACGTTCCGAGTCGGTGCGGGCCACGTCGGCGCTTGCGCGTAGGGTGGTTCGCAGGGAATTGATTTGCCGCTGTTCTTCGGTTTGCCGTGCCATAGCTGGGCTCCGTAGCCGCGTCCGGCGGCCATGGGGATTACATGGTGTCTGCTCAGCCGCCAGATCAGGCCCCGCATCGCCCGCTCAACAACGACGGCCGCCGCGTGCCGTTCAGCGTCGCCGAATCACGCCTTTGCGGATCGGCACTATCTTCGCCGCGGGCCGGCCGCGCTTCGATGACACCGCGACACGGGCCGCTCTGGGCGCGCCGAGCGCAACGCTACCGCCCTATCGGTTCGCATCCATCAGCGGAGTTGCGGAAGCCGGGGCCGCAGAAATTATCCGTGCGCGCCGGTTCGGCGATCGGAGCCCGCCGAGGCGTTATTATTTGCACATCTTCTCGGGTACCGGGGCCACACAGTTTTCACATCACGGACTCCTACCGCGTCGTTGAGTGCCTGTTCACGCGGATCGTCGATCACACCACAAGCTTTCTTTACTGATTGAGGCAATACACCGGCGAATGACCGGAATCAAAACAATCGCGAATTGCCTTGGCGTGTTTGTATTTCAGTTCCTCGGAAACGATGGCTTCGATCGCCTGCCGTTGCCGCTGCGCGGCCTGTATGTTCGCCAGTCTGTTCTCCTGTATGTGCTGTAGTTCCGCATCGGTATACCGGGCTCCAAACAGCAGAACCCCGACGAACCAGCCGACCAATACCACGACAACCGCGATGAGGGCGGCATGCCGGCCACGGATTTCGTATCTCGGACGTAATACTTTCATCTGTCTCTGTTCAATCGGGGAAGCATCATGTCAGGACTCCACGGTTCGGTTGTTTGGTACTTACCGTCATACGTGGAATCCGTTGGCGGCATATTACCGATATGGCGATTGCGCCCCCGCTTGATAAGGGTCCTTCGCGGCGGCAGCTTCGAGGTAAACCGCGAGGCTCGCGCCATCGTTTGGCATGGCGCTCGCGCTCTCAGCAACGACGGGCCGCAAAAGCCACAAATCGTTCGGTCTTTTGTGCTTTTTATAATCTGAAAATGGTGGTATACAGTTTGCGTGATCGGCTCAGAGGCAGTGATGACGCAGGCAATCGCATATTACCGGGTGTCGACCAAGCGGCAGGGTCGTTCCGGGCTCGGCATAGAAGCGCAGCGCGCCGCCGTTCTCCGGTTCGCCGAAGCCGAGGGGATCAACGTCATTGCCGAGCGCACCGAAATCGAGACGGGCAAGGGTGCCGACGCGCTTGAGCGGCGCCCGGAGCTTGCCGCCGCCCTTGCGGACGCGCGGAAGGCGAAATGCCCCGTGCTGGTCGCAAAGCTCGACCGGCTGTCCCGCGACGTGCATTTCATCAGCGGCTTGATGAGCCACCGCGTGCCGTTCATCGTCGCCGAGCTGGGTACCGATGCCGACCCGTTCATGATGCACCTGTACGCCGCGCTCGCCGAGAAGGAACGGACGCTGATATCGGCCCGGACCCGCGCCGCGCTCGCGATAAAGAAGGCGCAAGGGGTGAAGCTCGGCAATCCGCGGAACATGCCCGAAGCCGCCGCGAAGGGGCGCGAGGCGCAGCGCTCCGGTGCCGATCAGTTCGCGGCGAACGTGCTGCCGGTGATCGAAAGCATCAAGGCGACGGGAGCGACAAGCCTAGACGCCATCGCGAAGGCGCTCAACGCCCGCGGTATACGGACCGCGCGCGGCGGCCGATGGCACTCGACAACCGTTCGGAACCTGATCGCTCGGAGCGTAGGGTAGGGTGAGCGGCGGGCAGCATCGGGACGGGCGGGAGCCCCGCTGATCGCCTGGAAACCCCGCGCTTGCGGCCGGGGGCTTGACAAGCTGCTTTGCGCGTCACCTGATGCAATAATCAGCGTCCGAGAGGAATGTGATCCCGGAACGCCCTGGTTGATTTCGGCCGCGCTTTAAGAAGCGAAAAAACTGTAATGAGCTTTCGATTTCGTCGCACTCTCAGGATTATGCCAGGGGTTCGCCTGAATTTTAGTCGCGGCGGACCGAGCGTTTCTTTGGGGCCAAGGGGGCTTCACTATACTGTTGGGCCAAAAGGAACGCGTACGACGGCCGGAATTCCTGGGTCAGGCCTTTTCTGGACAAAATATCAGTCATACCGTACACGACCTGATCAATCGTTTAGACCACACATTGCTTCTGACGAAGAACCATCAGATGGATTGGAAAACCGTTTTGCCGATAAACCAGATTTAGAAACGTTTGAAAGCTCGTCAATCGACACGCTGGTCGCCGGCTCTACGAACGAACTCACCCCTTTATTAAATGCGGCTCGGCAGCAGTTGCGCTTTAATTTGATCACCCTCGCGTTCTTTGTTTCCCTCATCGTTTTTGAAATTCTTACTAACCTGGAATCAGCAATTCTACTGACTGCTATATTTGGGTTTATCGCTTGGCTCACTGCTACATTTCTTGATCAGCGCCGGTTAACCATCGCGTTAGAATATAGCCTTAAGGACGATCAAGCCCGCGCCTTTAGGGAAATGGCTAATGCCTTTCATGAGTTGATGAAAAGCAAGGGTATGTGGCGAATACCTGTACAATTTGGAGAAACCGATTGGAAGCGAAATGCTGGCGCATCAACTACGATGGAACGAAATCCTATTTCCATGTGCGTAGGAACACCGAAACTGATTAAAAGCAATCTAGAATTTCTGTGTATTCTTCTACAAAACAAGAGTGTATATTTTACCCCTGATGCTATTTTGATTGTATCTGGAAAATCTGTCGCAGCGTTATCTTATGATGATCTCGAAATTCATTGTGATCCCACGAGATTCATCGAAAATGAATCAAAACCCGATGACGCTCAAGTGGTCGGAGAATTGTGGGTATATGTTAATAAAGATGGAACCGCTGACCGGCGATTTGGAAATAATAGAAAGCTGCCGATTTGCCTTTATGGGCAGCTAGATTTGAAATCGGCCAATGGATTGAATGAACGAATACATTTTTCGCGGCTGGACGCAGCGAAAGAATTTGTTGCACGTGTCGTTGCCATGCGTCGCACAACAAATACCGTTCTGGTGAAACCGGCTAGTGGCGCGATCGCGCGCTCGGTGCAGCCAATTGCTGATCCGGTCGAAGGCCAGACCGGCGGCGAGAGCGCAAGAGCCCCTCAGGAAAGTACGCATCAACAATTCGGAGCGGCACCTAGTCCAGAAATGGGATTTTCTAAAGAGTTGGAAAAAGCTCGCGCTATAATTGCCGAACACGGCGAGTTCTGGGCGTACTTGCTCACTGAGGAGCTGTTGAAGTCGAAGCTGAGAACGCTGAAAAATGAATACGGTAATTTTGGAAAGATACTCCTATCCATGCCATTGAGGAATTCGAGCGGGCCGGATTTTATCGCCTGGCTGGTTGGAAAAACGCAAGAGCTGGCTCCGGTGGTTGAAAAAATGGTAAAGCGCGTGAACGAGGACCTACCAGCCGCTTTGGGTAAGACCGAGGTTTCAGGGGACGCAATCGGGATTCTCGACGCCGTAAATACGCTCTTTGGTTGCTGTCGGGCTTTCCTCGCCTTTGAACTGGATATGTGCTCAGCCGACCCCCCTGGGAAATGCAAGGTCTTCCAAAACGAGTTTCGAGGTATCACGTTAGCTTTCGTCGATGCTGTTGATCGGTTCACAGATGAATGGGGTCGAGCTATAGAGGACCTTCGCAGAGGTTCTCATGAGTTTGTGGTTGGAATCAAACTCGCTCTGCCGCAGCTCGATAAGATTGCGGCGGAATTTGCAAACGTCGAGCACCATCCTGAATTATACATATGACGGACGCCCGCCCATAGCCGCGGACCGCCCCCCGCGCGCGGCCCGTGGGCGCCTGTGGGGCGAAGCGCGGCCGGACGGCCTGCGGGGAGGGGTCCGGCGCTTCGCTCGTGTACCGGCGCCCAGCGCGACCCGGCTATCGCGGACGCTTCCTCGCCGGCCAATGCTCGGCTCGCGGCGAGGCCGAGGTGATACGCCCTCCCTTGCAAGATTGTGTCCCCCGCCCACCGCGTTCCGGTGCACGACGTTGGGTAGAATGATGGGTATAATGGCATAACGGCGTCAATAACCGCTATTTTGCTCGCGTCGCGGCGGACACCCCATCCGCCATTCCCTCATTTCCAACGGCCTCAGGCTATCCCGCTCGCGATCGAAACGTATAGAAATGGCCGCCTCGACCTTGTTCTCGACCTCGTGCGCCAACGCCATCTCGACGACCTCGCGGGGATAGCACTCGGGCAGCTCAAAGGTCTTCGCGGTCTGGGCCTCGGGGAGGCCGTTCATCCCGGGCTCGGTGTAAGACCGCCCGCCGTCCTCCACGGTGCCTGAAAAGGCTACCAGCGCTTTGAAGGGATAACCGCGCTCGGCGAGGTAATTGTCCACGGTCAGCTTGATCCGCACGGCGTGGAGGCGCGAGCGGGTGATGATCATGGCCTTCGCCCATGCGCCGATCTCGCCCTGCACCTGCGCGGCGACGTGCGCATGCGAACCGGCTCGGGGTAATTGCATCCGAGCACTCCTTGCACCAACTCGTGAAGGAACGCGGCTTCGCCGAAGCCGAGCCGGTCGCGCGCATAGGAAAGGGCGGCGGTGAGGAAGGCGATGCCCGGCACCTCCTGCCGGGCCTGCGCGAAAGCCTCGAAACGCGCCACAGTCCCTTCCTCTGGCGGCAGGCCCGCAACGCGGTCGGGCAGGCCGGCGGCCGCGCGTTCGGCCTCGGCCATCGCGAACAGGCCGAGTTGAAAGAAGCCGTGGCGCGGCGCCGCCGCCAGAAAATTCGGGTTGCCGCGGCCGGCGTTCAGCATCATCCGCTCGGCGTGGCTCGCGGCGAGCGCGACCAACCGGTTTTTCAGCTTGAACGGGCTCAGCGCATTCAGTCATCCAGATCAGTCACATCCATGTCGACGTCGACACTCACCGGAACCTCAATCTCGTAGACACCCGCGATCACGACCTTGAGGTGGATCAACCCTCCCCGCCCTATCGGGCCCCGCCTGCGCCGACCGGCTTGACCCAGATCAAGGCGCAGCCGCCGCCAAATCCTCTAGCCTCGGGCGACTGCCGGCGGAGGCGATCCGCTACCGCGTCAGCCTGACCGCGAGACGCCGGTTGACGAACGCAACGAGGTTGCAGCGAGGCAGCAATGCTGGTCCCGGGCGATGCGAGGCTATTGCGGGTCTTCATCGGCGACGATGACATCTACGATGATCAACCGCTCTACGAAATAATCCTCGACGCGGCGCGCGCCGCGCATCTGGCCGGCGTCACCGTCTTGCGCGGGATTGCCGGCTATGGAAGATCGGCGCATCGTCACGAGATCTTTCGCGGATTCTCGAACGACCTACCGATCGTCGTCGAGATCATCGACAGTGAAGAAAACATCAATGCTTGGCTGCCTACTCTCGAAAGCTTGCTGCGCGGCGGCCTCGTAACCGTCGAAAACGTCAAGATCCTGCACGTTGGCGCGGAGCCACTCGCTCAGCCGGTCTAGCCGATCACCCGCACGGCCCGGCGCCGGGAAGCTGCGAGCGTCGTCACAGTTCGAATGTCTGATTGAAGGCCGGCATCTGCACGCGGCCGCGCGCAAGATGCGGCGCCAGCGCGTTCATCGCCGCCGCTTCGCCGTGCACCAGGAATGTGGTCTCGGTGTCGGCGATCCCACGATGCCAGTCGACCAATTCCTGCTGATCGGCATGCGCGGAAAAACCGTTGATCGTGTGGATCCGGGCGCGGACGGAAACCTCCTCGCCGAACAGTTCGACCTGCCGCGCGCCATCGATGATCCGGCGCGCGAGCGTCCCCTGTGCGGCAAAGCCGACGAAAACGATGCTCGCCTCGGGGCGCCACAGATTGTGGCGCAGATGGTGGCGCACGCGGCCGCCCGTGCACATTCCCGACCCGGCCATGATGACCGCGCCGCCGCTGATCCGGTTGATCGCGATCGAGTTGGCCGCGTCGCGGGTGAAACGAAGACCGGGAAAACCGAACGGATCGACCCGTTGCGCAAACAGCCGGGCGAGCGCGGTGCTGTAATCGGTCGGGTGGCGCTCAAATATCTCGGTCGCCGCGATCGCCATCGGCGAATCGAGAAAGACCGCCATCGATGATGATAATCGGCTTTGCTCGATGCCCTGACGCAGCACATAAAGGAGCTCTTGCGCGCGTTCGAGCGCAAAGGTCGGGATGATGACGTTGCCGCCGCGCGCGAAGGTCTCCCCGACGGTTCCCAGCAGTTCCTCGACGGACTCGGCAAACGGGCGATGGCGACGGTCGCCGTACGTCGATTCCATCACCACAATAGCGGCGGCCTCGGGCGTGGCAGGCGGCGCCAGCAGCGGGCGCCCCGCATTGCCGATATCGCCGGAGAACAGCACGCGGCGGCGCTTCGAATCCTCCTCCATTTCGACGAGGATGCTCGCCGAGCCGAGGATGTGACCGGCATTGTAAAAGCTCGCCCGCAACCCGCGGGCGAGGTCGAGCGGGGTGCCGTATTCGGCAAGCCGGCCAAACCGATCGAGACTGTCGAGCGCGTCGAGCAGCGAGTAGAGCGGACCCGCTCCGGCCTCACCGCCGCGTCGGCGCGCGTGGTGCTGCCGCCGTCTCGCTTCCTCTTCCTGCAGATGCGCCGCATCGAGCAGCACCAACCGCGCCAGATCACGGGTGGCGCTCGTTGTCACGATTTCCCCATGAAAGCCGCGTTTGACGAGCAGCGGAAGGCGGCCGCAATGGTCGAGATGCGCGTGGGTCAGCAGCACGATGTCGATCGTCCGCGGGTCGAAGCCGAAATCGGCGGCATTTTCCTCGTCGAGATCGCGGCCCCCCTGGAGCATGCCGCAATCGATCAGGACCCGCTTTCCGGCGCATTCGAGCATGTGGCAGGAGCCGGTAACGCCGCAGTCGGCGCCGTGGAACGATAGTCTCATCTGCCCCTCCTTGCCGTCGCAGCAGCGCGTTGAGCCTGGCGAGGTCCGTCTTATGGCCTCGGCCAGGGCGCGGCGCGTTGACCCAGATCATGTCCGAGCGCATCGGGCCGGTGTCATCGTCGGGGTCGCCACCAGGGCGGCGGCCATGAGACTATCCGGGCCGCAGTACGCCGGCCCAATCCCGCTGCGGTTTGAGGGAGAGGACGCAAACGTGTCGCAGCCGGTCACGCTCGCCCGGGCAGGCCGGGAAACAGGCAGGACCGCGACGCCGGACGCCGCCGCGGCGTTGATCCGGGTTGTCGAAGAGGTTGCGCACGAACTTCAACCGGCACGCAAATCCATAAAGGCGACCCTCGACAGCCGGCTCGATCGCGACCTCGGCATCGACTCGCTTGGCCGGGCCGAGCTTGTCGCCCGCATCGAGCGCACCTTCGACCTCGCCTTGCCCGAGCACACCCTCGCCGAGGCCGAGACCCCGCGAGACGTACTGGCTGCGATCCTTGCCCGCCAGCCGGCTGCCGCCGTCCCGCTGCCGCGCATCGTCCGGGCACCGGCGACGCCGACCGCGCTGCCCGCGCCGGCTGCAGCGGCGAGTTTGTGCGCGGCGCTCGACTGGCACGCCGAGCACCATGCCGACCGGCCGCACATCATCCTCGATGGGGCGGGCGCGGCGTCATCGACGATTTCCTACAGCGCCCTCGCCGACGAGGCGCGCCGCGCCGCCCGGGGCCTGCGCGAATTGGGCATCGCCGGCGGCGACCGGATCGCGATCATGCTGCCGACGAGCGAGGCGTTCTTTATCGCCTTCTTCGGCGCGCTTTATGCCGGCGCCGTTCCGGTGCCGATCTATCCGCCGGCACGGGCGAGCCAGATCGAGGAACACCTCCGCCGCCAGGCCGCGATCCTCGATAATGCCGGAGCCGTTCTGCTGATCGCGCCGCCCGCAATGCACGCCGCCGCGGCCCTCCTGCGCTCGCTGGTGGACAGTCTCGCGATCGTGGCGAGCATCGATACTCTTCCCGAGGCCTCGGAAACCGGCCTGCCGCGGATCGAGCAGCCCGAGAAGATGGCGCTGCTGCAATACACCTCCGGCAGCACCGGGGCGCCCAAAGGTGTCATGCTGAGCCACGCCAACATCCTCGCCAACATCCGGGCGATGGGCGCGGCGATGGGCGCATCGGCCGCCGATGTCTTCATCTCGTGGCTGCCGCTCTACCATGATATGGGGTTGATCGGCGCTTGGCTCGGCAGCCTCTATTATGCAGCGCCGTTCGTGGTGATGCCGCCGCAAAGCTTCCTGGTGCGGCCGGAGCGCTGGTTGTGGGCGATCCATCGCCATCGCGGCACGCTGTCCGCGGCGCCGAATTTCGCTTTCGAACTCTGCGATCGGAATATCGATGACGCGGCGATCGAAGGGCTCGACCTGTCGTCGCTGCGTCTGATGGCGAACGGGTCGGAGCCGGTCGGCGCAGCGACGCTCCGGCGTTTTCAAGCTCGCTTCGGTCGTTACGGCTTCCGCCCCGAGGCGATGGCGCCGGCCTACGGCCTCGCCGAGAATGTCGTCGGGCTGACCCTGCCGCCGCGCGGCCAGGCTCCGGTCATCGACCGCGTCTCCCGACCGGCCCTGAGCGAACGGGGGATCGCCGAACCCGCCCCCGACGAGGCCGGGGCGGTCGAAGCGGTTTCATGCGGACCACCGCTTCCTGGCCACGAGATCCGCGTCGTCAACGATAGCGGCCGCGAGCTCGGCGAGCGCCGCGAGGGACGGCTCCAGTTCCGCGGGCCGTCGGCAACCTCGGGCTATTTCCGCGACGCAGCGAAGACCCGCGAACTGTTCAGCGGCACCTGGCTGGAAAGCGGCGACCTCGGCTACATCGCCGGCGGCAATTTGTTCGTAACCGGCCGCACCAAGGACATCATCATCCGCGGCGGCCGCCACCTCCACCCAAGCGAAATCGAGGAGGCGGTCGCGGAGATCGCCGGGCTGCAGAAGGGCGCAGTTGCGGCGTTCGGCAGTCACGACCCCATTTCCGGGACCGAGCGTCTCGTCATCCTCGCCGAGACTGCCGCGCCACCCGAGCAGCATCCCCTTTTGCGGCAGCACATTGCCGAGGCGACGATCGGCATCCTCGATGCGCCGCCCGAGGACGTCATCCTCGTTGCGCCGCGCACCCTGCCGAAAACGGCGAGCGGAAAACTGCGCCGCGCCGCCTCCCGCCAACTTTACGAGACCGGAGAGTTGGACGCGGCCGGCCGCTCGCTGCGCCGTCAGCTGTTCGGGCTCGGGCTCTCTGCCGTGCTGCCGGCCGTGCGGCGGATGCTGCGCAGCGCCGTTTCCTTCTGCTATGCCTGCTATTGGTGGTCGGTGATCGCGCTGCTGGCGCCGTTCGTCTGGGTGCTGGTGATCGTTTTGCCGAGGCCGGCGTGGCGCTGGTCTGCGCTGCGGCTTGGCGCGCGGGCGGCGCTCTGGCTGACCGGCGCCGGCCTCGTCGTCGAGCGAGTTGCGGAGCGCCGCGGCGAGCCGCCGGCCAACGCGGTCATCGTCGGCAATCATGCGAGCTACATCGATGGACTCGCCCTGGCGGCGGCGCTGCCCGGCGAATTATGCTTCGTTGCCAAACATGAGCTCGTTGATCAGCCGATCGCCCGATTGGCCTTGCGGGCGCTCGGAACACTGTTCGTCGAACGCCGCGACATCGAGCAGGGGATCGACGACATCCATCAAGCAGCCGCGGCGGCGCGCAGCGGAAAACGCCTGGTATTCTTCCCGGAAGGGACGTTGATCCGGGCGCCGGGCCTCATGCCGTTCAAGCTCGGTGCGTTCGCGGTTGCCGCATCGGCGGGAGTTGCGGTCATTCCGGTGGCGCTGCGCGGCACGCGTTCCATCCTGCGCGGCGACCAGTGGTTCCCGCGGCCTGGCCGGATCACCGTGACGATCGGCGAGGCGGTCCTTCCGCACGGCGTCACGCTCGCTGACGCCGCCCGCCTGCGCGACGCCGTACGGGCAATCGTGCTCGAAGGCTGCGGCGAGCCCGACCTCGAAATGCGATAGCGGCAGCGTATCCAGCCCGGACGACGCCCGTCCTAAATTCCTGTATGAGCGAGCGCGATGGCTTCACCGACGAGGCGCGAGGTATCGAGCATCGTGACGTTGTCCGGCAAAAGCCCGGCGATTTCAGCCTCCGAGCGCACGGTGTCGCCGACGACGATGCCGTCGAATTCGGCCCCGCCGAGCACGGCAAGCGCGTCGCCCATAAAGAGGCCATGGGTGGCCGCCGCGAAAACGCGGCTCGCGCCGGCTTCCCGGCATTTCGCGGCGGCACGGCACAGCGTCGTGCCGGTGCTGACCAGGTCGTCGAAGAGGATCGCCGCCCGACCGCGCACGTCGCCGACGAAGAGATCGCCGGTCACGACGCCGCCGGCCCGCTGCTTGTCGACAAAACCCGCGCTCGGTTCGTTACCCAATGTTGCCGCGAGCGCCCGGCGGAAGCGTTCGGCCCGCTTGGCCCCGCCGATATCGGGCGAGATCACGGCGATCTTGTCGTGGCGCAGCAGGCCGGCGAAATGCTCGACGAAAAGCGGCATCGCCTCGAGGTTCGCGGCGGGAACGCGAAAGGCGTTCTCGAATGCGGCGCGGTTGTGCACATCGAACGTAATGACTGCGTTGACCCCGCTCGCTTCGAACATTCGCGCGACGTATTTCGTCGTGACCGGGTCGCGCAACTGGCTGCGCTGGTCCTTGCGGGCGTAGCACAGGTATGGAACGACCGCCGTGACGCGCGCGGCGCCCGCATCCTTCAGCGCGCCGATGAAGAACAAAAGCCGGCACAGCTTGTCGTTGGGGCTCGCAGCGGCGCTGCCGTAGAGCGAGTGGATCACGAAGACATCGCGCCGGCTGACATCGACGAGCGGACGGGTCTTGTGTTCGCCATCTTCGAAAGAGCGCTCCTCATGGACGCTCAACGGCCATTCGAGACGAGAAGCGACCTGCTCGCCATAGGCCCGGCTGCCATCGAGCGCAAACAGCAAGGCTGCCGACTGTTTCATCGCAGGATCCTCGTGGCCAATTTTTTCTCAGCATGATGCAGACCGGAAGCCCAGCCCTTGACCTGGATCAATTCGCCGGACGCCCGTCCCCGGCAGTATCGGCGTCCGGCGTCGCAGAGGAGCGGATCGTGATGACACGGCGTGGCGCAGTGATCGGGGCGGCCGCGAGCGCTGCCGTCGCCGCAGTGGGCAATCCGCTCGCCGCGGCAACGGCGTTGCCGGCAGTGGAATTGCCGCCCGCGCAGCATCATGGCGGCATGCCGCTCAATGAAGCGTTGATGCTGAGACGCTCGATCCGGGCGTACGCACCCCGGAAGCTGCCGTCGCAGCTGCTCTCCGACCTGCTGTGGGCGGCCAATGGCGTCAATCGCCCGGCGACCGGCGACCGCACGGCGCCCTATTGGCGGCACATCATGGTGATCGACATCTATGCCGCGATGGCGGACGGCGTATGGCTCTACGATCCGACGGCGCACCGCCTGCTGCCCCACCTGCCGGGCGACATCCGGGCCGGCACCGGCTCGCAGGATTTCGTCGGAACGGCGCCGCTCAACCTGATCTACGTCGCCCATGGCGAGCGCATGCGCGATGTCCCGGCGGAAGAGCGCCGCCTTTACGCT
This sequence comes from uncultured Alphaproteobacteria bacterium, assembly GCA_963789255.1. Taxonomy (GTDB): domain Bacteria; phylum Pseudomonadota; class Alphaproteobacteria; order ATCC43930; family CGMCC-115725; genus DATARH01. The sequence continues at coordinate 1,211,846 of CAWBJW010000002.1, read as the reverse complement.
TCGGTCGACTCCGGGTTCATCGGGCAGAACGTCTATCTGTTCTGCGCTTCCGAAAGGCTGGCGACCGTGTTCCGCGGTGCGGTTCCCTACGCCGATCTGGCAAAGACTTTGCAATTGCCGGCCGAGCAATTCGTCACCTTCGCCCAGACCGTCGGATATCCCGCCGGGTAGACGCGAAGCCCTGCGCTCCCCGCGCGGCCTCATTCGTCGAGATCGACGCTCTCCAGGCGGATGTGCTGGGCGTGCGGGTCGGCGGGATCGGCCGACATTTCGATTTCCAATAGCGCTCCGGCGGCGAGCGTATCGCGCGCTTCGATGGCGAAATGCTCGCGGAAATGTTCCGCCGACAGATGGCTCAGCGCGCCGAGCCAGACCTTGGCGCCGGTCGCCCGGCGCGCGCCGGCCGAGCGCGCCAGCTCGTCAATCCGGCGAACGACATCACGGACCAGTGCTGTCTCATGCATGCCCGCCGGCTCCTTCCGCCCGACGCGCCGGCGACATCCGGGACAGTTCGACGAGGATGCGCTCCGCCACGCGGTCGACGGCCTCGGCGACGAGCGGCGACAAGGGCGCCCCGATATCGAACCGTTCGCCTTCGACGAGGTAGGCGATCAGCTGGCCGGGCAGCCGGCCCAGGCTGCCCGCCAGCTCTACCGCCTCGGCAATGCCGAAAGCATGGGTGGAGCTGCGCGCAAGGCCGCCGGAAAGCGGCTGGCCCGTGAGGTCGAGCCGATGGATCCGGCCCGGCCGGCCGAGCGGCGCCGCCGCATCGACGACGACGACCGCGGTGCACCCGCTCCACTCCTCGATCAGCGCCAGCACGTCGCCGTTGCGTTCGAGAATGCGAACCCCGGCGGGCACTCTGCCGCGCAGCCGATTGGCGACCGCCGGCCCCAAGCCGTCGTCACCGCGATCCGGATTGCCGATCCCGGCGACGAGCACGCCGGTCCGGCCGCCGCCGCTCATGTCCGGTCCACGCGCAATGTCAGGAAATGGGCAGCGCAGGAGATGCACGGGTCATGGTTGCGGATGCTCTGCTCGCAACTGGCCTTCAGCGCGTCCTCGTCGAGATCGAGGCCTGCCGTCGCGACCTGCCGCAAATCCTCTTCGATCACATCCTGGTTCTGCGCGGTCGGCGGAACGAGGCTTGCGTCCAGGACCGTGCCCTCGGCATCGAGCCGGTAGCGGTGGTAGAGGATGCCGCGCGGCGCCTCGGTGCAGGCATAGCCGATAGCGGCGCGCGGCTCGGCCGGAACGAAGGGCCGCGCCGGCGGCTCGTATTCGGCGATCAGACGCAGCGCCTCGCCGCAGGCATAGACGACCTCGACGGCGCGAACGAGGATGCTGCGGAACGGATTGCGGCACACCGGATCGAGCCCGGCCTCGTCGGCCAGCGCTCGCACCTCGGCAGGCAGGCGGTCGCGGTTGAGGGCGATATCGCGCCATCGGCCCGACAAGATAGGCGCCGCGCCGCTTCAGCCTCGAATGGAGTGCGGTCGAGTATGACACCTGAGTTTCGAGAAACTCGCTCTCGTAATCGGCGGCGGCAATATCGAGGCCGGCCGACGACACGATATGCCCGGCGTTCATCGGGTATTCGTCGGGATGACGCAGCGCGACAAACTCGTAATCGCGGCTGAGTTCGGGAAACGGAAACGCCGCGGCCCAGCGCAATGTCGCGATCGCCAGGTCGCGCGCCTGTTTCAGTGCGTCGGCCACCGGCGCGAATTCGGCGCGGCGCGGCACCCGGTAGAACCCGCCGACGCGCACGTTGACCGGGTGGATCGCCCGCCCGCCGAGCACGGTCAACAGGTCGTTGCCGGCCTTTTTGAGCGCGAGACCGCGCTGTACCGCTGCTCCGTGGTCGCGCGCCATCGCGATGGCGTCGGGATAACCGAGGAAATCCGGCGCGTGCAGCATGACGATATGCAGGCCGTGGCTTTCGATCCATTCGCCGCAATAGAGCAGCCGGCGCAGCGCGCGGATCGGCGCATCGACCTCGATGCCGAGCGCGTCCTCGATCGCGTGCACGCCGCTCATCTGGTAGGCGATCGGGCAAATCCCGCAGATCCGCGCGACGATGTCGAGCACCTCGTCATAGCCTCGTCCGCGCAGCAACGCCTCGAAGAAGCGCGGCGGCTCGAAAATGCTGAGGCGTACCCTGTCGACCCGGCCGTCGCGGATCTGCAGATCCAGCGAGCTTTCGCCTTCGACCCGCGCGATATAGTCGACCTTGAGGGTCCTAGTCGCCATGCTTCTCGGCCTCCTTGCGGAACGCCTCGGCGGCGGCGTTGAAGGTCTGGAACACCCGGGCGATATCGCGCCGCTGCCATGCCGAGCGACGAAAATTCGCGCGCGATCGCGGCGGTGTTTGCGCCATCGACCGGTCCGAAGCAACCATAGCAGCCGCGGTCGTAGGACGGGCAGATCGCGCCGCACCCGGTGTGGGTGACCGGGCCGAGGCACGGCGTCCCGTGCGCGACCATGACGCAGACATTGCCGCGGCGCTTGCAGTCGATGCAGACGCTGTGATCGGCGATCGCCGGCTTGCGCCCGACGAGGAACGCCTTGATCACTTCGAGCAGCTGACCCTTGTCGATCGGACAGCCGCGCAGCTCGAAATCGACCGGCACATGGGCGCTGATCGGCGTCGAGGTCGCGAGCGTTTTCAAATATTCGGGGTGGGGATAGACCGCGGCGGCGAACTCCCGGACATCGGCGAAGTTGCGCAGCGCCTGGATCCCGCCGGTGGTGGCGCAGGCGCCGATCGTCACCAGATGGCGCGAGCGCCGGCGCACGCGCAGGATGCGCTCGGCGTCGGCCGGCGTCGTGATCGAGCCCTCGACCAGCGATAGATCGTACGGTCCCGGCATCATGCGCCGCGACGCTTCGGCGAAATAGGCAATGTTGATCTGCCCGGCGAGCGCGAGCAGTTCGTCCTCGCAATCGAGCAGGCTCAATTGGCAGCCGTCGCACGACGCGAACTTCCACACCGCGAGCTTCGGCTTGCGCGCGGTCACGGCGGCCATGTCACAATTCCCGCACGGTGAGCAGCTGCCGCACCCGATCATAGCGCATGACGGCGCCGTCGCGGCATAACAGGGTCGGGCCGAACTGGCAGTGGCCGCATTGCCCGACCGCGCATTTCATGTTGCGTTCGAGCGAGAGAAAGATCCGCTCGGGCGCGACGCCAGCGGCTTCGAGCGCGGTCACGGTGAAGCGCATCATGATCTCCGGACCGCAGACCAACGCAACCGTGTGGTCGGGGTCGAACGTGGCGCGGCCGATCAGTTTGGTGACGACGCCGACATGGCCGTGCCAGATACTGTCCGCGTGGTCGACCGTCACCTCGATCTCGACGTCGAGCCGCCGTCGCCAACGTTCCAGCTCGCGCCGGAACAGAATATCCGCAGGGCTGCGGGTGCCGTACAGCACCACGATCCGGCCGTAACGGTCGCGCTCGGCGATGAGCCGGTAGATCGCCGGACGCAGTGGCGCGAGGCCGAGCCCGCCGGCGACGACGACAATGTCGCTGCCGCCGCTCTCGGCGACCGGCCAGGCGGTGCCGAACGGTCCCCGCAATCCGAGCGCGTCGCCCGGCTTCAGCCGGGTCAGCGCCTGCGACACGGCGCCGACGGCGCGGACCGTGTGGCTGAGAGGGCCAGGCATCCCCGGGTCGCCGCTGACGCTGACCGGAATCTCGCCGATGCCGAAGGCGTAGAGCATGTTGAACTGACCGGGCCCGAACTTGACGCCGGCGGCATCGATCGCCAGCGTCCAGGTGTCGTGCGTCTCGCGGCGCCGGGCGCGGACCTGCGCGACGGCCGGAACCATCGGCGATTCAGGCGCCGGCGCCGTAGACATCGAGCATCTGCAACTGCGCGGCCTGCAGCCGCGTTACCAGCATCGCCATAAAGCGTTTCATCATCACGTAGCCGAGATCGTGATCGTCCTCGCATTTTTCGCGCAGGCAACGGGCGTCGATCGACAAGGCCCGCGTCAGCTCCAGCGCCTGCGCGTCGAAAATCCAGCGATAGGGCGGAACGAGCCACGACTCGCCGGCGATCTCGCCGGCATTGACGGTCAAAAAGCGCAGCGGCCCCCGCCCGGGAGCCATGATCTCGAGCGCCACCCGCCCGTGCCGGATCAGGAAGAATTCGTCGGCCGGCTGGCCCTCGCGAAACAGGTATTGGCCCTTGTCGAAGCGCACGTTTCTGGCGCAGCCGCCGATCAGCTCGCAATGCTCCTGCGCCATGCCGGCGAAGAACGGGTGCTCGCAGATCAGCCGTTCGAGCCCGTGCACCTCCATGTCGTCACCCTCCCGGCTTCGCCACGGCGGCGTCGCTGCCGCGGATCGCCGCCACTTCCTCGGTGATGTCGATGCCGACCGGGCACCAGGTGATGCAGCGGCCGCAGCCGACGCAGCCCGACGTGCCGAACTGCTCCCACCAGCTCGACAGTTTGTGGGTCATCCACTGCCGGTAGCGCGACCGCGGCGAGGCCCGCACGCTGCCGCCGTGCAGATAGGAGAAATCCGTCGTGAAGCAGGAATCCCAGTGCTGCACCCGCTCGGTCGCGGCGCCGTCGAGCGAGGTGACGTCTTCGACGGTGGTGCAGAAACAGGTCGGGCACACCATCGTGCAATTGCCGCAGGTCAGGCAGCGGCCGGCGACCTCCTCCCAGCGCGGGTGATCGAGATTGCGCCTCAGCAGCTCCGGCACGCTCCTCGGCCGCCGGCATGGTCCGGCCCATTCGCGCGGCGGCCCCGGCGATGACCGCATCGGCCGCCGCCCTGTCCGCCTGCGTCGCGTCGCGGTGCGGCACCCCGGCAAGAACCGCGCGCCCCTCCTCGCTGCCCGCCTCGACGACGAACCGGTGCCCGCTCCCGGCCGACGATCTCGGTCAACGCCAGATCGTACCCGCCCGCCGCCTTGGGGCCGCGTATTCATCGAGGCGCAGAAGCAGGTGCCGGCGGGCTCGGCGCAATTGACCGCGACGATGAACGCCGCCTCGCGACGGCTCCGGTAGTGCGGGATCCGCATAAGCGCCGCCGAGCAATACCCGGTCCTGGATCGCGATCGCGTGCAGCTCGCAGGCTCGCACGCCGACAAAGGCGAGCCGCTCCTCGGAAGGCGGCTCCGCCACGATGCTCGTACAAGCCGGCGTATGCGTCCGCGTGCCACAGGCGCTGCATCGGCGCGTGCAGGAACTTCTTCCATGAATGCGGCCCGACCGCATAGCCGAACAGCGCATCGTCGTCGCGCCGGATCAGCCGGTAATGCCCGCCCTCCTGCTCGTCGGTCCAGCCGCGCGGCAGATCGGCGAGCCCGGCGATGTCGTCGTAGACGATCGCCCGGTCGCGCATCGTCGGCCCGAGGACGCGGAAGCCGCGCCGGCGCAGGGCATCGAAGAGCGCTCCAACGCCATCGCTCGTCAGGACGCTGAGCACGACGGCGTTCATCGACGGCACCCCTGTTCTCAGGCGACACTTTAATCATATCGCAGAGGCCCGCGCCGCGGTTGACCTAAATCAAAGCGGCGCGGGAGGCGCCGGGGCACGCTTCGATCGGAGAACGGTATGCTCGACGGCTCAACAGACCTGGGCGCGGCCGATATCGCCGATCCGGCCGCCGAGGTCGAGATCGGCCGGAAGGTGCAGTTCCTCAGCCGCCGGGACAGCTACCGGGAGCATCCGGACCGGGTGGAGGTCATCGAAACTCATTTCTCCTGGGTGTTCCTCACCGACGCATATGCGTACAAGCTGAAAAAGCCGGTGCGCGGCGATGGCTTCGACTTCCGCTCTGTCGCGGCGCGCCGACGCAACGCCATGGCGGAACTGCGCCTCAACCGCCGGCTCGCGCCCGCTGTGTATCTCGGCGCTGCACCATTGGTGCTGAGAACGGATGGCGGATTGTCGATCGGCGGACCTGGCAGGCCGGTCAACTGGCTGGTCAAAATGGTCCGGCTCGAAGCCGGCTACATGTTCGATCGGCGTCTAGCCCGCCGCGATTGGCACTACGCCGAACTCGAGGCATTGGCGCAAACGCTCGCCGGCTTTTTTGCGAGGGCGCGGCAAATTCGGCTTTCAGCGCCGCAGCAGAATGCCGGCATCAACGCCGAGTTGCACGATACCCTTGCAGCGTTCTCGCGGGCGCACGAGCCGGGGCTCCTGGCGGTTGCGAAGCTTGCCGCACGACGGCTCCGCTCGTTCATGCTGCGCCGCGCCCGGCTGTTCCGCCGGCGCATTCGGGAGAGGCGCGTGGTGGATGGTCACGGCGACCTGCGGCCCGAGCACGTTTATCTCAGAGGCACGCCGCGGATCATCGACTGCCTCGAGTTCCGCGCCGATCTGCGCCGGCTCGACCCAGTCAACGAACTCGCCTACCTCGCACTCGAATGCCGCCACCTGCACGGACCGGCGATCGAAGGACATCTGCTGCGACGGTACCGGGCGCGTACCGGCGATCGGCCGCCGGGCGAGCTGGTGCGGTTCTATAAGGCGCTTAACGCGCTGGTGCGCGCCCGCATCGCCATTCGACACCTCGACGAGCCGGCGAGCGGTGCGCCCGATCGATGGATAGCCCGCGCTGCCGTCTATCTCGCGATCGCCGCCAAAGAAAGCCGGTGGCTCTGCCGTTGATCTGGAACGCTTCGGGTCCCGAAGCGACCCGGCCGTTAGCTCCCTCCCCTAAGCTATTGGGAATGGTGGGCACGAGAGGGATTGAACCAGATAGCGGGACACGACCCGCATGACGGGGGGTGGATCGGGGAAGAATGTTTCATCCAAATTTTATGTTACTGATATAATACCAAATCCCGCTGATTAGAACCGATGGGCCCAATCGCGCAGGCCGATCGACATGATAGTCCATGGCCGGTCAACGAGCTTGTTCCAGGCATGACAGCAGTGATCGAGGATGTCGCCGTACGACTGGAAGACCCGGTTGGAGAGCCAGTTGTCGCGCATGTACTGCCAGATGTTTTCGACCGGATTGAGTTCCGGCGACTTCGGGGGCAGCGGCATCAGGGTGATGTTGTCGGGGATGTCGAGCTTGGCGGAGAGGTGCCAGCCGGCCTGATCGAGCAGCAGGACGGCATGGGCGCCCGGTGTAACCGTTCGGGAGATTTCGGCCAGGTGCAGCGCCATCGCGGCGGTATTGCAGCGCGGCAGGATGAGGCCGGCGGCAGTCCCCTTGGCCGGACAGATCGCGCCGAAGATATAGGTCGAGCGCGTTCTCTGATCGTGGGGTGCCGAGGGCCGCGTCCCGCGCCGTGCCCATCGCCGGGTGATCTTGTTCTTCTGGCCGATCCGGGCCTCGTCTTGAAACCAGATCTCTATCGGCTTGCCGGCCGCGTCGCGCTTGGCAATCACGTCGAGGCTCTCGGCGAAGTTTTTTTGAACGCCGCCAGGGCCTCGCCATCCTGGGCGTGGTGCCGGGGTCGCGCCGACAGCTTGCGCAAGCCCAGAGCGCGCAATTCGCGGCTCAGCGTCTGCTTGCTGACCGAGATGCGGAATTCCTCGAACACCCATTGCGCCAGATCGACCAGCCGCCAGCGGACAACGCCGTGAACCGCCGGGATCGGACCGCTCTCGACGATCTCCAGCAACGCTTGCCGGTGCGCTTCGGTGAGCAGCGGCGCGTTGCCCGGGGCCTTGCCGTTCACCAAGCCAGGCGGCCCCTCGGCGTTGAAAGCCAACACCCAGTCCCGCACCGTTTGCAGCCCGACGCCACCCATCTTGGCGGCCTCGGTGCGAGATCCGCCGTCATAGATCGCCGCCAGAGCCAACAAGCGTCGGGTCTGAGCGGCATCCACAGACCGCTTCGCCAGATCGCGCAATCCTACCGCGTCGTAACCCTCCCGAAGGCGAACCGCTGCCGCCATGGCAAACCCCCTCTCGTTTGCCACGGTGAATCACATTCTCCTCGCCTTGGGAATCCCCTACGTGAGTCGCGCTCGGAGGGACTTGGTATAAGGGGCGCTTTTGTAACTGATAAGGCGGACATCCCATCCGACACTTCAAAGCCGGATGTCGCAAGCCTGACCGGCGCGGCGCTTGGCGGGCGCAGCCCCGATCGGATTGATTGCCGTACAGGAAGCCTGCATCCACGGTGTCTCGACCCGCTCGGCCGGACGAGTTGGTCCGTGCGACGGGCATGTGGAGCATTACCGGAGGCTTATAATGCGGCCAACGATCTCGGGCATCTTGCGCCGCACGGACGGACGGCGACGCAAACTCGCGAGCTGCAATATCTCACCGGCGAGGAGGTCAATCGCGCAGGCGCCGTGTCAGGAGCCTGCGCGACACAGTTGCCTATTGGTAGTTTACGGTCGAAGTGAGCGCACCGGTACCCGTGATGATGTTGCTTGGCCCGTACGACCTAGCGGTCGCGCCGCTCGATAAGCTCAGCCCGGCCGGGCTGCCGCTGAGGATGCTCCGCACAAGGGCGATCGCGTTGCCGACGCCGGTAGCCTGTGCCGCGAAACTCGTATTGCCGTCGATGAGAGTATTCGAGATGGACGCCGAGTTACCCACGCTATTGCCTTGCACATTCACCCCGCCGGCATTGTTTTCGATGAACGAGTCTTTGATGAAGACGCGCGTGCCGGCCGTGCTGCTGGTCACGTTTACGCCGTTTCCGGTGAAGTTTCGGATCGTGCAGTGAATAATATAGACGGCCGCCCCAGAGTTGACCTGCACGCCATTAGTCCCGGACCCAACTCCCTCAAAGTCGAGCCCTTCAAGGACGACCTTGTCGGTCGCCCCCGCCGCCACGGTGATGCCGGGCGTCCCCGAAACGAGAACGCCGCCGTTGCTGGCGGGTTCGCATAAGAGAGTAATCGCCTTGGTGATGGTCACCGCGCCGAACCCGCCCGGATCGAGGCAGTCGATCTCCCCCGACGCGGCGGTCTTGGAGATGGCCCCGGCAAAAGTCTTGCACGGCGCCGTGCGGCTGCACGGGTTGGCGTCATCGCCGACCCCGGAGATCCAGGTCCGCGTCGCCTGGGCATGGGCCGGCGCCGCGGCAAAAACCGTTAAAATTGTCAAGGAGAACACCGCCGCAACGTACGTAAGGAAAGACATCCTGGTCTTCATGGTGGTTCTCCCCGTCCGGAAAAAGGCCGTCCTACGTGTGTATGTCGCAGACTTTTGAGCCAAAATAAACTCAAAAGAGGGTTAATCGTTGCGCCGGGCCGGCCGATGCAAAGCAGCATCAAAGCGAGCGCTGACGCCAGGGTTTTTGCGCAAGATCGGGCGGAATGTCATCCCGGCCTGGCCGGCACCGCCAGGTTCAAGAGCCGCGCGGCGTTGTGGCCGAGGATCGCCTGGCGTTCGACATCGTCGAGGCCGGGGGCGCGCTCGATGAAGCCGATCGGGTCGACTTCGCCCATGTCGGCGGGATAGTCGGTGCCGATGAGGATGTGGTCGGCGCCGTACTCGTCGACGAGGTATTGCAGCTGGTGGTGGGTGTAGACCAGAGCGTCGAAGTAGAGCCGCTTCAGATACGTCGTCGGCATGTGGCGCAGATGCTCGCAGCAATCGGGGCGGGCCGCGGCGGCGTGGTCGATGCGGCCCGAATAGGAGGGCAGATAGCCGCCGCCATGGGCAACGACGATCTTGAGGTTCGGGTGGTCCTGCAATACCCCGCCGAAGATCAGGTGATGCACAGCGACGGTCGAATCGAGCGGGTTGCCGATCACGTTGGCGAAGTAATGGTCTTTGAACCGGCGCGCCTCGGTGAAGCCGTCGGGATGCATGAAGATGAGCATCCCGAGCTCCTCGGCGCGGGCGAAGATCTTGCGGAAGCGCGGCTCGGAAAGGTCCTCGCCGGCGACATGGGTCATGATCTCGATGCCGCGGAAGCCCAGGGATTTATGCAGCCGTTCGAGCTCGTCGATGGCGAGTTCGGGGGCCTGGAAGGGCACCGTGCCGAGGCCGACGAAGCGCTCGGGATAGCGTCCGCACATCTCGGCGATCTCGTCGTTGAGGATGCGCGCCGTGACGATGCCGAGTTCCGGGTCGGCGCCGTAATAGGTCTGGCGCGGCGCCGGCGAAAGCGCCTGGATGTCGATCCCCATCAGGTCCATGTCGGCGATCCGCGCTTCCGCCGAACTGCCCTGCGCCCGCGTCCGCTCGCCGTTTTGCCGGTTGATCGCCCGGCTCTTCTCGTTGGCGGCGGTTTCAAGGAACCAGCGCGAAACCTCCTCGCCGCCTTCGACCAGGGTCGCGGCCTTGGCGCTGCGCACATGGCAATGGATGTCGAGGGTGAACCATTTGCCGCGGGCGTGCGCCGGTCCCGGGAACCGGCCGGGAATTGGCGCGCCAGGCGGATGGCAGGTGAACAGCATGGTGTCGTCCTCCCTTCGTTTCGATAACGGGCTTGACGCGCCGGCCGTTGCTCTCTACGCCGGCTCGCGCCTCCCCGCTTGAGAAAAATCGCCCGATGCCCGCCTATCAATACATCTATGTCATGAAGGGATTGAGCAAGGCCTATCCCGGCGGCCGCGAGGTGCTGAACGATATCTGGCTGTCGTTTCTGCCCGGCGCCAAGATCGGCGTGCTCGGCGCCAACGGCGCCGGCAAATCGACCCTGTTGCGCATCATGGCCGGCGAGGAGCGCGATTTTGCCGGCGAGGCGTGGGCGGCCGAAGGCGCGCGGACCGGCTTTCTGCCGCAGGAACCGGCGCTCGATCCGGACAAGGACGTGTTCGGCAACGTCATCGAAGGGCTCGCCGAAACCAAGGCGCTCATCGACCGCTTCGAGGCGGTCAATGCCCGCTTCGCCGATGAATTGTCGCCCGAGGAGATGGAGGCGCTGATCGCCGAGCAGGGCGAGTTGCAGGAAAAGATCGACCAGGCCGATGCCTGGGAACTCGACCGCACCGTCGAGATCGCGATGGACGCGCTGCGCTGCCCGCCGGGCGAGGCCAGGGTCGCGAGCCTCTCGGGCGGCGAGCGGCGCCGCGTCGCGCTGTGCCGCCTGCTGTTGCAGCGCCCCGATCTGCTGCTGCTCGACGAGCCGACCAATCATCTCGACGCCGAGTCGGTCGCCTGGCTTCAGCGTTTCCTCAAGGACTACCCAGGCACCGTCGTCACCGTGACGCACGACCGCTACTTCCTCGACGAGGTGGCGGGGTGGATCCTCGAACTCGACCGCGGCCGCGGCATCCCCTTCGAAGGCAATTATTCCGGCTGGCTCGAACAGAAACAGGCCCGGCTCGCCGGCGAAGGCAAGGCCGAGGAGGCGCGCCGGCGCACTCTCGAACGCGAATTGGAATGGGTCAGGCAGAGCCCGCGGGCGCGCCAGGCGAAAAGCAAGGCCCGGCTCACCGCCTACGAGACGCTCGTTGCAGAGAGCCGCGAGAAGGCGCCCGAGACCGCGCAGATCGTCTTGCCGCCCGGGCCCCGGCTCGGCGACTTGGTTGTCGAGGCCGACAAGGTGCGCAAGGGGTTCGGCAACCATCTGTTGATCGAGGAACTGAGCTTCCGGCTGCCGCCGGGCGGCATCGTCGGTGTGATCGGCCCGAACGGCGCCGGCAAGACGACCTTGTTCCGCATGATCACCGGCCAGGAGAAGCCGGACAGCGGCCATCTGCGGATCGGCGAGACGGTCAAATTGGGCTATGTCGATCAGTCGCGCGACGCGCTGACGGCGGGCAACACCGTTTGGCAGGAGATCTCCGGCATGCACGACGAGATCGATCTCGGCCGCCGCAGGATCGCCAGCCGCGCCTATTGCGCGCTGTTCAATTTCCGCGGCTCCGACCAGCAGAAAAAGGTGGGGAACTTGTCGGGCGGCGAGCGCAACCGGGTCCATCTGGCGAAGATGTTGAAGGAGGGCGCCAACCTCCTGTTGCTCGACGAGCCGACCAACGATCTCGACGTCAACACGCTGCGCGCCCTCGAAGAGGCATTGCTCGACTATCCCGGCTGCGCCGTCATCATCACCCACGACCGCTGGTTCCTGGACCGCATCGCCACCCACATCCTCGCCTTCGAGGGCGACAGCCAGGCGGTCTGGTTCGAGGGCAACTACGCCGATTACGAGGCCGACCGCCATCGCCGCCTCGGCGCCGCCGCCGATCAGCCGCACCGCATCAGGTACAAGCCTCTGGTCCGGGCGTGAGCCAGCGTTGCGAGAGCGGCTGACGATCGAGAGGCTTGCAGCGGACAACGGAATTGACAGGGTGGTGCCCCGAATGGCGCGGACGAATACCCACCGCTATCCGCTTTCGGTTCCCGGCAACGCCGGTCACGCCTCTCGTCGCGACGGCGCGATCGCCGGCTATGTCTACTGTCGGACAGCGGCCGTGTCGGTCCAGCCGCCGCGACGCTGCTGCTCTTGTTCGAGCGGCGTTATGTGAGCCGTTCGCGCAAGAGCGAAGCTTCCGTCAAGCAAACTCTATATTGCCACCCCCGTCGGCGCGGTGAATTCGGCGTCAACGACATTGCCGGTGTTCACCACGCCGGCCGGCTCGACGAGGATGATTTCGGCCTCGTCGTCGGCAGCGGTGCGATGTTCGACCCCGCGCGGCACGACGACGCATTCGCCGGGGCCCATCTCGACGATGCGGTCGCGGAACTCGACGCGGAACCGGCCGCGCCACACCATGAAGAATTCGTCGGCGTCGTCATGGCGATGCCACGGGAACTCGCCCTCTACCTTGACGAGCCTCACTTCCTGCCCGTTCGCCGCGGGATCGTTTTCGGCTGCCAGCGCTCGGTGAACCGGGCGAATTTGTCATCGAGATTGATTTTCACTGCGGTGTCATGTCGTGGCATGTCGCACCCCTGAAAAGAACATAACATGAATCTACATAGGGGGTCCTGCGCCCCGGCGCCGCTGCCGCCCGGAACCTCGCCGATGCTGAAACCGATGCCGAACCGCCCTCGTCCCTGTTGTTTCCCTGTTCTTCGATCTAAAATCACGAAATCTCAAGGACTTGGTCCTGATCTCTCCCGCGTACGCGCGCGATGGCATGGTCAGACGCCGGCCGGCCGGCGCGGTCATCTGGCTTCAGGCGGAATCCAGGCCAGAACGCGAGGTGGTCGAGTGCCGGCAAGAGCCACTTCGCCAGCGCTTGTTTGCCTACGGCCGCGCCGGTTTGCGGGCGAGGAAATCCTTGAACCCGTCGCGCGGGTGGCCGGCCGAGAGCCAAGTCGCGCGCGCCTCGTCTTCGAGGTCGTAGCGCCCCTGCCAGTCGAGCCCCATGCCCTCGTGCAACAGCCGCTTGATGCCCTGCACCATGCGCGCATCGTTCTTGGCGATCATCTGCCCCATCTCGATCGCCGCCTCGCGCAGCTTGGCCGACGGCACGATTTGGTTGAGGAGGCCGATGCGTAGGGCCTCGTCGGCGGCGACGACGCGCCCGGTATAGAGCAGTTCCTTGGCCTTGGGGATGCCGACCAGGGCCGGCAACGACCAGCTCGAATTGACCCGGCCGTAGCTCGCCGCCAGAAAGCGGAATTGCGTCCTCTCGCAGCCGATCCGCAGATCGAGCGAGGACGACAACAGCGCCGCGCCGCCATAGGCGAGGCCGTTGATCGCGCCGATCAGCGGCTTCCGGTAGCTGGCGATATGCCAGCTGATCCGGCCGCGGGTTTCGGTGCGCCCGGCCAGCTCCTCGGAGGTCAGCCCGGCCATCTCGTGAATATCGGCGCCCGCCGAGAAGGCGCGCTCGCCGGCGCCGGTCAGGATCACCGCCTTGATGTCGTCGTCAGCCTCATACTGCGTCAGCGCGTCGTCGACCTCCTGCATCAGCGGAAAGCTCAGCGCATTGAGCTTGTCCGGGCGGTTGAGGGTGATCAGGGCAACCCCATCGAGACGCTCGGCCAAGATGAACTCATATTCCATCGCTCGCTCTCCTTCCCTCCCGGTGTCGCCAGGAGCAATATGGTAGCCGAACGATACACCTTTGCGGAGCGGCGCGATGAGCGGATCCCTCGACGGCATCAGGGTATTGGAATTGGCGCGGTATCAAGCGGGGCCGCGCGGCGGCATGATCCTCTCGGATCTCGGCGCCGAGGTCATCAAGATCGAGAAATTGGGCGGCGAGGAGACGCGCAAATCGGAGCCCATGGTGCGCGGCCAGAGCGTCTACTTCTCGGTCTATAATCGCGGCAAGAAGAGCCTTTGCCTCGACATGCGGACCGAGCGCGGCAAGGAGATCTTCGCCGCGCTGGTGCCGACCGCCGACATCGTGCTGCAGAACTTCCGCCCCGGGGTCATGGAAAAGATGGGCTTCGGCTACGACCGGCTATGCGAGTTGAAGCCCGACATCATCCTGACCTCGGTGTCGGGGTTCGGCCAGTACGGTCCCTATCGCGACCGCCCGGCCTTCGACCCGCTGGGCCAGGCGATGAGCGGGTTGATGAGCCTCACCGGGGCGCCGGTCGGAACCCCGCTCGGCGCCGCGACCTCGCTCGTTGACCGCTACACCTCATTGCACGCGACGATCGGGACGCTGGCGGCGTTGCGCCACCGCGACCAGACCGGCGAGGGCCAGGTCGTCGATTGCTGCCTGTTGGATTCGGGCTTCACGATGGTCGAGATCCCGCTCTCCTACTATCTCGCCACCGGCCAGGAAGGCGGCGAAGGCGGCCGGCCGCCCTACAAGTGCAAGGACGGCCATGTCGTGATCTCGGCCTCGGGGCGCGCGATGGCGACCCGGCTGATGCAGATCGCCACCGGCGACGACAACGCCGCCGTCGGCGGCTGGACCAGCCGCGCCGGCCTCCAGGACCCGCGCAAAGTGGCGGTCTCAAAATGGTGCTCGGAGAACACCGTCGACCACATCGTCTCGACCCTGCTCGCCGCCGAGATCCCGGTGGCGCCGGTCAAGACCATCCCGCAGGCGGCCGAGGATCCGCATCTGTGGGAGCGCGAGATGCTGGTCAAGATGCCCGATGCCGTGGCCGGCGAGATGTATCTGCCCGGCGCGACGATCAAGATGTCGAAGACCCCCGGCCGCATCGCGCCGGTGCCGACCCCGGGTCAGCACACCGACGAATTGCTGTCCTCTATCCTCGGCTACGACCAGGCGACGCTCGCCGCGCTGCGCGCCGCGAATATCATCGGGTGACTGGACGGCCTGAAGGCCGCATCGCTACGAATGAGACGATAATGCGATAACGAACTATTCTTCCGTCTGAGTCATGACGACAAACGAGATTAAAAAGGGATGGGCCATGCCTCAAGTACTAGGAAATAATCTCGAAAAATATATTCGGCGTATTTATATTTTAATTCTAGGACTTGGAATTGCTAAATTCGTTACAGAATGTTGGCACTAGGTGGGGAATGAGGCAGCGATATTTTATCAGAGGCATAACAGCGTCAACCAGTTAGACTAAAGATGAGAATTTGATTCGAGCTTTCGCGCATGCCCCCGGCCTCCCGGCTTTCGCCGAGACGCCGGGGGAGATCAGCGCGGCGCTCCCGGCTATTTTGGCGACACCACCATCGTCATCTGGCGGCCTTCCATGCGGGGCATCTGCTCGACCTTGGCGATCCCGTCGAGATCGTCCCTGACCCGAATCAGGACGTTCATGCCCAGCTCCTGATGCGCCAGCTCGCGTCCGCGGAACCGCATCGTCACCTTGACCTTGTCGCCCTCCTCGATGAACTTGTTCATGCTGCGCATCTTGACCGCGTAGTCGTGATCGTCGATGCTCGGGCGAAGTTTGATCTCTTTGACTTCGATGATTTTTTGCTTCTTGCGAGCTTCGTTTTTCTTCTTTTGTTCTTCGTATTTGAATTTGCCGTAATCGAGGATCTTGCACACCGGCGGGTCGGCGTTGGGTGCGATCTCGACGAGGTCGAGGCCGGCATCGGCGGCCATGGCGAGCGCTTCGTTGCGCCCGACAACTCCCACCATCCCGCCGCGCTCGTCGACGAGGCGAACCCGCATGACAGCGATCTCCTCGTTCATGCGAGGTCCCTCGCGGGTGGGGGTGACGTTCATCGGTGGTCTGGGTATGTAGCTTCTCCCTTCAATCGTTGAACAGGCCCGCCTTCGCTATCGCGCCGACGGCTTGGACTAGCCCGGTGGGGCTGCCTCCACGCTCAATCTATCAACGGCTTCGTTAAGCGCAAGGGCTTCCTGCGCCGGGCTGCCGAGCCGACGCAGCGAGACGGTGCGCTCCTGGGCCTCGCGCCGGCCGACAACGAGCATGACCGGGATCTTGGCGAGGCTGTGCTCGCGCACCTTGTAGCCGATCGTCTGATTTCCGGTATCGGTGATGACGCGCAGCCCGGCGGCGCTGAGGTCGCGCGCGACCTCCTCGGCGTAAGGGGCTGCCTCGTCGGTGATCGAGGCAACGACCGCCTGCACCGGGGCGAGCCACAGCGGAAAGCTTCCTGCATAATGCTCGATCAGGATGCCGATGAAGCGCTCGATTGAGCCGAGAATCGCGCGATGCAGCATGACCGGGCGATGGCGCCCGCCATCCTCGCCGATATAGCTGGCATCAAGCCGCTCGGGCATCACGAAATCGAGCTGCAAGGTGCCGCATTGCCAGTCGCGACCGAGGGCGTCGCGCAGCACGAATTCGAGCTTTGGCCCGTAAAACGCGCCCTCGCCGGGATTGAGCGTATAGGCGAGGTCCGCCGCCTCGACCGCATCGCGCAGATGCTTCTCGGCCCGGTCCCACACCGTGTCGCTGCCGGCGCGCACCGGCGGCCGGTCGGCGAACTTGATCGCCAAGTCATCGAAGCCGAAGTCGCGGTAGATCGATAAGAGCAGCCGGCAAAACGCGATCGCCTCCGCGGTCACCTGATCCTCGGTGCAGAAGATGTGCGCGTCGTCCTGGGTGAAGCCGCGCACCCGCATGATGCCGTGCAGGGCACCCGACGGTTCGTTGCGATGACAGCTACCGAATTCGGCAAGGCGCAACGGCAATTCGCGGTAGCTCCGGAGGCGATTGCGAAAGATCAGCACGTGGCCCGGGCAGTTCATCGGTTTGACCGCCAGCACCCGCTCGTCGCGGCTCTCGGCGATGAACATGTTCTCGCGGAAATTCTCCCAATGCCCCGAGGCTTCCCACAGGCTGCGGTCGAGCAGCATCGGCGCCTTGACCTCGAGGTAGCCGGCGGCATCGAGCCGCCGGCGCATGTAGTCCTCGATGATCCGGAACAGCTTCCAGCCCTTGGGGTGCCAGAAGATGCTGCCGACCGCCTCTTCCTGAAGGTGAAACAGGTCGAGTTCGCGCCCCAAGCGGCGGTGGTCGCGGCGCTCGGCTTCTTCGAGGCGGAAGAGATACTGGTCGAGCTCCTTCTGGCTCGGCCAGGCGGTGCCGTGGACCCGCTGCAGCTGCGGGTTTTTCGGATCGCCCCGCCAATAGGCGCCGGCGACGCTCATCAGCTTGAAGGCTTGGCCGAGCCGGCCGGTCGAGGGCAGATGCGGCCCCGTGCACAAATCGACGAAATTGCCCTGGCGGTAGACGCTGATCTCCTCCTGCACCGGGATCTCGCCGATATATTCGGCCTTGTAGCGCTCGCCGATGCCGGCGAAGAACGCGACCGCGCGGTCGCGGTCCCAAACCTCGCGGCTGATTTTCTCGTCGCGCCGCACGATCTCGTGCATGCGCTCCTCAATGCGCTGGAGGTCCTCGGGGGTGAACGGCGCGTCACGGGCGAAATCGTAATAAAACCCGGTCTCGGTTGCCGGCCCGAAGGTGACCTGGGCGTCGGGATACAATTCCTTTACCGCCTCGGCCATGACATGCGCCGCGTCGTGGCGCAGGATCTCCAGCCCTTCGGGCGTCTCGCGGGTGATGATCGCGACATCGGCGTCATGATCGACAATCGTGGCGAGGTCGCGCGGCTTTCCGTCGATCTTCACCGCGATCGCCGCCCTGGCGAGGCCGGCGCCGATCGCCGCGGCGAGTTCGGCGCCGCTGACCGGGCCGGGGAACGCGCGGCGGCTGCCATCCGGCAGGGTCACGGCGACGGGCGCCGGTACGTCGGGTCGTTCGGGCGCCATCGGGGAATGCAGGGTGTTGTCGGGAGATGATCTCATCGTGCCCTGTGCTCCGTCATGGTGTCGTTCCGACGGGCGGGGGACACGCAAAAAACCCCCGTCCGTCGCCGGCGGGGGTGCTTCGGGTTGGGCGGTGCAGCGACGTCAGCGCGCACAACCTCCCGGCACCCCGCCGCAGGGGGTGCTGGTAGTCGTGACAACGATCCGACCAGTGCCGCTCATCGCTCGAATATCGCGATTAGGCGACGCCCCGTCAAGACACGCGCGCGGATCGATCGCTAAAGATTGCGCTCGCGCTGCCCTCGGTCCGCGCGCAAATTGGCCGCCAGCCATCAGGAGACGACGATGCAATTTGGCTTCAACCTGCCGAACAGCGGTGCGCTCGCCACGCCCGAAATCATGAGCCGGATCGCGCGCCAGGGCGAAGCGCTCGGCTACGACTATCTGACGCTGACCGATCATGTGGCGCTGCCCGATGTGGCCGAGCCCGGCTATCCCTATTCCGAAAGCGGCGCGTTCTATTCGACCGATAGCGCCTACCGCCACGAGATGCTGACCTCTGTCGCCTGGCTGACGGGCATCACCGCGCGGCTGCGCCTCGTGCTGGCGGTGCTGGTGGTGCCGCACCGGCCGGCGGTACTCGCCGCCAAGCAGCTCGCGACGATCGACGTTTTGTCGGGCGGGCGCCTGACGGTCGGCATCGGCGCCGGCTGGCTGAAGGCAGAATTCGACGCGGTCGTCACCACGCCGTTCGCCGAGCGCGGTGCCGTCACCGACGAATACGTCGCCGCCTTCAAGACGCTGTGGACCGAGAAGAAGCCGACGATCGCCGGCCATTACGTCCATTACGACGGGCTTCTCTTGGAGCCGAAGCCGGCACAGAAACCGCACCCGCCGATCTGGGTCGGCGGCGAGAGCGGGCCGTCATTGCGCCGTGCCGCGCGGCTGGGCGACGCGTGGTACCCGATCGGCACCAACACCCAGCACCTGCTCGACACCTTGCCGCGCTACCAGGCCGGGATCGAACGGTTGCGCCGGGCGACCGAGGCGGCCGGTCGCAAGCGCGATGCGGTGGCGCTGACCTACCGGGTCAAGCGCTACGGCGATGCTGTGGTGGCTCTGGGGTCGGACGGTCAGCGCCGGTTGTTCTCCGGCACTGACGCCGACCTGATCGGCGACATCCGCGCCCTGCGCGATCTCGGGGTCAGCGCGATCGATTTTGATTTCGAGCGCCCCGAGGAGGCTGCCGTCGTCGCCGAGATGGGGTCCTTCCGCGACCGGGTGCTGGCACGGGTCTGATAGGCCCATCAAAAATCGTGGCGTTATCGGGCGCGCCGTCGCAGACTTGGGCCAACGCGCGAACTCATTCGGGAGGACCCCAGCCGATGCAAACGCCTTCAGCCGCGCCGGCCGACGCCACCTGCCGATCCGCAAGGACTGGCTCGTCGCGACCCAGGAACCGGCGCTCGAACCCGAGCGCCCGATCATCGACCCCCACCATCACATGTGGGACCGGCCGGGCAACCGCTATCTGCTGCACGATCTGCTCGAAGACCTGAACAGCGGCCACAACATCCGCGCCACGGTGTTCCTCGAATGCCGCGAGATGTACCGCGCCGACGGGCCGCCCGAATTGCGCTCGCTCGGCGAGACGCAATTCGTCGCCGGCGTCGCGGCGATGAGCGAATCCGGCAAATACGGCGCGGCGCGCGCCTGCAAGGGGATCATCGGCAATGTCGATTTCCGCATCGGCAGCCGCGCCAAGGGCGTTCTAGAGCAGCACATCACCCTCTCCGGCGGGCGCTTCCGCGGCATCCGCAACGGCGCCACCTGGCATAGCGACCCGAGCCTGCGGGTGTTCACCTCGGGCTCGGGCGAGGGGCTTTACCTGGACCGCGCGTGGCGCGAGGGGTTTGCCGCGCTGATGCCGCTCAACCTCAGTCTTCGAGGCGTGGATGTTCCATTCAGCCAATTGGCCGACCTGTCGATCTCGCCCGCGCCTTTCCCGAGACCAAGATCGCCTCAACCATATCGGCGGCGCGTTGGCGGTCGGCCCCTACGCCGACCAGCGCAAGGAAGTCTTCGCCGAGTGGAGCACCCAAATTCCGAAACTCGGCCAGTTCCCCAACGTCTACGTCAAGCTCGGCGGGCTCGGCATGCCGTCCTTGATGGGGTTCGAGATGGGCCGGCAGATCCTCCGCACCGTCTTCGGAGCAGCTTGCGAAGGCGTGGCGCCCCTATCTCGACACCTGTATCGCCGCCTTCGGTCCCGACCGTTCGATGTTCGAGAGCAACTTCCCGGTCGACAAGGGCATGTGCAGCTACGCCAATCTGTGGAACGCATTCAAGCGCGTCGCCGAGAACTATTCGAACGACGAAAAGAACGCGATGTTCCACAACACTGCGCTGAAATTCTATCGCTTGTGGTAAATGCGTGAGCAAGCGTAGGGCGGGCGGAGCGAAGCGTAACCCGCCCGTGGTGCCCTGAAGAAATGGCGGGTTGCGCTGCGCTCCACCCGGCCTACCAACTCGCGCAGTAGACAGGTACAGGTAGGGCCCGGCCCTCGCCGGGACGACGTGTAGAGGGAGAAACGCCGTGCCATTGCCTAGGCAAGAGGTCGATGCGACGACGCCGAAATACCTGCGCGACAAATATGCCATCGTCGGCGTCGGCGAGACCACCTATACCCGCGGCTCGGACAAGACGACCCGGGCGCTCGGCACCTGGGCGGTCAGGAATGCGATCCTCGATGCCGGGCTGAAAGCCACCGACATCGACGGCATGCTCGACTATTCGGGCGGCGACTCGACGAGCGCCACGTTCATCTCGGGCGATCTCGGCATGCGCCTCAATTTCTACATGGACGTGGTCGGCGGCGGCTCGTTCGACCGAGGCCTTGGTCGGCATCGCAATCGGCGTCATCGAGGCCGGCCTGTGCCAAACCGTCGCGATCTTCCGCGCGATGAACGGTTTCAGCCAGGTGCGCATCGGCGGCACCGGGGCGCGCTCGGCGGCGGCGGTTTCGGGCGACATGCTGCACAACCGCGCCTATGGCTGGCAGAGCGCCGGGCAGAGCTTTGCCCCGACCTTTATGCGCTACATGTACGATTACGGCACGACGCCCGAACAGGTCGCGCATGTGAAGATGTTTCACAGCCGCCACGCCTCGAACAACCCCAAGGCCTATTACAAAAAGCGCTTTACGGTCGAGGACGTGCTCAACAGCCGCTTTATCTGCAAGCCATTGCACCTGCTCGATTGCTGCGTCGAGACCGACAACGCGACAGCGATCATCGTCACGTCGGCTGACCGTGCCAAAGACTGCAAGCATCCGCTCGTCCTGATCCGCGGCGTCGTCGGCCGCTGCAACAAGCCGCGCCTCGACATGCATTACCAGCACGGCCCGATCTCGACCGTCGCCGGGCATTATGCGAAGGAGATCCTGTGGCCGAATTCCGGGGTCGGCCCGGAGGATGTCGACATCACCGGCTCCTACGACGCCTTCACCTTCACGACGATGCTGCAGCTCGAGGATTACGGCTTCTGCAAGAAAGGCGAGGGCGGCCATTACGTCTCCGACGGGACGATCACCCTCGGCGGCAAAAGGCCCAACAACACGAGCGGCGGGCACCTCTGCGAGGGTTACACCCACGGCATGAACATGGTCATCGAAAACACCCGGCAATTGCGCCGCGACGCCGACGATTCCTGCCCGCTCGGCCCCGACGGCAAGCGAACGCACACCTATGATTACAAGGAGGGCGGCTGCCGCCAGGTCAAGGATGTCGAGGTCAGCGCCAATCTCGGCTGGGCCAACCCGGCGACCGGCTCGGCGATGGTCATGCGGCGCGGCTGATGTCGTTAAAAAGTTCTTCCACCAGCGGCCGACTGGCCGTGCGTCCTTCGAGACGGCGCTTCGCGCCTCCTCAGGATGACGAAAGATTGTATTTGCCAACAACGTCGCACCGTCATCCTGAGGAGCCCGCGCAGCGGGCGTCTCGAAGGACGCACCACCGCTGATCCGGTCTTATGCCAAGAAGTTCACAGTCTCTAGGCCGTGTGGACGGATTTGACCAAGATGAACGTGCAAGCGAGGGAAACGAAGGCAGCGAAGTTCTGCGCGGTCTTCTCGCAGCGCAAGGCGATGCGTTTGAAGCGCTTGAGCTTGCCGTTGCCGTGCTCGATGTGGGCGCGTCCGGCGTAGAGGATTTTGGGAAAGAAGGCGGGCTTGTGTTTGGTGTTCTCGCGGTAGGGGATGACGGGGCAGATGCCGCGACGGCGCGCCGCCTCCCGGTTGGCCTTGGCGTGGTGGCCCTTGTCGCCGAGAACGGCGCGCGGCGTGATGTCCGGGCCGATGTCGGGCAGGAGTGCGAAATTGCGGCTGTCGCTGGCCTCGCCGCCGGTCAGATGGAAGGCCAACGGCAAGCCGTCGAAATCGGTCTTCAGGTGGATTTTGGTGGAAAACCCGCCGCGCGAGCGGCCGAGGGCCTGGCGTTGCTGCCCCCTTTTGCGCCGGCCGCCGAGACATGGGCGCGCACGATCGTCGAATTGACCATCTGGACGAGGTGGGCGGTGCCGCTCATCCCGGCCAAAATCGCCAGCATCGCCTCGAAGACGCCCTGCTGGCTGAGCCGCCAAAACCGTTTCCATACGCTGTTCCAATTGCCAAATTCCGCCGGCAAGGCTCGCCAGGTGATGTTGTGAACCGCGAAAAAGTGCAGCGCCTCCAGGAACTTGCGGTCGTCCCGCCCCTTGTCGCCGCGGCGCGGGCGCGCCGCCCGAAACGCGTTCGACCACAATCCCCCAATCGGCGTCCGTCATCTTCGTCAGCATGCTCGGCTCCCCCAAACCGACCGCCTATGAATCACCGATCCCGCCGTTTGTGAATCCTATACCTTCATCTCCATCAAATCAGTCCACACGGTCTAGGGTCTGTTGAGATTCATCGGGAATTGATGATGGCGGCAGCGAGATGGATCATGGCTCGGAAGCTCTGGTCGGTTTTGTCGGCACGCATCGCGATGCGCTTGAATCCCTTGAGCTTACAGAAGAAGTTCTCGATCAGATGACGCCATTTGTACATCTCGGTGTCGATTTGGAGCGGGGTGGTGCGGCGCGGATGCTGCGAGATCACGATCTTAGCGCCGCGCTGGTTGAGGTTGGCGATGATGTCGTTGCTGTCGAAGGCCTTATCGGCGATCAAGGCGCCGAACGCGACGCCCTCGATCAGCGGCGCGACCCCCACTGTGTCGAAGCGCTGTCCCGGCAGCAGGACGAATTGGACGAGGTTGCCGAGCGCATCGGTGAGGGCCAGGATCTTGGTCGTCATGCCGCCCTTGGACTTGCCGATGGCCTGGCTCCCAGTCCCCCTTTTGCGCCTTGTCCGTGGCGGTGGACCTTGACGATGGTGGCGTTGACCATGGCGTACTCCATGTCCGGATCATCCGAGGCAGCATCGAAAAGCCGTTTGAAAACATCGGCTTTGACCCAGTCCCCGAAACCGCTTGAAGACCGTGTTCCAGCCACCCAACTCGGTGGGAAGGTCGCGCCACGGACTGCCGGTTCGCGCGATCCATAACACCGCCTCGACGAACCGGCGGTTATCCGAACCGCTGCGACCGGGGTCCGACTTCTTCCCCAAGCAATGCGGTTCCATTTTCGCCCACTGGGCGTCGCTGAGCACATATCGGTCCATCCCAAGCTTGAATCACAATATCTTGCCTGGGGGAATCCCAAATCTCAACAGACCCTAGACCGGTCCTTTCGCATTCCGGGCCCGAGCGGAGGTTAACAGACCGACGCAGCGACGCCTCGGCTTCGAAAAGCGTATGAGAATGGGCCGGGATGTCCATCAGCGTCCACCGAAATCCGCCAATTTCCGCGCAAAGATATTCGGGAAAAGTTAGGGACGCTTGAGATCTGTGCTTCATAAGTGATTGAAAAATTTGGCGTCCCCTACCGGATTCGAACCGGTGTTGCCGCCGTGAGAGGGCGGTGTCCTGGGCCTCTAGACGAAGGGGACGCGTGTTTGGCTCCCGGGCCGCTGCCTAGATAGCCGCTGGGACTGCCGCGATCAAGCGCCGCCGGTGCAGGGTTGGTGCTGGGTTGATACGGGGCTCGCTGCCCGGGCGCCGCGCACTATTCGCGAAAGTTCACGAACTGCAGCGGCTGCTCGATTTTGAGCCCGCGGATCAAGGCGATCGCCGCCTGGAGATCGTCGCGCTTCTTGCCGGTGATGCGTAATTCGCCGCCTTGCACGGCGGGCTGCACCTTGAGCTTGCTGTCCTTGACGTCGCGCACCAGCTGGCGCGCGAGGACCGCGTCGATGCCCTGGCGCAGCACGATGGTCTGGCGCACGGTGTTGCCCTGGGCCTTCTCCGGGTTATGGAAATCGAGCGCCCCAGGTTCGACCTTGCGCCGGGTCAGATGCACCCTCAACAGTTCGTGCACCTGTTTGAGCTTCAGCTCGTCATCGGCCAGCAGCACGATCTCGCCTTCCTTGCGCTCGATCGTGCATTTGCTGCCCTTGAAGTCGAAGCGGGTCGCGATCTCGCGGTTGATGCCGGCGATGGCGTTGTTGACCTCGGCGAGCTCGACCCGGGAAACAATATCGAAGCTCGGCACGGCCAGTTCCTTTCGGCAACCTCAATCATGGCATGCGCGATATAGTGCGCCCCGCCCCGCGATGACAGATCGCCGATACGAGTTGCGCTTATCGCGCGGCAATGGCACGTGCGGTCGTGATCAGCCCGGCTTCGGCGGCGGCCGGGGGTGCCCAGCCGAGAACGGCGCGGGTCGCCCCATCATCGACCGCCAGCGACAACGTCAGCCGCGAAATCGCCGGTCCGAGCCGCGGAAGCGCGCGCAGCGCGGCAAAGAGCGGCTCGGGCAGCGCGAAAAGCCGCGCTTCGCGGCCTTGCGCCTGCGCCAGGATGCGGATCAGATCGGGGGTCGACAGATCGGTTCCGTCGGCCGCCAGCAGCACTTGCCCGGCGGCGGCGGGATGCAGCGCCGCCGCCGTCACGAGATCGACGAGATTGTCGAGAGCGATCAGGCTGCGGCGATTGTCGACCGCGGCGAAGGGGAGCGGCAGGCCGCTTCCGGCGAGCCGCACCAATGCCCGGAAATTGGCGCCGACCCCCGGACCGTAAACCAGAGGCGGGCGCAGGATGACGAGTTCGAAACCGGTAGCGGTCGCGACTTGCGTCAATGCCCGCTCGGTGGCGAGCTTGGCGCGCCCATAGGCATCCTCGGGCCGCGGCGCATCCTCCGCGCGAAATCCCCGACCGGGTCCGGTCGCCTCCCCCATTGCCTTGATCGAGCTTATATAAAGGAGCCGGCGCACGCCGGCGCGCGCGGCGCCGCGGGCGAGGGCGGCGGCGGCTGCCGGCTCGCCGGCGAGGGCATGCCGGGCGGCGCGGCGATGCGCAAGCTGGGCCAGGTGGATGATGATGTCGGCACCGTCCAGCGCGCCCGACCAGTCGCGGCCCGGCGCGATCTCGCCCAAGATCCGGGGCTCCGCACCGTCGATGACCGCCGCCCCGGGAGCCGGAGCGCCGCGTAGCCCGGCGATCACCCGGTGGCCGCGCGCGGCCAGGCCGGCGCACAGGGCGCGGCCGATGAATCCGCCCGCTCCGGTCACCAGGATACGCGCCACGCCCGATTCTCCCGCCTTGCCGTTGATTTACGCGAGCGATCGCGCCGTCGATGGATTAAACAGGACGGCAGCGCGCGGCAACCCCGCGCATCCGTGCTGACAAATGACCGGAGCGCGCCAACCGACATACAGATACCCCATGGCCGGGCTTGTCCCGGCCATCCACGCCGCTTGCCACGCATCAGGACTGCGTCAAGGCGTGGATGGCCGGGACAAGCCCGGCCATGGGGGCATTATATAAGGGTGACTCCGTGCAAACTCTCGAAATAACCTCTTCGACGAGATCGCTCGGAGAGGCCTGCCTCGCGCATTCCGAGCCGCGGCCGAAACTGCTCTTCCTGGTGACCGAGGATTGGTATTTCTGGTCGCACCGCCTGCCGGTGGCACGCGCCGCGCGCGATGCGGGGTTCGAGGTCGTCGTCGCGGCGCGGGTGCAGGCTCACGGCGAGCGGATCCGCGACGAGGGGTTCCGGTTGTGCCCGCTGCCGTGGCGCCGGCGCGGCGACGGCGTCTTCGGCGCCGGCCGGGCGCTCGCGGCGATCGCCGCGCTCTACCGCCGCGAGCGGCCGGATATCGTCCACCATGTCGCGCTGAAGCCGGTGTTGTTCGGCGGGATGGCCGCGCGCCTCGCGTTGCCGCGCGGCGCCGGGCGGCCGGCGCAGATCGCCGCGGTGACCGGCCTCGGCTCGGGCCTGATGCCAACCTCGCTCGCTGCCCGGCTTGGCCGGCCCGCCCTCGGCTGGGCCGTGCGCCGCGCGGCCAGTCGCGGCCGGGTCATCGTCCAGAACCCCGAAGACAGCGCCGCGCTCGCCCGGCTCGGCGTCGCGCCGGCGCGGATTGTGCTGATCCGCGGCTCGGGCGTCGACACCGGCCATTTCGCGCCGCTGCCGGATCCTCCCGGGCAGACCGTGACGGTGGCCTTCGTCTCCCGGATGTTGCGCAGCAAGGGTGTTCTCGACGCGGTCGCCGCGGTGCGCCTTCTGCGAGCGCAGGGCCTGGCGATCGACCTGGTGCTCGCCGGCCCGACCGACCCCGACAATCGCGATTCGCTCGACGAGGCGGCGTTGTCGGCGCTCGCCGCCGAGCCGGGAGTCGCATGGCTCGGCCGGGTCGAGGATGTGCGCACGGTGTGGCGCCGGGCTGCGATCGCGGTATTGCCCTCGACCTATGGCGAGGGCGTGCCGAAGGCGCTGCTCGAGGCGGCCGCCTGCGCGCGCGCGGTCGTCGCCTCCGATATGCCCGGCGTTCGCGAGGTGGTGCGGGCGGGCGAGACCGGCCTCCTCGTGATGCCGCACGACATCGGCGCTCTTGCCGAGGCGCTCGCCGCGCTGGTCCGCGATGCGCCGCGCCGCCAGGCGATGGGCCGCGCCGGGCGGGCATTGGTCGAGCGCGAGTTCGGCGAGGCAGGCGTCGCTCGCCAGACCCTGGCGCTATACCGCGCGATGCTGCGCGACGGGGCCGACGCAAGCTCGCCGGCAAGGTCCCTGCTGCCATGATCCGGATATGGCTGGCGATCGCCGGGCTGGGCGGCGCCGCGTCGGTGATCGCGGGCGCCCTCGCCGCCCACCTCGCCGACGACCCGAGAGCTGCCGGGTTGCTGCGCACCGGCGCGCTCTACGGCATGGTCCATGCCGCGGCGCTGATCGCGCTGATCGCGCTCGCCCAAGGCCGCCGCGGCGCGGCGGGTGTTGCCGGCTGGAGCTTTGCCGCCGGCATCGTGCTGTCCAGCGGCAGCCTCTTCGCGCTGGCCGCGGGCGCGCCGCGCTGGCTCGGCGTTGTGACGCCGTTCGGCGGAGTGGCGCTGATCGTCGGCTGGGCCGCGCTGGCGGTCCTCGCGCTGCGTCGGCGATGAATGGCGCCCGGCATTCAGCGCGGCATTCAGCCCGCGCGGGCTTTGTGCGACACTCGCCGCGAACGGCTTGACGAGCGCCCACCATGACGACGTTGCTCTACACTCATCCGGCCTGTCTCGACCACGACCCGGGCCGCTATCATCCCGAATCGCCGGCCCGGCTGCGGGCCGTGCTGGAGGCTCTCGAAGCCCCCGAATTCGCCCGGCTCGACCGGCGCGAGGCGCCCGAAGCCGCACTCGCCGACATTGCCCGGGTGCACCCGGGCCGCTTCGTCGAGCGGCTGCTCGCCGCGGTACCCGCAGCCGGTCATGTCGGCATCGACGCCGATACGATCTTGTCGCCGGGATCGGGCCGGGCCGCCTTGCGCGCGGCCGGCGCGGTTGCCGCCGCAGTCGATGCGGTCGCCTCGGGCGAGGCCGACAACGCTTTCTGCGCGGTGCGCCCGCCCGGCCATCACGCCGAGCCCGGGCGCGCGATGGGCTTCTGCCTGTTCAACAACATCGCGATCGGGGCGCTCAGAGCGCGCGAGGCGCACGGCCTCGCCCGCGTCGCGGTCGTCGATTTCGACGTGCATCACGGCAACGGCACGCAGGCCCGCTTCGCCGACGATGCGAGCCTGTTCTATGCCTCGACCCATCAGTTTCCGCTCTATCCCGGCACCGGCGCCGAGAGCGAGACCGGGGTCGGCAACATCGTCAACGTGCCGCTGCCGCCGATGGCCGGGCCGCGCCAGTTCCGGATCGGCGTCAGCCGCGCAATCCTACCCGCGCTTGACGCGTTCCGGCCCGAGATGGTGCTGATCTCGGCCGGGTTCGATGGCCATCGCAGCGACCCGCTCGCGCAAATCCTGCTCGATGAGTCCGATTACACCTGGGTCACCGAGCAGCTGCTCGAGATCGCCCGGCGCCATGCCGGGGGCCGCGTGGTCTCGACGCTCGAGGGCGGTTATGATCTGGCCGCGCTCGGCGCCAGCGCAGCCGCTCATGTCCGCGTGCTGATGGCGGTGTGAGCAAGGCTGTTGTAATTTCGCAACGAAACGAGGTATTCGCGCGCTATGATAGGGAGCGCGCGCCGCATCCGCCTTTTCATTATGTCGAATAGGGGCGCAGATGAGCGATCCGACTGTAGGCGCCGACATCGCGGCAATGAGCTTCGAGGATGCGCTGGCCGAATTGGAGCAGATCGTGCGGCGACTGGAGGCCGGCCAGGTGAAGCTCGACGACGCGATTCTGTGCTATGAGCGAGGCGCTCAGTTGAAGCGCCATTGCGAACACAAGCTCAACGAGGCGCAGCAGCGCGTCGATCGCATCGTCATCGGCTCCGATGGCGCGGTTGCCGCCGAGCCGGCGAAGCTCGATTGAGCCGTGCGGCTAGCGATTAAGCGCGTTCGAGCGATGCTGTGACCGAGACCCTCTGGCCGGATACCGCTTCGGCTGCGGAAGCAACGTTGGTCGCGACCGAGCTCGACGGATGCGCTGATTGAACGGCTGCTCGTGGTGCCGCCCGGTCTCGAGGCGCGGGTTTATCAGGCCATGCGCTATTCGGCTCTGGCCCCGGGGAAACGGCTGCGCCCGTTGCTGGTGCTGGCTGGCGCGCGGCTCTTCGGGGTGGCGCGGCGCAGTGCACTGCAGGTAGCGGCGGCGATCGAGATGGTGCACGCCTATTCGCTGATCCATGACGATCTGCCGGCGATGGACGACAGCGATCTGCGGCGCGGCCGACCGACCTGCCACAAAGAGTTCGACGAGGCGACCGCGGTGCTCGCCGGTGATGGGCTGTTGACGCTGGCCTTCGAGGTCCTCGCGCACCGCGACACGCATGGCGACCCGGCGGTTCGCGTCGCGCTGATCGCCGCCCTGGCGAGTGCGGCCGGCGGCGCGGGCATGGTCGGCGGCCAGATGATCGACCTGATCGCCGAGCACCAGCCGCTCGACATCGGCGCCATCACCCGATTGCAGCGGATGAAGACCGGGGCCTTGATCGCGTTCTCTTGCGAGGCCGGTGCGATTCTGGCGAACGCGGCGGGCGAGCTGCGTACGGCGCTGCGCGGCTACGCGCACGATCTCGGCCTCGCTTTCCAGATTGCCGACGATCTGCTCGACGTCGAAGGCTCGGTCGCCGAGACCGGCAAGCCGGTCGGGGCCGACGCCGCATCCGGAAAGGCGACCTTTGTCTCGATCCTCGGGGTCGAGCGGGCGCGTGCCCAGGCCGGGCTATTAGTGGACCAAGCCGTTGCCTATCTTGATTTGTTCGAGCGAAAAGCGGAACTTTTGCGACAAGTAGCCCGGTTTGTCATAAATCGGTCGTCGTAAGCCGCCGAACGTGAGGAGCCCAGCCTTGGATCAAAAGCCAAGCCACCACATCTCCAACCGGACACCGCTGCTCGATCGGATCGTGGTACCCGCCGATCTACGGCGGTTGCCCGAGTCGGATTTGCGGCAGGTTGCCGACGAGCTGCGCGCCGAACTGATCGACGCGGTCTCGATTACCGGCGGCCATTTCGGCGCGGGCCTCGGCGTGGTCGAGCTGACCGTGGCGCTACATTACGTCTTCGACACGCCACATGACCGGCTGATCTGGGATGTCGGCCATCAGGCCTATCCCCATAAGATCCTGACCGGAAGGCGCGACCGCATCCGTACGATCCGCCAGGGCGGCGGGCTGTCCGGTTTTACCAAGCGCTCCGAAAGCGAATACGATCCGTTCGGCGCGGCGCACAGTTCGACCTCGATCTCGGCGGGCCTCGGCATGGCCGTGGCGCGCGACTTCCGGGGCGAGCACCGCAATGTCATCGCGGTGATCGGCGACGGCGCGATGAGCGCCGGCATGGCCTATGAGGCGATGAACAACGCCGGATCGATGGATTCGCGCCTGATTGTGATCCTCAACGACAACGACATGTCGATCGCGCCGCCGGTCGGCGCGATGAGCGCCTATCTGTCGCGCGTGCTGTCGTCGAAATCATTCCTGTCATTGCGCCATCTCGCCGGCGAGGCGGCGCGCCACCTGCCGAAGCGCCTCGAGCACATGGCGCGGCGGGCCGAGGAGCTGGCCCGTAGCTTCGTCACCGGCGGGACCCTGTTCGAGGAGCTCGGCTTCTACTATGTCGGCCCAATCGACGGCCACAATGTCGACCACCTGCTGCCGGTGCTGAAGAATGTCCGCAACAGCACCGAAACCGGGCCGGTCCTGATCCATGTCGTGACCGAGAAGGGCCACGGCTACCTCTCGGCCGAGCAGGCCGACGACAAATGGCACAGCGTCGCCAAGTTCGACGTGATCACCGGCGCCCAGGCCAAATCGAGCTCGAAGGCACCCTCCTACACCAGCGTCTTCGCCAAATCGCTGATCAAGGAGGCCGAGAAGGACGAGCGCATTGTCGCGATCACTGCGGCGATGCCGTCAGGGACGGGGCTGAACCTGTTCGGAGATCGGTTCCCCAAGCGCTGCTTCGACGTCGGCATCGCCGAGCAGCACGCGGTGACCTTTGCCGCCGGCCTCGCCACCGAGGGCATGAAGCCTTTCGCGACGATCTACTCGACCTTCCTGCAGCGCGCCTACGACCAGATCGTGCACGATGTCGCGATCCAGAAGCTGCCGGTGCGCTTTGCGATCGACCGCGCCGGCCTCGTTGGCGCCGACGGCCAGACCCATGCCGGCTCGTTCGACGTGACCTATCTGGGCTGTCTGCCCGGCTTCATCATCATGGCAGCGGGCGATGAGGCCGAGCTCGTGCACATGGTCGCGACCTGCGTCGCGATTGATGATGCCCCATCAGCCGTCCGGTTTCCGCGCGGCGACGGGGTCGGCGTGGCGTTGCCGGAAATCGGCATGCCGCTCGAGATCGGCCGCGGCCGCATCGTGCGCGAGGGCACCAGCATCGCGCTGTTGAACCTCGGCGGGCGCCTCTCCGAATGCCTCAAGGCAGCGCAGGAGCTTGGGGCGTACGGGCTGTCGACGACGGTGGCGGACGCGCGCTTCGCCAAGCCGCTCGATACCGACCTGATCAACCGGCTGGTGCGCGAGCACGAGGTCGTCATCACGATCGAGGAAGGCGCGATCGGCGGCTTCGGGGCCCATGTGCTGCATCATCTGGCGATGAGCGGACAGCTCGATCACGGACTCAAGATCCGCACGATGGTGCTGCCCGATGTGTTCCTCGACCACGACAGCCCGAACGCGCAATACGACACGGCCGGGCTCAACGCTCGCCACATCGTCGCGACCGCGCTGGCCGCGCTCGGGCGCGAGATCGCGGAGCTGCCGGCGCGCGCTTGACGATCAGAAGGTCTCGACCCAGGGCCGAAGCTCGACCTCCAGGGACCAGGCGCTGCGCGGTTGGCGCAGGACTTCGATATAGGTCTGGGCGATCCCGTCGGGATCGAGCGTGCTATCCGGCCGGTCCGGCGAATCGGGCCGGCGTGCGCTGCGCACCCCGCCGTCGATCACGAAATGGGCGACATGGATGCCCTTTGGCCCAAGTTCGCGCGCGACACTCTGCGCCAGGCCGCGCAGCGCAAATTTCCCCATCGCGAAGGCGGCTGAGAGCGGGAACCCCTTGACGCTGGCGCTCGCCCCGGTCAGCAGGATTGCGCCGCTTCCGTGCGGGATCATGCGCCTCGCCGCCTGCTGGATGACGAGAAACCCGCCATAAGCCGATATCTCGATCGCTCTGCGCACCGCTCCTGGATCGAGCTCGGCGATCGGGCCGGGCGCCCGGGCGCTGGCGTTGTAGAGCACGATGTCGGGCTCGCCGAGCCGGCTATCGGCATCCGCGAACAGGCGGGCGACCGCAGCCGGGTCGGAGGCATCGACGACGAAGGTTTCGGCGCCCGTCTGGGCTGCAAGCGGCGCCAATTTCTCGACGTTGCGCGCCGCGAGCCCGATCCTGAGACCCGCCGACGCCAGCCCGCGGGCGACGGAGGCGCTGATCCCCGAACCGGCTCCGACGATCAACGCTGTGCGATAAGGAATGGCTGTCATGATCGACTCCTTCTGTGGTTTACCGTCGCCGACATCAATGGCTGCCGGACGCCGGCGCCTTCGCCGGCACGATCTGGTGCAATAGCGGAACGAGCAGCGTCGCGACCAGGAACGCGAGCATGATCGCGCGGAAGGCGTCGGCATACGCCAGAGTCGAGGCTTCGCGATAGGCGAGATTCCAGAGCTGCTTCAGGGCCGCCACATGACCCGCTTCCGGGCTGCCGGGGAGCGCTCCATAGCGCTGCGCGAGGCCGTTCACCATCCGCGTCATCGGGCCGTTCGCCGGCGTCAGGTGCGAGGCGATCGCATCGAAGTGGAAATTGGTCCTGGCGTTGAGGATCACGCCGCATACCGCGATGCCGACCGCGCCGCCCAGATTGCGCATCATGTTGAACAGGCCGCTGGCGTATTTGAGGCGCTCCGGCGGCAGGCTCCCAAGCCCGAGAGTCACGGCCGGCGCCACCGCGAACACCTGCGGGAACCCGCGCAAGACCTGCGGCACGAAAAGTTCTCCGCCGCCCCAGTCGTGGGTGATGAAACTGTAGCTCCACATCGCGAGCCCGAACGAGGCCAGCCCAAACATCATCAGCCAGCGTGTGTCGATCTTGCGGGCGAGAACGATGTAGACCGGAACCCCGATCAGCGAGGCCGCGCCAGTCGAGAAGATCGCCACCCCGGTCTGCCACGCGCTGAACCCGCGCACATAGCCGAGAAAGAGCGGGGTCAGGTAGATCGTCGAGAAGATCCCGATCCCGGTGACGAACGACAGAATGCACCCGAGCGCGAAGTTGCGGTTGCCGAGCGCCCGCAGATCGACGACGGGGCGCGCGAACGTCAGGCTGCGGATCACGAACAGGATGCCGGCGATGGCCGCGATCCAGGCGCAGGTCCGGATCGTCCGATCGTCGAACCAGTTCCAGCGCGAGCCTTCCTCCAGCACGTATTCGAGCGTGCCGAGACAGATGGCCATCAGGGCGATGCCTTGGTAATCGGCGTCCTTCAGCAGCTTCGGATACGGCTCGTCGATCCTGACCAGCAGCGCCACCAGGATCGTGATTGCGATGCCCGGCAGCAGGTTGATGTAGAAGAGCCAGTGCCAGCCGAGCGTGTCGGTGATCCACCCGCCGATCACGGGTCCTAAGGTTGGCGCGACGGACGCGATCGTGCCGATCACAGCGGCGGAATAGACGCGCCGCGGCCCCTGGAAATAATGGAACGAGGAGGTGAAGACCGTCGGGATCATCGAGGCGCCCAGCAGCCCTTGCAATGCCCGGAACACGATCATGCTCTCGATGTTCCAGGCAAGACCGCATAGCAGGCTCGCGACCGTAAAGCCGGCGGCCGACGCGGCGAACAGCCAACGCGTCGAGAACACCCGGGTCAGCCAGCCGGACAGCGGGATCACCACGATCTCGGCGATCAGGTAGGCGGTCTGCACCCAGCTGATCTGATCCTGCGCTGCGACAGAGCCCGCCGCCGATGTCCTGCAATGACGATGCGACAATCTGGATGTCCAGCAGGGCGATGAACATCCCGGCGCACATTACGACGAATGGCAGCAGGCTGCGCAGCCAACCGGCGGAAACAGGCATCGCCTTTACTCCTGATGCGCCGACCGCCCCTGCGTATCGACGCTGACCGTCGTCGACAGGCCCGGACGCAATTCGCCGAGCCGGCCGTCGCCGTCATCGAGCGCGATGCGGACCGGTACGCGCTGAACGATCTTGGTGAAGTTGCCGGTGGCGTTTTCCGGCGGGATCACGCTGAAGATCGCCCCGGCCCCGGGCGCCAGGCTTTGGATGTGGCCGTGGAAGATTTTGCCCGGGAGCGCATCGGCGACTACCGTCGCCTTCTGCCCCGGCCGCAGGCGCGCCAGCTGATCCTCCTTGAAATTGGCGTCGATCCAGAGTTCGTGCGCCGGGATGACGCTCAACAGGTATGCGCCGCTCGTGACATAGCCGCCGACCTGCGCAGCCCGGTTGCCGACATAGCCGTCGATCGGCGAGCGGATCTCGGTATAGCCGCGATTGAGGCGAGCGGTTTCGAGATCGGCCTTGGCCTGGGCGACGCCGGCGCGCGCTTCGGCGATCTCCGCGTCCAATACGGTCAGTTGTTGTCGGGCGGCAGCGAGCCCTGCTTGGGCGGCGGCGGCGGCCGACTGCGCCTCCTCGTCGACTGCCGATGCCCGCTCGGCGTTCTGCCGCGTGCCGAAGCTGGTCAGCGCCAGGTTGCGGTAGCGGACGGCGTCTTCGCCGGCAAACGCGGCGCGGGCCGCCTTGGCAGTCAGATCGGCCTCGGCCTGGCGGATCGTGGTTTGTTGCAGCACGTATTTCGCTTCCAGGCTCCGGAGCGCCGCAGCCCGTCCATCGGCGATTGCCTGGGCATGGTCGAGGGCGGCAGCATAATCGCGGTTGTCGAGCCGGATCAGCAGCTGCCCGGCATGCACATACTGGTTGTCGGCGGCGGCGATCTGCGCGACGAAACCGGCGACATGCGGCGAAATCGCGGTAACGTTGCCGCCGGCATAGGCGTCGTCGGTGGTCTCGATGAAGCGGCCGGCCGACCACCAGTCGTAGCCGTACCAGCCCCCGCCCAGCACCACGGCGGCGCCGAGGAGGAACAGCAACAGCGTGCGGCGGGCGATCCGCAGGCCGAGAACCACGGGCGGGGCGAGCCTTCGCCGCCCGATCGCGATGCTACTCATGGTTATCGCTCCTTATTGCCTCGCGCCACGGCTTCATCGAGATGGAATGGCTACAGATCGAACTGCGCGGCGAACGCCGTGATCTCGTCCCGGTCGATCCGCCGCCGTCCGGAGCCAAAGGTCTGCCCGGCGGCGAAGTCGTCACGATAGCGCCCGTCCATTTCTCAGTTTCCCTCGTTGGGGTATTGGTATAACGTGCAGATGCACCCATATAGGAGTATATGCATCTATGTCAAGCCGTGAGGAACCGACGATGCCCACCGCTCCCGGACCTGAGATCTGCAACTGCCTGGCGATCCGCCAGGCGGCCCGGCATGTCAGCCAGTTCTACGACCAGTGCATGGCGCCGACCGGGCTGCGCACCTCGCAGTTTTCGATCCTCGCCCGGCTCCGGCGCCTCGGGCCGCTGCCGATCAATGCGCTGGCGCACGATCTCGTGATGGACCGGACGACACTCGGACGCAACATCCTGCCGCTTGAACGCGACGGCCTGATCGAAATCAGGCCGGGACGTTCGGATCGCCGCAGCAAAGAGCTGCACCTGACCGAAGCCGGCGCCGCCCGACTGCGCGCCGGGCTTGCGCACTGGGCGAAGGCACAGGCCGGTTTCGAGACAGCGTTCGGGGCCGATCGCGCCGCCGAACTGCGCAGCCTGATGCACCACGTCGCGACAAGCGATCTTGCAACCGCGCACGATAAAGCTGCAGGGTGACCCGACAGCTCTGGTTTTCTCACGATGGAATGGGTCATCGCCGAAATTGACCGAACGCCGCCGGCAGTCGCGGCGGCTTTTGCACGATTGGTTACCACCATGGTGTCAACCTGCTGCAGTCGGAACCCTGCGCCCGCGCTTCCCTTGATTTCTGGCGGACGATAGAGTTGGCGGCATAAACTGCGTCCGCCGGCGCCGAGCCTGCCGGCCCCGCTGCACAATCGAGGGAACGGCCCTGGACTCGACCGAATCCACCCCGGACGCCGCCACCGAGGCCTTGCCCGGCAATACCGGGACCGCGCCCACGGATGCAACGGAACCGCGCGCCGCCGCTGCCGGCGAACCGGCGCCGGAAGCGCGCGCGCATGACGGAGCGTCCCGCAAGCGCCGCCGGCGCCGACGCCGCAAGCCGATGCCGACGCCGGTTTCCGGCCAAGCCGCGGCGAGCGGCGAGGCGCAGCCTGGCGACAGCGCGCCGGCAGCGCCGGCCGGCGGTGGCGAGACCGGCACCGAAGCTGGCGCGCAAGCGGAGGGAGCGCCGGAGCGGCCGACCCTGCGGCTGCGCCTTCGCCGGCGTCGGCACCGTCGGCCGGACGCCCCCGGCCTTCTGCCGGGACCGGCCGAGCCTGCCGCGGGCTCCCGCGGCACGGCCCCTGGCTCCGCAAGCCCCGATGCCGCCGGCGGCGAGTCGCCACCCGGCGCCACGCCTGTCGTCCGCAGCTTTCGCGTGCCCCGCCGGCGGCGGCGGCATGCCCCGCTCTCCGCCGCTCCGGCCGCGAACCTGCCGGACGCGACGGCAGCAGGCGGCAACCCCGGCCTGGACGCGTCCCGCGCGGAACCGGGAAGCCGGCCGGCGCGGCCGCGCAACCGGCACCGCCCGCGCGAAGCGGGCATGCCCGATCAGACCGGCGCGCCGTCGGGTCCGCGCAATCGCCGCGGGGGCGGGCCGCGAGCGCCCGGCGAGCGCGGCGACGGCCCGCGCCTGGGTGCCCCGCGCGGAGACCGCCGCGATGCGGGGCCTCGGGCAAACCAGCGTGATGGCCGCCGCGATCGGCCATCGGGACGCGGCCGCGACGCAGCGCCGCCGCGTCGCGCCGAGCGCAAGCTCTATTCGTTCGACTCGGTAGTCGATCGCGGCTTCGACGATGTCGAGGAGGAGGAGGCCGGCACGAGGCGGGTGCATTGGACGATCGTCAAGCGCACGACCGCCGACCAGATCAGCCGCAAGCCGGTCTCGGCGTTGTATGTGGTGCAGCGCGACGGGGTCGACAGCGAGTTTCCCAATCTCGGCGCCGCCCGCAACGCGGTCAACAAAACCATTGTCCACCCCGAAAAGCTGACTCGCTCGAAAGCCGAATACGCCGCCGAGAAGAAATGATCGGGGCCCGCTTGCCTCTGGAGCGTCTCCCATGCTCATCCGAACCGGCAAAGAGCGGGCACGCCCGCAGATCGGGCAGGCGGCGCCTGGGATTGGGAATGCCGGGCGGCCGGCCGCGCCGGTTGGCGGAATGGCCCGCGCCGAGGCGTCCGCGCGCGTCGCGCGCGGGCCAGGGATCAGGGGCAAGCTATTGAAACTCTTGGACTCTTGACCCAGGAACAGCGGAATAACAGCGCGGCGGGGGCGGATCGACAATAATGATGGGCATCGGGTCCGGCGGCGAGGCGGGCACCCGGATATCGATTCATGGTACGTTCTTTCAAGGGCGGCCCGGCGAAATTCCTCCCAGCCTTTCCGCTCACCCCACCCTACGCAAACTACGCAAACGCCGGCATGATTTCGGCGGCGAACAATTCAACCGAGCGCAACGCCTCGGCGTGGCTCATCGAACCGAACGCGAAGTCGCAGACGAAATAGGTCGCGCTCGACGCCTCGGCCGCCTCGGCGATGTAGTCGCGCACCTGGCTCGGCGTGCCGGCGATCGCGTGGCCATGCGCCGCGAGCGCGTCCCATTCCTGCGGCAATGAGGTCCCGAGCGGGAACGGAACGTCGTACTTCGCCCACAGCCGCTCCATGTTGCCGCGCCAGCGCGGATAGGCGCGCCGCGCGATGTCGCGCGCCTTGGCCTCGGTGTCGGCGACGACGAGATGCCGGTTGATGCCCATCAGCGGCAAATCGGCGTCGCGCCGGCCGAGTTTGCGCCATTCCGCCTTGTAGAGGTCGATGATCGCGCGCGCCGCCGCGGTGTCGCGCAACGTCACGATATGGGCGCCGTTCTCCGCGGCCCACGGAATGCTGTCCGGCCGGCTGGTGCCGTACCACAGCTCCGGATAGGGCTTTTGCTGTGGCTTCATGACGATCGGCACATGGTCGAAATCGTAGAACTTACCGTGATAGGTCAGCTCGTCCTCGGTCAGGCCGATGCGGATCACGTCGAAGGCCTCGCGGAATTGCGCCGCCCCGGTCGCGAAATCGACGCCGTAGAAGCCGACCTCGATCGGCGAGATGCCGCGCCCGACGCCATAGAGAAACCGCCCGCCGCTCATCTGGTCGAGCATGCAGACTTCGTCGATCAGCCGCAGCGGGTGGTAGAGCGGCAGCAGGTAGACCATCGGCCCGAACTTGAGCCGGGTGGTGCGCTGCGCCACGGCTGACAGGAAGATGCCGGGCGACGGCGCATAGCCGAGCGGGGTGTTGTGGTGCTCGGCCAGGTGATAGCCGTAGAACCCGGCGCGGTCGTAGGCCTCGATCAGTTTGAGGCGGTCCTCGAAATGGCGGCCGAGCGGCAGGCCGCTGTCGTCGAGGTGGTCGAAGATCCCAAAGCGCATAGAAGCCTCCCCAACTCGGTCCTATTGTGGCACTATCTTCGAGCGCGCGCACCGTGGAAGCGAGCCGTTGACGTTGGCTCGGCACTCCTTGGCTCACGCGGAGATGCCGTCAAGTCGGTGGCGATGCTATTGCGTGAGCGTCAGTAGGGGGCGTTTTGGTTGACAGGGGACTGTGGTCGAGACCTATCCCCACTGCCGTGCCGCGATGCCGGCCTCGGATCGGAGGCCGCAAGCGGTCATGACCGGATCAAGCTTGCCCCGATTGCCCCCGATGTGACGCGCGTGCAACTGTTCGCTCTGTGCAACCTCTTGGCGCACGCCGCAAAACCGCTGGTGCAACACGGCAGGCCCGGGTGGCTAGGCTGGCGCGCTAGCCGTATGCGGACAGCAGGGGGATCGCGCGGATGAGGGGAATGCTGCCCACAAGGCTCGCCGGGCTGGTCTTGGCCGTCGGGCTGTTGGTTTGCGATCCGGCCTGGGCGCTCGGGCTCGACCCGGCGTTTCCCGGGCCGGCGATCGGCCCGGGAAACGCCAAGGGGGTCGTCGTCTGGAGCCACGGCCGTTCGATCAACGGCGAAGATTATAAATCGCCGACCCCGCCCTATCTCCAGGTCTTGCGCAACGATGGCTGGGAGGTGATGCGCTTCGACCGCCTGAGCGACGGCGACACGCTGAGCGACAGCAGCAAGCGCCTGGTCGACGCCGCCGCCGCGCTCAAGCGCAAGGGCTACAAGCAGGTTGTCCTCGCCGGTCAATCCTTTGGCGCGTTCCTGTCGCTGATGGCGGCGGACGCCTCCGCCGATGTCGACGCGGTGATCGCGACCGCCCCGGCTGCCTATGGCAATTTCGACGATTTCTACGATAGCTGGCGGCTCAACGCGACCAGGCTCTATCCGCTCCTTGAGCAGGTCAAGCGCGCCCGGGTCATGGTGTTCTATTTCCATGACGACGATTTCGATCCCGGCGGGCGCGGCGACCGCTCGCGGCAGATCCTCGCGGGGAGCGGGCTGGGCTACGCCGTCATCGATCAACCGGCCTATTTGACCACCCATTGGGCGGCGTCGAGCGGGTTGTTTCTGCGCCGCTTCGGCGGCTGCGTCCGCGACTTTGCCGATGATGAGGTCCTGTCCGGCGAGCTGGTCTGCTCGCCGCGCTGGGGGCGGATGCCGAGCGCCGCCATGAAATTGCCGCCCGAACTGGCCGATCCGCCCGCGCAGCGCACGGCAGCCGCCGCACCGG
This sequence comes from uncultured Alphaproteobacteria bacterium, assembly GCA_963789255.1. Classification (GTDB taxonomy): domain Bacteria; phylum Pseudomonadota; class Alphaproteobacteria; order ATCC43930; family CGMCC-115725; genus DATARH01. The sequence continues at coordinate 1,171,949 of CAWBJW010000002.1, read as the reverse complement.
CGGCCCCGACCGGCTCGGGCGGGGCGCCGGACAGCGGCACGGCGCCGCACCGGGTCCGCGACGTCTGGTATGGCTTTTATCCGAACGGCCGCGAGGCTCTGCTCGCTGTCGAAGCGGTGCAGGGCGACGACCTCAGCGCGGTCTACGCCATCGGGCCGAGCATCGACGACAAGTATCCGGCGGCCTGGAGCCGGCGCAAGGGCCGCATCGTCGGCGACCGCTTTGTCTTCAAGGAGCCGGGCAAGAGCACGCTGCGCTTTCGCCCGCACCAGGATGGCGGGCTCGGCGCAACCTGGATTGCCGCCGACGGCAAGACCTCGATGACCGCGCATCTGAAGCAGATCGATCCGCACATCCTGGCGCAGCGCGGCCGCGGCAATGCGTCAGCCCCAGTAACGCCCGCTGCTGCCCACCGCGACGGTGATGAGGCCAAGGATTAGGTTGACCGTCACGATCAGGCGGACCTGATTGAGCTGACCCGCCGCAGCGGGGAAATCGCGCCGCGCCAGCGCCGCCCGGAAGCGGCGCCACGGGGCGAAATACAGGTGGAAGAACAACAGCATCATGATGATGCCGAGACCCTGCATGAGGTTGACGTAGAGGCCGATGCCGCGAAACCCGGCATAAACCCCGAAGATCATCCCGTAGCCGCTCGCCAGCAGCAGCACGATCGCGGCGATCACCCAGGCAAAGAACCGGCCCAGCACGCGCGACCACAGCTCGAGCCGCGGCCCGGGTTCGAGCGGTGCGGTCGCCGGTCGCAACACCACGAGTGCGAAGAACATGCCGCCGACCCAGACGACCGCCGACAGCGTATGCAGGATCAGCGCGACCGTGGCGATCCCGGCGGTGCCGCCCACGGCTCAGTTGCCGTAAGCGGGGGCGCGGCGGGCCAGCCCGTCGAACAGATCGAGCATGCGGCCGCGCCAGACACGCACCGGGTCGTCGGCCATCAGCAATTCGAAATCGCTGATCGCCCGCGCCCATTGGAAGGCGCCGAACACGATGTAATCGGCATAGGCCGGTGCCTTGCCGGAGATGAAATCCTGCCGCTCGACCGTGCGGCGCAGCGGGTCGAGGCTGGCGCGGAACGCGGGCAGCCGCGCTTCGCGGTCCCCGACGAATTCTTCGAGCGTGGTGCCGAAGCGCCTTTCCCGGTCGCTGCGGAAATAGGCCTGATCCGCCGGCCCGATATGGCGATGGATGTCGAGGAGGACGAGGCGGATGAGCCCGGGCTGCACGACCGTCTCGGTCCAGTTCTGGACAAAGCGCGCGAGCGCGCGGCCGATCTCGCCGCCAAACAGCGAGGGCCGGTCGGCATAGCGTTCCTCGAGGTATTCGGCGATCGCCGTCGAATCGTGGACCACCCGGTCGCCGTCGCGAATGACCGGTACCCGCCCGTCATTCGGCGTTGGCAGCTTGTCCTTCTCGGTGAAATGCCAGGGTACGGTTTCGACGGCGAGCCCCTTATGGGCAAGCGCCATCTTGGCGCGCCAGCAGAACGGGCTGAAGCGGCGGCCGGCCTCGGCGCCGGCGAGATCGTACATCGTGATCGTCATGGCCTCCTCCAAGATTTTGCCCCTCCGAGACAGGCAGCAAGACCGCCAATAGTGGCCCGCGGCCGAGCCTCACCCCAGTAACCATTCGGCCGCTCTCGCGAGATCGGAATTTCGATAGGAGTAGTATGCCCCTCGCCCAGTTTTTTGAAAGCGAATGAATTTCTCGTCGATCGTTACTTCGTAACCCAGGGTTTCCGCTCGATTGACGGCGGCTACGGAGTTGGCGCTGAGCTCGATTGCGAGCGTCGGTAAATACCGCCTCCGGGTCAGCATCTGGCGACGGTGCGATTACCCTGTTTGCGGGCGGCAGCCGTTCAGCCGCTGCGGGTTGTGGTGCAACCGCCAAGCCTGGCTGCTGCTGTGCCCCGGCTTTCAGCGCTGCGACGATCCGGTCGGCGGCACCTATAACGGTGAGAACGATGAGCGACAGCATGAAGCCTAACGCCATTAGCGCGCCGAAGATCTGCTGCATAATTGTGGTTGCAAGGCCGAGCGTCGCAAGCGCGGCAATTCCGAAAACCAAGGCCAGAATCGTGCCGAAGACGGCGAGGATTATCATCGACGATCTCCCTGTTCACCTGGCCAGCCTCAGTTCGACACGTCAGGGCACCACGAATTTTTTTGGTGCGGAGTGATGGGCTTCGCGCCGCTCGACCCATCCTACCATTCAGAGGCAGTTGGCAACGCGCTTGGTTTCCGCCCGATCGTGGAAGCTGATATATCGGACGCATGACACAGGGAAAATCCAGATGACCGCCGCCGCATCTGCGCCCGCTCCGGGCCAACCTGGCTTCGCCTATGAAACGGCATCGGTAGCCGCTGGCATTAACAATGGCCGCATTCGGCTTGTCACCGCACGCCATCCCGAGGGATGAAGGGGAAGCGCTTGTAGTCAAAGGCCGCGATCGCGATGGTGCCGGCCCCCGAACCGCCGAAAGCGGGCGCAAGCGTGACGCTGGCGGCGCTGTTCGTCGAATTCCTCAGGGTCTCGCTGTGCGCCTTCGGCGGCGGCCTCGTGTGGGCGCACCGCGCCGTCGTCGAGCGGCGTCGCTGGGCGAGCGAGGCCGAATTCGCCGATATCCTGAGCCTTTGCCAGTTCCTGCCCGGACCGAATATTGTCGGCGTCGCGGTGTGCGTCGGGGCGAAATTGCGAGGCGGGATCGGGGCACTCGCCGCCCTCTGCGGTTTCATCGTGATCCCGTGGGGCGTCGGTTTTTCGCTCGGGGCGCTATACCTCGAATACGCCCATCTGACGGTGCTGCGGAACATCCTTGGCGGGGTTGCCGCGACGGCGGCCGGGCTGCTGATCGCGACCGGAATAAGGCTCTTGACGCCGCACCGCCGCCGCCTCGCGGCCGTGCTCTTTGCGGCGCTCGCCTGCGGCCTGATGGCCTTCAGCAAGCTGCCGCTGCTCGCCGTCCTCTTCGGCCTGGCGCCGCTCAGCATCGCGGTCGCGGCCATCGGCAACCCGAAAGCGCGATGAACCAGCCCTCCGCCCTCATCGAGCTGACCGGGCATCTGGCCCTCCTGTCGTCGATCAGCTTTGGCGGCTTTCCGACGGTGCTGCCGGATGTCCGCAACTTCGTCGTCAATGCCCACGGCTGGGTGACCGACCAGGAATTCGCCAATTATTTCGCGATCGTGCAGGCCATACCCGGCCCGAACATGATCCTGATGATGAGTTTTGTCGGGTGGAAGGTGTGGGGATTTCCCGGGAGCGTTGGCGAGCGCGCTGGCGACCTTCGGACCACCCTGCGCGATGTACTTCGGCGCCTACCGCCTGTGGGACCGGTTCCGCGCCGCGCCATGGCAAGGGATCGTGCGCCGTGGCCTGGCCCCGGTCACCATCGGGCTCGTCATCGCCAGCGGCGTCGTCATGGCGCGGACCGGCGATACCGGGTGGAAGGCCGCCCTGGTGACGGTTGCCGCGGCCGGGCTCATGCTCGCAACCCGCCTCAACCCGCTGTGGATCCTCTTTGCCGGCGCGGCTCTCGGCGGCGCGGGATTGCTGTGACGGCGCGCAACCGTTTCGACATCAAAAGGTGAGTCTGATAGGCGATGTAATAGGAAAAGCCGTTGGTTGTCGCGGCATTTTGGATGCCCCGGCCTACGGAAAGCAGGAAATGGTGGTTCTCGGTAAGATCGTAGGTGCCGCCGATATTGAACCCGGTGCTGTCTTTGCCGCCGATCGTGGCGGCGGTTTGATGGAAAACCTCGCCACCCAGCGTCAGCTGCTGGGTGACCTTGCGCTGCAGCAGCCAGCCGACAAACCAGTAATTCCTGTTGCCGATGCCCGGATTGATCCAATAGCCGCCGCCGCCATCGGTGGTCCAATCGGCAAAGCTCTTTTGCAGCCATAACGGCAGAAACTCGCGCGCATGCCCCGCGCCAAGGCCTCGGCTGGCGTCGCCGGTCGGCACCTCGACCTGAGGAAAGACGCCGACCGTCGGGCGCCATCCCTGCTCGTCTTCCCGGACGAAGCGATATTTGATCCCGAGTTCGGTGTCGCCATAGCCGTATTGGGCGGCCCTGCCCGATGCCTGGTCGAACGCGAACGGCGCGATCAGATGCAATTGCAGGTCGGGCAGCGCGCCGTAATTCACCTCGATGCCCGGCAGCGTGGCTCCGGTACCGCCGCGCACCTGCGTTCCGGTGGAAAACAGGTCGATCTCCCAGTGCAGATAGTCGACGGTCTCGGGGTCGTCGGTGCGGAACGGCGGGCCGGCGATCGCCGGCGTTGCGCACAGCGCCGCCGCGAGCGTCGCGCCGGCGACCCGCCCAAGGCGGCATCGGGACCTCATGTCATGGCCGACCCAAGACGGCCTCCGCATCAGACTGCCCCGGCAAGCCACGCCAGGTTCGCGACGGCGGTCGCCCCGAGGGCGCCGAGCACGACGACGAGCCATGGCGGCACTCGCCAGAACACCAGCATCAGGAAGGCGGCGACCGCGAGCCCGAAATCCGCCGGCGCGAAGATCGCGCTGGTCCACACCGGCCGGTAGAGCGCGGCGAGCAACAGCCCGACCACGGCCGCGTTGACCCCCTTGAGTGCCGCCTGAACCGCCGTGCGGCGCCGCAGCGCATCCCAGAACGGCAGCAGCCCCATCAGCAACAGGAAGGTCGGAAGATAGATCGCCACCAGGCAGATCAGGCCGCCGGTCCAGCCGTTCGGCCGCTGCCCCATCACGGCACCCAGATAGGCGGCGAAGGTGAAGAGCGGCCCGGGAACCGCCTGCGCGGCGCCGTAGCCGGCGAGGAACGCATCGTTGCCGACCCATCCGGGCGGCACGACCGCCTGTTGCAGCAGCGGCAGCACGACATGGCCGCCGCCAAAGACCAGCGCGCCGGAGCGGTAGAAGCTGCTGAACAGCGCAATCGTGTGATTTGCGGTCGCCGCGGCGACGAGCGGCAGGCCGAACAACAGCGCGAAGCACAGCACCAGCGCGGTGACCGCGAGCGGTCGGGCAATGCGCACGGCGAGCGGCTCGGCCTGGGCGACAACCGTTCCCGGGAAAAAGCGCCAGCCGATCAGCCCGCCCGCGACAATGGCGCCGATCTGGCCAACGGCCGATGGCACGGCCAGCGCCAGGAGCGCCGCTCCGACGGCAAGCGTCGCACGCTCGCGATCGGGGCACAAATTGCGCGCCATCCCCCACACCGCCTGGGCGACGACGGCCACGGCGACGATCTTGAGACCGTGCAGCCAGGGCACATGGCTGATGTCGCCCAGGGACCCCACCCCGTAGGCAAACAGGATCAGCGCCACCGCCGACGGCGCGCTGAATCCGAACCACGCGGCCAATGCCCCGGGCAGGCCGGCGCGCAGCGTGCCGATGGTGATGCCGACCTGGCTGCTCGCCGGTCCCGGCAGGAACTGGCAAAGCGCGACGATATCGAGGTAGGCCGCCTCGCCGAGCCATTTGCGGCGCTCGACGAACTCGGCGCGGAAATAGCCGAGATGGGCGACCGGCCCGCCGAAACTGGTCAGGCCGAGCCTGGTGAAGATGCGCAGGACTTCGAGCGCCGAACCGGGATGCCCGGTCTTATCGCGCGCCTCGGTGGCTGCACTCATCCATCCCTCCCGGCCGGCTTCAATCTCCGCTGGAACCGCGGCCTGACCTCTTTGGCGAATAGCTCGAGCGTCCTGACGACCTGGTCTTGCGGAAGATTGCCGAGGAAGCCGGTTACCAGCATGAAGTTGCCGAAACCGAACTCGTCATGGAGGGCGGCTATCCGCTCGGCGACCGTGTCCGGGCTGCCGACGATCGCCACCTCGCGCAGCCAGCGCTCGGTTTCGAGTTCCTCTTCGGTCGAGATCCGCCGCCGCACCTGGTCGCCGCCGCGGCGATAGCCGGCGGTCAGCCTCTCGGCGGCGGGCCACGCGGCCCGGCGAGCGGCCTCGTCGCTCTCGCCGACGACGACGAAGCGGCCGATCGGCACCTGTGCCACATCGCCGCCGGCATCCTTGAAGGCAGCGATACAGCGACGGATGCTGCCGACCGACTGCTGGCTGCCCTGGAACAGGGCGAGCCCGCGCTGGCCGATCCAGGCGGCGGCATCCTCGCGATACGTCGCCACGTAGACCGGCGGATGGGGACGCTGGACGCATTTCGGCTCGATCGAACTCGATGCGCGAGCCGACCTCGACTTTCGGCTCGGTCCAGTAGCGGATCAGCCTCTCGAAGCCCGAACTCGAAGGCGGCCGAGCGGTCGTCGTAGGCGAGTCCCCAGGCCTCGAAATAACGGCTCGTGTTGCCGCGCGAGACGCCGAAATCGACGCGCCCCTCGGACAGCACGTCGAGGGTCGCGATCTCCTCGGCCAGCCGGATCGGCTCGAAGAGCGGCAGCACCAATACCGAAAAACCGATCCGGATTGTGCGGGTCCGCATCGCCAGGGCGGTCGCCAAGAGGATCGGGGAGAGACAGACCCGGCTGCCCTGCCCGAAATGCTCCTCGTTGATCCACAGTCCATCGTAGCCGAGCGACTCGGCCAGCGGGGCCAGGTCAAGCAGGCTGTGCGCGGACTCGTCCAGGCCGGCACCGCAGCCAGACAGGTCGAAACGCATCTCGGACATTCCTTCCTCAGCAGCGGCAGCATAACTCGTCACGAGTCCGGCCCAGAGTCAACGTTCGCCGCCTCAAGAGGCCATCGTCACCCCGGCGAGCGACGATCACCCCGCAACACGCGGCAGCGCGCGGCCGTCCATGTCGTCGTGATCCATGTGCAGGTGGCGCAGCACGGTCGGGGCGATGTCGACAAGCGAGGTCGGCTCATGCCGCAGGCCGGCGGCAAACCCGCCGCCCTCGATCATCAGAAACGGCCGCTGCTCGTTGGGGCCGAGCCCGCCATGCTGGCCGAAGCCGATCTTGCTCTCGTTGTCGGCGGGATCCTGCACGATCGGGCAGCAGCCGCGCACGCCATGCGGGTTGGCGCGATCGTCGCAAGCGAGGGTCAGCGCGACCCGCATCGCGGTATTGGCCGGCAGCCCGATTGCGGCGAGCCGGTCGCCGGCAAACACCTCGCCGACCCAATCCTCGCCGGCGAGAAACCGCGCGGCCCGAGGCACGAGATCGCTGTCGGGGGCGGCGAAATAGAGCGTCGCCGCGGTCCCGTTCGGCGCGACGACGACATCGCGCGACCCGGGAGCCGTCTTCAGCCCCGCCCCGACCAGCAGCGCGTCGAGGTCGATCGCCCCGCTGACCGTCTCCATGCCATGGTCGGAGCCGGCGATGAACAGGATGTCGTTGCCGCGAGGGTCGAGCCGGCGGACCGTGTCGAAGACCTGGCGCGCGCAGCGATCGGCGCCGGCGATCGCGGTGCGATGCCCGGGCGAGCCGAGCGGCGCGTGATGGCCGGTATAGTCGGGCTCCGACAGCCACAGGATGGCCAAGGACGGGGCGCGTTCTTCGAGGATCTCGGCGCAGAACCGCTCGGTCATCATCAGGTCGCCGGCGAGCCCTTTTTTGAGCGCGGCGCTGGCGGGATCGTTGACCGGCCGATGCCCCGGGCCATAGCTGCCGGCCGCGTGATAGACCCAGCCATGCCCGTCGGGGTCCTGGAAATAGGCCGCGCCGGGCGAGACATTGGCGCAGGAGATCGAATTCTCGCCGTGCCAGCGCAGCCGCTCGGCCAGGGTCGGCACATGCAAGGTGCGGCCGGTCGCGCGGCGCAGCCGGTCGGGAAAATCGGGGTGGCCGGCCGAATGGCAGACGAGGCCCTCGCCTTCGTCGAGCGCCATCGTGTTGCCGAGAAGGCCATGGCGGGCCGGCCGGCAGCCGGTCGCGATCGAGGCGGCGCTCGCCCGCGTCGTCGACGGGAAGACGCTGCGATGCGCCGCGAACGAGGCGGCGCGCTCGGACAGTTCGGCGAGAAACGGCGTGAGGTCGGGATCGATCAGGTCCCGGCGCAGACTATCGCAGATAACGATGACAGCCCGCGAACCGTGGCCAGAGGCTCGTGCGATCATGGCGCGACCCCGTTCAGTGCGAAATCGAAGATAGCGAAATTGCGCAGCCTTTGGGACCGCGACAGCGCGAGATAATCTTGTGTCAGCTTGTGCGACAGGAGGAACGGCACGGTCTGCTCATAGGCTCCGCCATGCGAGCGCAGGCGATGCCCGGCGAGCGCCGACAGATCGTGCTCGGCCGCGCTCGCGCCGAGCACCGTGTTGCGGTCGCCGGTCGCGACCAGATCGGCCTCGCGGTCGTAGGGCAGCTCGTAGAGCGCGGCGGCCTCGGCCCGGGTCAGCACCCGATCGATCCCGGGCAGCGCGCGCACCGCCTGGGTCAACGTCGCAAGCGGCACATCCGTCCTGCGATAGACCCGGACGAACGAGCCGAGCGCGCCGTGATGGCGCACGAACGGATCGGTGATCGGGCAGATGACGCGCACTGCGCCGGCGCCGAACTGCGCGTTGAGGATGTCTTCGAGGAGGAGGACATGCGGATGCCCGTCGGGGAGCGCCTTGTCGTTCATGCCGTGATCGGCGGTAAGCCCGACGACGCAGCCCAATTCGGCGAACCGCGCCAGGCGGTCGTCGAGGGCGCGGTGAAATTCGAGGGCTTGCGCCTCGTCCGGCGCGTGGCCGTGCTGCACATAATCGGACAGCGACAGATAGAGAAGCCGCGCACGCCCCTGTTCGACGAGGCGGATGCCGGCATCGAGCACGAACAGCGAGAGGTCGGCCGAGTACATGTCGGGCTTGGGCCGCCCGACCAGCGCCTCGACATCCGCGATGCCGTGCTCGGCCACGGTGCAGCGATCGGCCTGTTCTGACGAGAAGCAGATGTCGCCCCCATGGCCCAAGGCGCCCAACGCCGGGCCGATGTCGAGACCGCGGCCGAGCATGCGGCGCAATTTGTCCTTGGCGGTGATCGCCGCGACCGCGATCCCGGCCTGCGACATCAGCCCGAGGATCGTCGCGCCGCGCACCATCTCCGGGTCGGTCATCATGATTTCGGCGCCGCTGTCGCAGTCGAGCGCGAAATTGCCGGAGATGCCGTGCACGGCGGGCGTCGCGCCGGTGACGATCGAGAGGTTGTTCGGGTTGGTGAAGGTCGGCATCACCGCCTCCGCCAGCGCATAAAACCCGCCCGCGCGCCAGCGCGCCACGGTCGGCAATTCCCCGGCCGCCAGCCCCGCGTCGATATACGAGGGATCGCAGCCGTCGGCGCAGATCACCACAGTCGGCCGAGTGGGGCGGCGGTAGATACGGCCGTTAAGCTCAATCCGTTTCATGCCGGATTACACGTGTGGTGAATTCTCGGTTTTCACCGGAGTAAGCCCCGATTACAAATACCGGGGTGGGTATAATCCCACGCACTGACATATGATTCACCCGGCTTTCAGCCACCGACGAATAAAAATCCATATCGCTGACCGGACGATGCTCTCTAAGCCAGTCTGGAAACGCAAAAAAATAAACCAAAGCATCTGCAAACATAAGCTTTTCAAAATCTTTACTAAGGTTCTCGGTCCACTCGATCTCTCCAGCGACCACCAATTGTACGGTGTATCGTTCGGAATTTTTGTCCTTCGGCTGGCATACAACTCCAGAGAAATCGTAAAGACATTCCCTTTCATCTTCATGCTTGGCGCCGCCTCGGCCAAAAGCAGACTCTATTCCTTCCTGATAACGATCTAGCCGCTCCTTTAGAGCGGTGCAAATTTGATTGGCCGGGTTTTTGTCTAGCCGATTCCCAGCGCGTGCAACCTTGTTGAGCGAGTCGCAAACGTCTCTTACGAGCCGGTCGGTGTCCGGCAAGAGCAGGTTTCCAGCCATAAGATAAGCTCCTATTCCGGTGAACAATTCAAAACGTCGCGCCGGATGCGAGCCAGGCCCGCACGATCTCCTCGCCGGTGGCGAACCACACGCCGTCATGCGCGGCGATATAGCCGAGCGCCTCGTCGAGCCCCGAAATGCGGTGCGGCACCCCGATCAGATAGGGATGCAGGCAGATCGCCATGACCCGGCCCGAGCGCGCGCCCTCGGCGTAGAGCGTGTCGAACTGGCGCTTGATCGCCGCGACGAATTGGTCGATCGTGCCGTTGCGGGTATGGAGAAACGGCGAGTTGTTGATTTCGTAGGAATAGGGGATCGAAACCAGCCGCTTGCCGCCGACATCCATCAGAAAAGGCTGGTCGTCGCTGACCCAGTCGGCGACATAGAGGCAGCCCTCGTCGATCAGGTAGTCGAGCGTGTTCCACGTCTCGGCGAGGCCGGAACCGAGCCAGCCGACCGGCTTCTTGCCGGCAAGCGCGGCAATCTTGGAGAGCGCGCGGGCGATCGACGGCCGCTCCTCGCCCGGCTGCATCTGGTTCAGCCAGAGCGAATTGGTTTCGTTGTGGCCGAGGATCTCCCAGCCCAATTCCACCGCGGCCTTCACGATCTGCGGGTGATGGTCGCAGATGTCGCTGTTGAGGGTCGGGCTGGCGCGGATCTTGTGCTTTTGCAAGACCTCCATGATCCGCCAGATGCCGACCCGGTTGCCGTAGTCGCGCTGCGCCCAGGCGCGCACCGAGGGCACCGGGCCCGGGCGGGTGTCGTAGGGGCTTCCGGGGATGCCGAGGCTCAGCGGGAAGAACTCGATGTTGGGGATGATCCAGACCGCGAGCCGCGCCCCGCCCGGCCATTCGAGCTTCGGCCGGTCGTTGATCGGCACATAGGGATAGGGGCCATAATCGCGCGGTTCCATCGGGGCCTCCGTCGCGGCAGGATCGCCGGCGGCGAGTATAGATCGGATCGGCGGAGGGCGGCGTGCAGATTGACGACCGGACGAGGCGGGACTGGCAGAACTTTGCCGATTTGTCGGCCGCGCTGCTCTATGACGTGCTGCGCTTTCGCCAAGCCGTCTTCGTCGTAGAGCAGCGCTCGCCTTATCCCGACCTCGACGGCCTCGACCAGCGCGCGCAGCACCTGCTGCTGCACATCGACGGCGGCCTCGCCGGCTATGTCAGGCTGATCCCGCATCCCAGCAAGACGCGCGTCGCGATCGGGAGGGTCGCGGTCGCCGCGCCGCTGCGCCGCCAGGGGCTCGCCCGCCTTCTGATGGGCGAGGCGCTCGCCCGCTGCCGGCAGGATTACCCCGATTGCGCGCTGACGCTCTGCGCGCAGACCTATCTCGTACCGTTTTACGAGAGCCTCGGCTTCCGCGTGACCTCGCCGACGTTCGACGATTACGGCGTGCCGCATGTCGAGATGAGGCACGGTCACTCTTGAAACACTAATGGAATATAGCCAGGTCCAAAGGATGCTCGATCAGGATTATCGGCGGCATGTTCCGCCACATCTACGGGCCGCGATGGATCGGCTCCGCGACCCACGGGCGGTGTGGGACATCTTCCGGGACGATCAAACGGTCGCCGAAATGGAACGGCTCACTGCGCTCAAGCGCCCGGCGGTGGGCGCGGCAACGGTAAGACTCTTGGCGCTCGGCGAGTGGGTACGCGGACACGATGCGAAGCGGACCTTCGGTAAGATCGCCCGCTGCATAATGGAAAAGGATGGATACGTCATTGACTTGGGCGCTGTCGAGATGCCGGAAGATCCGCTGTTCAGCAAGGGGACGCGATATCGCCCGCGGGATCCCGCAGGCGGCAATACCCCCCCGGGAACGCTGAACATTCGCGATATGGATCCGGAAGTGTCCGCCCAACTTCTGGTGCGCGCGACGCGGAACGGCCGGCCGCTCGAAGCCGAAGCGCTGCAAATTCTGACCGAAGCGCTGGCGGCGGAAAGCCGGAAAGCCCAGCCCAACCTTGCGGAGGCGATTCACCGACGCTTCGCTGTGCTCGGTGGTGTCGATGATTTGCAGCCGCACCCACCCGTATCGACCGAACCGCCGCCCGAGTTCGATCCGTGATCATTCTCGACACCAACGTGATCTCCGAGTTGATGAAGCCAGAGCCGCACCCAGCGGTGTTTGATTGGGTCGCGGCGCAGGCGTCGCCGTAACTGTACACCACGAGCGTCAATAAGGCCGAGATCCTGTACGGGATTGCGGCATTGCCGCAGGGACGGCGGCGCGCCGCCCTTGCCGCCGCAGCCGATGCGATGTTCACCGAGGACCTCACCGAGCGCGTGTTGCCGTTCGATGGCGCGGCCGCCGCGCGCTATGCCGATATCGTTGCGACGCGGTGCCGAGCAGGGAAGCCGATCGAGGGATTTGATGCTCAGATCGCCGCGACAGCCCTGGGCTTCGGCGCCAATATCGCGACCCGAGATGTGAGCGGTTTCGCCGGCTGTGGCGTGACCCTGATCAACCCCTGGGCAGTTTCATAACCGCCCCCCAGGGTTTCCTCGCCGCCGTTGTCAGATGGAATCGCGCTATTATGATCACAGCGGCCCGTTGGCCACAGTCCAACCGGAGAGATACATGGAAACGCGCGCTGCCGTGGCCCACCGGGCGGGCCAGCCGCTCTCGATCGAGACGGTGCGGCTCGATGGCCCGAGAGCGGGCGAGGTGCTCATTGAAGTGAAGGCGACCGGGATCTGCCATACCGACGCCTACACCCTCTCCGGCGCCGATCCCGAGGGACTGTTCCCGGCGATCCTTGGCCATGAGGGGGCTGGCATCGTCGTCGATGTCGGACCGGGCGTCGCGAGCCTCAAAAAGGGCGACCACGTCATCCCGCTCTACACGCCGGAATGCCGCCAGTGCAAATCCTGCCTGTCGCGCAAGACCAATCTGTGCACCGCGATCCGCGCGACGCAGGGAAGGGGCGTGATGCCCGACGGCACCAGCCGCTTCGCGCTCGGCGGCGAGATGCTGCACCACTACATGGGCACCTCGACCTTCGCCAACTTCACGGTGCTGCCCGAGATCGCGGTGGCGAAAATCCGCGAGGACGCGCCGTTCGACAAGGTCTGCTACATCGGCTGCGGCGTCACCACCGGAGTGGGCGCGGTCATCAACACCGCCAAGGTCGAGCCCGGTGCCCGGGTCGTCGTCTTCGGGCTCGGCGGCATCGGCCTCAATGTCGTGCAGGGCTGCCATATGGTCGGCGCCGACATGATCGTCGGGGTCGACATCAACTCGCGCCGCCGCGCGCTGGCCGAGCGCTTCGGCATGACCCATTTCGTCAACCCGGGCGAGGTCGCGGGCGACCTCGTGCCCTATCTCGTCGATCTGACCAAAGGCGGCGCCGATTACAGCTTCGAATGCATCGGCAACGTCCAGACCATGCGCCAGGCGCTCGAATGCACGCATCGCGGCTGGGGGGTCAGCGTCATCATCGGCGTCGCCGCATCCGGGCAGGAGATCAGCACGAGGCCGTTTCAGCTGGTCACCGGCCGGGTGTGGAAGGGCACTGCCTTTGGCGGCGCGCGCGGCCGCAGCGACGTGCCGCGGATCGTCAACTGGTACATGGAGGGCAAGATCAGGATCGACGAGCTGATCACCCACAAGCTCGCGCTCGACGACATCAACCAGGGCTTCGAACTGATGCATGCCGGCGAATCGATCCGCAGCGTCGTGATTTACTGACCCGCAGCGCCCCGCGGGCGCAACCAGCCGAAAACGCGCGACCACCACGGCGTCTTCTGCGCCAGCGGCTCGGGCAGGCGCAGATCGGCAGGATGGCTGCGCTCCGGCCAGCGGGTGATCGCATCGAGCAGCGTCGTCGTGCCGAGCGCGCCGACCGACTGGCCGCGCCAGGTCACGATATAGCGCAACAAGGCGGTCTGGCTGGCGGTCAGATCGACGAAGCGGCCGCCGCTGCGCAGCGCGTTGGCATGAAGATCATCGAAATAGATCACGCGCGCGCGCATCCGCGTGCTGATGTCGACCCCGTCGATCGCCAGGCGCACCGTCACCGGCACGATCGTGTCCCGGACGAGCGGAGGGGCGTTCGCCGCCGCAAAGCCGCCCATCGAGAGGTCGACCAGCTGCGCCGTCGCGCCGTCGATCTCAAGCCCGGCATCGAGTGCGATCTCGAGCGAGACCCGGCGGTAGAGCCGGCGGTTGCGCATCGCCGGCTGGTCTTCGGGGCGGCTCGTCACCGCCGTATCGCTCGTTCCACCCTGTTCTGCCGTGGGATTGACCTGCGGCTCCACCAGCAGCGGCGGCAGATCGGCGGCGGGGAGATCGGTCTCGGGACCCGACGCGGGCACGACTTCGGTCTTGGGGGCGGCCTGCGGCGCGCCCAGCGGGCGTTCGGCACGCAGGCTGCTGCGCCCAGGGGCGGATCTCGCCGGCGCTACGCGGCAAGGGCCGCAAGGCCGCGGTTGCGACGCCCGGCTCCGGCGCCGGCGGTGCCCCGTCCGCGACGCCGCGCCGCAACGCCTCGGCCAGGGTTTCCGCCAGATAGGCTTCTCCTGCGGCGGGTTCCGGCGTGGCGGCGAGTTCCGGTGACGGTTCCGGCGCGGTCTCGGCAATATCGTCTGCCGCCGCCTCGATCCGCGCTGCCGGGACCGCAACGGGCGGCCCGGGTGCGGCGGTCGCTGTGCCCTCCGGCTCGGCGAAGCCGAAGGTCGCCGGTTCGGCCTCGAAGCGTACGGTTGCCGGGTTCGGGCCTGGCGCCTCGGCGGCATGACTGCCCCGGCCGAAAGGCGAGTCGGGGATCGCGAGCGTCAGCACCGGCGCGACCAGCCACGCCGGGACCGACCATGCCGGCGGCAACTCGGGCAGGGCGCGCGTGGGCGGCGGCGTCCGCGCCTGCTCCGGTGCCGGCATGGGCGGGGTGGGCGTGCTTTCCGGTGCGTCGGCCGACGCCGGTTTCGCGCTTTCAGCCGGGGCGGCCGGTTGCGGCACCTCGGCCGGCGGCGGCGCGCGCTCCTCGGGCTGCCGCTGCGCCGCGCCCGGAGCGGCCGGTTCCGGCGCTTCGGCAGCGCCGGGCGGCGGTGCGGTCGCCCGTGGTCCCGGTTCGCCCGCCGGATGCGCCGCAATCGCGGCGCCGATCCGCGCCAGGACGGCGGCCGCGAGCGAGGCGCGCAGCGGTGCCGGGCCGGGCTCCGCGCCCACCGTGGCCGGCGTGCCGGGCTTGGTCTCGGCAGCGACCGCCAGGACGGGGGTGGGCGCAGGCGGCACGATGGGGGTTTGTTGTGCGACCTCGGCCGGCGGCGCTGCGGGCCGTGCGTGCTGCCGTGGCGTTACGCCGGGCGCGACCGGCGGCGGCGTGCCGGACATGCGCCGAAACACCGCGTTGAGCGGGGTTCGCGTCTCGCTCGACCGGCTCGGCGGCGCGGCTGGCGGCTGGTTCGAGATCACATCGGATCGGAGTTACGGTGTCTCACGGCGGCGCGCCCGCGACCAGAACAACACGGGGCTAGGGCCGGTCGGCATCATAACGGATCGCGTTTGCGACACCAGGACCGATTCGCGTTCGGCGAGGCCGCGCCGGCCGGCCCGGCCTTGGCGTTTGCCGTGCTCGCGCGGCGCGTTCCGTGCTGTATGGTGGCGATCTGCCGCTCGGAGCACGAGGAGTAGGATGAGCGGGGCCGATTACCTGCTGGCGATCGATCAGGGGACGACCAGCACCCGCGCGATCCTGTTCGACGCGAATGGCGCGGTATGCCATACGGCGCGCGTCGCGCTGCGTCAGATCTATCCGCGGCCGGGCTGGGTCGAGCACGATCCGGAGGAGATCTGGCGGGCGGTCGTGGCGACCTCGCGCGAGGCGATCGCGGCCGCCAAAGGCCGGCCGATTGCGGCGATCGGCATCACCAACCAGCGCGAAACCACCGTGCTGTGGGAGCGCACCACCGGCCGGCCGGTGCACAACGCGATCGTCTGGCAGGACCGGCGCACCGCCGAAATCTGCGAAGGCTGGCGGGCGGCCGGGCTGGCCGACACGGTCGCCCTGCGGACCGGCCTCGTCATCGACCCGTATTTCTCCGCCTCGAAGATCCGCTGGCTGCTCGACGCGCTGCCCGGGCTCGGCGAGCGCGCCCGCGCCGGCGAGATCCTCTTTGGCACGATCGACAGTTTCCTGTTGTGGCGGCTGACCGGCGGCCGGCTGCATGCGAGCGACGTCACCAACGCCTCGCGCACGATGCTCTTCGATTTGAGGCGCCTCGCCTGGGACGCGGACCTGCTCGCAGCGTTCGGCATCCCCCGCGCGATACTGCCCGAGCCGCGCGACAATGCCGGCGATTTCGGCAGCACCGATGGCGGCTTGTTCGGCGACGCCATCCCGATCGCCGGGATCGCCGGCGACCAGCAGGCGGCGGCGATTGGCCAGGCCTGTTTCCGCCCTGGCATGGTCAAATCGACCTTTGGCACCGGCGCCTTCGCGCTCCTCCACACCGGAGCCGAACCGGCCGTCTCGCGCCACCTTCTGCTGACGACGCTGGCCTACCGGTTCGGCGGCGAGACCGCCTATGCGCTCGAAGGCAGCATCTTCATTGCCGGCGCCGCGGTGCAATGGCTGCGCGACCGGCTGCACGCCGTCGCGGCGGCGGCCGAGACGCAGCGCCTCGCCGAACAGGCCGACCCGCGCCAGCGCGTCTATTTCGTCCCGGCCTTCGCCGGGCTCGGCGCGCCCTACTGGTCGCCCGGCGCGCGCGGGGCCCTGTGCGGCCTGACCGCGGAATGCGGCCTGCCGGAGATCGCGCGCGCGACGCTCGAAGCGGTCGGCTACCAGACGCACGACCTGGTTGAAGCGATGGCGAACGATTCGGGGCTCGCGATCGACAGAATGCGCGTCGACGGCGGCATGGCGGCGAGCGACTGGACCATGCAGTTTCTGGCCGACATCGTGCCGGCCCGGGTCGAGCGGCCTGCCGCGCTGGAGACGACGGCCTGGGGTGCGGCCTATGTCGCCGGCCTCGCCCGCGGGCTCTGTCCCGGGCCGCAGGCGATGATGGCGCGCTGGTCGGCGGCGCGAGACTTCGCCCCGGCGATGCCAGCGGCGGAGCGCGAGGACCGCTATGCCGGATGGCGGCGCGCGGTCGAGGGCGTGCTGGCGGCGGCGGCGCCCTGAAACGCCCTGGGAACCTGCTGCGCGATCTGCCCGACGCGCGCGCCGGCGAGGTCGCCGACACGCTGCTCGCTGCGCCGGGGGTGCGCATCGAACGCATCGTCTCGCAGGGGCAGGCGAGCCCGCCCGGGTTCTGGTACGACCAGGGCCAAGCCGAATGGGTGCTGCTGCTCGCCGGCGCGGCGCGGCTGCGCTTTGCCGACGAGGCGCAAGAGCGCGTGCTGGGCCCCGGCGACTGGGTCCACATCGCCGCACACCGGCGTCACCGGGTCGAGTGGACCGACCCGGCAACGCCGACCGTCTGGCTCGCGGTGTTTCGCGGGTGACCGGCCGGCGCAATTTGGGCGCCGCTAACCTCCCGGCGATATGGCGGGGTGCGGCTCAGCGGCCGGCGATGGCGATCAGGGCGTCGTACAGCACGCGATCGACATACCAGGCAACCCCGAGCGGCAGCGCGGCGGCATTGCGTCCGCCGGCGATCCATTGGTCCATGGCGCCGGGACCCCAGTTGTAGGCCGCCACCGCATCCGGCCAATTGCCGTAGCGCTGGAACATCTGCGCCAGGTAGGCGCGGCCGAGCAGCCGGTTCTGGCGCAGGTCGAACCGGTCGCCGCCGCCGACATCGAATGCGGCGGCCGCGCTGACCTGCATCGGACCCTGCGGCCCGTCAGGCTCCGGCCGCCACATGCGCAGATCGGCGCCATGCCGCGATTCGACGCCATCGACGGCGAAGGCGATGCGGTCGAGTTCGCCGCCATTCGCCGGCCCGAACAGGTCGACGGCAAACCAGTCGCGCGCGCCGGGGCCGCGCATGACCGTGACCGCCGGCAGAAGCGGGTCGGCAAAGCTCACCCTCTCGATGCGGGTCTGCGCCGCCGGATCCAGCCGCCGCACGAGGCTCGCCGGGACGACGGTCGCGCCGCGGACAACTGTGACCCGATCCGTCGTGCCATCACCGAAGCTGACGACCTGCTCGCTTATCGGGGGGGTTGAGGGCGCCTGGGGCATGCCCGCCGGCCGGGAAGCAGGCGGTCGGCGCCGGCGTGCCCATCGGAGTGTCAACGCCGGCGGCTCGGGTGGGCCGCGCACCAGCCGCACCGGCGCCAGCCGTCGATTGGCAAAGGTTACGGTCTCGACCTCGACCCTCTCGCCCGACGCCAAGCCGGGCAGCGAGGCCACGTTCGCGGCCCTTCCCTGCGCCCCGTCGCCGGCAACCCCCGAGCCGGTGGCGCAGGCGAGCGCGACGGCGGCCAGCGCTGCGGCGCGCGTTAGCATCACCCCCCGTCTGCTGCTGCCACCCATCCCCCAGAAGCCTTGCCGGCACAATTGACGGTTTCATAATGCCCGATCGCGATGCGGCGGCAAGCGCCTTGGCAGGGATGGCGCCGCGGTGACACGATGCGACCGGCCGCCGCCGGCGGCCCGACGCCCGGTTCAAGCCTTGTCAGCCCGGAGAGAGCCCGCCATGACCCGACCCTTCGAGGGGATTCGCATCATCGACATCACCCATGTGCTGGCCGGCCCGTTCGCCTCCTATCAGCTGGCGGTGCTCGGCGCCGAGGTGATCAAGGTCGAGCACCCGGACGACCCCGACCAGAGCCGCGGCAGCGGCACCGACCGCGCGCTCAACCGCGCCCAGATGGGCACCTCGTTCCTGACCCAGGGATCCAACAAGCGCTCGATCACCCTCGACCTGAAAGAGGAGCGCGGACGCGAGATCCTGCAGCGCCTCGTCGCGCGCGCCGATGTGCTCGTCGAAAACTTTCGGCCGGGGGCGTTCGAGGCGCTCGGGCTCGGCTGCGCGGCGATGCAGGCGATCAACCCGCGTCTCGTCTACTGCTCGATCTCGGCGTTCGGCCAGGATGGCCCGCGGCGCGAGCAGACCGCCTACGATCATGTGATCCAGGCGACCTCGGGGCTGATGGCGATGACCGGCACCGAAGAGGTCAATCCGATCAAATTCGGCGCGCCGGCGGTCGATTACGCGACCGGCACGATGGCCGCCTTCGCCTTGGCCAGCGCGCTGTTCCAGCGCGAGCGCACCGGCAAGGGCCAATATATCGACCTCTCGATGGTCGGCGTCGCGATGATGCTGATGGCCTCCCACCTGACCGGCTACCTGCGCAATGGCGCTGAGCCGCGGCCGCACGGCAACAAGCAGCCCTTCGCCACCAACAGCTGCTACGAGGCGAAGGACGGGCTGGTGATGATCGGCGCCAGCAACCTCAATCAGCAGCGCCGGCTGTGGCAGGCGCTGGAACGCCCCGACATGGCCAAGGACGACAACGAGGCGCGCGAGAAAGACCGCGAGCGCGAAGCCGCACTGCTGGCGGACATCATCAAATCGCGGACCGCCGACGAGTGGGAGGTGTGGTTTCAGGCACGCCACGTCCCGGCGGCCCGGGTGCGCACGATGGCCGAGGCGGTCGCCGATCCGCATTTCAAGACCCGCGGCGTGTTCCACCACCATGCGTCGGCGCCGGGCATCGACGGTCCGTTCGCTGTGCCGCTCGCCGCGTTCAAATTCGCCGAGGGCGGCCCGAGCATCGAAACCGCGCCGCCGCAGATCGGCGCCGACACCGACGCGGTGCTCGGCGAGCTCGGCTATGCGGCCGCCGAGATCGCCCTCCTGCGCGCAGCCCGGGCGATCTGACCGGCGGCAGCGCAACCTTCGGCAATAATTGGTGATCGCGACAAGCGCGGGCTGAGGAAGAAAATCATGGACAACGCGGGCAATCGGGCCGAGATTCGCCCGGCAGGATGGGCGTCAACGTGGCCCCTATTTTGCACGAAATTGGAGCCGTCTCGTCCGACGAGGGAGCGAAGGCTGACGAGAGTCAGCTTTGGCGGTAAGGCGCGACGCCGGGGTGGCGCGCCACTGGCAAGACGGTCGGGGTTGGGGGGTCTGAAAGCGCAATGCCGTCGCTCGCGCGTCAAGCGTTACTGATGCCGTTCTGGCTCGCCCAGGTTTTTACCCAGGAGAAGTTTTTTGGGCGCAACCCGGTCATCGGCAATCGATGGCTTAACGAGCGTGGGCTGCATACCGCGCGGGTGGCCGCTGCCTGCCGGCTCGCCGAGTCGCGCCGCCGCCGTCTGGCGCGGCTGATCCCGGCCGAGGATCGCCGGCAACTCGATCGCGACGGCTTTGTCGTCAAGCGCGACTTTCTGCCGCCGGACGTTTTTGCCGGTCTCCTCGCCCAGATCCGGGCATTGCGAGCGCCGGCGCGCGAGATGGTGGAAGGCGACACCATCACCCGGCACATCGCCTTCGAGCCGGCGGTGCTCGACCGCGTGCCGGCGGCGCGGCGGCTGCTCCTTCTGCCGCAATACCGAGACCTGATCAGCTATGCAGGCTCCTCCGCCGCGGCGCCGATGGTCTATATCCAGACCGTCCTCAGCCGCGCGATCGGGGGTCCGCCCGATCCGCAGACCGACCTGCACACCGACACCTTTCATCCAACCGTCAAGGCATGGCTTTTCCTGACCGATGTCGATTCGGATGCGATGCCGTTCGTTTATGTGCCCGGCTCGCATCGCCTGACGCCAAGGCGGCTCGAATGGGAGCGGCGGATGAGCATCGAGGCCAGCCGCCGGCCCTCACCGGGCCAGCACAAGCTGGTCCGTGCGATCTCGCCGACGATCCTGGGCGAACTCGGCCTGCCGCCGCCGCGCGCGATATCGGCCCCGGCCAACACCCTCGTTGTCGCCGACACCTTCGGCTTTCATGCCCGCGGCCCGAGTGCCCAGCCGACCACGCGGGTCGAGATCTGGGCCATGGGCCGGCGCAACCCGTTCCTGCCGTGGACCGGGGCCGACCCGTGGTCGGTTGCCGAACTCGGGCTGCGCAAGCCAATTTTCTATTGGAAATCGGTCGATCTCCTCGAGAGAATGGGGCTCGGCCATCAGCGCTGGCGCAGCCGCGGCAGCCTCTGCGCGTTCGATCCCGCCTAGCCTGACGGTCGCGGGATGAACGAGCGCCAAGCCTACGCCCCGAGCGAGCCGAGCCTGCCTCGGCGCCGCGCCAAGCCAGGAAGCGGGGAAGCCGCGCTCGTTCCTGTTCCTGCAGGGCCCGATTTCAAGCTTCTTCGACCGGCTCGGCCGCGCCCTGATCGAGCGCGGCCACCGCGTCCACCGGATCAACCTCCATCTCGGCGACCAGCTGTTCTGGCATCTGCCGGCAACGCACTTTCGCGGACGCTTCGCGGACTGGCGCGAGTTTGTCGGCGGCGTGCTGGAGCAGCACCAGATCACCGATCTCGTGCTGCACGGCGACCGCCGTCCTTATCACATTGTCGCCGCCGAGGAGGCGCGGGCTCGCGGCATCGCCGTAACCGCTACCGATCTGGGCTATGTGCGGCCCGACTGGATCACCCTAGAACATGACGGCATGACGACCTATTCGCGTTTCCCGCGCGATCCGGCCGCCATCCGCGCGCTTGCCGCAACGCTGCCCGCGGCGGATTTGCAACCCCGGTTCCACACGCCGTTCTGGCTGATCGCGACGCTTGACGTGGCCTATAATCTTGGGCTCGTCTTTGGGCGGCCGCTTTACCCCCACTACCGCTATCACAGCATCTGCCACCCCTTTGCCGAATATGCCGGATGGCTCTGGTCGCGCGCGAAGCGGCGGTTTGCTGCGCGTGCGACGGCGGCCGAAAAATGCCGGCTGCAAACCGCGCCCGGGTCGTATTTTCTGGTGCCGCTACAGCTTTCGACCGACTTCCAGATTCGCGCCCACTCGCCGTACCACGACGGGCGCGAGGCGGTACGCGAGATCATCGCTTCCTTCGCCGCCAGCGGCAGCCGCCGCAAGCTCGTCTTCATCATTCACCCGCTCGACAACGGGCTGATCGGCTGGAGCCGGCTGGTTGCGCGGTTGGCGCGGCAATGCGGCCTCGCCCAGCAGGCGTTTGCGCTGCCTGGCGGCACCCCGCTCGAGTTGATGCGCAACGCCGCCGGGATCGTCACGATCAACAGCACGGTCGGCGTGACCGCCTTGCACCAAGGCGTTCCAGTCAAGGCACTCGGCAACGCCGTCTTCGATGTCGCCGGTCTGACCTGTCAAGCGCCGCTCGACGCATTCTGGCACGATCCGCGGCCGCCCGAGCGCGAGCTGTTGGGCGCCTTTCTGCGTGCGCTAATCGGGACGACGCAGGTCAAGGGCGGCTATTACGAGCGCGCCTCGCAGGCCTGTGCGATCGCCGGTTTTGTCGAACGGTTTGAACAGGGGCTTTATCCGTTGCCGCCGCTCACCGCGGCCGATCTCGTCGCGCGCGCGCCGCGCGGGCGCTTGCGCAGCGTCGTTGTCGCCGGCGTATCGGACAGAATCGGGGTGGCCCTGGCGCGCGCCTCGGCCGCGCCGGGGGTCGGATTGTGCCTGATCGGCGACGCGGCGCGGATCCTCGACCAGGCGGCCGAGGATTGCCGGCACCGCGGCGCCCGGGTCGAGACCCTGCGGCTGGACCGGAACGGCGGGCCGTTCCTTTCCGATTATCTAAGGGCGCTCGATCGCGATGCCCCGTTGGATGCCCTGGTGATCCACGCCGGCCCCGCGGCCGAGCCTGGCGACGGACAGATCGCCGGGCAGCAACTGGTCGGCGCGATCGATGCGGCGGCTGCCGTCGCCGAGCTGATGCGCCGCCGCGGACGCGGCGAAATCGTGCTCGTCAGCCATCTTGCCGGGCGCGAAGCGACCGGCGATCCGCGTGCCGCCCTGGACCTCGCGAGGGCGTTCCTGGCGGACGCCGCCGCGCTGCGGCGGCGTTTGCGCGCGGATGGCGTGTCCGTTGCCGTCGTCGCGCCCAGCAGCATCGCGATCCACGCTGCCGCACGGTTTCGCGCGCCCCGACTCGCCCTGGCCGGGGCTGATCGAATCGCCGATCTGATCGTCCGCCGACGCCGCTGGGGCCGCGCGGCGATTGCCGTTCCCGGCCCCGCTACGCTCGCAATGCGAACGCTGCGCGTGGTCCCGTCGCGCGTGCGCGAAGCGACCCGGGGCATGCTGCTGCCGAGCGTCGAGTTGATTCGCGAGCCGGCGGACGAGGCCCCGCTTCCCGACGAGTTCGGGCTCGGGCAACTGACACCTTCTGCGGTCCCGCGGCGGCGCCAGAGGTGGTATGCTGCTTGCCGGAGCGAGGCGATGATTGCGGCTTGGAGCAGAGGACGGTGCGCATGCTGGCGCAGATAGGCCGCGCCGCGATGGTGCCGCTGTGGACCGCGCAGCTCCTGACGGGCACGAAATCCTTTGAGCGCAATCGCCTGATCGGCAGCCGCCGGCTGAACGAATACGGCCTGCACGTCGCCCGGGTCGCGCTCTCGCACCGCATCGCCGCTTCGCGCCGCAATCGCCTCGCCGGGCTGGTGTCGGCCGGAGACCGGCAGGATTTCGCGCGCGACGGTTTCGTGATCCGGCGCGATTTCCTTCCCGCCGCGGAATTCGCGGCGCTGCTCAGCCAGATCAAAGCCTATCGCGGAGCGCTGCGCGAGATCGCCGAGGGCGACACGATCATGCGCAAGATCGCGCTCGACCCGAAGGCGCTCGCGGCATTGCCTGCGTTCGGCGAGCTGTTGCGCTCGCCGGAATGGCGCGGCCTGATCCGCTATATCGGCAGCCGCGACGCCGAGCCGGTCGTCTGGATCCAGAGCATCCTGCGGCATGCCGTGGATGGCCCGCCCGATCCGCAGACGGCGTTGCACGCCGACACCTTTCACCCGACCGTCAAGGCGTGGCTGTTCCTCACAGATGTCGCCGCCGATGCCGGCCCGTTCACCTACGTTCCCGGCTCGCACCGGGCGACCCCGGAACGGCTCGGCTGGGAACGGCGGATCAGCCTCGTCGCCCGGCGCTCGCCCGATGCCGAGATCCGGCAGGGATCGTTCCGCATCGATCCGGACGAATTGCCGGCGTTGGGCTTGCCCGAGCCGCGCGTCTTCGCCGTACCGGCAAACACGCTTGTCGTTGCCGACACCTTCGGCTTCCATGCGCGGGGCCCCAGCACCGGGCGCTCGCTGCGGGTCGAGATTTGGGCGTATGGCAGGCGCAGCCCGTTCGTGCCCTGGGCGGCGTTCGATCCGTGGACTGGCGCCGCCCTGGCCCGGCGCAGCCTGATCGGCTGGCAACTTGGCGATTTCCTCGAGCGGGCCGGCATCAAGCCGCATCGCTGGCATGCCCGGGTCGGCGTGTCGGCCTTCGATCCGGCCTGAGTTGGGACAGCACGGGCGGTTGGAGGCAGAGTCTGAAATGGCGTGGGATCCGGCGCAATACCTCAAATTTGCGGGACCGCGGCTGCGGCCGGCGCTCGATCTGTTGCAGCGCATCGACCGCGACGCCCCGGCGCTCGTCTACGATCTCGGCGCCGGCGCCGGCAACGTGACTCGGCTGATTGCCGCGCACTGGCCGGCGGCGCGGGTCGTCGGCGTCGACGCCTCGGCCGAGATGCTGGCCAAGGCCGCAGCCGACAATCCGCAACTCCAGTGGCAACAGGCCGATCTTGCGACGTGGCGGCCAGAGCAGCCGGCCGATGTCATTTACTCGAATGCGGCCCTGCACTGGATCGAGGACCACGGCCCGGTGTTCGTCGCGCTGTTCAACAGCCTCGCGCCCGGCGGGGTTTTCGCGGTGCAGATCCCGCGCAATTTCGGCGCGCCGTCGCATACCTCGATGGGCGAGGCGGCGCGGCAGGGGCCGTGGCATGCTCGGCTTGAGCCGTTATTGCGGCCGGCGCCGGTGGCCGAGCCGGCCTTCTATTTCGACCTTCTGGCGCCACACGCGGCGCGGCTCGACATGTGGGAGACCGAGTATCTGCAGGTTCTCGACGGCGAGCACGCGGTCAAGGAGTACACCAAATCGACCTGGCTCTCGCCGCTGCTTGCCGCGCTCGACGAGCCCGAGCGCAGCCAATTCGAAGCCGCCTACACCAAGCTGGTTGACGCCGCCTATCCGCGCCGCAGCGACGGCAAGACGCTGTTTCCGTTCCGCCGCCTGTTCCTGATCGCAACTGCGGCGTAGCGCCGCGGCACCAAATGGGCGGCACACCGCACAAACGCATCGGGCCGGCCACTTTCGGCGGCCGGCCCGATGATCCTCGACAACGCGCCCTTAGTTCGGGCGCGGGCCGTCGCCGGTGCTGGTATAGGGATGCAGGGCGGCATCCGAATCATAGCCCGCCGGCTTCTGGTAGATAGGCGGCGTGCCATAGTAGCCGGCTCCGGGGTTCGGGCCGACATAAGCCGGGGACGGCGTGACGGCTGCCTGCGTCTGCCCCATGGCGCCGGTTGAGCCCATGCCGGGGTTCGGGCCGGGATAGGGGTCCATCGGGGCGATCGGGGCGGCGGACGGAGCCGCAGCCCCGCCTGGCGGCAGGGAGGCAACGCTGCCCGACTGTGCATGCGCCGCAAACGCCGCGCCGGCCAACAAGCTCAAGCTCAGCACCATCGATTTAGCGAGGGTTGACATCGGGTATCTCCAAACGTTCCGTTCAATGCTCGGACCTGACATCTGGATGCAACCATGACATGATGCAAATGAACTTTTGCTAAGCGGACCATGAATCAAAGTCATTCGCGCGGCCTGACGGACCGGCGAGAGGGGTCGGAGATCGGTGTCGCGAGACGATGCGCCGCGATAGCGGTCATCCTCAACGTCACCGGCCGGCCGCTAGCACGGCCGGCCGGCGCTTAGCGAGCGAGGACGGGTTCAGTGCAGCTTCGGGCCGACGTAGTGTGGCGACGGCGTTACCGCCTGGGTCTGCTGCTCCCTGCCATACCAGCCCTTGCCGGCGTCTGGGCCAGGATAGTTGCCGGACGGAGCAACCGCCTGGTCGGCCGGGCCGGGAACGAAGTTGTGCGAACTGGCGCGCGGGCCTTGATCCACCGGCGGCAGGCTGGCGATGCTGGGACCAGGGGTGGCGGCTACGGTCTGCGCCTGGGCGCTGAGCGCGATGCCGGCTACCAGTCCAAGGCCGAGAACGATTGGTTTGAAAAAGGTTGACATTGGTCACTCCGTTTTAACGTGTGGCCCACACTTAGGCATGGATGTGAATGAAGCAAGTGAAATTTTATCCCACTCATCATGCAGTCTATTCATTTTTATAACCTCGACCTGAACCTTCTGAGGGTCTTCGAGGCGCTCGCGGAGGAACGCAGCGCAACCCGCGCGGGCGAGCGGCTGGGGTTGACCCAATCGGCGATCAGCCATGCGCTGAACCGGCTGCGCTATGTGCTGAAGGACGAGTTGTTCGTGCGCGGCCCCGACGGCATGCAGCCGACCGAGCGTGCCGCCGAGATCGCGCCGCGCTTGCGGCAGGGGTTGCTGCAGCTCCAGCTGGCGCTCGCTCCCAGCGAGTTTATTGCCGAACTCAGCGACCGGCGGTTTACCGTGACCTGCAGCGAATATGCCGGAGCCGTGGTGCTGCCGGCGTTGATCGCGCGGCTTAGGTTAGAGGCGCCGCATGCCTCGCTGAACGTGCTGCCAAGCAATCTCGGGGTCACCGATGTGCTGCGCAGCGGACGCGCCGATCTGGCGATCGGCAGCTTCCGGCGCATCCCCGATTGGTTGGCAAGCGAGCCGCTGCTGCGCGAGACGCGGGTATGGGTGCTGAGCGCCGATCACCCGGCAGCGGGCGACGAATTGACCTTGGAGCGGCTCGCCGCGCTGCCACACCTGGTCATCGCCGCGACCGGCGAGGACGAGCACGCGATCGAAGGCTATGTCGTCGATCACGGCCTGGAGCGTCTGGTGACGCGCAGCGACGCCGGTTTGCTGCAAGGCGCTCTGGCGGCGCGCGGCCTGCGCCGCGATGTCGCAGTGACGACGCCGCATTTCATCGCCGCCCTCGCCGCCGTCAGCCAATCGGACATCGCAGCGCTGTTGCCGCGCCGGCTGGCGACGACGTTCATGGGCCACTATCGCCTGGTGCTGTTCGAGCCGCCCTTCTCCTCTCCGCCGTTCGAGTTGATGTCGCTTTGGCACCGCGATCAGGGCGATCAGCCGGCCGTTGCCTGGCTGCGCCAGATGTTGCGGGAAGTCACCGCCGAACTGTGACGAGCCGTCGTTAGCCCAACCGACCGTGCACCAGCGCCGCGCCGGCGGCGAGCGCGGCGAGCTTCCGGTTGGCGACGGCGCGGTCGAGCGGCGCCATGCCGCAATTGGTGCAGGGGTAGAGCCGCTCCGCCGGCACGAAGCGCAGCGCCTCCTCGATTGTCGCCGCGACCTCGTCCGGCGTCTCGACCGCGCTCGTCGCCACGTCGATCGCGCCGACCAGCACATCCTTGCCGGCGAGCAGCGCCAACAGTTCGATCGGCACATGCGAATTGGCGCATTCGAGCGAGACCTGATCGATCCGGCTCGCCGCCAGCACCGGAAAGATCCGCTCGTATTGGCGCCATTCAGCGCCGAGGCTGCCCTTCCAGTCGATATTGGCCGGGATGCCGTAGCCGTAGCAGATGTGCACCGCGGTCTTGCAGGAAAGACCCTCGGCGGCGCGGTGCAACGCCGCGATGCCCCAGGCGACGACCTCGTCGAGATAGACGTTGAAGGCGGGCTCGTCGAACTGGATCACATCGACCCCGAGCGCCGCCAGCTCGCGCGCCTCCTCGTTCAACAGTTCGGCAAAGGCCATCGCCAGCAGCGCGCGCTCGCCGTAATGCGCATCGGCCAGCGTGTCGATGATCGTCATCGGTCCCGGCAGGGTGAATTTGAGGCGATGCCGCGTATGGGCGCGCGCGATCGTCGCCTCGGCGGCGTGCACGGCACCCTTGCGCCGCAGCTTCCCGGTGACGGTCGGGCACAGCGCCTCGTAGCGGTTGTTACGGATGCCCATCGGCACCCGGCGCTCGAAATCGACGCCGTCGATCCCTTCGAGAAAGCCGTGGACGAAATGCTGACGCGACTGCTCGCCATCGGTGACGATGTCGATCCCGGCAGCTTCCTGCAGCTTGAGGGCAACGAGCGTCGCGTCGCGCTTGCCTTCGGCGAGCGCCGCGCCGTCGAGCCGCCACGGCGCCCACAGCATCTGCGGCTGGGCCAGCCATGCGGGCTTCGGCAGACTGCCGGCAATCGTCGTTTCCAGCACCGGGTCCCTCGCAATCCGCGGGTGTCGCGCTTCCTGTTAGGCCAGCCGGAGGGGCCGGTCAAATGGTGCCCGCGGCGGCGCGGCGGGCGCCTACTCCACCGTCACGCTCTTCGCCAGGTTGCGCGGCTGGTCGACGTCGGTGCCCTTCAAGACCGCGACGTGGTAGGCGAGCAGCTGGATCGGGATCGCGTAGAGCAGCGGCGCGACAAACGGCGCGCAATAGGGCACCGCGATGCCGAAGGCGGCGCGGCCTTCGAGCCGCGCGACGCCGGCGGCGTCCGAGATCATCACCACCCGGCCGCCGCGCGCCATGACCTCCTCGACATTCGACAGGGTCTTCTCGAAAAGATCGTCGGGCGGCGCCAGGACGATGACCGGCACAGTGTCGTCAATGAGGGCGATCGGCCCGTGCTTCATCTCGCCGGCGGCATAGCCTTCGGCGTGGATGTAGGAGATCTCCTTGAGCTTCAAGGCGCCTTCGAGGGCCAGCGGAAAGGCGGTGCCGCGCCCGAGATAGAGCACGTCGCGGGCCAGCGCGATCTCGGCGGCGATCTCTTGGAGGCGCTCGTCATGGTGCAGGACCTCGCTGGCGCGCGACGGGATCTCGGCGAGCTGGCCGGCGAGCGCCGCTTCGCCCGCTTCGTCGATCGTGCCGCGCGCCCGCGCCAGCGCGACGGTGAACGCGGCGAGCACGGCGAGCTGCGTCGTAAAGGCCTTGGTCGAGGCGACCCCGATCTCGGGGCCGGCGAGGGTCGGCAGGACGATGTCCGCCTCGCGCGCGATCGTGCTTTCCGGCTGGTTGACGATCGCGATGATCTTCTGCCCGGCCTCACGGCAGTAGCGCAATGCCGCCAGCGTGTCGGCGGTCTCGCCCGATTGCGAGATGATGAGCGCGGCGCCGTCCTTGGCCATTGCCGGCGCGCGGTAGCGGAACTCCGAGGCGATGTCGGCCTCGACCGGGATGCGGGCAATCCGTTCGAGCCAGTATTTGGCGATCATCCCGGCATGATGGGCGGTGCCGCAGGCCAGCGTCGTGATCCTGCCGATATCGCCGAGCGCGAACGGCAGGTTCGGCAGCTGGATCGTGCGGCTCACCGGGTCGATCAGCGCGTGCAGCGTGTCGCCGATCACCGCCGGCTGCTCGAAGATCTCCTTCTGCATGAAATGGCGGTAGCCGCCCTTGCCGATGAGGGCACCGGACAGCGCGGTCTCGCGCACCGCGCGATCGACCTTGTGGTTGGCACGGTCGAAGATCGCGACATCGCGCGAGGTCACGACCGCCCAATCGCCTTCGTCGAGATAGGTGATGCGGCGGGTCAACGGCGCCAGCGCCAGCGAATCCGAGCCGACGAACATCTCGCCGTCGCCATAGCCGATCGCCAGCGGGCTGCCGCGGCGGGCGCAGATCAAGAGATCGTGCTCGCCGGCGAACAGAAAGACGAGGGCGAAAGCGCCTTCGAGCCGCTCCAGCGTGCGCGCCACCGCCTGCGCCGGCGACAAGCCCTGCGCCAGGTGATATGTCGCCAGGATCGCCACCGCCTCGGTGTCGGTCTGAGTGTGGAACTGGTAGCCGAGCCCGACGAGCTCGCGCTTCAGCGCCTGGAAGTTCTCGATGATGCCGTTATGGACGACGGCGACCCGGTCGGTCGCGATCGGGTGGGCGTTCGCTTCGGTCGGCTGGCCATGCGTCGCCCAGCGCGTATGGCCGATGCCGATCGTGCCCGACACCGGCTCGCGTTCGAGCCGGGCGACGAGGTTGGCGAGCTTGCCTTCGGCGCGGCGCCGCTCGATGCGGCCGCCGATCAGCGTCGCGATCCCGGCCGAATCGTAGCCGCGATATTCGAGGCGGCGCAGCCCCTCGATCAGCTCGGCGGCGACCGGCCGCTTCGCGATGATGCCGATGATGCCGCACATCAGCCCTGCTTCCCTTTCAGCCGTGCCCGCAGTTCGGCGGCGCGCCCCGGCTTGTCGACCTGCCGGGCGCGCGCGATGGTCAGCGCGTCGGCCGGGACATCCGAGGTGACGACGCTGCCGGTCGCGACGTAGGCGCCGTCGCCGACCGTGACCGGCGCCACCAATGCCGTGTTCGAGCCGATAAAGGCGCGTTCGCCGATTATCGTGCGGTATTTGTTAAAACCGTCGTAATTGCAGGTGATCGTACCGGCGCCGATATTGGTGCCGGCGCCGATGTCGCTGTCGCCGAGATAGGAGAGGTGATTGGCCTTGGCGCCGGCGCCGAGCCGGGTCGCCTTGACCTCGACGAAATTGCCGACATGGACGCCCGCTTCGAGCACCGCGCCGGGGCGCAGCCGGGCGAACGGGCCGACGATCGCGCCGGCAGCGATATCAGCGCCTTCGAGGTGCGAGAACGAGCGGATCCGAACATTGTCGGCGACGGTAACGCCGGGCCCGAATACGACGTGGGGCTCGACCACGACATCGCGCCCGAGCCGGGTATCGGCACACAGGAACACGGTCTCGGGCGCGATCAGCGTTGCACCCGCCTCCATCACGTGGCGGCGCAGCCGGTCCTGCATCAGCGCCTCGGCGGCGGCCAGCTCGGCACGGGTATTGACCCCCAAGAGATCCTCGGCCGGCAACTCGGCGACCCGGCTGGATAACAACTCGCCGCGGGCCAGCGCCACAATGTCGGTCAGATAGAATTCGCGCTTGGCGTTGTCGTTCCCGATTCGGTCCAACAAGTCGAAGGCACGGCGGATGGCGATCGCCATGATGCCGCCGTTGCACAACCCAATGGCCTGCTCTTCGGCGCTGGCGTCTTTCGCCTCGACGATGCGGGTAAGCGCACCGCTGCGGTCGAGCACAAGGCGGCCGTACGGTCCGGGATCGGCCGGCCGAAAGCCGGCGACCGCCACCGCGGCCTCGGGCTTGCGGCGTCGGGCATCGAGCAAATCGGCGATGGTTTGCGGCCGCACCAGCGGCGT
Organism: uncultured Alphaproteobacteria bacterium; assembly: GCA_963789255.1. Taxonomy (GTDB): domain Bacteria; phylum Pseudomonadota; class Alphaproteobacteria; order ATCC43930; family CGMCC-115725; genus DATARH01. The sequence goes on along the minus strand of CAWBJW010000002.1, from coordinate 1,140,955 downwards.
GTCGCCGAACAGCACGACGATGTCGTCGATGTCGCCGGCGCCGAGCCGTTCGGCAAGCAGCGGCCGCGCGGCGCGCACCGCATCGCCGGTGCCGCGGGGAGGCGATTGGATCACGCTGGCCGCCGGCCAAACCATGCGATCCACCGCATCCATGTCCGGCCCGATCACGACGATCGTTTCGACCGGTTCGAGAGGCGACAGCGCCTCGATGACGTGCCGGATCATCGGCGTTCCGGCAATCTCGTGCAGCACCTTGGGGCATGCCGAGTTGAAACGGGTGCCCTCACCGGCGGCGAGGATGATGGCGGCGAAGCGAGATCGACTCATGGCACGGCTCGCCCAAAGCTCACGGGGAACGAAACGCGATCATCGGGCTAAAGGTCGCACACCCTTTGCCGCCCTGCCAACACACAGATTGTTGCGGAGTATGACGGAGGCGGCGCAGAGTTGCCGGCGATGGCGGATTTTCTCCTGGTCTTCGATCTCGACGGCACGCTGGTCGACAGCGTGCCAGATTTGACCAATGCCCTTAACGAAGTGTTGCGCCAGCGTGGCTACGCGCCGTTGTCGCGCCCGGAAGTGGCGCCGCTGGTCGGCGACGGCGTTCCGGCCCTGGTCGCCCGCGCCTTCGCGGCACGCGGCGGCACGGCATCCGAAGCGGCCGACGCGCTGCCGCGCTACATCGCACTCTATGAGGCGACCGCGACGGCCCTGACCCGGCCCTACCCCGGGGTGCGCGAGACCCTCCTGGAGCTGCGCCGACGCGGCTATCGCAATGCGGTGTGCTCCAATAAGTTGCAGCAGGCGACGATGGCGGTCCTCGGCGGGCTTGGCCTGGCCGCTCTGTTCGATGGCATCGCAGGCGGCGACCGCTACAAGGTCAAAAAGCCGGACCCCGGCCATCTGCTTGGCCTGATCGGCGAGCTTGGCGGCAGCACCGCGCATGCCGCGATGATCGGCGACAGCGAGAACGATGCAGCCGTCGCGCACGCCGCCGCGGTGCCGCTGGTCATGATGCGCTACGGCTATGCGCGGGTTGACCTGGAAACGCTCGGCGGCGCTGCCGTGCTCGACCATTTCGCCGAGCTCCCCGCCACCCTCGAGCGGCTCGGGCTCACTCCATGAGCTTGAGATTGACGCCGTTGCCGTGCAGTTCGGCGAGATAGGCGTCGATTTCGCCAATCTCAGTCACCAGTTGCATGCGGACCGGAAGCATCAGATCGCCCGGCAGCAGCCGGGCGTACCAGATGGTGCCGCTTTGGACACCTTCGGTTTCCTCGGACTTGAAACCGGCGATTTCCGCTCTTGTCATCCGGCAGGCTATCGTCGCGCCGGAAAATTGCTGGCCGTCCGCCGGCGAGAGGACCGGGCGCCCGGCATCGGCGAAATGCAGATCATAGCGGTGGCGGCCGTCGAACACCGGGACGGTGAGCGCGCAGCGCCCGTTGCGCAAGAGCTGGCGCTCGAGCAGGAAATAGGCGGTCAGATTGTCGACCGTGCTGCGCATCGCCGCCGCCGGGACCGGGTCGGGCGGCGGCGGGGTCGAGCTGCCGGATACGGCGCCATCCCCACCGTAATCCACCCGGCTGCGCCGCTCGGCGCCATTGCGGCGCCTCTCCTCGTGATACAATTCGGGGTGCGGCATACCGGCGTTAATCCGGCCGCGAACCTCGGCATGGCCGGTCAGGCTGACGACGATGCTGGCGATCCCACGGCTCGCCAGATCCGACACGATCGCGTAGCGGTCGCCGCCCTTGTCGATTTCCGTGCGGCTGGTCAGCACATGGATGTCGGCAGGACCGTACCCCTCGAAGCGCATCGAGATCCGCTCGGGTTGGGAAGCCGGCTGCGCCAGCGAGCTACCGGCAAGGAGCAATAGCGCGCCGATCGGCGGCAGCGCGAACCAGACCGCAGAAGCCATTGGCGGATGCTGTCACGCCGGGCCGGCGCCGTCCAGCGCCGCACCCCGACAGGCCTTGGAGCGGCCTCCGAAACGTGGCGGGCCGGGTAACCCGGGCGCATCGCTCCGCGGGAGAGCCGTCATCGAGGCTGCCCGGCCGGGGGGTGCCCTGTGGATCGGAGTGCTCACTCCGCCATCAGATGGAGATCGACGCCGCGACCCCGCCACTCGGCCAGATAACCTCGCACAACCCCGAATGCGGTATCAAACTCCATCCTCACGGGCTCCATCGGGCCGCCTGCCGTCACGCGGGCATACCAGAGCCTGCCCCGCCGGTAGGTGTTTTCGTTGCTGTCCGGATTGACCACGATATCCTCGCGCACGACTTTGCAGATTTGCGATGGACCGGCGAAGTTCTGGTACGCGTCAGCGGCAAGCTTCACCTGGTTGACATCGGCGAAACGAAGGTTGTAAAGGCCGGCGCCGTCAAAGACAGGAACGACCAGGGCGCAGGAGCCGCCGTGGGTGAGCTGGCGCTCCAGCAGGTAATACGCCGTCAGCTGGTTGACCGTGGTCCGGGTCCGCTCTGCCGCGGCAATTACAGGCAGACCGAACGAGGGCTTCGGCGAGACGTTGACCACGGTGCCGTCGCCACGGTATTGGATCTGATACTGTCGCTCGACGCCGTTTCGCCGGACATCGGAACGGTAGGCTTCGGGACGGACGGTACCGCTACCGATCGCGCCATAAACCTTCGACCGGCTGGTAAGATCAACAAAGACGCTCGCGAGGCCACGGGTGTCGAGATCGGTCTCGATCGAGTATCGGTCCGCCGCCTGCTCAACGGTGGTCCGGTTGGTCAACACGTGGAAACCGGCAAAGCTGTAGATCTCGAAGCGTGCTTCGATCCGGTCCACCGCGGCCGCCCGCGTCGTCATTGCGCCGGGAGCAACGAGAAGGGCAGCCGCAATCGCCGGCACGAGGGCAATACGAGCGAAGATCATCAAAACCGGACCGCGGACGCCATTCCGGGATGCTGTCACGCCGGGCCGGTGCCGTCCAGACCGCGCCTTGACACGCTTTGCCGCGGTCTCCTAAATGCCCCCGGGCCGGGTTGACCCAGGCGGGCGCGTAGCTCAGCGGGAGAGCACACCCTTCACACGGGTGGGGTCACAGGTTCAATCCCTGTCGCGCCCACCACGATTTTTGGCCCGCCGCACGAGCATCGTCGGTCATGAGTTTCCGGGGAGGCGGCAATGCCCGAGGGCCTGAGCATCATCGAACGCCATCAGGATCCCTATGCCTGGGCTTTGGCGCAGGCGGCGCTGCTGCGAGCCGGCGCGGCTCGGTTGAAAAGCATCGACGCCGCCGAACTTAGCGAATTCCTCGAGGAATGGGCCGACGAGATGCTGTCCGCGGTGCGCAGCCAGATGGTCAACCTGATGGCGCACGCGACCAAGGCCGCACTGTCGCGCAATCCGGAAATCGTCGGTCATTGGCGCAGCGAGTGCGTCGAGTTCCACGATCGCCTCGTCGATGCCCATCGCCCGTCGATGCGCGACAAGGTCGCCATGGGAAGGCTGTGGCAGCGCGCGTGCCGCAAGGTCTATGCCAGCTTCGCCGACCACGGCGAGGCGAAGCCGGGGTTGCCGGCGGGATGCCCGTTCACGCTCGACCAGCTGCTCGAACTCGGACCTCGATCTCGACAAGCTGGTCGCCACCGCTCCTGGCTGTTGCCCCTGATCCCTCGGGGACGAAAGTGCCGCAAGCGGGGCGGTGGGCGCGTCCGGAAAGGACCAAAATGAAGAATGATATTCACGTAAATAGGTGGGAGGAGTGCGAGGTCGAATTTCGTAAAATCCAAGATGTGAACCGCGCAAGTATGTCATTTCAAGACTACTATACGCTGGTAGGCAGCATAAAGCCAGCTGTTGAAACTTTCACGAATTCGAATTGGAATTTTCCTGGATGGAAGACGATAGGAGAGTGGTCGTCGTCTTACGAGGCGCGTCGGAATTCGAATAAATATGTGCTGGCGTATGATTACCTAACCCATTTGAGACACAATGGATTTCCGTCGCCGCTGCTGGATTGGACTGCCTCACCATATGTAGCCGCGTTCTTTGCTTTTCTAAGAACCGCTCCGGAAAGTTGGAATCTAAGCGGAACGGGTTAGGCGACGCGGCATAATTCGGATCATGGCGAGGCGAAGGAAGGCGACGACCGAACGGGCGTAGCGTTCGAAATCGCGGGCGAGGCGGCGGAAACGGCTGATCCAGGCCAAGGTGCGTTCGACAATCCAGCGCTTGGGCACGACCTCGAAGCGCGGGACATCGTTGCGTTTGACGATCTCCAGACGCCGTCTTCCGCTCGTGGCCACCCGCTCGGTCATGATCGGTCCCTGGTAGCCGGCATCGGCAAAGATCACCTCGATGAACGGCTGGCGGCGGCGGGTGTGGCGCAGCAACGCCGCGGCGCCGTCGCGGTCCTGCACATCGGCGGCATGCACCGTGACGCCAACCATCAGGCCGAGCGTATCGACCATGATATGGCGCTTGCGCCCGGTGACTTTCTTGCCCGCGTCCCACGGGTCGCGGCGTTGCCGCGCCCGAGGGCAGGCTCCACCCTGCGGGTCGATCGAGGCCCCCCTTTTTGCGCCGCCCGGGCGCTCTGGCTGTCGATGATCGCCGCCGTTGGGCTGGCTTCCCGCCCGGCCTCTTCGCGGCAGGCGACATAGAGGGTGTGATGGATGCGCTCCAGCGTGCCGTCCCGCCGCCACAGGTCGAGATAGTCGTAGACCGTGCCTTTCGGCGGCAAATCCTTCGGCAGCGCCTCCCATTGGCAGCCGGTCGAACAGCACGTAGAAGATGCCGTTCGATACCTCGCGCACATTGACCGAGCGCGGCCGCCCGCCGCGCTTGGCCGGCGGGATCAGCGGCGCCACCCGCTGCCACTCCTCCTCCGTCAGGTCGCTCGGATAGCGCAGGCTCTTGCGCCTCGCCGCCAGGCGGTGTTCCTTTGTCCACATGTGGTGCCCATCACCAGATCGCACCACATCGAATCACAACCGACTCCACCGATTCAACATCTTTTCGGAGCGGTTCTTAGAGCTTTTACCCACCAGCTTCAGCACATGCCGCTTGTTGTCGAGGGTCCAGAGTCAAAGTGAGACAAGAAGCTCTGCCCAAGCAGAAGCGAGCCTGTCGGTGAGCCAACACTGCCTGGGACATTGTGCAGCACATGGTTGCCGATCCTGAGTTCACGGATCAAGAATAAAATCGCCTTTTTAATGGGAATTATCGCGTTGACTCCCTTAGTGAAAGGAGTAGAATCAATTCGTTAGAGGGGAATTTCCATGTCGCGCAGCACGATTTCGACATTCCAGCTTTTCGAGATGTTCCCGGACGCCGAGGCTGCGCGCAAGTATCTTGAGGAAACCATGTGGCCGCACGGCCCGGTTTGCCCCGAGTGCGGATCGCTTGACCGGATCACGACGCGCAAGGGCGGCTATTACCGCTGCAACCCCTGCAAGCTCGACTTCACGATCCGCACCGGCACGATCTTCGGGCGCTCGCATATCCCGCTGCATAAGTGGATTTACGCGATGTACCTGCTGATGACCGCTCGCAAGGGGATCAGCAGCCTTCAACTCTCGAAGGAGATCGGCATCGCGCAATCGTCGGCATGGTTCATGTTGAGCCGCATCCGCGAGGCTTGCGGCAACGATCCTTCGGTGCTGTCCGGTATCGTGTCCATCGATGAGACCTACATCGGCGGGAAAGAGGCGAACAAGCACGCGCACAAGAAGCTCCGGGCGGGTCGCGGCACGGTCGGCAAGATGGCCGTTGTCGGTATGCGTCAGCGTGGCGGTCGCACCCTAGCCGAGACGGTTCCCGGCACCGGCGCGGACATCCTGCATGGCGTCATTCACCGGAACGTGGCGACCGGCTCGACGTTGCACACGGATGAACACGGCGGCTATCAGGGAATCGGCGGTTTGTTTTACCAACACGAGACCATCAGCCATTCGGCTGGCGAATACGTCCGGGACGGCATTTCGACCAACGATATCGAGTCCGTGTGGGCTGTGCTTAAGCGCGGTTTGCATGGCGTTTATCACCATGTCGATTCGAAACACCTTGGCCGCTACGTCGATGAGTTCACTTTCCGGTTGAACGACGGCAATGTGAAGCGGCACACTCTGGAACGGCTGCATAGCCTCGCGCGCAGCACCGTTGGTAAGCGCATTACCTACAAGGAATTGACGGCATGAAGGAAGGGCTGGCCGCGTTGACCAAGCTCGTCAAGGTCGTCATGTCCTATCGTCCAGATCGTGGTAAACCGGCGGGATCACCAAAATCCCGCGTTGCCTCAAGCCCCGCCGTAAATACCAAGAAGAAACACAATAAACCCGCGAGAAAATAACTTCGATGCCAAATCCGACCCAAAACGGGAGGCGCTTACCGTTGGCCGCTTGAATTCATGAGATATTAGTGGGGCAGTTGAGCATTCCGCTGCGTCAAATTGTGAACGACACAACATTTGCTAAATGGGCCGGATCGAAGCGACCAGATTTATTGATTTCTGAATTCGAATTTGATGGCACGAATGAAACGCAATTTGTTTCTAATCTAGTTGCCTATGCCGAGGCCAAAGATAATTGCAGTGTGGGGGACGCCGATTGGAGAGATGCAATTAAGCAAGGAAAGTGCAAGTCTGCCAAACTTGGATTGCCATATTTCATTGTGACGAACTGCAAGACATCCATATTTTACAACTCGTCAAATCTCCGAGAAATTACCCTCAACAAGAATCCTATTCGGGAATTCCAGACTATAGATATTTTGCGTTTGATAAAAAATCGACTTACAAAAAGCCCCACAATCGAAAACATTCAAACAAACGTCGATTCCATCTCCACCATATCCGAGGCGATATTCAATAATAATGCTCAAAAAATAGACTTTACTATCGGCTTTGTATCTCTGGAGTTTTTTGAAGAAAAGGCGGTGCTCGATAACACAAAGGATCGCAATAGTATTTATTGGTCTGATTGCCTTGGTCCAACCGACGAAAAACCAGTGGCCAATATCGATGGATACATTCGGCGGCTGGCGAAGGAAACGGGTTTCTCTGAATTTAAGGATTTGATACAGGCCGTTAGAATCGGAATTATCGGTGAGGATGACAAGCCGCCGCTCGTGTCAAAACAGGATGTTGCTCTTATCTATGGCGTTATCGACTCTATGCGCCCGCTTCATGGGGCAGGCTTTGATCTATTTGGCGCTGTCTATGAAATGTTCGCATCGTCAAAAGAAAAGAAAGAATTTGGCGAATATTTTACAAGGCGTCATTATGCACATCTTCTGGCAAAACTCCTGCTTCGAGATGAGCGATTTTTCAATAATAACAGACGCTTTACATTGATTGATCCTGCATGTGGAACAGGAGGTTTTCTCACGGAAGCATTTAAGGTATTGAAAAATAATTACGAGAACTCGGGAGTCATTAAAACCGATGCAAAAGATTTTCTTCAAAACGATTGCTTTTACGGTATTGACGTTCGTGATGACAACATCTCTCGCACAAAGCTGAACATGTTTCTGGTGGGAGATGGTCATACGAATATGAAGCCAGCCAACACACTTAAACCGGAGGAGTTCAATGCCGGGTGCGAAAATTGCTAAGGGTTGGGGGGCGTGCGTGTGTGATCCAGCCTGACGGAGTTCTCGAAAACCCGTCCGATCAGCCAATTCGCAAAGAGCTTCTGGATACATGCGATGTGACGGCTATCGTATCTCTCCCAAAATTTGACAACGATGGTTTGGCAAATTCCGACAAACGGTTTCCGACAAAATTACGAAATAACCGGAACGGCTGGATGCACGATGAGATATCTGGTTGGGTTAGCACCGATGGCGATGAAATGCCGGGTCTTCTTGAAGAACGGTGGATGACTTTTGAGGATAAGAAAAGCGACGGTACAACGTGGTTGAATGAGCAGGGCGTCGCGGTTACTGCGAGGAAGGCCGGACTGGTTCCGATGGCAACCATTTTGGCGGATAAATACCTAACTCTCTTACCGGAATATTATCTGAGAGGCGGGAATCTAAAATCAACGCGGGAATACAAGAGTTATCAGGCTCGTAACGTCTCAAGCTCAATTATATTGAAGGCTGTCGGAGGCAATTCGGGCCTTACCGAGGAATATTTATATTCGTTGTTGCTGCATCCCGGCGACCGGAAATATCGCGTCTTATCCGGCAGCATCGATGTAGAGAACACACCTCGTATTTATCAGTGTCCGCACCCAAAGAACACCGACAAGCTCATTAGCGTTTACAGTGGTGAAGCTATCCATGTAGTCAGAAAAGGGAAAGCAGGCCATGCGACTTATTTAAAACAAGGGGATTATACTCTAAATGATGACGCATATTTATTAATAGACACGGAAACACATGGCTATAAGCTTTCGCTCGATTGGCTAGTCATGGCCTATTCCCACGTTTTTCGGGAATACTCCTCTAATACCAAATCCCGCTGATTAGAACCGATGGGCCCAATCGCGCAGGCCGATCGACATGATAGTCCATGGCCGGTCAACGAGCTTGTTCCAGGCATGACAGCAGTGATCGAGGATGTCGCCGTACGACTGGAAGACCCGGTTGGAGAGCCAGTTGTCGCGCATGTACTGCCAGATGTTTTCGACCGGATTGAGTTCCGGCGACTTCGGGGGCAGCGGCATCAGGGTGATGTTGTCGGGGATGTCGAGCTTGGCGGAGAGGTGCCAGCCGGCCTGATCGAGCAGCAGGACGGCATGGGCGCCCGGTGTAACCGTTCGGGAGATTTCGGCCAGGTGCAGCGCCATCGCGGCGGTATTGCAGCGCGGCAGGATGAGGCCGGCGGCAGTCCCCTTGGCCGGACAGATCGCGCCGAAGATATAGGTCGAGCGCGTTCTCTGATCGTGGGGTGCCGAGGGCCGCGTCCCGCGCCGTGCCCATCGCCGGGTGATCTTGTTCTTCTGGCCGATCCGGGCCTCGTCTTGAAACCAGATCTCTATCGGCTTGCCGGCCGCGTCGCGCTTGGCAATCACGTCGAGGCTCTCGGCGAAGTTTTTTTGAACGCCGCCAGGGCCTCGCCATCCTGGGCGTGGTGCCGGGGTCGCGCCGACAGCTTGCGCAAGCCCAGAGCGCGCAATTCGCGGCTCAGCGTCTGCTTGCTGATCGAGATGCGGAATTCCTCGAACACCCATTGCGCCAGATCGACCAGCCGCCAGCGGACAACGCCGTGAACCGCCGGGATCGGACCGCTCTCGACGATCTCCAGCAACGCTTGCCGGTGCGCTTCGGTGAGCAGCGGCGCGTTGCCCGGGGCCTTGCCGTTCACCAAGCCAGGCGGCCCCTCGGCGTTGAAAGCCAACACCCAGTCCCGCACCGTTTGCAGCCCGACGCCACCCATCTTGGCGGCCTCGGTGCGAGATCCGCCGTCATAGATCGCCGCCAGAGCCAACAAGCGTCGGGTCTGAGCGGCATCCACAGACCGCTTCGCCAGATCGCGCAATCCTACCGCGTCGTAACCCTCCCGAAGGCGAACCGCTGCCGCCATGGCAAACCCCCTCTCGTTTGCCACGGTGAATCACATTCTCCTCGCCTTGGGAATCCCCTACGTGAGTCGCGCTCGGAGGGACTTGGTATAATTCGGATAATGGCACTTGGAACAAGACTGGATTCTTGAAACACGCGACCTTCGATTTGCCGTCTTACGATGACCAGATTGCATTCGTAAGGGAGTTAACGCGATAATTCCCTTTTTAATAGGGTCACACGATTATATAGCTCGATTTCCTTAAATTAAGGAAATTATCAGGTTGATGCGGGAGAAGGGCTGTCTTGCTCGATCCGCATCCACGTGGGGCGGAGCGGGGTGAGCGTTGCGGCATCGGCCAGGAGCGGCCGGCCGTCACCGACCGCGTCGAGGCGCAACAGTGCCAGCCCCTGCCCGTCGCGGGCCGAGCGCATCTCACCGGCATCGCGTCCGTCGAACGTCACCATCGTGCCGGGCATCGGCGCCGGGCCGTCGATATGTACCGGAAACAGGCGCTTTTTGATCAGCCCGCGATATTTCGTGCGGGCGGTCAGTTCCTGGCCGACATAGCAGCCCTTCTGCCAATCGACGCCGTTCAATTCGTCGAAGCCGGATTCGAGAAGGATCGACTTGTCGGGCAGCAGATCGCGGCTGCCATCCGGGATGCCGAGGGCGAGACGGTGGCGGTCCCAGGCGGCGAAATCGGCTTCTACGAGCCCGAGGGCGGCGAGCGCCGGGCATAGCGCGTGGCGCGGCAGGACGGCGCGGGCGCCGAGCTCAGAGAGCCGCGGGTTCGACCAGCACAACACCCGCGCCCTGGGGCCGCGCCGTCCCCGGTTCGTTGCCGAGGCCGAGCGCGGCGAGCGCGCCCGTGCCGAAGACCGCGGCGACCGCCATCTCGGGGCGCTCGGCGATCTCGACCTTGGCGCGCAGGCGGTAGATCGCGAGGCGCCGCCGCAAATCGGCGAGCCGGGCCGCTTCGGCGTCGAGCCAGATCGCCTCGCCTATTTCGACCATGATGAAATCGTGCAGGTATCTGCCTTGCGCCGTCAGCAGCGCGGCATAAACGGCGCTGTCGGCAGCCACCTTGGCGACGTCGTTCGAAACCAGCCCCTGCAGAAAGTCGCGGCGGTCTGGACCCGAGACGGCAAGAACGCCGCGGTCTTCGAGGACGGTGAAATTGCCCTGCGCCATTGTGCTTATCCTGGGCTTCGCGACATGAGCGGCGACATCACCCAACAGGTGGCGGGCGGCGCCTTGCTTGGCAAGCCGCATCGCGCGGGCTATTAAGGCGCCGGGATCGGGGATATGCACATCCTGTTCGTGACCGCCACCCGCATCGGCGATGCCGTGCTGTCGACCGGCCTGTTGTCGCATATCGTCGGACGCTATCCCGGCGCCCGCCTGACCATCGCGGCGGGGCCGGAAGCGGCGCCGCTGTTCGAGGCGGTGCCCGGGCTCGAGCGGGTGCTGGTGCTGAAAAAGCAGCGCTGGTCGCTGCATTGGCTGGCGCTTTATGCCGGCGCCGCCCCCCGCCGCTGGGATCTCGTCATCGACCTGCGCGGCTCGGCCCTCGCCTGGCTGGTGCGGGCCGGCGAGCGCCGGGTCATGGCCAAGGGCGATGCGCGCGAGCACCGGGTGCGCCAGCTCGGCCGTCTGTTCGATCTCGATCCGCCGCCAAGCCCCAAACTGTGGATCGCGCCGCGCCACGAGTGTGCGGCCGAGGCGCTGTTGCCGCCGGGTGCCCCGGTTCTGGCGATCGGGCCCGCCGCCAATTGGCGCGGCAAGCAATGGCGCGCCGTGCGCTTCGCCGAGCTGGCGCAGCGCTTGACCGCCGCGGCCGGGCCGCTGCCGGCGGCGCGCGTCGCGGTGCTGGCGGCGGCGCATGAGCGCGCCCAGGCGTCGCCGCTCTTGTCGGCGATACCGCCGGGGCGGGTGATCGACCTCGTCGGCAAGACCGATCTGTTGACCGCGGCGGCGGTGCTGCGGCGCTCTTCTCTGTTCATCGGCAACGACACCGGGCTGATGCACATCGCCGCGGCTTCCGGCACGCCGACCTTGGGGCTGTTCGGGCCGAGCCCGGTCGAGCAGTACGCGCCGTGGGGCCGCTCGACCGCCTTTGTCCGAACGGCGCAGCCGCGCGAGGCGATGTTCGGGCCGGGCTTCGACCCCCGGACCACCGATACGCTGATGGACAGCCTCTCGGTCGAGATGGCCGAGGCTGCGGCATGCGAGCTGTGGCACCGCGTGATAAGCGAGCCGGTCCCCGCCTTTGCCGGGTCCGGACGATGAGCGTCGCGGCAAGCGAGGCGGCGGGGGACGCTGCGCCGCTTGCCGCAAGACCGCGCCTCTCTGCGGTGGTCGTCGCCCGCAACGAGGCGGCGCAGCTCGCCGAATGCCTGTCGCGCCTCGCCTTCGCCGACGAGCTCGTCGTCGTGCTCGATCGCTGTGAGGACCGCTCGCGCGACATCGCCCGCGACTTCACCGAACATATCATCGAGGGCGCCTGGGAGCGCGAGGGGTCGCGCCGCAACGCGGCGATCGCCGCCTGTCGCGGCGAGTGGGTGCTCGAAATCGATGCCGATGAGCGGGTCGGACCCGAACTCGCCGCCGAGATCCGCGCCGTCGTGGCGACTTCGCCGGCATCCTGGCACCTGATCCCGGTCGACAATTATATCGGCGAGCATCTGGTGCGCTGGGGCTGGGGCGCCTCGTTCGGCCGGTCGGCCCATGCCGGGCTGTTCCGCCGCGGCGTCAAGCGGTGGGGCGATCAGCGGGTCCACCCGGCGGTCGCCCTGTCCGGCACGCAGGGCCCGACGCTCGACGCGCGCCTCGTGCACCATGTCGACCGCAACATCTCCGACATGCTGCGCCGGCTCGACCGCTACACCAGCGCGCGGGCGCAGGATCTGCGCGACAGCGGCGACATCGGCAGCTTCGGGCACAATCTGCGGCGCATCGCGTCGCGTTTCTGGAAATGCTATGTCGGCCGCCGCGGCTATCGCGAAGGACCCTATGGCTTTCTGATCGCGTTGTGCGCGTCGCTCTACCCGATCCTGTCCTATCTGAAGGCGCGGCTTGAGAGCGAGTGATGGCGCCCCGCTGATGGCTCACATCGTGATGGCTGACGACGGCATCGCCTTCGACGGCCGCGCGGCCGCGACGGGGCCGCTCGGCGGCGCCGAGACCGCGTTTGTCGCGCTCGCCGAGGCGCTCGCCGCGCGCGGCCACGAGGTTCTTGCGCGCAGCCATTGCCGCGAGGGGCTGTGCCATAACGGGGTCGCCTGGGCGCCGTTGGCGGACGGCGCGCCTGATGCGTGCGACCTCTATATCGGTAATCGCGGCCATCGCGTCATCGGGCTGGTGCCGCACGCCCGGCGGCGGCTGTTCTGGCTGCACAATCCGGCCGGTTATCTGAGGAAGCCGCGTATCTTGTGGCGGCTTGCTCTGTATCAGCCGACCCTCGTGACAACCGGCTGCTATCACGCGTCGACCGTTCCCCATTGGGTGATCCTCGACGGTCTCGAAATCATCCCTTACGGCGTCCTCGACTGTTTTCGACACGCCGTGCCGCGCGACCCGCCGCCGCCCCGTGCGGTGTTTACTTCGAACCCACTGCGCGGGCTGGACTGGTTGCTCGATCTGTGGGCGACGAAAATACATCCTGCCGCGTCCGAGGCCGAGCTGCACATCTTTGCCGGGCCGGCGGTCTATGCCGGCATCCCGGACCAGACGATCCGGCGTATGGAAGGCGTCCTCGGGCGCGCCGACGGGTTGCACGCCCAGGGTGTCCGCCGCCACACGCCGGTCGGCCGCGCGGCGCTGGCGCTGATGCTCGCGGGCGCGCGCGTCATGCTGTATCGCGGCGACCCGGGCGAAACCTTCTGTCTGTCGCTCGCCGAGGCCCAGGCGATGGGCGTGCCGGCCGTGGTGCAGCCGCTCGGCTGCGTCGCCGAGCGCGTCGCCGATGGCAAAAGCGGCCGCGTCGCCGATAATGACGACGAGTTTGCCGCGGCGGCAATCGCCGTATTGCGCGACGATGATCTGTGGCGGCGCTGGCATCAGGGCGCGCTCGCGACGCAACGCGGGTTGAGCTGGGACGAGGTTGCCGTCCGCTACGAGGCGCTGATCGGGTGATCGGCCGAGGCCGCCGCGCATCGGCGCCGGCGCCGCGGCAGAAAAGGGATACGCGATCCGCTCCAAATCGACAGGCGGGTCATCGGAAAAGCCTTTCGACATCGGAACGCCGCTGCCGCGCCCGGTCGATGGCCACCACCGAAACCGGGACATCGATCGCTCGGCGAGGCCTCCACTGTATCCTCAGCGTCGGCTCGAGCAGGCGCTCGATCGCTGCGATGACCTCGCGCAGGCTTCGTACCTGGCCGCTGCCGATATTGAAGATCCGCTCGCTGCCCTGACGACGCCCTGGCTCTTCAGCGCGATCTGGAACGGCTCGAACGGATTGGTGACGCGCAGCACGCGATAATCGAGGCCATGGAGATGCTCGTAAAGCGCCAGGTATTTCTCTCTGGCGAGTTTGCCGTAAGCGCGCACCGGGCTTGTCAGCACCGGGCGAGGCGTATAGAGGCGTAACGGTGAACCAGATTGCGTCGTCGAGACCCTAGGGTGGCTCCCGTGCCCGGCAGGCGCAGCCCGGATGATCGAGACCGAGTGACAATCCTCGCGTACCGCGATCATCTGGTGCCGCGCTCGGAGGCAAGTTTTCTCCGTCGCCTTTATGTCGGTTTCGAGCGCCTCGACGCGATATGGCTCGGGCGCCGGCGCGGCGACGGATTGTCCGATTTCCCGGCCGAGCCGGTGTTTCTCGGCCGCGAGGGCATGCTGGGCGCGCTCGACCGCGAGATTTTCAAGCATCTCGGCGTCCTGCCTGCGGTCCCGGATCTGCGGGCAATGCGGCCGCGTCTCGTCCACGCGCATTTCGGGCGCGGCGGGGCGTTGGCGTTGCCGATCGCTCGCAGCCTCAAGATCCCGCTGGTCGTCAGCTTCTATGGCGGCGATGCAACCAAGAACAAGCATTACGAGAGGCATCTGCTGCCGGCGATCTTCAAGCGTCGGCTGCCCGCCTTGCAGCGCGAAGCGGCGCTGTTCATCTGCGTCTCCGATTTCATTCGCGACCAACTGATCGCGCGCGGATTTCCCGGCGAGAAGCTGATTGTCCATCGGTCCGGGGTCAATTTCGACATCCCGCAAGGTACCGACGATGAGGGGCTCGACCGCTATGTCCTGTTCGCCGGCCGCTTTGTCGAGAAGAAGGGGGCGAGCTATCTGATCGAGGCGATGCGCCGGCTCGAAGGCGAGGGCAGGGACATGTGCCTCGTGCTGATCGGCAACGGCCCGATGGCCGACGAGATGAAGCGGGCAGCAGCAGCATTGAGGCAGGTCGAATTCGTCGATTGGATGCCCAACAGCGAGTTGCGTCGCTGGATGCGCGGTGCGCTGGCGCTGTGCGTCCCGAGCCTGCAGGCCTCGGATGGCGACGCCGAAGGCCTGCCGACCGTGGTGCTCGAGGCGATGGCTGCCGGCACGCCGGTCATCGGCTCGCGCCACGCCGGCATCGGCGAGGCGATCGAGCACGGTCGCACCGGCTTTCTCGTGGGGGAGCAAGACCCCGAGGCGCTGGCAGCCGCATTGCGTCGGCTCAGCGATGAGCCTGGTCTGCGCCGATGGCTTGGCGAGAACGCCCGCAGCGTGGCGCTGGAGCGCTTCGACGCGGTCAAGCAATCTCAACGCCTGGAAGAGACGCTGCTCGGCATTATCCGGGCGGTGCCGCCATGACGCTGACCGCTGATGATTTCCCGCCCGGCACGCCGCTCAATCATTTCTTCGCCTGGAACGCGACGGCGTGGTGGCCCGACCGCCGCTACAAGCTCGCCCGCGATCCTGGTCGTCTACCGGCCTCCGCCGCGGGAACGCGCCTCGCCAACAGCCTCGCCGCCGCGATCGGCAATCCCGACAGCGCCGCGCATGCCGCCGTTTTTGCGGCGTTCGAGGAGCTGAACGCGTCATCGCCCCCCGGGCCGCGCGCCGGGCCGCGCCGCATTCTGGTGATCCGGCTCAGCGCATTCGGCGATTTCATCGAGGCGCTTGGGCCCATTGCGGCGATCCGCCGTCACCATGCCGGCGACCGGATCAGCCTGCTGACAGCCTGGCCGCTTGCCCGCTTTGCCGAAGAGTTGGGGTTGTTCGACGAGGTTCTGGTGGACAATCGACCCGGGCCGTTCGAGCTTCCCGGCTGGCTGGCCTTGCGCCGCCATCTGCGGCAGGGCGGCTTCGACCGCGTCTACGATCTGCAAACCTCGACGCGGTCCGCGGTCTACGCCTGGCTGCTGCGTCCAGGACTGCCGGAATGGTCGGGCATCGCCTGGCGTTGCTCGCACCCGCACGCCAATCGCCAGCGCGACCGGCAGCACACGATCGACAAGCAGGCCGAACAGCTGCTGATGGCCGGGATTTACCCGACGCCGCTGCCGGCGCTGCCGCCGCTCGACCGGGCGCTGCCGGCACCGCTCGAACGTCGGGATTTCGCTCTGCTCGTCCCGGGATCGTCGCCGCAACATCCGGCGAAACGATGGCCGGCCGCGCGCTTCGCCACGCTGGCGCGAGCGCTCGACGAGATCGGCTGTCTGCCGGTGATGGTCGGGTCCGCGCAGGAAGCGCCGCTCGCCGCCGCGATCCGCGGGGCTTGTCCTGCGGCGGTCGATCTAGTGGGCCGGACCGATATCGCCCTGCTCGCGGCGCTCGCCCGGCGCGCGGTGTTGACGATCGGCAACGACACCGGCGTGTGCCATCTCGCGGCGGCGGCCGGATGCCCGGTCATCGTGCTCTTTTCGCGGGCCTCGGACCCGGCGCGCCACGCGCCGCGCGGCTGCCTCGTCCGCGTCCTGGCCGAACCCGATCTCGCCGATCTCGCGGCCGAGACCGTCATTACCGAGGCGATCGGCATCCTCGATCACTCGAATCCTCTCCCGCATTGCGGGAGAGGGGGACCCAGCCCGCAGGGCTGGGTGGGTGAGGGTGTCTGTGGCTGAACCACTCTCACCCCGCGGCGTTGCGGGAGCGGGCTATTGCCAGTGGGGCCTCGTTACGCAGGCTGGCGGTTTCGTCGCCTGCATCGAGGGGAGCTGCTCGATCTCCTCCCGGTACCACGCGGCGAGCCTGGGATGCCGCGTTCGCCAGCCGTCGTCGGGGAAGCGGAAATCGAGATAGCCGAGCATGATGCCGATCGTGATGTGCCCGATCGTGCGCCGACCGACAAGCGGCTCGCGCTCCGCCGCGCCGAGGCCCTGATGCGCCTTCCTGATCTGCCCGTCGGTCCAGCCGCTCCAGCGCTTGTCCTCGGGCCGGGTGGTCTCGTAGCGGCATAGGATCAGCGCGTCGAGGATGCCGTCGCCGAGCGCCTGCTGGCGCAACGCCGTCCAGCGCGCCGACCCGACGGCCGGAAAGAGTTTCCGGCCGGTCGCCAGGGTGTCGAGGTACTCGCAGATGACCGGCGAGTCGAACAGCTGGTCATCGGTCACGAGGCTCGGCACCTTCATCAGCGGGTTTTCCGCGGCGAGGCTCTGGTTGGCTTCAACCGGGCTGACCAACGTCGGCACCAGCTCGATGCGGTCGAGCAGGCCATGTTCGTGCGCGACCACCATGACCTTGCGCACGAAGGGCGAGGCGGCGGCGTGGCGAAGTTTCATCGCGGCAGGTCCTCTTTCAATGACGGGTTTCGCTTCCGCTCAACCCACCCTGCAAGCATCCCCGCGGGACGCAGGGCGGGTTGAGCGAAAACGAAACCCATCGACCCGACGGCTATTTCAGCGTGCGGTCCCACATCGCGAACATCTTATCCCAGGTTTCCTCGGCAGCCAGCGTGTTGTAGATCGCCCGCTCGGGGAACGCGAAGCCGTGCTCGGTGCCGGCGAACACCTTCAGCTTGTGCTTGATGCCGTGCTTCTCGAGCAAGCCCTTGAGCTCGCCCGTGATATGCGGCGGCACGCTGCGGTCGGTCTCGGCAAAGGCGTAATAAAGCTCGCCCTTGATCCGGTCGAGGAACAGATGCGGCGAGTCCTCCTTGTCGGTGATGATGCCGACACCGTAGAGCGAGGCGGCCGACGCGATGCGGTGCGGGAAGAACGCGGCCGCGTTGGTGATGTGCTGGCCGCTCATGCAATAGCCGACGCAGCCGAGCGGGCCGGGCTTGGCCTTGTCCTGCGCGTCGAGCCAGCCGATGAGGCCGCCGGTGTCGTCCATCACCATCGCGTTGGTCAGGCTGTTCAACGCGCCCCGGATGCATTGGAACATCGCGTCGTCGCGGCGCTGCACATCGAAGCGCAGCGTGCCGAGCCGGTAGTACATGTCGGGCAACAGGCAGAAATAGCCGGCCCTCGCGATGCGTCGCGCCATGTTGCGCAGTTCTTCGCGGATGCCCGGCGCGTCCATGTAGAAGATGATGCCCGGATACTCGCCTGGCTCGTCGGGGCAGACCGCGAAAGTCGGCATCTTGCCGTATTTGGTCGTGACGATGACGTCCTTTTCGAGCATCGCGGGGGTCCTCCGGTCAGGCAAAGTGGGAGGGCCGCAGCGTCGCGCGATTGCGTCCTGATGTCACGCGGTTTTGCTGATTTGGGGCCGCCTTCAGCGGCCGCGAAACACCGGCGCGCGCTTCTCGCCCCAGGCATGCAAGGCTTCGGCATGGTCCTCGGAAGCGGCGCAGCGGGCGCGCGCGGCGGCCAAGGCGGCGCGGTCGAGCCGGCCGCCGGCGATCTCGTTGATTGCGCGCTTCAGCCCGGCGAGGGCGAGCGGCGCGTTGGCGGCGAGCGTCGCGGCCAGGGCATCGACCCGCACCATCAGTTCGGCTGCCGGCACCGCTTCGTCGAGATAGCCGATGCGCAGCATTTCCTGCGTCTCGATCGGCGTTGCGGTCAGGAACAGCTTTTTCGCCGCGCCGACGCCGAGGCGGGCGACGTAGCGCTCGATGCCGCTCGGGTAGTAGACGATGCCGAGCCGTGCCGCCGGCATCAGGAGCCGCATGCCCTCGACCCCGATGCGGAAATCGCAGGCAAGGGCGAGGTCGGTCGAGCCGCCGTAGACGCCGCCGTTGAGCGCGGCGATGGTCGGCACGCGCAGCGCCTCGAGCCGGTTAACGGTGCGCTCGAAGGCATCGCTGCCGGGCTCTTCCCCATCGCGCTTGGCGGCATGGCGCTCGACCAGCGCGCCGATGTGATAGCCCGAACTGAAGCTCTTGCCGGTCCCGGTCAGGACCAGCACGCGGATATCCGGGTCATCGTCGATCCGGGCGAAAGTCTCGCACAATACGGCGAGATCGTCGGGTTCGATCCGGTTGTGCTCGCGCGGGCGGTTGAGGCGGATCGTGGCGCGGCCGTCCGCGATCGTGACGATCGGCGCGGTCGACTGGCCCGGCGCCCCGGCTGCTGCCGCCATGCTTTTGTTTCCTTCGCTTACACGCCGGGCGGCTTGGTGACCTGAAAGCTCTGCCGCTCCTCCATGCGCCGCAGCCACGGCCGCAAGGTCGGGTGCTCGGCAAAGGGCGCCTCGCCTTCGGGGAGGCGGCTGAAATAATAGAAGAGCGGGATCACCATCAGATCGGCCAGGCTGACCCGTTCGCCGGCGAGGTAGGGCTGCTCGCCCATCAGCCGGGCGATCTCGGAGAGGCACAGGCGGGCGCGCGGCAACGCCGCCGCGACCGCCGCCTCGTCAACCGGCAGCCCGAGACGCGGGGCGAGCATGCGGTTGAACAGAATGCCCGCCGCGATCGACGGCCAGGCATAGGCGTTGACGATGCCGATGATCTGGTTCATCCGCGCGAACTGGTGCAGATCGGTCGGCTGCAACGGCGCGACGGGGAAGCCTTCGTCGATATAGCGCAGGATCGCCTGGGTTTCGTACAGCGCGAAGCCGTCATGCTCGAAGGCCGGCACCTTGGCGAAGGGATGGCGCGACAGATGCGGCTCCTGGCGATGCTCGCCGAAGGCGACCTCGACCAACTCGTGGGCGACGCCCTTTTCGGCAAGCGCGAGGCGGGCGCTCCAGATGTAGGTGCTGCCCGCCGGGCCATAGACGATCGGCCGCGCCATGTCTCGATTCCCTGATCCGTTGCTCGGCCAAGAATGGCGGCGTACGCCGGAAACGACAAGGCCCCCGTCCTTGGGACGGGGGCCCTTCGGGTCGTGGCGGCGAGCCGGATCAGTTGGCGACGCGCCACTGCCCGCTGGCGTCCTGGCAGGCGGCACCCATCGTGCCGTTTGCGGCGCGGAATTCGCGGCAGGTCTGTCCGGCGGCATTTTTGAAGGCCGGCCGGTCGGTATAGGTGATCCCGGCGGCGCTCGCCTGAGCCGCGGCCGGCGGCGCGCCATAGGCTGGCGCCGGAGGCGGGTAGGAGGTCGGCGTCGGCGGATAGGGATAGTAGCCCGGCGCCGGCGGCGGGTAGGGATAAGCGTAGGGGTAGCCGTAGGGATAGCCGTAGCCGTAGGGATAGCCGTAGGCGTAGGGATAGGCCAGCGCAGCGCCGAGGAAGCCCGCGGCTGCGGCGGGGCCCCACCACCAGCCGCCGCCGTGCCACCCGCCGCCGTGCCAGCCATGCTGCGCGCGTGCCGTTTGCGGCACGATCGCGCCGATCGCAAGGACAGCGGCTGCGATCACTGCCGCGCGCATCCCGGCGCGCGACCGCAGGGTTCCTGTCAGCCTATGCATGTTCAACCTCGAAGCCGAAGAGTGGCCAATCCACCGGTAGTATAGGGAACGAGTATAGACCGGCATCCCCGTCGGCACGAGCGGCACGCAACGCCTCCACCATCCCGGTCGCGGCGAATTCTCTCGCCTGGCATGAAGCCCATCCGGTCCAGAGCGGTTGCAGCGGGTGGCCCGGACGGGCTAAGACCCTGCCAGCTTTCCAGCCGAGGAGATCGCCGTGGCGCGCGGAGACGAGCAGCATCGCAACCCGAAATCCGATATCGAGATCGCCCAGGCAGCGGCGATGCGGCCGATCGGCCAGGTGGCGGCGGACAAGCTCGGCATCCCGGACGAGGCGCTGTCGCTCTATGGCCGCTACAAGGCCAAGATCTCGCTCGATTACGTCCGCTCGCTGAAGGACCGGCCGAACGGCAGGCTGATCCTCGTCACCGCGATCACCCCAACCCCGGCCGGCGAAGGCAAGACCACGACGACGGTCGGCCTCGGCGACGCGCTCAACCATATCGGCAAGAAGGCGATCCTGTGCTTGCGCGAGCCGAGCCTCGGGCCATGCTTTGGCGTCAAGGGCGGCGCGGCCGGCGGCGGCTACGCCCAGGTCGTGCCGATGGAGGACATCAACCTCCATTTCACCGGCGACCTGCATGCGATCGGCGCCGCCAACAACCTGCTCGCCGCGCTGATCGACAACCATATCTACTATGGCCTGGAGCCGCGCATCGATCCGCGCCGCGTCGCCTGGCGCCGCGGGCTCGACATGAACGACCGGGCGTTGCGTTCGATCGTGTCGTCGCTCGGCGGGGTCGCCAACGGGTTTCCGCGCGAGGATGGGTTCGACATCACGGTTGCCTCGGAAGTGATGGCGATCTTCTGCCTGGCGACCGATTTGGCGGATCTGCGCCGGCGCCTCGCCAATATCGTCGTCGGCCAGACGCGGGAGCGCCAGCCCGTGCGGTCCTCCGATCTTAAGGCGGCCGGGTCGATGGCGGCGCTGTTGAAGGATGCCCTCGCGCCGAACCTCGTCCAGACGCTCGAAAACAACCCGGCCTTCATCCATGGCGGCCCGTTTGCCAACATCGCCCATGGCTGTAACTCGGTGCTCGCCACGACGACGGCGCTGAAACTCGCCGATTATACCGTCACCGAGGCCGGGTTCGGGGCCGATCTCGGCGCTGAGAAGTTCTTCGACATCAAGTGCCGCAAGGCGGGGCTGAAACCCGATGCGGCGGTCATCGTCGCGACCGTCCGCGCGCTCAAGATGCATGGCGGCATCGCGCGCGACGCGCTCAAGGAGGAGAATGTCGCGGCACTTGAAAAGGGCTTCGCCAACCTGCAGCGCCATCTCGAAAATCTGCGCGGCTTCGGGGTGCCGGTGGTGGTCTCGGTCAACCGCTTCAGCGCCGATACCGAGGCCGAGCACGGCAGGCTGAAGGAATTGTGCGCCGGCATGGGGGTCGAGGCGGTGATCGCCGACCATTGGGCCGAGGGCGGCGAAGGCGCGGCGAACCTGGCCCATGCCGTCGTCAAGCTCGCCGACAGCGGCAAGGCCGACTTCCGCTTTCTCTATCCCGACGAGATGCCGCTGCGCGACAAGATCAAGACGATCGCCCAGAAGATTTACCGGGCCCGCGACATCGCTTGCGACGCCGCCATCGAGAGCCGGCTCGCCGAATTGCAAAAGGCCGGGTTCGGCCATTTCCCGGTGTGCATTGCCAAGACCCAGTACAGCTTTACCACCGATGCCAACGCCAAGGGCGCGCCTGAGGACCATGTGCTGGCGGTGCGCGAGATCCGCCTGTCCGCCGGCGCCGAGTTTATCGTTGCCGTGTGCGGCGAGATCATGACGATGCCCGGCCTGCCGCGGGTGCCCGCCGCCAACAATATCGAGTCTGACCGAAGACGGGCGCATCACCGGGCTGTTCTAGCGTAACGGGAGAACCATCACATGAAAGTCGATGAAGAATTCCTGATGGTGTTGCCGCGAAAACCGGTCGAACAGACTATTCTCGGTCTATACGACCCGATAAATGCGCATCTGGTCAAGTTGGTTGGTTTCGATTTTTCCGACGAAGCACGGCAGCATTTCAGAAAAGAAATCAAGACATGGCTGCGCAAAATCCAACGGCTCCGTATCAAACCCAATAGCCGAACGGCCCCGGTCAAATTCTATTTCGACTTGCTGTTGGACTATCCGTTTGGCGGTGTCGAGGTTCGAAACATGCGCTTGATTATGGACGAGGTCGCCGACGATTGCGACAACGTGCATTCGACAAAGCAGCCGGAGGAGATGGTGGAGTGGCTGCGCCAATTTCATACGGAGCTGGCTGAACGCCTGCACAACGGCGAAGACGTGCTCGACCTGATTCCGAAATAAAGAGCGGTACGTGGATCCCGATGCGGTCAAGCGGTGGCGGCGGGGCGAGCGCGAGCGCCTCATTGCGCTGCGCCAGGCGCTGCCTGCCGACGAGCGGCGGCTTTGGGTGGCGCGCATCGACGCCGAGCTGCGGGTCCTGATTGCCGGGCGGCTGGGAATTCTCGGCGTCTATTGGCCGTTTCGCGCGGAGTTCGACCCGCGGCCGCTGATCGACTGGGCGGTCGCGGCCGGGCGCGGCGTCGCGCTGCCGGTCGTGGTCGACAAGAAGGGACCGCTCGAATACCGCGCCTGGCGCCCCGGCGAGCCGCTCGTTCGACGGCGTGTGGAACATCCCGGTGCCGGAAAACCGCACGGTCGTCACACCGGCGATCGTGCTGGCCCCGCTCGTCGGGTTCGACCCGGCCTGCTACCGGCTGGGCTACGGCGGCGGCTATTTCGACCGAACCCTGGGGGCGCTGTCGCCGCGACCACTGGCAGTCGGGATCGGGTTCGACATACAGCAACTGCAGACGATCCATCCCCAGCCCTTCGACGTGCCGATGGAACTGATCGTCACCGAGACCGGGACGCGGCGCCGCAAACCTCCCGGCGCTTGATTGCCGGACGCCTACCCGGCGCGCGCGTTGCGGGAACCGCGGGGCCGGCCGCGGCGTCGCGGCGCCTCGCTTGGCGGCGGCGGCGGCGGCGCGGTCTGGCGGCCGCCGCGGCCGAGGCCCAACTCCTTGGCCAGGATCGAGCGTTGCTCGGAATAGATCGGTGCGGTCAGCGGATGATCGCTTGGCAGGCCCCAGCGTTTGAGATACAGCTCCCCGGTCAAGCCATGGCGGGTGCTGAGGTGCCGACGCAGCATCTTGCCCTTCCAGCCGCATTCGAGGCAAATGACGGCATCGCGCTGCACCGAGCGCCGCAACGGCACGGCCGGGGTCAAGGCGCCTTGCGGCTCAACCGGCTTGCCGAGGCTGTCGATCGTGCGATGCACCGAGTTGATCAATTCGGGTATCTGCTCGGGCGCGATATTATGGTGCGATACGTAGCTGGCGATGATCTTGGTGACGAGCTGGGGATATACCCCTTGATATTTCGCTTCAGCGGCCATTTCGTCCCCCTGTTCGATTTGCCAAGTCTAATACCAAAGATGGGCAAAAGTACAAGGCGCTGTGCGCGGTGACGCCCGGGGCCGGTCCAGACAACCGCCGCTCCGCTGTTTTTGCTGTTTTTTCTGCAGGAAATTTACAGCGGGCGAGTCCGGCCCGGACTGCCCCGGACCGGGCCGGACTACCATGAGCCGGCCCGGTTATCGCTCGCCTCCAGCCGTTTCAGCCGCCGCTCGAAATCGGTGGCGTCGATCGCCCGGATGTAGGTGTGCAGCAGCATATCAACCATCGCCGGCTCCCCTCGTCGCGAAAAACAGCCATCATCTGCGACACAGCTGGCCTCAAAATGATACTATGGCATATTATGCATAATTTGTCAACATGATAATATCTATGAACGCATAAAACGGTCAGCCGCTTGACAGAGCAGGTGGCTGGCACGCTTCAGTCTTGAGTACGGTTTCCCGTGCTGCGGAACGCCGTTGGCCTGAACCTTACGCCGCCAGGGGCTGGCGGATTGCGAAATTGAGTTTGACCCTAGTACAGTCCCTGCGCAACGCGGCCCAAGGCGGTGCTGAGCACGAGATCGACGATGACCACGAGCGTCGCCTGCGCGCCGGTGACCGCGAGCGCGACGCGGGCGATGTACCACTCGTAGACAAGCGAGGCGATGACGGCGAGCAATCCGGCGAACTGCGCGGCCGATGGCCCGAGGAGGCCGGTCGCGCTATCCACCCCGACCAGCACGAACAGCGCGGTCTGCGGTATCTGCGACCAGTTGTAGGCGACCATGAAGGCGAGAAACCGGCTCTCGCGGCCAAGACCGCGGGAAACCGGCAGGATCAGCAGCGGGAACGCCACCCAGGAGATGACATAGGCAATCGTCTCGACGACGAGGATCGGCGCGATCCCGGATGCGGCCCATTGCGCGTCGGCAACGCGAAAGCCGAGGAGCACGAGGTAGAGCGGGTAGCAGATCACCCCGGCGCGAAACGAGCGCCAGAACCCGTCGATCGAGGTGTCGAAAAGCCCTAGCCCGCGCCGGTCGCCGCAGGCCAGGCGCAAGGCGCCGCCGACCGCCAGCCTGCACCTCGGTCCAGGCCGCCGATGTCATCTATCGGGCTCGGCCGTTGATGCCCGGCCGAAGAAGCGGTCGAGAAAGGCCTCGTAGATCGCGGTCAGCTGGGCGAGGTCGGCGAGTTCGACGCGCTCGTCGGTCTTGTGCATCGTCAGCCCGACGAGGCCGAATTCGGCGACCGGACAATGCGCGTGGATGAAGCGTGCGTCGGAGGTGCCGCCGGTGGTGCTGAGCTCGGGGGTGCGGCCGGTGACCGCGCCGATCGCCGCGCTGAGGCACTCGCTGACCGGGCCGGGCGGCACCAGAAAGGATTCGCCGCTGACCTCCCAGGCGAGCTGATAGCGCCCGCTGGAAATTCCGCCGGCCGCCGCCAGTCTGTCGGCGACCCAGGCTTTCAGCGTGTCGCTGGTCCAGCGATCGTTGAAGCGGATGTTGAAGGTGGCGCGCGCCAGACCGGGGACGACGTTGGTCGCCGGATTGCCGATATCGATCGTCGTCACCTGCAGGCTCGACGGCTGAAAATGCTCGGTGCCGGCGTCGAGCGCGCCCGCGGTCAGGGTATGCAGCAGTTCGACAAGCCGGTGCGCCGCATTGTCGGTCAGGTGCGGATAGGCGACGTGGCCCTGCACGCCTTCGACGGTGAGCCGCCCGGTCATGCTGCCGCGCCGGCCGATCTTGATCATGTCGCCGAGTGCCGCGGCCGAGGTCGGCTCGCCGACGACGCAGGCGTCGAGGGCTTCGCCGCGCGCGGCCAGCCAGGCGAGCACCTTCTTGGTGCCGTTGACCGCGACCCCTTCCTCGTCGCCGGTAATGAGCAGGCTGATCGATCCCGCGAAAGCGGCGCCGCGCACCCGGAGAAACCGCTCGGCGGCGGCGGCGAAGGCGGCGATCGCCCCTTTCATGTCAACCGCGCCCCGGCCGCACAGCGCGCCGTCGCGCAGGCTCGCGGCGAACGGCTCGAAGGACCACGAATCGGCTGGCCCCGGCGGCACCACGTCGGTATGACCGGCAAAGCACAGATTGGGCCGCCCGCTGCCAAAGCGGGCATAGAGATTGGTAATCGGCTCGCTGCCGGGATCGTCGAACACCAGGCGATGGCAGGCGAAACCGAGCCGTTCGAGGCGCGCGGCGACGATGTCGAGCGCCCCTTCGTCCTTCGGCGTCACGCTCGGCCGGCGGATCAGCTCGGCGGCAAGATCGACGGGATCGATCGCGGGCATTGGCCGCTACCCTTTTGCGGTCACCCCCGCGCGAGCGAGGGTCCAGGAGCAACGGTGCACCGCCCGCCCTTGATTCCCGCCTTTGCGGGAATGACGATGGAGGATCGGAATGCGCTGATCACTACCGCCAATTTTCGGCCTGCATCTATACGTCAGTATCATTGGCAGTCATTCCTCTGTAAACGGGCAACATCACGTTAACCGGATGTAAAATGCTAGCCATAACCGGCCTGTTGATCCTTTGGTTGGTGCCGTTCGTCGTTCATCAACTCGCAAAGCGAGCGTGTTCCAGCCGAACCTGGGCCGTAACTGGACTCTCCTTCGGCATGATTATCGCTCCAGCTAGTCTTGGATTATATTCCCTATTCTTTGTGCCCTATATAGGATTGTTGCCGGGCATGCTGGGGCTTATCTCCGCGTTTGTCCATGGCGTTCCAGGCTTTGAAGCTGCCACGGCGTTGGGTCTTCGGGATCCTCATACGATTGTGAATGCGCGGGAGAGCCTCACGATCGAAGTCATTAACGGCCTTTTCTGGGGGATCATTTATGGCGCTCTCGGGCATTTGATAGATCGGTGGCGTGGATCGGGAGCCGCAGGCACAGAGCAAGGTCAACCACGGCATTAGTCGCGCAGCAACTCGTTGATCGCGGTCTTGGCGCGGGTCTGCGCATCGACCCGCTTGACGATGACCGCGCAGTAGAGGCTCGGACCCGGGCTGCCGTCGGGCAATGGCTTGCCGGGAAACGCGCCGGGCACGACCACCGAATAGGCCGGCACCCGGCCCATATGGATCTCTCCGGTGTCGCGGTTGACGATCTTGGTCGTCGAGCTGATGAAGGTGCCCATCGCCAGGACGGCGCCCTGCTCGACGATGACGCCCTCGACGACTTCGCTGCGCGCGCCGATGAAGCAGTCATCCTCGATGATGACCGGCTCGGCCTGCAGCGGCTCCAGGACGCCGCCGATCCCGACCCCGCCCGACAGGTGGCAGTTGCGGCCGATCTGGGCGCAGGAGCCGACCGTCGCCCAGGTATCGACCATCGTGCCGCTGCCGACATGGGCGCCGACATTGACGAAGCTCGGCATCAACACGACGTTCGGCGCGATATAGGCCGAGCGCCGCACGATGGCGCCGGGCACGGCACGGAACCCGGCGTCGCGAAAGCGGTTCGACGACCAGCCGGCGAATTTGGACGGCACCTTGTCCCACCATTTGGCGGGGCCGCGCTCGGGATCGACCGGGCCGCCCGGGATCTCGACCATGTCGTTGAGCCGGAACGACAGCAGCACCGCTTTCTTGAGCCACTGATGAACCTGCCAGCCGCCGGCGCTTTTCTCGGCGACGCGCAGGCTGCCGTCGTCGAGCCCGTCGAGCGCGGCCTCGACGGCATCGCGCCAAGCGCCCCTGGTGGCCGGCGACACCTGTTCGCGGCCCTCCCACGCGGCATCGATGGTTGCGGCGAGATCGGATTGGGTCATGAGCTTGGTCCGGCAGGGCTGAACGCGGTGCCGGCACGATGAGCGAGCCGGCCCGCCAGTGTCAACGAAGGGAGTGTCAACGAAGGAAGCGTATCAGCCCTGGCCCTCGGCTTCGCCCGGCTCGTCGTCCTCGTCGCGCTGGGTCAGCGGATTGATGCCGGCCGCCTGCATCCTTGCCGCTTCCTCCGACTGGGCGATATTGGCAGTGACCGTGACGCCGACCTCGGGATGCAGCATCACCCTGACCGGGTGGAGGCCGAGGGTCTTGATCGGGCGTTCGAGCACGATCTGGCGCTTGTCGACGGTGAAGCCGGAAGCGGTGACCGCCTCGGCAATGTCGCGCGCGGCAACCGAGCCATAGAGCTGGCCGCTCTCGCCGGCCTGCCTGATCAGCACGACGCTCAATCCTTCGAGCTTCTCGCCGACCTCGCTTGCTTCCGACCTGCGCACCAAATTGTTGGCTTCGAGCTGGGCCCGCTGCGTCTGGAAATAGGCGAGATTTTCCTTGGTGGCGCGCATCGCCTTTTTTTGCGGCAACAAATAATTGCGGGCGTAGCCGGGCTTGACTTTGACGACCTGGCCCATCTGGCCAAGCTTCTCGACCCGTTCCAACAGAATGAGATCGACCATCGATGCTTACTCCTGAGGCAGAAGGCGGTGTCGTAGCCCGAGCCAGCTCTCCAGCAACCCCAACAGGGCGACCGCCAGGAGCGGCCAGCCGAACAGCCCGGCCAGCGTATAGAAACCGACAAGCGCCATCGCCGGATGCGACAGCCGGTGCGCCGCCGCATGCAGCACGGCAAGCCCCGCCAGACAGAACGGCACGCTGAGCGCGATCATCATGTTGATGCCGACGAACCGCGGCGCGCCGCCAAAGACCGTTGCCGCGGCTGCGAGCCCGGGCGCGACCGGGACCCATCGCGGCAGGCCGAGCCCGGCCAGATCGGGCGATGGACGCCAGTTCGCGCCGAAGCGGGCGAGCAGCCCCTGGGCGAGAACGGCATTGGCGACTGCCATTATCATCCATGAGGCGGCGACGATGCCGGGGATCACCATGGCGAGCACCTCGGCGATCTGATCGCGGTTGGGCAGGGGCCGCTGGGCGAGGCGGTCGAGCACCTCGCCGACCGCCCCCTGCACCGCCGACTGCAAGCCTTGCGGCCCGCCCAGCAGCAGCAGCGCCCCGGCAATCCCAGCCAGGGCGAACGCGGTCAACCATGCCGTCAACAGCCCCAGCGGGTACCAGGCGAGCGTGCCGTCGGCGCAATGCCGCGCCAACAACGCCTGGCGGACGAGCAACACGACCGGGACGGCGTTCAATGCCGCAAAGATCGCCGCGCCGAGCAGATCGCTTATGCCCAAGAGGACCAGCGAGCCGGTCAGACCGGCGAGCGCCGCCGCGCCGGTGCCCAGCCATAGCCCGGCGACGAACAGCGGCAGCTGCGTCATGTAGACCAGAATCAGCGCGCCGGGCGTGTCCAGCGTGACCGCGAGATAGAGGCAGGCGCCGATGCCGCCGCAGGCGATCGCGACGGCGGCGGTTCGCAGCCCTTTCATTGTCGCCCGCTATCGCCGGTGCCGGGCCCGCCTACTTCACCATGTAGGGAAGCAGGCCGAGAAAGCGCGCCCGCTTGATCGCCCGCGCCAGCTCGCGCTGCTTCTGGGTCGATACCGCGGTGATGCGGCTCGGCACGATCTTGCCGCGCTCCGAGACGAAGCGCTGCAACAGGCGCACGTCCTTGTAGTCGATCTTCGGCGCGTTCGGGCCCGAGAACGGGCAGGATTTGCGGCGCCGAAAGAACGGCCGGCGGGCAACCGCCGCCGCGCCGCGGTCGCCGCCCCTGTCAGCGCCCCTGTCGGCGCCCCGCTCGCCGCCGCGGGCCGCTCCCGGCCCCGATCCCGTCATGCTTTCCATTTAGGCCTCCACCGGCTCGGCATTCGGGGCGGCCGGCGCCGCGGCCGGGCGTTCGCCGCCGTCGCGCGGCTCGCCGAAACGCTCACGCCCTTCGCCATAACGATCGCGGTCGCTGCGGCGCGGCCGGTCCTCGCGACTGCCGCGGCTCTGCATCACCGGCGAGGGGCCTTCTTCGAGCGCCTCGACCCGCAGGGTCAGATAGCGCAGCACGTCCTCGTTGATCCGCATCGTCCGTTCGAGCTCGGCGATCGCCGCCGGCGGCCCGTCGATGTTGAACAGCACGTAGTGGCCCTTGCGGTTCTTCTTCATGCGATAGGCGAGGTTTCGCAGGCCCCAGTATTCGCGTTTCTTGACCTCGCCGCCCTGCTCGGCGACGAGCTGGGTGAAGGTGTCGGCCAGCGCGTCAACCTGCGCGCCGGAGATGTCCTGGCGCGCAATAAACACATTTTCATAAAGCGGCATCGCAACTCATTCCCTTGTGGCTGTAGCGACCCGGTGCGCGAGCGCCGTCTGGGTCCGAGCCGGCCGGGGGACAGGCCCGGGGCCGGCAAGGGGAGGCGCACTATAGCGAAAGGCGTTGCCGGCGCAATGTTTGCCGCGTTGTTATGCGCGGCAGGCGCTATGGGCCTGGGCCAGGACGAAATCGCGGATCAGCTCGGTAGCGCGGCGCGAGGCGTCGCTCGAGGGATCGCGCACGATGAAGGTGTGCGGCTGGCCGGCGAATTTTTCCAGCTGGAGCTGGCCGCCCCGCGTGCGATAGGCGGCGGCGAACCGGTCGGCCATGTCGGGGGTTACGTTGTCGTCGCCGGTGCCCTGCACAAGGATCGCCGACGGCAATGCCGCCGCCTCGCCGCGTTCGAGGATCAGCTGCGGATTGCCCTCCGCCATCTCGGCTTCCGAACGCCAATAAGCATCGTGCGATTCGACGAGGCGGCCATTGCTCCTCCTCGACCGGGCGAGATGCCGCCATCGCTGCCGTCGAGCGAGACGGCAGCGCCGAGATTGCCAGCTACCGCTGCCGGTGAGACGCGCTGCCCTCCTCGCCGGCGACCCAGGTGGCAAGCACCCGGACCGCAGCGGGATCGAGCGCGACGATATCGGCGCGATAGCCGGGAGCGAGATGGCCGAGCCGATTCCCCAGGCCGAGAAACGCCGCGGGTGCGGCGCCGGCAAGGCGCAGCGCGGCGGGCAGGGTCATCTCGAGCAGGCGGACGCAGTTGCGCACCGCGCTCGAGATGTCGAGCGCCGAACCGGCGAGGGTGCCGTCGGCGGTCGTGCAGCGGCCATCGCGCACGCGGATCTGTCGGCCGCCAAGCACAAAACTCTGCCGTCTGCCGCCCACAGGGGGCATCGCATCAGTCACCAGGACAGGCGTTCCGGCACCGCGCAACGCCAGGCGGAGCATCGCCGGGGCGACGTGCTTGCCGTCGACGATCAGCCCATAGAACGCGCGCTTCTCTTCGAGCGCCGCGGCGCTCGGCCCGGGTTCGCGGGCCGTCATCTGGCGCATCGCGTTGAACAGATGGGTGAAGCCGGTCAGGCCTTCGGCAAATGCGGCGCGGGTCTCGGCATAGGTCGCCATCGAATGGCCGAGCGCGAGGCGGACGCCCGCCCGCGCTAGGCTGGCGATGAAGCCGGGCGGCACGCACTCCGGTGCCAGGGTCACCAGCGTGACCCCGTCCTGTTGCGCGGTCAGCAGGTCGAGATCCTCCGGCGTCGGCGGGCGCATCATCGCCGGGTCGTGCACCCCGGCGCGCTCGGGCGACAGGAACGGCCCCTCGAAATGGATGCCAAGCACGCCGGGGCAGGAGCCGGAGGCGGCGGTGACGGCGGCGCTCGCCGCGCGCATCTTCTCGGCGCTGTCGCTGATCAGCGTCGGCAGCAGCCCGGTCGTGCCGAAATGCCGGTGCGCGGCCAGAATCGCGGCGATCCCCTGCGGGGTCGGCGCATCGTTGAACAGCACATCGCCGCCGCCATTGACCTGCACGTCGATGAACCCGGGCGCGAGCCAAGCCCCCGCGGGCAGATCGCGCCGCGGCATCGACGCCGGCAAATCGGCTCGCGGCAAGAGGCCGACAATATCGGTGCCCTCGACGACGACGGCGCAGCCGCGATGCAGCCTTGTGCCGTCGAAGACCGCATCGGCGGCGATCGCGTGCTGTCGGGGAGCGCTCATCGGCGGGACTATATCGCAGGCCGCCGCGAACGGACTTCCCGTCGAACGCCGAGCAACGGAAACGGCTCGCGCGCGTTTACCGCGCCGGGTAATGGGTCGTCAGGCTCTGGCCATTGACGGTGACCGGGTCGGCGTCGATCAGGATGAAGGCGAAGACGCACGGCGCCGCGCCGTTGTTGACCCAGGCGTGCATCGTGCCGCGCTGCACGACGATGTCGCCCTGTTTCAGATGCACCGTCTCGCCGTCGTCGAGTTCCAGATCGCATTCACCCGATAGCAGGATCGCGTAGTCGGCGGTTTCGGTGCGGTGCATGAATTTGGGCGCGCCGGGAGCGAATTCGGTGATGCGGATCACGCTGCCCTGACCCGAGCCGACGTAATTGTGGCGGACGACGAGGCCGTTGCGCTGCGCTGCTGCGGCCGCCTCCGAATTGTCGACCGGCATCTTGTCGGTTAACCAGATCTCGACGCGCGAAATGTACGGTCGGTTGGGCGCGCTGGTGCCGGTCATGCGGTCGTCGCTGGCGACGATCGCCTTGCCGCTCGCATCGTGCCCGGTCACGACGCGGCGCACTTCCAGTGCCATCTCTGTCCTCCCCGCAAAATAGTCCCCTGACTTATGCGGGACTGTCCGGGGTGGCAAGAGGACGCTGTTGCCGGAATGCCGATCCGCTTACGGCGAAACTTCGCCGGCGTTGAGACGCATCCGCCAGCGCGAGGTGCTTTTCTGCGCGCCCGCCGGCTCGGAGTTCGGTGCGGGTTCCGCCTCGGCGCTCGGCATCGCGGCAGCGTCGGGGCTGGCCAAGCCGCTCTGCTCGCTGACGATCTCGGCGACGACATTTTCCACCGCCGACTCCGGGTCGGCGACGGTCGCCGATGGCCCCTCTTCGCCCTTGAAATCCGACGCGAGCTTGACGGCGAAGCGCTCGAAGGCTTCGAGGTCGGCAATGTCGGTATCGAGCTGCTTCATCTCGCTTTCATAGCGAGCCCGGATGGCGGCACGCCGACCCTTGAGTTCCTCTTTCACCCGCTGAATGTCGTCCCCGTTAAGGTTCCACATGGCTGTAGATCCCAGTCTCGTGATTAGTCTGTGCATTAGCACACCGATCGGGTTACCAGGTTATTAATCCAAGCGTGCCCGGTCGATAACGCCGCA
The DNA here is from genome assembly GCA_963789255.1 of uncultured Alphaproteobacteria bacterium. Lineage (GTDB taxonomy): Bacteria > Pseudomonadota > Alphaproteobacteria > ATCC43930 > CGMCC-115725 > DATARH01. The sequence goes on along the minus strand of CAWBJW010000002.1, from coordinate 1,108,262 downwards.
GAATCGGCTTGCAACACCCACTACTCCACCGTATAAGTAACGGCGCATCGATGCCCCCGGTAGAGAGCGGTAGCATATCAGAAATTGGCAATTAGGGATGCAAAGGCGGTCCAGAGTTCAGGATTGAAAAATGGTTACGGAACTAGCTGTCAAAGATTAAAATCGCATCAGCGTGGCTGTTGGTTAATTTACTATTGTTGTATTACTGTGATCTGTGAAGAGGGGTGTTGAGCGGGCTGGCCAGTAACTTCAGGATCATTCGGCATGCTCGATTGGCTTAAACGGAAGGCGACCCCTGTCCCCAGTGAGTCGTCGGTCGCGAGCGGAAACCAGCAGCCCTCGACCGAGAATAGACTTGAACGGATGTTGGACCGGCTCGGGTCTGACGGTAAAACTGCCAAAGAGCCTGTGGCGGAGACCGATCCCCTGTCAAGGGTCGATAGTAAAACGGCCAAAGAGGCTGCCCGGGAGGCGTTTGATCCTGATCATTACCGCAAATCGCTGTCGTTTTTCATCGAGGTGTTGACGAAAGCCGGCGGCAAGCCGGAAGACGATGTCCGCACGATCGCAGTGAAGATAGTCGGCGCTTTGCGCGAGGGATACGGCGTCACACCAGATCGTCTCGCGGCAATGCGGCCGTATTTGCAGCAGTTCGTCAGGGATGTTCGCGACGGCGTTGTACGGCTCGGCGCCGAGGGCGAGGAACCGGTCAGTGAGCGGCAGGGCGATGCCGGGGAGCCCGCGGCCCCGGCTTTGAACAAAATCGATTCGCCGCTGGGCACCGACAGCGAGGCGGAAGGCGAGCCGGCGGCGGAGGTGAACGATCTGGATTCGCGATCGGGCATCGACAGCGAGGCGGAAGCCGAGCCGGCGGAGGTGCTGAGCGAGATCGCTTCGCCGCCGGGCACCGGCAGCGAGGCGGAAGCCGAGCCGGCGGCGGCGTTGAGCGAGATTGCTTCGCCGCCGGGCACCGGCAGCGAGGCGGAAGCCGAGCCGGCGGAGGAGGTGCTGAGTTTAGCCAAGCCGCCCCAGACGACCGACAGCAGAACGGTCAGCGAGCCTGCCGGGGGATTTCCGCGGATGTTTGTTATCGCGGTGGCGAGTCTAGAAAGGGGGCGCCGGCAAGACGACGATCGCCGCGCATCTCGCCGTGCAGGCGGGTGCGGCAGGCCATGGGCCTGCCGTTCTGATCGACACCGATCCGCAAGGTTCGCTCGGCGAGTGGTGGCGGGCCCGCAAAGACGACGCGCCGGCGCTTGCGACGGTGAAGCTGGAGGACCTCGCCGCCAGTCTTGCGGAGTTGCGCAGTTACGGGACTGCGATCGCGGTTATCGACACCCCTCCGGCGCTCACGGCATCGATCGAGCAGGTAATTGCGATCGCCGACCTGATCGTTATCCCGGCGCGACCGAGCCCGCACGATCTGCGCGCCGTCGGCGCAACTGTCGAGATGGTGCGAAGGGCGGGAAAGCGGTTTCTGTTCGTCGTCAATGGCGCGGCGCCCCGCGCCAGCATCACCGCGCAAGCGGTCGCGGCACTCTCCGAGCATGGGCGGGTGGTGCCGGTCATTCTCTACCAGCGCACCGATTACGCTGCTTCGATGATCGATGGCCGCACCGTCACAGAGACGGCGCCTTCCGGCCGGTCGGCGCGGGAGATTGCCGAGTTGTGGCAGTACGTGTATGAGCAAATCGGGATGCGTGTAGCGGCATAGGCGACAATGGCTTTCGCGAAACTCTCGGGCGCGCTGCTTGCGCGCAAGGACGCGCGGGCGGCGATGACGCTGGCAGAACTCGTATCGGTGCCGAGTGCTGCCCCGGCGCCGGTCTCAGCTGCGGCGCCGGTCTCAGCTCCGGTCCCGGTTTCCGCCCCGGCCCCGGCGAGCCGCGAGGCAGGCAAGCTGCTGGCGCAACACCTCAAGGCACTCAAGCTGCCGGCGTTCCTGCGCGAATACGACAAGCTGGCGCAACAGTGCGCCGCCGAAGGTCTCGACGCTTCCAGTTATCTGCTGCGCCTGGCCGAACTCGAACTGATCGAGCGCGAACGGCGGATGATCGAGCGTCGCATCAAGGGGGCGCAGTTCCCGGCGGTGAAGAGTCTGGACAGCTTCGAATTTGCGGCGGTTCCCTCGCTCGACAAAGGTTTCGTGCTGGGGCTTGCGCGATCCGAATACGTCGCCCGCCGGGAGAACATCATCATCGTCGGCAATAGCGGCACCGGGAAGACGCATGTCGCGCTCGGGCTGGGGCTGGCGGCCTGTCAACAGGGCCTGTCGGTCGGCTTTGTAACCGCCGCCTCGCTAGCGCACCAACTGCTCGAGATCCACGACGAATGGCGCCTTCTGCGCCTGCAGCAGCGGCTGGCCGCCTACAAGGTCTTGATCATCGATGAGCTTGGCTATGTGCCGCTCTCGACCGCAGGCGCCGGGTTGATGTTCGAGATCGTCAGCCAACGCTACGAGCGCGGCTCCACCATCATTACCAGCAATCTTCCGTTCGATGAGTGGACCAGCGTGTTCGGCACCGCGCAATTGGCCGGCGCGGTGTTGGAGCGGCTGACCCATCACGTGCACATTCTCGAGATGAACGCCGAGAGCTATCGGCTAAGGCACGGCGGGGCGGCCGCCGGACCATCACGGAAACGGGGTTGAACGCGGCGGGCGGGGGGTTGAAGATTTTCCCTGTTGAATGGCGCGCCACAACTTCTCGGCGGTGGCCGGCAATTCGACCGGCGGGGCGCCGATCGCGGCAAGCGCGCTGTTGACCGCATTCATCACCGCCGGGATCGCGCCGATCGTGCCGGCCTCGCCGACACCCTTGACGCCGAGCGGGTTCTTGTCGGTCGGCGTCGCATTCTCGGCCAGCTCGAAGGCGCAGAAATTGTCGGCGCGCGGCATGCAGTAATCCTGAAACGACCCGGTAACGAGCTGCCCGCTCTCGGGGTCATAGACCAGGTTTTCCAGCAATGCCTGGCCGATCCCCTGGACGATCCCGCCATGGATCTGCCCCGCGCACAGCAGCGGGTTCAGCATCGTCCCGACATCGTCGACCGCGCAGTAGCGGGTGAGCGCCACCGCGCCGGTCTCGACATCGATCTCGACCTCGCAGACATGCGCGCCGGACGGGAAGGTGGCCGCGTCCTCCGGGCCGAAATTCGCGCGCTCGGTGAATCCGGTCTCGACGTCATCGGGCAATTGCGCCGCCTGAAAGGATTGCCGCGCCACCTCCTCGATCGCGACCGACCGGTCGGTGCCGGCGATCGTGAAGGCGCCGTGCTCGAAGGCGATGTCGCCCGCCGCCGCTTCCAGCATATGCGCGGCGATGCGGCTTCCCTTGTCGATCAGCCGGTCGGCGGCGGTGACGATGGCCGAGCCGGCGAGCTGGGCCGAGCGCGAGCCGAAGGTGCCGATCCCCATCGTCACCAGATCGCTGTCGCCGTAGCGATAGCGGATCTTGTCGGCGTCGATGCCGAGCTTGTCCGACAGGACCTGCTTGAACGTCGTGGCGTGGCCCTGGCCGTGATCCATGCTGCCGGTCATGAGCACCACCCCGCCGGCGGGGTCGAAGCGGATCTCGGCATGCTCGTAGTCGCGCCCGCCGGTCGCCGCGACGGTCGTCGCGACGCCGATGCCGAGAAGCTTGCCGCGCCGGCGGGCCGCTTCGCGCCGCGCCGCGATCCCGTCATAGGCGGCGAGCGCCAGCGCATCGGCCAGATTCTTCGCGAAATCGCCGCTGTCATAGGTCTGCGCCATCGGCGTCCGATAGGGCATCCCGCTCGCCGGGATGGTGTTGCGGCGGCGCAGCTCGGCCGGGTCGAGCCCGAGCTCGCGCGCCGCCTTGTCGATGATCGTCTCGATGACGTAGATCGGTTCGGGGCGGCTGCCGCCGCGGTAGGGCGCGGTCGTCATCGTGTTGGTGAGGACCGCAATCACCTCGGCGTGCACGGCCGCGAAGGTATAGGTGTTGACAAGGCAGCCGAGCCCGATGGTCAGCGGAATGGTCGGCCGGTCGCTCGAAAAATAGGCGCCGATCGACGAGCGCCAGCGGGACCGCAAGGCGAGGAACTTGCCGCCCTCATCGAGCGCCAGCTCAGCTTCGATGGTGCTGCCGCGCGCCTGTTCGTCGCTCAAGAGGCCTTCACTGCGTTCGGCGGTCCAGCGCACCGGGCGCCCGACGACCTCGGAGGCCCACAATGCCAGCGCATATTCGGGGTAGCAGCCGCCCTTCATGCCGAAACCGCCGCCCATCGTGTCGCAGACGACGCGGATCTGATGATGCGGTACCCGGAAGATCTGCCCGGCGAGCGCGGCCCTGGTGCCATGCACCGACTGCACGGTGCAGCGGATCGTGTAGCGCTCCTCATCGCGGTCGTACTGCGCGAGGCAGCCGCGCGGCTCCATGCTGTTGGCGCTCACCCGGTTGACGACGATCCTGTCCCGCACGATGTGCGCGGCGCGGGCGAAGGCAGAATCGACCGCCGCCTTGTCGCCGGCCGCGTGGGTGAAGGCTTCGTTGCCCGGGTTGTCGTCCCACACCGCCGGCGCACCGGGCTGGATCGCCGCCTCGGCCGAAATGACTGCGGGCAGCGGCTGATACCCGACCTCGATCAGTTCGGCGGCATCCTTCGCCTGGCTCAGGGTGCCCGCTACGATGAACGCGACCGGGTCGCCGACATAGCGCACCCGGTCCTGCGCCAGCAGCGGCTGCGGGCAGACGAAGGCTGGCGTGCCATTGCGGCGGCGGCGCGGAATGCCGGGCCGCAGCGTGCCCAGGCCGCGCCGCCTGAGGTCCGCACCGGTCAGCACCGCGAGCACCCCCGGCGCCGCGACCGCGCGCGCCCCGTCGATCGCGACGATTCGCGCATGGGCGTAGGGCGAGCGCAGGACATAGCCGCGCGCCGCGTCGGGCGCCGGCACGTCGTCGACATAGCGGCCCCTTCCGGTCAAGAGGCGCAGATCCTCTTCCCGGCGCACCTTCTGTCCGATCGCCTGCACGCTCATCGCCCTGGCCCTCGCTGCAACCGCGGGCCGCGATGCTATCGCCGGTCCCGCCCGCGCACAGCACAATTCGCGACCCCGAGGCGCCGGACAACCCAGATGGCCGCGCTCCAGCCGTCGCGCCTTCTGGTTGCTTCCGCTTGGGGTCAGCCCTGCCGATCTGGCGCTTGCCGGCGCGGCCCGGCGACGCCATGTTGGGCAACTGGTGAGATAACAGGCAATGCGCGGGATGACGACGGAAGCGCTGGCGATGCCCGGCGGCGTGCGCGGAAAAGCGGGGGAATACCAGGCGATCGCGCTGGTATCGTCGGCGCATTTCGTCAACCACTTTCAATACTTGGTCCTGCCGCCGCTGTTTCCATTCCTCAAGGCGAGGCTCGGCATCGATTTTATCGAGCTCGGCTTTGCCCTGACCGTTTCCGGCATCGTCGCCGTCGCCGCGCAATTGCCGATCGGCTATCTCGTCGACCGGCTCGGCGGGCGGCGGATGCTGGTGTTTGCCCTGATCGTCGCCGGGCTCGCCTTTGTCGGGTTCGGATTGACGCTGTCCTATCCGTGGCTGTTGCTGGCGATGGCGTTCGTCGGCCTCGCCAACAGCGTGTTTCATCCGGCCGACTACGCGATCCTGGCGGCCATCATCCCACCGGCCCGGGTCGGCCGCGCCTTTTCGATCCATACCTTTGCCGGGTTTCTCGGGAATGCGGTCGCGCCGATCACGATGGTCGCCGTCGCCGCGACCATCGGGCTGGGCCCGGCGATCGTCGCCGCCGGGGTCCTTGCCCTGGTGGTGGCGGTGCCGCTCGGCCTGGCGCGCGGCGTCGACAGCACCGGCGGGCGGCTGCATTCGGCACAACTCGCCGGCGGCAGTTCGGCTGGAGGTGGGCTCACCGCGATCCTGACCCCGGCGATCCTCGGCCTGACCGCGTTTTTCGCGTTGTTGAGCCTGTCGGGGAGCGGGATCAGCAATTTCTCGGTGGTGGCGCTGACCAGCGCTTTCGGGACGCCGCTGTCGGCCGCCAATCTGGCGCTCACGGCTTATCTCAGCGCGCAGGCGCTCGGCGTTCTCGCCGGCGGCTTTGTCGCCGACAAGACCCGCCGCCATGCCGAGGTCGCCGCCCTGGGCTACGCGGTCAACGCCGGCATCGTGCTCGCCATCGGCACGGTCGGGTTCGGCGCCGCGCCGCTGGTCGTGGCGATGAGCGTTGCCGGTCTGCTCGGCGGCCTCATCATGCCGTCGCGCGACATGCTGGTGCGCGCCGCGGCGCCGCCGGGGGCGATCGGCCGCACCTTCGGCATCGTTACCAGCGGCTTCAGCATCGGCGGCATGGTCGGCCCCTTGATGTTCGGCCTGATCATGGACCATGGCATGCCGCGCTGGGTGTTCGGCATCAGCGCCATCGTCATGATCGCGACCGCGGCGGTGGCGCTCTTCGGCGACCGCCGCGCGGCCGCCAACCGAACGCGGCGGGCGGCAACCGCCGCCGCCTCGGCCGATTGAGCCGTCAGCCCGCCGCGGAACGCCGGGCGAGGTCGAAGAGGATTTTGTCGAACGCCGCGCCCTCGGCGAAATGGCCGATCTCCGGTTCCGGCGCGTCGTGCGGCGCAACCCGAGCGTCGGGGACCGCGCCGCCGAGCCGCGTGGCGATCGGGATCGTGCCGGCCCAGCACGAGGCGGCGTAATCCGCTTCGAGATCGAGCGGGCCGTCGTTCCGGATCTTGGCCGACGCTTCTTCGATGACCATGCTCAAGAGGCTCGTCGCCTTCAATTCCTGCGGCAGGATCTGGCGCATCAAATGGGTGCGGCCGGGATAAAGCCGCTCGATGAAGGCATTGAGGCCGGCCTCCTTCTCGCCCTCGTCCTCGACCGGGGCCGCGGTGCCGAAGGCCATCACGGCGCGGTAGTTGAGCGAATGGCGAAAGGCCGAGCGCGCCAGCACGAGGCCGTCGACATGGCTGACTGTCAGGCAGACCGGGATGCCGGCGCGCTGCGCGCGCAGCATGCGGCTGGCCGACGAGCCGTGCCAGAAGAGGCGCTCGCCGACGCGCCAGAACAGCGTCGGGGTCACGTAAGGCCTGCCGTCGATGACATAGCCGATATGGCAGAGCAGCGCCGCATCGAGAATGGCGAACACGCTCTCGCGGTCGTAATGCGCGCGCTCGGGGTGACGGCGGATTCGGGCGCGTGCGCTTGGGGCAAAAGAGGGCGGGGTGGCAGCGTCGGGCATCGGCGTCAATGCTCCCGGCAATCAGGCTCGGCGAAGCTAGGTGCCCGAGTGGACTGAATGAAGGTCCGCTTCCGTCAGAAGAGGCAGACCAGTTGCCAATTCGAGCACCTGTGCCATGCGCTCAACCCCACGCGTGATCGCTGCCGCGCTGAGGCCGGCATAGCCGAGCACCAAGCCGGGCGGCCGAGCCTTTGCCAGGGTCAGCGCCGACAACGGCAAGGCCGTCACCCCGGCCGCGGCGAGCGCTGCCGCTACCGCGCGGTCGTCCCAGCCGGAAGGCAGCCAGGCCGTCAGATACATGCCCGATTCGACCGGCCGGATGTCGAGCAGCCCGCCAAGCCGGCGCGTTACCTGCTCGATCAGAAACCCTTGCCGCTCGGCGTACAACGCCCGCATGCGCTTCAAATGGCGCGCGAAATGCCCGCCTGACATGAACTCGGTCATCATCGCCTGGATCAGCCCCGAGCTTTGCCGGTCGCTCAGGTGACGCGCCGCGGCGAACGGCGCGACCAGGTCCTCGGGAAGCACGGCATAGCCGAGCCGCAGCGATGGGAACAGCAATTTGCTGAAGGTGCCGAGATAGATGACCCGTCCGGCGTGGTCGAGCCCCTGCAATGATGGGAAGGCGCGGCCGGGCCGCTGGAACTCGCTTTCGTAATCGTCCTCGACGATCCATGCGCCGGTCCGCTCGGCCCAGGCGAGCAGCGCCAGCCGGCGCTGCAGCGGCATCGCCATGCCGAGCGGATATTGCCGCGACGGCGTGGTGTAGACGAGCCGCGCCGTCGGGTGCCGCCGCTCCGCTGCCTCGATGTCGAGGCCTTGGTCGTCGACCGCGAGCGGCTCGATCCGCGCCTCGGCAGCGGAGAGGATGTCGAAGGCGGCGCGGTAGCACGGGTCCTCGACCCAGGCCGTCGCCCCGGGATCGAGCAGGATGCGGGCGGCGAGGGCGAGGCCTTGCTGGGTTCCGGCGGTCAGCACGATCTGCTCGGCCCGGCAACGCACGCCGCGCGCCGCCGCGAGGTACTCGGCGATCGCGGCGCGCAACCGCCTCTCGCCCTGCGGATCGCCATAGCCCCACTCGATCCGCGAGCGGCCGGCCAGCGCACGCCCGGCAAGGCGCTTCCAGGTGGTGATGAAGCGCCCGTCGATCTCGGCATGACCCAGCTCGAACGGACGCGGTAAACCGCGCTGCGGCGGCGCGAGGCCGCGCAGCAGCGCGGCCTGCCGCGACACCGGCCGGGACGCCACAGCACCGTCGCCGACGGCGGGCACGGCGCGGTTGTCTGCGGAGCGCGCCCGCACGTAGTGGCCCGAGCCTGGCGCGGCAGCGATATAGCCTTCTGCCGACAGCTGCTCGAAGACGCCGACGACCGTGCTGCGCGCGAGCGCGAGTTCGGCCGCCAGCGTGCGGCTCGACGGCAGTCGGGCGCCGGCGGTTAGAGTACCCTCGGAGATCGCCGCGCGCAGCGCGGCGGCGAGCTGGCGCGACAGCGACACCGGCGAATTCCGGTCGAGTTCGCATCGTCCACAGCGCGGCACCGGCGGGAGAGGACGGGCGTGCGGATTGCATCGGTCGAGCCTAACCTGGAACCCTATACTGCGGGACGTCGCGGGATCAGGCGAGATCGGAGGTTGGCGAATGGATGCCGGGGCGCTGGTGGTGACCTATTCGTTGACCGGGCGCAGCCGCGCCATCGTCGCCGAGGAATTGGCGGGAGCGGCGGATGTGGTCTATCTGGCCGATCTGGCGCCGGACGAACGCGCGGCGGCATTGCGCGGCGCCGGCGCATTGCTGGCGCACGACACGTCGAAGGAATTGCGCCCCGACGAAATCGCGCTGATCCGCAACGCCCGGCTGTTGCAGTTCACCGCCGCCGGCATCGATTGGGTGCCGACCCGCGGACTGCCGCCGGAACTGCCGATCGCCGCCAACAAGGGCGGCGGCGCCGAGCCGATGTCGGAGCACATCGTCGCGCTGGCGCTGGCCGCCGCGAAGCGCCTGTTCATCGAGCACGACAATCTGAAGCGCGGCGAGTTCAACCAGCGCAGTTCCAACAAGATGCTGCGCGGCGGGGTCTGTGGCATTCTCGGCTTCGGCAATGTCGGGGTCACGACGGCGCGGCTGATGCGCGCCTTCGGCATGCAGATCCACGCGATCAACCGGCGCGGCGCGAGCGACGGGCCGACCGACTGGATCGCGACGCCGGCGCGGCTCGACGAGATGCTGCGCGCCGCCGACGTTTTTGTGATCAGCGCCGCGTTGACCACCGAGACCGTTGGGCTGATCGGCGCCCGCGAATTATCGCTGATGAAAGAGGACGCGATTCTGATCAACGTTGCGCGCGGCGAGATCGTCGACGAGGCGGCGCTCTACGCGCATCTCGTCGCCCGTCCGCGGTTTTTCGCCGGCATCAACGCGTGGTGGGTCGAGCCGGTGCGGCACGGCCATTTCGCGATGGGCCAGCCGTTCCTCGACCTGCCGAACGTGATCGGCTCGCCGCACAATTCCGCCGGCGGCGGCGCCTGGCGCGACGAATACCTGCGCCGCGCCGTCCGCAATTGCCGCCGCGCCATCCTGGGCGAGCCGCCGCAAAACCTGATCGGCCCCGACGAGCGCATGCTTTAGGGCAGGACGCAGTCAGCTTGATGCCGCTCCGGTAGGTCATCCGGTCGTGCAAAAATCGAGTTTTCTCGCACCGAGAGTCGGCCGCAGTTGTCCGATTCCGTTGAAGAAGTCGGTTTTTGAATGATCGTGACAGCGATGGTCAGCGGTCGCCGCGGGGTGCGGGAGGCGGGCCGCCTCAGCCCGCCGGGATCGGCGTCGCAACCGGGATCAACTTGGCGAGTTTGCGGAGGTTCTGGGCGGTGGCGGCGAGGTGGAATTCGTCGCGGGCGCGGTTTGGCCCGCGTAATCGGAGCCGATCGCGCTTGAGGATGCGTTTGAGGTGCGCGAACAGCATCTCGACCTTTTTGCGCTGACATCGCGAGGTCCTGTACGCCTCGGTCTTGGCGATGTCGCGGGCCAGGTCGCGAGCGCCCTCATGGATCGAGCGCGGGATCTTTCGGGCGGGCGCGTTCGGGCAGCACTGCGGCTTCAGTGAACAGCCCTGGCAATCCAGCTTGCTGGCGCGGTAGCGCATCATGCCGTTCCGATCGACGAGCGGGCGCGGCACTGGATAGATCTTTTGCCGCTGCCTGAGTTCCTTCCCGGCCGGGCAGATGTAGCAGTCTCGCCTGTGGTCGTAGGTGAAGTCGTCGCGCGAGAAGGTGCCGTCGGTATGCCGGGATTTGTCGAACACCGGGATGTGCGGCTCGATCCCGTGCTCATTGACCAGCCGGTTCAGCATCTCGGCTGTTCCATAGGCGGTGTCGCCGATGAGGCGCTCGGGATAGAGATCGAAGCACTCCATCGAGCGCTCGACCATTCGCCTGGCCGCGAGCGTTTCCGCTTGCCGGATTGCCGTCGTCGCCTCGACGTCGACGATGATGGCGTGGTCAACGTCGATCAGGTAGTTGGCAGAATAGGCGAAAAACGCCGGCCCGCGATGCGCCGCGGTCCATCGCGTCGCCGGGTCGCTCGGCGCGATGAACTTCGGCGTGACCTCGCTCGCCGCGCCGAACGCGGCATCGTCGAGGACGGCGAGATGCTCCTCGACCGCGCGGCCGGCGGCAGGCCCGCGCCACCCTCGAACTCGGTTGCGGTCACCGGCGTCGGCATGGATCAAACTGGCATCGACGGCGAAGCCTTCGCCGCCAACCAGGCCCTCCTCGATGCAGCGTTGCAGCACGGTTTCGAACAAGCGGCGCAGCAGGTCGCTGTCGCGGAAGCGACCATGCCGGTTCTTCGAGAAGCTCGAGTGGTCGGGCACTTCGCCGGTCAGGCCGAGGCTGCAGAACCAGCGGTACGCCAGGTTCAGGTGGACTTCCTCGCACAGTCGCCGTTCCGAGCGGATGCCGAAACAATAGCCGACGATCAGCATCCGGATCAGCAGCTCCGGGTCGATCGAGGGCCGGCCTTTCTCGCTGTAAAATGGCGCCAGCTCCCGCCTCAACCCGTCGAGTTCCACGAACCTGTCGATCGACCGCAGAAGGGGCCCCTCGGGCACATGATCTTCGAGCGAAAACTCGCAAAACCGAGCGTTCTGCCGGACGCGCCGTTCCCCCATCATCGACTTCACCCCAGCCCCAACGACCAGAGTGAATCAGCCACCCCGAGCCCGCGCAACCCCTACTTTTCAACACAATCGAACCCGTAGCGGCCCTTTACACTGTTCCGGTCACAGCAGTAGCTGTAAGGTATCCAGTCCTGTCGAGAGGTCTAGCCGATGCCGGCTCCAATTGCGGCGCGACGCAGGCGTCGAGCTGTCATCATCGGGGGATCGATGTCTGGCCTGTTTTCCGCGGCATTTCTGCAGCGGAGCGGGTGGGATGTCAACGTGTATGAGCGCTCGGTCGTCGAACTGGTCGGTCGCGGCGCTGGTATCACCAGCCACCCAGAGCTCCTGGAAGCGCTTCACAAATGCGGCGCTGGGACCCGCGACCTCGGCGTCGAGGTCGACAGGCGTATCACCCTCGATTGCGACGGACGCGTTATCGGGGAAACCCGCGTACCGCAAATTCTTACTTCTTGGGACCGGCTGCAACGGCTTCTGCGCAATACCATTGACGAGACGCGTTATCATCTTGGCCACACCTTCGAGCGGGTCGAACAGGACGGTTCGGAAGTGCTAGTGCATTTCGCCGGCAGCCGCAGCGAGCGCGCCGATCTCCTTATAGGCGGCGACGGCATCCGCTCGACGGTACGCGGACAGGTCGCCCCCGAGATACAGCCGCGCTATGCTGATTATTATATTTGGCGCGGTACGCCGAACGAAGCCGATCTCAAGCCGGAGACGCGCAACTCAATTTTTCCCTCCTTCACCTTCTTCCTGCCCGAGCGACAGCAGGTCCTCGGTTATCCGATCGCCGGGCTGAATAACGACCTGCGATCCGGCCACCGTCGCTACAATTTCATCTGGTATCGGGTCGGAGACGCAGAAAAGCTCCGAGAAATGTGTGTCAACGAGCGTGGGCGTCAGCACGAGTACTCGGTGCCGCCGCCGCTGATCCGCAAGGATCTGATCGGACAAATGCGCGCGGAGGCAAAAGAGATCATGCCACCGCAGTTTCTGGACTGCCTCGACCATATGCGGCCTTTCTTCACGCCGATCTACGATTTTTGGTCCCCGCAATTCGTGTATGGACGGGTTGCGCTGGTCGGTGATGCTGCTTGCTCCGCGCGTCCGCATATGGGCTTCGGCATGGCAAAGGCTGGCGGCGACGCCCAGGCGCTCTCCGAGGCGCTCGCAAGCCATGACGACGTTGACGATGCGCTTGCCGCCTATAATGGAATACGCCAGCCACTCGGCGAGCGCATGGTGCTGCACGGGCGCAAGATCGGCATGCAACTCGGGGTGAACGTGCAAACCGACGAAGACCGCGCGATGTGGAAGCTGTTACAGGATTATCGCGCCATGATGGACTGGATCGCGGCGCCCAATTTCTTAGCCGCCTATCAGTGAGCCAGGTTCCAGGCCCCGCAGTCGCCGAGGTCAGCTCTGGGGGCAAAAGTTGTCATTTCCCCGGGTTGGCGGTTGGCACGGTTTCGCTCGGCGGGATCGAACGCGGGCCGACATTGAGGCGATCGCAGAGCGGTCAACCTCGGCCGCGGCCGGCCGACCCGTCGCCGCCGGCGTCATCGCTGAAAATCCCAAGGCGGCAAGGTCCAATTCCTCGATGAAGACCTCGATCACCCGAACCGGTTCTCCTCGCTGACATAATCTTCCAGGCTCTGCGGCAGCAGCGTCTGTTGCATGCGATCTTCGCCATCGATGAACCGATGCATCGCCACACCCCCGAAGCCCCAAGTTTCGGGATTCTAAAGCAGATTCGCCCAAGGTGGAATCGCCAACACCGAAATCTCAGGCCGTTTCCACACAGCCTGGCCCCTAAGGAGACCTTGCCGGGACGCTGGGCAAGGAGACGGATGGCGAGCCTCGTTGAGGGCCGGGTATGAAGAGGCATCTAGACTTTTATTGAGCGCGATGGACGCCATGGGTGGCCGAAGCACCGGATTCGGCTGCGTAAAGAGCAGATAAGCCTCCGAGTTAACCGAGGACCGCGCGTATCCTATGAGTTGTACCGTCGTCGCGGAGGGGCACCCGGATTGATCCCTCGGATAAAGGCTGGCCATCCAACTCCACATGGGTGATCCCACGGCAGACCCCATGGGGATTCTCGACCACGATTTCGTAGCGCGTGGAGCCGTAGCGAAACACGACTTCGAAGTGAGGCCAGTGCTTGGGAATGCAGGGGGTGAGGAGCAAGAACGCTCCCCGAAGACCAAGGCCAAGAATAAATTCGATGCCGGCTCTATACATCCACCCGGCCGAGCCGGTGTACCACGTCCATCCCCCGCGCCCAACATGCGGCGCCTCTGAGTAGACATCGGCGGCGATGACGTAAGGTTCGACCTTGTAACGCCGGATACTTGCCCGCGTGCTGGAGTGGTTGATGGGATTGATAAGCGAGAATAGGTCAGCAGCCTTATCTCCATCACCAAGGGTTGCGAAGGCGATCACCGACCAGGCGGCGGCGTGGGTATACTGGCCACCATTTTCCCGGATGCCGGGCGGATAGCCCTTGATGTAACCCGGATCAAGCGGTGTGTGGTCGAAGGGGGGAGTAAAGAGCAGAGCCAGCCCGGCCTCACGCCGAATGAGCTGATCATCGACAGCTTCCATCGCGCGCGCAGCGCGGGCGGGATCGGATGCCCCGGAGATCACGCTCCAGGACTGGGCGATGGAGTTGATCCGGCATTCCTCGCTCGCGGCAGAGCCGAATGGCGTCCCGTCGTCGAAAAACCCACGCCGGTACCAGTTACCATCCCACCCGTCGTGCTCAAGGGAAGTTTGCAGCGCCACAGCGTGAGTTCGCCACGTCGTGGCGCGGGTTTGCTCCTTGCGCGCCGCTGCCAAAGGCGCGAAGGCCGACAGCGTCGCGTACAGGAACCAACCGAGCCAGACGCTTTCGCCCTTGCCGAGCTCGCCAACCCGATTCAGGCCGTCGTTCCAATCGCCTGTGCCGATCAACGGCAAGCCGTGTTCGCCGACACCAAGACTTTGATCGAGCGCGCGTGCGCAGTGCTCGAAGAGAGACGCGGTCTCGTCTGCGATCGCCGGCTGGAAGTAGGAGTCGTCCTCGCCGGGGCGCAGCGCCTGGCCTTCGAGAAAGCGCACAGGCTCGTCCAAAACCGCGATGTCTCCCGTCGTCTCCACATAGTGTGCGACGGCGTAAGCCAACCATATCCGGTCGTCCGAAATCCGCGTACGGACACCTTGGCCGAGTGGCGGCAACCACCAATGTTGAACATCGCCTTCGACGAATTGCCGCGCGGCGGCGCGCAGGAGATGCTCGCGCGTCAGCGCCGGTCTAGATAGCGTCAGGGCCATCCCGTCCTGAAGTTGGTCGCGGAAGCCATAGGCGCCGCTAGCCTGATAAAGCGCTGATCGTGCCCAAATACGGCAAACCAGCGTTTGGTAAAGCAGCCAGCGATTGAGCATGATGTCCATCGAGCGGTCGGGTGTGGTCACCTGGACGGCTCCGAGCACGTCGTCCCAGTGGCGCACGACATCGCGAAAGACCGCGTCCAGATCGGCCGTGCGATAGCGCAAAACCAAGGCCTGTGCATCTGCCGCGGTGGCGGCTTCGCCTAGCAGGAAAACGAGCTCGACCGTTTCGTCCGGCCCCAGCCGCAACGGGGCCCGGAGAGCACCGCAGGGATCGAGCCCTCCGCCCACTCGCTTGGAAAGCGGAGGCGCTCCTGCCGCAAGCGCCGCCGGGTTGTTGAGCGTGCCGTTTCGCCCGAGGAACTCGCGCCGGTCGCCGGTCCAGCTCGTCTGTCGTCCGGCCAAGTCGGCAAAGGCTACCCGCGAGCCGAACGCCGCGTTCCAGGGATTGCGCGCAAGGAGAGCGCCCGTATTGGGCTCTATCTCCGTCACGATGAACGGCGCTGATGCGCTCCGCGATGAACCCAGCACCCACTCTACATAGGCCGTGACCGAAAGCCGCCGCGCCCGCCCGGATGTGTTGCGGATCGTGAGGCGCGAAATCTTGATCGGATCATCGAGGGCGACGTATTGGACGAGATCGAGTTCGACCCCATGAGCGGCGTGCTCGAACCGGCTGTATCCTTGGCCGTGCCGGGCGATATAGGGGGTTGTCTCATCCCGGATCGGCGACGCGGTGGGTCCCCACAGTTCGCCGGTATCTTCGTCACGCAGAAAGATGACCTCGCCCGACCGATCGGTCACCGGGTCGTTTGACCAAGGGGTCAACTGGTTTTCCCGACTATTGACCGACCACGTGTAGCCGCCACCCTCGACCGCGACCTGAAAGCCGAAATTGGCATTTGCGATGACGTTGATCCATGGCGCCGGCGTCGACTGGCCCGCACCTAGAACCGTCACGTATTCCCGGCCATTCTCAGCGAACCCGCCGAGCCCGTTGAAGAATTCGAGTTCCTGCGTTCCGGGAAGGGATGGTTGCACCCCGGTGGGCTGCAGGCGTCTCGATAGAGGTGGCGCGGCAGAGTTCGCTTCCCGGAAGCGGTCAAGCTGGTCTGAGAGATTTCCGTCGGACGCCGCTAACACGACCCGAGCAACCGCTGGGAGAAGACCACGCGTCTCTTGCGACAGGAGATCGGTGCGCAGGACAAATACGGAGCCGCGCGCCCCATCCAGATAAGATTGGCTCGTTCGCACCGATGTCTCCAGGGCGCTTTGGAGATCCTGAACATAGGAGGATGCCCGCTCATTCAGGATCACGAGATCGACGGCGAGTTGCTTCATCCGCCAGTATTCATGCGCGCGCAACAACTGGTTGACGATGGCGATATCCTCGATGTCGGTGATTCGCACCAGAACGATAGGGATGTCGCCAGAAATGCCTTGGGTCCAAAGCCCTGCTGGGCCTCCTCCTCCTCGACGAATGACTTCGGACGACGGACGCGTTGACCGGTCGGCGTAAATCACATGGCCCGCGAGACGTTGGAACAGGCTCGCCTCCTCAGCATCAACGCCGAGATGCCTCAGCTGCACCTGCGCCTGGGTCCACGCCAATGTTGCGGCACGCTCGAAGGCATGGGCGTCATGATGCTTGTCAGCCAGGTCCAGGACGTTGGCGCGAGACGATGCGACGACGGTCCAGAAGGCGATGCGCACCGTCGCGCCTGGTTGAATTCGCACACGGCGTCGAAGCACAAAAACGGGATCTAAGACGGTTCCAACGGTGTTGGAGAGAGGTCGGCCATCCATCACCGCGATCGGCGCCCGAGCTTCGCGCCCACGGCCGAGGAAGCGGGCTCTATCGGTCTCGATCTCTGTCTCGCCAACGGTCTCGCCTTCGACGATGGCGAGATGCGCTGCCCAGATCTCCGGTTCGGCTGGCGACCTGCGGCGCCGCGTCGCCAAGATGGCGCCGACCTTGGCGTCATATTCGGTCTGCACGAAAAGTTTCGAGAAGGTCAGGTGCGCCGCGTCGGCTGCGGGCGGAGCCAGCGCGATCTCGGCATAGGAGGTGATTTCGATGTCTTGCACCCGGTTGCCTGCATTCGATACCGAAAGGCGGCGAACTTCGGCGTCGTCTTCCGGAGAAACCACGATTTCAAGCACCGTCGTGATCGTGCCATCGCGCCGCCTGAACTCGGCTCTATCCTCGCTGAACCTGACATCGTAGCCGGCCGGTTCGACGCCGCTCGGCTGGTAACCCGCGGACCAGACGTTGCCGCCGCGGGCGTCGCGTAGAAAGATGTAGGAGCCCCAATCGTCGCGGGTGGTGTCTTCGCGCCAGCGCGTGATCGCCAGATCACGCCATCGAGTGTAGCCGGAGCCGGCTCCCGTGAGCATCACGGCGTATTGGCCGTTGGAGAGCAACTGGATCTCCGGTTTCGCGGCATGCGCGGAGCGCAGGCGGCGCACCGTTGGCAGTTCTTCCAGGCCGCGGACCGCGGCACGCCCCTCGACTTCCTCCGCCCTGGGAGGAGCGACCGCGATATAGCGTGGTGTCGGCTCCTGCAACAGGAGCTCTGTGGCCTGAACAATTGGCTCGGCGTGAAACCGAGTGCGCATCTCTGCGTCCAAGAGAGCGTTGGCGATGGCGACCACGGTCATGCCCTGATGGTGTGCCATGAAGGCGCGAACGACCACGTAGTCCTTGCCTTCGGGAAGGCGTGAACGTGTGTAATCCAGCGCCTCGTAATAACCGTAGCGACCGCTCGCGCCTGCCGCCGCGAGCCGAGCGAAGTTGCGTATCGAAGCCACCGGTTCGACCATCGCCGCGAGAGCTGTTGCATAAGGCGCCACGACCGCGTTTTCGCTGAGGCCCCGTTTCAGCCCCAGCCCCGGCACGCCAAAATTCGAGTACTGGTAGGTGAATTCCAAATCGCGGACATTGTATGCGGATTTTGAGATTCCCCACGGTAAATCAAGCGTTGCGCCATAGGTAATCTGCCGGCGGACGATGAGATGGCTCGTCTGCTCGATCAGGCTGCCGGCCGGCGCGCGCATCACCAGAGATGGCATCAAATACTCGAACATTGACCCCGACCAGGAGATCAGCGCCGCGCCGTGCTCGATCGAGGCGACGGGTCGCCCGAGCCGGAACCAGTGCCGAGACGGGATGTCGCCCTTGGCGATCGCCACAAAGCTCGCGAGACGCGCCTCGGAGGCGAGAAGGTCGTAACAGCTCGGGTCGAGCTTGCCGTCCGGGACGAGATAACCAATCGAGAGGAGCTTTCGATCCGGGTCCAGGAGGAAACCGAACTCCATCGCTTCGGCCATCGACCGCGCCGTCGATTCCAGCGCCGCAAAACGCTGGTTCAGCGCCTGGGCCATTGTGGCGGTCTGGGTCACGTCACGCCGGTGACTGTCGATTGATCTCTGTGTCGCCTGCACCCAGAACAGCATTTCAGCCCCGACTGCATCTCCGCGTTCGGCGGCCAGTGCTTGAGCGATATCGACCACGGTCGCGGCCTGTTGCGCGAGCTCGGTCAGCCGCGCAGGAAGTTCCTCAGGCAGCGAACGATCTCTGCCGAGCGCCGCGCTCAGGGCATCGATCGCACGATCGAGTTCCTGTGCCGTGGCAAACTGCGTTCGCCGGTCGTCGGGAAGTGTTCGAATGGCCTCGCTTGCCAAGCTTAATTCATCGTCGATGCCGGCGAATAGCCGGAACGGCGCAAGCGGGCGGCCCACCCACTCTCGGCAGGCATTTGCGAGAGCGATTAGATGTCCAGCGAGATTACCGCTGTCGACTGAGGAGACGTATCGCGGATCCAGTGGACGAAGATCTCCTGTGTCGTACCAATTGTAGAAATGGCCACGGAAGCGCTGCAGGCTGCTCATCGTTGCGAGCGTTGCTTCCAAGCGCTCGACAGTCTCGGTTGTTCCCGTCCATCCGAAGTCACGGGCGCTGACTACGGAGAGAAGATAGAGGCCAAGATTGGTGGGCGAGGTCCGGTGAGCGAGTACCGGCGCTGGGTCTTCCTGGAAATTGTCTGGCGGCAGCATGTGGTCCGCCGCCGTGACGAAGGTCTCGAAATAGCGCCACGTCCGGCGTGCGACCAGCCTCAAGGCGTGCGCGTCGGCTTCCGAGATCGATAACCGACCCGCCACGAGCGGCGATAGACTTGTCCATCGGGCGACGGCCGGCGATGCGATCCACAGCGCCACGAGCGGCGCCGCCACCGGCCAGGCAGCGCCGCCGGCGCACCAGACGACGATCGCGTCAACGATGCCGATGACGACAACACCGGACATTAGCCGATAAAGGTCGAGGAGGCCGGGCCGAGGGTTGGACTTCGCGTAAGCTGCCGTGACCCATTCGAGCAAATGCCGTCGGCTCACGAACAGACGAAATAATGTCCTGCCGATCGCATCGGTCATCGACCATGCTTGATCTGCCAGGAACGTCACTGCCAATGCTGTCTGGGACAAAGCAAGCCAAAGATCCGCGCTGAAGGTACGCAAGTGGCTCAGAGCCATGACCCGGCCACGCCGTGGTACGACCGCGGCGAGCACGGGAAGCAAGGTCGGCACGGCGATCGTTCAACAGGATGAAACAGGTCCAGACGACGGCGGAATGGAAGGACAGGGTCCATCCCGCTAGCAAGGCCATGACGCTTGCCGGTGCGGATAGCGTCCGTCGCAGATTATCGAGCATCTTCCAGCGGCCGATCAGCGGAAGCGCGCTCGTGGCCCGATTAGCGATGGACGCGTCGCCACGACCGAAAACCCAGGGCAGCAATTGCCAGTCGCCGCGGGTCCAGCGGTGCTGGCGCGCGGCGGCAACGTCATAACGTGAGGGAAACTCTTCGACGACCTCGACATCGGAAGCCAGGGCAGCGCGGGCGAATGTCCCCTCGAAAAGATCGTGACTGAGAAGCGTGCTCTCCGGTACGCGTCCGGCAAGTGCGGCTTCGAACGCGTCCACCTCGTAGATGCCCTTGCCGGTATAGGAGCCTTCGCCGAAAAGATCCTGGTACACGTCGGACGCGGCAGACGCGTAGGGATCGATACCGCTCCTGCTGGAGGAGATGCGCTGAAACAGCGAGCCTTCGCGGCCGATCGGTAGAGAGGGAGTGACGCGCGGCTGCAGCAACGCATACCCTTCGACGACACGTCCAGTAGTGGCATCGAAGCGCGGGTGGTTGAGCGGATGCGCCATCTTGCCAACCAGCCTTCGGGCGGTTTCCCGAGGGAGCCGTGTGTCGCTGTCGAGCGTGATGACGAAGCGAACGCCGGGAGGCACGGCGGGCGGGCGTCCCCCGATTGGCATGAATGTCGTATCGCTCGCGCCCCGCAGCAGCCGGTTCAACTCGTGGAGCTTGCCGCGTTTGCGTTCCCACCCAATCCACTGTTTCTGCCCCTCGTTCCAGACCCGCCGACGATGGAGCAGGAGAAAACGGTCACCCCCGGGTGCCGGTCCGTAGCGGAGATTCAGACGGGCGATACCCTCAGCGGCAGCCTCGAGAAGGGCGTCATCTCCCTCTGCGTGTTCTGTCGAGGCGTCCGTCCAATCCGAGAGTAGCGCGAAATAAAACTCGCCTTCCGGACTCGCTAGCTTGTGGACCTCCAGACGTTCGATTTGCTCCGCGAGTGCGGCCTCCATCGTGGGCAGGGTCGGAACGACGACCATCGTCCGCAGATTCACCGTCACGCCATCGCGGAGTTCCACGCCCGGCAAGATCGTCGCACCGAACCCGCTCGTCACGACCCGGTTCACGATTGCGACCGCGATATCCATCGCCGGGATCAGTCCGAGGAACACCAAGAGACCTAGCGCCCAGCCGCCGATCGGCGACTCCCGCAGCTCGATCATCGGCAACAGCAGAACGATCGCTGTGACCATAAGGACGCCGCCGACATACCCGCCAATGCCGATCTTCGTGCGGCAACGAACAAGCCAATCCCGCAGGGGCGCCCGAAATCCGACCGTTCTCTCAAAGGTGGGACGTCCACCGGCGATCAGATGATAACCGGGATCATGCTCGCGACTGTCGATCTCACCGCCCGCTCGGCACGTCTGGCGCGTCGGATCAGCGGCGGCAACAAGGGCTGCCCGCGCAATTTCCAGTTCCGTCAGTTTCGAGCCGCGTGCCAGCTCCTCGATCGCCGTGCGGTAGAGATTGCGCGTCGGAAAATCCATGCTTGCAAAGTCGCTGCCCGACTGCAGCGCATCGTCAACGAGACTGATGCTCTCGACCAACTCCATCCAATTCACGTCGGAAACCAGGCGCATGCTGGTGATGATGTTTCGGGTCGTTACGTTTGTCGCAGCCTGCCGTTGATGCTGGATACGCACGATCTCGTCAGGAGTCGTTCCCTGCGCCGTCAGGCGCTCTCCCAGCCACATCAGAGCCGGCACAACATCCGGATCCTGATCGCGCAGCCGCTTGATGAGTTGGACCGCGAAGGCCTCCGGCAAAGGGGCGTGCTCGGGCCTTTGCGGTGCCCGGGCGGCTGGCTCGGCCGCGTGCCCGTTCACGCCCAGAAGGCGGTCGGCCAAGGTATCTGCTTCTTGGCGCGCTACTCGGTCGCTTACGATCAGCTTAGCCGCCCGTCGAAGATTCTCGACCAGCACGATTCGTAGCGTGATCGCGACCGCCCACAACTCTCCGATCGTCAACGGTTGGACGCGCTGGTAGGCGCGCACGAACCGACACAGCATGTCGGGGTCGAAATGGCTATCCGTATGCGCAACGAAGGCCCAGGCGATGCCGAATACCCGCGGATACCCAGAGAAGGGTCCATCGGCCAACTTCGGCAGCTGCCGATAATAGCCTGGAGGCAGATCGTCACGAATATCGCGGATCTGCTCTTCGACGAGGTGGTAATTGTCGAGCAGCCACTCGCCGGCCGGCGTCACGGCGTGCCTCACGCCGGCGGCGCTGCCGGTAGTGTGGTATGCTTCCAAGAGAACCGCCTCGTTGTCCTTCAGCCGGAGCGCGAGGGATCTGCGTGGCATCGGCCTCGCGGTAATTTGTTGGGCGGTCGCTAGGCTCTCAGCATGCTCCTCCAGACGCTCGATGCTGAAGAGCTCCTCGCGGATGGCGTCTTCAGTATCCCAAGGGGACGCGGCTGGATGTCGTCCGAAGGCGCGAAAGATCGAGGAGATCAAGTTGGCCTTTCTTCCGCCGCTGCGGGAATTTTGAGCCGTGCACTTCGCTTGAATACCTGCGAGATGCCGGAATTGTGGTGTGGCCGCACGCTCCGTTTACCCCGCGTGGGATCGGCTCCGGCTTAAGACGCGACGGACTTGATCGCGGATCGTCAAGCGGCACGACAATGGACACTGAACTGCCATCGCCGACCTCTTCGACCTTGTCCGGCCGGCCGCTAGCCAGGGATGCCTTGATGGCCAGAAATCTTCCGGATTGAAATCCGAAAATATATTGGCTCGAGCCGGCGTTCTTCGCCGTGATGAATCGCTCTGACGTAGCCAGGCTCCCACCACATCGCGGTCCTAGCCAAGAGCTCGTGCGCGACCAATCGTGGCCCATGGAATTCTGGCGTGTCCGGGAGTTCTTGATATCGGCCGAAGATCACGACTGTTTGCCATTGTTGGCGGCTGACAATCTCGTCAATTTCTACGCAGACCGGCGGGTTGGCTCGCATCCACTCGATCTTTTGTCCAACGGTGGCGAAGCTGTAGATAAACTCCCGGTGGAACGCGAACGACATAGGAACGACATAGGGCTGCGAACCCTGGGCACATCCCAGGCGGCCGATATGCGTGCGCTTCAACAGATCGACACTCATCTCGCGGGTCATGTCTTGAATAAGCATATTTGCTCCGATGGTTGCCAGACCGGCACGCGCCAATTCCTTCTGGGCCATTAATATGCTGATGGTCTTCGGTTGCGGGTGCGTTGATTCAGATCAACGAGCGCCGATGTCGACCGTTCGCTCGTCCGCCAATCCGATCGCCGTATCAGCCGCGGACACGCGCCAAAGCGACGACGAGACGAGAGGATCGCACGTCGAATGAAGCCGTGCTGAGGATACCGACAATCCGAAGAAGCTTCGGCGTTCGATCGGGGTGACGCTCCACTTTTGCGGCCAGTCCGGTAAGCATCCCAAAATCGTGGCCAGCTTGTTGATTGCCAATCGTACAGCCAGTCTTTGGCAGTCTCTTGCCGACTCTACCTGCCGCACGAGCGGGCGAGCGGTAGAGAGGCTCTATCGACCGCTCGTACTACTTTCGTCGATCGGCCTGTATTCCATGATTATCCGGCCTTCAGCCGACAGCTCGTAGCCAGAGAAGCGTCCGACCCTCATCATAAGGTTCATGGCTTCTCGGCGCGCGCCGAGTTCATCGCGGGCGCTAAGAACCTCAGTTCTCACGGGTTGATTATCCTCACCGAGGAAGCAGCATTGATATGTGGGCATGGGGTTTCCTCCGAAACCGACGTTGGGGGTGGCGCCTGTGCGAAGGTTAGACGGCAGTGTTTGGGCGTCGGCGAGCATCTCATCGACGATTTTCCTATGGGCGTCATCAGTGAGTCCGCCATCTGGCATATTTTGATAACGCTAATATTCATTTTAACGGCCTCGTAGTCTTCCGTGGAGTTCGCAATTGCCTCGGCGCGCGTGGATAATTGAAACGCGCGCTCAGCGTGATGATGTACCGTTCGCGGTTCGTCATCACCGCACCTTCCGGGGAAACGAGGGGGCGGCAGCGGGCGCAACCCCTCTTCCGGGTGCACACGCCTCTCTCAGCCAACGGCGCCCAAGGATCGCAGGTAAACGTGCGATAGCGTACAAGCCTCTTATGACAAGCGCGAGTCAAATCGTTAATTTCCGGAGCGACTCATCGCCCGGGAAAAGGCACCCGGTGGGCCCGCTCATCCGGTCCGGGGGAGGCTTCCCCTCGGTGCTTGATATCTCGACGAAGGTCCGCTTTCGGCAATCGGGCTCCATGGACGAGCGGCCCGAGGGCGGCCGCATGAAGTCGGAATTCGTCGCCGACGTCTTGAACAAGACCCTCTACACCCTGATCACCAACTGCTCGAAGGCCGACGGAATCCGCAATTATTTCGAAATCGGCGTGCTCGGCTACAGCGGCCCGGGCGTGGCGAGCGGCCTCGGCGGTGCCCTGGCGTCGGGCGTCATGCACCCGATCGCTGCGGTGGCTGAGGCCCCGTTGCGGGTCGAGGAGCGGGTGCGTTCGGTCGATGACGGCGCCGGCGGCGTCGTCGAGCAGAAAACCAAATTCCCGATCTGGTTCGAGCCGCGCAACGAGGGCGGCACGCCGATGCGGGCGGCGCTGACCCGGGCGGCCGGGCTGATGGCGGAGTGGTGCGACGCGCACCCAAATTCCTACCCGCCGACGATCCTGCATGTAACCGACGGCGAAGCGACCGACGGCAACCCCGAGGATGTGGCGGACGCGCTGCGCCAGCTCCACACCAATGACGGTCCGAACCTGCTGTTCAACCTGCACGTGACCACCAAAGGCGGTCGCGAGGAGGGAGCTCAACAGCGCTTGTTTCGTCGGGTTCGATTACCTGGCCGACGGGATCCGGATTCGCGGCGGCTGGTATCCCGTCGTCAGGATGGAGTGGGCCGAAGGCGACCCGCTGGGGATGTGGCTCGACCGGAACAGCGGCAACCGCCAGGCGCTGGAACGATTGCGCCAAGAGTTCGTCGCGCTCGCCGGTTTTCTCGAACAGCACGGGATCGCTCATGGCGACATCCAGAACGGCAACGTCATCGTTTCGCCTAGCGGGCTGAAGCTGGTCGACTACGACGGGGTCTACGTGCCGGGAATGCCCGCCGGGTTCGGCAGCGAAAGCGGGCACAAGCACTTCCAGCATCCCGAGCGCACCCCCGCGCATTTCGGGCCGACGCTCGACCGGTTCTCGTTCATCGCGGTCGATCTGAGCCTCGCCGCGCTGATCGAAGACCCGTCGCTGTACCGGCGCTTTCGCCAGGGAGGCGAAACGATCCTGTTCCGCGCCAACGACTTCACCGACCCCGATCGCTCCGGGATATTCGGCATCCTGCGGCGCCATCCCGCACTCGCACAGGCAGCGCAGAATTTCGCGGCGATCTGCCGGGCAGACATCCAGGCGGTGCCCAGGCTGGCCGACTTCCGGGCCGGCCGGAACATCCCCGATGCGTCCGCATCGTCATCCGCCACCCCGCCGGCTGACAATCCGGCTGCTGGTGCGCACCCGCGCGCGGCGCGTCACATCGCGCCCTATCCGGTCCTCCACGCCGAGGATTTCGCCGCCGTGCAGCACTGTGTCGGGCAGCGGGTCGAGTTGGTCGGGCGCGTTCTGAGCGTCAGGAATGGCCTGGGCGAGCGCGGCCGCCGCCGCGGCAAGTCGTGCGTCTCGCTGAGTTTCGCGGCGGGGCGCGGCGACAGCGTCGAGGTGATGATCTGGGTCGAGGCCCCGGTGCCGCTGCGCGAAACTCCCGACGAGCGCTGGATCGGGCGCTGCGTCAGCGTGGTCGGGCTGGTCGAACCGCCTTATTCGGAGCGGCGGTTTTGGTCGCAGCACACCCGTCTTGGGATCAGCACCGAAAATGCGCATGAGGTCGAAATCATTTCCGAGGCGGAGATGCGATTTCGGCTGTACCGCGGCGAAAGCGTCGCGCCATCGCCGGCCGCACCCGCGGCCGCCGGAACGCAGCAAAAGCTGGCGGGGCTCCTCCGCGACCTCGCTGCCGGCCTGCGGGGCAATGAGACCTCGACAAGGCCGGTCGCTGCCGTTGCACCCGCGCCGACGCCACAATCTCCCGCACCAACACCGCAACCCCCGGCACCGCCGCCACAGCCTGCGGCGCGGCCTGCGGTCAGCCAGTGGCAGCCCGGCCGCGGAAACCGGGACATCGTGCGCGCGCTCCGGCCGAGCGCCGGCCCGGCGGCGGTTCGCCCGGCGGCGGTTCGCCCAGTGGCGGTTCGACCGGCGGCACCCGGCATCCCCCGCCCGCGGGTCCGGCTGCCGCCACGCGCGCGACCGGCGCCGCCGATGCCGCAATCCGGCGCGATGGTGATCCACCCGCGCAACCGGGGCTCCCGGGCGACCCCGCCCGCAGCCTCCGCACCGCAGGCGCCGAACCTGTTGCGGCGCGTGCTGCGGTTCGTCGGGTCCGAGGTATGATCGGCCCCGCATGCAGCCCTTCGAGCAGTTCCCCGCGGCGCTATGCCGCCAGATCCGGTTTGTGCTGAGCGATGTTGACGACACGCTGACCGACTGGCCGCGCCTGCCGGGGGCGGCCCATCTGGCGATCGAAAGATTGCAGAATTGATGCCCGGTCTGCGCTGGGCCCGCCGTTTTCCAGAAGCGACGTTGATTTGTTTGCGTTTCTCAGGGGTTTGAAGCCCGCGCGCCCCACCGGGAGCAGTACTCATCCGTTCAACAGGATCGGTGGGTCATTTCAGAGCGTCAACGGCCCTTTGGTCGCGGGTTCCACAATTCGGCGTTCCGATTTGCCCTCTTGAAGCCAACGTAGGGTGCGCGGGAGCGGGTTTCGCGGGCCAAGGCGGCTAACCGTCTGCTATAGTAAGGGCATGGGTAACCGTAGCGACCGTTTCGGCCGGGACAAGGCCAGCCAGCGCCGGCAGAAGATCCGCCCGCAACCGGGAATGTTGACGCCCGAATCCATCGGGTTGAAGCGCGGCGATGTTGTCGTTTGGGATCGCCACAAAGGGGTGGTTGCGAGCGTTACCGGCGACATGGCCGATGTCCGTGAGGACGGCGCTGGCGGCCGGGTGTGGCGGCTGCCGGTCGTTGGGTTGGTGCGACGGTGAAATCGTTTGGGAAAATCAACACAACCACTTGATCCGCCACGGGTGGTTTTCTCCTCGTTTGGAAAAAAAAGCGACGTGATATCAAAGGGAAGTGTTGGACTCTGACTCCGCCAGTCCGGGTTCTGATGCTAGGTTTACCAGGCCGGCTGTCCCAAATGCTGCCCGAATGGTTTCCGCGACATACCCAGACGACAGGTGGCCGTAGTGCTTTTCGACCATGCGAGTATCCGCATGACCTAATTGGGCAGCGATGACCGCGAGCGGGACCTTACGCGTCGCGAGGCGGCTCGCATACGTGTGGCGCAGGCCGTGAAAATTGATCGGTGGATCAATTTCCGCGGCAGCACACGCGGCAACGAGTGGGCGTTGCTGCTCGGATTTGGCCCACCGTCGCCCGGTTTTCCGGAGCAGCACGCGGGCGCCATTCGGCTGCACATCAACCGCAGCGGCAAAGAAAACTCTTCCCTCCTCGGTCAGGACGACGTGCCGGGGCTTCCCGCTCTTGCTAGTGGATCACACCTGACGGAAGGGTCCCGATAGGGGTTCCGCAGGGTGCGGTTTCGTGCGATTCTGCACCATGCGCCCAGGAATATCGATCACCTTGACGCCGGACGATCGGGTTCGGCTGAACGCCATCATCCGGGATCGCAACAGCCCGCAGAAGCACGTCTGGCGTGCCCGGATGATTGTACTGACGGCCGACGGCAAAGGCACCAACGCGGTCACGCGCGCGGTCGGCAAGGGCAAGAAAGCCGTATGGCGCTGGCAGGAGCGCTTCATGCAGGCCGGGGTTGATGGGCTCACCCGTGACAAGACCCGGCCCTCGCGCATCCCGCCCTTGCCGATCGAGACGATCGATCGTGTCGTCGCGCTGACCAACCAAACCCCGCCGCATGAGGCCACCCACTGGACCGCCCCGGCGATGGCCCAGGCAGTGGGGATCAGCCCGTCCTCGGTGCGGCGGATCTGGAAGGCCCACGGCCTCCAGCCGCATCGAGTGCGCAATTTCAAGCTCTCCAACGATCCCAAATTCGCCGAGAAGCTCAAGGACGTGGTTGGTCTCTATATCGATCCGCCGGCCCATGCCGTCGTGCTCAGCATTGACGAGAAAAGCCAGATCCAGGCCCTCGATCGCACCCAGCCGGGGCTGCCCATGAAGAAGGGACGCTGCGCCACCATGACCCACGATTATAAGCGAAACGGCACCACCACCCTGTTCGCCGCCCTCGATGTCCTCGAAGGCAAGGTCATCGGCCGCTGCATGCAACGCCATCGACATCAGGAATTCATCCGCTTTCTCAATGCCGTTGAGCGCGACGTGCCGGCCGGCAAGGAGGTCCGCGTGGTGCTCGACAATTATGCCACCCACAAGCATCCCACGGTGCGCGATCGGCTCGTCCGCCATCCGCGCTTCACCTTCCATTTCACCCCGACCTCATGCTCCTGGGCCAATGCCGTCGAGGGTTGGTTTGCCAGGCTCACCCGCCAAAGGCTGAAACGCGGCGTGTTCAAATCGATCGTCGAGCTTCAGGCCGCCATCAACCGCTTCATCGCCGAAGCCAACGACAAGCCCAAGCCGTTCGTCTGGACCAAATCCGCCGATGCCATCCTCGCCGCTGTCAAACGCGGGAGGCAAACGTTAGAATCGATCCAGTAGTAGCTATCCGAAGTGCTCCGGAATCAGGATTGAAGTCCTGCAGAGTGAGCGCCACCAGCTCGCCGTAGCGGCAGCCCGTTAACAGCGCCGCGGTTACCAGCGCTCGGAAATCGGGCTCGCAGGCACCCACCAATCGGCGGGTCTCGTCATCCGACAAATACCGAAGCCGGGCGGCATCGGCTTCCCGGAACGCGTGAACCCGGCGCCAACCGTCATCTGTCGAGCAGCGCCCTTCACGATTGGCATGGTTGAGCGCGGCCTTGAGCACAGTGAGCACTCAATTTGCAGCCGAGCGGCGCCGACGAATGCCCTCAGGCGTAGGGTCTGGGGCGCGGTGCTTCTGGGTCTCGCCGAGCTTCGTTCGCAGGCGCGTGCCCGGCATTCTTAGAGAAATTGCGGCACGGCTGTCAATCGCCAGGCCTCAGAACGGGATCTCGTCGTCGAGGTCGGCGTTGGCGGCGCGGCCGCGCCCCCCGCCCATCGGGGCGGCGGCGGCGGCGCGCGGGGCGCTGCCGAAATCGCCGGTATCGCCCTCGTCGTAGCCACCTTCCATCGCCCCGCCCTGGCTGCCGCGGGCGCCCCCGGCGCCATCCAGCATCGTCAATTCGCCGCGGAAGCGTTGCAATACCACCTCGGTCGAGTATTTCTCGACGCCGGCGTTATCGGTCCATTTGCGGGTCTGCAGGGCGCCCTCGACATAGATCTTCGAGCCCTTGCGCAGGTATTTCTCGGCGATCTCGACGAGCCGCTCGTTGAAAATGACGACGCGGTGCCATTCGGTGCGCTCCTTGCGCTCGCCTGAGACCCGGTCGCGCCAGCTTTCCGAGGTCGCGAGGTTGAGGTTGGCGATGCGCACGCCATCCTGGGTCGAGCGGATTTCGGGGTCGCGGCCGAGATTGCCGACGAGAATGACCTTGTTGACGCTGCCAGCCATGGGGGCACCGGAGGTTGGTGGGACGGGAGCCGCATCTTAATCGGCCCGCGCGGACGTTCCTACTTCATTCTTCCGATCGCCGGGGTGCCGCGACCGGCCGGAAGAGCCGGACGCAAGAAATTGACCCGGCCGGGCCGACGGTCCTATGTTGCCCGGGCAAATCCGATGCAGAAGGCGCCCGACAACGGGGCGCGACCGGAATGGGAAGGAGACGGCAATGGCCAATTTCACCAGGCGTTCGATGCTCCGTGGCTCTCTGGGTCTGGCGGCGGCCGGGACATTGGCGCGGCCCTATATCGCCAACGCCGCGGCGACGACCGTGCAGCTGTGGTGGGTGCAGGGCTTCGCCCAGGAAGAAGACATCTCCTTCAAGCAGATGGTCGCCGACTACGAGAAGGCGAGCGGCAACAAGATCGACTACAGCATCCTGCCGTTTGCCGCGATGCGGCAGAAGGAAATCGCCGCGCTTGGCAGCGGCGTCGTCCCCGACGTCCTCGGTGTCGGCGATTATTTCTTTGGCGTGTTGAGCGCGTGGAATGACCAGCTGGTCAACCTCAGCGATGTCATCGAGACGCAGAAACCGCTGTTCACGAAGTCGGTGCTGCAGACCAGTTACGCCTACAACAACGTCACCAAAAAACGCAGCTATTACATGATCCCGCATCGGGTGGCGGTGATTCCGTTCCATGTCTGGAAATCGCTGCTCGCGAAGGCCGGCTACAAACCCACGGACATCCCGAAGACCTGGGACGCTTTTCTCGACTTTTTCCAGGGGGTGCAGACGAAGTTGCGAGCGCAGGGCATGCGCAACATTTATGCCTATTCCATCATGATTTCGGCGGTCGGGTTCGATGTTGTCGCTCAGTTCGACAGTTTCATGGTCGCCTACGGCGGCAAGGACTTGTTCACGGCGGACGGCAAGGTGCACACCGACGACCCGAAGATCAAAGCGGCGGCGGTCAAGGCGGTCACCAGGCTGACGAATGACTACAAAAATGGCTTTATACCGTCGGCGATGCAGAGCTGGAACGACAACGACGACAACAACGCGTTCCATGCCAAGCTCGTCGTCATGGATTTTGACGGCACGATCTCGACCGAAGTGGCGCTGTGGAAGCAGAAGGCGGAGTACGACGACATCCTGACTCTCGGTCTGCCGCTCGACAACGACGGCAAACCGGTGCCGAGCGTCTTGGGTGTGTTCACGGCGGTGGTCCCGAAAGGCGCGAAGAACATCGCGGCAGCAAAAGAGTTCCTGAAATATTCGATCGAGCCGAAAGTGCTGGGCGCCTATCTGAAGGGTGGGCTCGGGCGCTTTCTGCCGCCGATGAAGACGATCGCCGATCATGACAAGGCGTTCTGGCTCGACCCGAAAAACGAACCGCTCGCGGCCTATACCAAGCAGGGGGTGTACGGCCCGACGATCCCGCCCTACGAGGTGTTC
The DNA here is from genome assembly GCA_963789255.1 of uncultured Alphaproteobacteria bacterium. Classification (GTDB taxonomy): domain Bacteria; phylum Pseudomonadota; class Alphaproteobacteria; order ATCC43930; family CGMCC-115725; genus DATARH01. The sequence continues at coordinate 1,077,653 of CAWBJW010000002.1, read as the reverse complement.
AACCCAGCACGGGCGCAGGTCAGCACCGAGCATGTGTTCGCGCTCGCGATGAGCGACGTCATCAACCACGGGATGACGCCGGAAGCGGCGGTCGACATGGCGTTCAAGCGCTGCGATGAGATCTTCGCCAAATACCCGATCGCGGCGACGTAGCAGGCGGCGAGGGGCGTCTCCGCCGCCTGGGCAGATCCTGGCGGCGGCGCGCGGGCCGGGCTCGGCAGAAAAGATAGCGGCAGCGTCGGCGGGCCGCGATTCGCCGATTGAATTCGCCCAACTCCTCTGCATATATACTGCGCTTCCGACGCGGCCCGCAACGTGCCCGCGGCGGGTGTGCAATGCGGCGAGGGGAGGAAAGAAGGTATGGCCAGTCTTACGCGACGTTCGGTGCTTCGTGCGTCCTTGGGCGTAGCTGCAGCGGGGGCGCTGGCGCGACCTTACGTCGCCAATGCCGCTGCCGCGACCGCAGAAGTGTGGTGGACGCAGGGTTTTGTGCCCGAGGAGGATGCCGCCTTCAAGGCGATGGCCGCGGATTACGAGAAGGCAAGCGGCAACAAGATCGAGGCCAGCATCATTCCGTACGCGGCATTGCGCCAGAAGGCAATCTCGGCGATCACCAGCGGCGTCGTGCCGGACATGGTCGAGGTCGCGGATTTTGCGCTTGCCCCGCTGCAGTCGTGGGACGACCACCTCGTCGATGTCAACGATATCGTCAACCCGATGAAGGACCAATTCAGCCCGAGCGCACTGCCCTGCTGCTATTACTACAACAATGTCACGAAAAAGCGCAATTTCTACGTCGTCCCGATGAAGATCGCGGCGGTGCCGTTCCATATCTGGCAGTCGCTGGTGGAAAAGGGCGGCTCCAAGATTGCGGACCTGCCGAAGACCTGGGACGCCTTCATGGACTTCTTCAAGCCGGTGCAGAAAGGGCTGCGGGCGGCGGGGATGCGCAACGTCTACGGGCTCGGCTACCAGGTGCAGGCTAACGGCGTCGACTCGCTCAACACCTTCAACGCCTGGATGGTCGCCTATGGCGGCCAGGGCCTCGTCACCCCTGACGGCAAGCTGCACACCGACGATCCGAAGATCAAGGCCGCAGTCGTCCAGGCGATGACGAGCCTGACCACCCCGTTCAAGGAAGGTTATGTCCCGCCGGACTGCGTCAACTGGAACGACGCCGACGACAACAACGCCTTCCACTCGAAATTGATGGTGATGGATTTCGACGGTACGATCTCGACCGAGGTCGCGCTCTATCACAACAAAGCGGAATACGACGACATCCTGACCCTTGGCCTGCCGCTCAGCAACGACGGCAAGGAGTTGGCGAGTCAGATCGCGGTATTTGGCCCGGTGATCCCGAAGGGCGCCAAAAACGTCTCGGTGGCCAAGGAATTCGGCAAATACATGGTGCAGCCGAAGGTGTTGAACGAGTATCTGAAGGGCGGGCTTGGCCGCTGGGCGCTGCCGATCCCCGCAATGGTCAAGAGCGACCCGTTCTGGCTCAAGCAAGACCCGCATCGCACGGCGTACACCACGCAGTCGGTGATCAGCCCGACGTTCCCGGTCTACGAGGCGTACAACCCGGCGATGGCGCAGGTCGGCTCCGAGCATGTCTTCATGACCGGCGCGTTCGCTGTCATGAACAAGGGAGCGTCGCCGGAACAGGAAACGGAAAAGGCGCTCAAGCGGATTGAAGAGATCTTCACCAAATACCCGATCGTGCAGAGCTCGAGAGGCGACGCCAATGGCGAGCGTATCCGTACTCGACTGGCGTCGCCCGACAATCGGGCGGCGTCCCATCGCAGATTTCCTGTTGGGCCACCTGAAAGGCTCGGAATACGTCTGGGCGCTCGCCTTTGTTGTACCTTATCTCGCGGTGTTCGTGACGTTCGTTGCCTATCCGATCGTCTACGGCTTGTGGATGGGCCACAGCCTGGCCCTCTACAAGGACCTGTGGGACGATCCCATATATATAAATACGTTGATCAATACGCTGATCTACTTGGTGGTCGGGGTGAATCTGAAGATGGTCTGCGCCTTTCTGCTGTCGGGTTTCTTTGTGCGGAAAGGCTGGTGGGTCAAGGCGCTGCTGATCGTTTTTGTGCTGCCGTGGGCGGTGCCGGCGCTGCCGACCTTCATCTCGATCCATTGGATGCTTGACGGCCAGTGGGGGCTGCTCAACAACCTGCTGTGGGAGATGTTCGGCATCAACGGTCCGTTCTGGCTCGACTCGCACTGGTTGGCGCTCGGCTCGATCATCGCCTCGTACATCTGGAAGTTCATGCCGTTCTGGACCGTCATCTTCATCGCCGGCCGGATGGCGATCTCGCCCGAGTATTACGAGGCGGCCGCGGTCGATGGCGCCACCGGGCTGCGACGCTTTTTCCACATTACGTTCCCGCTGCTCGCGACGCTGTATTTCGTCAACACGCTGCTGTTGACGATCTTCACGGTCGGCGATTTCGCCACACCGTTCTTCATCACGAACGGCGGGCCGGCATTGACGACCTTCACGCTGGCGAACCTCGGCATCCGCGACGCGTTCGATCTGTCGAATCCCAATCTCGGGGTCGCCTGCGTGATGTCGGCGCTGCCGCTGATGATCCCGCTGGTGATCTTTCTGATGCACAAATTGCGCTCGATGGCCGTGGAGCAATAACGATGACCGCCGTAGCAGTCGAAGGCAGGGTCAGAGGGCAGGTCAACCCCGACGTGCTGCGTGCGGTCCGCACGGCGCAGCGGCGGCGCTACATGACCAATGTCGGGGCAGCCATCCTCGGCGTCTTTCTGGTGATCTGGTCGCTCTTGCCGATCTACAACATGATCATGGTTTCGTTCGACTCGCACAGCGATGTGCTGTCGAGCCATGTGTTTCCGCCGCATCCCTCGGTTGACAGCTACGGGGTCGTGATCACCGAGCATTACTGGTACCTGCAGTATTTCTGGGAACAATTCGGCAGGAGCGTGTTTCTTGCCGCGATGACGGTGCTGTTGACCCTGTCGGTCGGTTCGCTCGCCGCCTTTTCGGTCGGCCGTCTGCGCATCAAGCACGGCTGGCTCGTCACCAACGCGGCGTTGCTGACCTATGTGATCCCGGCGTCGTTCCTGGCGATCCCGTTCTATCGCCTGATGGCGGACTACGGCATGATGAATAATCTGTGGGCCGTGATCTTCGCGCTGGTCGCCTTCGCCACCCCGTATGCGATCTTCATCTTCCAGCAATACGGCCGCAGCATCCCGATCGAGCTCGACGAGGCGGCCCGCATCGACGGCGCCTCGCCGATCCAGATCTACTTCCGCATCTATCTGCCGCTGATGGTGCCGGCATTGGTCGCGATCGGCACGTTCGCGATGCTCTTGGCGTGGAACGAATTTCTCTACCAGTTCCTGCTGTTGTCATCGACCAAGAGCATGACGGTGCCGGTCGCGATCGTGCAGTTCCTCAACAGCGACGAGTCGCCGTGGAACTACATGATGGCGACCGCCGTCATCTATGCGCTGCCGCCAGTCGCGGTATATTACGCGTTCCGTCGGTACATGAGCGCCGGCCTGACGATGGGTGGGGTCAAGGGCTGAGCCGCGCCGCAGCGGTCCCGCTTATCGGGGCGTGGCCGGCACCGCCCGCGCGGGTGTCGGTCCGGATGGGATTGCGACGGACATGGCGGCACGGCGATTGCCGCAGGCCCGCCGGGTGTGTGGCCGGACCCAGCAGCCTGAGCCGCAGCCAAAGCGGCCGGGACGGCGGTTTCACCGGCTCGCTCGCAGGAAGATCGTAGCCCTCGCCGCTGCGGTCCTGCTCCCAGCCGCCGCGGCAGCGCAGGTGTCGCCGGCCGCTTCAAATCCTGAAACGGCGCCGACCGTGACATTGCCGACCGTCGAGGTGATCGCGACCAGCCCGCTGCCCGGCATCGGCATCGACCGCGACAAGGTGCCGGCCAATGTCCAGGAGCTCAACTCGTCCGCGCTGACGCGCGAGGGCTCTGCGAGCCTGATCAGCGGGCTGACGGATCAAGCAGGCAGCGTGAACGTGAGCGCCAATTTGGGCGACCCGTTCCAGCCCGACGTGCTTTACCGGGGCTTCGAAGCCTCGCCGGCCCTCGGGACGCCCCAAGGGCTCGCGGTCTATCAGAACGGCGTCCGCGTCAACGAGGCGTTCGGCGACGCCGTCAATTGGGACCTGATCCCCGACATCGCGATCGATCGCCTCGACTTGGTCAGCGCCAATCCGGTTTACGGGCTCAACGCGCTCGGCGGCGCCGTCGTCGTCACCATGAAGAACGGGTTCACCTATCAGGGCTTCCAAAGCGAATTCGCCGGCGGATCGTTCGGTCAACGCAGCGAGTTGTTCGAATACGGCAGGCGGGTAGGGGACTTCGCCACGTATATCGCCGGCCGGATGTTCGACGAGGACGGCTGGCGGCAATTCTCGCCGGACCATGTGCGCCAGCTCTACGCCGATGTCGGCGGACGCGGCAACCGCGGGTCGCTCGACATCAGCTTCAGCGGCGCGGACAATTTTCTATCCGGCGAAGGCACTACTCCCGCGCAGGTGCTCGCCGTCAACCGGACGCTCGACTTTACGACCCCGCAGAACAACGTCAACCAATTGGAGTTCGTGACGCTGAACGGATCCTATGATGTGACCGACGCGCTGACCGTTCAAGCCAACGCCTATCGCCGGGAATTTCACCAGACGGTCGTCAACGGCGATACGACGGAATATACCGCCTGCACACCGGCCAACGGCTTGCTCTGCCAGCCGGGCGGCGCGACGCCGCTGATCGGGTCGAACGGCACCGCGATACCCGACATTTCTCAGGGCGGCACGACACCGATCGGCCAGAACGACCGGGAGACGATCCATGCCGTCGGGCTGGGCGGCACGCTGCAGACCACCTATACGGGAAAACTGTTCGGCCGCGAGAACCATTTCGTATTCGGCGGCAGCATCGACCATTCCACCGTCGACTTCCAGTCATCGGCGGAAGTCGGCGTCATCAATGCCGCGCTGCAGGTCCAGCCGTCCGGTTTCTTCGTCGATACGGCCGAGAATACCGGGTTCAGCGCCACCCCGGTCAGCCTGAGCGCGACGAACAATTATTACGGCATCTTTGCCACCGATACCTTTAACCTGACGCCGGAACTCGCCGTCACCGGGAGCGCTCGCTACAACATCGCCGAGATCGCGCTGACCGATCACCTGGGATCTGACCTCTCCGGCGACAATCGCTACAGCCGGCTCAATCCGGCGATCGGCGGCACCTACAAGATCACCGACCGGCTGACCGCGTATGCCGGCTATTCGGAAGGCAATCGCGCTCCGACGCCGAGCGAGATCGAGTGCTCCAACCCGGCGCAGCCCTGCCTGCTTCCCTCGTCGCTGTCCTCCGATCCGCCGACGCTGAAGCAGGTGGTCTCGCACACCTATGAGGCCGGTCTGCGCGGCAATTTCGCGATGCCGGACACGGTTCCCGGCAAGTTCAGCTGGAATTTCGGGCTGTTCCGCACCGATCTGACGGACGACATCTACGGTGTCGCCACCTCGATCAGCACCGGCTTCTTCCAGAATATCGGCTCCACGCGCCGCCAGGGGATCGAAACCGGCCTTACCTACAAGGACGAGAAATGGTCGGCTTACGCCAGCTACAGTCTGGTGCAGGCCACCTTCGAGTCGCCGCTCACCCTGAGCTCGCCCAACAATCCCTTCGCCGACGCCAACGGCAATATTCATGTCGTGCCGGGCGACCGCCTGCCCGGCATTCCCGAGAACCAGCTCAAGGTGGGAGCCGATTATCATATCACGCCGGACTGGACCGTCGGCGGCGTCCTCACCTACTACGGCGACCAGTATCTGCGCGGCGACGAATCCAACCAGAACCCGCCGCTGGCGGGCTACGCGGTGGTCAATCTCCACACCTCCTACCGGGCGAGCAAGAACATCGAATTGTTTGCCAACCTGCAGAACGCACTCGACGCGCGTTACGCCACCTTTGGGGCGTTCGGCGATCCGACCGGGATCGGCGCGCCCGGAATTCCGCCCGGCGCGGTCACCAACGGCCCCGGCGTCGATAACAGGTTCCTTGGCCCCGCCGCGCCGATTGCCGTGTTCGGCGGGGTTCGCGTGCGCTTCTAAGATCCAACGAGAGTCCAGAGCGAAGGGAGCCGCGATGCGCCTGGATTTGAGCCATATCGGTCAGATCGCGCTCGGCGTCACCGATGTCGATCGCGCCGAGCAGTTCTACGAGACGGTGCTTGGCCTGCAGAAGCTGTTCCGCTTTGGCGATCTCACCTTCTTTGATTGCGCCGGGGTCCGGTTGCCGCTCGAAAAGACCACCATCCGGAACGTTTGCCCTATTCGTCGGTGATCTATTTTCGCTGCGCCGATATTGCCCTGGCGGTGCGGGAATTGCGCGGGCGTGGCGCCGCCTTCGACAGCGAGCCGCGGCGGATCGCTCGGATGGACGACCATGATTTGTGGATGGCGTTTTTCGACGATCCCGATGGACATACGCTGGCGCTGATGCAGGAGGCGCCGAAGGGCTACGTCCCGCCGGCCGTCAGCGACTGATTCGCGTCGCGGCGATCCCGGCCGAAAACAACGCCTTATACCAAGTCCCTCCGAGCGCGACTCACGTAGGGGATTCCCAAGGCGAGGAGAATGTGATTCACCGTGGCAAACGAGAGGGGGTTTGCCATGGCGGCAGCGGTTCGCCTTCGGGAGGGTTACGACGCGGTAGGATTGCGCGATCTGGCGAAGCGGTCTGTGGATGCCGCTCAGACCCGACGCTTGTTGGCTCTGGCGGCGATCTATGACGGCGGATCTCGCACCGAGGCCGCCAAGATGGGTGGCGTCGGGCTGCAAACGGTGCGGGACTGGGTGTTGGCTTTCAACGCCGAGGGGCCGCCTGGCTTGGTGAACGGCAAGGCCCCGGGCAACGCGCCGCTGCTCACCGAAGCGCACCGGCAAGCGTTGCTGGAGATCGTCGAGAGCGGTCCGATCCCGGCGGTTCACGGCGTTGTCCGCTGGCGGCTGGTCGATCTGGCGCAATGGGTGTTCGAGGAATTCCGCATCTCGATCAGCAAGCAGACGCTGAGCCGCGAATTGCGCGCTCTGGGCTTGCGCAAGCTGTCGGCGCGACCCCGGCACCACGCCCAGGATGGCGAGGCCCTGGCGGCGTTCAAAAAAACTTCGCCGAGAGCCTCGACGTGATTGCCAAGCGCGACGCGGCCGGCAAGCCGATAGAGATCTGGTTTCAAGACGAGGCCCGGATCGGCCAGAAGAACAAGATCACCCGGCGATGGGCACGGCGCGGGACGCGGCCCTCGGCACCCCACGATCAGAGAACGCGCTCGACCTATATCTTCGGCGCGATCTGTCCGGCCAAGGGGACTGCCGCCGGCCTCATCCTGCCGCGCTGCAATACCGCCGCGATGGCGCTGCACCTGGCCGAAATCTCCCGAACGGTTACACCGGGCGCCCATGCCGTCCTGCTGCTCGATCAGGCCGGCTGGCACCTCTCCGCCAAGCTCGACATCCCCGACAACATCACCCTGATGCCGCTGCCCCCGAAGTCGCCGGAACTCAATCCGGTCGAAAACATCTGGCAGTACATGCGCGACAACTGGCTCTCCAACCGGGTCTTCCAGTCGTACGGCGACATCCTCGATCACTGCTGTCATGCCTGGAACAAGCTCGTTGACCGGCCATGGACTATCATGTCGATCGGCCTGCGCGATTGGGCCCATCGGTTCTAATCAGCGGGATTTGGTATTAGCGCGGAGTACGCAACGGACGGGCGAAGAGCGGCGCGACGGCGATCCTTCGCCGCCTTTGCGGACGCTCCGCTCCGTCAGCGGTAAGCGGTTGGTTTTGCTCTCATCTCCGCGCTTGGCGCGGTGTCCGTAGAATCCGCAGCAGCGGCACGCTAAAGTCGGATCATGCAATACATCCGCATCCGCGGCGCGCGGGAGCACAACCTCAAAAACATCGATGTCAACCTGCCGCGCGACAGCCTGGTGGTGATCACCGGGCTGTCGGGCTCGGGCAAGTCCTCGCTCGCCTTCGACACGGTCTATGCCGAGGGCCAGCGGCGCTATGTCGAGAGCCTCAGCGCCTATGCCCGCCAGTTCCTCGAGCTGATGCAGAAGCCCGAACGTCGATTCGATCGAGGGGCTGTCGCCGGCGATCTCGATCGAGCAGAAGACGACCTCGCGCAACCCGCGCTCGACGGTCGGCACGGTGACCGAGATCTACGACTACATGCGCCTGTTATGGGCGCGGGTCGGGGTGCCCTATTCGCCGGCGACCGGATTGCCGATCGTCAGCCAGACGATCTCGCAGATGGTCGACCGGGTCACGGCGATGGCGGAAGGCACGCGGCTCTATCTGCTGGCGCCGATCGCCAGGCGCCGCAAGGGCGAATACAAGAAGGAACTCGTCGATCTGCAGAAGCGCGGCTTCCAGCGCGTCAAGGTCGACGGCAAGATGTACGAGATCGACGCGGTCGCACGTCTTAATAATAATCAGGGGCTCAAGAAGAATTTTACGCACGACATTTCGGTCGTCGTCGACCGGCTGGTGGTCGGCCCCGATCTCGGCAACCGGCTGGCCAATTCGTTCGAGACCGCGCTCGGCCTGGCCGACGGGATCGCCCTGACCGAGGACGCCGATAATGGCGAGGAGACGATCTTCTCGGCCAAGTTCGCCTGCCCGGTGTCGGGCTTCACGATCCCCGAGATCGAGCCGCGCCTGTTCTCGTTCAACAATCCGTTCGGCGCCTGTCCCGCCTGTGACGGGCTGGGGACAAAACTCTATTTCGACCCCGATCTCGTCGTCCACGACGACGGCCGCAGCCTTTATGACGGCGCGGTCAGCCCGTGGTCGCACTCGTCCTCGCCCTATTACACGCAGACGCTCGAAAGCATCGCCCGGCATTTCAAGCAGAGCATGCACACGCCGTGGCATGATTTGCCGGACGGGATGCGCCGCGCGATCCTCTACGGCTCGGGCGGCGAGCCGATCAAGATGACCTATGACGACGGCTTGCGGCAATACACCACCGACCGCCCGTTCGAGGGCGTATTGCCCAACATGGAGCGGCGCTATCGCGAGACCGACAGCGCCTGGGTGCGCGAGGAACTGGGGCGCTACCAGAATTCGAAGACCTGCGAGGTGTGCGAGGGGGCCCGGCTCAAGCCCGAGGCGCTGGCGGTCAAGATCGCGCGCCGCAGCATCAGCGAGGCGGCTTCCTTGTCGATTTCCCAGGCCGCGGCGTGGTTCGCCGGGATCGACGCCGAGCTCAGCCCGAGCCAGCGCGAGATCGCCGCCCGCATCCTGAAGGAGATCAACGAGCGGCTCGGCTTCCTGAAGAATGTCGGGCTCGACTACCTGACCCTGATGCGCGCTTCGGGCACCTTGTCGGGCGGCGAGAGCCAGCGCATCCGCCTCGCCTCGCAGATCGGCTCGGGCCTCACCGGCGTCCTCTACGTCCTCGACGAACCGTCGATCGGATTGCACCAGCGCGACAATGCGCGCCTGCTCGAAACCCTGAAGCGGCTGCGCGACCTCGGCAACACGGTCATCGTCGTCGAGCATGACGAGGAGGCGATCCGCACCGCCGACTGGCTCGTCAACATGGGACCGGGCGCTGGCGTGCATGGCGGCCACCTCGTCGCCGAGGGCACCCCGGACGCGGTCATGCGCGTTCCCGGCAGCATCACCGGCCAGTATCTGACCGGGATGCGCCAGATCGCGATCCCGGCGCGGCGCCGCACCGGGCATCAGGGTCAGATCCTCAAGCTCGTCGGCGCGCATGGCAACAATCTGAAGGACATCACGGCCGAATTCCCGCTCGGCACGTTCTGTTGCGTGACCGGGGTATCGGGCGGCGGCAAATCGACGCTGATCGTCGAGACCTTGTACAAGGCGCTCGCCAAGCGGCTCAACAACGCGCGCGAGGCGCCGGCGCCGTTCGAGCGGCTCGACGGCGCCGAGTTCCTCGACAAGATCGTCGATATCGACCAGTCGCCGATCGGCCGCACGCCGCGCTCCAACCCGGCGACCTATACCGGCTGCTTCACCCCGATCCGCGACTGGTTTGCCGGATTGCCCGAGGCGAAGGCGCGCGGCTATGCCCCCGGCCGCTTCTCGTTCAACGTCAAGGGCGGGCGCTGCGAAGCCTGCCAGGGCGACGGCGTGATCAAGATCGAGATGCACTTTCTGCCGGACGTTTATGTGCAATGCGACGTCTGCAAAGGGCGGCGCTACAACCGCGAGACCTTGGAGGTGCTGTTCCGCGGCAAGAGCATCGCCGACGTGCTCGACATGACCGTCGACGAGGGCGCCGAATTCTTCCGTGCTGTGCCGGCGATCCGCGACAAGCTGGTGACGCTGCAGCGGGTCGGGCTCGGCTACATCCATGTCGGCCAGCCGGCGACGACCTTGTCGGGCGGCGAGGCGCAGCGCGTCAAGCTGGCCAAGGAACTGTCAAGGCGGGCCACCGGCAGGACCCTCTACATTCTCGACGAGCCGACCACCGGCCTCCATTTCGCCGACGTTGAGAAGCTGCTCGAAGTGCTGCACACCCTCGTTGCGGCCGGCAACACGGTCTTGGTCATCGAGCACAATCTCGAAGTCATCAAGACCGCCGACTGGATCATCGATCTCGGCCCCGAGGGCGGCGACGGCGGCGGTCACATCGTCGCCACCGGCACTCCCGAAGAGGTCGCCGCCTGCGACGACAGCCACACCGGCCAATACCTGCGCCCCTACCTCGCCCGCCGGCTTCCGGCACCACGCCGAAGACGAACCGGATAAGGCGTGTTGAAAAATTAGCCGCCGGGCACGAGACTGGCATCGCTCCAGGGGGCGGAGTCCGGCCTTACCAGCCGGCTCTCGCGCCGGGGATTGGTATCCCGTGTGACGGAGATGTGAACGCGCTAGTCAGCGGACGAGGGAGCGCTCCTTCGCTCGGGCCAAAGCCGGGGTCCGGCAAGGAGATCCCTGGGTGAGATGGCAGGGACGGCGCACACACTTGGCCTCCGGAGCACCTCCCTTTTGGAGGGTTGACATGGCTTTTTTCGGGCTCTTGGACGTGAATCAGATCGTCGCGGATAGCCTGCGCTCCGATGGAGCAAGGCGGGCGATCCTTAGCCAAATATTGGAGGCGCTCAAAAGAGACGCGCTTTGGCCGCTGGTCGGTGAAATCGCGACGGATATCCGATCCGAGGCTCAAGCTGCGATCAAGCAGCTGAAGCGCATTTCGGAGGAAGTCGAGGTCGAGCTTGCCGTGGCGCTGAAGCAAGAAGCCGAGAGACTTCGGGGCGAAATGAGCGCGCGGCTCGAAGCGTTCCTCCGCTCCACCGAAGGAAAGGAATTGCTCGTGGGCCTTCTGTCAGAGGCACTCTCGCGGAGCGAGGTGGCCGCACTGACCAAGGATGTCGAGGCGCGGCTGAAGGAGGTCGCAGCGCATGAAGTCGCGGCTCTCGCCGTTCATGCTGAGGTCGCCCTGCAGCGCGAGGTCGAGGAATTCGAGCGCCATGCCGATGCAACGGCCTTGAAGTTAATCGACAGGATTTTTCGAGATGCTGAAAAGCACTTCCAGGCAAAGCGCGACTTGTTGATTGATTCGATTTACGGCGAGGTACACCAGAAACTTGATACCTTCATGGACTTTGATTTGCCGACCGAATTGCGTTATGCTGTCGAACGTCATGTGGCCAGCGGCCCGCGGTTTGCGCAGCCGCGCAGCAATCGATGGTTCGCAGCCGCGTTGGGGATATCGGTGCGAGCAGTAAAGTGGCGCCGGCGACGGGGAGAACTCCCCGACTTCTCTAACTAAATGCCCCCGCGATGAGCAGCACGATGACCATTGCCAGGAGCGGGTGCGCCAAGAGCGCCGGGATCGTCAGGCCGGCGAGGATCGCGGCCGCCGCGCCGAGGATGACGGCGGCGAGTACCAGATCACTCCCAAGGCACAGAATCGCACTCATGGTCTCTCCTCCCTGCGCGACGCCGCGGTCAACGCGGCCAGATGTCGGTGTTGGACGCATTTGTTCAAGGATCGACGCTCTCCGTTAAGCACGATTTTTTGGTTATCTTGTTCACCAGGGGTTGCTGAAAGCCGGCAAGCGCTGTGGCAGAGGAGACGCCGGTTCCTCCCCCGCGTAGCGGGGGAGGGGGACCATGCGCAGCATGGTGGAGGGGGTACGACAGCGCGGTGGAGGAAATATTTGCCGTGCAGCGCCCCCTCCGGCGCATGGCGCGCCACCTCCCCCGCACGCGGGGGAGGATCAACGGGTGATGGAGGGGGCATGCGAGCGCCGGCGAAGACGTTCGGGCGAGCGCGCGAACTGCGCCGCCAAATGACTCTCCCGGAGGTCGTGCTGTGGCAGGCGTTACGGAAGAGCCGGCTGGCCGGCTTGCGCTTTCGCCGCCAGCATCCTATCGGGCCCTACATTCTCGATTTCTATTGCCCAGCAGCCGGTTTGGCGATCGAAGTAGACGGGTTCGCGCACGATGCCGCCGCTCAGGTGCGTCACGATGCACGCCGCGATGCATTTCTAGCCGGGCGCGGGATCAGGGTCCTGAGGATTGCGGCCAGTGATGTCTTGCGGGACGAGAGATTGGAGGGCGCTCTTATTGCGATCGAACGGGCCGCAACCGCCGCCCCCTCCGGCTCGCTTCTCTCGCCACCTCCCCCGCAAAGCGGGGGAGGAACCCCGCCGCACTAACCTGGGGACACCCATGCGCGTGGCATGAACTCGACCCGCGAGCGGGCGATCGGCGAGTTGCGCCGGATGGTGCTGAATGCGCTGGGCGACCATGACGCGTCAGTATGGCTCTTCGGCTCGTGCGCGCGCGGCGAAGTGCGGCAGCACAGCGACATTAGGCATCCAGCCCGACCAGGCTGCGGGCGTAGGCGCGGGCTTCGAACGGGCGGAGATCCTCGGCGCCCTCGCCGATGCCGATCAGGTGGATCGGGATGCCGTATTTCTCGGCGAGCGACACCAGGACTCCGCCCTTGGCGGTGCCGTCGAGCTTGGTCATGACGATGCCGGTGACCCCGACCATGTCGCGGAAAATCTCGGCCTGGGCGTGCGCGTTCTGCCCGACCGTCGCGTCGAGCACCAGGAGCACGGCATGCGGCGCTTGGAGATCGACTTTTTTCAAGACGCGCACGATCTTCTGCAATTCGCCCATCAGATCGGCCTTGTTGTGCAGGCGCCCGGCGGTGTCGATCAGCAACAGATCGGCCCGCTCCTCGCGCGCCCGCATCAAGGCGTCGTAGGCCAGCCCGGCCGCGTCCGATCCGGTCGGGCGGGTCAGCACCGGGCACCCCGCGCGCTCGCCCCAGATCTGCAGCTGCTCGACGGCGGCCGCGCGAAAGGTGTCGCCGGCTGCGAGGATCACGCTCTTCCCGGCATCGCGGTACTGCTTCGCCAGCTTGCCGATCGTCGTCGTCTTGCCGCTGCCGTTGACCCCGACGACGAGAATTACGAAGGGCTTCGTTTCCGGATCGATGCGCAGCGGCTTCATGACCGGCTCGACCAGCCGGATCACCTCCTCGGCGAGCGCGGCGCGCACCTCCTCGGGCGAGACCTCCTGGTTGAAGCGGGTCCGTCTGAGCGCCTCGACCACCTCGCCGGCGACGCCGACGCCCATGTCGCTGGCGATCAGCAACTCTTCGAGCTCGCCGAGCGCCGCATCGTCGAGCCGGCGGCGAGCGAAGATCGTGTTGATCCCCTCGGTCAGCCGCGTCGAGCTGCGCGTGAGGCCGGCGCGCAGCCGGCCGAGCCAGCCGCGCGGCTCGGCAGCGTCCGGCGGCGGCGCGGCGATCGGCGGGGGCGGGGACGCCGTCTGCGCCGCGACGATGTCGCCCGCGTCGGGCGGAACGGCGTCCGCATCCGCGGCAGGATCGCCCGGCACGCCGCGCCGCCAGAACCTCATGTCAGCGGTGCTCCGACAAGATTGCGGCCGCTCGCCGCGACCAGCCGCACGCGCGCGATCGACCCGACCTCGTGAGCGCCGTCGAGGCTGACCGTCGCATAGAATTCGGCGCGCCCCACCCCCGGGCGCTCGACCAGCACCGCGCCTTCGCTGCCGACGCGCGACGCGAGTTCGGCGTCGAGCGCCGCCGCGCCGGCGGCGCGCAGCCGGGCGGCTCGCTCACGCACCAGCGCCGGATCGAGCTGCGGCATCCGCGCCGCCGGCGTCCCCGGCCGCGCGCTGTACGGAAAGACGTGCAGGAAGGCAATGCCGCACTCATCGACGAGATCGAGGCTATGCCGGAACATGGAATCGGTTTCGGTCGGAAAGGCGGCGATCAGATCGGCACCGATCGCGACCTCCGGGCGCAAGGCGCGGGCGCGCCGCGAGGCCGCGATCGCCTGGAGGCGGCTGTGCCGCCGCTTCATCCGCTTCAGGATCAGATCGTCGCCGGCCTGCAACGAGAAATGCAGATGCGGCATCAGCCGCGGTTCCTCGGCGAAGAGCGCCCAGAGCGGCTCGTCGATCTCGCTCGGGTCGAGCGAGGAGAGGCGCAGCCGGGCGAGTTCCGGTACGCCGGCGAGCAGGCGCTGCACCATCTTCCCGAGGCTCGGGCGATTGGGCAGATCGGCGCCATAGGCGGTCAGGTCGACCCCGGTCAGCACGATCTCGCGAACGCCCAGAGCCACCAGCCGCCGTGCCTCGTCGACCAGCGCGCCCTCGGGTACCGACCGGCTCGGGCCGCGGGCATAGGGAATGATGCAGAAGGTGCAGCGATGATCGCAGCCCTGCTGCACCTGCAGATAGGCGCGGGCGCGGGTAAGGGGCGCAGCGGCGTCTGTTACCCTCTCCCGCACCGCGGGAGAGGGGGGACCGGCCGCTATAGCGGCCGGTGGGTGAGGGCTGTCCGGGTCGAGTCCGTAACTTTCTTTCTTCAGCTTGGCCTCGTTGTCGAGCACGAGATCGACCTCACCGAGCGCGGCGTAGCGCTCGGGTGCGAGGGTCGCGGCGCAGCCGGTGACGATGATCCGCGCTTCCGGATGCTCGCGCCGGGCGCGGCGGATCGCCTGGCGCGCCTGGCGCTCGGCCTCGGCGGTCACCGCGCAGGTATTGACGATGACCGCGTTGCCGAGCCCGGCCTCAGCGGCGGCGCGGCGGATGATCTCGCTCTCGAACGCGTTGAGCCGGCAGCCGAAGGTGATGATCTCGACACGAGGCATCGCGTCACCCGGCCAAGAGCGCGGCATCGAAGCTGCCTTCGAAAGCGAGCGTCGCCGGCCCGGTCATCAGCACATGCCCGGGTCCGTCTTCGCCATCCGGGCGCCAGTCTATCGCGAGATCGCCGCCGTCGAGCGCGACCGTCGCCTGCCGTCCGGTCAGTCCGCGGCGATGGGCGGCAACCAGCGCGGCGCAGGCCCCGCTGCCGCAGGCCCGGGTGATCCCGGCACCGCGCTCCCAGACGCGCAGCCTTATCCGCTCGCGACCCTCTACCGTCGCGATCCCGATATTGGCGCGCTCGGGAAACAGCGCGTCGTGCTCGAGCCGGGGGCCGAGCACAGCAAGATCGATCGCGTCGGCATCGGCGACGAAGAAGGTCGCGTGCGGGTTGCCCATGCTGGTGCAGACCGGGCTCGCTAGCGGTCCGAGCGCGAGGCCGACCGCCAGCGTATCCATGTCGCGCGCCAGCGGGATGTCATGCCAGGCGGTGCGCGCCGGTCCCATATCGACCGCGATCCGCCGGTCCGGCAGCAGCTCGGCGTCGAGCAGCCCGGCCAGCGTCTCGATCCGCACCCGGCGCTCGCCGCTTTCCTCGGCGATCAGCCGGGCGACGCAACGGGTCGCGTTGCCGCACGCCTCGGCCTCGCTGCCGTCGGCGTTGAGGATGCGCATGAACGCCTGCGCGGCCGGATGGCGCGGCCTCTCGAGCACGATCAGCTGGTCGCAGCCGATGCCGGTATGGCGGTCGGCGAGCGCCCGCGCCGCCGCGGCACCGAGGGCAATGTCGTCACGACGCCGATCGAGCACGACAAAGTCGTTGCCGAGCCCGTGCATCTTGCGGAACGCGATCCTGCGCATGGCGCCGCTTATATGGCGGGCCTTCGGCCGCTGTCCAATGCGGTCCTAGCCGCGCGCCCGGGCGAGGTGCTTGCCCTTGCTTGGCACCGGCCGCCTTCTGGCCGCCACGGCCTTGCTCCTGGCGGGCCTGGCGCGGGCATGAGCCACCCTCGCTCGCCACGCCTTGCTCTTGACCGGCCCGGCCCGAG
This sequence comes from uncultured Alphaproteobacteria bacterium, assembly GCA_963789255.1. Classification (GTDB taxonomy): domain Bacteria; phylum Pseudomonadota; class Alphaproteobacteria; order ATCC43930; family CGMCC-115725; genus DATARH01. Next base: position 1,061,399 of record CAWBJW010000002.1, on the reverse strand, counting down.
CATGGGCGACCCTCTCCCGCGATGCCTTGCCGCGCTGCGCCATGCGGACATGGACGACATGCCGATGGGCGCCTGCCTTGCCGCGCGCCATACGGGCATGGACGACATAACGATGGGCGCTCGCCTTGCCATGCGCCAGCCGGACGCGGCCACGCGGCTTTGCGGCATGCCGCGGATGATGGCGGGCGTACCGCCGCGGCGCGGCGGCGATGCTGCGGCGGGGCGATGGTGCCGCGATCCCCGGAACGGCCCGCAAGTGCCGGCCGTCCGGGGACGGACCGGCGCCGGGTTGGGCGGGCCGCGCGGCGCCGCCGCCGTGGAACGGCCCGCTCTCGTTGCTGAAATAATTGGGCACGTAAGCCGGCGGGGTGAAGTTCGCCGGCCCCGGCGGCGCCTCGACGGCGCCAGCCGGCAGGCCCGCCACGGCGGCGGCAAGCGCGACGCAGACGGCGAACGCCAGCGGGCGAAGGCGCCGGCGCAAATTCATCGCTTGCCGTCTTTCTCTGCGGCTTGCCACTCGGCGAAACTGATCCGATCCATCAGAAACAGATCGCTGGTGCGCGCATACCAGCCGCGGCCGTGCATGCGGCCGACTAGGCGCATCTTGTCGGTCGCGACATAATAGCGTTCGGGGTCGACCAGATCGTCGCGGATGTGGATATGGATGACCCGCCCGATTTCGAGGGTCGAGCGCGCGCCGAGCGACAGGCCGGTGATGCGCCGGCATTCGAAGCTGACCGGCGCCTCGGCGATGCGCGGCGGGCGGACCCCGACCGAGGGGATCGGGGTGAGCCCGGCCATCTCCAACTCGCCGGTCGCGGTCGGAAAATCGACGGCGCAGATGTTCATGCGCTCGGCGAGCGCCTCGTCGACGAGGTTGACGACGAACTCGCCGGTGTCGCGGATGTTGCGCTCGGTGTCCTTGTAGCCGCCGCCGGCCTCGCCGGAAGCCGGGTCGCCGGGGCTGATGCCGAGCACGACGACCGGCGGCACCGAGCTGACCGCGTTGAAGAAGCTGAACGGCGCGGCGTTGACCCGGCCGGCATCATCGACCGTCGTTGCCAACGCGATCGGCCGCGGCACCACCGTGCTGACGAGGAGCTTGTAGGCGTCGCGCGAGGGGATCGCCGCCAGGTCGAAATGCATGTGCTTTCTCCACCCGTCGCTGCGGCGGCGCCGCGCCCGCCGCAGCATCGTGCCAATTTACCACAACACTAGGTCCGATCCGAACCAAATGCCGCCGCGGCTCGTCCGGCGCTGCCGTGGTGCCGCCGGCCGCCATCGCCCGAACCGCCTTGCCTTGAGCCCCCCGGCTGGAGTAGTTGTTGCCGCCCTCGCCGCGGTGCTGCGGCCAGGGCTAAGCGCCCGTAGCTCAACTGGATAGAGCACCAGACTACGGATCTGGGGGTTAGGGGTTCGAACTCCTCTCGGGCGCGCCAATCTTTGCAAAGGGTTAGAGCCAAAAATGCCCGTTAACATGGCGAGCATATAAGGCGGCGATCCCATGCGGACCCCAGGCATTCCATTTCGATCATCACTGCATTGCCTCGGAAACTGCGCGAACGGGCATGAGCGTTCCCGGCCGACAGTGTACCTGGCGCTCCCTGCCCAGGGCGGCAAAGTTCACGGGCCGATGGGGCGCGGAGCGTGCGAATGTCGGTAGGCATTACCCCTCCCGCTCCCCAAAAAATTTGGCATCATAGCGGCTGGGCCGCCAGCCGCCCGACAATGCGGAGGCGAAGTCCCTTGCAAGAATACCCAGCCCAACGCGGTCAACGCGCTCAGGAACGAGCCCGTGGTCCGGGGTGCGAGACGACGGCTCATGCCCCCAAATCCGTCATTCGAGGCCCCGCCGTCGAACCGCCGGGCTGGGCGGGAAACAGACATTCCGCCAATCGACGGCTTTGCACCGTCAGCCTGCCGGCGCATTCGGCAGCGAAAATGAGAAGACGGTGCCGCCCGCCGGGTTAGGTTCAGCCCAGATGCGGCCGCCGTTGCCCTCCACGATCGTACGGCAAATCGACAAACCCACCCCCGTGCCGCATTCTTTGGTCGAGACGAAGGGCTGAGTACTTCGAGCTTTTCGCCGATCGTGGCAGTCGGCCGCGTCGGAGCGGCGGCTCGGATGATCGCCAAAGCCTGGGTCCATATGGTCCGGACCGAGATCGATCACTTGCTTCAATTGCGACAGCCTCAACTCGGCTGTTTGTCGTAGTTCATTCACGCGCGCGACTTGCGGGGGATTGTCAGCGACCAGCTTGGAGAGATCGTCGAGCTGATGGGTGATTGCTGTTCGAGCGCGTTCGTAATTCGACACATATTCGCGATTCCCCGTCAGGAGATATCCGCGCTCCGCAGACCCCGCACCGATCAAATCTTCCTCGATCCCGGTGAGTTGCAGCAGCACGTCGTCGGTGTGCTGAACCCAGCCAAAACTGTCGCGTAAGAGACGAAGGTTGCTCGCGAGCGCCAGCATTCCGACGACGAAACAAACAACAGCCAAGATCAAAGCACCCGCGGCCGAAATCATGCGCGAGCGTTCTGACTGCCGGACCATCAGGGCGGCACTTGACAAGCGGAGTTTCAACCAACGATAGCCGGCACAATGCTCTCCACCGTCGGGCGGAAGCCAGCGCGTCCCTCAGTGCGCGGGAGCGTCTCTCTCAGACTGGCGGCGCCCGGAGAAGCGGTAATTGCCAATGGGCTCACGCTATAGCTGAGGGCAAGGCAGCGTCAACGTGCGCTTTCGAGCATATTTTGATTCAGGTCAATGTGACCCGGCTGCCACTATCGCAGGTTTCGCTGATCATGGGCGTCCAAGCGAGCAGGGCCAGGATTCGATGCTCCGGAAAACCGCTGCGTGACCGAGCGGCGATGACGCTCCGGTGCCGGTGTGCTGCCGCGATGTGTGCAACGCAGCCGCTCGGCCGCGGTCAAAGACAAAGCTGACTTAGATCAATGCGCCTGGTTTCTTCAGAGAGCGTTGTCCGCTACGGGTCCAGGCAGCGAAAGGGCGACGGCGTGGCCATTGAACTGTCAATCGCAGGCAAACGGGATCGGCAGCGCGCGTCGCAATCGAGACCCGCACGGCACGCCGGGAAAGCAGGGGCAGCAACATGAGGGGCGGTTTCCTACCCGCGCTCGCGGGCACTTTCGCCGTGATGCTGCTGGGATCGTCGGCCATCGCGCAGAACCAACCGCCGCCCGCGCCGGCACCGACCGCGCAGGCCGCCGCGCCTCTGACCCCGGCACAACTCGATCAACTGACCGCGCCGATCGCGCTCTACCCCGATGCTCTGGTGGGTGAGGTCCTGATGGCCGCGACCTATCCGCTGGAGGTCGTCGAGGCGGCCCGGTGGGTGCAGCAACCGGCCAACGCTGCCCTGAAGGGGGATCAACTGGCGGCGGCGCTGGTGCAGCAGTCGTGGGACCCCAGCGTTAAGTCGCTGGTGGCGTTTCCGCAAATCCTGAAGATGATGAACGGCAACCTGACCTGGACCGAGCAGCTCGGCGACGCGTTTCTGGCGGCGCAATCCGCCGTCATGGACTCGGTGCAAAGGCTGCGCCGGCAGGCCGAGGCCGCCGGCAAACTGCAATCCACCTCACAGATGGTGGTATCGACCGTCGACGGCGCCATCGTGATCGCGCCGCCCGATCCGAACAGCGTCTACGTGCCGGTCTATGACCCGAACGACATATACGGCGCGTGGGCCTATCCCGATTATCCGCCCGATTACTTTCCCGGGTATTTCCCCGGCGTGGAGATCGGGCCGCTCGGCTTCGGCTGGTTCGATGTCGGCGTCGTCACCGCGCTCTGGGGCTGGGACCGCTCGGACTGGGGCGGCCACCGGATCGATGTCGATGCAGGCCGGTTCAACGCCCTCAATCGCAACCATCCGGCGATCGCCTCGGGCATCTGGCAGCACGACCCGTCGCATCGGGGCGGCGTGCCGTATCGCAACCCGGCCGTGCGCGCCCGGTTTCAGGGTGCGGCCACGGCCAGCCGAGTTGCCCGCGGCTTTCCGGCCGCCGCGCCCGCAGCGGAGGCCGGACACGGCGCAGCCGCCGGCAGGCCGCCGGCGCCGCAGGGCGAGCGCGCCCCAGCCGCCGGCAGGCCAGCCGCAGCGGAGCGCGAGCGTGCCTCAGCCGCCGGCAGACCGAGGGCACCGCTGGTCGAACGCGCCCCGGCCGCTGCGGCGGCGCGGGGGCCGGCACCGCAGATCGTGCGTGGCGCAGCCGCGCGGGCGCCGGCCGCGCAGCGCCCAACCCCACCGGTCATGCAATCGTTCGGACGCGGCCCGCAAGTTCGGGCTGAGGCGCAACGCGGCCAGGTCAGCCGCGCGTCCGCACCGGCGCCCCGGGCGGCGGCGCCCGCAAGGGCCGCGCCAGCGCCCAGGGCTGCGCCCGCGGCGAGGGCCGCGCCGGCGCCGCAAGCGAGAGGGCCACACAAATGAGACCGATGGATATCGCTCTGATTCGGATCTTGCGGCCGGCCGGAATCGCGGTGGTTGGCCTCGGCGCGCTCTTGCTGTCGGCAACGGCACCGGTCGCGGTTCGCGCGGCCCAGCCGGCAACGCAGACTTTTGCCTCGCCCGAACAGGCCGCCGCGGCTCTCGCCGCGGCCTGGGGCAGCGAGGATAAGGCGGCATTGCTGAAGATTTTCGGGCCCGGCGGGGCGAAACTGATCAGCTCGGGCGATCCGATCGCCGACAATGAGGCAAAGCAGCGGCTGGCCGCCGAATACACCGCCAGCCACAAGATCGAGAATGAAGGCGACGGCAAGGCGGTGCTGAGCATCGGCAAGGACGATTTCCCGTTTCCGATCCCGCTGGTGAAAGCGGGCTCCCTTTGGCATTTCGACACCGCGGCCGGCGAACAGGAAATTCTCGACCGCCGCATCGGCCATAACGAGTTGAACGCGATCGCGGTGTGCCAGGCCTATGTCGACGCGCAACGCGAATACGCGGCGGAGAAGGCGGCAGGCAACGGACCGGGCGAGTACGCGCAGCGCCTCGCCAGTTCCCCCGGCAAACATGACGGGCTCTACTGGGCCGAGACCGGCGCGGATGAGAGTCCCTTCGGTCCGCTGGTCGCCAGCGCCCGCGCCGAAGGCTACGGTCCCAACACGACCGGGAAGCCAAGGCCCTATCATGGGTATTACTTCAAGATCCTGACGCGGCAGGGGCCGGGCGCGCCCGGCGGGGCCAACGACTATGTCGTCAACGGCCACATGACCGGCGGGTTCGCGATGGTCGCCTTCCCGGCGCAATACGGCGATTCCGGGATCATGACCTTCATCGTCAACGAGACCGGGATCGTGTTCGAAAAGAACCTTGGCCGCGGCACCGCGGCGGCCGCGCGGCGCATTACGGCGTACGATCCGGACGAAAGCTGGCAACCAACCCACCCATGAAGGCCGCTTCAAAGGATTTCCGCGTCCAGCGGAAGACGAGGCAACCTCCCGAAGCGGCCGACGACGGTCGATCGCATCTCGCGCCGGTTGACGAGCGACCAGGCCCTGCGGTCCGGGTCGCTCGATCCGAAGGGCCGGAATCGGCGCAACCTCGGCGTCCGGGCGCGCCCAGCCGATCCAGGCCGGCGTCACCTGCTGCGCGCTCAATTGCGCGTAGTAGTCCTGCAGCTCTTCCGGCGAAGATTGGATGTCAGAAAGCTCAAGCATTGGACATCCTCCCTGCGACAGCGTTGTGATCATGCTTTCCAAGAGCGGCCAGGTTATCAGACCAGCGCCGCGCGTACCGCGGCCAGCCGCTCCAGGGAGCCTAAAACCTTCGGCTGATCGTTGGTCAGATGGCGCACCAGGATGTCGGTGTAGCCGACTTCTCCGAAGGTCCGAAACTGTTCCGCGACTTCATCGACCGAGCCGGCGATCAGCGCTTCCGGCGGCATGCCGCGATAGCTTCGGTTGAGCGCGTGCTGCAGCACCGCTTGCGCCTCGGATGACGATTCGCCGACGTAAATGTCGCGCCGCAAGACGATGGCGCCCGGCATTCTGCCGTAAGCGGCAACGCGGTCGCGATAGAGATCGACCTGCGCGCGGGCCTCCTCGCGGGTGAGACCAGGGCTGGCGATCCAGCCCTCCGCCAGGCGTGCCGCGCGATCGATGGCCGGCGCCGCGCTGGCGCCGATCCACACCCCGACGGGCTCGGCCGGACGCAATGCCAGGCTCGCTTGCGTGATCCGGAAGCGCCGGGAGGAACTCACCGTTTCGCCCGCCAAGAGGCGCCGGACAATGTCGAGCGCTTCCTCGAAGGCCGAAGGACGCGTCCTGAAATTGGCGCCCATAGCGGCGAACCTTGCGTCGCCCCAGCCGAGCCCGCATTGCATGATGAAGGGGCCATGAGCGATGGCGGCCAGCGTCCCGATCTGCTCGGCCACCAGCACCGGGTGCCACAAGGGGAGCAGGAACAGGCACCCGGCCGGGGCCTCGCCCCACTCCGCGAGCAGCCGCCCGAGCATCGGCGTGTTCTGATAATAGGGCGTGGGCGAGACGTGCTGATCGCCGATAAACAGGGAGTTCGAGCGCAGCATGGCGTGCCGCCGCCGCTCGCTCGATCATCCAGTGCGCCCCTTGGCGCGGATCTGTCACATCCGGATGATTGCTCGTCAGCGAGATCCCGACTCTCATCGCGTCATCCTCATCGCGGGCGTCAACGCTACTTGAGCTGGTCCTTGATCTTGTCCAGACCGGCGCGGGCGCAGCAATCGTCGAGATCACCGCCCGGCGCCCCGGCGGCGCCGATCGCGCCGACCACCTCGTCGCCCAGCTTGATGACGATGCCGCCGCCCAGCAACAGCAGATCCGGCAATTTGAGCAGGTTCGCCAACACCGGTACCGTCTTCGATCGTTCAACGAGCGCGGTCGTGTCGGTCTTGAACGACACGGACGTGTAGGCCTTGGCAAAGGCGCTGTCGAGCGTGTGGGCGCCGGCGTGGTTGCCGCGCAGCACCGCCTGCCGCACGCCGTTGACCTCGACCGCCCGCGCCTCGGCGCGATCCGCGTCGATTCCGTACCGCTGACCTGGACGATCCAGGGTTTCGCGGCGCCCCGGCCCGCACATTGACCGCCCGGCTCTGCCGAAAGCGCTTTCGCTCGCGATCTGCTGCGAGGTTCCGGCGGCTTTGTCAGAAGCGAACTTTGCCGTCCGGGAGCGGCGCCATCGGACGGGGCGGTTGCGGATGGCTGACGCGATGTCTGGTGACCGGTCGCGACGGTGCTCTTGGGGCGACCGGCGACACGGGCGTCACCGGCTCGGCGGCGGCCGGCGCGGCTTCGGGATTTGGCGCAGTATTGCTAGCCCCTCCCGGAATAGGATACGGCTGCAGCCAGCCCCCCGGGACCAGGTTCGACGCATCGGCGGCGGCAGCGGCGCCGATGCCGAATCCGAGGCCAACCAAGCAAATCAGCATTCTTCGCATCTGCGCGGATCGCCCTGAGCTATTGCCGGGCCAGCATACGACATCGGGACCGGAAAGGGCAGCCCCGACGCCGAAGCCGAGCTCCCGACCGCTTGCTTTGGCTGAGGCTCGTCGCGGGTGCGCAGCCGGAAGATTCGGTCGAAGTGACCGCGTCAGGCGCTATGGCTAGACTAGGTTGTAACGAGAGGGCTGGTGCCGGCTGTGTGGATCGAACACACGACCTACCGCTTACAAGGCGGTTGCTCTACCGCTGAGCTAAGCCGGCATTGGAGAGGGTGATAGCCGAGCCGGTCCGCCGCTTCAATCTTGCGTTCGGTCCTCCTCGTCCAGCCCCACAGCCGGCGGCCGGCAAGCGCCGCGCCTCGGGCCGACGCTGCGATCCCGGCCCAGGCCATCTGCGGGCGGATGCGGCATCAATGGCCGATATGCCCGGCGCATGGGTGGTGCCGGCCGTCGGGAACCGATACATTTACGCCGATCTTGGCGGGGCACCTTTCACAACCGGGCAGGCGTGCGATGTCGATTATCGGATGGATCGTATTGGGCCTGATCGCCGGCTTCATCGCCAGCAAGATCGTCAACCGCAGCGGCGCGGGTTGCCTTCTCGACATCGTGCTCGGCATCGTCGGGGCGTTTGTCGGCGGGATCATCTTTACCGGGCTGGGCGGGGCCGGGGTCACCGGGTTCAACCTGTGGAGCATGTTTGTCGCCATCATCGGCGCGGTTGTCGTGCTGGTGCTCTATCACGCGCTGATGGGCCGGCGCACGTACTGACCCGGGCGCCTTACGAGCCGGCCGTCATCTCGCGCAGCGCCTTCTGCACTTCGGTGTCGAGCGCGCTCAGAAAACGCGAGCGGTCGGCCTTGGTCAGCGCCGCCGGCCCGCGCGTCGTCACCCCAAGCTCGCGCAGATGGCGGGAGAGCTCGCGGCCGGCGAGCGCGCCGCCGATATTCGATCGCGTCCACACCCGCCCGTTCGGGGCGACAACGCGAGCCCCTTTGGCAAGACAGCGCGAGGCGAGCGGCACATCCGAGGTGACGCACACGTCGCCAGTGCCGATACGCTCGGCGATCCAGTCGTCCGCCGCGTCTGAGGCGGCGCCGACCATGATCATCCGCACGTTCGGCAAGCCGGGCGGGCGCAACGGGCGCGAGAAGTTGGAAACGACAAAAACCTCAAGCGCGAGCCGCGTCGCGACCCGGTAGACCTCCTCGCGCACCGGGCAGGCGTCGCCGTCGACGTAGAGTGAAGTCAGGCGGGGACCTCGATACTGACCGGACAGGACACGCCGGTGCCGCCGAGGCCGCAATAGCCGTGCGGGTTCTTCGCCAGATATTGCTGGTGGTAATCCTCGGCGAAATAAAATTGCGGCGCGTCGCGGATCTCGGTGGTGATGGCGCCGAAGCGGGACGCAGCGAGCCGGGCCTGATAGCGCTCGCGCGAGGCTTCGGCGGCGCGCAGCTGCTCGGGCGACGTGGCGTAGATCGCCGAGCGGTATTGCGTCCCGACATCGTTGCCCTGGCGCATGCCGTGGGTCGGGTCGTGGCTTTCCCAGAATATTTTCAACAGCGCCTCGTAGCTCGTCCGCTCGGGGTCATAGACGACGAGCACGGCCTCGGTATGGCCGGTCTGGCCGCTGCACACCTCTTCGTAGCTCGGGTTCGGCGTCGAGCCGCCGGCATAACCGACCGCAGTCGTCCACACCCCGGGCGCCTCCCAGAATTTGCGCTCGGCGCCCCAGAAGCACCCCATGCCGAACACCGCCTGTTCGAGGCCGGCGGGATAGGGCCCTTCGAGCCGATGGCCGTTGACGAAATGCTGGTCGGGCACCCGCATCTTAATGGCGCGGCCGGGCAGGCATTGTTCGGGAGTCGGGACCTCCAGCTTCTTGCGCAACGACCACATCGTATTTCTCCGTTTCGACATTCGTTGAATATAACACTCTAACGTGGGCGGCGCGACGGGATCGGCGCCGCGCGTCCTTCGAGACGCGCCCTTCGGGCGCTCCTCAGGATGGGGTTTTTCTTTTTGCCATCATAAACCTAACCTCATCCTGAGGAGGCGCGGAGCGCCGTCTCGAAGGACGCTTGTTTCGCCACGCAGCGTCCCGTTTCCACCGCTCTGGTGATTTTTTCACAGCCTTTGAGGTACACGGCTCGCCGTTATTTTTCACGTAGCGCCGAGCCACTCCAGGGTGGTTTCGGTTTCGAGAAGCTGCAGCCGCTCGTAGAGCGCCGGCGCGCGGGCCCCAAGGATGCCACGGGTGAGCCTGGCGAACTTGTCTTCCAGCTCGCCCGCTTCCAGCATGCCGCTGTCGACATGGCGCTCGAAATGCCGCCCGTCGGCCAGCGCGACCGTGACCGTGCTGCCCATCGCGCCGTGACTCCCGTCCTCTTCGGGAACAAGCTGCGCCCGCCTTGTCAGCGCCCGGATCTGCGGGTCGGCGAGGGCGCGCTCATCGTAGGATTCCGGGTCGCGCGCCTCGCGGAAGAGGGCGAGCGCGACGCAGAACGGGATCGAATACTGCGCCAGCATCAGATCGGCCGGCTCGGCGATGGCGTGGCGCTCGAGCATGCGCCGGGTGCCGGTGACCGTGATCCCTTCGACATCGCCGCCGGCAAACCGGTGTTCGGCCTGCAAGTCGCGCACCGCCCGAACCGCGGCATGCGCGGTCGCGTGGACCGGGTAGCGCTTCAAGACCGTGCTCAGCGTGACGTAATCCCGCCCGAGCCCCTTGGTCAGCTCGGCCTCGTCAAATTCCGTGCAGAACACCCGGAGAAACCCGAACTCGCCCTCGATGACGGTGCGGGGCCCGGTGAAGCCGGCATCGGCCAGGCTGGCGGCAAGGACGCCGGCTTCCGAGGCGCGCCCGAGATGCAGCCTTTTCACCATGCCGCCGTCGCCCTTGGCGAATTCGAGGAGGCCGCCGGCGAGCGAGCCGGCGATGCCAAGCGCGTTGGTCATTTGTCCGGGGTCGAGCCCCAGCAGGCGCCCGCAGGCGACCGCGGCGCCGAACGGCCCGGTGGTGCCCGGCGCGTGAAAGCCGCGCGCCTCGTTGGTGTGCCCGGTGGCGCGGCCGATGCGGATCATCACCTCGTTGCCGGCGACAAAGGCGGCGATCAGATCCTTGCCGCCGGCCTTGACGCCCGCCTGCTGCGCCACCGCGAGCGCCGGCGGCAATACCGTCGCGCCGGGATGCGCGCCGGCCCCCGGCCGGGTCAGGGCGTCGAGCTCGAAGGCGTGGGCGAGCGCGCCGTTCGCCAATGCCGCCGCCGGTGCCTGCACCGCCGAGCCGCGCCCGAGAATGCGGCTCGTCCCGCCGGGACCGGTGCGCTCCGCATAGTCGATGACGATGCGGCTCCACGGCAAGGCGCTGCCGCAGATGCAGGCGGCGACCGTGTCGATGATGCAATCCCGGGCGGCGGCAATGACCTCCGCCGGCAGATCCTCATAGCGCAAGCCGGCGGCATAGCGGGCGAGTTGGACGGTTTCCTCGGCCATCGCGGTCTCCATGCGAAAGGTTGTTGAGAGTATAGCCGCCTTGCCGCCCCTCCGCCGCCTCCCTATAGTCCCGGGTTTATGCAGGAACATACGTTCGGGCACCGGCATCTGCTCGGCATCGAGGGGCTGAGCCGCGAGGACATCGAACGCATCCTCGATCTCGCCGATACCTATGTCGAGTTGAGCCGCCAGGCCGACAAGAAAACCACGCGATTGCGCGGCCGCACCGTGATCAACTGCTTTTTCGAGAACTCGACGCGCACCCGCACCTCGTTCGAGGTCGCCGGCAAGCGGCTCGGCGCCGACGTCATCAACATGGCGGTCGCGGTCTCGTCGATGCGTAAGGGCGAGACCTTGATCGACACGGCGATGACCTTGAACGCGATGCACCCCGATGTGCTGGTCGTGCGCCACCCGGAATCGGGTGCGGTGCAGCTCCTCTCGGAAAAGGTCGATTGCGCGGTCATCAACGCCGGCGACGGCAGCCACGAGCACCCGACCCAGGCCTTGCTCGACGCGCTGACGATCCGCCGCCGCAAGGGACGGCTCGGCGGCCTTACCGTGGCGATCTGCGGCGACGTGTTGCACAGCCGGGTGGCGCGCTCAAACATCGCGCTGCTCAACGTGATGGGCGCGCGGGTCCGGGTGGTGGCGCCGCGCACCCTGTTGCCGGCCGAGATCGAGCGGCTCGGGGTCGAGGTATTTCACGACATGGCGGCGGGGCTCAAGGACGTCGACATCGTCATGATGCTGCGGCTGCAGATCGAACGCATGCACGGCTGCTTCATCCCGTCGACCCGCGAATACTTTCATTTCTTCGGGCTCGATTACGACAAGCTCGAACTGGCCAAGCCCGACGCGCTGATCATGCATCCCGGACCGATGAACCGCGGCGTCGAGATCGGCAGCGAGGTCGCCGACGACATCGATCGGAGCCTCATTCGCCAGCAGGTCGAGATGGGGGTCGCGGTGCGCATGGCCTGCCTCGAAATCCTGACCGGCGAATTCGGCAACGGACCGCCGGTGCAATGAAGCTGACAATGAGACCTATCGCACGAAAATTCCCCTCGGCCGGGCTTGACCCGGCCGTCCACGTCTTGATGCGGTTCCGGCCCTGCAAAAGGAAGACGTGGATGGCCGGGTCAAGCCCGGCCGAGGGGGACCTGGACTAGCGAGACCGTGACCGCCATGCGCCGCCTCTATCGCAACGCCCGGCTGCTCGATCCGGCGAACGGACTCGATGGGCCGGGCGACCTCCTCGTCGAGGGCGATCGGATCGCAGCGGTCGGTGGGAGGCTCGCGGACGGGAGTCGGCGACGATGTCGAGATCGTCGATCTCGGCGGGCTGTGCCTTGCGCCCGGCCTTGTCGATATGCGCGTGCAGTTGCGCGAGCCCGGTGCCGAGCACATGGAGTCGATCGAGAGCGGCGGGCAGGCCGCCGCCGCCGGCGGCGTCACGACGATGGTCGCGCTGCCCAACACCGAGCCGCCGGTCGACGATGTGTCGGTCGTCGAGTTCCTCGCCCGCCGCGCCCGCGAAGTGAAGCTCGCCAAGATCCACACCTACGCCGCCGCTACGAAGGGGCTCGACGGTCGCGAACTGACCGAGATCGGCCTGTTGGCGGCCAATGGCGCAGTCGGCTTCACCGACGGCGTCAAGGCGATCGCCGATGCCCTGGTCATGCGCCGGGTGCTGGCCTATGCCCGCAGCTTCGACCAGCTGGTGATCCAGCATCCCGAGGAACCGAGCCTCGCCGGCGCCGGCGAGGTCACCGAAGGCGAGATCGCCACCCGCCTCGGCCTCGCCGGCATCACCCCGATGGCCGAAATCATCATGATCGAGCGCGATCTGCGCCTCGTCGAATTGACCGGCGCGCGCTATCACGTCGCTCATGTCTCGACCGCTGCCGCGGTCGCGGCGATCCGCCGCGCCAAGGCGGCCGGGCTGCCGGTGACCTGCGACACCGCGCCGCCCTATTTCGCGCTGAACGAAACCGCGATCGGCGATTACCGGACCTTCGCCAAGCTGTCGCCGCCGCTGCGCAGCGAAGCCGACCGCCGCGCCGTCGTCGAGGGGCTGCACGACGGCACGATCGACGCAATCGCCAGCGACCATGCGCCGTGGGACCAGGATTCGAAGCGCCTGCCGTTCAGCTCGGCGAGCTATGGGATCGTCGGGCTGGAGACTCTGCTGCCGCTGTCGCTCGAGCTCTATCACAACCGCCACCTCGCTCTGATCGAGGTATTGCGGCATCTGACGGTCAACCCGGCGCGCATCCTCGGGCTAGGGGTCGGCCGGCTCGCCCCTGGCATGCCGGCCGATCTGGTCGTGTTCGACCCCGACATGGCGTGGCAGATCCGCACCGACGAGTTCCGCTCCAAATCGAAAAACGCGCCGTTCGACGGCCGTCCGGTCAAGGGCCGGGTCGAGCGCACCATCGTCGACGGCCGCACGATCTTCCTGCGACAGGGGTAGGGGGCGATGACCGCGATCCTTGCCGCCGCTGCCATCGGCTATCTGCTCGGCTCGATCCCGTGGGGCCTGCTGCTGACCCGGCGCGGCCGGGCTTGGCGATATTCGGCAGATCGGCTCGGGCAATATCGGCGCGACCAACGTCCTGCGCACCGGCAATAAGGGGCTTGCCGCGCTGACCCTGGCGCTCGACGTGCTGAAAGGTTCGGCGGCCGTGCTGATCGCCGGCATGTGGAGCGAGGAGGCGGCACTGGCAGGCGGGGCCGCGGTCATCGTCGGCCACCTCTTTCCGGTCTGGCTCGGCTTTCGCGGCGGCAAGGGCGTGGCGACGGCGCTCGGCGTGCTGATCGTGATCTCCTGGCCGGTCGCAGTGCTCGCCGCGCTGGTGTGGCTCGCGACGGCCGCCATCTTCCGCTATTCCTCGCTCGCCGCGCTTGTCGCCGCGGTCGCCGGCGCCGTTCTGGCCGCGACCCTGGTCGACCCGGTGCGCGCTGCGCTGATCGCCTTCATCGCGTTCCTCGTCATCCTGCGCCACCATGACAATATCCGCCGTCTCGTCGCCGGCACCGAAAGCCGGATCACCTTCGGAAAAGGCTGAGACCACCCTGGCCGCACGCGAACTCGACCCGCAGGAACGCGTTGACTGGCTGCGCTTGAGCCGCAGCGAGACGTCGGTCCGGTCACCTTTTACGCCTTGCTGCGCCGGTTCGGCTCGGCCGCGGCGGCGCTCGACGCGCTGCCGCGCCTGTCTAAATCCAATGGGGCTCGCCCCGCCGTCGCGACGACCCGCCGCGACGCCGAGGCGGAACTGGCCGCTATCGAACGCCTCGGCGCTCGCCTCGTGTGCTGGGGCGAGCCGCTCTACCCCGAGGCGCTTGCCGCGGTCGAGGATGCGCCGCCGGTATTGACCGTGCTCGGCCGGGCCGAGCTGACCCTCGCCCCGATGGTCGCGGTGGTCGGCGCGCGCAATGCCTCGGCCAACGGCCGTCGCCTCGCTCAGGGCCTCGCCGCGGGCCTCGGCGAAGCCGGGATCGTCGTGATCTCGGGACTCGCCCGCGGCATCGACGCGGCGGCGCATATCGGAGCCTTGGACAAGGGCACGGTCGCGGTCGTCGCCGGCGGCATCGACGTCGTCTACCCGGAGGAGAACCGCGGGCTGCACGACGCCATCGCGCGGGACGGCGCGATCGTCGCCGAATTGCCGCCCGGCACCGAGCCGCAGGCGCGCCACTTCCCGCGCCGCAACCGCATCATCTCGGGGATGGCGCTCGGCATCGTCGTGGTCGAGGCGGCGGCGAAGTCGGGCTCGCTGATCACCGCGCGCTTTGCTTTGGAGCAGGGCCGCGAGGTCTTTGCCGTGCCGGGCTCGCCGCTCGACCCGCGCAGCCGCGGTGCCAACGACCTCTTGCGCAACGGGGCGACCTTGACCGAGACCGCCGCCGACATCATCGCCCAGCTCGGGCCTCTGCTGCGCGGCCGCCCGCCGATAGGCGGGATTGCGCCCGCGCAGCCGCGCCCCGCGCTGCCAGCCGGCGATGCCCCCGAGGGCAGCGCTGCCGGCCCCGCTCGCCTCGATCAGCGAGGATTCTGCGCTCGACCTGATCGTCGAAAAGCTCAGCCCGACCCCGGTCGCGGTTGACGAACTGGTGCGCCAGTGCCAATTGTCAGCCGCGGCCGTCGCCACGCTCTTGCTCGAGTTGGAACTCGCCGGCCGCATCGAGCGCCATCCCGGCAATCTGGTTTCGCTCCGCTAACTCACCCTTAGCGCTGGTCTTTTTTGAATGTCCGCATGAACGTCGTTGTTGTCGAGTTGCCGGCCAAGGCGAAAACCATCAACAAGTATCTCGGGCATGACTATAAGGTCATCGCCAGCTACGGCCATGTCCGCGACCTGCCGGCCAAGGACGGATCGGTCCTCCCCGATTCGGATTTCGCGATGTCGTGGGAGGTCGACGGCAAGTCCGAGAAGCATATGAAGGAGATCGCCCAGGCGCTGCGCGGCGCCGACCGGCTGTTCCTCGCCACCGACCCCGACCGCGAGGGCGAGGCGATCTCGTGGCATGTGCGCGAGGTGCTGAAGGCGCGCCGCGCGCTTAAGGGTATTGACGTGAAGCGCGTCGTGTTCAACGAGGTGACGCGCAACGCCGTGCTCGACGCCTTCCGCCACCCGCGCGAGATCGACGGCGAGCTGGTCGAGGCCTATCTCGCGCGCCGTGCGCTCGACTACCTCGTCGGCTTCACGCTGTCGCCGGTGCTGTGGCGCAAACTGCCGGGCAGCCGCTCGGCCGGCCGCGTCCAATCGGTGGCGCTGCGCCTCGTCTGCGAGCGCGAAGCCGAGATCGAAGCCTTCCGGCCCCGCGAATACTGGACGATCGAGGTCGAGTTCCAGACCGAGGCCGGCGAGCGCTTCACCGCGCGCCTGTCGCATCTGAACGGCAAGAAGCTCGACCGCTTCGACCTCGACAGCGAAAAGAAGGCCCGCGCCGCCGCAGTCGCGATCCTCGCCGCCGGCGATTTCACCGTCGCCTCGGTCGAGCACCGCGAGGTGCGCCGTAACCCGTTTCCGCCGTTCACCACCTCGACCTTGCAGCAGGAAGCCTCGCGCAAGCTCGGCTTCGGCGCGAGCCGGACGATGCGCGTCGCGCAGCGCCTCTACGAGGGCATCGACCTCGACGGCGATACCGTCGGCCTGATCACCTATATGCGCACCGACGGCGTCGCCATCGCGGCCGAGGCGATCGCCGCGGCGCGCCAGCTCATCGGCAGCGAGTTCGGCGCCCGCTATGTGCCGGGCGAGCCGCGGGTCTACAAGAGCCCGGCGAAGAACGCGCAGGAGGCGCACGAGGCGATCCGCCCGACCGATCTCGGCCGCCGACCCGGCGACGTTGCCCGTCATCTCGACAACGACCATCGCCGCCTCTACGAGCTGATCTGGCAGCGCACGGTGGCGAGCCAGATGGCCTCGGCCCTGCTCGACCAGGTCAGCATCGACATTGCCGATACGAGCGGCAAGGTCCGCCTGCACGCCACCGGCTCGGTCGTCGTGTTCGACGGGTTCCTGAAGCTCTACCAGGAAGACCGCGACGACACGGTCGAAGACGAAGAAGGCCGCCGCCTGCCCAACATGCGCGAGCGCGGGCCTTTGGCGCGCGGCGCGGTGACCCCGGCGCAGCATTTCACCCAGCCGCCGCCGCGCTACACCGAGGCGAGCCTCGTCAAGAAGCTCGAAGAGCTCGGCATCGGCCGGCCCTCGACCTATGCCTCGATCATCCAGGTGTTGCAGGACCGCGAGTATGTGCGGCTCGACAAGCGCCGCTTTGTGCCGGAGGACCGCGGCCGTCTCGTCACCGCGTTTCTGACCAGCTTTTTCGAGCGTTACGTCGAATACAATTTCACCGCCGACCTCGAAAACCAGCTCGACGAGGTCTCGGGCGGCCGGGTCGATTGGAAGGAGCTGCTGCGCAATTTCTGGCGCGATTTTTCCTCCGCGATCGCCGGCACCAAGGATCTCACAATCACGGCGGTGCTCGAAGCGCTCGATACCGAGCTCGGCCGTCATTTCTTTCCCGATGATGGCCCGGACAACGCAACCGGGCGCGACCCGCGCCTGTGCCCGGGCTGCGGCGTCGGCCGGCTCTCGCTCAAGCTCGGCCGCTTCGGCGCCTTTATCGGCTGCTCCAACTATCCGCAATGCCGCTACACCCGCGCCTTCGGCGTCGAGGCCGAGGGCGAGACCGGCGGCACCGACACGATGCTCGGCAAGGACCCGGCGAGCGGCGACAGTGTCACGCTGAAGAAGGGCCCCTACGGCCATTACCTCCAGCTCGGCGAGGGCGACAACGGTGGCAAGCCGCGACGGGTCGCGCTGCCGCGCGGGATCAAGCCCGCCGGCGTCGATCTCGACACCGCGCTGCGCTTGCTGGCATTGCCGCGCGAGATCGGCCGCCATCCCGAAACCGGCGAGCTGATCACCGCCGGGATCGGCCGGTTCGGGGCCTATATCAAGCATGGCGGGTCGTTTACCTCGCTCGGTGGCGATGACGACGTGTTGACGATCGGCCTCAACCGGGCGGTGATCATGTTGGCCGAAGCCAAGAGCGGAACGCGGCGCGGGCCGCAATTGCTGCGCGAGCTCGGCCCCCATCCCACGGGCGGCACGGTTGGGCTGTACCGCGGGCGCTATGGACCCTATGTCAGCCACGACGGAATCATCGCCTCGTTGCCGAAAGGCGCCGATCCCGATACATTCGCACTCGATACGGCGCTGGCACTGCTGGCGACGCAACGCGCCAAGGGTAAGGCCCGGCGCCCGGCACGAACGGCCGCTGTGCCCGCCTCGGCGCCAACCGCCTCGGGCAATGGCGCAAAAAAGCCGGCGCGACGCGCCGCCGCGGTAACCAAAACCAAGCCAAAGGCGAAAGCGAAGCCGACGGCGAAGCGTGCCGCCAAGCCGGTGCGGCGCCGGCCCGCGGCCGGCGAATAGCCGGGATGAGCAGCGCGCGTCCTTCGAGACGCCCGCGTTGCGGGCTCCTCAGGATGACGCTCTTTCTCAATGCTATCACAAGCTTACGTCATCCTGAGGAGGCGCGAAGCGCCGTCTCGAAGGACGCGCGAGCGCTTCTACGCCGCACTGCCGCTTCTTTCCAGCCGTCGGGGATAAGCGAGATTGCGCAGCCGCCGCAAGACCACCGATAAGGCCCGCCCGCACCCCCGCAAGTTCGTTGCCGGGCCGGCCCTCCCCGAAATCATGCCGGTCGAGCGCTGCGGCACCGATGCCGACGGCTTCCCGCTCGCCCGGCCGCTCACCGCGCGAGCCGGCGGCGCAACGCCGACCTATCGTCTGGTCGGCGCGGCCGGCGAAGAGCTCGCGCTCGGCGCGCGCGCCTTGGCGCGGCTGATCCGCCGCGATTCCGGCGAGATCGAGGCCGAGATCATCCGCCGCCTCGACGAAACGGCAAGCCGCGTCGTCGGCGTCTTCCGCCGGACGCGCGACGGCGGCGTGCTGGTCGCCGCCGACCGCCGCGACAAGAGCGAGTACCAGGTGCTCGGCCACGACGCGGCCGGGCTTGGCGATGACGAGCTGGTGGTGGCCGAGGAGGTGCCGTCGCGCCGCTTCGCCAAGCGCGCCCGCATCCTCGAACGTCTCGGCCCGGCGAATGCGCCCGGTGCGATCAGCCGGATGGTGATCGCCGCGTCGGATATTCCCGCGGAGTTTCCGCCCGCCGCGCTGGCCGAAGCGGCCGCCGCACGGGCCTTCGATTTCGCGGTCGATCCCGCCGGGCGCAGCGATCTGCGCGATCTCGCGCTGGTCACGATCGACGGCAGCGACGCCCGCGATTTCGACGACGCGGTGTGGGCCGAGCCCGACGCGGATCCGGCCAATCCAAGCGCCAATGCCGGGGGCTGGCATATCGTCGTCGCGATCGCCGACGTCGGCGCTTACGTCGCCCTTGGCAGCGCGCTCGACCGCGAGGCGGCGCGGCGCGGCAATTCGGTCTATTTCCCCGACCGCGTCGTGCCGATGCTGCCCGAGGCGTTGTCCAACGATTTGTGCTCGCTGGTGCCTGGTGCCGATCGCCCTTGCCTTGCTGCGCATCTGTGGATCGACGCCGCCGGCATCAAGCGGCGGCACCGCTTCGAGCGGGCGGTCATGCGCTCGGCGGCGCGCCTCACCTATGATTCGGTCCAGGCGGCGCATGACGGGCGCGGCGACGAGCTCTTCCCGCTGATGCCGGAACGGCTCGCCGCGCTTTACGGCGCCTTCGCCGCGCTCGACCGGGCGCGCGCGGCGCGCGGCGCGCTGATGCTCGATCTCGCCGAGCATCGAATCGTGCTCGACGCCGAGAGGCGCCCGATCGCGGTCGTCCCGCGCACCCGGCTCGACAGCCACCGGCTGATCGAGGAATTCATGATTCTCGCTAACATCGCCGCCGCAGAAGAGCTGGAATCGCGTCATCGGGCCTGCATGTACCGCGTGCACGACATGCCCGACCCGGAAAAGCTTGCGGCGTTGCGCGATTTCCTCGACGAACTGGGAAATCCCGGCCTTACCCTGGCGAAGGGCCAGGTCGTCCGGCCCGGGTTGTTCAACCGTGTTCTCGAGCGCGCCGCGGCGATGCCGGAGGCCGGCATCGTCAACGAGCTGGTGCTGCGCACCCAGGCCCAGGCGGTCTACAGCCCGAACAATATAGGCCATTTCGGCCTCGCCCTGCCGCGTTACGCCCATTTCACCTCGCCGATCCGGCGCTACGCCGATCTCCTCGTGCATCGCGCGCTGGTCGCCGGGGCAACGCCGGCGCGAGACGCGGGCGCGGCGCTGGGCGCCATCGCCGAGCATATTTCGGCGACCGAACGCCGCGCCGCGGCGGCGGAACGCGCCGCGCTCGACCGCTACCGCGCGACCCTGCTCGGCGGCGCGATCGGCACCTCCTTCGCCGCCCGAATCACCGGGGTGGTCCGCTTCGGGCTGTTCGTGACCCTGCCTGAGAGCGGCGCCGATGGGCTGATCCCGATATCGAGCCTGCCTTCCGATTATTATGACCACGATGCCGCGCGCCACCGGCTCGTCGGTCGCCGCTCCGCCCGCGTTTTCGCGCTCGGCGACGCGGTTACGGTCACTCTGGTCGAAGCCGATGCGATCGGCGGCCGGCTGATCTTTCGGTTCGAGGAGGAAACCATCGCGCGGCCCAAACTCGCCCCGGCGCGGCCGCGCCGGGGTCTGTATCGCCGCGGGCGCTGACCGCTTCGATCAAAGAGATTTTTCCGCCGTTGATCCCGACCGCCCGGCCATCTAATCTGAACGCTGTTCAGGGGAGAACCGCTGGGGCGGGCACCCCCGTGAGTTGCCTGGATGTGCCCCACCAGAAGGGCGCGCCGGTTGTTGAACAGGGAGGAGCCAGGGGGTGTCGTTTCGCTCACTGCCTTATTTGCGGCCGGCCTCCGCCATCGCGCGGGCGGGCTTGGTCCTCGCCGTTGTCGCGCTGGCCGGCTGCGTCGGACAAGAGCGGGTTCCGGCGGATGCCGAGGGGCAGCTTTTCGCTCGCGGGCTCGACGACATCACCGGTCTCTACGTCGAGCCGGTGTCAAGCCGTCGCGTTGCCCTGTCCGGAGCGTCGCGGCTGTCGTGGCTCGACGGCAAGCTCGCTGTCAGCGACGGCGTTGCCACCGGCGCCCAGGATGCGCTCGAGCTCAGCTATAACGGCCGCGACATCGGCCTCTTTGCGATGCCGGCCAGGATGAACAGCGGCGAATGGGGCGATTTGGTCGCCAACCTGGTCAAGACTGCGAAAGAAGCCTCTCCCCGCCTCGCCGCGCTGCCGCAGGAGACCATCGACAAAGCCGTGCTCGACGGCATGACTGCGGCGCTCGACGGCTTCTCGCGCTACGCGACTCCCGAGGTGGCACGCGATCAGCGTGCCGCGCGCGACGGCTTCAGCGGGATCGGGGTCACCCTCGACACGACCGGCGACACGTTCCGCGTCACCGCGATCACCCCGCACGGCCCGGCCGATCGTGCCGGCATCCGCCCCGACGACCAGATCGTCGCGATCGATGGGGTATCCACCGCGGGGTGCCGGCATGAGGATATCGTTCACCGGCTACGCGGACCGATCGGCAGCACGGTCGCGGTCAGCGTCTCGCACCCCGGCATAACGCAGGCGCGCGTCCTGCGGCTGCATCGGGATTATGTCGTACTGCCGGCCGTGACCATGTCGCGCGCCGGCGACATCGCCGTGTTCCAGATCGCCAGCTTCAACCACACCACGACCCAGCGCGTGGCCGCGGGCTTGGCTGAAGCGCAGCGCCAGACCGACGGGCGGCTCGCCGGCATCGTGCTCGACCTGCGCGGCAATCCCGGCGGCCTGCTCGACCAGGCGGTCAGCCTCGCCGATCTGTTTGTTCATGACGGCCCGATCGTATCGACGGTCGGGCGGAACCCGGCCAGCCACCAATATTTCGCCGCCAAAGGGGACAGCATCGCCCCGCACCTGCCGATCGTGGTCCTGATCAACGGCGGCTCCGCCTCGGCGTCGGAGATCGTGGCTGCGGCGCTCCAGGACATCGGGCGCGCCGTCGTGATCGGCACTTCCTCTTACGGCAAGGGCACGGTGCAAACCGTGATGCGCCTGCCCAATGATGGCGATCTGATTGTGACCTGGGCGCGGCTCATTACCCCGTCGGGCTATTTTTTGCAGTGGCACGGGGTGGTGCCGACAGTGTGCACTGCCGATCCGGGGAACGACGCAAACGGGCTTGCGACCGGGCTCCAGCGGGTTGCCGCGGCAATGCCGGGTGCCGGGCTGATGCTGCGCCCGCGCGCCTCGCTCGATGAGCGCGGCTGGTCCGAGCTGCGCGGCTCGTGCCCGCCGCGCCACGCCCGCCCCGCCATCGACCTGACGCTGGCCGAGCGGATGCTCGCCGACCCCAAGCTCTATAGCGAGGCGCTGCATGCGTTGCCCACCGCCACCCAGCTCGCGCAAAGCGCGCCCGCCGGCCGGTCGCCGGCGCTTGCCTTGACAGACGTCAATCGTACGCTATCTTCACGCCCGCACTAAATTCGAACCCCGCGAGGCCGCCAATGGCAAAGACGAGCACTGTCCTCATCAAGCTGGTTAGCAGCGCTGATACGGGGTTTTTCTATGTTACCAAAAAGAACCCGCGGACCAAGACCAACAAGCTCGAGCTGAAGAAGTTCGATCCCGTCGCGCGCAAGCACGTCATCTTCAAGGAAGCGAAGATCAAATAGTCCGGCGCCCGGGGATCTGCTTCCGGAGCTATGCGGCGTCGCGCTTGTCGGCGAACGCGACGACCCGATTGCGGCCGGCATTTTTGGCCGCATAGAGCGCCTCGTCGGCGCGCTTCAACAGGCTCTCCTGCGTCTCCTTTTCGACGCCGGTCACCGCAATGCCGACGCTGACCGTGATCGGCAGCTTTCCGCCGTTTTCTTTCAGGATGAAGGGCTCGTCGGCCACCGCAGCGCGAAGCCGCTCGGCGACGACAACGGCACCCGAGAGGCTGGTTTCGGGCATCACCACGACAAATTCCTCGCCGCCCAGGCGACCCACCAGGTCGACGCTGCGCACCTGGCGCATCGCGCGGCCGGCAAGTTCCCGCAGGACCTCGTCGCCCGCGGGGTGGCCGAAACGGTCGTTGACCTGCTTGAAATGATCGATGTCGAAGAGCATCAGCGCAGTCTCGTTGCCGCTCTCCGGTATTCGCCCCAGTACCTCGCTCAGATGGGCGAAGAGGTAGCGGCGATTGTACAGCCCGGTCAGCTCGTCGGTCAGCGCCAGGGACAAGCTGCGGTCGTAATTCTTACGCAGCCGTTCCTGCAGGCGTTTGCGGCGGATTTGGGTGCGCACCCGGGCCAGCAGTTCGTTGCGATCGACCGGGCGGATCAAGTAGTCGTTGGCGCCGAGATCGAGGCCCTTGGCGAGGCGCGGCAACTCGCTGTCATCGGCCATCAGCAACACCGGCAGCTGGCGCGAGCTCTCGTTCGCCCGCCACTGCGAGACGAGCCGCAACGGGTCGCCATCGGACATCGACAGGCTGGCGATAACCAACTCGACCGAATCATCGAGCAGGCTTTGCGCCTCGGCACAGGATGACGCGCGCAGCACCGAGGCGGCGACCGGCGTCAGCGTCTCGATGATCCGCGATGCCGCAAATCCCTGTTCTTCGATGAGCAGGATATGCGCGGCACCGGCATCCTCGGTGGGACTGTCGCTCGCATCTTCGCTGCTGAAGCGGCCGCAAACCTCTTCGCGCAAGCGCAGCTCATCCATCATCCGCTTCAGGCGCACCAGCGAGCGCACGCGCGCGAACAGGGCGATATCGCTCACCGGCTTGGTCAGGAAATCGTCGGCGCCCGCCTCCAGGCCGCGCAGGCGGTCGGTGACCTCGGACAACGCGGTCACCATCACGACCGGGATATCGGCGGTGCGCGGGTTCGCCTTGAGCCGGCGGCACACCTCAAAGCCGTCCATCCGCGGCATCATCACATCTAAGAGGATGATATCGGGCAGCTCGCTATCGGCGATATCGAGCGCGCGCGGGCCGTTATGCGCGCTGGTGACCTCGAAATACTCGCTGGCCAGCTTGGCTTCGAGCAGCTTGACGTTGAGATCGACGTCGTCGACGACCAGGACACGGGCGGTCATTAGCCGGATATTTCCCTCATCAGGGGAGAAAGCGCTCGACGGTACGCATGAAGCTCGCCACCGAAATCGGCTTGGCTATATAGGCCTCGCAGCCGCCGTCGCGAATTTTCTCCTCGTCGCCCTTCATGGCAAAAGCGGTCACCGCAATCACCGGGATGGACCGCAGATCATCGTCCTCCTTGAGCCATTTGGTAACCTCGAGCCCGGATACTTCGGGCAGCTGAATGTCCATCAGGATCAGGTCCGGCCGATGCGTTCGCGCCAAGCGAAGTGCCTCAACCCCGTCCTTCGTCTGCAAGGTGAGATAGCCATGCGCTTCGAGAAGGTCGTTGAAGAGCTTCATGTTGAGGTCATTGTCCTCGACGATCAACACCTTCTTCGCCGCTCGCGGGCCGAGATTGGCGTTCAGACTCATCGCTTCGACCATCATCCTCGCCTGGCCCCGCAAATGCCGCCGATCGCGGCTGCGCCGTAGCACGCTGGGCCCCACGTCCGGCGGAACCCTCGCAATCCCACGCCGACCGTTTTTACGCAACTAGGTTTAACAATCGGTAACCGTCGGGCACGATGCCGGCAAAAGCGGCAACCGGGACGCAAGACGAACACCAACGGCCCGGCAAATCAACCCGATCCTGCGAGTGCGGAACCATGGCTGCGACATTTCGCATCGGCATTGATCTCGGCGGCACCAAGATCGAGGCGGCGGCGATCGACCGGGAGGGCGCGATTCGGGCGCGCCGCCGAATCGCCACCCCCGCCGGCGACTATCGTGGCACGATCGCGGCGCTCGCCGGCATCGTCGAGGCGATCGAGAGCGAAATCGGCGCTCGCGCTTCGATCGGGGTCGGCATACCCGGAACAATTGTCGCCGGGAGCGGGCTGGTCAAGAACGCCAATTCGACCTGGCTCAACCGCCGGCCGCTCGGCCGCGACGTCGAGGCCGCGCTCGGCCGCCCGGTCCGCTTTGCCAACGACGCCAATTGCTTCGCCTTGTCGGAAGCGATCGACGGCGCGGCTTGCGGCCTTGGCACGGTGTTCGGGGTCATCCTCGGCACCGGGGTTGGCGGCGGCATCGTGATCGGCGGGCAGCTCGCTCGTCGGCGCCAACGCGATCGCCGGCGAATGGGGCCACAACCCGCTGCCGCCATCGCCATTTGGGCCGCAACCGGACGAATTGCCGGGGCCGGCCTGCTATTGCGGCCGTAGCGGCTGCATCGAGACCTTTCTGTCGGGGCCGGGGCTGGCCGGCGACCATCGCCGCCACGGCGGGCATGATCACGGCGGGGATGATCTCGCCGGGCCGAAGATCGCCGTCGGAGCCGCTGCGGGCGATCCCGCCTGCCGGGCGACGCTCGATCGCTACGTCGACCGGCTCGCCCGCGCTCTCGCCGGGGTCATCAACCTGATCGATCCCGACGCCATCGTCCTCGGCGGCGGGCTCTCCTCCCTCGCCGTGCTGTATGACGAGGTGCCGCGCCGCTGGGGGCGTCACATCTTCTCCGATACGGTGGTGACCCGCCTGTTGCCGCCGCGCCATGGCGATTCGAGCGGGCGTGCGCGGCGCGGCCTGGCTGTGGCCGCCGGAGGAGTCGGGATGACCGCCGTCCTGTGCCGCGACTGCGCCGCCCTGGCCGCGCCGCCTTCGATGCCGTCGGAGTTGCCGGGGCGCTGCCCCGACTGCGGTTCGCCGCGCCTTGTCGCGCACGACGAACTGGCCGAGCTCGCCATCGCCCATCTCGATTGCGACGCCTTCTACGCGACGGTCGAGAAGCGCGACCGGCCGGAGCTGGCCGAGCTTCCGGTGATCGTCGGCGGCGGCGCGCGCGGCGTTGTGCTGGCCTGCTGCTATGTCGCGCGGCTTTATGGCGTGCGCTCGGCGATGCCGATGTTCAAGGCGCTCGCCCTCTGCCCCGACGCGGTGGCGATCCGCCCGGAGATGGCGAAATACCGCGCGGTTGGCCGCGCCGTGCGGGCCGAGATGCAGCGCCTCACGCCGCTCGTCGAGCCGTTGTCGATCGACGAGGCGTTTCTCGATCTCGCCGGCACCGAGGCAGTGCACGGCGCCATCCCGGCGCAGCTCCTCGCTGCGCTCGCGCGGCGCATCGAAAATTCGCTCGGCATCACCGTCTCGATCGGGCTCAGCTACAACAAGTTTCTCGCCAAGCTCGCCTCCGATCTCGACAAGCCGCGCGGCTTCGCGGTGATCGGCCGGGCCGAGGCGGTATCCTTTCTCGCCGACAAGCCGGTCGGCTGGCTGTGGGGCGTCGGCGGCGCGACGCAACGCCGCCTCGCCGCCGACGGCATCACGAGGATCGGACAGCTGCGCGCGCGCGATCCGCGCGAGCTGGCGACGCGCTACGGCCGGCTCGGGCAGCGCCTGGCGCAGCTGGCACAGGGCGAGGACGACCGCCGCGTCGACCCCGACGGCCCGGCGCGCTCGATCTCGGCCGAGACCACCTTCGCCCGCGACGAATCCGACGCCGAGGCGCTGGGACGCACGCTGTGGCCGCTGTGCGAGAAGGTCTCGGCCCGCCTCAAGGAGGGAAGGCTCGCCGCCGGCAGCGTAACCTTGAAGCTCAAGACCGCCGATTTCCGCCTGCGCACCCGCTCGCGCCGCCTCGCCGACCCGACCCAGCTCGCCGATACGCTCTACCGCACCGCACGTCACCTGTTGGCCGGCGAAGCCGACGGCACCACTCGGTTTCGCCTGATCGGGGTCGGCGCCGACGGCCTCGTCGACAGCGCCGCCGCCGATCTTCCCACCCTGTTCGATAGCGATGGGCGCCCGCGCCGCCTCGAGGACGCGATCGACGACATCCGCCGCCGCCACGGCCCCGCCGCCGTGCAGCGCGGCCGGGGGTTGCCGCGGGGCTGACGGGGCACGGCGACATTCCCTGAGAACAGGGAATTTTTCGCTCGCCAGGGTTAACCTCCTGTTTTCCTTTAGTTTATGTCCTCGACAGGGATCGCAGAGCAGGGAGTTTTTTGCATCGAGCAGGGAGTTTTTTTGCGTCGAGCAGGGAGTTTTTTTGCGTCGAGCAGGGAATTCCTCCAGGCATGGATCTCAACGCCGCAATTAAATTAATTAACAATCTTCGCAATGAAATGTATATGGGATGACGCAATGTCAAGCCTCGCCCCGATCAACACGCCGTTGGGGATCCCCGGTCAGGCCGGGGGATGACGAATTGACCGCGCGATCGACTTCATAGAGGAACCGGGCGATGACCTCAGTCGCATTCCGTCGGGCCGCAGCCGACGATCTGGAAGCGATCGTTGCGCTCCTTGCCGACGATCCGATCGGCAGCGGGCGCGAGAGCGTCGGGGCGGGGCTCGACCCGCGCTATGCCGCGGCTTTCGCCGCTGTCGAGCGCGATCCCAACCAGCTGCTCGCGGTTGCCGAACATGACGGGCGGGTGATCGGGGTTGTGCAGGCCAGCTTCATCCCCGGGCTCGCCCGGCGCGGCATGTGGCGCGGCCAGATCGAGGGCGTGCGGGTTGCCGCCGGCGGGCGCGGCGCGGGCATCGGCCGCGCGATGCTGCTGTGGGCGGTCGAGGAATGCCGCAAACGCGGCTGCGGCCTCGTTCAGCCCCACCAGCGACAAGCGCCGTACGGGCGCGCACGGCTTCTATGAGGCGCTCGGCTTTGAGGCGACGCATGAGGGCTATAAGCTCGCGCTCTGAGCGAGCTCGCCGGGTTCGCGGCCAGCCGAGGAGAGCGACGTGGCGATCGACTACGAAAAGCGCGACGGGGTCGCCTATATCACGCTCAACAATCCGGCGAAGGCCAACATCCTCGACAAGCCAACCGCGGACGCGATCTCGGCGGCGTGGATCGATCTCTGGGAGGATCGCGACATCCGGTGCGCGATCGTGACCGGCGCCGGCGAGCGGCATTTCTGCGGCGGCCACGATCTGGCGCCGCGCGGCGACATCACCGCCGAGGAGCGCGAATATCTGCGCACCCAACGCATCTTCTGGCCGCTTGCCGGGACCGTGCACGGGCAGAAGACCGGAGCGGACGGGCGGATGGGCGACCATTACCCGCGGGTGTGGAAGCCGGTCATCGCCGCGGTCAACGGCTGGGCGGCGGGCGCCGGGCTCTACATGCTGCTGTCGTCGACCGATATCCGCATCGCCAGCCGCGAGCATGCCCGCTTCAAGTTCGCGCTGACGACGCAGGGCTGGCTCGGCCACGGGCCGGGCGCCAGCCTCTTGATCAAGCAGCTTCGCTATATCGACGCGATGAAGATGCTCTTGACCGACGATCCGGTCGATGCCGAGGAGGCGCTGCGCATCGGCCTCGTCAACGAGGTGGTGCCGCATGCCCGGTTGATGGAGCGGGCCGAAACGATCGCCCGCCACATCGTCACGATGCCGCCCGTTGCGGTGCGCATGATGAAGGAGTTTGTCGTCCGCTTCGGCGATCTGCCGACCGACCAGGCCTGGCATGTCCAGAACCTGATCAACAATCTCTTGATCCAGGTGACGACCGACGGCGAGGAAGGGCGCCAGGCCTTCAACGACAAGCGCCCGCCCGACTTCACCGGGGCGCTGCGCCGCCGCGGCGACGCCTGGGAGGAACCCTCGGAGGACGACGCCAGGCGCCTCGACGAGGCCTACCGGAGCGGGGAATTTTGAGGGGCTCAGCAGTCCGGCTTCGGCAGGGCCTCGATGTCGTCGAGCTTGGCGCGGATCGCGTAATCGCCGTAATCGATCACCATGTCGCGCGACACGCCATCGTCGAGCAGCAGCATGCCGAGCTCGTAATCGGGCGTTTCCTCTTTGGGGTCGGCCGGGAAGAAGGCCAGCCTGATGCGCCAGCCCGGATGGTTCAACAGCGGACTTTTCCTGGCCGCCTCGGCGTCGGGCTCGACCTTGGGGCCGATCACCGCCGAGACCAGCACCGCGTTGTCCACCGTCGCGCCGTCGAACACGTGCCTGGTAATGAAGTTCACCCCGGCCTTGGCCTGGTCGATCAGAAAGATCGTGTGCGCGCTGGGAAACAGCATGCCCGGCGGCAGCTGGAAGGTCTTGCCCGCCGGCTTTTCGAAATCGGCGGTGCCGCCTTTGCCGGGGCCGTCGAGCTTGGCGGTGCCGCGGATCTCATCATCATCGGCGCCGTTGCGCGTCTCTTTCTGGTTGAAGCGATAGCTCAGCCCGTCCTTCGCCTCCCAGGTCACGAAATTCGACGCGATGGTGACATCGGACGACTCGGCGTAACCCATATTAAGCCGGTAACGCTGCTCGATGGTCCAGCCGTTGCAGCTCTCGCCCCATTGATAGGCCATCGTGCCGCTTGCCCCGGTGACGCCGGCATCGCTGCTGGCCCGCTCAAGGGTCATCGTGTAGAGGGCGCGATGCGGCATGATATCGGTCGCCCCGGCCGAGCCGGTCCAGAAGAGGGCCAGCGCGAATGCGGCCATCATCGACGGCGCGGCGCGGCCGATCTCGAACAGGCGATCGATCATCTAACGCAAACTCCCGGATTAGCGGCGGGGCCATCTATGGCGGGAAGCCGGTGGCGCCGCAAGCCGCATGCCGGCCACCGCCGGCGATCCCGGGTCGCGCCGGGCCGCGACGCCGCAAAGCCGGGCGCGAGCGGGTCCATGAAACTGCTTGCCTCGTCCAGGCGCGACCGATAGCATGAGGGCGCTATGGCAGAACTCAGGGCCGCTCGCGGCCCCCGCCACGTCGCGCGATTTTGGTACCGCCGGTATATGACGGCGGCCTAGGATCGCGTATCTGCGTTTTCCCCAAGCCGCCCCACCGAGGCGGCTTTCTTGTTCCAAGATCCTACCGATCCGAACGTCGCCAAAAGTGGAGCGGCCTCCAGCCCCGGAGGTAACCCACCCATGCCCAGATCGATCCCCAGGACCCGCACCGGATGGCGGGGAGGCCTTGTGTCATGACCGAGCAATGGACACCCCAAAGCTGGCGCGCCCTGCCGATCCGGCAGGTCCCCGGCTATGCCGACGAAGCCGCGCTCGCCCGCGTCGAGGCGACGCTGCACAACTTCCCGCCGCTCGTTTTCGCCGGCGAGGCGCGCCGGCTCAAGGACCGGCTCGCCGACGTCGCCGCCGGCAAGGCGTTTCTCCTACAGGGCGGCGACTGCGCCGAAAGCTTCGCCGAGTTCCACCCCAACAACATCCGCGACAGCTTCAAGGTATTGCTGCAGATGGCGGTGGTGCTGACCTTCGGCGCGGCCTGCCCGGTGGTCAAGCTCGGGCGGATGGCCGGTCAGTTCGCCAAGCCGCGCTCCTCGGACAGCGAGACGCAGAACGGGGTCACGCTCCCCTCCTATCGCGGCGACATCATCAACGGCCTCGATTTCGACGCCGCCGCGCGCGAGCCCGACCCGCAGCGCATGGTGCAGGCCTACAGCCAGTCGGCCGCCACCTTGAACCTGCTGCGCGCCTTCGCCCAGGGCGGCTATGCCGATCTGCACCGGGTGCACGCCTGGAACCAGGATTTCGTCGCCGACTCGCCGCAAGGCGAGCGCTACCAGGCATTGGCCGACCGGCTGACCGAGACGCTCGATTTCATGGCGGCGTGCGGGCTCAATTCCGAGACGACGCCGCAGATCCGCGAGACCGAGTTCTACACCTCGCACGAGGCGCTGTTCCTCTCCTATGAGGAGGCGATGACCCGCGTCGAATTCGACGACCGGCGACTGGTACGACTGCTCGGCCCATCTGGTCTGGCTCGGCGACCGCACAAGGCAGGTCGACGGCGCCCATGCCGAGTTCCTCGGCGGGATCAAGAACCCGGTCGGCATGAAATGCGGGCCGACGCTCGACCCCGCCGACCTGTTGCGCCTGATCGACAAGCTCAACCCGCAGAACGAGCCGGGGCGCCTCACCCTGATCACCCGGATGGGGGCGGACAAGGTCGCCGACAAACTGCCGCCCTTAATCCGCGCGGTCAAACGCGAGGGACGCCACGTGGTATGGTGCATCGACCCGATGCACGGCAACACGATCACCTCGTCCAACGGCTACAAGACGCGGATTTTCGACCGCATCCTCGACGAATTGCACGGCGCCTTCGCGGTGCATCTGGCCGAGGGGAGCTATGCCGGCGGGGTGCATTTCGAGTTGACCGGCCAGAACGTCACCGAATGCGTCGGCGGCGCCCAGAAGGTCAGCGAGCAGGGCCTCTCGGCCAACTACCTGACCCATTGCGACCCGCGGCTCAACGCCAACCAGGCATTGGAACTGGCCTTCGAGGTCGCCGAGGCCTTAAAGCGCGAGCGGCAGGGGCACGCGAACGGCAACGGCACCGCCGGCGCCGACCGGCTCGCCACGGTCTCGTGACGCGGCTCTGCTCACGCGGTGCCCGCCCCTCACCCTCCCACGCTACGCGCGGGTCCCTCCCTCTCCCCGTGGACACGGGGAGAGGGTTGGGGTGAGGGGCCGGCACCGGTGGATCAACCTGGTCGAAAACCCTTCTGACTAAGGCGCCGCCGATGACTGACGACCTCGCCGCGCGGACCGACAGCTATTTCCTGAAGACCAAGGCGATCGTCGGCCGGTTCGGCGATCGCGCGGCGACCTACGCCGTCTTCATGCGCCGGCCGGTCATCTCGGCACCGCGCTTCGCGGTCGGGTTCGTCGAGCGAATGGCGGCCGAGCGCGGGGTCAGTTTCACGATCGAGCTCAACCATCCCGAAGCCGCCTGGGTCGGCGCCGGCGAGCCGGTCCTTTACCTGACCGGCCCGCTCTATCATCTGGTCGATCTCGAAACCGTGCTGCTGCAGAAGCTCGGGCCGGCCTGCGTTGCCGCCTACAACGCCTCGGCGATGTGCGCCGATCTGCCAAAGGTGGCCTTTCTGGCGATGGATGCGCGCCACTGCGCCGGCGCCGAGATGGCCGAAATGATGGCCTATGCCGCTTCGGTCGGCTCGGCGCACGCCAGGAAGGTCGCCGGCGCGGTCGGGTTTGTCGGCTGCGCCGCGGCGGCGACCGCGCATTTTTTCGGTGGTGACAAGGGCCTGGGCACGATGCCGCACGCGCTGATCGGCTACGCCGGATCGACGGTGCGCGCCGCCGAGATGTTTCACGAGACCTTCCCCGACGAGGCGCTGACCGTGCTCGTCGATTATTTCGGGCAGGAAACCAGCGATTCGGTCGCGGTCGCCCGGCGCTTTCCCGAGCTGGCCGCCGCGGGCCGCCTCGCCTTCCGCATGGACACTCCGGGCGGGCGCTATTGCGAGGGGCTCGACCTCGCCCGCTCCTACGAGGTGCTCGAACATCACGCGCCGCAATCGATCCGCGGCTACCGCACCGAGGCCGAACTGCGCTGCCTGGTCGGCACCGGGGTTTCGGCCGCCGCGCTGTGGTGCTTGCGCCAGGTGCTGAACGAAGCCGGGTTTCCGGCGACCAGGATCGTCGCCAGCTCGGGCTTCGGCCCGGAGAAATGCCGGATGATGGCGGCGGCCAATGCGCCGATCGACATGATCGGCACCGGCTCCTACCTGCCCGAGCTGTGGAGCGAGACCTACGCCACGGCCGACATCATCGCCTATGACGGCCAGCCGATGGTCAAGGCCGGCCGCGAGTTCCTGTTGCGCAAGCGCTGAGGTACCTTGGCGATGATCTTCATCAGCGAAAGCGGCCTTCTCGACCCGAGCCGCATCGCCGAGTGGGACGCGTGGTATCGCGGCCACCTCGCGGCGATGGCGGCGGTACCCGGCATCTCGTCGGCGCAGCGCTTTCGCGCGCTCGATGACGGGCCGCCGCCCTCGTTGGCGATGTACACGGCTGCCTCGCCCGCCGTATTCGACAGCGCGATCTATCGGCGCACGCGCGGCATGGGGCCGTTCCTCGCCGTGGTCGACGAGCGCCGGCACCGGCGCAATCTGTTCGACGGGCTCGATGCCGCTCCGGACGTGCCGATGACGGGAACCCTGCTTGTCGGCGATCGCGCCGCCCCCGGGCCGCCCCAGGACGGGCTCGTCTGGCTGAGAGCCGTTGCGCTCGACCGCTCGGTTCCCTATCGCGGCATCGCCGTCTTCCCGGATCTCGCGGCGGCGCGCGCTGCGGGCGCGCGGCTCGGCGGCGCGGTCGCGCTTTACGCGCCGATGACGGAACGTCTCCAGGGACAGGGCTGATGGAACCGCAACGCAATCACCTCGGCCAGCCGGTCGGGCTCGCGGTCGCGGGGTGGTCGCCGCGGCCGCTGCCGCCGCGCACCGCGATGGCGGGCCGCTTCTGCACCGTCGAGCCGCTCGATCCCGAGCGCCATGCCGCCGAACTCTTCGAGGCCAACGCCGAGGACCGCGAGGGACGCAACTGGACCTATTACCCCTACGGTCCCTTCGCGACGCTGGCCGAATACCGTGCCTGGATAGCGGGAGCGTGCGCCGACTCGCACCGCCTGTTCCACGCCATCCGCGACAACGCGGCCGGCACAGCGGTCGGCGTTGCGGCCTACATCAACGCCCAGCCGGCGGTCGGGGTCGTCGAGGTCGGCAGCCTCGTGTTCAGCCCGCGCCTGCTGCGCCGGCCGGCGGCGAGCGAAGCGATGTACCTGATGATGCGCCGCGTCTTCGACGAGCTCGGCTATCGCCGCTACGAATGGAAATGCGATTCGCTCAACGCGCCGAGCCGCGCCGCCGCCCTGCGCCTCGGGTTCCGCTACGAGGGCCTGTTCCGGCAGGCGACGATAACCCGCGGCCGCAACCGCGACACCGCGTGGTTTTCGGTCATCGACGGCGAATGGAAGGCGCTGCGCACGGCTTTCGAGCGCTGGCTCGATCCGGCGAATTTCGCTGCCGACGGAACCCAGCGCCGCACCCTGGCGAGCCTGCGGCCAAATCCGGAATGAGCGCCAGGCGCGCGCCATCGCTGGCGCTGCTCGCGGCGGTGACCGCGCTGGCATTTTGCGCGCTGCACATCGTCGTGCCGGCCCTGCCATTGCTCGCCCTTGTGTTCGATGGCCGCCCGGCACGCGTCCAGCTCGTGCTCACGCTTTACCTCGCCGGGATCGCCGGCGGGCAGCTCGTCTATGGGCCGCTGTCGGACCGGTTCGGACGGCGCCCGGTGCTGATCGCCGGGCTGGCGATGTTCCTCGCCGGCACGCTCGTCTGCGGCCTTGCCTGGTCGCTCACGGCATTGATTGTCGGCCGGGTTCTCGAAGGAAGCGGGGCCTGCGCCGGCATCGTCCTCGGCCGGGCGATCATCCGCGACGTCTACGATCGCGAGGCGGCGGCGCGCGGCCTCGCGATCGTGATGATGGCGATGACGCTGGCCCCGGCGATTTCTCCGGCGGCCGGCGCCTTCCTCGCCGAGTGGGTTGACTGGCGGGCGATTTTCGCGCTGCTCGGCGTGCTCGGCGCGATCGTGCTGGCGCTGACCGTGGCGCGGCTCGGCGAGACCAACCCTCGCCCGGCGCGGCTCGACCTCGCCGGCATGGCGGGGTCGTACATCGCCCTCTTTCGCTCGCCGGCGTTTCTCGGATTCGCCCTGTGCAGCGCCTGCACCAGCGCTTCCTGGTTCACCTTCATCGCCAGCGTGCCGCATGTGCTCGCCGATACGCTGGGCGAGCCGCCCAGCACCTATGGGCTGATGATCCTCCTGCCGATGGCAACCTACATGCTCGGCAACGGCGCCGCCGTCCGCTTCGCGCCGCGTCTCGGCAGCGTGAAGCTGCTGATCCTCGGACGCGCGATCGCCGTCAGCGCCGCCGTGACGATGGCGCTGTGGTACAGTTATGGGCGGCTCACCCCGTGGACGTTGTTCCTGCCGATGGCGCTGTGCGAGATCGGCGACGGGATGAGCCAGCCGGCGGTGATGGCAGCCGGGCTCAGCATCCATCCGCGGCTCGCCGGCACGGCCTCCGGGCTGATGGGCTTCCTGCAGATGACGGTCGCCGCGGTCGGCACCTTTGTCGTTGCCTTGCTGCCCTGGCAGATCGCCGTCAGCATGATCGCGGTGGTCGGCGGCTTTATTGCCCTGGCGTTCGGCTTCGGGATATTTGCGCTCAGCCGGCCGCCGAGCGGCTCGCTGCCGATGCTTGCCGGGATCACCCCGACACAGACCGGCCGGGCCGCCGCCGAGGGCAGCTCGTGACGGCGAGCGAGGTTCGTTCCCGGACCGAAGGGGTCACCTGCGGCGGCGACATGGCTGCGCCGTGTCGGTATGGCTGGACTTGGGGGGTCGCCTGCGGCCGAATGCACGCGGAAATGCGGTGCCGCGGTCTTGGAGGTTCTCCGCCGCGGGCGGGTTCGCGTATTTCCCGGATGCGGCCCAGCCGCAGCCCACAGCCGCGTTGCACGAAAGGGGCCGGGAAACTCAAAGAATGTCGCTGTTGTCGCTTCCGGGCCTTGCGTTCTACGTCCTGGTGTTGATAACCGCCTTCGCCGTCCGCAGCGCGGCCGGCTTCGGCGCCGGATTGATCGCCGTTCCGATGCTCGCCTTCGTCCTGCCTGTACCAACCGCCGTGTCGGTGGCAACCGCTCTCACCACGCTCACCTCGGTGCAACAGGTAGGCCGCGACTGGCGCCACGTAGTCTGGCGGCAGTTTGCCCTTCTTGTGTTCTACACAGTGATGGGTGTTGGGTTGGGCCTATATTTTATAAGACTGCTCGACGAAAATACGTTGCGACATAGCCTGGGCGTATTCTTGATCCTCTATGCCGCGCACGCGTTGTGGAAGGGCGGTGCTGCTTCTGTCTTGCCAACCCGTTGGCACAGCGCTTTGGCCGCCGCGGTCGGCATCTGCGGCGGATGCTTCAGCGCTTTGTTCGGAGGCGGAGTTGGGCCGATCTATGTCGTTTATTTCAATGCATTGCGGATGGAGAGGATCGCCTTTCGGGTAACCATGAGCGCCGTGGCGCTGATCGGCGGCGTCGCGCGCCTGACCGGATACGCAAGCTATGGGTTCTACAAGGGCCCGACCATCAGCCTGCTGGTCATCGGTTTGCCGCTGGTGACCATCGGCTCCTGGCTGGGCGACCGGCTCGCCCGCTGGCTCAGCATTCAGTTGTTCTCTCGT
This sequence comes from uncultured Alphaproteobacteria bacterium, assembly GCA_963789255.1. Taxonomy (GTDB): domain Bacteria; phylum Pseudomonadota; class Alphaproteobacteria; order ATCC43930; family CGMCC-115725; genus DATARH01. The sequence continues at coordinate 1,025,831 of CAWBJW010000002.1, read as the reverse complement.
GGTGTCGGCGTTCTTGTGCTGCTCAGCGGCGTCGCCCTGTTCTTGAAGTAGCGCCCCAGCCTGGCCCGGGGGGCCTCTAATCGACCGCTAACGGCGCGAAGCTGTCGTGCCCAGAAATCAGGATTTTCGCACCAGGTTTTCGGGCAGCGATTGTCAATCGCGTAGACGGTGCAGAAGTCCGGTGCAAATGTCGGTTCCGGTCCGACTTTGCCCGAGCGTCGGGTTTCCCGCCGCGGTAAATCCCGCGTGCGCGCCGCGCGGTCCCGGTAGAGAATACCGCCGCGCTTTGCGGCTGAGGAGGGAGGAATCGAGCATGATCGACGAAACCCATGATCGCGCGCGCCAGAGCTGGGTCGCCTCGGCCAACGGCCATGCCGAGTTTCCGCTGCAGAACCTGCCGCTGCGGGGTGTTCAGTCCGCCCGGCCGCACCGTGCCGGACGCCAAGGCGCGCGGCGGCATGGCGATCGGCGACATGATCTTCGATCTGCGCGCGGCGCACGATGCCGGGCTGTTCTCCGGCGTCGGCCGCGATAGCGGCGGCAGCGGCTTCGGGCGCCAGCGCTCAACCCGCTGATGGCGCTCGGCGCCGCGCCGCGCCGCGCGTTGCGCCGGCAGGTCTTCGCGCTGCTCGCCGCGGATGGCGAGGGGCGGGCCAGGGCCGAGACGCTGGCCGACGCGGCTCCTGCACCGCGCCGGCGATTGCTGGCTGCACCTGCCGGCGACGATCGGCAACTTCACCGATTTCTTCGCCGGCATCCACCACGCGACCAACGGCGGGCGGCGGCGCGACCCGAACAATCCACTTGAGCCCGAACTACAAATACGTGCCGGTCGCCTATCACAGCCGCGCCTCGTCGGTGCGCGAGTCGGACGTGCCGGTGCGCCGGCCGAACGGTCAGCGCAAGCTGCCCGACGAGGCGGCGCCGAGCTTCGGGCCGTGCCGCAAGCTCGATTACGAGCTTGGAGCTGGCGATCTGGGTCGGCCCCGGCAACCGCCAGGGCGAGCCGGTCCCGATCGGCGAGGCGGGCGAGCATATTTTCGGGCTCGGCCTCGTCAACGACTGGTCGGCGCGCGACATCCAGCAGTGGGAATCGCAGCCGCTGGGGCCGTTCCTCGGCAAGAGTTTCGGCTCGACGGTATCGCCGTGGATCGTCACCGCCGAGGCCTTGGAGCCGTTCCGCGTCGCGCAACCGCCGCGCCCCGCCGGCGACCCGCGCCCGCTGCCCCATCTGTGGGACGATGCAGGACCAACAGAGCGGGCGCCTTCGACATCGCGCTCGAAGCCTTTGTGCTGACCCCGCAGATGCGCGAGCGGGGATTGGCGCCGCATCGCGTGTCGCACAGCAACACGACCGACCTCTACTGGACCCTGGCGCAGCTCGTCGCCCACCACACCAGCGGCGGCTGCAATCTGTTGCCCGGGGATCTGTTCGGCACCGGCACGATCTCGGGCCCGACCGAGGCGGGTTGGGGCAGCCTCAGCGAGCAGAGCCTCGACGGCACCCGCTCGCTCACCCTTGCTTCGGGCGAGACCCGCAGCTTTCTCGAAAACGGCGACGAGGCGATCTTCCGCGCCCATTGCCGGCGCGACGGCTACGCCGCAATCGGCTTCGGCGAGTGCCGCGCCCGGATCATTGCCTAGCAGGAATTCGTTGATTGTGACACGAATGGCGGTACGGGCGGCAATCAGCCCCTCACCCTGCCCTCTCCCCGCAAGCGGGGCGAGGGTTCTGACGGTGCGCCCTCTACTCCCTCGCTTTGGCGCGTTGCTGCAACGCTATTGATTAGGTCGATGTCCCTGGCCGGGCACAACCTTTTAGGGTAGACTTGCGTTAAGCATTCCTCAACCGAGCGATGGCTTAACTACGCTGACGAAGATCGCGGAGCGTCGAGCATGGCCTTACTTTTCGCGGCGCGGCGCGCCCCGGTAGCGCGACGCATCGAGCAGGTGTCGGGCATTCGTCCGGTCACCTTGCTGATCGCCTCCGGCATCGTGCTGATCACCGCGATTTTGACCTCGACGGGCGTCGCCACGAACCATTTGCGGCAGCAGGCGCTCGCCACCGCGGAAGGCGAGTTGGGGCGCATCGACAGCCTCCTCGCTGAAGCAAGCAACCGCTCCCTGAACGCGGTCGATGCCCGGCTTGCCGACATTGCCGACCGCGTGCAGCAGGCTGGCGGCGCCGGCGGCGCCGAATTTCGCGAGGCCGCGGCCACGCCGCAAATCGCCGCGCTGTTGCGCAGCAGGGTCGGCCGCTTTCCGCCGATCGATGCGGTTGCGCTGATCGCGGCCGACGGCGCGGTGCTCGATCGCGCCGGCGCATGGCCTGATGCCGCCATCGCCTGGCGCGATCTGTTCGCAGCATTGCGTGCGCCGCCGGGCCGGGCGAGCAGCATCGGCGCGCCGATCCGAGATCCGCGGACCGGCGCCGTCGACATTCCGTTCGCGCATCGCATCGACGGGCCGCAGGGCACGCCGGTCGGAGCCGTCGTCGGCATGATTCCGGCAGCCGATCTGACGAGCCTGTTCGCCGCGGTCCCGCTGGCTCCTGACGCGACGATCATGCTGCTGCGCGCGGACGGGATGATACTCGCCCGATACCCCGAGCAGCCCGGCACCATCGGTCATATCGCGCCGGGCGGGAACCTCGGCGCGATCTTTGCCGACGGAACGGTGACGATGGTCCGCCATTTCACCTCGGATGGCGCATGGCGGATCGAAGCGCTGCGGGCGCTCCCTGATTTTCGGGTTGCCGTCGCGGTCAACCGAAGCGCCGATCAGGTGCTCGCGGGCTGGGCGCATCAGGGCTTGTGGTTCGGCGCTCTCACACTCGCCGGCACGGTCGCGATCGGGGCGATGGTGTACCTGATCGCCCGTCAGTTCCAGACCCACGCCGCGCTTGCCGAGATCCGTGCCGAGAAGGAGATCGCGGCGCTCAACGCCGAGAAGATCGAAATCGAGCGGGCGCGGCTCGCCGCGGAAGCCGAGCTGCTGAAAAGCGAGCGCCTGTCGGTGCTGGGTCAGGCTGACCGCGACCGTGGCACACGAGCCTGCGCAACCCGCTAAGCGCGATCCGCAACACATTGTTCACGGTCAAGGAACTCGCCACAACGTCGGGGGTCAAGCTCGACCGGCCGATCGCCCGCATGGAGCGCAGCATCGAGCGCTGCGACCGCATCATTGGCGATCTGCTCGAATACACCCGCGACCGCAAGCTGAAACGCACCAGCATCTGTTTCGATAGCTGGCTTGGCAGGGTATTGGCCGACCAGAATGTCCCCCCGCCCGTTGCCGTGACCACGGAGTTGGCTGCAGCCGAGGCGGCGGTGCCGATGGATCCCGATCGGATGCGGCGCGTCATCATCAATCTCGTCGAGAATGCGGCGCAGGCGCTCGCCGAACTGCCGGCCGACCGCGAGAAGCGGATCATGCTGCGCACCGCTACGGCCGACGGCGAGCTCTTGCTCGCCATCGAGGATACGGGGCCTGGGATCGCGCCGGAAATCCTGGCCCGCATCTTCGAGCCGCTGTTCAGCACCAAAAGCTTTGGTACCGGGCTGGGTCTCCCAACCGTTAAGCAGATCGTAAACCAGCACGGTGGCATCATCGCGGTCGACAGCGAGGTCGGGCGGGGTACCTGCGTGACCGTGCGCCTGCCGCTCGAAGCAAACGCGGACGTGGAGGCACCGGCATGACGCGGGTTTTGATTGTCGATGACGATTGCGACCACGCCGAAAGCCTGGCCGATGTGATCGAACTGCGCGGCCACACGGCGCACCTCGCTCACAGCGGCGAACAGGCGATCGAAGCCTTCCGTGCGAACGACTTCGATTTCGTGCTGCTCGATGTGAGGTTGCCCGGGATCAACGGGGTCGATACCTTTCTCGAGTTGAAGAAAATCCGGCCGACCGCGCAGGTCATGATGATGACCGGGTACAGCGTCGAGCAACTCGTTTCCCAAGCGATCGAGGGCGGTGCTCTGGGAGTGCTGTACAAACCGTTCGCGGCGACACAGGTGCTCGAACTCCTGAGCAAGGTCAAGCAGCGTGGCCGGGTGCTGGTAGCCGACGGCGATTCGGAGTTCGTCAACACCATCGTGCCGATCCTCGCAAATGCCGGCTACGGCATCGAGGTCGCCTCAACCGGGGCCGAGGCCCTCGAAAAGATGAACCGCGAGCAGTTCGATTGCCTGCTCCTCCATCTGCGACTGCCGGTTCTGTCGGGAGCCGATCTGTATGCGCGACTGGTCGAAGCCGGTCGCACCGTGCCGACCGTCCTGATGACCGGTGGCCGCGAGGATGCCGAGCAGGACGAGCGCCTCCGGTCGCAGAGCTGCGGCATGCTGTTCAAGCCGTTCGACCCGAACGCGCTGCTGGCCGCGATCGGGTCGGCAGTATCGGTCGGGCAAGCGGAGTGAGCGATGCAGCGAGAGGACACGACGGTGCGCTCGGTCCTGATCATCGACGACGATCTCGGTTTCGCCGAGTCGCTCGTCGATTTGCTTGAGCCGAGAGGTTATACGACGTTCTCTGTCGATACGCTGGAGCGCGCGGTCACTGTGCTGCGCGACCCGCCCGATGGCGCTGCCCCTGCCCCGGTCGCGCTGATCGACGTGCGGCTTGGCGGGATCGAATCGGGCGTCGATCTGATCCCGCGTCTGCGCGTCGAGCAGCCGGAGCTGATCTGCGTGCTGATGACCGCCGCTATCGACAGCCAGACCGCGATCGAGGGGCTGCGCCGCGGCGCCTATGATTATTTCGACAAGTCCAGCGAACCGAACAAGCTGATCGCCGTGCTCGACCGCTGCTTCGATCGGGTCGCGTTGCAGCGCGACCGCGAGGCGGCACGTCTAGCCAAGGACGAAGCCGAGGCGGCAAATCGCGGCAAGTCGGTTTTTATCGCTACGATGAGCCACGAGCTGCGCACGCCGTTGAACGCCATCATCGGCTTTTCCGAGATGATGCTGCACGACGTGCTGGGCGCGCTCGGCAACGAGCAGTACCGGTCCTATGTCGCAAACATCCACGAGAGCGGCACGCATCTGTTGCAGATCATCAACGACATCCTCGACCTGTCGAAGGTCGAGGCCGGCAAGCTCGAGCTCTTTGAGGATGTCTTCGACCTGCGCGACACGATCCGCTCGGTCCGCCGAGCTGGTCAGCGCGCGCATTGGCGAGGACGGTATCTCCAAATCGGTCGAACTTGCCCGCCGACCTCCCGCTGCTGCGCGCCGATGAGCGCAAGACCAAGCAGGTGCTGCTCAACCTCGTCACCAACGCCGTCAAATTCACCCCTCCGGGCGGCCGTATCGAGATCGCGGGCCGGTTCGACCGAAAAAACGGGCTGACCCTGACCGTGAGCGATACCGGCATCGGCATCGCGCCCGCCGACCTCGCCCGCGTGCTCCGACCCTTCGAACAGGTCGATTCCTCGTACGGCCGGTCGCATCAGGGCACCGGGCTCGGCCTGCCGCTGGTCAAGGCGATCGTGGAGCTGCATGGCGGCACCCTCGAGCTGCACAGCGAGGTTGGCGTCGGCACGCGGGTGCGCGTCACCTTCCCGCCGGATCGGGCGGTCCTCAACCCTGCCGCCGAGAAATCGCGCAACGCGGCCTGATTACCGGGCGCCGCTTCCCCATTGTTGACGCCAGCTCGCAAAGCCGCCCAGCGGCTCAGCTGCCATCATCGCGCGCATGACCGCGCGGGCGAGGCAGGTCGCGGCGGCGCTGCCGAGCCGGGCGAGGGTTGCCGGATCGACATCGCCGCCCGAGCCGCCGGAGTTGGTCGCCAGCGCGAACACCGTATCCCCATCGAACGGCGTGTGCGCCGGGCGGATCGCCTGCGCCAACCCGTCCTGTGCCATGATCGCCAGCCGACGGCACCCGCTCCTGGCGAGCGGCATATCGGTCGCCACCACCGCGATCGCCGTGTTCGCGCCGGCAGCGGCATCAGCGCAGGCGGAGAAATCCTCCGGGTCGAGCGGCAGGGCGGGCAGCGGCGGCTGGGGCTCGATCTCGCCGGCGAGCGCCAGTTCGGCTGCCCACAGGCGTCCGCAATCCGGCCGCACCGTCGAGCCCCAGCTGTTGACCGCGACCAGCGCCCCGACCATTGCGCCCCCCATGGCGCCATCGGTGAGACGCAGCGAGCTGCTGCCGATGCCGCCCTTGAGGCGGCCGGCCTTGGCGCCGAGGCCGGCCCCCGCATTGCCGAGCGCGAAATCCCGGCCGGCACGCGCCAAGGCCTCCTGCCCGAGCCGGCGATAGGGCGGCTCGCCGGCCCACGGCCGGCGTCCGGGAAAAGCGAGATCGAAGAGGATCGCCGCCGGCACGATCGGCACCCGCACATCGCGCACGGCAAAGCCGCGGCCCATCGCGGCGAGCCCCTCCATGACCCCGCCGGCCGCGTCGAGGCCGAACGCAGAGCCGCCCGACAAGACGATCGCATCGACCCGCTGGACCAGCGAAGCGGGGTCGAGCAGCTCGGTTTCCCGGCTGCCCGGAGCGCCGCCGCGGACATCGACCGCCGCGACTGCCGGCGCCTCGCAAACCACCACCGTCGTGCCGGTCAGGCCGTCGGCATCCTCCGCCTGGCCGACGAGCAGCCCCGGCACGTCGGTGATCAGATTGCGCGGTCCGGGCTCGGCCATTCCCTGTCTCCGATAGAAAGCACGAAGTTGGCGCGAGATTGCTTCGCTTCGCTCGCAATGACACGTCGTGAAATGAGCGCGGGGTGGAATGAGCGCGGAGCGAGATCGCCAGGCTGGGGTCAGTGCTCGCCCGGGCAGGGCTGAACTTCGATCGTGACGTGACTGAGGCCGGCGATGTCGGCGAGGCGGGCCTTGTAGGCGGCGGGCGGCTCGGGCCGGTCGCAGACGATCGAGACGACCGCGGCGTGATGGCCGGGGCCGACCCGCCACAGATGCAGATCGGCGATACGGTCGTGGCCTGCGCCTTCGAGCCGATCGACGATCTCGCGGGCGATCCCCTCGGGCCGCATGTCGAGCAGCACGGCGCCGGAGACGCGCACCAGGCTCCACGACCAGTTGAGGATCACCGCCATGCCGATGAGGCCCATCAGCGGGTCCATCCACACCCAGCCGAGGACGCGCCCGGCCGTGAGGCCGATCACCGCCAGCACCGAGACCGCCGCATCGGCGATGACGTGGACATAGGCGGCGCGCAGATTGTGGTCGGCATGGCGATCGTGGTGGTGATGCTCGTGGTGGTGATGATCGTGGTCATGGTGATCATGATCATGTGCGCCGGTATGGGCATGGCCGTGGGCGGGGGCATCCTCGTCATGCAGCAGCCAGGCGCTGGCCAGGTTGACGGCGAGGCCGAGCGCGGCCAGCGGGATCGCTTCGCTGAAGGCAATTGCCACCGGGTGGAACAGCCGGTCGAGGCTCTCATAGCCGATCAGGAGCGCGATCATCGCCAGCACGATCGCGCTGGCAAAGGCGGCCAGGTCGCCGAGCTTGCCGGTGCCGAACGCGAAGCGCTCGTCGCGGGCGTGGCGCCGCGCATAGGCATAGGCCGAGGCGGCGATGACCAGCGCGCCGGCATGCGTCGACATGTGCAGCCCGTCGGCGATCAGCGCCATCGAGCCCCACAGCCACCCGCCGACGATCTCGGCCAGCATCATCGTGCCGCACAGCGCGACGACGGCCCAGCTGCGCCGCTCGTTGCGGGCGTGATGCGGCCCGAGAAAGACATGCTCGTGGCGCCAGGAATCGATCAACTCCGCGTGCATCGCACCCTCCGGGCGGTTTCCTCCTAAAATATAGGCTCGCACCGGTCCGCGTGGTAAAGATTGCGCGCCCGGACAACGCGGAATTGCGCAGACGCGATGGATTTCTCGAACGCCACGATCCTGTGTCTTGGCGATGTGATGCTCGACCGTTTTGCCTATTGCGATACCGAGCGCATCTCGCCGGAAGCGCCGGTGCCGGTGCTGCTTTTGAAGCGCACCCAGAGCATGCTCGGCGGCGCCGGCAATGTTGCCCGCAACATCGCGGCGCTGGGCGGCAAGGCGGTCGTGATGGGCCTCTTGGGGCATGACCCGGCGGGCGCGGAAGTTCGGGCGCTGATCGGGCAGACGCCAGGACTCGTCGATCGGCATGTGGCGAGCGCGCGGCGTCCGACCGTGTGCAAGACCCGCTATATAGCCGGGCATCAGCAGCTCCTGCGGATCGATCAGGAGGAGACGCACGATCTCGACCCCGAGGAAGCGGCCGCGCTGATCGCCGCGGCCGAGCGCGCCATCCCCGAGGCCGACGCGGTGGTGCTGTCCGATTACGGCAAGTCGGCGCTCGGCGCAAACGTCCTGGGCGCGGTGATCGCGCGGGCGCGCGCTCTCGGCATCCCGGTTTACGTCGATCCCAAGAGCGATGATTTCGCCCGCTATCGCGGCGCCACCTGCGTGACGCCCAATTTGAAGGAACTCTCGCTGGCGGCGCGGATGCCGGTCGCCAGCGACGCCGAAATCATCGCGGCCGCGACCAAGGTCATGGCGGATTGCGGCGCCGAGGCCATTCTCGCCACGCGCTCCGACAAGGGCATGGTCCTGGTCGAGACCTCGGGCATGATCCATCTCGAAGCGGCCCGGGCGCGCGAGGTCTACGATGTCTCCGGCGCCGGCGACACGGTGATCGCGGTGCTCGCCCTGGCGTGCGCCAGCGGCTACCGGCTGCCGCAGGCGATGCGCCTGGCCAATACCGCCGCCGGCATCGTCGTTTCGAAGCTCGGCACCGCGACGGTCGAGCTCGACGAACTGATGCTCGAATTGTCGCGCGACGTGCGCGACAAGGAATGGCACCACGCCAAATATTACAGCGCTGCCGAGGCCGAGACCCTGGTGCGGCGCTGGAAAAGCCGCGGCCTCAGCGTCGGCTTCACCAACGGCTGCTTCGACATCGTCCATGCCGGCCACATCGCGCTGTTGGCCGCGGCGCGTGCCCAATGCGACCGGCTGATCGTGGCGCTCAACAGCGATCCCGGGGTCGAACGCCTCAAGGGGCCGAAGCGGCCGGTCAACGGATTGGCCGACCGTTCCGCCGTGATTGCCGCCGTCGAGTCGGTCAACGCGGTGATCAGCTTCGACGAGGACACTCCGCTCGAGCTGATTTGCCGGCTGAAGCCCGATGTGCTGGTCAAGGGTGGCGACTACACGGTCGATAGCGTGGTCGGCGCCGCAGAGGTCGAGGCCGCCGGGGGTCGCGTCGTGCTGGTCGATCTGGTCGAGGGAATTTCGACGACGCGGCTGATCGACGCCATTCGCGAGGCGCACTCGCCGGGGGAGGCCGACGCCGTTCGCATCGCCCGCGCCCGCTCGCCCGAGGACGCCGGCTGATGCTGGCGATTACCGGCGGCGGCGGATTTATCGGGTCGGTCCTCGCCGCCGCCCTCAACGAAGCCGGCCGCTCCGATCTCGTCATTGTCGACCGCTTCGGCACCGGCGACAAATGGCGCAACATCGCCAAGCGCGATTTCAGCGAGATCGTGCCGGTCGACGGGCTTGCCGCCTGGCTTGAGCGCCATGGCGGCAACGTCGAGGCGGTGTTTCATCTCGGCGCGAATTCATCGACGTTTGCCGACGATGCGGACGACATCATCGCCACCAACCTCAACGCGTCGATCGCGTGGTGGCGCTGGTGCGCCGCCAATCGCAAGAAGCTGATCTACGCCTCGTCGGCGGCGACCTATGGCGATGGCACGGCCGGGTTCGACGATGGCGGCGGCATCGATGCGTTGAAGCGCCTGCGCCCGCTCAACCTCTACGGCTGGTCGAAGCACGCCTTCGATCTGTGGGCGATGCGCGAGGCGGCGGCGGGGCATGCCCCGCCCTTATGGGTCGGGCTCAAATTCTTCAACGTCTTCGGGCCCAACGAATACCATAAGGGCGAGATGATGAGCCTCGTCGTCAAGAATTACCGGGCCGTTGTCGCCGGCGAGACCATCCGCCTCTTCAAGTCGCACCGGCCCGACTATGCCGATGGCGAACAGCGCCGCGATTTCGTCTATGTCAAGGATTGCGCCGCGGCGATGCTGTGGCTGTGGCGTCGCGAGCCCGGCGCCGAGATCAACGGCATCTACAATTTCGGCACCGGCAAGGCGCGCAGCTTTCTCGACCTGATGAACGCGCTCGGCGCCGCCTGCGGGAAGGCGCTCGACATCGAATTCATCGACATCCCGCCGGCAATCCGTCCCAGTTACCAGTATTTCACCGAGGCGCCGATGAGCCGGTTGCGCCAGGCCGGCTACAACGCGCCGTTCACCCCGCTCGAAGACGCCGTCGCCGATTGCGTCAGGCACTATCTGGCGCAGCCCGATCCGTATTTGTAATTGTCTCAGTCTCGGTCGAACGCACGGCGCAGCGAGGGGGAGGGGAGTGAGCGACGGCGATTTCACCGGGCGGTTGCTGGAAGGCGAGACGGTCGTCTGGTCGGGGCGCCCCGGCCAGGGCTTGCGGTTTACCGGTCGCGACGGAATGCTGATCCCGTTCAGTCTGATGTGGGGCGGCTTCGCCGTTTTCTGGGAGATGACCGTGATGCAAAGCGCGGCCCCCGTTTTCTTTCGTCTCTGGGGTGTGCCGTTCGTGCTGATCGGGCTGTACCTGATTGCCGGCCGCTTCGCGGTCGATGCCTGGATACGCAGCAAGACAAGCTATGCCGTCACCAACCGGCGCATTCTGATCGCTCGGTCGCCGCCATTCGGCAGCTTCATCTCGCTAAGCCTCAATCGCCTGCCCGATGTGGAGTTGAAAGAAGCCGCGAACGGCTGCGGCACGCTCCGCTTCGGCCCGGCAACCCCGTTTTTCGGCTATCGGGGATGGGGCGGGTTTGCCGTCTGGACGCCCGCGCTCGATCCGACGCCGCAATTCATGGCCATCGACAATGCCCAGAGCGTGTTCAACCAAATTCAAAACTCCATCCGGAACGCCGCCTGAAAGGGGCCTGACCGAACGCAAGACGCCGCGAGGCCAACGGCGCACGCAACCGCGCGAAAATGGATTGCTGGCGAGGCGGGGCAGGGCGCACCATCGCCTTCATAAGGTTCGCGCCAGGGAGGACAGTTCGATGCAGGGCAACAGGCATTGGGTCGGCACCTGGGCGGCGTCGCCGGCGCCGGCGGAAGGCGTCGTCGGCTTCAACAACCACACGCTGCGGATGAACCCGCGCATCAGCCTCGGCGGCGACCGGCTGCGGGTGCGCATCTCGAACGCCTACGGCAACCGCCCGCTGGCGATCGGCGCCGCCCGCATCGCATTGCGCGACAAGGGCCCGGCGTGGTCCCCGGCTCCGACCGCAAGCTGACCTTCGGCGGCAATGATGGCGCCGCGATCGCCGCCGGTGCCGTGCAGTTCAGCGATCCCGTAGAGCTGGACGTACCGGCGCTCGCCGATCTCGCGGTCAGCATCCACCTGCCGGGCGAGGTGCTGGCGAATTTTCAGATCACCGGCCGCTATGCGCGCCAGACCAACTACATCTCGCCGCCCGGCGATTTTACCGGCGAGTCGGTGATGCCGGTCGGCAATCTGACCGACCAATGGTTTTTCCTGTGCGGCGTCGATGTGCTGGCCGGCAATGCGGCGGGCGCGGTCGTCGCGCTCGGCAACTCGCTGACCGACGGCAACATCTCGACGATCGACGCCTATTGCCGCTGGCCGGACCAGCTCGCCCGGCGCCTCGCCAAGCGCGGCGGGCGGCCGATGGCGGTGATGAACCAGGGCCTCGGCGGCAACCGCATCCTGCACGATTTGCGCGGCGACAGCGGCTTGCGCCGCTTCGACCGCGACATCCTGGCCCAGCCCGGGGTCACCCACGCGATCGTCATGCTCGGCACCAACGATCTGCGCAACCGCAGGGCCAAGCCCGAGGAGGAAGTGACCGGCGTACAGATGATCGCCGGGCTGCAGCAGATGGCGGTGCGCGCGCACAGCGCCGGCATCAAGCTGATCGGCGCGACGCTGACCCCGTTCGGCAACGAGACCTTCATGGCCAATGCGTGGAACCCGACGCGCGAGAAGCACCGGGTCGCGGTCAACACGTGGATCGCGCGAAGTCGGGCGCCTTCGACGGCGTCGCCGATTTCGACGCGGCATTGCGCGACCCCCAGATCCTGACGCAGATGCGCGCCGCCGACGATTGCGGCGACGGGCTGCACCCATCGGACAGCGGCTACTGCAAGATGGGCGACGCGATCGACCTCGCTCTGCTCGATTAAGAAAATTCACCACGGAGATACGGAGAGCGCCTTGAAGCGTTCTCTTTTTCTCTGTGCTCTCCGTGTCTGCGTGGTGAAACCTGGAGGGCGCAGCGATGCAGACCAAAGAGACCCGCTACGGCGTCGGTGCCTCGCTGTTGCGCCGGGAGGATGACCGGCACTTGCGCGGGCGCGGCGAGTTCGTGTCGGACATAAGGTTGCCCGGCACGCAGGAGGTGGCCTTCCTGCGCAGCCCGCATGCCCATGCCCGGATCCGCGGGATCGCGGTGCCGCATGCAGCGCGCGGCCATGTCTTCACCGCGGCCGATCTGCCGCGGATGACGCCGATCCGGGTGGTGACGCAGGCCAGCGGCGCCAAGTCGCCGCCGTGGCCGCCGCTGGCGACCGACAAGGTGCGCTATGTCGGCGAGGCGATCGCCGCCTGCGTCGCGCCGAGCCGCGCCCTGGCGGAGGACCTCGCCGCGAGCATCACCGTCGATTTCGAGCCGCTCGATGCCGTCGTCGATGCGCCGGCCGCGCTGCGTGGCGGCGGCGCCCTGGTGCACGAGTATTGGGGCGACAATCTCTACCTCGAACGGAGCATCGAAGCCGGCGATATCGACGGCGCGGCAAAGGCCGCGGAGATCGTCGTCAAACGCCAATACCGGATGAACCGGCAGTCGGGGTCGCCCTTGGAAGGCCGCGCCGTGCTGGCCTCTCGCGATCACCGGCTCGACGAGGTCGTGGTCTACGCCTCGACCCAGACGCCGCATACGCTGCGCGTCGCGTTCGGCGAAATCCTCGGCATCGAGGAGCGCCGCATCCGGGTCGTCGCGCCCGATGTCGGCGGCGGCTTCGGCCCGAAGGCGCGGCTTTATCCGGAAGAAATCATCCTCGCCGCGCTGGCCCTCGAACTCGATCACCCGGTGCGCTGGATCGAGGACCGCAACGAGCATCTGCTTAACCGCGGCGCATACCCGCGACCATCACTACAAGCTGACCGCCTACGCCGACCGGAGGGGAAAAATCCTCGGCATCGACACCGAGATCATCGTCGATGCCGGGGCCTATGGGCTGTGGCCGCAGGGACCCTATCAGGAAGCCAACATGGCGGCGCGCACCCTGCCGGGGCCGTACACGATCGCCAACTACCGGGCGCGGTTCTACACGGTCGCGACCAACAAGGCGCCGCTCGGGCCCTATCGCGGGGTCGGCCGGCCTGGCGCGTGCTTTGCGATCGAGCGGACGATCGACGAGGTGGCGCACGCGGTCGGGCGCGACCCGGTCGAAGTCCGCATCGAGAACATGATCCCGCCCGGCGCGATGCCGTTCACCTCGATCGCCGGCATGCGCTACGATACCGGCGATTACCCGGAAAGCGTGCGGTTGTGTGCCGAACTCTTGGACCAGCCGCAGGTCCGCGAGCGGCAGCGCCGCGGCGAGCCCGACGGAAGGCTGATCGGCATCGGCTTTGCCAGCTTCACCGAGCAGACCGCGCACGGCGCCGCCGAATTCGCCTCGCGCGGCGCCTCGATCATCCCGGGCTTCGAGAGTTGCACCGCGCGGGTATTGCCCGACGGCAGCCTCGTCCTGATGGTCGGCATCCAGTCGCACGGGCAAGGTTTGGAGACGACGCTGTCGCAGATCGCCTGCGAGGAACTCGGCATCGAGCCCTCGCATATCTCGGTGCGCCATGGCGACACCGAGAGCACCGCCTTCGGCTTCGGCACCTTCGCCTCGCGCAGCATGGTCATGTCGGGCGGCGCGGTGGCGCGTGCCAGCCGGATGTTGCGCGACAAGATCGAGCGCATCGGCGCCCATCTCTTGCAATGCGAGGCGGGCGAGGTCCGCTGTGCCGGGGGCGCGGTGATCGGGCCGCAGGGACGCTCGGTGTCGATCGCCGAGGTGGCGAAGGTGGCCCATTTGCGCATGGACGGCCTGCCCGCCGGAGTCGAGCCATTGCTCGACGCAACGGCGACCTACGAGCCCGGCATCAGCACCGGGGTTTTTTCCTACGCGACGCACGGCGCCGTCGTCGCGGTCGATCCGGAGACCGGCGCGGTTGAACTCCTCGACTTCGCCGTCGCCGAGGATTGCGGCACGATGGTCAACCCGATGATCGTCGAAGGCCAGATCCGCGGCGGGGTGGTGCAGGGGATCGGCACCGCGCTGTGCGAAGAAATCCCCTATGACAAGGCCGGCCAGCCGCTCGCCGCGACCCTGCTCGATTACCACCTGCCGGGCGCCTTCGAACTGCCTTCGATCAAGATCGGCCATCTGCATCACCCGGCCACGGCCACCGAATACGGCATGAAGGGGATGGGCGAGGGCGGGGCGGTCGCGCCGCCGGCGGCGATCGCCAACGCCGTGCGCGACGCGCTTGCGGCGATGGGCGCCGCAAATGGAGCCGAGGTCAACGAGACGCCGGTGACTTCGGAGCGGGTGCTGGCGGCGATAAGGCAGGCGCGGAAGGTTTGAGCTGAAACGACCGGCGGTTTTCAACACAACCATAAAATGAACCGCTGGTCTGCGACATTCGGTACCGGAGCCATCGCGCGGGCCGTGCGCTACATTAATTCTGCATTCTGTCTTCACTGAGAAGGAGATAGCCATGCGCACCTTGCGAACTGCACTCCTTGCCGGCGTCGCGGCGAGCGCCATCGGGTTTCCCGGGGCGGCGTTGGCGCAAAGCCCTCAGACCCATGTGATGACCGTCCGCCTGCCCGGCGGCGGTGTCGAACAGATCCGCTATACCGGCGATGTCCCGCCGCAGGTCGTCGTCGCCGAAAGCCCGGCGCCGATCGAAGCGTTCGCGCCGATGCCGTCGTTGTTCGGGCCCCAATCGCCCTTTGCGGCGCTCGACCGGATCTCGGCCGAGATGGACCGGCAGGCGGCGGCGATGTTCCGCCAGGCCGACGCTCTGGCGGCGCAGGCGCGCTCCGGCCAGCTCGACCGGGACCGCCATCCGCGACCTGCCGCCCGGCAGCGCGGGCTACTCGTTCGTCTCGACGATGTCGGGCAACGGCGTCTGCACGCAAAGCATGCAGATCACGTCGATGGGCAACGGTTCTCCGCCGCGCGTCGTGTCGCACAGCTCCGGCAATTGCGGTGCGGCGCCGGGCGCCAGCGGCTCGATCAGCCTGCCCACCGCGCCGGCGCCGGCCGGCCGGCCCGATGTCGTGTGGACGAGCGCCCACGGGGCGCGGCCCTACGCCGGCCTGGTCCGCGAGATCCCGGCCGCGCAGCGTTGATCCCAGGCCTGTCCTCGTAGGACGGGCTGAGCAACGCGAAGCCCATCGACAGCCCAGGCCGGAGCCAGGCGATGGGCTTCGCTTCGCTCAACCCATCCTACGTTCGGGCGGCGAGCGTGGCCTCGATGCCGCGTGCCGCGGCGAGCAGCCGGCGGTCGGCGCCGTGCTCGCCGACCACCATCAGCCCGACGGGCGCTGTGCCCGGCGGCTGGATCGGAGTGGTCGCGGCGCAGCGGTCGAGGAAATTGATCGCCGACGGGTTGCGCAGGATCAGCGCATTGAGATGCCGGTAATCATCGTCGCGCTCGAACGCCGCGATCGGCGGCGCGGCGATCGCCACGGTCGGCATCAACAGCGCGTCGAAACCGGCCGTACGCGCCGCGACCCGCCCGATCAGATCGGCCCGCGCGGCGCACAAATCGACGTAGTCCGCCGCGCTCATGCCGCCGGCGCGCTCGATGCGCGTGCGCACCCGCGGGTCGTATTCGTCGCCGCGCCGCGCCAGCAGCTTCCGGTGCCAGGCGTAAGCCTCGATCGGGGCAAAACCGCCGGCGGCGTTGATCGCCGGGATCTCGTCCAGCTCGGCGAGCGGCAGATCGACGATGCGTGCGCCGGCGCGCGACAAGGCCGCGCAGGCCTCCGCAAAGGCACTCGCGACCGCAGGCGCGAGCCCGTCGAGCAGGTAGCTTTGCGGCACGCCGAGCCGCAGCATCTCGACCGACACCGGGAGCGGCGCTTCCGGTGCCTCGCCGGCCATGACCGCGTCGGCGATCGCAACGCAGGCGATGCTGTTGGCGAGCGGCCCGATCGAATTGAGGGTTGTCGACAACGGGATCGCGCCGTCGCGCGGGATCCGCGTCTGGGTCGGCTTGAAGCCGGCGAGGCCGCACAGCGCTGCCGGGATGCGCACCGAGCCGCCGGTGTCGCTGCCGATCGCGACGACCGCCTGGCCGTCGCCGACCGAGACGGCGGCGCCCGAGGACGAGCCGCCGGGGATCAGCCGGCGGTCGCAGGGATTGCCCGGCGTGCCGTAATGCGGGTTGATGCCGACCCCGGAAAAGGCGAATTCGGTCATGTTGGTGCGGCCGATCAGGACCGCCCCGGCGGCGCGCAGCCGGGCGACGACCGGCGCGTCATGCCGGGCCGGCGGGCGGTCGTCGAGCGCCTTCGAGCCGGCCAGGGTCTGCTCGCCGGCGACGTCGAAGAGGTCCTTGATCGACACCGGCAATCCGGCGAGGGGCGAGGCGACATACCCGGCCTTGCGCAACCGGTCCTGGGCATCGGCAGCGGCGCGGGCAGTGTCGGCGTAGACCTTGACAAAGCTGCGCGCGCCTTCGCCCGAGGGATCCGCGATCTTCGCCAATGCCGCCTCGATCAGCGCGCGGCTCGATGTATGCCCCCTCGCCAGATCGTCGGCCAGGCCGAGGACCGTCGGCTTCTGCGGAGCGGCAGCCTGCATGACATCCTCCCCAATTCTCGTCGCGTCTATCTTATCTCGCCGACCGGCGGCATGCGCAGCAGGCCGGGATCGCCGATCAGCGTTGCGACGTCCGAAAGCAATCTTGCCATGCCGGAAGCGATGCCCTGGGTTGCGGCCGGGGAGGCGGCATCGCTGTCGCCGCCGGCATTGAAAAGCCGGTCGTAAACCAGCTCGATCGTGGTTTTCTCGCGCGGGAAGACGACGAGTTTGACCGGCTTGCCGGCCGGGATTTTTGCCGCTTCCCGGGCGAGGCGCAGCGCGGTGGCGTAGCCGCCGAGCGCATCGACGAGACCCTTTTGCTTGGCTTCCTCGCCAGTCCACACGCGTCCCTTGGCGACGGCCTCGACCTGGTCCGCGGTCAGGTGCCGGCCGGCGGCGACGCGCTCCTTGAAGCCGCGATAGGTCGCGTCGAGAAAGCTGCCCAGGCGCTCGCGGGCGGCCGGCGAGAAATCCTCGAACTCGCTGAACATCGCCGCGTTGGCGCCGAGCTGCGCCGAATCCGCGGTTGCGCCGATCTTGCTGAGCAGTCCGGCGATGACCAGCTTGCCGGCGAGGACGCCGATCGACCCGGTCAATGTCGCCGGCTCGGCGACGATCTTGTCGGCCGGGGCGGCGATGTAATATCCGCCCGAGCCGGCGACATCGCCCATCGACGCGATGACCGGCTTGCCGTGGTCGCGCGCCCGCACGACCTCGCGCCAGATCGTCTCCGAGGCGACCGCCGACCCGCCCGGGCTGTCGATGCGGAAGAGGATCGCGCGCACCTCGGGGTCGCGGGACGCGGCGCGGAAGGCGCGGGCGAGGGTGCGCGCGCTGAGTTCGGCGTCGCCGATCAGCGGGGTCGACGTGCCGCCCCCTGCCGTGATCAGGCCGGTGCCGTAGATCAGCGCGATTTTCGCGCCGCTGTCGTGCGGCCGGCCGGCGCCCTCGAGATAGCGCGACAGCAGGACGAGTTTGGCTCCCGGCCCGGCGCGCTGGCGCGCCCGGGCGATCGCCTGGTCGCGATAGCCGAGGCGATCGACGAGCCCTGCCGCCAGCGCCTCGTCGGCGACGAAGGGGCCACGGTCGATCAGCCCGGCGACCTGCGCTTGCGTCAGCTTGCGCCCGGCGGCGACGCCGCGGACGATCTGCCCCTCGCTCGCGCCCAGCAGATCCTCGACCTCTTCGCGCTGCGGCGGTGTCATCGCGGTTTCGGTGAGGGCGTTCGTCGCGGTCTTGTATTCCTCGCGATGGGCGAAGCTGGGGAGGATGCCAAGCCGGTCGAGCGTGCCGCGAAAGAACGGCGTCTCGCTGTGCAGCCCGATGAGGCCGAGCGCTCCCAGCTTCTGCAGCCAGATCTCGTCGAACGCGGTGGCGAGATAATAGGGCCGGGTGCCCGGGCCGAACTCGCCGAAGCTGTCGGCGAAGGCAATCGCGAATTTGCCCTTGGCGCGGAAATCGCGGATCGCATCGCGCAGCTCCTGGCAGGTGGCAAGGCCCAGCGAGTCGCCGCCGAGGCGGGCATAAAGCCCTTTCACCCGCGGATCGTTGCCGGCGCGCTCAAGCGCATCGAGAACGTCGCGCAGCGTCTCTTTGCGGCCGAAAACCAGCGCCGACAGGCGGTCCCGGCTCGCTCCCTTGCCGAGGCCGCGGCTGAGATCGGCGTGCAGCACGATGGTGCCGGGAAGGCCCGGCCGGCTCGCGGCGACATGCCACACCGCGGCGCCAACCGCGACGACCGCGAGCATCGTCACGATGCCGATCGCGGCAAACAGGCCGACAAGAAAGCGACGCATGGCGATCCCGTCCCTTGCTCCAATCCGCTGATGGCGATCTTAGCGTTGCGGCCCCGCCTGCGCGAAGCGTTCAAGATCGCGCTCGGGGATGCTACATAGGGGGCAGCAAGAGGAGGCCTGAGATGGACGACAAGACCCGCACCGAACTCGAAGCCGCGACCTACCGCGCGCTGGTCGCGCATCTGCGCGAGCGCACCGACGTGCAGAACATCGACCTGATGAACCTCGCCGGCTTCTGCCGTAACTGCCTGTCGAAATGGTACCGCGCCGCGGCCGAGGAAAAGGGGGTCGCGCTCAGCGACCCGCAAGCGCGCGAGATCGTCTACGGCATGCCCTATGACGAGTGGCGCAAGCTGCACCAGAAGGAGGCGAGCGCCGAGCAGAAGGCCGCCTTCGCCGCTTCCGCGCCAAAGCACGCACGCATAGGGTAGGGGGAACGATGCCTGACGTTCGGGGGGATTGCCGGCGAGCGGCTGCGCTCGTTCATCGAGCGCATCGAGCGGCTCGAGGAGGAACGGCGCACGCTCGCGGCCGACATCAAGGAGGTCTACGCCGAGGCCAAGGGTACCGGCTTCGATGCCAAGATCATGCGCCAGATCATCCGCATCCGGCGGATGGACAAGGACGATCTCGACGAGCAGGAAACCCTGCTCGACATCTACAAGCGCGCCCTCGGCATGCTGCCCGACGCCGAACCGGCCAGCGCCGCGGCGGAGTAGAAGGCCCAGCCCCTCTCCCGCATGCCGGGAGAGGGTGCCTGAGGGCGCAGCCCGAAGGCGGGCGAGGGTGGTTCGGTGGCACTATCCCTCACCCTCCCAGCGCTGCGCGCCGGGCCCCTCCCTCTCCCGCGGTGCGGGAGAGGGGCCGTTCGCCCGGTTCATGCGCCATCCCCGCGCAGCCTTGTGTCGGCGATCGGAAGCAGGCGGGCGAGGCGGGTGGCCCAGGCGGCCTGCCCCGCGTCGTCGGCGATCAAATCCTGGCGGATCTCGATCTCGACATGGGGCAGGGAGCGGCCCTCGCCGTGCACCGGCACCGTGTAGTCGCTGGCGTCGGTGATCGCGTAGGGGGCGTTGTCGCCGACCATGAGATCGCCCTCGGCGCGCAACAGATCGAGCAGGATGTCGGCGAGGCGCCGGTCGCGGTTGTAGAGGATGCCGATGTCGATGTTGCGGGTTTCGCCCTTGAACACCGGGGTGAAGCTGTGCATCGCGATCAGCACGGTGCGCCGCCCGGCGGCAGCGCGGCCGCCGAGCAGTTCGGCGATGCGCTGGTGATAAGGCAGAAAAATCTCGCGGCGGCGCGCCTCGCGCTGCGCCGGGGGAATGGCTTCGTTGCCGGGTATGGCGGTCAGCTCGCTGACCGTCGGGATCGCGCTCGCCCAGTCGGGCTGCCGGTTGCAATCGATGACGAGACGCGAATAGGCCTGCAGGACCGCGGCGACGTCGAGCGCCTGCGACAGGGCTTCGGTGACGCCGGCGATGCCGATATCCCAGGCGATGTGGCGCTCTAGTTCGCTGGGCGGCAGGCCGAGATCGCCGAGACGCCGCGGGATCGCGCGCCCGGCATGATCGGCGGTCAGGAAAAACTCGGAGCGCCCCTTCGGCCGCAACACGCGCACCGGCGGCGGATCGCCCTCGCCCAGCAGGTGTGCCGTCATCAGACCCTGACCGGGTCGAGCACGACCTCTTCGCGGCCGCCCGCCGGCCGGTCGCCCACCAGACGGTTGACCAGGAACCCGCCCGACTGACGGCGCCACAGCGCGGCATAGGCGCCGCGCGCCGCGAGGAGGCTCTCGTGGGTGCCCTCCTCGACGATGCTGCCATGATCGAGCACGACCAGCCGGTCCATCCGGCAGATCGTCGACAGGCGGTGCGCGATCGCGATCACGGTGCGCCCCTCCATCAGCCCGGCAAGCTGCTCCTGGATCGCCGCCTCGACCTCGGAATCGAGGGCCGAGGTCGCCTCATCGAGCACCAGGATCGGCGCGTTCTTGACCATGACGCGGGCGATGGCGATGCGCTGGCGCTGGCCGCCCGACAGCTTGACGCCGCGCTCGCCGACATGGGCATCGAAGCCGGTGCGGCCGTGCCAGTCTTCGAGGCCCTCGATGAACTCGAGCGCATGGGCGCGCCGCGCCGCATCGACGATCGCCGCTTCGCTGGCGTCCGGGCGCCCGTAACGGATGTTGTCGCGGATCGAGCGGTGCAACAGCGAGGTGTCCTGGGTCACCATGCCGATCTGCGCGCGCAGGCTCTCCTGCGTCAGCCCGGCGATGTCCCGGCCGTCGATCACGATGCGGCCCTTCTCCGGGCGGTAGAACCCGAGCAGCAGGTGGACGAGGGTCGATTTGCCGGCGCCCGAACGGCCGACGAGGCCGACCCGCTCGCCCGGCGCGACATCGAGGTCGAGCTCGCGCAAGACGCCGCCCAGCCGCGGCGTGCGGCCATAGTCGAAGCTGACGTGCTCGAAGCGGATCGCTCCGGTGACCGGCGGCATTTCCACCGCGCCGGGCAGGTCCGGCATCTGCCGGGCGACCGCGATCGAGCGCATCCCGTCCTGCACCTGGCCGATATCGTCGAAGATGTTGGCGACCTGCTGCGCAACAAAGCCCGATATCGTGTTGATCTGCCATGCCATCGGGATCGCCGTCGCGACCGTGCCGATGGCGATGTGTCCCCCCCGCCACAAGACGATCGCCAGCCCGCCGGTGCCGACCATCAGGAACGCGTTCATCACCGTCAGCGACAGGTTCCACCAGGTGCCGAGGCGCTGTTGAGCGCGCCAGGCGTCGGTGTGCTCGTCGACGGCCTCGCGCACGAAGGCGTCCTCGTCGCGGGCGCGGGCAAACAGCTTGACCGTCAGGACATTGGTGTAGCTGTCGACGACCGTGCCGGTGAGGACCGAGCGCATCTCCGACATGCGGCGGGAGCGCTCGCGCATCCGCGGCAGAAAGCTGGCGAGCACCGCGCCGTAGAGCGCGAACCAGGCGAGGATCGGCAGGGCGAGCCGCCAATCGGCCGAGGACAGGAGGGCAACCGCGCTGGTGCCGTAGACGAGGATGTACCAGATGCCGAGGATCGACAGGACGACGCTCTCGCGCAATGCCGGCCCGGTTTGCATGACGCGCGCCGCGATGCGCCCGGCGAAATCGTTCTGAAAAAAGGTCCAGCCCTGCCGAATCACATGCCAGTGGCTCTGCCAGCGCACCAGGTTGGTCAGGCCGGGGACCAGCATCTGGTTGACGATGATGGCCTGCGCGAAATGCGCGGCCGGACGGGCGACCAGGAACAGCGCGGCCATCAGCATCAGCTGCAGGCCGGCATCGTGCCAGATCGTCTGCGGCGACTGCGACGAGACGAGCGACACCACCCGGCCGATGCAGACCGGGATCGCGGCGTCGGTGATCGCGACGAGAAAGCCGGTGGCGAAGAGCGCCAGCACCGGCCCCGGGATCTGGCGCACGAAATGCCAATAGAACCGGAGGAGGGCGTGCCGGCTGTCGAGCACCGGCGGCGACGCGTCGGGCGGCGGCCGGGTGGGTTCGAGCAGGCGTTCGAAAAACTGCAGCATCGCCTGCTAAATGCCTGCCGCGGCGCGGCGGGTCAACCGCCGCCTACGGTTTGGGCAGACCCGCGCTGGGCGCAGCTCTGGAAAATCCGCGTTCCACACCCGGCCATGCCGCGCTCGCCGGCGGCGAAATTCCCTCAGAACAGGGAATTTTTCGCGATTTAGCAGGGAATTTCCGTGGGGCAGGGCGGGAGCGATCCGGGCGTGCTGGCGATATCAACATGGGGTCGCGCGCGTCCCATGCAAGAACAAACCATGAAATACGGGAGCTATCCGCGCGGCCCGAAGCGCGCCCGCCGGCGTACCTGGTCGCGGTTATAATCGGTCGCGGGAAGAAACCGACGGTCGAACCCGCGCCGCCGCAGCGTCGGCTTGCCGCGATCCCCGCCGCCGACATCGCCGGCCGGTCGCGCCTGACGGGGACAGACGGCCCCGCCGCTGTTGCGCCGAAGCGCAAGCTGACTGGCTTTGAAAGCAGGCCTCCACACGTTGGGAGCGGGGTATCGGCGAGGCGGTGGGCGGCGGTCATTTCTCGGATAAACGGGCACATCATCGATCACGCAATTTGCCAAAGGCTCCGGCCCGCGCCGAGAGCGATGCCGCGAAGGTCCGAAAGCTCAACTCCGGATTGGGTTCAAGATACTTGCCAGCCAGCCCTCCCTCTGGATCAGAAATCAGGAAGCAGGTCGCATCGTAGAGACGCTCGCGCACCAGTCGTTCGCGAAAAATCTCGTACCGCCGAGCGTAAGAGACGCTCTTAAATTCCTCCCGCACTGGGAAGTTATTGCCGAACGAGCCGATGTGGGCTTTGACCTCGATAACGGCCACGAGATCGCGGCCGGCGCGTACGATCAGATCCCAATCTTTGGTCGGCCGGAAATAACATGGCAGGGTTTTCTCGGCGATGAATATCTCGGCATCGCTGAGTCCGGCATCCCGGCATACGTCAACGATAACGCCGATAAAGCCGTCCCCGTGTTTGCCGCCAGTTACCGCCGCCCGGCTGCCTGCATCTTTTTGCCCGGTCGTCCCGCCCTGGTTTTCTTACTGGCTGCCACGGACGCGCCAGAAGTGACGGACGGCATCGGCAAGGCCTTTTTCGAGGTCAAGCACCGTGCCCTCTATGTTGTGGTCGGGTGCGCCATTACCCGCGCGGCTCCATACTTCTGGAGTGCACCCTTCACGCGCTGCAAACCCATAGAAAAATATTCTGGATCAACCTCGACCCCGATACTGTTGCGTCCCCACAGGCCGGCGGCCGTGCTTGTCGTGCCCGTACCGCCAAACGGGTCCAGCACAACGTCCCCGACAAAGCTGAACATCCGCACGAGCCGCTCCGCGAGCTCGATGGGAAAGGGCGCCGGGTGCTGGCGGGTGGAGGCCCCGGTCAAGCCGGTCCAGATTTGCTGAAACCAGACCTTATGCCGTTCGGCAGGAATCACGCTCAACACCCGCGTGGCAACCGACGGGCTGCGGTAGCCGCCTGTCTTCCGTTCCATCAAGATGAACTCGATGTCGTTCTTGATAACGGCGTTGGGCTCATAGGGCTTGCCAAGGAAGCCCCCGCCATTGCCCTCCGCTTCGTATTTGGCGTTCGCGATCTTGTTCCAGATGATCGGCGCCAGGTTCGCGTAACCGATATGCCGGCATTGTTCCTGAATCGCGGCATGGAGCGGAACGACGGTATGCTCGCCGCGGTTCTTGCGGCGCGACAGGCAGACATCGCCGACGACGCAAACAAGGCGTCCGCCGGGGACAAGCGCGCGGTAACACCCCTCCCAGACCTTTTCAAGCTCGGCGAGGAAAGTTTCGTAGCCCGCGACGCTGCCGAGCTGATCAGGATGGTCGCGATACTCCTTCAGCGTCCAATAGGGCGGTGAGGTGAGAACAAGATGCACGCTGTCCGCCGGAACGAAATCGAGCACCCGGGAGTTGGCGTTGAAGAGATGGTGCCGCGTCGGAATTTGCGGTAGACGCCGCTCGATTTCAGCCACGAGCTTCGCGTCCTTGGCAATCCGGGGAAGTGCCGTCTGATGATCGATGATCGGCCCGACTTCGCCCGGGAGCCACGCCTCGGGCTCCAGTGGCGCAGGCGCGCCCGCACTGAACGGTATGGCGTCATGCTGGGGCCGCGCCGCTGGCACATCAAGGGGGAGGTCGGCTTGCCGCTTTGTGGAATCCAGCAGGGTCATGCGATCCTCGGAAGCGTACTCTAGACTTTTGATGCCCACCCACAGCTCTCGCGTTTCGTTCTCAACATGTTCTAGTCTTATAAAGCAATTCAAGGCGGTATGGAAGCGGCCCGCCGACGAAGCAATGAAGCTTCGCTGTAGGGTCGAGTTTACCAATTTGATTGCGGCGGGCGAACGGCTGGTTTCGCCGCAAAGCCGCCGTGGCGGCCGGGCGGCTGCGATCGGCGTGGGGGGCCGGGGTCAGCGGAGTTCGGGGAAATCTTCTTCCCAGAATTCGGCCGCGCCGCGCGGGCCGGGCTCGCCGGCGCGGCGGCGCTCGGCTTCGCCGGCGCGCAATTCGACGCGGCGGATCTTGCCGGAGATCGTCTTCGGCAGATCGGCGAATTCGAGCCGCCGCACCCGCTTGAACGGCGCCAAATGCTCGCGCAGATGGCGGAAGATCGCCAATGCGGTGGCGCGATCGGCGGCGTGCCCCGGCGCCAGCGCGACAAACGCCTTGGGCACGGCGAGGCGGCGCGGGTCGGGCGACGGCACGACCGCCGCCTCGGCGACCGCCGGATGCTCGATCAGCGCGCTTTCCAATTCGAACGGGCTGATCCGGTAGTCGGAGGATTTGAACACATCGTCGGCGCGGCCGACATAGGTCAAGTGCCCGTCGGCGTCGCGCATCGCCACATCGCCGGTGCGGTATGCCTCGCCGGCGAGCGGGACGATGGCGCCGTCCTCGCCCTGATAGCCCTGCATCAGGCCGAGCGGCGCGGGGTCGAGCGCGAGCGAGATTTCGCCTTCGTCCTGCTCGGCGCCTTCCTCGTCGAGGAGGCGCACCCGGTAGCCCGGCGCCGGCCGGCCCATCGCGCCCGGTTTCAGCGCCTGGCCCGGGAAATTGCCGATCTGCAAGGTCGTCTCGGTCTGGCCGTAGCCGTCGCGGATCACGAGGCCCCAGGCGGCGCGGACCCGCTCGATGACTTCGGGGTTGAGCGGCTCGCCGGCGCTGACGACCTCGCGCAACGCGACCTTGCGGGCGCGCAAATCTTCCTGGATCAACATCCGCCACACGGTCGGCGGCGCGCAGAACGTCGTGATCCGGTAATGCGCCAGCGCATCGAGCAGAGCGGCGGCGTTGAACCGGGGCTGGTTCAGCATGAACACGCACGCCCCGGCGTTCCACGGCGCGAAAAAGCAGCTCCAGGCGTGCTTCGCCCAGCCGGGCGAGGAGATGTTGAGATGAATGTCGCCGGGCTTGAGGCCGATCCAGTACATCGCCGTCAACAGCCCGACCGGGTAGCTTTGGTGGCTGTGCAACACCAGCTTGGGCCTGGCGGTGGTGCCGGAGGTGAAATAGAGCAGCAGCGGATCGCTCGCCCGGGTCTCGCCCTCCGCGGCGAAGGCGGACGGGGCCTCATAGGCGTCCTCGTAGCGCTGCCAGCCGGGCGCCGCACCGCCGACCGCGATCCGCGTGTAATCTCCCGGCACCTCGGCAAACTTGCCGATGTTGTCGGCGCTGGTGATGACGTGGCGGGCGCGGCCGCGCGCGAACCGGTCGAACAAGGTCGTCGCGGGTCAACAGCGTCGTCGCCGGGATGATGACCGCGCCGAGCTTCATCGCCGCGAGCATCGACTCCCACAATGGCACGACATTGCCGAGCATCAGGAGCACCCGGTCGCCGCGGCCGACGCCGAGCGCGCGCAGGTGGTTGGCGAAACGGCTCGAACGCTCGGCGATCTCGGCGAAGGTCAGCTTGTGCTCGGCGCCGCCCTCGTTGACGATCCACAGCGCGAGGCGGGTATTGCCCCGGGCCATGGGGTCGAAATAATCGAGCGCCCAGTTGAAGCGGTCGAGCACCGGCCAGCGGAACTCGCGATAGGCGGTCTCGTAATCGGTGCGGTGCGCGACCAGGAAATCGCGCGCCGCGATAAAGTTTGTTGCCGGCATCGAAATCCTCCCTGCGTCCGATCTGCCGGCTGTCGGGTGCAGCCGACGCAGCGGCGCCGGACCTCGGCTATTTATGACGCTTTTGGGGACTCGGGTCGATGAGTGTCCACGTTCGTCCCTTGGGAGCGGGCGGGAGCGGCTTGCCGCCAGCCGAAGGCACAATTTCGCCCGGCCGCCCACCGCGCGGGCCGGTCTGCTGATAAATCCCCGAGCGTGGTGCCGGGGTTCCAGGGGCGAGACGACTGGCAGGCGGGCGCGATGCTGCGGACGCCGGCTTCCGGATAGTGTTTCCTGGCCGTTTGGGTTTGTTGGGGAACTGAAACCGCACGGGCTTGAATTGCGCGTAGTCGAGGTCGGACAGGTCCGACTCCAGAAAGGCCTCGGCTGCCGCGTCGGTGGTCATCCTAGGGACCTGCCGCTTCATACCTCTGAATCTCCCTCGCATGCATGTACCGGGCGGTGATCGGCCTGATGAGACGCTCCTCACGCAGCGTTCGGAGAGTGAAGGCCACGAAAAGAGGTCGGTTTTGCGCGTTCCTGCCAATGGCGATTAACCGGTCCTCATCGGCGGAATGGTTCGGGTCGGGGGCGATACGCGGTTGGCCCCTCAACACCGCCTCGATCTCCGTGATCGTGACACCGTGTCTCTGGCACTTCGCCCGATTGCCCTCGTCCCAATCAAATCCCTCGACAACGAGATCCATCGCAAGATCTAAGGTCTCCGCCGGAAAACCCAAGGGGTCGTAGGCCGTTCGCTGTTCGGTGTCTGCCGATCATCGGTCCGCCAGCATTTCAGCCGACACGTTACGGTCAACGCGATAAGCGCTCCCCAACGTCGCCGCGATGTGGCGGGGGTCCGCAACAGGGTCAACGGGGGGCTTCAGGCTGCTGGGATAAGGAGCAGACCGGCGCACGATTTCGCTGTCATTGGCGCGTTGCGGGCTCAGCGGTGCGCGGCGTTGTATTTTTCGAGCACGTCCGGTCCGGGGCACAGCTCGGTTTCACCGAGCGCGTTGAGCGGCGCCTCGACGGTGCCGAGGAAGTGGTGCAGATCGCCGGGATCGGGCTCGACAAACAATAGCCCGGTGACGACCTCGCCGGCGGCATGGCGCTGTTGCAGATAGGTCAGCGCCGAGATGCGGTCGGTCGGGTCGTAGTCGAGCGCGAGCTTGTGCAGGCGCACGGTCGAGCCGTCGTGCGTTACCACGGTTTCGACCGTGCCGGGCGCGTAATCGGCGGTGATCGTCTCGCGCTCGACCATGAAGTCGAGCTGATTGACCGCATCGTTGTGGGCGCGCACGTAATCGAAGCTCTTGGTCGAACCCGGGTGGTTGTTGAACGCGACGCAGGGCGAGATCACGTCGATAAAGGCCGCGCCCTTGTGCTCGATCGCCGCCTTGATCAGCGGCACCAGCTGCGCCTTGTCGCCGGAGAAGCTGCGCGCGACATAGGAGGCGCCGAGTTGCAGCGCGAGGCCCACCAGATCGATCGCCGCGTCGGTGTTGACCGCGCCGCGCTTGGCCTTCGAGCCCTTGTCGGCGGTGGCCGAGAACTGGCCCTTGGTCAAGCCGTAGACGCCGTTGTTCTCGACGATGTAGACCATGTCGACGCCGCGGCGGATGCAATGGGCGAACTGGCCGAGGCCGATCGAGGCCGAGTCGCCGTCGCCCGAGACGCCGAGATAGATCAGGTCGCGATTGGCCAGATTGGCCCCGGTCAGCACCGACGGCATCCGGCCGTGGACGCTGTTGAAGCCGTGCGACTGGCCGAGAAAATAGGTCGGCGTCTTCGACGAACAGCCGATCCCCGACAGCTTGGCGATGCGGTGCGGCGGCAGCGCCAGTTCGAAGCACGACTGGATGATCGCGGCGCTGATCGAATCGTGGCCGCAGCCGGCGCACAAGGTCGAGATCGAGCCTTCGTAGTCGCGATGGGTATAGCCGAGCGCGTTGGTCGGCAGCTTGGGGTGATGCAGCTTGGGCTTGACGATGTAGGTCATCAGGGGAGCGCCTTGCGCAACGGGGCGAGGGTGACGACGGCGAGCATGTCGGCGATCGCCTTGACGATGAACCGCGCGGTGATCGGGGTGCCGTCGTAATGCAGGATCGGGACGAGCCGGGCCGGGTCGATCTCCAGCTCGGTTGTCAGCAACGTGCGCATCTGCTTGTCGCGGTTCTGCTCGACGACAAAGACGCGTTCATGATTGCTGATGAAATCGACCACATCGTCGTGGAACGGGAAGGCGCGCAGGCGCAGCGTATCAAGGTGGATGCCGCGCGCTTCCAGCGCTTCGAGCGCTTCCTCCATCGCCAGCGACGACGACCCGAAATAGATCGCGCCAAACTTCGTCGCCTCGGCGGCTTCGCGCTTGACCGGCCGCGGCACGAGGCGCTTGGCGGTCTCGAATTTGCGCAACAGCCGCTGCATGTTGTCGACGTAGTCGTGGCCTTCTTCGCTGTAGCGGGCGTAGCGGTCCTTGGTCGTGCCGCGGGTGAAATAGGCGCCGCGCGTCGGATGGGTGCCGGGCAGGGTGCGGTAGGGGATGCCGTCGCCGTCGACATCGAGATAGCGGCCGAAATCCTTGCCGGCTTCAAGCTGCTCGTAGGTCATCACCTTGCCGCGGTCGTAGCGCCGCGCCGGGTCCCATTTGAGCGGCGGGACCAGCCAGTCGTTCATGCCGATATCGAGATCGAGCATGACGAAGATCGGCGTCTGCAGCCGGTCGGCGAGGTCGAGCGCGTCGGCGGCGAAGGTGAAGGCCTCGTTGGGGTCCTGCGGGAACAGGAGGACGTGCTTCGTATCGCCGTGCGAGGCATAGGCGCAGGACAGGATGTCGGCCTGCTGGGTGCGGGTCGGCATGCCGGTCGACGGGCTGCCGCGCTGGATGTCGAAGATGACCGCCGGGATCTCGGCGAAATAGGCGAGGCCGATGAATTCCTGCATCAGCGAGATGCCGGGCCCCGAGGTCGCGGTGAAGGCGCGCGCGCCGTTCCAGGCGGCGCCGATCACCATGCCGATCGAGGCCAGTTCGTCCTCGGCCTGGATGATCGCGTAGCGCCGATCCTTGGTCTCGGGGTCGCGGCGCAGGCGCTGGCAATGCGCGGCGAACGCTTCGGCGAGGGAGGAGGAGGGGGTGATCGGGTACCAGGCGCACACCGTCGCGCCGCCATAGACGGCGCCCAGCGCCGCCGCGTCGTTGCCGCTGACGGAAATGCGGTTGCCGATCTTGTCGCGGCGTTCGAGGTGCAGCCCGAGCGGGCAGTCGAGCGCCTCTGTCGCCCAATCGCGCCCGAGCTGCAGGGCGTGCAGATTGGGCTTGATCAGCGTGTCCTTGCCGCGGAACTGCTCGCTGATCAACTGCTCGATCGCCGGCGCGTCCATGTCGAGGAGGGCCGACAAGACGCCGAGATAGATGATGTTCTTGAACAGCTGGCGCTGGCGCACGTCGTCGTAGGTGCGGTTGCAGATCGCCGTCAGCGGCGCGCCGATCACGTTGATGTCGTCGCGGAACTTCGACGCCGGCATCGGCTTCGTCGCATCGTAGAGCAGGTATCCACCGGGCTCGATCTCGGCGATGTCCTGCTTCCAGGTCTGCGGGTTCATCGCGACCATCATGTCGACGCCGCCGCGGCGGCCGAGATGGCCGCTGTCGCTGATCCGCACCTCGAACCAGGTCGGCAGGCCCTGGATGTTCGACGGGAAAATGTTCCGCGAGCTTGCCGGGATACCCATCCGCAGCACCGATTTGGCGAACAGCGCGTTGGCGCTCGCCGAGCCGGAGCCGTTGACGTTGGCGAATTTGACGACGAAGTCGTTGACGGCGGTAATTGCGCGAGGAGCGGATTTCGTCTCTAACGCCATCGGTTCAACGCTCTTCCATACGGGCCGAGAGGGCAGACGTGCTGCGTCCTTCGAGACGACCGCTTCGCGGTCTCCTCAGGATGACGCCGTTCTCGGCGCGACCAAAAACCTCCGTCATGGTGAGGAGCGCCCGGAGGGCGCGTCTCGAACCACGCGCCGTCGCAGTGCAGTTCAACGGGATCGGCATGCGGGACCAGCCATTGTCATGTCGAGAAGGAATTTGCTCATGTCCCAGGCGCCGGTCGGACAACGCTCGGCGCACAGACCGCAATGCAGGCAGACATCCTCGTCCTTGACCATGATCCGTCCGGTCTTCAGCGAGTTGCCGATGTAGAGATCCTGCGTCGGATTGGTTGCCGGAGCGCTAAGACGCCCGCGCAAATCGTCTTCTTCGCCGTTTTCGGTGAAGGTGATGCAGTCCATCGGGCAGATGTCGACGCAGGCGTCGCATTCGATGCACAACGGGCCGGCAAAGACGGTCTGGATGTCGCAATTGAGGCAGCGTTCGGACTCGAGAAAGGCGAGTTGGTCGTCATAGCCGAGTTCGACCTCGGTGCGAATGTCCTTGAGCGCGGTCGGGAGGTCGCGCAGCGGCACCCGGTAGCGCAGATCGTTCGAGATGTCGTTGTCGTAGCTCCACTCGTGAATGCCCATCTTCTGGCTGACCAGGGTTACCCCGGGCGCCGGGCGCTCGCCGACCTCCTCGTCATGGCAGAATTTGTCGATCGAGATCGCCGCATCATGGCCGTGCGCGACCGCCCAGATGATGTTTTTCGGACCGAACGCCGCATCTCCGCCGAAGAAGACGTTGGGCAGGCTCGATTGCATCGTTTTCGGATCGACCCTGGGCATGTTCCAGCGGTCGAACTCGATGCCGATATCGCGTTCGATCCAGGGAAAGGCGTTTTCCTGGCCGATCGCGACGAGGACATCGTCGCAGGGCACATGCGTGTGCGGCTCGCCGGTCGGGACCAGGTTGCGCCGGCCCTTCGCATCGTATTGGGCCTTGACCTTCTCGAACAGGACGCCGGTCAGCCGGCCGTCGTCATGGGTGAACTCGATGGGCACGAGAAAATTGAGGATCGGGATGCCCTCGTGCGTCGCGTCTTCCTTTTCCCAGGGCGAGGCCTTCATCTCCTCGAAGCCCGAGCGCACGACGACGGTGACCTCCTCGCCGCCGAGGCGGCGCGAGGAGCGGCAGCAATCCATCGCGGTGTTGCCGCCGCCGAGCACGACGACGCGGCGGCCGATCCTGTCGATATGGCCGAACGAGACGGAGGACAGCCAGTCGATCCCGATATGGATGTTGGCGGCGGCCTCCTTCCTTCCGGGAATCTCGATCTCGCGGCCGCGCGGCGCGCCGGAGCCGACAAAGACCGCGTCCCAGCCTTCGGCGAGCAGCGCCTTGAGGCTGCTGACGTAATGGCCGAAGCGGGGTTCCACCCCCATGTCGAGGATCAGGTCGACCTCTTCGTCGGTCACCAATTCGGGCAGGCGAAAGCGCGGGATCTGGCTGCGCATCATGCCGCCGCCCTTCGCATCGCCGTCGAACATCACGCAGTGATAGCCGAGCGGCAAGAGGTCGCGCGCGACGGTCAGCGCGGCCGGGCCGGCGCCGATCAGGGCGATGCGCCTGCCGTTCTTTTGCTTCGGGATCGCCGGCAGGTAGCGGCTGATGTCGCCCTTGTTGTCGGCGGCGACGCGCTTCAGCCGGCAGATCGCGACCGGCTCCTTCTCGACCCGGCCGCGGCGGCACGCCGGCTCGCACGGTCGGTCGCAGGTGCGCCCGAGGATCCCCGGAAAGACGTTCAATTCCCAATTGATCGCCCAGGCATCGCCAAAGCGCCGCGCCGCGATCAGGCGGATGTATTCCGGCACCGGCGTGTGCGCCGGGCAGGCCCATTGGCAGTCGACAACCTTATGGAAATAGTCCGGTTTGCTGATGTCGGTAGGCTGCAATACGCTTCTCCTGCCGGTCGGGACGTCCGACCCGAAATCATTCGCGATGCGACCGGCTCGCCCTGCCGAACCTCCCCGTCCGGCCTTTGCTGCGAAGGACCACGATGTGGCCGCGCCTTATACCCGGACTCGCCGCGATCGTCATCCCTCGCTGTTGCCCAACGTCGCAGATCAGGATTGCGCCTGCGACAGCTTGCCTCATCCGCGGCCGGGGCGCAACGGCGCGGACGGCGGTGGTCATGCCAAGGTGCGGCCAAGGGGGGCGCGGCAAGGCGCGGCTTGACTTTGATATGGGCACGGCTCATCTCCTATTGCAGAGCTTAGGCGCTCGTCATGGAGCAGGAGCTGCGCCGGCCCCCCGAGCGAGGGTCGAACAACCCGCGGCAAATCATGCGGAAGCTGCTCCGCATTTGACCGACTTCCTCCGCAATCATCGCCGGTGCGCCCGTCCGAATGATCGGACGCGCAGTCGTTCGACCGGCCCGTCATCCCAGAAAGAACCGGTAACAGTGATTTCATTTGAAGACTTGGCTCTCGTCGAGCCAATTCGGCGTGCGCTCAACGAGGAAGGCTATGCCGTGCCAACGCCGATCCAGGCGCAGGCGATCCCGCAGCTGCTCGCCGGACGCGACCTGCTCGGCATCGCCCAGACCGGCACCGGCAAGACCGCCGCCTTCGCGCTGCCGATCCTGCAGCGCCTCGCCGCCGAAAAGCCGGCGGCAACCCGGCGCAAGACCGCGCGCGTCCTGGTGCTGACCCCGACGCGCGAGCTGGCCGCTCCAGATCGAGCAGAGCTTCCGCGCCTACGGCCGGCATCTCGGCATGCGCGCCACCGTCATCTTCGGCGGCGTCGGCCAGCACCCGCAGGTCGCCGCGCTGGCGCGCGGCGTCGACATCCTGGTCGCGACCCCGGGCCGCCTGCTCGATCTGATCGGGCAGGGGCACGTGCAGCTCGACGGCGTCGAGATCCTGGTGCTCGACGAGGCCGACCGCATGCTCGACATGGGCTTCATCCATGACGTCAAGAAGATCGTCGCGCTGTGCCGAAGGACCGGCGCCAGACCCTGCTGTTCTCGGCGACGATGCCGCCCGACATCGCCCGCCTCGCCGCCGGCATCCTCTCCGATCCGGTCCGGGTCGAGGCGACGCCGCCGGCCACCACCGTCGCGCTCGTCCAGCAGCGCGTCGTCTTTGTCGAGCGTGGCGACAAGCGGGACGTGCTGTGCGCGATGCTGAAGGACCCGGCCCTGGCCCGCGTCCTCGTCTTCACCCGGACCAAGCACTTGGCCAACCGGGTCGCCGAGCAGCTCGGCCGGTCCGGCTTTCCGGCCGATGCCATTCACGGCAACAAATCGCAGGGTGCCCGGCAGCGCGCGCTCGAAGCCTTTCGCGCCGGCGCGGTGCGCGTGCTCGTCGCCACCGACATCGCCGCCCGCGGGATCGACATCGACGGCATCACCCATGTGGTGAATTACGACCTGCCGAACGTGCCGGAAACCTATGTTCACCGCATCGGCCGCACCGCCCGCGCCGGCGCGGGCGGTGCGGCGATCTCGCTGTGCGACGGCGAGGAGCGCGCCTATCTCCGGGACATCGAGCGGCTGATCGGGCAGAAGGTGCCGGTGCTCGACCGCCGCGATCCGCGCGCCCCGGCGCCGCGCCGCGCGGCATAAGCAGAGAAGCCCTCTTCCGCACCGCGGCAATGCGGGAGAGGGATTTTACACGACGCTTTCCGGGGTCAGGGCGCAGACCTCGTCGCTGTCGGCCAGTTCGATCTGAATCGTTGCGTGGCGGATGCCAAAGCGCTCGTCGAGCTCGCGCGCGACCCCCCCGAGCGCCGCGTCGCCGGGATGGCCGCCCGGCATCACGAGATGGCAGGTCAGCGCGGTCTCGGTCGTGCTCATGCCCCAGATGTGCAGGTCGTGGATCGCCGCGACCCCGGGCAGCGCGGCGAGATAGGCCCGCACGGCGATCGCGTCGACCCCTTCGGGCACAGCATCGAGGGCGAGGCCCGTCGCATCCTTGATCAGGCCCCAGGTGCCATAGACGATCACCGCCGAGACGCCGAGGCCGACCGTCGGATCGAGCCAGGGCAAGCCGGTCAGCGCAATGGCGATCCCGGCGGCGACGACGCCGGCCGCGATCAGCGCGTCGGCCGTCATGTGGAGAAAGGCGCTTTTGACGTTGAGATCGCGGCTCCGGCCGCGCGCGAACAACAGCGCCGTCGCGCCGTTGACGAGGATGCCGAAGGCCGCGACCCAGGCGATGGTGACGCCGGCGACCGGGACCGGATGCGACAGCCGCCACAGTGCCTCCCAGGCGATCCCGCCGGTGACGACGAGGAGGACGATCGCGTTGACGAGCGCGGCGAGGATCGAGCTCGACCGGAGGCCATAGGTGAAACGGTGGCTCGGCTGGCGCCGGCTCAGCACCGCCGCGCCCCACGACAGCGTGAGGCCGAGCACGTCGCCGAGATTGTGCCCGGCATCGGCCAAGAGCGCGAGCGACCCGGAAACGACGCCAAAGCCGGCCTCGGCCGCGACATAGGCGAGGTTGAGGGCGATGCCGATCGCGAAGGCGCGGCCGTAATCAAGCCCGCGATGGGCATGCCCGTGCACATGAGCGTGGTGGTCGTGCGCCAAGCGCGCCTCGCGGCTGAAACCCGGCCGGATCATACCGCAAACCCGTCCCCGGCGCGAACAACGACCGCGCGGGCGCGCTAAGCAAGGATTTGTTGATTGTGACACGAATGGCGGTGCGGGCGGCAATCAATCAGCCCCTCACCCTGCCCTCTCCCCGCAAGCGGGGAGAGGGTCGGGGTGAGGGGTGGTCGTGCCGATCAACCGTGGCCCAACCAAGCGAACCTTGCTTAGGTTTCAGCTGTCCTGCCGCCAACCGCGCGCAACCGCTTGACAGTTTCGCGCCGACGCGCGGCAATGCGGCATCGAGGGAGGAATCGACCGATGCTCGAAGCTTATCTCTACACCGGCCTGCGCAGCCCCTTTGGACGCCATGCCGGCGCGCTGGCCCGGCTGCGGCCCGACGACATGCTCGCCGGGGTCATCGCCAAGGTGGTCGCCGAGAGCGGCTTTGCCGCCGACAAGATCGAGGACGTCGTCGTCGGCTGCGCCAATCAGGGCGGCGAGGACAGCCGTTGCGTCGCGCGCCACGCAGCGCTGGTCGCGGGGCTGCCGATCGAGATCCCGGGCTCGGTGTTGCAGCGCAATTGCGGCTCGGGGCTCAACGCGATCGCAGTGGCGGCGCAGGCGATCACCTGCGGCGAGGGCGAGGTGTTCGTCGCCGGCGGGGTCGAGAGCATGAGCCGCGCGCCGTTTGTGATGGGCAAGGCCGAGAGCGCCTTCAGCCGCGATGCGCGGGTCTTCGATTCGACGATCGGGGCGCGCTTCCCGAACCCCAAGGTCGAGGGCCGCTACGGCGCCGACACGATGCCGGAGACCGCCGACAACCTCGCCCGCGAGTATCAGATCACCCGCGAAGCGGCGGACATCTTCGCCGAGGGGTCGCAGAAGAAATACGCCGCGGCCAAGGCCGACGGCTTCTACGCCGGCGAAATCATCGCGGTCGAGGTGCCGGGCGGCCGCAGCGGGCCGGTCAGCGTCGCCGAGGACGAGCATCCGCGGCCGCAGAGCAATCTCGAAGCCCTCGCCAAATTGCGGCCGCTCTTCAAGGACGGCGTCACCACCGCGGGCAATGCCTCGGGCATCAACGACGGTGCGGTGGCGATGATCGTCGCCAGCCTGAAGGCAGGCGAGGCGGCCGGCGCCAAGCCGATCGCCCGCATCCTGTCCTCCGGGGTCGCCGGCGTCCCGCCGCGCATCATGGGGTTCGGCCCGGTGCCGGCGGCGAAAAAGGCGCTGGAGCGCGCCGGCCTCACGCTCAAGGACATCGACGTGATCGAGATCAACGAGGCGTTCGCATCGCAGGTGCTGGCCTGTCTGCGCGGGCTCGACCTGCCGTTCGACGACAGCCGGGTCAACCCCAACGGCGGCGCGATCGCGATCGGCCATCCCTTGGGTGCCTCGGGGCCGCGCATCGCGCTGACCGCGGCGCGGCAATTGGAGCGCACCGGCGGGCGCTATGCGCTGGTCGCGATGTGCGTCGGCGTCGGCCAGGGCATCGCCATGGTGCTGGAGCGGGTGTAGCGCACCGAAGCGCCCCCACCCCAGCCGTGCCGTGCGCGGCGATTTGCGTCGCTGGCCTCGGCTTCGCCGGCATGGATGTCGTCGAGGTGTCGCCACCCTATGATCGCGCCGAGATCACCGCGCTCGCTGCAGCGACATTCGCGTGGGAATACCTGGCGCTCCTGGCGCCTGTTGCGATTGCGGGAAGGCCACCACGATGATCAGGCTGTTGACCGGTTTTCCCGACAATGTGCTCGCGGCTGCCTGCGAGGGGCAGGTGACCCGCAGGGATTACGAGGAGGTGCTGGTCCCGGCGGCGAATGCCGCGCTGCAGCGGCATCAGAAAGTGCGGGTCTATTACGAGATCACGCCGCAATTTACCGGCATCGACGCCGGCGCGGTATGGGAGGATTTCCGGGTCGGGATGGGCCATCTGTCGCGCTGGGAGCGGATGGCGTGCGTCACTGATGTCGAGTGGATCCGGTTTGCGGTAAATGCGTTCCGCTTTCTGATGCCGGGAACGCTGCGCGTGTTTCCGGTCAATGAGACGGACGAAGCGCGGCGCTGGATCGTCGCCGACAACGCCTGATCGGCAAGGTCCGCGGAGGACGGTACGGTGCAGGCCGGCGAGCTGATGAGCAAGGAAGTCGTGTCGGTGCCGCCCGAGATGCCGGTCCGCGACATTGCCCGGCTGCTGCTGGCGCATCAGGTCAGCGCGGTGCCGGTCGTCAATGCCTCCGGAATGGTCTTGGGGATGGTCAGCGAGGGTGACCTGATCGGCCGCAGCGAAGCCGACCGCGAGGCGCGCCGCGACTGGTGGCTGGCGCTGGTCGCCGAAGGCGAGGAATTGCACCCCGACTTCCTCGCCACCATTCGCAGCCCCGAACGGTTGGCGCGAGATGTCAT
The DNA here is from genome assembly GCA_963789255.1 of uncultured Alphaproteobacteria bacterium. Classification (GTDB taxonomy): domain Bacteria; phylum Pseudomonadota; class Alphaproteobacteria; order ATCC43930; family CGMCC-115725; genus DATARH01. Next base: position 988,563 of record CAWBJW010000002.1, on the reverse strand, counting down.
GTCGTCGCCGGTGATCCGCGTCACCGAGACGACCGAGGCGTCCGAGATCGCCGCCGTTCTGGCGCAATACCGCATCAAGCGGGTGCCGGTGGTGCGCGATGGCCGCATCGTCGGCATTGTCAGCCGCGCGGACCTGCTGCGCGCCGCGGCCGGCGAGCAACCGCATGCCGCTGCCGCGCAGCACGTCGCCCGGACGCGCAGCCTCATCGCCGAGGCGTTGGCGACCCTCGACCATCACTTTTTCGGCCATGGCGATGGCCGCGCCGTCTCAGCCAGCCCCCAGCCTCAGGCCGACGCGGCCGGCGGTCCGAGCATCGCGGATTTCCGCGGGCTGGTGGCGGGTTTCGAGGATCGCAAGGCGCAGCTTGCCGATGCGGCACGCCAGGCTGCCGTGGAACGGCGCGGGCAGAAGGTCAAAGAGCTGATCGACGAGCATGTGCGCGACGAGAAATGGAATGCCCTCCTCCACGGCGCGCGCGCGGCGGCCGAACATGGCGAAAAGGAATTCATGTTGCTGCGCTTTCCGAGCGACCTGTGCAGCGACCGCGGACGGGCGATCAACTCGGCCTTGCCGGACTGGCCGAAAACGTTGCGCGGCGAAGCCGCCGAAATCTATGTCCGTTGGGAGCGCGAACTGAAGCCGCGCGGCTTTCACCTCGTGGCGCGGGTGCTTGAGTTTCTGCGCGGGATGCCCGGCGATGTCGGCCTGTTTCTCGGCTGGGCCGAATAGACACTCGGCACAGCCGACGCCGCCGACAAGGGCACAATGCGGGCTTCGCTGTCTCCATGCCAACCCAGCCCCCTTACTTCGTCAGCGCGACAAAGACGCCGTCCCAGTCGGCCGCCGGCGGGTTTTCGGCGAAATAAGCGAGGCGCTCTTCGTAAAGCTCGTAGAGGCCGTCGAGCCTGGCATCACGGCCGCGGCAGGCGCGCAGCGCGGCGCGGGCGCCGGCCCAGTCCTGCGCCCGGAAGCCCGCCAGCATCGCCTCGTGTGATGCCGCCAAGCCCCGGAACCCGGGCGATCGCGCATAGGCTGCGTCGCCGAGCAGCGTATAGACCCGCACCGCTTCTTCCTTGCCTTTGACGGCGATCAGGTCGAGCTCCAGCGCGGCCCACGACGGCGCCGCCTCGCGGGTCGCCTCGCCGATGACGATCGCGAGGCCGTAGGTCTTGCTCTGGCCTTCGAGGCGCGAGGCGAGGTTCACCGCGTCGCCCATCGCGGTGTAGGCAAAGCGCTCGTCCGAGCCCATGTTGCCGACGACGCACTCGCCGGTGTTGATGCCGATTCCGATGTGGATCGGATGGAAAACCCGGTCTTCCGCCGCGGCCTCGGCTTCGAGCTCGCGGTTTATACGGTCGAGCGCGGCGAGCATTGCCAGCGCGCTGTCGCAGGCGTGGTCGGCATGGTGCGGATCGTCGAGCGGCGCGTTCCAGAACGCCATCACGCAATCGCCCATGTATTTGTCGATCGTGCCGCGGCGGGTCATGATCAGCTTGGTCATCGGGGAGAGGAAGCCGCGGTTTATCAGCCGGCTGAGACCCTGCGGGTTCGCCTTGAACGTCTCCGAGATCGAGGTGAAGCCGCGGATGTCGGAAAACATCACGCTCAGCATCCGGGTCTCGCCGCCGAGCTGCAATCGGTCGGGATGCGCCGCCAGCGCGTTGACCAGATCGGGCGCGAGGTAGTGGCGGAACGCTGACTGGATGACCCGGCGCTGGCGATCGACAAAGCCATAGCGGAACAGCACCACGCCGCCGGTCGCGGCTGCCAGCGCGGCGACCGGAGCGACGAACGGCAGCCACAGCCCGTGCGCAAAGGCGAGCTGCGCGCCGCCGGCCCAGCCGAGGATCGGCACCGCGCCGCCCAACGCCGCCAGCCGGGTCGGCAGCAGCGCTGCGGCGAGCCCGGCCGCGATCGCCAATGCCGCGACCAGCCCGATCACGACCGTCGGCCACGGCGGCGGGTTCTCGCGGATGAAATCGTGGGCGAGGATCGTATCGACGATGTTGGCGATGCGCTCGGTGCCGGGGACCGGAGTATTGCCGAACGGTCCGGGATAGGCGTCCGAGATGCCGATGATCGAGGCCCCGATCAGGACGATCCGATCTTTGAACAATCCCGGGGCGAGCCGGCCCTCTACCAGATTGGCGAAGGAATAGGCGGGAATCGTGCCGGCCGGGCCACGGTAATTGATGACGAGCCGCATCGCCGGGTCGGTCGGGACCAGCCTCGCGCCGAGATGGACCCCGTCGCCGAGCGCGAGCCCGACCTTGTTCCAGGGCACGCCGAGATCGGCGGCGGCGATGCGCACCGGCAGCGACGGCACGAAATCGCCGCTGAACGGCAGGGCGAGATAGTCGTAGCGCGGCTCGCCATCGCGGTCGAAGGCGATATCGACATGCCCGACCCCGGCAGCAGCCTCGGCCAGCTGCGCAATCGGCAACACCGCCTGATGCGGCTGCAGCGGGAAGAACGGCTGGTTCAGGCTTTGATCCAGGCGCTGGTAGACCTGGCTGGCGAGAATTGGCGGTTCTTCCTCGTCCTTGCCGCGGAACGAGAAGGCCATCGGCAGCAATACCCTGCCGCTCGCCCGCAGCGCGGCGGCGAAATCCGCGTCCGGATCATCGCCGGCGAAATGCGCGAGCGCCTGGCGCAGGCCCGGGTCTTGCGTCGCTGCAAGGGCGGCTTGAGCGGCGCTTCGCAAGTCCGGCGGGATCGGCTGCTCCGCTTCGGGAAACAACAGATCGAAGGCGATGACCCGCGCGCCGGCGCGATCGAGTATTTGCACCGCCTTGGCATAAAGCCGCCGGCTCAGCGGCCATCGCCCGAGCTGCGCCAGGCTGCGATCGTTGACCAGCACGATCACCGTTTGCGGGTCCGGCGCCACCGCGCCCCGCACCCGGAAGCGCAGATCGAGCGAGGCGGTCTCCAGCCCGCGCAGCACCGCCCAATTGGCAAAAGCGGTCAGAACCAGGAGGACAGCGAGCGCGATGACCAGCGCGATGCCGGCCTCGCGGAGCCCGCGGGGCCAGGTCAGGTCGCGCCAGCGCAACGTGCCCGCCTACGGCACGTTGGTGCGGGCGATGACGGCGTCGAATTCCGCCGGGCTCCACAGGCGCGGCGGGACCGGGTCGCGCCCGGCTTCGAGACGGGCGCCCCAGCGCGCCGGGATCGTCACGCCGTGCCTTGTCGCCGCGCTGGTCATCTCGACGCTGCCGGACAGCACGCCGACCTGCATCGCCGTCGCCGATGCCGTGACGAACCAGTCGGTCGAGCGCACCGCCGCCGTGCCGACCGCGGTATCAACCTCGAAACTCGCCGGGTGCGCCACCGGTGCGACCACCGCGCGCAGCAGCCCCTGCGTCAGCGACAGCCGCGCCTGCTGGCGCTGGCCGGCGCTATCGACCGTATAGGCGGCGACCGTCATCCGCGTGCCGGAAGCGACCGAAACCACCGAGCCGTCGCTCATCCGCAGCTTCAATTTGCCGCTGGCCGGCACGTCCACCGTGTCGCCGACCTGCACCGGCTGGCCGAGCTTCAGGGCGCTGCGTGCGCCGCCGCTCTCGACGAAGCTCGCCCCGAACAGCCCGACGACCGTGCCGGCCGGCGCCGCCAGAGCCGGGCCCGCGGCGAGCGTCAGCAACGCGCCCGCGAGCAGCACGCGACCCAGCCTGCGCGACAGGGTTCGTCTATCGATGCCGGGCATCTGCACTCCTTCCTCGCATCACCGTTCTTTGTCCTGGCGGCCGCCCGGCTCGCGGCCTGCCGGATGCTCCGGCGCCGGCCCTCGACGCCGCCGATCCTCTTTGACCGGGTGTCCGGAGGGCCGTGACCCGGCGCGCTCTCGGAGCTGGCCTGCGCGGCCTCGATGCGGCCCGGCGGCATGGCCCCGGACAGGCGCCCGATTGCGATTCCCGCTCCGGGCAAATCTGGTGCGCGCGATCAAGGCATCGAACTCGGAGCGGCGCAAGACCCGCGGCGGAGCGGGATCGTGCCCAGCCTCCAGGCGGCTACGCCAGCCGGCCCGAATTGTCGCGGTGCGCTTCGTCGCGGCGCTGGTCATCTCGACGCTGCCGCGCAACACGCCGACCCGCATCGTCGTCGCGGACGCCTCGACAAACCAGTCGGTCGAGCGCACCGCCGCCGTGCCGACCGCGGTGTTGACCTCGAAACTCGCCGGGTGCTCGACCGGGGCGACCACCGCGTGCAGCAGGCCCTGCGCCAGCGACAGCTGCGCGTCCTGACGCTGGCCGGCGCCGTCGGCGGCATAGGCGGCAATCGTCATTCGGGTCCCGGCGCCGACCGAAATCACTGAGCCGTCGATCATCTGCAGCTTCAATTTGCCGTCGGCCGGGACCTCGACCGTATCCCCAACCTGCACGGGCTGGCCCATCTTGGCGGCGTTGCGGTTTCCGCCGCTCTCGACGATGCAGCCGCCGAAAAGCCCGACTACCGTGCCGGCCGGCGCCGCCAGTGCAACGCCGGCGCAGAGCCACAGCAGCGCGGCCGCGATCAACGGATAGCGCCAGACGCGCGGGACGATCCGCTGGTCGCGGCCGAACATACCGCGCTTCTCGTCAGGGTCCGGAAAACAACGGATGCCCGATCGTCTCGGGAAACAGGTAATCGAGCGATATGTGGAGTTGCGCGATCGCGCCGATCCCTCGGCCGGTCGCGCTGTTCCCCGAGATCAGCGCCTCGGCCGCCAACTCCCAGCCCGGGCCCGCATAGCTCACCCCCGGGGCGATCAGCGCCGTCGTCCGCGCGCCGAAGCTCGTGCCGCTTGGGACCGTGAATTGCACCTCGGTGATCGGCGTCAGGTTCCGGACCAACTCCGGCAGCGGCAGGGCTTGCACCTTCGATTCCAGATAGGGGATCGAATACTCGACAAAGAAGCCGGGGGTATAGAGATCGGGGCGCGGCGGCGAATTGGCGATCTGATAGCCGATGAGCCCGCCGAACGCGAGCGGCCGTAACAAGCCGATATCGAGGTCGCCGAGGCCCTTGGCGAAATAGACCCGCGGCGTCGTCGCGCCGGAAGCGAAGGCGCCGACCCGCGTTGCTCCGGTGCCGCCGAATTCGCGGTTGACGCCGAGGGTCAGCAGGAATTCGTGCGACTGGTCGTCGATCGCCAGGTATTTGACCTCGGTGTCGAGGTTCTGCATGGCCGACCAGGTGCCCTTGCCGACGCGGTCGAGCCGGGTCCAGGTCTCCTCGATGACGATGCCGAGACGGTCGGTGATCGTCTTGCTGTAGACCGCCGTGAAATTGCTCGTGCGGGTCGGGGTTCCGACGCCGCCGGGGGTCTGCGGCTGGGTTTCGTCCCAATCGTAGAACTCGTCGCCCGGCGCGAATTGCGGCAATACCAGGGTTGCCGGAAACAGCCGGTCGCCGGCCGCGGTGTAGGCGAGCGCATCGCGCGGGGCGGCGCACAGGCCCGCCGCCAGCACCAGCGCCCCGACACCGGCCAAAACGCCGGTTCGCCCGCTCCCCGCCCCGCGGCCCATCGCATCGGCCCTCACAATTTCTCCCGGCGGACGATGGCATATTCTACCGTCGAGCGAAACGAGGCTCGGCCACCGATTGCTACCGAGGCGACGCCGCGCTGACCGACGTTCAAGACCTTCGGACATTCTGCTCGCCGTTTCCGGTCGATCGCTTGCCTGCCCGGTGGGCGAGGTAACAAACTGTCCGCCGACACGGGGGACGCTGCGCGACAACCGCGTACCCGCTTACGGGAGAAAATTCATGGACCTCAACGGAGCGGTCGCCCTGGTGACGGGCGGCAACGGCGGGCTCGGAACGCGGATCTGTCACGCGCTGGCGAGGGAGGGCGTGCATGTCGCCGTCATGTACGCCCAGAGCCGCGTTGAGGCGGAGGGCGTCGCCCGCGACCTCACCTCGCGATACCAGATCAACGCCGCGGCTTTCGCCTGCGACATCACCGACGGCATGGCCGTCGAGCGGCTGGTCGGCGAGGTGACCGGGCGTTTCGGCCGGCTCGACATCCTGGTCAACGACGCCGCCTACAACAAGGCGATCCCGTTCGCCGACCTCGACGCTCTGACGATCGAGGTGTGGGACAAGATCGTGGCGGTAAACCTGACCGGGCCGATGCGCCTCACGAAGGCGGTGGCGCCGGTCATGAAGGCGCAGGGAAATGGCCGCATCGTCAACATCGCCTCGGTGGCGGGGGTCGGGCCAACCGGCTCGTCGATCGCCTATGCCGTGTCGAAGGCCGGCCTCATTCATCTGACCAAATGCATGGCGGTGGCGCTGGCGCCGCAGGTGCTGGTCAATTGCGTCGCGCCGGGCCTGCTCGACGGCACCCGCGCGACCGCCAACCTGCGCCCCGAGCAGATCGCCAATTCCGCAGCTACCTCGCTGCTCAAGAAGCCCGCCGACAAGGACGACTGCGCCGACATGGTCGTCACCCTGTGCCGCACCGAGACGATGACCGGCCAGACGATGGTCATCGATTCCGGCCGCTATTTTCATTGACGCGATGCACACCCATCTGCTCAAGCGAGGGAAACCAGCGAGGAGACAGCCATGCCCGCCACCACCGATCAACGGCCGCCGGTCGCGGTCGGCCATGTCCGCCTCAACGTCAGCGATGTCGGCGCTGCCGCGCGCTGGCTCGAAACGGTGGGCCTGCGGCCGATCGTGACGCGGGGCGAACTGGCCGTGCTCGAGCTGCGCGGCGGCACGCATGTCGTCGTCCGCCAGACCGAGCCGCCGCCCGCGCCCGGCACCGGAGCGCCGTTCGACCTGATGGTCGACGATGTTGACGCGACGCACCGGACCTACGCGGAAAAGGGGCTGTCGCCGTCGCCGATCCGGCGCGGCCGCATCCACGATTCGTTCGACCTTCCCGGCCCGGACGGCTGGGCCTTCACGGTCAATTCCTCGCACGCCAGCGGCAAGCCCATCTGAGGGAGTCACGCGCATGCCCGACGCCAAGCTCGCGCCGAACCTGCCGGGTTGGATGGTGGAGCACACCAACCGTTACCTCGCCAGCGGCGGCACCGACGGCCACCTGTACAAGATGACCCAGCCGGGCCGGCCGGAGATCACCGTGCCCTCGCTGCTACTGACCACGACCGGCCGCAAATCGGGGGAGAAGTTCATCTTCCCGCTGTTCTACGGGGAAACCGGCACCGGCTATTTCGTGATCGCCTCGAAGGGCGGCGCGCCGCAGCACCCCGGCTGGTACCGCAATATTCTCGCCGACCCCGCGGTCGAGGTCCAGGTCGGGACCAGGAAGGTCAAGGCGCGGGCCCGCACCGCGACCGGCGCGGAGCGCGCGCGGCTGTGGCAGGAATCGCTGAAATTCTGGCCGCCCTACGCGGACTACCAGCAGAAGACCGAACGCGAGATCCCGGTCGTCGTGCTGGAGCCGGTCGGGTAGAGCGCGGTCCGTTCAGATTTGAACACTGACGGTTCACTTGATCGGACTGGCCGCTCTGTCGGCCCTGCCTTAGACGCGCACGAACTTGTTGACGCCGCGGTCCTGGGTCAGGCCGGCATAGATGTCGCCATGCGAGTTGACGCCGATGCCGTGGACATGGCGGCTTTCCATCTTGGCGAGCACCTCGCCCTTGGGGCTCCGGACGGTGCAATAGGCCGGGTTGCCGCCGTCTTCCTGCTCGGCGATATAGAAATTGCCGTCCTTGCCGCGGCTGATGTCGTTGGGCCCGCCCATGCCGGTCCACTCGCCGAGATAGTCGCCGTCGGGGGTGAAGATCTGGATGCGCCTGTTGGCGCGGTCGGCGACGAGGAGGTTGGCGTCGGCGTTCACGGCGATGCTGTGCGGCAGATGGAACTGGCCGGGGCCGTGGCCCGGCGTGCCCCATGATTTGACCAGCCTGCCGTCGCGGGTGAAGCGGTGGACGCGGGCGTTGCGGTAGCCGTCGGTGACGTAGATGTCGCCGTTGGGATGGGCGAGCATCTCGGTCGGGTGGTTGAACGGCCCGGCCGCGCGCTCCGCCAGCCAGTTCTCGACGCGGCCGGTGTCGGAATGCTGGCCGGGGGTGCCGAGCCGAAGCTTGACCTTGCCGTCGAGCGTGAATGATTTGGCCACCGAGTTCGGAGCGGTCGGTGGTGTAGACCGTGTCGCCGACGATTTTGAGGCCGTGCGGATCGGTGACTTCGCCGCTGCCCCAGGCGCCGAGATAGGTGCCGTCGCGGTCGAACACCACGACCGGCGGGTCCTTGCGCTGGAAGACGTAGATGTGGTCCTGGTCGTCCGCCGCGACGCGGCTCACCAGCCCGAAGCTCTGCCCGGCGGGCAGTTTGAAGAAATCGCGGATCAGTTCGTAAGTGTAGGCCATGGCCGTTTCCTCCCGAGAATTATCGGCTAGATCGCCGCATCGAGCGCGTCGACGCTCGCCAGCCGAGTGACGAGCTTACTCTCGGTCTCGGCCTCTTGGCAGAGGGCACGCACCTCCGGCATCCAGGTTTGCACCCACCCGTCCTGCCATAGCAGGCGATCGCTTACGGGCGATCGTCGATTTGCCGCCCCCGGAATTGCCGACCACGACGATCCGCGCCATGCCAGGCGGCTTCAATACGGCTCTCGCACGAAGATGAAGGTCGTGCCGGTGACGATCGGGGCGCTGGCGCCGACGAAGCTGACGTTGGCGTCCTTGACTTGGCGCGAGCCGGCGCGGCCGGAGGCCTGCAGCGCGCCTTCGATGATGTGCCAGAGTCCGTGGATGCGCCCCGTTCCGAGGCTGCCGCCGAAGGTGTTGAGCGGGAGATCGCCGTCGAGCTCGATGCGCCCGTCCTGGATGAAATCGAGCGCCTCGCCCTCCCGGCAGAAACCGTAGGATTCAAGCCCGTAGACCACCGAAGCTGAGAAACCGTCGTAGATCTGCGCGACGTTGACGTCGTCAGGGGTGAAGCCGGAGCGCTCCCAGGTCAGCTTCGCCGAGCTGCTGCCGCCCGCCATGTAGCTCGAAAGGCTGCCGATGCGGCCCGCCACCTCGAAGTGGAGGCGTTGGCCGTAGCCGGCAAGGTAGGCCGGTTGCGGCTTCAGGTCGCGCGCCCGCTCGGCCGTCGTCAAGACGATCGCGACCGCCCCCTGGACCGGGATGTCGCAATCAAAGAGACAGAACGGATAGGCCACCATGCGCGAGGCGAGATAGTCCTCGCGCGACAGGGGCGTGCCGTAGAAATAGGCGTGCGAGTTGTGCTGCGTGTGGCGGCGCTGGGTCACGGCGAGGGTCGCCATCTTCTCGCGGTTCTGGTTATTGCGCTCGAGCCATCTTGTATAGGCGACCGCCATGCCCTGGCCGGGGCCGCCGAAGCCGTAGGGCGCGGTGAACTGGGCGGCGCCCTGCGCATAAGCGCCGGGCAGGTTCTGGTAGGTGCCGCGCGGGTTGTGCATTGCCCGCCACACGACGGCGTAGGTGCACACCCCGGCGAGAAGCGCGTTGACCGCCTGCTGCACGGCGCCGCCGATGTTTGTCGTCCCGACCTGGATGTGCCACGTCAGGTTGGGCAATTTCAGCATCGCCATCATGCAGTTGACCGAGACGATCGAGATGCCGTCAACCTCCGCGTGGCCGGTGGCCGGCAATTCTGGGTAGGTCGCCAGCCCGTCGATGTCGGACATCTGCAATCCCGAATCGGCGACCGCCTCCCTGACCGCGGTCAGCGCGTGTGCGGCGAGCGGAATGTCGGCCGTACGCGAGACCTTGGAAAAGCCGACGCCGCTGACCGCCACCTTGCACCGATTCTCCCACATGCGGCCTCTCCCACCCTCAGAGCGTGGTACCACCACCGTGCGTCCTTCGAGACGCGCCTTTCAGGCGATCCTCAGGATGACGATCTTTTTAGTGTCATCAAAATCCTTTCGTCATCCTGAGAGGCTGGCCTGAAATGAATTGAGTGATTTGAGCCGGTTGTGATTCCGTCTTGTTGGCTGACAATGACGGGGGCACGACCTGTGGACTGAAACCACTCGGGAGAAGTATCGGCGTGACGAGTTGCGCTATGCAAGCGACACGAGGGCTGGGGAGTGGGCGCAGATTGCGCCGCTGCTGCCGGCCCCGCGTCGGCTCGGGCGGCCGCGCGAGCGCGACCTGCGCACGATCGTCAACGCCATCCTCTATCTCTTGTGGACCGGCTGTCAGTGGCGCGCCCTGCCGCATGAGTTTCCGCCGCGCTCGACGGTGCAGGGCTATTTCTACCGCTGGCGCGACGACGGCACCTGGGCCCGGATCAATGCACGGCTGGTGGCGCGGGTCCGCCAGAAAGAGGGCCGCAAGCTCACCCCCAGCGCCGGCATTATCGACAGCCAGAGCGTGCCGACCACCGAAAGCGGCGGCCCGCGCGGGGTTGACGCCGGCAAACGCATCAAGGGACGCAAGCGCCATATCGTCACCGACACGCAAGGCTTCCTGCTCGCCGTGCGCGTGCACGAAGCCAATATCCAGGATCCGCACGGTGCAGTTGCCCTGCTGGGCGCGCTGCGCCAAGCCTTCCCCAAGCTGCGCCATATCTTCGCCGATCGCGTCTATCGCGGCCCTCAACTGCTCAACGCCATCGCCGATTGCGGCCCGTGGACGATCGAAATCGTCCAGCGACCGCCAGGCGTCAAAGGCTTCCAACTCCTGCCCAGGCGGTGGGTGGTGGAGCGCAGCCTGGCTTGGCTCGGCCGCAGTCGGCGTCTCGCCAAGGATTTCGAGGCCACCATCGCCAGCGCCACTGCCTGGGTCCTCCCGGCCAACCGGCGCCTCCTCTCCCGCCGCCTTGCAAGAGCCTGATCGATCATGATCCATTTCAAGTCAAACTCTCAGGAGGCGCGAAGCGCCGTCTCGAAGGACGCGCACCGGGGCTGCACTTTGCTTCCCTAGCGTCATCCCCGCTCGCGCCGGTTGAGGAAGGCCAGGCGCTCGAACAGGTGCACATCCTGCTCGTTTTTGAGGAGCGCGCCGTGCAACGGGGGAATGAGCTTTTTCGGGTCGCGGGTGCGCAGCACCTCGGGCGGGATGTCCTCGACGAGGAGCAGCTTCAGCCAGTCGAGCAACTCGGAGGTCGAGGGCTTTTTCTTCAGCCCGGGCACCTCGCGGATGTCGAAGAAGATGGTCAGCGCCTCGTGCACGAGATCGGGCTTCAGTCCCGGGAAATGCACGTCGATGATGCGCTGCATCGTCTCGCGGTCGGGAAACCGGATGTAATGGAAAAAGCAGCGGCGCAGGAAGGCGTCGGGCAGTTCCTTTTCGTTGTTCGAGGTGATCATCACGATCGGGCGCTGGCGCGCGACGATCGTCTGGCGCAGTTCGTAAACGAAGAACTCCATGCGGTCGAGTTCCAGGAGGAGATCGTTGGGGAACTCGATATCCGCCTTGTCGACCTCGTCGATCAAGAGCACCGGCGCCGCCTCCGCCGCAAAGGCATCCCACAATTTGCCGGGCTTGATGTAGTTGGCGATGTCGTGGACCCGCTCGTCGCCGAGCTGGCCGTCGCGCAGGCGCGACACCGCGTCGTATTCGTAAAGCCCCTGCTGCGCCTTGGTGGTCGATTTGATGTGCCAGGTGATCAGGTCCTTGCCGAGCGCGCGGGCGACCTCATGGGCCAGGATCGTCTTCCCGGTGCCGGGTTCGCCTTTGACGAGCAGCGGCCGTTCGAGCGCGATCGCGGCGTTGACGGCGACCTGCAGATCCTGCGTCGCCACATAGGTGTCGGTGCCCTCGAACCGTTGCATGCCGGTGCTGTCCGTTGTCGTAATGGGGATGATCTGACCTGCGGGGCTAATCCTGCGCCGCGAACCACAGCGGGCAATTGTAGTCGATCGTTATCTCCTCGCCCGCCGCAATCGGCACCAGCGCGATGAGATCGAGCGTGTCTTGCGCGAAATTGCGCCGGACGCGCGCCCGGGGCCGGCGCGAATGGTTGCACAGCGCGACGAGGCCGAGCGCCACTGCGCCGCTTCCCTCGCCCCCAGGACCGCCATCCGGGTCGCCGTCCCAATGGAAATAATAGTCGTGCAGGATGGTCTGATCGAGCAGTGTGCATTGCACCGCCGGCACGATGATGACCGGAGCCGCCTCGATCACCGCGCCGGCGGCAATCGGCGCGCGCGAGAACACGCCGCGGCCCTTCAGTGGATCGCTGCGGATTTCGAGGCGGTCGTTCGCAATCGGTCGCAGGCTCTCAGGGGCGCGCTCGCTGCGCACCGCGGATGCGGCCACCCCGGGCTCGGCTTGAGATCAGGCGTGATCGCGCGGGCGATCGCCGACGCCGCCCCCAACGCCAATTGGGGCGGTTGAGGCTGCCGCGCGGACCGGCGGCGGCACCTGCTCCGGCGGCGCGGTCGTGGCGGTGTCGTCCTCGTCCTTCATCCCGGACTTGAACGCCTTGATACCCTTGGCGAAATCGCCCATCAGCCCAGATACCTTGCCGCGCCCGCCAAACAGCAGGACGGCAACGCCGATGACCAAGATCCAATGCAGCGGACTTAAACTACCCATCGAACAACCCCGGAAGCTGAACGTCTGGACATTTTAACAGAAACCGCGCCGACGTTCGCGGCGAATCGCTGCGGCCGTCAATCGCGCGATTGCCTCACGAGGTCGTGCCGATCCCCTGAAAATCAAGCCCGACCCGAGCCGGATGCCGAACAATGCCTTATTTGCCGCCTCGGTATGAAGCTGAGCGCGAGATACCGCAGAGCGGTGCCTGTCGCGTCGGTCGCCGCTGCCGGCGCAAGCACATCACGCGCATCGCCTCGGCCTCGCGCTGGCCGCGGAACAGACAGGCCGTGTCGCAAGGGCGATTGCGGCAATGACCGGTGCCGGGGACCCACGCGCAATCGCGCGCCCAGCGCGCGGCCGCCGGGTCGGCGGCGAATTCGCCAATAGGCGAGGGCAGTGGCGCCAGGCCATCATCGAAATCGGACATGAGACGGATCCCCAATGTGCAAGGGCTCTGCAAACCGTCGCCCCCTCCCAGGTCAGGATAGCTCTTCCAGCGGCATTCCCGATTGTCGACGCACCACCGAGAGGACCCTATCGGTGGCGCGTTAACGGTCTGCACCAAATCACCGAAGCTTGCTTGATAATATATGGTTAATCGCGCTCGCCGCGCCATTGCGTCGCAACCGGGCGACAAGACGGATTTGCCGCGGCGAAACGGAGGTAAGGCATGACGGTTCGGCTGGCCGCGGTCTGCTATGGCGAAGGCCCGCCGCTGGCGATCCTGCACGGGCTGTTCGGCGCGGGCCGCAACTGGACCGGGGTCGCCCGGCGTCTCGCGGCGCATCACCGGGTCATCGTGCTCGATCTGCGCAATCACGGCGCCTCGCCCTGGGCCGACACGATGGACTATGCCGAGATGGCCGAAGATGTCCGCGCGACGCTGCACGCCTCGGGCTACCGCCGCTTTGCGTTGCTCGGCCACAGCATGGGCGGCAAGGCGGCGATGGTGGAAGCGCTGGCCCATGGCGAGGAGGTCGAGCGTCTCGTCGTGGTCGATATCGCTCCGGTCGCCTACCAGCCTCGCCATCTCGCCTACGTCCGGGCGATGCGCGCTCTCGATCTCGGCGGGGTCAAGCGCCGCAGCGACGTTGACGCCCGGCTTGCGCCCGAGGTCGCCGATGCGGCCGAGCGCGCGTTTCTGCTGCAGAACCTGGTCTTCGCGGACGGCCGGGCGGGGTGGCGCCTCAACCTCGCTGCGATCGAGCGGGAGATGCCGCAGCTTGCCGGGTTCCCCGCGATGCCGCCCGGCGCGGCCTATGGCGGCCCGGCGCTGTTCATATCGGGCGGGCAGTCCGATTATCTGCGCCCCGAGCACGAGAGGGAAATCCGGCGCCTCTTTCCGAATGCCGGAATTGTCCGTATCGCCGATGCCGGGCATTGGCTGCACGCCGAGCAGCCGGACGCCTTTCTCGAAATCGTCGAGCCTTTCCTGGCGGCGTGAGGGGCGCGCTCACAGCTCCAGCGCGGCGAGCAACGCCCCCCGCGCCGCCTCGCCGACCGCCGGCCGCTTGCAGGCCACCGCGGCAAGCTCCTGGTTGGCCCGGCGCCGCAACACGATTTCCGCAAACGGTGCTTCCTGCAGTTTTTGCAACAACAAGGTGGGCGTGAAGCCGCATTTGTGCGCCATGCTGGAACGGCCTTGCGCCAAATGGGGGCCGAACCCGAAGAGCATGTCATGCGCGATCACCGGCCCGGCCGGCGATTCATAGACGACTTCATGCAGCCGATCGTTGGCGATGTAGTCGGCGATCACTTGGAGATCGGGCACAATAAGGCAGTAAAACCCGTCATCGGCAAGGATTCGGTAGGCCTCGGCAATCGCCTTGCCGACCTGATGAAGATAAAGATGCTCAACACAATGCGCCGACCAGATCGCGTCCACCGAGCCGCTTTCGATTGCCGAAAGATCGGTGATGTCAGCGAGGATATCGGGAGCCACCTTGGCGTCCATATCGACCCGCAATTCGCGCCAATCGGCGAACATCGCGGGCAGCCGCGCACTCCCTCTGACGCCGCTGCCCAAATTGACCAGCAATTTAGCGCGCTTCTCCTGTCGGTGCTGAGGTATGTCGCTCATCTCTCGAGAGGGTCGCTACTGTGCGGCTTCCTGAGCGCGACTTGCAATCACCTTCTCGGCCGGCCGGCCGGTGAGTTCCTGCATGTGATCGAACCGATGAGCGAAGCTGCCGACCCCAAGGGTTAAGGAGCGCAGCTCGACGATCAGATCGTGCAACTCGTTGCGCGGCATATGGGCCCGCACCACGTCCCAGCCCGGCCAATCCGACTTGGCATCGTAGCCGAGGATCTGCCCGCGCCGGCCGGAAACCAGCCGCTGCACCCGGGCGGTGAAACCGTTCGGCACCGAAATCTCCACCGAGTTCGATCGGCTCCAACAGCATCGGCTCGCATTTCGGCAGCGCTTCCTGGATCGCCTGCCGACCGGCGGTCTTGAACGCCATATCCGAGCTGTCGACCGCGTGGAACTGCCCGGTGATCAGCGTGACCTCGAGGTCGACCACCGGGAAGCCGAGCGACCCGTGGACCAGCGCCTCGACGATGCCCTCCTCGACGGCCGGAATGTAGTTGCGCGGGATGGCGCCGCCGACAACCTTGTCGATAAAGGCGAAGCCCGAACCGCGCGGCAGCGGCTTCACCTCGATCGTGATGTCGGCGAACTGGCCATGTCCGCCGCTCTGCCGCTTGAAGCGCGAATGCTGCTGGGTGCCGCGGCGGATCGTCTCCTTGTAGGGCACCGCGGCGGGCTGGCCGACGACGGCGAGATTGTGGCGGTTGCGCAGCCGGTCGACGGCGATCTGCAGATGCACGTCGCCCTGGCCCCACAGCACCATCTCGCGCAATTCGGCGTTCTGTTCGAGTTCGAGGCTCGGGTCTTCCTCGATCAGCTTGGCGATCGAGCCGGTGAGCTTGACATCGTCGCCGCGCTTCTCGGCATGGACCGCGAGGCCGTAGGCGGGCTGCGGCCGCTCGGGTTGCGGCAGCGGCGCGGCCTTGCCTGACGGGGTCAGCACCGCCCCGGTGGCGATTTCCTCCATCCGGGTCAGCCCGACGACCTCGCCCATCTGCGCCGAGGCGGCCTTCTCGTGCGTTGCGCCGACGAGGCGCACCACCCCGGCGACGCGCACGCCGTTCAGCACCATGCCTTCGGAGACCGAGCCGCGCCAGATCCGCGACAGCGACAGTTTGCCGGTATGCGGCAGGTGATAGGTCTTGAAGACCTGGGCCAGCGGTTCGCCCTCGGCGGCAATGCCGAGCCGCTCCGCCGTCTCGCGCGGGCCCGGAGTCTCGTGGCGCAACGCCTTCCACAGGCGGCGCACGCCGTGATCCTGGGCCGCTGCGCCGACCAGCACCGGGACGATCAGGCTGCGCTGGAAATCGGCGGTCAGGTGCTTGTAGATCTCCTCCTTCGAGGGTTGCACGTCCTCGAGCAGCTGCTCCAGCAGCGCATCGTCGAAATCGGCGAGCTTTTCGACAAGGCTGGTCCGGGTTTCGCCTTCGCGATCCCAGAAATCCTCGGGCAGCGGCACCAGATCGGAGGGCTGCCCGGGCCGGTAGCGGTAGGCGCGCTCGCTGACCAGATCGACATAGCCGGTGATCTCGGCCTCGGCGCCGCGCAATGGCACCTGGCGCAGCACCAGCGGGCGCTCGGACACCGCCTGCAAGGCCGCGAGCACGTCGCGCACCCGCGCATTCGCGACATCCAGCTTGTTGATGAAGAGCATGTGCGGGATGTTGTGCCGGCTGAGGAAATGCAACAGCGCGCTGACCGTGATCGCGCGTTCGACCTCGGGTTCGCACACCACCGCGACGACATCGGCGACCAGCATCGCCTGTTGCGCTTCGTACAACAGCTCGACCGAGCCGGGGCAATCGAGGATTGTCCACGGGTCGCCGAGGAAGGTCGCGTTGGCGACGTTGAGCTCGGTCGACATCTGGCGGGCCCGCGCCTCGGCGGCGTGATCGCCGACCGAGCTGCCGTCGCGCACAGTGCCGCGCCGGCTGGTCGTGCCGCTGGCGAACAACATGGCTTCGAGCAGCGTCGTCTTGCCCGACAGATAGGGGCCGACCAGGGCGACGCAGCGGGGGGCGCTAGGCATAGAGATCCTCCACTAAGATCCGGGCCTGGCCGCTATGCGGCTCGGGCGGCCATTCTATCTCAGCCGATCGTGGCGCGCCGCCCCCACCGAGGCAATCGGAATCTGGCGGGGCTGCCGTCGCGACAAACTGTGTCATTCCGGGGCGCGGCACAGCCGCGAACCCGGAATCCAGGAACGCCGCCCTTTCGAGCCTTATGTTGAACGCCGGAGCGCGGTCGTCCCCGCCCGTGTTCCTGGATTCCGGGTTCGGGCCCTGGCGGGCCGCCCCGGAATGACGTTGAAACCCTATCGCAATGCCCGGCAGACGCGTTCGATGCGGGTGCAGGCCTCGCGCAATTCCTCGTTCGAGGTCGCGTAGGAGATGCGGAAATGCGGCGCCAGGCCAAAAGCCGCGCCGTGCACGACGGCGACGCCCTCGGCTTCGAGCAGATAGCGCACGAAGGCCTCGTCGCTGTCGATCGTGTCGCCGTTGGGGGTGCGCTTGCCGATAAGGCCGGCGCAGGACGGGTAGACGTAGAAGGCGCCTTCGGGGCGCGGGCAATGCAGCCCCGGCACCCGGTTGAGGAAATCGACGACGAGGTCGCGGCGCTCTTTGAACAGCAAATTATGCTTGGGGATGAAGTCCTGCGGCCCGGTCAATGCCTCGATCGCCGCGGCCTGGCTGATCGAGCACGGGTTGGCGGTCGAATTGGACTGGACCGCGCCCATCGCCCGGATCAGCTCCTTGGGGCCGCCGGCATAGCCGATCCGCCAGCCGGTCATGCAATAGGCCTTCGAGACGCCGTTGACGGTCAGCGTGCGCTCGTAGAGCCGCGGCTCGACCTGGGCGATCGTCCGAAAGCGGAAATCGTCGTAGACGAGGTGCTCGTACATGTCGTCGGTCATGATCCAGACATGGTCGTGCTTCAACAGCACCTCGGCGAGCTCCTTCAGATCGGCTTCGGTATAGGCGGCGCCCGACGGGTTCGACGGCGAATTGAGGATCAGCCATTTGGTCCGGGGCGTAATCGCCGCGTCGAGGTCCTCGGGGCGCAGTTTGAAGCCGTTGTTCTGCGGGCACGCCACCGCCACCGGCTCGCCGTCGCACAGCAGCACCATCTCGGGATAGGAAACCCAATAGGGCGCCGGGATCACCACCTCGTCGCCGGGGCTCAAGGTCGCGACCAGCGCGTTGTAGAGCACCTGCTTCCCGCCGTTGCTGACGGTGATCTGGGATGTCTCGTAATCGAGCCCGTTTTCGCGCTCGAATTTGCCGCAGATCGCGCGCTTCAGCTCGATCCGCCCGTCGAACACGGTATAGCGGGTCTCGCCGCGGTTGATCGCGGCGATGCCGGCCTCGCGGATGTTGGGCGGCGTGTCGAAATCGGGCTCGCCCTGGCTGAGCGCGATGACGTTGCGCCCGGCCGCCTTCAATTCGGTGGCGAGCGCGGTGATCGCCATCGTCGGCGAGGGCTTTACGCGAGCGAGTCGGTCGGCGAGAAAGGGCATGACGCAAATCCGGATTGGGAACACCCTAACCTAATGGCACCGCCTGCTTCTGTGAAGACATCCTGGCGCGGGCGTTGATTTAGCGATGTTCGACCTCACCTTCCTCGGCACCGCCGCAAGCACGCCCTCGACCGGGCGCGGCTTGCCGGCATTGCTGGTCGGCGCCGGCAGCGAGCGCTATCTGATCGACTGCGGCGAGGGCACGACGCGCCAGCTGCTGCGCGCCGGTGCCGGCTTCCGCCGTCTCGGCCATGTCCTCCTGACGCATGCCCATCTCGACCATGTGCTGGGGCTCGGCGGGC
This sequence comes from uncultured Alphaproteobacteria bacterium, assembly GCA_963789255.1. Classification (GTDB taxonomy): domain Bacteria; phylum Pseudomonadota; class Alphaproteobacteria; order ATCC43930; family CGMCC-115725; genus DATARH01. The sequence continues at coordinate 970,172 of CAWBJW010000002.1, read as the reverse complement.
TGATCGCGACGCTCGGCCTCATCGACCGGCGCAGCGAGCTGGCGATCTGCGGCAGCCCGGAAACGGTCCGGTTTGTCGAGCGCTATCTGCTCGCCCTGTGGCCGGCGCGGCGTACCCCGCTGCCATTGCGTTTTGTCGAGCTCGACGCCCGGCCCGGTGATCGCCGGGCGCGACTACGGGGTCAGCTGCTTCCCGGTCCGCCATCGCGGCACCGCCAGCCTCGGCTATCGCTTCGAGACCAACCCGCGCCGCCATCTGCGCGCCGACCGCCTCGGCGCGCTCGGCGTGCCATCGGGACCGTTGCGCGCGCGCCTCGCCGCCGGCGAGCCGGTCGTGCTGGCGGATGGCCGCCAGATCGACCCGGAAACCGTGCACGGGGAGCTGGCCGCCGGCGCGAGCCTCGCCGTCGTCGGCGATGCCGAAGACATCGAATCGCTGGTCGCCCCGGTGCGCGGCGCCGACGCGCTCGTCATCGAGGCGACCTTCCTCGAAGCCGATGCCGCGCTCGCCGCCGAGCGCGGCCATCTGACGGCGGCAGAGGCCGGCCGCCTCGGCGCCGCAGCCGGGGTCGGCGCGCTCTATCTGACGCACATCTCGGGCCGCTACGATCCCGCCGCGGTGGCGGAAGAGGCCAGCCGGTTTTTCCCCGATGTTCGCGTCATGAACGATCTCGACCATGTCGCAGTGGCAGCGACGGCGCGCGAGACCGCGCCGTGACTCCGATCAGCCCGGAAAATCTTCCGGGCGCAGCTCGATCGGGGTGCCGTGCGGGGTGCGGTCGGCGGCGTGGTCCCAGGCGTCGCGATAGCGCTTAAGGCTGGCCGGGTCGGCGACGCCCGTTTCGGCGACGAGACGTTCCAATGCGGCGAGCCAGTGATGGTAATAGGTCTCGCCGGTGTCGGGATCGCCGGCTCTCTGGGCGCGCGTGATCTCGTCGGCCAGGGCCGATGCCCATTGCGGCCAGGTGAAGAGGCCGCGCCGGAAGAGCGCCAGCGTCATCGCGAAGGCCTGCGCCTCCCACGGCTCGCGGAACACCGGCCCGCCCGCATCGCGCGGCAGGCCCGGCAATGCCGCGGTGATCTCGGCAAGGTCGCTCATGCCGGCAGGAGATACGGCTCGAAGGCCTCGATCGACAGGCTGACCGCCGGGTCGGCTGCTTCGCCCCACAATTCGCGCGCCGGGAACACCACCGTGTACAGCCATTGCGGGTTGTCGCCGTGGGCCTTCAGCCCACGGGCTTGTTCCGTGGGGCCGATCGCGGCGCTGTCGGGAAAGACATGGCAGCCGCGCACCGCCTCGACCATGCCCATCTTGTCGCGGGCATAGCGCGGCAGCCTCGTGTGCGTCGCCGGGTTGATGTTGCGGGCACGCACCCGGTCGCCCGCCTTGAAGCGCGCCGGCGCCGGGGCCGGCCGCTCGTAGCTCGCCATCGGGCCGCGCCAATTCTTCGCGTCGTCGAGGCTCAGCTTGCGGTTGAGCCCGAGCCCCGGCCGCAATGAGCGGCCGGAGGCGATCTCGTCCTCGCCGACGAGGCCGTGTGCGACGAGCCGGCGCTCCAACCCGAGAAACCACCGCCGGTAATACGACGAGGCGAGATAGCCGAGCGGCGGCAGGTTTTCCAGCGAGGCGCGGCCGCCGTCGATCGTCCACAGGCCAAAGGCGCCGGTCGCCCGCTGCATCGCCAGCACGCGCTTCTCCCAATCGGCGTGGAACACCGGCTCGTTCGCCTCCGGCTCGATCGGGCCGAAGCCGTGCATCCCGCCCATGTCGTGGATCGAGTTGGTCATTGTCTTGCGCCGGGCGCGGCTTCCGTGGGCGATTTCGCCAGGCCGGTGCCGACCATGCTGTCGCGGGTGACGAGCCCGGCAAGCTGCTCCTCGCTCCAGCCCTCGGTGCCGGCGGGGCGCATCGGCAATACCAGAAAACGCGTCTCGGCGGTCGAGTCCCAGATCCGGATCTCGGTTTCCGGCGGCAGGGTCACGCCGAAATCGGCGAGGACGCCCTTCGGGTCGATCACCGCGCGCGAGCGGTAGGGAAAGGATTTGTACCAGACCGGCGGCAAGCCCAGCACCGACCACGGATAGCACGAGCACAGCGTGCAGACGACGATGTTGTGCAGCTCCGGTGTGTTCTCGACCGCGATCAGATGCGCCGAGACCGGGTCGAACCCGGCCATCGTGTTGACCGCCTCGCTCGCGTCCGCCAGCAGGCGGCGCTTGAATTCGGGATCGGCCCAGGCGCGGGCGACGATGCGCGCCCCGATATGCGGGCCGATCCGGGTTTCGACGTTCTCGACGATCTGGTCGAGCGCCTGCGGATCGACATAGCCCTTCTCGGTCAGGATGGTTTCGAGCGCGCGCACCCGCAACTGCATCTCCGACAGTTCCGAGTGCTCGTGGTCATGATGGTCCGCAGCCATGGCAGAACCCTCCGCATGATGTCGCAGCAAACCTTGCCTCGCCGCCGCGCCGCTTGCAATGGGCAGGGCCTTGCTGCGGCAGGCTGCGCGGCGATCGCGACCCGGCCGACCCCAGGCAGCGTTCGCGCGATGGCGGCGCTGCCTCGGCGGGGAGCGGAATTCCCGATCAGGTGCCGGATCGCGCATTTCGTCTCCGCGCCCGAGCGGTGCGAGCAGCGGATCGCCGCCAGGATGCCGCCCCGCCCTTCGAGCGCCGTGACCGCCGTCCGCGTCAGGATCTCGATGTTCGGTGTTGCGCCCAGGGAACGGATCGACGTGGAGAAAGTGAATTCTCGCAATTGATGATCGCTCCTCCAGAGGCGACCCTTTCCGCCGCAGCCGGTTGACATCGACCAGCGCGATAGTCTATCTCCACAGCGCTCTTCGCCGACGGGGCGGCGAGTGGAGGCCGGGAGGAACGCGCATGATCAACGGCCGTACCGAGTTGATCGCCCATCTCGGCTACCCGACCGAGACCTTTACCGCGCCAATGATCTACAATCCGTGGTTCGCATTGCGCGGCGTCAATGCCGTGGTGGTTCCGATGGGCGCGCGGGCCGAAGATTACGCGACGTTTCTGCGCCCGCTGTTTCGCCTGAGCAACATCCGCGGAGCGCTCGTGACGATGCCGCACAAAGTCGCGACGGTGGGTCTGCTCGACGAGGCCGCTCTGGCGGTCCAAGTGGCAGGCTCGTGCAATGCCATCCTTCGCCGTCCGGACGGCTCGCTCTATGGCGACCTGTTCGACGGCATCGGGTTTGTGCGCGGGGCGAAGCGCAAGGGCTTCGACTTTACCGGCGCGGATTGTCTGATCCTCGGGGCCGGCGGGGTCGGCTCGGCAATCGCCGCCGCGATTGCCGCAGAGCGGCCGGGATCGATCGCACTGTTCGATGTCCGGGCCGCGGCGGCCGAGCGCCTCGCGGCCGGCCTGCGCAAGCACTTCCCGAGCGTCGCCGTCGGCTTGCGGGACAACGACCCTGCCGGGTACCGGCTGGTGGTAAACGCGACGCCGCTCGGCATGTCGGCCGGCGATCCGCTGCCGTTCGACCCGACGCATCTCGGAAGCGACGCCTTCGTCGGAGACGTGGTGCTGACCGCGGAGCTGTCGCCGCTGCTCAAGGCTGTGGCGCAACGCGGCTGCCGTTATCAAGTCGGGACAGACATGCTGTTCGAACAGATACCGGCATATCTCGAATTCTTCGGCTACGGCACCGCAACGCCCGAGGAGCTGCGCGCGGTCTCTGAAATTTCATACTGAAAGAGCAGTCGCCCCCGACCGCTGCCGGGATCGCGTATCGGTAGAGCAGGCTCTTTACTCAAGTCCAAGGACCGATCAGACCGCTCTGATCGCCCGCACCTCCGCGGCGCAGGCCTCGGCCTCGCCGGGCTACAGCCCGCGCGGTTCTTGGTCTACACTTGGCCGCTGGCGGGTCGGCGGCATGATCGCCGATTGGCAACATTCGCGTGGCGGACAACCAGACAGCAGGGCGCGGGCGAACGCAATGAGCGACTGGAGCAAGGTGACCCGGCCGATCCCGGTTCCGAACGAGTGGACGAAGCCGTTCTGGGATGCCGCCAAACGCGGCGTTCTGGAATTGCAACGCTGCCAGAGCTGCGGACATTTCCAGCACCCGCCCTATGCGACCTGCACCCAATGCGTCGCGACCGACCTGCGCTTCGAGCCGGTGCGCGGCCTCGGCACGATCTACGCCTACACGATCATGTACCATACCGGCGACAAGCGCTTCGCCGCCGCGGTGCCCTATGCCAGCATCATCGTCGAGCTCGACGACGCGCCCGGCGCGCTGATGGCCGGCAATCTGCTGGAGGCGGAGTACACCGAGGCGAAGGTCGGGCGGCGGGTCGAAGTCGTTTTCGAGAAGCTGAATGACGACATCACCCTGCCGCAGTTCCGCCTCGCGCGCACGGCGCCTGCAGAGTGACGTGAATTGATGATGGCATTAAGAAAGAACGTCATCCTGAGGAGCGCCCAACAGGCGCGTCTCGAAGGACGCGCGGTGCCGGTCCAGCATTCGTTCTGAGTGGATCGAGCGATGTTCATCACCTTCTTCCTCGAATTGCGCGCGGCGAAGGTGCCGGCCTCGTTGCGCGAGTTCCTGACCCTCCTGGAGGCGATGCGGCAGGGGGTCGCGCGGTTCGACATCGACGAGTTCTATTTCCTGGCGCGCGCCGCGCTGGTCAAGGACGAGCGCCATCTCGACCGCTTCGACCGGGTCTTCGGGCATTGCTTCAAGGGGATCGAGACGCCCGGCGCCCCGCAGACCGAATTGCCCGAGGAATGGCTCAGACACCTCGGCGAGCGTTATCTGACCGCCGACGAAAAAAAGCTGGTCGAGGCGCTCGGCGGCTGGGACAAGCTGATGGAGATGCTGCGAACGCGCCTCGCCGAGCAGCAGGGCCGGCACCAGGGCGGCAGTAAATGGATCGGCACCGGCGGGACTTCGCCGTTCGGCAACTCCGGCTACAACCCCGAGGGGGTGCGGATCGGGCCGAAATCGCAGGGCAACCGCAGCGCCGTCAAGATCTGGGACAAGCGCGAATTCCGCAACCTCGACGACACGATCGAACTCGGCACCCGCAACATCAAGCTGGCATTGCTCCGCCTGCGCCGCTTCGCCCGCGAGGGCGCCGAACTGGAGCTCGACCTGCCGGGCACGATCCGCTCAACCGCGCACAACGCCGGCTGGCTCGACTTGCAGATGGTGCCGGAGCGGCGCAACGCGGTGAAGCTCCTCTTGTTTCTCGATGTCGGCGGGTCGATGGACGACCACATCCGGGTCTGCGAGGAGCTGTTTTCGGCGGCGCGCGGCGAGTTCAAGCACCTCGTCCATTTCTATTTCCACAACTGCCTGTACGACACGGTGTGGAAGGATTCGCGCCGCCGCCATGTCGAGCAGATCGACATCATGGAAATCCTGCGCACCTACGACCCCGCACACAAGATCGTGCTGGTCGGCGATGCCAGCATGAGCCCCTATGAGATCCAGAAGGAGGGCGGCAGCGTCGAGCGCTGGAACGACGAGCCGGGCGAAGTGTGGCTGCGCCGCCTCACCGACGCCTATCCGAAGGCGGTCTGGCTCAACCCGGTGCCCGAGAAATACTGGAGCGGCACCACCAGCATCGGCATGATCCGGGCGCTGATGGAAGACCGCATGTTCCCCTTGACCCTCGACGGCATCGACCGCGGGATGCGCGCGCTGACGCGGTAAAAATTCCTCTCGCGCTCCGGGGCGGTAACGGCGAAGGCGCTCAGGCGAGCGGGTAGTCGTTCCAGCGAGCGACAGCATATATAAGACGACGCGGCGGGCGCCGGGCATGGCGGCCGGGCCGCTGGCGGGGAGGTTGCGATGCTGGTTTTCCGACAACTGTTCGATCCGCAATCCTCGACCTACACCTATCTGCTGGGCGACCGTGGCAGCGGCGCGGCAGTGCTGATCGACCCGGTGTTCGAGCAGGTGCGGCGCGACGCGGCATTGCTCGGCGAACTCGGTCTCAGCCTGGTCGCCACGCTCGAAACCCATGTCCATGCCGATCACGTCACCGGCGCCTGGCTGTTGAAGCGGCGCACCGGCAGCCGGATCATGCTGTCGGCGGCGAGCGGCGCCACCGGCGCCGACCGCTTTCTGGCGCAAGATGATGTCATCGCCTTTGGCGCGCGCCGCCTTATGGTGCGCGCAACCCCCGGCCACACCAACAGCTGCCTGACCTATGTGCTCGACGACCACAGCATGGCGTTCACCGGCGACTGCCTGTTGATCCGCGGCAGCGGCCGCACCGATTTCCAAGAGGGCGACGCGGCGGCGCTGTACCGCTCGGTCCACGAGCAGATCTTCACCCTGCCCGACGACTGCCTCTTATACCCGGCGCACGACTACCGCGGGCTGACCGTGACCAGCGTCGCCGAGGAGCGCCGCTTCAACCCGCGCCTCGGCGGCGAGATCGGCGTCGGCGATTTCACCGGCTACATGAAAAACCTGCACCTCGCGCACCCCAAGCTGATCGATGTCGCGGTGCCGGCCAATCTGCGCGTTGGCCGGCCGGCAGGGGATGCGGACAGCGAGGAGGCCGACAATGCGCCGCTGCGCGACCCGCCCGCCATGGATCCAAGTTGGGCGCCGCTGCGCTACAGCTTCGCCGGGGTGTGGGAGATCGACCCGCATGGCCTCGAGGAATGTACCGGCGCATTGCAGATCCTCGACGTGCGCGAGCCCGAGGAGTTCACCGGGCCGCTCGGCCATATCGCGGGCGCGGTGCTGATCCCGCTCGGCGAACTGGCCGGGCGCGCCGGCGAATTGTCGCGCGAGCGCCCGATCGTCGCCTTATGCCGCGCCGGCAGCCGCTCGGCCCAGGCGACCACCATCCTGACGCAGGCCGGCTTCAAGGATGTCGCCAACCTGACCGGCGGCATGCTGCGCTGGCGCGCCGAAGGCCACCCGGTCGAAGGCGGCAGCGGATAAGGGCCCTAATCCGTTGCCGCCCCGCCGCTGGCGGCCGAACGCGGAACGAGCGCCGCTGGCGGCGCGGCGAACTCGCTGTCCGCGCGCAGCCGTCGCGCCTCAAGATCGACCGGCTTCAGCTCGGGCAGCGGCTCCTGCGTGCCGTCGACCTCGATCTCGTGGAACCGGCGTGCCTGCGGCATGACCCGGCTCTCAAGGCTGCCGACAAAGCTGTTGTAGTGTTTGACCGCGCTTTCGAGGCCTTTGCCGACATCGACGACATGACCGCCCATAGCCGCCAGCCGCCGGTAGAGTTCGCGGCCGAGCCTGGCGATTTGCTGGGAGTCTTCGGCGAGCTTTTCCTGGCGCCAGCCAAAGGCGATGGCCTTGGCCAGGGCGATCAAGGTCGTCGGCGTGACGATCAGAACGCGCTGGCCGACCGCTTCCTCGAACAGGTCCGGGTCGCGCTCGATCGCGGCGGCGAAGAAATTCTCGCCGGGGATGAACATGACGACGAAATCCGGGGTGAAGGGCAGCGCACTCCAATAGGCTTTCGCGCCCAGCTGCTTCATGTGCGTGCGCAATTGCCGGGCGTGGCGCAGCAAATGCGCCTCGCGAGCCGCCTCGTCGGTCTCGTCGACGGCATCAAGGTAGGCCGCCATCGAGGTCTTGGCATCGACGACGATGCGCCGGTCGCCCGGCAGCCTGATGATGACATCGGGACGCAGTCGCGAATCGTCGAGATCGACCGTCTTCTCGGGCAGGTAATCGACATAGGCGGTCATGCCCGACAGCTCCATGACGTTATGAAGCTGCTGCTCGCCCCATCGGCCGCGCGTTTTTGGCGCCGCCTGCAACGCGTTGACGAGCTTGCGGGTCTGAGCGCCGGCATCGGCCTGCATCTGGGCAAGGCTCTTGATCTCAGTCGATAGCCCGCCATAGGCCGCCTGGCGCGCCTTTTCCATTTCGGCGACGCCTTTGCGGTATTCTTCGAGGCTCGCGTTGATCGGCGCCAGCAAGGCTTCGATCGCCTTTTGGCGCTGGTCGAGGCTTACCTCCGCGCCTGCTTTGTGACGAGCAAAAGCCTCGTTGGCCAGGGTGAGGAACGACGCCTGGCTGCCCTGCAGAGCATCGGCGGCAAGCGCCTTCAGGTTTTGCTCGATCTCGCCGCGCAGCCTGGTCAGCCCCGCGACCTCCTGGCGATGCCGCTCCCGCTCGGTCGCGAGATCGCGCCCCCGCAGCCACCACGCGCCGGCCGCACCGGCGGCGAGACCGACGATCAACAGCAGCAGCCCGGCGAAAATATCCATGGTGTCGCCCCGATATCGCAGTCTTCCATCCATAGGATACAACATCTTGTATCATTAGCCACGCCCTCCCCATCGAGCCGGGAATCCTCGAAGCGTTGGCGGGAAGGGGATACCCTGGGGGCATGACCCGGTTTTCTCCCGCCACGCTCGGCGAACTGCGCGATGCGGTCGGCGATGCGCTCGCCGCGGAAGAGCCGGTCGAGATTGTCGGCGGCGGCTCGAAGCGCGGGATCGGCCGGCCGTCGCAGACGCCGCGGACGCTCGATCTGTCGCGCCTCTCTGGCATCCGCGATTACATGCCGAGCGAATTGGTGTTGACCGCCGGCGCCGCGACGCCGCTCGGCGAGATCGAGCGCGCGCTGGCAGAAGCCGGCCAGATGCTCGCTTTCGAGCCGCCCGATTGGCGCGGCCTCCTCGGCAGCGAGGGCGAGCCGACCCTGGGCGGCGTTCTCGCCTGCAACCTGTCGGGGCCGCGCCGCAGCAAGGCCGGCGCGGCGCGCGACCATTTCCTCGGCTTCCGCGCGGTCAGCGGCCGCGGCGAGATCTTCAAGGCCGGCGGCAAGGTCGTCAAGAACGTCACCGGCTACGATCTGTGCAAATTGATGGCCGGCTCCTACGGCACATTGGCCGCGCTCGAAGAGGTCACGGTCAAGGTATTGCCATGCCCCGAAATGGTTGCGACCGTGCTGTTCGCGGGGGTCGATCCCGCCGCCGCGACGCGGCTGATGGCGGCGGCATTGGGATCGCCGCATGAGGTGTCGGGCGCTGCCTATCTGCCGTCGGGGACGGCGATGCCGCTCGCCCTGCCGCAGCGCACCGGCACGGTCGCGTTGCGGGTCGAAGGGCCGGCGCCGTCGGTTGCCTTCCGGCGCGACGCACTGTTGAAGGAGCACGACGCCGCCGAGTTTCTCGGCGACGCCGAGTCGATCGCGTTGTGGCGCGCGGTCGGCGAGGTCGCGCCGCTGGTCGGGCTGCGCGAGCGCGCGGTGTGGCGCATCGCGGTGGCGCCGGCGCGCGGCGCCGAACTGGCCGATGCGCTGGCGCGAGAGCTCGATATGGCGTGGTTCCTCGACTGGGGCGGCGGGCTGGTCTGGGCGGCGGTCGCCGAACAGGGCGACGGCGGCGCGCAGGCGATCCGCCAGGCAATCCGCGGGCGGGATGGAGATGGCAGCGGCCATGCGACGCTCGTCCGTGGGTCGCCCGGGCTGCGCCGCGCGGTCGCGGTGTTCGAGCCGCAACCAGCGCCGCTCGCCGCGCTGTCACGCCGGGTCAAGGACGCGTTCGACCCGGCCCACATCCTCAACCCCGGCCGCATCGTCGCCAGCGAAACGATTGGGGGGAGCTGATGCACGGCGCCCGGAAATGATACCGTCACCCCCGCGCAAGCGGGGGTCCAGGGCGAGCGACGTGGGCCCGGGACCCTGGATTCCCGTCTTCGCGGGAATGACGGATTTGGGATAGCAAATGCAGACCGAGTTCTCGCTGGCGCAGCTTGCCGACCCGGATACCGCGGAATCGGAAAAGATCCTGCGGAGTTGCGTCCATTGCGGCTTCTGCACCGCGACCTGTCCGACCTATGTGCTGCTGGGCGACGAGCTCGACAGCCCGCGCGGACGCATCACCCTGATCAAGAACATGCTCGAAGCCGGCGGCCCCAATGGCTCGCAGACCATCAGCTCCGAGACCGTCAAGCACATCGACCGCTGTCTCTCGTGCCTCGCCTGCATGACGACCTGCCCGTCGGGCGTCCATTACATGCATCTCGTCGATCACGGCAGGCGCCATATCGAGGAACATTACCGGCGCCCCGCAGCCGAGCGGCTGCTGCGCCACTGGCTCGGCCGGGTGCTGACGCGCCCGGCATGGCTGCGGCTCGCGCTCACCGGCGCCCGTTTTGCCAAGCCCGTCGCCGGGCTGCTGCCGAATCGGTTGCGCCCGCTCGTGGCATTGGCGCCGCGGGTGATTCCGGCCGCCTCGGCGATGGACCGGCCGCAGATCTTCCCGGCCGCGGGAGAGCGGCGGATGCGGGTCGCGCTGCTGCCCGGCTGCGCGCAGCAGGTGCTGGCACCCGAGATCAACGAGGCGACAATCCGGCTGTTGACCCGGCATGGCGCCGAGGTCGTCGTCGCGCCGGGCAGCGGCTGCTGCGGCGCCCTCGTCCACCATTTGGGCGACGAGGCCGCGGCGCTGGCCTTTGCCCGCGCCAATATCGACGCCTGGGAGGGCGCGCCCGCTACCGGCGGGTTCGACGCCATCGTCGTCAACGCCTCGGGTTGCGGCACGATGGTCAAGGATTACGGGTTCCTGTTGCGCACCGATCCGGCCTATGCCGAGCGGGCGGCGCGGATCGCCGCGCTGGCGCGCGACATCAGCGAAATCGTCGCCGCGCTCGGTCTGCAGCCGCCGGCCCCGGGCGGACAAGACGGCGCGCATCGCGGGCTGCGGGTCGCCTATCATTCGGCCTGCTCGCTGCAGCACGGTCAGCGGGTCGAGCGCGAACCCCGGGAATTGCTCGCCGCCGCCGGGTTCGCGGTGGTCGAGGTGCCGGAAGCGCATCTGTGCTGCGGCTCGGCCGGGACCTACAACCTGTTGCAGCCGGAGCTGGCGGCGGCATTGCGCGAGCGCAAGCTCGCCCAAATCGCGCTGACCCGCGCCGACCTGGTCGCCGCCGGCAATATCGGCTGCATCACGCAGCTTTCCGGCGACGCGCCGCTGCCGGTCGTTCACACCGTCGAGCTGCTCGACTGGGCGACCGGCGGGCCTAGGCCCCGGGCAGTGCCCCCGGGATCGGCTGGGCTTGCCGCATCCGCCGACGCGCCACTGCCGGGATCAGCAGCGACAGGGCGAGCGCGGCAACCCCGATGAGGCTCGGCCACAGCACCTGATGGCCCCAATCCGCGGCGCCGATGAGGGCCCGTCCGCCGGCGGCGCCGAGATCGGCATAGGCGATGGTCAGCGGCAACTGCCCGAGCAGCGAGCCGAAGGCGTAGGCGCCGAGCCGCAGGCGGGTCAGCCCCAGGGCATAATTGGTCAGGCTGTGCGGAATGACCGGCACCAGCCGCGCCAGCGCGACGCCGCGCCACCCGCCGCGCTCGACACGCCCCAAGAATGCCGCCAACCGGGCCCGCTCGGCGCGATCGACAAACCCGGCATGGAGGTAGCGCGCCGCGAGAAACCCGGCGACCGCCCCGGCGAGGCTGCCGAGTCCCGCCCACACGATGCCCCACCACATGCCGAAAATCATCCCGGCGCCGAGCGCCAGCAGCGTCCGCGGTACGAAAAACAGGCTCGCGGCGATGTGCACGGCGAGAAAGACCAGCGGCGCTGCCGGGTTGCGCCCGATCGCCGCGGCCAGGGCGCGCGGGTCGAACAGGTTGCGCCAATGCCAGGCGGCAGCAACGCCGATGGCGAGCAGCCCAAGCACGATCAGGCGGCCGGCACGCGCCTTGCCGATCATCATGCTACCGGCATCACAGCACCGGCTCGGCGCTGGTCTTGCGCAAGGGGGTCTCGACCCGCCGGGAGGATGCCGTGCCATCTCCGGCCGGGTTTGCATCCTCGATCAGATCAGGCCGGGCATGGCGCCGGCGCAGCCACATGACGCCGACGAGATCGGCGATGCCGACCCCGAGCCGGTCGAAGACGCCGTATTTCGAGTTGCCTTGCCGGCGCGGCCGATGGTTGACCGGCACCGAGCGCACGATCCCGCCCTCGCGCAACACCAGCGCCGGCAGGAAGCGGTGCATGTGGTCGAAATACGGCAGGTCGAGGAAGAGGGCGCGCGGGAACAGCTTGAGACCGCACCCGGTATCCGGGGTGTCGTCGCGCAACAGCCGGCGCCGCACCGCATTGGCGATGCGCGAGGCCTTCCGCTTCGACCAGGTGTCGCGGCGCCGTGCGCGGTGCCCGGCGATCAGCAATGGCGGCAGCGCCGGGCTATCCTGGGCCAGCCGCCACAGCGCGGGAATATCGGCGGGATCGTTCTGGCCATCGCCGTCCAGGGTCGCGATCCACCGGCCGTGCGCCGCCTTGACCCCGCTGCGGATCGCCGCGCTCTGGCCGCAGCTCCGGGCATGGCGCACCAGGCGAAGCTGCGGCATCCCCGCTTGCAGCCGGCCGATCTCGGCGGCGGTCGCATCCTCGCTGCCGTCGTCGACGTAGACGATCTCGTAGCCGGCCAGGGCGTCGAGCGCGGCGGCGATCTCGCCGACCAGCGGGGCAATGTTGCCGGCCTCGTTCTTGACCGGGATGACGACTGAAAGATCCATGCCGACAACGACACCGTACCCGTGGTCAGGCTATTCCGCCGCCATCTGCTCTTGCGGTGCGGTGAGCGCCACCTTGATGCTGCGATGATAATGCTGCAACGCCGGCTCGTTGCGGCCGAAGACGATCAATTCCTGCGCGTCCGACAGAAAGCCGCGCTGCATCCCTTCGCAGGTCGGGAAATCCTGCAATTCGACGGTCGCCATCAACAGGTTGAAATTGTTGTCCCAGTGCCGTTTCGCGCTGTCGCCGGCGACCGGCCCGGGAATGTACAGCGACACGTACATCGAACACGAATCGGCGCGCTCGCCGGGGAACATGTGCCAGGTTTCCACATGATCGCGCTGGAACAGGAAGATCGTGTTCGGGAACAGCACATAGATGATCGCGGTGTGGTCGAAAACGTTCCACGCCGCCTCGGGCTGGCCGCGCAATTCGTCGAGGGTGCGCCGCGCCGCGATCAGCCGGTGATTATGGCCGAAGGCGTCGAAGGTGGCGCGGTTGGTATGGAACAGCGGGCTGACCGTATCGGGATGCAGATGGCTCAGATGATAGGTCTCGCAGAAGGTGTCGACGGCGAGCTTCCAGTTCATCTCCCGCCGCAATACCCGCGTCTCGTAATGATGGTAGCTTTCGAGCCCGTAGTCGGCGAGATCGTCCGCCACCCCATTGAGCAGGCTATCGACGTCGAGGCGCCTGTCGGGTCGCGGGCCAACCCAGATCATCCCGTATTTTTCGACGACCGGCAGCGCGCGCAACCCGTGCGTCGCGCGTTCGGCCAGGGCGAAGGATGGTTCGTCCGGCCGTGCCACCAGGGTGCCGTCGAGCCCGTAGGTCCAGCCGTGATAGGGACACGAGAAGCTGCGCATGGCGGTGCCGCAGCCCTCGACGACTCTCGCGCCGCGGTGGCGGCAGACGTTGAGAAAGGCGGCGGGCGAGCCGTCGGTGCGGCGCACCAGGAGGATCGGCACGCCGGTGTAATCATGCGTCATCCAGTCGCCCGGGCGGGGCAAAAGGGCGCTGAGGCCGACATTGATCGGGCCGTTGCGGAAGAACACTTCGCGCTCGCGCGCCGCCTGCTCGGGGCAGGTGTAGTCGGTCACCGGGTTGCGGTAGATCCCCTCGGCGAGCGCCGTCGTGCGCTGGTCGAGATAGGCAAGCAGCTTTTTCGCTTCCGCGATCTGCTCCTGGCGACGCATGACGGGTCTCCTCGGCGGCTCGGCAACCGCGATTAGCATAACACCAAAACGGCGGGCCGCGCCTCACGCGGTTTTGGGGCGGTCAATAGCGCAGCCGGTAATAAAGCCCGCCGATGATCTCATGCAGCGCGTAAAACGTGTCGTGCAGTCCGCTGATGTTCGGCAGGAAATCGTCGACCGCGCCGAGCCGAAGAACGGTCCGCGGCGCCGGCCAGGGCAGCGCCTGGATCCCGGCCCGCTCGAACGCCCAGAGCGCGCGCGGCAGATGCCAGGCCTGGGTGACGAGAACGACCGTGGTCAGCTTTGCCGGCTGCAACAGCCGCGCGGTGTAGAGCGCGTTTTCCCAGGTCGTGCGCGAGCGGTCCTCGTTCCAGGCGACCGGGACGGCGAAATCGGCTTCGAGCGCGGCCTTCATCAGCGCGCCCTCACTGGTATGCGCGTTGCCGACCCGGCCGCCGCTGACCGCGACCGGCAGATGCAGCCGGCGATAGGCCGCCGCGGCCAAAACCACCCGTTCGAGCGATAGCGGGCCGAGCGCGTCGGGAATATCGCTGCCGTTGCCTGACCTGACGTCGCCGCCCAGAACGACGATCGCCTGGGCTGCGCCCAGATCGGCGTTTCCCGGGATCTCAAACTCGACCCGATGCAACAGATACGACGACATGGCCGGGGTCGCCGCGACATACAGGCAGAGGCTTGATGCGAGAGCGAGCGCGATGCCGGTGCGCCGCCACACCAGCGCGATCAGCGAGCCGAGGAGACCCAGCACGATGAAGATCGTCGGCGGCGCGAGGATGCCGAATGAGACGAGGTGCTCCATCGTGCCAAAGCGCGCTATGCTCCCTCCCTCCCGATGGGGGAGAGGGAGCATTTTCGCGCGGTAGAATCATTCGCCGCGCGCGTATTTGCGGCAGACGAGGCGCAGGTGATCGCGGAAATGCGGGCGCAGGCGGCGCGTCCATTCGGTGTCGGCCGCGCTTTTCCAGGCCGCTGTCGCCTGGACGTCGGGCGAGGTCAGATGATAGAGCGCGACATAACGGCGGTTGGCGCTCGTGGCGCGGAAGCGGCGCGCGCATAAGACGCCCGGCACGGCGGCGAGCGCCGGAATGTGCTCGGTATTGTACCATTCGTTGAATTCGGCCTCGGCGGCGGGGTCGACATTCATCGAATTGAGCAGGAAGCCGCCGGCGGTTGCGGGCGGCAGCTGGTCGCCCGGCAGGGTCTGGTCGCCCTCGAAGCGCATCAGCCGCTCGACCCGGCTCGTCACCCGCTTCGACCACGGCGACAGATTGGCACCGCCGATCGCCAGATAGCCGGGGCTCTGCAGCACCGCGACGGTATCGAGATCGTAGGTCGCGACCGAAATCTTGCGGTCCTGCGCGCCGATCCAGCGCTGGCATAGGAGGAAACCCGCGACGCGCTGCCGCTCGGGCAGGTGCTCGGTATCGTACCAGTCGTGGAACTCGTCTTCGGCCGCGTTGGCGATGTTCATCGCCGCGATCAAAATACCCTTGCCCATAGGCCGATCTCCCAGCTAATTGCCCGCCTTCATGGGCTTGTTGTCCGACAAATTCGCCAACAAGTCTAAAGGGGATTGTGAGAGAATTAAAGGATGCCGCTTTTTGCGATCCCGTTTCCCGCGATCAGCCCGGTAGCAATCGCGATCGGACCGTTTGCGATTCGCTGGTATGCGCTCGCCTATATCACCGGGCTCTTGATCGGCTGGCGCTATTGCCTCTTTCTCGCGGACCGTCCGCCTCGCCTCGTCGCGCGCACCGATATCGACGATTTTCTGGTGTGGGCAACCCTTGGGGTCGTGCTCGGCGGGCGTATCGGCTACATCCTCTTTTATCACCTCGGCCTATACCTGCGGGAACCGCTCCAGATGTTGTACATCTGGAAGGGTGGCATGTCGTTTCACGGCGGCGCGCTGGGAGTGACGCTCGCCATCATCCTGTTCACCCGGAGTCGCGGCCTCCCGGTCTTCGCGTTTTCCGACATCGTCACCGAGGCGATCCCGATCGGGCTGTTTTTCGGCCGCATTGCCAATTTCATCAATGGCGAGCTGTACGGCCGGCCGGCGACCGGCTGGGCGAAGGCGATCTCAGTGATCTATCCGACTGACCCGCTGCATTTGCCGCGCTATCCGAGCGAACTTTTCGAGGCGTTTCTCGAAGGTATTTGCCTGTTCATCCTGCTCCGCTTGGCAGAGCAGCGCGCCGCACGCCTGCGGCCCGGACTGGTTAGCGGGCTGTTTCTCGCAGGCTACGCCGTTGCGCGCATCGCGGGCGAGTTCTTCCGGCAGCCGGACCCGCAGAGGGGCTATTTCACGTGCCGGATATTCTGCACGACCGAGGGACAGCTCCTGTCGCTTCCGGTCCTGGCCGTCGGGTTTCTCGTGATGTGGTGGGCGATGCGGGCGTCATCGCCAAAGTCAACGTGAGCGCGCCGCCCCTCGCCGCCAGAATCGCCCGGCGCATCCGGCGCGAGGGGCCGCTCTCGATCGCGGCGTTCATGGCGATGGCGCTGCATGATCCTGAGAGCGGCTATTACGCGCGGCATATTCCGCTCGGCAGCGCCGGCGACTTCACCACCGCCCCCGAGATCAGCCAAATCTTCGGCGAGCTGATCGGGCTGTGGTGCGCTGATTTCTGGCAGCGCAGCGGCCAGCCCGATCGGGTGACGCTCGTCGAGCTCGGCCCGGGAAGCGGCGCGCTGATCAGCGATTTTCTGCGCGCCGCGGCGGCCCTGCCCGATTTCCGCCGGGCGCTCGATTTATACCTCGTCGAGGCGAGTCCGCTGCTGCGGGCGGTGCAGCGGCGCCGCCTCGCGACCGTCGAACCGCGTTTCGTCGCGGGCATCGATGCGCTGCCGCAGGGGCCGCTGCTCCTGGTCGCCAACGAGTTCCTCGATGCGCTGCCAATCCGACAGCTGGTGCGCGGGCGCGCGGATTGGGGCGAGCGGGTCGTGACGCTCAACGCCGGGGATCGCCTGGTCGTTGCCGACGGGCCGGAAAGCGCCGCCCTGACCCTGCTCGTGCCCTCTGCGCTGCGACTTCTGCCGCCCGGCACGGTCGTCGAGATTTGCCCGGCGGCGGCGGCGCTCGCTGCGGCGCTTGGCGGGCGGCTGGCAACGCAGCCGGGTGCCGCGCTGTTTGTCGATTACGGCTATTTCCCCTGCGCGCCAGGCCCGACCCTCGCCGCGGTGCGCCGCCACGCAGCGGCCGCGGTGCTCGACGATCCGGGCAGCGCCGATCTCAGCGCCCATGTCGACTTCGCCGGCTTTGCCGCGGCGGCGCACGCCGCCGGAGCCGTCGTCCATGGCCCGGTGGCGCAGGGCCGATTCCTCGCCGCGCTCGGGGCCGAGACGCGGCTCGCGGCGCTCTCGGCACGGGCGACCACGGCGCAGCGCGCCCGGCTCGAAAGCGGTCTCGCGCGCTTGATCGATCCCGCGCAAATGGGCAATTTGTTCAAGGTGCTGGCGTTGACCTCGCCGGGCCTGCCGGCGCCTGCCGGGTTCGAATAACAGCCGGATCATGATTACGCTCAGCGCGCTCGACGACTGCCCCGGCATCCGCCACGCCTACTTCACCCGCCGGGGCGGGGTCAGCCGGGGACTGTTCGCTTCGTTGAACTGCGGTTTCGGCTCGGGCGACGATCCGGCTGACGTTGACGAGAACCGCGCGATCGCGGCGGCACGGCTCGACCTTGCCGCCGATCGGCTGGTGACCTGCCATCAGGTCCACGGCACCGCGACCGTTACCGTCGAGCGGCCGTGGCATCGCACCGCGAACCCGCGCGCCGATGCCATGGTCACCGCCGTGCCGGGCATCGCGCTGGGCGTGCTTGCAGCCGACTGCGCCCCGGTCCTGTTCGCCGATCCGAACGCCCGGGTCATCGGCGCCGCGCATGGCGGCTGGCGCGGTGCGCTCGCCGGGGTCATGGAGGCGACGGTCGCGGCGATGGCGGCGCAGGGCGCGGAGCCTGAGCGGATCCGCGCCGGGATCGGGCCGTGCATCGCCCAGCCCTCCTACGAGGTCGGGCCGGAATTCGCCGCTGCCTTCGCCGCCGCCGATCCGGGCAGCGGCGGCTTTTTCGCGCCGGCCGCGCGGCCCGGCCATTTCCTCTTCGACCTGCCCGGCTACATCGCCTATCGCCTCGCGCGGCTCGGCCTCGCCCGAATCGAGCGCGCGCCGCACGACAGCGTCGCCGAGGAGGCGCTGTTCTTCAGCTACCGGCGCGCCTGCCTGCGCGGGGAAACCGATTACGGTCGCGGCCTCGCCGCAATCGTCCTTGGCGAATAGGTTTCGGGCTATCCCATGCTTGGTTTGGTTCGGCGCGTTTTGCCTCTTTGGGCTTCTTTCGACCTGCGCACTCTGATGATCGCCAACCGGGCGCGCCGGCTGGCGATGCTTGCTCTCGCCGCGTTGCTCAACGCCTGCCAGCCCCTGCCGCATCCTTTTGCCGACGACCGTCCGCCCGCCGCCCTGGTGACGGTGCGCGACGGTGCCGGGGTGTGGATCGCGCCCATCAAGGGCGAGCCGGCCGCCATCGCGGGGAAGCTCGGCGCCGCGGTGGCAGGGGCGTTGCTGAAGCGGGACATCCCGGCCAGCGTCCGGACCGCCAGCCTCGGCAGCTACCTGCTCTACGGACGCCTGGCCGAGTTTGGTCCGCGCTCGGGCGATGCGGTCGTGACCGCCTATTGGCGGCTATACAACGCCAAGGGCCGGACGGTCGGCGAGCGCACCGCCAAGGTCGAAGCAAAGACCGGCGAGTGGAAAGCCGCGACCGACGGCCCCATCGCGCACCTCGCCGGGTTGAGTGCGGACGGGATCGCGCCGCTGCTCGAGGACGAGGCGCCGGTAGAAGCCGCCGCCGGCGGGCGCACCCGCATCGCGATCCGAGGGATCAGCGGCGCGCCCGGCGATGGAGGGAAAGCGCTGGCGGCCGCCATCGCCGCCGTTTTGAAGCGGCAGGGTCTGGCAATCGCCGAGAAAGGCCAAAAGGCCGCTCTCTATATCGATGGCGAGGTCAGCGTCACGGCGGCCAGGGCCGACAAGCAGCATGTCAAGGTCGTCTGGCATGTCCGCCGCGCGGATGGCGCCGAAATCGGCACCGTCGGCCAGGAAAACGACGTGCCGCGCGGGCTGCTCAACGGACCGTGGGGCGATCTTGCCTACAGCGTCGCGATCGCGGCCGGCGACGGACTGGCGCAACTCATCGCCCGCGGCGCGCCGGAGCCGACATCGTGACCATCCTGCGGATGGTGGTGGGTGTCATGGCAAACCGCTCGCTTGGCGCCGCCCCTTGCCGCATGATCGGCCGCGACGATGCAGGAGGATTGTCATGCGCCGGCCGGCGGTGATCTTGATGCTGACGATGATCCTGGCGGCCGGGCCGGGCGCCGCGGCCGGCCCGGCCGCCGGCCAAGCGGTATTCAAC
Source organism: uncultured Alphaproteobacteria bacterium (assembly GCA_963789255.1). Classification (GTDB taxonomy): domain Bacteria; phylum Pseudomonadota; class Alphaproteobacteria; order ATCC43930; family CGMCC-115725; genus DATARH01. Next base: position 951,041 of record CAWBJW010000002.1, on the reverse strand, counting down.
AGATGCAAGATCTGCCATACGGTCGCGGCCGGCGGGCATGACACGGTCGGCCCCAACCTGCACGGGCTGTTCGGCCGGAAGGCCGGTACCTCCGACAATTTCGCCTATTCGCCGGCGATGAAGCAATCGGGTGTCGTGTGGGACGACGCCACGCTCACGAAATACCTGCGCAATCCGAAAGAATTCATCCCCGACAACAGAATGGCGTTTCCCGGCGTCAAAGACGACAAGCAGATCGCCGACCTTCTCGCCTATCTGCATCAGGCGACCCAATAGAGGCGGGGCATCGACGGAACGGCAGGCGATGGCGGACGCAAGGCTGATCGACGGCAAAGCGATCGCAGCCGCTCTGCGCCAGCAGGTCGCCGAAGCGGCTGCGATCCTGCGCGAGCGCCAGCGGATCACCGCCGGCCTTGCCGCGATCCTCGCCGGCCACGACCCGGCGAGCGAGGTTTATATCCGCAGCAAGGCACGCGCCTGCACCGAGGCGGGGATAGCCTCATTCGAATTCCGCCTGCCGGCGGACGCCGATGTTGCGGCAATCCTCGAGCTCGATCGTGAGACTGAACGCCGACGACCGGGTCGACGGCATCCTCGTCCAGCCTGCCATTGCCGCGCGGCATCGATCCGCGCCAGGTGATCGCCGTGCTCGATCCGGCGAAGGACGTCGATGGCTTTCACCCGATGAATGTCGGGCATTTGTGGAACGGCGAAGGCGGTCTCGTCCCGTGCACGCCGCAAGGGTGCCTGGTGCTCCTGCGCAGCGTGCACGCGGATCTGTCGGGCGCCGAGGCGGTCGTCCTCGGCCGATCGCCGATCGTCGGCCGGCCGGTCGCGGCATTGCTGCTCGCCGCCGACTGCACGGTCACGGTGGTGCACTCGAAAACCCGCGATGTCGCGGCGATTTGCCGGCGCGCCGACATCCTGGTTGCGGCCCTCGGGGAGCCCGCGATGGTCAAGGCGGATTGGATAAAGCCGGGCGCCACGGTGATCGATGTCGGGATCAATCGGATCGCCCTGCCGGAGGGCGGCGTGCGGCTCGTCGGCGACGTCGATTTCGCGGCCGCCCGCCATATCGCCGGGGCGATTACGCCGGTGCCGGGCGGGGTTGGGCCGATGACGATCGCCTGCCTGTTGCGCAACACGCTGCTGGCGGCCTGCCGGCGGCGCGGCCTGCCTGACCCTCTTCCGCCGCGAGCCTGACGAGGATCGTCGCCCGCTCGCGGGAACCGCCGCCAGCCGCGGCCTGTTTTTACCGTTGACCATCCTCGATAGGAGTTCAGCGGTCATGATGAACAAGACTGTGACAAGCCTGGCCTTCGCGGCCGGATGCATTCTGGCATTGGGGGCGATGCCGGCGGCGCACGCGCAATCTTCCGACCCGCAGCTGGTGACGAACGGCCCGCAGGCGAGTCCGGGCGATTTTGGCGCCTGGTCGGCGCGGCGAAACGTCATTGAGAGCCGGCAATACGATCGGCTGCTGGAGACCAGCTCAGCCTTCCGGCAGGCGCGCATGCGTACCGAATGCGTTCCAATCGGCGACCCGACGCTGCACAACCAGTGCATGGCGAGCTTCGAGCAGTATGAGCCCACCATGGTCGGCTCGTCGATGCCGCCGCGGCGCTATCGGCACAATCCGGGCGCCGGCTACTGATCAGGCCGGACTTTGCCGGCGCGGACCGCGCGCAAGCGGGTTCGCGCCGGCAAGGCCTGCTTAATTGGGCGGCGCCGGCACCACTAAACCCGGCGGCGGCGTGCCGGTGCCGCCAGAATAGCCGGGCGGCGGCGCGGCGTAAGCCTGCGGCGGATAATACGGCGCTGGCGGCGGAGTTGAACGCGATGCCGCCGAGCAGGCCGACCGCGCCGCCGATTGCCGCCCCGAGCGCGGCACCGTGCCCGCCCGCCGCCGCCGCGCCGATCGCGGCGCCCGTACCGGCGCCGATCAGGGCGCCGCCAACCGCCCGCTGCGCCGGGTCATAGGGGTTGGTGCAGCCGGCGAGTCCGAGAATTAGCGCCAGGCCGGCCGCGCCGCCGGCGATCGCTCGTTTTGTCATGCTTGGTGCGCTCCGCAGCTTCGATGCGTTATCCATGATAGGCGCGCTTTCGCCTGCATCTCCCCGCCCGAGACCCCTCCTTCGCCTCACGACCGACCGAGCGCCGGGTGTTTCCAGCCGATCCAGTCGCAGACCGCGCGTCCCATCACGAGGTCGCGGTCATGTCCGGCGAGCCACGGCAACTCATCGGTGAACATCGTCACGCATTGCCGGTAGCTGCACGGCATCCGGGTGATGTCGGTGCCCCAAAAGCACCGCGTTGGGCCGAACGCGTCGAAAATCTGCCGGATGTATTTGTGAATGTTCCGGTAGGGGTAGGGTTGGCTGGAATAGCTCGGCGCGCCCGAGAGCTTGACCGCGACATTGGGATATTTGGCGAGGGCCAGCATCTCGGGCAGATTGGCGAAAGCCGCATCGTCGGTCCCGGCGCCGCCGCCGCCGCCACGGCCATGATGGTCGATGTGCAGCTTGATCCCGGGATACCGCTCGGCAATGTTGCCGAGCGCCGCCATGTGACCGCCGGCCAGCAGGCCGACCGGCAGCCCCTCGCTCTCGCACGCGGCCCAGAACCAGTCGAGCGAGCCGTCGGTCCACCAGGCCTGTTGCTGCGGCTGGTTGAACGTAAAACGGAAGCCCAGCATGCCCGGCCGCGATCGCCAGTTCTTGACGATGTCGAGCCGGTTCGGTGCGGTGAGGTCGAAATTCCCGAGGATGCAGAACTTGTCCGGGTGCGCCTTCGCCGCCTCGACCGCCAGCGCGTTCATCGCCTCGCCGAGCGTGCTGGGCGGATGGATGACCGCGGCATCGACCCCGGCCTCTTCCATCTCCTTCAGGGCGTCGTCCATCGAATAGGTCGGGATTTGCCGGTGATGCGCCGACATCTTGGAGTTTTCCCAGATGTGGATCTGCGAATTGACGATCAGCATGGCGTTTCTCTCCTCGCTGGCTTATCGGGGGGTGAGCCTATTCGCGGGTTGTGCCGTGACAACCCGCGGTTCCATCGGCTATCTAAGAACCGCTCCGAAAAGATGTTGAATCGGTGGAGTTGGTTGTGATTCGATATGTGGTGCGATCTGGTGATGGGCACCACATGTGGACAAAGGAACACCGCCTGGCGGCGAGGCGCAAGAGCCTGCGCTATCCGAGCGAGCTGACGGAGGAGGAGTGGCAGCGGGTGGCGCCGCTGATCCCGCCGGCCAAGCGCGGCGGGCGGCCGCGCTCGGTCAATGTGCGCGAGGTATTGAACGGCATCTTCTACGTGCTGTCGACCGGCTGCCAATGGGAGGCGCTGCCGAAGGATTTGCCGCCGAAAAGCACGGTCTACGACTATCTCGACCTGTGGCGGCGGGACGGCACGCTGGAGCGCATCCATCACACCCTCTATGTCGCCTGCCGCGAAGAGGCCGGGCGGGAAGCCAGCCCAACGGCGGCGATCATCGACAGCCAGAGCGCCCGGGCGGCGCAAAAAGGGGGGCCTCGATCGACCCGCAGGGTGGAGCCTGCCCTCGGGCGCGGCAACGCCGCGACCCGTGGGACGCGGGCAAGAAAGTCACCGGGCGCAAGCGCCATATCATGGTCGATACGCTCGGCCTGATGGTTGGCGTCACGGTGCATGCCGCCGATGTGCAGGACCGCGACGGCGCCGCGGCGTTGCTGCGCCACACCCGCCGCCGCCAGCCGTTCATCGAGGTGATCTTTGCCGATGCCGGCTACCAGGGACCGATCATGACCGAGCGGGTGGCCACGAGCGGAAGATGGCGTCTGGAGATCGTCAAACGCAACGATGTCCCGCGCTTCGAGGTCGTGCCCAAGCGCTGGATTGTCGAACGCACCTTGGCCTGGATCAGCCATTTCCGCCGCCTCGCCCGCGATTTCGAACGCTACGCCCGTTCGGTCGTCGCCTTCCTTCGCCTCGCCATGATCCGAATTATGCCGCGTCGCCTAACCCGTTCCGCTTAGATTCCAACTTTCCGGAGCGGTTCTTAACGGTGAGTCTCGGAGAACCGCACAACGATGCTTGCTACAAGCTCATCGCCGCCATCATCGAGCGTGACGCAGGAGCCAGAGCATGACGGAGCAGCACACCCTAGTCCTGACAGTTGGTCACTCCACACACTCGTTTGGCCACTTCGTGAAACTCTTGAAGCAACACCGGGTCATAGCTTTGGCTGATGTCCGCTCGGCGCCCTTTAGCCGGTTTAATCCTCAGTTTAACAAGAGTGCTCTGGAGCGCGATCTAAAGCTAGAGGGCATCAAGTACGTGTTTCTGGGCCGCGAGCTCGGGGCGCGATCAAATGACCCGTCCTGCTACGAAGACGGGCGTGTTCGGTATTCCCGGCTGGTGGATACTGACCAGTTCCGGCTGGGCATAGCAAGGGTGATGCGAGGGACACACATGCATCAGATCGCGCTTATGTGTGCCGAACGAGAACCCCTCGAATGCCATCGCACGCTACTGGTTAGCAGAGTGCTTCATGAACAGGGCGTCAGCGTCGTCCATATCCTTGGCGACGGCGGATTAGAAACACATCGGGATGCGATGGACCGCTTGCTCGATCTGACAAGACTACCGCGAGAGGACCTATTCTGCTCACGGGAGGAACTAATTGGCGAGGCGCTTGCTCATCAGGAGCAGAAGATAGCGTATGTGGATGAAAAACTGACGGACGCTCCATCCGAGGACTAACGATGAAAATTTTCACAATCGGATTCACAAAAAAACGGCCCATGGAGACTGGAGGAGCTATGAGCTTCGGTTTCTCGAACTGATGAAACAGCGGCGTATCGAGGAAACGATACCGAAGGAAGCAATCGCTGAGGGGTGCCTGCTCTGTAGCGAGGATATGCCGCACCACTGTCACCGGCGCTTGGTTGCCGAGTATCTCAAACAGCACTGGGGCGAACTCGATATCTCCCATCTTGCTTAGCGGGCTCGTGAATACGGTCTTTCCAATAGTGGGTCCTGCGTTCGATCTCTGGAAGGACCAAGGACGGCGGGTGATGCGATGACCGACAAGATCCTGATCCTCGATTTCGGCAGCCAGGTGACCCAGCTGATCGCGCGCCGGGTGCGCGAGGTTGGGGTCTATTGCGAGATCTCCCCCTACACCGCAAGCGAAGCGCAGATCCGCGCTTTCGGCCCAAGCGGCATCATCCTCTCGGGCGGGCCGGCCTCGGTCACGCTCGCGACGACCCCGCGCGCGCCCGACCTTGTGTTTCATCTGGGCGTGCCGGTGCTGGCGATCTGCTATGGCATGCAGACGATGTGTGCCCAGTTGGGCGGAAGGGTGACCCTGAGCGACCACCAGGAATTCGGCCGCGCCTTCATCGACGTCACCGGCGAGTGCCGGTTGTTCGATGGGCTGTGGCCCAGGGGCGCGCGCGAGCAGGTGTGGATGAGCCACGGCGACAAGGTCGATGCCCTGCCGCCCGGCTTCCGCGCGGTGGCGGCGAGCGAGGGCGCGCCCTATGCCGCGATCGCCAATGACGAGAGGCGGCTTTACGGCGTCCTCTTCCATCCCGAGGTCGCGCACACCCCGCAGGGCGGCCGGCTGTTGCGCAATTTCACCCACCATGTCTGCGGGGTTCGCGGCGACTGGACGATGGCGGCGTTCCGCGCCCAGGCAGTGGAGCGCATCCGGCATCAGGTCGGCGCCGGCCGCGTCGTCTGCGGCCTGTCGGGCGGGGTCGATTCCGCGGTCGCCGCCGCCCTCCTGCACGAGGCGATCGGCGACCAGGTGACCTGCATCTTCGTCGATACAGGGCTGTTGCGGCTCGGCGAAGGGGAGGAGGTCGTGCGCCTCTTTCGCGGCCATTACAACATCCCGCTCGTCCATCGCGACGCGAGCGCGCTGTTCCTCCAGAAGCTCGCCGGGATCACCGACCCCGAAGAGAAGCGCAAGACCATCGGCGCCACCTTTATCAACGTCTTCGACGAGGAGGCGCACAGGATCGGCGGCGTCGAGTTTCTCGCGCAGGGCACGCTCTACCCCGACGTCATCGAATCGGTCAGCGCGACCGGCGGCCCCTCCGTCACGATCAAGTCGCACCACAATGTCGGCGGGCTGCCGGCGCGGATGAAGTTGAAGCTGGTCGAGCCGTTGCGCGAACTGTTCAAGGACGAGGTGCGCGCGCTCGGCCGCGACCTGGGCCTCCCCGGGCATTTCGTCGACCGCCACCCGTTTCCCGGGCCCGGCCTCGCGATCCGCATGCCGGGCGAGGTGACGGGGGAAAAGCTCGACATCTTGCGCAAGGCCGACGCGGTCTTCCTCGAAGAGATCCGCAACGCCGGGCTGTACGACGCGATCTGGCAGGCCTTTGCCGTGTTGTTGCCGGTGCGCACGGTCGGCGTCATGGGCGACGCGCGCTCCTACGACTTCGCCTGCGCGCTGCGGGCGGTGACCTCGACCGACGGCATGACCGCCGACTATTTCCCGTTCCCGCACGAGATCCTCGGCCGCATCGCGACCCGCATCATCAACGAGGTCCGCGGCATCAACCGCGTCGTCTACGACATCACCTCAAAACCCCCCGGCACGATCGAGTGGGAGTGAGGGGATACCATAGGAGGCGATAGCGTAGGTTTGGCGGTGCTATCGCCGCCTAGCTTTTTGCCGCTTATGGTCTTTGTCCGGTACCTCCGCTCTGTCTCCAATGCCGTTACTGAATTGAAGTACGGTTGGAGCCCGCAGTAAAGAGCGTATTGGTGACCAGAGGGTCGCGGCGTAGCCTGGTGTGCAATTCGGACGGTCTGCTTCGCGCCCATGCTGGCCGCACAGGCGGTTCTGGTCGCTTCTCGGAAACGGACATTGGATCGACGACATGCGCGCGACCACCGGCATGTGCCAGGAGAAGACATGCATGCGTTGGTCACATTGAACCATCTTGAAGGCCGAAGCCACGTACTTACATTCTCGCCTGGCGAGGGAGGACTTGTTGCCGCTCAAAATAGACTTGATGAAGGACTTTGCGGACTTGCTGCGGCGCCGTCTGGCAGTGAAGGGTTATCCGGCTCCTCCGACCGAGACAGACGAGGAAACGCTAACGCGCTACCTGAATATGCTCAACCGCTCGATCGAGCCACGGCCCCGCGTGACGAAGAAGGCGGCTGGATTTGCCTGCCCGCCCGATCATCAGGTGGGCTTTGACGCCCTCATCATGGTGAGCGAGGTCGGCGGCAATCTTCGGCCATACCAAAGCACGGGTATGGAGAAGGACAAGTACGACGACGGTATGCTCAACGATTGGGGACTCCACCACTTCCACATGGGGACCAATCCGCACCCGACGATTCCGGGATACGTTAGCCGAACTGGTCCGCTCCTTTATGCCGTGGTGATGCCCGACACTCTGTATTGCATAGCAATCCTCCGTCATCAGCAGTGGTCCAATCAGCAGCTGCTTGAAGTTATGCACCGGGATTTCCCGGAGTTGGCGAAGGCCGCAACATTCAAGAGCAGTACGTTGAAGCCGCAAGGGTTGCGCGTGAATTATACCGACGAAGAGGTACAGCAGACTCCGCAACGCGGGGATCAACGCGATCACGCAACGTAAGGACGGGTCGATCATGATTGGACCCGGGGGCGGGGTGAACCTCAGCAGGAAGAAGGGACAGAAGAGCGCAAAAGTCGCGAACGCGAATATTGAGGTAAGGAAGGCACTGAAAGCCGCACAGGATACGCTAAACAAAGAGCCGGTGAAGGCTGGCGTCCCGAACGGTCTCGTAGTCCACCTCGTCGAGGAGAACGGTCAGCTGATCGTGAAGGACGCATCGGGCGCCTTTCGCGCGACGCTACCCCAGCTGGCGCAGACGTGGCTGACGCTGTCATTCTGTCGCGCTCTGTCACCCTTTGGACGTTCTATCCACATGTTCGAGCAGTCAAATAGCAAATTCCGGCAGACCGATTGAGGCGCCATCGTCAACGCGCCGATATACCGCAATACGGACCCCGCGGATGCTGGCGCGGCACAGCAAGAGATCGACCGGCCAACCGATGTTCTTAGGATATGCAGCCATTGCATCGCGCACGCAATCGAGACCCCACTGATCAATTTGAAATCGCGTACCGGAGACTGCGGTGAGCGAGCATAAGTACGCGCGCATTCGCCGAAAATGTTTTGGGGTCTTGGCCTTCGGCCTCAACGTCGTTCGGTGAGGGGGTGACCGTTCCAGTTGGGAAATCGAGCAGGTGGATACGCGACGATCCGGCCGAGTCTGCTGCCGATGCAAGCAGACTCGTACCTGTGATGTGAGCAGCACCGCTGGGAAGGTGAGCGACCGCCTTGCAGGCAGCATTGTAGTGGTTAGGTCTCAACGTCGTGAAAGCGTGCATGAATTGTTCGTCGCTTCGTAGGCGGGGATGCGCCAGCATTATTTCGGGCCGTTTCGCAAATACCTCAGCTACCATCGCGCTCTGGAACTTGCCGTCGCCTGCCTGAGCGATCAGCACGTACTCACTCCACCTGTGGATTTTCGTTACGGTTAGCGTCCCAAATGCCGGAACTGTGCGCATGGTATCGCCGGCTACGAACGCGACATCGCCGCTCGCGTAAGCAAAAATTGCGGTCAAGGTTCACTTCTCTCCTTCTAACCGGCTTCCACATCTGGCCATGTCCCGTGCAGATATGCGGCCGGTGGAGAGCCCTGGCAAGGAGGAACGGTCGTCGCTTGGATCCGTGGCGGCCCGGCGATCTCATACCTATATAGGGCGATTATGCCGGACTTTACCGGTTCGCCATGGTAGATTTCGCTCAAGATCAAAGGAGCGAGTACCATGGCAACGATCATTCAAGTTACCGGCGTGGGAAATTCTGGGAAAACCACGTCGATCAGGAAGGCAATCGAGGTACTTAGGGAAAGATACGCCGCGGCGATCGTGACAATCCTTCTCGGGCGGGACGACGGCGTTGACATCATTGTCGAAGTCGAAATCGAAGGCCGCGTCATTGTACTTGCGAGCGGCGGCGATACTCCCGCAATCCTGCAACGCTTGTTCGACATCATTGCCAGAATCGAATGGGATGTTTTGGTTTGCGCTTCGAAGTCCAGGGGGCAGACCGTGGATTTCTTGAACACGAAAGGTGCAGGCCATGACGTTGTTCCGATTGGGACAACGTGGCGTGAGCGCGCCGACGAACGAGAGCGTGCCAATACCGATATGGTGGAACGCATCGTTCAGGAGATCGAACAGGCGTTGCCGCCTCCCGCGCACGCTCGTCGTCGGGCCTGAGCGCGCGATAGTCCTTGGCTCCTCTTGTTGTAGATCATCGGATTCACAACCCCGAGCACGGCAACGCTCGCTCTATCGCGGCCTTCGTGCCGGCCAGCGGTAACAGCGGTGCGCCGTACCGCTCATGAGAGTCGCGTTTACCGTGGCCAAGGATGTAGCGCCGCATCCGTTTGAGTGCGCCATCGGACCCGCACTGCTAGGTCGCATGGATTTGTCGACATCGTTCGGACTAGGTCGTCCGCTGACGTTGGCGTCTAACGCGACCTCGGTCGGCTCCAAACCCCGGGGCGGGCGAAATAGTTCTACTCGAAGCTGAGCGACGTCAGTTTCCAAAATTACTTTCTCCACAGCCGCCATTCCGCTTTCGGCCCGATGCGGTCTTTCCCCGGTCACAGGTATGAGCGATGCTGACGGTAGTTTTCGACTATGGTAAGCGTCCGGTCTGCGGCGTGTAGCGTGGGGTTCGGCGATAGCTGATGTTGCCCTGCGCTGGAGACTCCTTCTGTAGCTCCAGAAGGAGGCGTGGTGGCCGATGTGGAGATCATGGCGCGGGTCGAGCGGCGCCGGAAGTGGACGGCTGAAGAGAAGGCGGCGCTGCTCGCCGAGATCGAGGCAGAAGGCGGCAAGGTGAAGGTGGTTGCCCGGCGCCATCGGGTGTCGGAGAGCCTGCTGTACAACTGGCGATCGGCGTGGAAGGCCGCGGCTGGGTTGGCGCGGAGGCCGGAAGCGGTAGAGTTCGTTCCGCTTGGCGTGTTCGGCCGGGCCGGGGATGAAGGGCCGGCGATACTGGCGGCTCCGGCGGATGTGCCGCCGCCCGAGCGATCCCGGCGCACCGGTATGACGATGGACGAGCGGGTCGGCCTGATCGAGGTCGCGTTGCCGAGCGGCGCTCGGGTGCGGGTTGACGCTTTCGTCAACGAGAAGGCGCTGCGGCGGGTGTTGCGGGCGCTGAAGGGCTCGGCGTGATCAGCCTGGCCCCCGGCACCAAGGTATTCCTCGCCTGCCACCCGGTCGATCTGCGCAATGGCTTCGACGGGCTGGCGGCCAAGGCCAAACAGATGATCGGCGCCGATCCGTTTAGCGGGCATCTCTTTCTGTTTCGCGGCAAGCGCGGTGACTATTTGAAGGCGCTGTACTGGGATGGCAGCGGGCTTTGCCTGTTCGCCAAACGGCTGGAGCGGGGCCGCTTCGTGTGGCCGCCAATCGTCGATGGCAGCGTCGTGCTCAGCCCCGCGCAATTGGCCCTGCTGATCGAGGCGATGGACTGGCGCAGAACGGTAGCACCACCGCAACCGCGGCAACCAATGCTGGTCTGACAAGGCAGCGATTCGCTTGCGATTCTGGTTCGTAGTGCGCGGTTTTGCTAGGGTCGGTCATGTCGCTCGCCACGGCTGATCTGCCCACCGATCTGGAAGCCTTGCGCGCCTTTGCGCTGGCCTGTCAGAGCGAGTTGGCGGCGGCGACCTCGGAGTTGAAGGCGGCCCAGCTCTCGGTGCAGCTGCGGACCCTGGAGATCGAGAAGCTCAAGTTCCAGATCGCCAAGCTGCGCCGGATGCAGTTCGGTCGGTCGTCCGAGCGGATCGCCCGCCAGATCGAGCAGTTGGAACTGCAACTCGAGGAGCTGGAGACCGGCGCGGCGCAAGAAGAGGCGGAGGCAACGATCCAAGATCGCCCGCCATCGGGCATCGAGCGCGCGAAGCCCAAGCGCCGGCCGCTGCCCGAGCATCTGCCGCGTCAGGAGATCGTGCACGAGCCCGAGAGCGATGGCGCTTGCACCTGCCCCGACTGCGGTGCCGGGATGGCCAAGCTCGGCGAGGATATCACCGAGGTGCTGGACTACGTGCCGGGGCACTTCCTGGTGATCCGCCATGTCCGGCCGAAGTACGCGTGCAAGGCGTGCGATGCGATCACCCAGGCCCCGGCCGCCGCGATGCCGACGCCGCGTGGCCGGGCCGCTCCCGGCATGCTGGCACATGTACTGGTGTCAAAGTATTGCGATCACCTGCCGCTTTACCGGCAGAGCGAGATCTACGGCCGGGAGGGGCTCGACCTCGACCGCTCGACCTTGTGCGATTGGGTCGGTCAGGCGGCCTGGCTGCTTCAGCCGATCGTTGCGGGCATCCAGAAGCACGTCTTTGCCGCCGAGAAGATCCACGGCGACGACACGCCGGTCCCGGTGCTCGCGCCGGGGCTGGGCCGGACCAAGACCGGGCGGCTGTGGGTCTATGTGCGTGACGATCGGCCGTTCTGTGGCACAGACCCGCCGGCCGCCGCCTACTTCTACAGCCCCGATCGCGGCGGCGCGCATCCGGCGGCTCATCTGGCGAGGTTCGCCGGCTTTCTCCAGGCTGATGCCTACGCCGGCTTCGAGGCGCTCTACGATGCCGCACGCGCCGAGCCGGGGTCGATCACCGAGGTGGCGTGCTGGGCGCATTGCCGCCGCAAGTTCTTCGACGTGTGGGAAGCGACGAAGTCGCCGGTCGCCAAAGGGGCGCTCGACCGGATCGCGGCCTTCTATGTGGTCGAAGCGAAGGCACAGTTCGCCCCGGTCGCCGAACGCGTGGCGCACCGCGCCGAGACGGCGCCGCTGCTCGTCTCGTTCTTCGATTGGGCCGACCAGACCGTGGCCAAGCTGTCGGCGAAGTCGGCGCTGGCCGAGGCTTTTCGATACACGCTCAAGCGGCGCGACGCGCTGTCACGCTTCGTCACCGACGGCCGCCTCGAAGCCGACAACAATATCGCTGAGAATGCCCTGCGCGGGATCGCGTTGGGGCGCAAGAACTACCTCTTCGCCGGCGCCGACACCGGCGGCGAGCGCGCCGCCGCCCTGTACACCATTGTCCAGACGGCCAAGCTCAACGGGATGAACCCGCAAGCCTATCTACGCGATGCGCTCGCCAAGATCGCCGACGGGCATCCGATCAATCGGATCGACGAGCTGATGCCATGGCGATGGTTGCCGACAAACATCCCGCCGGAGGCCGCCTGACCATCGACGGCATCCCGAACCGGCCGGACCTGCCAAAGGGGGAATGCCATGAATGCGGCCGGTCACTCTCTGGGCTTCCTGCGGGAACTGACTTGGGGCGATGTTCTGCTCGTTCTTGCCGTTCTGGTCGGCGGCCAGTTGCTCGTCCTGGCGGTGCGCTGGATCGTGCGCCGCGCCGCCGAGAGCGCGCCCTCGCATCGGCGCCTGCTGATCCTGCGCACGGCGCCGATCGCCCGGTTGCTGATCGGGGTCGTCGGCATCGCGATCATCGTCCCGATCCTGGTCGAGCCCACCTTCGAGAACGTTGTCGCGCTGGTGGCGGCCGTCAGCCTGGCGCTCGCCTTCGCCCTCAAGGATTACGCGAGCTGCCTGGCCGCCGGGATCGTTACGATCATCGAGCACACCTATCAGCCCGGCGACTGGATCGAGCTCGACGGGACCTACGGCGAGGTCAAGGCGATCGGCACCCGCGCCGTGCACCTCGTAACCGCCGACGACACCGAGGTGATCATCCCACATGCAAGGCTTTGGTCGGCCAGCGTCTTCAACGCCAGTGGCGGCAAGCCGAGCCTGCTCTGCGTCACCAACTTCTACCTCAACGCCAACCACGATGGCGCCGCCGTGCGCCAGGCCTTGGCCGAAATCGGCGACACCAGCCGTTATCGGCAACCGCAAACCCCGGTGACCGTCGTGGCGGCGGAAACCCCCTGGGGCACCCACTACAAGATCAAGGCCTACGTGACCGAAAGCCGGGAGCAGTTCGCCATGATCACCGACCTGACGATCCGCGGCAAAGAGCGGCTCCGCGCCATGGGCGTCGCCTTCGCCCAGGCCCCCTATGCCCAAACCCCGAGCGGCTGAGCACCAGCGCCGCTGCTCCGGCGGGAAGCCTTCACGTTCCAGACCGGACGCTTACCGACTATGCTCGTAATCGTCATTCTGAAAATGGATTTAAGAAATCGCTCGATCGACGCCGATAGTCCCCGGAAGTGAGAATTTTCCCGGGCGGAAGAATTCCTTTTTAGAATCAAAAGCGATGGGCAAATGACGGTTTGGCTGACGGGAGTCTTCAGGGTAAAGAAAATACTTATGCAAGAAAATCAACCTGTTATACCAAGTCCCTCCGAGCGCGACTCACGTAGGGGATTCCCAAGGCGAGGAGAATGTGATTTACCGTGGCAAACGAGAGGGGGTTTGCCATGGCGGCAGCGGTTCGCCTTCGGGAGGGTTACGACGCGGTAGGATTGCGCGATCTGGCGAAGCGGTCTGTGGATGCCGCTCAGACCCGACGCTTGTTGGCTCTGGCGGCGATCTATGACGGCGGATCTCGCACCGAGGCCGCCAAGATGGGTGGCGTCGGGCTGCAAACGGTGCGGGACTGGGTGTTGGCTTTCAACGCCGAGGGGCCGCCTGGCTTGGTGAACGGCAAGGCCCCGGGCAACGCGCCGCTGCTCACCGAAGCGCACCGGCAAGCGTTGCTGGAGATCGTCGAGAGCGGTCCGATCCCGGCGGTTCACGGCGTTGTCCGCTGGCGGCTGGTCGATCTGGCGCAATGGGTGTTCGAGGAATTCCGCATCTCGATCAGCAAGCAGACGCTGAGCCGCGAATTGCGCGCTCTGGGCTTGCGCAAGCTGTCGGCGCGACCCCGGCACCACGCCCAGGATGGCGAGGCCCTGGCGGCGTTCAAAAAAACTTCGCCGAGAGCCTCGACGTGATTGCCAAGCGCGACGCGGCCGGCAAGCCGATAGAGATCTGGTTTCAAGACGAGGCCCGGATCGGCCAGAAGAACAAGATCACCCGGCGATGGGCACGGCGCGGGACGCGGCCCTCGGCACCCCACGATCAGAGAACGCGCTCGACCTATATCTTCGGCGCGATCTGTCCGGCCAAGGGGACTGCCGCCGGCCTCATCCTGCCGCGCTGCAATACCGCCGCGATGGCGCTGCACCTGGCCGAAATCTCCCGAACGGTTACACCGGGCGCCCATGCCGTCCTGCTGCTCGATCAGGCCGGCTGGCACCTCTCCGCCAAGCTCGACATCCCCGACAACATCACCCTGATGCCGCTGCCCCCGAAGTCGCCGGAACTCAATCCGGTCGAAAACATCTGGCAGTACATGCGCGACAACTGGCTCTCCAACCGGGTCTTCCAGTCGTACGGCGACATCCTCGATCACTGCTGTCATGCCTGGAACAAGCTCGTTGACCGGCCATGGACTATCATGTCGATCGGCCTGCGCGATTGGGCCCATCGGTTCTAATCAGCGGGATTTGGTATAAGGCCTATTCGGGGTGAAGGAGTTTCGGATAGCCGTCATAAACGGCCGGTTGCTTCTTTACGTCAGGCCAGTCCTGGTCGGCGCGCTTGATATTCGCCTCGATATTCTGTCGCCATTTTGCCAGCGCTGTCGGGCTATGGGTCAGATAAAGCTTGCCCGCGACAATCGCCCAAGCATGCGGGTGGGGGACATCTTTGTGCGCTTCGGCCCCCCGCGCAGCACCCATTGCGCAATACCCGTCGTATTGCGGCGCATAGCGCTGCGGATCGCGGACGAATAAATCGCGATGCTGGACACTGGCGAAACGCCAGCGTGTGTTGTTCCAGACAAATTCGACGTCGCTGCGGCCGGGGACCGGCTTGGCGTCGGTAAAGTAGGCAACGGTGTCATCTCCGCCGATTGTGCGCCCGGCCGACCGGGCGGGGACGGGCCGCCAATCCGCCCCTATCATGCTCAGGTACCGCGCTCACCTCGCGGCGCCGGGGTGCTGGATGGAAAAGCGACCGTCAGGGGCGATGTGGCGAGCGCAGCGAGTTGCGCGCCTCGCGGTGCGCGCGCCCTGGCTGGCGCCGACCGCAATCGCGACAATTGCGCTCGGGCTGCGCCTCCACGGCCTCGGCGATAAGCCGTTCTGGGTCGACGAGATCGCGAGCCTGCGGCGGGCGACGATGCCGCTTTCGGGCGTTATGGTCGAATCGCTCCACAACAATCATTATCCGACCTATTTCCTGGCGTTGTGGCTGGTCGCGAAATTCGGCACGTCACAATGGCTGCTGCGGCTCCCCTCGGCGATTTTCGGTGCGCTTGGCGCCGGTTTGGTATGCGCGCTCGGTCGCGAGGCCGATGGCCCCCGCACCGGCATCGCCGCCGGATTGCTATTGGCGCTGGCGCCGTTCGATGTGCAATACGGGCAGGAAGCGCGCTCCTATACTGTGGTCGCCTGCCTAATCCTGGTCGCATTGTGGGGGCTCGTGCGCCTGGCCCGCGACCCGGCGCTGGCCGCGCTCCGCTTTCGGTCCGATCGACGGCCGGCTGCCGCCTGGCTCGCGTATTGCGTCGGCACCGCGGCGGCACTCAATGTTTTGAATGTCGCGATTGAGTGGCTGCTGGCGGCGAATTTGGCAGCCATCGTCATTGCGTGCCGCGCCGGCGACAATCGCGGCGCTTTTCTGCGCAATTGGGGGATCGCACAGGCCTTGGTCGTCGCGGCCTGGTTGCCCATGCTGATAGCGGTATTTGTGGTGAGCGACGGCGGCGTGCTGGACGCTGCGGACTGGGCGCCGGCAGAGAGCATTGCGACGATCTGGTCTTTAGCGCAGTCGGTCTACCTGCATCGCATCGCCGCGTTCATCACGTTCGATTTGCTACCGCCGGCGGTTCCCGGCCTCTCTGTTGCGATTGCTGTGCTGGCGGCTTGTGGCGCCTGGCGGCTGCTGCGCCGCGCGCCGGCCGCGCTTGCGGCAATCGGCTGCGCCGCGATCGTGCCGCCGCTGCTGTTGCTACTGGTATCGCTCCACAAGCCGATCCTCGTACCGCGCTATGTCGGCTGGAGCGCAGCGCCCTTTTTCGTGCTGGCGGGGGCGGGGCTCGGCGGGCTATCGGTCGGACGCTTCGCCGGCGGCGCGGCGGCATTGGCCGCGGCGTGTCTGATCAATCTCTCGCCCTATTATCGCGACGAGACCAAGCCGCGCTGGGACCTGGCGGTCGAAGAACTCGACCGGGAGGCACATGACGGCGATGTCGTGCTGCTGAATAGCTGGTACTCGCATTATGTGATGGAACCCTTTGCCGAGCGGAGCGGGCTTGCTGATCGTCATCTGGTGCTGACTTGGGATCCAGCCGCCGCCGCCGCGCAGTCTCCTACCGCACCATGATCTCTGGGTCGTCTACGGCCGCGCCGGACAGGCCGCAATGCCGCCGCCGGACGATTATCTGAATTCGCTGTCCGGGCTCGGCCGGCCGATTGAGGAACAGCGCATCGGCCGCTATATCGTGCTCTGGCGCTTCGCGCCCGATGCGGTTGCCACGGGCTGTCCAGCCCAGCCCGACTGTTCGCCCGAGAGTCCCGCCGCGACGAAGCCGTGATGCCCCGGGGAGAATGACGGCTCTCCACCCGATTGCAGTGCTTCAAGCGCGTGGTCTCGAATGACGCATTTGGGGGCATAACCGGTTGTGGACGTTGACCACGCCGATTGGGCGCGGGCGGGTCGGAGCAGGCGCGAAAGGCCCGGCGGGAAGCGACGATAAAATTGCCATAATCGCATGATATTCGTCGGCGTTTACCGTGGTCGCGAGAGGCCGTGCACGGCTGAAGGAGGGGCGTGGGATGCCTGCTGATCCCCAGCAGATGCAGGTGGAGCGCAACGCCGACGGGTGGTTTGGCAGGCCGATCGGGCGGTCGGGAACGGGCGATAGCTGCAAATCCGCTGTAGAAGCAGCCAAATGGGGAGGGGAGGGTTCAGGCATGTCCCGCGTCGGTTGACAGCATCGTCAGATCGACGCCGAGCTTGGCGAGCGCGCGTTGCCATTTGGCGTCGAAATCGTTGTCGAAAACGAGATTGGGATCGGCCGGGACGGAAAGCCAGCCATTGGCCTGCATCTCGGCATCGAGCTGGCCGGGCGCCCAGCCGGCATAGCCGAGCGCCAGGAGGCTGCGCCGTGGCCCCGCGCCCTTGCCGATCGCTCGCAGGATGTCGAGCGTCGCGGTGACCGCGAACTCGCCGCCAACGATCAGCGTCGCCTCTTCGCGATAATCCGTCGTATGCAGCACAAACCCGCGCCCGGGTTCGACCGGCCCGCCGAAATGCACCGGGGGCGAGCGGTTGATCCCGGTCGGCTCAAGCTTCAGATGGCTCAACAGCTCGTCCATCGTCACCGAGGCGAGGAGCTTGTTGATGACGAGGCCCATCGCCCCTTCGTCCTCGCTATGGGCGCAGACATAAACCACCGAACGCGCGAAGCGCGGGTCCGTCATCTGCGGCATCGCGACGAGAAGCTGACCGGTTAGCGATGTCATCGCCGCCTCCGCACTGCGCGACCGCGCCTCCGCCGCGGGTTGCTCGCCCGCGCGAACGCAGGATCGCGGCATCAATTAACCCCCAAGATAAGCCCGTCGCGCCTGTCGTGGAGAAAAAAGAAAGGCAGTTTCGTCGGTCCGGTCTGAACCAGCCGCGCTGCGCACCGGCTGCGGCGCAGCGTTTACGGCGCGCGCCCGGCTATGCTATCGGTGGCGCCCCCTGCCGCCGGCCGCACCGGAGCGGTCGCGCGGCGGAACGAAATTCGGAGGGACGATCCCATGACCATCCAGGTTGGCGACAAGGTGCCGGCGGCGACGTTCAAATATGTTACCGCGGAAGGCCCCAAGGACCTCACGACCGACGAGTTGTTCGGCAGCAAGAAGGTGGTGCTGTTCGCGGTGCCCGGCGCCTTTACCCCGGCTTGTTCGCAGCGCCACCTGCCGGGCTATGTCGACAAGGCGGCCGACCTCAAGGCCAAGGGCATCGACGCGATTGCCTGCACCGCGGTCAACGACCAGGCGGTGATGGGCGCCTGGGCCAAGGCGCAGAATGTCGGCGACAAGGTCATGATGCTGGCGGATGGCAGCGCCGACTTCGCCCGCGCCGTCGGGCTCGACATCGATCTGAGCCGGGCCGGTCTCGGCGTCCGCTCCAAGCGCTATTCGATGCTGGTCGAAAACGGCGTCGTCAAGGCGCTCAATGTCGAGCAGGCGCCACCGCAGGTCGACGTCTCCAGCGCCGACGCGATGCTGAAGGCGCTGTAGCGCTGCAGGAGCGCCCGGCGCTGCGGCATCGCCATCACAGCTCGCGGGTGCGCAGGGCGAGGGCGCGGTCCCATACCGTGCTGCGGTCGGCGTCGAAGACGAGAGCGGGGTCCGCCGGCGCGGTGAACCAGTCGCGGCGGGCGATCTCGCCTTCGAGCTGGCCGGCGCCCCATCCGGCATAGCCGAGCGCAAACAGGTATTTCTTCGGCCCCTGATGATGGCCGATGTCGCGCAGCACGTCGTTGCTCGCGGTCATCGCCAGGCCGTTCCCGACGGCGAGCGTTTCCGGGCGGCGGTAATCGGCGCTGTGGACGACAAAGCCGTATTGCGGCTCGACCGGCCCGCCGAAAAACACCCGGATCGTGCCCTCGATCGCACTGTCCTTGCTGCTGTCCTTGCCACCAGTGCCTGCCAGCACGGCGGCGAGCGGGCGCTCGCCCAGCGGGCGGTTGATCACGATGCCGAAGGCGCCGGTCTTGTCGTGGCGCAGCAGCAGGATGACGCTGTGATCGAAGCGCGGGTCCTGCATCGTCGCCGCGGCGACCAACAACTGGCCGGGCGGCGGATCGGCGACGGGCGGCGCGTCGTCCGCTATCGCATGGACCGAAGCCAACAGCGCCGTCGCGCCGAGCAGCAGCGCCCACCAGCGGGGTGGTTTACGGTTGATCTTTCTGGCGATCGTCATTGTCATTGCCGGCGAAGCGAAGCAATCTCGTGCCGATTGTGCCTCAATTCTCCCGAGATTGCTTCGTCGCTCTTCGGGTTCCCCGCAATGCCCACCTTCTTGTGATGACCGCCGCGCACGACCTGCCGCTCGACCGGCTCAACGCCTGGCTGTACGGCCATGTCGCGGGGTTCCGCGGGCCATGTGCCGCCGAACGCTTTGCCGGCGGGCAGTCGAACCCGACCTACCGGCTCGCCGCCGCCTCCGGCAGCTACGTGCTGCGCAAGAAGCCGCCCGGGCCGCTCTTGCCGAGCGCGCATGCGGTCGAGCGCGAGTTCCGCGTCATGCGCGCGCTGGCGGATACCCCGGTGCCGGTGCCGCGCGTCTACGCCCTGTGCGAAGACGAGGCGGTCATCGGCAGCGTCTTTTATGTCATGGAATTCCTCGACGGCCGCATCTTCTGGGACCAGCGCCTTCCGGAGATCGCGCCGGCCGAGCGCGGCGCGATGTTCGATTCGATGAACGCCGTCATCGCCGCGCTGCACAGCGTCGATCATGCCGCCGCCGGGCTTGGCGATTTCGGGCGCCCCGGCAATTACATGGCACGCCAGATCGCGCGCTGGAGCCGGCAGTACCGCGCCTCCGAGACCGCGGCGATCGCGGCAATGGACGGGTTGATCCTTTGGCTGCCGCAACATCTGCCGGCCGAGAGCGCTCCGACGATCGTCCACGGCGACTACCGCATGGACAATCTCGTCTTTCACAAGACCGAGCCGCGAGTAATCGGCGTCCTCGATTGGGAATTGTCGACGATCGGCGACCCGCTCGCCGATTTTGCGTACCACGCGATGACCTGGCGGGTTACGCCCGAGCTGTTTCGCGGGCTCGCCGGCATCGATTTCGCGAACGCCGGAATCCCCGACGAGGCGGCCTATGTCGCGGCCTATTGCCGGCGCACCGGGCGCGACAGGGTTCCGGATTGGGAGTTTTATATGGTCTACAGCCTGTTCCGGATCGCCGCGATCACGCAGGGCATCGCCAAGCGCGCGCTCGACGGCACCGCGGCGAGCCATGAGGCGAGCGAGGTCGGGCGCCTGGCGCGTCCGCTGGCCGAAGAGGCCTGGGCGCTGGCGCGCTCGCTCGGCGCCTGACAGGAAAACAAGTCGAGGTAGGGCGGATGACCCCGGCCGGGGTAACCATCAGCCACCAGAAAATGTGTGCATGGATAGGTTTGCCGGAGCACACTTTCATGGTATTTCAACAAAAGATCGTCATTTTCTTTATGATACTCTGGAACACTCGACACGTATAATTTACGATATTCTCCCGTTTTACTCTTGGCGCCCCAGTTTGGGATTACCCTTTTTCATCATCAGGGGCGGCCCGCCGCGCCAAGACAGTGGAAACGGCGTGGTCGTTCCTGGTGATGACCAGCGGCGGAAAACTGGCAAACGCGTTGATCCTGGGGAACACGTCGAGCAGGGCCACCGACAGGTCCTTGTTGGCGAATTGACGATTGATCGCCGGGACAAAGAGCGGCGCGTTGTTTAGCGGAATACAAAGTTTCTTCAGGGCACGCGCGCCGAGCGGAGAAATCGTGTAACAGACGATGCCGAATGCCGCGAGCAGCCGGAACGGCCGCGGCGACAATGTTGCCGACTGAAACTGGTCGATCCCATTTCTCAACTGGTTTTGGTCAAACCGGGCTAGAAATGGCGATACGCCGGGGATCAATTCGAACAGGGCAAACGCGTCAAAATTCCACCCCCAGAAGACGATGTGCCAATCGTTGCGCAGGGTGCTCAGCAAAATTGCGGCATCCAGATCGAACGACTTGTTGAAGATGGCATCGTCCTCGCACAGCGTTACCGGCTCGTTGCTGTTAATCGCGGCGTCCCACAGCGAGAAATGCGACAGGGCGTTGCCGAGTGCGCCGTCGGTGTAGTCGAGCGTCGGCTCGATGATGCCGCGGTTGACGATGTCGGTGCGGCTTACCTGCGAGCCGTCGACAGCGGCAAAGCGCGACACGTCGCGCAGATGGGCGTTCCGGGCCATGAACTCGGCGAGCCGGGCGGGGCTTCGGTCGAGATTGATCAGATGGATGCGCACGCCGCCCGCCACTTCCGCATGATGCCGCCGTTACCGCTGCCGCATGCGGTTGTTGCGGCGGTGCACCGCCGGGGCCAGCACGCACAGGATCTCGAACATCATGGTCGCGCCGACCAGCGCGGTGTTGCCGGAGGGATCGAACGGCGGCGCGACCTCGACGACATCGCCGCCGACGATGTCGAGCCCATCGAGGCCGCGGATCATGCGCTGCGCCTCCGCGGTCGAAAAGCCGCCGATCTCGGGCGTGCCGGTGCCCGGCGCGTAAACCGGGTCGAGCCCGTCGACATCGAAGCTGATATAGACCGGGCCGTCGCCGACGATGCGGCGCGCCTCGGCCACGACCGCCTCCGGGCCGAGCCGGAAGAATTCCTCGATATGGACGATTCGGATGCCGGCCGCTTCAGCCCAGTCCTTTTCGTCGGCGGAATACATCGAGCCGCGCACCCCGATCTGGATCATCCGGTGCGGATCGATCAGCCCTTCCTCGACGGCGCGGCGGAACGGCGTGCCGTGGGTGTATTTCTCGCCGCCGAAATAGCTGTCGCCGGTGTCGGAATGGGCGTCGAAATGCACGACCCCGACCGGCCGCTCGGCGGCGATCGCGCGCAGGATCGGCAACGTCACCAGATGGTCGCCGCCGGCCGACAGCGGCGCCGCGCCGGCGCGATGCAGCCTTGCGTAGAACGCCGCGATGCGCTTCAGCGAGTTCGGCAAGGTCGATCGGGTTGACCGGCGCGTCGCCGTGATCTCCGACCCGGCATAATTCATAGGGCGCGACGAGGCTGACATGGTGCACCCGGCGCATCAGCGTCGACATGCTGCGGATCTCGCGCGGACCATGCCGCGCCCCCGGCCGGTTGGTGGTGCCCCCGTCAAACGGCACGCCGACGATCGCGATGTCGAGCTTTTTCGGGTCGCGCTCGACCGGCAGCCGCATGAACGTCGCGACCTCGCCGAAGCGCGGCACGACCATGCCGGACAGCGGCTCGGGGAATTTGCCGGGGGATTTATCGGCCATCGCCCGACACTATAGGGCGGCCGGGCGTCGGGCAAATTCCCTGCGAGCAATGAAAATCGCGGTTTTGGGTCGCCCGAGAGCCGCGGAAACCCGCAGAATTGCTCGATCCCGCAAGCAAATTCCCGCGCCGCGAGCAGGGAATTTTGGGGCCCCGAGCAGGGAGTTTTTTCGCCCGAGCAGGGAGTTGAGTTGTGGCCAAGATAATTGTCTCATAAGTAATTACGAAACATATATGGCCATGGCAGGGGCGGGCCGCAACCGTCGGCTCACCAATCCAGCGGAGGCCCACCATATTGCCCGGTTTTGCGCTACCCTCCCCGGCACGGGCGTTCGGCGGGGCCGGGGGCGGGGGATGTTCACCAGGGAAATTCTGTTCGGACTGAATATCCTGACCCTGGCGGGCTTTGTTCTGATGGGGATCGGCCTCACCCTTTTCCGGCAACGCAAGGTCCAAGCTTCGATCGCCTTCGCGCTGATGGGCGCCGGGACCGCGCTGGTCTTTCTGGGTATCTATGTCGCGGCGCCGGCTAATCCGTAAGCGGGCGGCTGCGCGGCTCGCGCGATTGCAACGTCAGGCGAAGCGGGGGATGCTCACGCCAAGAACCAAGCCATGGAGGAAGGCCATGCCGACGCAAATCCGCGAAAATCATGCCAAGAGGATGCTGAAGGCCAACGAACTGGTGCTGTGCATGGGGGTCAACCAGCTGCGCAGCCCGAACATCGCGATGATCGCGGCGGCGTGCGGGTTCGATGCGGTCTATATCGACCTCGAACACAACCCGACCTCGCTCGAAACCGCGGCCGGGGTGTGCGTCGCCGCGCTCGGGATGGGCTTGACGCCGATCGCCCGGGTGACCTCGCACGACCCGCATGACGCAACGCGCATCCTCGACAGCGGCGCCCAGGGGGTGATGGTGCCGCATGTCCAGAACGCCGCCGAGGCGAAGGCGATCGTCGACGCCTGCCTCTACCACCCGCTGGGCCACCGCTCGGCCTTCGGCAGCGGGCCGCAGCTCGGCTATGCCGCGATCGGCCAGGCCGAGGTGTGCAAGATCATCAATGAGGAGACGCTGCTGATGGCGATGATCGAGACCCCGGAGGCGGTCGAGAACGCCGACGCCATCGCCGCGGTCGACGGCATCGATGTGCTGCATATCGGCGCCAGCGACCTGTTCAACCGAGATGGGCATCCCCGGGCAGTACAAGCATGAGCGGATGAAGGCGGCGTTCGAGACGGTGGCCAAGGCGGCGCGCAGCCACGGCAAGGCGATGGGGGTCGGCGGGGTGCGCCAGGATTTCGAGTTCCAGAGCTGGCTGATCGGGATCGGCATGCGCTACCTGACCGGCGGCTCGGACGTCGGCTACATCCTCAGCGCCGGCCGCGCCGACGTGAAGCAGTCTGCGCGAATTGAAGCTGACAGGATGATCCGGCTCGCGACGCCGCTGGACATTCCGCGCATTTTCGAGATCCGCGACAGCGTGCGGGAGAACCGGCTGTCGGACCCCGGCGCGGTGACCGAGGCTCACGCGGCCTGGTTCATCGCCAACGGCGCGCTGTGGGTCTGGCAGGAGGCGGACGGGCTGATCGCCGGGTTTTCCGGGAGCGATCGGCGCGACGGTTCGATCTGGGCCTTGCTCGTCGCGCCGGGGCACGAAGGCAAGGGCATCGGCCGCGCCCTGCTGAAGGCGGCGTGCGACGCGCTGCGCGCCGCCGGTCACCGCACCGCGATCCTCAGCGCCGAGCCCGGGACATGGGCCGAACGGCATTACCGCGCCGCCGGCTGGAGCGAAGCCGGGCTTAGCGCGAAGGGCGAGCTGCTCTTTCGGAAGCAGCTTTGAACAGCGGTGCGGCTTGACGACCACCACGGCATTGCCGTAGTACCTGTGATCGTATGAGGATCGAGTTCGATCCCGACAAGGATGCCCGCAACATCGCCGCTCGGGGCATCTCGCTCGCAGCCGCCGAAATTCTTCTGGCCGGCTTTGTCGTCGAGCGGGTCGACGAGCGGCGCGACTACGGGGAGATCCGGATCATCGCGATTGGCGAGATCGGCGGTCGCGAGTTCGTTTGTGTCTAAACGCGACGCGGCGATGTCTTTCGCCCCATCTCGCTGCGTCGTGCCAACAGGAAGGAGTGTGATGTCTATCAGCAGGCGAAAGCCCAGCGCGACGCAGGTGCATGAGCCCGACTGGGCAGCACTCGATGCGCTTACGGACGAAGAAATCGACGAGCAGATCGGGGCCGACCCGGACGTAGCCCCGGATGTATCGGACTGGTCGCCGGACGATCCCAAAGTGAGATTGATGGAGCCGGTCGATGTGAAGGCGATCCGCGACAAGCTTGGCATGTCGCAGGAGGAGTTCGCCCGCAGGTTCAGTCTCAATATCTCGGCGTTGCGCGATTGGGAGCAGCAGCGCCGCATGCCGCGCGGCCCGGCGCGCGCCCTGTTGCGGATCATCGACCGCGAACCAGCCGCGGCGCGTCGGGCGCTTGGGGCGCACCGCCGATAGTATGGTCACATATAGGTGAAGACGATCAGCTCAGCATTACTGCTCTTGATCGTGTCAATCGGCTGGCCGGCATCAAATGTAAGCGCAGACTGCATTGGCTGGGATACATCGCTCCCGGACTACGACCCAAAGTATTACTCGGTAACGCATGAATTCAAGCACGCAAAATATGTTGTGGAGGCGCGAGCGATCCGAGAGGTTTGGTTAGGTCGCGACGGTAAGCCAAAGCCGTTGGACCCGCCTTTTCAATTTGGATACCCTCGGCCGTGGGGTTTCGACCCCTACTTTGGTGTCTATTATACGATCGAGATCATAGAAGCATACAAAGGGTATCCAGCAGATTACGTAAAAATTTTCAGCGAAAATTCAAACGGGCGTTTTTGGATGAAAGTGGGGCAGGAATACGTATTGTTCATTACCGAAGAAGAGTTTGGCGATCCGGCGTTCGGTCAGCCGCCCCTTGGTCTGCAGATGACAGTTGATAATTGCGGGAATTCGTCGTGGCTTCCAGAAGCGCGAACGACGCTGAGAGCCCTGGAGAATGCATCTCACGCGAAATGATGCGCCGAATGGCACGGCTGCTGGCACCTGGCCCGCGGCGCGAGTTCAGTTCAAGATCAACGAGGAGCCGCTATACGCCAGCGGTCGGGTTGCCGTAAGCTGGCCTGACGCCGTTCCGGCCGGAGGAGACCCCGATGAAAGTCACGAACGCCATCGCCCATGTCCTGAAGACGGAAGGGGTCGAGTTTCTGATCGGCTACCCGGTCAACCCGATCATCGAGGGCGCGGCCGAGGCCGACATCCGCACGATCATGGTGCGCCAGGAGCGCATCGGGCTGCATATGTGCGACGCGGTCGGCAAGCTCAGCTCCGGCGAGAAAATCGGCGTTTTCGTCATGCAGCACGGGCCGGGCACCGAGAATGCCTTCGGCGGCGTGGCGCAATCCTATGGCGATTCCTGCCCGGTCGTCGTGCTGCCCGCCGGCTATGCCCGCAACATCAACCAGGTCAGGCCCAATTTCAACGCCGCGCTCAATTTCCGCAACGTCACCAAATGGTCCGAGCAGGTGACCGTCGCCGACGCGACGGTCGAGGCGATGCGGCGCGCCTTCACCCAGGTGCGCAACGGCCGCCCCGGCCCGGTATTGGTCGAGTTCCCGACCGACATCCTGCGCGAGGAAGTACCCGACGCGCTCGTATCGGAATACACCAAGGCGCCGCAATTGAAGAGCGGCCCGGACCCGCAATCGGTATCGAAGATCGCCGAGGCATTGGTCGCCGCCGCGCGGCCGGTCATCGTCGCGGGGCAGGGGGTCCATTACGGCAAGGCGTGGCCGCAGCTGAAGGCATTGGCCGAACTGCTCGAATGCCCGGTCATGACGACCCTGCCGGGCAAGAGCGCCTTTCCCGAGAACCATCCGCTGTCATTGGGCTCGGGCGGCATCGGCATCGGCGAGCATCTGTGGCATTGCCTGCAGAACGCCGATTTCATCTTCGGCATCGGCTGCAGCTTTACCCGTTCGAGCTTTGCCACACCGATGCCCAAGGGCAAGAAGATCGCGCACGCCACGCTCGACCCGACCGACATCAACAAGGACGTGCCGGTCGAGCTTGCCGCGGTCGGCGATGCCGGACTGACCCTCAACGCGCTGCTCCTGGAGGTGCGCGACCGGCTGAAGGGCAAGCCGCGCGACCGGCTCGCCTCGGTCACCCGCGAGATCCGCGGCCACCGCGAGGAATGGCTGGCGAAATGGAAGCCGCGGTTGACCGCCGACACGACGCCCTTGTCGCCCTACCGGGTGATCTGGGACCTGCTGCACACGGTCGATGTCAAGAACACCATCATCACCCACGACGCCGGCAGCCCGCGCGACCAGCTCTCGCCGTTCTGGGTCAGCGAAACCCCGCTCGGCTATATCGGCTGGGGCAAGACCACCCAGCTCGGCTACGGCCTCGGCCTGGCGATGGGCGCGAAGCTCGCCCAGCCCGACAAATTGTGCATCAATGTCTGGGGCGATGCGGCGATCGGCTTCACCGGCATGGATTTCGAGACCGCGGTGCGCGAACGCCTGCCGATCCTGTCGATCCTGATGAATAATTTCTCGATGGCGATCGAGTTGAAGGTGATGCCGGTGTCGACCGAGAAGTACCGCTCGACCGACATCAGCGGCAATTACGCCGATTTCGCCAAGGCCTTGGGCGGCTATGGCGAGCGCGTCACCGAGCCGGGGCAGATCAAGGACGCGATCAAGCGCGGCATCGCCCAGACCCGGGAAGGCAAGCCCGCGCTCCTCGAATTCATCACCGAGAAGGCGGTCGACGTGTCGCGCTTCCCGTGATGCGGCGACCCCTCACCCCAACCCTCGGGAAGGATACGCCGATGGCCGACATTGAGGTTGCAAGAACCCTTCTCGATGACGTTAATGAGTTCACAGCAGAAAAGTGGAAGCACAGCGAATGTGAAATTTGTGGCACAGATCGGTGGATGTTTTACCCAGAGCCCACTGAATACGTTTATCTGGTTGTCGGAACCAAGGCCGGTCCGCCGAACGGATATCCTCAACCAAGTGTCGCCTTCCTACCGCTGAGCTGCGTGAATTGTGGAAATCTTAGGCTCATTGATGCGAGGATCTTTGAGAAATGGCGCGAGGCGAGCAGGTCGGGAACGACAAAGTCGTCTACCTAGGGTCGCCACCGCTTGCGACATCCGGGGGAGGTCCCCATGATCCTGGGATGGAAGCGCGTGTTGCCAAGCTGGAGGTGCATATCGAGCACATCCAAAGCGATATCAACGAGATCAAATCGGACATCCGCGAGATCAAGCGCGACGCGCGGACCGATTTTAGGCTGCTGTTTGGTGCGTTGATTTTCGTTGCGCTTGGACTGGCCGGGTTGATGGCGAAGGGTTTTCATTGGATCGGCGGTTAGGCAGGACCTGACATGCCATTGCCGCAGGACATTCGGCCCGATCAAGGGGTGTCCCATGGCTGGTCTAGCGACGGCGGGCGAGGAACTCGGCCCTGGCGATGACGCGCTGCAGCGCCAGGCGCCCCCGCACTGTCAGCGGCCGGCGGGCGCGGCCCGCGAGCACATTGTTCGGCAGCGCCATGCCGCTATGCGCCACCAGTTCATCGAGGTGAAACAGCAGTTTGTCGAGCCCCTGGCCGTCGAGAGTCCAGTTGCGCACCGGCCCGCTATCGATGTGAATAAACCCCGAGCGCGGATACCAGCCGACGCCGCCGCGGCGCATCGCGCGCGCCATCTCCATCGCGTCCTCGATCCGGCTCCCGAGATGAATGTCGAGCGCGCGGCCATAGATGTGCTGGCTGTTGTCAGCGACCCCGAAGGTGGTGCGCGCCAGCATCGCGTTGGTCTCGCGCGTGCGGTAGGCCGACAGCACGGTGGCGCGGGTTGCGCCGACCGCGTCCATCACCGCGACGAGGAAATCGATGACCCCGACATCGATCGCGATCCTCGCGCCGCAATGAAAGTCGCGCAGGAAGAACGACAGCTCCTCCATCGCCAGCGCGATCGGCCCGAGATCGTCGCGATAGGGGCCGTCGAAGCTCTCGCCGGTGTGGGCATTGACGAGGCGGACGCGCCGCAGCGGCGGCGGCGCGGGCGAGGCGCACACCGGCCCCGCGGTCGCCAGCAATCCGCCCGCGAGGGCAAGGAAAAGCCGCCGGTCCATCCCACCATTAAAGAGCAAGCCTGCCGTCAAGAAAAGGACATCGTGCCGGCGCCTTGTCGCGCTGCCTGCGCTGTGACAAAGTGCCGATGGTTTACTGCACCTTGTGCAACTTCTGCGCTGAACTCCCGGTGCTAAGGGTATCTTGGGAATGCAGGTCAGGCCGCCGGTTCGCCCGCGGATATCGTCCGAACCCGCCGCCTCCGTGACCGCAGAGTCTGACGGCCGAGGTGCCGCAGACCGGCGGGCCAGCTTCGGCCGAGCCGCTGATCGATGAGGTCCGGCGGCTGCGGGTGCTGGTCGAAGTCGCCGACACGGTCACCCGGCAACTCTCTCTCGATCATCAGCTGCCGCGATTGATCGACCTGATCACCAACGCGCTCGACGCCGAACGGGCGACGCTGTTTCTGCACGATCGCGACACTGGCGAGCTGTTCTCGCGGGCGCTGCGCGGCGAGGGCGTGACGGAAATCCGCATCCCGGCGAATGCCGGAATTGCCGGAGCGGTGTTCAGCGCCGGCGTCGCCGAGATCATCCCCGACGCCTATCGGGATTCCCGCTTCAACCAAGAGACCGACCGGCAGACCGGCTATCGCACGCGCAATATCCTGTGCGTGCCGCTGCGCAACCGCGACGGGCACGCGATCGGCGTGACCCAGGTGTTGAACAAGCGCTCGGGCGACTTCGCCGAGGGGGATCTTGCCCTCGCCGAGGCGATCAACCGCCATGCCGCGAGCGCGCTCGAACAGGCGTTTCTCGCCGAACGGCTGGAGCAGGCCCAGCGCGAAGAGATCGAGCTTTTGACGATCGCCGAGGCGATCTCAACCGAACTCCATCTCGATGTTCTGTTCACCCGGATCATGGCGGCGGCCACCCAGTCTGCTCAACGCCGAACGCTCGACGCTGTTCCTTTACGATGCGGCCAAGGACGAGTCTGTGGTCGCAGGTTGCCGAAGGCGCCGACCAGAAGGAAATCCGCATCCCGGCGCGGGCCGGGATTGCCGGTGCGGCGTTCGT
Organism: uncultured Alphaproteobacteria bacterium; assembly: GCA_963789255.1. GTDB lineage: Bacteria > Pseudomonadota > Alphaproteobacteria > ATCC43930 > CGMCC-115725 > DATARH01. Next base: position 921,703 of record CAWBJW010000002.1, on the reverse strand, counting down.
CGGCAACGAAGTGCTGGTGGTGCCCGATGCCTATGCCGATCAGCGCTTCAACAGCGCGGTGGACCGCGCCTCCGGCTACCACACCCGCAACATTCTGGCGGTCCCGATCATCGACAAATCGGGCGAGCGTCTCGGCGTCGTCCAGGTGCTCAACAAGCACGGCGGCCCCTTCAGACCGATCGACATCCACCGGGCCAAGGCGTTTTGCGCGCAAATCGCCATCGCGGTACAGAACGCCCAGCTGTTTTCCGATGTCCTTTCGCTGAAGAACTACAATGAAAGCATTCTGAAATCGCTATCCAATGGGGTAATTACCCTTGATCAAGGCATGACCATCGTCAAGATCAATGAAGCGGCCGAGCGTATTCTTCAAATAGATGCAGCGGAAGTGCTCGATCGGCCGGCCGTCCAGGTCTTCGGCAATCGCAACGCGTGGGTCACGCGCAGCCTCGACTATGTCGCCGCGATGGGCGCCTCCGACTACCATGCCGATACCGATTTCGAACTGCCGGACGGCACGGCCGCCGCGGTCAATCTGACCGCGGCGCCGCTCTTCGAGACCGAGGGCAAGCCGATCGGCTGCATGCTGGTGCTCGAAGACATCACCCGCGAAAAGCGGGTGCGCAACACCATGGCGCGCTATGTCGCCAAGGAGGTCGTCGATCGGCTGCTCGCCAGCGGGCAGGACTTTCTCGATGGCAATTCCCACGTCGCCACCGTGCTGTTCTCGGATATCAGACGGTTCACGACGCTCGCCGAGGCGATGAGTCCGCAAGAAACGGTGACGATGCTCAACGACTATTTCACCAGCATGGTCGAGGTTGTGTTCAATTACGGCGGCATGCTCGACAAGTATATCGGCGATGCGATCATGGCCGTGTTCGGCACGGCGATCAGCGATGCCTCCGATGCCGATAATGCGCTGATGGTCGCGACCGAGATGATTCGCGAGCTTGCGCGCTTCAATCAGCGGCGGCGCGAGCACGGTCTCGAACCGATCGAGATCGGCATCGGCATCGCGACCGGCGAGGTTCTGGCCGGTTCGCTCGGCTCGCGCCGGCGCCTCGAATATACCGTCATTGGCGACAATGTGAACCTTGCCGCCCGGCTCGAAGGCGCCAACAAGCATTACGGCACAACGGTGCTGCTCGCCGCCTCGACCGTCGAGGCGCTCAAATCCCACGCCGTATTGCGGCGGATCGACCTCATCCAGGTCAAAGGCAAATTGCAGCCGACCCTCGCCTACGAGTTGATGGACCACTACGACGCCGAGAGGTATCCCCGGCTGTCGGCGCTGATCGGCGCCTATGAAACCGGTCTCGACTGCTATGAGCGGCGCGATTGGGTTGACGCGATCCAGCACTTCGGCGATGCGCTCGAAGTCCTGCCGGGCGACCAGCCGTCGCGGATCTTCATCGACCGCTGCCGCTATTACAGCGAGAACCCGCCGCCGGAGAATTGGAACGGCGTGTGGATCATGGAGGATAAATAGCCGCGCCGGGTGCTTGCTTGCCGCCGGCAATCAACATCGCTCCGGCATCGCGATCCGCCGGCCGACCCAATCCGGCCGCGGCAGCACCGCATGCGCCGATGCCGCAGCGCCGATCCGCTGGCGCAGGTCCGGGGGAAACGCGGTCACCCGGCGGACGGCGAGGTCGACATGGAGAAACATCAGCTCCTGGGTCGCCGCGCGCCCGCCATCGGCGAGCGCGAACATCTCATGCCCGAGGTAGAGCCGCTTCTCGTCGGCGGCAAGGATCTGCGTCGCGATTCGCACGCGCGCCCCAACCAGGAGCTCGCGCTCGTAGCGGTTGTGGGTTTCGGCGACGAACGTGCCCTGCCGGGTATCGCGGCGATAGTCGAGGCCGAGCCCCAGCTCGTCGAACAACAGGTCGGTCGCCTGGTCGAACAGCACCGTGTAATAGGCGAGGTTCATGTGGCCGTTGTAATCGATCCACTCGGAACGCACCTCGCCTAGAAAGCGGTCGAACGGGGCGGGGACGCTCATGGCGCAGGCCTCCAGCGAAGGGCGGCCCGTTTTTATCAGGCAGCGCCGCTGTCGCGCGAGCGTTACGCGCGACGCGGTCGGATTGCTTCGGCCGCGCGGGTTTGTTACAACGCGCCGGCGCGTGAAGCCGCGGGACCCGGCCCGGTGGCGCCGCCTTTTTCGCCGGCCGATGAAAATCCTGACCTGCAACAGCAATCGGCCGCTCGCCGAGGCAATCTCCGCCTATCTCGGTCTGCCGCTTACCAGGGCCAGCGTGCGGCGGTTTTCCGACATGGAGGTGTTTGTCGAGATCCACGAGAACGTGCGCGGCGAGGATGTCTTTGTCGTCCAGTCCACCTCCTATCCGGCAAATGATCATTTGATGGAGCTCCTGGTTACGCTGGATGCGCTGAAGCGCGGCTCGGCGCGGCGGGTGACGGCGGTCATCCCCTATTACGGCTATGCCCGCCAGGACCGCAAATCGGGGCCGCGCACGCCGATCTCGGCCAAGCTCGTCGCCAATTTGATCACCAAGGCGGGCGCCGACCGGGTGCTGACGATGGATCTCCATGCCGGGCAGATCCAGGGGTTCTTCGATATCCCGACCGACAATCTGTACGCCGAGCCGGTGCTGGTGAAGGACATCAAGGAAAACCATGCGGGCTCCGATCTCGTCATCGTGTCGCCCGATGTCGGCGGCGTCTTTCGCGCCCGCCAGATCGCGCGCCGGGTCGATGCCGATCTGGCGATCATCGACAAGCGGCGCGAGCGCGCCGGGGTCAGCGAGGTCATGAACATCATCGGCGATGTCGCCGGCCGCCGCGCCATCCTGGTCGACGACATCGTCGACAGCGCCGGCACGCTGTGCAACGCCGCCCAGGCGCTGGTCGACAACGGCGCCGAAGGCGTCTATTCCTACGTCACGCACGGGGTCCTGTCGGGCGGCGCGGTGGCGCGGGTCGGCGCCTCGCCGATCAAGATGCTGGTGCTGACCGACAGCATTGTCGCGACCGAGGCGGTGCGGGTCTCGCACAACGTCCGGCAGCCGACGATCGCCCCGCTGATGGCCGAGGCGATCCTGCGGATCAGCGAGGAGCGCTCGGTTTCGAGCCTGTTCGACTGACGGTGCAGCAGAGGACGCCCCCTTCGGCGCGTCGGTGCCGACGGGCCGCCGTCGGGTCTGCTTTGCGATAGAGGAGAGAAGTTCATGCCCGAGATCATCAGCCTCAGCGCCGAGCCGCGCCCGCGCGCCGGCAAGGGCGCGGCCCGGGCGACGCGCCGCAGCGGGCGCGTTCCAGGGATCGTCTACGGCGACGCCAAGGAGCCGGTGCTGATCAGCCTCGAACCGCGCGAACTCGCGCGGATCATCGCCCGGCCCGCATTTTTCGCGACCCTCGTCGACATCAACATCGATGGCACGACGCATCGCACCCTGCCGCGCGATGTCCAGCACGATCCGGTCAGCGATGCTGCGCTGCATGTCGATTTCATGCGGGTCGCGGCCGGGGCGCAGGTGACCGTCGCGGTCCCCGTGGTGTTCATCAATCACGAGCGCTCAATCGGGCTGCGCCGCGGCGGGATCCTCAACATCGTCCGTCACGGCATCGACATGATCTGCTCGGTCGACAATATCCCCGATCGCATCGTCGTCGATCTCGACGGGCTCGACATCGGCGACAGCATCCATATCGGCGCGGTCGCGATGCCGCCTGCGGCGCGCCCGGTGATCCAGGCGCGCGACTTCACGATCGCCAGCATCGCCGCCTCCTCGGCGGTCAAGGAGGAGGCGGCCGCGGCCGCGGCGACGGCGGCCGTCGCGCCGGCCGAGGAGCCGACGCCGGCGCCGGCGGCATAGCCCTCCCGGCAGTGCGGGCGCGATGCGCCTCATTGTCGGCCTCGGCAATCCGGGCAGAAATTATGCCCGCAACCGGCACAATATCGGCTTCATGGCGGCCGAGGCGATCGCCCGCCGCCATGGGTTCGCGGGATTTCGCAGCCGCTTCAAGGGCGAACTGGCCGAGGGGGCGATCGCCGGCGGGCGCTGCCTGCTGCTGTGCCCGCAGACCTTTATGAACCTCTCCGGCGAGTTGGTGCTGGCGGCGATGAGCTTCTACAAGATCGCGCCGGGCGAGATCGTGGTGATCCATGACGAACTCGACCTGCGGCCGGGCAAGGTCCGGGTCAAGCGCGGCGGCGGCAATGCCGGGCACAACGGGTTGCGCTCGATCGATGCGATGATCGGGGCCGATTACTGGCGCATCCGGATCGGCATCGGCCACCCCGGGGTCAGGGAGCTGGTGCATCCCTATGTGCTGCAGAACTTCCCCGTGGATGAGATGCGGCTGTGGGTCCTGCCGCTCATTGATGCGGTGGCCGAGACGATCCCCCTGCTGCTCGACGGCATGCCCGAAGCGTTCATGAGCGAGGTGGCGCGTCTCTGCCCGCCGCCGGAATTCGATGAGGAGGAGGGGCCGTAGCCTTGGATTTTCGCGGCGCCGGCCATACATACCACCGTCATGGCCGGACTTGATCCGGCCATCCACGTTTCAACCTGGCGGCGGTTTCGTGGATGACCGGGACAGTGCCGGTCATGACGAGGTCGCGAGTGGGAAGATCATGGGTTTCAACTGTGGGATCGTCGGCCTGCCGAATGTCGGCAAGTCGGCCCTGTTCAACGCCCTGACCGCGACCCAGGCGGCCGAGGCGACAAAATATCCGTTCTCGACGCGCGAGGCCAATGTCGGCCGGGTCGCGGTGCCCGACGAGCGCCTCGACGTGTGCGCCCGCCTCGCCAAATCGGCGAAGATCGTGCCGACCCAGCTCGAATTCGTTGACATCGCCGGGCTGGTGCGCGGCGCCTCGAAGGGGCAGGGCCTCGGCAACCAGTTTCTCGGCCATCTGCGCGAGGTCGATGCGATCGCCCATATCCTGCGCTGCTTCGACGACGACAATGTCGTCCATGTCGAAGGCTCGGTCGATCCGGTCCGCGACGCCGAGACGGTCGAGACCGAATTGATGCTGGCCGATCTCGACAGCCTCGAACGGCGTCTCGTCGCGGTGCAGAAGCGCGTTCGCGGCGGCGAGCGCGAGGCCAAGGCCCTGCTTGGCGTCATCGAGCCGGTCCTGGCGGGGCTGCAGGAGGGCCGGCCGGCGCGCCGCGTCGCGCTGCTGCCCGAGCAGCAGGGCCCCTTGAAGCTGCTGCAATTGCTGACCGCCAAACCATTGCTCTACATCGCGAATATCGACGAGGGAGCCGCCGCGACCGGCAATGCGGCGGGCCGCCGGGTCCTCGACTATGCCGCCTCGCAAGGGGCGCCGGGGGTGATGATCTCGGCGGCGATCGAGGCCGAGCTCGCCCTCATCGCCAACCTCGACGAGCGGCGCGAATTTCTCGCCGCGCTCGGTCTCGCCGAAACCGGGCTCGCCCAGGTGATCCGCGCCGGCTATTCGCTCTTGGACCTGATCACCTATTTCACCGCCGGCCCGAAGGAATCCAAGGCCTGGACGATCCCCCGCGGCACCAAGGCGCCGCAGGCCGCCGCGGTCATCCATACCGATTTCGAGAAGGGCTTCATCCGCGCCGAGACCATCCCTTACGTCGATTTCGTCGCCTGCGGCGGCGAGCAGGGCGCCAAGGATGCCGGAAAGATGCGTCTCGAAGGCGCCGATTACATCGTCCAGGACGGCGATGTCATGCATTTCCGCTTCAATGTGTGAGCCGATGCCCTCTCGTATTTCGGTCCGCCTCGATGACGCGGTTCGGCAGACCCTTGAAGCCGAAGCGCACTCGCGCAACCTCCCGCTCTCGACGTTGCTCAAAGAGATCGCGAGCGAGGGTTCGTCAAGGACGTGAACAGATGCCGGCCGCCGCCGCAGGGCTTGATCATCGATCCGCAGCGCCCGCTGCCCTACCGGCTGCGCCTCTCGCGCTATGAAGCCCTGGCGCAGGACATCAGCTTGTGGGCCGGCGCAGCGGCGCGCGAGGGCCGCTCGCTGGGCGTCCTCGATGTCGGCTGCGGCTGGGGCGTGCTGCTCCGCCACCTCGAAGCCAAGCCGCATTTCGCCAATGTGACGATCTCGGCTGCCGATTTGACGGATACCGCAACCTATAAAACCGAGCTTTATCGCGAATATTTCATCGGCGACCTGACCGGCGGGTATCCGCAGATCGGCTCCGGGCGCTACGAAATCGTCGTCTGCGAGCAGGTCCTGGAACATCTCGACGCGCTCGATACGGCGATCGCGACCCTGGTGCGGATCGTCCGCCCCGGCGGCAGGCTGGTCATCGGCGTCCCGATATTCTTCCCGCCGTTGCACCTTGCCCGCAAATATCTGGTGCCGCCGCTCGCCCGCATTCTCCGCCACCCGGCGACGGCCAGCCACCAGCAGGCGTTTTCGCTCTATTCGTTCCGCCGCATCTTGCGCAACTTCCCCGGTCTGACGATCGAAGAGGCGCGCGGCTTTCGCATCGTCTCGGGCGGCCTGTTGCGCCCCTTGGAAAATTACCGGTGGTGGTGGCAGCTCAACCGGCGGCTCGGCGAGCTCATGCCGGCGCTGTGTGTCGAGGTCCAGTTCATCCTGCGGAAATCGGCTGCTTCGCCCTGACGGCGGCGATGGCGCCGGCGCGGATTTGCAAACGCGCCGATTCGCGCGCATTAAGAGCGCCTCGATCGACGCAAGCCCGAAAGCCGCCGCCATGACCGAGCTGGTATTTCGCGAGGATTCCTATGCCCGGTCGTGCCCGGCGCGGGTGATTGGCGCCGACGAGCGCGGCATCCGCCTCGACCGCACCGTGTTTTATCCGATGGGTGGCGGCCAGCCCGGCGACACCGGCACGCTGCGCCTCGCCTCGGGCATGACGATCGCGATCGTCGACACTCGGAAGGGCGAGGCACCCGACGAGGTGATCCATGTCCCGGCCCCGGGCAGCGCCATGCCCGAGCCCGGCGTCGAGCTGGTCGCCGAGATCGACTGGCAGCGCCGCCATCGCCTGATGCGCATGCACACCTGCCTCCATTTGTTGTGCGCGGTCGTGCCCGGGGCGGTCACCGGCGGCCAGGTATCGGATGGCCGCGGCCGGCTCGATTTCGACGTGCCCGGGTCGAGCCTCGATCGCGACGGGATCGCTGCCGGCCTCAATGCGCTGATCGCCGCCGGCCATCCGGTCGTGCCGCGCTGGATCGGCGACGAGGAATTGGCCGCCCGGCCCGAGCTGGTGCGCACGATGTCGGTGAAGCCGCCCACCGGCGCCGGCCAGGTCAGGCTGATGGAGATCGCCGGGCCAAACGGAGCGATCGACCTGCAGCCCTGCGGCGGGACCCACATCCGCAACACCGCCGAGATCGGCCCGGTGACGATCGCCAAGATCGAGAACAAGGGCCGGCAGAACCGCCGGATCGTCGTTGCGTTCGCCGAATAGCTCGAAGGAAACCCGATGTCCTATGCCCGACCCGAGGCGCTGGTCAGCACCGAATGGCTCGCCGCGCATCTCGCCGACCCGCAAATCCGGGTGCTCGACAGCTCGTACAAGCAGCCCGGCATCACCCCGACCGCGCGGGCGGATTACGCTGCCGGCCACATCGCCGGGGCGGTGTTCTTCGACATCGACGATGTTGCACAGCCCGGCACCAGCCTGCCGCACATGATCCCCTCGGCCGAGCGCTTCGCCGAGAAGATGGCCGAGCGCGGCATCGGCGATGACGACCGCGTCGTGGTCTATGACGGCGTCGGTCTGTCCTCGGCCGGACGAGCATGGTGGATGCTGCGCCTCTTCGGGCACGCCAACGTGGCATTGCTCGATGGCGGGCTGCCGCGCTGGAAGGCCGAGGGACGGCCGCTCGAGACCGCCGCGCCGGTCATTCCGCAGCGTCATTTCAATGCCCGCTTCGACGCCGCCCTGGTGCGCGACAAGCGGGCGCTGCTCGCCGATCTCGGCATTCACCGCGAGCAGGTCGTCGATGCCCGCGCCGCCGGCCGCTTTGACGGCACCGCCGAGGAGACCTGGCCCGGTCGGCGCAGCGGCCATATCCCGGGCAGCCGCAATGTGCCGTTCGACCGGGTCACCGACCCGCTCACCCATCAGCCTGCGCGATGCCGAGGCGCTGCGACAGCTGTTCGACGAGGCCGGGGTGCGGCTCGACCGCCCGGTCGTCGCCAGTCTGCGGCTCGGGGGTGACGGCCTGCGCGCTCGCCTTTGCGCTGCATCTGATCGGCCACCCCGATGCCGCGGTCTATGATGGATCGTGGTCGGAATGGGGCCTGCCCGACGGACCGCCGATCGAGACCGGACCGGCCCGACGATAGGGGCCCCGGCGATGGCTCTCATCGACGACGTCATCACCTATCTCGAAATGCACGAGCGGCCCAAAACGCCGCGCATACCGGCGCCGCTCGTCGCCAAGCTCGCGCTGATGCGCGCCGAGGACTGCACCGTCTCGTTCTACCGCTATCTTTACGAGACCGTCGGCACGCCCTGGCTGTGGTACGAGCGCCGCCTCCTTGACGATGCCGCGCTCGCCGCGGAGATCGGCAAGCCCTCGACCGAAATCTTCGTGCTTTATGGCGGCGGCGTCCCGGCCGGCTATTTCGAATTGGATGCGGCGCCGCCGCAGGAGACCGAGCTGCGCTATTTCGGGCTGATTCCCGAATTCATCGGACGCGGGTTCGGTCCCTTCCTCTTGCAGGCGGCGATCGACCGGGCCTGGGAGCGCTCGATCAGCCGGCTGTGGGTGCACACAAGAACCTTCGATCACCCGAAGGCGCTGGGCCATTATCAGCGCGCCGGGTTTGTCGTCTACGCGCGCCAGAAGCTGCGCTTCGAGGACCCGCGCAGCCAGGGCATCCTGCCGCGCAGTTTGCGGCATCCCCGGCTGCCGCCGCTCGATGGGGCGTAGCGTCAGCCGCTTTTTTGGTCAAATACCCTGATTTTCCCGGCCCCCGGCAATCTTACGTTAACCAAACCACTCCTAGCATGCCTGCCGAGGATGCTGCGGGGTGAGTGTGATGAGACATGTTCCTGCCTGCGCGGGCTGGGGTCTTGGCATCGCCGTCATTCTGCTCGGCCCGATCGTCCTGATTTTCGCGATCCCGGTGGGCGTCGGGATCGGGCTCGACCTGTTCGATGCTTACGGCGAGGCGCCGGTTATGCTGGCGCTGTGCGCCCCGGTGGCATTCGTGCTGTTGCGCCGGGTGTCGCCGCGCGCCCTGGTGCGCCAGTTCGCAGCTTCGCTCGTGCGACCGCGCCTGCCCGTGATCGGTCGGCCGGGCTGAATTACGCGCCGAAATCGATCAACTGGCGCACCGGAGCGGCGGATTTCTCGGCTGCGCCAAGGTGCCTGGCGAGCGGTTTTTTCGGTTGAAGACGGCGACGTGATCCTCGACAGGGTCGCGCATCGTCGGGAGGTTTACCGATGAGCAGCATCAGAATTGTTGCCGAGTTCGAACGATACCGTCACGATCAGTCGCGACGACTGGGAGACCTTGCAGGGCGAACTGCAAGAATTGCAGGATTGTGCGGCCGTCGCCGAGCGACGCGCTTATGAGCGCCTGGTCGGCAAGGAGAATGCGCGGCGCGATTATCTGACCGGCGATGAAGCGATGCGGCTGCTCAACGGCGAAAGCCCGCTCAAGGTTTGGCGGAAAAAGCGCGGCCTCTCGCAACGCGCACTCGCCACGGCCGCCGATATTGCCAGCAGTTACCTTGCCGAGATCGAGACCGGCCGCAAACCCGGCAGCGACGACGCTTACCGCAAACTGGCCGCCGTGCTGCGGGTACCATCGGACGAACTAATACCAAGTCCCTCCGAGCGCGACTCACGTAGGGGATTCCCAAGGCGAGGAGAATGTGATTTACCGTGGCAAACGAGAGGGGGTTTGCCATGGCGGCAGCGGTTCGCCTTCGGGAGGGTTACGACGCGGTAGGATTGCGCGATCTGGCGAAGCGGTCTGTGGATGCCGCTCAGACCCGACGCTTGTTGGCTCTGGCGGCGATCTATGACGGCGGATCTCGCACCGAGGCCGCCAAGATGGGTGGCGTCGGGCTGCAAACGGTGCGGGACTGGGTGTTGGCTTTCAACGCCGAGGGGCCGCCTGGCTTGGTGAACGGCAAGGCCCCGGGCAACGCGCCGCTGCTCACCGAAGCGCACCGGCAAGCGTTGCTGGAGATCGTCGAGAGCGGTCCGATCCCGGCGGTTCACGGCGTTGTCCGCTGGCGGCTGGTCGATCTGGCGCAATGGGTGTTCGAGGAATTCCGCATCTCGATCAGCAAGCAGACGCTGAGCCGCGAATTGCGCGCTCTGGGCTTGCGCAAGCTGTCGGCGCGACCCCGGCACCACGCCCAGGATGGCGAGGCCCTGGCGGCGTTCAAAAAAACTTCGCCGAGAGCCTCGACGTGATTGCCAAGCGCGACGCGGCCGGCAAGCCGATAGAGATCTGGTTTCAAGACGAGGCCCGGATCGGCCAGAAGAACAAGATCACCCGGCGATGGGCACGGCGCGGGACGCGGCCCTCGGCACCCCACGATCAGAGAACGCGCTCGACCTATATCTTCGGCGCGATCTGTCCGGCCAAGGGGACTGCCGCCGGCCTCATCCTGCCGCGCTGCAATACCGCCGCGATGGCGCTGCACCTGGCCGAAATCTCCCGAACGGTTACACCGGGCGCCCATGCCGTCCTGCTGCTCGATCAGGCCGGCTGGCACCTCTCCGCCAAGCTCGACATCCCCGACAACATCACCCTGATGCCGCTGCCCCCGAAGTCGCCGGAACTCAATCCGGTCGAAAACATCTGGCAGTACATGCGCGACAACTGGCTCTCCAACCGGGTCTTCCAGTCGTACGGCGACATCCTCGATCACTGCTGTCATGCCTGGAACAAGCTCGTTGACCGGCCATGGACTATCATGTCGATCGGCCTGCGCGATTGGGCCCATCGGTTCTAATCAGCGGGATTTGGTATAATAGCGATATTGGAAAATAGTAAAGTATGGTGATAAAAAATACTCCGATATCTCTCCCATTCCACGCAAGTGGTCCGACGGTCATCAAAACGACGACAGACTGCCAAAGCGGGTAGCCATCGGAAAGCACTATCGGTTGTCATTTATTTTTGGAACGCATCTCGCCGGCGACGCGCACCCGGACGCGCAGCGCGTTGCCGGGCAGATAGGCGAGCGGCATGTCTTCGACATCGATCGTTACGAGGCTCGCGCGATCGGCCCCGGCGGCGACCGCGCGCTCCACGGCCTGCGCCTTGGCCGCGGCGATCGCCGCTTCGCGCGTCATCTCGCGATAGACCTGGTCGGTCTCGCCGCTGATCTGGGCGATCGCGGCGCCGACCGCGTTGGCACAGTCGCCATGCGGCACCCGGACCACCTCGGACACGCCGGCGAGCCGGTCGGGCACGAGAAACGCGCCGCCGCCGACCGCGATCAGCGTTACATCGCCCGCTTCGGTCTTCATGCGGTCGATCGCGTCTTCGATTTTCTCGCGCGCTGCACCGAGCACGGCGTCGGCCGTCTCGCGCGGTACCGCGGCCACCATCGCCCTGTCGCCGATCTCGACGATGCCGGCGGCGACCGCCGCGTCGGTCGCGGTCAGCGTGGCGCCGCCGAACACCAGCGCCGCTTCGGTCAGCCGGTAGCCGACGCTTTCCGGCCCGACCCGCAGCGGCGCTTGCGTCACGATGCTGCCGCCGCCGAGCCCGATCGACATGAGGTCGGGCATGCGGAAGAGGGTGCGCACCTCGCCGATCGCGACGACTGAATTGGCCTCGCGCGGAAACCCCCGGCGCAATTGCCCGATATCGGTCGAGGTGCCGCCGACATCGACGACCATCGCGTCGCCGAGCCCGGACAGAAACGCCGCGCCGCGCATCGAATTGGTCGCGCCCGAAGCAAAGCTCATGACCGGGAGGCGCGCGGCGGTCTCGGCCGACATCACCGTGCCGTCGTTCTGCGTCAGGTAGAGCGGCGCGGCGATGCCGCTCGCGGCGAGCGCCGCGCGGAACCCGGCGATCGTTGTTCGCGCCAGATCGGCGAGCGCGGCATTGAGGAGGGCCGCGTTCTCGCGCTCCAACAGGCCGATGCGGCCGAGCTCGTGCGACAGCGTGATTGCGGCGCCCGGGCATTCCTCGGCGAGGATCGCGCCTGCCCGCTCCTCATGGCTCGGGTCGAGCGGCGAGAACACCGCGGCGACCGCCACCGCGAAGAGGCCGCTGGCGCGGATCTGCCGCGCCGCTTCGCGCATGGCGTTGTCGTCGAACGGCATGATCTCGCGGCCGTCGTAATCGTGGCCGCCTTCGAGCATGAAGACGGCGCCCCGGGCCAGCCCGGCGAGGTCGGGGGGCCAGTCGCAGAACGGCGGCAACGAGGCGCCGGTCGGCAGGCCGATGCGGATCGCGGCGACGCGCGCGAGGTCGCGACGCTGGACGATTGCGTTGACGAAATGCGTCGTGCCGATCACCACCCCGTCGATTGCGCCGCGCGCCACCTCGGGATGATGGCCCAGCAGGCCGAGCGCGGCGACGATGCCCTCGGTTACATCGGGCGTGGTCGGCGTCTTGACCGCGTGGACGACCCTGCCGTCTTCGAGCAATACCGCATCGGTATTGGTGCCGCCGACATCGATGCCGATGCGTCTCATCATCTACGCTCGATGTCATTCCGGGATCGCCCGCAGGGCGAGGCCCGGAACCCATGAACACAGGCCTCTGGAAAATGGGTTCCGGGCTCGCGGCCCTCGGGCCGCGCGAAGCGCGGACCCGGGGGCCGCGCCCCGGAATGACAATCAGGGTGCGACATTGTCGAAGACCGAGCGGAAATCAATGTCGTAGCCGAAGGCGCGCGGGCCGACGTGTTCCAGGCCCTTCGGCGTCAGGAAGATCGGCGGCGCCGGCAGGGCCACGACCGTCACCCGCATGCCGTAGCGGACCGTCTCGGTGCCTGCCGCGTTGCCCGAGACCGTGTCGAGGACGCAGATCAGATCGGGCGACATCGCTACCGCCGCGCCGTCCTGCCACGCCACGACCCATTCGTTCTGGAACGCGATCTCCAGCCTTCTGCCGCGATCCTCGTCGAGCCCCTCGATGACCGCGCGGCCGCGCAGAAACCCCTCGGTCGCCCGCCGCTCGACATCGACGACCTTGCCGCGGAACAGTTTTTTGCCCTGCGCCTCGTCGAGGATCGCGGCGACCGGGTCCTCGTGTCGCCGCACCGCCTCGCGCACCCGACAGCCGATCCCGATCGCCTTCGACACGGTGAAATGAATGCCCCACTGCTTGACCTCGGCGCCGGTGCGCGGCGCTTTGCAGGTCGAGGCGATCGAGCCCATTTCGACGCAGATCCTGCGGCTCGCCCGCTCCATCCATTTCCAGCTCGGCACGCGCGTGACGATCGCCTCGATGCCGCGCGGGTCGTAGAGCGCGCAGGGATAGGGGCAGAGGTCGCCGACCGCGACGCTGGTCATCTGCGCCTCGGGATAGGCGCGCCCCATCGTATCGGCATCGACCACCGGCAGCCCGAGGTGCGCCGCCGCCATCAGCGGCTGGATGCCGTTGCCGCCGCCGATCTCCAGCGACATCACGGCGCGGAATTTGACCCCCGACACCTCCTCCTGCATCTGCACCGCGCGGGCGATGTTGCGGCTGTCGGCGAGCCGCTCCTGGCCGACCAATGGCGCCCCCATGTTGGAGACGATTGCGACAAGGTCGTCGTCGTCGAGATCCGATGGCGACATCAGCGCGACCCGGTGCCCCTCGGCATAAAGCCGGCGCATGTTCAAGAGCCCGAGATACGGGCTGCCGCCGCCCCCGGTGCCGAGGATCCACGCGCCAACCGCGAGGGATTCGATGTCGTCCAGCGTGATCGGGGTGGTCATGCGGGCTCGTTGTCATTGCGAGGAGCGCAGCGACGAAGCAATCTCGACGACACAGCGCTATCCGCGCGAGATTGCTTCGCTGCGCTCGCAATGACAACAAGATGGAGGAATTCGCGTGCCGCTTTCGGGTATTCGGGTCGTCGATCTGACGCGCATCCTGGCCGGGCCGTTCTGCACGATGATGCTGGCCGATATGGGCGCCGAGGTGATCAAGGTGGAAACGCCCGGTGTCGGCGACCCACTGCGCGGGCAGGGCGTCATCCGCGACGGCCTCTCCTGGTATTTCGCCGCCTTCAACCGCAACAAGCGCTCGCTGTCGCTCAACCTGCGCACGGAGGAGGGCAGGGCGGTACTGGCGCGGCTGATCGCGCAGAGCGACGTCCTGGTCGAGAATTTCCGCCCCGGCGTGATGGCGCAGATGGGCTTCGACGAGGCGCGCCGCAAAGCCCTCAAGCCCGACCTTGTCTATGCCAACATCAGCGGCTTCGGCACGACCGGCCCCTATCGCGACCGGCCCAGCTTCGACTTCATCGCCCAGGCGATGAGCGGGTTCATGGCGGTGACCGGCGCCGCCGACGGGCCGCCGTTGCGCGCCGGGCCACCGATCGCCGACCTCGTCGCCGGGCTTTACGGCGCGCTCGGGGTGTGCGCCGCGCTGGTCCGGCGCGGCCATAGCGGCGCCGGCGAGACGGTGGGGTCGAGCCTCAATAACGGCCTCATCAGCCTCCTCGGCTTTCTCGCCGCCAATCATCTGGCGACCGGCGCGGACCCGGTGCGCACCGGCAACGACCATGCGATCGTCGCGCCCTACGGCATGTTCCGCACGGCGGACGGCGAGGTCGCGCTGGCGCCCTCCCAGGAGCAATCCTACCAGCGCCTCCTCGACGCGCTCGATGCCGCCGAATTGCGTGACGACCCGCGCTTTCGCACGAACGACCTCAGGGTCGCCAACCGCGCTGCGATCAATGCCGCGATCGAGGCGCGGCTTGCCGTCGCCACGACCGAACACTGGATCGACAAGCTGAACGCGGCGGGGGTGCCGTGCGGCCGGGTCATGGGCCTCAGTGAAGTCTTCGCCGACCCGCAGGTGATCGACCAGCAGATGGTGCTGACCCAGGAGCATCCTGGGCACGGCGAGGTAAAGATGCTCGGCTTTCCGGTCAAGTTCGCCGAGGCGCCGTGCCAATTGCGGCGCCCCGCGCCGGAAATCGGCGGCGACAGCGACGCGGTGCTGGAGGAGCTGGGGTATTCGCCGGAAGAAATCGCCCGGTTGCGCGCGGCGGGAGTGGTGTAGCGGCCCGCCCCCTCGCCCCGACCCTCTCCCCCCGGTGAGGGCGAGGGAGTTCTGTTGGAGCGCGGCGACCGACGAAACCCTCTCCCGCATCGGGGGAGGGGGGACCGCTCGCGAACGCGAGCGGTGGGTGAGGGTCACTCCACCCCCAGCGCGCGGCGGAAGCGGTTCTTCAGGTGAACGCCGTCGCGCGACGGCAATACCCGCGGCGGCTCGTCGGCATGGATCGCCACGCGGGCGAACATGGTGCGATCGGAATCGTGCAGCCGCGCCGCGAATTCGCTCAGCGCCGCCGCGTCGGCGATGTCGAACACCGAATCGATGCCGCAGGCGCGCGCCACGCCGACGAGGCTGACGCCGGCTTGCGTGTGGCTCCTTTGCATGCCGGTCTCGCCGTAATGGCCGTTGTCGAACACGACGATCGCCAGGTTGGGCGGGCGCTGCACCCCGACCGTGGCGAGCGCGCCGAGGCCCATCAGCATCTCGCCGTCGCCGGTGACGACGAGCACCCGGCGGTCGGGCCGCGCGATCGCGAGGCCGAGCCCGATCATCGCCGCCGCGCCCATCGCGCCCCACAGGTAGAAATTGCGCTCGTCGTCGCCGGCCGAAGCGGCATCGTAGGTGGTCGAGCCGAGCCCGGTGACGAGGAGCAGGTCGCCGCGCCGGGCGAGCAATGTGCGCATCGCGGCGCGGCGATCGAGCCGCGGGTCGTTGCTGTGCGCGGGCGGGCTCATTTGACCCACCGTTTGGCGCCGATCAGCCGCTGCGACAAGAGGACCGCGGCGACGAGGCCGCCGTTGAACGCGATGTCGAGCGCCGCCGTCACCGTCTCGCCCGCGTCCTCGGCGCGCTCGACCCGGTGGACCAGCACGTCCATCAATTCGAGCGCGGCTTGCGTTTTCGTCCCCATCGCCACCTGCCACGGGTTGAACTCGCCCCATTCGCCGCGCATCGTCACCAGCATGACCAGCGGAAACCGGCAGGATTTCGCCAGGGACAGCATGTTGATGCAATTGCCGACCCCGCTCGACTGCATCAGAAGCGCGGCGCGCTGACCGCCGAGCCAGGCGCCCGCGGCGAGGCCGATCCCTTCTTCCTCGCTGGTCAGCACAACCGCGCGTATCTCGGGATCGGCCTCACACAATTCGATCAGCCGTGCATGGCCGGCGTCGGGGACATAGCCGATCTGGCGGATTTGGGCCGTCTTCAGCCCCGCGAAAATGGCGTCGCGCCAATCCATTGCCGGACGTGCCGGGTCAAATTCGTTCAAGCGTGGGTCTCCTCATGGGGCGGCTTGCCGGTATAGCGGGCGCGCGGCCGGATCAGCGTGCGGCTTTCATACTGCTCGATGGCATGTGCGATCCAGCCGACCGTGCGGCCGACGACAAACAGGCTGAGCGCGGAGCCGTTCGGCAGGCCCAGCGCGGTCACCGCCGCGCCGAGTGCGAAATCGACATTCGGATATTGTCCGGTCAGCTGCCACGCGGCGAGCGCGGTTGCGGCGATGCGGGCGGCGGCTTCCGGCATAGCCTTGGCAACCGCCTCGACGATCGCCCGGGCGCGCGGGTCGCCCTCGGGGTAGAGCGGCTGGCCCAGCCCCGGCAGGCTTTCGTCGCGCGCGAGCCGCGCCGCCATCACCGCCATCGGATCATGGTGCGGGCCGATCTCGTGAAACATCGCCTCGGCGCGGGCCGAGGCGCCGCCATGGCGGCGGCCCGACAACGCCGAAAGCGCCGCCGACACGACGGCATAGGGCGTGGCGCCGGTCGAGGCGACGCAGCGCGCGACAAAGGTCGAGGCGTTGAGCTCGTGATCGGCCAGCAGCACCAGGCAATGCCGGACCAAATCGGCGCCCGCTCGATCGAGCTGCCACCGCGCGGCCAATTGCCGGTGCACCGGGTCCGGGCCGGGCGCCGTGTCGCCGACGCAGCCGACCAGCTCCGACAGGATCGTGCGCCCGGTGCGCATCACCCCGGCTCGGGTCAGGTCGAGCGCCGCCAGATCGGCCGCCGCGAGCAACGCCAGCCGGACCTGGCAGCGCTCGATCAGCCCGAGCGGCCCCTTCAGCAACCCTCCCCCACTGGCGGGGGAGGGCAGGGCGGGGGCCTGCCGTGCGGCCTCTTCGGGTTCGCCCCACAACAGCTCGGCCACCTCCTCCAAACTCGCGCTCTCGGCGAGCCGGATGGCGTTCGACGCCGCGGTAATAAAAACGGCCGTTTTCGATCAGGCAGATCGCGGAATCGATGACCGGCGTCAGCGTGTCGGCCGGCTCGCCGCGCCTGCGGTCGCTGCCGCGGCTGGCGCGAAAGCGTTCGACCTCCTCGGCCCGGTACCCCCGCTCGCGGCTGCCCGGCACGCTGAGCGAGCGCAACAGCCCGCGGCTGACATAGGCGTAGAGCGTGTCGAGCTTGACCCCGAGGCGTTCGGCGGCTGCGCGTGCGCTCAACAGCGGCGGGTCATCGCCTGATTGCATGAATCAAGGTTGACACATTATGCGACGCAACATCAAGCTGCTGCCCGTCAAATCAGGAGGCGAGCCATGCCAAAGCGCATCGATGTGGCCGCATTGCCGTCCGTGGTCGGCACGCTTTATCCATCACCCTTCGACCTGCCCTGCCGCGCGCGCGAGCGCAGGAAGCTTGGCGACGCGGCCGGGCTCACGCAATTCGGGGTCAACCTGCTGCGCCTGCCGCCCGGCGCGTGGTCGAGCCAGCGGCACTGGCACACCGGCGAGGACGAATTCGTCTACGTCGTGTCCGGCGAGGTCGTGCTGGCGACCGACGCGGGCGAGGAGGTGCTGCGCGCCGGCGATGCCGCCGGCTTCAAGGCCAATGACCCGAACGGCCATTGTTTGCAGAACCATTCCGGGCAAGATGCCGTCGTGATCGAGATCGGCAGCCGCGTCGCGGGCAATGCCGCCTATTATTCGGACATCGACATGATGGCGCCGGCCGGCGGCAAGCCGGCAATCTACGCGCACCGGGATGGAACTCCCTACCCCGATATCCGGCGCCGCGGGCCGTGAACCCCTTGGGATCCCTCCCGTTTAACTAGGGCGCGTTCTTTGAAAAGCCGGCCAGGATTGCTTCGGCGTCTGCGAGCATCTCCTCAACAATTTTCCGCTGGGCGACCTCATTGACCCCGGCTTTCAGCAGGGAGCGATAGCGAGAAATATTCGCTCGGAGGATCTCGGGGTCTTCCATCGAGTTTTCGATCGCCTCGGCCCGCTCGGATAATTCAAGCGCACGGGAGGCTAATTCTTGTTGCAATTGAGGATCGGAATAATTCTTAACTGATTCTCTCAGTCGGCGCGCTTCAACGCGCAGGTCTTCTGCCGATTTCATCGCGCGGTGTCCTCGCCGGTCAGCCTCCGCTTCCAGATCCTCCGCCATGCGCAGCCGTGCGTCCCAAATTGCCGGGCTGCCGGCGCGTTCGGCGAATTCCCGGTACCATGCCGCCAACTCCCGCAACTTGTCGCCGTCGGCCATCGCGACGCTCTCCCCTGGAGGATTTCAGGGCAGCGTCGACACTAGCTGGCTGTACGGTTCAGTACAAAGGATTCCTTTGCCGGGAAACGTTCGTCCGTTCACCCGAGCAGGCGCGCAAGCTCGCCCCTCAGGACGCGGTAGCATTCGCAGGCGCCGGCTTCGAGGCCCTCGCCGTTGAGTATCGTCAGCCGGCCGCGGGCGTAACGGATCAAGCCGGCCTGCCGCAGGGCCTGGGCCGCGACCGTCACGCCGGCACGCCGCACGCCGAGCATGTACGCCAGGAACTCATGCGTCATCGGAAACGTGTCGGCGCCAACCCGATCGCGCATGCCCAATAGCCACCGGGCACAGCGCTGATCCACCGAATGAAGCCGGTTGCATGCGGCCGACTGCGTCGCCTGAGCCAGCGCGAAGCGAATATACCGAAGCAACACCGAACGCAGTCCACCGTCTCGGCTAATTATAAGCTCCTCACTCAAAGCGGCCGCGCTCAGCTTCAGGGCCAAGCCGGCATGCTGCACCGTGCCGCGATGGCATGAAATGTCGTCTCCAAGTACGACCGCAACATCGGTCACCCCCTCCTTGCCGACCATCCCGACCTCGACTGAGCTGCCATCCTCCATTGCCGCAATCATCGAGATCACACCATTCAGCGGAAAGTACACAAAATCGAGTCTGATCGCCCGCCTCGAAGAGAGTTTCCCCGAACACCAGCGGCACGCGCTGCAATTGCGGCGCCAAGCGATCCAATTCTTCAGACGCGAGAGCGGCGAGAAGGCGATTGTGAGAAGCCGGGACGGTCTGCGGCATGGGCTTTCCTCATCTGGGAAAGAGCACACCCGTCTCCTAGCCGCCCGCATCCCGGTGAGCCGTACGCGCGATGTATTCACGATAGCACGGCGCTGCCGTTTAAATCCCAAAAAGCCCGCGAGATCAGTCCGATTTCGTACAAAGGATCTTGGCTGCGGAAGACATTGGTCGGCTGACGCGAGCAGCCGCGCAAGTCTCCAAAATCCGAATCATCTGCCGCGCTTCTCCAACTCGTCAGCCGCGCCTTCGAGATATTCCGACAATTTGAGGACGCTTGATGCCCGTCACCACCCCAAGGCGTAGGCGGCGCGGCGCGGGTCGGCGCCGGCTTCCATGACGCCGCGCTTCTTGTCGGTGCGGATCGCGCAGACCGCGCCGGCGAGCCAGTTCCAATCGGGCCAGCGCTCGATTTGGTGGCCGCGCCGCGCCAGATCGGCGGTCACCTCCTCGGGGAAGCGGCCTTCGATACTGAGCCGGCCGGGATAGTAGTCGTAGGGCGCGAACGACGAGGGATAGCTGTAGCTGGCAAAGCGCGGCGCCTCGATCGCGCTCTGCACATCCTGGTCATGGACAAAAATGTTGAGCAGGACCTGCAGCATCGCCTGGGTCTGGACGTCGCCGCCCGGCGTGCCGAACGGCAGGAACTCGGCGCCGTTGCCCTTGATCGCCAAGGCCGGGTTCGGCGTCAGGCGCGGCCGCTTGCCGGGCGCGACGCCGGCCGGATGGCGCGGATCGGGGCGCGACTGCGAGCCGCGGTTGGAGGGAATGAACCCGACCCCGGGCACCACCGGCGAGCCGTAGGAGCCGTCGCTCGGGGTCGCCGAGAAGATGTTGCCCCAGCGGTCGGCGACGCAGACATAGGAGGTGTCGGGTTCGGGGAAGGCGTTCGGCGGACTGGCGCGCAGCCCTCTGGAACCACTCAGGGCGCTCGCGCCGAGTTCGCCGGGGGGCGGCATCTCGGGCCAGGCTCGGTCCGGGCGGATCAGCTTCCTGCGCTCGGCGGCGTATTCCGACGAGATCAGCGTCGGCAGCGGCACCTGGCCCAATGCCGGGTCGGTGTAATAGGCCTCGCGGTCGGCGAAGGCGAGCTTCAGCGCCTCGGTCAGGTGATGCACGTAATTGGCGCTGTTGTGGCCGAGCGCCGCGAGATCGGTGCCTTCGAGCAGTGCCAGGGTCTGCAACAGCACCGGTCCCTGGCACCAGGCGCCGCAGGTGAAGACTTCGAGATCGCCAAAGCGGCGGCGCTCGGGCGGGCCGACCGGCGAATGATAGTCGGCGAGGTCCGCGGCCGCGAGCAGCCCGCCCTGTTCCTTCATGAAGGCGACAATCTTCCGGGCGATATCGCCGCGATAGAACGCATCGCGCGCGGCGTCGAGGCCGGCCTCGCGGCCGCGCGATCCGGCAGCCCTCTCTTCATCGGCCATGTATTGCAATGAGGCGCCGAGATCGCTCTGACGGAAAATATCGCCGGCCTCGGGGACGCGGCCGTTCGGCAGATAGACCGCCGCGCTCGACGGCCACGTCGCGTGGCGCTCGGCATGCTTCTGGAGGCTCGCCGCCATCAGCGGGTACATCGGGAAGCCGTCGCGCGCGAGCCTCGTCGCCGCTGCCGCGACCTCGCCGAAGCGCATCGTGCCGTAGCGCCTGAGCGCGGTGATCCACGCATCGGGCGCCGCCGGGACGACGGTGCGCAACACGCCGACCGGGATCTTGCCATCGTGCTCGCGCATGAAAAATTCCGGGTCGAGCGCTTTCGGCCACGGCCCGAGCCCGGCGATCGTCACGACTTCGCGCGTCTCGGCGTGGTAGATCAGGATCGGCGCCACCCCGGCGCAATTGACCAGATCGCTCTGCACGACGCCGAGCGCGATGCCGGCGGCGACCCCGGCGTCGATCGCGTTGCCGCCGGCCTGCAAGATGTCGAACCCGGCGGTTGCGGCGAGGTAGTGGCCCGCGGCGATGGCATGGCGGGTGACGGCGATCGTCGGACGGTGGGCGACCTGGGGGGCTGCGGCGGTCATGGCGTGTCCTTTCGCTGCTCAGCAAACCTTAGCGCCGGCACGCCCGCGCCCTGAAGAAGTATCGTCGCCCCCGCGCCTGACCGAGGCCGTGCGCCAGGCGCAACCACCAGTTGAACCACGCGATTCCTCCCACCTGATCCTACTGGCCGACATCAGGCGGATTTCCCGTCGCGGTTGAATACGGGCGGCGGGCGACGATCGCCGACTGGCGAGTTGGGTCTGCTGGCAGCGGCATTTCCCTGAAACCGCCATACCGGGAATGGATGTTCCTACTTTGGTTCCGGCGGTTGGTTGTCAAGAGGAAAGCAAACCGGCCTACCCACCTGTTCACGAGCGACGCTATGCGATAAGGGAATACTCTCGGAGCAAATCAACCGGCGGAGGAGAGGGCCATGCTTACCCGAAGAATGCAGTTGGCCGCAGTCATGTTCGCGGTCGCGCTGGTGTCCTTTGCGGCGGGCACGATCGCGCAGGGGCGCTATCCCTATATCAACCAGGCCGAGGGCGCGCTGAATGCGGCGCTGGGCCACCTGCAAGCCGCCCGGGTGGTTTTCGGCGGCCACAAGGCCAATGCGGAGCGGCTGATCCATCAGGCGATCGGCGAGCTGCAGGCGGGCAAGGCGTTCGCGTACCAGCACGGCCAGTGACCCGGCCGCAGCTGCGGCACGGCGCAATTTGCGTCCTTCGAGACGGCGCGAAGCGCCTCCTCAGGATGACGGTATGGCGCTTCGCGCCTCCTCAGGATGACGGTATGTCTATGATGGCATTAAGAAAAGACGTCATCCTGAGGGGCCCGCGCAGCTTGCGTCTCGAAGGACGCACAGCGCTTGTCGCGGCTGCATGATCAGCCGATCGGCGCGGTTGCCGCCTCCAGCCAGCGCGCGGTTGCGCGGTTGACGAGCGGGGCGATCACCTCGCGCACCCGCGCGTGGTAGGCGTCGAGCCAGGCGATCTCATCGTCTGCGAGCAGCTCGCGGGCAATCAGGGTGCGGTCGATCGGCGCCAGGGTCAGGGTCTCGAAGCACAACATGTCGCGCTCGCCCTCTCCTTCGGAGGGAAGCACGACGACTAGGTTTTCGATGCGAATGCCGTAGGCGCCCGTTTTGTAGTAGCCGGGCTCGTTCGACACGATCATCCCGGGCAAGAGCGGTTGGGCGTTCGGCGCCTTCGAGATCCGCTGCGGGCCCTCATGGACCGACAGGTAGCTGCCGACACCGTGGCCGGTGCCGTGGTCGTAATCGAGCCCCTTCTGCCACAACGCGCGGCGCGCGAACGGGTCGAGGCTGGGCGCCGGTCGTGCCTGTGGGGAAACGCGCCGTCGCCAGCGCGATGTGCCCCTTGAGGACGCGGGTGAAGCGGTCGCGCATTTCCGCGCTCGGGGCGCCGATCGCGACCGTGCGGGTGATGTCGGTCGTGCCGTCGAGATATTGCGCGCCCGAATCGAGCAGAAACAGCGTCCCCGGCAGGAGCCGCTTTTCGCTCTCCGGCGTCGCCCGGTAATGCACGATGGCGCCGTTGGAGCCGGCCCCCGAGATCGTCGGGAAGCTCAGATCGCGGAAGTTCTCGCCGACCCGGCGCAACGCTTCGAGCCGGTCGCTGGCGGCGATCTCGCACAGTTCGCCCGATGGCGCCTCGTGCGCCAGCCAGGCCAGGAAGCGGCAGACGGCAGCGCCGTCGCGGCGATGCGCGGCGCGGGTGCCGTCGAGTTCGGTGGGGTTCTTGCAGGCTTTCGGCAACAGGCACGGGTCGGCGGCGCGATGGATATGGGCGCCGGCCTCGTCGAGCCGGTCGAAGATCCACGATGCGGCGGTCGCCGGGTTGACCTGGACCCGCTCGCCGGAGGCGGCGAGCACTTCGAGCGCGGCCCCCAGCCGTTCGGGCCCCTCGATCGCGACCTCGTTGCCGAGATGGCGGTCGAGCCCGGGGCGAGCTTGCGGCGATCGATGAAGAGGGTGACGCTGCCGTCGCCGCGCAATATCGCGAACGACAGCGGCAACGGCGTGTGCGGCACGTCGCCGCCACGTATGTTGAGGAGCCAGGCAATCGATTCGGGCGCCGTCAGCACCGCCGCCGCGACGCCTTCCTCGGCGAGGGCGCGGCCGAGCCGGGTGCGCTTGGCCGGCGAACTCTCGCCGGCGAAGCGCTCAGGGTGCGGCACCACCGGCGCGAGCGGCGCCGGCGGCCGCCCCGGCCAGATCCGATCGATCGGGTTGGCGACCGGCTTGAGGCTTGCCCCGGCGCGCCCGGCGCCGCTCTGCAACCGCGCGACCTCCTGCGGGGTGTGCAGCCACGGGTCGTAGCCGACGACTGCCCCTTTCGCGAGCGCGCCGGCCAGCCAGCGCGCCGGCGGCTCGTCGATCAGATGGCACATCTCGAACAGCCCGCCATCGACCTGCGCCGCCGCCTGCAGCGTGTAGCGGCCGTCGACGAAGAGGGCGGCGCGCTCGCTCAGCACGATCGCGAGGCCGGCCGAGCCGGTGAACCCGGTGAGCCAGGCAAGGCGCTGGCCGCAGGCCGGCACGTATTCGCCCTGATGCTCGTCGGCCCGCGGCACGATGAAGCCGTCGAGATGGCGCGCCTTCAATTCTTCGCGCAGCAAGGCGAGGCGCGCCGCGCGCGGCAGCCGGGCGAAATCCTCCTTGCCCAGGCCGTCGCGATAATCCTCGGCGAGATAGGCCCGCATCGTCTCCAGCGACTCGGCCAGCGCCGGCGGGGTCGGGTCGGCGACCAGCGCATGCCAGGAGGTGTCGGCCTCGGGCGGTGCCGCCAGGATTCCGGCGATCAGGCCGGCGACGCCGTCGGGGTCGAGCGCCGACCCGGCCTCCTTCAGCAAACCCGCCATTCGGCGCCGATCGGGCGCGGTACCTGTTGCCGTCATCGACTGCTCCCGTTGCTGGCTCGGCCCATTCTAGCCTCGTCCGGCGCGCCGGACGAGCCTTGTTGCGTCGCGGTATTATCCCCGAAAGTCTGTCAGGTTACCTGACCTTTTGCATGGCTGATTTGCGATATGATGCATGGTTCTTCGCCGGCCCATATCCATTTGTGCGTTGCACCATGCTGGTGAGGAGTTGAACGATGTCCCTGATCAATCTCTTCGTTGCGGCGCGCTCGGCGCTGGCAAGCTGGCGGCAGCGGCAGCGCGCCTATGGCGAGCTGATGGCGCTCGACGACCGCTCGCTCGCGGATATCGGCGTCCACCGCACGCAGATCCCCGCCATCGTCGAGGAATCCTACGGGTCCGCCCGCCACGCCCCGGTATGCGATACCGCGTTTGACGGTGCGGCGAAGCATGTCTGGCTCGCCGCCGGTCATCGCTGACCGGACCGCAGGATCAGGGTCGACCACCCGTCGATGACGAGGCGGCGCTCCAGGGCGAGACCCTGAGCCCGGTGCGCCGCCAGCACAAACGCTTCCTGCCGCTCCAGCAATCCCGATAGAACGGCGAGGCCGCCCGGGGCGATGGCGCGCGCCAGGTCGCGCGCCATATGCGCCAGCGGGCGGGCCAGGATATTCGCGAAAATCAGATCGTAAACCGAACCGCGCAAGGCGCGGCTGCGGTAGCCCGGCGCGCAGACCACTCGCACGCGGCCGGCCAGCCCGTTGCGCCGGACGTGATGGGAAGCGACCCGCACCGCGGCATCATCGACATCGCTCGCCAGCACAGGGCGATGCAGCCGCTTCGCCGCGGCGATCGCCAGGATGCCGCTGCCCGTTCCGATATCGAGCGGCTGCCGGAACCGGCGGCGCCGCGCCAGGCGGTCGAGCGCCAACAGCACGCCGCGGGTCGAGGGATGCTCGCCGGTGCCGAAGGCCGTCGCCGCGTCGATTTCGATGGCGATCATGCCGGCCGGCGCCCGCGCTTTGTTCGGCCCTGGCCAATGCGAGCCGTGAATGAAGAAACCGCCGATCCGGATCGGCGGAAAGGCGCGGCGGTTTTCCGCGAGCCAGTCGCGCTCGGGCAGTCGCTCCTCGACGACCCGGTCGAGCCGGCCGCCCGAAGAAGCGGCGGCGAGCGCCAGGCGGATCTCCCATGCGGCGTCCAGCAGCGGCGCGCGCGGATAGGCCTCGACCCGCCACAGCGCAGCGCTGCCGCCTTCCGCCGCGTCGATCTCGAATGCCGCGACCGCGCCGGAAAACGCGTCGAGCGCGGCAGCGACCGCGAGCGCCGCATCGCCGCCCGCGACCTCGGCCGTGATCCGCAACGGGCCGGTCACGACCTCTTGCCCGCGTCATTCCCGAGCACCATGGCGGCGCCGAGCATATGGCCGTCGGGCGCCTGGACGAGCACGGCGAGGCCTTCGCCCGACCCCGGCGGCTCGATCGGAAACCGCAGCGTCTTGCCGTCCCAGGCGCCGAGCGTCGCGAGGGTTTCGACCCCGTTGAAATCGTCGGCGCGGCGGCCGGTATTCTCGCCGGCGCCGACCTGGGTTGTCCGATGCCGGGCAAAGCGCACCAGCACGACCGCGCCCTTGCCGATTCCGCTGCCGATCGCGACCGAGCGCCGGTCGGCGGCGAAGCTCACCGGCGCGGTCGCGGCCGGCCGTGCCGCGCCCAGGGCGGCGAGCACAGCGGCGCGGTCGGAGCCGACCATCTCGCTGGTGCCGTCGACGACGATCTGCGGCGTATAAACCCGGTCGTTGAAGCGCCTTGCATAGGCTTCCTGACGGTCTGTCGAGGCCTGGTTGGACAGCGGGTCTTTCCAGCCGAGGCCGTTCCAGTAGCTGATGTGAAACCCGAGGGCCAGGACGTTGCCGCGGCGCGCCAGCTCGCCGAGCAGCGCATCGGCGGGCGGACAGGACGAGCAGCCCTGCGAGGTGAACAACTCGACCACCACCGGCCGCGGAGCGGCGCCCGCCGGCATTGCCACCAATGCCAGCCCGAGGGT
Source organism: uncultured Alphaproteobacteria bacterium (assembly GCA_963789255.1). Taxonomy (GTDB): domain Bacteria; phylum Pseudomonadota; class Alphaproteobacteria; order ATCC43930; family CGMCC-115725; genus DATARH01. Next base: position 895,348 of record CAWBJW010000002.1, on the reverse strand, counting down.
CAGGGCGGCGAGACGCAGGGTACGGCGGTCTGCCATCGCATTCTCCACAGATTGCGCTGCGCCGCATTTAGGCATCGCGCCGCGGCATCGCAGCAGCGGTGCCGATCACGCTTGCGCGATCGGCGGCGTGCCCGCTGCCGGTTCGCGGACGATACGGCGCTTTCCCCGGTGACAGCGCTCGCCCACTCGATTAGGCTGCCCCCAACGACCGGCGAAAGCGGCCGGGAAACAGAGGCGGCGACGGTCAGCCGAGCCCGCCCGCGCATTGGACAGATTGGGAGGACGCCATGCAGGCCACCGGTGCCGTCGGCCGATCGGGAATCCCCGCCGGCCATGTACTCGGGCAAAAGCTCGACAGCATCCCGTTCAGCGCCTACCACATCTTGATCATCGCTGTGCTCGCCCTGGTCGGCTTCATCGAGGGCTACGATCTGGTGATGACCGGCTCGCTCCTGGTGCTGGCGAAAGGACCGCTGCACCTGACCGGGCCCGACATACGCTGGCTCGCGGTCGGCCCGACCTTCATGCTGTGCGTCGGCGGTTTCCTGTCCTCGGCGGTGTCCGACCACTGGAGCCGCAAGACGATCATGCTGATCGGCGTGATCGCCACGACGTTTTTCACGCTGCTGATCCCGCTGGTGCAAACCGCCGAGCAGCTGATCATCGTGCGCCTGCTGACCGGCATCGGCGCCGGCGGCGCCGTCTCGGCGGCGTTCCCGATCGCCGCCGAATTGATGCCGGCGCAACACCGGCGCACCTACGGCGCGATCTACGAGATGGCGCTGGCCGCTTCCTTCACCGTGGTACCGTTTATCGGCGGTCTGCTCGCCGGCAACGAATACGCCTTTCGCTTTCTGGCATTGCCGGGCGGGCTGTCGATCACCGTCGTGCCGGTGCTGATTTGGTACGTGCTGCCCGAAAGCCCGCGCTGGCATTTGCGCAAAGGCCAGCCGCAGGTCGCGGTCGATATCGTCAACGGGATCATCCGTCGCGCCGGCAGCCGGGTATCGCCGCTGACGGTGGAGGGGCTCGGTGACCACATGGAAGCTGCGCGCGAGCAGCTTCCGCCCTACTGGGCCTTGTTCGCCAAAGGTCAGCTGCGCTGGACGACGGTCGGCATCCTCTCCGGCCTGTGCGCCGGCACCGCCTATTTCCTGATTTCGGTGCTGTTGCCGAAGGCGCTCAACGATCAGGGCTTCGCGGTAAGCGCGAGCCTGGGATTGACCTCGATCGTCTATGCGGCAAGCTTCTTCGGGAAGGGTTTCACCGGCTTCCTGATGGAGATCATCGGGCGGCGCTGGACGATCGCCTACGCACTCGTGGGATCGCTGCCGGGCCTCGTGCTGATGCTGCTGGCGCACAAAGCGGGCCAGTTTAGCGGCGTGGTGATGGTGGCGGGCGGGTTGATCATCGGTTTCACGGTGCTGTCGGCCTTCACCGCAACACGCGTCTATCTGTCCGAGCAGTTCCCCACAGCATTGCGCGGGCGCGGGCACATCTTCGGCGAGTTGTTCGGGCGGCTGTTCGCCGGCGGCTTGGCGCCGTATCTGATGGAACCGCATACCGGCTCGGCGACGATCTTCTTCGGCACGATTTTCGTCATCGTGGCGATCGGCGCCTTCATCCCGCTGCTGTTCGGGAAGGAAACCGTCGGCCAGCTCGAAACGGTGACCGAGCTGACTTCCGAGTACGCCTGACGCGCGACCCGCGGCGGCGCCGGAGCGCCGCCGCGGGATCCTCGGCGCCCCTCTTCCAAAAATTGCCGATGATAAACCACGGACGATAGCGCCCGAATTTTGCCGCGGCAAGCCGACCGGCGCGCGCTGCCGCTATTCCGGCTTGTCATATGACAAGGCATCCGGCCCCGCGCTAGTTTTTTGCTGGCCCAATAGGGTCTGCAGTCGGAGGCCGGGTGGCGGGCTCCGGCTGCCAACACAAACATCGTGTCAACTCGGGTGAGCCGGGGCCTCGACGGAGAGGCAGGTTGACAGTAGAAACCGCCGAAGCAGCAGCTTGGCGAATACTGCTGTCGAACCGCTCCGCAGATCGCGGCATGCCCGTTCCCCCGGTTGACCATTTGGGAGAGCGCGATGGCCGACGCAGCACTATCGTCAGGGAATTCAGCGAGCTTTCTGCTTGGCCGCAAGCTCGACAGCATACCGTTCAGCGCCTTTCACGTTGCGGTGATTCTGGTGCTGGGGCTGGTCGGTTTTGTCGATGGGTACGATCTGGCGCTGACCGGCTCGCTGCTCGTGCTGGCCAAGGGACCGCTGCACATCACCCCGGACCAGATCCGCTTCCTGAGCATTGCCGCGACGCTGTTCGTGGTGGTCGGCGGTTTCATCGCCGCGGCGATCTCGGACCATGTCAGCCGCAAGGTGATCATCCAGGTCGGCGTCGTCGGCATGACCTTCTTCACGCTGATGATCCCGCTCGTGCAGACCGCCGAGCAGCTGATCATCGTCCGCCTGCTGACCGGCCTCGGCCTCGGCTTTGCGATCACCGCGCCGTTCCCAATCGCCGCCGAACTGATGCCGGCGCAGCACCGGCGCACCTACGGCGCGATCTACGAGATCTGCCTGGCGAGCGCCTTCGCGCTGCTGCCGTTGGTCGGGGTTCTGCTGGCCCATGACCCGAACGGCTTCCGGCTGATCGCGCTGCCCGGCGGGCTGGCCTTGTTCGTGGTGCCGGTGATGGTGCATTTCGTGATCCCGGACAGCCCGCGCTGGCAATTGCGGCGCGGCCGGAGCCAGGCGGCGGTCGACACCGTGAACCAGTTCATCCGGCGCTGCGGCAGCCGCGTGACGCCGTTGACGGTCGCCGATCTCGGCCCGAACCTGCACGAGGCGCGCGAGCAGCTGCCGCCGTTCAGCGCCCTGTTTGCCCGCGGCCAGTTCCGCTGGACCGCGGTCGGCATCGTGACCAGCATCGCCGCCAGCAGCGCCTACTACCTGATCGCGATCCTCTTGCCGAAAGCCCTGATCGACCAGGGCGCCGCGGTGACGATGAGCTTCGGCATCACCACGATCGTGTTTATGGCGTCGATTCCCGGCAAGGCGTTCAACGGCTACCTGATGGAAATTGTCGGCCGGCGCTGGACGATCGCCTTCGCGCTTTTGGGCGCATTCCCCGGGCTCGTCCTGATGGCGGGCGCCCACTTGGCGGGGGATTACGCCAACGTCTTGATGAGCGCCGGCGCGATGATCATCGGCTTTACCGCGCTGTCATCCTTCCCGGCGGTGCGGGTCTATCTGTCGGAGCAGTTTCCGACCAGTTTGCGCGGGCGGGGCAACATCTTCGGCGAGGCATTCGGGCGCATCTTCGCCGGCGTCCTGGCGCCGTTCCTGGTCGAGCCGCACACCGGCTCGCCGGTCGCCTTTTTTGGCACGATTGTCGTCATTGTGTCGCTTGGCGCCTTCATCCCGCTGATCTTCGGCAAGGAGACCGTCGGCCAGCTCGAGCGGGTTACCGAAGGGGCCGGCCAAACGACATCCGGCCCGGTGCCGCTAAGGGTTGCCTGATCGAACCTTTCGTATCAGCCCGCCAGCTGTTTCTGGGCGGCGAGGTCGTCCTCGATGAAGGCCGCGACGACCTCGTCGATGCCGCGGTCGCGGCCGAAGCCGAGCGCCTCGGCGCGCGGCGTCAAGAGCGCCCGTGGCCAGCCCGAAACGATCGCCTGGATCAGCGGGTCGGGCTGCCAGCGGATGCGGGCATAGGCAGCCTCGCCGCCGGCGCGGCGCAAGGCCGCCGCCATCTCGCCGACCGCGACCGAAAAGCCCGGCAATTGCAATGACCGGCTCGCACCGAAGGCCGCGCCCGGCAGATCGAGGGCATGGACGAGCCCCTCGACGATGCGGCGGGGCGAAGCCAATGCCATGACCGTGTCGGGCCTGACCGGGCATACCGCGTCCTGCCCGCAGAGCGGCTCGCGGATCATCGAGGAGGCGAAGGTCGAGGCGGCGCGGTTGGGCCGCCCGGGCCGCACCACCACGGTCGGCAGGCGCAGCGCGCGGCCGTCGACAAAGCCCTTGCGGCTGTAATCGTTGACCAGGAGCTCGCCGATCGCCTTCTGGGTCCCGTACGAGGTCTGCGGGGTCAAAGCGGTGTCGTCGCCGACCGAAGGCGGCAGGGCGCCGCCATAGACCGCGAGCGAGCTGGCGAAGACGACGCGCGGCGCGGTCCCCAGCGCGCGGCAGGAATCGAGCACGGCGCGGGTGCCGTCGAGATTGACCCGGTAGCCGAGCTCGGTGTTCGCCTCGGCTTCGCCGCTGACGATCGCGGCGAGGTGGAACACCGCATCGGTGCCGGGCCCGATCAGCCGGGTCACGGTGGCCCGGTCGGCGATGTCGCCGGTGACCAGCCTGAGGCGCTTGTCCTCGGGCAGGGGCAACGCCGGCGCGGCATTGTCGAACAGCACCAGCTCGCCGGTCGGCCCGAGGCCGCTCTCCTGTTGCAACAGCCGGATCGCCACCCGCCGCCCGAGAAAGCCGCATCCGCCGGTGATGACGATGCGCATGGCTGGTCCCTATCTGCTGAGCCGGCCGCCTCGTCGGTTCAGATTGCGTCGCGCAGTCGCGCCAGATCGTCGAGGCTTTCGGGCGCGGTCATGCACAATATGTCGTCGAAGCCGACATCCTTGATGCGCTTCAGCTTGTCGCGCGCTGCGGCCTCGCCCCCGGTCAGCATGACCGTCGCGCGGCCGCCGAGCGGCATGCCTTCGGCATTGCCCGCCAGATCGACGATGACATTGGCCAGGATCGCGCGCCTGCCGCCGGCGTCGCGGTAGATTTTCATCCCGCTCGCGAGCTCTTCCGGTTGCGAGTAAAGGCCCGATGCGATCCAGCCCTGGCATTCTTCGGCCGCGTAGACGATCCAGCGCTTGTTGCGCCAGGCGCCGAGCAGGAGGGCGGGGCCGCCCTCGGTGCCCGGCCACGGGGTCAGCGCGCCGCCTTCCAAGGGCTCGCCGCGCCACGCCTTGCGCATGATGTCGAGCGAATTCATCAGCGTCTTGAAGCGCGTTTCGTAATCGGCCCCGACGATATCGAAATCGGCCTTGGTCGAACCGCTGCCGAGCCCGAGTTGCAGGCGCGCGCCGGTTATCGCATGGAGCGCCGCGATGCGGTGCGCCAGCTCGACCGGGTGGCGCACCGGCACCTGCAACACGCAGGTGCCGATCTCGATCCGCCGGGTGAGCGCGGCAATGACGCTCATCAGCACGATCGGATCGAGGGTCGGCCGGCCGCGTCCGAACGAATCGGTAACCCACAAACCCGCGAACCCTCTCGACTTCGACCTGCCTTGCGAGATCGCCGATGCGGTCGAGGGTCTTTCCGGTGGTCTCGGGCGTGGGCCGCAACACATTGACGACATGCACTCTCATGACCTTGCCTCATTCAGCCGCGAGAAACCGCTCGGCGAGCCGCGCGAAAAAGCTGACCCCGACCGGCAGCGCGCTGTCGTTGAAATCGTAGCGCGCGTTGTGCAAGAGGCAGCCGCCCTCGCCCGGCCCGTTGCCGAGCCACAGCATCGCGCCCGGCCGTGCCAGCAACATGTAGGAGAAATCCTCGCCGCCGAGCGATGGCGCGACGTTGCGCTCGACCTGCTCGTCGCCGCAGATCTCGGCCGCGACATCGGCGGCGAACGCGGCTTCGTCGGCATGGTTGATCGTCGGCGGGTAGCCGCGGCGGTAGGTCAGTTCGGCGGTGGCGCCGTGCACCGCGGCGGTGCCGTGCGCAACCTCGCCCATGCGACGCTCCAGCAGGTCGCGCACCTCCGGCTGGAAGCTGCGCACCGTGCCGCCGATGTGCAATTCGTTGGGGATCACGTTGTAGGCCGAGCCGCCGCGCATGAAGCCGATGGTGATCACCGCCGGTTCCACCGGGTCGACATTGCGCGAGACGATCGTCTGCAATCCCATGACGATCTGCGCTCCGATCACGAACGGGTCGGTGCCGTGATGCGGCTGCGCCGCGTGGCCGCCCTGCGCCTTGATGCGAATGTCGAAGCGGTCGGAGGCGGCGAGCATCGGTCCGGCCCGCACCGCCATATGCCCGATCGGGATGCCCGGCTTGTTGTGCATCGCGAAGACCGCATCGCACGGGAATTTCTCGAACAGCCCCTCCTCGACCATGACCCGGCCGCCGCCATAGCCTTCCTCGCCCGGCTGGAAGATGAAATGCACGGTGCCCTCGAAATTGCGCGTCGCGGCGAGGTAGCGCGCGGCGCCGAGCAGCATCGTCGTATGCCCGTCATGGCCGCAGCCATGCATCAGGCCCTCGTATTGCGAGCGGTGCGCGAAGTCGTTCAGCTCCTGCATCGGCAGGCAGTCCATGTCGGCCCGAAGGCCGATCGCGCGCAGCGAATTGCCGCGCCGGATCGTGCCGACGAGGCCGGTGGTGGCGAGGCCGCGATGCACCTCGCAACCATATTCGGCGAGCTTTTTGGCGACGAGATCGCCGGTGCGCTCCTCGGTGAAGCCGATTTCAGGATGAGCGTGGATGTCGCGGCGGATCGCGCTCAATTCGTCGGCGAATTCGAGCACCTCGGGAATGATCGGCATGATGGCTCCGGGATAACGGCGGCGGCGGTCGCGGCGCGCACGATAACGGCTTTGCACGTCGTGGGCCAACAGGGTTGCGCAGAAAAATCATCCGGTTACGCTGGATTCCCGCCAGATCCCTTGCCGACCCCTCGCAACGGTTGAGCCTGCTATGCCATCCGCGCCGGAGTTCGCTGTCGCGACCCTGATCATGGCCCTCGGCTCTGCCTTTCAGGCGGCGGTCGGCCTCGGCATGGCGCTACTGGTGGTGCCGCTGCTCGCGCTCGTTGACACACGGTTCATTCCGGGCCCGATGCTCTTCGCCGGCATCGCTCTGGCGGCCGCGACCGCCTACCGCGATCGCGCCGAGATCGACCGCGCCACGCTGGGCCTGGCGTTGGTCGGCCTCACGATCGGGACCGGCGTCGGGGCCGTCGCCCTCAAACTTGTCGCCCGCGCCTATCTTCCGAGGCTGTTCGGGGCGGTGATCCTGCTCGCTGTCCTGATCAGTGTCGCATCGCGGAGGATTGCCGTGACACCGAGGGTCCTTCTCGCCGGGTCCGCCGTATCCGGCATCATGGGAACCATGGTGGGGGTTCACGGTCCGGCCATCTCCTTGGTTCTGCAAAACGCGAAGCCGGCTCAGTTCCGGGCAATGCTCGGCGCGTTCTTTGCGGTCGGCTATGCGATTGCGGTGGCCGCGCTGGCGTTGCTTGGCGTCTTTGGCCGGCGTGAGCTGGCGCTCGGCGTGGCGCTGCTGCCCGGGGTCGGCATGGGCTATCTGGTTGCTCCGGCGCTCTCGAGATTCATCAACACCGGAGTATTGCGGATCGCTATCCTGGCGGTCTCTTCGGTGAGCGCCGTCCTCCTGCTTTTTCGTTAGGCGGTGCCAGGCGCCAAAGCGAGGGATCGATGAGCAATTCCGCAAAATCCCGGCCCGGCATCGTCGGCGCGGCGATCGTGCCGCATGCGCCGCAATTCCTGACGCTGCCGGAGACCGAGGATAGGGCGCAGGTCGCCCGGGTCGCCGCGGCGATGCGCGACGTTGGCGACCGCTTCCGCGCGCTCGAACCCGATCTGGTGATGGTGATCTCGAACGCCCATTGCGACGATTTCGTCGTGCGCTGCGTGCCGGCCTTTGCCATCCATTGCGGCGCGCGCGCCCAGGGCAGCGGCGGGCACGAGGGCTGGTGGCCGGTTGACGGCGCGGCCGGCTATGCGCTATTGCGCGAGCTCTTGGAAAGCGGCTTCGACCCGGCCTTCACCCTCGATGCGGCGCTCGGCACCGCGTTCACGATCCCCTTGGATTTCTGCGGCTATCCGCGCGAGACGGCGTTCCTGCCGGTGTTCGTCAACGCCTATGTCCCGCCGCAGCCCACGCCCGAGCGCTGCTTCGCCTTCGGGCAGGCGCTGGCCCGTGCGCTGGAGCGGACCGGCCGGCGCGCGGTCGTGCTGGCCAGCGGCGGGCTGTCGCATTATCCCGGAACGCCGCGCTACCCGCATCCCGACCTCGCCACCGACCGGGTCATCTTCGAGCGGCTGGCGGCCGGCAATCTGCGCTATCTGTTGAGCTTCGATGCCGCCGCGCTCGACGACAGCGGCAATGTCGAATGCCGCGCCCTGCAGATCCTCGCCGGGATGATCGGCGACCGGACACCGCAATCGGCGCTGTTCGAACCGTCCTGGCACCATGTCTATGCCGTCGTCGGCTGGACCGAACTCGCGCCGATTGCACCGGCGGCGCCGCATTATCCGGCAACCGCGCCCGAGCGCAGCGCGCTCGCGGCGGCGATCTTCACGCTCATCGACGATCCCGCGGCATGCGCCGCCTTTCGCCGCGACCCGGCCCGCTACGCCGCAAGCTGCGACCTCGCCGAGGGCGAGCGCGCGGCGCTGACGGCGCTCGATCGCGACGCGCTGCGCCTGCGCTTCCAGGTCAACCCGATGCTGCTCTATCAGCTCGATCAGCGCCTATCGAACGCGGGCGGTGCGGCGGATATCGCGCCTCACTTGGATAGATAGACGGCGTTGACCGCCTGACTGAACAGGTTGGACAGGGCAGCCGAAATATCGCCGCCCTCTATAACCTTGGCGTAGAGCGGCCCGGTCGCGACCACCGACGCGCAATTTTGCAGCGCCGTTTCGATGGGCGTGGGGGTGGCCGGCGGGATGCCGGTGGGGGGCGGCGGTTGATTGTAAGGTAAAACATTGTTCTTATACCAGTTATTGTTCCCGGATGGTATGCCCCAGAATGGTTCGTACTCCAGATACAAGACCGCGACCAAGATCTGCCTGTTCTTGATCGTCGTGCAATATGACGTGCTCATTACCGACTGCTGACGGGTGCTGTTGCCGCACACGACGTATGGCGAGTTCGTTCCTGGCGGTGAACCGCCGGAGGTCGTGCAGCTGCCGACGGTTTCATCCTCAACGCCGTCGGTGACGAGCATCAGAACTTCCTTGGGGGTGTCTCCGGGAGATTGGGTGCCTTGGCCGGGAGTGGGCATTATCGTGTTGATCCCGGTCATGGCGGCCGTATAGTTGGTGTCGGCGTCGCTGTTGCTCGTGCATGTGCCATTGATCAGGGTCACGTTATTCGAGCACATCTCCAGTTGTTGGATGTTGGCCGCCGACGAAGCGGCCGTGGTGAGATCGGACGTCAGGGCTTGGGTGATCGGGCCGCCGGGAGAGACGCCGTTGTTGAGGTTGACATCGAAGGTATAGATCGCCATCCGAAAGGCGTTGGTGAGATTATACGTCGTTTCGGTAGTCTGCGCCGTGGTCATCAGCTGTGATACCGCCGTTTTCAGGTCGTCGATGCGCAGCGTCACGCCGAGATTTCGTGCCAATGCGTAATTGTCTGGGTAAGCCACGGGGTTGCCCAATCCAGGTTCGACGCTGCAGGATGTGTCGTTGCCTTTCGATGTCCAATAGGTGGTGTTGGGCGGAGTATGACCTGTATTTGCTATTTTAGCTTGATAATCGACGCCACTTAAATATACCCAACTGTTTGTAGTTGTATTGTAAGAGACCGAGCCAGACCAGGCCGGGGGGCACTGATGATCGTTCCCCGGAGTTGTTTCATGGCAGGCGAAGCCGCAGCCGCAGCTCGGGTTGCTGGCGCCGGATGGCGGGTAGTCGCATTGCTGCAGCGTGGCGGCGGCCAACGTGTTGATGCCGGCTGTCGTCGCGGCCATCCCCATCGAGGGCGAGTCTGTCGAGCAGCAGGTAGAAGTCGATATTCGACCAGGCCGCCTGGGCCTGCCCGGTGGCGCTGACCGATAGAGAATTGACGCCGACGATGTTCATGAACGTGGTGGGGATGGTCGCGCTGTCGGTGACAATGATGGTGTTCAGGTTGGTGCCGCCGTAGCTGAGCACCGGCACGCCCGGCGTACCCAGTGCCGCCGTGGGGTAATTGGTGCTGACATACGCCTGCACCCGCGACACCAGAAAAGGATCCTGGGGATTGGTGTACTGCGTCCGATCGGTTGAGGCGAGGGCGAGCGCGGCGGCATCGACCGCAGATTGAAGGCGCGCCTTGACCGCGTAAGCCCGCCACAGATCGATGCCCATCCCGATCGCGATGAACAGCATCGTCGCGGCAAACGCGAAGATGATCGCGACCTGGCCGCTCCGGCAGGCCGGCAGCGATCGAATCTTGGTCAGCAACCGAACGGCGGCGAAACGCATGTCAGGTCACTCCGCATTTGTGGCCGATCAGGAGCAAGTTTCGGTCATATCGGCTCGCACCGTGCCGGCCCCTCACCCTCCCACGCTTCGCGCGGGTCCAACCCTCTCCCCGCGGCCGCGGGGAGAGGGTTGGGGTGAGGGGCCGGCATTGGCCGATCGACCTGAAAGAGATTTGCTCCTAGTTGCATGGCGCTGTGCACGGGATCGAGAAGACCACCCGGGGCCGCGAAAAGACGCGCGCCGTTATCGTGATCCCCTGCGGGATCACATATTTGAAGACCGACGTATAGGTATAGGTCGCCTGTGCCTCGATGACGCTGTCTGTGCTGCCGGCCGCGGTGCTGCCGAGCCCGGTCGCGGCGGTGACGGCATCGGTCATCGCCGCTGCGCCGCCGCGGGTCACCTGCCAGGCGAGACACGGGCTGCCGGCCGTGCAGCCTGCGGGCGGCGGACTGGGGGCGTTGAAGACGACGCTGGCGATGGCGAGGCCCAGACCGGCCGGCGCGCTCGGCGTCATCACCAACTGCCCGGCGGTGTAATAATTGGTCAAGGCGGCGCTGTTGACCGTAGTCTGCTGCGCGACCAGGTCGGAGACCGTGTCGGCGACGTCGATCACCTTCATGTACACGATAAGGGCCTGCGACACCTCGTAGACGCCGAGGAACATCAGCAGCATTGCCGGCACCGCGAAGGCGAATTCAATCATGGCGATCCCGCCGCGGTGCCGCCAAAGATTGCGCAAGAGGCGGATCATCCGACGCTGCAGTACGGCTCGTTTTGGAAAACCACGGTCAACATCAGATATGCCGACCGCGTGCTGCCGCCGAGCAGCTGCCCGATCCACAGGGTGAAGAACTTGTAGTTGTAGGCGACCTGCACGGCGATGATCTGCGGGTTGCCGGGCGTGGTGCAGGTGCCGGCGTTGAAGACGGGGGCCCCACTGCCGCTCAACGGGTTGCACGTGGCCGGCGGGGTGCAGGTGGGCGGTGTCGTGAGCGCAGTATTCGCCCCCGCCCAATTGGGGAAGTCCTGTACCTGGTAAATTATGTTGCCGCAACCCATGATACCGCTGATCGTGCCGCCCGGGGGGCACAAATTAGCCTCAAACGTGGCCTGCGCATTGCCGCCCGTCGCCTGGCCGGTGCGGATCAGGCGAGCGGCGCTGCGCGCCGAACTGTCAAGCATCGACTGCACAAACACCATGTAGCCGAGCTCGAATATCGCCAGCAACAGCATCAGGAAAAGCACGCCGACAATGCCGAACTCGACAGCAGTCGCCCCACTCTCTCCAAGGTTGGCGAAAACCTGTCTCGCGCGTCTCAACAAAACCTTCCTCCAACCTTCGCAGCCCCGCGATGTGCCGTGGCGCCCGTAGACCGCCGGTCAGCAAGCTAACATCCCGTCGGTTAGCGATAGGTTAAAGCGAAAAATCGAGCCGGGGAAGCATCGGGTGCGCCGCCGGGCACCCCGGCACGGGCCAGGATTACGGCGCCGGGGGGGCCGCGCCGCCGCTATCGCGCGGCCCGGCCAGCGCGTCATCGATAAGCCTGGTCAGAACCTGCCGCGAATCGAAATGAGCGTGCGCCAGCTCTCTCGCGAACCGCGCCTCGTGCCGATAATCGCGCTCGACCGCGCCGATCGCCGCCGCCGCCTGTTCGGCAGTGCTGAACGCATGCAGGCCGCATCCGGTCGGGATCGTCCGGCTGAAGCCGGTGTCCTGCACCACGACCGGGCGCGCGGCGGCAAGATAGCAGGCCGACCGGCCGCTGAACCAGGCGGTGCGCAGCGCGACATACACCTCCTTGGCGACCGAGACTTCGCCGCGCGATGCGGCGATGTAGTCCCGGTAGTCTTGCGGCGTCAGCGTGACGGCAGGCCCGTTCTCGACCGTCCAGCCCGCCGCCCTGAGCCGTGCGGCCGGGGCCTCGGTGCCGCCGAGAGCCAGACGGAACGGCAACCGGGCCTGCCGCGGCAGGCCGATGATCTTGTCGAATTCGGCGGCCTTGCCGCGATACTCGGCCCCGCCGTATTCGAGCTTTCCGCGGAACACGTTCCAGGTCATCACCGTGCTCCACGCGCCGGCCGGCGAATCCCGGATCGGGATCCCCTCCCAGAGATCCAGGACAACCGGCATCCGGGTCTTCTGCCAGCAGAGACCGGCGGTGGGCACCCGACAATCCGGCGCGCCGATGTTCTCGCCATAGGTGAAATGACGGTCGTGCGCCAGGACCCCGGCGCGCCACCGCTCGACATTTTCCGACCAGGCCGGACGCTCGCCGAGCACGATCTGGTTATAGCCGGGATCGGTATCGACAAAGACCTTCAGACAGTGCGGCGACAAGGCGTCGGGAAGAAAGCTTGCGCCGCTTATGTTGATGAACAGATCGGCGCTGCGTGCCGCCCTGTCGAAGGCGCGGCGCGACATGCCGTAGCTCGCCTCATGCAGATGCCGGTAATGCCAATGCCCGGCCAGCGCCGGAGCGTAGCGCCGAAAAAAGTCTTTCAGGAACCCAACCGAATAGCCGGCATCGTCGGTCATCCGGTTGACGCCGGGATGGTAGGGCCAGCACCAGGTGTCCTCATGATAGAAGACATCGTGGCCGAGCGAGGCCAGACCGATGACATATTGCAGGTAATCCCAGGCGATGCCGCCCACCGGATATTGGCCGGCCATGCCGGCGACGATGATCCTCAACGGCGGCAAACCGGCCTCCATCGCGGCGCAGCCGCCGCCGCCCCGCCGCGCTTCGGTCAATGCGATGAAATGCGGCTCGGGCGCCGGTCCGGACCGGCGCCTTGAAGCGGTATATGGGCCAGCCGCCGGGCGGCACCAACCACGGCGCAGGTGTTGTCCCTTAGTCATGCCTCTGGCATGCTGGCATGACAACATCGGGCGTCGTCAACCCAAGCGCGCCAACGAGAGGGGGACCGAGGATGGAGATCGGGTCGGGCGGCACGCGATCGCGGCGGGAGCGGTCCCGCCCGCAAGCCCCGTCGCCGTCCCCGCCGGCGGCTGCGTCGGCCTCGGTTGGCTGGCAGAACCCGCACAACAGTCCGGTCAACAGCCTCGGCCTGTTTCATCAATTTTTCGCGACCGCCGCGGCCCCCTGCCCCTACCTGCCGGGCCGCGCCGAAAAGAAGCTGATCGTCGAGCTGGCCGGCCGCGCCGCCGCCGCCTTTTACGACGAGCTGTCGCGCGCCGGTTTCCGGCGCAGCCACCGTTTTGCCTACCGCCCGGCCTGCCGCTCGTGCGCCGCCTGCGTGCCGGTTCGCATCGCCGTCAACCGCTTCGTCCATACCCGCTCGACCCGGCGCGTGCGCAACGCCAACGACGCGCTCGCCGGCCAGCTGCTGGCGCCGCGCGCGACCCCCGAGCAATTCGGGCTGTTCGCCCTCTATCAGCGCTCGCGCCACCGCGACAGCGACATGGCGGCGATGAGCTATGCCGACTACCGCAGCATGGTCGAAGACAGCGCGGTGCGCACCGCGATCGTCGAAATCCGCGAGCCGCAGGGTGCGCTCGTCGCGGTGTCGCTGGTCGATCGGCTCGATGACGGCCTCTCCGCCGTCTACAGCTTTTTCGATCCGGCGAAGGAGCGGCTCAGCCTCGGCACCTGGAGCATTCTGTGGCTGGTCGAGGAATGCCGCCGCGCGGGGCTGCCCTACGTCTATCTCGGCTATTGGATCGCCGAGAGCCCGAAGATGGCCTACAAGGCGCGCTTCCCGGCATTGGAACGCCTGGCCGACGGCGACTGGGTTCCGTTCGCCGAGGATTAACCACGAAGGCACGAAGGACGCAGCATGGCGCGGCAGCCGTTCCAACGATTTTGCGTAGCTTCGTCTCTTCGTGGTTCATGAATTCGCTATGACCATCGGCATGCTGTCATCGACCCTGTTCGGCGATATGTTCGGCAGCGCGGCGATGCGCGCGGCGTTCGGCGAGCTTGCCTTCATCGCGCGTTGCGCCGAGGTGGAGGCGGCGCTCGCCCGTGCCCAGGCGCGGCTCGGCATCGTGCCGTCCGAGGCCGCCGCGGCGATCTCCGGCGCCGTCGCTGCCGTCGCGGCCGACCCCGCAGCGCTCGACCTGGCGCGCCTCAAACGCGAGACCGAGACGGTCGGCTATCCGATCCTGCCGCTTGGTGCGCCAGCTCGCCGAGCGCGCCGGCGCGGCCGGGCGCTGGCTGCATTGGGGGGCGACGACCCAGGACATCATGGACACCGCCGCGGTCCTGCAGATCCGCGACGGGCTTGGCCTGATCGAGAGCGATCTGGCGGCATTGCGCGGCCATCTCGCGGGGCTCGCCCGGCGCTATCGCGACACCCCGATGGCCGGGCGCACCCATCTGCAGCATGCCTTGCCGGTCACCTTCGGCTACAAGGCGGCGGTGTGGCTCGCCGCGTTCGACCGCCATGCCGCGCGGCTCGCCGAGCTGAAGCCGCGGGTGCTGACCGTGCAATTCGGCGGCGCCGCCGGGACGCTCGCCTCGCTCGGCGAGGGCGATGCGGCCGTCGCGTCGCGCAGCGAGCTGGCGCGCGAATTGGGCCTCGCCGAGCCGGCGATCACCTGGCATGTCGCGCGCGACGCCATCGCCGAGACCGTGCAGTTCCTCGCCCTCGTCGGCGGCAGCCTCGGCAAGATCGCGTTCGACGTGATGCTGATGTCGGCGACCGAGTTCGGCGAGGCGGCCGAGCCGTTCGTCGCCGGGCGCGGCTCCTCCTCGACGATGCCGCAGAAGCGCAACCCGATCTCGTGCGAGCTGATCCTCGCCGCCGCCAAGGCATTGCGCCAGCATGCCGGCCTCATGCTCGATGCGCTGGTCAGCGATTTCGAGCGCGCCACCGGCCCCTGGCATGTCGAATGGATCGCCGTGCCGGAGAGCTTCCTCTATGCCGCCGGCGCGCTGCATCAGGCCGGGTTCATGCTCGGCGGGCTGATCGTCGATCCCGCCCGCATGGCGAAGAACCTCGGCATGACGCACGGCCTCATCGTCGCCGAGGCGGTGATGATGGGCCTCGCCCCGCATACCGGGCGCAACGAGGCGCACGACCTCGTCTACGACGCCTGCCGCCTGGCGATCGAGAGCGAGCGACCGCTTTTGGACGTGCTGCTCGACATCCCGGCGGTCGCCGGGCCGCTTGGCGCCGAGCGGCTGCGCGCGCTCACCGACCCCGCCAACTATCTCGGCGCCGCCCAGGCGATGGTCGACCGCGTGCTCGACGGGCGTTAGCGATGGCGACCGGCGCGCCTGAAGTTGCTCGCAGCGTCGCGGCATTGCGCCGGGCGGTCGCCGCCTGGCGGGCGCGGCACGAACGGGTCGGGCTGGTGCCGACGATGGGGGCGATCCACGAGGGGCACCTGACGCTGGTGCGCGCCGCCCGCGCTGAGTGCGACCGGATTGTCGCCTCGCTGTTCGTCAATCCGAAGCAATTCGGACCGGCGGAGGATTTTGCCGCCTATCCGCGCAGCGAGGCGGCCGACGTTGGCGCCTTTCACAGCGCCGGCATCGATCTCGTCTTCATCCCGACGGTCGCGCAGATGTACCCGCCCGGCTTTGCCACGTCGGTCGAGGTCGGCGGGGTCAGCGAGGGCCTCGACGGCGCGGTTCGCCCCGGGCATTTCGCCGGGGTCGCGACCGTCGTTGCCAAGCTCCTGCTGCAGTGCCTGCCGGATGCCGCCTATTTCGGCGAAAAGGACTACCAGCAGCTGCTGGTGGTGCGCCGCCTTGCCCGCGACCTCGACATTCCGGTGCGGATCGAGGGGGTGGCCACGGTGCGCGAGGCCGACGGGCTCGCGCTGTCGTCGCGCAACGCCTACCTCGCGCCCGAGGAACGGCGCACCGCGCCGCTCGTCTACCGGGTGCTGCGCGAGACCGCGGGCGTCATCGCGCAGCATCCCGGCGCGGTCGCCGCCGCCCTGGAGCGCGGCATCTCCCGGCTGCGCGATGCCGGCTTCGCGGTCGATTACCTCGAATTGCGCGATGCCGCCGATCTGGCGCCGCTGACCCGGCTCGCCGGTCCCGCCCGCCTGCTCGCCGCCGTGCGCATCGGCCGCACCCGGCTGATCGACAACATCCCGGTGGCGCCGGGCACGCTCGATCCGGCGCCTCACCAGGTGCAGCAATAGCTGTCGCCGTCGCGGCGGCGCTCGGGGCGACAAGCCGGCCGGCGGACCAGCGCCGGCTGCGCCTGAAGAACCTGCCAGCCCAACGGGTGCCGCTCAGCCAGCCACGCGCGCAGCCGCGGGAGCAATTGTGCCGCCGCCGCCCCGGCCGTGGCGCCCCATGGAACCGTCGGCGCGCGCGCGAACCGCGCCGCCGTCAGCACCTGCCGCGCCTCTGCCTGCTCTATCCAGCGCATCGGGACCGCGTTTCGCATGACCAGTCTCCTCAAACCCGATCGGGACAAAGGCAAGCGCCCGATCGACGGTCAATATAGCGGCGCGCCCGTCCGATACGTGTGAAGCGGGTCACATTCGCGTAAAATGTTTTGGGTTTCGCGCCGAACGCCGGGCGCGCGCGGCCGGGCTGGCATGAGTTATACTCGCAACCACGTCCGATGGCCGAGGACGAGAATGAATTTGACGATGCGTCTCCCGCATCCGCTGTTCGTCGGCGAGGCTGGTAGGATTCTTCGCGTCCACAGCGAAGCCTTTGCGCCCTCGGCGGTGAATGTTTGAATTTTTTGGCAACGAAAGGACCTCGCATGGCCAAGATTCCGAAAATCCTGCACCCGCACATCAACTCGGCGTTTCCGGCGAATGTCTGCCTCTTGGGCTCGGTATTGCCCAACGGCTTTGCCCAGGTGACCCCGCGCGGCGGCACGATGGTGTTCGACGACGAGCATATCGGGCTGTGGGAGCGCGGCACCGGCAGCTCTGCCGACGCCATGAAGGACGGCAGCAAGCTGACGGTCTACTTCCGCAAGCCGTCATTGCGCGAGGAAGGGGTATTGCCGCGCGGCGGCATCGCCCGCTTCTACGGCACCGCCAGGATCTACAGGTCCGGCCCCTTCTATGACGAGGTCTGGCGCCGGCTGGTCCAGCCCGAAAAGGAGCGCGACCCGGACAAAAAGGGCTACGCGGTGCTGATCGCGGTCGAACGCGCCGAGGATCTGGCCGGGGAACCCCTCGCGCTCGAATAAACTCTCTTGCGACCAACCCTTCTCGTCATTGCCGGGCCTGACCCGGCCATCCATGCCTGTGCTTCCGGAAGATGAAGACGTGGATGCCCGGCACAAGGCCGGGCATGACGCACCGGGCGACCTTTGCCCGGCGCGTCAGCTGAGGAACTGCTCCTTCAGGACGCGTTCCTCGAGGTTGGCCTCGCGGTCGAACAGCACGGTCATCGCGATGTCGCGGTTCTCGTGGATCTCGACCGCGACGACGTCGCGCACCTCGGTGAAGTCGGCGACCGCGCTGACCGGCCGTTTCTCGGTTTCGAGCGCCTCGATCCTGACCCGCGCACCGTGCGGCAACAGCGCGCCGCGCCAGCGCCGCGGACGAAACGCGCTGATCGGGGTCAAGGCCAGAACGCCGGCGCCGAGCGGGACGATCGGGCCGTGCGCCGACAGATTGTAGGCGGTGCTGCCGACCGGGGTCGCCAGCAGGATGCCGTCGGCCATCAGCTCTTCGAGCCGCACGACGCCGTCGACGCTGACCCTGAGCTTCGCGGCCTGGCGGCTCTCGCGCAACAGCGAGACCTCGTTGAAGGCGATCGCCCGGCGCGAGGTCCCGTCCTCCTGTCGCGCGCTCATTTCGAGCGGGTGCAGTTCGACCGGCTGTGCCGCCGCGAGGCGCTCGTGAAGCCCGTCGAGGCGATACGAGTTCATCAGAAACCCGACGCTGCCGCGGTGCATGCCGAAAATCGGCTTCCCGCTGCCGACGAAGCGGTGCACGGTTTCGAGCATGAAGCCGTCGCCGCCGAGCGGCACGATCACCTCGGCCTGTTGCGGCTCGACCGTGCCGTAGCGCTGGCGCAGTTCTGCGAGCGCGTGTAGCGCCGCCTCGGCCTCGGAGGCGACAAACGCGACTTGCCTCATGCCCGGGGAGAGCCCCCGGCGCGCCGCTATGGCGGTCACCCGCCGGTCACGCTCATATGACGGGCGATTGCGGGCCGGTTGTGGCGGCGGTCGATGATGAAATCGTGGCCTTTCGGCTTGCGGCCGATCGCCTCGTGGATCGCCCTGTCGAGCGGCTCGTCGCTTTCCGATTGCCTGAGCGGCGTGCGCAGGTCGGCCGCATCCTCCTGCCCGAGGCACATGTAAAGCGTACCGGTGCAGGTCAGGCGGACCCGATTGCAGCTCTCGCAGAAATTATGGGTGAGCGGCGTGATGAAGCCGAGCTTGCGTCCGGTCTCGCGCACCGTCGCATAACGCGCCGGCCCGCCGGTGCGGTAGTCGCTCTCGTCGAGCGTCCAGCGCCGCTGCAGACGGGCGCGCACCAGTGACAGAGGCAGATACTGATCGAGCCGGTTTTCGCCGCCGATATCGCCCATCGGCATGACCTCGATGATGACGAGATCGAAGCCTTCCGCGCCGGCCCAGGCGACAAGATCGTCGAGTTCGTCCTCGTTGACCCCGCGCAACGCCACCGTGTTGATCTTGACCGCGAGCCCGGCGCGCTTGGCGGCCTCAAGCCCTGCGAGCACCTGGTCGAGATGCCCGCGCCGGGTGATTTCGGTGAACTTGGCGGGATCGAGCGTGTCGAGCGAGACATTGACCCGGCGCACGCCGCAATCGCGCAATTCCTCGGCATAACGGGCAAGCTGGCTGCCGTTGGTCGTCAGGGTCAATTCGTCGAGCGCGCCCGATTTGAGGTGGCGCCCGAGCGCCCGGAACAGGGTCATGATGTTGCGCCGCACCAGCGGCTCGCCGCCGGTCAGGCGCAATTTTTTGACCCCGAGGCGGATGAAGGCGCTGCACACCCGGTCGAGCTCTTCGAGGGTCAAAAGCTCCCTTTTCGGCAGAAAATTCATCTCTTCCGCCATGCAGTAGACACAGCGGAAGTCGCAGCGGTCGGTGACCGATACGCGCAGGTAGGTGATGGTGCGTCCAAACGGGTCGATCATGACAAACATATAGGACGGCGCCGGCGAAATGTCGCCCCCGATCGAGCTCATGGCTCTTCGGCGCTATGCGGCGGCTCACCCGGCTCCGGCGGGAACCAATCGCCGAGAATCTGATCGCGCGTATAGGTGGTGCTTCGCCTGAGCACTCGCGAGCTGAGATGATTGACTTCGTAGTATTCGCGAAGGTCTCCGAGAGCAAGTTCGATGCCGCTCGCCATCACGTCCTTGACCAGGGGCTCGACCTCCCGCCTAAGGCTGGGACTATCATCTAGCAGGTCTTCGATCTCAATCCTAGCGTGTGTAATCGTTCGTCGCCAACCGTGGCGCGGGTCTACGGCGGGCGAATGCTGTAGCTTAACTAAATGCTGAACGATGCGGCGGAGGTGGCTCTTAAGCGACAGCCTGTAGGATTTTGCCAAATCCTCGACCTCCTCGGCCAGGTTCTCCCAATCCAGTTGAAGGTTGGAGCCGCTGCGCGCCGCCGCGCGAAGGGCATCGGCCTGTTGCTTCGACCAGGCGACAATGTCCTCGTCATACAATGTCTTGGTATCGGCCATACCACCCCTCGCAGATCGCACCATAGAGCAAACATGGCACTTGCGGACTTGAAGCGGAAGATGGGGCGTCCCATCATCGCCATCATGAAGGAATTTGCGGTAGCCCCCGACCCCGACGACCCGCGCCTCACCCGCCGGGTCGAGGGGATCGACCAGGACGGCAGGCCGATCGCGACCGCGGTCGTCACCGAGCGGCCGCTGACCCTGTTTCTGAACGGGCGCGAGATCGTCACGATGATGACGATCGGCGACCACCCCGACTACCTCGCGGTCGGCTACCTGCTCAACCAGAACATGCTCGGTCCCGCGGACCATATCATCGCCGTCGATTACGACGATGAGATCGAGACCGTCGTCGTGCGCACCGACCGCGAGACCGATTTCGAGGACAAGCTCAAAAAGAAGACGCTGACCTCGGGGTGTGCGCAGGGCACGGTGTTCGGCGACCTGATGGAGCGGTTCGAGGAGGTGCGGCTCGATCGCCAGGCGGTGCTGCGCACCTCCTGGCTTTATGCCTTGACCCGCAAGATCAACACGGTGCCGAGCCTCTATCTCGCCGCCGGCGCCATCCATGGCTGCGTCTTGTGCGAGGAAGACCGGCCCTTGATCTACATGGAGGATGTCGGCCGCCACAACGCGGTCAACAAGATCGCCGGCTATATGCACCTCAACCGGATCTCGCCCGCGGGCAAGATCTTCTATACCACCGGGCGGCTGACCTCGGAGATGGTGATCAAGACCGTGCAGATGGCGATCCCGATCCTCATTTCGCGCTCCGGCTTCACCGCCTGGGGCGTCGAGCTGGCGCGCCAGGCCGGGCTGACGCTGATCGGGCGGGCCAAGGGGCGGCGCTTTGTTGCGCTCGCCGGAGAGGAGCGGATCGTCTTCGACGGCGATCCGCGCGCCGTCGGCGACGAGCCGGCCCGCCTCGCCCGCAAGGCCGGCCGGGGGGAAGACGCGGCGTTCGACGAGGCATCGTGACCATCGTTGGGCTCTTGCTGGCCGGCGGTCAGGCGCGCCGCATGGGCGGCGGCGATAAGGCGCTGCGGCTGCTCGACGGGCGAACCCTGCTCGATCACGTCATCGATCGGGTGCGGCCGCAGGTCGCTGCTCTGGTGCTCAACGCCAACGGCGACCCGGCGCGGTTCGCCCGGTTCGGGCTGCCGGTCGTCGCCGACAGCATCGCCGGTTTCGCCGGGCCGCTCGCCGGGATCCTCGCCGGCCTCGACTGGACCGCCGCCAACCGGCCCGATTGCCCGGTCGTCGTCAGCGTCGCGACCGACGCGCCGTTTCTGCCGGCCGACCTCGTGGCGCGGCTGGTCGAGGGCATGGTGGCGGCCGAGGCGGAGCTCGCCTGCGCCGCCTCGGATGGCCAGCCGCACCCGGTGATCGGGCTGTGGCCGGTGCATCTGCGCGAGGCGCTGCGGCGAGCGGTCATCGATGAGGGCGTCCGCAAGGTCGATGTGTGGACCGCGCGCTACCGGCTGGCGGGCGTGGATTTTCCGGTGAACCCGGTCGATCCGTTCTTCAACGCCAACCGGCCCGAGGACCTCGACCGCGCGGCGGTGCTGCTCGGCCGGATGGCGAGCATGGCGCCGTGAGCCGAACCATCGATCTGCGCGTTGTCGAGCTGCTGACCGCGCGGTTGTGCCATGACCTGATCGGCCCGGTCTCGGCGATCGGCAACGGGGCCGAGCTGTTGGCCGACGAGGAGCCCGAATTTGTCCGCGATGCCGTGGCGCTGGTCGGCGACAGCGCCAGGAAGGCGAGCCGGCGGCTGCAGTTCTATCGATTTGCCTACGGCTTCGGCGGCGGCGGGCTGACCGGCCCGGCGCCCGATCGGCTCGCGACCGAATTCTTCGAGGGCAGCGCGATCGACTGCGAGTATGGCGCCGCGGCACGGGCATTGCCGCTCGACCAACAGAAGCTCGCCTGCAACATGCTGGCGCTCGCCGGCGAGGGGCTGCCGCGCGGCGGGCATCTGGTGCTGAGCGCCGGGCTGACTGGCGGGACCGGCGGCCCGCAGATCGACGCAACCGGCCAGGGCCCCGGGCCGTCGCCCGAATTGCGCGCCGCGCTGGCGCTCGCCGTGCCGACCGCCGAGCTGACCTCGCGCACGGTGGGCGGCTATTTCGCCGGGTTGCTCGCCGAGGCGCTCGGGTGGCGGCTCGTCGTCGCCGACCGGCCCGGCGGGTTTCGCCTCGGCGCCGCCGCGCGGTAGCGCTCCTCAGGCCCGGCTCAGCTCGGGCGTCGCTTCCACCGGGTCGCGCAGCACGTAGCCGCGCCCCCATACCGTCTCGATGTAGTGCGCGCCGCCGGTCGCCTGGGCGAGCTTTTTGCGCAGCTTGCAGACGAAGACGTCGATAATCTTCAGCTCCGGCTCGTCCATCCCGCCGTACAGGTGATTGAGGAACATCTCCTTGGTCAGCGTCGTCCCCTTGCGCAGGCTCAGCAACTCGATGATGCCGTATTCCTTGGCGGTCAGATGCAGCGGGTGGTCGTCGACCGAGACGACGCGGGCGTCGAGATTGACCACCAGCTTGCCGGTGCGGATCGTCGATTCGGGATGACCTTTCGAACGCCGCACGATCGCCTGGATCCGCGCGATCAGCTCGCGCCGGTCGAACGGCTTGGTCAGGAAGTCGTCGGCGCCAAAGCCCAATCCCTTGATCTTGTGATCGAGTTCGCCCAGACCCGAGAGGATCAGGATCGGGGTGCGCACCTTGGCCGCGCGCAGCCGCCGCAGCACCTCGTAACCGTCAATATCCGGCAGCATAAGGTCGAGAATGATGATGTCGTAATCGTATAGCTTGCCGATTTCCAGCCCGTCCTCGCCGAGATCGGTGGTATCGCAGATGAAGCTTTCCTTCTTCAGCATCAATTCGATGCTTGCAGCCGTCGCGGCATCGTCCTCAACCAGCAGAACACGCATGACGAGATCTCCCCGACGGGTGGGGCCGGCAAGCGCCGTCCCGCGTCGTTAATGAGTATTACCGAAAGCGGTTAATAAAGGCTTATCCCCAACCTGGCAGGCGGCACGCCCGATCACGGCCCGAGCTTAACCGGATCTTAGCGCCATTTCGACAGCTTGGATACTCGCCGCCATGGAGGGCCGCTGGCCGGGATGCATCGAGGGGCGATGTCGACCGGAGCCGCGGCCGGAGTTGCCGAATGAGCCTCATCGAGAACCTGCTGCGTCTGGGTCGCCGGCAATGCGAGGAATTGCGGCGCACTCTCGCCGAACTCGAACTGCTGGCGCAACGGTTGCGCGCGGATGCCGGGCGGTTGCAAGCCGCGATCGAGCGGAGTGTCGCCGCCGGCGATCCGGGGTCCGCCCGGTCGCTGATCGAGCGCCGCGGCAAGGTCGAGCGCTCGCTCGCCGGCGTCGCAAGCCGGATCGCCGAGGCCGGCGACGCGCTGGCCGCGGCCGAACGGGAACTGAAGCGGCACGAACGCGCCGCCGCGCAGCGCGCCGACAGCGTGGGGCCGTCCGAGCGGCGCAGCACGCGCCGCTCGCGGCGCGCACCGCCGGCCGCGCCGGCGCAATAGCCCGCAACCGGGACGGCCCGGGAGCCGCGCGACATGCCGGCCCCGGTTACCTCATGCGATTTGCCGCGATACCCGGCGACGCGGGCTGCTCGCCCATGACGCGTTAAGAATTGCGTCGTCGCACGAACGCAAACGGCGAGGCCGGCCGGCCGGTTCCCTTTGCCGGGCTCGGCGGCTAAGGTGCGTTTCGCGACGAGGGAGCGGAAGCCGCCGATGAGCCTGCCGGAAAAAGCCTTCGCGCCAAGATCGTTCGATCCGGGGGCCATCTGTCCGCTCGACGGCATCCGGGTCGTCGATCTGTCGCGCCTCGTCGCCGGCAACGCGGTGTCGTCGCACCTTGCCGATTTCGGCGCCGAGGTCTTGAAGATCGAGGACCCGGCGAAGGGCGACCCGCTGCGCGCCTGGCAGAGCCTGGGCGTCAGCGTCCACTGGAAGCTCTACGCGCGCAACAAGAAGAGCGTCGCCCTGTCATTGCGCGAGGCGAAGGGGCGCGACCTCCTCATCGATCTGGCGGCGTCGAGCGCGGTCCTGATCGAGAATTTCCGCCCGGGCACGCTCGAAAAAATCGGGCTCGGGCCGGATGTCCTGCACGCCCGCAACCCGCGCCTCGTCATCGTGCGCGTCTCCGGCTGGGGGCAGGACGGCCCCTATCGCGACCGCCCCGGTTTCGGGACCCTGGTCGAGAGCATGTCGGGCTATGCCGCGCGCACCGGCTTTGCCGACCGCGAGCCGGTCTTGCCGCCGACCGCGCTCGCCGACATGGTCGCCGGGCTCTACGGCGCCTTCGCCGTGATGGTCGCGCTACGCCGGGTCGAGGTCGACGGCGGGGCGGGCCAGGTCATTGATCTTCCCCTGCTCGACCCGTTGTTCTCGTTCATCGCCACCGAGGCGCCGATCTACAATCTCACCGGCCAGATCCGCCCGCGCACCGGCAGCCGCTCGGAAACGACGAGCCCGCGCAACGTGTTCCGCACCAAAGACGGCCGCTATATCGGCATCTCGGCCTCGATCCAGGCGATGGCCGAGCGGCTGTTCCGCGCCATCGGCCGCGCGGACATCATCGCCGACCCGCGCTTTCGCACCAACACCGACCGGGTGCAGCATGCCGCGGAATGCGAGGCGCCGATCGTCGAGTTCATCGCGGCCCGCACGCTTGAGGAAAACATGAAGGCTTTCGCCGCGGCCGAAGTCACCGCCGCGCCGGTCTACGACATCGACCAGTTTCTCGCCGACCCGCATGTCCTGGCGCGCGAGATCGTCGTCGATGTGCCCGACGCGCAGACCGGGCATCTGGCGATGCACAACATCATCCCGCGCCTCTCGCAGACGCCCGGGCATCTGCGCCGTCCGGCGCCCGATCTCGGCGAGCACACCGCCGAGATCCTCGGCCAGTTCGGCATCGACCGCGCGACGCTCGAAGACCTGGCGCGCGACGGGGTGATCGGGCTTGGCCCCCCCTGAGTTCCGGTATCGTAAAATTAAGCCGCAGTCCCGGCGAAAGCCGGGACCCACCTATCAGCTTCGGAGCGGTTGAAAAGTAGGTCCCGGCTTTCGCCGGGACTGCGGCGGGTTCAGCGGAAGGATGCGCGGAGACATGACTCAGAAAGACCTCCCGGTATGGCGTTCGATGCTGTTCGTGCCGGTCACGCAACGGCGCTTTGTCGAGGGCGCGGCGCGGCGCGGCGCCGATGCGATCATCCTCGATCTCGAAGACAGCGTCGCCGCCTCCGAGAAGGAGCGCGCCCGCACGTTGGTGCCGGAGGCGGCGGAACTCGTCTCGCGCGGCGGCGCCGATGTCGTCGTCCGCCTCAACCGGCCATTGCGGATGACCGTGCGCGATCTCGAAGCGGCGATCGGCCCGGCGGTGCAGGCGGTCGCCCTGCCCAAGGCGGAAAGCGCCGAGCACGTCCGGCTGGTCGCCGAAATCATCGACGAACTGGAGGCCGAGCGCGGCATGGCGCTCGGCACGACGAGGATCATGGCGATGGTCGAAACCGCCTCGGCGTTCTTCCATATCGCCGAGATCGCCCGCGCCCATCCGCGCCTCGTCGCGCTCACCCTCGGGGCCGAGGATTTCGCCACCTCGGCCGGCATCCTGCCCGAGGCCGAGCCCTTGACGATGCCGAAGCAGATGGCGGTGTTTGCCGCGCGCGCCGCCGGCATCATGCCGATGGGCTTTATCGGCTCGATCGCCGAGTTTCACGATCTCGACGCCTTCCGCGAGACGATCCGCCGCTCGCGCCGCTTCGGCTTTATCGGCGCCAGCGTCATCCACCCGAGCCAGGTCGCGATCCTCAACGAGGAGTTCCGCCCCGCCGCCGCCGAAATCGACCACGCCCGCCGGGTCGTCGCCGCCTACGACAAGGCGCTCGCCGAAGGCGTCGGCGCCGTCACCGTCGACGGCAGGATGATCGACGTCCCCGTCGTCGAGCGCGCCAAACTGCTGCTCGAACGCGAGGCGGCGATCGCCGCCCGCGAGGCGAAGACGCGCGCCGCCGGCCCGCCGCAATGACGCAAGAGCAAAGAAGTGGGCGTTCTGGGAAAAGTTGACAGACCTACGCACGGATACCAAGGTAAATAGGCAACGTGTAAGGGGGTACCTATGCCCGACGCCTACATGCCCGCCCCGCACCTCACCGAGGAGCAGGTGGCTGAAATTCGCCGCCGCCGTCCAGGCGTGCGCGCATCGCTGGCTATCGAGGACCTGTACCTGACTGCCCATGAAGAGCGCATGCTCGACCAATTCGAGGCTGAACGCCTGACGCCTGAGCAGCGTCGCGAGCGCGTACGGGCCTACGGCCGGTCTTTGCGGCCACGGCAGCATGCCGCCAAATGATGATCCGTACGTCTATCCCGGTACGGATGTCCTGAAGAACAAGGTCGCGCTCCGCGACGCTGAGGACCTCAAGACTTACGAACGCTTCGCCTCGGCTGACGCGCTCCTGACCCTTCCCGACGATATTCCGCTCACGCCGGATGGCTACCGGGCCATCCATCGCTACCTGTTCCAAGACGTGTACGATTGGGCCGGGCAGGACCGGAGGGTCGATATCGCCAAGGACGGCTCCTATTTCTGCCGCGCGCAATACATTGCTCCTCAGCTCGAACAGCGGTTTGAAAAAATCGTCGCCGAGCTGGAAGGCTGGAGGGGCCTTTCCGACGCCGCCTTCGCCGCGCGCGTCGCTGAGCAAATCTGCGAACTGAATGCCATCCATCCTTTCCGCGAAGGCAATGGCCGGACGCTCCGAGCCTGGTTGGCCCTCGTCGGCGCGCGGACAGGCCATGCGATTGATCAGGCTCGGCTCAGCGTGCCGGAATGGCACCAAGCGTCCACAAAGGGCTTTGAGGGGGACTATGACGCGATGAGCCGTGTCATCGCCGCCGCGATCAGCCGATAGCATCTGCACGAGGAAAGGGGCGGGATTTCAGCGGGTTGGGTTTCGTTGATTTCTGCGCAGAGCGTCTCACCGAGGCCTCGGTGTGCGATGGGGGTTGTCGCGAGCGACTTGCGTGCCTATTTAGTGAAGCAATATTGCGACAGAGACACGGCCCGATGAATCCCCTCAGCTCCCTGCTGATGCGAAAAAACTCCCTGCTCGGCGAGCAAAAACTCCCTGCTCATGGCAAAAAAATTCCCTGCCTGTGCAACGCAATCGACGATGCAATCGAGGGAATCCAGGGGCTTACCGGCATGGCGGCCAAAATTCTTGCCTGCTGGCAGGGAATTTGACCTCGCGCGGCGGGCCAACGCGCTCCCGCCGGTTTGCGCTGGACCCTATCGAAACCGTAGGCGCGTCTGGAGTTCAGTGGAAAAATCCCGATTTCTGCGCAGGCGGGTCAGCCGTCATCTCCAGCCGCGTCGGTCAACAGCGAGCGGAACCAGGCTTGCGCCGGCTCGCTGGCGGCGCGGCGGTGCCAGGCCATCGACACGGTCATCGCATAGTCGATCGGCAACGGCATGATCGCGATCTCGGCGGTGGTGGCGATCTGGCGGGCGGTGCGCCGGGGCACGGTGGCGACGAGATCGGAGGCGGCGAGCGCGGCCGGCACCGCGAGATAGGTCGCGACCAACAGCGCGAGCCGCCGCTTCAGCCCGAAATCGACGAGGATGCGGTCGAGCGCGCCCGATGTCGCGCCGCGCGGCGAGACCAGCACATGGTCCTGCGCCGCATAGGCTTCGAGCGACAACGGCCCTCTCGCGAGCGGATGGCCCCTGCGCGCGACGACGACGAACGGGTCGCGCAGCAGGACCATCGATTCGATATGCGCCGGCAGGGCGCCGAGATGGGCGACGGCGACATCGATCGCCCCGCGGTCGAGCTGCTCGGCGGCTTCGGCGCCGGTCGCCGGCGTCAGGCGCAACGTCGCCTTGGCGGCTTCCCGGGCGAAGCTTGCGGCGAGGCGCCCGACCAGTGCGACCTCGGCATACTCGGCCATGCCGGCGGTGAAGATGCCGGCGCTCTTCGCCGGATCGAAGCCGATCCCCAGGTTGAGCGCGGCCTCGATATGCTCGATCGCCGCCGCGACCAGGGGCGCGATCTCGCGCGCCCGGGCGGTCGGCTCCATGCTGGTCGGGGTGCGCACGAACAGATCGTCGGAAAAGAGGCTTCTGAGGCGCGCCAGCGCGTGGCTCATCGCCGGCTGCGACAGGCCGATCCGGCCGGCGGCGCGGGTCACGGCGCGCTCGCCCATCAGCGCGTCGAAGGCTTTCAGCAGGTTGAGGTCGACCGAACGGATATCCATTGAACGAATGCGTAACATACTATCAATCGATTTGATAGATGACGGTTCGTCCCATCTTATGGTGTCGGCGAACAACCCGATCGGGAGAAGTCAACCATGTCGCAGGAAGCAGCGCCGCGCCTCAGCCATGTCGGGCTTTATGTCCACGACGTGCCGAAGATGATCGATTTCTATACAAGCGTCCTCGGCTTCGTGGTCAGCGACGGCGCCGAGGACGGCCGCATCACGTTCCTCTCGCGCAACCCCAGCGATCATCACCAGGTCGTGCTGGTGCGCGGCCGCGCCACCGATACCGAGGTGCCGATGGTGCAGCAGGTGTCGTTCAACGTCGGCACGCTCGCCAGCGTCCAGCGCGCCTTCCGCAAGATCCGCGAGGCCGGCTGCGAGGGCATCAGCCCGATCTGCCACGGCAATGCCTGGTCGGTCTATTTCCAGGATCCCGAAGGCAACCGCATCGAGATGTTCTGCGACACGCCATGGTACGTGCCGCAGCCCTTGGGGTTCAAGATCGACCTCGACAAGCCGGAGGACGAACTGTTCCGGGAGACCGAGGCCTATTGCCGGGTCCGCGAGGGATTCAAGCCGATCGAGGAATGGCGGGCCGAGATCAGCAGGAAGATCGCCGCCAAACTCGAAGCCTGACCCAATAGCAACAGGAGCACCAAAATGACCGAAATCAAAGGCTATCACGCCCATGTCTATTACGACGCCGCGACCAAGCCGGTCGCCGAAAAGCTGCGCGACACGATCGTCGGCAAGTTCAAGGTCGAACCCGGCGGGTTCAGCGACGCGCCGCAGGGGCCGCACCCGATCTCGCAGTTCAACGTGATCTTCGAGACCCCGGAGTTCCAGAACATCGTGCCGTGGCTGATGCTGAACCGCGAGGGACTCGACGTCCTGGTCCATCCGCTGACCGACAGCTCCTACAACGACCACACGGCGAATGCGATGTGGCTCGGTGCGCCGGTGGCGCTGAAGACCGCCACGCTCCGCCACGCGCCCGTCCCGGACAGGCTGATGCCGAGCGCCCAGCGGGCGCCCGCGTAGGGAATACGTTCTTTCGTCATCACCGGGCTTGACCCGGTGCTCCATGCGTTTCTTTTGGTGGATGGCCGGGTCAAGCCCGGCCATGACGAACGGGTTGGGAGGGGAAGCGATGGCTGAGATCCTGGGAGTTGGCTGCACGCATCGGCCGTTGATGCTGCGCCCCGATGCAGACTGGACCTTCATGATGCGCACCGCGCTCGACGATCCGGCGATGCCCGAGGAGATGAAGGACCCGGCGCGCTGGCCGGCGCCATTGCGCGCCGAGCTCGGCAACGATTGGGGCACCGCATCGGCCGGGCGGGCGCGCGAGGTCTACCGCGCTCATTTCGCCGAGGCGCGGCGCACCATCGACGCATTCAACCCCGATCTCGTCGTGATGTGGGGCGACGACCAGTACGAAAACTTCAAGGAAGACATCATCCCGCCCTTCGCGGTCCTGGCTTATGAGGACCAGGAGCGCCAGCCCTGGAAGCATCGCCGCACGCCGTGGAACCCGTGGAACGAGCCGGCCGACACGACATTCCGGGTGAAGGGCCACAAGGAGGCCGGCAAATACCTCGCCTCCGGGCTGATCGAAGCGGGCATCGACGTCGCCTATGCCTACAAGCCGCTGCACCACCCGATGGGGCACGCTTTCGAGAACACATTGCAGCTGCTCGACGACGAGCGCCGCGGCTTCGACTACCCGCTCGTCCAGTTCGCCGTCAATTGCTACGGACGCCGGGTCAATGCCGCGCGCGGGCTGCGCCTGCCGCTCTCGATGAAGGGCGAGATCAAGAACCTCGACCCGCCCTCGCCCAACCCGCACCGCTGCATGGAGGTCGGCGCCGCCGCGGCGCGGGTCATGGCGACAAGCCCGTGGCGCGTCGCTTTCGTCGCCTCGTCCTCCTGGTCGCATTCGTTCCTGACCGAAAAACACTGCCAGCTGTGGCCCGACGTCGCCGCCGACCGCCGGCTCTACGAGGCGCTCGAAGCCGGCGATTACGCTTCCTGGCACCGCTATACGACCGACCAGATCGAAGAATCGGGCCAGCACGAGGTGCTGAACTGGTTCTGCCTGTTGGGCGCGATGGAGGCGCTCGGCCGCAACCCCGACAAGGCCACCTTCATCGAGACCTGGGCCTTCGTCTCGCCGGTCGTCTTCGCGTATTACAACGCATAGTGGCGACGTGCCCCTTTCCCGCATTGCGGGAGAGGGGCAATCACGAATAGTCCGGCTTCCGCTTTTCCCGGAACGCGGCGACGCCTTCGGCGAAGTGGCGGCTGGCGCGGACCCGGTCGCCGAGTTGCTGTTCGAGCGCTTCCCGGCTCCGCGCGTAGTCCGCGATGCCGGTGCTGATCTGGGTGCGCACCGCCTGCACCGCCGTGGGGCTGTTGGCGGCGATCATGGCGGCGGTTTCGAGGGCCCAGGGCATCAGCCCGGCGCGCTCGACCACCCGGTTGACGAGGCCGATCCGCTCGGCAAAGGCGGCGTCGATGAGCCGCCCGGTCAGCAAGAGGTCCATCGCGTGCACATAGCCGATCTGCTGTGTCAGCTTCACCGTGGCGCCGCCGAACGGATAGATCGACCATCTGACCTCGGGGAGGCCGAAGCGCGCCTCGGGCACCGCGGCGCGAATGTCGGTTGACAGCAAGAGTTCGACCCCGCCGGCGACGCAATCGCCATTGATCGCGGCGACGATCGGCTTGGCAAACGGCGTGTCCTTCAGCAACGCGCGGCTGATCACATCAGCCATCTCGGGGCTGACGCTCAGATCGCCGGCGAGATCGGCGCCGGAGGAGAAGGCCTTGTCGCCGGCGCCGGTCAGGACCACGACGCGGCATTCATCGTCCCGGTCGAGGCGGTCCCAGAGCGCGGCGAGGTCGGCCATCATCGCGCGGGTCATCGCGTTGCGGCGCGGCTCGTTGGCGATCGTCACGATCGCGATGTGGCGCTCGTGCCGGTCGACCCGGATTTCCATGCCTGTGCTCCTGCCGCCATGGGGCTCGCGGAGCACGAGTTTAGACCAGAATCTTCTCCGGAGCGGCTATCGCCTAATGTCCGCTCAGCTTTGGTCCGGGATAGCGGGACTGCCAGTCCGGCTGGTAGCCGGGATAGCCTTCGCCGTAGGTCGGATAAGCCGGGTATTGGGGGTTTTGATAGCCTCCGCCATAGGATTGCGTATAGGCGGGCGGCGCTGGCGGGCAGGCCCAGTTGTAGCCGTTCCACACGCATTCCGCCTGGGCGCCGCCGGAAAACGCGACCGCGGCCAGAGCAAAGGCCCCGCCCGCGGCACTCAATAAGGCTGTCTTCATCTGGATGCTCCTGTCGATGCGCAGACGGACCAACAGGGATGCTCGCGCGTGCTCTCGGCCGTTGATACGCTCATTAATCAACACGAAGCGACCGGGCTGGTTCCCGACGTTAAGCGGCGACTGCGCGGGTCAGAACCAGCGCGACTTGTCGACGATGTTGCGCAATTCGCGTCCGGCGAGGAAGCGGCGGCAATTGTCGCTCAACACCTCGAACCTGCGCTCGTCGAGATAGGGGCCGTGGCCGGCGGTGTGCGGCGTGATCAGGACGCCCGGCATCGTCCACAGCGGGTGGTCGGGCGGGAGCGGCTCCTGTTCGAAGACGTCGAGCCCGGCGCCGGCGATCTCGCCGGCCCTGAGCGCGGCGACGAGGTCGTCGAGCCTTGTCGTCATGCCGCGCCCGATATTGATGAAGAAGGCCGAGCGCTTCATCCGCTGAAACCGCGCCCGGTTCATGAAGCCCTCGGTCTCGGGCGTGTGCGGCACGGTCAGGATCACGAAATCGGCGCGCGGCAACAGCCCGTCGAGCGCCGCGGCGCGGTGCAGTTCGGCGACCCCCGGCGGCATCTCGGTGCGGCGCTCGTCGACCCCGATGACTCGCATGCCGAACGCGCTGGCGAGCCGTGCCACTTCGCTGCCGATGCCGCCGACCCCGACAATGAGCGCGGTCGCCTCCGGCAGGTGCACGACATCGCCGCTCTCGCGCGGCACCGGGCGCCATTCGCGGCGCATCTGCTGCGGCAGATAGACCTGCAGGCCGCGCGCGAAGGCCAGCACAAAGGCCATCACATGCGCGCCGATATGGTCGTTGTAGATCTCGCGCATATTGGTGATGACGACCGGGTGCTCGATCAGCTCGCGGTAGTAATAGCCGGCGCGCGGCGCGGCCTGCGGCGCCTGCAGCCAGCGCAGCCTGTCGGCCCGCGCGAGGAGCGCCGGCGGGATCGTGCCAAAGGCGCCCTCGGCCATCGCGATCGCCTGCTCGGCCCCTTCCATCGTCTCGGGCGCGATGATGTCGAGTTCGGGGGTCGCTTCCGCGAGGCGGCGCGCCCACTCGCGGGTCAACTCGCTCTGCGGCGGCAGCATCAGGAACGTCGTGGGCATGGGCGGGGCCTCCTGCGGTAAGCGTAGGGGGAATGGCGAAGCGCATTCCGCCAAACCCGGTAGAATGGCCCGGCAGCGGTGCCGGGCGCTCGCAGCTTTGCGAAAGCCTATCATCGCGGCCGGCGGAATGTGCTGCGCTTTTCCGCTCTACAAGGGTTCTGGATACGCCATCCAAAGCCGGTAACCTCTCCGCAACCCTGCGAAATTGCTCGTCGGACCGCTGCCGAGGCGATAGCCTTTACCGCGTAACCAGCAACCGAGCCGAGGAAACCCCCATGGCCGTCACCACCCAGACCAATATCAAGAAGCTGCTGCTGCCGATCACGATGGCCAAGGCCGGCTGGGCGATCGTCGAGGCGCGCGAGGATGTCGAGGGCGTGCCCTACGACGTGACCGGCCCGAAGGCCGAGATGCACCGGCTGTTGCAAGACGCCGCCGGGGTCGCGCTGTCGGTCCAGCCGTTCAGCGATCCCGAGCCTCGATGCCGGGGCGAACCTCGAAGTCGTCGCCCGCATCGGGGTCGGCTATGACGCGGTCGACGTGCCGGCGCTGACCCGGCGCAAATTGCCGCTGATGATCGCCGGCACCGCCAATTCGGTCAGCGTCGCCGAGGCCGGGGTGTTCCTGTTGATGTCGCTCGCGCGTCGCGGTGCCGCAATGGACGCCCTGGTCAAGGAAGGCCGCTGGCGCGACCGCTACAACGAGATGCCGGCCGATCTCTACGGCAAGACCGCCCTCATTATCGGCTTCGGCAAGATCGGCACGCGCTCGGCGAAGCGGCTCGGCGCGATGGAGATGAACGTCCTGGTTTACGACCCGTACATGTATTCCGAGACGATCCGCGGCATGGGCTACGAGCCGGTCGGCGATCTCGACGACGCGGTCGCGCGCGCCGATTTCATCACGATCCACTGCCCGAAGACGCCGGAAACGATCGGCCTCTTCAACGCCGCCCGCCTCGCCCGCATGAAGCGGACCGCGTTTCTCGTCAACACCGCGAGGGGCGGCATCGTCAACGAGAAGGCGCTCTTCGACGCGCTTAGCCGCAACCAGCTCGCCGGCGCCGCGCTCGATGTTTTCGATCAGGAGCCGACCCCGGTCGACAACCCGCTGTTGAAGCTTAAGAACTTCATCGCCGCGCCGCACGTCGCCGGGGTGACCAGGGAGGCGGTCGACCGCATGGCGATCGTCACCGTGCAGAACCTGCTCTCGGTCCTCGACGGCAAGCCCAACCGCGAGAACGTCGTCAACAAGGAGGTGCTGGGGTAACCGGGCTCTTGCCCTCACCACCCCAAGGCCGGAGAGGGTAAAGGGTATCGGGAAGGTGTGGCCTAAACGTAAGTATGCGCGCTACAATTGTGCCGCACGTGCCAAGGTTGGTCTGTGGCCAGCGTCCTGGATATAGGGGGAGTCGATGGCGGCCGGGCTGTACGCTAGACCCCCGATAACCGAGGCGGTGATTGATCTCCGGTTCAGTTCAGCCATTTCGCAAAAGGCTATGGCGAGATTCGTTCGGAGCGTGGCAAGAGACTACCCGACGACCGAGCAAACTTATGACGTTTCTGTCCAACTCAAAGTTGCGAAGGCAGGACAAGAACCAGAAATCAAACCGATACAGAAATTTTCGGGCTACAAGATTACTGGTCGCGAAGTAGCTGATCGAATCATACTGGGTCCAGATAGAATATCAACCGTGCGTTTGGCTCCTTACTGTGGTTGGGACGCATTTCTGGAGAAAGCTAAGAATAATTATGGGATGCTGCGGAAAGCCTCTGGTCATCTCAATCTTATTAGAGTTGCTACGCGATACGTAGGAGCAAAAATTACCGCAAAGGGAAAGCGACATTTGGGATCTCTTGGCGACCTTGCGAAGGGAGAAAAACGTGCTATTTGAGGCGTTCATCACCGATCGTGCGAGGGAGTTATTCGACCGTGCCTGATGTGGTCCTGACCCGGGCGGCGTCATCGGATGTGCCTACCCGAGCTTCGATCCTAGTGGACCAAATCTGACGGAAGAGTCCTGCGGGGGATTCCTGTCGGCTCGCGGACATGCGAGTTTGTCGGATGCGTACAGGAATCATCGTCGATGTGAATGCCGCCGATCGTGCCCGGCTTGAGGGGATCGTGGCGGCCCGGAACAGCCCTCAGAAGCATGTGTGGCGAGCGCGGATCGTGCTGTTGACCGCCGACGGCCTCGGCACCAACGAGATCTTGCGGCGCACCGGCAAGAGCAAGACCTGTCTGTGGCGCTGGCAGGAGCGGTTCATGCACGAAGGTGTCGAGGGGCTGTTGCGCGACAAGACGCGCCCGTCGCGGGTTGCGCCGCTCCCGCCGGCGGTTGCCGAGCGCGTCGTCGCGCTGACCCAGACCGATCCGCCGGGCGAGACAACCCATTGGACGGGCCTTGCCATGGCCAAAGCCGCCGGGATCAGCCTTTCCTCGGTGCAGCGCATCTGGCGCGCCCATGGGCTCCAGCCGCATCGGGTGCGGCAGTTCAAACTGTCGCGCGATCCGGAATTCGTCCCCAAGCTGCGCGACATCGTCGGGCTTTACATTGACCCGCCGGCGCACGCGATGGTGCTCAGCGTCGATGAGAAGTCGCAAATCCAGGCGCTCGACCGCACCCAGCCGGGTCTGCCGTTGAAGCCGGGGCGCTGCGGGACGATGACCCACGACTATAAGCGCAACGGCACCACCCACCCTGTTCGCCGCCCTCGATGTGCTCCACGGCAAGGTCATCGGCCGTTGCATGCAGCGTCACCGGCATCAGGAATTCATCCGCTTCTTGAACACCATCGAGGCCGAGATCCCGGCTGGCAAGATCATTCACGTGATCCTCGACAATTACGGCCCGCACAAGCACCCCAAAACCCGAGCCTGGCTGGCGCGGCATCCGCGCTTCGTCTTCCATTACACGCCGACTTCCGCCTCCTGGCTCAACGCCGTCGAGGGCTTCTTCGCCAAACTTGGCAAGCGGCGCCTCAAACGCGGTGTGTTCTGCTCGATCGTCGATCTCCAGGCCGCCATCAACCGCTTCCTCAGGGAAACCAACGATGACCCCAAACCCTTCATATGGACCGCCGATCCCGATAAGATCATCGCCGCAGTCAGACGCGGGCACCAAGCGTTAGATTCTGTCCACTAGGCGTCTTTCCAGTTCCTCAACAAACTCGGAGAGGGGTAGGCCGAGCGCGGCGCAGACAGCCCGCAGCTCCAGGATATCCAAACGTCGTTCGCCTACCTCGTACTTGCTGACGAATGATTGAGGGACATCGAGTTTCGCGGCCAGCTCGGATTGCCGAAGGCCCGCTGCTACGCGCCGATCCCGGAGGAGCGCCTGTAGAACCTTCGCTTGCGTAGAACGAGCGGCCAGCATAACCACAGGTTCGCGTCCCCTTGCTTCGCATCCCAAAATCGGATATGGAAAGCTCAGGGATTGAGCTAGCCAGATGCAGTATGCCTTTGCCTTATCGGACACAAGCCATCGCGAATTTTGGGAGCCTTCGATCGCGAAAGGCAAACCTTTCCGCGCTCAACTTCTAAAGTGGATCGGAAACAAGCAGCGGATGGCAGACGACATCATCCGCTTCTTTCCGAGTCGCATTCGCACCTATCGAGAACCGTTCTTAGGTTCGGGCGGGGTTTTGGGGGTGCTGGCCCCCCGAATTGGGGTTGGCTCTGACTCATTCAGCCCGGTCGTCGAGATTTGGCGAACTTTGCGGTACCGGCCGGCCCTGTTGAAGTCATGGTATTCGGAGCGGTGGCACTTCTTCCACGCCGGCCCGCGCGTCGCTCAGTATGAAAAAATACTCGCGAGTTATAATACCAGAGCGAACGGCGCTGATTTTCTCTTCCTGTGTCGGTCTTGTTACGGTGGCGTCATTCGCTTTCGGCATACGGACGGATACATGTCCACCCCTTGCGGCATCCATGATCCAATTTCGCCTGAGTCTTTCGGAGGGCGGGTTGACGCGTGGCATGTCCGAGTCAAGGGCTCAGAGTTTCTGTGTCTTCCCTACGAGGAGGCGATCGACGCGGCGGAACCGGGCCGATCTCGTGTATTGTGACCCGCCCCACAGTTACAGCCAAGCGATCCTGTACGGCGCACAGCGGTTTTCGTTAGATGACCTCTTCGAGAGGATAGCCGCTTGCAGACGACGAGGGGTTAACGTTGCTCTCAGCATAGACGGCTCAAAGAAATCTGGTACAGATGTCTCCGTTATCAGCCCGCCACCGGGACTATTTGAGCGCGAGATTCACCGAATGCGGGCAGGTCGATGCTGCGGCGATTTCAAATGGAAGATCAGAGCCTCGAATCTGAATTGGTTCAAGACAGGCTCTTGTTGACTTATTGAGCAGGAGTGTCTTCTAATCTGTAGACCGAGATGCTATCTTGTTTTTTTACGCGAATGACTTTCCGGCCCAATTTTTTGCCCATATGGCCGCTCAGATACCCGCGAATTGTGTGGGGAAGCCAGCCGGTCACGCTCTGAAGCTGCTCCATGCTCACTCCCTGCGGTCTGCCGAGAAGTCGTAATACTGCGTCCTGTTTTTCGCCGCGCGCGGCCATCGTACCCCTTATCTCGTCGCAGGTCTCACCTGTCGTTTGAGCTTGCACCCGCGGCACCAGGTTCGCAACTACGTCAACTTCGTGACGAGCCGCGAGCGTCATCAACCGCGGTGCAGGCCGGGAATGGCGGCTCGCCACCGTTCTTTGGCCTCAGATCGGCGCGGGGTAATGGCCGCTTCGGGGCATAACCCGCGGTCGTGATGGATTTCCGCGAGCGGGCTGCCCGGGGGTTTGAGGGGCGTCGGGATCGGAATTGTCCGGGTGGGCCGGACTGCATCGAGACGGTTCGGGGCCGCCTCGTTCCTTTTGGACGTGACAAAGTAGCAAATTGCTGTATGGATAGGATCGTGCCAATGGCCCCCGATACGACACCAGGAGGCCATCCTGGAACCTGACGACGGCGACGGCGGAAACCGCTCCTCACCGTCGCCAGCGTCCTCCGTCTCGCGCCAGCCGCCCGATTGCAACCAAAGCGCGACTCCGACCTGATGTCAGCCTGTAGGATCAGGTGAACGGGGCGTCAGGCTAAATCGCAGGTTGTACGCGGGAAGCGGGCCCGGATGCGGGCGCCACGCGACCGCCATGCGCGCGGCGCTGTTCCCATTCGCGCGGGCTGCCGGCACAATGCGGGCGGGCGATCGGCCAAGGCCGGCGCCGGGGTCGGAGGAGATGGGGATGGATGTGACCGAGGGGCATGGCGATTCCGCGCTGGCGCAGAGCTATCTCGAACGGGCGCGCGAACTGAAGCCGATGCTCGCCGCCGCCGGCGACGCGATCGAGCGCGGCCGCGAGGTGACGCCGGAGATCGTCGCTTCCCTCATCGAGCGCGGCATCTTCCGGATGCTGCTGCCGCGCTCATTGGGCGGGGCCGAACTCGATCCCTTGACCTATACCGCGGTCCTCGAAATCCTCGGGCAGGGCGACGGCAGCACCGCCTGGTGCCTCGGGCAGAACTCGGGCTGCTCGATGACCGCGCCCTATCTCGCGCCCGAGATCGCCCGCGAGGTCTTCGGCGGGCCACGCGGCATCCTCGCCTGGGGGCCGGAACTGCCCGGCGCCGGCAAGTGCGTCGCGGTCGAGGGCGGCTACCGGGTCACCGGGCAATGGGGGTTCGCCACCGGCAGCCGCCATGCCGCCTGGCTCGGCGCCCATTGCCCGATCTTCGAGGCGGACGGCAGGCCGCGCCTCGGCCCCAACGGGCGCCAGCTGGTCCGCACGATGCTGGTGCCCAAGCGCGAAGCCACCGTCATCGACAACTGGCATGTGCTGGGGCTGCGCGGCACCGGCAGCGACAGCTACCGGTTCGACGATCATTTCGTGCGCGAGGCCTATACCGCCTCGCGCGACAACGACGCCGAGCGGCGCGAACCGGGGCCGCTCTACCAGTTCACCTCGGGCATGATCTACGCGATGAGCTTTTCGCATGTCTCGCTCGGCATCGCGAAGGGCGCCTTCGACGCCTTTATCGAGCTCGCGCGCGACAAGGTGGCGCGCGGCGCCAAGGGCACATTGCGCGAGAACAACGTCGTCCAGTCGCAGGTCTCGCAATGCGAGGCGAAGCTGAAATCCGCCCGCGCCTATCTGCGCGGGGTCATCGCCGAGATGTGGGAGGATTCCCAGCGCACCGGCCATATCGGCGCCGACCGACACCCGCAATTGCGCCTCGCGGCGACCTGGGCGATCCATCAGGCGCGCGACGTCGTCGCGACCGTCTATCACGCGGCCGGGGCGTCGGCGATTTTCGAAAATAACCCGCTCGAGCGCCGCATGCGCGACATCCACGCCGGGACCCAGCAGGGCCAGGGCCGCCCCATTCATTTCGAAACGGTCGGGCAGATGCTGATGGGGCTGCCGCCGGAAGGCCGGATGTTCCGCTGATCGCTAGGGGATTGACTCCGACACAAGCACCCCGATTGTCATTCCGGGGCGGCCCGCAGGGTCGAACCCGGAATCCATATTCCAGAGGCCTGTGTCCATGGATTCCGGGTTCGCCGCTCAGCGGCGCCCCGGAATGACAAAATGGGATTCAAACGTCTGCATCGCACCGCTAGGGGTTGATCACCGTATCGGCGCGGCTGATGACGAAGGCCTCGTGGCGGTCGAGGAAGTCGCCGACGACCTCGACAAACGCTTCCGGCCGCTCGGCGCCGATCAGGTGTCCCGCGTCGTAGACCAGAACGAGGTGGCAATT
This sequence comes from uncultured Alphaproteobacteria bacterium, assembly GCA_963789255.1. Taxonomy (GTDB): domain Bacteria; phylum Pseudomonadota; class Alphaproteobacteria; order ATCC43930; family CGMCC-115725; genus DATARH01. Next base: position 855,999 of record CAWBJW010000002.1, on the reverse strand, counting down.
CGGGATCAGCGCCTTGTAGATGCGGCCCGTCTCCGGCGGGATCACACGGTCGAGCGTGCCGAACAGCACCAGGGTCGGCACGGCGAGACGGCGCATCTGCTCGTCGAGCTTGGGATCGCGGCCGGTGCCGAGCAGCCGCATGACCAGCGCCCGCGCCCTGGCCTGCAGCGCCGGGTCCGGCAGGACGAAAGGCGGCATCCGCTCGGGATGGCCGTAGAGCGCGCGCGCCATCTCCTCGGGCGTGCCCTGCGGCGGGGCGGTGCCTTCCAGGCGGATCGCCGCCGGCAATTCGAGGACGAGGGCGCGCACCCGCTCGGGCTGCGTTGCCGCCAGCCACAGCGCGGTCTTGCCGCCGAACGAGGTGCCCCAAAGGTTGTACCGGTCGAGGCCGAGCGCGTCGGCCGCCCGCGCCATCGTCAGCGCCATCTCGGGCATCGTCTGCGTCCGGGTGTTCTCCGGCGAGGGGCCGAAGCCCGGCATCTCGAACGCGATGACGCGGAAATGTTTTGCCAACAGATCGTGCGCGCGGCTGACGCGCAGCCCACCGGCGCCGTGCAGATGCACCAGCGGGGTCCCGTGCCCGGCCTCGGCATAGCGGATGCGAAACCCGTCGGCCTCGACATGACCCTCGGTGAAATCGGCGCCGACCGCGCCCTTGTTCTCCGACCCCGCCACGCTCGCCCCCTCTCAGATGTCGCGGATGCGCGGCAGCACCGTTTTGCCGAACAGTTCGAGTGCGCTCATCAAGGCGTCGATGTCGCCCGAGCCGGGCGGGTGCAGCGACAGGTCAAGCACCCCGGCGCCAACCACCTCGCGGCAGCGCCGGATCTGCTCGACAACGGTGTCCGGGCTGCCGATAAAGGTCGTCGGCAATACGCCGCCGACATTGGCGGTGCGCTTTTCGCCGGCGATGTTGCGCCGATCGGCCTCGATCAGTGCCTCGCGCAGTCCGGCGCGCACCGGGAACGGCGCCTGTCCGTTGCCGGTCTTCATCTGCGCCTCGGCCTGCTCGTCGGTTTCGGCCAGCAGCATGTTGGCCCGGTAGACGATCTGGTCGGGGCCGGGCTCCCAGCCGTGCTCGGCGCAGCGCTCGCGGTAATAGCCGGTCGCTTTCGCCATGCCCTCGAACGAGCCGTAGGAGACCCCGAGGCCGAGACGGTGGCGCGCGGCGAACTCGCAGGATTCGGCGCTGGTGCCGAGCGCGTAGGTCGGCGGATGCGGCTGCTGCAGCGGGCGCGGCCAGATCGACACGGTGCGGAACTGGTAATGCCGCCCCTGCCAGCCGAACGGCTGCGGCTCGCTCCACGCCTTGAGGATCAGCTCCATCCCCTCGTCGGTGCGCTCGCGCGCCTCGCCCGGGTTGAGGTCATAGGTCAGGGCCTCGTTGGTCGTGCCGCGCAACAACCCGACGACGAGGCGCCCCTCGGCCATCGTGTCGACCATCGCCAGCTCCTCGGCGAGGCGCACCGGGTTGCTCTGCGGCACGATCGGGCCGAGCAGCGCAATCTTGATGTTCTTGACCAGCGCCGCGAGGTTTGCCGCGGCGATGGGCGGCGATGGGGTCAGAATACGGGGCGAGTAATGGTGCTCGGAGAGGCTGATCCAGTCGAAGCCCAACTCCTCGACATAACGCACCCGCTCGACCATGGCGCGATAGGCCTTGACCCCGGTTTCGGGGTCGTAGGCCCCGGACGGCACCGGCCATTCGCGCGGCATGCCGGGCGGCGCGACGTAACGCCCGGTTTCGAAGAACGAGACCTTCATCCTGTCGTCTCCCGAGGCTGCGGCCCATTGTCGCAACGTCTGAGGCCTAACCCTCCCGCGCCTGCGGTGGAGGGAAGCACCAGCCATCCGGCGGCCGTGCCGATCGGCACGCCCGCAGCGGCGCAAGAACGGGCGCGAAGAGCGGCGCCGCGGCTCAGCCGCGGGCGGCCGGCGGGTCGCAGGGTACCGTGCCGATCTCGCCCGGCGTCGATATTTCGAGGATCTCGAAATCGTCCGAGGTGCGCAGCTCGTTGTGCTTCAGGCCGCCCGGAATGTAGACCGTGTCGCCGGCTTCGCAGCGCAGCATTTCGCCGGTCTCGAATTCGAGTTCGACCCAGCCGCCCAGGACATAGACGAACTGGTTGTCGCAGACATGGTAGTGCCAGCCGGTTGGCTGGGTCATGCCGGTCTTGGCCTTGGTCAGCTGGGCGCGCATCTGGCCGCCGCTGGCGTCTTTGGCGGCGAGATCGCGATAGGTGAAGAAATCCCGCCGGCCGGCGACCATCACCGGGTTCTTCGCGGTGGAATGGCCGACTTTCGTCGCCGGCTTCCGGCTTAACGTCGTCACATCGTCTGGCATGGGGGCCTCCTGCGGTGCGTCCGCTCGCCGCATCGTAGAAGAGCGCCGAGCCCGGAGCAAGGCGGGCGGTCAGCACGAAGGTTCGGCCCGAACCAGCTCATAGAGGGCGATGGCCGCGGCGTTCGAGATGTTGAGACTGGGCAGCGCCGGGCGCGTCGGGAGCCGGGCGAGATAGTCGCAACGCTCGCGCGAGAGGCGGCGCAATCCTCCGCCCTCCGAGCCGAGCACGAGTGCCACGCGGGGGCCGAGATCGAGCGTTGCGAGCGGCGCGGGCGCGTGCTCGTCGAGCCCAACGCACCAGTATCCCGCCTCCTTCAGGCGGTCGAGCGCGCGCGCCAGATTGACGACGCGGACCAGCGGCACGCCGTCGAGCGCCCCCGAGGCGGCCTTGGCGAGCACGCCGGTGACCGGCGGCGCGCCGTGCCCGGCGAGGACCACCGCGGCGGCGCCGAAGGCGGCGGCCGAACGCAGCACGGCGCCGACATTGTGCGGGTCGGTGACCTGGTCGAGAACGATGACGATCGAACGCCCCGGTCTGATTGCCGCCGCACGCAGCACGTCGTCGAGATCAGCCGCACCGAGCGGTTCGACAGCGAGCGCCCAGCCCTGATGTACCGCGCCCTCGGGCAGCAGCAGGGTGAGCGCCGACCGGTCGAGCACCTGGACCGGTTCGCCCGCACCGTGCCGCTCGGCCCGCGCGGCGGCGACCAGCGCGGCGGCCTCTTCTTCCTGGCCGGCGAGGATGGCGAGCCGGTGCCAGCGTCGCTCGGGATTGGCCAGCGCCGCGGCCACGGCATGGCGGCCGTAAAGCCAGTCATCGCGGCGCTCGCGAGGGGGGCTTGCCGGCGCCGCGGGCGGAACGGCGGCGGGCCGCGGCGCCGCGCCTTTGAGGGCGCGCCGTCGAGGGCCTTTGGGGGGACCCTTATAGGGCGGATACGGCGTTCGCAACTCGGGCCTCGGCGTGTTGACAAACCAGGGTGAAGCTCCTATGACCCGCGATCCGCGGCGCCCCCGATGGCGCGAGATGGGCGGCTCGCGAATCGCGGAGGGGTGGCCGAGTGGTTAAAGGCAGCAGACTGTAAATCTGCCGGCGGATGCCTACGTAGGTTCGAATCCTACCCCCTCCACCAGCGCTTCGCGCGGTGTTTTCTCGTTGGGGCAGCGGACCGAGGGGGTGGTCGGCGGGTCGGCACGCAGCAGATGACAGGCGGGTGTAGCTCAATGGTAGAGCTCCAGCCTTCCAAGCTGGCTATGTGGGTTCGATCCCCATCACCCGCTCCAGCCGCGTCAACGCAATCGTGTTTCTCTTTCTGATAGGAAGCCGCAGCGATGGGTAAGGCGAGGTTTGCGCGGACGAAGCCGCATTGCAACATTGGGACGATCGGGCACATTGATCACGGCAAGACGACGCTGACGGCGGCGATCACGAAGGTGTTGTCGGAGACGGGCGGGGCGACGTTTGTGCCGTTCGACCAGATTGACAAGGCTCCGGAGGAGCGGGCGCGCGGGATCACGATTGCGACGGCGCATGTCGAATACGAGACGGCGAAGCGGCACTATGCGCATGTTGACTGTCCGGGGCATGCCGATTACATCAAGAACATGATCACCGGGGCGGCGCAGATGGATGGGGCGATCCTGGTGGTATCGGCGGCGGACGGGCCGATGCCGCAGACGCGCGAGCACATTCTGTTGGCGCGGCAGGTGGGTGTGCCGTCGTTGGTGGTGTACATGAACAAGGTTGACATGGTTGACGACCCTGAACTTCTGGAGCTGGTCGAACTGGAGATGCGCGAGTTGTTGTCGTCCTACGGGTTTCCGGGGGACGACATACCGGTTGTGCAGGGCTCGGCGCTGGCGGCATTGGAGGGGCGCGACCCGGCGGTCGGGCACGACACGATCATGAAGCTGATGGAGGCGGTGGACAGCTACATCCCGCAGCCGGAGCGGGCGAAGGACCGGCCGTTTTTGATGCCGATCGAGGATGTGTTCACGATCTCGGGGCGGGGCACGGTGGTGACGGGTCGGGTTGAGCGCGGGATCGTCAAGGTGGGCGACGAGGTGGAGATCGTCGGCCTCAAGCCGACGATGAAGACGGTGGCGACCGGGGTCGAGATGTTCAGGAAACTCCTGGACCAGGGCGAGGCGGGGGACAATATCGGGGTGTTGCTGCGCGGGACGAAGCGCGAGGAGGTGGAGCGCGGCCAGGTGTTGGCGGCGCCGGGGTCGATCACGCCGCACACCCGCTTTCAGTGCGAGGCCTATGTCCTGACCAAGGAGGAGGGGGGCCGGCACACGCCGTTTTTCGCGAATTACCGGCCGCAGTTTTATTTCCGGACGACGGATGTGACGGGGACGGTGACCTTGCCGGAAGGGACCGAGATGGTGATGCCGGGAGACAACATCACGATGGAGGTGGAGCTCTTGGTGCCGATCGCGATGGATGAGGGTCTGCGCTTCGCGATCCGCGAAGGCGGCCGCACCGTCGGCGCCGGCGTCGTCGCCAAGATCCTCAAATAAGGGCCGCGGGTCTCTCCCCGAATTTCCCCAGGATGAAGGAGTGTAGCTCAACTGGTAGAGCACCGGTCTCCAAAACCGGGGGTTGGGGGTTCGAGCCCCTCCACTCCTGCCAGGCCTGCGCGCCGGCCCGGCACGGCGGCGGTTGGCCGGGAAGCCCCTGCCGGCGCGGTACCGTCGTCACCATATAGCGTGTGTAATGCGTCTGTCGGCCACGGCCGATGAGGTTGATTTGATCTGACATGGCCAAGACCAACGCCGCCGAATTCGTTCAGCAGGTTCGCCAGGAACTGTCGCGGGTCACCTGGCCGACGCGCAAGGAGACCATGGTCACGACGGCGATGGTGTTTGTCATGGTGTTCATCGCGGCGGCCTTCTTCTTCTTGGTCGATCAGGTGCTGTCCTATGGCGTGCGCCTCGTCTTCGGGCTCGGCCATTAGGTTCGGGAGCATTGAGGCATGGCGAGCCGCTGGTACGTGATCCACGTCTATTCCGGGTTCGAGAAGAAGGTGGCATCCGCGATCCGCGAGCAGGCCGAGCAGAAGGGCGTGGCCGACCGCTTCGAGCAGATCCTCGTGCCGACCGAGGAGGTCGTCGAGGTGAAGCGCGGCGCGAAGGTCAGTTCGGAGCGCAAATTCTTTCCCGGCTATGTGCTGGTCAAGATGGACCTCGACGACGAGACCTGGCACCTCGTCAAGAACACCGCCAAGGTCACCGGCTTTCTCGGCGGCCGCGGCCGGCCGACGCCGATCACCGACAACGAGGCGGCGCGCATCATGCGCCAGGTCCAGGAGGGCATCGAACGGCCGAAGCCGTCGATCACCTTCGAGATCGGCGAGCAGGTGCGCGTCTCCGACGGGCCGTTCACCTCGTTCAACGGCGTGGTCGAGGAGGTCGACGAGGAGAAGTCGCGGATCAAGGTCGCGGTCTCGATCTTTGGCCGGGCGACGCCGGTCGAACTCGAATATTCGCAGGTCGAGAAGGTCTGAGCGGCCGGTCACTTCGGCCAGCGGATCAGTCTGAGGGTAGGTCATGGCGAAAAAAGTTGTCGGGATGATCAAGTTGCAAGTGCCGGCCGGCAAGGCCAACCCGTCGCCGCCGATCGGCCCGGCATTGGGGCAGCGCGGCCTCAACATCATGGAATTCTGCAAGGCGTTCAACGCGCAGACCCAGAACCTCGAACCGGGCATGCCGATCCCGGTGGTGATCACCGCCTATGGCGACCGCAGCTTTACCTTCGTGACCAAGACCCCGCCGGCCGGCTATTTCCTCAAAAAGGCGGCGGGGATCGAGAAGGGCGCGCAGACGACCGGCAAGGGCGGCGCGGTCGGCCAGGTGACGATGGCCCAGATCCGCGAGATCGCCGAGAACAAGATGCAGGACCTCAACGCCAACGATCTCGACGCGGCGTGCCGGATGGTTATCGGCTCGGCGCGCTCGATGGGGCTTGAGGTCGTGGAATAGGGTATAGGAGGAGAACGACGATGGCCAAAACCGGCAAGCGGCTGACCAAGGCGTATGAAGGGATCGACCCCGCGGCGGCGCCGTTGCGCGTCGACGAGGCGGTCAAAGAGATCAAATTGCGCGCCTCGGCCAAATTCGACGAGACCGTCGAGATCGCGATGAATCTCAATCTCGACCCGAGGAAGCCCGACCAGAACCTGCGCGGCACGGTGATGCTGCCGCACGGCACCGGCAAGACCGTGCGGGTCGCGGTGTTCGCGCGCGGCGACCGCGCCAAGGAGGCCGAAGCCGCCGGCGCCGATATCGTCGGGGCCGAGGACCTCGCCGAGAAGGTGCAAGCCGGGCAGATCGATTTCGACCGCGCCATCGCCACGCCCGACATGATGGCGCTGGTCGGCCGGCTCGGCAAGATCCTGGGACCGCGCGGGCTGATGCCCAACCCGCGGCTCGGCACGGTGACGCAGAACGTCACCGAGGCGGTCAGGGCGGCGAAGGGCGGCCAGGTCGAGTTCCGGGCCGAAAAGGCCGGCATCGTCCATGCCGGGGTCGGCAAAGCGAGCTTTACGGACGACGCGCTCGTCGATAATGTGCGCGCCTTTGTCGGCGCGATCACCCGCGGCAAGCCGAGCGGGGTCAAGGGCACCTACATCAAGCGGGTGAGCTTGAGCTCGACGATGGGACCGGCGGTGAAGGTCGAGTCTCGCCGGCCTCGCCGAGGAAACCGAGAGCGTAATTTCGCCCGCCGGGTACGCCAGCTCCGGCGGCATCGACGCTGCCGCGGCGGTGCTGACAGGCGGATGGGTGTGGAGACCAAGTGTGGACCGAGCGCAAAAGCAACAGCTGACCGAGACCCTGCATCAGGACCTGGCCGACACGGTGTGCGTCGTCGATCACCCATCAGACCGGGCTGTCGGTCGCCGAGGTCACCCAGTTGCGGCGCCAGATGCGCAGCGCCGGTGCGAGCTATCGGGTGACCAAGAACCGGCTGGTGCGGCGGGCCCTCGAAGGCACGCCGTTTGCCGCGCTGGCGCCGTTGTTCACCGGGCCGACGGCGATCGCCTTTTCGCGCGATCCGGTCGCGGCGGCGAAGGCGGCGGTCGAGTATGCCAACCGCAACACCAAGCTGACGATCGTCGGCGGCGGGCTGTCGGGCCAGATGCTCGACCAGGCCGGGGTGAAGGCGCTCGCGACTCTGCCCTCGCTCGACGAGCTGCGCGGCAAGATCATCGGGCTCATCAACGCGCCGGCAACCAAGCTCGCCGGTGCTGTTGCAAACGCCTGGCGGCCAGCTCGCGCGGGTGCTCGCGCGCCTACTCTGAGAAAAGCGGGGCCGGGAAGGACGAGGCCGCCTAGCCGGGCGGAGGGAATTCATGCAAAGCAAGCCGTTACGGCACAATCGGGAGTAGCAACATGGCTGAACTGGCAAGGCTCGTCGACGATCTGTCGTCGTTGACCGTGATCGAAGCGGCAGAGCTGGCAAAGATGCTGGAGGAGAAATGGGGCGTGTCGGCCGCGGCGCCGGTCGCGGTCGCGGCGGGCGCCGCGGCACCGGTTGCCGAGGCGGTCGCCGAAAAGACCGAGTTCGACGTCATCCTGGCCACGATCGGCGAAAAGAAGGTCAATGTCATCAAAGAGGTACGGGCGCTGACGCAGCTCGGCCTCAAGGAAGCCAAGGATCTCGTCGAGGCGGCGCCGAAGCCGGTCAAGGAAGGCGTCAACAAGGAAGAGGCGGCAAAAATCAAAAAGCAGCTTGAAGATGCGGGTGCGACTGTCGAAATAAGGTAGGTCTGCCACGACCTTCTGCAGCGCGCCGCGGTTGCCGCCGGGCACCGCGCCCAAATCGAGATTACCGAACCGGGGTGCGACGGGTGTCGCACGCCCGGCGTTGGCGTCGGGAAACACGCGTCAGCCGCGTGCCGCCGGAATCCGTCGATCCGGCGGTGCGGCGCGACGGCATTAGGGAATTCGGGCCTCGCCCTCTCAATCCATGGGGACGCGGCCCACAGCGAGGGACATAAATGGCGATATCCTTCAACGGCCAGAAGCGGATCCGCAAAACCTTCGGGCGCATTCCCGAGGTCGCTCCGATGCCCAACCTGATCGAGGTGCAACGGAGCTCGTACGACCACTTCTTGCAGATGGGGGTGCAAGCCGAGCAGCGCGTCAATGTCGGGCTGCAGGAGGTGTTCAAGTCGGTCTTCCCGATCCGCGATTTTGCCGAGCGCGCCCAGCTCGAATTCGTACGCTATGAATTGGAGGCGCCCAAATACGACGTCGACGAGTGCCAGCAGCGCGGCATCACCTTTGCCGCGCCGCTCAAAGTGACGCTGCGCCTCGTCGTCTGGGACGTCGACGAGGACACCGGCTCGCGCTCGATCCGCGACATCAAGGAGCAGGACGTCTATATGGGCGACATGCCGCTGATGACGCGCAACGGCACGTTCATCATCAACGGCACCGAGCGGGTCATCGTCTCGCAGATGCACCGCAGCCCCGGCGTGTTCTTCGACCACGACAAGGGCAAGACCCATTCCTCGGGAAAATATCTGTTCGCGGCGCGGGTCATCCCGTATCGCGGCTCGTGGCTCGATTTCGAGTTTGACGCCAAGGACCATGTCTATGTCCGCATCGACCGGCGCCGCAAACTGCCGGCGACGACGCTCTTGATGGCGCTTGACGATGCCGCGACCGAAGAGAAGCGCGCGCAGCGCAAGAACGACAACAAGACGCTGGCAGCCCGGCGAAGCCATCGGCATGGCGAAGGAGGAGATCCTCTCCGCCTTCTACGGCACGGTCGTCTATCAGCGCGGCCCCAATGGCTGGATGACGCCGTTCGAGCCCGAGCAATACAAGGGCAAGCTGACGGCAGACCTGATCGACGCCGACAGCGGCGAGGTCCGGCTGGCCGCCGGCGAGCGGATGACGCCGCGGCTGGCGCGCCGGCTGCGCGAGGCGGGGCTCGTCCATGTGCTGGCGCCGCCGGAGGAGTTGATCGGCCGCTATTTTGCCCAGGACCTGATCAACGAGGAGACCGGCGAGGTCTATTTCGAGGCCGGCGACGAGATCACCGAGGCGGCGCTTGCGCAGGCTGGAGCAGGCTGCGTTTGCCGAACTCCCGATGCTCGACATCGATCTCGTCAGCCGTGGCGTGGACAGCAAGGGACCCTATATCCGCAACACGCTCGCGATCGACAAGAACGCGACGCGCGAGGATGCGCTGATCGACATCTATCGTGTGATGCGTCCCGGCGAGCCTCCGACGCTGGAGACCGCCGAAACGCTGTTCAACAGCCTGTTCTTCGACTCCGAGCGTTACGATCTGTCGGCGGTCGGCCGGGTCAAGATGAATTCGCGCCTCGGTCTCGATACCGATGACACCGTGCGGGTGCTGCGAAAGCAGGACATTCTCGCCATCCTCAATGTGCTCGTCGACCTGAAGGACGGGCGCGGCGACATCGACGATATCGACCATCTCGGCAACCGCCGGGTGCGCTCGGTCGGCGAGCTGATGGAGAACCAATACCGGGTCGGCCTGCTGCGCATGGAGCGGGCGATCCGCGAGCGGATGAGCTCGGTCGAGATCGATACCGTGATGCCGCACGATCTGATCAACGCCAAGCCGGCAGCCGCGGCGGTGCGGGAGTTCTTCGGCTCGTCGCAGCTGTCGCAATTCATGGATCAGACCAACCCGCTATCCGAGATCACCCACAAGCGGCGCCTTTCGGCGCTCGGCCCAGGTGGCCTGACGCGCGAGCGCGCCGGCTTTGAGGTGCGCGACGTGCACCCGACGCATTACGGCCGGATCTGCCCGATCGAGACACCGGAGGGCCCCAATATCGGCCTGATCAACTCGTTGGCGACCTACGCCCGGGTCAACCAGTACGGCTTTATCGAAAGCCCGTACCGCAAGGTGGCGGACGGCCGCGTCACCGACGATGTCGTCTATCTCTCGGCGATGGATGAAGGGCGCTACACGATTGGCCAGGCCAACGTCGAGGTCGACGGCGAAGGCCGCATCGCGGCCGATCTGACCAACTGCCGCAAGAACGGCGATTTCGTGCTGTGCCGGCCGCATGAGGTCGATCTGATCGACGTCTCGCCGAAACAGCTCGTCTCGGTCGCCGCCGCGCTGATCCCGTTCCTCGAAAACGACGACGCCAACCGCGCGCTGATGGGTTCCAACATGCAGCGCCAGGCAGTACCGCTGATCCGCGCCGAGGCGCCCCTCGTCGGTACCGGCATGGAGGAGACGGTCGCCCGCGACTCGGGGGTGACAATCATTACCCGGCGGTCGGGCATCGTCGACCAGGTCGATGCGACCCGCATTGTGATCCGCGCGACCGAGGAGACCTCGGCTGCGGCATCCGGCGTCGACATCTACAATTTGTTGAAGTTCCAGCGCTCCAATCAAAACACCTGCATCAATCAGCGGCCGCTCGTGAAGGTCGGCGACCAGGTGCGGGCCGGCGACATCATCGCCGACGGGCCGTCGACCGAGCAGGGCGAGTTGGCGCTCGGGCGCAACGTCCTGTGCGCGTTCATGCCGTGGAACGGCTACAATTTCGAGGATTCGATCCTGATCTCCGAGCGGATCGTTTCGGATGACGTGTTCACCTCGATCCATATCGAGGAGTTCGAGGCGAGCGCGCGCGACACCAAGCTCGGCCAGGAGGAGATCACCCGCGACATCCCCAATGTCGGCGAGGAGGCGCTGAAGAATCTCGACGAGGCCGGGATCGTCTATATCGGCGCCGAGGTCAAGCCGGGCGACATTCTCGTCGGCAAGGTGACGCCGAAAGGCGAGTCGCCGATGACCCCGGAGGAGAAGCTGCTGCGCGCGATCTTCGGCGAGAAGGCCTCCGACGTGCGCGACACCTCGCTGCGCCTGCCGCCGGGCGTCTCCGGCACGATCGTCGAGGTGCGTGTGTTCTCGCGCCGCGGCGTCGACAAGGACGAGCGGGCCTTGGCGATCGAGCGGGCCGAAATCGAGCGGCTGGCGAAGGACCGCGACGACGAGCGCGCCATCCTCGACCGCAGCTTTGCCGCCCGGCTCAAGGAGCTGCTGATCGGGCAGACCACCGTGGCCGGCCCCAAGGCGATGAAATCGGGCATCGAGGTGAGCGAGGAATTGCTCGCCGAACACACGCCCGGGCAGTGGCGGCAGATCTCAGTCCGCGACGATGGGCGGATGGTCGATATTGAGGCCCTGAAGAAGCAGATGGACGACGCCGTCACCGAGCTGCTCGCGCGCTTCGAGAGCAAGGTCGAGAAGTTGCAGCGCGGCGACGAATTGCCGCCGGGCGTGATGAAGATGGTCAAGGTCTTCGTCGCGGTGAAGCGCAAGCTGCAACCGGGCGACAAGATGGCCGGCCGGCACGGCAACAAGGGGGTCATCTCGCGCATCATGCCAATCGAGGACATGCCCTATCTCGAAGACGGGACGCCGGTCGACATCGTGCTTAACCCGCTCGGCGTGCCGAGCCGGATGAATGTCGGGCAGATCCTCGAAACCCATCTCGGCTGGGCTGCCGCCGGGCTCGGCCGCCGCATCGGCGAGGTGCTCGAGGGGATGCGCCGCAAAGGCGGCGGCGACGGGGCGCTGCGCGGCCTGCTCGGCGAGGTCTATGGCGGCCAGGACCGCAGCACCATCGAGGCGCTTGCCCATGACGAGCTGATCGAGTTCGCCGACGATCTGGCGCGCGGCGTGCCGATGGCCAGCCCGGTTTTTGACGGAGCGCGCGAGGACGACATCGTTGCCATGCTGGAGAAGGCGGGGCTCGCCTCGTCCGGCCAGGTCACTTTGGTCGATGGCCGCACCGGCGAGGCGTTCGATCGCAAGGTGACGGTCGGCTACATCTATATGCTCAAACTGCACCATCTGGTCGACGACAAGATCCACGCCCGCTCGATCGGGCCGTACAGCCTCGTCACCCAACAGCCGTTGGGCGGCAAGGCGCAGTTCGGTGGGCAGCGCTTCGGCGAGATGGAGGTGTGGGCGCTCGAAGCCTACGGCGCGGCCTACACCTTGCAAGAGATGCTGACGGTCAAGTCGGACGACGTTTCCGGCCGCACCAAGGTCTACGAGGCGATCGTCCGCGGCGACGACAATTTCGAGGCGGGCATCCCTGAGTTGTTCAACGTCCTTGTCAAGGAGCTGCGCTCGCTTGGCCTCAATGTCGAGTTGGAGCAGCGCAGCTACTGATGGTCTGCAGATCGCCTGTGTTTGACAGGAAAATAAGGGGGCGGCGAAGCCGGCCCGATGCCGGGTGGGGGCGGCGCGGTAATTCGCGTGCGGCCCAGCCAACGGTCAGTTCGAGAGGGGTCCTCGATGAATGAATTGATGAACATCTTCGGTCAGGTTTCGGGGCCGCAAAGCTTCGACCAGATCCGCATCTCGATCGCGAGCCCGGAGCGCATCCGCTCCTGGTCTTACGGCGAGATCAAGAAGCCCGAGACAATCAACTACCGCACCTTCAAGCCGGAGCGGGACGGGCTGTTTTGTGCCCGCATCTTCGGACCGATCAAGGATTACGAGTGCTTGTGCGGCAAGTACAAGCGCATGAAGTATCGCGGCATCATCTGCGAGAAGTGCGGGGTCGAGGTCACCTTGTCGAAGGTGCGGCGCGACCGCATGGGCCATATCGAGTCTGGCCTCGCCGGTTGCGCATATCTGGTTCTTGAAATCGCTGCCGAGCCGTATCGGGCTGTTGCTCGACATGACGCTCAAGGATCTTGAGCGGATACTTTACTTCGAGAATTACGTCGTTATCGAGCCCGGCCTGACGCCGCTGAAGCTGCACCAGCTGCTCGGCGAGGAAGATTACCTGAAGGCTCAGGACGAGTATGGCGAGGACCAGTTTACGGGGGCGATCGGTGCCGAAGCGCTGCGCACGATGCTGTCGGCGATCGATCTCGTCGAGGAAAAGGTGCGGCTGCGCGATGAACTGCGCGACACCGGCTCAGAGGCGCGCCGCAAAAAGCTGGTAAAGCGGCTGAAGCTGGTTGAGGCGTTCATCGAGTCGAACAGCCGGCCGGAATGGATGATCCTCGAAGTCGTGCCGGTCATCCCGCCCGAGTTGCGCCCTCTGGTGCCGCTGGATGGCGGCCGGTTCGCCACCTCCGATCTCAACGACCTTTACCGCCGGGTGATCAACCGCAACAACCGGCTGAAGCGGCTCATCGAGCTGCGCGCGCCCGACATCATCGTGCGCAACGAAAAGCGCATGCTGCAAGAGGCGGTCGACGCCCTGTTCGACAACGGCCGGCGCGGCCGGGTCATCACCGGCGCCAACAAACGGCCGCTCAAATCGCTCAGCGACATGCTCAAGGGCAAGCAGGGCCGGTTCCGCCAGAACCTGCTGGGCAAGCGCGTCGATTATTCGGGCCGCTCGGTGATCGTCGTCGGTCCCGAGCTGAAGCTGCACCAGTGCGGCCTGCCGAAGAAGATGGCGCTCGAATTGTTCAAGCCGTTCATCTATTCGAAGCTCGAACTCTATGGCTTGGCCAGCACGATCAAGGCGGCCAAGCGCATGGTCGAGAAGGAACGGCCGGAGGTGTGGGACATCCTCGAAGAGGTGATCCGCGAGCACCCGGTGCTGCTGAACCGCGCGCCCACCCTGCACCGCCTCGGCATCCAGGCGTTCGAGCCGGTGCTGATCGAAGGCAAGGCGATCCAGCTGCACCCGCTCGTCTGCACCGCCTTCAACGCCGATTTCGACGGTGACCAGATGGCGGTGCACGTGCCGCTGTCGCTCGAGGCTGCAGCTCGAAGCGCGCGTCCTGATGATGTCGACCAACAACATCCTCAGCCCGGCCAACGGCAAGCCGATCATCGTGCCGTCGCAGGATATCGTCCTCGGTCTCTATCACATCACGATGGAGCGCGAAGGCGAGCCCGGCGAGGGGATGGCGTTCACCAATGTCGGCGAGATCGAGCAGGCGCTCGCCCACAAGGCGGTGTCGCTGCACACGCGCATCAAGGCGCGCTATGAAACCGTTGACGAGGAGGGCCGGCCGATCGTCAGCCGGGTCGAGACCACCCCCGGACGGATGCTGCTGTCGGAGATCCTGCCGCGCAATCCGCTGATCAGCTTCGACCTGATCAACCAGCTTCTGGGCAAGAAGGCGATCAGCGACCTGATCGATCAGGTTTATCGCTTCTGCGGCCAGAAAGAGACGGTGATCTTCTGCGACCGGCTGATGAGCCTCGGGTTCCAGCAGGCGTGCAAGGCCGGGATCTCGTTCGGCAAGGACGATCTGATCATTCCCGAGGCCAAGCACCAGCTCGTTGCCGACGTACAGGAAAAGGTCAAGGAATACGAGCAGCAATACCAGGATGGACTGATTACCCAGCGCGAGAAATACAACAAGGAGGTCGACGCCTGGACGAGCTGCTCGGAAAAGGTCGCCGAGGAGATGATCAAGGTGATCCGCACGCCGAAACCGGGGGAACCGATCAACTCGGTGTGGATGATGTCGGATTCGGGCGCCCGCGGCTCGGCGGCCCAGATCAAGCAGCTGGCCGGCATGCGCGGGCTGATGACCAAGCCGTCGGGCGAGATCATCGCCACCCCGATCATTTCCAACTTCAAGGAAGGGCTGACCGTGCTCGAGTATTTCAACTCGACGCACGGCGCGCGCAAAGGCCTCGCCGACACCGCACTCAAGACCGCCAATTCCGGCTATCTGACGCGCCGGCTCGTCGATGTCGCGCAGGATGCGATCATCACCGAGGTGGATTGCGGCACGACCCGCGGTCTCTTGACCCGAGCGGTCGTTGACGGCGGCGAGATCATCGCGCCGCTCGCCGACCGCATCCTCGGGCGTTGCGCCGCGGTCGACGTGCACGATCCGCTCAATGGCGAGATCGTGCTGTCGGCTGGCGGCCTGATCGACGAGGACGCGGTCGACGCGATCGAGCGCGCCGGCATCGACGCGGTGTCGATCCGTTCGGTGCTGACCTGCGAGTCGAACGTCGGGGTTTGCGGCAAGTGCTATGGCCGCGATCTGGCCCGCGGCACCGTCGTCAATATCGGCGAGGCGGTCGGCGTCATTGCCGCACAATCGATCGGCGAACCCGGCACCCAGCTGACGATGCGCACCTTCCACATCGGCGGTGCGGCCCAGCGCGGTGCGGAACAATCCTCGATCGAGGCGGCCTTCGATGCCAAGGTCGAGGTCAAGAACCGCAACGTCGTCATCAACTCGGCCGGGCTGCCGGTGGCGATGGGGCGCAATTGCGAAATGGTGCTGGTCGACGAGGCCGGCCGCGAGAAGGCGCGGCACCGCGTGCCCTATGGTGCGCGGCTGTTGGCGGATGACGGCGTCCAGGTCCGCCGCGGCGACCGTCTCGCCGATTGGGATCCCTATACGATCCCGATCATCACCGAGAAGGACGGCATCGCGCATTATGTCGATGTGATCGAAGGGGTGTCGATGCGCGAGGTGCTCGACGAAGCAACTGGGATCTCCTCGAAGGTCGTGATCGATTGGAAGCAGCAGCCGCGCGGCGGCGATCTGCGGCCGCGCATCACGCTGCGCGACGAGGCGGGCGAGTTGCTGACCCTCGCCAACGGCCTCGAGGCGCGCTACTTCCTGCCAGTCGATGCGATCCTGTCGATCGACAACGGCGCTTCGGTAAAGGCCGGCGACGTACTCGCCCGCATCCCGCGCGAAAGCTCGAAGACGCGCGATATCACTGGCGGTCTGCCGCGCGTCGCCGAACTGTTCGAGGCGCGCAAGCCCAAGGATTTCGCAATCATCAGCGAGACCGAGGGGCGGGTCGAGTTCGGCAAGGACTACAAGACCAAGCGGCGCATCGTCGTCGTGCCGACCGAGGGCGAGGGCGAGCCGAAGGAATATCAGATCGCCAAGGGCAAGCACATCAGCGTCCAGGAGGGCGACTATGTGCTGAAGGGCGATCTGATAATGGATGGCAACCGGGTGCCGCACGACATCCTGAAAATTCTCGGGGTCGAGGAACTGGCCAGCTATCTGATCAACGAAATCCAGGAGGTCTACCGGCTGCAAGGCGTGCGCATCAACGACAAGCACATCGAAGTGATCGTGCGCCAGATGCTGCAGAAGGTGGAGATCGAGGATCCGGGCGAAATCCCGACCTTTCTCGCTGGCGAGCAGGTTGACCGCTCCGAGTTCGAGCACGAGAACGCCAAGGGCGAGAAGGAAGGGTTGCGCCCGGCATTTGCCCATCCGGTGCTGCAAGGCATCACCAAGGCGAGCCTGCAGACCAATTCCTTCATCTCGGCAGCCTCGTTCCAGGAGACGACCCGGGTTCTTACCGAGGCTGCGGTGTCGGGCCGGATCGACACGCTGACCGGCCTCAAGGAGAACGTGATCGTCGGCCGGTTGATCCCGGCCGGCACCGGCAGCGTCATCGCGCGGCTGCGCGAGATCGCCGCCGAGCGCGACCGCGTGCTCGCCGCGGCCGCCGCCGAGGCGGAAGCGGCCGCGGCGGAGACGCCGCAGATCGAGGAGCAGCGCACCGCGTGAGCCGCCCTTACACTGTAATTGCGCGGGGTGCGGCGACGAAGCGATCCCGACGGTAACGGGCACGATTGGGGCGAGATTGCCTCGCCTCGCTCGCAATGACGGTATGCGGGCGGGGTATTCCGCTTGACCCGGTAGGGTGGCATCCCTAGTATCCGGCGCTTCGCGGCTGGCGGTAGGATGCCACCTAAACGCAGCCGGTTCGGCAAAGTGGCACAGCGCTCTTGCGAGAGGGCGTGAATTCAGTGGGCAGAAAGACAATCCCGCCCGGCGCGCGTTTAAGCGGTCGGGCGGTAGCCGTTCGACGAGGGTGGTGAGGATGCCGACAATAAATCAGCTGATCCGCAAGCCGCGGGTATGGCAGGCGGCCCGCAACAAGGTGCCGGCGATGGAGCAGTGCCCGCAGAAGCGCGGTGTGTGCACGCGCGTCTACACGACGACGCCGAAGAAGCCCAACTCGGCGCTGCGCAAGGTCGCGCGCGTGCGCCTCACCAACGGGTTCGAGGTGACAAGCTACATCCCCGGCGAGGGCCACAATTTGCAGGAGCACTCGGTGGTGCTGATCCGCGGCGGCCGGGTCAAGGATCTGCCCGGGGTGCGCTATCACATCATCCGCGGCACGCACGACACCCAGGGCGTCAAGGACCGGCGTCAGCGCCGCTCGAAATACGGCGCCAAGCGCCCGAAGTAGGGAGGGGAGCGATGTCGCGCCGCCGTGCCGCCATCAAGCGCGAAGTCCAGCCGGATCCCAAATTCGGCGACAGCGTCCTGACGAAATTCATGAACTGCCTGATGCATGAGGGCAAGAAATCGGTCGCCGAGCGTATCGTCTACGGCGCCTTCGACCGCATCCAGAAGCGCAGCGGGCAGGATCCGATCCGGGTGTTTCACGAGGCGCTGACCAATGTGCGTCCGTCGGTCGAAGTCCGCTCGCGCCGCGTCGGCGGCGCAACCTATCAGGTCCCGGTCGAGGTCCGCCCCGACCGCAGTCAGGCGCTGGCGATCCGCTGGCTGATCTCATCGTCGCGCGGGCGCTCGGAAAACACGATGGAGGAACGGCTCTCGGGCGAGTTGCTCGACGCCTCCAACAATCGCGGGGTCGCGGTCAAAAAGCGCGAAGACACGCATCGGATGGCCGATGCCAACAAGGCGTTTTCGCACTATCGCTGGTAGCGCACGGATCACCGGCGACGTTCGGCCCGGGATCAGGGTGGGGGCCGGCCCGGGAACAGTTGCAATCGGTGCGGCGCGCGGCGCCGCCGGAGTATTGGTCATGGCACGCACGACGCCTCTCGAGCGGTATCGCAACATCGGCATCATGGCGCACATCGATGCCGGCAAGACGACGACCACCGAGCGGATTCTTTATTACACCGGTCGCTCCTACAAGATCGGCGAGGTCCACGAGGGCACCGCCACGATGGACTGGATGGAGCAGGAGCAGGAGCGCGGCATCACGATCACCTCGGCCGCGACGACGTGCTTCTGGGACGACCACCGGATCAACATCATCGATACGCCGGGCCACGTCGACTTCACGATCGAGGTCGAGCGCTCTCTGCGCGTGCTCGACGGCGCCGTCGCGGTGTTCGATTCGGTCGCCGGGGTCGAGCCGCAATCCGAGACCGTGTGGCGCCAGGCCGACAAATACGGCGTGCCGCGGATCTGCTTCGTCAACAAGATGGACCGCATCGGCGCCGATTTTCCGCGCTGCGTCCGCGAGATCAAGGAGCGGCTCGGCGCCGTGCCGATCGTGATGCAGTTGCCGATCGGGGTCGAAAGCGATTTTGTCGGCGTGCTCGACCTGGTGGCGATGAAGGCGCTCAAATGGCGCGACGAGACGCTTGGCGCGGAGTTCGATGTCGTCGATTTCCCCGCGGAGATGAAAGCCGAGGCCGCGGCGGCCCGCAGCGACCTCGTCGAACTCGCGGTCGAGCAGGACGATGCCGCGCTCGAAGCCTATCTCGGCGGCGAGGAGCCCGATGAGAAAACGCTGAAGCGCTGCATCCGCCAGGGTACGATCGCCGGCGCTTTCGTCCCGGTGCTGTGCGGCTCGGCCTTCAAGAACAAGGGCGTGCAGCCGCTGCTCGATGCCGTCGTCGATTATCTTCCGGCGCCCACCGATGTCGCGGCGATCAAGGGCGTCAAGATGGGTTCGGACGAGGTGGTGGTGCGCCGCGCCTCGGACGACGAGCCGTTCGCCGGCCTCGCCTTCAAGATCATGTCCGACCCGTTTGTCGGCTCGCTGACCTTCGTGCGCATCTATTCGGGGGTGCTGACGACTGGTTCGCAGGCGCTTAATACGGTCAAGAACAGCCGCGAGCGCATCGGCCGCATGCTGCTGATGCACGCCAACCATCGCGAGGACGTCAAGGAGGCGCGCGCCGGCGACATCCTCGCCCTGGCCGGGCTCAAGAACACGACCACCGGCGAGACCTTGTCCGATCCCGCTCATCCGGTGGTGCTGGAACGCATGGAGTTCCCCGAGCCGGTCATCGAGATCGCGGTCGAGCCGAAGACCAAGGGCGACCAGGAAAAGATGGGCCAGGCGCTGGCCCGGCTCGCCACCGAGGATCCGTCGTTCCGCGTCGCCGTCGATCACGAAAGCGGGCAGACCATCATCAAGGGCATGGGCGAGCTGCACCTCGAAATCATCGTCGACCGCATGAAACGCGAATTCAAGGTCGACGCCAATGTCGGGGCGCCGCAGGTCGCCTATCGCGAAACCATCACCCGCCGCTCCGAGATCGACTACAAGCACCAGAAGCAGACCGGCGGCGCCGGGCAGTTCGCCCGGGTCAAGATCCGCTTCGAGCCGTTGCCGCCGGGCAGCGGCTTTGTGTTCGAGAACAGTGTGGTCGGCGGCGCGGTGCCCAAGGAATACGTGCCGGGGGTCGAGAAGGGGTTGCGCGGCTCGACCGAGAACGGCGTCCTCGCCGGCTTCCCGGTCATCGACCTCAAGGCCGAATTGATCGACGGCGCCTATCACGACGTCGATTCGAGCGTGCTGGCCTTCGAGATCGCTGCCCGCGCGGCCTTCAAGGAAGGGGTCATGAAGGCCGCACCCAAGCTGCCTCGAGCCGATCATGCGGGTTGAGGTGGTGACCCCGGATTTGTACATGGGCGATGTGATCGGCGATCTGAACAGCCGGCGCGGCCAGGTCACCGGCATGGATAGCCGCGGCAATGCCCGCGTCATCAACGCGATGGTGCCGCTCGCCAACATGTTCGGCTATGTCAACACGCTGCGTTCGATGAGCCAGGGCCGGGCGCAGTATACGATGTATTTCGATCACTACGAGCAGGTGCCGCAGGCTGTCGCGGATGAAGTCCGCGCCAAGATGGCGTAGTGCTGCTGCTCGGCCGGGAGTAATTGGAGAAAAGCGATGGGTAAGGCGAGGTTTGCGCGGACGAAGCCGCATTGCAACATTGGGACGATCGGGCACATTGATCACGGCAAGACGACGCTGACGGCGGCGATCACGAAGGTGTTGTCGGAGACGGGCGGGGCGACGTTTGTGCCGTTCGACCAGATTGACAAGGCTCCGGAGGAGCGGGCGCGCGGGATCACGATTGCGACGGCGCATGTCGAATACGAGACGGCGAAGCGGCACTATGCGCATGTCGACTGTCCGGGGCATGCCGATTACATCAAGAACATGATCACCGGGGCGGCGCAGATGGATGGGGCGATCCTGGTGGTATCGGCGGCGGACGGGCCGATGCCGCAGACGCGCGAGCACATTCTGTTGGCGCGGCAGGTGGGTGTGCCGTCGTTGGTGGTGTACATGAACAAGGTCGACATGGTTGACGACCCTGAACTTCTGGAGCTGGTCGAACTGGAGATGCGCGAGTTGTTGTCGTCCTACGGGTTTCCGGGGGACGACATACCGGTTGTGCAGGGCTCGGCGCTGGCGGCATTGGAGGGGCGCGACCCGGCGGTCGGGCACGACACGATCATGAAGCTGATGGAGGCGGTGGACAGCTACATCCCGCAGCCGGAGCGGGCGAAGGACCGGCCGTTTTTGATGCCGATCGAGGATGTGTTCACGATCTCGGGGCGGGGCACGGTGGTGACGGGTCGGGTTGAGCGCGGGATCGTCAAGGTGGGCGACGAGGTGGAGATCGTCGGCCTCAAGCCGACGATGAAGACGGTGGCGACCGGGGTCGAGATGTTCAGGAAACTCCTGGACCAGGGCGAGGCGGGGGACAATATCGGGGTGTTGCTGCGCGGGACGAAGCGCGAGGAGGTGGAGCGCGGCCAGGTGTTGGCGGCGCCGGGGTCGATCACGCCGCACACCCGCTTTCAGTGCGAGGCCTATGTCCTGACCAAGGAGGAGGGGGGCCGGCACACGCCGTTTTTCGCGAATTACCGGCCGCAGTTTTATTTCCGGACGACGGATGTGACGGGGACGGTGACCTTGCCGGAAGGGACCGAGATGGTGATGCCGGGAGACAACATCACGATGGAGGTGGAGCTCTGGTGCCGATCGCGATGGATGAGGGTCTGCGCTTCGCGATCCGCGAAGGCGGCCGCACCGTCGGCGCCGGCGTCGTCGCCAAGATCCTCAAATAACAACAGAGCACAGCGGGAACGCCAGATGGACAACCAGAACATAAGAATTCGCCTTCGGGCGTACGATCATCGCGTGCTCGATCAGTCGACGAGCGAGATCGTCAATACGGCCAAGCGGACCGGGGCGCGGGTGCGCGGCCCGATCCCGCTGCCGACCAAGATCGAGAAGTTCACCGTGCTGCGTTCGCCGCATGTCGACAAAAAATCGCGCGAGCAGTTCGAGATCCGCACGCACAAACGGGTGCTCGACATCGTCGATCCGACGCCGCAAACCGTCGATGCCTTGATGAAGCTCGATCTTGCCGCCGGCGTCGACGTTGAGATCAAGCTCTAGGGGGCCGGGATGCGGACCGGTCTGATCGCGCAAAAGCTCGGCATGACCCGGGTGTTCACCGACGAGGGCAACCATGTCGCGGTGACGGTGCTGCGCGTCGACAATTGCCAGGTCGTGGCGCAGCGGACCCAGGACAAAGACGGGTACACCGCCGTGCAGCTCGGGGTCGGCAGCGCCAAGGTCAAGAACGTGACGAAGCCGCAGCGCGGGCATTTCGCCAAAGCCAAGGTCGAACCGAAGGCGAAGCTGGCCGAATTCCGCGTCTCCGAAGATGCGCTGGTCGCGGTCGGGGCGGAGATCACCGCGGCCCATTTCCTTCCCGGCCAATATGTCGATGTGACCGGCACCAGCATCGGCAAGGGTTTCGCCGGAGGGATGAAGCGGCACAATTTCCACGGCTTGCGCGCGACCCACGGCGTCTCGGTCTCGCACCGCAGCCTCGGTTCGACCGGTCAGCGGCAATCGCCGGGCAAGACCTTCAAGAACAAGAAGATGGCCGGTCATCTCGGCGCCGAGCGGGTGACGACGCAGAGCCTCGAGATCGTCGTTGCCGATGCCGCGCGCGGCCTGTTGCTGGTCAAGGGCTCGGTGCCGGGCAGCGAGAAGGGCTATGTTCTGGTCAAGGACGCCGTCAAACGCAAGCCGCCTGACGCCCTGCCGTTCCCGGCGGCGCTGCGCAGCGAGGAAATCGCGGCGCCGGCTGCCGCAGCCGAGGAAGCCGCGCCATGAAGCTGACCGTGCGCAACCTCGACAATCAGGAGGTCGGCGATATCGAGCTCGCCGACGAGGTGTTTGGTCTGCCGCTGCGCCGCGACATCCTCGCCCGCGTCGTCAGCTGGCAACTCGCCAAACGCCGGGCCGGCACGCACAAAGCGAAGGGCATCAGCGACATCAGCGGCACGACCAAGAAGCCGTACAAGCAGAAAGGCACCGGGCGGGCGCGCCAGGGCAGCCTGCGCTCGCCGCAATTTCGCGGCGGCGCGGTGATCTTTGGCCCGGTCGTGCGCAGCCATGAATTCGATCTGCAGAAGAAGGTGCGCCGGCTCGGCCTCAAGACGGCGCTGTCGGCCAAGCAGGCCGAAGGCAAGCTGGTCGTCATCGATGCCGCCAAGCTCGACGAAGCCAAGACCAAGGCGTTGCAGGAGCGGTTTAACGCGCTCGGCTGGGAGTCGGTGCTG
Organism: uncultured Alphaproteobacteria bacterium; assembly: GCA_963789255.1. Taxonomy (GTDB): domain Bacteria; phylum Pseudomonadota; class Alphaproteobacteria; order ATCC43930; family CGMCC-115725; genus DATARH01. The sequence continues at coordinate 833,080 of CAWBJW010000002.1, read as the reverse complement.
ATCATCGACGGCACCACGGTCGATGAGGGGTTTGCCCGCGCCGCGCGCAACCTGCCCAGGGTCGACGTGCTGCCGCAGCAGGGTGCCAACGTCTACGACATCTTGCGCCGCGATACGCTGGTATTGACGCGCGAGGGGGCGCAACAACTCGAGGCCCGCCTCAAATGAGTCCACTAAAATGAGCCGATTTCGCGTCATTCCGCGGGTAACGACGCGGCTCACCCGGCAGCAGATGTACGACATCATCCGCGCCCCGGTGATCACCGAAAAAGCAACCGCCGCCTCGGAGCACAACCAGGTGATCTTCCGGGTTGCGCTCGATGCCACCAAGCGCGAGGTCAAGGCGGCGGTCGAGGGGTTGTTCGCGGTCAAGGTCGAGGCGGTCAACACGATCCGCGTCGAGGGCAAAATGAAGCGCGTCCGCGGCCGCCCCGGGCGCCGCTCCGACTACAAGAAGGCGATCGTCACGCTGGCCGAAGGCTCGCGGGTCGACGTGACCACGGGGATTTAAGGCGATGGCGCTCAAAACCTTCAATCCGACCACCCCCTCGCAACGTCACCTCGTCATCGTCGACCGGGGCGAACTATGGAAGGGCAAGCCGGTCAAGGCGCTGACCGAAGGCTTGCGGCAAAAGGGCGGGCGCAACAACACCGGCCGGACGACGATGCGCTGGCGCGGCGGCGGGCATAAGCGGCGTTACCGGATCGTCGACTTCAAGCGGATCAAGGATGATGCGCCGGCATCGGTCGAGCGGCTCGAATACGATCCCAACCGCACCGCGTTCATCGCCCTCATTCGCTATCCCGACGGCGAGCAATCCTACATCCTGGCGCCGCAGCGGCTGCGGCCCGGCGACAGCGTCGTGTCGGGCGAGCGGGTCGATGTCAAGCCCGGCAACGCCATGCCGCTGCGGAACATGCCGCCTGGCACGATCGTCCACAATGTCGAGATGAAGCCGGGCAAGGGCGGCCAGATCGCCCGCTCGGCCGGGACCTATGTTCAGCTGGTCGGGCGCGATCAGGGTTATGCGCTGTTGCGCATGGCCTCGGGCGAAGTGCGCATGGTGCGCGGCGAATGCCGGGCGACGATCGGCGCCGTGTCGAACCCCGATCATCAGAACATCGTGATCGGCAAGGCCGGCCGCAATCGCTGGCTCGGCCGGCGACCCTCGGTGCGCGGCGTGGCGATGAACCCGATCGACCATCCGCATGGCGGCGGCGAAGGCAAGACCTCGGGCGGACGCCATCCGGTCACCCCGTGGGGCAAGCCGACCAAGGGCAAGAAGACCCGACAGAACAAGGCGACGGACCGGCTGATCGTCCGCCGCCGCCAGCAATCGAGATAGGACGGAGATAGGGCGTGGCACGCTCGGTATGGAAAGGCCCGTTCGTCGACGGCTATCTGCTGAAGAAGGCGGAGAAAGTCGCGCGGCTCGGGCCGCAATGAGGTGATCCGGACCTGGTCGCGGCGCTCGACGATCTTTCCGCAATTCGTCGGTCTGACCTTCGGCGTCTATAACGGCCACAAATTCATCCCGGTGCTGGTGACCGAGAACATGATCGGCCACAAATTCGGCGAGTTCGCGCCGACCCGGACCTTCTACGGGCATGCCGGCGACAAGCGGGCGCGGAGGACGCTGAATGGGTAAGCAAGCTGCCGAACGCCGGCTTGACGATAGCGAGGCTTTGGCCTTTCTGCGCGCCCTGCGCACCAGCCCGCGCAAGCTGAACCTCGTCGCGCAAACCATCCGCGGCAAGGACGCTGCGGCGGCGCTGGCCGAGCTGACCTTTTCGCGCCGGCGCATCGCGCATGAGGTCAAGAAGGTGCTGCAGGCGGCGATCGCCAATGCCGAAAACAACCACCAGCTCGATGTCGACCGTCTCTATGTCAAGGAGGCGACGGTCGGCCGCGCCTTCGTGATGAAGCGCTTTCACACCCGCGGCCGCGGCCGCTCGGCGCGGGTCGAGAAGCATTTCGCGCATCTGACCGTGATTGTCCGCGAGCGCGCTGAGGAGATCGCCTGATGGGTCAGAAGGTCAATCCGATCGGGCTGCGGCTCGGGATCAACCGGACCTGGGATTCGCGCTGGTTCGCACGTAAGGGGTACGGCAACCAGCTGCTCGATGATTTGAAGCTGCGCAAATTTCTCGGCGGGCGCCTGAGCCAGGCGGCGGTGTCGAAGGTGCTGATCGAGCGCGCCGCAAAGAAGACCCGGATCACGCTCCATTCGGCGCGCCCCGGCGTCATCATCGGCAAGAAGGGCGCCGATATCGACAAGTTGCGCCTCGACATTGCCAAGATCACCGACAGCGAGGTCAGCCTCAACATCGTCGAGATCAGGAAGCCCGAAATCGAGGCCAAGCTGATCGCCGAAGGGATTGCCCAGCAGCTCGAACGCCGGGTGGCGTTCCGCCGCGCGATGAAGCGGGCGGTGCAATCGGCAATGCGGTTCGGTGCCCAGGGGATTCGGATCAATTGCTCGGGGCGGCTCGGCGGTGCGGAGATCGCGCGCATGGAATGGTATCGCGAAGGGCGGGTGCCGCTGCACACGCTGCGCGCCGATGTCGATTTCGGCTCGGCCACGGCCAAGACCACCTATGGCACCTGCGGCGTCAAGGTATGGGTGTTCAAGGGCGAGATCCTCGCCCACGATCCGATGGCGCAGGACAAGCGCCTCAACGAACTTCAGGCGGCCGGGGGTCACGAGCGCCCCGGCGGCAACAGGTAAGGCGAGGCGGCGATGCTCGCACCCAAACGCAGCAAATACCGCAAGGCCCATAAGGGCCGGATCCACGGCGACGCCAAGGGCGGCACCACGCTCAATTTCGGCGCCTATGGCTTGAAGGCGGTCGATCCGGGTCGGCTCACCGCGCGCCAGATCGAAGCGGCGCGGCGCACGATCACCCGCTCCATTCGCCGCGTCGGCAGGGTATGGATCCGGATCTTTCCGGACGTGCCTGTCTCGAGCAAACCGGCCGAGGTGCGCATGGGCAGCGGCAAGGGATCGCCGGAATTCTGGGTGGCCCGAGTGAAACCGGGCCGCATCATGTTCGAGCTCGATGGCGTCGCGCCGGAGGTGGCGCGCGAAGCCTTCGAGCTCGCCGCGGCCAAGCTGCCGATCGCCACCCGCTTCGTGACGCGGCCGGGCGAGGAGGGTTAGCCGTGAAGGGGATGAAAGCGTCCGATCTGCGGGCCCGCACGGCCGACGAACTGACCGAGGAGGTCGACAAATTGGCCAAGGAGATTTTCAATCTGCGTTTTCAGCGCGCCGGCGGCCAGCTCGAAAATACCGCGCGGGTGCGCCAGGTGCGGCGCGACATCGCCCGGATCAAGACCATTCTCGGCGAGCGGCGCCGCCAGGCGCCGCCAAGGAGCGAGGCTCGGAGTTAAGATGCCTAGACGTGTTCTCCAGGGGGTCGTCGTCAGCGATTCCTGCGACAAGACGGTAGTGGTGCGCGTCGAGCGGCGCGTCATGCATCCGATCTACAAGAAATTCGTATCGCGCTCGAAAAAATATGCCGCCCATGACGAGGACAACCGCTATCGCGCCGGCGATGCGGTGCGGATCGAGGAAAGCCGCCCGCTGTCGAAGCGCAAGCATTGGGTCGTGATCGGCGGACCGGGCGATCCCGCGGCGGCACGGCGCGCCGCGCCGGCGCCTGTTGCCGACGAGGCGGGGGACGCCGCATGATCCAGATGCAGACCAATCTCGACGTCGCCGACAATTCCGGTGCGCGCCGGGTCCAGTGCATCAAGGTGCTGGGCGGCTCGAAGCGCCGGACCGCGACCGTCGGCGACGTCATCATCGTCTCGGTCAAGGAGGCCATCCCGCGCGGCCGCGTCAAGAAAGGCGATGTGCATCGCGCCGTCATCGTGCGCACCGCGAAGGAGATCCGCCGGGCGGACGGCAGTGCCATTCGCTTCGATCGCAACGCGGCGGTGCTGATCACCCATCAGGGCGAGCCGATCGGGACGCGCATCTTCGGGCCGGTCACGCGCGAATTGCGGGCGCGGCGCTTCATGAAGATCGTCTCGCTCGCCCCCGAGGTCCTCTGAGCCATGCCGAAGATGAAGATCAAGAAGGGCGACAACGTCGTTGTCATCAGCGGGCGCGACAAGGGCAAGTCGGGCGAGGTGCTGCGCGTCTTCCCGGCGGAGGCGCGGCTCGTCGTGCAGGGCGTCCACGTCGCGCGCCGGCATACCAAGCCGCGGATGGGCGACCCCGGCGGCATCGTCGACAAGGAGCTCGACGATCCACGTCTCCAATCTCGCGCATATCGACCCGCAATCGGGCAAGCCGACGCGGGTCGGCTACAAGATTCTCGAAAATGGCCGCAAGGTCCGCATCGCTCGCCGGTCGGGCGAGGTGATCGACAAATGAGAGACCCCGCATGACCCGCTTGCAGGAGCGCTATCATCAGGTCGTCCGGCCCGCCTTGATGCAGGAGTTCGGCTACGAGAACCCGATGCAGGTGCCGCGCCTTGACAAGATCGTCGTCAATATGGGCGTCGGCGAGGCGGTGCAGGACGCCAAGAAGATCGACGCCGCCGTCGGCGATCTGACCGCGATTGCCGGCCAACATCCGGTGGTGATACGGGCCAAGCGCTCGATCGCGACCTTCAAGCTGCGCCAGAACATGCCAATCGGCGTCAAGGTGACCTTGCGGCGGCAACGCATGTACGAGTTTCTCGACCGGCTGATCACCGTGGCGTTGCCGCGGGTGCGCGATTTCCGCGGCGTGTCGCCGAAGAGCTTCGACGGGCGCGGCAATTACGCGCTCGGCCTCAAGGAACAGCTGGTTTTCCCCGAGGTCGATTACGACAAGGTCGATAGCGTGCGCGGGATGGATATCGTCATCGTCACGTCGGCGAAAACCGATGCCGAGGCCAAGGCGCTGCTCAAGGCCTTCGAAATGCCCTTCACGAATTGATCGCCCGCGGGGTTTCAGGTTCCCATGGCAAAGAAGAGTTCGATCGAAAAAAACGCCCGCCGCGCCAAGCTGACCAAGCAGCTCGCACCACGCCGGGAGCGCCTCAAGGCGCTCGCGCGCGACCGCGATGCGGCGCCGGAAGATCGCTTCGAGGCGCAGCTGAAGCTCTCCGAGCTGCCGCGCAACAGCTCTCGAACGCGGGTCCGCAACCGCTGCTCGCTGACCGGCCGGCCGCGCGGCTACTACCGCAAGTTCAGGCTATCGCGGATCGCGGTGCGCGATCTGGCCTCGGCCGGCCAGATCCCCGGCATGCTTAAGTCGAGCTGGTGAAGGGAGGCGAGCCATGACGATGAGCGATCCGCTGGGCGACATGCTGACCCGAATCCGCAATGGGCAGCGGGCGCGCCAGGCTGTCGTCGCCGCCCCGGCGTCGCATTTTCGTGCCAATGTCCTCGAAGTGCTGAGGCGCGAGGGCTATATCAGGGGCTTCACGCGCGAGCAGGTTCGCCCGGGCGTCGCCGAACTCAAGATCGAGTTGAAATATGTCGACGGCGAGCCGGTGATCCGCGAAATCTCGCGGATTTCGAAGCCGGGGCGGCGCGTCTATTCGAAGCTGGCCGACCTGCCGCGAGTTTATAACGGGCTCGGCATATCGATCCTGTCGACCCCGCGCGGGGTCATGTCGGACAACGAAGCCCGCGTCGCCAAGGTCGGCGGCGAGGTGTTGTGCCGGGTGTTCTGAGGAAAAGGGAACAGCGCGATGTCGCGGATTGGCAAGAACCCCGTAGCGATCCCCGAAGGCGTGGCGGTCGATCTGGCGGGGCAGATCCTGACCGCCAACGGCAGGCTCGGTACGTTGAGCCTCCTTGTCAGCAATGAGGTGACCGCGACGATCGCCGACGGCGCGGTGACGATCGCGCCGAACAGCGAGTCGAAGCACGCGCGGGCGATGTGGGGCACGACGCGGGCGCTGGTCAACAACATGGTCACCGGCGTCGCCACCGGCTTCACCCGCAACCTCGACATCAACGGCGTCGGCTATCGCGCCGCGGTGCAAGGCGACACCCTCAACCTGCAGCTCGGCTACAGCCACGACGTTGCCTATCCGATCCCCCAGGATGTGCGGATCACCTGCGAGCGGCCGACCGCGATCACGATCAGCGGCGCCGATCGCCAGCGCGTCGGCCAGGTCGCCGCGGAGATCCGCTCGTTCCGCCCGCCCGAGCCTTACAAGGGCAAGGGGGTCAAGTACCGCGACGAGACGGTCCGCCGCAAGGAAGGCAAGAAGAAGTAGCACCGCCATGGCAAAAAATGGGTCGAACAAACCAGATGCGCTGTTCCGCCGCCGCCGCGAACGCGTCCGCTTCAAGCTGCGGCGGGCGGCGAAAGGCCGCGCACGGCTGTCGGTATTCCGTTCGTCGCGGCACATCTATGCGCAGATCATCGACGATGCGGCCGGGCGAACGCTTGCCGCGGCCTCGACTCTCGATGCCGGCCTCAAGCCCGTTCTGAAGACCGGGGCCGATACCGCAGCGGCCACCGCGGTCGGCAAGCTGCTCGCCGAACGTGCCAAGGTGGCGGGGGTCGCGCGCATCGTGTTCGACCGTGGCGCTTATCTGTATCACGGCCGGGTCAAGGCCTTGGCCGATGCCGCCCGCGAGGGCGGGCTCGAGTTCTGAGAGGGGTCCGATGGCACGCACGCAACGGGATGGGCGCAGGCGCGATGGCGAGAGCCAGCCGCGCGAGCGCGAGGAAAGCGAATTCACCGAAAAGCTGGTCAACATCAATCGGGTGGCCAAGGTCGTCAAGGGCGGACGGCGGTTCGGGTTTGCCGCCCTCGTCATCGTCGGCGACCGCAAGGGCCGGGTCGGCTACGGCGCGGGCAAGGCGCGCGAGGTGCCCGAGGCGATCCGCAAGGCGACCGAGCAGGCGCGCAAGAGCATGATCCGGGTACCGCTGCGCGAGGGTCGCACCCTGCATCACGACATCGCCGATTCCTACGGCGCCGGCCGGGTGATCGTGCGGGCCGCCAAGCCCGGCACCGGCATCATCGCCGGCGGACCGATGCGGGCGATTTTCGAGGCGCTCGGGGTGCAGGACGTGGTGGCGAAGTCGGTCGGCAGCTCGAACCCGCACAACATGATCAAGGCGACTTTCGCGGCGCTCGGCCATGTCACCAGCCCGCGGGCGGTGGCGGCGCGCCGCGGCAAGAAGGTCGCCGAGATCCTCGGCCGCCGCGACGCCGAAACGCGAGAGACGGCATGACGGACACCAAGAAGACGATCACCGTCGTCCAGTCCGGCAGCCCGATCGGCCGCCGCGCCGATCAGGAGGCGACCCTCAAAGGGCTCGGGCTCAACAAGCGGCACCGGCAGCGCACGCTCGAAGACACGCCGTCGGTGCGCGGCATGATCAGCAAAGTCAAGCACCTCGTGCGGGTGGTGGACGAGGGATAGAAGGTGCATCAGAGTCCGGGTTCCCTCCATCACCGCGTCATGGCCGGGCTTGACCCGGCCATCTGGCAGATCCCCGGGTCAAGCCCGGGGATGACGGTGGAAGGGGCCGGACGGCGGGCCGAGAGCAGGAACTCAATACGATGAAGCTCAACGAGATCAGGGACAATGCGGGCGCCCATTACCGGGCGAAGCGGGTCGGGCGTGGCATCGGGTCGGGCAAGGGCAAGACCTCGGGCCGGGGCGGCAAGGGGCAGACCGCGCGCACCGGGGTCGCGCTCAATGGCTTTGAGGGCGGGCAGACGCCGCTGCATCGCCGGCTGCCGAAGCGCGGCTTCAACAACAAGCTCTTCCAGAAGGACTTCCAGGTGGTGAACCTCGGCCGCCTGCAGCAGGCCCTCGACGCCGGAAAGCTCAGCAATGAGGGCGCGGTCGATGGCGCCAGGCTCGTCGCGGCGGGCGTGCTGCGCCGGCAGGGCGACGGCGTCCGCCTGTTGGCCAAGGGCAAGCTCACCGCCGCGATTACGATCGAGGTCGCCGGCGCGTCGCAAACGGCGATTGCGGCGGTCGAAGCGGCGGGCGGCAAGGTCGTCCAGCGCGGCGCAGCCACCAACGCGAGGACCGCGGCCGTGGCCGAGGCGCCGGAGTCCTGAGCGAGACCCGGCTCGCGGCAGCGGAATCGCTCCCGGCGCGTGTCTTGCGCAGCGCCGCTCTTGGGTGAGGATGAGACATAATGGCGTCAGCCGCCGAACAGCTCGCTGCCAGCATAAATCTCTCGGCCTTTTCGAAGGCCACCGAGCTGAAGAACCGTATTTGGTTCACTCTCGCCGCGCTCGTCATCTATCGCCTTGGAACCTATATCCCGATCCCCGGCATCGATCCGGCGATCCTGCACGACATCTTCGCGCGCAACGCGGGCGGCATTCTCGGCATGTTCGATATGTTCTCGGGCGGGGCGCTCGGGCGCATGACGATCTTTGCGCTCGCCATCATGCCGTACATCTCGGCCTCGATCATCATTCAGCTCTTGACCGCGGTCTCGCCGACGCTGGAAGCCCTGAAGAAGGAAGGCGAGAGCGGGCGCAAGAAGCTTAACCAGTACACCCGATACGGCACGGTCCTGCTTGCTGCGGTTCAGGCCTACGGCATCGCGGTCGGGCTCGAAGGGATGCGCTCCGGCACCCAGTCGGCGGTGATCGACCCGGGGTTCTTCTTCCGCTTCGTGACGGTCATCACATTGACCGGCGGGACCGTGTTCCTGATGTGGCTCGGCGAGCAGATCACCGCGCGCGGCATCGGCAACGGCATCTCGCTGATCATCATGTCCGGCATCGTCGCCAACCTGCCGCATGCCTTGGCATCGACCCTCGAACTCGGCCGCACCGGCGCGCTGTCGAGCGTCTTCATCATCTTCTTCCTGCTGATGTCGGTCGCCGTGGTTGCGGTCATCGTCTTCATGGAGCGGGCGCAGCGTCGCATCCTCGTCCAATACCCAAAGCGTCAGCAGGGCAACCGGATGTTCGGCGGCGAGGCCTCGCATTTGCCGCTGAAGCTCAACACCTCGGGCGTGATCCCGCCGATTTTCGCCTCCTCGCTGTTGCTGCTGCCCGCCTCGATCGCGAGCTTCGAGGCGAGCGGCCAAAGCTTTGGCTGGATCGGCACGATCACCGGCTATCTGGCGCATGGCACGCCGCTCTACATGACGCTTTACGTCAGCCTCATCGTGTTCTTCTGCTTCTTCTACACCGCGATCGTCTTCAACCCGGCCGAGACCGCCGACAATCTGCGCAAATACGGCGGTTTCATCCCCGGCATTCGGCCGGGCAAAAACACCGCGGACTATCTCGATTACGTGCTGACCCGGATCACGGTGTTCGGCGCCATCTACCTCTCGGCGGTGTGCATTCTGCCGGAGATTCTGATCTCGCAATATTCGGTGCCGTTCTATTTCGGCGGGACCAGCCTGTTGATCGTCGTCAGCGTCACGATGGATACCGTGGCGCAGATCCATTCGCACCTGCTCGCCCATCAATATGAAGGGTTGATCAAAAAGGCGAAGCTGCGAGGACGGCGCTGATGAACCCGGTCCGATGAATTTGATTCTTTTGGGGCCGCCGGGCGCTGGGAAGGGGACGCAGGCAAAACGGCTCGCGCAGGCCCACGGCTTGGTTCAACTCGCCACCGGCGACATGGTGCGCGCGACGATCGCCTCCGGCAGCGCGCTCGGCCAGAGGATGAAGGCGAGTTACGATGCGGGCCGCCTTGTCCCCGATGCGATCATGATCGATATGATCGCCGAGCGGATCGCCGCGCCCGATTGCGCCGGGGGTTTCATCCTCGACGGGTTTCCCCGCACCGTGCCGCAGGCCGAGGCGCTCGATATGATGCTCGCGGAGCATGGCAGCAGGCTCGATCATGTGATCCTGATGGAGGTCAACGAGCGGGCGCTCGTCGAGCGCATCGCCGGGCGGATTACCTGCCCGGATTGCGGCACAAGCTATCACGAGCGCTACAAGCGGCCACGGATCGCCGGGAAGTGCGACAACTGCGGCAGCAGCGATCTCGTGCATCGCGCCGATGATCGCCCGGAAGCTGTGGCAACGCGGTTCGCGGCCTATCGCAATCAGACCGCGCCCATCCTGCCTTATTACCGGGCGCGCGGCATTCTGCGCTCGGTCGATGGTATGGCGGACATCGACGAGGTGACGCGGCAGATCGAAGCGGTGCTGCGCAACGGCGCGGCACGCTAGGCGATATCGCTGATCCTGGCTGGCAGGGTGTCGTTGACGCGGCGGTAACAATCAGTATAATCGCTCGCTTACTTGGAGGCGGATCCGCCCCTTTTCCCGACATTCAAGGAGATGCGCAGGTGGCGCGAATTGCCGGCGTCAACATCCCGAACCAGAAGCGGGTCCCGATCGCACTGACCTATATTCACGGCATTGGCCGCGCCAAGGCAATGGAGATCTGCACCCAGGTTGGCATCCCGCTTGAGCGCCGGGCGCACGAGATGACCGACGACGAGGTGCTGCGCGTGCGCGAGCTGATCGACCGCGAATACACGGTCGAGGGCGATCTGCGTCGAACCGTCGCGATGAACATCAAGCGGCTGATGGACCTTGGCTGCTATCGCGGATTGCGGCATCGCCGGGGGCTGCCGGTTCGCGGCCAACGGACCCACACCAACGCGCGTACGCGCAAGGGGCCGGCGCGTCCGATCGCGGGCAAGAAGAAGTAGCGCGCTTTCCCTCTGCGGAGCGCAACGGCGGAAGAGCTAAATGGCAAAAAGTGCAGCAGCGCCGCGTCTGCGTCAACGCGAGCGCAAAAACATCACCTCGGGCACCGCGCATGTCAGCGCGAGCTTCAACAACACGATGATCACGATCACCGACGCCCAGGGCAACACGATCGCGTGGTCCTCGTCGGGCAGCAATGGCTTCAAGGGCTCGCGCAAATCGACCCCTTACGCGGCGCAGGTTGCCGCCGAGGATGCCGGGCGCAAGGCCATGGAACATGGCATGCGCACGCTCGATATCGAGGTCAAGGGACCGGGCTCGGGGCGCGAATCGGCGTTGCGCGCGCTGCAGGCGGTCGGTTTCGCGATCACCTCGATCCGCGATGTGACGCCGATCCCGCATAACGGCTGCCGCCCGCCCAAACGCCGCCGCGTCTGACGGCGTGCCGTCTGCCCGGCCGGATCCGCTGGCAGATCGCCGGGCAGGTCAACGGACGCCGCGAGGGTTCGTAGCGAAAACCCCCGGCGTTTGACCGCCGGCCTTATTTTTTGCGGATCGGATCCGCGTTTAGCGATTGAGGTTGTCGTGCTGCAAAAGAATTGGCAAACCCTGATCAAGCCCAAGCAGCTCTCGGTCGAGCCGGGCGACGACCCGAAACGCGTCGCCACCGTGGTCGCCGAGCCGCTCGAGCGCGGCTTCGGCCTGACGCTCGGCAACGCGCTGCGGCGCATCCTGTTGTCCTCGCTGCAGGGGGCGGCGGTCACCTCGCTGCAGATCGACGGCGTCTTGCACGAATTTTTCTCGTTGCCCGGAGTGCTCGAGGACGTCACCGACATCGTTTTGAACGTCAAGAGCATCGGCCTGCGCATGCATGGCGAGGGGCCGAAGCGGATGCGCCTGCGCGCCACCGGGCCGGGCGAGATCCGCGCCCGCCAGATCGAAACCGGGCACGATATCGAGATCCTCAACCCTGATCTCGTCATCTGCACGCTCGACAACGGCGCCCGGATCGCGATGGAACTGACCGTCGAAAACGGCAAGGGCTATGTGCCGGGGACGGCGAACCGACCGGAGGACGCGCCGATTGGACTCATTCCGGTCAACGCGCTGTTCAGCCCGGTGCGCAAGGTCTCCTACCGCGTCGAGAACACCCGCGTCGGCCAGGTCACCGACTACGACCGGTTGGCGATGCGGGTGGAAACCAACGGCGCGGTGACCCCCGAGGACGCGGTGGCGCTGGCCGCCCGCATCCTGCAGGACCAGCTGCAGCTGTTCATCAATTTCGAGGAGCCGCGCCACGCGATCGAGAAGGAGATCACCGGCGAGCCGCTGATCAACAAGAACCTGCTGCGCAAGGTCGACGAGCTCGAACTGTCGGTGCGCTCGGCCAATTGCCTGAAGAACGACAACATCGTCTATATCGGCGACCTCGTGCAGAAGACCGAGGCCGAGATGCTGCGGACGCCCAATTTCGGCCGCAAGTCGCTGAACGAAATCAAGGAAGTGCTGGCCAATATGGGTCTCCATCTCGGCATGGAGATCGCGAACTGGCCGCCCGAAAACATCGAAGAGCTGGCCAAGCGGATCGATGAGCCGTATTGAGCGGCGGCCGCCAGAAAGGGTGAGGGGATAGCATGCGCCATCGAATGAGCCATCGCGGCTTCAGCCGCACCTCGGCCCACCGGAAGGCGATGTTCGAGAACCTCGCCGCCGCGCTTCTCAAGCACGAGCAGATCCGCACGACGCTGCCCAAGGCCAAGGATCTGCGGCCGATCGTCGAGCGCCTCATTACCCTCGGCAAGCGCGGCGGGCTGCATGCCAGGCGCCAAGCGATCGCCAAATTGCAGGATGCCGCGCTTGCCGACAAGCTGCTGACGAGCCTGGCCGGGCGCTATGCCGGGCGGGCCGGGGGCTATACGCGCATCATCAAGGACGGCTACCGCTACGGCGATGATGCGGCGATGGCGGTGATCGAGCTGGTCGACCGCGATCCGGAAGCCAAGGGCAAGGATTCCGGTCCGCTCCCCGGCGACGGCGAAGCGGCCGAAGCGGCGGCGTAGCCGCTACGCCGGGGCGCCGAGGACGCCGCGGCGGATCTGGTCGGCCTCGATCGATTCGAACAGCGCGCGGAAATTCCCTTCGCCAAAGCCCTCGTTGCCCTTGCGCTCGATGATCTCGAAAAAAATGGGGCCGATCACCGTCTCGGAGGCGCGCCAAATCCTCGCCATGGCCGGGGAGCCTCGCATCGACCGCCTCGTAATAGGTCGGCGGCCGTAAAATCCGGCCCACAGCGCCATTCGGCCGCGGTGGACGTTGTGGGTCAGATGGTCGATACCCGCGAGCCCGACGCCCGACACGGTCTTTTCCGGGATCAGCGGGACGAAATCGGCATCGTAGATCGTGTTGCCGCCATAGCGGTCGACGAGATAGATGAGGCTGCCGCCGATCCCCTCGATGTTGGAGCTCCATCGGGCCGAGCTTGCCGTGCACCGGCTTGGCGCCGAGCTTGATGGCGCGGTCGTAGGCAGCCGCCGCGTTCTTGACCCGGAAGGCGATCGCGCAGACCGCGGCCCATGCAGCCGCGCGAAGGCCTGGGCAAAGCTTTCCGGCTCGGCGTTGACGATGAAGTTGACCTCGCCTTCAACGATTATGGAGTAGACCGCGCAGCTGCGACGGCCGCCGCGATCAGGCGAGCCGCGATCGAGGGTCCATGGTCATGCCTCGCGCGCCACATGGACCGCGGCGGGGTCGATTTCCACGTGGGCGTCGGCGCCGGGGATGAAACCGCACTCGCGGACCTGCCGGCTCATGACGTAGGCGGCAAGCGCGACGCCGCAATCCAGGCTCACCCTGGTCAGCGGGCCGAGATCGGCCAGCGCGACGATCCTGCCCGGCAGCCGGTTGCAACCGGCGGCATCGTCGGTCGCCTTCGGCCTGCCGAGGTGCAGCTTCACGTCTTCGGCCCGGATGCAGACGACGACGCGCTGGCCGATCGGCTCGCCGGCGGCGCTGCGGGAATGGATGATGCGGCCGGCGACCGCGATCCTCACATGATCGCCGGCACGGCCCTCGATGTACCCCGCCAGCACGTTCTCGACCCCGACGAACGCCGCGACGAACGCATTGCGCGGCCGCTCGAAGACCTCCGCCACGGTGCCTTGCTGGACCGCCGCCCCCGCGTTGATCACAGCAATGCGGTCGGCCAGCACGCGGGCGTCGATCGGGTCGTGCGTCACGAAGATCGCCGGGATGCCGGCAGCGCGCACGAAATGGTCGAGGTCCCGGCGCAACTGGTCGTGGGTCGGCGCATCGAGGGCGGAGAACGGCTCGTCGAACATGAGGAGGTCGGGCCGCGTGGCGAGCGCGCGTGCCAGGCTCGCCCGCTGCTGCTCGCCGGCGCTCAAGTCGCGCGGCTTGCGGTCGGCGAGGTGGGCGATCGCGAAATAGGCCAAGAGGGCGGGCACGTCGCCGAGCGGGACCGGCGTGCGTGCATGGAGCGGCCCGGCGTGACGGCGGGTGCCGATGGCGACGTTCTGCGCCACCGAGAGATGCGGGAAAAGACCGAAATTCTGGAACACCAGCCCGACGCGACGCCGTTCGGGCGGCAGATGGGTGACGTCGCGGCCGCCGATCGCGATCCGCCCGGCCCGCGGCCGATGAAACCCGGCAATCGTCTCGATCGTCACCGATTTCCCGGCGCCGTTGGGGCCGAGCAGCACCAGGATCTCGCCGGCCGCGACCGCCAGGCTCAGATCGCGCAGCGCAAACGCCCCGAGCGTCAGCGACAGCCCGTCGACCGCAACCGCGTGTCCGGTCATCGCCCGGCCCGCGAATGTGCGCCGGCATCGTGGGCGAGCCAGCGAAACAGCCCGAACAGCGTCAGCGCCACGATCAGCAGCAGCACCGACGCACCCGCAGCATCGTTCAGTCCGAAGCGCAGGAAGAGATTGTAGATCTCGACCGGCGCGGTCATCGGGTAATAGGCGATGATGACGACGGCGCCGAATTCGCTAATCGATCGCGCGAACGTGAGCGTCAGGCCGATCGCGACCCCACGCCAGGCGAGCGGCAGCGTGATCTCGAAAAACCTTCGCCACGGCCCGAGGCCGAGCGTCCGCGCGACTTTGAGGAGCCGTGGATCGACCGCCTCGAAACCGATGCGGGCGGCGTTGACGGCGTAGGGCGCCGACACGAACAGCATCGCGGCGACGATGCCGGTGATCGTCCCCCAGAACCTGATGCCGAGGACGGCGTCTGCCGGCGCGCCGAGAATTCCCTCGCGGCCGAACACGATCAGCAGCGCGATGCCCGACACCGTGTGCGGCACCGCGATCGGCAGATCGACGATAGCGCCGACGATGCCCTTGCCCGGCCATTGGGCGTGCGCCAGCCCGTAGGCCAGCGGGACGCCCCCGGCCGCGGCGATGACCACGGTGATCAGCGAGGCTTCGACGCTGAGCCAAATCGCCTGCCTTACCTCGGCCATCCGCGCGACCCGCGCCAGGCTCGCGACGGTCTGCGTCGCGCCGAGGCCGATCAGCGGCAACAGGATAAAGCCGACGAGCAGGCTCCCGACCAGCCAGAACAGCAGCAGCAGCGTGTCCGGGCGGTGCCGCGCCCAGGCGGAATCCGGCGGCGCGGAGGACGCAACCGGAGCACCGTGGCGAACCGCCATCGCACCGCGATCAGGAATTCGGCCACGGCGTCGCGAGCGGACGCAGCGGGGCCGGCATCGCCTCGAGGTGAACCGCATCGGCCGGCGCGACCATGCCGAAGCCGTTCGCTTTGAACACGGCCTGCCCTTCGGGTCCGAGCAGCAGTTGCAGATAGGCCGCGGCGAGGTCGCGATGCTCGGCGTTGGCCGGGATCGTCGCGGCATAGACGATCGGCGTGCCGGCAAGATCGCCGCCTTTGGTATGTGCGATCGCGCTCGCATAGAAGGCGGCATCGCGCGGATCGCTCAGATCGATCTTTGCCGGCAGATCGAGATAGCGGAAATGGTGTTGCAGCGCGTCGGAGCGGTAGATCGCGAGATAATCGATCTGGCCGAGTTGCAGGGCCGAGATCAACGCCGTCTCGGTGTCGCGCATGTTGGTGCGGGGCGCATTGGCGAGGACTTTGGCGGCGAGGCCGGGCGATTTATAGAATTTCTCGGCCAGGTTCAGCATCTCGACGGTCTGGTAGCCCGAGGGGTCGGTGTCCGGGTCGGAGCGGCCGATCTCCACCCCGGGCCGCGCCAGGACATGATACCAGTTGGACGGCGTGATCTCGCCCGCGTCTTTGCTTTTGTCGGTGTAGACGAAGGTGACGGCGTTGCGCGCGAAGCCGACATACCACGCCGCGTAGGGTTTGATGCCGGCGCCGCCGAACAGATATTTCGGGATGACGCTGTAGTCGGCGACGGCGATCAGATCGGCGCGCTGGTGCAGAGTGGTGATCCGCTTGGCCATCATGACGCTGCCGCCAAAGATCGGCTGCACCGCGACGTTGGGGTGCTGGCGTTCGAACATCGCGTCGAGTTGCTTGAACGGCACGGCCAGGGTGCCGGCGGCAAAGATCGTCAGCGTCGTCGGCTCGGCCGCGCGGACCGTACCGGAAGCGGCCAACAGCGCACAGGCGACGCTGACGACAATGCCTGCCCGGTGCGTCATTCGGTTCTCCCGCGATCGGTGGTCAACTTATAAATGCACAAATTTTTGGGATGGCTAAAGTCCGTAAATCTTGCATGATAAGACAGGAAACTGGATCGCGGCATGCCTGAATTGATGACCACCGCCGAGGTGGCGGATTACCTTCGGCTGAAGCAGCGCAAGATCTACGAGCCTCGTCCGGCAGCGCCGCATTCCGTGCTCGCACGTCACCGGAAAGCTGCTTTTCCCCAGGCAGATGATCGATCTCTGGGTGGCGCGTCAGACGGAGTTCGACGGACCGGAACTGCGCCGGCCGCCGCCCATCGCGGCGGGCAGCCACGATCTGCTGTGGGAATGGGCGCTGCGCGAATCCGGGTGCGGATTGGCCTTGCTGACCGGCGGCAGCCAGGACGGGCTCAAGCGCCTCGCCCAGGGCGAGGCCATCGTCGCCGGGCTGCACATCATCGATCCCGATACCGGCGACTACAACGTCCCCGCGGTGCGGATGCTGCGCGGGGTGGCCGATCTGGTGCTGATCGAATGGGCGAAACGCCGGCAGGGCCTGGTGCTGGCCGCCGGAAACCCGCAGCGCGTGCGCGCGCTCGCGGATCTCCGCGGCAAGCGGCTGCGCGTTGCCCGAAGGCAGGACGGCGCCGGCGCGGAAATCCTGTTCCGCACCCTGCTGGCGTGCGATGGGCTGGGCCTCGGAGACCTCGACCTGCTCGCCTCGCCGATGCTCACCGAAACCGATCTCGCGGCCGCCGTCCTGGATGGCACAGCCGATTGCGGCCTTGCGATCGAGGCCGTGGCCCGGCAATTCCGGCTCGACTTCCTGCCATTGCATCAGGAGCGTTTCGACCTGGCGATGCGGCGTTCCGACTATTTCGAGCCGCCGATCCAGGCGCTACTCGCCTTTGGCCGCACTCCGGCATTCCTCGCCTGCGCGGAGAAGTTCGGCGGCTACGACCTGAGCGGCTTCGGCCGCGTCGTCTACAATGCGTGATGCTCGCGGCGGACGTCCGCCAAATACGGCACTTGATAATGGCTTTTTCGCACCATATGTCACAGCTCATTGGGCGGCCAGGAGGGCGCCGACGGTGGAGGTGGGTGGTGGCGAGGTCTGTAGAATTCTCTACAGATAGCAAAGAAAACAGGGGAATGAAGTGGCCGCGGCGGCTCGGGAAGGCGCGCTCCCGGGCCTCCGCGCCGGTCGATAAACCGCACGACATTGATGGCCGGGTTATTGCCGTTGAGAGAAGCAGGCGCGATCCGCAGCAACGCGGCATACCCCTTTTCAACCAAAGGGGGATTTTCGCCTGATCCTGGCCTGTAGGATCAGGTGGGGCATGATCGGGTGGATAACCTGGGGTTGCCGCCGCTCAGAACGCCACGGCGTCGCCGCCTTTGAGGGCGAGGAGGGTGCGGGCTTCGTCGGGGGTGGCGATTTCGAGCGACAGGTTTTCGAGGATCAAGCGGATGCGGCTGACCTGGTCGGCGTTGCCATGGGCGAGCTGGCCGCGGCCGAGCCACAGCGAATTTTCGAGGCCGACGCGGACGTTGCCCCCCATGATCGCGCCCATCGTGATGAGCGGCATCTGGTGGCGCCCGGCGGCGAGGATCGACCAGGCGTAGCTGTCGCCGAACAGCTTGTCGGCGATGCGCTTCATGTGGGCGAGGTTCTCCGGGTCGGCGCCGATCCCGCCGAGGATCCCGAAGATCGTCTGCACGAACAAGGGCGGCTTGACGAGGCCCCGATCGAGGAAATGCGCCAGATTATAGAGGTGCCCGACATCGTAGCACTCGAACTCGAACTTGGTGCCGCAGCCCTCGCCCAGCTCTTTCAGCGAGCGCTCGATGTCCTTGAAGGTGTTGCGGAAGATGAAATCCCGCGTCATTTCGAGGAACTGCGGTTCCCACTCGTATTTCCACTCCTTGTAGCGCTCCAGCATCGGGTAGAGGCCGAAATTCATCGAGCCCATGTTCAAGGAGCACATCTCGGGCCTGGCGCGCAACGGCGCCGCCAGCCGCTCGTCGAGCGTCATGCCGTGGCCGCCGCCGGTGGTGATGTTGACGACGGCGTTGGTCGCCTGCTTGATGCGCGGCAGGAACTCCATGAAGACGTTCGGGTCGGGGGTCGGCCTGCCGTCCTTCGGGTCGCGCGCGTGCAGGTGGAGGATCGCGGCGCCGGCCTCGGCCGCGGCGATCGCGTCCTTTGCCACCTCGTCCGGGGTCAATGGCAGATAGGGGCTCATCGTCGGGGTGTGGATCGACCCCGTGACGGCGCAGGTGATGACGACCTTGCTGCGCAACGGCATCGCGTTCCCTCCGGCTGGCTATTAGGCAGCGAGATTGCTTCGTCGCCGCGCTCCCCGCAATGACAATTCCTTTAGCTGTGCGTACGGATGAAGGCGCCGATTTTCGGATAGGTCTCGGTCTGCCAGCGGCGGCCGTGGAAGACGCCGTAATGGCCGACCTCCGGCTGCAGGTGGTGGGCGTGCTTCGCCGGCGCGAGGTTATGGCAGAGGCGGTGCGCGGCGACGGTCTGGCCGACCGCGCAGACGTCGTCGCGCTCGCCCTCGACGGTCATCAGCGCGGTCCGCTCGATCGCGCCCGGGTCGACCGGCGCGCCGCGCACCTGGAACCTTCCCTTCGCCAGGTCCTGGCGCTGGAACACTCGCTCGACGGTCTGCAGGTAGAAATCGGCCGGCAGATCCATCACCGAGCTGTATTCGTCGTAAAACGCGCGGGTCGCCGCCGCGCCGTTGCCATCGCCTTCGGCGAGCTGGCGGAACATCCGCCAGTGCGCGTCGACATGGCGGTCGAGGTTCATGCTGAGAAACCCGGCGAGCTGCAGAAAGCCGGGATAGACGCGGCGGAACGCGCCGGGATAGCGCGCCGGCACCGTGCTGATCACCATGTTCTCGAACCAGGCGAGCGAATGCGACCGGGCGAAGCGGTTGACCTCGGTCGGGTTGGCGTCCGGGTCGATCGGCCCGCCCATCAGCACCATCGAGGCGGGCTGGCAGGGATCATTGGCCGCCGCCATCAGCGACACTGCCGCCAAGACCGGGACCGAGGGCTGGCACACCGCCATGACATGAATACCCGGCCCGAGCCGGCGGATGAAATCGATGGTCAGCAGGGTCATGTCGTCGAGGTCGAAGCGGCCCTCTTGCACCGGGACGTTGCGCGCGTTGACCCAGTCGGTCAGATAGACGTCATGGTCGGGCAGCACGGTCGCGATCGTGCCGCGCAGCAAGGTTGCGAAATGGCCGGAGAGCGGCGCGACGACCAGGAGCCTGGGCTGGTCGAGCGCAGCATCCTTGCGGAAATGCACGAGACGGCAGAACGGATGGAGCGCGACCGCCTCTTCGCTGACCGCGACCTCCGCCCCCGCGATCGTCACCCGGTCGATGCCAAAGGCCGGATGTTCGTGGCGAACGCCGCTGCGCGAGAACAGGTTCAGCGCCGCCGCGGCGCCGCGCGCCAGCGGCAGATCGCCGAACCAGGGCTGATCGAGCAGATTGCGCGCCGAATTCGGCAAAGAACCGCAGCGGCACCAAGGCGTCGCATTGGGCTTGATAGGCGTAATACAGCAGCATTGTCCCTCGTCGGCTGACTTCGGCAGGCGTCGCAAATAGTGCGGAGCGACCATGGCGCTCCAGATGTGGTAACGCTTCGGTAAAGGACGATTACTATGTAGCAGGGCAGCCATGCCGCCCGCGCGTTCAGCGCGCCGGCTTGGCGACGCCGCCGCGCAATTCGTGCACGACGACGCCGAGGCGGCGCGGCGGCGGCGCCAGCCACAGCGGATGCGCCAGGCTCGTCGCCACGTCGTTTTCCCCGGCCTGCCAGCGGTGCCGCAATGCCGCCGACGAGAAATCCGCCATCTTGCCGGCGAGCCCGTCGGCATTGCCTTCATGCACGAGGTGCAGGATGGTCATCGTCGCCTCGCTGGCCTCGGCGAGGCATTTCCTGATATCGGTCTCGCCGCGCAGGGAAGACGGCACGCGCTCGCCCAGCAGGGCGATCATCCGGCGCAGATCGTGGTTGCGCCGCAATGCCGCGATTTCGCGCGCCGAGCGGCTCAATCCGCCGCCTTTGCCGGGAACCGGATCGTAGCCGTCGATGACAAAGCACAGCGTGTCGGCCGGCCGGGCGTCGTCAAGCGCGGCCACGCTGACCGCGGCGCCGCCATATCGCTGATTGCCGATCTCGATGGGCGGCAATCCTGGCAATGCCGTGCTCGCCAGCACATGATCGGGACCCAGCACGTGGCGGTCGTTGTCGAAATAGGTCTCCGCCCCGGTGACCAGGTTGACCGCGCCAAGGACGACCCGGACCGAACCGGAATTGACCCGGTCGAAATCGACGGCAGCCGCTACGAGCTCGCGCAGCCCCGCCGGCCGGATGATCGGCCTGTCGCGCGCCCCGTCGTATTCCGCACCGCGCCGGCCCGGGACGACGCTGGCCAGCCAATCGCGCAATTTGCCGCCCACCCGGCGCTCGCGGCGCGTCGCGCCGCGCCGGCTCAGCTCCTGCCAGAACTGGCGCAGCCGGAAAACCCGCTCGTGCGGAAGGTTGCCGGCGATGATCGCCGCATTGATCGCGCCGATCGCGGTGCCGGCGATCCAATTGGGTCTGACCCCGCAATTCTCGAGCGCGGCATAGGCGCCGGCCTGATACGCGCCAAGCGCGGCGCCGCCCGACAGCACCATCGCGATGCGGTCGAAACGGGCCAGGCTCTTGTCGGATCGCGCGCGCGCCACACTCCGCCCCCAGCGATTTATCCGTTGGTCGATCGCCATCATAAGGGGTCGCGACCGAGCGTCCAGTGGCGAAACGCCCGATCAGCTTTTGGGCGATTATTTCTGCTGCGGGCGTGGCTGAGCCGGGACCGATTCGAGGTAGACGGCGATCGCCCGGCGGTCGGCCGCGTTGAGCCGCGCGGTGTTTTTGACGATCTCGGCCATGGCGCCGCCGACGAAGTCGAAATCGGGCGTGTGGCCGTCGGTCAAGACGCCGACCACATCATCCACGCTCCAGTTGCCGATGCCGGTTTTCTTGTCGGGGGTGATGTTTGGCACTTTCTTGGTGCCGGGCAGAACGGCGCCGGCGAGAAAGCGGTCCGGATCGGGCATGCCGAGGAGCGTGCGCGGGGTGTGGCAATCGCCGCAGCGGCCTGATGTGGCGACAAGATAGGCGCCGCGGTTCCAGACCGCATCGCGGTGCGGATCGGGACGCCACGGCCCGGAGAACTTCTGTGCGGCTGTCGCGACGGCGCCCAGGCTGCGGTTGATCGCGAAGGGACTGCCGATGCCGGCGGCGTTGTGCTGCCGTACCGGGGCGAGGCTTTTGAGATAAGCCCAAAGATCGGCGACGTCGCGATCGGTCAGCCCGTTATAGAAGGCGAACGGGAAGACCGGCAGATAATGCGAGTCGTCCGGCGCGATGCCCCAGCGCAGCGCGCGGGTGAAATCGGCGGCGCTCCACCCCCCGATCGCGGTCGCGCGATCGGGGGTGATGTTGGGCGAGACGACGGTGCCCCACAAGGTGTCAAAGACACGCCTGCCGGCGAACGGCCTGCCGTCCGCTTTCGCATCGGTGTGGCATTGGTCGCAGCCCGCCGCCGCGGCGATATAGGCGCCGCGGGCGACCGCACCGGGGTCCGCGGCGGTCGCGGCCGGCGCGCCGGCAAGCAGCAGGATAAGGGCGGCGAGTGCCGCCCTTATTTCTTGATCTCTTCGCGGAACTTGCCGTGGCAAGCGCCGCAGCCGTTCTTCCCGAGATCGGCAAATGCCGTCTGTATCTTCGCCTTGTCGCCGCCCTTAACCGCCGCGACCAGCGCCTCCGCCTTGCCGGAAGCGGCGTCTCGGACCGCGAGGAAGCCTTTCGCGTCGCTCCACACCGCGGGTTTCGGAGCGAACTTGCCTTCGGGATTGGGTCCCTCCGTTCCCGGCGGGAACACATCCGGTATTTTCTTCATCGTCTCGATGAGGTCGGTCGCGGCGGCCGTGGCCTTGGCCAGATCGGCCTTGCCGTCGAGGTAGCCGTGGACGGCGCCCATGTCGGCGCCCTGCTCCTTCATCAGCGCCTGGCGGTCCTTGATGATCTGTTCCTTGTCGACCGCCAGCGCGCCCGTCGAACCGGCCGCCCCGAGCGCCAGAAGCGCGCCGAGCGCAACCAGCCTTAACGATGACCGCATGATCCCCCCTTCCGCCCGCGACTTCCCCTGTTGCGTTAGCGGGCGTCCGTAGATTACGGCACCGCCAGCGGAAAGCAACCGGGATGCCCGCTGCTCACCGTCACGTGATCGGCACCTCGATATGCGTCTTGAACCCCGCGCTCTCGCGCAGGCGGTCGTACCAGGCGCGCAGATTGGTCAATGCCGGCCGCTCGAGCGGAAAATTGAACCAGCGGTAGATCTGCGTGCCGAGAACGATTTCCGCAAGGGTCAGCACTCGGCCCCGGCAAGATAGGGGCGGTCCGCGACCGCGTCGTCGAGGATGGTCCAGGCGGAGAGCGCCCGGCGCCGCGCCGCCTCGATCGCGGTAGCGTCGCGCGCCTCGGGCTTGGTGCGGACGAGGCCGAACAGCAGCTGCCCCATCGGACCGCCGATGACCGACAATTGCCAATCCATCCAGCGCTCGACATGGGTGCGGGCGCCAGGATCGCGCGGATAAAGGCGCTCGCCATTGCGAGTCGCGGCCAGATAACGGCAGATCGTGTTCGATTCCCACATGATCAGATTGCCGTCGATGACGGTGGGCACGAGGCCGTTCGGGTTGAGCTTGAGATACTCGGGATCGCGATTGCCGCCGAAGGGACCGCCGTGATCGAACTCTGTCGAACGGGATATTCAGCTCGGCACAGCACCACAGCACCTTCTGCACATTGGACGAGCTTGCGCGTCCCCAGATCTTCAGCATGGCCAGCGTCCTCCCGATCGGTGCATTATGGAGCCTCAGATTTCTAGAGACCGCAACCGCCACGGGCCTTTCGAGTATATTCTCGCCGCGCTGCATGTCGCTCTGATTGCTCACGGGAACCGCATGAACCGCCTTGGACCAGCCCCTCTTATTCTCATCTTCATTCTCGCGCTCGCCCCCGCCGCCGCCATGGCAAGCCAGCAAGGCGCTCTGGCGATGAAGAACTGGGTGGTCATGGATCAGTGCGCGAAGGCGGCGCAGACCGCCTTTCCCGATTTTACCGCCGAATCCAATGCCAAGCGCGAGGCCAAGGAGAGGGAATGCCTGTTGCAGAAAAATCTGCCGCCGCGCGAGCCGCTCGGCCCGTCACACTGATCGCCCTTATCCTGCGGCTGCGGCGCCGCCGTGCTCGGAGATGTCGAGGAAGCTCGGCAAATTTGCTAGTTTTCAGCAATCGTTAAGCTTGGCTCCTCTAGGCTTGGCGGCAGGCGTTGTCGGAGAGCCGCGCAGATGGACGACACGGTGCGGGCGTCGATACTGGCGGCCCAGCAAGATACGCCTCGCAACATCGGCCGACCGTTGGTCGTCGATCTGGACGGCAGCCTGGTTCGCACCGACACGCTGATCGAGTGCGTCCTGGCCCTCGCCAAGCACCCGCTCAGGCTGTTGCGCGCGCTCGTCGCCTTGCGCCACGGCAAGGCGCGGCTCAAGGCGGCACTCGCGGCGGCAGCTCGACCTCGATGCGGCGCGGCTCCCCTACAACCAGCTTCTTCTGTCGTACGTGCGCGAGCAGCAGGAGGCGGGGCGCCTTATCGTGCTGGCGACCGCTTCCGACCGCAAGACGGCGCAGGCGGTTGCCCATCACCTCGACCTGTTCGATAGAGTGCTCGCCTCCGACGGGCGGACCAACCTGTCGGGTAATGCCAAGCTCGCCGCAATCCGCGACAGCATCGGCGATGTTCCCTTTGCCTATGTCGGCAACAGCCGCAGCGACCTCGCGGTATGGCAGGCGGCCGAGCGGGGCGTCTGCGTCAATGCCCGGCCAAGGGTGGCTCGCGCCGCGGCGCGAGCCACCCTG
This sequence comes from uncultured Alphaproteobacteria bacterium, assembly GCA_963789255.1. Lineage (GTDB taxonomy): Bacteria > Pseudomonadota > Alphaproteobacteria > ATCC43930 > CGMCC-115725 > DATARH01. Next base: position 808,822 of record CAWBJW010000002.1, on the reverse strand, counting down.
ATCGAACGCTCCTTCGCCGCCGAAGCGGCTTGGCCGGTGGCGCTGTTGCGCGCGATCCGTCCGCATCAATGGGTGAAGAACCTCTTGGTGTTCGTACCGCTCGTGGCGGCCCGCGCCATTGGCGACCTGGGAGGCTGGGTCAACGCGACGGCGATGTTTGTCGCCTTCTGCTGCACCGCCTCGGGCATCTATCTGGTCAACGACCTCACCGATCTCGCCGCCGACCGCCAACATCCGAACAAACGCCAGCGACCGTTCGCGAGCGGGGCCCTGCCGTTGCATATCGGGCTGGTTGCTGCACCGCTGTTGATGCTGATCGGCTTCGGGTTGAGCGCCGCGGTCGGCGCTCTGCCGGTGCTGCTGTGCTATGCGGCTTGTTCGTGCGCCTATTCGCTGTGGCTGAAATCCAGGCCGCTGGTTAACGTATTCCTGCTCGCGGCGCTTTACACGATGCGCCTCTTGGCGGGCGGTTTTGCCACCGGATACCATGTCTCGCTGTGGCTTCTGGCGTTTTCGAGCTTTCTGTTTCTCGGCCTTGCGATGGTCAAGCGGGTCGCCGAGCTGAAGGCCCTCCCGCCGGGCGAGAAGCGTTGCGCGGCCGGTCGCGGTTACCGCGCCGAAGACCGGCAGATCATCGAGCTGATGGGCGTCGCCTCCAGCTTTGTCGCTTCGCTGGTGCTGGCGCTGTACGTCCAAAACGAACTCGCCTCGGCGATCGGTCGCCGCCCGACGCTCTCCTGGATCATCGTCCCGCTCGTTCTCTTTTGGGAATGCCGGATCTGGCTCGCCACCTCGCGCGGCGAGATGAACGACGACCCGATTGTCTTTGCCGCCCGCGACTGGGTGTCCTGGATGGTGGCGTTCTGCTGCTTCGGCCTATTGCTGCTCGACCATCTGGTCGGCCATCGATAGCGGTCTGGCGGCTTGGCGAGCGGAACGCCGGGGTGGGCATCAGCGCGAGCTGGCGGGCCGATCACCGCTCCTGGGGCCGGACCATCGCCGAAGATCATCTCGTCTTTCGGCCGCGCACGATCGCTGACGCTCGTGCCGCGCTCGCCGCGAGCGCCGGGACATCAACTCTGGCCTATGGCAGCGGGCGCTCCTACGGCGACGTCGCGTTGAACCCGGGCGGTCAGCTGATCGATTGCCGCGGCCTCGACCGCTTCATCGATTTCGACCGGCGAACTGGGATTTTGACCTGCGAGGCCGGCGTGCGGCTGGCGGATATCCTGGCTTCCCTGTGCCGGCCGGAGGCCGATGGCAGCGCCTGGTTTCTGCCGGTCTCCCCGGGGACCCGCTTCGCCACCGTCGGTGGCGCCATCGCCAACGATGTGCACGGCAAGAACCACCACCGGGAGGGGAGCTTTGGCGGCCACGTGCCGGGCTTCGATCTGGCGCGGACTGATGGCAGGGTCCTCTCCTGCTCGCCTGAATCGCAGCCCGAGCTGTTCGCTGCGACGATCGGCGGGCTCGGGTTGACCGGCCTCATCCTCTCGGCGCGGTTGCAGATGCGGCGGGTTGCCGGCACCGCGGTCGAAGTCGAGGATATCCGCTTGCAGTGCCTCGCCGATTTCTTCGCAGTGGCTGCCGAATTGGAGGAGGGATGGGACTACACCGCGGCCTGGATCGATTGTCTCGCCACCGGCCCCGCGCTTGGTCGCGGCATCTTCACCCGGGCCCGGCATCAGCCGGGCGTCGGAGCGTTGCCGCCGGCGTTGATGCCGCGAGTGACGATCCCGGTCGCCGCTCCGTTCTCGCCGCTCAACCGGCTGACGCTGCGCGCGTTCAACGCCGCCTATTTTCATAGACTGGGCCGGAGCGGCCGTCGGCGCCGGGTCGGATCGTACGAGCCGGTGCTCTATCCGCTCGACAAGATCGGCGCCTGGAACCGGCTTTATGGGCGGCATGGCTTCTTCCAGTTCCAGTGTGTCGTGCCGCGCGCCAGCGCGGCCGACGCCATGGCCGAGCTGCTCGCCCGGATCGCCGCCACGGGGCAGGGTTCGATGCTCGCGGTGCTCAAGAATTTTGGCGACCGGCCGTCGCCCGGGTTGCTGTCCTTTCCGATGCCGGGCGCGACCTTGGCCCTCGACTTTCCCGACCGCGGCGCCGCGACGAGGCTGCTGCTGGCACAGCTTGAAGATATCGTCGTCAATGCCGGAGGCCGGCTTTATCCGGCGAAGGACAGCCTGATGAGCGCCGAAACCTTCCGCCGCGGCTATCCCCGGCTCGGCGAGTTCCTGCCGCACATCGACCTGGGAATGTCGTCGGGCTTTGCCCGCCGGGTCGGGATCGGTCCCGGCAGCGGGCCTGCCAAATGACGAACGCCGCGGCGTCGGCCCCGCTGCGCGCGGCGATTTTCGGCGCCACCTCGGGCATCGCCGCGGCGGTGGCGCGCAACCTCGCGGCCGAGGGCCTCAGCATCGTCCTGGTCGGCCGCGATGCCGAAGCGATCGCCGCCGCAGCACGCGATCTGCGGGTCCGCGGCGCGGCGGGAGTGGCCGAGATTGCCGCCAATTTCGCCGCGCTCGACACGCTTGGGGACGTCGCCCTGCGAGCGTGGAGCGCTTTCTCCGGCATCGATATGGCGCTGATCGCCTATGGTTCGCTGCCCGACCAGGCCGGAATCGAAGCCGATCCCGATGGCCTCGCGGCGATGCTGGCGCTCAACTTCGCCAGCCCCGCGACGCTCGCGCTCCAACTCGCGCGGCGATTCGAGGCGCAGCGCTCGGGCATCCTCGCCGTCGTCACCTCGGTCGCAGGCGACCGCGGCCGCAAGAGCAATTACCTCTACGGCGCGGCAAAGGGCGGATTGCAGCGGCTGCTCGAGGGGCTGCGCCACCGGCTCTACGCGGCCGGGGTTCAGGTGCTCGACATCCGGCCCGGCTTCGTCGCCACGCGGATGACCGAGCATCTGCCGCAGCAGGGGCTGCTCTGGGCCGAGCCCGACCGCGTCGCGGCCGACATCGTGCGCGCGCTGCGCCGCCGCCGCGCCGTGCTGTACACGCCCTGGTTCTGGCGTGTCATCCTGCTGATCGTGCGCGCGCTGCCGCGTGCGCTGTTTCACCGCACCTCGTTCTGATCTCCACTTGAGGAAGGCAAGGATCGACCGATGAACGGATGGATGGTGCTCGCCGGCTCGATCGTGTGCAACGTGGCGGGCAATCTGCTCGTCAAGCAATTCAGCACGACGACCCAGTTCCGCAGCATCTGGGATTACGCATCGATTCCCTTTGTGCTCGGGATATCGGCGTTCGGCGTCGGGGTGATGCTGTACGGCCGCGCCCTCAAGGACATCCCGATCGTGATGGCCTACCCGATCCAGGTCGGCGCCTGCGTCCTGGTCATCGCGCTGTTCGCGGTGGCGGTCTTCGGCGAGAAGGTCGCGGTGCCTGACGCGATCGGCATCGCGCTGATCGTCGGCGGGATCGCCCTCCTGGCGCGGATGGCTGCGTGATCGCCGGTGCCGCTAGTGCCGGCAGCTGGCCGTCATCTTGCGCTCGACGGCAGATTTCGAGAGCCAGATATCCTCGACATAAACGACGATGCTGGAGGCGGATTGCCGGTCCTCTACGGTCGCTTGGCCCGGCCTGTTGAAATTGCCGGTGAGGGTGTCGCCGTCCGCCACCTCGCCGCCGGAGATCTGCTGGAGCACGGCGTAACCCTGCGGCGTATTGACGAAGACCCAGCTTCCGCAGCCGGCCGCCCGGGCCACGTAGCCGGCAGTGTGGGTTTCGCCGAGCGGCGCGCGGCACCGGACGGCGACCCGCTGGGCGATTTCGGCCCGTGTGAGGTGCAGCTCCGCGACGCGCGCGAAAACCGAACGTCCGGATGTGGTGTCGAAAAGGCTCAGTTCGCCGATCTGATCGACATTGCCCGTCAGATGGTCGCCGTCCTTGACCCCCGCTCCCGCATCGGTCCGCAGCACCGAAAATCCGCTCTGCGACGATACGAAGACGTAGTCGCCGCACCCGCTCGCCCGGTAGACGCTGCCGTCGGCATGGGCCGGCGCGGCACCGAGCAGCGCGGCGGCAAGCAGGATTAGCGCGCATCTGACCAGCATTCGCAGGCAGTCCTTTGACCCGGCATGATCCGGGATCGAGCGAGCAAGCGCCCGAGATTTGACACCTTTGCGACCACGCTGCAATTGCCGTGGCGGCGAGGCGATTTCAGCCGGGCAGGCCGTCGCAACCGATCGCCCGAACGATCTCTGCGAACGCGGAAACTTCTGATGCGGTGAAGACTGGTCGTTCGACCGCGGCGATATTGCTCCGCAGATGCGCCTCGTCGAGCATCGAGCAAAGGACCACCCCGACGCGATCGACCGACAGCGCATATCCCAGCATCAACCGGGGAACATCGGAAGCTGCGAGCGTTCGCCCGTCGGGCAGCCGGAAGTCCCCGGGATGGGCGTTGAGCAACGACACCAGGCGCTCGGCGCCAAGAAACGGGCTGTGACCGATCGAGGCTCGCGATAGCGGCGGCAACCGCTCGGCATTGCGCACGCAGACGCTATTGGCGAACTGGTAGAGCATCTTGCTGCCGTAGATCGGGATCAGCCGCGCGATCGCGTCGATGCCGCTGGCCGCGCCATAGGCGCGGATCGTGCCGGCGGCGACCTGCGCCTCGAGAAACTCGAGTAATTCGTCTTGCAGATCTGCCGAACCTCCCTCATGCAGGAACAGGATATCGAGATAGTCGGTGTCGAGAGCCTTCAGGCTCTGGTGCAGGGAAGCCTGCGCCGCGGCGGCGGTGAGGGGTTCGGCGGCCCGCGCCGTGCCGACCGCCGATCGAACCAGCGGACGCAGCGTCGGGATGCTGGCGACGAGTTTTTGCGCAAGCGGTTTCAGTCTGCGCAGCACCGTGGCTGCCCGGGTCGGGACGAGCCCGAATTTGCTGACGATGACGACGTGATCCCGCCGGCCGCGCAGCGCCTCGCCGAGCAACGCCTCGGCCTCGCCATAACCGTACAATCGGGCAACATCGAAATGGGTGATCCCGGCATCCAAGGCCGCCGCGATGGCGTGCAACGATGGGATGCGGCCGACGCGCCCCATGACGCTGCCGCAGCCGAAGCCAAGCCGCGAGGATCGCGGCAGACCGGGAGCCAGGCAGACATAATCCATTCAGCGGCTCTCCATGCGGCCAACCGTCCGAGCCGGGCTATCGCTATCATACGAGAGGATTGCCGTCCGGGCCACCGAGCGAGCAACTGTGTTGTGAGGTCGCCGGCGCGGTGCGCTCAATCGCTTTGGCATCTCGGCGACAATCGGGCCATATCGTTAACGCCTCGACAATAGCCTTGCGCTATCTAGGATGGTCCATCGGCCTGTCGCCGCTGCGGGGTCCGGTCATGCGTTCGAGCGTTTGCGCCCTGGTGGCGCGCAAGATCGGCTGGTTCATGCGCACGCGGCCGGCCTGGGTCGACTGGGAGGGCGGCGTCGCCTCGTACACGTTCGACGATTTTCCCAAATCGGCGCTGGCGACCGGCGGTGCCATCCTGGAAAAGCATGGCTTTCGCGGCACCTATTATACCGCCCTGAAGCTTGCCGGGACGGAAAACCGCCTCGGTGCGATGTTCGACGTCGCGGATATCCGGTCTGCCCATCGCTCGGGTCACGAGATCGCCTGCCATACGCACAGCCACCTGGATTGCCGCTACGCGCCGACCGCGTCGATCGAGACTGACGTGAGCGAAAACTCTCGGGAAATCGCGAGGTTGATTGACGACCCTGCCCCGACGAACTTCGCCTATCCGTACGGCGCCGTTTCGATTGCGGCAAAACGCGCGCTGGCGGGCCGCTTTGCTTCCTGTCGCGGAACCGGCGAAGGGATCAATCGGGGGGCGGTCGATCTGGCGGACCTGCGGGTGATCACCCTCTACGACAGGCTGTTCGATGCGGCAGCGCTGTACCGCCGGATCGACGAGGCGCGCGCCGACAACGGGTGGCTCGATCTTCTACACCCACGACGTTGCCGACCGGCCCTCCGAGTTCGGCTGCAAGCCGGAGCAACTCGAAGCCGTCGTCGGCTATGCGGCGCAACATCTGAGGGTGCTGCCGGTCCGTGAGGTAGTCGCGCGATTCGCCGGTGACGTCGCAGCGGCGTAACTGTACATGGCGCCGGCATCAACCGTTTCTCAACCGTTCGGCGCCAAACTGCCCGTTGGAGGTTGCGTCATGAGTGTTTCCGACGGCGTTATGATCATCGGTGCCGGACCTTACGGTTTGTCGATTGCCGCTCACCTGCGCGCCCGCGGCGTCCCGTTCCGCATCTTCGGAAGCCTGATGCACAACTGGCGCGCCAAGATGCCGAAGGGCATGCTTCTCAAATCCGACGGCTTTGCCTCCGATCTTTCCGATCCGGACGACGCGTTCACCTTGAAGAATTTCGCGCGTCAGCAGGGAATCCCCTATGCCGATGAGGGGATCCCGGTGTCGCTGGAGAGCTTCATCGCGTACGGGGACGCCTTTCAGCGACGATTTGTGCCGGAGCTGGAAAGCCGCCGAGTTGTGGCGCTCGAACGCTCCGGCGACGGATTTGCCGCGCAGCTCGACAATGGCGAGGTTGCAACCGCGCGCAAGGTCGTCCTCGCGATTGGGATCAGCGACTTTCCCTACATCCCGCCCAGCCTCGCCGACACGCCGCCCGAGTTCCTCAGCCACCCGGCGCAGCATTGCGACATGGCGGCGTTTCGCGGCCGCTCGCTGGCGGTGATCGGCGCCGGCTCGTCGGCGATCGACCTCGCCGCCCTGGCGCATGAAGCGGGAGCATCGGTTACCCTGGTCACGCGCCGTCCGCAGCTCAGGTTCCATGGCCGCATTACGCTCGACCGCCCGCTGCGCGAGCGGTTGCGCGCGCCCACCACCGGGATCGGCCCGGGCTGGCGCAGCGTTTTCTACACCTGTGCGCCGCTGTGGTTTCGGCGGTTGCCGGATGAGATGCGCCTGCGCATCGCGAACACCTCGCACGGGCCTGCCGGCGGATGGTACATGGCCGACCGTATCGTTGGCCGGGTGCCGGTCGTAACCGGTTGCGTTCCCCAATCGGTCGAAATCCGCGACGGGATCGTTCACCTGCAACTGCAAGGGCATGACGGAGCGCGGCAAACGCTATCGGCCGAGCACGTCATCGCGGCAACCGGCTACCAGGTCGACCTGCGCAAGGTCGGATTTCTCGCCGAAGGGCTTCGTTCCGAGATCAGGGCGCTCGATCATGCGCCGGTGCTGTCGCCCTGTTTCGAAACCTCGGTCAGCGGGCTTCATATCGTCGGCCCGGCTTCGGCGTCCAGCTTTGGACCGATGTTCCGCTTTGTGTTCGGGTCCCGGTTCACCGCGCGGCGGATCGTCAGGCACCTGGCGGCGTCGGGCGCACGCCGCACGAGCGCGCAGCGCGCCCCGGTCGTCGCGGAAACCGTCAGAGGCGGCTAAACCCGATCCACGCTCCATCGATAAACAAGGCACGCTCGCCGTCATGCACCCCACCGAACCCAGAAATGTCCTCTACATCCTGCAGAACCTGCCGGTTCCGTTCGACCGCCGCGCGTGGCTGCAGGCCACCGCCCTCGCCGCCAACGGCTACCGGGTCAGCATGATCTGCCCGAAGGGGCGGGGCCAGAACCGCTCCCGCGAGACGCTCGAAGGGGTCGAGATCTACCGCTACTGGTCGCCGGTCGAAGGCCACGGCAAGCTCGGCTTCGTAGTCGAATTCGCGTGGTGCTTCATCGCGACATTTCTGCTGTCGTTGCGGATCGCGCTGTTCGGCCGCGGCTTCGACATCTTTCACATCTGCAATCCGCCGGAGACCTATTGGCCGATGGCCTGGTTCTGGCGCGCCTTCGGCAAGGTCTTCATTTTCGACCACCGCGACCTGTCGCCGGAATTGGCGGCGGCCAAATGGGGCAGATCCGACGGCGTCCTGATCAGGGCGCTCTTGTTGCTGGAAAAGCTGACCTTTCAGGCGGCCCAGATCGTCGTCGCGACGAACGAGAGCTATAAGAAGATCGCCATCGAGCGCGGCGGCAAGCGCCCTGAAGACGTGTTCATCGTGCGCTCGGCCCCGTCCCTGTCGCGGTTTCGCATCTATGATCCTGACCCGGCGTACCGCAAGGGAAAGCCGCATCTGATTGCCTATTTGGGCGAGATATGCCGGCAGGACGGGGTCGAAAACCTGATCCGCGCGGTCAAGGTGCTGCACGACGAGTTCGGCCGCGATGATTTCCACTGCATTCTGATCGGCGGCGGTCCGCACCAGCCGGCCGTCGTCGATTATGCCAGGGAACTGGGCGTCGCGGAGTTGTGCACCTTCACCGGCATCATCAGCGATGATGAATTGTGCCGCGTGCTCTCCTCCGCCGGGATCGGCATCGATCCGGTGCCGAAGAACCCGTGGTCCGACCGCAGCACGATGAACAAGATTCTCGAATACATGTTCTTCGGCCTGCCGGTCGTCGCCTTCGCCCTCACCGAGGCGCGAATCTCCGCGGGCGAGGCGGGGTTGTTTGTCGAGCCGGGCAGCGAACGGGCGATGGCGGAGGGAATCGGGCGACTGCTCGACGACCCCGAGCGCCGGCGGACCATGAGCGAATTCGGCCAGCGGCGGCTTCGTTCCAGCGTAGCCTTCGAATACTCGGTGCCGCCGCTGTTGGCGGCCTACGACGCCGCCTGGGCGCTGCATCGCGGTCGCAGCCAGCCGATGCGGGCGTCAGACCGGGCAAGGCGGGCGGATCTTCCGGGCTGATCGACGGCGCGGCACGGCAATCACGGGTAGCGGTATTCCGATCGCGATCACCAAAGCGGGCGGACTCGCCGGGGCGGCTTCAGCGAGGCGAATCCTGGTGCAGCCCGGGCGCAATTCGTTCCCGGACATGACCTCGTACATCGTCGAGCATTTCGGGTTCGAGCTTATCCAATTGGCGGATTACGACAGCCATCGGGCGCAGAACAAATGGACGCATGTGCGTGGCCTCGCCCGGCAATCTCTCGACCTCATCGGGTGGCTTCCGCGGCTGCGGAACTGCCGGTGCATCATCACGATCGGGCCGGTATCGCACGGTCACCTGCTCAAACTGCTGAAGCGGCTGCGCATCGTCAATTACCGGCAGTCCATCACCCTCGGCTGGTACATCCATTCGCCACGCTGGTTTCCGCTGCTTCGCCTGCTGACGAAATTGGATGGTCCGGACGATCAATATATCTTTTTCAGCGACTGGGAAATCGACCTGTATCGTACTCATCTGGGCATCGACCCCTCTAGAATGCATTGGTTGCCCTATGGCGAGTGGGGTCCTCCTCCGAAAATCACCGAAATTACCCTTTCCGATAATTTGTCCGTCGGCGGATATTATTTTGCCGGCGGCTACAGCAATCGCGATTATATCCCATTGATTGCCGCATTCGGGAAGATCAGGGCGCCGCTGTTGATTATTTGCTCGGCGTTGAACACCGAGTTGAACAGCCTTGATCTACCCGACAACGTCACCGTCCTGCGCGATGTGCCGGCAGAGCATTTCGAGGCCTATGTCCGGCATGCGAAAGCCTGCATCATCCCGTTGAAGCGCGATACCGGCGCTTCCGGGCAAAGCGTCACGCTGCGCTCGATGCGCAACGGCAAGGTAATCATAACCAATGATTTCGGCGGCGTTCGCGACTACATAAGCGACGGCGTCTCGGGTTACCTGGTCGAGGATATGGCGCGCGAGCTTCCCGGCATCGTGGCGACGATCGAGCGCGATCCGGCGGCCGCCGAGCGCCTGGCGGAGGCCGCCCGTCAGCGCTATTGCGACTATTTTTCGCCGGCGGCTGGCGCTGCGGCATTGGCCCGCATCCTGTCGTCGCTTCTCGCGTGACCGCTCGTCGCGGTTGATCTAGGCTGGCTCGCGGTTGCCTGGCAGACACGCTGATGAAAATCCTCGCGCGCCATTTCGATCAGCTCGCGGTCTTTATCGTGCTGATCATCTCGGAAGGGGTACTCTGGCCACCGGAGGCCTATTTCAGCGGCGCGCCCGATCAACTGCCGACCTCCGACCCCTACAGCACGGCATTCAGTGCGGTGTTGATCGGATTTCTGGCGGTCGCCTGCCTGCTGCGCGCGGACAGGCTCGGGCCGCTGCTGCGCACCGCCTGGCCGATGCTGCCCTTGCTCGCTCTGGCTTATATCAGCGCGTATTGGTCGCCGGTGCCGGACCTGGTGCTGGTGCGCGCGACCAAGATCGCGGCGACCGCGCTGTTCGGCATCTATCTGCTTGGCCGCGGGGACATGGCGGACCTGGTTGCACTGTTCGTCAAGGTCAACCTCGTCGCTGTTGCTGCGTCGTTGTTGGTCGCATTGATCGACCCCAGCCTGGCGCTCAGCAGGAATGCCGAATATTTGCACGCGTGGCGCGGCGCCTTTACCGACAAGAACGAGCTCGGGATGGTTACCGCGCTCGGGACCATGTTCGCGATCTATGCCTTCGGCAACCGGTACGGCTCGCGGTGGCTGTCGGGCGTTGCCATTCCCACCAATCTGCTGCTGCTCGCCCTCAGCAGTTCGCGAACCCCGTTGGTGATGCTTTTGATCTGCCTGTACGTCGCGTTCCTCGCCGGGGCGTTGCGCCGCCGCAGCGGGGCCGGGATGGCCGCGGCCTTTACGATCGGCGTTTTGGGCCTGGTCGGCGCCGCGATTTCCTTCGGCTTCTACGACCAGCTGCTCGCGGCCATCGGCCGCAACCCGACGCTGAGCAACCGCACCCGGATCTGGGAGGTGATCCTTCCCTATATCGCGCGCCGCCCGTGGTTCGGCTATGGTCTCGAGTTCGTTCTGGCTGCCTCAGGGGGTCGAAGCCAATCAGGTCTGGGCCATCCTGCAATGGCACACGCCGCATTCGCATAATTTGTGGCTCGAATTGTGCCTCAGTCTCGGCCTGGTCGGCGCGGCCCTGGCCGCCTTTCTGTGGGCCAGCGCGTTCTGGCGCGCGGTGCGGCTCCTGTTCGGCACGCCGGCGCCGGATGTCGTCTTCAGCCTCGTCCTGTTGGTGGCAATCTTTTGGGAAAATCTGGTCGAGTACGAATTCTTTCGCGGCAACGACATCATGTGGCTGTTGTTTGCCGCGATCTTTGTCCATCTCGGTCGCGAAGTAGCGGCTCGTCGCCGGTCGCCGGCCCCGATCGCCGCAACCGGACGCGGCTTGGCCCTCGGCGCCGCCGCCTATCGCGGCGCCCGCTGAGTTGCCCCCCTAGCGGCGGGGAGCGGCGTGCAACGCTTCGGCCACCGCAAAATAGGCTGGTTTCGGCCGGTAATCGTCGTCGAACAGCAACGGACGCGGCAGCAACCCGTCGGAGCGCCGAGTTTGCGGGTCCTTGCCGGAAATGATCCAGCTCTTGCGATCGCTCAATCCCCAGGTGATCACCGTCTTGACCGAGGGATTGTCGAGCGCGACGCTGAGGTAATGCCGGTAGATCGCCGCGACATCGGCGTCGCGCGTGGCGATGTCCGAGGGAGCGCCGCGATCGGCCACGTCGAGTTCGCTGATCATGATTTCAAACCCGCGGGCGGCGAGCTCGGCCAAAAAGCCGCTGAACTGCTTTTCGTTGAAGTGCGGCATCAACTCGAAAAAAAGGTGGCTTTGGAGACCGACCGTATCGACCGGGACGGCGCGTTTGCGCAACCGGTCGAGCAGACCGAGCAGCGCACCCCGTTTCTTGTTTTGCTCCGGCGTGTCGACCTCGACCCCGAAATCATTATAGACAAGGCGCGCCGCCGGATCGTTGTCGCGCGCGGCAGCGAACGCGATATCGATGTATTCAGGGCCGATCTTGTCGAGAAATACTTGGGGACGCAGCATGTCCGGGCGTCCCGACCAGATCAGGATCGCCTCGTTGACCACGATCCACGAGTGCATCCGGCCGGCAAAGTGACCGCACATTTTCGCTGCGTGGTTGCGCAATGCGCCGATGGCGGCCGCGCGGTCGGGCAGATCCTTGAACCAAGGCGGCGCCGTTTCGCCCCAGACCAGGCAATGGCCCTGAAACTTCATGTCATGCGCTCGCCCCCAGGCGTAATCCGAATCGACCCCGGAAAAGTCGGTGCGCTCGCGGGTCGGAGCGACATCGGCCCAATCCATGCGGGAGGACACGTTCAACTCGCATTCGCGCGCGGCGACCGTGCGGTATTGCGTGCCGTAGTCGGGGCTGACGAGATCGATGTAGCTGCCGTAGACCAAGCCGCGCTCGGCCGCAATTTGCCGCAGCCCGCCCGACGGCGGCGCCGGGGCGCTGGCGGTCGCGCGCCGCGCCCGCCAAACGCCGCCCATGGCGGCGCCAAGCAGCAGGCTGCGCCGAGAGAAGGGTGCCACTGGCGCTCTCTATTCGCCGCGCAGCGGAGCCGGCATCTGGCGGTTCGCGCCGGCCGCGCGACGCCGGGCGATCGTGGCGTGCACCGCCTGGTCGAGGTTCTCGGCCATGACCTCGATGCGCAACGCCTCGCGCGAGCGCAATGCCCCCGCCGCGAGCCGCGCCTGCCATTCCGCAGAATCCGCGAAGCGAGCGAGAACGGTCGAGAGTTCCGCGATCCCGCCTGAAATGATGAGGCCGTTCTCGTCATCGACGATGTATTCGAGTTCCGGGCTTTGGCCGCTGCTCGCTATGGTAATAACCGGTCGCCCGTGGGCCAGGGCATGGTTGACCACCAGCCCGACCAGTCCGCCAATGACAACCGCGGCGGCCACTTTGAGGCAGCACGCGACCTCTTCGTTCGGCGGCAAGGCACCGAGAAAATGAATGCCGGCGACCTCGGCTGCCTGCGCCTGGAGCTGTTCTTCGATCGGTCCGGACCCAATGATCAGCGCCTCGACCGGTCGCGCCGCGAGCCGGTCGCGATTGATCCGGCGGACCGCCTCGATCAGCAGGTTGACCCGCTTGAACGGAACGAGCCGCCCGATATGGACAAAGACGATCGAGTCGGGTCGCAACCCGAGCCGGCGCCGGATCTCCTGGTCGTCCTCGGCCGAGACGGCACGGTGCAGGCGGAATTGCTCGGTCATGTCGATCGTGTTCTGCAGCACGAAGACCCGCTCGCCCGGGAACCCCGTCGCGACAAGCCGGTCGCGCCCGGTGCTGGTGTAGGCGAGGTAGCCGTCTGCCAGGTATCTGGCGACCGCATCCTTGACGAAATTCGCCACCCACGTGAGGGGATGCGGCTGGTCGCTGTCGCGGAACCCGCGGACCGGGTGAAAGCCAAAGCCCCAAAACAAGACCGCGATCCCGCGCAACCTGCCGAGCAGGGCGAGGATCAGGTTCGAGACGAATTTGGCCTCGGTGGTCAGGATGACCGCGTCGTAGCCGCCGGTCAAAATCTCCCGCACAACGGGCTGGTAGACGAGGCTCGCCGGACCCGCCCGGAATTCGCGGTTGGCGATGCGCCGCTGCGGGAACGCGAACGGTCCGGGCAGTTCGGGGACGCCGATCCAGGAGGGCGGCGCGCCGTGAAAGACGACGTATTCGACCTCGCCCCGCTCCGCCAGCAACTCGTAGAGGCGTACCCGGAAATGGGGAATATAGCCGTGGCTGAGGATCGCCGCTCGCTTCACTCAGCGGCCTGCGGCATCGGTTCGCCGGCGCGCATCCGGCGGAGCAGTTCGAACCCCATTTTCGCCTTGTCGCCCAGCGTCTTCTGCGACAGGCAGGTGATCAGGCACAGCTTGTCGCAGGCGACGGTGTCGCGCCGCGTCGTGCGCGCGTCGGCGCTGTACCAGATTTCCCGCGCCGATTGCGTCTTGACATTGCCGATCGTCGGGAAGCCGAGACCGCACATTTCGACATCACCGTTCGTGCGAATGAAATAGTTGCGCAGGCCGACCCGGCACGGCATGACCTCTTCAGGCGCCTTCTTCTCGCGAAAATGATCGGGCATCAGCGTCAGCACATGTTCCGGCGTCAGCACGGGGGCGCCGGCGCGCTTCATCGCGATCAGCTGATCGATCACCGCCTCGAACTCGGGCAAGTCGGCTTCCTCGATCCACAATTCGTCATAGGTTTCCTGCGTCCATCGGTTCATCGGCTGCGGGCTGACGCTGGTTGCGCCGATGGCCTCGGCCCACTCGATCAAAGCCGGAAGATGGCGGAAATTGCGCGAGTTGACGGTCGGCTTGATCGTTATCGGAAACACGACATTCTGGCGCCGCCGCTCCTCCAGCAAATAGCCGATGCCGGCGCTGAGCTTGTCGAACAGTCCCGGATAGCCGCGCAGGTAATCGTGGATTTCCGCGCTCGGCCCGTCGACCGAAATATTGACGTTGAAGGGTTGTGCTGCGACCACCTTTGCAGCGTTTCGCCGGGTCAAGGCGGAACCGTTTGTGGTCACCCCCGCGGTTATGCCATTCGTATGGCACCAGGCCAGCAGATCGATAAACCCAGGTTTGATGAATGGCTCGCCGCCGCTGAAATTGATGGAGAACTTTCCAACAAATTCTTGGATACTTAGAAGCGCGTTTTGCCATTCCTTGATGCTCATCTCGTCCTTGTAAACCTCGCGCCGCCAATATTCACAATAGCGGCACTTGACGTTGCACCGTTCATTGACGAGTCCGTAAAAGGTCACCGGCCGGGTTCTGTCATAACCGGTCTTGAGATAAACCTCCTCCGCCAGCGCATTCTGCGTGTGCTTCCAGGCCAGTTCTATAAGTGTGGTAATATCCATCGTCACTGAGGCCCCATGGCAAAGGCTTCGTCGCGGCGACCTGATTCAAAGCCTTAGCGGGTCTTGGAGAAACCGTTGGCCGGCCGCTTCGACCTTGCCAGTATGGTCACAGAATGATTAAAAATCAATGATGCTCCCGCAAGCGTATATGGTAAATCGTGCAAAACCGGGCGTCACGTTGGGCAGCCGGTTACGGATTCGGCCGTCGCGCCGCTCGCCCGTGCCGGCGCCTGCGCGATCAGGCGCTGTCGTACCTTGCGGAGCCGGGCCGACAGCATGACGACGCTGAACCCATTGCCGATGGCAAGGCCATAGATCGCCCAGGTGTAGCCGTGCCACAGCGTCAACCCGACCATTGCGGCGGCGGTGATCGGCGCGGTCAACAGCATTGCCCAGGCGAGATAGCGAAACTCGCGGGTCGCTTGCAGCGCGGTCGATATGACGAACTCGATCGAGTTCCAGGCTTATGGCGATTGCCCAAGGCAAAAGCAGTCTGGGACGCCATCGGATATTTGCCGGCGAGCAAGAAGTGCTCGATCGCCCGCCAGCCGAGCCAAAGCACCGCGCACCAAGCCACGCATCCCGACAAGGCTGCGGCCGATGCCGCGAGCATCCGGCGATACACCGCGTCAACCCGTCCGGCGGCCAACAGCGCCGAGAATTCCGGCATGGCCGAGCGGCGCCACGCCGTGAGCAAGATCTGCGCCGGCCGAAACAGAACGGCGACGGCATTGAGCGAGGCCATCTGGGCGAGACCGACGAGGCTGGTCGTGATATAGACGTAGCTGCGCTCCTGAAGATGGGCAAAGACCACACCGGTAAGGGACCAGATGGTCTCTCCAAAAATAACGCGGTAGGTCCTGATCCAGCCACGGCGGAGCCGGCGCACGTGGCGCCGCAGCAGATGCACGCTGCCGGAGAGCAGAGCGGCGACGCCGCCCAAAGTCAAAGCGACGAAGGCCCCGGCGAGACCTGCCAGCGGTCCCGACCACAGCAGCATCGCCCCGATGCCGGCCGCGGTCACCGCGAGATAGGGGGTGTCGACGACGAGCAGCAACATCATGTCGTGCCGGCCGAAGGCGAAACTGCGATAATATTCGCGGTACATACTGGTGCCAACGAACAGCGGGATGGCGCCCCAGGCGAGCAGATCCTTCGGCACCCATTCGGCATCGCTGGCGATGTTGACGACGAGGACGGCGAGGACCGAGAGAATGATGACGAAAAGGTTGGCGCTCGCCAACGCCTCTTCGAGCCGATGCCGCTTCGCCCCGTCCGGTTCGGCCGGCGCATAGACGCCAAGGGGCGTGCAGACGAGCGCGCCCTGCACCCCAATCGCCAGGTTGGCCGCCGCCATCCAGAGCGCGACAATGCCGAACTCGGTCGCCGACAAGATCCGCAGGAGCGCGAAGGTCAGGCCGAAATTCAACAGGCTGATCGCCATCTGGTCGGCTGCCGCGACGGCGTAGCGATAGCGGGTAAGAAATGCCCCAATAGACGAGGGCCGGCGGTCGGCCGACGCGGCGATTTCCCCCGGGGGTTCCATATCGGCACCGTAAAAGCGAAACCTTAACTCGGTAATAAAGTGCAGCGCTCCTGAGCGAGATACCCAGGCGACGCGGCGGCGCAGCTAAGCGGGATTTGTCGCGGACCACAACAGCGATTCTGCGGGCAGTTCGCCGCGCTGCCGCCGCGGCCCTGAGCGGACCCGATTCATTCGCTCTTTACGATTGACTGCCAAACTGGGCGATGCGATGCATGGAGCGTTTCACGTGCTCGAAGGTGTTGACCGGTTCCGGATAGAGGAACCTGCAAGTTGCTTCTCCGCCAAACCCAGATCGATGTCCGGTGGTCCAAGGCGGCGCCCATCGCAGCCGTCCGGCCGTGCATGAGAGGTGGGATGAGCGTGTCGATCACTGCCGAAAAGCGCTAGGCGATGGATGCCGAGATTGCCCAATTGCAGGCCGATGGCGCGGCGCTCGGTATGCGGCTCGCGCGTCTCGAACGCGCGGTGCAGGAGCAGCGCGCCGCGGCTGACGAGCGCATCGCGACATTGACTGGCTCGATGCTGGCGCTGCGCGAAGTGCTCGCGCCAGACGATCTGCGGACTGCCGCGCTGCTACCGGTGATCGGCAGCGGGGAGCAGATCGAAGGGAGCGCCGGATTGAAGGCCGCGCTTGCCGCGCGGGAGCAGCGGCTGGCCGAGGTCGAAGCGGCCGCGCGCGAACGGATCGCCGGCCTCTCCGAGGCGCTGTCGGCAATTGAAGGGAGCGTGACTTGGCGCGCCACCGCGCCGTTGCGCGCGATCGCTGCCGCTCTGCCGCAACCGGTCCGGCACGCCTGGTACCGGCTTGCCAGGAGCCTCTATTGGGCATTGACCCCGCACCGGATGCCGGAGCGGCTGCGCTGGTTGTCTTATGCGCCGCTGATGCGGCAGACCATGAAGCGGCTCGAATATCTCAACGACGAGACGCGCCGCCGCCTGGCAGCACCGCTGCGTCGCTCTTACGGACCGACTGCGATCGAGCAGGCTCGATCTCTACCCCACCACGCGCCCCAATGCGCCGATGTTCGTGTTCGTTCATGGGGGGGGCGGTTGGCGGGCGGAAGAGGCCAAGAATTCTGCGTTTCCGGCCGAGATGTTCGTCAATGCCGGCGCGCATTACGTCGCTCTCGAATTCACCGGGATCAACGAGGCCGGCGGCGACCTTCGGATCATGGCCGAACAGGTGCGCCGCGGCATCGCCTGGGCCTATCGAAATGCGGAAAGCTTTGGCGGCGACCGTGACCGCCTTTTCGTCGGCGGCCATTCCTCGGGCGCCCATCTCTGCGGTGTCGCCCTGGTGACCGACTGGGAGAAGGATTTCAGCCTTCCCGCGGACATGGTGAAGGGTGGGCTCTTGATGAGCGGCCTCTTTGACCTGAAGTCCGTCCGATATTCGACCTTCAGCCCCCTTCTCAGGTTTACTGACGAAATCGAGCAGGCAATGAGCCCGCAGCGCCACATCGAGTCTCTTGCGGGCGCCGGTGGTTATCACCTATGGCACCGATGACACGCCGGAATTCCGGCGGCAAAGCCGCGATTTCTTCGCGGCAGTTGCGGCTGCGGGCAAGCCGGCCGAACTGATCGAGGTAGCGAATTTCGGCCATATGGAGGTGGTCGAGTTGCTGGGTAACCCGTATGGTCCCAACGGTCGCGCGGCGCTCAGGCTGATGCAGCTTTGATGGATGGCTTCACCATAGTTTCGATGTCGCGCAGCCGACGACGCGGCGATTTTCCCCGGGGGCTGCATGTCGGCACCCTAAGCGCGAGACCTTTAACGACGAGATAAGGTGCGGCGCCCTTGAGCGGAACGCCCGGGCGAGGCGGCGCAGCTAAGCGGGATTTGTCGCGAATCGCAACGGCCATCCTGCGGGCGTCTTGCCGCGCCGCTGCAACGGTGCAGGCGCCCCCTTAATTCACTCTTTACGTTTGACTGCCTAAACTGGTCGATGCGATGTATAAAGCCTGTCATGTGCTCTAAGGTGTTGACCCGTTCCGGCAAAGGTTCGGTGGAGCATCCCTGTCGGGACGAAGGGCTTGGTCGGTTCCGCGCTGGCGGCACAGTAGGGGTGTAGAACATGAAATGCCTGATGGTAGCGTTCGCCTTTGCGTTGCCCTACCATGTGTTGCGCACCGCGGCGGCTGCCGGAAATTCCGTTCATGTGCTCGGTAACGGCCCGTCGCGCGCGCTGCGATGGTCGCGGCATTGCTGCTCCTACCGGGAGACTCGCTTCGATTGGAGAGGCGAGGCCGGCGATCTGCTGCAGGACGACATCGCCGAGACGGTCCGCGAACACGGCATCGATTTGATCCTTCCCTCCGACGATGTTTCGACCCGGCTGCTTGCGACGCTGCGCGACCGCCTGCCGGCACCGACCTCGCTGATCCCCGATGTGGCGACGTTCGACCTGTTGAACGACAAGTGGAACTTCACCCGGTTGTGTCTGGATACCGGCGTGCGGGTACCGCAAGGCTGGCTGTACCAGGACGTTGAGGAATTGCGCGCCGCGCTTGACGCGGGGACGCTGCACCTTCCGATTACCGCCAAGCCGACCAGCTGCTCGGCTGGCGTCGGGGTGGTTCACCTGCGCGAGCCCGGCGATCTGGCCCTGCTCAACGCGATCGATTACCGGCCGATCCTGGTTCAGCGGCATATTCGCGGCGAGACAATCGGCATTTCCGTCGTCTGCCGCGATGGCGAGATCCTGGCGCACGCAACCCAGCGGCGCGACGAGCGGCGCTTCGAACTGTTTGCCAATCCCGATCTGCTGTGCAACGTCAAGCGGCTGGTTGCCGCCACCGGGTTCAACGGGCCGGCCAATTTCGATGCCGTCCTGGAAGAGCGGACCGGCTTGAGCTATATCGTCGAATGCAATCCGCGCTTTTGGTACACGATCTATATGTCAATGATCCTCGGCGTGAATTTTGTCGATCTGGCGATGCGTAATTGCCCTTCGCCGGTCGATCCGACCGGGCACGTGCAACTTTCGTTGGGGGACATCTTAAGGCGACCGGGACGAGCGACACGATTCGATTGGGAAATGCTGCGTTATCATTTCAGTGACCCGTTTCCTTTCGTGTTCCAGCGGCGACGGTTGTTCGGCGATCACCACGTCCACCTGCCGCCGGAGCAGACGCGCGCCGGCGAGCCGCGAGAGGCGGCTCCCGTGGCGCGACGGGCAAACGCCTCGGCCGGTTTCCGGGGTGACGTTCCTCCAGACGACCCATGCGGGGATGATCGAGGCATAAGGCCGGTGTTGCGGCTTCGACCGGCATTGATGCCGGCATTGACGGTCGAACGCACCGGGATCTGGGAGCCCGACCTGCGAGCCCTCGCCCGACGATGATCGAGACCAGCGTCGTCATCCCCTCCTTTCGCAGGCCGCTCGGTCTGGAGCGGGCGATAACCAGCGTGTTGGCCCAGGAAGGGAGCAGCGGGCCGTTCGAGATCATCGTCGTCGACAATGATGCCGAGCGCTCGGCGGAGCCGGTCGCGACAGCGTTGGCTCGCGGCCGTGCGGTGCCGATCCGTTACGTCGCCGAGCCGCGCCCGGGCATCTCGCACGCGCGCAATACCGGGGTCGCCGCCGCCACCGGCCGTTATCTCGCCTTTGTCGATGACGATGTCCAGGTCGAGCGGGGCTGGCTCGCCGCGTTGCTGTCGACTGTGCGAAAATTTGGCGCCGACGCAGCGGTCGGACCGGTCTATCCGCTTTTCCCGGCGGCGACGGCCGTGCACCCTTATTGCCGCAAGGTATATACGCGGGATGCCCGAGTACCGACCGGCACGGCGCTGCCGCTTTGGTCCATTGCGAACAGCATTTTCGTAAAGGAGCGGTGCTTCGCCGGGGCCGAGCCGTTCGATCCGCGGCTCGGGCTGACGGGCGGCGAAGACACCGTTTTCCTGCGCCAATTGACCCGCAGCGGCCACCGGCTGTTGTGGAGCGCCGAGGCGGTCGCGTGGGAGGCGGTTCCGGCCGACCGGCTTGACCCCCATTACCTGGTCCGCCGCATATTCCGCGGCGCGCAGACGACCACTTACGTCTGCACTGCCGTGCGGCCGCGCGAGCCTGGGTCGAGCGGCGCGGTTGATGGCTGTGGGCTGTGCCCAGTTCGTGCTCTGGGGGCCGGCGGCGCTGGTCCTGCGGCTCTGCAATCACAGCGCCTGGCTGCCGGTCGCGGCAAAGGCAGCGGCCGGCCTTGGCAAGGTGCTGTGGCACCCGCGCCTGCATCTGCGCCTGTATGGGCGGGGCGCTGGCGCGGGTCGAGCGCCCGATCTCCCGCCGCCCGCCCACCGCAGCGTTGCAGCAGGCGATTGCGACAATTAATCCGGCGCATCAAGATCGGGGAGGATGCGGACAAGGTGCGCGGCAAGGCGCGAGGCAAGCGCAGTGACGAGAAGCGTCGGGTTGGCCTGTCCCGAGGTCGGGAACACCGAACTGCTCGCGATGAACAGGTTCGGCGTGCCGTGCACCCGGCAATCGCGGTTGACCACCCCGGCGGCGGGATCGGCCGACATCCGGGTCGTGCCGATCTGGTGATACCCGTCGGTCGCCTGTTCCAGCACCTGCGCCGCACGCTCCTCTTGGGCAAACGAATATTCGAGCCGGCCGAGCCCGGTCCGCCGCAATTCGCGATCGATGATCTGGTGGCTCGATAACACCGAGCGGGCGTCGATCTCGCTGTAGCGCAGGTCGATCCTGAGACGCGGCATCCCCAGTGCGTCGCATCGGGTTGACAGAGCGACGGCGCTCCCGGGATTGGGCGCCTGCTCGGCATGGTACAGAAAGGCGTAGCGCCGCGCCTGATTGACCAGGAAAAAGCCGGGCAGGCGCGGCTTGGCGACAAAGCGCAGATAAAGGAATTTTGCCGCTTCGCGCGTCGCCTCCGGCAGACCGCGCAGGATGTTGGCGACATGCTGGCCGATCTCGCGCCCACCTTGCGGCAGGTGTTTTCGGCGGATTGCTTCGGCCGCGAGGAGGCGGCCGACCCCGGGCGCGGCGAGGCTCAGACAGGCAAGCGACAGGATGGCGCTGCGGTGTTCGGCCTGGCTGAGCGGCGGGTTGTCGGGCCACGCGGCCAGGTTCAACAGTCCTTGGCGCTGCTGCGCCTCATCGGCGATGGTGATCCGGCGGCGAACATAGCGCCCGCTCCGGTCGATAAAGAACCCGAAGGCGGTATCGGGGATCGCCGAGGCAAAAACGATCTCCGCGATGCGCCCTTCGACGTGCCCCATGTAAAAGCGCCCGAGCGGGCCCGCCGGACCGCCGAACAACAGCGGCTGATGCGTGCGGGCTGCGAGCAGCAGCCGGGTGGTCTCCAGGCCGCCGCAGGCGAGGACGAACACCCGCCCCGGCAATCGCCGGCGCTGCCCGGAGCGCTCGGCAACGATCAGCGCGGCCACACGCCCGTTGGTCGGGTCGATGTCTAAGCCGGTCGCGACCGCGCCGAGGCAGATGCGCAACTCTGGGTCTCTGGCCAACGCTGCGGCGTGCAGCCGTCGTATGTTGCGCCCCTCGCTCCAGCGTTCGAGCCGGTCAAAGCGGGCGTCGCCCGGGGCCGGAGGCGGTGACAACGGCTCCGAAAAGCGTGGTTCCCCGATATCGAGGTAGGGTATCGCCCGGTCGTACCACGATGCGACATCCTCGGCGCTTATCGGCCAGATGCTGAACGGCACATGCGGCCGGACGGCGAAGTCGATATCGTCGAATGGCACGCAACGGCCGCCCCACAACAGCGATGTCCCGCCAAGAGCGCGGCGCACCGCATGCCGCATCGGGGCATGGTGCGACGGATCGACGATTTCCGCATCGGCCAGTTCCTGGAACTCGGCGCTGAAGCCGTCGATCCCGCCGGCCAGCACCAGGACCTCAACGCCATGCCGGCGCAATTCGAGCGCATGAACGAGCCCCGCCGGCCCGGCGCCGACCACGACGACTGGGAACTCGCCGCTCGTATTCGCCGGCAGCCCGTCACTGATCATAGGCGTCGGACGCGCTCATGGCGCAGGGGCCGATCAGCGTTTGCCCGGCCAGCGCCGCGCGGCCAAATCGGCGGTGCCGCCGTCCGACCCTCGGCCGCGCCCGGCTCACAGCAGCTTGTACAGGAACTCCGGGATATAGTTCGTCCGCCGGTTCAATACCGCGCCGAGCACCTGACCGCCGGCCTGCTGAACGATGTCCTTGGCATGCGCGATGACCGCCGGCCGGGTCTTTTCCGCTTGGACGACCAGGACGACCCCGTCAACCGCTGCCGGCAGCAGGCTCGAATAGGTACCATCGCCGACCGGCGGGCAATCGACCACGACCAGCTCGAACTGCTGGCGCAAGCGGCCGTAAAGCTCGCGCAGACTCTCGGCGTTGACGGAAGTGGGGCCGCGCTCCCCGATCAGGCAGGTCACCGACAATAATGTACCAGGGATCGGCTGCAGAACGTCGGAATTGTCGAGGCCACCCCACAAAAACTCGACAAGCCCCTGCCCGGTCTCAACGCCGAATGCCCGCGCCGTCTGCGGATTGCGGCGATCCGCATCGATCAGCAGCGTGCGGCGATGGCCGGTGGTGCCCGCGAGCATCGCGAATTCGCGCGCGATCGTTGACGCTCCCTCGCCAGCGGTCGCGGCGACGAGGTGCAAGACCACGCCCGCCTTGCTGTCGAGCAACGGACGTATCGCCGCCAGCAGCGGCGCCAGCGGTGTTGCCAATGGGCCGGGAGCCAGCGATACCGGCGATCGGATGATCTCGCGCGCTGCCGGAGGGCGCAGCGGAGCGACACTTCTGCTGCCCCGCCGCGCCCGCTGCAAGGCTTCGTAGACGCTGCTCACGTACCACCGCCTTCCCAATGCCCGGCGAGTTGGCAAAATATTTCGCCGTCAAAACGAGCGCCGCCTCTTGCACCGCCAAGAATAGATAACATGGGCCATAAAGTTGACAGATTGGTCTAGAAACAGTTAACTCTCGAACGTGATCAGCGCAGCAGCCTGGCCGCGTCGCGGCGCCATGTGCAAGCCTGTGCGGACCCGCGACAGCGCCGGCCATTGCGCCGCCGGACCAGGACGCGCATTCGGCGCCCGCGGCAGTGCCGTCGCGCCAGGCGGCGCCGCAGCGCCGTTCGCGCCCGACGACTCCTGGGGCGCCATCACCGGCATCGCCAGGGACGGCACCGTGCGGGGCGGGGCGTCGGGTTGGCGGCTGGCCGATGGCCGGTCATCGGCAGCGGGCGCGATCGGTCGCGCAATCGGAGCGACGATGACCGTGCCGACGATCGAGACCGGCGCGCCGTCCGCGACGCGGGATACCTGCCAACCGTCACCGCCCGGCTCCGCAGGCTTGTCGGCACCGGCGCGAACCGGCGCCGCGCTGCGGCGACTGGCGGGCGGGGCGGCGGACACCCACTCGGCCGGCTCGCCCTTTTCTCTGGCGAGCGCGCTGCGCAGCCTGCGGGCCGCGCGCCAACCCGAGCCAAAACGCCCGACGCCGACCGGGCCGGCCGCACCCGATTTGGCAATGAACTCGCGAACGGCGGTTCCGGCAAGCTGGCTGCCGAGGGGGCGTTGCGCGGCGCCGAACCCGGCGATCAGGGCGTTGTCGGCGAGAATGTTGATGCGGCGCGGGATGCCGCCGGCCGCTTCGGCGATCAGCCAGGCCGCGCTCGGCGACATCACCTGGGCGATGTCGCCGGCGCCGCTCACCCGCAACCGGTGCTCGATATACTCGAAGCTTTCCTCGAGGCTGAAGGCGCCAAGCCGCGCGCGCAAGGCGACCCGCTGGTTGACCTGCCGCATGTCGCGCCGGGCCAGCATCGTGTCCACCTCCGGCTGGCCGACCAGCACGATCTGGATCAGCTTTTCCGTATCGGTCTCAAAATTACTGAGAAGGCGCAAGAATTCGAGCGTCTCCGGCGGCAGCAGCTGAGCCTCGTCGATCATCAGCACCACGGTCTTGCCGCTCTCGAACACTTCGAGCAGCTTGAGCTGCAGGCGCGGCACCGCGGCAAAGATGCTTGGGGGGTCCTCCAAGCCAAGTTCCTGGCAGATGAACCGGGACATCTCGAGCGGGGTGACCTGCGGCGTGAAGATATAGATCAGCTTGACCGCATCCGCTCGCGCCTGATCGAAAAAGGCGCGGATTATCGTGCTTTTGCCGGTCCCGACCTCACCGGTGCAAACGATGAAGCCCTTGCGGGTCTCGACGCCATAGATGATCGTCGCCAGCGCTTCGCGATGGATCCGGCTCATGAACAGCATCGCCGGGTCGGGAGTGACCGCGAAGGGCGTCCGGGACAGGCCGTAGAAGCGCTCGTACATCCCCGTCCGCCCTGGTCAGGTCCCCGGCTGCGCCGCAGCCGCCCTCATGCCGCTTCCCGGTTGTCGTTCCCAGGCGGGCGCGAGGTCGGGACCGAGGCCAGCACAGGAACTCCGATGATCCGTTCGACGCTCTCGACGGTGATCAGGGTCTCGCGGAAGACCAGCAGGTAGATCAGCACGCCGGAGGCGCCAACGATGCCGATCAGGATGCCGGCAAGCGCATAGGGCAGGTGGTGCGGCCCCGCCGGCTGCGCCGGCGCCGCCGCCTGCTGGACGACGCTGACGCTGACAAAGTTGTTGCGATCGAGGTTTTCGTTCATCCGCGCCTCTTCATAGCGGGCGCGGTAGGTATGGACGAGCTCTTCGAGCGTGTGCTGCTCGCGCTGAGCGTCGTCGAGTGACCGGGCACCGTCTTCCAGGTTGCGCAGGCGCTGGTCGATCGCGGCT
The DNA here is from genome assembly GCA_963789255.1 of uncultured Alphaproteobacteria bacterium. GTDB lineage: Bacteria > Pseudomonadota > Alphaproteobacteria > ATCC43930 > CGMCC-115725 > DATARH01. Next base: position 783,854 of record CAWBJW010000002.1, on the reverse strand, counting down.
TCCTGCGTTGTGCGCAGCGCGATTTCCTGATCGAGCGGCGCCGCATCGGCAAGCGCGCGGTTCAGCGCGACCACCATGTCGTCATAGGCGGGGTTGCGTTGCGACCACGATGTGGTGCCCGCCCCGGGACCGTTGATGAATTGCCTGACGCTGGCAATCTCCTGCTCGGTATCCTGCAGCGGCTTGACGTCGCCGACATAGCGATCGCGCAGTCGTTGCGCCCTGACCTGCAGATCGAGCAATCGCGCCTTGGCCTGCTCCACCACATCGGCCGGTTTGTCGCCGGCGGCGACCAGCGTCGGGGTCGATTTGAGCTGGGCCTTGAGGAAATCGATACGCTGGTGGGCATCGACCGATTGGCTGCGCAATTGTTGGAGGATGGTGCTGATCGCCCCGCGATCGTCGAGCAGCTTGGCGCGCTGCGCCTCGACATCGAACAACGATTTGGAATTCTTGATCTCGGTGACCTTCCGAGCAGCGGCGTCTAGCTGGCCTTCGTATTGCTTGGTCTGCTGCCCGAGAAATTTATATTTCGGGTCGGCGAACATCTCCGCATGTTTCTTCTGATAGAGCTCGACCAGGGTACTCAGCGCCTGCACCGCGAGGTCGTGGTCCGGGTTGCGGTAGCGGACCTCGATGATGTCGGCCAGCTCGACCGGTACCGCCTGGAAATCGGCGTAAAACTTGCGCGTTGCCGCGTCCATCGCCGTCGCCTTCGACCCAAACCAGCTGCCGCTTCCCGGGTAGAGCCGGTCGGCGCCGATCTTGTTGATCACCGCCTCGACAATATCGCGGCTGGTCAGGATCTGGATTTCGGAATTGACGATTTCCTGCTTCGTCGCCGATGGTACCGAGACGACCGGCTGGTTCGGGTCGGAACGCACCTGAAACTCGCGGCCGCTCTTGATCAAAAGCCGCGTCGTCGCCTCGTAATAGGGCGTCAGCGTATAGGACCAGCCGATCACGAGGATCGTCAGCCCTAGGAATACGCCGACCAGCTTGCGCCGTTCCTTGAACAGGATGCTGAGGATCTCGCGGGTCGTCAGTTGGTAGGGATTAGCGGCCATGCGGTTGTCCTCGAGGTAGCACGGGGTCGCGAATAAAGTAGCCCAGGGTAAAGCGTCACTGAACCGTGTATTCAAAATAGAACGGCACATTCTTTACGTAATTGGTGAGAAAATCTTGAAGTGAGGCGAATATCGTTTGGGGAACGTACACTACATCATAGGATTTGAGCAGCGGATCCTCGCCGCCGGCGCCGGCAAAATTGCCAAGCGCGACCTGGTAGTAATAGAGCTTGCCGTCCGCCGAGCGACGCAAGATCAGGATGTCGTCGGTATGGGCGCCGCTTTTGGCGCCGCCCGCCTGCGCCAGCGCTCGCGATACGGTCAGCGGAACATCGCTGCGCACCAATCCGGGATTGTTGACCCAACCGTTGACAAAGACCTCCTGCGGCGCGTAGGCGCGCAAGGTGATCGTCGCCTGCGGATCGCGGATCGCCTTGGCGTAGCGTTCATTCAACAGCTTGGTGGCCTGGCCGACGGTAAGGCCGCCGACCGCGACGGTGTTGATGAGCTGCAGCGATAGCCGCCCGTCCGGACCGACGACCACCCGGTCATTGAGATCGGGGTAGAACGGAAAGCGGATTTCAAGCTCGTCGTTCGGCGCCAGCACATGCTCTGCGGTTACTGGCACGCCGCCGGGGAACACCCCGGGGCCGGCCAGATCGGGCGCTGCCGGCGCGCACCCGCCGAGCGGCGCGAGCAACAGCACAGCGATCGCGAACAGCCACGCGAGCCTCACCCTTGCGCCCCCGCCTTACCCTCCCGCACGTTGACCGCAGCGGCGGCTCGGCTTGCCATGCCGCTCCTGCGGACGATGAGGGAATATCACCGAATTCGACGAGGCGCCGCAAGCCGGTTGCTGACCGCCCGACGATCAATAGGCGTGCCGCTGGCCGAGGACGATCGTGAGGGTGCGTACCATGATCTGGAAATCGAACCAGAACGACCAGTTGTTGATGTAGTCGAGATCGTAGCGGACGCGGGCGCGCAGGGCTTCCTCGGTGGCGACCGGACCGTGATAGCCGTTGACCTGCGCCCAGCCGGTAATCCCCGGCTTGACGTGGTGGCGCAGCGCGTAGTCGGGCACGATGTCCCGGTTGGGCCGCTCTTCGACCGTCATGCTGACGGCGTGCGGGCGCGGTCCGACGAGCGACATCTCGCCGCGCATGACATTGATCAGCTGCGGCAACTCGTCGAGGCTCCAGCGCCGCAGGAAGTGGCCGACCCGGGTGACCCGCGGATCGTTCGGCCGGGCCTGGAATTTGCCATCGTAGTCGGTCGCATCGACCGACATCGTGCGGAACTTGTAGACCCCGATGACGCGGTCGCCGAAGCCGTCGCGGTTCTGCCGAAAGAGCACCGGCCCCCTGCTGTCGAGCTTGATGGCGATCGCCAAGGCGAGGTACAGCGGCGCGCCGACTATCGCCGCCGACACGGCAAGAATCTTGTCGATCGCGCTCTTCAGCAGAACTTGGCCGAAGGTGAGCGGCTGGCCATAGACGTTGAGCAGCGGCAAGCCGGCAAGGTCGCCCGGGTCGCGGCACGGGACGTTGTAGCCGACGAGATCCGGGGCGAGGCTGATCTCGACCGGCATCTGGTGCAGCTTTTTCAAGACCGCCGCGACGCGATGTTCCGCCGAGTGCGGCAAGGCAACGAGCACGCGGTCGATGTCGCGGCGGCGCGACAGCACGATCAGATCATCGGCGGTGCCAAGCGCCAGGCTGCGCAGACCGGGGCTCGCGATGCGCCGCCGGGCGCGGTCGTCGAAGACGCCGACGAGTTCGATCGAATTGGCGCAGCAGGCGCGCAGACGATCGAGTAGCCGTTCCGCGAGATCGCCGGTACCGAAGATTGCAACCCTCTGTTTGAGGCGGCCCTGACTGCGCCAGTGCGCGATCATCCCGGCCAAGCAAAATCTTATTCCGCAGACTCCGGTCACCGCACCCATCGCCCACATCGTCAGCCAATGGGTCAGTGGAGCCCGAGAAATGTGGTCGGCCGGCACCAGCGCGATCACCACGAGAACGCTGACGACAAAGGGCAGCAGCGTGCGCAGCGTGCCGTCCGCCAGCTGGCGGGACAGCACGCGGAGACGCGAATCCTGGAGGAGCCGTGGCTCGACACCCGGAAACCGCACCACCATCGCCATCACCGCAAGCGCAGTGAGGGTGGTCGTCGGATCGAGCGGCCAGTGAAAGGTCGGCTGCAGCCGATACGCGACGGCACCGGCCGCCGCGACCGCCAAGACATCCGCAAGGCGCGCCGCGAGCGCCACGGCGCGCGGGTTGATCCGCGGCCGCGGATCCATGGGCGCCCGGTCGAGCAGGCCGGGACGTTCGAGTTGAGGCGTCTCGAGTTCGATCACATTGCTGACCGGCAGCGGTTCGGCGCCGGCGCCACCAAACGCCCTCTCGCCATCGCCAGCTAACGGCGTGCTCCGGCCCATCGTCGGGTCCGAGAGGTCGCCGACAGCCGCGCCGCTGACAATCCCGAGATCGAGGATCGGGGAAGATGACATTGCTCTGTTCGCCTCGTACAGGGACCTGCCGGAAACCGGAAACTGCCCTACCAACATGATAGACTAACGCACTCTGGTTAACGAATTGCCTCACCGGTGTTTGGCAGTTGGACACCAACAGCGCGGTTTGCCGCGGGCCATCCGGAGGCCGCATTGGCGCAATGCAGCGCATCGGGGTCCCGCGACCGCCATAGCTCACGCGGGACGCCGGGGCAAGCTAGTTGCAGGTTGACACAAATGCATCACAATTCGTGGTTAAACCTGCGTCGTTTACCATCTTCGCGCAAGGACCGCTGCAGGAGGATAAGGTTAGGGTATCGAGGCTACCTCCTCTGGCGCCGTCTGAGGCAATGATCGGCAAAGTTCTACTCGCCGCCGCCGCCGTTTTCGCGGCTGCACTTCCCGCGGGCCTTGCGGCGGCCGCGTCCCGGGCCGAGCAGGGCATGGTGGTCACCGCCCAGCACGAAGCCAGCGCGGTCGGGCTTCACATTCTCGCGAGCGGCGGCAACGCGGTCGATGCGGCCGTCGCCGTCGGCTATGCGCTGGCCGTCGTCCTGCCGTGCTGCGGCAATATTGGCGGCGGCGGGTTCATGCTGATCCACCGCGCCGATGGCCGCGATAGAATTGTCGATTTCCGCGAAACCGCACCGCACGCGGCGACCCCCGGCATGTTCCTCGATGCGGCCGGCGCGGTCATGCGCGAGGCGAGCCTGTACGGCTACCGCGCCGCCGGTGTGCCCGGAACGGTGATGGGCCTCGACCATGCCCTCTCGGAATACGGCCGTCTCGGCCGGGCCGCCGTCATGGCGCCGGCGATCGCGCTCGCCCGCGACGGCTTTGTGCTCGGCCCTGCGGATGCCGCGACCCTCGACCGAAAGGCGGCGCGATTGGCGGCCGATCCCGCCGCGGCGCTGATCTTCCTGCGCGCCGACGGCACGCCGTACCGTGCCGGCGACCGCCTCGTCCAACCCGACCTCGCACGGACCCTGGCATCGATCGCCGAGAAGGGGCCCGATGCGTTTTATCGCGGTCCGATCGCTGCCTCCGTCGCGCTGGCAGTCGCCGCCCATGGCGGTCTCCTGACGGCGCAGGATTTCGCCGATTACACGGTCAGCGAAGCGCTGCCGGTGACCTGCCGGTATCGCGGCTATGCCGTTCTCTCGGCGCCGCTGCCGAGCGCCGGCGGCACGATCCTGTGCGAGATCCTCGATGTGCTGTCAGGCTGGGATCTCGCGAGCTTGGGCTACCACTCCCCGCGATCGCTGCATCTGATGGCCGAGGCGATGCGCCACGCCTTTGTTGACCGCAACACTGCGCTCGGCGACCCGGCCTTCGTCACCGACCTGAGTTCGCGCCTGTTGTCGCCGGGCCATGCCGCCGCGATTCGTGCTGCGATCGACCCGGAGACGGCGACCCCGTTGACCGCGCTCGGCCCGGGCATCCCGCCGCATGAACAGGCTCAGACCACGCATTATTCGATCGTCGATGGCGACGGAAACGCCGTAGCGGTTACTTATACATTGAACGGATATTTCGGTTCCGCGGTGGTGGCGCCCGGCACCGGTTTTCTGCTCAACGATGAAATGGACGATTTTACGGTCGAACCGGGCGCCCCCAATATGTTCGGTCTGGTGCAAGGCGAGGCGAATGCGATCGCACCGGGCAAGCGGCCGCTGTCGTCGATGACCCCGACGATCGTCGAAAAGGACGGAAGGCCGGTCCTCGTGCTCGGCAGTCCGGGCGGCCCCCGGATCATCACCGCGGTGCTCGAGAGCGTGTCGAACATCCTCGATTTCGGGCTGGCGCCACAGGACGCGGTGGCGGCGCCGCGCTTTCATCACCAATGGCTGCCGGATACGCTCTACTACGAGCGCGACGGCTTTCCTGCAGCCACTCTTGCCGCGCTCGCCGCACGCGGCTATCGCCTCGCCGAACGCCCCCCGTGGGGCGCGGTCGAACTGATCGCGATCGGTCCCGGCCGCCGCCTCGTCGGGGTCAACGACCCGCGCCGGCCCGAAGGGTCGGCGATGGGGTACTGAGGCGGGGAACCGCAGAACGCTCTGAGCGGACGCTTGTCGGCGCCGCTGCGCCGGTCTAGCGTCGCGCCCGCAAAACCCCAGCGGAGGAAACCCCATGATCGTCGAAATGCGCACCTATACCTTGCAGCCCGGCACGGTCGCCAGTTTCGAGGAGCGCTTCGGCCAGGCCTTGCCGGTGCGGGCGAAGCTGTCGCCGCTCGCCGCCTTCTGGCACACCGAGGTCGGGCCGTTGAACCAGGTGATCCATGTCTGGCCCTACGAGACGATGGACGAGCGCACCCGGCTGCGCGCCGAGTCAACGAAGCTCCAGGGCTGGCCGCCCAATACCCGCGAATTCGTCGTCGCGCAGAAGAGCCAGATCTTCATTCCGGCGCCGTTCTCGCCCAAGCTCGAACCGCGCCAGCTTGGCGGCATCTACGAGATCCGCATGTATACCTTGAAGCCGGGCGCGATCCCGAACCAGATCGAACGCTGGGCCGGGGCAATCGGCGAGCGCGTCAAGCTGTCGCCCCTGGCCTTTGCCGGCCATTCCGAGCTGGGCGACCTCAATTTGTGGTGCCACATCTGGGCCTACAAGGACGCCGCCGCGCGCTTCGAGATCCGCGAAAAAGCCCGCAAGGAAGGCATCTGGCCTCCCAAGGGCGGGCAGCCCGGCACGATCCTCAAGCAGGAGAACATGCTGGTCGTCCCGGCCGCCTTCTCGCCGCTGCATTAACCGATAGGCGCCCCTCGCCCCAGCCCTCTCGCCGCTCGCGGGGAGAGGGAGGGACCCGCGCCGGAGGAGTGGGAGGGTGAGGGGCTTTCGACTGTGTCGGTCTATACCTCCCCGCCGATCGCGCGGTAGCGCAGCAGGTGGTCGGCCAGGACGCAGGCCAGCATCGCCTCGCCGACCGGCACCGCGCGGATGCCGACGCAGGGGTCGTGCCTGCCGTGGGTTTCGATCTCGACCTCGTTGCCGGCCGCGTCGACCGTGCGCATCGGCTTGAGGATCGAGCTGGTCGGCTTGACCGCAAAACGCACGACGATGTCTTGGCCCGTCGAGATGCCGCCGAGGATGCCGCCGGCATTGTTCGACAGGAAGGCGACCTTGCCGTCCCGCATCCGCATCTCGTCGCCGTTCTGTTCGCCGCCGAGTACGACCGCGCCGAACCCGGCGCCGATCTCGACCCCCTTGACGGCGTTGATCGTCATCATTGCGCGCGCCAGATCACCGTCGAGCTTGTCGTAGACCGGTTCGCCGAGCCCAGCCGGCACGCCACTCGCGACGATCTCGATGACGGCGCCCGCAGACGAGCCCTTCTTGCGCACGCCGTCGAGGTATTCGGCCCAGCGCGCCGCCATGCCCTTATCCGGGCACCAGAACGGGTTGTCCCCGGTCTCCCGCCAGTCCCAGGCCGCGCGGTCGATCGCGTGCGGGCCGATCTGCACGAGTGCGCCGCGGATCGCGATGCCCGGCCCCAGCGCTTTGCGCGCGATCGCGCCAGCGGCGACCCGCGAGGCGGTCTCGCGCGCCGAGGCGCGACCGCCGCCGCGGTAGTCGCGGATGCCGTATTTCTTCCAGTAGGTGTAATCGGCATGGCCCGGGCGGAAGCGGTCGGCGATGTTGCGGTAATCGCGCGAGCGCTGGTTGACATTCTCGATTTGCAGCTGGATCGGCGTGCCGGTGGTTTCGCCCTCGAAGGTGCCCGACAGGATCTTGACCTCGTCGGGTTCGCGGCGCTGCGTCGTGTAGCGCGACTGGCCGGGCCGCCGCTTGTCGAGCCAATGCTGGATGTCAGCCTCGGCGAGCGGGATCTTCGGCGGCACGCCGTCGACGACGACGCCGATCGCCGGCCCGTGGCTTTCGCCCCAGGTGGTGAAGCGGAACAGCGTGCCAAAGCTATTACCGGCCATGGATCAGCGCCGCATTAACGCAACGCGTGCTTCGAGACGCGCCCTTTGGGCGCTCCTCAGCATGACGGAGGTTATTGATGGCATTAAGAAATCCGTCATCCTGAGGAGGCGCGAAGCGCCGTCTCGAAGGACGCACGGCCGTCCATCCGCTCTGCCATCATCACACCACCGCGATATCGGGAGCGTCGGCGCGTTTCATGCCGACGACATGATAGCCGCAATCGACGTGGTGCACCTCGCCGGTGACCCCGGCCGACAGATCGCTCAAGAGGTAAACCCCGGCGCCGCCGACATCCTCGATCGTGACGTTGCGCTGCAACGGCGCATTGAGCTGGTTCCACTTGAGGATGTAGCGGAAATCGCCGATGCCGCGAGCCGCGACGGTGTTGATCGGGCCGGCCGAGATCGCGTTGACCCGGATGTTGTCGCCGCCGAGATCGGCGGCGAGATAGCGTACGCTGGCTTCGAGCGCCGCCTTCGCCACCCCCATGACGTTGTAATGCGGCATGACCCGCTCGGCGCCGGCGTAGGTCAGGGTCAACAGGGCGCCGCCCTCACGCATCAGCGGCGCCGCGCGCCGGCACACATCGGTGAACGAAAAGCACGAGATGTCGAGCGTCCTCAGAAAATTCTCCCGACTCGTATCGAGGTATTTTCCGGTCAGTTCGTTCTTGTCGGAGAAGGCGATCGCGTGCACGACGAAATCAAGCCGCCCCCAGCGCTCGGCGAGGCTGGCGAACAGCGCATCGAGGCTTGCTGCGTCGGTGACGTCGGCGTCGATGGCGAAATCGCTGTTGAGGCTGTCCGCGAGCGGCCGCACCCGCTTGCCGAGCGCGTCGCCCTGATAGGTAAAAGCAAGCCGGGCGCCATGGACGTGCAACGCCCGGGCGATGCCCCAGGCGAGCGAGCGGTCATTGGCGACACCCATGACGAGCCCTTGCTTGCCGGCCATCAGGCTCATTTTCTTCCCCTTCGCCTCGGCTCCGGTACGCGCGACCGCCGCTAAGCTCGGTCATCGTAGCACGGCTCAGACCCCGAAGGTGAACCGGCTGCCGATGTTGGAATAGATCAGCCGCTCCGGCATCTCGCGCGCCACCCCGGCGAGGAAGACGCGCCCGCTGCAATGCATCGGGAGCACGACATCGGGATCGAGGGTCTTCAGCTCGGCGATCGTGTGCTCAACATAATCAGGCGGCGCCACGCCAAGGTGAAACCCGCCGATAACAGCGTGTAGTTTGTCGACACCAGACACCGCCATCGCGGTCTTGACCGTGTTGATGAGGCCGCAATGGCCGCACGACGAGATCACGACGAGCCCGCGCCCTTGCACGACATAGCAGGTGGCGTGCTCGTCGGGGTGGCGGTCGGGGACGAGCCGGCCGCGCTGTTCCTCGGCGCTGTAATGGTCGGCCGGGGTCGGCTCGACGAGGGTGTTGGACAGCACCCGCTCGAAGGATTGCCGCGCGATATAGCCGGACGTGAACGGCCCTTCGAGCGCGTGCGCGGTATCGCAGCACACGGTCTCGACCCGCGCCGCGGCAAGCGCCGCGTGATCGAGCGCACCCCACGACCGCGCCTCCTCGTCGCGCGACCCGAGCCATTTCTCGCGAAACACCAGATCGCCGCCGGCGAACAGCTTGAGGTCGTCGCGCATCTGGCCGCGGTGATGCTCGACGAACCCGACCATCCCGCCGTAATGGTCGCGGTGGGCGTGGCTGAGAATAAGGCCGTCGAGCTTTTCGGGCATGATGCCGAGCAGGTCGAAATTGCGTAAGAGGATCTCCGGGGTATAGCCGAAGTCGAGCAGGTATTGCCCGCCCGCCCCGGCGCTCTTCGATTCGAGATGCAATGACAGGCCCCATTCGCCGGCGAGGGTCGTCATCTCGCGGCCGCGGATGCGGCTGACATGCTCGATCCTTGCCATCGGATGCGTCTGCTTCGGCATGAACTGGTCAAAGGACCCATCGACGACGACACGCACCGACAGCGACGCAACGGTCGGCGCCCGGAACGGCTCGGCGATCGCGAGAGTCATGCATTCCTCCATTCGGTTCACGATTCCCCTGACAGGTCTGGGACCATTTGACAATGGCGGAAGCGCGGGCCGATGCTGGGCTAGCGCGACATAGCAACGGGAGCACGGCGCATGGCGCTCGCGATCACTCCGCTTCACCCCCATATCGGCGCCGAGATCAGCGACATCGATCTGCGCGAGCCGGTCGATGCGGCGACCGTCCAGGCGCTCTGGGGGGCAATCGACCGTCATGCCGTTCTGGTCTTCCACCGTCAGCAGCTGAGCGACGAGCGGATTTGCGGCTTCGCGGCGCGCTTTGGCGAACTCGAAATCGGCCGCTCGGCGGCGCGCGGCGGCCGACGGCGGCTCAAATTCCCCGAGATCGGCGACATCTCGAACCTCGACGAAGACAGCCGCCTTCGCGCCCGCGACGACAGGAAGCGCCTTGACAGCCTCGGCAACCGCCTGTGGCACACCGATGCCTCATACATGCCGGTGCCAGTCGTGCTCGGCATGCTGTTCGCGGTGGCGGTGCCGCCAGCCTCGCCGTTCGGCGCCGGCGAGACCGAGTTTGCCGATATGCGCGCCGCCTACGATGCGCTGTCGGAGGAGCAAAAGACCGCGATCGACGGGCTCGTCGTCGAGCACGACGTGTTCTGGTCGCGCGGCCAGATCGGCTTTACCGAATTTCCGCCTGGCGAGCGCGAGCAATACCCGCCGTCGCGCCAGCGCCTCGTGCGCCGCCATCCCGGCTCGGGGCGCAAGACATTGTATCTGTCGGCGCACGCCTCGCACATCGTCGGCTGGCCGATCCCCGAAGGGCGGCTCCTGCTCAACGATCTGAGCGAGCACGCGACTCGGCGGCAATTCGTCTACAGCCATGAATGGCGGGTCGGCGATCTGGTGATCTGGGACAACCGCGACACGATGCATCGCGGCCGGCCGCATGACGAGACCCAGCCGCGCGACCTGCGCCGGGCGACGACGCTCGACATTGGCTCGACTCTCGACGAGGCGGCCTGAAAGACCCGGCCTTATCGTCATCCCCGCGAATGCGCGGGGCTAGGCATCGGACGCTCCGGGTTATCCGGCCGGTAGCACCGGAAGCTCGATGAAAGAGGGCGTCGCCTCCGCGTGATGCACGGCGTTGGCGGCGACGCGGATCGCCGCCTCGCCATCCTCGGCCAGCACCGGGTTGCCGCTGTTGGTGTTGCGGGCGCGGCGCGGGAAGTTGCTGCTGGTCACGTCAACCTCGATCCGGCTGCCGGCCTGGAAATTGTGGTGGATGTGGCCGAGATCGATCGTCATCCGATAGACGCGGTCGGGCGCGAGCGGCGTTGGCCCCTCCGCCGGGTCGCGATACATCGCCCGAACGACGTCGCTGCGCTCCTCGCAATGACACTTTTGCTGTCCTTGCGAGCGACCCCCGGACGGACGGCCCTTGCGGGACGTTCCGGGGGGAAGCGCTGCGCCGCCCCTTATCGGCGACCGCGGCCGCCCGGGCGACGGAGCCGGCTCAGGCGCCGGGACCCCGCCTCCGGTCGGCCGGAGCCGCCGCCGCGGCGACTTCCGCCTCGCTGCGCAGCAGGCCGATGGCCTGGGTAAACGGCAGGTTCACCTCCCATGTCTCGCCAATTGCCAGGACCAGCCGCGACTTGACCCCGCCGCTGACCGGCACGATCGCGATGACATGGGAGGTGTTCACCAGCACACGCGTTTCCGGGAGGATGTCCGTCCGTTGGCACAGCAGAAACATCGCCACCTCCCGTTGTTGCGCGGCGGGTTACCGGCCGCGCGTCTTACCCGGCGCGGCTGGCGGCGCTCGCCACCGCCTTCAGCGAGGCGGTGACGATGTCGCTGTCCATGCCGACCCCGTAAAGAGTGCCGTTGGCCCCGGCACTGCGGATCTGCACATACGCGGCGGCCTGCGCGTCGGCGCCGGCGCCGACCGCGTTCTCGTGGTAGTCGAGCACGGTCAGCGCGATGTCGCAAGCGCGCTTGAGGGCGTCGACAAAGGCCGCGATCGGCCCGTTGCCGACCCCCTCGATATGCCGCTTGGTCCCGGCGGCATCGATCGTCGCGACGATGCGACGCTCGTTGGGGCGCGGCTCGGGCAGGAGGCTGTAATCGAGGAGGCGAATGCCGCCGCGGCCGAGATAGGTCTTCTCGAACAGCGACCAGATGTCGGCGCCAGTCAGTTCCTTGCCGGTGCGGTCGGCGACTTCCTGGACGATCCGGCTGAACTCGATCTGCAAACCCCGGGGCAGATCGAGACCATGATCGGCCTTGAGGACATAGGCGACCCCGCCCTTACCCGATTGGCTGTTGACCCGGATCACCGCCTCGTAGGTGCGGCCGAGATCCTTCGGGTCGATCGGCAGATAGGGCACTTCCCAATGATCATCGTTGCGCTTTTCGAGCGCCTCGAAGCCTTTCTTGATCGCGTCCTGGTGCGAGCCGGAAAATGCGGTGAAGACCAGTTCGCCGGCATAGGGATGGCGCGGGTGGACCGGCAACTGATTGCAGTATTCGACGGTGCGGATGATCTCGTCGATGTCGCGGATCGCCAGGCCGGGATCGACGCCCTGGCTGAACAGATTGAGCGCCAGCGTCATCAAATCGACATTGCCGGTGCGCTCGCCATTGCCGAACAGGGTGCCCTCGATGCGGTCGGCGCCGGCCATGACGCCGAGCTCGGCGGCCGCGACGGCGGTGCCGCGGTCATTGTGCGGATGCAGGCTCAAGACGATTGAATCGCGATTCCGGATGTGCCGGCCGAACCATTCGATCTGATCGGCATAGACGTTGGCCGACGCCATCTCGACCGTCGCCGGCAGGTTGAGGATGACCTTCTTCCGTGGGGTAGGCTGCCACACATCCATCACCGCTTCGCAAATCTCGACCGCGAAATCGAGTTCCGTGCCGGTGAAGCTTTCGGGGGAATATTGGTAGACGATCTCGGTCTCGGGCATCGCCGCCGCGAGGTCGCGGATCCGGCGCGCGCCATTGACCGCGATGTCGACGATCCCCGGCTTGTCGAGGCCGAACACGACCCGGCGCTGCAAGGTCGAGGTCGAATTATAGAGATGCATGATGGCGCGCGGTGCGCCGCGGATCGACTCGAAGCTGCGCTCGATCAATTCGTCGCGCGCTTGGGTCAGCACCTGGATCGTCACGTCCTCGGGGATCAGGCCCTCCTCGACCAGCTCGCGCACAAAGGCGAAGTCGGTTTCCGAGGCCGCCGGGAACCCGACCTCGATCTCCTTGAAGCCGAGCTTGACCAGCATGTCGAACATGCGGCGCTTCTTCTCGGGCCCCATCGGCTCGACGAGCGCCTGGTTGCCGTCGCGCAGGTCGACCGAGCACCAGAGCGGTGCCTTGTCGATGACCCGCGAAGGCCATTTTCGGTCGGGCAGGTTGATCGTCGGAAACGGGCGGTATTTGTGGATCGGCATGGCAGACATGGCGGAACTCCGGGGAGGGACCGCCGCCGAAGTGAAAGCGGGGCGGTCCGCGTTGATGGTCGGCAGGCAGCAGGGCCGGCGGGCTTAATCCCTCCGGCCGGCGCTAAGTCGCCGCCGGAAAACGGGCAACACCGCCGCCGAGTGATAAACCGGAACCATCGATGTCATGTGACTGTACCTAGCGCGAAACACTTGGTTCCCAGGCGGGAACGCACGAGCGGCCGGCCGGCGCCCTCTAGGACGCCGGGGTCATAAGTCGCAGCTCGTTGCGCGCTGTGGTCATGTAGGGCTGCATATAGCGGACGCAACGCGCCAAGTCAATGCGGCTCAGGCTTTTGTCGGTTGCCTGTCCCTTGAAGCAGACCGTGCTAGGCCCATTGGTGCACTGCCAACCTGGCAGCTTTTTCGGCCGGCCGCAGGTTCAGGAACCGAATCCACCGGTTCGCCCTGCGAGGCCAGGCCTAACGCGGTATGGTTGGCCGTGCTGGCATCGCAGACCCCAATATATGCCGATCGAGCCGGTTCGACGCGCAACAAATTGTTTGGCTGCCTGCAAACTTCTCCGATCTGCCGCTGTAAATTTCGACGCCTTGCCGATGAGTTGACCGTATACTCGGTACTCAAGAATCAGTCTCATTGATTATTTTCTGAATGAGCCTTGCTTATGACGACGAAAGGTCCCAATCCGACTTGGGCCTAGGACGGCATTTCATGTAATTTCGGTTTGACAATCTGACAAGTCGCTGACTAGGGTTGCCTAAGCGCTTCCCCCGTCCAACCCGGACACCCCTGCCAATGGTCCGGGACGGCATACCGCAAACCGCCCTTCCGTCAGAGAGCGACGGCGCGCCTCGCGGGTTCCCCGCGCCGGTGCAATCGTGCCAACCACATGGAGACGCGTGCGGATGAGGATGCGAAAGACCATCGGGCTGTCTCTCGCGCTGCTGGTCGTATCGGCGGCGGCCATGGCCAAAGAGGCCCAGCCAGGCCACCACCATCTCGTGCCGAGCAGCAAAGCGAAGCCTGCCAAGACCGCGACAGCGGCTGGCAAAACCAGCGGAAAGCGGCACCGGGCGAGCGGCAAGGTGGCGCTGCGCTCCAATGAGGCCCAGCCGGGCCGCCACCATCCGGTTTCTAGCATCAAATCGAAGCGCGTCAGGACCGCGGCGGCTGACAAAACCAGCGGAAAGCGGCGTCGGACAATCCGCAGGGTGACGGCGCGCTCCAAAATTCGGCACAACAGGGAGGCCGGCCAGATCGCCGCGCGGCTTCCGCCGCCCGACCAGTACATCGGCCCGCTACAGGTGACCGGCCGACGCGAAATCGGCTTTGCCGCCTGGTATGGCGGTCGCCATCTCGGACGGCGGACGGCGAGCGGCGAGCGGCTTGACGCGGTTCATGTGACCGCCGCCCACCGCTGGCTGCCGCTTCACTCGTTGGTGCGGGTGACAAATCTGAGCAATGGCCGCTCGGTGATCGCCACGATCAACGATCGCGGCCCGGTCAGCCACTCCCTGTTGATCGATGTTTCGCCGAGGGCCGCGGAGAAGCTCGATATGATCCACGCCGGCATCGCGAGCGTCGCTATTGATCCGGTCACCCCGGCGCCACGCGAGCCGCCGCGCTAGCAAGACGGTCAGTCGCCGCAAAACCATTGGTTTAACAAGTTGTCGCCTTTTTGCAACTGTTGCCGAAAGAGCGCAGCAGGCACGAAAAACGGACTTCCCGCCAAGGCTCAATTGACTCCGAATAAGCGCTCGATTGTATTCTTCGGACCGTGCCTTGCCCACGGACTGTATCGATCCGGAATTCCGAAAGTAGTCGGTAACAACTCACTCTTTTGGTTCGCTTGCGTCCTATAGCGGCGCGGCTCGGGGACGAGCGGCCTGGGTCCGGGTACGAGCGAGGAGAATGGGGACCACGCCCGCCTCGTGCGGGATTCGATTGGGGGCAACGTGTCTGAGACGACAAATGTCATACCCTTTCCGCCGATGGTTCGGACGAGAAAGTCGGTAGCGAATGGCGCATCATATTCGGGGCCACGGGACTATGAATTCACCGAGAAAGAACTGGCCGCCCTGTGCCGCTGGTTCTCGGCAATGAAATTTGCCTTCCCGGGGACCGAAGGGGTCATGATCGTCAGCCACCAAGAGAGCTACTCGGCCGTCGGTCTTTATAACCGCGCCGGCGGAGCGCCGAACTGCCTCGTCGCCAAGCACGAGGTTGGCGGGATCACCCGGTTCTTCTGGTCAACCGAGGGAGACTCGCCGCAGCTGATTGGCGATCTCTGCGAGATTACCGATGCCCACATCCGCGCGATTCAGCCGCCGCGTAACGAGGCGGGCTGGCTCGACCCGATCGGGTGGATGGGGGTCTACGCCGCGCGCCTGATCGCGACAGAAGTACAAGTGGTTTGACTACCTACGAACGAACCGGCACGGTAATGGCCGCTGCGATCGATTGAGCGGCGCGGCACCCGCGCTTGTCCGGCTGAGCGGATCTTCAGCATCGCGCGCGAGGCCAGGACCGGTCCGCGGCAAGCCTGAGAGGCGTTCTCCATGACGAATGCGGATGCTGCGATCGGGCGAAACGGGTCATCCGCAATCTCGCGCAATCAGAGTCGGGGGCGATGAAGGCAGTTGCCGTTGTGGGTTTGCTCGCCGGCTTGCTGGCGGGATGCTCGGCCCTGCCAACCGCGGGGCCCACCGCGAGCGATGTCCAGCACCAGGAGGTCAAGGGCAACCAAACGCAGTTCGATCTGGTCAACATCGACGATAATGTCGTGGCCGCCCTGCTCGGAGAACGGGGCGAGAGCTTCCACGCGCGCTTCAAGAAATACGGCAGGCCGCCACAGCCGAAAATCGGGATCGGCGACAGTGTCGTCGTCTCGATCTGGGAGGCCGCGGGTGGCGGGTTGTTCAGCGCTTCGCCGACCGATCACGTGTCGGCCGGCTCGCGCAGCGTTACCATCCCGGAACAGGTCGTTGGCCGCGATGGCGGCATCAGCGTCCCGTTTGCCGGCCGCGTTCCGGTCGCCGGGCATCTGCCCGTCGAGGTGCAGAAGACGATCGAAGATCGCCTTGCCGAAAAGGCCATCGAGCCGCAGGTCATCGTTACGGTGACCAGGAGCCTCACCAACAGCGCGACGGTCACCGGCGAGGTCGTGCACGGCGCACGGGTGCCGCTGTCGCTGAAAGGCGACCGCCTGCTCGACCTGATTGCCGAGGTCGGCGGCGCGAGATCCCCGGTCTATGAAACCTTCGTGCGGCTGTCGCGCGATGGCGTGACCGCGACCATTCCGATGGAAGCGCTGGTCTCGGATCCCGCCGAGAATATCTACGCGCAACCCGGCGATGTCCTGACGCTGGTGCGCCTGCCGCAGTCGTTCACCGCGTTCGGGGCAACCGGAGCCAACGCGCAGATCCCGTTCACCTCGGAGAAGATGACGCTCGTGGAAGCGCTAGCCAAGGCAGGAGGGCTGCAAGACTTGCGCGCGGATCCGGCCGGGGTGTTCCTGTTCCGCTTCGAGCCGCCGAACGTCATCAACGCTCTCGGCCAGCCGCAATTGCGCACCGGGCCCGACGGAAGCAGCCCGGTCGTCTATCGCCTCGATCTGCGAGACGCCAAATCCTATTTCCTCGGCCAGCGTTTTCCGATGGAGGATAAAGATATCATCTACGTCGCGAATGCCAACTTGAACGAATTGCAGAAGTTCTTCACCTTGCTGAATACGATAAGCGGGCCGGTGATCACCGGATTTGTGGTGAAGAGCACTGTGCCATAGCGCCGTTGCGTTGATCGCGCTCGATCTGTCACGCCTGCTATCGCGCGCCGGGCGGGGAACCCCGACCGGGATCGATCGCGTCGAGCTCGCCTATGCCGAGCACCTGATCGCGAACCGCGCGTCGGCCTGCTTCACGGCGGTCACCGCGAGCAGTGGGTTGGGATTGCTGAAGCCCCATGCGGCCGAGCAATTTATCGCAGCGATCGGCGCGGCGTGGCGCGGCACGCTCGACCAGAAACGCCAGGACCAGAAGGTGAGGCAGATCGCCCGCCAGGTTCGTATCGCCCTCCTCGCCAGTCGCGAGCGAGCGCTGACGTCACGGCTGCGAAGCAGTACGGGGCCTTCGGTGTATCTGTTGGTTTCTCACCACCACCTCGAAAAGCGCGAGCTTGTTGCACGGCTGAAGGAGCGCAGCGCGGCCCGCTTCATTTGCCTGATCCACGACTTGATACCGATCGAGTTTCCCGAATACGCCAAGCCCGGCCAGGCGGCTCACCACCTGCGCCGGATCGAAACCGCGGCACGATTGGCTGACGCGCTGATCGTCAATTCCTTCGTGACGCGCGATGCGCTGCAGCCCCACCTCGAGCGTGCCGGGCGCGCCCCGCCGGTTCTGGTTGCGCCCTTCGGCGCCGATCTGCCGGCCGTCCCGATCGACCGCAACCCGCCGTTCGACCGGCCTTATTTCGTCTATGTCAGCACGATAGAAGCGCGCAAGAACCATCTGCTGCTGCTTAACCTCTGGCGCCGATTGGCGAGCGACCTGGGCGAACGCGCGCCGTTGTTGGTGCTCGTCGGGCAGCGCGGCTGGGAAACCGAGAATGTCATTGACATGCTCGACCGCTGCCCGGCGGTGCGCGGCACCGTCATCGAGCACAACGCCTTGCCCGATGCCGAAATGGTGCGACTGCTGAAGGGCGCATGCGCGTTGCTGCTGCCGTCGTTTGCCGAGGGTTTTGGGTTCCCGCTGATCGAGGGGCTGGAGCTCGGCGTCCCCGCCTTGTGCAGCGACATCCCGGCATTGCGTGAGACCGGCGGAGCCGTCCCGGAATTTCTCGATCCGCTTGATGGGCCGGGCTGGCGCTCGGCGATCCTCGATTATGCGGCGCCGCGGTCACCTCGACGCGAGGCCCAACTCGCGCGCCTTGCCGACTGGGATCCGCCGCGGTGGGACGATCATTTCGCCATCGTCGACCGCTTTATCGCTGAAGTGGCTGCCAGCCCCGCCCGCGATTGAACAACGCCGGCCGCTAAGCCGATGAAGGCATCAGGCGCCCGAGATGCCGCGCCACGGCCGCAAGGTCCGTCGGCTCGGCGGCGACCGCCCGGGATTCTTCGCGCAAAACGGCGACCGCCTCGCGCACCTGTTCCTCGGTGTGTTGCGCGGTCAGGAAGAAGCGCAACCGGGCGGCGCGTTCCGGCACCGCGGGGTAGAGGATCGGCTGGACGTTGATGCCGCGGCGGAAGAGCGCCTGCGCCAGCCGCCCGGCGCCGATCGAGCTCCCGGTAATGATCGGCACGATCGCCGCACCTATCGATCCGCCGACATCCAGACCGCCGTCGCGCGCGAGCTTCAGGAACAGCGCGGCCCGCTCGTTCAGCCGGCGGACCCGTTCCGGCTCCTGCTCGAGGATCTCGACCGCGGCGAGCGCCGCCGCCGCCGCCGATGGCGCCATGCCGACCGAGAACACGAACCCCGGCGCCATTCGCTTCAGGTAATCGATCAGATCCTTGCGGCCGGCGATATATCCGCCGCAGGAGACAAGGCTTTTGCTGAGCGTTCCCATCCAGATATCGACCTCGCCCGGGTCGATCCCGGCGTGGTCGGCCAAACCAAAGCCGCGCGGGCCGAGCACTCCCAGAGCATGCGCGTCGTCGACCATCAGCCAGGCGCGATGGCGCCGCGCCACGGCGACAAAGGCGGCGAGGTCGGGCACGTCGCCGTCCATGCTGTAATGCCCCTCGATGACGAGGAGCGCATGGTCATGGCGCGGGCGCGTATCGGCCAGCACCTTGTCGGCCGCTTCGGGGTCGAGATGGCGAAACGGTACGCGCCGCGCGCTCGACAGGATCGCCCCTTGCACGATGCTGTTGTGGATCAGCGAATCATGGACGATCACGTCGTTGCGGCCCAACAAATGGCCGATGACCGTAACATTGGTCGAATGCCCGCCGACCAGGGCGACACTGTCTTCGGCGCCGTGAATTCGTGCCAGCGCGCCTTCGAGCTCGCGGTGAATGGGGCGCTCGCCGGAAACCGGACGGCTGGCCGAGACCGAGGTGCCAAAACGATCGATCGCTGCCTTCGCCGCCGCGGCAATGCGCGGGTCGCCATTGAGGCCGATGTAATTGTATGACGCGAAGTTGATGTAGGAGCGGCCGTCGATCACGGTTTCGGCGCCGGCGACCCCCTGATGGACGCGAAAGAACGGATCGGCAATGCCGAGATAATCCGCCGCCTCCTCGATCAGGCGGATTTCGCGATACGATTCCAGCTCCGAGACATCGAGCCGCACGGCATTGCCACCGGCGCCGGCGGGGCCAGGCTGGCGCGCCGGTGTCGCGGCTAATCGCGTTGCAGCGGCCGACGACAGCTTCTCGATCAGCCGGGCCTTGGCCTGCGCGGATAATCCGAAGAGATTGCGGCTCGCCGCCACCCGCTCACTCCGCCGCTGCCGACTTGACCTCGACCGGTTCAAACCGGTCCGCCGCGTTCGCCACGGCGGTCAGCCGCTCATCGTCGGAAACCTCGTAACGCTCGGCCAGGCTCAGCAATTCGGATGCGTGCGGTCGCGCCGTTACGGCATTCGCGAGACGGGTGGCTATCGAGGCGACGCTGGTCCCTTCGGCGAGCGACATCAGCGGCAAATCGATGCGCAGCCGGCTTTCGAGGGCCAGGCGCAGCTCGACCGCCATCAGCGAATCCATCCCCATCTCGGACAATGGCCGTAGCGGATCGATGCCGGCAGCCGGCAGCCGCAGGATATTCGCCGCCTCCTCGGCGACGGCGGTCTTGAGCAGCGCCAGAGCCTCTTCGGCATCGAGCCCGGCGAGCCGCTCGATCAGCGAGTCGTCGCCCGGCGAAGAGCCGCCATCGGCGCGGATCTCGGCGAACAGCGGCGAGGCGAGAATCGGCAGGAACCGCCGCGCCTCGTTCCAACTGGTCTCGGCAAACGCAACTGCCGCGATGCCACTGTCGGCAATCGCCGGGAGCCCGGCCAGAGCTTGTGCCGACGGCATTGGCTTGGCGCCGAGCCGTCGGGCCAGCGCGTCGCGCGCTTCCGGCCGCTCGGCGAGATACCCGGTGTCCTCGATCGGGCCCCAGGCGACCGCGAGTGCCGCTTTGCCGTTGGCCTGCCGCTGCCGCGCCATTGCCTCGAGAGCGAGATTGGCCGCGACATACACCCCTTGTCCCGGCGCGCCGAGCACCGTCGTCGCCGAGGAAAACAGCACGAACAGATCGATCGGATCGTCGCGGGTCAGCCGATCGAGCGCCACCGCACCCCCGAGCTTCGGTCGCAGGATCGTGGCGATGCTCGATCCGTCGAGCTCGGCAATCAGCGCATCGCCGATCGCCGACGCAGCGTGGACGACGCCGCGCAGCGGCGGCTGGGAGCGGCGGATGTCATCGAGCACCGCTGCCAGCGCGGCCGGGTCGGCGACATCGCCGGCATAGATGCAAACCTCGGCGCCGAGCGCCGTCAGCTCGGCCGCGCGATCGGCGGCTCCCGGCGTCTGTGCGCCACGCCGCCCGAGCAACGCGATCGACCCGGCGCCGCGCTGAGCGAGCCAGCGGGCCGCCGCAAAGCCGAAGCCGGAAAGGCCGCCGGTGACGAGATAGGTGCCGTCGCGGCGTAACGCCATCTCCGGCGCCTGGCGCAGCCGGACGCCGGCATTTGACTGGGGCACCAGCACGAGCTTGCCGATATGGCCCGAGGCCTGCATCAGGCGGAACGCATCGCCGATCGCAGCAAACCCGAACGTCCGGTGCGCTAGCGGCCGGATCGCGCCCTCGCGCAGCGCTGTCGAGACCTCGCTCAATAGCGAGCGCGCAAGGTCCGGGCGCTGGATCGGCAGCTGATCGACGTCGATCGCGAAATAGGAAATGTTCTGCCGCAGCGGACGCAGGTGAATGCGCCGGTTGAGATAGAAATCGCGCTTGCCGAGTTCGAGGAAGCGGCCGAACGGTTTCAGCACCGCCAGGCTCTGCTCCATCGCCTCGCCGCTGAGCGAATTCAGCACCACGTCGACCCCGGCACCGTGGGTCAGCGCCCGCACGACGTCGGCAAATCCCAGATCGCGCGAATCGAGCACGTGGTCGGCGCCGGCCAGGCGCAGGAACGCGCGTTTGACCGCCGATCCCGACGTGGCGATGACGATCGCGCCGCGATGTTTGGCGTATTGGATGGCCGCCAGGCCGACACCGCCGGCGCCGCCGTGGATCAGCACGTGCTCGCCCGCCGCCAGCTTTGCCAATGTGCCGAGCGCATAGATTGCGGTGACGAAAGTCACCGGAACGGTCGCCGCGGCGGCGAAGCTCAGGTCCGGCGGGATCGCGGTTACCGCATGCGCCAGCGTTGTGACGTGCGTGCTCAACGCCGCCGGGGCGAAGCCCGCGACGCGGTCGCCGACCGCCAGGCCCTCGACGCCGGGCCCGACGGCGCGGATGGTTCCGGCACATTCGAGGCCGAAGGTCGGCCCCGCGAAGCCATCGCTCAACGCCTCTTCGGGCAACAGCCCCATCGCCCACATCACGTCGCGGAAATTGAGGCCTGCAGCCTGGACATCGATTTCCACCTCACCCGGCCCGGCGGAGCGCGGCAGGGCCTTTTGCCACCCCAAGGCGTCGAGCCCGCCTTGCTGCCCGCTGGTCAACGCGACGGCATCCGTAGCGCTTGCCCAGCGCGGCGGCAAACCGCGGCGCAAGCGCAGCACGCAGCGCCCCGAATTCGTCCAGACGATCTCGGTTTCCGCCGTCGCCGCCGCCAACTCGCTCGCGATCCGCTCGGCCCGCGCGGACCCTTCCATCCCCGGGGCGAGGTCGATGAGCCGCAACGAGAGCTGCGGAATCTCATTGACCAGTACCCGTCCAAAGCCCCACAGCGCGGCACCGACGAGCCCGGCCTCCTCACCGTCCACCGATTGCTGCGCACCGCTGGTGACCAGCCAAACCGGGATGTGCCGTTGCGCAGCGGCGGCGGCGACCCGGGCCACCAGCGAGATCAGCTGCGTCGTCTGCTCGACCGCCTCGCCGCTTTCCTCAATGACGACCAGGGCAACCTCGCCGTCATTCTCGGCTTCGGCCTCGGGGGCCTCGTCACCGGCGACCGCTGCAAACGCGACGGCATCGATCTCGCTCACTCGGTGACCGGCCTGCGCCAATCGCTCGCGGAAAGCCGTGTCGTTGCCGCCGGCAGCAATCAGGCTGATCGAATAGGGCGCTGCGGGTTGCGCTGCCGGAGCCCCGATTGCCGGCTGCGCCCGGCCCCACAAAACCGAACTCGGCCACGGTCCGGTGGCGAGCGCTGCCGTGCCGAGATCGGCAAACCCGGTTGTGGCGAGCTCGCAGCGCCACTCTTCGCTTGAGCGCAGCGGCGAGCTCTCGGCAATATCGTCCCGGCCCTGCCACCACCCGGCATACCGGCCGAACACGACATCCCAGAGCGGGTTCGGTGCGGGTTCGACGGCGATGAAGAGGCCGCCTGGGGCGAGCAGATCGCACAACTGCGCCAGCGCGGCGGTGTCGAGCCGCAACCTGGCACCGGCGTGGACCGAGAGGATTATGTCGAAGCGGCTGTCGTCGAGATCGTCAGCCGGATCGCGCGGCGACCAGCAACTGGCGCTAGCCCCGGCGAAAGCGGACACGATAAAGCCGAGCCGGGCCGCCTGCTCCTGGTCGGGATTGGTTGCCCGGTAGGCAAGCGCGACGCCTGATTGCGCGAGACGATCGAGAAGCCGCCGAGTGGCACCGCCATCGGCGCCCAGTTCGAGCACCCGCAACGGCCGATCTTGCGGCCACTGCTTCGCAATCTCGCCGATCGCGGCGCAAACCAGATCGATGCCGGCGGCGCCGACCGGCGAACCGTGCAGCAGATGTTCGACCATCGGCAAGGGTGATGTCTCGGCCGGCCGCAGCCCGTCGGCGAGAAGGCGCGGCATCTCTTCGGCCGCCGCGGCGGCTAGGGCCAGCTCGGCGACGAGTTCGGGTGCCTCGGCGAGCAGCAGACGCCAGATTTCGGCGATGTCGGGAAGATCGTTCGAACCGGCGACCCGCCACACCCGCTCCGCTTCGGAGGCGGCGCCGAAGCGCACCAGGAGGCGCAGCAGATGCCCAAAGAGCGCTTCGGAGTCGGGAGCGATCGCGCCGGCCTCGATCAGCTCCTCGATCGTGAACGGCACATTGGGGTCGATGACACTGCGAACCGATCCGAGCGCGATCGAGGCGATCAATGCATCAAGCAGCAGCGCGTGCTCCTCGCGCCGGGCTGCGATATTCGGCGGCACGTCGACCAGCCGTGCCACAATCTCCGCGATTTGCCCGAGCGCGGCGGGGCTCGCCGCCTCGGCCAGCGGTGCCGGAACGAGATCGATGCGCAGCGCGCTTTCCTCCGGTGGGCCTCGGCGCGTCAGCCTCGACCCGCCGGAACCAGCAATCCGAAAGCTCGCCGACAATTTCCCCGGCCTCGTCGAACAGGGCAATGTCGGCCGAAGCCGAGCGCGTGCCGAGGCGGCTCACCCGCAGGCGAGCGGACCGGGGCGGGCGGCCGAACGGGGCGGCGATGCGCACCCGCCCGAAGCGCCAGGGCAGAAAACTGACGCCCTCCAATTCGCCGTGCCGATCGGCGATCAGCGCGAGCAACCCCTGCAGCGCGCCATCCATCAACGCCGGGTGGATCAGATAGCGATCGAGCGGCTCGCCGATCGCCGACGGATCGAGATGCGCCAGCGCCTCGTCGCTGCCCAGCAGCTTCGATGCGCGCGACGGTGCGGAACTGCGGCCCGTAATCGAGCCCGAGCTGGGCGGCAAGGGAATAGAGCGTCTTGGCGTCGACCTCGCCCATGGTAGCCTTGGGCCCGGTGAAGAGCGGCGCGGCTGGATGTTCTCCCGCCGTCGCGAGACGCGCCACGGCGTGGAGGGTCAGCGGCTCGTCGGCGAGGCGGGGTCGGCTGCTTAGCTCCCAGTCGCCGTCCTCGCCGGCCATGACCGTGCGTACTTCGCGGGTCCGCCCCTTGTCAAACGGCAGGGGCCGGCGCAACTCGACATCGACGACCTCGAGGGCGCGCGCATCCGGCCGTCGCAGCCGTGCCGCGGCGAGCGCCATCTCCAGGACGGCGGCGGCCGGAAGCACCGGCACGCCCTCGACCGCGTGATCGGCAAGCCAGGGCAGCAGCTCCGGATCGAGATGGTTGAGCCAGAACGGGACCGGCCCCTGTTGCCGAAAGCCGAGCAGCGGGTGGTCGAAGGACGGGTCGACCGGGTTGGTGCCCTCGACCGTCCGCTCGAACCAAAAGCGCTCCTTCTGCCAGGGGTACAGCGGCAGCCCGTGCAGTTCGGCGGGCCCATCAAACCGCTCGGCGCTGCTGATGTCGTAGCCCGCGACATGGCAACGCGCTGCGATTGCCGGAAACGGGTCCTCGCTCCCCTGCCGGCGGGCGAGTGTGGCCAAGGCGCGGCCCTGACCCTCCGCCGCGCGCAGCGCATCGTGCAGATAGGCCTGAAGTACCGGGTTCGGGCCGATTTCGACAAACATCCGGAAGCCGGCGCCGACGAGGGCTGCCATCCCATCGGTGAAGCGGACCGGGCTGCGAATGTTGCGCCACCAGTAATCCGCGTCGAGCAGGCCGGCGGCGGCTTGATCGCCGGTGACAGTCGATACCAGCTGTGTTTGCGGCGCGCTGGATGACAGGCCGGCAAGGTCGGCCAGCAAATCGTCGCGGATCGGGTCCATTGCTGCTGAATGGAAAGCGAAATCCAGATCGAGAGCACGACAGGCAATACCGCGGCGCCGTGCTTCCGCTGTCAAACGGTCAACCGCGTCGTCCGGGCCGGACAGCGTCACCGACTGCGTCGCGTTGATCGCGCCGATCTCGAGCGGGCTGCCGATTTCGCCGAGCAGCTCGCGGGCCGCCGCGCTTCCCAGCGCCAGCGCCGCCATGCGGCCGTTGCCCCGCGTCCGTTCCTGGTGACGGCTGCGTGCGGCGACAACGCGCGCGGCCTCCGCCAGCGACAGGGCGCCCGCGCTCCATGACGCGGCAATCTCGCCGACGCTGTGGCCGATATGGCCCGCCGCCTCGATCCCGAGGCCCCGCAGGACGGCGACAATTCCGACTTGGATTGCGAAGAGCAGCGGCTGAGCGATATCGGCATGCACCAATTGCTCGGCCGTGGCACCGCGCTCGATCACTTCGGCTACCGACCAGCCGAGGGCCGGCCGCAGCGCGTCGTCCGCCTGCGCGATCGCCACGCGAAACGCCGGGCTTGCGTGATAGGTCTGACGGCCCATCCCCGACCATTGCGCGCCGTTTCCCGAGAACACGAAGGCGAGCTTGCCGTCGCGCACGGCGGTTCCGGTGATCACCGCGGGACTGTCCGCGCCGGCGATGAAATCGGCGAGCGCGGCGACGGTCTCGGCCTGGTCTTCGCCCAGTGCGACGAGGCGCTGCGGATGCTGATCGCGGCACCGCGCGGCGGCGCGCAGCAAGGCGGGAGCGTGTTCCGCCGGTGCCGCGGCCAGCGTGTCATGCCAGCTCTGCGCCAGCGCCCGCAAAGAGGCGTCGGTTCGTGCTGAGATGACGAGCGGCGGCAGCGGTCCGTCGGCGGGCCGCGCCTCCTGCGAACGCCGTGGCGGCGCGGTCAGGACCGCATGCCCGTTGGTGCCGCCGAAACCGAACGAGTTGACCCCGGCGCAGCTTCCCGGCCCGATCGCTTCGACCTCGCGCACCAGCCGCAGGTTGAGCGCGTCGAACGGGATGTTCGGGTTGGGCGTCTCGCAGTGCAGCGTCGGCGGTACGATGCCGCGGTCGAGCGCCAGCGCCGCCTTGATCAGCCCGGCCATTCCCGAGGCCGGCTCCAGATGGCCGATATTGGTCTTGACCGAGCCGATCGGCAGCGGGTCGCGGCGCGCCTGGCCGAGCGCCCGCCCGACGGCGGCGGCCTCGATCGGGTCGCCGGCCGGCGTCCCGGTGCCGTGCATCTCGAAAAACGCCAGATCGTCCGGGGTCACGCCCGCCCGGTCGTAGACCGTGCGTATGAGGGCGGTCTGCGCCGCCTCGCTCGGCAGCGACAGGCCGATCGTGCGGCCGTCGGAATTGACGCCGGTGCCGAGGATCACCGCGCGAATCCGGTCGCCATCGGCCAGTGCCTGGCGCAGCGGCTTGAGGATCATGGCGCCGCCGCCTTCGCCGCGCACGTAACCGTCGGCGCGTTCGTCGAAGGCAAAGCAGCGGCCCCGGCGCGACAGCATCGAGGCGCGGCAGAAGCCGAGAAATGGGTAGGGCGCGAGCAAGAGGTTGATGCCGCCGACGATCGCGCTCGCGATGCGCCCGTCGCGAATTGCCTCGCATGCGTGATGCAGCGCCACGAGCGCGGACGAGCAGGCGGTGTCGACGGTCAGGCTCGGGCCGCGCAGGTCGAAGACGTAGGAGATCCGGTTGGCGAGGATGCTGAGTGTCCCGCCGGTCATGAAGTACGAGTCGCCGCTCGCCGGGTCGCCGAGGCGCAGGTCGCGGTAGTCGGTCGAGGACGCACCGATATAAACACCGGTCCCGCTGCCCGCGAGCTTGCTGGTCGGGATGCCGGCATCCTCGGCGGCGTGCCATACCAGCTCGAGCAGCACTCTTTGTTGCGGATCCATCTGCGCCGCCTCGCGCGGCGAAATCCCGAAAAAGGCTGGCTCGAACAGATCGACATCGCTGAGCAGGCCGGCAGACCAGGTATAGCTCTTTGCCGGCTCGCCGCGAGTGGGGTGGTAATAGAACCGGGTCGCCCAGCGCCGCGCATCGACCTCGGTGATCGCATCGGTCCCCGAGGTGAGCAGCTCCCAATACGCCTCCAGGCCGGATGCTCCGGGAAACCGGCAGGAGGCGCCAATGATCGCGATCGACCCGTCACTCATAGCGCTAAGACAAACTCAATTCCGTGGCGAGGAAAGTGGGTAACGGCTGCCGGCGCGATCTCCCCTTCATTACACGCCCCAAGCCGTAAAGACCAGTTTTGACGTTGTTCCGGGCCCCCGCCCCGCGCTGTCAAGCAACGGCGCTGGCCTCGTTGGCCGAGGCCGTGCCGGCGAGCTCGGTCGCTATGGGACCAAACCCGGTCACCCCTTGGCTCGGCAATGCAAGGCAAGCCGGCGCGCAACACCCCGCCTCAGTGTGATCATCGATGCGCACGGCAACGGCTGCCGATCCGCACCGACCGCGGCTGGTCCGCACGAATCGCCCGGCGACGCTCACTATCCCCCGCCCCATCATCGCACTCACCAAACAGCCCAACCCGCCCATTCGTTACCCAGCCGACGCGCAATACGATCTCATTTAACGGCAATCCGATTGCCTGTGAAAAAACATTCGCGTGAAAGATCAAGCATTAACACTACAGGGCCTGGAGGTTATCGGAGCCTGCCTCCGAATTCAACCACCGCTTCATACATCGCGATGCCCGAGCCGCGGCCGCGTCGGATCGCCCCGCTCACGATGGCACTCGGTGAGCCGGTCCGAAATCAGCCACCGCCCGCTCGGACGGGGCACCATGAAGCCAATACCATATAGACCGGCGGGTCGGCATCGTCGATGTTGTTACCGTTCGGTTGCTGCTCGGGTCTGTCGATCAACCGCACAGGATCATCGGCATGCCTCGGTTCGGTCGAAACTGCCGGTCGGGGCAAGCCGGCAGGCCAACCCGCCGGGCTATTAACCCTATATCACGTGCCGCCATGCTACGGGCCGTGGCACCCCGTTCCTGTAGCCAGGCGGGTTCCGGGCCGGCGCGGCCGGGGCCGCTTCAAAAGAACCGGCGCAGATTGGCGCGGATGCGCTCGATGACGGGGGTGTCCGGCCGGGCCGCGGCAAAGCTCTCGCCGGTGATCGTCTCGAACACGCTGATATAGATCCGCGCGGCTTCGGCGATGATGTCGCGCGGGATCGGCGGGATCGGGTCGCGGTAGGGATCGCACCGCGCCGCCACCCAGCGCCGCAGGAAATCCTTGTCGAAGCTGTCGGGCGGGTGGCCCGCCGCGAAGCGGCCCGGATAGGTCTGGGCGAACCAATAGCGGCTGCTGTCCGGGGTGTGGATCTCGTCGGCGAGCAGGATATGGCCGTCGCGGTCTGTTCCGAACTCGTATTTGGTGTCAGCGAGGATGAGGCCGCGCCCGGCGGCGATCTCACGACCGCGCGCGAACAGCGCGAGCGCCTTCTGCGACACCTCCTGCCATCGCGCCGGGGTCAGCATGCCGCGATCGAGGATCTCGGCGGCGGTCACCGGCTCGTCATGCTCGCCGTCGCGCGCCTTGGTGGTCGGGGTGATGATGGTCTGCGGCAATTTCTCGTTCTCGCGCAAGCCGTCGGGGAAGCGCAGCCCGTAGATCTCGCGATGCCCGGTCTTGTACATCGGCCACACCGAGGTCGCCGTGGTGCCGGCGAGATAATCGCGCACCACCACCTCGACCGGCAGGATGTCGAGGCGCTTGCAGAGCAGCACGTTCGGGTCGGGATAATCGATGACGTGGTTCGGGCAAATCTCGGCGGTACGGTCGAACCAGAACCGCGCGATCTGGGTCAGCACCTGCCCTTTGAACGGGATCGCCGCGATATTGCGGTCGAAGGCGCTGAGCCGGTCGGTGGCGATAATGAGGCGCCGCCCGTCCGGCAGGTCGTAGTTGTCGCGCACCTTGCCGCGGTAATGATTGGGCAATTCGGGGATTGTCGCGTCGACGAGGACGCGGTCGAGATGGCGGGCGAGAAAATCCGGATCGACCATGGGAGGCTCGGCGGGAAGAGGCGCGGCAGAATGTGATAGGGGACCCTCGGCGTGAGGGCAACGCCTGACCTGCGGCAAGCTCACCGATTGTGCGGGCAAATTCCCTGCCAGCAGGGAAAATTTCCCGGGAGCGCCCGCCGAACATGTCGCAACCCTCTGGAATCGCTTGATCCCGCGCCCCTTTTCTCGTGGCGGAGCAGGGAGTTTTGCGGGCCGAGCAGGGAGTTTTTGCCGCGCCGCAGGGAAATTTGCGGCGCACCGGGGAATTTCCTGATTGTGCCAACATGCCAACTCCGCCAACATGCCAACTCTGCCAATTCCCATAACCGTAATTATCTAATTGATTATCGATGCGCCCTCTGTCAACCCCTTGAAGCCGCGATCGTGATCGATGCAAGCCGCGATCCGGTGAAAAGCAAGACTAATCGGATGTGGCGGCCCTCGCGCAAATCCGCCCCCATAGCCCGCCTGGCGATGTCGGATCGGCGCGTCATGCGCCCGCCACGAGAGCGGTGCTATACTTCGGCGGCGGCCGGCCGACCGGGTCCGCGCTTCAAGAACAGCATTTGGGAGGGCACGTCATGCCGAAATATCTGGTCACCGCCTCCTACACCGCGGAGGGGCTGAAGGGGCTTCACAAGGACAAGGCGTCCGGGCGCCGCAGCGCCGTCCGCGAGGCGATCGAGAGCGTCGGCGGCAAGCTCGAAAGCATGCATTACGCGCTCGGCGAATACGATGTCGTCATCATCGCCGATCTGCCCGACGCGGTTGCCGTCAGCGCCATGTCGCTCGCGGCGTCGGCGACCGGCCTGGTGCGCACGCGCACCACCGCGCTGTTGACCATCGAGGAAACCGACAAGGCGCTTGCCGCCAGCGTCAAATTCCGCGGCGCCGGCACCTGATACCGAGCGGCGGCAGCGCCGCCGCGGTTTAGCAAGAAGGGGAGGGCGGCCATGATCATCGACACGCATGCCCATGTCGTGCCGGGCACCATGCTCGACGCGCTGCGCAGCGAACGGCGGCTCTTTCCGTCGGTCAGGCTCAACGCCGAGGGCGCCGCGCCGCGCATGGAATTTGCCGGCGGGGCGCCGGGACGGCCGATCCAGAAGCGGCTCTCTGACCTCGACGAGCGCCGCGACTGGCTCAAACGGGCGCGGGTCGACCATCAGCTGGTCGGCGGCTGGACCGACGTCTACGGCTACGAGTTGGCCGGCGAGGAAGGCGCCGATTGGGCGCGCTTTTATAACGAGCACATGCAAAAGGACGCCGCCGGGCTGAAGGCGCTCAGCGCGCTCGCCACCGTGCCATTGCAGAATGGCGCGCTGGCGGCCAGGGTGCTCGGCGAGGCGCTCGACGCCGGCTTCAAGGGCGCGATGATTGCGACCCAGCCAAAGGGCGTCGGCGGCAATCTCGACGACCCCGATCTCGACCCGTTCTGGGACGTGGCGTCGGCGCGCGGCGCCACGATCTTTCTGCACCCGCATTACATCTGCGGCGACGAGAGGCTCGCCGGCTACGATCTGGTCAATGCCGTCGGACGCCTCGCCGATTCTACCGTCGCGGTGGCGCGGCTGTTGTTTTCAGGGCATCTGACGCGTTTTCCGGGGATGACCCTGGTGTTGTCGCATGGCGGCGGCGCGCTGCCCTATGCCTTGGGGCGCCTCAAGCGCAACCAGGCGATCCACCCGGAATACGCCGACCCGCTCGCGGGCTTTCGCCGGCTCTATTTCGATACCGTGCTGTTCGAGCCGCGCGCCTTGCGCTTTCTGTGCGATGTGGCCGGAGCCGACAAGGTCGTGCTCGGCTCCGACTACCCGTTCGGGATCGGCGATCTCGACCCGACGACAATCGTCGATGGGACGCCGCTCACCGCGGCCGAGCGTCGCGCCATCCTCGGCGGCAACGCGGCGCGCATCTTCCACATCGACTGCGGCTGCGGCGCGGTCGCCGCCGGGGAATAATCGGCGGGCCGGCGTCCGGCCTCACGCGGCCGATCGCTCGGGCGCCGCCGGTCTGGCGGCGACCGCCCGTTCGGGCGGAAAGATTGCCGTCGCCTCGGTGCCGTCGCCGACCACGCTGCGCAGCTCGAGAGCGCCGCCGTGCACCTCCATGATCGCCTTCACCGCCGGCAGCCCGAGCCCGGTGCCGGCGTGCTGACGGCTGAGCGAGTTGTCGATTTGCACGAAGGGTTCGAGGACCCGCTCCAAATTCTCCGCGGCGATACCCACCCCGGTATCCGCCACGGTGATCCTCACGCCGGCTTGTGGATCGAAACGGCCGCGAATATCGATGCGCCCTCCCGGGTGAGTGAATTTCGTCGCGTTGCCGATCAGATTGAACAGCACCTGCCGCGTCCTGCGCTCGTCGGCCCGAACCAGCGGCAGTCCGGGCATCAGATCGATATTGGCTGTCAGCCCGGCCTTTTCTATCGATGCCCGGCTCAGCCGCACGACCGACCCGATCACCTCCCCGAGATCGATGATTTCCTCGTTCAGTTCGAGCTTTCCCGCTTCGGCCTTGGTCAAATCGAGGATGTCGTTGATCAGCTGCAGCAGGTGCGTGCCGCTCGTCTGAATGTCGGTGATATAGGATTTGTATTGCTCGTTGCCGATCGGGCCCATCACCTCGTGTTGCATGATCTCGGCAAAGCCGATGATCGCGTTCAGCGGCGTGCGCAGCTCATGGCTCATCGTCGCGAGGAACCGCGATTTGGAGCGATTGGCGGCGTCGGCTTCCTCCTTGGCTTGATCCAGCGCCCCCTCGTGGCGGATGCGCTCGCTGACGTCGCGCACGATGCTGATGATCTCGGCCGCCCCGGTGTCGGGATCCTGCGAGCGCGTCAGGCTCGCCTCGACCCAGATGTAGCTGCCGTCCTTGCGCCGCCCGCGATAGAGGATCGGGGGCTGTTCGGCATGGTGTTCGAGGCGGGCCAGCGCATCGCGCACCCCGGCAAGATCGTCCGGGTGGATGATCTCCTCCGCCGACATCGCGAGTGCCTCTTCGGGCTCATACCCATAAAGGCGCCGGCAGGCCGGCGAGACGTAGGTCCGCCGCTGGGTGCCGGGATCGAAACGCACGATCATGTCGAACGAGTGCTCGGCCAGCAGCCGATGCCGGCGCTCGCTTTCAAACGCTTCCCGCTCGGCGCGGGAGCGGCGGGGCAGCTCAACGACCAGCGCCGCTACGAGGCCGGCGACGACGACCGTAAGCGCCAGCATGCCGACCGCATTCCAGACCAGCCAGCCGGTCACCAGAATAAGCCAGACGAGGACACCGACCGCCCCGGCGGCCAGCAGCCGCATCAAGCGCCTTGCCGTGGGAACCGCCTCGCTGCCTAACGGGTGCGGGTTCGATCCCCGCCAATGACCCATCTGCCTCTCCGCCCTCAACTCTCAGCTTTTTTGCCCAAAATGTTTAACATTTCGTCGATGCGAATCGCGAGCGCAAAGAACCCCGCCGCCGCGCGAGGGCCGATTTCTTGCGAGAGCCAGTCCTCCTCTCCTGCCACTTTATCAGGAGGCGTTGACCACATCATCTGGGCGATGCCGCCCGGAGCGCAGGGAGGGGAGTCACGGCCGCCCGATCAGCGGCAGGTGCGCTCGTATCAACGGCGTGGGCGCGCCGACCGGGGGCGACAGGCGGAAAAACGCCCATTTCGCGCCCTGCGCCAGCAGCAGATAGCTCACGGTCAGCCCGGCAATCGCAAGGAGGAAAGGGGCGGAGGGCGGAACGAAGCCGAACCACACTCCCAGCGGCGTGAACGGCAGCACGACCGCAAGCACGACCACCGCCAGAGAGGTGGCGGTGAGGAGGGGATGCGGGCGGCTGCGCAACGGATTGCCGCGCGTTCGCAGCACGAAGATGACCAGCGTCTGGGTGGCGAGCGACTCGATGAACCAGCCGGTCTGGAACAATGCTTCATTTGCGTGGAAGACGAACAGCAGCAGGCCGAAGGTCAGAAAATCGAAGATCGAGCTCACCGGTCCCATTACCAGCATGAAGTTGCGGATGAAGCGCATGTCCCAATGCTCGGGCTTCGCGGTGATTTCGCGATCGACCACGTCCAACGGGATCGGCATCTCCGAGACGGCGTAGAGCAGGTTGTTGAGCAATATCTGAACCGGCAGCATCGGCAGGAAGGGCAGGATCAGCGTCGCCCCGGCCATCGAGAACATGTTCCCGAAATTCGAGCTCATCGCCATCATGATGAACTTCATGATGTTGCCGAAGGCGCGGCGCCCTTCGGTGACGCCGCGCTCCAGAACGCCCAGATCCTGCCGCAGCAGAATGATGTCGGCGGCATCCTTGGCAACATCGACCGCGCCATCGACCGAAATGCCCACGTCGGCGGTATGCAGCGACGGCGCGTCGTTGATCCCGTCGCCGAGATAGCCGACGACATGGCCGCGATGCCTCAATCCGAGAATGATGCGGTTCTTTTGAACGGGCGTGACCCGGCAGAACAGGTTGGTCGCTTCCAGCCGCGCAGCGAGCGCTTCGTCGCCGAGCGCTTCGATCTCGGTGCCGGTCAATAACCCGCTGACCGGAATGCCGAGTTGGGCGCAGACATGCTGCGTCACGCGCTCGTTGTCGCCGCTGACGATCTTGACGCCGACACCCTTGGCCGCAAGCGCC
Source organism: uncultured Alphaproteobacteria bacterium (assembly GCA_963789255.1). Classification (GTDB taxonomy): domain Bacteria; phylum Pseudomonadota; class Alphaproteobacteria; order ATCC43930; family CGMCC-115725; genus DATARH01. The sequence continues at coordinate 750,469 of CAWBJW010000002.1, read as the reverse complement.
GCGATGGCCGCGCCGGCGCTTGCCTTTGGCGGATCGGAGAAGACAACGAAGCCGGCCAACACCAATTCCTGCTCATCGGCCGCTGCCGCCTGCGCGCGGTCGGGCTCGAGTTCGCGCCAGGCGACGCCGAGGGCACGAAATCCGCCTGCGCTGAGTTCCTCGAAGACTTTCGTCGCGCGGGCCCGCGCCGCGTCGTCGAGCGGCAGAGGCTCGGGCTTGCCGGGTTCTTCATACCGGCTTGCGAGCTTGATGACATCTTCGGGCGCGCCCTTGGTGATCAGCAGGCGCCGGCCCTCATGCTCGACCAGCACCGAAACGCGGCGTCGCTGAAAATCGAACGGCACCTCGTCGATCTTGGTCCAGCCCGCATCGCGCGGCGGGCTGGATTCGACGCCCAATTCGACGATCGCGGCATCGAGCGGGTTGCGCAATCCGGCCTGGAAATGGCTGTTGAGCCAGGCCAGTTCGAGGACGTGCTCGCTGTCGGCGCCCGAGAGCGCAACCTGCTGTGCGAGGCTCGATTTTCGCTTCGGTGAGCGTCCCCGTCTTGTCCGTGCACAGCACATCCATGCTGCCCAGATCATGGATCGCGCCGAGCCGCTTCACGATGACTTGCGCCTTCGCCATGCGGATCGCGCCGCGTGCCAGCGTCACCGATATGATCATCGGCAACAGCTCGGGCGTGAGCCCGACGGCGAGCGCCACGGCGAACAGAAAACTCTCCAGCCAGGGCCGGTGGAACAGCAGATTGACCAAGAGGACAAAGAGAACGAGAATTTCGGTAAAGCGCACGATCAGCATGCCGAACCGGTGGGCGCCCTGATCCAGGGCCGAGGGTGGCGGCGCCCGCCGCAATGTGCTGCTGATCTGACCGAGCTCAGTCGTCAGCCCGATGGCGCAAACCATCAGCCGGGCCGAACCGTTCATCACCGAGTCTGCCCATGAAGGCGGCGTTGGTTGCCTCGACGACTTCCGGGCTGGCGATCCCTTCATCGCGCGCGTGCTTCTCCGCCGGATAGGATTTGCCCGTCAGCAAAGCCTCGTTGACAAAGAAATCCCTGGCCTCGATGAGGCGCCCGTCCGCCGGGACCAGATCGCCGGCGGCAAGCAGCACAATGTCGCCCGGGACCAGGTCCTGCCCCGGCACGGTAACCTGCTGTCCGTCGCGCAGAACCTGCTCCCTCAGCGCCACCGAAACCTTGAGATGCTCGGCGGCCTCTTCGGCGCGGTATTCCTGCACGGTGTCGAGCACCGCGCTCATCAGCACGATCGTCGAAATGATGATAAAGCTGGCCAGATCGCCGGTAGCCCCGGAAATCACCGCCGCGACCAGCAGAATGATCACGAGCGGGTTGCGGAACCGGCTCAGGAACTTGAGCGGCAAAGACAGGCGCCGCCGTTCCTCCAGCGTGTTGGGGCCGTAGCGGAGCCGGCGCGCGGCGGCTTCGGCGGAGCTCAGGCCGTCTCGGCCGGCACCGATCTGGCGCTCAAGATCGGCGATCGCAAGTTGCCAGAAATTTTTCTGGTGCGGGGCGTCCGACATCATCGAAGGTCCTTTCGGCGACCCGCGCATTGCGCCTTACCGGAGATTATGCCGCCGGGCATCCGCTGTCTTGTAGGACCATCGCGATCCCGGCGCCGGCCGGTCACCACGTCGCAAACATCGCCACGACGGCGATGGCCATCGCCCGCTTTTGCATGGCCATGATCATGATCGCGACCATCAACGGCACCGCCACGACCCCGTTGATCACCGCGGCCGGTCGGGCCACCTATCCCTCCTCGGCATGATCGACGATGTTGCCGGCGTTGCGTGAGCTGCGATTGACGCCGGGCCGGCATTCGACCATTTGTTATAGTGGAACAACCGGCCCGAATTGCCAGGGAGAGCCCAGATGAGCGTCACGGCGATGAACCATTTTACCGTCTTGAGCGACGATCTCGAGGCGACGAAGGAATTCTACGTCGATTTTCTCGGGGGCTTTAAGGTCGGCTGGCGCCCGCCCTTCCAGTTCCCGGGCTGGTGGCTCTATGTCGGGGATACTCCGATATTGCACGTGATCCACCGCGACCACCTGCCCGAGGGCGACCGCGCCGGCGTGCTCGATCACATGGCGTTCAGCGCCGAGGATCTGCCCGGCACCGTCAAAAAATTGAAGAGCCGCAAGATCGACTATGAACTGCGCCGCCTCGCCGGCGGCGGAATCTGGCAACTGTTCTTCAACGACCCGTGCGGTGCCAAGGTCGAGTTCGATTTCCACAAGGACGAGAAGGCGCCCGCAGGCCACGCTGAGGCCTGATCGATCGGCCGGCGCGAAACCCTCTCCCGCACTGCGGGAGAGGGGACCAGCCGTGGCAGCGGCTGCTATTCGGCCGGCGCCGCGCGGCCGAATGTCGGGGTGTCGGTTCGGTCGACCAGGGCTTCGGGGCCTTCGGCCGGCAGGTTCTCCAGCCAGTTGATCGCTCCATCGATGTCGTTTTCCCACATCTCGCGCGGCAACTCGTAGAGGAACTCGACGCCGTAGCCGTTCGGGTCGTTGATGTAGACGCTGTGCGTCACCCCATGGTTGACGCGCCAGTTGAACTTGACGCCGCTCTTCTGCAGAAAAGCCAGCTGCTTCAGCCACGCCTCGCGGTTCGGCATGGTCAAGGCGACGTGGTTGATCGCGACGTGACCGTCGGACAGCACCCACTGCGCCGGGGGCGGCAGGTTGGGGCTCTCGACCAAAGCCACGTCGTGGTGGGTCAGCTTGCCGCTGTGATCGGCGCTGTAGAAGCGCATCTTGGGCATCGTCGGTCCGTCGGGCCGCGCATGCAATTCGCCGACCTGGGTCAGGCCGACGATCTCGGTCCAGAACCGGTGCGACTCCACGATGTCGCGGACGTTCAGCACGAGGTGGTTGATGCCGCAGGGTGCCACAGCCCGGGTCGGGGCCGCCGGGGCATCGGCAATCGGGTTGGCCATCGCCGTCCTCCAAAGTCAGACACGTCGTTGGTACTCCGGTAAATCCGGGTGCGCAAGCCGGGCGAATCGCGGCGCCTCGCCTCCGCTAAACCCGGTCATGCGCACCATTCCCTGATGCCTCACTGATTGGCCGAATCATCCCCCTGGCCGGGCGGTAGACGCCCGACGTTGGTCCGCATCTTCGCCAGTGGCTCACCCACGCCGTTATGGCCGAATGCCAGGATACGGATAGGCAGCTCGCGAGCGCGACTGTTGACGTGTCTTATCGCCGTGCGAAGGTTCGGCGTGCGATCGGTCAGAAACCGCGACAGAAGATCGTCGGGCACGATGATTAACCCGACATCGATCCGACCCGCGATTAATTCTGCGCTCAGATGAAGGACATCGACGGCGAGCATGTCGCTTCGGCCGGACACCTGAACCTCAACTCCTACGCTGGCGCCGATCTCGTTGCGCTTGGTCCAATCGATGCCGCCAACGGGCTTTTTTATCCAGCCGCCGAAGGCTGCAAACCCATTGTCGATTGTCTGCCTCAACCCTTTAGTGCCGTTCGCGAGCGGCCGTTCTTCGATGAGCAGCGTGAAGCCGGTGATCGTCGCGGTTGCCTCCGCGACCAGGCCATCAAGCCCTAAGCGGTGCGCCTTCTCGGCGAAGCCGTTGTAGTCGCGAGTTTCCGATATGATCGGCATGGCCAGTCGCGCCCTCGCAAACATACGGCTCTTCAACAACATCACCGTTGCGATGATGCTCAAGCAAATGATCGCTTAGGCGCCGGACGATCTCAAGGCAATGATCGATCTCGATGCCCACCCAGCGTTGGCCGCGCTGCTCACAAACGGCATACGTGGTTCCGCTGCCGCCGAAAGGGTCGCAGACCAGATCGCCAGGACAGGTCGAAACCTCAATCACTCGATCGAGAACCTTTGTCGAAAGCGCATTCGCCCGCCTGCCCTTGCTCTTAAATTTCCAATGGCGAACAGGCGGGATATCAGTCCACACGTCTTTTAGGTTCACTCCAAGCGGGTTCATCGCGTCACGATGGCCGCCGTAATCCTTGATCTCCCGGCCGCAGTGGCGGCAAGTCTCGATCGGCGTGCGCACGCGCCGGAAGGTTTTGGGCTTGCCTTTGGTTAGATAGAGCAGGCTGTAATGCGCGGGGTAGAGCCGGCCCGGTATCGGCAAGCAGCTTTTCATTTCTATTGCGATCGAATGCCGGAATTGTAGGCCGGCCTCCATCAGGTGCGCACCGATCAAGATATTCCAGCGTGGCAGGTTGTAGACGAACAGTGCGCCGCCCGGTTTGAGGATGCGAACGCATTCAGCGAGCCAGCGCTTGCACCAATCCACATATTCGGTATCGGCGCGTGAATCATTCGTGCGGCGCCCATAGGTCTTGCCGAGGTTGAACGGCGGGTCGGCAAAAACGGTGTCCACGGTGGCCGCCGGGATGCGTGGCAGGATATCGAGGCAATCCCCCTCGAATAGCAAGCCGCTCTCCGTCGCATAGTAGGGTCGCGGCAGATCACACGCTGCCAAGATTGGCGGAAACGAGCCGTCTGCCATCGTGCATTCTCCGCAGTCGCGGGCAACCCTTTCTTTGTACCGGCTCCACCTTCAAGAGTTGATTAGCGAAAGAGAGATACCATCGCAATTCCGCTGTTTCAGCCATAGCAGGCAGCCATGGGAGGTCTCATACGCCGCGGCCGGCGTAGATCAGGAATTCGCGGTTGCCGGCGGGACCGTGGATCGGGCTTTCGATGGTCCCGATCACGCGCCAGCCGGGTTGCCGGCCGACCCAGGCGGCGACCCGCTCACAAACGGCTTGGTGAACGGCGGGGTCGCGCACCACTCCGCCCTTGCCGACCTCTTTCGGCCCGGCCTCGAATTGCGGCTTGATCAGCGCGACCAACCCGGCCCGCTCGGCGGCCAGCGCAAGCGGCGCCGGCAACAAGGTCGCCAGGCCGATAAAGCTCGCATCGCAGGTGATCAGGTCGATCGGCTCGGGGACCGCGGCGCGGGTCAGATAGCGCGCGTTGATACCCTCATGGACGACGACGCGCGAATCCTGGCGCAATTTCCAGGCGAGCTGTGCCCGTCCGACATCGACGGCGTGGACCCGGGCGGCTCCCCGCGCCAGCAACACGTCGGTGAACCCGCCGGTCGAGGCCCCGATGTCGAGCGCCACCGCGCCGGTGACGTCAATCGCGAAATGATCGAGCGCGCAATCCAGCTTGAGGCCGCCGCGCGAGACCCAGGGATGGTCGCGACCGGCGAGCGCGAGCGGAGTTTCCTCGGCAAGCGCGGTGCCCGGCTTGTCGATCCGCCTTCCGTCGGCGGAAACCAGACCGGCGAGGATCAGCGCCTGGGCTTTCGCCCGGGTTTCGGCGAGCCCGCGCTCGACGAGAAGCTGATCGGCTCGCCGCTTCGCCGACGACCGGACTAGCGGCCGCGGCTCTTTTTCGGCTGGCGGGGGGTCGTTTGATCCAGGGCGCGTTGGTCCATGTCCTTGAAGGGCGTCATCACGAAGCTGAGGAACCAGTAGCGCTGCCGCCGAAAGCCCATCGGGGCGTCCATAACATAATCGCCGGCGTTGCCGAGCGGAACATCGATCGAAGACGGCACAGGGGACTCCATCGGTTGTGTGAACCACGAGCATCCCCGTATAGCGCAGGCTTGACTAAATATTGATTAACTTGGTGGTTAATTCGCTGCGTTAACCATCAATCGAGCAGGCGCAGGTAATAGATAAAAGTTTACGGAGTTTATGGCGATCTTCATTTAAAATTAACTGTACTCATTCGAGGTCGCCGGTTAACCTTGCGCGCACCGGCTGTGCTGCTGCTGCCAAGGATAAAGCCCGGCCGGCGCGGAGTGGAAGCCGCCGCTCGCGGCACGCGCAGCATAAGCGCCGCAGGGACGGGGCAGCGGAATTCACGCAGCGATCAACCGGAGGCGGGCTTTGCCAAGCCCGCCGCGGGTCATGCCCGGACCGGCACGCCCTGTTCTTCGAAAAGCTGCTTCAGTTCGCCGGTCTCGAACATCTCGCGGACGATGTCGCAGCCGCCGACGAACTCGCCGTTGACGTAAAGCTGCGGGATCGTCGGCCAGCTCGAGAACTCCTTGATCCCCTGGCGCACCGACCCGTCCGCCAACACGTCGATGCCTTTGAACTTGACCCCGAGATGGCTGAGGATCTGCACCACGGCCGCCGAAAAGCCGCATTGCGGAAAGACCGGGGTGCCCTTCATAAAGAGCACGACCGGCGCCTCGTTGATCTGCTGGCGAATGCGATCCTGTACGATGGTGTCCATCTGTCGGTCCTCGTTGGTCTGCTGCTGCCGCAGTCTGTTGCTCCGCGTCTAATCCTCGGGTGCGCTCGTTTGCAGCGCGAGCGCGTGCAGTTCGTTGCCCATCCGGCCGCGCAGCGCCTGGTATACCAGCTGGTGCTGCTGGACCCGGCTCTTGCCGCGGAAGGCGCCGGAAACGACGTGGGCGGCGTAATGGTCGCCGTCGCCGCGCAGGTCCTCGATCGAGACCTGCGCGTCGGGCAGGCTCTCCTTGATCAGCCGCTCGATCGTTGCCGCGTCCATCGCCATCGGCCGGCCCCAATAATCCGAACCGCGTCAGGTCTGCGCCATGTAGCCCGGCAGCCAGGCCTCGTTCGCGGCTTTGAGTTCCGCGACCGATATGGCACCGGCGCCGGGGAGTGTCAACGCGGCCCCGCCGACCATGCCGATGCGCCGAGCCGGGACGCCGGCGGCACGGGCGAACAGGAGTACGGTATGGGGATCGGACGTTCTCGATCAGATAGCGCGCCTGGTCTTCGCCGAATAAGAACGCATGGCGCGGCAACTCCTCCGGAATCGGGTCGAAACTGATGCCGCAGCCACCGGCCATCGCCATTTCCGCGGCGGCGACCAGGAGGCCGCCGTCTGACAAATCGTGGCAGGCGGCAATTAGGCCGTGTTCAATCATGGCTCGAACGTTGTCGCCGTTCTTCCGCTCGGCGGCGAGATCGACCGGCGGCGGCGGACCTGCCTCGCTTCCCTCGATCTCGCGCAGGTACAAGGAGGCGCCGAGATGGCCGTGCGTCTCGCCGATCAGGATCAGCGTGTTACCGTCACCCTTCAGCGCCAGATCAACGGCGCGGTGGGCGTCGGCGATCAGGCCGACGCCGCCGATCACCGGGGTCGGCCAGATCGCGCTGCCGCTCGTCTCGTTGTAGAGCGAGACGTTGCCGGAGACGACCGGGTAGTCGAGCGCCAGGCAGGCCGCGCGCATGCCGGCGACGACGCCCTTCAACTCCCCCATGATCTCGGGCTTCTCGGGGTTGCCGAAATTAAGGTTGTCGGTCAGCGCCAGCGGCAGGGCGCCGACCGCGGTCAGATTGCGCCAGCTTTCCGCCACCGCCTGCATCCCACCGTCAACAGGCCTCGCCCGGCAGTAGCGCGGCGCCGAGTCGGTCGCGAGCGCCAGCGCCTTGCCGCCCTCGCCGATACGGATCACCGCCGCGTCGCCGCCCGGGCGCTGCACCGTATTGCCCTGGACGAGGTGGTCGTACTGCTCCCAAATCCAGCGCTTTGAGCAGAGGTCGGAGCAGGCGACGAGGCGCAGCAGCGCCTCCAGCGGGTCGCGCGCCGGCAGGCTCGCCGGATCGATGTCGGCGGGTTTTGGCCGCCACTCGTGCGGCCGGCGGTAAAGCGGCGCCTCGCTGACCAGCGGACCGACCGGGATGTCGGCGGCGCCCTCGCCGTTCATCCGCAGCACGAGGCGGCCGGTCTCGGTGACATGGCCGATCACCGCGAAATCGAGCTCCCACTTGTCGAAGACGCGCCGCGCCTCGGCTTCGCTGCCAGGAGCGAGGATCATCAGCATCCGCTCCTGGCTTTCGCTCAGCATGATCTCGTAGGGGCTCATGCCCGCTTCGCGCACCGGCACGAGGTCGAGATCGAGCGCGATGCCGAGGCCGCCCTTGCCGGCCATCTCGACCGCCGACGAGGTGAGGCCGGCGGCGCCCATGTCCTGAATCGCGACGATCGCCTCGCCTTCCATCAGTTCGAGGCAGGCCTCGATCAGCAATTTCTCGGTGAACGGGTCGCCGACCTGGACGGTCGGCCGCTTCTCTTCAGCATCGGCGGCGAATTCGGCCGAGGCCATCGTCGCGCCGTGGATGCCGTCGCGCCCGGTCTTGGCCCCGACATAGATGACGAGGTTTCCCGGCCCCGATGCCGCCGAATAGAAGATGCGGTCGGCGCGCGCCAGCCCGACGCACATCGCGTTGACCAGGATGTTGCCGTTATAGGATGGGTGGAACCGGCATTCGCCGCCGACCGTCGGCACCCCGACGCAATTGCCGTAGCCGCCGATCCCGCCGACGACGCCCGACACCAGATGCCGCGTTTTCGGGTGATCGGGGCTGCCGAAGCTCAGCGAATTCAACAGCGCGACCGGCCGCGCGCCCATCGTGAAGACGTCGCGCAGAATGCCGCCGACCCCGGTCGCCGCGCCCTGGCAGGGCTCGATGAACGAGGGGTGGTTGTGGCTTTCGATCTTGAAGACCACCGCGTCGCCGTCGCCGATATCGACGATGCCGGCATTCTCGCCCGGGCCGCAGATGACGCGCGGGCCGGTGGTCGGCAATGTCCGGAGCCAGATTTTCGACGATTTGTACGAGCAGTGCTCGCTCCACATCGCCGAAAAAATCCCGAGTTCCGTCAGGTTCGGGGTGCGGCCGAGGATCGCAGCGGCCCGGGCGAATTCCTCCTCGCTCAGACCGTGCTCGGCCGCCAGTTCCGGGGTGACGTTGGAGCCGATCACGGACAGCGTATCCGAAATTCCCTCAGAACAGGGAATTTTTCGCGATTTATCAGGCAATTCGGGATGAGCATTTTGAGCCGAGCCGCGGCGGACAAGGTCACCGAGCGAATATGAGTTTACGGTACGTTCTCGTCAAGGTTCGCAGTGGCGGAATACGCTGCGCTATTCCGCCCTACAGGATCGCCGCCGATCATCGTTGGGCCACGCTCACTGCAGTGCGCTCACCAGGCCATCGAAAAACGCCCGTCCGTCAGTTCCCCCCAACAGCGGGTCGGTGGCGTTTTCGGGATGCGGCATCAGCCCCAAAATCGTGCGGCTGTCGTTGAAGATGCCGGCAATCGCGCGGGCCGAGCCGTTGAAATTGTCAGCCTCGCTCAATTCGCCCGAGGGGCCGCAATAGCGGAACGCGACGAGGCCGCGGTCCTCCAGCCGGTCGAGCGTGGCAGGGTCGGCGGTGTAGCCGCCGTCGTGGTGCGCCACCGGCACCCGGATCGTCTGGCCCGAGGTATACCCGCAGGTGAAGATCGTCTGGTTGTTGTCGACGCGCAGATGAATGTCCTTGCAGGTGAAGGCGAGCGAGCGGTTGGGCAACAGCGCCCCCGGCAGCATGCCGGCTTCGGTCAGGATCTGGAAGCCGTTGCAGATGCCCAGAACCGGCGTGCCGCGCTCGGCCTTCGCCTTGACTTCGCGCATGATCGGCGAATGCGCCGCCATGGCGCCGCAGCGCAGATAATCGCCATAGGCAAAGCCGCCGGGCAGGATGATCAGGTCGGTGGCGGGCAGGGTGGCGTCCTTGTGCCAGATCTGCGCCGGCTCATGGCCGGTGGCGAGCTTCCAGGCACGGCAGACATCGTGCTCGCGGTTGGAGCCCGGGAAGATGACGACGACGGCGTTCATCGGCGGCCGGTTTGGGTGCGGCGAATGATCGTCACATACGCTGCGCCGCCAAGGCGATCAAGCCCGGGGCGCTCGGCATTTGCCGTCAGGCGGGCGGCGCGGACAGGACGATGCCGCTCGCGACACTGAGGAAAAACAGCGCATGCGGGCTTAACGCCGGGTGCAGGACGCTCAGGTAAAGGAAGAACACGCCGATGCTTCCGAACAGCGTCGAGCAAGCCGTCAGCGCACTGCGCAGAACCACCGCACCCAGCATCACCAAGCCCCGGTTCTATCCAACATAGGCAATACGTCATGAGCGGGGACCAAAGTTCCATTAGATTCATGGTTAATTAACCGAGATTTGCGCAGCGCGCGGCAGACGCCCGGCCGCGTCAGGAAATTGCGCAGCTCGCCTGGTCGTTCGCGGCGGCGGGAACGGGGTCGGGCATCTCGAACGGGATGCCCTCGCCCGGATCGCCGCCGACAATGCCGATTCCTGAGGCGGCCGGCGCCTGTTCCGGATCGCCGCCCGACACAATCGTGCCGCCGGAAACGGTTTCGCCGTGTTCCGGAAAGAGCAGGCGAAAATTTTCCAGCCTCCGGCCGGTCCCGCCGGGGACGTACACCGGGGCCGACAGGCGAAAGCTGTGTCCGGCAATCGACGGGCCGACCGGCGCGCCGCTTGCCGCCCAGATCGCGTCTTCGCCGCGCAACCAGGCATTCAGCGCGGCGGTGTCGTCATGCCTGCCGTCACCCCACAGCACGATGCCGGCACGCACGCAGTGCTGCCGCTCCGCCGCCCATGCCGGGGCGAACGCGGCGAGCATCGCCAGCAGAAGGAACAGGCCGGCGGTCTTAGCCAATCTCAATCGCGTAGTTCTCGATCACCGGGTTGGCGAGCAGTTGGCGGCACATGTCTTCGACCCGCGCGCGCGCCGCCGCCGGATCGGTGTCGGCCAATTCGAGCTCGATCAGCTTGCCCTGGCGGACCTCGCCCACTCCGGCGAAGCCCAGCCCCTTGAGGGCGTTGCCGATCGCCTTGCCCTGCGGATCGAGCACCCCGGGTCTGAGGCTGACATGGATTCGCGCTTTCATCGGCCCTGCCTACTGCATCGCCTTCGGCATATGGAAATCGCCCGGCCCGCCCTCCGGCAGGATGCCGAGGCGGCGCGCCACTTCCTGATAGCCCTCCTCGACCCGGCCGAGATCCTCGCGGAAGCGGTCCTTGTCCATCTTCTCGTTGGTGCGCGCGTCCCACAGCCGGCAATTATCCGGGCTGATCTCGTCGGCGATCACGATGCGCACCTCGTCATCGCTGTAGAGCCGGCCGAATTCCAGCCGGAAATCCACCAGCCTGATGTTGAGCCCGAGAAACAGCCCGGTCAGGAAATCGTTGACCCTGAGCGCGATCTGCACGATCTCGTCGAGTTCGCGGGTGCTCGCCCAGGCGAAGGCGGTGATGTGCTCTTCGGAGACCAGCGGATCGCCGAGTTTGCCGTTCTTGAAATGGTATTCGATGATCGAGCGCGGCAGCGCGGTGCCTTCGGCGATGCCGAGCCGCCGCGACAAGGACCCCGCCGCCACATTGCGCACGACGACCTCAAGCGGGATGATCTCGACCTCGCGCACCAGTTGCTCGCGCATGTTGAGCCGGCGCACCAGATGGGTCGGGATGCCGATCTCGGCGAGCTTCAGCATCAGGAACTCGCTGATGCGGTTGTTGAGGACGCCCTTGCCGGTGATCGTGCCGCGCTTCTGATTGTTGAAGGCGCTCGCGTCGTCCTTGAAGTGCTGGACGAGGGTGCCGGGCTCGGGGCCCTCGAACAGCACCTTGGCCTTGCCTTCATAGATCTGCCGGCGTCGCGCCATTAGGGTTCTGCCGAAAGTGCGAGAGGCGGCCCAGATATGGTCATCGCCGGCAACGGCAACAACCGGCCCTCACCCAACAGCGACGTTGCGCCAGGGCGAGGGCTCGGGCAGCCAGCCGGCAAAGCGAAACACCGCCCGGCGCTCATCCGACGATATCGCCGGCAGCGCGATCAGCGCGCTCGATACGGTGCCGTAGCCGCGCGCCGTGCGAAACCGCAATGCCGCCTCTGGTGGTGCGCCGGGCGGTGGGCTGTCATCGCTCAGCAGATCCTGCCAGGCCGTCCACTGATCCTGGTCGGGATCGGGCGCCGGCGCGGCGCGAAAGCGCGGCCGGGCGAGCGCGAGGCGCGGCGTCGCCGTCTCGTCGACATCGCCGGCGGCCACCAGCGAAAGCCCCTCGTCGAGCGGGTGCGTCTCGATCGCGCCGGTGCCGCTGTGGCGCAGCCAGAACGCGTCGCGGTTATCGGCGACGATCAGGTTGAAGGTGCGATAGGCGGCCGGGTCGAGATGCGCCAGCGCGGCAGCCGCGGCGACCGCGTCGGCGTGGTCGAGCGCCTCGAGCACCAGTTCGCCGCGCGAGCGCAGGCCGGGCGCGGGCCCGAGCGAGCCGTGCCGGTTCAACACTGCGGCGGCGACGCCCCAATCGTTGATCCCCAGCCACGACCCTCCGGCCTCAACATCGAGACCGGCGACGATTTCGGCCCGGTCCGGCCAATGGCGGCCGGGCGGCTTGGCCGGGCGAGCGATCATCTCGTCGCGGTTCGCCCCGATCACCACCGGCCAGGCGTGCTCGGGCCGGCGCAGGATCACCAGCGTGCACATTCAAATTTCCGCCAATCTCTTGTTCAACCGGGCGCCTGCGGCTGTGATATTGTGCGGACAAGCCGCAGGCGCCACACGACACTGGATGCCAGACCGATGACCACCTTCGACGGACGCGAAAAAGACTTCGAGGCCCGCTTCAAGCACGACCAGGAGCTGCAGTTCAAGGTCACCGCGCGGCGCAACCGGCTGTTGGGGCTGTGGGCGGCGGGGCGGATGGGGCTGAGCGGCCCTCCCGCCGATGCCTACGCCAAGGCGATTGTCGAGGCTGAATTCGCCGGCGGCGACCGCCACGTTATCGACAAGGTGGTCGCCGACCTCGCCGCCAGGGGGCAGACCTCGACGGCGGCGCAGGTCCAGTTCGAACTCGACCACTTCGCCGAGCAGGCCAAAACGCAGATGATGCAGGAGTGAGAAGCCCCTCTCCCGCACCGCGGGAGAGGGTGGCCGCGGGCGTCAGCCCGCGGACGGGTGAGGGTCTTCAAATGACGGAAGCGCCGAGCGATCGTGCGCGACAGTTGCGGCAAGATGCCACGGACGCCGAACGCCGCCCGTGGTCGGCGCTGCGCGACCGCCGCTTACGCGGCTACCGGTTTCGGCGGCAACATCCGATCGGCGATTTCATCGTCGGTTTCGCGTGCACGAAGCACCGGCTGGTGATCGAGGCCGATGGCGGCCAGCATGCCGACAGCGAGGGCGATCGCCGGCGCACGGCTTGGCTCGAAAGCGAGGGCTGGCGGGTCCTGCGGTTTTGGAACAACGATGTGCTGGCGAATACGGACGGCGTAGTGCTGACCATTCTCCGACAGCTTTCATCGGAATAGACCCTCACCCTCCCGCGCCTGCGGCGTGGGTCCCTCCCTCTCCCGCATTGCGGGAGAGGGGCTGTTTCACAAATGTGCCCTAAACCGGCCGGGCGCCCTTGACGGTGACCCGGTTGCCCGAACGGGTGTGCGGCCAATAGTCCCACATCGCGTGATGCTGGACGCAACGGTTGTCCCAGAACGCGATCGAGTTCTCCTGCCAGCGGAAGCGGCACTGGAACAGCGGGTTGGCCATGTGCTCGTAGAGATAGCGCAGGATCCCGTCGCTCTCGTCGCGCGGGATGCCGTTGATGTAGCGGGTAAAGCCCTTGTTGACGTAGAGCGCCTTCTTGCCGGTCACCGGATGGGTGCGGACGACCGGATGGTCGGCGAACGGGTAGCTCTCCTTGTCCTTGATCCCGAAATTGGCGTACTGGCCGCGGTAATGCTCGCCGTTGTGCCGGGCGGTCAGCCCCGCGAGGTAGGTCTTCATGCGGTCCGACAGCGCCTCATAGGCCTCGTACATATTGGCGAAGAGGGTGTCGCCGCCGCTTGGCGGGCATTTCCTGATGTAGAGGATGCTGCCCATCGGCGGCTCGGGATCGCACGACACGTCGGTGTGCCAGCCCTCGCCGTTGGCGCGTGGGCTGTCCTTGTCGGCGTGGATGATCATCAGTTCGGGGTGGCCGGGTTCCGCGGGCGCCGCCGGGTGGAGGTGCAATTCGCCGAACTTGCGGCCGAAATCGAGGTGCTGCTCCTGGCTCAAATGCTGGTCGCGGAAGAAGATCACCAGATTCTCGGCGAGCGCGCGATGGATCTCGTCCATCTGCCGGTTGCCGATCGTTTGCGACAGGTCGATGCCGCCGATCTCGCCGCCGATGATTGGGGTCAGCTTGTTGACGGTGATCGTCTCGTAGGGCCCGCCTTCCTCGGCGACATGCCTGATGCGGGGGCCGCTAAAGCTTTTCAGCGAGTTTTCCATCGCGCTTCTCCGTAAGACGCCTAATCGCCGAAAACCCGGCGGAAGATCGTGTCGACATGCTTCACATGATAGGCCGTGTCGAACAGCCCGTCGATTGTCTGAGCGGGCACAAAGCGGGTGATTGCGGGGTCGGCTTTGAGCCGGTCGGCGAAGCGGCCCTCGCCGTGCCAGGCCGCCATCGCGTGGTGCTGCACCAGGCGGTAGGCGTCTTCTCGGCTCATCCCGGCCTGGGTCAAGGCCAAGAGCACGCGCTGCGAGTCGACGAGCCCGCCCAGACTTTCGAGGTTGTCGCGCATCCGCTCGGGGTGGACGACGAGGCGGTCGATGAGGCCGGCGAGCCGCGCCAGCGCGAAATCGAGGAGGGTCGTCGCATCCGGCGCGATGATCCGCTCGACCGAGGAATGCGAGATGTCGCGCTCATGCCATAGCGCGACGTTTTCGAGGGCCGGGGTGACTGTTGCGCGGATCAGCCGCGAGAGGCCGGTCAGGTTCTCCGACAATACCGGGTTGCGCTTGTGCGGCATCGCCGAGGAGCCCTTCTGGCCGGCCGCGAAAAATTCCTCGGCCTCGCGCAGTTCGGTGCGCTGCAGGTGGCGGATCTCGGTGGCGAGGCGCTCGACGCCCGCGGCGATCAGCGCCAGGGTCATGAAGAACCGGGCGTGCCGGTCGCGCGGGATCACCTGGGTCGAGATCGGCTCGGGCATAAGGCCGAGCTGCTCGGCGACATAGGCCTCCACCGCCGGGTCGATATTGGCGAAGGTGCCGACCGCGCCCGAAATCGCGCAGGTCGCGATCTCGCGCCGGGCGGCGACGAGGCGCTCGCGGTTGCGGGCGAACTCGGCCCAATGCCCGGCGAGCTTGAGGCCGAAGGTGGTCGGCTCGGCGTGGATGCCGTGGCTGCGGCCGACCGTCACCGTGTATTTGTGCTCGACGGCGCGGCGCTTCAGCGCCGCGAGCACCCCGTCGAGATCGTCGAGCAGCAGGTCGGCGGCCTCTTTCAGCTGCACGGCGAGGCAGGTGTCGAGCACATCGCTCGACGTCATGCCCTGGTGGACGAAGCGCGAATCCGGGCCGACATGCTCGGCGAGGTTGGTCAGGAAGGCGATCGTTTCGTGATGCGTCTCGCGCTCGATCTCGGCGATCCGCGCGACCTCGAAGGCGCCCTTCTCGCGCACCGCGCAGGCCGCGCTCTCCGGGATGACGCCAAGCCGGGCCTGCGCCTCGCAGGCATAGGTCTCGATGGCGAGCTGGATCCGATAGTAATTCTCGGGCTCCCAGATCGCCGCCATCTGCGGCCGGCTGTAGCGCGCGATCATGCCGGGATCGCCTCCTTCGCCGCCTGCGCGTTGTCGTGCCGATCGTAGCCGAGCCGGACGAGCATGGCGAGCATGTGCGGCGGCACCGGCGCCGTGACCGAGATCGGCGGTCTTGCGGGATAGAGCGGCAGCGCGATCGAGCGGGCGTGCAGCTGGAGCGGCTCGCCGCCCGGCCCACCGTAAGCCGTGTCGCCGACGACCGGAACCCCGAGCGCGGCGCAATGCACCCGGATCTGATGGGTGCGCCCGGTGCGCGGCCGTAATTCCAGCCAGGCGCGCCCATTTGCTGCCCCGAGGACGCGGTAATCGGTGATCGCCTGCATTCCGGCCGGGTCCAGCACCATATGCCAGCCGACGGTGCCGCGCGGCTGCTTTGCCAGCGCGGCCTCGATGCGGCCTTCCGGCGCGGCCGGGACGCCGGTCACCACCGCCCAATAGACCTTCTCGACCCGGCCCTCGGTAAACAGCCTGCCGAGGCGGCGCAATGCCTTTGGATGGCGGCCGAGCGCCAGGCACCCCGACGTATCGCGGTCAAGCCGGTGGGCGAGCGCCGGCGGACGCGGCAGCCCGAAGCGCAACAGCGGGAACCAATGTTCGAGATGCGGGCCGCCGCCCGGCCCGGCATGCACCGCGATGCCGGCCGGCTTGTCGAGGACCAGCACCAGCCCGTCGCGATAGAGCACCCGGTCCACGAGGTTCATCGCCGAAACATCGTCGTCGCGACGCGGTCGTGCAAGCGCTGCCGCGAAAAGCAATGGCCCCGGAGCCGTGGGCGGGATTAGCGTGTCAACCTCCGGTCAGGTCGATGGAGTCATTGCCATGAGCGATATAGCGCGCGAGCCTATCGTCGAGACCTTTCGCTTCGCCGATGACGGGACCGTGCCGAACAATGCGGCCTTGCCGCTCGTTGTCTATCGCGGCGCGTTGCCGGAAAGCCGGGATCGCGCCGGCGCCTGCGAGACGATGTTTGCGCGGCATGGCTGGCCCGATGCCTGGCGCAACGGCATCTATGCGCACCACCATTATCACAGCACCGCGCATGAGGCGCTCGGCATCGCGCGGGGAAATGCCCGGGTGCGGCTCGGCGGCGAGGGCGGGGAGATCGTCGAATTGCGCGCCGGCGACGTTGTCGTGATCCCGGCCGGCGTGGCGCATAAGCGCGAAGCCGCGAGCGGCGATTTGTTGGTGATCGGCGCCTACCCGAAGGGTCAGCATCCCGATCTGTGCCGGGCCGAGGCCGGCCCGGAAGCCGGAACGCGCGACCGCGCGCTCGCCAACATCGCCGCGGTGCCGCTGCCCCATTCCGACCCGGTCACCGGCCGGGCCGATCCGCTGCTCGAATGCTGGCGCGGCTAGAGGCAACGCCCGGAATAGAGGATCTCGCCGCCATTGCCGAACGGTCCGTCGGTATCGGGGACATAACGCCGCGTATCGACGACATACCCCTGGCCGCACATCGCGTGGGCCTGAAGCGCGTCGGCAATCCAGCCGCGGCGCAGCCGTTCGGCGGCGCCGTCGTCGTTCTCGGTCATCACCGTGTTGGTGTGGGCGCCGTAGAGAAACGAGGTCGGACCGCTCGCGGCGAAGCCTTCGACCCGCGCCGATCCGACGCAACCGGCGAGCGACAACAGGCATAACACAGCGAGCGGGCGCATCGGGCCGGATCTCCGTGGGGCGAGGCGCTTCTCTATTCCCGATTCCGCGCCGCGGGGCAAGCGCTACGGTTGAAGCGGTACCCCGCGTCAGCGGGTGAGCGGCGCCGCTAGTCGGCCGAGGCGAGGTGGTGCGCCGGTGCGGCGAGGCGACGCGAGCGCAACGGCTTCAGGACGAAAAGCGCCAGCGCGACAACGGCAAAATTCATCAACGCCGTGATGAGGAATACAAGGTGCCAGCTCCCGGTCGCCGCCTTGACGACATTGGCGAGCGGCACGAGGAAGGCGGAAGCACCCTTGGCGGTATAGAGTAGGCTCAAATTCGTGGTCGCGAAGTCGGTGCCGAAGGTGTCGGTGCAGATCGTCGGGAACAGGCTGAAGATGTTGCCCCAGGTCAGGAATATCACGCTCACCAGCGCTATGAAGACCCAAGGCCGTGTCCCGGCGATGGCGAACAGCCAATAGCTGATCCCGCCTATCGCGAAGGCGATCGCCATCGTGTTTTCGCGGCCGATCTGATCCGAAAGCCAGCCGAAGAGCGGTCGCGATGCCCCATTGGCAATGTTGCCGGCGAGGAGGGCAACCGTCAGCGTCGTGGCGCCGAAGGCGATGGCCAAATTGGCCACGTGGTAATCCCTGGCGATCAGCGCGACCTGCGCGGTCGCCATCAAGCCGCTGGCGGACACCAGCACGAACATGACGTAGAGCACCCAGAAAATTGGATTGGCGAGGACCTGCATCGGCGAGTAGCTCCGCGCCGTTTGGCTGACCCGAGCCTGTCTCGCCCTTGGCGCCTCGTCGGGGCCCGGATAGCGGATGAACCAAGCCAGGACGAACACGATCGTGCCCTGGGCGAGGCCGAACCAGAAGAAGGCTGCTTCATAGCCGCCGGCCGCGATCAGTGCGCGGATCGGAATGACCGTAATGGCCGCGCCCGCCCCGAACCCCGCCGCTGTCAGGCCGACGGCGAGGCCGCGCCGGTCGGGGAACCACTTGACCGCGCTGCCGACGCAGGTCGCGTAAACGCCGCCCGCGCCGATCCCGGAGACGGCAGCGCCGGCATAGAGAACGGTGAGGCTGGTAGCCCATGAGTTGATCATCCAGCCGAGCGCGACGAGGACACCGCCGACGGTGACCACAAGCCTGGGGCCAACTTTGTCTGCGAGCCAGCCCTCGACCGGCGTCAGCCACGTCTCCAAGGCGATAAATATGCTGAACGCGATTTGGATTTGGCCAACGTGCCAGCCATGAGCTTCCTGCATCGGTCGGACGAACAGCGTCCAGCCATATTGCAAATTGGCGATCATCACCATGCAGGTGACGCCGAACGCAAGCTGCGCCGAGCGAGAGGCCGATGGCCGCACAATCGCGCGGCTCGTGGTGACCGGCATGTGCTTATCCCCTGAAAACGCCAGTCGATCGCCTTTAGCGTAGCGCGCGTTTGCATTGCGCGAAAGTGACGGGGATCACACAGGGCGAATTTTCGGCAAATTTTATCGGGCCGGGGACCAGGCGCCGACGACTAGCGAACGCTATGTTCCGCCGGTTCGTTGTGTTGGTGTGTTCGCGGAGTGGGAGTTAGCCGGAAAATTTCATCGGGCGGCGGCGTTCGGCGACGGCCCAGGCGAGAAGCCCGGGCAGGCCGATCGCAAACTCGCGCGCGCGTTTGACCAGACCGACGGCGAGCGCGGTCTCGGCGGGAATCCCGGTCAGCGCGGCGACGGCGATCAGCGCGGCCTCCTGCGCGCCCCAGCCGGAGGGGATCAGGAAGGCGGCGCTGCGCGCGGCAAGGCTCAGGCTTTCGAGGAGGAGCGCTTCAGCGAAACCGGTTGATACGCCCATCAGGTAGAGGGTGAGCCACAGCTCGCCGGCATGGCCGATAAAGCTGGCCAGATGCAATGCCAGCGACAGGGCGAGCGCCGCGCGACTCGTGGCGGCGAGGGCGAGGGCGGCGCCGAGCGCCTGTAATGTCGCGGCGAGGCGGCGCTGTCCCATGCGGCGCGCCCCGCGTTCTGCGGCGGAGAGCAGCCGGCGCCGCACCAGCAATTCCCAGCTCAGGACCGCGAATGCCGGAACCAGGGCCGCGCTCACCGCCACGCTGATCGCCACCGGCCACCGTCCGGCGGCATGCCCGAGCCGCGCCAGCAGCACAAAGCCGAGCAGGGTGAACAGGATCTGGGCGAACAGGCTGAGGCAGAAATCGACCGCGACCGAGGCCGCGCCGCGCGCCGGCGCGGCGAGCCGGCGCTGCAACAGCCGGGCGCGGATGACATCGCCGCCGATCTGCGCCACCGGCAGGGTCGTATTGATCGACTCGCCGATCCAGCGCAGCGTCAGCATCGCCGCGAAGGCCGGCCGCTCGGAGCGGGGCACGAGACGGGACCAGGCGGCGCAATCGACGATTATCGTCGCGGCGCGCGCCGCGAGGATCGCCGCGAAGCCCCAGCCGATCCGGACGAAGGCGCCAAACAGCGCCGCCGGGTCGGAGCGGGCGACGAGCCAGACGACGATGGCGACGCCAAGGACGAGCCCGAGAAGGCGAAGCGCGCGGGTCACGCGAGCATCAGGAGCCTTGCCCGATTGCGTCGAGGCAGCCCTGCAGGATATAGGCCGCGGCGACGCGGTCGACGATTTCGGCCCGGCGTTTCCGGGTCAGGTCGGCGGCGATCATCTCGCGGGTGACCGCCGCGGTCGACAGCCGCTCGTCCCACAACGCGATCGGCATGTCGCGCACCGCCAGCACATTGCGGACGAACTGGCGCACCGACTGGGTGCGCGGCCCGTCGCCGCCGAGAAGCGTCAGCGGCAGGCCGACGACAAGCCCGCCGACGCCATGCCGGTTGACGAGCCCGAACAGCGCCGCGACATCATCGCGAAAGCGGCGCCGCCGGATCGTTTCGAGCGGGCTGGCGATGACGCGCCGCGTATCGCTGAGCGCGAGCCCGATCGTCTTGGTGCCGACATCGAGGCCGAGGAGCCGGCTGCCTTCCGGCACCGCGTCGCGCAATTCCCGGGGGTCCGCGAGGAGCATGGTGCATGATAGCCTGCCGCGTGCGCGTAGGGGCGCCCGTCATTCGGGGCGCGGCATCGCCGCGAGCCCGGAATCCAGGAACACCAGCCTCTGGAATATGGATTTCGGGTTCGGCCCTTCGGGTCGCCCCGGAATGACGGCGGTGTCAGGCGCGTACGGAGATTGCACGATTGCCTTCGCCGCGCCATTTGTGGCCCGATCAGGCAATCCACCCGGCGGGTCGGGGATCGTTGATGGCGTTGGACAAGGCCGATGTGGCGCATATCGCCGCCCTGGCGCGCATCCGGCTTCGGCCGGCCGAGCTCGAAGCGCTGACGGCCGAGCTGTCGCACATCCTCGATTGGGTCGATCAGCTTGCCGAGGTCGATACCTCGGATGTCATGCCAATGACCAGCGTCACGGCGATGCGCCTGCCGATGCGCGACGACCTTGTGACCGACGGCGATTGCCGCGAGGCGATCCTCGGCAACGCCCCGCCGGCGGCGCCGAACGGACCGGTAAAGGGATTTTTTGCCGTACCCAAGGTGGTCGAGTGACGTCAACTCCCTCTGGGCTAACCTCCTTGACGCTGGCCGAGGCGCGCGCCGGGCTTCGCGCGAAACAGTTTTCGGCGCGCGAGCTGGCCCTCGCGCATATCGCCGGGATGGAAGCGGTGCGCCCGCTCAACGCCTTCATCACCGAAACCCCGGAACGCGCGCTCGACATGGCGGCACAGTCGGACGAGCGCCTGGCGCATGGCGCGGCGCGGCCGCTCGACGGCATCCCGATCGCGGTCAAGGATTTGTTCTGCACCAGGGGCGTCCTGACCACCGCGGCTTCGCACATCCTCGACGGCTTCCGTCCGCCATACGAGTTGACGGTCACCGAAAAACTGTGGCAGGCCGGCGCGGTGATGCTCGGCAAGACCAATCTCGACGAGTTCGCGATGGGCTCGTCGACGACGACGAGTTACTACGGGCCCACCGAAAATCCGTGGCGCAAGCCCGGCGACAACCGCCCCCTGGTGCCGGGCGGCTCGTCGGGCGGCTCGGCCGCGGCGGTCGCGGCCCATGCCGCGCTCGCCGCGACCGGCACCGATACCGGCGGCTCGATCCGCCAGCCGGCGAGCTTCTGCGGCATCGTCGGGTTGAAGCCGACCTACGGCCGCTGCTCGCGCTGGGGGGTCGTCGCCTACGCCTCCTCGCTCGACCATCCCGGTCCGATGGCGCGCACGGTCAAGGATGCGGCGATCATGCTCGGCGCGATGGCCGGCCACGACCCGCGCGACTCGACCTCGGCGCCATTGCCGGTGCCCGATTACGCGGCGGCGCTCGGCGGCGCCATAAGCGGCCTCCGGATCGGCATTCCCCGCGAATACCGGGCCGACGGCATGCCGGCGGAGATCGAGGCCCTGTGGCAACAGGGCGCCCAATGGCTGCGCGATGCCGGCGCCGAGATCGTCGAGATCAGCCTGAAGATGACGAAATACGCGCTGCCGGCCTATTACATTATCGCCCCGGCCGAGGCCTCTTCCAACCTGGCGCGCTATGACGGGGTGCGCTTCGGCCTGCGCGTGCCGGGCGACACAATCGACGAGATGTACGAACTGACCCGCGCCGCCGGCTTCGGCGCCGAGGTAAGGCGGCGCGTGCTGATCGGCACCTATGTGCTGTCGGCCGGCTATTACGATGCCTACTACCTGAAGGCGCAGCGGGTGCGCGCGTTGATCGCGCGCGATTTCGCTGCCGCCTTCGAGCGGGTCGATTGCCTGTTGACCCCGACCGCGCCCAGCGCCGCCTTCGCGATCGGCGACAACAGCGACGATCCGGTCGCGATGTATCTCAACGACGTGTTCACCGTGCCGGCCAATCTCGCCGGATTGCCGGCGATCTCGGTGCCTTCCGGGCTGTCGGCCGACGGGCTGCCGCTCGGGTTGCAGGTGATCGGCCGCGCCTTTGACGAAGCGACGGTGCTGCGGGTCGCCGACGCTCTCGAACGCGCCGCCCAATTCACCCACCGCCCGAGCTTTGTTGCGGCCGAGCGATGACGCTCTTGACGTGAACACAGCAAGAACTTACCTGATCGAAATGCCGCCGCCGCGATTCCCTGCTAATTCGCGAAAAATTCCCTGTTCTGAGGGAATTTCGCCCGGCAATCGCATAGCCTGGGCGCTGGGTGGAGTGCATCATTGCGACCGGCGAGCGAGCGAATGAGGCCGGGCAGCGCTGTTGGCGCCGACAGGTCGATCGCCAAGCCGGCAAAGCCACCGCATGGATGCAGTTGCAACTGCCGCGCGGATGCCGACGATAACATGCCCGGCAACCTGAAGCCGGAGTTACCGCTGTTTGCGTTCGCTACGGTTACGGCCGCGGATTGCGTGATCGCGGCGCGAGAGGGGAAGCGAGAAGCTACCAGGACACTGGGCATGAAGCCCAAACACGTCAAATGCCGGTGCACGGAATAAATCTGGAGCGAATGTTATGTCCGATTTTCGGCCGGGCGATCGAGTAATTCTGACAGCAGCACCCGCTTCGCTGCTGCGCGGCCTGCCGAAGGAAGATCAGGCAGCCATACGATCGATTGTGGGCCAGCCCGTGGTCCTCGCGGGCTTCAGCTACGGCCAAGCTGAACTCGAATTCATGGACGCGCAGGGAGACGATCACACGATCTGGGTCGAACCCGCCTTGATACGGCCAGCGTGATGCGGGCGCCGCTTGATGACCCCGACCGCGCCCTCGGCCGCCTTCGCGATCGGCGATAAGATGGACGACCCGATCGCGATGTACCTGGACGATCTGTTCACGTTGGGGGCCGACCTCGCCGGCCTGCCGGCGGTGTCGGTGCCGGCCGGCCTCTCCGATGACGGGCTGCCGCTCGGCTTGCAGGTGATCGGCCGCGCCTTCGACGAAGAAATGGTATTGCGGGTCGGCCATGTCATCGAACGCGCCGCCGGGTTCACGCACCGCCCGAGCTTTATCGCGGGAGGAAGCTGATGAATCGCGTTCAACTTTTTGTATTTGCCGCAGCTTTAACGGTTCTCACATCAACGTTGGCCGGTAGAGTCTGAAGCTGGCCTGGTCTGTGACCCGGCAAACGCCGCTACCCCGGAATGCCGTGGGCGCGCGCCGATGCTGCCAGCGATGCGGCTCGCTCAGTATACGGGTAAAGCCTCAGGCTCGGTGAAGGAGGAAATAGAAAAGCTCCCAACCTACGTTCCTCCTGGAGGGCCCGGAACGCCCGTTAGCAAGGCAGAGATCCGACGGAACCAGGAAGCAGCTGAAGCACTTGTAGAACAACGTGCCCGTATTGGAGAGCTGCAGATCAATTCAAGCCTATCTAATTCTGAGAAAGCGACGGCGGCCTGCAAGAATGTTTTGGAATCCACGTTTCTTTCTGGCTCAGACTCCAAGGGAACGCAGTTAATTACAACTTCCTATTCGGCAGCTCAACCTTCGCAAGACCGCCTATACGCTCAGTATAGTTTTGTGAGGATCGAGGCGGCCGCACCTCAGAGCTTAACACATGCCAAGAGGCTTGGCGGGACGGAGTTCCAGCAATTGGTGCGCGTTATTGTTGACGCGTACCACGAAAAGGCGCCGGGAAAGAATTGGGGCCAATGGCGGGATTATGCGGGGCCGAATGGAAGTGTAATGGACTGTCACTTCACAGTCGAGAATGGTTCGATAAAATTTCGAGCCGACGTGGCGGGGGGTCTCGATTCTGCTGGAATGTTCGTGAAGCCGATGGCTGTACCATAGAGCGGGAGCATTGCGAGCCTATGCTGATAGCAGAATTGATCGCTGGTTGCCGTCGCTCTCTGCCCTCACGGGCCGAGAGAGGTCTTTGGTCCCGCCGACGTTGGGGAAACGCCTCTGATGCCTGATTTGATCGAGGGCCGCACCGGCCAGTGGGAGACCGTGATCGGCCTCGAAGTCCATGCCCAGGTCACCGCGCGGGCAAAGCTGTTCTCGGGCGCGGCGACCGCGTTCGGCGCCCAGCCGAACACCCAGGTTTCGACCGTCGATGCCGCCTTTCCCGGCATGCTGCCGGTGATCAATCGGCATGTCGTCGAGCAGGCGGTCAGGACCGGGCTCGGCCTCGATGCCCAGGTCAATCTGGTCAGCGTGTTCGACCGCAAGAACTATTTCTACCCCGACCTGCCGGCCGGCTATCAGATTTCGCAATACCAGCAGCCGATCGTCGGCCACGGCCGCGTCATCCTCGACATGCAAGACGGCTCGACCCGCACCATCGGCATCACCCGGCTGCACCTGGAGCAGGACGCCGGCAAGAGCCTGCACGACCAGCACCCGCGCGAGACCTATGTCGATCTCAACCGCGCCGGCATCGGGCTGATGGAGATCGTCTCCGAGCCCGATCTGCGCAGCGCCGAGGAGGCCGGCATCTACCTGCGCAAGCTGCGCTCGATCCTGCGCTATCTCGGCACCTGCGACGGCAACATGGAGGAGGGTTCCTTACGCTGCGACTGCAACGTCTCGGTGCGCCATCCGGGCATGCCGCTCGGCACGCGTTGCGAGGTCAAGAACCTGAACTCGGTGCGCTTTGTGATGCAGGCGATCGACCATGAGGCGCGCCGCCAGGTCGCGCTGATCGAGGCCGGCGGCACGGTCGCGCAAGAGACCCGCCTCTACGACAGCGCGCGCGGCGAAACCCGGCCGATGCGCTCAAAGGAAAACGACTACGACTACCGCTATTTTCCCGACCCCGATCTGTTGCCGTTGGTGCTGGAGCCGGCATGGCTCGACCATCTGCGCGCCGAATTGCCGGAGCTGCCCGACACGAAGAAAGCCCGCTTCATCGCCGCTTACGGCCTCTCGCCCGAGGATGCCGGGGTGCTGGTCGCCGAGCGCGCGACCGCCGAGTATTTCGAGCGGGTCGCGGAGGGGAGGGACCCGAAGGCGGCGGCCAACTGGGTGATGGGCGATCTGTTCGGCGCGCTCAACAAGAAGGGCCTCGGCATCGAGCAATCGCCGGTCATGCCCGAGCGGCTCGGCGCGCTCATCGACCTGATCGCCGACGCCACGATCTCCGGCCGCATCGCCAAGGACGTCTTCGCCGAGATGGTCGAAACCGGCGCGGCGCCCGCCGCGATCGTCGAACAGAAAGGCCTGCGCCAGCTCAGCGATGCGGGCGCCATCGAAGCCGCAGTCGACGCCGCGCTCGCCGCCCACCCCGCCCAGGCCGCCCAATACGCGACCAACCCGAAGGTGCTCGGCTTCTTCGTCGGCCAGGTGATGAAGGCGACCGCCGGCAAGGCCAACCCCGGTGTTGTGAACGAGCTGCTGAAGAAGAAGCTGGCGGGGTAGGGGAAGTTCATCATGGCCGAACTCGTAACGTGGCGGCTGAGGCGGCAAGGTAACCGGACCGCGGGCCTCCGGCACGCCCGCGCGGGACGCCCGCGCTCCCAGGGGACCCCTATGCGGGATCGGTGGGTCCTGCGGCGTCGCCGGCGAGAATGAGGCGGTGGATGCCGCGCAGGTTGCGGTGGCGCTCGGCGTAATCCATGCCGTAGCCGACGACGAACTCGTCCGGGATGTCGAAACCGACATAGCTGACCGGCAGATCCAGTGCGGCGGCCGTCGGCTTGCGCAGCAGCGCGCACAGCGCCAGGCTGGCGAGGCCGCGCCGCCGCAGGCCATCGACAAGGGCCGCGGCGGTCAGGCCGGTGTCGATTATGTCCTCGACGACGAGGACATGCCGGCCCTCGACATCGAGCCCGTCGATCCCGCAGAGCGCGACCCGGCCCGCCGATCGCGTGCCCGCGCCATAGGACGAGGCGGCAACGAAATCGATCGTCAGCGGGATGGCGAGGCGCCGCGTCAAATCGGCGGCGAAGACAACGGCGCCCTTCAGCACAACGACGAGGCTGAGCGCCCTGCCGCGGTAATCGGCGTCGATCCGCCGGGCCAGCGCGGCGACCCGGGCGCGGATGCGGCGTTCCGATATCACCAGCTCCAACCGCTCGACCATCCCGCCTCCTGATTATCCCAGGAACAGGTGGGTAGCGGGCTGCTCCGATCCCCGGCGGCGTCCGATGCGCTGGACAGCCGGCGCCGACATCCTCTATAAGCCCGGCCGTCCTCGGCGCCCAGGTAGCTCAGTTGGTAGAGCAACGGACTGAAAATCCGTGTGTCGGTGGTTCAATTCCGCCCCTGGGCACCAGCTTTTCCTCGTGCGAACCCCAACCTCTCCGTTCAACCGCCGCATCCGATGCGGCGTCTGCCGGCTTTGCGGCCCGAGCCGGGCGATATGCCACGGATTTACGCGCCGAGGCGCCGATCTGCGGCGTTGCGCGCGCGTTCATGATCCCGGATCGCCCGTCGCCGACCTGGTTGTCGATACGAGATCGGCCTGACCAATAAAAGCCAAAAAACCGGCACACCAGACGGACAATATCGTCCGGCATCAGTACGCGATCGCCTCCGGTTATTCTGGCCCGTGCAACTCCGCCTCGATAGGATGCGGCCGGCGAGGCGCTTGGTCCGGTCGCCGTTTCCCGGTGTGCCGCAGCCGCCGGCGCGCGAGGCACGCTCGGCTCCCGGTTTCCCGCCGCCATTGTTCCGTCGAGGCATGCAGGCCGCCTGGATACCATGCTTGATACCGTGTTTGTGCTGCTCGTCATTGCCGGCTTGCTGGTCGTCGTCGGGATAAGCCAACCGCTTGCGGTTCGCCTGAGGCTGCCGCCCGCCGTTTTGCTTGCGGCGGTCGGCGTCGGGATCGGCGCGTTCCCGGCGGTCTCCCATCAATTGGGGCTGTCGGGCCCGGTCGACGCCGCCGCCGGGCGGTTTGCCGATCTGCCGGTCAGTTCGGTCACCTTCATTTACGTCTTTCTGCCGCTGCTCGTCTTCGAGGCCGGGATTGCGACGGATGTCAGGCGGACCGCCGAGGACGCCGCCGCGATACTGCTCCTCGCGGTCATCGCCACGCTGATTGCGACGGCGGTGGTCGGCCTTGCGCTGTGGCCGTTCGCGCGGGTGCCGCTCGTGGTTTGCCTCCTTCTCGGCGCCGTTGTTGCCACGACGGACCCGGCGGCGGTCATCGCCATTTTTCGCGACGTCGGCGCACCGGCGCGGCTGACGCGCCTGGTCGAAGGCGAAGCCCTGCTCAACGACGCCGCCGCGATTTCCCTGTTCGTCGTGCTGCTCGGGATGATCGAGACCGGGCGCGAACCGAACGCCATCGCGGGGCTCGGCGAGTTTGCGGTGTCGTTCGTCGGCGGAGGCGTCGTCGGGCTCCTCGCGGGCCGCGTTCTGCTCTGGATGATGCCGCGGGTTGGCGACGACCGGCTGGCGGAAGCAACGCTGACCCTGGCTTTCGCCTATTTGGCGTTTATCGCCGCAGAACGCCTGTTTCATGTGTCGGGCGTCGTTGCGGTGCTGGCGTCGGGACTGACGCTAAGCGCCCTCGGACCGTCCCGGATCGCGCCGGAAAACTGGTCGTTCCTCGCCGATCTCTGGGAACAGATCGCCTTCTGGGCGCGCTCGTTGATCTTTGTGCTGGCCTCGATCCTGGTTCCGCGATTGCTGGTCGACATCGGCTTCCATGATCTTTTTCTGTTGGGGGTGCTGATCGCGGCGGCGTTCGGAGCGCGCGTTTTCGCGTTGTTCGTCCTCGTGCCGCCCTTCGAGCATTTCGGGCTGACCCAGCGCATCGACGCGTCGTACAAGCTCGCGATCATCTGGGGCGGTTTGCGCGGTGCGCTGACCTTGGTATTGGCGCTGGCGGTTACCGAAAACCGGGCGTTGCCGCCGGGTATCCAGCGTTTTGTCGCGGTGCTGGCGACCGGGTTTGTGCTGTTCACGCTGTTCGTCAACGGCACGACGCTGCGTCTCGTGATCGGCCTGCTGGGGCTCGACCGCCTGTCGCCCAGAGACGAGGCGCTGCGCGACCAGATCCTGGCGCTGTCCTACGCCGAGGCCTGCGAGGCAGCGCACGAGATCGCCCAGACCCATGCGCTCTCCCGATCGGCCGTCGAGCGCGTTATCGCTCCCTACGAGGCCAAGATCGCGGCGGCAAACGCCGAAGCGGCCACGACACGCAACCTGACCGAGCGCGACCGTCTGGCGATCGCCCTCGTCGCTCTCGGCAACCAGGAGCGCGTGCTGGTCCTCGGGATGCTGAGCGACCGGGTCGCCTCGCCGGCGGCGGTGCAGGTGTTGCTCGGCAACGCGGACGCGTTTACCGAGGCGGCGAGGAGCGCGGGACGCGTTGGTTATCGCCGGGCCGGCGAGGCGGCGCTCGCGTTCCCGATCGGCTTCCGCATCGCCTATTTTTTTTACCGCCGCCTGGGGATCGTCCGGCCTCTCGGGGACCGCCTCGCCGATCGCGTCGAAATCCTCTTGATCATGCGCTTTGTGGTCGAGCGTCTGGTCCGCTTCAACAATCAGCAGATTCGCGCGCTCTTCGGCGAGCGCATCGCCGGCATCGCCGGCGACATCATTGGCCAGCGGCGCGACGCGGTCGCGAGTGCTCTGGACGCGATGCGGCGGCAATACCCCGATTATGCGGCGGAGCTCGAGGCACGATTTCTGCGCCAATCGACGCTGCGCCAGGAAATGACGCGATACCAAAGCCTGTTCGAGGAGGGGCTGATCGCGCACGAGGTTTACGATGATCTGAAGCGCAGCGTGCTTGGCGCTCAGGCGGCCGAACAGCGCCCGCGCTTCGACATCGGGCTCGATACCCGCCAACTGGTCGAGCGACTCGACATACTGGCGGGTCTCGACGAGCGCCAGCTCGACCGCGTATGCCGGCTGTTGCGCCCGCGCTTCGCGGTACCGAACGATCGTATCATCCGCAAGGGAGAGCGGGGCGAGGCGGTCTTCTTCATCGCATCCGGAGCGGTCGAGGTGGTCCTGCCGGAACGGCGCGTGCGGCTGGGGAGCGGCGAGTTTTTCGGGGAAATGGCGCTGTTGTCGGGTCGGCTGCGGCAGGCCGACGTCGTCGCCCTGACCTATTGCCAGTTGCTGGTATCTGCGGCGGACGGATTTCGAGCGGTTCATGGCGGCGAACCCCGAAGCGAGATCGCACAATCAATCGTATCGCCGAGGCGCGGCAGGTGATGAACACCTCGGATCGGGAAACCTCATCCGAGGCTGCGGGCTAGAGGAGCCCGCGCCGTGGGCGTTGGCAAGGACGCGCCGGCGCGCGTGCGAAACCGCAGTCCGCCCAATCGAGTGAGCAGAGCGTCGAGGCCGGCTTTTCGTTGATGCAGCGCAGCAGCCGCCAATAGCCGAACAGATTGCTCGGCCGGATTTCGCGGGCCGCCAGCCCGCTTTCGCGCAGGAAGGCGTCGAGCGGGAAATCGGCATGGAAACCGATATGACGGGCCAGATGCGCCAGCCGCTTTTCCATGAAACGCAGTGCCCAATTCTCGCTTGTGAAGTGGTTGACCAAAACGATCGTGCCGCCGGGAATGCACACCCGGCGCATTTCCGCCGCGAACCGTGCCGGGCTCGGCACCACCGAGGCGACATAAAGCGCCAGCACCGCATCGAACGAGTTGTCCTCGAAATCGAGGTGTTCGGCGTCCATGACATGCAGCGCCGCGACGTGCTTGAGCCCCTCTCGCTCGACCCGGCGCCGGCCTTTTTCGAGCATCTCGGCCGAGATGTCGATCCCGGTGACCTGCGAATCGGCCCGGAAATAGGGCAGCGACAGACCGGTGCCGACCCCGGCTTCGAGGATGCGCTGGCCCGGCCGGTCATTGGCGATGCGCACCGCCTCCTTGCGCCCGGGATGAAAGACCGGGCCAAAAACAATATCATAAGACCCGGAAAATAGCCGATAAGTCCGGATCGTATCGCGCAAGTCCATCAGATGGTGTCTCGGAGTTATCGACGAGAACGCAGCGGATGCCCGCTGACCAGCGCCACGGTGCTCCCTGCGGTCAGGTTTGTAAACCCGCTGGCGAGCAAGGCGGCTATATGCCGGTCCGGGGCTGCGCTGCGGCAACGCATCGGCGTCGTTCGGGACCGCCTCTACGGCCGCGCCCTCTCTCAGGAAATCAGGGTGATGCGGTCGGCCTCGAGCCCTTTCTTGCCGTCGATGACGTCGACCCGTACCCGCTGGCCGGGCTCGAGCGCGTTGATGCCGCTGCGCCGCAGGGCGGTGATGTGGATGAACACATCCTTGCCGCCGCCATCGGGCGAGATGAACCCGTAGCCTTTTTCGGGCTCGAACCACTTCACCGCTCCCTCGAGCGCAGTCGACGGCCGTGCCGGGCGGCGGTCGGCCGCGCCGGCCTGCGGGGCAAGGGCGGTGCTGCTGTCGATGTTGAGCACGTTGGTGACGAGCGGACCTTTGGCGCCGGCGCTGACCTCGCAGGTGATCGAGGCACCCTCGCGGACGTCCTCGTAACCGGCGCGGCGCAGGATCGCCATCGGCAGAAAGGCATCCTGCGTGCCGTCGGCCAGCGTGACAAAGCCAAATCCTTTGCTGGCGTTGAACCATTTCACCGTCGCGTCGACGCGGCGGCCGGGGGCTGGGGGGGCGTCTTCGCGGAAGAACCCGGGGCGGCGGTCGTACATGGGGCCTCTAAACGTGCAATTGAATGGGGCGAGCGCGTGGAACGCCAACGATAGCGTAAAAGTGTCGCATCGCGCTAGCGTTGACATCGCGTTTTCGCGCCGTCCCGGATCGATGACCGAGGCGCCCCGCCGGCCCTCCCCACCAGACGCCATCGCGTCAGATCCCGTCCAGCGTGTAGTCGTGGTCGTGGAAGACGGTGCGGCGGCTGAAGCGCCACGCGTCGCCTTCTTTGATTGCCTCGCATTCATAGCGGCCGGGCGGGAGCGGGCGGCTTTTGCCGCCCTGGGTGATCAGAACGAGCAGGTAGGCAGTCGCCCGTGCCCGGTCGCCCCGGGGTTCAACCTCGACCGCGATGTTGGTGACCATGTGGCGAAACTGCGTGCCGCCCGCGCGCTGCGCGGCGAAGCGGCCGGCAAAGGCGCGGATCGCCGCGCCGCCGGCGATGACCCCGATGACCGGGCTTTCGAGCCGGGCGTCGCCAGTGAAGCAATCGACGACCGTCGCGACGTCGCCGGCATCGAGCGCGGTGGTGTAGCGCACGAACAGATCGGCGATCGCGAGCCGGTCCTCGACCGAGCCGCCGGCCACGGCGTTACTCGATCGGGATGAAGATCGAATGGCGGATCTTGCCCTCCACGTGGTCGGACAGGTGACCCTTACCGGTCGTGTCCTCGACCAGAATCACCTCCCCGGCGGCGATGAAGCGGCTTTCGCCGTCGCTCGCGGTGATCTTCACCCCGGCGTCGAGGTTGACGATGTATTGCCGGCGCGGCGCCGGATGCCAGTTCGACATTGTGCTCGGCCGCGGTCTCGCGAAAGATGATCCCGGTCGCCGGCAGCCGCTTCGACAATTTGCTGCCGCGCCGCGTTTCGACCCATTCTACCTCGATGTCGCGGTAATGCGATTGGCCATTGGCGTCAGTGTAGAGATTATGGATCCGCATCGCTTCCCTCCTATCTCGGCATAGCTTGGTTTGTCGGGCTGTCCTGGCTGGCCGAGTCCAGCCGGCGGCCCGCATGTTTCGGGGTCCTCGCGACGAGGCTCTCATAGCCGCTGCTCGCTTCCATGACCGCGAGACGCGGGCTGAGCGGACGCAGCCGACGCACCAGCTCGGCCAAGCCCTCGCCATCGGTATCGCAGCGGAACGCGGTTCGGTCGGAGCGAACGTGAACGTTGACCCCGGTCACTCTGGCCGAGGCCGGCCTGCCGGTGGCGATCGTCAACCCGCGCCAGGTCCGCAAATTTGCCGAGGCAGACAGTCGCTCCCTTTCGATTCGGCGCACCACCGGAGTCCTTGCCGCCATCGTAGGTCCCAGATGCAGAAATGTCTCTTCATTTTAGCGCCGCACCGGCGGCCCAGGGGCTCGCCAGGCTTGGGCTTGCTTAGGCTTGAGCTTGCCAGACTGACGCTCGCCCGGGTTTAACCTTGGGTGCTGTCCTGGACAGCGCCTAACCTTGCACTGGCGCGCGTTTCGCCGAAGGATGCGCGCCTTGCCCGTTCCTTCATCAGCGATGGCCTCCGATATGACCCCACCGCATCCCTTGACGCCGCTGCTTTCCCCCAGCTCGGTAGCGATCTTTGGCGCCTCCAACGATCCGACCCGGATCAGCGGCCGCTCGCTGCGCTACTACCGCGAGGCTGGGTACCAGGGCGCGCTCTATCCAATCAACCCGACGCGCGACACGGTGCAGGGCCTGCGGGCCTATCCCGACATCGCCGCGGTGCCGGGGGCGGTCGAGTGCGCGGTGATCGCGGTGCCGGCCAACCTCGCGATCGAGGCGATGGAGGCGTGTGTCAAGAAGGGCGTCAAGGCGGTCGTGATGTTCACTGCCGGCTTTGCCGAGATCGGGCCGGAAGGCCGGGCGATGCAGGAGCGCATGATCGAGATCGCGCAGGGCGGCGGGATCCGGCTGTGCGGGCCGAATTGCCTGGGTCTGTTCAACATGCGGATCGGCCACACTCCGACGTTCAGTTCGTTCCTCGAAGAGGGTCCGACGCCGGCCGGCCCGCTCGGCATGGTGACGCAATCGGGGGCGTTCGGGACGCATCTGCTGGCGCTGACCGCGCGCCGCGGCATCGCGGTCGGAGTGTGGCTCAGCACCGGCAACGAAGCCGAGGTGTCGGTCGCCGACGGCATCTCGTTCCTCGCCGACGACCCGGATACGACGGCGATCGCCTGCTATGTCGAGGCGATCAAGGATGGCGCGGCATTCGCCGAGGCGGTCGCGCGCGCCCGCACCAACGGCAAGCCGGTCATCGCGATGAAGGTTGGTGGCTCGACGATCGGCGCCGCGGCGGCGGCCTCGCATACCGCCTCGCTCGCCGGCAGCGATGCAGTGTACGACGCGGCGTTGCGCCAGATCGGCGTCGAACGCGCCAAGACCCCGGCGGATCTCGTCGAGATCGCGTATGCCTGCACCCGCGGGCGGCTGCCGCGGTCGCGCCGGCTCGCGGTGGTGACGATGTCGGGCGGCGCCGGCGTCCTGATGGCCGACGCCGCCGAAGAGGAGGGGTTGGAGCTGACCCCGCTCGCCGACGATTTGCAGAAGGAGGTGCTCGGCTGGGTTCCGTTCGCGGCGCCGCGCAACCCGGTCGATGTCACGGCTCAGGCCCTCAACGATCCGACGATCCTCGACAAGGGCTTCGAGTTGCTGCTCGGCAGGGAGAATTTCCCTTCCATGGTCGGGTTCTTCACGACCTGGGCGAGTTCGCCGCAAATGGCCGAGCCGCTGTTCCGTGCGGTCAGCCTCGGCGGCGGCGCGCTATCCCGACCGCTATTTCGCGCTGTCGGCGATTGCCACCCCTGAGATGCAACGCCGTTACGAGGCGGCCGGGGTCGGGCTCTACGAGGATCCGTGGCGCGCGGTGCAATCGATCGCCGCGGCGGTGCGCTGTGCCGAGCGGCTGGCGACGCCGCCCTTGCCGGTGCCGCCGGTGCCGCACGACCTGCCAGCGCTGCCGCGGGGCCCGATCGCCGAGCACGAGGCAAAGCGCATCCTCGCCGCGGCGGGCGTCCCGGTGCTCGACGAACGGCTGGTGGTTGACGCCGAGGAGGCGTTCAACCATCGCCGCCCGGATTGGCGAACGTCTGGTGCTCAAGATCGTCTCGGCGCAGATCACTCATAAGACCGAAATCGGCGGCGTCATGCTTGACGTGCCCGCCGCCGAGGCGGGCGCCGCCTATGATCGCCTGGTTGAGCGGGTCAGGGCGCGGGCGCCGGGCGCGACGATCGACGGCGTCCTGATGTCGCCGATGGTCAGGGGCGGGGTTGAGATGATCCTCGGCGTCCAGAACGATGCGGTGTTCGGCCCGGTCGTCATGCTCGGGCTCGGCGGCATCTTCGTCGAGGTATTGCGCGACGTGACCTTCCGCATCGCCCCGTTCGGGATCGAGGAGGCGCACCGGCTGATCGGCGAATTGCGCGGCAAGGCGATCCTCGAGGGGGCGCGCGGTCAGATGCCCTGCGATCTCGATGCGCTGGCCGCGGCGCTGTCGCGCCTTTCGCTGTTTGCCGCAGCAAAGCGCGCGGAGTTCACCAGCATCGACATCAACCCTCTCCTGGTGCGGCCGAAGGGCGCTGGCGCAGCCGCGCTCGACGCGTTGATCCTGACCCCGGAAAGCTGATACCTGACTTTTCGCTGCGCATCATCGCCGCGGCGGCGGCCTAACCGAAAATTAACCCAGGCGGCTGAAAAGTTAAGGACTTGAATTGCGAGGGGGAAGACGTGCACCTTCGGCGCGGCGCTCTGCCTCTGGCGGCCCGGTCTAGTGCGCGCGATGTCGCGCCGTCGCCGGGTCCATTCGATCGAGACGCCCGCCAGGCGCCACCTGGCGAGCCGGAAACGCGCAAGCCTGTTGTGGACAAAGACCCAATGGCCAATCGGCATCTCGGGCGCCTACCGGACTGGGACCGCTTGCAGCGCGTAACCGTCGTGCTGTGCACGCTCGTGGCGATCGCCTGTGGCGCCGGCGCGTTTCTGCCGATGCCCCGGGGATATCACGCGCTGCTGTTCGCGGCGATCATCGGCGGGCTCGGCGGACTCATGCTTGGTGCTCTGCACCGCCAGCGCCGAGCGGTGACAGAGCTGCGTTCGCGCGAGGAACAACTCGCAGGACAAAGTGCGCTGTTGCAGAGTACGCTCGAGAATATGGGGGAGGGTCTCAGCGTCTTCGATCGAGACGGGAAGCTGATCGCGTGGAACGCCCAGTTCGCCAAATTACTCCAGCTGCCGACCGACCTGGCGAACGCCTCGCTGGGCGAGATTCTCCTGCACCAGGCAGTCCGGGGGGATTTCGGTCCGATGGAGGACCCGGTTCAGGAGGCACGTCTGCGGGCCGAGCGATTCAATTGCGACCTGCCGAACGTGATCGAGCGCGCGACCGCCAGCGGGCGCATTCTGCAGATCCGCCGCCGGGCGATGCCGGATGGCGGCGTGGTGTCGCTCTATTCGGATATCACCGAACGCAAGGCCGCCGAAGAAAAGATGGAGCAGGCTCGCCTCCAGGCCGAACTCGCCAATCGCGCCAAGGGTGATTTCCTCGCCAATATGAGCCACGAGTTGCGCACCCCGCTCAATGCCATCATTGGCTTCTCGGAAGTCCTGGCGATGGAAGTCCTCGGGCCGGTTGCCGATAAGAGACAGCTCGAATACATCAGGGACATCCATTCGAGCGGGCTGCTCCTGCTTTCCATCATCAACGATGTTCTCGACATGTCGAAGATCGAGGCGGGCAAGCTCGAACTGGCGCATGAGAGGGTGACCGCGCGACCGGTGATCGCTGAGGCGATCCGCATGGTCAGCGAACGCGCCCGCAGCCGCAATGTCACCCTCATCACCACGGCGCCCGAAGGAGAGATCTCGGTTTGGGGCGACGAGCGGGCGATCAAGCAGATCATGCTCAATCTGTTGTCGAACGCGGTCAAGTTTTCGCACGAAGGCGGACGGGTGAACATCCGCGCCTCGCTCGACGCTAGCGGAGGTCTGGTGCTCGAAGTCCAGGATTACGGCATCGGCATGGCCGAGGACGAAATCGATCGTGCATTGCAGCCGTTCGGACAGGCAAAGCCCGCCACGACAAAGACGCATGGCGGCACCGGGCTCGGTCTGCCGATCGCCAAGGGGCTGGCCGAAGCCCATGGCGGGAATTTGGCAATCGAAAGCAATCCTGGGCGCGGCACCCTGGTTCGGATCACGCTGCCGCAGCAACAGCGGGTCTCGCCGCCGCTCGCCAACGAGGTGGTTTCGCGTCCGCCCGGCGAAAGCGAGGCCCGCCGCGCGGTAGCCTAGCGCCGCCGCCTCTATGCGATCTCTTTCATTGGGCGGCGAAGCGACGGGAGCCGGAAGAGCAAGGCGCCGGGCATCGTGATCAGCGCGGCAACCGCCATCGCCCGGAAGCAAGCGCTGTAAGCGTGCAGCGCCGCAATATCCTGGAAGTGCGGGGGAATTGGCCCGCCCAGGCTGTTCGCCGCTATCTTCGCGCGCAGCACCGCCGTCATCAGCGCCACGCCGAAAGCGCAACCGAGCTGCCTCAGCAGGCTGTAAACCCCGGCGGCGTCGGTCCGCAATTCCGGAGCCAGGGTCGAAAACCCAACCGTGCTGAGGCTGGTGAACAGCATCCCGCCACCGATCGATTGTATTGTGCTGCCGACGACGATCATCGGCAGAGCGTGCTGCGGATTCGCCATCGAGAGCAGCAGGAGACCCGCTGCCATCAGCCCCATCCCGGCGAGCAGCAGCGCGCGGAACTCGATTTTGCCGATGAGCTGGCCGGCGAGCAGCATGCTCAGCATCATCGCGATGCCGCGCGGGACAATGGTCATGCCGGCCAGTGTCGCGTCATCGCCGAGCGGTCCCTGGACCAATCCCGGGACGAAGACAATCGCGACGAAGAGCAGCCCGCTCGCCGTAAAATTGAAAAAGGCGGCAGCGGCGAAATTGACGTTGCGAAACACGCTCGGTCGAAATGCCCTGAACTTGGCCGAACGCACCCGCGCCGCTATCGCGATAAGGGCGGCCATCGCGATCACCGCTTCGCCAAAAAGCTCGGGCGAGTGCAGCCAGGAGTGCCCCACGCCGCGTTCGAGACACAGCTGCAAGGCACCAATGCCGACTGTGAGCAGCCCTACGCCGGCGAAGTCGATGGACAAATCGGTGCCTAGTTCGCTCCTCGGCAGCACCCGCCACATGCCGCCGATCGCCATGGCGCCGAGCGGGATATTGATGGCAAAAACCCAGCGCCATGACGCCAGGTCGGTGATGATGCCCCCGAGTGCCGGGCCGACGATCGGCCCGACCATTATCGTCGCTCCCCAAATTGCCAGCATCCGGCCATGCCGCTCTTTGGGGTAAAGGTCGAGCAGGATCGCCTGTGCAAGCGGATGAATCACGCCGCCGCCGACGCCCTGAAAGATGCGGAACAGGATGAGCATTCCCGGCGACGGGGCGAGGGAGCAGCACAGCGATGCGACGATGAAAGTGCCGACTGCACCGACGAACAGGGCCCGCGCCCCGAAGCGGCGGCGCAGCGCTCCGGTGAGCGGCGCGGCAATCGCGGTTGAGCAGAGATAGCTTGTCATGACCCAGGCGCCGAGCCCCAGCCCGCCGCCGAGATCCCGCTCCAGGCTGCGGCAACGCGACGTTGGCGATTGTGGCGTCGGCGGCCTGCATCCCCGACGCCAATATCAGCGCCACCGTGGCAAGCACCCGGCCGGAGCGGGCCAGCGGGATGGCCGCCGCGATGATTGGCGCCTCGCTTCGCGGCGAACGCTGCATCCGATAAGCCCCCGCCGGTTTGGCGACCGCGGCCGGCAAACTTGGCGGCTTTTGATTTCACCTTCTTTTTACCACCCTCGGCCTAAGCTGCGGGGGTGCGCGGCTTCGACCGAGCCGGCGCACGCCACCAGGAGGGTCCGGTGAAGCAGCTCATAATGTTGGTCACACCTGACGGTGAATGGGTATTGCCGGATAGCGAGGCGTTCTTTGGCGCGCTCGGCGATCCCAACCCCGACTACGATAGCGTCGGCTTCGCCGTGAAAAATCTCGGCTTTGTCAAACTGCAAGTCTACGAGCGCTCGATAATCGAGGTCGAGCTGCATCCGCGTAACGTCGAGCTTCCCGCCCTCCTTGCAGCGCAGGAGCAGATTCTGCGCTCGGAGGTCAAGCTCTTCCGTATCCGGTATTTCGATACTGAATGGCATTCTGAGATCTCATCTTCGGCAGAGCATACGATCACCCGTTTATCAGAACTGTGCGCGCCTGTCTTCTGCCCACCAACCAGTGACCGGTTTGATGTCACCCCCATGGACGTTTCGACAATCTTCGAAGATGAACAAAATTCGTGGCGGCCCTTGGCCCAAAAATGGAGAATATCATTTAGCCAGTTCGACTCTAACGTCATCTCGCTTGCCGCGAAGAACCGCCTCCTCTCGCGATTAATCGTCATCGGCGTCAAGCCGCACCAAAGCGAGCCAATATTCCGCTTTATCGGCGACGGGCACCAATGGATTGGCAATCTCCGCCGTGTCCAAGCGATTGGACAAAAAGTCGAGGATATGCCTGATCGGGACTACGGAGAGTGGGTCAGCGAGTACTACAAATCCGTAGCACTTTCAGGCGAGCCGCGTTACGACATCGTTACTGGCAGCTCTCCAGTACCAAGACGAATTAGGCCAACCGCAGCGACCGGTCTGTTATGAGCGGCTATTGTTACCGTGGAGAACAGGCTCGCGCGAGATTTTTCTTACCATGTGTTCCAAAGTCGTGTCCGCAGAAGTCGATCCAGAATTGTTGCGTAGCAAATCATTCGACAAGAATTTGGCAAAATCCTCGTAAACGTCTTCTATCGAAGTATAGGCAATAACCGCTTCGCCCCACGGCGAATCAGGATACACGATGCTGAAACTCAAATTTTTCTGCCCGAAACTGTCGGCGAGACCCTTGTCGACATTGCGCCGGCTGATGTAGCAGAACGACCAGTCAATCGGCCAACTGGCGCAAGCGTAGGCCTTTCCCAGTCTTGGAACGAGGTGGGAAAGGTGCTTGCCGCGGAAATCCGGCCGGATCCACGCCGCGCCGCCGCAAACGACAATGCCGGAAATCCGTGCCGCCGCGTTCGCGGTCAATACACAAGGTTGACCGAGATCCCGGCCATACCATGCCGCCCGGATCTGCTCCGCCAAATTCGTGCGCGTCCAGTCATAAATCCGGGCTGCCCAGGTGGCGACCACTTCGCCGGTTTCGTCCTCACCCGAGATCCAGAACGCGTTTCCCGGGTTTAGATCGACACAGTTCGGATTGAATGCGCCGGCCAGGGGAACCCACCATCCCCGTGCAACATGCTCCCGGTTTACGGTGACCAGTTCGTCGAAGTCGTGGCGCAGACGCAGTTCAATGCCTGTCCGACGGGCAGCCCGGTCGCCCTCCAGCACGAACCGGCCAAGCAACGGTGCCGGACCGTGTTTGATCGTCAGCGCGTCGGGCAGACGCAGGTTGTTCGCGGGAACGATATTCGGCACATCGAGCGGCATGCCCGGATCCCCACCGGTCAAGGCCGCCGGTCAGGGGCAACCGGCGACCTGGTTAACAAACCATTATGACTTGGATACGAAAAACGGCGAGCGTCGTCAAGAATGGTCTAAAATGCATTATAAATGATCGACCTACCATGGTAGCCGCGGCGCAGGATTCGCGAAGCGGTACGATCGAGTCCCGCCTCGACGTTCACGGGCCGCGCCCGATCAACCAAAAGACGATTTCGCCGAGTGCGACGGTCACCGCGACAATAAAGCCGATGATCGAGGCCAGCCTGATCTGGCGGCGCCAGCGCGCGACAGGAGGGAATCCAGCCGACACGAACAGCGCCATGACGAGCAACATCAAGGCGCTGAGCAGCCGCTGCCGGTCGAAAGCCATCATATCTGCTGCCATTCCCGGTTGCATGCCGGCGCGCCTCGGCCGGCGGCGGCCCTGCGGCGGCGATGCCATAGCCGGCGGAGACCGAATGCCTGTATCATCGCGTGCCTGCGGCTGCGGCCCGCGCGAGATCGCGCCGCCCGCCGCCGCAGCGTGAGCGGGCGGGAGCGGCAATGAGCGGCAAGGACGATCTGACCAGGGAAGCACTGAAACAGGCAGTGTGCGAGGCGATCGATCGCCACGGCAACGAAATCATCGAACTCGGAGAGACCATCCTCCACCATCCTGAAACCGGGTTCAACGAGGTCAGGACCTCGGCGCTGGTAGCCGAGAGCATGGCGGCGCTCGGCCTGATGCCGCAAACCGGCCTCGCGCTGACCGGGGTCAAGGGCCGCATCCGGGGCCGCACACCCGGTCCGCGCCTCGCCGTGATTGGCGAACTCGACAGCCTGCGCACCTCGGACCACCCGCTTGCCGACCCGCATACCGGCGCCGCGCACAGCTGCGGCCACAACGCCCAGATCGCCGGCATGCTCGGCGTCGCGATCGGTCTGTCGGCGGTCCAGGCGCAGGACCTGCTGTCCGGCGAGCTGGTTTTTTTGCCGTGCCGGCCGAGGAATTCATCGACGTCGAGGAACGCCTCAAACGCCGCCAGCGTGGCGAGATCGAGTTCCTGCTCGGCAAGCCCGAACTCGTCGCCAAGGGCCATTTCGACGACATCGACATGGCGATGATGATCCATGCCGGCTCGCACGACCAGATGACAAAGCGCTCGTTCATCGCCGATTTGTCGAACGGCGCGCTCGTCAAAATGATCCGCTTCATGGGCCGCGCCAGCCACGCCGGCGGCGCGCCGCAACTCGGCATCAACGCCCTCAGCGCGGCGATGCTCGCGCTCAACGCGATCCACGCGCAGCGCGAGACTTTCTGGGACAAGGACACGATCCGCATCCATCCGATCATCACCAAGGGCGGCGACGCGGTCAGCGTCGTCCCCGCCGAGGTCACGATGGAGACCTTCGTGCGCGGCGGCTCGCTCGCGGCGATCGTCGACGCCAACATCAAGGTCGACCGCTGCCTCAAGGCCGGCGCGATGGCGATGGGCGCCGAGGTCGAGATCGACACCATCCCCGGCTACCTGCCGCAGCGCAACGACCGCGCGTTCGGCGCGATCTTCGGCGGCAATGTCGAGGCGTTGTTCGGCCCCGGCGAATTCGAGATGAGCGGCCACCGCACCGGCTCGACCGACATGGGCGACATCGCGCACATGATGCCGGTCATCCACCCCTACCTCGCCGCTGCGACCGGCAAGACGCACGGCGCGGATTTCCGCCTCAACGAGCCGACCCACGCCTATCTGACCCCCGCCAAGCTGCTGGCAATGACCGCGATCGACCTCCTCTGGGCCGACGCCGCCCCGGCCCGCAAGATCATCGGCGATTTCGAGCCGGCGATGACCAAGGCCGAATACCTCGCCTTCGCCCGCGGGTTGTTCAAGACCGAGCGGTACAACCCCGCCCAACAAGCATAAGGCGACAGGAGCCCAGCGGCGACGGGTCAGACCTGAGCGAGCACCATCGGGCTCGCCTCGAAGGCCGGCATGATCTCCTCGGCGAAGGTGCGCAAGCCCGCGACCGCAGCGCCGGGCGCGGCGAACAGCACGTTGGCGACGCCGCCG
Organism: uncultured Alphaproteobacteria bacterium; assembly: GCA_963789255.1. GTDB lineage: Bacteria > Pseudomonadota > Alphaproteobacteria > ATCC43930 > CGMCC-115725 > DATARH01. The sequence goes on along the minus strand of CAWBJW010000002.1, from coordinate 709,210 downwards.
GCTTCGAGCCGCTTCAGCCTGAGGATGATCTCCTCCGGCGTGCCGAGCAGCGGCGCATCGTCGAGCTCGAACGCGTCGGGATCGTCCTTGATGTGATGGTAGCGCTCGGCGCCGGGGCCGCGCGCCAGATCGCCGATATTCTTCAACACCTCGCGGCGGGTGATGATGGCGCGCCTGCGTTCCTCTTCGTTGTGGACGATCTGCAATCCGCGGGTGACGCCGACCATCATCGGGTCGTAGGGCCGGCCGACGGCCGCGCATTCCTCGCGGAAAATGCGTACCCGCTCGATGATCGTGTCGATCGGGGCGATCTGGTCGAGCAGCAGATTGTAGCCCTCGCGCGCCGCGCGGCGGATCGACTCGGCGCTGCCGGCGCCCATCCAGAACGGCGGGTGCGGCTGCTGGATCGGGGCCGGCTCGACGACGATGTTGTCGTAGTGCCACAGCTTGCCGTCATAGGAGAAGCGGCCCTTGCTGGTCCACGCCTTGCGGATCACCTCGATCGCCTCGTCGAAGCGCGCGGTCGCCTCCTCCTGGGGCACGCAGAAGCCGGAGAATTCATAGGGGCGATAGCCCTTGCCGACGCCGAAATCGAGCCGCCCGTTCGACAATAAATCGAGGGTCGCCGCCTCTTCCGCGACCAGCACCGGGTTGTGCCAGGGCAGCACGACGACCGCGGTGCCGAGGCGGATTTTTTCGGTCCGCGCGGCAAGGTAGCTCAGCAGGTTGAGCGAGGCCGAAACCTGGCCGAACCCGGTGAAATGGTGCTCGACCAGGAAGACGCTGGAAAATCCGAGTTCTTCCGCCGAGATCACGTATTTGATGAAATCGTGGTAGCCCTCGCTGTCGCCGGTCGGGCCGCCGCGGGCGCGGGCGCCGCCGAACAATCCGAATTTCATGCGCTGTGCTCCATTGCTCCGGCCGCGCCGGTAGTTGGGCGAGAATCGCTGCGGCAGGTCTCCGGTCACTATATTCGCCCGACACGGCCGGGTCGAGGCAGGCAGATCCGCGCGCCTCTCAAAAGCTGAGACGGGTGCGGAAGATCAGGCTCGCGTAGAAATAGAGTTCGGCGTCGAGCGCGCGCTTGATGTTTTCGGCGCGGCGGAAGCCGTGGCTCTCGCCGGCAAACAACAGGTAGCCGACCGGAACGCCGCGGCGGCGCAATGCCTCGACCATCATCTCGGTCTGATCAGGCGGCACGACCCGGTCATCGGCGCCCTGGAAGAAAATGACCGGCCGATTGAGGCGCTCGGCGTGGGTCAGCGGCGAGCGCTCGCGGTAGAGATCGGCGCGCTCGGGATAGGGGCCGATCAGCCAGTCGAGGTAGCGCGATTCGAATTTATGGGTGTCGCGGGCGAGCGCGGCGACATCGCTGACCCCGTAATAGCTGGCGCCGCCCCGGAACACGTCGCGGCAGGCGAGCGCCGCCAAGACGGTATAGCCGCCGGCGCTGCCGCCGGTGATGACGGCGCGCTCGGCGTCGGCGAGGCCTTGCGCGATGACATGGCGGGTGGCGTTGACGCAGTCGTCGACATCGACGACGCCCCAGGCGCCCTTCAGCCGCTCGCGATAGGCGCGGCCATAGCCGGTGCTGCCGCCGTAATCGACATCGATGACGGCGATGCCGCGGCTGGTCCAGTACTGGATTCCCAGGCTGAGGACACTCGATGCCGAGGATGTCGGACCGCCATGACATTTGACGACGAGCGGCGGCTTTTCGGCGGGCGCGGGCAGGTAGTCCGGGTTGGCCGGCGGATAGTAATTGGCGTAGGCGGTGAGGCCACCTTCGGTCGGGAAGGCGAGATGCGTCGGGACCGAGAAATAGCGGCGCAGCGAGCCGTCGCTGGCCGCGGGGGCCGACCGGCGCAGCACCTCGACGGCGCCGTTTGCCGGATCGATCGCGACGATGGCCGGCGGATCGGCCGGCGATCCGGCGCGGCAGACGATGCGGGCGCCCGCGACCCTGACCGCGCCGAAATCGCTATAGGGCAGCGTGAGCGGGAGCAGCTTTCCGCCGGCGATGTCGAGCCGCGCCAGACGGTCATGCCCGGCTTCGCTGTAGGCGCAGACCAGCTGCTCCGCCGACAGGAAGGCGTAGGTCGACTGGCCGAAATTCCACTGCGCCTGGCCGAACTCGGCGGCGCGCGGACAGAGCGGATGGACATTGCCGCCACTTGGGCCGCCACCTGGGTCCATGCGATACAGGTTCCACCAGCCGGTGCGGTCGGACACGAAATAGAGGATGCCGTCGGGCGACCATTGCGGCTGGAAGATCGACTCCTCCGGGCCGCCGGCGACCAGACGCGGTGCAGCCAAAGTTCCATCGGCGGCGATTTCGGCCAGCCACAATTCGGTGCCGACCCAGGGCATGTTCGGGTGGTCCCACGAGAGCCAGGCGAGCCGGTTGCCATCCGGCGACAATTTCGCCGACGCGTAGAAATCGTGGCCCTGCGCCAGCACATGCCCGGTCCCCGGCCCCGGCGCAGCAGGCTCGACCGCGACCAGCGTGTTGTCGCCCCGACCTGCCGCGCCGTGCTCCTCGCGCACCCCGATCCAGCGCCGCCGCCGTTCATCGAACAGCCCGTCGGCATAGCGGGTGGTGGTTTCGGGTGCCGGTTCCGGGGTCAGCGGCACCGGCGCGCCGCCGCTGACCTGCTGATAAAGCCGCTGATCTGCGAAATTGCTGAAGAAGATCAGTCCGCCGCGCACGGTCACGGCGCCGCCGCCATATTCATGCACCCGCGTGCGGGCGCTGAACGGCGCCGGGGTGATGTCTTCGATGCGGCCGCACGCCGCCACGCGGACCAGGACACTGCGCCCGCCTTCGCGCGGCCGGCTTTCGATCCAATAGATGTCGGCGCCGTCGACCAGAATGTCGCCGAGGCCGATCGTCTCGCCGACGATCAGATCCGAGGTGATCGGCGAGCGCCAGGCGCCGTAAGGCAGGGTCTCGCGATTGGCCATGACGGTCAAAAATCCTGCCCGATCAACAATCGGCCGCGTCGCGCGGCTGGCGCCCCTCTTTGACGATCAGCCGATGGCTCGATGCTTCCTCCAACGGCTCGGTCGCCTCGATCTCGATACCGAACCCGGCGAGGCCGACATAGGTGCGCGACCGCGTCGCATAGAGCCGGATCGAGGAGATCCGCAGATCGCGCAGGATCTGGGCGCCGAGCCCGATCTCCTTCCATTGCCGGCTGCGTTCGAGCTCCGAAGCGCTGATGTTCTCGGCGATCGCGGTAGGCGGGACCCCCGAACTGCCGTCGCGCAGGTAGACCAGGACGCCGCGCCCGGCATTCTTGAACCGGTTCAGCGCGGCATGGATCGACTTGGCGCCGCCGAACACGTCCTCGACGACATTGGCGCGATGCAGCCGGGTCGGCACGTTGCGCCCGTCGCCGATCTCGCCGTAGACGAAGGCGTAATGGTGCACCTTGTCGAACGGGGTGACATAGGCATAGCCCATGAACTCGCCGGCCTCGGTCTCGATCTTGAACTCGGCGACCCGGGTCACCAGCTTCTCGCGCGCCTGTCGATAGGCGATCAGGTCGGCCACCGAGATCCGCTTCAGCGCGTGCTTTTTGGCAAAAGCGGCGACCTGCGGGCCGCGCATGACCGCGCCGTCGTCGTTGACCAGTTCGCAGATCGCCGCAACCGGCTCGATCGCGGCGAGGCGGCAGAGATCGAGCGCCGCCTCGGTATGGCCCGAGCGCATCAAGACGCCGCCATCCCTGGCGATCAGCGGAAAGACATGCCCCGGCCGGACGAAATCGGCGCGTCCGGAATTGCCGTTGGCGAGGGCGCGGATCGTCGCGGTGCGGTCGTCGGCGGAGATGCCGGTCGTCGTGCCGTGGCGGTAATCCACCGAGATCGTAAAGGCGGTGCCGTGGATCGCATCGCTGTCGGCGACCATCGGCGCGAGATGCAGCCGATGGGCAATCTCGCTGGTCACCGGCGCACAGACGATGCCGCAGGTATGGCGGATGATGAACGCCATCTTCTCGGGCGTCGCATGCACTGCGGCGACGATCAGATCGCCTTCGTTTTCGCGGTCGTCATCATCGGTCACGACGACGATCTCGCCGCGGGCGAAGGCATCGATGGCGTCGCGGACGCTTGACTGGGGCACGGTCTTCATTCTCCGAAACCATTCTCGGCGAGAAACTGCGGGTTGCCCTCGCGCAGCTTCATCATAGTCAGCCGCCATAATATCGCACGCGCGGCCCGCCCGCGCATTTCGCATGTTGTAAAGGCGCCCTCGCGCAGATCCGCTGCAAGCCGATGCAGCAACGCGTCATCCGGACCACCATAAAACTCGACCAGCCGCTCCATAATATCGTCTGCCGGCGCATCGCCTGCCAACGTTTCGCGCTCGGCAATCGCCATCGCGGTGGCGACAAGGCGCAGTTCGCGCTGACGCTCCGGCGGCACCAGCGGCAAAAGCCCGTCGAGCAGCAGTTCGCGCCCGAGGGCGAGCAAGGCGATGCCGCTCGGCAGGTCGCGCATACCGTGGGGAGCGTGGCCGTCCCCGAGGCATTGCGGGCGCGACGCCTGCGCTCCATCAGCATCGAGCAGCATCAAAAGCTCCAGCTCGCACTCGGTGGCGCGCCGGCCGATGATCGCGGTGCCGAGGTCGCGCGCGCCGCCGAGCAGATAGCGATCGCTCTGCTGCAGCGCGATGACCGCCCAGCGGACATTCGCCAGCACCTCCCAAAACCGCACCCGGTCCGGGTCGAGACGCCGCCCCGTCGCACCCTCATATCCGGCATAGAACGCCGCGCGCGCGGCGATGCCGCCGGCTTCGCGGTCGAGCCGGGCAAAGCGCCAGCCTTTGCAGCAGAACCAGCCGATATCCTCGTCTGGGTCGCCCCAGCCGGCGAACTCCCAATCGAGAATGCCGGTCAACTCAGTCCCATCCAGCATGTAATTGCCGGTGCGGAAATCGCGGTGGCACAGCACCGGGGCGGCGGGCGGCGGCAAATGGGTTTCGAGCCAGCTTGCCGCCCATTCGAGCACCGGCCGCGGGTTGGGATGGCGGTCGAGATAGGCGCGGAACGAGGCAATGTGCTCCGCCGCTTCAATGAGCGGCAGAAAGGCGAGGCCGGGATGCGGCGGCCGGATCGTCTGGACCCGCGCCAGTTCGCGCCCGAGCCGCCCGGCGATCTCGGGTAATGCCGGTTCGAATGCCGGGTCTGATGTGATCTGGCGCCCCTGCGCGGTGCCGTCGATCCGGCGCATCACAAAGAACGGCCGGCCCAAGACGGCCGGGTCGGCGCAGGCCCAGAGCGGCTCGGGTACGCCGACACCGGCGGCAAACACCGCCTGCAGCACGGCGAATTCCTCGATGCGGCCGAGGCTCGACGGGATGCCGGTCGGCGCGTCGGTGCGCAGCACGAGGCGCTGGCTCCCGGCGAATGGACCGTCGGCAAATTCCGCGTCGAGGCCCCAATTCTCCTGGATCGCGCCACCGGACAGCAGCTCCAGCCCGGCAATGGCAACCCGGCTCGCCCGGCTCGCCGCGGCGAGAAAGACGGCGAGCGCCGCCAGATCGGCTGCCCGCTCAGATGGCGGCAACGCCGTGGCCGCCATCGACCGCGATGACCGCGCCGGTCACATAGGCGCTTGCCGGCGAGGCGAGGAACAACAGCGCGCCGTCGAGATCGGGCGCCTGGGCGATGCGCTTTAACGGGATGCGGCTGATCAAATTCCTGCCGGCCTGGGTGGCGAAAAACTCGCGGTTGAAATCGGTTTCGACATAGCCTGGCGCTAGCGCGTTGACGAGGATGCCATAGCGCGCCAGTTCCATCGCCAGCACCTCTGTCAGGTGAATGAGGCCGGCCTTGGCCGCGCAATAGGCCGGGACCCGCCCGATCGTGCGCCGCCCGAGGACCGAAGCGATGTTGATGATGCGCCCCGGGCGCTTCCGCTCGACGAGGTGATGGGCGAAGTCGCGCGCCACCATCCAGGCGCCTTTCAGGTTGGTGTCGACGACATGGTCCCAATCTTCTTCGGTGTGCTCGAAGAGCGGCTTCGACACGACGACCCCGGCATTGTTGACAAGGATCGACAACGGCCCGAGCCGGTCCTCGGCCGCGGCAATGGCTGCCGCGATGCTGTCCTTTTTGGTGACGTCGCAGGCGAGCGGCAGGCACTCCCCGCCGGCGGCTTCGATCGCCCGCGCCAGCTCGGCGAGGCGGTCGGTGCGGCGCGCGGCGAGCGCCACCCTGGCACCGGCGGCGGCGAGAATTTCGGCGAAATGTGCGCCAATCCCGCTCGACGCCCCGGTGACCAGCGCCACCTCTCCGGCGATGTCGAAACTGGGTAGGTCGGCCATCTATGCTCTTCCAATCGTCGGATCTCGACCGATCATCCCAGGACGCTTCGCAGCTTCTGGCATGGCCACGGTGCGTCCTTCGAGACGCGCCCCTCCGGGGTGCTCCTCAGGATGAGGGATATTTGTATGTGCCACTAAATACTTACCTCATCCTGAGGAAGCCGCGAAGCGGCTGTCTCGAAGGACACATTGGCGGTTGACCAATGCAAAAAGACTCACGCCGACGTTTCCCTGGCGCGCTCGCGCAGCGTGTATTTCTGGATCTTGCCGGTCGAGGTTTTCGGCAGCGGCCCGAACACAACGCTCTTCGGCACCTTGTAATGCGCCAGGTTGGCGCGGCACCAGGCGATGATGTCATCAGCCGCGACCGCGCCGGCATCGGGCTTCAAGGCGACAAAGGCGCACGGCGTCTCGCCCCACCGCTCATCCGGCCTGGCAACGACCGCGGCCTCCATGATTTGCGGATGGCGGTAGAGGACTTCCTCGACCTCGATCGACGAAATGTTTTCGCCGCCCGAGATGATGATGTCCTTCGAGCGGTCCTTCACTTCGATATAGCCGTCGGGGTGGATGACCGCGAGGTCGCCGGTGTGGAACCAGCCGCCGGCGAAGGCTTCGCCGGTCGCCGCCGGGTTCGCGAGGTAGCCCTTCATCAGCGTGTTGCTGCGCAGCATCAATTCGCCGATCGTCGCCCCGTCGGCCGGCACGTCGCGCATTGTCGCCGGGTCGGCGACGCGTTGCCGGTCCAAGGTCAGGTATTGCACTCCCTGCCGCGCCATATGCCCGACCCGCTCGGCCGGCGGCAGAGCATCCCATTCCTCCTGCCAGGCGCACACCGTCGAGGGGCCGTAGCTTTCGGTGAGGCCATAGAGGTGGGTGACGCGGAACCCCATCCGCTCCATCGCCTCGATCACCGGCGAGGGCGGCGCGGCGCCGCCGGTCGCCGCCTCGACGACATGGCCGAACCGCCGCTTTGCCGATTGGGGCGCGTGGACCAGCAGGTTCAGCACGATCGGCGCGCCGCACAGATGGGTCACCCGGTGCTCGGCGATCGCCGCGAAAATCTCGGCCGGGTCGACGCGGCGCAGGCAGACATGCGTGCCGGCGACCGCGGTGACGCCCCAGGTATAGGTCCAGCCGTTGCAGTGGAACATCGGCAGGGTCCACAGATAGACCGAATGCCGGTCGAGCCCGAAGGTGATCGCGTTGCCGAGCGCATTCAGATAGGCGCCGCGGTGATGATAGACGACGCCCTTGGGATTGCCGGTGGTGCCCGAGGTGTAGTTGAGCGCGATCGCGCTCCATTCGTCGGCCGGCGGCGGCCATGATGCCGCCGGATCGCCCTCGGCGAGAAAATCCTCGTACTCGGTGCCGCCGAGGGGCGCGCCATTGTCGCCATCGGCGATCTCGACGAGCGGCACGTCCCGGCCGAACTCGCGCAGCGCGTCGCGCACGAGCGGCCCGAATTCGCGGTCGGCGACCAATAGCTTGGCCTGGCCATGCCCCAGGATGAACGCGATCGTCCGCGCATCGAGCCGGTAGTTGAGCGCGTTCAGCACCGCTCCGGCCATCGGCACGGCGTAATGCGCTTCCAAGAGCGCCGGCACGTTCGGCGCCAGCACCGCGACGGTATCGCCGGGCATGATGCCGCGCCGCCGCAGCGCATCGGCAAAGCGCCGGCAGCGCTCGTCGAACTCGCGGTAGGTGAAGCGGCGCGTCCTGTGGATAACGGCGAGCTTGTCGGGATAGACCGCGGCCGCGCGCTGGAGAAAGCCGAGCGGTGTCAGCGCCGCGAAATTCGCCGGATTGCGCGCCAGCTCGGGCGCATCGTAAACCTCGTCGGCCGGCGGCACGGTTGATCCTTTCGCGACCCGATTCACAGCTGGCATCCTTAGGGCTGCCGGGCCGACAGCGTCAAGCGGAAGCCCGCAAAGGAGTTGCCACAGGCGAGCGGGTCCCTGCGCATCGACATCGTCGCCGATTTGACCTGCCCGTGCTCAAGGCAATCCTGCGCAAAGCTTGGCGAGCGCACGATCGAGGGTCCGTGGCAGGCGATCGGGCGACCGTGCAATCTGATCGGGAACCGCTCTAATGACGTTCCGCGATCGCCTGTTAGGCATACCGAAAATGCGGCGCGGTGACCCGCGACTGGCCGCGATACAACATTCACGAGTCGGTGCCCTGGGGACCACCTCGGCAATGCTGTGGAACCGAGACTGAGCGCCGCGCCATTTTGCCGGCATTGGAATTGCGTCTATAAGAGGCGCGCGCATGATCGCTGTCGAGGGTCTCTCCGAATGCAAGTCGTTTCGACCGACATCGCCGAGGTCAAGGAAATCAGGCCGGTCCGCCATCGCGATCCGCGTGGCTTCTTCTCCGAGATTTTCCGCGAGGATGTGCTGCGCCGGTATGGCATCGATGTCTCCTTTGTCCAGGAGAACCTCTCGCTCTCGGTCGAGCGCGGCGTCGTGCGCGGACTGCATTTCCAGGTCCCGCCGGTCGCCCAGGCCAAGCTCGTCCGTGTTAGCGCCGGGTCGATCCTCGATGTCGCCGTCAACATCCGGCGGGGCTCGCCGACCTACGGCCATCATGTCGCGGTCGTGCTCAGCGCCGCCGAGGGCAATCAGACTGTTCATGCCGGAAGGGTTTGCCCACGGATTTTGCACGCTCGAGCCCAACACCGAGGTGATCTACAAGGTGAACCGCTATTACTCGGCCGAACACGACCGCGGATTGGCGTGGAACGACCCCGAATTGGGCATCGCCTGGCCGGTCGCCGACGCTGTGGCGCTGCTCTCGGACAAGGACCGCCGCCAGCCGACGTTGGCCGAGTTGCCGCCGTATTTCCGCTACGAATAGGCCCGCGCCGCCATGAAGCTTCTGGTGCTCGGCGCCGGGGGGCAGGTCGGGCATGAGCTGTGCCGCCTCGCCTGGCCTGCGGGCTTTGAACTCGCTGCCTTCGATCGCGACGCCCTCGACATTACGCAGCGCGAAGCCGTGTTCGCCGCGGTAGTGCGCGAGCGCCCGAACATCGTCATCAATGCCGCGGCCTATACTGCGGTCGATCGCGCCGAGAGTGAACGCGAGATCGCCTGGGCCGGCAACTGCACCGGCCCGGCCAACCTTGCCGTCGCCTGCCGCGACGCGGGTATCCCGCTTATCCACCTGTTCGACCGACTATGTCTTTGACGGCACGAAGACCGACGCCTATCGCGAAGACGATCCGGTGAAGCCGCTCGGGGTGTATGGCGAGAGCAAGGAGGCGGGCGAGCGCGCGGTGCGCGAGGCGCTCGCCGAGCATGTGATCCTGCGCACCGCCTGGGTCTACAGCGTGCACGGCCACAATTTCGTCAAGACGATGCTGCGCCTGGCCGCCGAGCACCCGGTGTTGCGGGTGGTCGCCGACCAGATCGGCTCGCCGACCAGCGCCGGCGACATCGCCGCCGCGATCGGCGCCGTCGTGCCTCAGCTCGCGGCCGGCAACACACGCTGGGGTACTTACCACTTCACCGGCGGCGGGGCTGTGACCTGGCACGGTTTCGCCGAGGCGATCTTCGCGCTGGCATCGTCCTGGCGCGCAGCCGCGCCGCGGGTCGAGGCGATCGCTACCGCCGACTACCCGACCCCGGCAAAGCGCCCGGCCAATTCGGTGCTGGATTGCCGCCGCATCGGCGAGGCCTTCGGCATCGTGCCGCGACCCTGGCCCGAGGCGCTCGCCGAGGTGATCCGCGAACTGTACGAGGCGGCGCCGCAACCCTGAATTGGCCGACCGCGGGCTTATCGATACGCCCGTATCCGCGAATTTGATCGAACCAACCGATCAGGCTGTCGTCCCGGCAAAGGCCGGGACCCACTGACGGCGCCGGGAACGAGGAAATCGGTCGCGGCAGATGATCGGCTCGCGAAAGATCGTGCCGCCGAGGATGTTGCGCAACGTGCCGTTCGGCGATTTGTACATGCGCTTCAGATGAAATTCATCCATCCGCCCCTTGTCGGGGGTGATGCCGGCGCATTTGATGCCAACCCCGGAATGCTTGATCGCATTGGCGGCATCGACGGTGATCTGGTCGTCGGCGGGCTGCCCTGGGCAGCTCCATTTGACGCCGCGTCAGAGAGCGGCGAGCGCAGCGTTCAGCGTCGCACTCGGCCGCATCGCCGCCGATGTCTTCGCCTGATCGGGCAGATAATAAGCGCCAGTATCCACCGACTTACCCTGCGCGGCGATCAGCTCAGCATTAATCTTGGCCTCGTTGGCCGCCAGCGCTTCCGCCAGCGGTTTGAAGCGGGCTGCCAGTGCCGAGCTCTTGTTCTGCCGAGCCAGCGCCTGTGCCCAATACAGCGCCAGGTAGAAATGGCTGCCACGATTATCCAGTTCGCCAATCTTCCGCGCAGGCGAGCGGTTGTACTCAAGGATCTTGCCGTTGGCCTCATCGAGCGTCTCGGCCAGAACCTGCACGTCCTTATTGCCACTGGTCTGCGCCAGATGTTCCAGCGAAGCGCCAAGCGCCAGGAACTCGCCCAGCGAATCCCAGCGCAGATAGCCTTCGTGCTGGAACTGCTCCACATGCCTGGGCGCCGAACCGCCGGCGCCGGTCTCGAACAACCCGCCGCCCGCCAGCAGCGGAACGATCGACAGCATCTTGGCCGACGTGCCCAGCTCCATGATCGGGAAAAGATCGGTCAAGTAGTCGCGCAGCACATTGCCAGTGACGGAGATGGTGTCGAGCCCCTTGCGGATGCGGTCGAGCGAGAACTTGATTGCCTCGACCGGCGCCAGGATGCGGATGTCGAGACCCGAAGTGTCCTCGTTCTTCAGGTATGTCTCGACCTTGGCGATCAACTGCGCGTCGTGCGCGCGTTTGGCGTCGAGCCAGAACACCGCCGGGGTGCCGGTCAGGCGCGCGCGGCGCACCCCGAGCTTGACCCAGTCCCGGATCGGCGCGTCCTTGACCTGGCACATCCGGAAGATGTCACCGGTCTCGACCGGCTGCGACAGCAGAACCGTGCCGTCATCGGCTACCACGCGCACCGTTCCGCCCGCGGCGACCTCAAACGTCTTGTCGTGCGAGCCATACTCCTCGGCTTGCTGCGCCATCAACCCAACGTTCGGCACAGAGCCCATCGTCTTCGGGTCGAAGGCGCCATGCGCCTTGCAGTCCTCGATGACGGCCTGGAACAGCGGCGCGTAGCAACGATCGGGGATCGCGGCGATTACGTCGTGCAGCTTGCCGTCAGCGCCCCACATGCGACCGGATTCGCGAATCATCGCCGGCATCGCTGCATCGATGATCACGTCGCTCGGCACGTGCAGATTGGTGATTCCCCGATCGGAATTGACCATGGCCAGGCCGGGCCGCTTCGCATAGGTGGCCTGGATATCGGCCTTGATCGCCGCCTTTTCAGCCTCCGGCAATTTCTCGATCCGGGTCAGCATGTCGCCCACGCCGTTGTCGGGATCGACGCCCAGCCGCGTCAGTGTGGCGCCATGCTTCTCGAACACATCGGCGAAGAACACGGAAACGCAATGACCGAAGATGATGGGATCAGAGATCTTCATCATGGTTGTCTTGACCTGCAGCGAGAATAGGACGCCGTCCTTCTTCGCGGCGTCGATCTGCGCGGCGAAGAAGGCGCGCAACGCCTTACGGTTCATCACCGCCGCGTCGATGATCTCGCCGGCCTGAAGCGGCGTCTTCGCCTTCAGCACCGTGACCGCGCCATCGCTGCCGACCAACTCGATGCGGGCATTGGTCGGCGCCGCAATGGTCGTCGCGACCTCCGAACCGTAGAAATCGCCGCCCGACATGTGCGCCACGCGCGTTTTCGAGTCCTTGGTCCAGGCACCCATCTTATGCGGATTGTTGCGCGCGTACTGCTTCACGGCGCCGGCGGCGCGGCGGTCGGAATTGCCCTCGCGCAGCACCGGATTGACGGCGCTGCCGAGCACCTTGCCGTAGCGGGCGCGGATTTCCTTATTCGCTGGCGTCGCATCGCTGTCCGGATAGTCCGGCACGTCGTAACCCTTGCTCTGCAACTCCTTGATCGCAGCCTTCAGCTGCGGGATCGAGGCGGAGATGTTGGGCAGCTTGATGATGTTGGCCTCGGGGCGCATCGCAAGTTGGCCAAGTTCGGCGAGCTCGTCGTTAATCTTTTGCGCTGGCGTCAGTTTGTCGGGGAAGTTGGCGATGATGCGGCCAGCCAGCGAAATGTCCTTCAGCTTTATCTTCACGCCGGCCGCCCCGACGAAGGCTTCGACGATCGGCAGAAGGGAAAACGTAGCAAGCGCGGGTGCTTCATCAACTTTCGTCCAAACGATTTCGAGATCTGACATGCTTGCACCTCCACGCACCGCTTCCGTTTCGGCTGAGTTGATCGATTGACGATTATGGCCTATCTTGTCTCACTGAACGTGAGGGCGTCGCGCGATTCCATGCCGAGGTCGTAATATTTAAGCTCGATGTCGAGATAGGGCAGGATCAGCTTGTTCTTGATGAAGCTCCACATGATCCGCGTCATCTCGTCGCCGTCGAGTTCGACGATCGGGTTCGCGACCTTGATCTTCGCCATCTGCGTTCACCTCGTATTGCGCCGGCCGGCTGTTGCAGGGGCGCGACCATAAAGATCGCGGCACCCGTAAGCAAGCCGACGGGGCAAGCCGGCGGCGATCCGCCGGAGCCTGCCGGGAGGACGCTGCGCAAGCTTGTCGGCGCGCGTCGGCGGTGGGTTATTAACAGCCCCGGGTGAACTCCTCTGACAAGCCATGCCAGCAGGTAAAATGATGGTTTTGTGACCATGCGCTTACTTGGCGTTTACAAATTGAAATCGACGATTGGGCACATTCATGTATTTTCAATGCCTTACATGGGTTGCCTATTAAACAGGCAAACTCTGCCGCCCCTCGCGAGATCGCCCTCCGGACCCATCGAAAACGGGGCTTTTCCCCAAACTTGTCCACCGTGTCCGTGGATAGCATCGGTTTTGCTGCGGATTATCAATAAACCTCAAGGTCTTGCGAACCGGCGGCGGGATCATGGCAACCCGGAGCGGAGTGCCCCGCGCGGCTGGGCGTGCGCCAGCGCAGTCATCAATTCGGCAACGCTCGGCACAATCGTCAACAATCTCGGCACCAGCGGAGCCGCGAAACCATGCGCGACGAGGTGGTCGAGCAAATCGCGCAAGGGCTGCCAATAACCCGCGACATCGACGAGAAAGATCGGCTTGTCGTGCAATCCGAGATGATGCCAGGTGAGGATCTCGAAGGTCTCGTCGAGGGTGCCGATGCCGCCGGGCAGCACCGCGAAAGCATCCGCCCGTTCGGCCATCAGCCGCTTGCGGTCATGCATGCTGCCGGTGACGATGAGTTCGCTGGCGCCTTGATGCGCCAGCTCGGCATCGCGCAACCTGTCGGGAATGATGCCGACGACCCGCCCCCTCGCCTCCAGGACCGCGTCGGCGAGCACACCCATCAGCCCGATCCGCCCGCCGCCATAGACCAAGTCGATGCCTGCCTTCGCCAGCGCGTCGCCGAGTTCTCGCGCGGCGGCGCGGTAGCGAGGGTCGAGCCCGACGGCAGAGCCGCAATAGACGCAGAGTCGGGTTACGTGCGGCATCGAACCTCGCAAATCAGATCCCTGGATCGCCCTCGGGCGCTCGTCATCCTTCGTCCGTCTTCGTCCGATCCCGCGGCGATTGCAAGCGCGCGCGGCCAGACATAGAGTTGCGGCCACACCGGGAGCTGGACGGCGGGCATCGATGCGGAGCATCGTTTGGCTGGGATCGGCCATGGCGGCGTTGCTGATCGCTTTCGCCGCGGTCATTGGCCTGCGCGGCACGATGTCGCCAAGCCGGCCGGCCCCGCAGCCCGCTTCGGCGCTCGCATCTCACCCCGCGGCGGCCGCCGCGGTGGCGCCATCGGCCCCCGCCGCGGCGGCAAGGCCGCCGAGCTTCGATATCGTACGGGTCAACCCGCAGGGCCACGCGGTGATCGCCGGCCGCGCCATGCCTGGCGACCGGGTTCGCGTGCTCGACAACGGCAAGCCGATCGGCGCGGTCACCGCCGACGCGCGCGGCGAATGGGTGCTGGTGCCGGACGCGCCGATCGCGCCCGGCAACCGCCAGCTCAGTCTCGAAGCGACCGGCCGGGAGGGCGGACCGGCTCGCCGCTCGGGCGATGTCGTCGCGTTGTCGGTGCCGCCCCCGGCCTCGGCCGGAAGCAACCCGTCGACGCTGGCGGTGCTGCTCCCGGGCGATGCGAACAAGCCGGCACGCGTGCTGCAGCAGCCGGCCCCGGCGCCCGAAGGTCAGGCGCTGGCGCTCGACACCGCCCAATACGGCGCGCGCAACCGGCTTGTGCTGTCCGGGCATGCCGACCCCGGTGCGCGCCTCAACGTGTACGCGGGCGATCGGTTGCTCGGCACGGTCACCGCCGATGCCGCGGGGAAATGGTCGCTCGTATCGCCGCATCGAGGACCCGCGGGCGGCGTCGAGCTGCGCCTCGACGAGCTCGCCGCCGACGGCGCCGTCGCCCATCGTATCGCCGCGCCGTTCGCGCCGCCCGCCGCAACGGCGCTGGCGAGCGGCGGCACCTATGTCGTCAGGCGCGGCAACAGCCTGTGGCTGATCGCCCGCCACACCTATGGCGAAGGCACCCGCTATACGACGATCTACTCCGCCAATCGGAGCCAGATCCGCGATCCGAACCTGATCTACCCGGGCCAGCAATTCAGGCTGCCGAAATCCTGACTCGGCCCGCCGCCACCGAATTCGCGGCCTACCCGCCTACGGCATAGAGCTCCGGCGCCAGAAGCGGCGCAGCGCGGCCGCGGGCGTGGAGGTAGGATTGCCAGAACAGACAGGCGGCCACCGAGCGCCAGGGCTGCCATGCCTCGCCGATCCGCCGCAATGCCGGCTCGCCGGGGCGAGCTTCAGAGTCCGAGGCACTCCGCGACGGCCAGTTGCAGTCCGAGATCGCCGGCGGGCCAGACATCCGGCCGGCCGAGCGCGAAGATCAGGTAGATTTCGGCGCTCCACCGCCCGATGCCCTTGAGGCCGATCAGGGCCGCGAGCGCCGCCGCATCGTCGGCCGCGTCAAGCCGGACGAAATCGAACTCGCCGCCGGCGACGGCCTGCGCGAGGCGCCGGGCGTAATCCATCTTTTGCCGGCTGAAGCCGCAGCTCCGCAGGCTCGAATCGTCGAGTGCGAGAAACGGCCCGGGCGCAACCGGCTGGCACAGTCCGGCGAGCCGGCGGTGCATCGCCGCGGCGGCGTCGATCGACACCTGCTGCTCCAGGATGATGTGCAGCAATGTCGCAAAGCCGTTGCGGCGCCGGCGAAAGCGCGGGCTGCCGGCGCGCTCCAGGATCGCGCTAAACACCGTCTCTCCGGCAAGCGCCGCGATCCCCTCATCGAGGCGATGAGGCGCGTAGATCACCCCCAAAATCCTAGCCCCACAGGGCCGGCTCGGGCGGGTAGACCGTGCTGCCGTCGTAACGCAGCCCGCTGGCGCGGTCGGATGCCAGCAGCAACGGGGCATCGAGGTCGACGATCGCGGCGCGCTGGGCGACAAGCATCGCCGGCGCCATCGCCAGCGAGGTGCCGATCATGCAGCCGACCATGACCCTGAACCCGCGCGCCCTCGCCGCCTCGGCCAGGGCGAGCGCTTCGGTCAACCCGCCCGATTTGTCGAGCTTGATGTTGACCGCATCGTATTTGCCGACGAGCCCGCCGAGGTCGGCGGTTGTGTGGCAGGATTCGTCGGCACAAACCGGGATCGGATGCGGCAATTCGCCAAGCGCAGCGTCGGCGCCGGCCGCCAGCGGCTGCTCGATCAGCTCGACCCCGAGCTCGGCCAAGGCCGGCGCCAATTCGACGAAATGGCGCTCGCTCCAGCCCTCGTTGGCGTCAACAATAAGCCGCGCCTGTGGTGCATTGTGGCGCACCGCACGTACGCGCTCGATGTCGCCGGCCCCGGTCAGCTTGAGCTTCAAAAGCGGCCGCCTGCGCTGAGCGGCTGCGGCGTGACCCATCCGCTCGGGCGTATCGAGGCTCAGCGTATAGGCCGTCACCACCGGCCGCAGTGCTCCGATCCCGGCAAGTTCGGCGACCGGGCGGTTGGCGCGCTTGGCGTCGAGGTCCCAGAAGGCGGCGTCGAGCGCATTGCGCGCCGCCCCGGGCGGCATCGCCCTTTGCAGCGCCTCGCGGTCGAGCCCGGAAAAGACAGCCCCCGCCATTGCTTCGAGCGCCCGCACCACATCATCGACGCTTTCGCCGTAGCGCGGGTAGGGAACGCATTCGCCGCGTCCCCGGGAATCGCCGTCGAAGATCTCGGCGACCACCACCTCAGCGGTGGTGCGGCTGCCGCGCGAGATCGCAAACGGCTGGGCGAGCGGCCACGACTGGCGAACCACCCTCAGGCGCTGCGGCGACGGCGCCATGCTTGCCGGTCAGAGAAGAAGCTGGTCGACGATCGCGCCGACACCGGTACGCACCGGATCGACGCAGGGCAGGCCGAGGCGATCCGCGGTGCGGCGCAGATAGTCGCGCGACGCCGCGGCGTCGAGCGCCGCAGTATTGACGCTGACCCCGACAACGCGGGCCGCCGGATTGGTCAGTTGCGCCGCCTCGACGTTGCGCTCGATGCACAGCTGGAGGTCAGGCAGCGGATAATTCGGCAGGCCGCGCATATGGGTGCGCGCCGGCGCGTGACACATCACCAGCGCATCAGGCTGCGCGCCGTGAATGAGGCTGAGGGTGACGCCGGCATAGGAGGCATGGAACAGCGATCCCTGGCCCTCGATGACGTCCCAGTGATCGGGATCGCCGGCCGGACAGAGCCATTCGACCGCGCCCGACACGAAATCGGAAACCACCGCGTCAATCGATACGCCGTCGCCGGCGATGAAGATGCCGGTCTGCCCGGTCGCGCGGAAATCGGCCTTCAACCCGCGGGCGCGCATCTCCTTTTCGAGCGCGAGTGCGGTGAACATCTTGCCGATCGAGCAATCGGTGCCGACCGTCAACAGCCGCCTGCCGGGCCGCTTCACGCCGTTACCGACCGCGAAATCGCGCGTCGGGTGCCGCACATCGACGAGACGCCGGCCCAGCCGCGCCGCCGTGTCGCGCAGCACCGGCACCTCGGACAGGCGGCGATGCAGGCCGCTGGCGATGTCCATGCCGAGTTCAAGGGCGCGGACGAGCGGGATGTCCCAGCCTTCGCCGAGCAGGCCGCCGCGATTGGCGACGCCGAGAATGACGGTGCCGACCCCCGCGCCGGCGGCCTCCTCGATCGTCATGTCGGGCAGGCCGAGATCGGCCTTGCAGCCGGAGAGCAGGAATTGGCCGCGCGCGATCTCGGGCCGCCAGAAGGCGATGCCGGCCGCGGTCTTGGCGGCGAGCTGGTCGGGGGCATCGCCGAGAAACAGCAGATACGGAGTGCGCAAGCCCACCGCCCTAACCCCTGTCGCGCGAGCACCGGATCTTAGGGAAGAGTGCCCAACGGCGAAAGAGGCGCGAAAGCCCTCAGCGTCGGACCGCCAACGTCCTGCAGCCGGCGATCGCACGGCGCAAGTCGCAAAAATGCCAGGCGGCGCTGCGCTTTACCCCGATGATCGACAACACGGCGCGGAGGTCTATGACGCCGAACGACAGAGTCGCCATTCGCGGTCGATCAACTCCTCGATCGTCTGGGCCAGCGTCCAGCGCGGCTTGTAGTCGATCATCGTGTTGAGCCGGGTCAGGTCGGGACAGCGGTGCGTCACATCCGCGAAATCCTCGCCATACGCTTCGGCGCAGGAAATGTGTCGGATCTCGGACGAACTGCCGGCGAGTTGGCGCGTCAATTCCGCCAGATCATTGATCGTGATCTCCTGGTCGTTTCCGACATTGACAACCTCTCCGGCCGGCAGACCCGTCTCGCCCACCTGCTCGATCATCCGCACGGTGTCTCGCACATCACAGAAGGAGCGGGTTTGGTTGCCGTCTCCGTGCACGATGATGGGTGAACCGCGAACCGCCTGATGCACGAAGTTCGGCAGGACCATGCCATATTCCGCGCTTTGTCGCGGGCCGACGGTATTGAAGAGACGCAGGATGGCGATCGGCAGGTTCTGCCCGCGCGCGTAAGCGCCGGCAAAGTGCTCGCCCGCCAGCTTGGTCACTGCATAAGACCAGCGTGTCCCGCTGGTGGCCTTGAAGATGATATCGTCGCTCTCGCGCAGCCGGGCGTTTGGGCTGAAGCCATACACTTCGGAGGTCGAGGTGATGACAATGCGCGGCTGCGAGCCTCCCGCCTGTGCCGCCCTCAGCACGCGTTCCGTGCCTGCGATATTGGTCGCGAGCACCCGGATTGGATCGCGAAGCACCCGCCGTACCCCGACGACCGCCGCGAGGTGGTAAATTCGATCGGCCCGCTCTGCCGCTTCCCACAGACCATCCCAGGTGACGAGGTCGGCCTTGTCAAACCGGAATCTCGGATGATCCATGAAGCCGGCCATGTTACCAGCATTTCCGGTGCTGAGATCGTCGATTACCTCAACCGAATGGCCTTGATGCAATAGAAGTTCAACCAAATGGGAGCCGATGAAACCGGCTCCCCCGGTTACAAGTACTTGCATTTGTCAGATTCTCCTCAATTGACTCCGGGCAAGCGCTCGACTTGTCGGATGGGGGGTCGAGGCCGCGGCGGATCTCAGGCCCAAGCGCGGCGGGGTGGTCATCGATAAAGACATTTCTTCGTTCGACGCGCTCCCGCCGGTCAATTCGACGCATTCAATCCATAATTGCGGCTAATTGTCAAAACGTCGTTAAGCTGGCGGGACATCCGACGTCCAGCAGGATCACGCAGCAACCGGCCATTGTGCCAGATCCGCACGGTCGGGCAGAGAAGCGGCGCTGACCGATCGCGTGGAACGCTTTGCCCGGCCAATGCGACCGGGCTGCTTTTCGCGAGCCGGGACGAATTTTACGTTCGGTTCATCACCTCGAAGCCGGGGATCTTGCGGATCACCTGCTTCACCTGGTCGGCGGTGATCAGTCTTGTGCATTCGAACTGGCGCGGGGTATTGGCGTGGCGCGGGCACCACAGGAAATCATGATGATCGAAGCGGTGGTGCGGGTCGTTCCAGCAACTGTTGCAGGCATGGTGGTTGATGACCCGGTAAGGCGTCGTGAATTCGTTGGTCGGGTGGGTGAAGCCGCTGATCATCACCACCGGCGTGCCGACCGCCCAGGCGAGCCAGGCGAGGCCGCTCGACAGGCCGATGAAGAAATCGGCATGGCGCAGCCAGCGCGCGCGTTCGAGGAGCGGCCGGTCGCCGGTTTCGTCCTCGACCCCGTGCGGGATGTGGTTCCACACGATCCCGGTGCCGTGCACCGGCTTCTGATCGATGCAGACGACGCGATATCCCGCCTCCTTCAGGAAGCGCACGATCTCGTGCCAGCCGGCCGGGTTGTTCCAGCACTTGCTCTGCGTCGTCGATTGCACCGCGATGCAGACATAGGGCTCGGCCAATGGCCGGCTCTCATTCTCGATCACGACGCGCGGCGGCACCTCGGTCGGGTCGACCCCGAGAATGTAGCCGGCGGTGCGATGCAAGCCGACATAGCGGAAGTCGCAGCGCTGGAAGATGCCATCCTTGTCGTCGAAAAAGAGGCCAATGCTGTAGGTGGCGTAGCAGCGCTCGGGTTCGACCGTCTCGTGCGTCACAAACTCGATTTGCGGATGGGTGGCGCGGAACAGCGGTATGAGCCGCTCGGAGATCGTGCAGGTCAACCGGAAGTTGTGCTGCTCCTGGAACTTCACCGCATAGGGAAACCAGCCGAGCGTGTCGCCGAGGGTGCCGACCGGGAACTGGATCAGCACCGGCTGGCCTTCGGCCGAGTAGTCGTGTTTGAACAGGCTCTCCCCTTGCTGTCAAACCTCGATGCGGAAACGGACGTAATAGCGCTTGGTGCTGCTGACCCGCCCGGCCTTGATCTCGGTCTCGTAAAGGGTGTTGCCGGTGTCGAGGTCGGAAATGCGCACCCGCCAGGGATGCTCGCCTTCGGACAGCATGACCCGGCATCCTTCGTTGAAATCGAAGCGCATCCCCTTGGCGCCGTCCTGGGTTGGCGTCGGCGCGGCCGCCGGATAAGCCGGCTTGGCCGCGGCCGCATCGCCCGATTGCGGCGCCGGCGCGCCAGAGCTTGCCCCGCTCGCCGGGGTCGTCGAGACGAGCGAATCGCCAGGGCCTTCGATTTCCTCGACTGTGACGTCCAAACGGCCGTCCTCCCTCCAAACTCAAAATGGAGTGGCGAAATCCTACCCCGCCGGCTCACCCCGCTCAATCTGCGTTGCCATGCAGATAAGCTTCATGTCCGGCGGGAGCTTGACCCGACAGCGTCGCGACATTTCAATCGGTTTCGGTGACGCGGCGGGCCGGGACGTAGCGGAGGGAATCATGGGCGAATTTGCGGTGGGTCAGCCGGTGCCGCGCTTCGAGGACCCGCGGCTGCTGCGCGGCGGCGGGCGGTATGTCGACGACATGGTGCTGCCGCGCATGGCATGGGGCCATGTGCTGCGCTCGCCGCACGCGCATGCGCGGATCCGCGCCATCGATGTGACTCGCGCGAAGGCGGCGCCGGGGGTGCTGGCGGTGCTGACCGGCGCCGATTGGCAGCAATCGGGCTGGGGCGATCTGCCGGTGCCGGGCGGCATGCGGCGGCGCGGCGGCGGACCGGGCTACCGGCCGCGCTTCCCGGCGCTGGTCGGGGACCGGGTGCGCTGGGTCGGCGACTACGTTGCCTTTGTCGTCGCCGAGACAAGGCACCAGGCGGCCGACGCGGCCGAGTTGATCGAGGTCGATTACGAGCCGCTCCCGGCCATCGTCTCGACCGAGGGCGCGACCCGGCCCGGCATGCCGCTGGTGTGGGAAGACTGCCCCGACAACATCTGTTTCGTGCACGAGGTCGGCGACAAGGCCGCGGTTGCTGCCGGCTTCGCCCGCGCCGAGCATGTCGTCAGGCGCCGGATGGTCATCAACCGGGTGACCGCGGCGGCGATGGAGCCGCGCGGCTCGATCGGCGACTACAACCCGGCCGACGGCCGCTACACGATCTACACGACCTTGCAGCGCACCCATTCCTACCGCGCCGAACTGGCGCAGATCATCGGCGTGCCGGAGAGCCGGGTGCGCGTCGTCGCCGGCGATATCGGCGGCAGCTTCGGCATGAAATCGGCGATCTACAACGAGGTGGCGCTGGTCCTCCTGGCCGCCAGGCTGCTCGGGCGCCCGGTCAAATGGACGAGCACGCGCTCGGAAGCCTTCCTCTCCGACGCGCAGGCGCGCGACCACGTCACCGAGGCCGAGCTGGCGCTCGACAAGGATGGTCACTTCCTTGCCTTCCGGGTCAAGACGATCGCCGCCGTCGGTGCTTATGCGCAGGCCGGGTCGAACGCGTTCGTGATGAACCTCGGGACCCTCGCCGGGGTCTACCGCACCCCGGCCATCCATGCCGACGTGACTGCGGTCTTCAGCCACACCAACCCGATGCGGCCCTATCGCGGCAATGGCCGGCCGGAATTCGGCTATGTCATCGAGCGCATGGTCGACGAGGCCGCCGCCGAACTCGGCATCGACCGGGTCGAGTTGCGTCGGCGCAACATGATCCCGCCCGAGGCGATGCCGTTCAAGACCGGGCTGATCTTCACCTATGATTGCGGCGAGTTCGCAAAGAACCTCGAGCTCGCGCTCGATCTCGCCGATGGCGCCGGGTTCGAGGAGCGCCGCGCCGAATCGCGCCGCCGCGGCAAATTGCGCGGCATCGGCCTCTCCAACACGATCGAGCGCGCCGCGGCGGGCGGCTTCGAGGCGGCCGAGATCCGCTTCGACCGCGGCGGCACCGCAACCTTGCTGTCCGGCTCGATCACCCAGGGCATGGGCCACGAGACGATCTACAAGCAGCTGCTCTGCGACCGGCTCGGCATTCACCCCGACCAGGTGCAGTACATCCAAGGCGACACCGACAAGGTCGCGATTGGCGAGGGCAGCGGCGGCTCGCGCTCAGCAACCCTGGGCGGCTCGGCGGTCTATCTCGCCACCGAGAAGATCGTCGCCAAGGCGAAGGCGATTGCCGCCCACCTGCTTGAGGCTGCGGAATCCGACATTGAACTCGGCGATGGCGTCCTCAGGATCGCCGGCACCGACCGCACCGTGGCGCTCGCCGATGTTGCCGCAGCAGCATGGGACCCGCCACGCCTGCCCGACGGCATGGAGCCGGGCCTTGTCGCCAGCGCCGCGTTCAGCGCCAAGGACCAGAATTTCCCCAATGGCGTCCATATCTGCGAATTGGAGATCGACCCCGAGACCGGGACGGTCGAGATCCTCCGCTACAGCGTTGTTGACGATGTCGGCACCGTGTTGAACCCGCTGTTGCTGGAGGGCCAGATCGCCGGAGGCATCGTCCAGGGGATCGGGCAGATACTGATGGAAAACATCCATTTCGACGGCCAGTCGGGCCAGCTCGTCACCGGCTCGTTCATGGATTACGCGATGCCGCGGGCCGGCGATCTGTCGGGGTTTCATTGCCAGAGCAACCCGGTGCCGACCAAGACCAACCCGCTCGGCGTCAAGGGCGCCGGCGAAGCCGGCGCCGTCGGCGCGATGCCGGCGGTCGGCAACGCCCTCGTCGACGCACTCGCGCCGCTCGGCATCCGCGAGTTGCCGATGCCGGCGAGCCCCGAGCGCATCTGGCGGGCGATCCAGGGGGCGGGGCGGTAAACTGGGCGAAGGATCGTCCCTACATCCACGGATTCACGATCGCGGGGACCGATCGCTCAAAATCCGCCACGTTCCGCGTGACGAGGGTCAGACTGGTGGACCCTCGCGGTTGCGGCAATGAACGCGTCCATTGTCGATATCGGCCGGCCGCGTTCCTCGCGTTCAGCCACGACATCGCCCCATGCGGCGGCAATAACCGCATCGATTACGAGGATTCGGCCCTCAAACCGCAGGGGTAGTTCATGCCGTAGCCATTCATCGAGCTGGTTGCGCCGGCTACTCTCCGCCATCCGAGCTACACCGCGCCGCAACTCCGCCAAGGTGACGACGCTCAGGAAAACCCGATCTTCATCGACGTCGGTTACCCAGGCGACAACGCCCGGATCCGGTCGCGGCCGAACCCATTCCGACACCACGTTCGTATCTATAAGAAAGCTCACAGATCGAGCTTGCGTGGGCGGTCCTTAACCCGCTCGACTATTACACCGGAGCCGCACAGTGGCGATTGAGCGAAGAATTCGGCCAAGGTACCGTTGCGCTTGGTCTTGCGCTCCCATTCGTCAGCAGACACGATCACAACCGCCTTATGACCGTTCCGGGTGATCGTCTGAGGACCTTCGGATCGGGCGCGGTCAATCACCTCGCTGAATCTCGCCTTCGCGGCAGCAACAGTCCAGGTTTCCATTCCTGCCTCCAGCGTGGATCACTATAGTCATAATGGTCACTATCCGACAGAAGACAAGGATGCACTCTAAACCCGATAGCGCTCGACGAATTTCCAATCCGGGTCGAGGCCGAAACCCGGCTGGTCGCCGATCAGAATATGCCCGTCGTGCAGTTCGGGATGCTCGCGAAAGAGGCCGTAGGCAAGCGGGTCGCTGTCATGCCCGCCATGCGACTCGACACCGAAGGCGCAGCGCGGCAGGGCGAGCACGAGATGGCCGTGGATCTCCGGCGCGGTATGCGGCGCGACCATGACGCCCTGCGTTTCGGCAAGCGCGGCGACGCGCAGCGCCTCGGTGAAGCCGGCGGCGCGCGTCGCGTCGAACTGCACATAGCGGATGCCGCCCAGGGCGACGAAGTCGCGCACCGTGAAACGGGTCAATTCGCGCTCGCCATGCGCCAGCGGGATCGGCGTCGCCGCGGCGAGCCGGGCGAAATCGGCCGGCTGCAGATACCAGTGCAGCGGCTCCTCGAGCCAGAAGATGCGGTGCTGTTCGACCCGATGCGCGAAATCGATGCAGTCGGGCAGATCGTAGGGGGCGTTCATGTCGAGCAGCAGGTCGGGCATCGGCCCAAGCGCGGCGCGCACCGCGCCGACCCGCTCCGCCTCGGCGACGGCGCTGCCGGCGCCGGTCTTGAGCTTGACCGCGCGGTAGCCGAGGTCGAGAAACCGCGCCAGCTCCTCGCCGTAGGACGCGTTCGATGCGCCTTCCCGGTAATAGCCGCCGGTCGCATAGGTGAACAGCGGACGGTTTTCGCCGCCGAGCAGACGCCACACCGGCAGCCCCGCCGCCTTGCCCTTCAGGTCCCACAGCGCGATGTCGATGCCGGCGATCGCCGCCATCACCTGGGTGCGCTCGCCGCGCGGCGTGGGCGGCGGCACGTTGCGCCCGTCGATGGCCCCCGGACGCGGGCAGGTCAGCGCAAACAGCCGGTCCCACACCGCCTCGTGCGCCAGCGCGTCCATGCCGCCGACAATTGCGCCGAACCGCGCCACCCACTCGCAGATCCGCGGCATCGGCGACCCGTGGATCAGGCCATAGCCAACGAGCCCGTCATCGGTCTTGACCTCGGTCAGGATGACCGACCACGCCCTGCTTTCTTCCTGCGCGGTCCACACCGGCGCGGAGCGGGGCACCGAGACGGGGTAGGTCGCGATGGAGGCAATACGGGTCATCGTCTCTCTCCGTCATTCCGGGGCGACCCGAAGGGCCGAACCCGGAATCCATATTCCAGAGGCCGGTGTTCAGGAGCGGCGGCTATTCCGCGGCGTCCGGGAGCAGTACCGCTTCGACCGCATTGTCGGTGATGCAGGCGGTCTCGAAATACTTGATCTGCGGGTCCATGCCGTAGCGCTCGCGAATGCCCTGGAGCCAGGGACCGCTATAGAAGGCGTCGGCGTCGGCGCGGCTCTGCCACAGATAGACGCCGCCGGCCCAGCCGTCCTCGGCATAGATGAACTGCTTGCGGATCAGCCCCGACACGGCGCGGAAGCCCGGCGCGATGGCGCGGAAATGCGCGGCGCAGGCTTTGAGATCGATAGAGGGCGGCAGACGGTATTGCACGATCGCGGTGATCATCCTGTCTCCTACAGTTGCGAATTGATCGAGCGGCCGGCAGTGAGATAGGCCCGGTTCCATTCGGTCCAGCCTGGCGCGGTGGCGGAAGCGCCCCCGGTGGGTTCGATTTGGCGGCGCCAGCACACATCCGACCCCGCCGCCGCTTCGATCACCCGGGTGCCGTTCAGCGGCAGCACGAAGTCGCCGGTCGCCGTCCCCTGCCGCACCGCACAGTCCGGATAGGGCGTGATCAGCGTCTGCACATGCGCCCGGTCGAAGGCGAAATTGTTCAGCGTCAGGCGTCCCGGCGGCGGCGGCGCCAGGCCGAGCTGCCGGGCGAATGGAAACGCCAAAACCGGTCCCGGCGCCGCGGCGGGCGGCGGCGAGGCGCAGGCCGCGGCCAGGCCGAGCAGCGCCGAAACGAGTAGAATACGCACGGAACCCCCCTTCATCATTCGCCGCCGAGGAAGTCCTTGGTCCATTGCCGGTAGTCGGCGCCGCGGGTGACCCGCTGCATCAATTCGGGCGAGGCGATGCCGGCCAGATCAGAGGGCTTGGTGCCGTCGCGCAACGCCTTCAGCGTGTTGTAGACCGCCTGTACCGCGGCGCTGAATGGGGCATGCCCCTGCAAGGCAACCCGGACCCGGTGCGCCGCCATCCAGTCGAGGTCGGCGAGCGGACCGGCGCCGCCGCCGGTGATCAGCGGGATCTTGATCGCCGACGACACCGCCTCGATCGCCGCGGTGGTGACGCCGCCGGCGAGGAAGATCGCATCGACCCCGGCCGCCTCATAGGCCTTGGCGCGCTTGATTGCGTCGTCGACGCCGGTGATCGCCAGTGCACTGGTGCGCCCGGCGATCGCGAGGTTTTTGTCCTGGCGGGCCGAGAGCGCCGCCTTCATCTTGCCGATCCCCTCCTCGACCGGGATCAGCGTCGGCTTGCCGCTCGGCCCGTAGGGGCGCGGCAGCACGGTATCCTCGATCGACATCGCACAGATGCCGGCGGTCTCCAATTCCTCGACCGTGCGCCGGACATTGAGCGCATTGCCATAGCCGTGATCGGCATCGACCAGGAGCGCGAGGTTGCCGGCGCGGCAGACGCGATTGGCCTGGGCGGCAAATTCCGTGAGCGTCATGACGACGAGGTCGGGCGCGCCGAGCACCGCCATCGACCCGATCGAGCCGGAGAAGATGCCGACCTCGAAGCCGAGATCCTCGGCGATCCGCGCCGAGATCGCGTCGTAGACGGAGCCGGTGTGGACGCAGCGATTGCCGGCCAGGAGCGCGCGAAAGCGGGTGCGTCGTTCGGTCCAGTTCATCCTCTCCAGCTCCCCTTCGATGGTCAAGCACCGGAGCTTACCACGACCCCGCTTCTTGTCACGGAGCGGCTGGGCCGGGGGGCGATTTCCCCTTCTGGCCCCCTTAAGAGACCTTGCCGGCGGCCTCAAAAAGGATTGCTATCGCTCGCACGCTCGAAGTGATGCTCACCGGGACACCGCTGGCTCATGTCTGTTCCAACTAGAGTACCGCTCCTCCATTTGACAATCGGCTTTGTGAGTTTCCGGCAATTATCCCTTTGACGTAGGTAGACACTAGGGCTATAATCGGCGGCAGATAAGGACAAGCCGCCATGAACCTCACCGATCCGATATACACCGACGAAACCAAGGCGCGGGCGCATTTCGAGGCGATCCGCTGGCCGGACGGTCCTTACTGCCCGCATTGTGGGGAGACGGAAAAGGTCTACCGGCTCAACGGCAAGTCGCACCGGCCCGGCTTGGTTCACTGCAATGGCTGCGACGAGGCGTTTACCGTCACGGTCGGCACCGTCATGGAACGCAGCCACGTCCCACTTAACAAGTGGGCGCTGGCGTTCCGGCTCATGTGCTCGTCGAAGAAAGGCGTCTCGGCGCACCAGCTGCATCGCACGCTTGACGTGACCTACAAGACGGCTTGGTTCATGGCGCACCGCATCCGCGAGGCAATGCGCCCGCTGGCCGATGACGGCCAGCTTGGCGGCTCGAATAAGGTTGTCGAGGTTGACGAAACCTATGTCGGTGGCAAGGCGCGCAACCGCAAGAACCATGTGCCGCCAGAGGAAGCCGTCGTCTCCCTGGTCGAGCGTGGCGGGCGGGTGCGGTCGCGGCATGTGCCGAGCGTGAACGGCACAACCTTGAAGCCGATCCTCAAAGCCGAGATCGACAAAGCGTCCTACGTCATGACGGACGACAGCACGGTCTACCCGCCGATCACCGGCGAGTTCGGCGGTCACGGCACGGTCAACCACTCGATTGAGGAATATGTGCGCGGCGACTTCTGGCACACCAACACGGTCGAAAGCTACTTCTCGATCCTCAAGCGCGGCGTGATCGGCACCTATCACCACGTCTCGGCGGAACACCTGAAGCGGTATCTCGGCGAGTTCGATTTCCGCCACAACGAGCGGATCGCGCTCGGTGTTGACGATACCCAGCGCACCGCGAAGGCGATTAAGGGCGCATCTGGCAAGCGGCTCACCTATCAACAAACTGGTCGCGGATGGGACGAGGAAATCCCGTTCTAAGCGCCCGCACCGCCGCCGCGCTTTGGTGCCCGCCGACCCGCGCCAGTTGGAGTTGCCGTTTTCTGACGAGGGTGGCGAACGGTAGCCTGCGGCTTGGGCGTCGTCGTGAGAGCCCGGCGCATCGCATCGTTCATGCGCCGCTCGGCTTCCTCGTCGCTGTACTGCTCGTCTTTCGCGCTCACACATGAATGATACCATGCTTCCGCATCCGCTCCAGGCCGCTCTTTATCGGGTCGTGAGGGCAAATGAACACCTTAAGGACCTTGGGGAGCGGGTGATTGCACTCACGCTCGAACAACAAAAGACTGCTATCGCTCATTTCCAAGCCTATGGCCGGGAGCAACTCGGCCGCGTTTCCACGCTCCGCGTTGGTGTTCCCCTGAGCTTCCCCGTTCGGATCGGCGAGATTTGCTACAATCTCAGAACCGCCCTCGAATATTTGGTCTTTGAGATCGCGAAACTCGATTCCGGCTCTCCGCAGGATTTCACGAATTTTCCTCTCGTAAACACTAAAGATAAGTTCCGAAGTTGGGCAAAGGATGCCCGGAGCAAGGGCATCAATTCCGCTCATATCGCAGCGATCGAGCGGTTCCAGCCGTACAAGGGATGCAATTGGGCGACAGCGCTCGTTAACCTTTCTAATAAAGACAAGCACCGGGAATTCCCAAAGCTGGGCGGCACGGCCGCACTGGCCTATTACACGCCTTTTGGCGATGTCGATTATGCCGCTCTTTCGCTTCCGATAATTCGCGCACCACATCCTCTCACCGGCGAGGAAATGGACATGAAGGTCGATTTTCAATCGACTATATCTTTCGATGACGGAATGCCCGTCATACAGACACTTAAGGAAATCGTATTTGGCGTTACTGAAACCATTGACGCATTCGAGCCTGAATTCAAGCGGTGAAAGCGGAGCGTTCATCGCGCACCCGCCTCGCGCCGGCCTGTCGCCGATACACTACATTTTGTGTTACCTACGTCAAAGGGATATTTCCCGAGTTTCCTATTAATACTCATAATCACGGTTTTCCTGTTTCGCGAAAATCAGCAAAGAGGCATGAATAATCAGCGAAGAGGTATAAATAATGCAATCGAGCACCTGAAAAATCCAGATACCCACGTACGGCTTGCCGCAATCAGCACGTTGGAGGGAGTACACGATCCAGCAATTATCGAGCCGCTGATCGCCGTGATTGAAACGGACTCGGATGGCTGTGCGCGCAAAAATGCTATGGAAGTTCTGAGTGGAACTGGCGACCCTCGCGCGGTAGCTCCTCTGATGGCGGTTTTGAGAAAATCCGGAGGCTATAATTGTAAAATTGGCAGCAGCTTGATAGGTGGCCCGCTAAGGAATGTCGCGGCCGATGCCTTGAAGAAGCTTGGGACCGTATCACTGGATCCTTTGCTCGTCCTCTTGAAAGATGATGATAAGGATATTCAACAACTCGCCGTTTTCGCTCTAGCTGGTGTGAAAGCCCCTCAATCAGTTGACACGCTAGTAGCGGCTCTTAGCGATCCAAACCCGAGAATGCGGCGCGGAGCCGCTCGTGCGCTTG
Source organism: uncultured Alphaproteobacteria bacterium (assembly GCA_963789255.1). Lineage (GTDB taxonomy): Bacteria > Pseudomonadota > Alphaproteobacteria > ATCC43930 > CGMCC-115725 > DATARH01. The sequence goes on along the minus strand of CAWBJW010000002.1, from coordinate 679,718 downwards.
GACTTATCATGCCAGGGGCAATGGTAGCCATTGCTCCTTTGGCTTTAGCGTTGCAGCATGATTCGGATTCTAGTGCACGGGCAAGTTCAGCATACGCGCTTGGAGAAATACTTCAAGTATATGCGCCAAGTCAATCTAATGATCCACGAATTTCTGATGCGATAACGGTGATGATGACCCAATCGAAGGATCCGGATTTTGCTGTGCGCGAAGGGATAATCACCGCTTTGGCAAATCTGCTCCCCGCCACGAAGGACATTAGCATTCGTAAGACCATAGCATTCACAATGATGAATGAGCGTCCTGAAAATGTCGCAAAAAACTATTATTATAGAATATATTTAAAGCTCGGTTTGACAGATTCAGAGGATCTTCTGATAAATTCCCTTGATAATTTTGGAAACCAATATATGGCAGAAGATTTCTTGAACAGTACGAATTCCCGCTTAGGAGAAGCTGCCAGGAAATGGGCTAGAGATCACGGGTACGGTATCACTACCCAGCCAGGTTCGGGTATTCGATGGGGTCGAGGGTAAGCCTAGAATTGGCTGCGCTGAGGTGAAACCGAAAGAAAACAAACGCGGGAATTCGCCGAAAACCTCGACAAACGCAGCGAACCATGGTTCGCACGCTCATGTTGAGGTGGGACTCTTACCCTTGATCGTGCACATTGAAGCGGGTGCCAATCTACCGATGACCGGCATGAAACGACGGCCCCGCAGCGCCGATCTTCGTGATAATCATCGCGAGGGCGCGCAGGGTCCACGTTCGCGGACAGGACGGCTTCAGACGCGACGGCTCGGCTCAGATGGCCGCTTCGGGTCGGGCGCAGAAGCCCACGGGCGATCGAGCGGCGGTCCGGAACGGCGCGTAGCTGACAATCGGCGGGCTTCGGTGGGGCTCCTCCGGGGGGACGGGGCGAGATTGCGTCGCGGCGGATCGGACCTTAAGGTCGCGCCGCGAGGGTGGTCGATAAGGGAGGGCCGGGATGGATAAGCGCATTGTCGTTGTCGGGGCCGGGGCGATTGGCGGGTATACCGGCGGGAACCTGGCGCATAACGGGTTCGACGTGACGATCGTCGATCCGTGGCCGGAGCACGTCGAGGCGATCCGCCGTGATGGTCTGTCGCTCGAGGGCATCACCGCGGACGAATCGGTCGTGGCGCACCCCAAGATGCTGCACCTGACCGAACTCCAGCACCTCGCCAAGGAGCGGCCGATCGATATCGCGTTCATCTCGGTCAAATCCTATGACACCGAGTGGGCGGCGACGATGATCCGGCAGTATCTCGCGCCGACCGGGTATGTCGTCTCGTTGCAGAACTGCATCAATGAGGAGCGCATCGCGGCGATCGTCGGCTGGGGCCGGACGGTCGGCGCGATCGCCGCGATCCTATCGGCCGAGCTCTACGCGCCGGCCAAGATCCGCCGCACCGGCGCCAAGAACCCGCCGGGCCACGAGGTCTATCGGGTCGGCGAGGTGCATGGCCGGATCACCCGGCGGATCGAAGAACTGGGCGCGATGATCCGCACCGTCGACACCTGCAAGATCACCGACAATCTGTGGGGCGAGCGCTGGTCGAAGCTGTGCGTCAACGGCATGCATAACGGCGTCTCCGCGGCAAGCGGGCTGTCGGGCAACGCGATGCGGCAGGACGAGCGCATCCGCAAGGTCATCATCAAGCTCGGCGGCGAGGCCGTGCGGATCGGCCAGGCGCAGGGCTATAGGCTCGAAGACATTGCCGGCCAGGACGCCGAGAGGCTGGCGCTGGCCTCGGAAGGCGACCCTGCCGCGCTCGACGAGGTCGAAGCGCTGATGCTGGCGCTGCGCAACACGCAGCAGCGCAGCGAGCAGCAGCGCCCGTCAATGGGGCAGGACATGCAGAAGGGACGGCGTACCGAGATCGATTTCATCAACGGGGTCATCGTCGAGAAAGGCCGCGAGGTCGGCCGCCCGGCCCCGACCCACGAAAAGCTGATCGCGGCGGTCAAGCGGGTTGAACTGGGCCAGGCCCGACCCGCGCCGGACCACATCTACGCGCTGGTGTGAGTGCGCGCTCGCAGCGCGCCCACCCATCATTCACGGTCCGATACGTACGGGTTCGGGCCGCCGACCGACGGCCGGGACGGGCCCCCGCTCTCGCTCCCGCCGCCCTCGCTGCTGCTCGAACTGCCCTGGTTGAAGCGACCGACATTGCCGAGCACCTGCTCGACGAAGGTCAGTTCGCGCCCCGGCGCCGGCGTGGCTCCGGGAGCGGGCTCGATCTCGCGCCCGTCTTTCAGACCCTTGTGGGCGACGTCTTTGACCACCCCTTTATCGTTGAAGTTGACGATGTAGACCTGCTGGTCCAACAGGTCCGGATCAAGGAACGCAATCTGGCTGGTCCGCCGGCTGATGTAATACCATTGCTTGTCGTCGAAGACCCCGGTACTGGAGGGCGTCCCGAGGATCTTGGCCACTTGGTCGCGGGTGGTGGTGCCGGGATGGATTTCCGCGAGCTTGTCGGGTTCCGGGAGGTTGCCGCGCTGGTTGACGTCTGCAGCGCACGCCGTGAGGCCGACGGCAGCGAGCGTCACGGCAACCGAAGCTGAAAGCGGCATCTTATGGAGGGCTCTGCGGATCACGGGGCAGGGATACCACGGTTGTGTTGAAATAGGGATGGGCTTGGGCCATGTCTCGGCTTTACTTTAGCGCAGGGCGTGCTGCTGTCAACGCCCTGGTAATGTGTTGATTTGGCCGTGACCGACGGAAATGTTCACCTCGTTTAGACCCGATCCTGTGCGCAAGGCGGCCGAGCTTGCTTATCGCCGTGTTGTCGAGCAGGCGCGCCAGCCCGGTTTTTTCACCGACGGCGGGGTCCCGGATACGCTCGACGGCCGCTTTGAGCTGATCTGTCTGCACGCCTTTCTTTACCTCCATCGGCTGAAGCGCGAACGGCCACAAGCGGCACCTTTGGCCCAGCGCTTTTTCGATACGATGTTTGCCGATTTCGACCGATCGCTGCGCGAGATAGGCACCGGCGATCTCAGCGTCGGCCGCGAGGTCAAGCGCATGGTGGAGGCCTTTTACGGCCGCGTCGCCGCCTATGAACGGGGGCTGGCAGCGGATGATGCGGGGTTGCAGCCGGCGCTCGCGCGCAACCTCTTCGGTACCGCACCGCCGACCCTCGCCCGCCTCGCGACGATGGCGGGATATGTGCGCCGCGAGGCGGCACGGCTCGACCGGCAGGGCGCGGCAGAACTGCTTGCCGGTCAAGTCTCGTTTGGCGATCCGCCCGTGCCGGCGGCAGGCGCAACGGCGGAAGAGCGATGCCGCGGGCGATGCCGCGGGCGATGCCCAGGGCGATGACCGGCATGGCGGCGCCGGAATTCTCGCGCCCCATCGCACTGGCGCGGCTGGGGCCGGAGCGGTTTCGCCGGGAGATCGCCGCAACCGAGGCTGAGCGCGCGGCACTCGCCCGGCGCTTCGGCCTTGTTGCCGTGGACCGGCTGTCTGCAGTGGTCGAACTGGTCCGCCAGGGGCAGGACAGCTTCCTGCTGCGCGCCGCGTTTGCTGCCGAATTCGTCCAAAGCTGCGTCGTGACCCTCGATCCGATCGACGGCGCGGTGTCGGAGCAGTTCGCCTTGCTTTACGGACCGCCCGGCGCAGAGGAGGAAGCGGGCACGTTCGCCGAGGACGAGGTTGGCTTCGAGCCGATGGTCGGCGACACGATCGATATCGGCGAGGCCGTTGCCCAGGAATTCGCGCTGGCGCTGCCGCTCTTCCCGCGCAGCTCCGGCGCGGACGTTGAGGCCGAGCCATCGCTGCCGGACGATCCCGGTCCGTTTGCCGCGCTGTCGCGGCTGGTCGATCGCCGCGGCCGCTGAACGCGAGACGAAGCCAACCCCCGGCTGACCCCGCCTGGCGCGGGTTCAACCATGTCTGCGATGGGGTCGGCTTCGGTTCAGCGGCCCGGCTTGGTTGCCTCGACGCTCGGCAAACCCATCGCCGGTGACGGTACGGCGTAAGCGTTCGGGCCGATAAACGTTACCGGCAGCTTAATCAGCAGACCGACGAGAGAGGTCAGGTACAAGGGCGACCCATAGCCCCCTGTCAAAGCAACCCTGGCTGGCGCGGGTTCCATAGCTGTTGCCGCCGCCGCAGAATTTGGCTAAGTATTCGAACTCTGCGCGCAGCCTCCGACGAGACGATCATGGCCGTTCCGAAAAAGAAAACCTCGCCATCGCGCCGCAATATGCGCCGCTCGCATCATGCACTGCGCTCGCCGGCCTATGCCGAATGCCCGGATTGCGGCGAACTCAAGCGGCCGCATCATCTGTGCCCGTCATGCGGATCCTACGACGGGCGCGAGGTTACGCCGCCGCCGGCCCCTACATCCTAGCCCGCCGCAGGCCGGGAAGGCAGGCGCGCGGTGAGCGACAGCATCACCATCGCCCTCGATGCAATGGGCGGCGATCATGCTCCGGCGATGGTGCTGAACGGCGCCGATATCGCACTGCAACGCTATCCCAACGCGCGTTTCCTGCTGTTCGGCGACGAAACCCAGGTCATGCCGCTCTTGACCAAGCTGCCGCGGCTGGCGCAAGCGGCGACGCTGTACCATACGGAAGAGGCGGTGGCGGCCAACGCGAAGCCGTCGCTGGCGCTGCGCATCGGGCGACGGTCGAGCATGCGACTGGCGATCGATGCGGTGGCGGATGGTCGCGCCGATGGCGTCGTGTCCGCCGGCAACACCGGCGCGCTGATGGCAATCGCGAAATTCGTGTTCAAAACCTTGCCCGGCATCGATCGCCCGGCGATCGCAAGCTTTGTCCCGACCCGGCGCGGCGAGAGCGTGATGCTCGACCTCGGCGCCAATGTCGAATGCGACGCCGAAAATCTCGTCCAGTTCGCGCTGATGGGCGACGTCTTCGCTCGCACCGTTCTGGGACTGGCGCAACCGACGGTCGGGCTGTTGAATGTCGGTTCGGAAGACCTCAAGGGAAACGACGCGGTGCGCGGCGCCAGCGCGCGGTTGCGCGGCGGGATGACGCCGATCCGGTTCCACGGCTTTATCGAGGGCAACGACATCGCAGCGGGAACGGTCGACGTCATCGTCACCGACGGCTTTACCGGAAACATCACGTTGAAGGCGGTGGAAGGGCTGGCCAAGCTGTTCAGCGAATCGCTGCGCGCCTCGTTCCACCACTCGCTTGCGGCGCGCATCGGTTATGTCTTTGCCCGGGGGGCGCTGAAGAAATTGGCGGTGCGCCTCGACCCGCGTCGCTATAACGGGGCGATGTTTCTCGGGTTGGCCGGTATTGCGGTCAAAAGCCATGGTTCGACCGATGCTTTCGGGTTCGCCAACGCGATCGGCGTCGCGATCGATCTCAAGGTAAACGGTTTCCTGCAGAAGATCGGTGACGAGCTGGCGCGCCTCGACGCGGGGCCGGCGCCCGAGCGGTCGGCGGCGATGTGACCGCGTCGGCATGATTCTGCGCTCCCAGATTGCCGGCTGCGGCGGTTATCTCCCCGAGCGCGTGCTCACCAACGACGAGTTGGCCGCCCAGCTCGACACCTCGGATTCCTGGATCCGGCAACGCACCGGGATCGGCGAGCGGCGCATCGCCGCCAAGGGCGAGCTGACCTCGGACCTTGCCTCGCGCGCCGCGCGCCGCGCGCTCGAGCGGGCCGGGATGAGCGCCAGCGACCTCGATCTGATCGTGCTCGCGACGGCAACTCCCGACGAGACCTTCCCGTCGACCGCGGTCAAGGTGCAGGCACAGCTCGGGGATGAAGCGAGGCGCCGCTTTCGACGTGCAAGCGGTATGCTCGGGGTTCATCTTCGCGCTCGCGGTTGCCGACAACGCGTTGCGGTTGGGTCAGGCGCGCACCGCGCTGGTGATCGGAGCCGAGACCTTTTCGCGTATTCTCGACTGGACGGATCGCGGCACCTGTGTCCTGTTCGGCGATGGAGCAGGGGCGGTCGTGTTGAATGCGGTCCCAGGCGGGGCGCCCAATGGACCGAACGGCGACGGGCCGAGCAGCCGGGGCGTGCTTTCCACCCACCTGCATTCGGATGGCCGCCTGCACGACATTCTATACGTCGATGGCGGCCCGTCCTCGACCGGCACCGCCGGCTTCCTGCGGATGGAAGGGCGCGAAGTGTTCCGCCAGGCGGTTCAGCACCTGACCGAGGTCGTCGGCGAAGCCCTGGCGGCGAACGGGCTGAGCCCCTCTGATATCGATTGGCTGGTGCCGCATCAAGCGAACACGCGCATCATCGACGCGGTCGGACGCAAGCTCGGGCTGTCGGCGGACCGGACCATCCTCACGATCGAGCGCCATGCCAACACCTCGGCGGCTTCGATCCCGCTGGCCCTTGATGAGGCGGTGGGCGACGGCCGGATTCGGCCCGGCCATCTCATCCTGATGGAGGCGCTGGGCGGCGGGCTCACCTGGGGAGCCAGCGTTGTGCGTTGGTAGGATGACCGGAAAAATCCGGCGACTAAAAATCCTCGGCAACGCTTTGTAATTTGACGAATTTTTTCGGTCGGGATAACCTTTTCGACAGCAGGGGGAGGGTGTCATGGCCGGTCATACGGTTACCCGCGCTCAGCTCACCGAGGCGGTTTATCAAGAGGTCGGTCTCTCGCGCAACGAGTCGGCCGAACTCGTCGAGTTGGTGATTGCCGAGATTTCGGATGCGCTGGAGCGCGGCGAGATGGTCAAGATCTCGTCCTTTGGCAGCTTTGCCGTTCGCCAGAAGGGACAGCGCGTCGGGCGCAACCCGAAGACCGGCCAGGAGGTGCCGATCAGCCCCCGCCGGGTCCTGGTCTTCCGCGCCTCGCATGCGCTGAAGCATCAGATCAATGACGGCCTCAATCAGCCCGGGCAGTCCGGACCCGGCAGATCGGGCGCCGCGAAGGCGGCGCCTGCCTGAGGTGAGCGAGACAGGCGAGACTGCGCCGGTTCGGCCGGCCAAGGGCGCTTTGGCGTTTCGCACGATCGGCGAGGTCGCCGACGACCTCGACCTGCCGGCGCATGTGCTGCGCTTTTGGGAGTCGAAATTTCCGCAACTGAAGCCGCTGAAACGCGGCGGCGGGCGGCGTTACTACCGGCCGGAGGACATCGTCCTGCTGCGCCGCATCCGGCAATGCCTCTACCAGGACGGCTACACGATCCGCGGCGTGCAGCGTCTCCTGGCGGTTGCCGCCGGCGGCAGCCCGGCCGGGATCGATCCGGCGTCCCCGAGCCTGTTCCCGTTGGAGGCCGCCGCCGGCCGGGCAGCGGCATCGGGCGAGCCGCCGAATGCGCCCCCAAATGCGCCCACTGGCCCGGCAAAGCCGGCGCGTCGCCCGCGGCGGCGCCCGGCAACGCCAGATACGAGAGATCAAAGCATCAAAGCGGCGCTCGAAGAGATCCGCCGCGAACTGCTCGAAGTGCGAACATTGCTCGACGAACTGCGTCGCCGGCCGTAGGCCCTGTGCCGGGCGCGTTGCGCGCCGGGTCCCGCGCCGATATGATGTGCCCTCTCGCCAGAGAGCCCCGGTCGGAGCGTAGCGCAGCCTGGTAGCGCATCAGCATGGGGTGCTGGGGGTCGAGAGTTCGAATCTCTCCGCTCCGACCACTCTCGGCACCCCGCCAATGGACCGATGGGCGGCGCGAGCGCAGCGGGAGACAGGCCATGACCCGATCCATGACCCGGCCCATGACCCGGCCGGCATCCGATCTCGAACCGTGGCAGTGGCCCGAGGAGCATTGGCGCAAGCTTGTCGGACGGGTGCGTGCCGGACGCCCGCTGCGCCCGCGCGAGTGGCCGGGCGGCGCCCGCTGTGCGGTCGCGCTGTCGTTCGACAGCGACCATGAGACCAGCGATTTGCGCGACGGCGGCAAATCGATCGGGCGCCTCGCCTGGGGTCAGTACGGCAATCGGGTCGGCGTGCCCCGCATCCTCAAGCTGCTCGAACGCTATGGGGTCACGGCGACGTTCTACGTCCCGGCGGTCACCGCGCTGATCCACCCGGACGAGCAGCGCCGGATCATTGCCGAGGGCCACGAAATCGGCATTCACGGCTGGATCCACGAGCTGAACTCGGTGCTGCCCTACGAGGCCGAACGCGATCTGATGCTGCGCTCGGCCGATGCGCTGGAGAAGGTCGGCGGCGTCCGCCCGGTCGGCTTGCGCACCCCATCCTGGGATTTTAGCTGGAACACGCTGGCGATCGCGGCGGAGATGGGCCTCCTCTACGATTCCTCGCTGATGTCGGACGAGGATTGCTATGAGCTGCTGCTCGACGGGAGCCCATGCGGCGTCGTCGAACTGCCGGTCGAATGGGTGCGCGACGACGCGGTGTATTTCATGATGAACCGGTTTTCGGCGTTGCGCCCCTACACACCACCCGCCGATGTGTTCGACATCTTCCGGCGCGAGTTCGACGCGGCCTATGACGAGGGTGGGTTGTTTCAGCTGACGATGCACCCGCATGTGATCGGCTACCGCTCGCGGATCTGGATCGTCGAGGAGCTGATCCGCCTCGCTCAGTCGCGGCCCGGGATATGGTTCGCCACCCACGCCGAGGTGGCGGGGTGGGCGAAGGAGCATGCCGGCTGAACCCGTATTGGGTCCCCGGGCGCGAGCCATCCCCTTTGGTCATATCTCGCCTGCTCGGAGCCGTTGGGGGGCAGCGAATCAGGTTGAAATTGCGGGAAAGGGGGACCAAATGAAGACGTGGCTTTATGCAATCGTTATCGTCTTGGCAGGTTCCCTCCAAGCGAATGCTCAGACTGCCGGGCCACCCAACGAAGCTCTATTCAGGTGGGCTATAGAAGCATTGCGATCCGATCCAGTTGACCTCACTCCATTTAATCTCCAGATGAGACTTGCTATAGAAGCGCATCGGGTCAATGATAGCGCGCTCCTAAACAGCTATGGAGCAACTGTAGGCATAACCTACATAGGTAGTGAAAATGGTCATCAAGTATATAAGGTCGTATTCCAGAATGTTACCGCCAGTTTTGAGTTTAGGACCCAAGCCGACGGCAAAATTTCGATGCTTGCGTGGCAGACGTTGTAGCTGGGAACGCGATACCAGCCGCAAGGATCGGCCGATTTCAAACTAAGGCACTACCCCTTGGGGACCCGCCTTGACGCCGGATTTCCGGCTCCCCTAATGTCAGCCAGGATCACAGAGAGGACTTTGCGATGAAGCCGACGGCAGTCAGCGACAGCAGCTTCGATGCCGTGGTGCTGCGCGCCGAGGAGCCGGTCCTTGTCGATTTCTGGGCCGAGTGGTGCGGCCCCTGCAAAATGGTCGCGCCGTTTCTCGACGAACTCGCCACCGAGATGGCCGGACGGGTGACCGTCGCCAAGGTCAACATCGACGAGAACCCGCAGACGCCGCGCAAATACGGCGTGCGCGGCATTCCGACGATGATCCTGTTCAAGGGCGGCCAGGTTGCGGCCACCAAGATCGGCGCGTTGCCGAAAAGCAAGCTCTACGAATGGGTCGAATTGGTCCTGTAGCTACTGCTGCCGCGCTTTTTCCGGCGGAACGATTATCCGTGCCCTGCCGCCGGGCTGTGACGGCACCTGTGGTCATCCGTTCTCGGCGAGCACCACGCCGGCCAGGTGCAGCGAGCCGCAGATCAGCACCCGCCCGGGTTCCTCGCTGCCGATAATGTCGCGCAGCGCCGCTGCGATCGATTCCGCCGGCGCGGCGCTGATCCCGACCGAGATGGCCGCCGTCACGATCGCCTCTGCCGGCAGCGGGTTCTCCTCGCCCGGTATGGTGACCGCATGGAGCGAGCGCGCATGGGGTGCGAGCGGAGCGAGAAAGCCGGCCGCATCCTTGGTATTCAGCATGCCGACGACAAGATCGAGCGGGCGATCCCGCCAGCCCGCCGCGACCGCCCCGAGCACCTCGCCGGCCGCCGGGTTGTGACCCCCGTCGAGCCACAATTCCCAGCCGCCAGGGAGGATGTCGAGCAACGGGCCGCGCTCCAGATGCTGGAGCCGCGCCGGCCAGTCGATATGGCGCAAGCCATCGGCGATCGCGGTCGCGGACAGCGCAAAGCCCGTGAGCTGCTCCAGACAGGCGATCGCCGTGCCGGCATTGAGGATCTGGTGCGCTCCGAGCAAGGACGGCGCCGGCAGATCGAGCCGCCAGCGGCGGCCCTCATAGCGCATCCCGCGAGCGGCGGCGGCGCAGCGCCATTCCTGCCCCGAACGATAGAGCGGCGCCTCGATCGCGGCGGCGCGGTCCTCGATGACCCGTTGCGCTTCCTGGGGCTGCGGCGCGATCACCCCGACGACGTGCGGCTTCAGAATTCCTGCCTTCTCGCCGGCGATTGCCGCAACGGTGTCGCCGAGAAACGCCTGATGGTCGAGCGAAACCGGGGTAATCGCGGTGACCGCCGGATGTCGCACGACATTGGTCGAATTGAGCCGCCCGCCGACGCCGACTTCGAGCAGCACGATATCGGCCGGCACGCGCGCAAAGGCCACAAACGCCGCGGCATTGGTGATCTCGAAGAAGGTGATCGGCAGACCCCGGTTGGCGCGCTCGCATTCGTCGAGCACGGCGAGGAGGCCATCCTCGTCGATCAGCCGGCCGGCCAGCCGGATGCGCTCGTGGAAGCGCACCAGATGCGGCGAGGTATAGGCGTGCACGCGGTACCCGGCGGCTTCGAGGCAGGCGCGCACGATCGCCACGGTCGAGCCCTTGCCCTTGGTGCCGGCGACATGAATGACCGGCGGCAACTTTTCGTGCGGGTCGCCGAGCGCGGCCAAGAGCCGCTCGATGCGATCGAGCGACAGGTCGATTTTTTTCGGGTGCAATTGCATCAATCGCGCCAGCACCCGGTCGCTTGCCGATTGAGCGACGGCCGTCATGGCTCCCCCTCCGGGTACTGCGCCGCAGCCGGCAACGCCGGCGCCGCCGCTGGCGCCCGGTACGGCTCGCGCAGCAACGACAGAATGCGGGCGAGGGTTGCGTGCAGCTCGGCGCGCGGCACCACCTGGTTGACCATGCCGTGCTCGTAAAGGTATTCGGCGCGCTGGAAGCGCTCCGGCAACTTTTCGCGGATCGTCTCCTCGATGACCCGCGCGCCGGCAAAGCCGATGACCGCGCCCGGCTCGGCGAGCGTGATGTCGCCGAGCATCGCGAACGAAGCGGAGACCCCGCCGGTCGTCGGATCGGTCAACAGGACGACGTACGGCAGCCCGGCCTCCTTGACCATGTCGGCGGCGAGGATCGTGCGCGGCATCTGCATCAAGGACAGGATGCCCTCCTGCATGCGCGCGCCGCCCGAGGCCGGCACGACGATTAGCGCCGCCTCGTGTTCGACGGCGCGCTGCGCCGCGGCGAGCAGTCCCTCGCCGACCGCCATCCCCATCGAGCCGCCCATGAAGGCGAAGTCGAAGGCCGCAACGACCGCCGTCGTCCCGCCGATCCGACCCTCGGCCAGCGCGACAGCATCGCTGCCGGCGCCGAGCGCGGCCTGGCCTTCGCGCAGCCGCTCGGTATAGCGCCTGCGGTCGCGAAAGCGCAGCGGGTCGGCCACGACCCGCGGCAGCTCGATCTTGGCGAAATCGCCCTCATCGAAGAGGATCTTGAACCGCGCCTCGCTGCCGATGCGGAAATGATGGCCGCAGTGATGGCAGACCTCGAGATGGGCGGCCAGCTCGCGATGGAACAGCATCTGCTCGCAGCTCGGGCATTTCTTCCACAGATTGTTGGGCACCTCCTTGCGGGCGAAGGCGCGGATCTTCGGCAGGACGTAATTGGTCAGCCAGTTCATCGCGGCGCATGATAATCGCCGCGAGCCGGCCGGCGAAGCGCGCCGTCAGGCCCGCCGTTCAGCCGCGGAACTGCGGCGCGATCTCGCGCATGAACAGGCCGAGGCTCTCGGCGGCGACCTCGTGCGGCATCGGCCCGAGCCGGAACGAGGCGATTACGCCGCCGATGCCGAGCCGGTCAAGCGCTGCAAAATCTTCCGCGACAGTTGCCGGCGAGCCGTGGATCAGCCCGTCGCCGCGTGCCGTTCGCGCCCCGGGCAGATCGCTCGGCGGCACCGCGATGCGCTCGCCGGTATCGGCAAAGACGCGATTGCGCATTTCCGCCCGGGCGCGAGTCATCGTCTCGAAGGCCGGAATGCCGACCCGCGCGGCCTCGGCGTCGGTTGCCGCGACGAACACGTTGCGCCACACCCATGATTGGTCGAGGTTGCGCGCGACTGCCGCCTCGTCGTGGCCAGCCGCGCGCATTGCCTGCCGGTACAGGTTGACCCGGCGCCGCGTCGTCTCGAGCGACTGCACGTTCATCATGAAGGGCCGGCCCTGGCGCGCCAGCTCGACCAGCGAGGCGTCGCCCGAGGACCCGCGCAGGACGGGCGGGTGAGGCTTGGTATACGGCCGCGGCCGCAGCATCGGGACTTTGAGCTGCCAGAACCGGCCGTGATGCGCAAATTCGCCGCTGGTCCAGGCCTTGAGCATGATCGCCTCGGCTTCGTCGAGACGCGCCTGCGCCTCGCGATGGTCGATGCCGAACCCCTGGTAGTCGTAGATGTTGTAGGAGCTGCCGCGGCCGAGCCCAACGATCAGCCGCCCTTTGAGCAGGTGGTCGAGCAGCGCCATCTGCTCGGCAAGGCGGATCGGATGATGCAGCGCGGTTTGGATCACGGCGAAGCCGAGCGCGGCACGACGTAACGAGGCGGCAAGCGCGCCGGCGAGGACGATCGGGTCGGCATAAACCGAGATGCCGTCGAAATGATGCTCGGCGAGCCAGATGACATCGACCCCAAGCGCGTCCGACAGCACCGCCTCGCGCAACGTCTCGTCGATCGCTTCGCCGTCACGCGCCGGATCGCGGCAATCGGGAAACAGGAAATTGCCGAACCTCACCCGCCGCCCCCTTGTCGCTCGACGCCATCACGGCGGGATGGCCCGGCCGCTGTCAAGAGGTTGCGGCCAAGCGGTCGGGATCGGTTGACGCGGCCGCGCCGTCGGCCGATCGTTCTCACGCAATCGGAAGGGAGGGCTGCCATGAAGGTGGGTATCGCGCTCAACATGCTGTGCCAGGCCGGGCGCTCCGATGCGTCGGTCGTCGCCGAGCATCTGGCGATGGGCGACCTCGCCGAGCCGCTCGGCTTCGATTCCTTGTTCGCGCTCGAGCATCACTTCACCGGCTATGCGATGTCGCCGGCGCCGACCCAGCTGCTCAGCTATTTTGCCGGCCGCACCCGCCGGATCCAGCTCGGCACTTCGGTCATCGTGCTGCCGTGGCACGATCCCGTGAGGGTTGCCGAAGAGATCGCCTTGTTGGACATCCTGTGCGGCGGCCGCTGCGTGTTCGGCTTCGGGCGAGGCGCCGCGAGCGTCGAATACGAGGGGTTCCGCATTCCGATGGGGGAGGCGCGGCCGCGCTTTGTCGAGGCGGCAAATATCGTCGTCAAGGCGCTGAGCCAGGACAGCTTCGAGCATGACGGCGAGTTCTTCCACATTCCGCGCACCGCGATCCGGCCGCGCCCGATCTCGCATCCCGAGCGGCGCTTCCATGCCTCGGCGGTCAGCCCGGATTCGGCTGAGATCATGGCGAAACTCGGTTTCGGCATCCTGATGGTCATGCAGAACGAGTGGCCGAAAGCGGCCGAAGACATCGCCCGTTATCGCGAAATCGCGCGGGCGGCGGGGCACGCGCCGCGACCGCCGATCATCCTGACCAACGTCTGCGTTGCCGAGAGCCGCGACGAGGCGCACGAGCGGGCGTTCAAGTACCTCGGCCAGAAATGGCAGTCGATCGACGACCACTATCACTTCTCGGACGGGCACCTCAGCACGGTCAAAGGCTATGAAAGCTACGGCAAGATGGCGCGCACCTACGCCAAGATCGGCGAAAGCGCCGAGGCGCGCCAGAAGGCGACCGATTTCTACGTCAGCATCCAGATCGTCGGCAATCCGAGGGACTGCCTCGACAAGATCGCCGAGTTGCAGCGGCTGACCGGGCTCGACCATCTCGTCACCGAATTCTCGTTCGGCGCGATGCCGCACGAGGAGGCCGAGGTCAACATGCGGCTGTTTGCCGACCAGGTTTTGCCGGTGTTGCAGCGCGATCCCGCCTTCGCCGGCGGCGGCGTGCCGGACGCCGCGGCCCGGCCGGGGGCTGCGGCCAAGGAGGACCTCTTCGCGCCGGCATGACGGCTCGGCCGGCGGCAATGGGGAATTTCCCGGTCGCGCGGTCGGGCGACAGCATCCTGCCGGGCGAGGCTTTTCTCGCCGATACGCCGGTGCTGCGCGCCCATGCCGGGATCCAGCCGGATCTGTTTTTGCGCTGGAACGAGATCCCGCTTTTGGCCGATGCGATCGATGTCGTTGTCCATCTGCACGGCTTTTCCCAACAGGGCGGCGCGATGGCGCTTGCCGAAAAGGTGCCGCGCAGCGGCCTCGACCTGTCCGGCCGAACCCGGCCCACCCTCGCAATTCTGCCCCGCGGCAACTGGCTCCGGCACACCTGGTACGATTTTCCGGCATTGCTGGCCGGCGGGATCGACCGCCTCGTCGACGACGCCGTGCAGCATTTTGCCGGCGAACGGCGATTGGCGGTCGACCGCTTCATTCTCACCGCCCATTCCGGCGGCGGCATGCCGGCGATCGACGCTCTCGCCGGCATGCGCCGGCCGCCCGACGAGCTGCACTTCTTCGACGGGCTGTACGGCCGCGATCCGCGCGGCGGCGACCCGCTGCAAGGGATCGAGGCGGTCGATGCCTGGCTCGGCGAGCGCCTCGCGCACGAGCCTCTTCGGCCGGGCGCGCTGCGAATCGTCTATATCGAGCGGCAAACCGGCCCGTTTTCGCGCGAAGTGGCGCGGCTGATCGAGCACCATATCGCAGCGGCGGCGCCGGGCCTGACGGCGATCCTGGCGCTGCGCTATCGTGTCGAACGCTCCGCGGTGCCGCACGGCTATGTCGCGGCGATCTGCGGACCGCCGCTCCTTGCCGATGCTGGTGCCGAATTCGATTGGTCGCGCATATAGTCGTCCGCTGTCACCCCAGCTTTCGCGTGAACCGCAGGAGGACATTGTGTCGGGTGTGCTCGACAACATTCGCATCCTCGATTTCGGGCGCTATATCGCCGGGCCGTTCTGCGCCGCGCTGTTGGGCGATCTCGGCGCCGAGGTGATTCGCATCGAGCGGATCGGCGGCGGCGAGGACCGCTTCTACATCCCGGTGGGCGCCGGGCCGGCCATGGGACCGAAGGCGGGCGGCGGCGCGATGTTCCTGGCGATGAACCGCAACAAGCGCGGCATGACCCTCGACCCGGCGTCGCCGCAGGGCCGCGAGATCGTCCGAAAGCTCGTTGCCACCGCCGATGTCGTCGTCGCCAATCTGCCGCCCGCGGTGTTGCGCTCGCTGGCACTCGACCTCGACAGCCTGCGCGAGGTCAAGCCCGACATCATCCTGACGACGGTGACCGGGTTCGGCGCCGGCGGGCCATTGAGCCACAAGCACGGCTTCGACGGCATCGGCCAGACGATGAGCGGCGCGGCCTACCTGTCCGGCATGCCAGAGCAGCCGATCGCCAGCAAGGTGCCGTGGGTCGATTTCGGCACCGCGTGCCTGTCGGCCTTCGGCACGCTGGCGGCGCTCTACGAGCGCGGCAAGACGGGCCGCGGCCAGAAGGTCGAGGGCGCGCTGTTGCGCACCGCGATCGCGTTTGCCAACAATGCGCTGATCGAGCAGGCGCTGACCGGGGCCGACCGCACCGCGATCCGCAACCGCGGCTTCAACGCGGCGCCGGCCGACATCTTTCGCACCAGCGACGGGTGGATCATCGCGACGGTGATAGGCCAGCCGATGTTCCGGCGCTGGTGCCGGATGGTCGGCGCCGAAGACTGGCTCGCCGACCCGCGTTTTGCCGACGACCAGACGCGCGCCGATCATGGCGAGATCGTCTCGGCGCGGATGAGCCAGTGGTGCGCGGCGCGCAGCTGCGCCGAGGCATTGGCCGAACTGGAGAAGGCCAGCATCGTCGCCGGGCAGGTCCACTCGCCGCAGCAGGCGCTCGACGACGAGCATATCCGCGCCGCCCATCTGCTCGAAGAGCGCGAGTTTCCCGGCCTCGGCCGGACCGTGCCGTTGGCGCCGACCCCGATCGAGCTGTCGGAAACCCCCGGCGCCTATCGCCGCCCGGCGCCGCTCCTCGGCGAGCACACCGACGAAATCCTCGCGAGCCTCGGCTATAGCGCGGCGGAAATCGCGACGCTGCGCCACGAGCGGGTGGTTTGACGGTGCCCGGCCGAGGCCGCAACGGGCCGGGCCGGTTTCACGGCATCGTGTATCGGTACCGATGATAATTATGATAGATGCTGATCGCGAAACAGCAAACAGAACGGGGGAGGTAAACGATGCGCTATGTGATTCCGGTCATTCTCGCGATGGTGCTGGCGGGTTGTGTGCCGGCGCCATCGGCGCCGCCACCGCCACCGCCCATGGTCGCCGCGCCGGCGCATCCGGCGCAGACCGCGATCGGGCCGGTGCTCGCGGATGCCCGCGGCATGACCGTTTATACGTTCGACAAGGACGCGCCGGGCATGTCGAACTGCAACGGCCCGTGCGCGCAGAAGTGGCCGCCGCTGATGGCCGGCCCCGGCGCCCAGCCGGCCGGCTCGTGGTCGGTCGTCACCCGCGCGGACGGCTCGTTGATGTGGGCCTATGCGGGCAAGCCGCTTTATACCTGGATCAAGGACACCAAACCCGGCGACACCACCGGCGATGGCGTCGGCAAGGTCTGGCACGTCGCCCGGCCGTAGTTGCGCCGCGTCCCCGACCACTCTGATCGGATGAGCAAGGCATTCGTCAAGGAGACCGAGGACGCGACGGCGCCGCCCGACGAGGCGCCGGCGATCCCGGCCGGGGTCAAGAACTACATGACCCCGGACGGGCATCGCCGCATGCAGGAGGAATTGCGCCATCTGACGCGCGAGGAGCGGCCGAAGACGGTGGAGGTCGTGGCCTGGGCGGCCGGCAACGGCGACCGCTCGGAAAACGGCGATTACATCTACGGCAAGAAGCGGCTGCGCGAGATCGACCGGCGCATCCGCTTCCTGTCGAAGCGGCTGGAGAGCGCCGAGGTGGTCGATCCGCGCCGGCAGACAAGGCATGACCAGGTGTTTTTCGGAGCGAGCGTGACCTACGCCGATCGGCACGGCGCCGAAAAGACCGTGACGATCGTCGGCATCGACGAGGCCGACCTCGAATGCGGCAAGGTCAGCTGGATCTCGCCGATCGCCCGCGCCCTGTTGAAGGCGCATGAAGGCGACCGGGTCGAGCTGCGTACCCCGGCCGGGACCGAACAGATCGAGGTGCTCGAAATCCGCTACGCTACAGCTTGAGCAGGCGGCGGGCGTTGCCGTTCAGCAGTTTCTCGCGGTCCTCGGCCGAGAGCGGCAAAGTCTCGATCCACTTTGCGCCGGGCGGGTTGTCCATGAACGGGTAGTCGACCGAGAACAGGATGCGGTCGATCCCCATCTCCATCATAACGCAGACCAGCGCCGGATCGGAGAAGAAGCCGCTGGTCGTGATCCAGAAATGCTCGCAGAAGATGTCGCGGAAGGTCTTTTTGCTCATGCTCGCGCGCAGCCCGTGGCTGATGCGCCAGAGATAGAACGGCAGCCCCTCGCCCATATGGCCGAGGATGATCTTCAACCCGGGATAGGCGTCGAACACGCCGCTCAGCACGAAGCGGATGCCCTGCGTCGCGGTCTCGACGTTGAACCCCCAGGCGGCGCGCAACAGCCCGGGGTGCTTTTCGACGTAATCCTTGTAGTAGGCCTCGACGACCGCCTGCTGCGGCACTGCCGGGTGGATGTAGATCGGCACGTCCAACGCCTGTGCCCGCTCGTAGATCGGCCAGAACCGCTGGTCGTCGTGAAACACGTGGTTGGTCAGCCCGTTCACCATCGCGCCCTTGAAGCCGAGCCTGGTGACGGTGCGCTCCAACTCGTCGGCCGCGGCGCGCGGATCGGCGGTCGGCAACGCCGCGAAACCGGCGAACCGGTCGGGATGATGCCGCACCGCCTCGGCGAGCCGGTCGTTGGCGCGGCGCGCCAATGGCACGCCGGTCGCGGCGTCGACCCCCTGCAGACCGGGGATCGAATGCGACAGCACCTGGAGGTCGATCCCCGACTCATCCATCTCCTTGAGGCGCAACGCGCCCAAATCGTCGAGCCGCTCGACGATGTCGCGCGAGGCGCCGGGACCGCCGCCCTGCGCTTTCACCTCGGGATCGAGGTAGTGCTCTTCGAGCGCGATGATGTATGACTTGGCCATTCCGTCCTCCCTGGCATTATGGCGCGCCGGCATAGCTCGTCAGGTCGATGAATTCCAGCACCGTGCCGTCGGGATCGTGGAAATAGGCGCGCGGCCCGTTGATGACGCCGCCCTGGCGGTCTTCCTCGAAGGTGATCGCAACGCCGTGGGCGCGCAAATGGTCGAGCGCCGCCCGGTAGTCCCCGTGCGCCACGGCAAAGGAATGGTGCACGCCGCCATGGTC
Organism: uncultured Alphaproteobacteria bacterium; assembly: GCA_963789255.1. Lineage (GTDB taxonomy): Bacteria > Pseudomonadota > Alphaproteobacteria > ATCC43930 > CGMCC-115725 > DATARH01. The sequence goes on along the minus strand of CAWBJW010000002.1, from coordinate 661,187 downwards.
CTCTGCCCGCGGGTTGATCGGCGGATCGCGCCTGACAAGGATCAGGCAGGTCCCGGCGGCATCGAGAAACGCCATCGTGCCGTGCGCCACGGTCGCCAGATGCCGGCAGCCGACGATCTCGGTGTAAAAGGCGGTGCTGTTTGCCACATCGCTGACCGGAATGCTGAAATGGGCGACGGATTTGATGGCGACCATGGGTCCCTCCGCGGGTGATTGCGGGCCTCGGCCCTCTGCAACGCCGGCGAAACCGCTACGCCCATCCTATCCGATCGGCGGCCGGACCGGGGTGGTTTTACAGGCCGGACCGCGCGTCCATTGTCGGAGCCGGCGGTCGAGCCGGCGCGCCTTGCGAAGCCGGGCGCGCGCCCGCCGCGCGATGCGCGCCGCCTCGGCGGGCGAGATGTCGCCGCGCGCGACCGCCGCCAGCACCCGCGATACCACCCGCCGCAGATGATCGACTGTTCGCACCGAGGCGAGGTCGATGCCGAGCCGCTTGGCCGGGTCGAGGGCCGCGCGGGGCGGCAGGATCTGCCCGAGCAGCGGGCGCAACAGATGCGGCTTGCGCTCGATCAGCGCCGAGAGCGCCGCGGGGCTGAGCGGGCGCACCCGCAGATCGGGCAGGCGCCGCTTGGGATTGCGGATGCCGCGCGGCCGGCCGCGCGGGTTGCCGGAATGGCCCGCGGCGAAGCGCCCGCGCGCGTCGCGCGCGCGAGGCGGAAAAGGATCAGGATCAAGCGATTGAGATTGCTCGATTCCGCTTCCGGAAAACAGGACATAACAGGGCGGATCAGGCGTCTCGGCGATGATGTCGGGCATCGGCAGGGTTCCGGCGGGGAGGCAAGCGCCGGGATATATATTCACGATATGTTCTTTTCAAGAGGGCGACGCGGGCGGGGCCGTGCTTCAGCTTGAAATTTCGGCTATGGGGGTTCCGTTCCTTCACCGGGACGCGCCCGGACGGCGAGGTCGCGCCGATGCCGGCCGTTCGCAAGCGAGGCTGCCATGGGAGAGGCTCGACCAAAAGCAGACCCACAAAGCGTCGCTCACCTCGCCGCGCTGATCCTCGGGCAACCTTTCGTGATACCCTAGGGTCGATGGGGTCAGCAGGACATGATCTGGTGGACTTCACGTCTCGCCCGCGCCGGCCGAATCATCCAGTGAGGCGACGCGAATTCGTGGTCGCGTTTGCCGGCGCGCTGGCCGGTGCGGCACGGCTCGCCGCGGCGCAGGGCCGGGTGCCGCATCTGGCTTATTTCTGGCTCGGCGCGGCGGGCAGCGACGGCGATACCCTGAAGGGATTGCTGTCCGGCCTGCACGACTTGGGCTACCAGGAGGGCCGCAACCTCGTCATCGATTACTATTACGCTGGCGGAGACCCCGCCCGGCTTGCCGAATTGGCTGCCGCCGCGGTCGCCTTGCATCCGGACGTGATCGTCACGGCGGGCGGATTCGCGACCAGAACCCTCGCCAAGCTGACCAGCACGATCCCGATCGTCTCGGTCAACGGCGATCCGGTGGGTATGGGCTTTGCCGCGAGCCTTGCCTATCCGGGCGGCAACATCACCGGGCTGTCGGTGCAAGTGAGCTACGAAATTGCCGGGAAATGGATCCAGCTTCTCCGTGAGATGGCGCCAAACACGCGACGCATCGCGGTGCTGTTTGCGGGCACGCTCGGTTCGTGGGCCTCCAACGAGACTACCCAGATGCGCGCCGCGGCGCAGCAAATGGGCGCCGGCGTTACCATCGAGTCGTATTTGATGGCTAACGCGGCCGATCTTTCCTCGACCTTTGCCGCAATGCTCCGCACCAAGCCGGATGCGCTGGTCGTCGACAACGATCCGCTGCTCGACGCGAACAGAGCGCGGGTCTTCGCCCTCGCCGGCCGCCTGCCGACGTTCTGCGGCAGCCCCGTATTCGCCGAGGCGGGCTGTTTGATGAGCTATGGCGCCAGCATCTTCGACATCTATGTCCGCGCCGCCGGCTACGTAGACCGCATCCTGAAAGGCGCGAAACCCGCCGACTTGCCGATCGAGCAGCCGACCAAATTCGAGCTGGTGATCAATCTGAAGACCGCCAAGGCGCTCGGCCTCGCCGTGCCGCAATCGCTGTTCGCCTTCGCCGACAAGGTCATCGAATGAATGACCGCTTCCAGGCCGAGAGACGGCGGAAAAATCCTATCGAAGCGGCGGCCGGATAGGGGCAACTCTTGCCGTTGCTGCCGATCGCAGCGAGCGGCCGTTGTGCGTCGAGAAGCCGAAATTCATCCGGAGACCCCTACCCGGTCGGAACCGCATCGCGCGCGGCGCCCCTCTTCCCGGCCGGCGGTCGCGCAATAGAGGCGCGGCTCGGCGCGGTGCCGTTACCGGCCGCGCGCGGGCGGGCCGGCTCGCACGAAGATGCCGGCGAAAGAGACGTTGTGGCCGCCGCACATCCGGTTGTCGGCGATGACCAGAAACGGCCCGGCCAAAATCATGCCGACCGCGCACCCCGTCGGATCGTCGGCGACCAGGCGAAGCCGGTTTCCGGCCGGTTTTGCGGTGCCGGCAAAGGCGCCCTCGTTGGCCGGCATGATCGATTTGCCCGGCCACCAGGCTTCGCCCGTGCCCGACAGACTTTCGCCGGCTTGCGCGAGGGCGATCCTGTTGTCGCCGTTGCGCCATTGTCCGGTCCAGGAAGCGAGCGGCGGCATCGGGTCGATCGGACGGGTTGCCGCAGCGATCCGCCGTTGCGCGACCCAGCCCGAATTGCCGGCGATCCGGCCGGCGGAAAATACGCAGACATATCCCGGCCGCGACGGGCCGAGCAGCAGCCTGCGGCCCGGCGCGAGAAAGGCGCCGCTGCGGCACGCTGCGCCGGGACCCGGGCAACCCTCGCCATCGCCAAGCAGGTCGATCCGGCCGATGCCCGAAGCGCGGCCCAGACGCAGCGCCGCGCCGCCCGCGGCGAAAGCCGGCTCGTCGCAGCGCGGGCCGCCGCCGCCCGCAGCGGCGGCGAGCGCCGGATTGGCTGCGGCCAGCATGATGGCGAGCAGCCATGCGGGAGCCGTGGCAGGCACGTCGAGCCGTCTTCGCGTCAATTGCCGCCCGGGGCCTCGTCCCCTAGTCTTGTCTCTGGCGAAAGCCATTCGCAGCGGCATCGGGAAAGCGATGGACCCAAGATGGTATTCGATCCGCCTCGTCGTGACCGTCGTCATGAGTTTTATCGGTGCCAGCCTTTTATACGTTGCCCATCTGGTCGGCAACAGCATCGCCGGATCGGCGGTGGCCTTGCTCGTCCTGTTGGGACTGGCGCTGCCGAGCGGGTTTTACGCTGTCTTCACGCTGGTCGGCTGGCAGCGCGGCGCCGCGGGCGGCGCGGTTCCCAATGCGCTGATCGTCTGGTGCATCGAGCGGCGGATCATTCCGTTCGTGCCGGTGGCGTTCGGGCTGTTGCTCTTTGGCGTGGCGCAATTGATGATCAGCGAGATCGGCCAGGGCGACGCCGACCGGGCGGCGGCCGAGGCATACCGCCAGACCGTGCGCCGCAGCGTGGGCGATGCGTGTTATTCCCATGCCGGCCAGGCGATCGGCGCCGATCTTGCCGATGTCGCCTTGAAATCGCGGGTGCCGAATTTCTGCACCTGCCTCGATCTCGAGGTCGAAAAAAACTACACGCCCGAGCAGTTCGCCGAAGTCCCGAAAGACCGGTGGTGGGCGGCGGGCGACGCCAAAACCGACCGCATCGTCCAGAAATGCCGGCTCGACGACAGCAGCCTTGTGCGGGCGACGCGAGCGATCCGGAAAAACGGCGGCGATCCGGACAGCGACGCAATGCGGTCGAAGATTCTGGACTATTCGGCTTGCGTCAAGGTCGAGCTGGAATCCGGCTACAGCGACGCCGGGCTGATGAAGGTTTCGGCCGACCCGGCATGGCAGGATGCCGACCCGAAATTCCAGCAGATCATCGGGCGGTGCCTGAAATACGCCGGCCTGTGACGGCAACGGACCGGACGCGGCGGCAATCCCTCAGCGCTCGCCGGCGGTCGCGAAATAGAGCCGCGGGTCGGCGGCGCGGACATGGGCTTCGGGGAGGCCGAGTTCGCGGCGGACGATGTTGGTGCCTTCGACCAAGGCGACGCATTTGTAATAGGCGATGCGGCGCGACAGGCCCTCGCGCCCGAAGCCGCAATCGGTGGTGACGACGAGGCGCTCGGGCGGGATGTATTGGAGGGCCTTCCTGATCAGCCCGGCGACGTGCTCGGCCGGCTCGACGACGGTGTTGCAGTGGCTGACGACGCCGATGCCGATCTTCTTGTCGGTCTTGTATCGGGCGAAGAGCGGCAGGTCCTTGCCGTCATTACTGGCGCATTCGAAGGTGATGACATCGGCGTCGAGTTGCAGGAGGTACGGCAGGGCGCGCTCGTAGCTCGGCACCTCCCAATAGACGCGCTGCTGGTTGGGATTGCCCCAGCAGGTGTGCACCCAGATCTCGGCCTCGACCCCGGCGAGCTGGCGGTTGAAGGCTTCGGTGTGCCATTCAAGGTCGCTGTCCTTGCAATCAGGCAGCGTCGTGAGACTGTGATGGCGCGGCTCCTCGACCTGGATCACCGGGCAGCCGGCGGCGGCCAGTTCCTTGAACTCGGCGTTCATGATGTCGCAGAGATCGAGCACCAGCGCCTTGTCGTCATGGTAGTGCTCGTCCCACAGCATGCTGGCGAGGGCCGGGGCGCAGATCGCGCCGAACTTGACCGGGCGGTCGCTGAGGCGCTGGGCGATCTGCCACAGCGCGGCGTATTCGAGGGCGCCCCGGCCGAGCTTGGCGGTGACGACGCCCGGCTGATAGGCCTCCTGCACCTCCCACAGGATCTTGCCGGGCCTGAGCCCGTGGCGCTGCATCCAGCCGCGCGAGGTGTCGCGGTGGCCGGTGATGCCGGTGAGCCGCTCGATCGGGTAGAAGAACCACGACTTGCCGCCGACCGCGAGGTCGAAGCGGCTGTCGCCGTCGGTGACGATGTCGAGCCCGGCGGCCTCCTGCGCGTTGATGATTGCGGCGACCGCGTCGAGATACTGCTCGCGGAACAAGGAGTCGCCCATGACGGTCTTGAACGAGCGGCCCTGGAGGCTCGCATCGAACCATAACGGGCGCGGGTACGATCCCGTAATCGCGGTCGGCAGGATCATGTCGCTCGTGGTGGTCAGCATGGCCGGGTCCTCAATGCAGCGGCGAACCCTGGATCGTGATGCGGTGCAGCAGGCGGCGCTCGCCGTGGTAGTCGTTCAGCGCGAAGTGCCAGGTCGAGCGGTTGTCCCACAATGCCAGCGAGCCCTCGCGCCAATGAAAGCGGCAGGTGAATTCCGGCCGGGTCGCGTGCTGGTAGAGGTAGGCGAGGAGCGGCCGCGACTCCTCCTCGGTCCAGCCGTCGAAGCGCAGCGTGAAGCCGGGGTTGACATAGAGCGCGCGGCGGCCGGTCTCCGGATGGCGGATGACGACCGGATGAACGGCGTCCTGGGTCGCCAGCTCGGGGTTGCCGATGCGGCCGGCGAGATCGCCGCGGCGGGCATAGGCCTCGGGACCGAACACGTGGCGGCTCGAATGGCAGGCCGAAAGCCCGTCGAGGGTCGCCTTGAGCCCGTCGGAGAGCGCGTCATAGGCGGCGTACATGCCGGCAAACAGCGTGTCGCCGCCGGTTTTCGGCACCTCGCGGGCATAGAGCATCGAGCCCAATGCCGGCACCTCGTCGTAGCTGTGGTCGGTGTGCCAGCCATTGCCGATGTTGCGCGTCTGCTCCGGTTCCTTGCGCACCTCGGCGATCATCGGATAGCCCGGCACCGCGGCAAAGAAGCGGTTGATGTCTATGGGGGCAAACCGCTCGGCAAAGCCGACGTGCTGCTCCGGCGTCAGGTGCTGGTCGCGGAAGAACACGACGCCATGCTCGCCAAAGGCATGGCGGATCTCGGCAAAAACCTCGTCCGCCACCGGCTCTCTCAGATCGACCCCGGCGATCTCGGCGCCGAGCGCATTGGACAGCGGCTCGACCCGGATGTGCTGATAGGTCACGATCTTCCCCCTCAAATTTTCGGTCCCGCCAGGTTGGCGAAGCACGCGAGATCAGTTGACTTTGGCCTATGCACTACCCCGCAACGGCATGAAACGGAAAGAGCTCGTGCGGCGAATTCGCAAGGCGCAGCGCCTTGTCGCTCGCCGCGTCCCGAAAGATCGGGATCTTGTCGGCGAACTGATCGCCGAGCGGCGGGCAGAAGCGGCGGCGGAATTCTTTGCTGAACGCCGGGCGCGGGCCGATTTCACGACATTTGACCGGCTGATGGAACGCCAAGGCGGTGAACCTCCGCGGCCTGACGACACGATAGTGGAATAGCCGTCAATCGAACGTCAGCACGGTTCTGGCCACCTCGCCGGCCTTCATCGCGCGGAAGGCTTCGTTGATGTCGCCGAGATGGCCGCGTTTGGTGACCATGCTGTCGAGGTCGAGGCGGCCCTGGCGGTAGAAGTCGAGATAGAGCGGGATGTCGATGCGAAAGCGGTTGGAGCCCATCCGCGAGGTCTGCACCTTGCATTCGGGGCGGATCGCCATCCACGGAAACTCGATCATCGCGTCGGGCGGCAACACCCCGACGATCGTCGCGGTGCCGCGGATCGCCAGGCTCTCGATCGCCTGGCGGCAGAGTTTGGCGTTGCCCACCGCCTCGAAGGCGTGATCGACGCCGAGGCCGCCGGTCAGCGCGCGCACCGCCTTCACCGGGTCCTCCTCGCTCGAATTGACGAAATGCGTGGCGCCCGCCCGCTTCGCCATCTCCTCCTTCTGCGCGAACATGTCGACGGCGATGATCTGGCGCGCCGCGCCGATGCGCGCGCCCTGGACGATCGACAGCCCGACCCCGCCGCAACCGTAGACGGCAACGGTCTGTCCGGCCTGGAGCCCTGAGCTGCGCAACGCCGCGCCGACCCCGGTCAACACGCCGCAGCCGACCAGCGCGGCGCGGTCGAGCGGGATTTCCGGGTCGATCTTCACCAGCGAGTTCTCGTGCAGCAGCATCTTTTCGGCATAGCTCGAAATCGCGATGAACTGGCGCAATGGCCGGCCCTGCTGCGACAGCCGCGGCGCCGCGCTGTCGGGTCGGGCGACGAGGCCGCCGGTGCACAAATTCGGGTGGCCGCTCAGGCATTGCGGACAGCTGCCGCAGAACCCCGAGAGGCAGGCGACGACATGGTCGCCCGGCCGCACAATCGTCACATCGGCGCCGACCGCCTCGACGACACCGGCGCCCTCGTGGCCGAGCACGATCGGCCGGTCGAGCGGGAACCGGCCGACCCCGTCGACGACATGCAGGTCGCTGTGGCACACCCCGGTCGCGACCGTGCGCACCAGGACCTCGCGGCCCCACGGCTGGTCGATGTTGACCGCCTCGATCGTCAGCGGCGCCAGCACCTTGCGAAAGACGGCGGCCTCTATTTCCATCGCACGCTCCTCCTCGGTTCAAGCGAGGATTTGCCGATCGCGGCATCGCGTCAAGGCGCCTTCCGGGTGTTCTGAAGTTGCGCTATGCCTTCTGCCACGATTGGCCCGGAAGGAAATTCCAGACATGAGCCGCACCGTCGCCCGCCTGCTGGCGGAGAGCCTCGAAGCGCATGATGTCGACCAGATTTTCTGCGTGCCCGGCGAGAGCTATATCGGGCTGACCAGCGCGCTCATCGAGCGCAACTCGATCCGCGTCGTCGTCTGCCGTCACGAGGGCGGCGCCGGCTACATGGCGGTCGCCGACGGGCGGCTGCGCGACCGCGCCGGGGTCGCCGTGGTGTCGCGCGGGCCGGGGCTGTCGAATGCGATGGTGTCGCTGCACTCGGCCTACCACGACGCGACCCCGCTGGTGATTTTGGTCGGCCAGGTCGAGCGCCAGGATTTCGGGCGGGGCGCCTTGCAGGAGCAGAACTATTCGCGCCTCCTCTCCGATGTGACCAAGGAGGTCATCGAGGTCAACCAGCCGGAGCAGGCCTCGGAAGCGATCGCCCGCGCCTTCCATCTCGCCGAAAGCGGGACCCCGGGCCCGGTCGCGGTGATCTTGCCCGAAGACATCTTCGACGCGGAGACCGAGGCGGAACTCGACATGCCGCGGCCGCGCGTTGTCGCCGGCCCGCGCGCCGCCGATCTGGATCGCCTTGCGGAGATGCTGCGCATCGCCGAGCGGCCGCTGGTGCTGGTCGGCGGCGCGCTGCTGGCCGACGCGGTGCACGACACGGCAGCGTTATCAGACCTCAACCGGCTCGCCGAGGAATGGGTGCTGCCGATCAGCCCGACCCACCGCCGGCCGCAACTGTTCGACGCGACCCACCCGAATTTCGGCGGCTATATGGGGATCCGCGTCCCGCCTTCATTGCTCGGCGAGATGAAGAAGGCCGATCTGATGGTGGCGCTCGGCGAGCGCATGACCGATACGGTCAGCCAGTCCTACAGCTTCCCCGCGGCGCCGACGCCGCAACTGCCGTTTGTCCATGTCTGGCCCGACCCCAATGAGGTCGGCCGGGTGTGGCGCCCCGCTCTCGGCATGCCGTGCAGCCCGCACGAGGTGGTGAAGGCGCTGTTGCAGCGCGGCGCGCCGGCCGACGCGGCGAAGCGCCGGGGCTGGGTCGCCGGGCTCAACGCGATCCACAAGAAGCTCCTCGCCAAGGAATGGGAGGCGACGAGCGACGGGGTCAATTTCGCGGCGATCGTCTGCGCGGTCGACAAGCACCTCGCGCCCGACGCCACGGTGACGACCGATGCCGGCAATTTCGGCAGCTTTGTCCACCGCTATATCGGGTTCCGCCAGGGTCAGGTGTTTCTGTCGTCGGTCGTCGGCGCGATGGGGTCGGGGATGCCGATGGCGGTGGCGGCGGCGCTGCGCCGGCCGGGGACGCAAATCGTCGCGTTTGTCGGCGACGGCGGCGCCTTGATGTCGGGCAACGAGATCGCCACCGCCGTTCAATACGGCGCCAATCCGATCATGATCATCTCGGACAATGGGATGTACGGCACGATCGGGATGCACTCCTATGTGCGCTACCCCGAGCGGCCGTTCATGGCCGGGACGCGGCTCACCAACCCCGATTTCGCCGCCTGGGGCCGCTCCTTCGGCGCCGAGGGGATCACGATCGCGAGCGAATCCGAGGTCGAGGGCGGCATCGCCCGCGCCTTCGCGGTCAAGACCCGCCCCGTGGTCGTGCATTGCCTGACCTCGGCCATTCAGATGAGCGCCTGGCGCCGCTACACGCGATTGGAGAGCTTGCCGTAACGGCCGACATATGAAAAACATGGAGCATGAGTTACGACGGGCGCAGCATTCAAGCTGCGCACCGCGACTCAGCGCGCGTGTTGATTAACGAGGGCGGATTGAGACGCCATCAAACCGGACGGGAGCGGTGAATGACAGAAATCCTCATTATGGTTGGCGTCATTGCCTGGTTCTTCCACACCGCGAAGGAAATCGGACAGAATGGATACCTTTGGGCAGCAATGGGAGCGCTAAGTTACTATCTACCGGTCATTCTTTTTTGGCCGACTCATATTTCCTGCCTTGCTGCAGCCGATCGTGACATACGAAAATCAAATTGTTCTCTTGATAGTAGTCACCGTAGCGAACATCGCAATTGGAATTGGCTGTTGTGTCGCACTCCAACGGGTGCTTCGCGCCAGAGTGCGCGAGCATTATGACGCTGAACGACGTGCGTGGCCGAGCGTGCAGTCGATCCCGTCTACATAAAATGGAGCAAGCATCCGCGGTGGCAGGAACTCGAATCGTTTGCGCGTGACATGGGTTGGACCTTGGAGATGGCCGAGGACGCGGTCACGATGAAGCGCGGCACACGAACGGAGCGGTACGATGACGTTCGAGCAAATCTTCGTGGATGCTCGCGCCAGAAAACTGTCTTAAATCGCGATCTTGGTCTCGATGGCGTCGTAATCGGCGTGAAAGCCGTCCTCCGCGGCCTCGATCAGGCCGGCGGCAGTCAGCGCCTGCACGTCCGCGTGTACATTGCTGTAGTCGCGCCCGAGCGCCTTCGCCAAGGCGCGGACGCTGGCGATTTTGTGGCGGTGGACGTAGCGCAACAGCTCCATGCGCTTTCCGGTCAAGACCCGGGCGAGGGTATCCCAGCTCTCGAATGCCAGATGCCGTTCGCGGAACGATTCGCCGCGCTCGGCCCGGTGCCAGGCATCGACAAAGCGCCGCGCCGCCTCCTCCTCGATCGGCCCGCCGACCGTGATCTTCATGTCATTCATGTCCTTTGTCGCGAAACCCGCCGCTAATCGGCAAGCCCCATGACGAATGCCAGGGCGGCGTTGAGCCGGGCCATGTCGTCGGCTCCCAGCCGGCCGATCCGTTGTCCTATCCGTTCACGCCGAACCGTGACCGGCTTGTCGGCCATCACCTGCGATGGCGTCCGCAAGCCATTCTCAGAGGTCGGGTCGATGGTGACCCGAAAATCCGCTGCATCGACCAGCCGTGACGTTATCTGACATACGACGATTGAGGGATGGCTGTCGGGGAAGGCATCGGTCTGGACGATCACCGCTGGCCGCGGCTTTCCGTAATCACCGGGCACGGCAACCGAAATCACGTCACCCCGGCGCATCGTTATCGAATTCGGAGACGGCCTCGATCCACGCCATCGCCTCCTCTTCGTCCTCTCTATCGAGACGGGCGACTTGCTCGGCAATCCGGCGACGGACGGCGGCCGACCGAGCATCAGGCACGACCAGCCGCAACTCCCTCAGGCCGCGCATGCGCCACCGTTCGCGCATTGCCTTCATCCGTTCCGCTGGCGCTGCCATGCGATCCTCCAGATCCCCGCAATGTAACGCGTTACGGTCTGCGATGCAACCGTACGAGCGTACCTGGTCGAATGCGAGCAGCGCGATTGCCGGGCCACTCCCGGCCGCCTAGAATCCAGGCAAGCAGAGTTGGGGGGGATGCCGATGAAGAAGGTCGAGTTCGCCGCCTATGGCGTGCCCGAGGCGGTCGCCCGGTGCGTCGAGGCGCCCGATGTCGGGATGCCCGGCGCTGGCGAAGTTGTGTTCGACGTGCTGGCCTTTCCGATCAACCCGGCCGATCTGTCGATGATCCGCGGCAATTACCGGCTGCATCCGGCGTTGCCGGCGACCCCGGGCGCGGAATGCGTCGGCCGCGTCGCCGCAATCGGCGCCGGGGTGGCGCGGCTGCGGCCGGGCGATCTGGTGATCAACCTGCAGCGCGAGAACTGGGCGGCGCGGCGCCGCATCGCCGAGGCGGACGCGATTGCGATCCCCGCCGGGCTCGATCTCGCCCAGGCGGCGATGCTGCGCATCAACCCGGCGACGGCCCAACTGCTGCTCGAAGACCATGTCGCGCTGATGCCGGGCGACTGGGTGATCCAGAACGTCGCCAACTCGGCGGTCGGGCGGCATCTGATCGTGCTAGCCAGGGCGCGCGGCGTGCGCACCATCAACGTCGTGCGGCGCGACGATGTCGCGGCGGAATTGCGCGCGCTCGGCGGCGATATCGTGCTGGCCGACGGCCCCGATCTCGCTGCCCGGGCCCGCGCGGAGGCCGGTGGGGCGGCGATCCGGCTCGGCATCGACGCGGTTTCCGGCGAGGCGACGAGGCGCCTCGCCGACAGCGTCGCCGATGGCGGGGTGGTGGTCAGCTATGGCTCGATGTCGGGCGAGGACCCGGTGATGAGCCGCGCCGCGCTCGGCGCCCGCGGGGTCAGCCTGACCGGCTTCATGCTCGGCCGCGGCCTGGCGAAGCGCACGCCGGAAGCGGTGCACGCGCTCTATGCCGAGCTGGCCCTGAAGCTGCGCGACGGCGTGCTGAAAGCCCCGATCGACGCGGTCTACCCGATCGAGGAGATCAAGACCGCCCTTGCGCATGCCCAACAGGGCGGCCGCAACGGCAAGGTTCTGGTCCTGCCGAACGGGAAGCTGTGAGGCACGATCCCGAAATCGTAGATGACCTCCGGGTCGATCGCCGCGAAGGTCCGGCCGCGCGGGCTGCTGGCGACGCCGAGCTATGCCCGGCTGTGGTTTGCCGGCGGGGTGGGCAATGCGATGCGCTGGCTCGAACTGCTGGTCGCCGGGATCTTCACGTACGAGGCGACGCACTCGACCCTGCTGGTCGCGGTCATCACGGCGGCGCGCAGCCTGCCGATGCTGTTTCTCGGCCCGATTGCCGGGGTGATCGGCGAGGCGCTCAACCGAAAACGGCTGCTGCTGGCGCAGCTGCTGGTCTGCGCGACGACCTCGGCGGCATTGGCCGCGCTGGCGTTGTCCGGGCAGATCCGCATCTGGCACCTCGCCCTCGGCGGCGCCGTCGCCGGCATCGCCTGGGCGGGCGAGATGGCGGTGCGCCGGCGGATGCTCGGCGAAGTGGTCATGGCCGAGCGGGTCGCCGCCGCGGTGGCCCTCGATTCGCTGACCAACAGCGTCGCCCGGGTGCTGGGTCCGCTGTGCGGCGGCGCCGTGTTCCAGATGCTGGGCCTCGGCGGCGCCTATCTGCTGTCGGCGGCGCTGTATCTCGCCGCCGGTCTTGCCGTGGTCGGCCTCGACTTCCATCAGGAGAAGCGGCGGCTGCGCTTCGGCCATATCGCGCGCGAGATCGCGGTCGGGATCGCCGTCGCGCGCGCCACCCCGGCGATCCTCGGCGTCGTGCTGGTCACGATCATCATGAACAGCTTCGGGTTTTGCTATTCGGCGCTGATCGCGCCGATCGGCCTCGGCGTCTTCCGCGTTTCGCCGACCCTGGTCGGCGCGCTCGCCGCGGCCGAGCCGCTCGGCGCCATCGTCGTCGGCATCGCCCTGTCGGCCGGCTGGCTGCACCTCGACGGCAGCCGCGCCCTGCTGCAGGGCTCGCTCCTGTTTCTCGTCGGCGTCATCGCGATGGCATTGTCGCCGTGGTACGGGCTGGCCTTTGTGCTGCTGGTGATCGGCGGCCTCGGCACCGCCGCGTTCGCCAACATGCAGACGGCGCTGATCCTGATCGAGGCGCCGCCGACCACGCGCTCGCGGGTGATGGGCATCGTGACGATGGGCATCGGCACCGGGCCGATCGGGGTGCTGGCGATCGGCGCCCTGTCGGAGCGGCTCGGGCCGGCGCCGGCGATCGTCATCATGGCCGGGACCGGCCTCGTGGGGCTCGGCCTGGTGTGGCGGCGGCTGATCAGGACCAAGGGATGAGCGGCGTTTGGCAGCACGCCTTGGCGCTGGGACCTCGCTGCCCTTTCCCGACCCTGGCTTACCCGCATTTCGAGTAGCCGCAGCTCGGTGCACTGGTCGCAGTCTTCGAGGCGGATCAGCGCCGCTTCGCCGCATTTGGGGCATTGCCTGAGGCGCGGCCCGGCCAGTCCGAGCGGGTTGCCGGACGATCGTTCGAGGTTGACGACCTGCGCGGCGCGCTCGTCACGGCCGTGGCGGGCGGGGAGGAAGCCGATCTCGATCATGTGGCGCTCGATGACCTCGCCGATCGCGGCCAGCAGCGAGGGGACGTACTTTCCCTCCATCCACGCCCCGCCGCGCGGGTCGAACACCGCCTTCATCTCCTCGACGACAAACGACACATCGCCGCCGCGCCGGAACACCGCGCTGATCATGCGGGTCAACGCCACGGTCCAGGCGTAATGCTCCATGTTCTTCGAGTTGATGAAGATCTCGAACGGGCGCCGTCGGCCGTCCTGGATGATGTCGTTCAACGTGATGTAGAGCGCGTGCTCGCTGTCCGGCCAGCGCACCTTGTAGGTCTGCCCGGGCAATGCCTCGGGCCGCGACAGCGGCTGGGTCATATAGACGACGCCGCCGGCTTCGTAGACATCGTTCGCCATGGGGGCCGGCCGCGCCGCGACCTGCGGCGCCGGCAACGGCAATTCCGCCTGCGTCGGCCGTGCCGGGCCCGGCGGCGGCGCGCTGTTCAGCAACAGCGGTTCGGCCGGCTGTTCCGGCCGCGCCTCCAGGACCGCGCCGGTGACCTCGTTCGGCCGGTAGGTCGTGCAGCTCTTGCAGCCGAGCGCATAGGCCTGCGCATAGACATCGCGGAAGCGCTCGAAGGCGATGTCGGCCGGCACGTTGATCGTCTTCGAGATCGAGCTGTCGATATGGCGCTGCACCGCCGCCTGCATGACGACGTGGTCCTCGGGCATGAGGGTCTGGACGTTGACGAAATAATCGGGCAGCGGCGCCGTTTCGCCCTTGAGCCGGCGGAAGAGGCGATAGGCGTAGTCGCTGACCTCCTCTTCGCGCCGCGTGCCGTCTTGCATCAGCACGCCCCGCGTGTAGCGGAAGCTGAACACCGGCTCGAGCCCGGACGACACGTTGTCGGCAAACAGCGAGATCGTGCCGGTCGGCGCCACCGAGGTCAGAAGCGCATTGCGGATGCCATGCCTGGCGATCGCGTCGCGGACCTCCGCGTCGAGCCCGGCGACGGTCTCGCCTGCCAGGAATTTGTCGCGCTCGAACAGCGGGAAGGCGCCCTTTTCGGCGGCCAGCGCGGTCGAGGCGAGATAGGCCGCGCGCTGGATCGTGCCGAGCCATTTTTCGGTCGCGGCGACGGCATCGGAGGCGCCGTAGCGCAGCCCGCACATGATCAGCGCGTCAGCGAGCCCGGTGACCCCGAGGCCGATGCGGCGCTTCTCTTCGGCCTCGTGCTTTTGCTCCGGCAGCGGAAAGCCCGAGATGTCGATGATGTTGTCCATCATGCGCACGGCATCGGGGACGAGCGCAGCCAGCCGATCGGTGTCGAGCCGCGCCTGCGGCGTGAACGGCGCCTCGACAAACCGCGCCAGGTTCAGCGAGCCGAGGAGGCACGCGCCGTACGGCGGCAGCGGCTGCTCGCCGCAATTGTGGGCCCATAAGCCATTGGCGTCGAAGGCGTTGAGGCCGGGGATCGCGGCGTCGAAGACTTCCGCCTCACCGGCATCTTCTATGGAATGGACCGTGGCGAGGAAGGCCTCCCGGTTGAGATGACGGCGGTATCCGGCAATTGCGGCCGACAGCCTCGCCGCCTTCTCGGTATCGGCAAAGCCGATGCGCTCGGCAAACAGGGGAAGATTTTCATTTGCAATCACGAGCTCATGCTGTGCCCGCGTCGGGTAAAGCCGCGTTCCGCCGCGGCCATCGGGGAGGCGGGTATGACCGGCGGGCCGGCGTTCGCTATAGATTGTGCTGGCAATACCGAGGCGCAGCAACATGCGTTGAACCGCAACCAGGGTCTCGCGGTTGCTTTGCGAGAGCCGGATGCTGACGCCTTTCTGCTGGCTGCCTTGCACGCTCCCATCCGTATCGAAAAGGCCACGCAGGAAGCCCGCATGAAAGGCGCTCGAACGGCGTTCGATGGCTGGCGTCACATGCTTTGCTCGCGGTCGCAGGCCATGGCCTTCAGCCAAACGTTTCAACGCACCCAGGGAAAGGCGCCATACGCCGGTGCCACCTACCTCGATCCAGCCCGTGAAATCGGCTCGATGCGGCAACTGGCGCGCCGCGGAGAGCGCAGCCGCCATCATGCCGCCTGTTCCGGGTCGCTCCTCTGCACCATTGCAAACACGCCGGCCGGGCCATGCCGACAGGACCGCCTTGTCCCTCTTGAGCGTTCCGTCCCCGACCAGCAGGCCGAGCAGGTATCCTTCCGCGCGGTCGCGAACAGCCATGTTCGGATCACCCCAGCCCGGCGCGGTGCGATGATCGTGGAGCAGCAACTCATCGCCTGATGAGAGACTGCCGGCCTCACACCATTGCCACTCACAGGACCACCGGGTTCGCCGCGTGACGCGCCGCAAGCGATGATCGCGGGTTAGGCGCAGATGGTACCCTTCGCGGGCGCTAACGAGCACGACAGGCTTGGTCCCGGTTGCGAAGAACCCGCGATCGTCGCTCTTCCAAATCCGGCCCTCTGCGATGGCGGCAAAGGAGCTGCCGACCAAGTCGCAGACCTGCCGGGGGCCATCGGCGGTAAAGACCCATGTATCCGCCGTCACGCATGGGTTGGTCGCGTTGATCTTTTCGCAATACCACAAATTGTTGCGGCGGTTGATGCGGTCGATGAAGATGACGCCCGGCTCGGCGTAGGCGTAGGTGGCGCGCATGATCTTGTCCCACAGCTCGCGCGCCGGAATGACTTTGGCCACGGTGCCGCCGAACGACAGCTGCCAGGGGGCGTCCTCGGCGACCGCCTGCATGAACGCGTCGCTGACCAGCACCGAGAGGTTGAACATCCTGAGGCGCCCGGGCTCGCGCTTGGCTTCGATGAAGGCCTCGATGTCGGGGTGCTCGCACGACAACGTCGCCATCATCGCGCCGCGGCGATAGCCGGCGCTCATGATCGTGCGGCACATCGCGTCCCACACGTCCATGAACGACAACGGGCCCGAGGCATCGGCGCCGACCCCTTTGACGACCGCGCCGCGCGGCCGCAGCGTCGAGAAGTCATAGCCGATGCCGCCGCCCTGCTGCATCGTCAATGCCGCCTCGCGCAGATGGGCGAAAATGCCGCCCATATCGTCGGGGATCGTCCCCATCACGAAGCAGTTGAACAAGGTGACCTGGCGACCCGCGCCGGCGCCGGCGACGACCCGCCCGGCCGGCAGAAAGCGAAAGTCGCTCATCGCCTGATAGAACCGCGCGGCCCAGCGCTCGGAGTTCTTTTCCGGCGCCGCAACCGCCCGCGCGACGCGAAGCCAGGTGTCCTCGATCGTCTTGTCGATCGGCTCGCCGGCGATCGGCCCGTTGGCCGGCCCCCGGAGCCGGTATTTCATGTCCCAGATCTGCTGTGAGATCGAGGCGACGGTGGGCATAGCTGCGCCTGCTTGAAGTGACGGCCCTAAGATTATGCCAGCTTGCGCCAGGAGGCAAAGCGCGAGGGGCTTCGTTCGGCGGGCGTTGCGCGCTACGTGGTCGCCGTAATTTTCAGTGCGATACAGGGTGTTGTCGGATATAAGGACGATAGTACAGAGTACGCGAGTATCCTCCGGAGCCTTCGCGTGCCTATCGCGCGAGGGCAAGGCAGCGTAATGTAGCGGTCGTGCGTTTTGGGCACGGCCCTGGTCAGCATGATGGCGGTCTCCGACCCCTTCCTGTTCGTCAGTCATGTCAGCGAAGACCGGGCGGTGGCGCTGGAGATCGTCGGCGAGCTGGAGCGCCGAGGCGTGGCGTGCTGGATCGCGCCGCGCAACGTGGAGCCGGGCAAACCGTTCGACGACGAGATCGTGGCTGCGCTCGATCGCTGCCGGGCGATGCTGCTGATCTTCTCCGAGCAATGCAACGAGAGCGAATACATCCGCCGCGAGGTCACCGTCGCCGGCGAGAGCCGCAAGATCATCATTCCGTTCCGCATCGAAGACGTGCAGCCGCGACGGGGCCTTCGCGTCCGGCTTTCCGATCTGCACTGGATCGACGGCTTCGCCGCGCGCGAACGAGCGATCGACGAGCTGGCCAAGAGGTTTTCCTCATCGGCGGCGGAGAACGAGCAGCAGCAACCTGCAGAGGCCGAACGCCGGCGACAGCGACAGCGGGATCAGCAGCAGCCGCGATCGGCGAAAAATTACCGGCTGGCGATCGGTGGGATGGGGGTGCTGGCTGTCGTCGGCATCGCCGCGGCAGTGTGGTTTTGGTCGGGCGGTTTTGGCGCGAAGCGGACGCCGCTCGCTGCCGTTACGGCCGATACCCTGAGCAAGAGCAAAGCGGCGTTCGACCGCAAGGATTATGGCGAGGCGATGCAGTGGGACCGGCGGGCCGCCGACCAGGGAAATGCCACGGCGCAAACCTACGTTGGGTATCTCTACGAAAAAGGCCTTGCGGTGCCCCGGGATTACGCCGAAGCGCTGAGCTCGGTATCGCAAGGCCGCCGACCAGGGGTACGCTCCCGCGCAGAAGAATATCGGGAATCTTTACGAACAGGGCGCGGGCGTGCAGCGGGATTACGCCGAGGCGATGCGCTGGTTCCGATTGGCCGCCGACCAGGGAAATGCCGGCGCACAAACCAATATCGGCTATTTGTTCGAGGAAAGCCTGGGCGTACCGCAGGATTATGCCAAGGCAATGCGCTGGTATCGCAAGGCCGCCGACCAGGGAGAACCCACCGCGCAAAATAACATTGGCGTCTTTTACGATAAAGGCTACGGCGTCGCGCAGGATTACGGCGAGGCAATGCGCTGGTATCGCAAGGCCGCCGACCAGGGAAACATCGACGCGGAATACAATTTGGCGCTGCTATACGCGGACGGTCACGGAGTGCCGCGCGATCTGGAACAAGCCCGGCAATGGATGCAAAAGGGCGCGGCGGCTGGCGACCCCGAGGCGAAGAAGTGGCTCCGCGACCACGGCGGATGACGACGCTGGCCGTGCTCCAGGGCGCCGGCGTTCCGAGCTAGCCCAAGCAAAAAAATGGCGCTAGTGTGACGGGCTTCACACTGGAACCGGGACCCCGGCTTTAGCTTATCCACGACAAGGCATGGTTTTGGGGGAGTTCGGCCATGACACAGATCCTCGTGACCCGTAGCAGCGAAACCGCCGGCGGTCGGTCGGCGAGGAAATGGTCGCAAGTTGCCGCTGCCGCATCCGTGCTGCTGCTCGGGGTTTCCTCGCCCTCTCGCGCCGGCGACGTCGGCGGTTTCTTTGGCGGCGTCGTTGGCGGGATTCTGGGGCAAACGCTGCAACAGCCGCAGCCGTACTACCAGCAACCCCAGTATTCCCCACAACCCCAGTATTCCCCACAACCGCAATATTACCAACAACCGCAGTATTACCAACAGCGACAGAACGCTGCCGCGGCAGAGGCACACCGGCGATACCTGGCGCATCAGGCCGAACTCAGGCGGCAGAAGGAGCAGCAGGAAAAGGAAAGACAGGACCAGAAAGAAGCCCGTGTGCAGCCGGCTCCTGCTGGCGGCGACGCCTCCGGACCCGTTGACGTTGCCATGAAGAGGAAGGACGGCAATCTCTGGGTTCCCGCCCAAATCAACAAAGTCGTGACGATCGATTTCGTTATCGACAGCGGAGCATCCGATATCACTCTGCCGAGGGATGTCTATTTAACCCTGATCCGATCAGGAACACTCACAAAAGCCAACTATATCGGTGCTACTCAATTCGGTATCGCCGACGGCTCCGAGGTAAAGGGCGTCAAGTTCAAACTGGCCAGTCTGCAAGTCGGCAACCAGATCCTGACTGATGTGGTCGCAAGCGTTATGCCGTCCGATTCCGCGACACCGCTGCTTGGTCTGAGTTTTCTTTCGCGCTTTCGGTCGTGGTCGATCGACAACAACACGGGCACATTGAAGCTCACCCCCATCCCCACCAGCAATCCGACGGGCGGTACGCCGACGCAAGTGGCCGCGGCGACCCCGCAGCCGCTGCCCGATCTGACAACCGTCGCGCCGCCTGCGCCGCAAACCCCGGCGCCAACGCAAGCGGCCGCGGCGACCCCGCAGCCGCTGCCCGATCCGACAACCGTCGCGCCGCCTGCGCCGCAAATTCTGGCGGCAACAGCACCGGGCGTCCTACAAGCCGTGGCTCCGGAACGACGAGTAGCAGCTGCGGCACCCGACGCGCCGCGGTCTGGACACGTCGCCAACTCGGCTCTTATCGTGAAGGAGACCGCCACTCCGCCAGCGCTCCCCGTCGCAACGGAGACGAAGCCGGCGACGAATGGGGCCATCCCGGTATTCCCTGCGAATACCCCTTATGCAAAAGCACGTCTCAGCCTGCTCGCGCTGGGTTTTGGGCCAGCGCCCCTGCCAGGCGCGGGAAAGTGCGATAGCAACACCGATAGCACCTGTTTTCCTGAACGGGCGGTGTGCGCGAAGGCCGAGGGCGTCCAGTGTGATTTTCTCTGGCGGCGCGGCGACCAACTGATCAAGGTCAGCACGGTCGCCATTCCTCCGACCATCTCCTCGGTCGAATGCCAAGTGAACTGCAAGTAACCGATGCGCCGATAGACCCGCGGGGGCAGGCTGACGGCCGCGCGTGATTCCCTGGCGGTTCCCTGTTCGGGCGAATTGGTTCCCTGTTCGGCCCGCCAGGGAATTTGCTCCGAAGCTGGCGGATTCCGCCGGTTTCAGGGGCGCCGGTCGGCGAAAACCGCCCGAATCGCGCTATTTCCCTGATAATTTCCCAGAGATCGGGAAACACCACCTTACCGCGACGCCTCCCGTTCGAGCGCCGCGGTGGCCGCTTCGATGCGCTTTTCGAGTTCACTCATCATCTCGCGGCGTGGCAGCCCCGGCGCGATCGGGTCGAGGAAGGCAAGGGTGATCCGACCGGGGCGCTTGACAAAGCTGCGGCGGCCCCAATAAAGCCCGGAATTGACCGCAGCCGGCACCACCGGAAGCCGGAGCGCCTGATAAAGCGCCGCAACGCCCGGCTGGTAGGGGAGGCGCCGGCCCGGCGCGGTGCGCGTCCCCTCGGGAAAGATGACTACCGGGCGGCCTGCCGCGGCCGCACACCTGGCCGCCGCCACCATATGGCGCAGCGCGCCGGCGCCGCCGCGCCGGTCGATCGCGATCGAGCCGGCCCGCGCGGCATACCAGCCGTAGAACGGCAGGAGGAGCAGTTCGCGTTTGATCACCACCGCGGGATCGCCGAGCACGACCGGCAGGACCAGCGTGTCCCAGGCCGATTGATGCTTCATCGCGATGATGGAGGGGCCGGCGGGCAGGTGCTCGAGGCCGCGGATCTCGCCGTCGAGCCCGACGATCGCCTTGAGGAGGGCGAGGACGCATTGTGCCCAGAACCGGCCAAACCGCATCACCCAGCGGCGCGGCGCCAAGAGCAGCGGCAGCCCCGCGATGCCGAGCAGCGCGGTCACGGCAACGAAGGCGATGTTGAAAAGGAGAGCGCGCAGCCAACTCACCGCCGCGCATCCGCGTCGGTGCTGTGGGTTGCGCTGGTCCGGGTCAGCGGCGCCGGGGCGGGCTCCGGCGGCAAGACCGCGTACAGCAGCGGACGCATCCAGGCGGCCAGGTATTTGTGGTACTCGCCGACAATCAACAGCGGCGCGCCGTGCCAACTCCACCAGCGTTCCGGGTCGAGGTGTGCCGCGAAGACCGGGTTCGCGACGATCGCGATCCCGGGCATGGCGCGCTCGAACTCCAAGCGGCTGCGCCGCATATGGTACCAGCCGGTGACGAGGCGCAGGCTCTTATAACCCTTCTCGCGCATCCAGCGCGCGGTCTCGCGGGCGTTCTCGAAGGTGTCGTCGGCGTCGTGGCCGAGCACGATGCAGCATGTCTCGCGCTCCGCTGTCGGGCCGAGCACCCGCAGCAGCTCGGCGCGGTCGACCCGCTGGTTGACCCCCGAAATGAACAGCGTCTTCGCCGCGCCCGCCGCGAGCAGCTGAACGCCGGTTGCGAGCCGCAGCCTTCCTCCGGTCAGCACGACGATCGCATCGGTCGGGATCGAAGGGTCGGTGCGCACCATGAGGCTGCTCGTGACAAACCAGGCGAGAGCGCCGAGCCACAGCACGAACAGGGCAAGCGCGAGCAACCCCAGCCAGCGAAGCGAGCGCGGCAGCCGGCGCATTGCCGCTCACATGATGCGGGCGAGCCACCGCAGCACGGTGACCTGCGCGCTTGCCATTGCGATGATCCCGGCGGCGAGGACGGCCCCGATCGTAACCGCCCAAACCCGCCAATCGGCGGTTCCCGTCGAGATGATCGGCGCCGGCAGCTGCACGACGCCGCCGGCGCCGGCGAGCGCGACGACCGTGAGCAGGGCGGCGGCCGCGCCGATCGCGCCGCCCAACAGCCCAAGCCATAGGAACCGGATCGCGAACTGGCCGGCGATAGCGGCATCGCCGGCGCCGAGCAGATGCAACAGCTCGACGACCGATCGGTGGACCAGGAGGGCGGTGCGGACCGCAAACACCGCCGATAGCCCGATCAGCAGCAGCGCGCCAGCGATCGCTGCCGCAAGGATGCTCTCGATCCGGCGCGCTCCTGCACGCATCCCCTCCAGCGACGGCCGTGGATCGTCGAGCCGCCCCTGCGGCACCACCGAGGCGAGCTGACGCCGCAAGGTGACGAGATCGGGCGTTGCCGCGGGTGCAATGCGCAGATCGATCAATCGCGGCACCGGCAATTCATCGAGCGGCACCAGCGATCCGAGCCACGGTTTGAGCAGCCGGGCGATTTCCGCTGGCTCCAGCACACGCACCGACGCGATCCCCTTGGTTTGCCGGAGCGTGGCCAGGACGGTCGCCAATCGTGCCTTCGAGGTATCCGCCGGAACCTGCAGCGTCAGGCTCGCGCCGAGCGAGCGCTGCGCAGTGCGCAGTGTCCCGTCAAAGACGACCAGCCCGATCCCGCCCAGTCCGGCGAGGTAGACCATCAGCGCCAGCACCCAGGGCAGAAAGCGCACGGATTCGTCACGCCCCAACGGCAGATCGAGCCGCGCCCAGCCGAACCGGGCTCCGATCATTGCATCGGCGTGGCGCCGCCGTCCGACAGCATGCCGTGATCCAGGTGGAAACGCTGATGCTCGAACTGGCGGGCAAAGGCAAGGTCGTGGGTGGCGATCAGAATGGTCGTGCCGAGGCGGTTGATCCGCTCGAAAACGCGGACCAGCAACAGGGCGACCTCGTCATCGACATTGCCGGTGGGTTCGTCGGCAATCAACAGCTCGGGCCGGCCGACGATGGCGCGCGCGATGGCGATCCGCTGGCGCTGGCCGCCCGACAGCGAAGCGGCGGGCGCCTCGGCCCGGTCCGCCAGCCCCATCCAGGCAAGCAGCTCGGGCACGTTGTCGCGGATGTCGCGCTCCGCAGCACCGGCGATGCGCAATGGCAGGGCCACATTGTCGCCGGCACTCAGTTCGCCGACCAGCCGGACATCCTGGAAGACAATGCCGATGCGGCGCCGCAGCGCGGCCTGAGCCTGACGGTCGAGCGCGGCGGTATCCTTGCCGAACAGTCTCAGCCGGCCGCGCGACGGCCGCTCGGCGAGATGGATGATGCGCAGCAGCGTCGTCTTGCCGGCGCCGCTGCTGCCGGTCAGGAAATAGAAGCCGCCGGCTTCCAGATTGAGCGAAACGTCGGACAGGATCGGCGCATCCGCGCCGTAATGCTTCCCGATATGTTCGAGGCTTACCACCGCCATCTCCGCAGCTTCTGCCGCGTGCTGCCGCGCTTCGGGCAGGGAAGCTTGGCATATCGGGCATCGCCGCGTCCACCCGCCGGCCGCCGCAGGCGGCGTCGCGCGCTTACGTCTCGCCGAAACGCCGGCGCAGGAAATCGCGCAGATCCCCGGCGCAGCGGTCGGGCGCCAAATCGCAGATGTTGTGCGGCATTCCGTCGTAGACCCGGATCTCGACATCGCCGAGCCTGCGGAACGGTTCGTAATTGGCGATGGAGCCGACCGTCTCGCCGCCGGGGATGACGACGAGGGTCGGAACGCGGATGCGGGTCACCTCGTCGCTCCAATCATAGCTCGCCATCAGGAGCACGAATTTGGCGATATAGCCCGGGTCGTTCTTCGCCGCCTCGTCGAGAAACCAATTGACCAGGCCCGGATCGGCGTCTTCCGGCAGCCGGTCGCGGATCGTCTCGGCGAGAAAGCCGCGCAGGCCCTTCGCCGCGATCTGCGGGATCCAGCTCGGCGCCTGGCTGTTCCTGAGCCCCGGCGTCGAGCCGAACAGCGCGAGGCTGCGCACCCGCGCGGAGGCCGTCATCGCCAGCTGCTGGCCGAGATAGCCGCCGGCCGAATTGCCGACGATATGCGCGCTCGCACACCCCAGATGGTCGAGCAGCTCGACAACGTCGGCGACCAGCCGGTCGAGCACCAAATTCTGCCCGGCCGGCGGAATTTGCGAGCTTCCGTGGCCGCGCAGATCCAGCCGTACCACCCGGTAATCCCGAGCGAGATGCGGGACCCAGGCGAAATAGCGCCGCGCGCTGCCCATCGCCGCATGCAGCAGGAGCACGGTCGGCGCCGGCTTCCACGGATCGGTGAAATCGTCGATGTCGTAGGCGAGGGACAACCCGTCGCTCGTGGTGAAGCTGGCCATCCCGGCCTCGCCGTCAGTTCGCCGCTTCCGCCTTGGCCGGCCCGAGCGTCTGCATGAACTCGATCAGATAGGGCTTCCACAGCTTCGCATAGTAATGGCTGAAATGGCCGTGGTTGTCGGGACCGGCCGGGATCAGCACGTAACGGCCATGTTTGACCCGCTTCATCGCGCGCTCGACGGTGCCAAGCTCGGGCGGGTTGGCGTGATCCTCGGCGTCGTTGATCAGCATCACCCTGGCCGTGATCTTGTCGAGATCAGGCTCCGGGTTGTAGTCGCGGATTGCCTCGATCGCCCACAGTGAATCGTTGGCGTCGCCCTTCGCCGCATCGGCGAGCCGCTTCTCGTAGAGGGCGTCGGCGGCGGCGAGGGTCGGCGCCATTTCCTGGATGCGGGTCGGGCTTTCGACCCCGAAATTGCCGGCCGCGCTGTAGATGTAATGGGTCGGGTTCCTGTCGTAGAAGCCGCCCTGCCAGTCCGGGTCGTGGCGGATCGCCTCGGCCGCGGCGCGGCGCCCCAGCCAGTTGCGACCGCTGATCTCGACCGGCTGGCACGACAGCGGAATCACTCCGTCCATCAGGTCGGGATACATCTCGGCCCACATCCAGGCGTGCATGCCGCCCATCGAGCTGCCGATCACCAGGCGCAGATGGGCGACGCCGAGGCCCTCGGCGATCAGCCGGTAGCCGCTGTCGACCATGTCGCGATAGCGGTAATGCGGGAATTTGCCCCGCAGGCCGTCCGACGGCTTCGATGAGCCGGCCGCGGCCGATCGCGTCCTGCATGATGATGAAGTAGTGCCGTGCATCGAGCGGCTGGCCCGGCTGGAACAGCTCGTCGGCGAGGCTCGGGCGCAGCCAGTTGGCGCCGGTCCCGGTATTGCCCTGCAGCAGCAGGAGGCCGTTGACGATCTGCCCCGCCGCATCGCGCCGCGCGACGCCCATCGTGCGGTAATGCAGCCTGAGTTCGGGCAGCGTCTCGCCCGATGCGAAGACGTAATTCCTGATGACGAAATCGGCTTCGCGGTAGTTCGGCCATACGGTGGCGGGGTCGGTCGTCGGCATCGGCGGGGCTCCCTAGGCGATTGCCGGCAGCATAGACGGGGCCGCGCGCCGGGGAAACCGCCGCGGTTGGCGCAGGCTGGAGGGCGTCGGGCGATGCGCTCCTCAATGTTGTCATTGCGAGCGCAGCGACGCAATCTCGCGCCTGAGGTGTTCCGGAGCGACGACGATAAGTCCAATTCCCCATGCCGCCGCGACCGCATTGTGTGCGCTGATTGTCCTGGGCTGGCACGGCCCGTCCCTTGCGCAGTCGGCGTTGCCGTGCGGCCATTTCACCGAGGACCGGATCGCCGCGCCCGAGCCGCGCGAAGCGCGCTGGCCGGTGCATCGCTTCGAGGAGATCAACGAGGCGGTCAAGACCCAGCCTTATCGCGTGCTGTTTCTCGGCAACTCGATCACCGAGCGGTTCCCGCACGACGCCCCGCAGGTCTGGCATGACGACATGGCGCCGCGCCAAGTGCTCGATGCCGGGGTCAGCGGCGACCGCACCGAGCATCTGTTGTGGCGGATGCAGCACGGCAATCTCGCCGGGCCGGCGCCGGCCGTCGCGGTTGTGTTGATCGGCACCAACGACCTCGGCCACGGCCGTTCGCCCGAGGATGCGGCCGAAGGCATCCGCGCCGATCTCCTCTATCTGCGGCAGCACCTGCCGGGCACCCGCATCCTCCTCCTCGGCCTGTGGCCGCGCGATAAGTCGCCGTATGCGCGCCTGCGCCGCGAGACCGTCGCGGTCAACCGGCTGATCCAGAAATGCGGCGACGAGCGCCGGGTCGTCTATGCCGATATCGGCGGCGTGCTGCTCGACCCCCAGGGCCGGCTGACCCGGGCGATTTCGCCCGACCTCTTGCATTTCAGCGAGGCCGGCTATGCCCGCCTCGCGCCCCGGCTCGACCCGCTGATCGACCGCCTGCTCGCCGGGCGCTGACGCCTGCGACCGTTGTGGCGGTTGTTTTGCCGGCGCAGGCGACTATGCTGCGCCGCCCTCCGCTGCACGGGTGAACGCATGGCGCACGGCTATCATTTTTTCATGAACCCGGGACCGACCAACATCCCGGACCGCATCCTGCGGGCGATGGACAAGGGCGCCATCGATTTCACCGGCGCGACGTTCCGCGCCATTTCCGAGGAGTGCTTTGCCGGGCTGAAGCGCATCTTCAAGACCGACGAGACGATCCTCGCCTATGCCGCGACCGGGCACGGCGCGTGGGAGGCGGCGCTGGTCAATCTGTTCTCGCCGGGCGACAAGGTGCTGGTCGTCGAAAGCGGCTTCTTTTCATTGAACTGGGGGATGCGCGGCGAAGCCTTCGGCCTCGAGGTCGAGACCCTGCCCAACGACTGGCGCCGCCCGGCCGACCCGGCGCGGCTCGAAGCGCGGCTGCGCGACGACCGCGAGCACCGCATCAAGGCGGTGCTCCTGGTGCATTGCGAGACCTCGACCGGCGTCATCAACCCGGTCGCCGCGCTGCGCCGGGCGATCGATGCGGCGCGGCATCCCGCGCTCTACCTCGTCAACACGATCTCCTCGCTCGCCTCCATCGATTTCCGCATGGACGAGTGGGGCGTCGATGTCGTCGTCGCCGGCTCGCAGAAGGGGCTGATGCTGCCGACCGGCATGGCCTTCACCGCGGTCAGCGCTAAGGCGCTCGCCGCCGCCGCCGCGGCCAAATTGCCGCGGGTCTACTGGGATTGGAAGCGCCTCCTCGGCGAGGGTTCGCAGGCTTATTGGAACGGCACGGCGCCGGTGCACTTCTTCTACGGCCTGCAGGAGGCATTGCGCATGCTGGACGAGGAGGGGCTCGACAGCGTCTTCGCCCGCCATCATCGCCTCGCCGAGGCGACGCGCCGCGCGGTGCGCGCGTGGCGGCAGAATGACGGGCCCGAGGTCTATGCGAGCGACCCGGGCGCGCAATCCAACACGGTCACCGCGGTGCTGGTGCCGGAAGGGTGCGATGCCGACCGGGTGCGGCAGACCGCGCTCGATCGGTTCAACGTGTCATTGGGCGGCGGGCTCGACCGGCTCCGGGGCCGGGTGTTTCGCATCGGCCATCTCGGCGATCTCAACGAGCCGATGGTGCTGGGCACGCTCGCCGCCGTGGAAATGACGCTCGATCTGTGCGGCGTGCCGCACGGGAAGGGCGGCGTCCAGGCGGCGATGGATTACCTCGAAGGCGACGGGTGACGACCGCGGG
Source organism: uncultured Alphaproteobacteria bacterium (assembly GCA_963789255.1). Taxonomy (GTDB): domain Bacteria; phylum Pseudomonadota; class Alphaproteobacteria; order ATCC43930; family CGMCC-115725; genus DATARH01. The sequence goes on along the minus strand of CAWBJW010000002.1, from coordinate 633,951 downwards.
CCCACTACCGGGGAGGAAAGGCCTCTACTCGACCCAGCAGCCCGACCCCGCACCGTAAGCGTGGGGAAATGCTATGGCTCGCAGGCTCCTGGCGCCACGGACACCGTGGCGAACTAACTTCCCACCCATCATCGGACAGACCAGCTACCGGGTAATGCGAGATCATCCGAGTTACCGCGCCGCCAAGGACGGCGTTGATAATGATGCCGCGCTGGATCTTGCATACGAATTGCTGAGCGACGAGAAGGTCGAACAGATCCGGCTTTCTCTCGACGGCACTCTTCCTAACGTGGTCGCGGTTCACGCTGAGGAACTTAGCGGCCGAAACAAAATTCCGATGGCATACGGCAAGGTCTTAGCTGAGGCTTTGGGCCTCACGGTTGAGGCGCGGATCGTCCAGGCATCAGTGGCAAACCACGGCGGATCACCGTCGATCTATCATCGGCTGGTATCTCCAGCGACCTTTGACGGACCGGTCACGTCTGGTGCGAAATATCTGATCGTCAACGACACCTGCGCAGCTGGCGGAACATTGGCGAATTTGAAAGGATTTATCGAGATAAACGGTGGCATGGTCGTGGCTATGTCCGTCGTGGCGCTCGGGAGAGACGCGTCTCCCTATTGGATTGCGCTTGCCGAAAGCACACTTGGAAGGCTTACTTACAACCGTCGAGGGCTAGACGCTCTTTGGCGAGAGGAGTTCGGCTGTGGGGTTGAGAACTCTCACGGAAGGAGAGGCGGGCCATCTTCTCAAAGCCCCGTCCGTTGGCGTCATACGAGATCGCCTTGCTTCGGCAAGACGCGATCTCGACATCAATGGAGATGGATCGCCTGATGAAAGAGAGAGTAGAGAACGAGATGACAACGAAGCGACGCCATGTAAGTTGACAACGCACATTTGATCCCCTATAGCGAGCGGCCGCGGCTCGGTTGCAGCAGCAGGGTGGGCACCGCTATATACAAGCCTCGCTAGGTCGCTTATTCGCCCGACGGCTTATCCAAAGGTTCGCGCGATGAAGGAAAAAATTCACCCCGATTATCACGACATCACGGTCGTGATGACCGACGGCAGCAGCTACCAGACGCGCTCGACCTACGGCAAGGCCGGCGACACGCTGCGCCTCGACATCGACCCGAAATCGCACCCGGCCTGGACCGGCGGTCAGCAGCGCCTCTTGGACACTGGCGGCCAGCTCGCCCGCTTCAACCGGCGCTTCCAAGGGTTCGAGCGCAAGCAATAGCCCCGCTTCGATCGGATCAGCACTCGGCGGGGCCGAGTGCCAAAAATCCTCTTGACCCGGCCTTCTGCGTGATTATCTAGGGGATGTGCGGTCGCCCGTAGCGGGGCCGCACATCGGTACCCCGGCGCTGAGCCCGATGGGTCGGTGCCTTAACCCATGTTGCTCACTGGAGGATATGGTCATGGATCGTTTCGATTTCTCTCCGCTGTTCCGTTCGACGATCGGTTTCGACCGCTTGGCGCGTCTTGTCGATACGGCGACCCGGGTCAACAGCACCGCGGTTTCCTACCCGCCCTACAACATCGAGAAGACCGGTGAGGACTCCTATCGCCTGACGATGGCGGTTGCCGGGTTCTCGCAGGACGAACTCGACATCACCGTGCACGAGAACACGCTGATCGTGACCGGCAAGGCGCAGAAGGTCGAACGAGAACGGCCGCTACCTGCACCAGGGCATCGCCCGGCGCGCCTTCGAGCGGCGCTTCAGCCTCGCCGACCACCTCAAGGTCAGCGGCGCGAGCCTCGACAACGGCTTGCTGCATGTCGACCTGGTGCGCGAGGTCCCCGAGGCGATGAAGCCGCGCACGATCAAGATCGCCGGCGGCGAGCCGAGCCGGCCGCAGGTCGTCGAGCAGAAGGCCGCTTAATCCACCGCGGCGTCCACAATCGAAACGCCCCCGGCTTTTCGGGGGCGTTTTTCGTGAAGCTACAGCCCGCCCTGCGCCACGACGAAATCGACGATCCGGTCCACCCCCTCGCCGGCTTTGAGATTGGTGAAGACATAGGGCCGCGCGCCGCGCATCTGCCTGGTGTCGCGGTCCATCACCGCGAGATCCGCCCCGACCAGGGGCGCCAGGTCGATCTTGTTGATGACCAGGAGGTCGGAGCGGGTGATCCCGGGCCCGCCCTTCCTCGGGATCTTGTCGCCGGCGGCGACGTCGATGACGTAGATCGTCAGATCGGCCAGTTCGGGCGAGAAGGTCGCCGCCAGATTGTCGCCGCCCGACTCGATCAGCACGATATCGAGAAGCGGGAACAGCCGGGTCATCTCGGCGATTGCGGCGAGGTTGATCGAGGCATCCTCGCGGATCGCGGTATGCGGGCAGCCGCCGGTTTCGACCCCGCGAATCCGCTCGGGCGGCAAGGCGCCGCTCCGCGTCAGGAACTCGGCGTCCTCGCGGGTATAGATGTCGTTGGTGATCGCGACCAGTTCGAAGCGAGATCGCATACTCTTGCATAACCAATCCATCAGCGCCGTCTTGCCGGAGCCGACCGGCCCGCCGATGCCGATGCGCAGCGGTTCTTTTGCCGTCATGACCGGAACAGCCTCGAATACTGCGTTTCGTGCGCCATCGAGGCGAGGTCGAGCGCAAAGGTCGCGGCCCCGAAATCGCCCGGGTCGCGGGCCATCGCCGCGGCAGAAGCGGCGGCGACGACCGGCTCCAGCGCGGCCAGGATGCGCTGTCCATCGGTCTGGCCGATGATGCCGAGGCGCAGACCGGCCGAGACCAGATTGGCCGCGAACGCCTGCAGATAGCCGGCGAGCGCGTTGACAAGCGCGATCCCGGCGCGCGCCGCGACCGCGCCGAAGACGGCGGAGTGGCAAACCGCGGCGGCGGCCCACGCGTCGATAAACGGATCGGGCCAGGCAGCCCGGCATGTCGCAAGGAATGCTTCGCCCGGTTGCGCGGCTTCGAGCGCCAGTTCGGCGGTCGCCCGGAACGCGATGCCGCGCCGGTTGGCGGCATCGAGCGCCGCCCAATCTCCGGCACAGGCCGCGCGATGGGCCGCACATAAGACATCGGCGTCCATCCTGCCGCTGCCTTGCGCGACGATTGCCGCGATCCACCGTTGGAGGCTGGCCCGGTCGCGCACCGCGCCGCTCGCGGCGGCGGCTTCGAGCCCATGCGAATAGCTGAAGGCGCCGATCGGAAAGCCCGGTGACAGCCACGCCAGCAGGCGGTAGAGGCCGGGGCTGCCCGGTGAGTCAGTGCTCATGGTCGTGCGCGGCCCCGGCATAGGCGCCGATTTCCGGGTCGAACGGCGCGTCGAGCCGGGTGATATGGCCGCCCAGCCCCTCGACCATCGCAGCGATGACGTGATCGGCGCGGATGCGCAGCCGCCCCTCCAGCGCCTGCAAGGGCAGATGCCGGTTGCCGAGATGCCAGGCGATGCGCACCAGATCGCTCGGGCTGTCGGCGGCGATCTCGATCACCGGCTCCGCGGCGGAGCGCACCCGGATATAGCTGCCGTTGTCGAGTTCCAGCCCGTCGCCCTCGGCAAGGCGCTGGGCGCGCGCCAGATCGAGCAGAAACGGCGTGCCCGTATCGGCGACCAGACGGATGCGGCGCCGATGGCGATCGAGAAACGGCAGGGTCACGACGTTGATCGCCGCTTCGTCGGGCCAATGGCCCCTTGTGTGAACAGCGATCGCCCGTCGCATCGGCCTAACCGGAGCTGGGGATAGGTTTATCGCGTTACATCAGTCAGGCAGCTTCGGCAACAGCAGGCTGGGTCGGGTAGCGCCGCTCCGTTGCGATCAGCTGCACTTCGAGCGCGAACGCGCCGGTAAAGGGCCGCAGCAACACATCCGGGACCCGGCCTCGGCCGTCGGTCCAGCGATGCGAGGCTTCGTCCTCATGAAAGCCGTCGCGCAGCGTTGCATGGCCATGCGACGCCTCGATCAGGAGATCGCTGTCGCGCAGTATGAGGCGCTCGATGGGAACGCCGAGCCAGCGAAGGTCGCGCCCGGCGGGATCGACCTCGGCCGGAACCGCGCTGCGCGAGGCAAGCCATACCGCGGTGCTGCCCGCCGGAATGGCGAAGCGATAGACGCAATCGGCAGCCGACTGCGCCGGCAGGATTTCGCCGTTGACGATCAGGTGCAGTTGGGGGTCGTCGTCGAGCCAATAGCCGAGCGCCTCGGCGCGCTCGGCGAGCCCGGCGCGGAGCGCCGTCAACTTGTCCGACGCCTCCTCCATCCGCGGCGCGCAGAACTGCCAGGCCGTCCCGGCGTCGTCGGGATAAAGCCGGGCGAACTCGGCACTGTTGTGGAATATGCCGCGGTTGTCGCAATCGACGAACGTTTCCGCTGCCGCGCCTTCGGCGAAAATGATGTCGTGCGCCGCCAGGTCGATGTGGAAATAGTCGACCTGCTCGACTTCCTTGGCCTGGGTGATCGTCGCGCCGTTGACCAGCAGCCGCGCCGGCACCAGCGCGCCGTCGAAATAGAGTGCGTGCTCGGGCGACACGAACAGATCGCGCGCCGGCAGCCCCTGGGCGAGCGCGCCGGCCGCGATCCGGATCGGCAGGACCGCGCGATTGCCGGCGACGAAGCGGGCGGCATAGCTGCGCGTTCCGATCCACCGGATCGGTTTTGCCTCGCCCGAGATTGTCATGACCCGGTCGCCGATCGCCAGGTTTTCGACCGGCGTCTCGCCGCGGTCGGTCAGGATCAGCGTGCCGCGGCAGTAGCATGCGGCGAAGGCGGTATCGATGACGGCGGCCGCCAACGAATTCTGTTCCGGCACCCAATCGTCGTTTTCCCCGTCGGGCGTGAAGTCCCAAAAATAGGCGCCGACCAGTGAGAAGGGGACACCATCCACCTGGCCGCCACCGCCGTTGGCCGTCTGTTGCGCCCCGCCCCAGGCGTCGAAGAACGCCGCATAGAGGTCCGCCTGGAGCTGCGGGTCGGCTACGCCCTGATAGGTGCCGCCAGTGGGGTCCGTGGCCGCCCCGGTGTCGTTCTGGTAGCCGAGCTCCGTGAAGATGAATTTGCCGCTCATCGATAGCTCGGCAATCTGATCGAACGCATCGATCGCCGTGTTCTGCGTCGTGGGCGTGATGCCCGCATTCGTCAGCTCATCATCCAGCGTCGTCTCAACCGTAGTGCCGCCGGAATAGGCGACGACGACCGAGGAAGCCGTGTTCCACCCGGCGGCCAGCGTCGAGACGCCGATGGGATCACCCGAGGTCGGGATTGTGTTCGACAACGGTACAAAGCCGTCGATGCCGACATAATCCAGCTTGTTCCAGAAGGTGACCTGGGCCGCCGAAGCCCAATTGGCGGAATAGGTCAATTCGAGGTCCGGTGCGGCGGTGCGCACGTCGGCGATCAGGGTATCCCAGTCCCCCGTAAGGTTGGTATCGGTGGCCAGCGAGTTCGAGCTCGGTGCCGACCGAGAACAGCGTGGCGCCGGCGGCGGCGGCCGCTTCGGCTTCGTTGACGATCATGTTGTCGTAACTGCCGGCCGTCGTCGGACTGCCGAAAAAAGCCGCCGCGTTGAGGTCGCCACCGATATCCGTCGATTCCAGCTCCCCGCGGTAGTTGACGAGATTGCCATCGGGGGTGCCCGCCGGCACCGTGGCCGGGGTCGTGCCGGAGGGAGTGTCCCCGGCATAGGTGGTGTTGGTGGCGGGGTTGTAGGCGATGGTGGTGCTGCCCGTGCCGCCCGGATCGAAAAGGGACACAAAGCTGTTGGGCACGTAATAGTTGTTGGTGAACGCCGTGGAGGCCTGCGGATAGAGAAAGTTGACCAAAGGGCGCACGAAGGAACTCATCCCCGCCGCTGTCGAGTCCTCGATCGCGGCCGTGAGATCGGTCACGGTATCGGTTGTCGCGCCGCCCGCGTAGGCGGAGGATGCGGCGATGTCGAAGCCGAAATCGGGCGTCATCGCGACGCTGTTGGCGCCGGTTGCGGCGACCGCCCCCAGGCCCGTCGTCGGCGAGGTCAGGTTCGCGGTGTCATAAATGCCATTGTAAAAATCGACGTAGTTGAACCCCTGGTACGTCAAGCTGAGTGGCGGGAGGTTGTCGGGCGATATCGTGGCCGGGATCGCGCCGGCGGTATTGGAATTGCCGGCCGGAACCGCGGCCAGGGTTGCGCCCGTCAGGATGTCCGCGGGGCTGGTCGCGTTCGAAAACCCGCTGCCGCTGGCGGTATCGGGATTGCCGGCCGGCATCGTGGCCGGGATGACGCCAGCGAAAATGTTCGCAGGGCTGGTGCCGGGCAGGTAATAGCTGGCGTCGCTCGCGGATGCTTGCGCATCGAGAAAGGCGATCGAGGACCACACCAAACCGGTCGCTCCGTCGGCGTTCGCCCCGTCGGACGCAGTCAGCAGATGGGCCGTATCGGCCGCATTCCCGCCGGCATCGATCGATGGATCGGCGACATTGATGCCCAAATCGGGGGTCAGCGCGATGCTGGCGGTGCCGATCGACGCACTGGCGGCCAGGTTGTCACCGTCGCCATTGTCGTAACCGATGTAGTGGGAGCCCTGGTAGATCACCGTCAGAGACATGGCTTCACCCCCATCGGCCGCATTTGGAGAAATGACGGATCGCAGCGATTGCGGCGGCGTCCGGAAAAATTGAATAGACAACCGCGCCGGCAAAGTTCCCAGGGCGCGACCAAGCCCGGGAATAACAATTTAATATAGGAAATAGCGCTGTGCCAGAGGCAAGACCGTAGCGGGTTCGCAGGTCAGGTGCACCCCGTCGGCGCGCACTTCGTAGGTCTCGGGGTCGACCTCGATCTGCGGCGTCGCCGAGTTGTGCACCATGCAGCTCTTGTCGACCCTGCGGATGCCGCGCGCCGGCAGGATCATCCGCTGCAAGCCGAGCCGCTCGGGCACGCCGCCGGCGATCGCCACGCTTGGCAGGAAGGTCGCCGCCGAGGCCTGCAATGCCCGGCCGAAGGCGCCGAACATCGGCCGGTAATGCACCGGCTGCGGGGTCGGGATCGAGGCGTTGGGGTCGCCCATCAGCGCCGCGGCGATCATCCCGCCGCGCAGCACGATGTCCGGCTTCACCCCGAAAAACGCCGGCGACCACAGCACCAGATCGGCGAGCTTGCCGACCGCGACCGAGCCGATGTGCTCGGCGAGCCCATGCGTCAGGGCGGGGTTGATCGTGTATTTGGCGATATAGCGCTTCGCCCGGAAATTGTCGTTGCGCTGATTGTCTTCCGGCAATTTGCCGCGCTGGCGCTTCATCTTGTCGGCGGTCTGCCAGGTTCGGATGATGACTTCGCCGACCCGCCCCATCGCCTGGCTGTCCGACGACATCATGCTGAACGCGCCGAGATCGTGCAGGATGTCCTCGGCGGCGATCGTCTCGCGCCGGATGCGCGATTCGGCGAAGGCGACGTCCTCGGGGATGCGCGGGTCGAGGTGGTGGCACACCATCAGCATGTCCAAGTGCTCGTCGATGGTGTTGACCGTGTAGGGCCGGGTCGGGTTGGTCGATGACGGCAGCACGTTTGAGAGGCCGCACAGCTTGATGATGTCGGGCGCATGGCCGCCGCCGGCGCCTTCGGTGTGAAAGGCGTGGATGTTGCGGCCCTTGAACGCCGCGATCGTGTCTTCGACAAAGCCGCTTTCGTTGAGCGTGTCGCTGTGGATCGCGACGGCGATGTCGAGCTGTTCGGCGACCGCGAGGCAACAATCGATCGCCGCCGGGGTCGTCCCCCAATCCTCGTGCAGTTTGAGGCCGCAGGCGCCGGCCTCGACCATCTCGACGAGCGCCTGCGGCTCCGACGCGTTGCCCTTGCCGAAAAAGCCGAGATTGACCGGGATCCCCTCGGCCGCCTGCAGCATCCGCGCGAGATGCCAGGGCCCCGGCGTGCAGGTCGTCGCCGCGGTCCCCGCGGCCGGCCCGGTGCCGCCGCCGAGCATCGTCGTGACGCCGCTGTAGAGCGCCTCCTCGGCCAGTTGCGGGCAGATGAAATGAATATGCGAATCGATGCCGCCCGCGGTGACGATGCGGCCTTCGCCGGCGATGATCTCGGTGCCAGGGCCGATCACGATGTTGACCCCGGGCTGGATGTCGGGGTTGCCGGCCTTGCCGATGCCGGCGATGCGGCCGCCACGCAGGCCGATATCGGCCTTGAGGATGCCGGAGTGGTCGAGGATCACGGCGTTGGTGATGACGGTATCGACCGCGCCCTCGGCCCGGCTGCGCTGCGATTGCCCCATGCCGTCGCGGATCACCTTGCCGCCGCCGAACTTGACCTCCTCGCCGTAGATCGTGCGGTCGGCTTCGATCTCGATGACGAGCTCGGTGTCGGCCAGCCGCAGCCGGTCGCCGGTGGTCGGCCCGAACATCGCGGCATAGGCCCCGCGCGACAGTCTGGTCGCCATGATCAGAGCGCCCCGTTGATCCGGCCGTTGAAACCGACCACCCGCCGCGCGCCATCATAGGCGACGAGCCTTACCTCGCGGGTCTGCCCGGGTTCGAAGCGGGTCGCGGTTCCGGCCGGGATGTCGAGACGAAAGCCGCGCGCCCGCTCGCGGTCGAATTGTAAGGCGGCATTCGTCTCGTAGAAATGATAGTGCGAGCCGACCTGGATCGGCCGGTCGCCGGTATTGGCGACGGTCAGCGTCACGGTTGCCCGGCCGGCGTTCATCTCGATCTCGCCGTCGGCGGGAAACAGCTCGCCGGGGATCATTGGCCGCTCCGGCAACAGAAAACCCGGTCATGACCGGGCTTGTCCCGGTCATTGACGTTTTGCCCACGGGTTGGCCGAGGACGTGGATGGCCGGAACAAGTCCGGCCACGACAGATCGAGTGGATCATCGCAGGGTGCCCCCTCACCGGATCGGCTCGTGCACGGTGACGAGCTTGGTGCCGTCGGGGAAGGTCGCCTCGACCTGGATATCGTGGATCATTTCAGCCACCCCCTCCATGACCTGCTCGCGGGTCACGACGGTGGCGCCGTCGCGCATCAATTCGGCGACGGTTCTGCCGTCGCGCGCGCCTTCCAGCACATAGTCGGTGATGAGCGCGACGGCCTCGGGATAGTTGAGCTTGACGCCGCGTTCGAGCCGCCGCGCCGCGACCATCGCCGCGACCGCGACCAGCAGCTTGTCCTTCTCGCGCGGGGTCAGGTTCATGCCTATTCCTTACGCATCAAACGTGCCACAGCCGCGGCAGCCGCGCCGGCAATCCCATCGCGGCCTCGCGCCAATGGCAAGCGAGATCGGCAAAGGCACGACGCAGCGGGAGCGGCTCGGCCGCGAGCCAGCGCGCGACCAGCAAGCCGCCCACCACGGTGACCCCGGCGCGCAGCCCGCCCGCGGTCAACCGTTGCTGCACGGCGCGTGCGGCGTCGACAAACGCGCGGGGATCGTCGTTGCGCGGCGCGAGGATCAGTGTGGCGCAGGCCGCGGCGCTATCGAAACAGGCCGGCTCGGCGACGATCGCGGCGATGCCGCCGCCGTTATCATCATCCAGATGCAGCGCGTCGCCCCAGACCAGCGCGCCATCGCGGCTCACCTGCCAATCCTCGTGCAGGAGGCCATGGTTGAAGCCTTCGCCGCGCGCGCGCCGGCCGAAGACGAGGATGCCGCCGCCGAGAAACCCGGCGCCCCGCGCCACCGCGACAGCGGTATGGCGGCGCAGCCGGGCGCCGTCGAACAGGATCGTCTCCTGCGGCAGGTATTCGAGCCAGCCGGCGCTGGCGACGACCAGATCCTGCACGATCTCGGTTGTCGCCCCGGTCGAGCGGTAGATCTTTTCCGCCGCCGCTGCCGTCACATGGGCGCTGGCACCGGCTGCGAGGCGAACCGCGATCGACAGGCGGTCGCCGGCGACGACCCCGCCCGAGGTGGTGACCAGCACCGCAAGGCCGGCGTCGCCGGAATCGGGCAGCGGAAACAGCACGCGCAGCGGATCGTGCTGATAGAGATGCGTGAGGCGGGTCGCGCCGTCGCGGAGCGCAAAACCGATCTCGACGAAGCCCTGCGTTCGATTTCCGACGAGGATGCCCCCTCGCGCCGCGTCAGGTGACCGCGCCGGTGAGCAGCGGGCCGAACAGGCCCCAGCGCTGGCCGTCGAACTTGCCCATCTGGACCTGCTTCACCGGAGCGAAATCGGTCGGGCTGGTGTTGATCTTGATCCCCGGCAACAACATCGGCAGCGTGAAATCGTGCAGGCTCGCCGCCTGTTTCATCACGTTTTCGCGGGTCAAATCGTCGCCGCACTGCTTCAACACCTGCACCACCGTCGCGGCATTGGAGGGGCCGTAGACGTTGAGGGCATCGGTCTTGTCGCCGTCGGGATAGTATTTGCTCATGAACCCGACCCACCATTTGTATCCGGCGTCATCCTTCCAGGTCGGGTCGGTCGGGTCTTTCAGATAGAAGTCGGAGACGATGCCCTTGGAATTATCGAGGCCGGCCGGCTTCAGCGTGGCGACCACCGAATTGCCGATGCTGCTGAGGATGTGCAGGGGTGTCCATTTGATCTCCGCGGCCTTGCGGATCGACTGGGCGGCGAATTTCGGGATCGCGGTGTTGACAAAGACATCGACGCCCTTGGCGTGCATGTTGAACGACCTGCGAGTTGACGGTCGGATCCATGGTCTCGTACGAGGCCTCGACGATGACCTTCGCCTTCGCGTTGGCGCCGATCCCGTCCTTGACGCCTTTCAGGTAATCCTTGCCGAAATCGTCGTTCTGATAGAGCACGCCGATCTTGGCGTCGGGCTTCTCCTTCAGGATGTAGGCGGCATAGATGCGGCCTTCGCTCTGGTAATTGGGCTGCCAACCGATCGTCCACGGATGGCCCTTGGGGTCGTCCCACTTGGTCGCGCCGGTGGAGACAAAGAGCTGCGGCACCTTTTTCTCGTTCATGTAGTGCCAGATCGCGCTGTTGGTCGGCGTCCCGAGCGGGCCGGCATCGAGCAGGATCCCATCCTGCTCGACCAGGCGGCGGGTCTGCTCGACCGTCTTCGGCGGCGAGTAGGCGTCATCGTAAGACAGGAAGTTGATCTTGCGGCCATTCACCCCGCCCTCGGCGTTTATCATCTTGTAATAGGCGGCCATCGCCCTGCCGATCGTGCCGTAGGACGAGGCCGGCCCGCTGTAGAAGCAGGTATTGCCGATCTTGATCTCGGTGTCGGTGACGCCGGGACCGTATTGCTTGGCGGCACGGGCGAGCCGCGGCATTGCCAGCGACAATGCCGCCGGAGCGGCGGCGAGGATGCTGCGGCGGGTGATTTGCTTCATGGTGACCTCCCCTGGTGGCGATGGATTATACGAAAGGTTCACGACCGCCGCGAGCGCGACAGCCGCGCGAGGGCAATTCGCGCAAAGCCGGCGGCGCCCGTCGGCATGACGAAGACGACGATCAAGAGAATGACGCCGTAAATCGCTCCCGCCAAGCCGGTCGAGACGCTTTCGGCAATGTTTGGGACGTAAAGCATGAACAAGCCGCCGAACAAGCATCCCGGGATCGAGCCGACGCCGCCGATCACCAGCCCGACCAACAGCGAGATCGACAGGAAAATGGTGAAGCTGTCGGGTGCGACGAACGCTACCGCAAGCGCTCCAAGGGCGCCGGCAACGCCGGTAAAGAGCGCGCTGACGCCAAAGGTCAGCGTCTTGTAGAGCGCGGTGTTGATGCCCATCGCCGACGCCGCGATCGGGTTGTCGCGGATCGCCATGATCGCTCGCCCGGTGCGGCTGCGGATCAGGTTCGCCGCCGCGCCGAACATCACCAGCACGACGGCGAGGGTGAGATAGTAGAGCCACTGATCGCTGCTGATCGGCAGAAAGCTCGGCGCATCGGGCTGGTCGACAACCAGGCCCTGGACGCCGCCGGTCCATCCTTCGAACCCGTGAAACTTGAGGATCTGCGGCATCGCGATCGCCAGCGTAAAGGTGGCGAGGGCGAGATAGAGGTTCTGCAGCCGCAAGGCCGGCAGGCCGAACAAAAACCCGACCACGAAGCACACGCCGCCGGCCGCCGGCAGAGTCCAGCACATAGGGGACGCCGTAGCGCTCCATCAGGATCGCCGCGGTATAAGCGCCGATGCCGTAGAACGCGCTGTGCCCCAGGGAGAACTGGCCGTTGAACCCGGTCAGCAGGTTGAGGCCGAGGATCGCCAGGCCGTAGATCATCACCTGGGTCAGTTGAAAGGTGACAAAGCTCGTGGCCACCCAGGGCGCCACCACCGCCAGCGCGATCGCGGCGGCGATGACCAGGTGGCGCGCCGTCGGCCGCAGCGATATGGTCCGCGGCGCCGCCAGTACGGCCGCCGGCACGGCGTTGGCCTCTTCCGGCAGCATCGTCATACCCGGCTTACCACGCGGCGCCCGAACATGCCGCTCGGGCGGAACATCAGCACGACGACAATCACGGCGAGCGCGATCGTCAATTTCAATTCGCGTCCGACATAGGGGATGAAGGTGCCGGCGAGGTTCTCGATGACTCCGACGGCAAAGCCGCCGGCGACAGCGCCGGCCGGGCTTGTCAAGCCGCCCAGCACCGCCCCGGCGAAGCCGTAGAGCAGCACGCCCAGCATCATGTTCGGTTCGAGGAACACGACCGGCGCGATCAGCATCCCGGCGACGGCGCCGATCGCCGCGGCCATGCCCCAGCCGAGCGCCGTCATCCAGCCGACGCGAATGCCGACCAATCGCGCCGACTGGGGGTTCTCCGCCGCGGCGCGCATCGCCAGGCCGAGGCGGGTGCCGCGGAAGAAGGCGTAGAGCAGGCCGAGCATCGCCAGGGTCACCCCGATCATGCCGGCCTCATGCGTATCGATCAGGGTTCCGCCGAACAGCGGCTTATGTCCAAACGGCGTCGGGAAGCTCTTGATCGTGAAGTTCCAGATCTGGCCGTCCGAACTGTTGAGGATGCTGAACAAGGCGATGAAGGCGACGATCTGGCTGAGGATCGGCGCGTTCTGGATCGGCCGAAACAGCACCCGGTCGATCAGCACGCCGGCGACGAACGACACGATGATCGTAAGCGCGAAAGCCACCCAATACGGCTGGCCCCATTGGATCAGCTGCCAGGCGATGAAGGTCGAGAACGTCGCCATCTCGCCCTGTGCGAAATTGAGATGGTCGATCGCCTGGTAGATCATCACCACGGCGAGCGCCATGCAGGCATAGATCGCGCCGTTCGCCAGCCCCGCCATCACCTGCTGCAGCAGCAATTCCATCGCTAGTATCCCAGATACGAGCGGCGCACGGCCTCGTCCGAGCCGATCTCGGCGGAGGGGCCATCCATGACGATGCGGCCGGTTTCCAGCAGATAGGCGTGCTCGGCGAGATCGAGCGCCAACGCGGCGTTCTGCTCGACGATCAGCATCGCCATCCCGGTCTCGCGGTTGACCCGGCGCAGGATCGCAAACAGTTCCTCGACGATCAGCGGCGCCAGGCCGAAGGACGGCTCGTCGAGCAACATCAGCCGCGGTCGCAGCATCAGCGCGCGGCCGACCGCGAGCATCTGCTGTTCGCCGCCTGACAAGGTTCCGGCCTGTTGCTGGCGCCGCTCCTTGAGGCGCGGGAACTGGGCGTACACCTGATCGAGATCGGCGGCGATGCCGGCGCGGTCGCGGCGGGTCATCGCGCCGAGCTGCAAATTCTCCTCGACCGTCAGCCGGACGAACGTGCCGCGCCCCTCGGGCACATGGGCGATGCCCAGACGCACGATGTCCTCGGTCGCCCAGCCGGTGATGCGCCTGCCCTCGAAGCGGATCTCGCCCTGCGCGCGCACCATGCCGCAGAGCGCGCGCAACGCCGTCGTCTTGCCGGCACCATTGGCGCCCAACAGGGTGCGCACCCGGCCCTCATCGATGCCGAAGCGGACCCCGAACAGCGCCTGCTGCTCGCCGTAGAACGCATCGAGATGGTCGATCTCGAGCATCATCGGGCGGGCTCTCCGCCAACTCCATTGGCGGCGCGTTCCGGGTCGGTCGTCGGGGCGGTCTTCGCGCCGGTGCCGAGATAGGCGCGGATCACCGCTTCGTCCTGCTGTACCATGGCCGGCGTGCCCTCGGCGATCTTGCGGCCGAAATCGAGCGCGACGACCTTGTCGGAAACCGACATCACCAGGTTCATGTGGTGCTCGACGAGCAGCACGGTGACCCGGCGCTCGTCGCGGATCTGACGAATGAGGGCGCCGAGCTCGCCGACCTCGCCGTGATTGAGCCCGCCCGCCGGCTCGTCGAGCAGCAGCAGTTTCGGCTGTCCGGCGAGGGCCCGCGCCAACTCGACCCGCTTGCGCGTGCCGAGCGGCAGGCCGCCGGCGGGGCGCAGCGCCACGTCTTCGAGATCGAGCATGTGGATCAGCGACCAGGCGATCTCGGTCAGCGCCGCCTCCTGGCGGCGTACCCAGGGCAAGCGCGACGTATCGCTGAAGAAATCGCTGCGGCTGTGGGCGTGACCGCCGATACGGACATTGTCGAGCACCGATTGGGGTGCGAACAGGGCGAGGTTCTGGAAGGTCCGCCCGATCCCGATCTCGGCGATGCGATGCGGCGCCCGCCCGAGCATTGAGCGCCCCTCGAACAGGACATCGCCGCGATTTGGCGTGTAGAGCCGGCTGATGCAGTTGAACAGCGTGGTTTTGCCGGCGCCATTCGGTCCGATGAGACCGAGGATCCCGCCCTCTTCGAGGGTGAAGGAAACACCATCGAGCGCGATTATGCCGCCAAAGCGCAGGGCGATGTCGCGGATTTCAAGCAACGGCGCGCGTGGGGCGGCATTGCCGACCGGCTCGCGCATCGTCGCGATATCAGCACTAGCCACGGCCCGCCGCCAATGGCCGGAACCCGCACGGGCCGTGCATAAGCACCTTCCTCCCGATTCTCTCTGTCGAGCCAGAACGGCTCCGAAACCTGCCGGCCGCGAGTTCGGCGAGTCAAGGCGGTATCGCGCACCGGTCCGAGCCCGGATTCCGCGGCGCATCGACAAGCGAGGGCAAATCCGGGATCATCCCTGCCCACCGATCGGCCGGCTACCAGCTCAAGCGCATCATCATGATCGATCCCACCGTTCGGCGATCCCGGCCAGCATCTGCGCGTCCTTGCCCGCGGCGGCCGATCGATCGCCGTGCGAGGCGGCGATGATCGTCACCTGCCCGGCCTGCCAGACCCGCTATCTCGTCGATGATGCGCTTCTCGGCGGGGAAGAGGGGCGCCGCGTGCGCTGCGCGAGTTGCGGCAACCTTTGGCATTATTCGCCCGACGCGGCGGCGATCCAAATGGCGGTGGCCGAAGCGACGGCGGCGGTTGCGGCCGCTGTCGCGGTGTCGCCGGCTGCCGGTCCCGCGCCGGTTGCGCCAGCCCTGCGTGCCGAGCCCGGTACCCAGTCCCGGCCGCACCCGATGGGGCCAACCGCGCCGGCGCGCCCGGCGGGGCCAACCGCGCTGGCGCGGCCATCGGTCGCGGTCGAGCGGCCGGCGGCCCGCCGGCGCGCCGCCAGGGCCAGGGTCGGGCGCCTCGGGCTGATCGTGCTCGCCGCGACCCTTGTGCTCGTCGCCATCATCGCTCGCGACAGGATCATGGCAATTTGGCCGTCGGCCACCCCGGTCTACGCGGCGCTTCATCTGACCGGGCCGCCCGGTGCGGGGCTTAAAGTCACCCTGACGCAGAACCAAACGCCGGATTCGTTCGTCGTCGACGGCGACATCATCAACAACGGGACCACGCCGCGACCGGTCCCGCAACTCCTTATCACCTTGCGCGACGGCAACGGGAGCGACCTCGCTTCCAAGGTTATCGCCCCGCCGGTCAACCAGTTGCCGCCCGGCGCGACGGCGCATTTCACGACGACGTTCGAGCATCCGAGCATCACCGCGGTCGGGGCTGATGTGACCTTCGCTCCGGACTGAGTGCCGGACTATTGCTTGATGGCGGTCGCGGAGCGGCTGAACCGATCCTGACCGAAGAAAAGTCCGGTCCAGGGCAACGAGCCGATCCTGATAGGAGAGACGGCATGGAAGGGATAAGTGGATTGCTGATCTTCCTTGTCGTCCTGGCCATCATCGTGCTGGCGGTGATCGCGCGCGGGGTGCGCACGGTTCCGCAGGGCTACCAATGGACCGTCGAACGGTTCGGCCGTTATCGGATAACGCTGTCGCCGGGGCTGCGGCTGATCAACCCGTTCATCGAACGGATCGGCCGCAAGGTGAATGTCCAGGAAACCGTGCTGGAGATCCCGGCGCAGAGCGTCATCACCAAAGACAACGCCTCGGTCATCGTCGATGGCATCGTTTTCTATCAGGTCGTCGACGCCGCCCGTGCCTCCTACGAGGTGCAGAACCTCCAGGCGGCGGTGACCAACATTACCATGACCAACATCCGCACGGCGATCGGCGCCCTCGATCTCGACGAGACCCTGTCAAAACGCGACGAGATCAACGAGCGGCTGCTGCGCGTGCTCGATGCGGCCAGCGAGCCGTGGGGGACCAAGATCACCCGCGTCGAGCTCAAGGACGTTCGCCCGCCCGAGGATGTCCAGCTGTCGATGGCAAAGCAGCTCACCGCCGACCGCGAGAGGCGCGCCGCGATACTGCGCGCCGAGGGCATCAAACAGGCCGCGATCCTCGAGGCGGAGGGCACCAAGCAGGCGCAGATTCTGGCCGCCGAGGGCCGACTGGCAGCGGCGCAGAGGGATGCCGAGGCGCGCGAACGGCTCGCCGCGGCCGAAGCCGTAGCCACGACGGCGGTGTCGAAGGCGGTTTCCGAAGGCAATGTGCTGGCGCTCAATTACTTCATCGCCCAGAAATATGTCGAAGCGATGACCCAGATCGGCCAATCGCCGAACGCGCGACTCGTGCTGATGCCGATGGAAACCGGCGGGCTTGTCGCCACGATCGCCGGCATCGCCGAACTCGCCAAGAGCGCGCGCCCAGCGGAATAGGAGGCGCATGATGGAAATTCCGTGGTGGGCCTGGGCGATCCTCGCCGGAATTCTCGCGCTGGCCGAGCTGCACGTGCCGGGAAGCTACCTGGTGTGGATCGCCCTTGGGGCTGCGCTGACCGGGGCGGTCGATGCCGCATTAGGAGTATCCGTCGAGGGGCAGTTCGGCACCTTTGCCGTGGCGTCCGCGCTCAGCGGCGTTGCCGGTTATTTCGTCTATCGGCGTTTGAATCTGCGTCGTCGGGGAGATGCCCCGCTCAACGAGAGAAGCCTGGCGATGATCGGCGCCCGCGGCACGGTTTGCGAGGCCATCCGCAACGGGCGCGGCAAGGTGCGGCTGGGCGACGGCGTCTGGCTCGCCAACGGCCCCGCCCTTGCCGAGGGCGCCCCCGTCGTCGTCAGCGCGGTGCACGGGACGCGCCTCATTGTGCAGGCGGTCGAGCCGAAAGCCGGCCCCGACCCCGCGAACGCAGCACGCGCCTGTTGACGGTCTCGTCGCTGATCGCGGCGCGACGGGCTGCGGTTTTTAGGAGTGACGTCAAAAACGCTGTAATAGACGATCCAGGTAGTCGAGTTCGATCTGAGGCCGGGAACGCTCGCCGGCGCGGCGGCGCAGTTCATCTAATATCTTTCGCGATTTTTGCAGGATGTCGTCGTTGGGGATTTTGACATCGCCCAGATCGTAAGTGCCATTTTCCGACAACGGCCGGCCGAACGGATCCGCTCGCCCCGGTTGCGCGGATCGCGGTCGGTCGCGCCGACCCCGTTGCCATTGCCAAGGCGCTGCTGGAGCTGCTGGGCAAACTCGCGGGCGGCCTGCTGCAACTGGTCGAGCGCTTCGGTCTGCGGCCCGATTGCCTCGCCCGGCCGGCCCCGCGTTAACGCGCCGACCGCCGCGTGCATCGCCCGCTCGGCGCGGCCGAACGGCTCGGGGATATCGCCCGTCCCCTCGCCGAGCCGGCGCATGATCTCGCCGAGCCCGTGGCGCAGCGCCTCCTGCTGGCTGGCGGCATCGCCCATCCCGCCGGGTTGCCCGGAACCGGCCTGGTCGTTGCCAGGCTGCTGCCCCAATTGCTGCCCCGATTGCTGCCCCGATTGCGGGCCGGGCTGGCCGTTGCGGTCCTGCTGGCGCTGGGCACGGAAGCTGCGATCGAGCAATTGCTGCTGGCGCTGCAGCAACTCCCGCAAGCCGCGCATCATCTGCTGCGCCTCGCGGGCGCCGCGCTGCTGCATCTGGCCGGGCCGGCCGGCGCGCAGGTTTTCCAGCATGTTTTGCAGCTGCGACAGCAATTGGCGGGCCGCGTCGCGGTCGCCGCTGCGCGCCAGCTCGCGGGCGCGGTCGAGCATGCGCTGCAGGTCGCTTCCGGTCAGAACCCGCGAGGGATCGATCGGGGTGGCCGCCTCGTTCGGCTGGCGTTGCAGCTGCTGCGCCAGCGACTGCAAATAGCGATCGAGCGCCTGACGCAACTGCTGCATCAGCCGATCGACCTCGGTGTCCGGAGCGCCTTTGGCGAGGGCATCCTGCAACTTTTGCTGGAGGCGGCGCAGATCGCTCTCGGCCAGCGCCATGCGGCCGTCTTCGATGCGCAGCGCCGTTTCCCACATCAGCTGCTCGACCGCGGCGATCGAAGCCTTGCTCTTGTCGCGGTGCAGCTGCTGGCGGGCCAGCCGCAACGCGAGATAAACCACGGCATCGTCGCGGTAGAGCGCCGGCCGCTGGTTCAGATCGCCGAGGATCTCGGCGACCGCGTCGGCGGAAGTGGGGTCCTTGGCCAGTTCCTTGCGTTGGTCGATGATCGCGCGCGCCACCGGGTTGTGGAACACGCGCTCGGGCAGGATCATCCGCACCGGTGCGCTTTCGCCGGTCTGGCCCAGAGCATCGGTCGCGACGAGCCGGATCTCGACCGGCAGCCCGGCCCAGGGATGCGGCGACAGATCGTGATAGCTCGTCGCCTCGGCGTCCTTGAGGTGGAGCCCCGGCAACGGCAGCGCGAGGGTGATCGCATCGCTCGGGGCTGCCGCCCGGGCGGCGGATCACCGCTTTCACGCTTTCGACGCCGTAATCGTCGCTCGCCCGGTAATCGAGGCGCAGCGCGGCGTGCGGCGTGGCCTTGGGCGGCCGCGCAAAAGCGATCGTCGGCGGGTTGTCGGGAACGATCGCGATCGGCCAGCGGCCCAGCACAGTGCCGTCCTGGCTCAGGGTGAGCAGCTTGCCGTCGGTGAGGGTGGCTGCGAAACGGAAATTCTCTTTGTCGACCGCAGCGAAATCGCGG
The DNA here is from genome assembly GCA_963789255.1 of uncultured Alphaproteobacteria bacterium. GTDB lineage: Bacteria > Pseudomonadota > Alphaproteobacteria > ATCC43930 > CGMCC-115725 > DATARH01. The sequence goes on along the minus strand of CAWBJW010000002.1, from coordinate 614,780 downwards.
GCCTTGCCGTCGATCGCCAGGTGTGGCACCGCACCCCCGCCATGCACCTGGGCCAGTAAGGCGCTGCCGGTCGGAACCCGCACGGTCTTGCTGTCGCCGGCCCGCAGGAACAGCGGCGCCAGCCCGGTGTATTCGGGCGGCGTCAGCCACAGATCGAAGCTCGCCGCGATCGCCGGCGGCCCGCCCGCGAGGCTTGGGACAAAGGCGCGGACCATCCGGTCGTACCAATCGGCGCCGGCATCGATCGCGCCGAGCAGCAAGAGGATCGCCAGCACCGAGCGCAGCCCCCACGGGTCATGCCGCGCCAGGCCGGCCGCCGGCCAGCCGACGCGCAATCGGCGCACCGCCGCTGTCATCCGGCGCTGATGCGCGGCCCACAGCGCGCCCGCCGCGCCGTCGAGCGGCGCGCTCGGGCGATCGGCGAGCGCCTCTAGCGGGCGGTGCGGCAATCCGCTCGCCCGCTCGATGCGGCGCCGCGCCGCGATGGGATCGGGCCAGGCGCCTGAGCGGCGCGGCGCGCCATCCCCACAGCGACGCCGCTGCGAAGGCGAAAGCGAAGAGCGCGAGCACGCCGGCATGCACCCTGCCCGGCAGTAGCGGCAGCACATCGAACAGCGCCGCCACGGCAAAGACGCCGACGACGCACAACGCCGGCCAGAACGCCGGCCACACGCGTTCCCACCACAGTGCGGCGCGCGCCAGGCGCAAGCGTGCGGCGAGCCGGCGCCGGTTTGGTCCGGGTGGCGATGATCCGGGCGCGGGTAGGTCGGTCATGCGGCGCCTCGCTTCCCCGCAGGCTCTTCAAGAGGATCGGAGAGCCAGTCGGGGACGGTGTCCAGCCCGAGCAGCTGGTCGTAGCTCGGCCGCTTCCGGATCACGGCGAACCGCCCGCCCGCCACCAGCACCTCGGGTACGAGCAGCCGGCTGTTGTACGTCGAGCTCATCACCGCGCCATAGGCCCCGGCATCGGTCAGCGCGACGAGATCGTCCTCGGCAAGCGGCGGGAGATCGCGGTCGGTGGCGAAGCTGTCCCCGGTTTCGCAGACCGGTCCGACGACATCGGCCGGGCTCAGCACCGCGCCGGGGACGGGCAGCCGTACCGGGACGATGTCGTGCCACGCCTCATACAGCGCCGGTCGGATCAGGTCGTTCATCGCCGCATCGACGATGACGAACCGCCTGGCTGCCTGCCCTCCTTGACATAAATCACCCGGGCGACCAGCAATCCGGCGGCCCCGCACAGCACCCGGCCGGGTTCGAAGGCGAGATCGAGATCGAGCGCGCCGAATGCATCGCGCACCAGCGCCGCGTAGGCGCTTCGGCTCGGGCGGCCGCTCGCCGTGATAGCGGATGCCGAGACCGCCGCCGAGATCGAGCCGCCGCACGGCCAACCCGCTGCTGCGCAGTTCCAGCACCAGTTCGGCAAGGCGCGCGAATGCCCGGCGAAACGGCGCGAGCTCGACGATCTGCGAGCCGATATGCATCGCCAGCCCGACCGGCGCGATACCCGGCAGTTCGCTCGCAATGCGGTAAGCCGCGCCAGCATCCTCGAGGTCGATGCCGAACTTGTTTTCCTTCTTGCCGGTGGCGATCTTGGCGTGGGTCAGCGCGTCGACATCCGGATTGACCCGGATCGCGATCGGGGCGGTTTCGCCGCGCGCTGTCGCCACCTCGCTGAGCCGCCGCAGTTCGGCGACGAACTCGACGTTGATCTGGTGGATGCCGGCGTCGAGCGCGGCCTGCAGCTCGGCACGGGTCTTGCCGACGCCGGAGAAGATGATGCGCTGCGGCGGGATGCCGGCGGCGAGCGCGCGCCGCAATTCGCCCTCCGAGACGACGTCGGCGCCGGCCCCGAGACGGGCGAAGATCCGCAGCACGGCGAGGTTCGAATTGGCCTTGACCGCATAGCAGATCAGCGCGCGCTCCGGCGCGAAAGCCTCGGCAAAGCCACAGTAGCGGGCGGCAAGCGAGCCGGCGGAATAGACGTAGAACGGCGTGCCGACAGCCTCGGCGATGCGCGCGACCGGCACCGCCTCGGCGTACAGCTCGCCAGCGCGGTAGGGAAAGAAATCAGCCACTCGGGTAGGTCCTGGGATAGGTGTTGGGCACGCCGGGCGGCGGCTGCGACGCGCCCTTCTTGCCGCAACCGGCGAGCGCCAACGCGACGACGAGGAGGACGAGCACCCGGGCCATGACGGCGGGCACCGGCGCCGTACGTCCTTCGAGACGCGCCCCTGCGGGACGCCCCTCAGGATGAGGGAGATTTATATGTGACATTAAAGGCTTACCTCATCCTGAGGAGCCCGCAAAGCGGGCGTCTCGAAGGACGCAGAGCGCCCGGTTCGGGGCCCTGATCGCCCGCTCATTCGAGAAATCTCTTGCGGGCGGCGGCGGCGGCTTCGCGCACCCGCACCGGTGCGGTGCCGCCAAAGCTCGTGCGGCTGGCGACCGATCGCTCGACCTCGATCACCTCATAGACCGCCGATGTGATCGCCGGCTCGACCGCCTGCAATTCGGCCAGCGGCAATTCGGCGAGGGTAACGCCCTTCGCCTCGGCACGCTTGACGATCTCGCCGGTGAGCTGGTGGGAGCGGCGGAACGGCAAGCCCAGCACGCGCACCAGCCAGTCGGCAAGATCGGTCGCGGTGCTGAAGCCATGCCCCGCGGCGGCGCGCAGCCGGGCGCGGTCGGGGCGCATGTCGCGAACCATCCCGGCGGTCGCGGCAAGGCACAATTCGAGCGCGTCGGCCGCCTCGAACACCGGGACCTTGTCTTCCTGCATATCCTTTTGATACGCGAGCGGCAGCCCCTTCATCACCGTCAGCAGAGCAAGAAGCGCGCCGTTGAGCCGCCCGGTCTTGGCGCGCACCAGCTCGGCGGCGTCGGGGTTGCGCTTTTGCGGCATGATCGAGCTGCCGGTGGTGAAGGCGTCGCTGAGCCTGATGAAACCGAACGCGTCGCTCGACCACAGCACGATCTCCTCGGCAAAGCGCGACAGATGCATTCCGGCGAGCGCAGCGGCGGCGAGGAACTCGATCGCGAAATCGCGGTCGGACACCGCATCGAGCGAATTGGCCGCGGGCCGGTCGAAGCCGAGCGCGGCAGCGGTCGCCGCGCGGTCGATCGGAAAGGCGGTGCCGGCGAGCGCCGCGGCGCCGAGCGGGCATTCGTTGAGCCGCCGGCGGCAGTCGGCGAGGCGGTCGCGGTCGCGCCCGATCATCTCGACATAGGCCAGGAGATGATGGCCGAGGGTCACCGGCTGGGCGATCTGGAGATGGGTGAAACCGGGCATCGCGGCATCGGCATTGGCCTCAGCCTGATCGATCAGCGCCGCCTGCAACATAGAGCATCGCCGCGTCGGCCCGGTCGATCGCGGCGCGCACCCAGAGGCGCAAATCGGTCGCGACCTGGTCGTTGCGCGAGCGCGCGGTATGCAGGCGCCCGGCAATCGGGCCGATCAGCTCGGCGAGCCGCGCCTCGATGTTGAGATGGATGTCTTCGTTCGCCTCGCTGAACACAAAGGCACCGCTGTCGATCTCGCCGCGGATTTGCTCTAGACCCCCGGCGATCGCGGCGCCATCTTCCGGAGACACCATTTTTTGCGCGACGAGCATTGCGCAATGCGCCAGAGAGCCGGCGATATCCTCGGCCCAGAGGCGCTTGTCGAAATCGATCGAGGCATTGATGCGGCGCATGATCGCGGCCGGGCCGCCGTCGAAGCGGCCACCCCACATCGGATTAGCCTTTGGATTGACTGGGCGGTCGGCTTGGTTCGGCACCGTTGCGGTTGCGCTCCTGTTCGCGCTCTCGGCTGCCGTCGCGGCCGAGGAAGAAAAGATCAAGATCGGCGAGTTTATCCCGGCAACGCCGCCGCAGCCAGCGCCAGAGGTCAGCTTCACCGCTGCCGAGGGCAAGCCGGCGAGCCTGGCCGATTTTGCGGGCAAGCCGGCTGTCGTCAATCTGTGGGCCACATGGTGCCAGCCGTGTCTGCACGAGATGCCGTCGCTCGATCGTCTGCAATCCGACCTTGCCGGCAGGCTCACCGTCGCGGCGGTGTCGGAGGATCGCGCGGGGACCCAGCGGGTCGGCCCGTTTGTCGCGGCGATGGGGCTTCGCCAGGCTCAAGATCTACCTCGACCCGAAGGGCGACGCTGGGCCACGCCTTCCACGTGCGCGGGCTGCCGACGAGCATCGTCATCGATGCCGAGGGCCGGGTCGTCGGTCGGGTCGAGGGCGCCGCCGAGTGGGATTCCGCGAAGATGATGGACGTGCTCAAACCGTTGCTGGAGGGCGGCCCGGGCGGGATAAAGGGCGCGCTCAAGGGTGCGGCGCGCTGAGCGCCGCGCGCAGGAAACGGCCGCCGCGCTCCAGCCCTTCCGGGTCGATCGTATGCTCGGTCCCGACGCAGACGAGCGTCTCGACCGGGACCCCGGCCCCTTTGAGCGCGGCTTCGGCCGCGGCCAGCGACTCGAACGGCACCAGCGGGTCGTCGGTGCCGTGGACGAGCAGCACCGGCGGGCGCGAGCGCAGTTCGCCCGGCAGCAGGTCCGCAGCGATCAGCCGGCCGGAATAGCCGAGAATTCCGGCAAATGGCCGCGCCCGGCGCAGGCCGACGAACAGCGCCATCATCGTGCCCTGTGAAAAGCCGACAAGGGCCGCATCGCTCTCGTCGAGCCCGCGTTTTTGCAGCTCGTCATCGATGAAGGCGTCGAGCAGCGGGGCGGCGGCGCGCACCCCGGCCAGCATCGCCGGCGCGCTGCGGTCGCGAACGCTGAACCATTGATGCCCGTAAGGCGCCCCATCACACGGAAACGGCGCGTTGGGCGAGACGAATTCGGCCTCCGGCACCAGCGGCCCCCAATATTGCTGCAGCCCGATCAGATCGTTGCCGTCGGCGCCGAGGCCGTGCAGCAGGATGACGAGGCGGCGGGGTTCGCCGCCGGCAACCGGCGGGCGGGACGGTCCGGACAGGGCCATCGGCATCGGAGCAGCCTTTTTCTTGCGGAAGGAGAACATCTGGGCAAGAGGCATAGCCGATCCGGCGGGCGGCTGTCATGATGTTATGATGCCCGCGTGTGGACCGCTGCGGACATCGAGATCGAACTCGTTGGCGAACTCAGCGCAGGCGAAGTCGTGACGGTACGCTTATCAACTCCGGCCGGCGACCTGATCGTCATGGCTGAGATCGAAGCCTACGACCGTGAACTTGTGCTTGCCGGCGTCCATATACAAACCGAAACTCTCTGGCCCAACTCTCTGGGCTGTGTGCGGCTCAGGCAACTCGCACGGGCCGCAGCGGAGAAAGTCGATGTCGATGTTATCATCATTCAAGGCGCGGCTAGGACCACCGGTGCGCATCATGGAAGGATCCCCAGTCGCCTTCGGTTTCCCCGCGAGGTACGTGCTTCGTGCTGAGCCGGATTTCAAAAAATCGATTTCAGCCATTTGGGCACTGGTGAAGCGACATGTGCCGTTGGTCGTCGCGAAAGCCGAGATAGAGCGGGTGCTCGCAGGGGGACAGGCCACTGTTGATCTGCCGATGTTGGAAGACGCGGCTACGTTTGAAGCCGAAATGCGCGGTCTCGGAGTTACCCCGGCGGCGATCCCCTTGCCGTGGACCGCGAACCCGTCGCTTTCCAATGTGGTGGTGTCTGCTACAGCAAGCGGGATTAGTAACGTGGCTATCGGGAGGTCAAGCATCGTGGGAAATCTGGGGATCGGAGCACCTCCTTCGATCCTTGCTTGGAGCGCTCAAAACATCAGTAACAGCGCTGCCGCAGCACAGAACACGGCTAACGAACCGGATGAGCAGGTTGCGTCTGCACTTGCTACTCGGGAAAATGCGACGAGGGTAAATTCTCAGAGGGTCGCAATATGAAATTTATCCTCTCAACTGCAGGAACAGCCGCCATAAGAGTGTCCGGCGACAACGTCGTTCCGACGCACGGTGTACTTGCGCGCGATATAATCGAATTCATAGCTCAAGAATATCAGTTTTCCGTGAAGCCAACTTTTCCTTCTGGCGTCCCACCTTTTGCTATTACAACACATACATATCAATCTGGAGTATTCATGGATAATAACGGGGGTAGATTCCCGATCATCCAGCTTTCTGTCGTACTGAATGGCGATATTGTGACGGCAGGTACTACCAATATTGCGGAAAATATAATTGAAGACTTGACCTCAAAATTGGATACCAGCATGGGTTACAGGTTTGCCTCTGCTTCAAAGCGTAAAATTTTTCACAGCATGATTGTGGCGCAATTCGACCCTGCCGTGGAAGATAAGCTCAAGTCTTTGGGAAAAATAGAAAAGATAATAAATGACAATGTACCACGCCCGGCGATGCCATTCAAAATTAAAAGACTCGCATTTGGATATGGAGATGTTGCACAGTTTTTTATGCCTACCTCGCTTGAGGCAATAGAATCCGCGGATTTTCTGATCGAGAGGCGTACCTCTGAGCCGTATGCGGAAAATCGATATTTTTCTAGTGCGCCAGTGGAAACATCCGAACACATAAGGATATTGGAGCAGATAGAGGAGGCGCTCGGGTAACACGTTCACAATGCAATTGCCCGAACGTGAACTCGATCCCATCGTCACCCGCTTCGCGCCGAGCCCGACCGGGTATCTGCATCTGGGGCATGTCCGCTCGGCATTCGAAGGCTGGCGGGCGGCGCGGCAGGCAGGCGGGCGCTTTGTGCTGCGGCTCGAAGACATCGACCACACCCGCTGCCGCGCGGATTATACCGCGGCGATCGTCGAGGACCTCGCCTGGCTCGGCCTCGACTGGGACGGGCCGGTCCGCCGACAGTCGGAGCATTTCGCCGATTACCGCGCCGCCCTCGCGCGGATCGAGGCCGAGGGGCTGCTCTATCCCTGCTTCTGCACGAGGCGCGGGATCCAGGCCGAGATTGCGCGCGCCGGCGGCGCTCCGCAGGGCGAGACGGGGGCGCCCTATCCCGGCACCTGCCGCCATCTCGGGGCGGCGGAGCGCGCCGAAAAGCGCGGCCTCGCGCCGGATTACGCGTTGCGTCTCGACGTCGCGGCGGCGATCGCGCGTACCGGGCCGCTCGTCTGGATCGAGGATGGGCGCCCGGTCGTCGCCGAGCCGGCGGCATCGGGCGATGTCGTGCTCGCCCGCAAGGAGGTGCCGACGAGCTACCACCTCGCGGTCACGCTCGATGATGCGCTGCAAGGCGTGACCCTGGTGACGCGCGGCGCCGATCTGTTCGCCGCGACCCACATCCACCGCCTCTTGCAGGCCCTGCTCGGTCTGCCGACGCCGCGTTACCGGCATCATCCGCTGCTGACCGACGCCGCGGGCAGGCGCCTCGCCAAACGCGACGGCGCGCTGACGGTTCGGGCGATGCGGCAGGCCGGGACGACCCCGGCGGAAATTCTCGCGGCGGCTCAATCGAGCGGGCGGTGAAGCCCGCTCGCGACATCGAGATATTCGGGATCGTCGATCCGCAGCACGCCATGCCGCAGGGCGAAGTCGAGGATCACCAGGTTGACGTTGAACTTGAAATCGTCGCTGGTGCGCACCCGCTCGACGACGCTGTCGGCGGGCATCAGCGTAAATTCGACGAGCTCGCCGTCGCGGTTTGTCGGCACGAAATCGGCCGGCAGTTCGAGGTCGTAGACGAACAGCACGTCGTCGCGGATGCCGAGCCTGGTTTCCATCCGGTAAGTGACCGCGCCGACCGGCATCGCGCGCTCGACCAGCCCGGCGGGGATCGCCGCCTCCTCCTCGCTTTCCTTGACGAGGGTGTCGGCTACGCCGTAGCCGTTGCCGATCCCGCCGGCGACGAGGTTGTCGAGCTTGTTGGGCGCCACCCGCTTGTTCGGCGCGCGCCGGCCGATCCACAGAAAGAGCCGGCCGCCGTCGCGGCGATAGCCGTTGAGATGGACCCCATAGGCGCGCACCCCGAAGAACGGGACGGCGCCGCGGTCGAGCCGGAACACCGGCCGCTCGCCCCAGCGCGGCATCACATCGAAGGTCTCGTTGCGCCATTTCGGCACAAGGTTCTCGACAACGAGCGCCTCGACCACCGCGTCGACGGCGGCGCTGACCGCGTCAACCTCACCCCGCGCCACCAGGTCCACCCGGTCCGGCATGACCGCGAACACCTGGGGAAAGCGGGCCAGCGCCGCGGCGTTGTCACGGCGCAGCCAGCCGATCCGCCGCTCGCCTGCGATCAGCGGGATGGCGCGGGCCGGATCGTAATTGTTGCAGGCGCGGATGCGGTCGGCGAAGGACATCGCGCCCCTCAGCCGGAGCGGCGGGTTTCGAGGGTCAGCACGGTCTCGACGCCGGTGATCTGGCGCATGCAGCGCGCCATGTAGTCGCCGAGGTCGCGTCCGATCCCGTCGATTTGCACATCGATCGTCAGCAAGGGTCCCGCCGCCGTGCTGTGCCATTTCTGCGGCACGAGGCCGCGCTTGGCAAACAACTCGACTACGCGCGGCATCACCCCGGGTTCCGCACGGGCCTGGACGGAAAAAGCGATCGTAAGTGGCGGCGCGTCCTCGTCAGGGACGCGGGCGGCGGCAAATGGCAGGGAAGACGACATCGCGAAGATCCTCGGCGGGTTGGTGGCGAATCAGCACGGCCCGAGCCCCTGCGGGGCCCGGGAGGGTAATTCGCCGCTCGCCGGCACGAGGTGTCCTCCTGGTCATGGTCGGAATGTGTGCCTCTCGTCAACCGAGGTCAAGCGACCCGCCCGCCCCGACTGGCCCGGATTAAGTCCGCCGGCGCGGCCCCTATAATCGCGCGAGACCCTGAAGGAACCCTAAAAGGGAGGACGCACCATGGCGGTCGTATTGGGCACGGACGGCTACCGCTACGAGGTCGAGGACGGCTGGGCCAAACTGCCGCCCGGCTATGAATTCAACGCCGATGTCGCGGCGGTCGGCGTCGACAAGCACGACAATGTCTACGCCTTCAACCGCGGCCAGCACCCGATGTGCGTGTTCGACCGCGAGGGCAACCTCTTGCGCACCTGGGGCGAGGGGATCTACCCGCGCGCGCATGGCGTCTTCATGGCGCCGGACGACACGATCTGGCTGACCGACGACGCCGACCACACGGTCCGCCACTGCACGCTCGACGGCGCGGTATTGCTGACCATCGGCATTCCCGGCAAGCCGGCGCCCTATATGAGCGGCGAGCCGTTCCACCGCTGCACCCACACCGCGATGTCGCCGAACGGCGACTACCTCTACATCTCGGACGGCTATGGCAACGCCCGCATCCACAAATTCACGGTTGACGGCAAATGGGTCAGCGCCTGGGGCGAGCCCGGCACCGACCCCGGCAAGTTCAACATCCCGCACAACATCTGCTGCGACCCGGACGGCTGGGTCTACGTCGCCGACCGCGAGAACCACCGGGTCCAGGTGTTCGACGGCAACGGCAAATACGAGACGCAGTGGAACAACATGCACCGCGCCTCGGGCCTGTGCATGGAAACCGGCACGAAGACGCCGCGCTTCTATATCGGCGAGATCGGGCCGGACATGGCGGTCAACATCGACATGCCGGGTTGCGGGCCGCGGGTCAGCATCTACACCCACAAGGGCGAGCTCTTGGCGCGGCTCGGCCATGAGCATGCCGGCCTCGCCACCGGCCAGTTCATCTCGCCGCACGGTCTCGCCGTCGATTCGCATGGCGACATCTATGTCGGCGAAGTCTCCTTCACCAATTGGGGTCGCCGCGTCCGCGCCAAAGGCGAACCCATCCCCCCCGGCCTCCGCAGCCTGCAAAAGCTGGTCAAGGTGAGCTGAGATACTCCATTCGCCGTCATTCCGGGGCGGCCCGCAGGGCGGAACCCGGAATCCCGGAACACCGCCTCTGCAACATGGATTCCAGGTTCGCCGCTGCGCAGCGCCCCGGAATGACGAACTGGGGAGGGTTTATCGATGCCCGACAACCCGCGCCGGAAACGCCACCCGCCCGGCTCACTCTCCGCGGATTTGGACTGCCGTTCCGCCTTCGTTCTTGAGTGTAGCGATGGCGTCCCCATATGCCGGCCGCGGGCGAGAACTCGGTACTGGCAGGGGCGGCGATGATGCAGGAAGCGGTGTGCAGGGATATGGCGGGCGAGACCGTCGTGCCGTATCTCGCCACACAAATCACTGTTCAACCGGAAGGCGAATTTCGCCTGATGCTGGCCAGATAGATCAGGACGCACCGGAAAAGACCGAAACCGAAGGTTGAAGCGATAGGGAGAGTGCCATGCCCGACAACCCGCGCTGGAAACGCCGCCCGGCCGGCTCGACCTGGGGCGATTGGGGGCCCGACGACCAGTTGGGGCGCCTCAACCTGCTGACCCCGGACAAGGTGCTGAAAGGCGTCGCCGAGGTGAGGGAAGGCAAGGTTTTCTGCCTGTCGATCCCGCTCGACTATCCCGGCGGCACAATCGTCAACCCGCGCCGCCATCCGCCGCGCCTCACCGCCAACCAGCGCCAGGGCATGCCCTACATGGCCTACCCGCTCGCCCGCGAGGACCCGCGGCTGCTCGATGTGATCTGCGACGACATCGTCGAGATGACGCTGCAGTATTCGACGCAATGGGACTCGCTCGCCCATGTCGGCCAACTGTTCGACGCCGATGGCGACGGGGTGCCCGAGATCGTCTTCTACAATGGCTACCGCGCCGGCGAGCACATCATCGGCCCGATGGACTATCGCGATGGCGGGGCCGCCCCGCGCGGCGAGCATGTCGGCGCCCTGGCGCTCGGCATTGAAAACATGGCGGCGCACGGCGTCCAGGGGCGCGGCGTGATGATCGACCTCGAAGCCCATTTCGGGCGCGGCGAGAAATTCGTCAGCTATGACGAGCTGATGCGGATCATGGATAGGGACAAGGTCGAGGTCGCGGAGGGCGATCTCGTCTGCTTCCGCACCGGCTACGACCGGGTTATCCTCGGCATGAACAAGCATCCCGACCCCAAGGTGCTTGCGGCCAACCCGTGCGCCGCGCTCGACGGGCGCGACGAGCGCATCCTCAACTGGATCACCAAAACCGGTGTGGTCGCCCTCATTTCCGACAACCGCGCGGTCGAAGCCTCGCCGTCGCGGCCCTGCGAGGAAGACCATTGCGCCTCATTGCCGCTCCACGCGCATTGCCTCTTCAAGCTCGGCGTCTATTTGGGCGAGATCTGGCTCCTCTCCGACCTCGCCGACTGGCTGCGCGCCCACGGCCGCTCGCGTTTCCTCTTGACCGCACCGCCCCTGCGCCTGCCCGGCGCCGTCGGCTCGCCGGCCAACGCCGTGGCGACGGTGTAGCGGTGCCCCCGAGATTGCTTCGCTTCGCGCGCAACGACGGCCAAGAGGGGTTTGTCATTGCGAGGAGCGCAGCGACGACGCAATCTCGCGGTTAAGTGCGCGGCCTCCTCGGCATCGCCGCCATCCTCGTCTTCGCCTGGGGGCTGAGCGAGGACCGGTTTCGCGTGCCGTGGCGGGTGGTTGCGGCCGGCGTCTTGCTGCAATTCGGCCTGGCTCTGATGTTCCTCGAATTCCCGCCGGCCTCGGCGGTGTTCCTCTTGCTGAACCGCGCGGTCGAGGCGTTGCAGACGGCGACCGAGGCCGGCACCGGCTTTGTCTTCGGCTATCTCGGCGGCGGTAATCTTCCGTTCGCCGAAACCAAGCCGGGCGCCAGTTTCATCTTCGCCTTCCGCGCCCTGCCGCTGGTGCTGGTGATCAGCGCGCTGGCGACCCTGTTGTTCTACTGGGGCGTCTTGCAGCGCATCGTCCAGGCTTTCGCCTGGGTATTGCGCCGCACGGTCGGGATCGGCGGGCCGCTCGGCCTCGGCGCCGCGGTGCATATCTTCGTCGGCCACATCGAGGGGCCGCTGTTGATCCGCCCCTACCTCGCGCGGCTCGAACGCGGCGAATTGTTCGCGCTGATGAGCTGCGGCATGGCCGGGATCGCCGGCACGGTCATGGTGCTCTATGCCGCGCTGGTCGGCCCGGTCATTCCCAACGCGCTCGGCAACATCCTGATCGCTGCGGTGATCAGCACCCCCGCCGCGCTCGCCGTCGCCGCGCTGATGGTGCCGTTCCGCCCCGACCCGTCGCCGACGACAGAGCTCGTGATGGCCGACCCGCCGGTCAGCGCGATGGATGCGATCGCCCGGGGCACCCGCGACGGCATCGTCTTTCTCGCCAACATCATCGCGATGCTGGTGGTGCTGGTCGCACTCGTCAGCCTCGTCAACAGCGCGCTTGGGCTGTTGCCCGACATCGCCGGCGCGCCGATGACATTGCAGCGCCTCTTCGCCTATGCCTTCCGCCCGGTGATGTGGTTGATCGGCATCCCCGGTCCGGAAACCGCGGCGGCCGCGACGCTGATGGGCACCAAGACCGTGCTCAACGAGTTCATCGCCTATGTCGATCTCGCCCATCTGCCGCCCGAGGCGCTGAGCCCGCGCTCGCGCCTCATCATGACCTACGCGCTGTGCGGCTTCGCCAATTTCGGCAGCCTCGGCATCCTGATCGGCGGCATGGGGGCGATGGTGCCCGAGCGGCGGCCCGAGATCGTTGCGCTCGGGCTGCGCTCGATCTTGTCGGGCACGCTCGCCACCTGCATGTCGGGCGCGATCGTCGGGATGCTGCTGTGAGCCTTATTCGAGCGGGACGACCAGCGCGGCGGCGCGCGCGCGGATTTCGTCGGGCCAGCGGGCCGGACGGCGCGCTTCGAGATCGAGGTTGACGCCGTACTGGCCGAGCCGCGCCACCTCCGCCCCGCTGCGCGGGTCGCTCATGCGGTGGATCATGCGCAGCGAGGAGTTGCCGAGATGGGCGATCCCGCTCTCGACCAGATAGGGCTCGTCGAGCGCCAGCGCGCCGGAAATCCGCAAGGCCAGTTCGAAGGTCGAGAAGCCGCGGCGGTTGGCCGCGAGGAACTCGCCGTCCATGCCGATCGCGGAGGCGGCCTGGATGCAGGCATCGGTGAAGCGGTGCACCATCGCGGCCAGCGCGAACCGGCCGATGGCGTCGAGATCGCCCGGCTTGACCCGGCCGCGCGCGGTCGGGATGAACCCGGCATGGCTCGCCGGCTCGGGGCGCGTCTCCGCCGCCGGACCCTCCCACACCGCCAGACGGCCGGCGATCGCGCTCTGCCGCTCGGTCGCGAGCGATCCGGCCGGCAGGTCCCAGCGCTCGGCGATCCAGGTCACGGTTTCGCCTTTGGACGAATCGACAAAGCGATGGCCGAGGCGCAGCCCGCCATCGACCGCGCGAGGAGCGCCGAGCGCGGCGCTCTCGATATGAAAGCTGCTGCCGGCGCGCAATTCGCGGGCAAACCGGACATCGAGATGGCGGGCAAACCCGCCGCCGCGCAACAGCCCGCCAACCCCCAGCATTTCGGCCAGGTTCGCTTCGGCCTCCTCAAGCCGGTCGAAATAATAGGCGATCGTGAAATGCTCGGTGACGTTGCATTCCCAGGGCGGCACGGTGCCGCGATAGGTCTCGCTCCAGTTGTCCATAGCCGCTCCGCTCGAATTCGGTAGGATGGGTTGAGCGCTGCGAAACACATCATTCCATATCGAGAAAGATGGGTTTCGCACTGCCCAACCCATGCGTGGACGGTCCCCGATTGCAAGAACTTTACGCATTGGCGGCGGGTCTGGTCGATTGCGGTCATGTGTCCGGCCTGTGCGCGCGGTCGTGGATTGCAACATCACAGCCTGGCACTATCGATTCCGTCGGAGGCCGTCCACCCCAACATCCTACACCCTGCGCTATTGCGGTAGGATGGGTTGACCGATGCGAAGCCATCGCCGTTCACCGAGTTCGCCGCAGAGAGGACCACAGATGCCGCTGATCGACTCCGCCGAGCTCGACCGGCATTGCGCGCCGGGTTTTTTCTGCTGCCGGCAGCGATGAGGAGGAAGCGGCGATTGTCGGCGACCACCTCGTCGAGGCCAACCTCAAGGGCCATGACAGCCATGGGGTCGGCATGATCCCTTCCTATCTGCGCAACCTCGGCGCCGGCAAGGCGGTGGCCAACCAGCCTGGCCGCGTCGTCTCGGACAGCGGTTCAATCATCGTCTATGACGGCGAGCGCGGCTATGGCCAGATCGTCGCCCGCAACGCGACGCTGCTCGGCATCGAGCGGGCCAGGCGCGACGGGGTCGCGGTCGTTGCATTGCGCAATGCCCACCATATCGGCCGGGTCGGCACCTACGGCGAGATGTGTGCCGGCGCCGGCCTCGTATCGATCTCCTTTGTCAACATCACCGACCAGCGCCCGGCAGTGGCCCCCTGGCGCGGCGGCGACGCCCGCTTCGGCACCAACCCGGTCACCATCGCGATGCCCGGCCCCTCCCCCGACCGCCCGATCATCGCCGACATGGCGACGAGCCGGATCGCGATGGGCAAGGTGCGGGTCGCGCGCAACAAGGGCGAGAGCATCGCTCCCGACACCTTGCTCGATAGCGACGGCAACCCGACGAGCGACCCGCAGGTCATGTACCGAAGGCCGCGCGGATCGCTCCTGACCTTCGGCGAACACAAGGGCTATGCCCTGGCGTTCATCTGCGAGATGCTGGCCGGCGCCGTCACCGGCAGCGGCACGATGCGGCCCGAGCGCCAGGACGCCGAAAGCGTCACCAACGGCATGCTGACGATCGTCATCGACCCGGCGCGCATCGTCGACCGGGCATGGATGATGGACGAGATCGCGGCGATGGCCGCCTACATCACCGCCTCGCCGCCGCGCCGGGCGGACCAGCCGGTGCTGATTCCCGGGGACCCGGAGCGGGCCAACCGGGCAGCGCGGCTCAAGAGCGGGGTGCCGATCGACGACGAGACCTGGCGCGAGATCGCCGCCGCGGCGCGCGGCGTCAACGTGCTGGTCGAGGCATGAGATCGCCCCGTTCACCTCTGTATCCCGTCATCACCGGGCTTGCCCCGGTGATCCACGTGGATGGCCGGGACAAGTCCGGCCATGACGATGGGGACTCACGATGCGCTGTCTGACGCCCGCGGAAGTGGAGAAGTTATTCGGCCCAGCCGGCTTTCGGGTTTCGTTCGCGCATCCTGACTATCGAATTGCTCTGTATTTGGACCGAACCGTTTTCAGCCGCCATGTTCGCATCGGCGGCAGGCCGAGAGAGGACGTTGTCGGTCTGCCCTACTTTGCGGTCGCGCTTGATCAATGGCTGCCACCGAACCGCCACCGCCTGCTTTGGGTCGATCATTGGGAATGGGCATTTCCGCACATCTACTCGACGTTCCTTGCCGTGCGTAAAGGTTTGGGAGATGCCAGGTCATTATCTGAGGCACCGGGCCATTATTTCGATCTGTTTCCGTGGGATGAGCAGGATCAACTTGAGATATCTCCTGAGCAGGCCACCGAAACCGACTATTTGATCGGCTTGATGTCGCTGATCATGATCGGCCGCTGGGATGCGTGGCTGATTGCAGACAGTAGTGCCGACATGATCGAATTCTGGGAAGGCAATCTCTTCTTCCATTCGGCCGACAAAGCGCAGATCGCGGCGGCCGAAGCGTTAATGGTCGATTGCCCGCGCGACTTGAGGTGACCGCCGACGCCATGTCCGACGATCCGTTTCTGTGGCTGGAGGAGGTCGAAGGCGACGCGGCACTCGGCTGGGTGCGCGACGAGAACGCGCGCAGCCTTGCCGAGATCGAAGGCGATGCGCGCTACCAGGCGCTGTACCGGGAGGCGCTGGCGGTCATCACCGCGTCCGACCGGATCCCCTATCCGCGCTTTATCGGCGAACGTCTCGCCAATTTCTGGCAGGACGAGGTGCATGTCCGCGGCTTGTGGCGGGCGACGAGCCTCGCCTCGTTCGCAACACCGGCGCCGGATTGGCAGCCACTTCTCGATGTCGATGCGCTGGCCGCAGCCGAAGGCCGGAATTGGGTGTTTCAGGGCGCCGTCTGCCTCCCGCGCGACTATCGCCGCTGTCTGGTCAGCCTGTCCGATGGTGGCAAGGACGCCGCCGAAGGGCGCGAATTCGACCTCGCGACGGCCAGTTTCGTTGACGAAGGGTTCCGCCTTCCCGAAGGCAAGCAGAGCGCCGCTTGGCTCGATGACGACACGCTGATCGTCGCGCGCGACTGGGGGCCGGGGACGATGACGGCGTCGGGCTATCCGTTCATCCTGAAGCGGCTGCGCCGCGGGATGCCGCTCGCCGAAGCCGAAGAACTGTTTGCCGGCGCCGCCGATGACGTCAGCGTCGGCGCCAGCGTGCTGCGCGACCCGGAGGGCCGGGCCCTGGGCATCCTCGTCAACCGCCAAATCAGCTTCTTCGAGAGCGAGCGGTACCTGATGACCGCGGCGGGGCCGGTGCGCGTGCCGGTGCCGGCGCGCTCGACCTTTCGCGGCTTTGTCTCGGGCCAGCTGGTCTTTTCTCTGGACGAAGCGTGGGCCGGCCATCCGCCGGGCGCGCTGGTCTCGCTCGATCTCGCCGGGTGCCTGGCAGATCCCGATACGGTGCTGCCGCTGCTAATCTACGCGCCGGGGCCGCGCGAGGCGATCGAGGATGTCGCCGCGAGCCGCAGCCGCCTCCTGGCGACGGTCTATCGCAATGTCCAGGGCAGCGCCGTGGCGTATCGTTTCGCGGCGGGCGGCTGGGTCTCCAGCCCCTTGCCATTGCCCGGGCATGCCTCGGTGCATATCGTCGCGGCCAGCGACCGCGAGGACCTTGCGTTCGTCGATGTCGCCGGGTTTCTGACTCCCAACGCGCTCTGGCTGGTCGAGCCGGGTTCGAGCGGCGCGAGGCAAGTCAAATCGCTGCCGCCGCGCTTCGCTGCCGAAAACAGCATCGTCGAGCAGTTCGAGGCGGCGTCGGCCGACGGCATTTCGGTGCCGTATTTTGTCGTCCGCCCGAAGGCGCTGCGCTTTGACGGCGCGGCGCCGACCCTGCTCTACGGCTATGGCGGGTTTCAGGTGTCGCTGACCCCGTCCTATGCCGGCGCCATCGGCAAGCTGTGGATCGAGCGGGGCGGGGTCTACGTCGTCGCCAATATCCGCGGCGGCGGCGAGTTCGGCCCGCAATGGCACAAGGCCGCGCTGAAGGGCGAGCGCCAGCGCGCCTTCGACGATTTCATCGCGGTCGCCGAAGATCTGATCCGCCGCGGCATCACCAGCCCGCGCCGGCTCGGCATCATGGGCGGCTCGAACGGCGGCCTCCTGATGGGCGCGATGCTGACGCAGCGGCCGGAATTGTTCCATGCCGCGGTGATCCAGGTGCCGCTCCTCGACATGCTGCGCTATCACAAATTGCTGGCCGGCGCCTCGTGGATGGCCGAATACGGCGACCCCGATCAGCCGGAGGAGGCGGCGTTCCTGCGCCACATCTCACCCTACCACAATCTGCGGCCCGGGGTTGCGTATCCCGAGCCGTTCTTCGTGACCTCGACCAAGGACGACCGGGTGCACCCGGGGCATGCGCGCAAGATGGCGGCCAGGATGGCGGCGATGGGATTGCCGTTCCTCTATTACGAGAATGTCGATGGCGGGCATTCCGCGGCGGCGACCTTGCAGGAGCGCGCCCGCCGCAACGCGCTCGAATTCACCTATCTGACCCGCAAGCTGATGGATTGACCCGTGGGCCATCCCGGTTAGTCTAGCGCCAGGTGCTGAACGCCGTTCGAACCGCGAAAGGACGCGACCCATGATCAACAAGTTCATGACGGTCTATGCCGGGCACATCGACATCCCCGACCATGGTCAGAACGCCACCCCGGCCAACGAGCGGCGCTATTCGAATGACCAACTCGCCAGCGTCTTCGACAAGACCGAGGCGATCGCCAAGGTGATGGACGAACTCGGCTACGACACGCTGTGGCTCGCCGAGCACCATTTCCAACACGAAGGCTACGAGTGCCTGCCCAACATCCTGATGCTGGCGGTGCATCTGGCGCATCTCACCAAGAAATTGCGCATCGGCTGCGGCTTCAACATCGCGCCGATGTGGCACCCGCTGCGCCTCGCCGAGGATTACGCGACGGCCGACATCCTGACCAAGGGCCGCACCGTGTTCGGGGTCGGGCGCGGCTATCACAGCCGCGAGGTCGAGACCTTCGGCGCGCCGATCATCGACCAGAACGCCAACCGCGAACTGTTCGAGGAGCAGGTCGAGATCGTCTTCAAGGCGTTCAACAACGAGAGCTTCTCGCATGAGGGCAAGCACTACACGCTGCCGGCGCGGGTGCCCTATCGCGGCTACGATCTGAAAGAGCTGAGCCTGGTGCCGCGCCCCATTAACCTGCCGGTCGAATGCTGGCAGCCGATCGTCAGCGCCAGCCCGCGCGGCATCGAATTCATGCTGCGCCACGGCATCAGGGGCCTCGTTGGCGGCGGCGCCGCGACAATGGCCGAGGGGCCGATCCAGGCTTATCAGCGGGTGGCGAACGCGCAGGGCCTCAACCTCAAGCTCGGCGAGAATTTGACGATCGGGGTCGCCTTTTACCTGGCGAAGACCCGCGAGCAGGCCTTGCGCGAACTGAAGCCGCTTTACGAGGAACACGTCAAAATGTTCGCGCCGTTGGGTTTTGTGCCGGGGATCACCCCGGCGCAAATCGACGCGGTCGCCCATCGCGGCGGCTGGGACAAGGCCGGGGTGCCGACGGTCGAGCATTACATGAAGCTGGGCTCGTGGTTCGCCGGCACCCCGGACGATCTGGTCGCCCATCTGAAGGCGTTCGAAGAGCGCTACCCCGGGATGCAGCACATCAATTTGTCGCCGCCGCTGACGACGCCGAAGGACCGGATCGTCGAGCAGTACCGCATGGTCGGCGAGGAGGTCATGCCGCATTTCCGTGCCCGCCCGGCGATGTCGGCCGCGGCCAAATAGCGGAGGCTCGTGCCGCTGGGGCTCGCCTTTGCGATCCTTTGCGGGGCGGTCGCGATTGGCGCCTGGCTGGCGATCCAGCGTCTCCGCGGGGCGACGGCAGGACGACCGCCTTGGCCGGCCCCGTTCGCGCACGGAGCGCTGGGAACGGCGGGGTTGGCAATCCTGATACGGGTGCTGCGACACGGCCTGCCGCCGAGCGCCATGGGAACGACGGGATTCGGTCCGGCCGCCGCGCTGTTGCTCGGCCTGGCCTTGGCGCTGGGCCTGGTAATCGCTTATGCGGCGTCGCGACAGCGCCGGCCGGCGGGCCTGCTCGTCGCGATTCATGCCAGCCTTGCTATTGCCGGCTTCGTCGCGCTGTGGACGCTGGTCGGTCTCGGGTAAGCGGGAAGGTGGGACTAAACTGCCGTTCGCCGCGCCGACAGCGCCATGGCGATCAACGACATGCCGCCCCACAACAGGTCGATCCCGACGAGGAGGCCCAGCGCCCAGGCCAGGGTGCCCGGCAACCCGAAGACGATGATCGCGCCGAGGACCAGGTCCATGACGCCGCCGATCATCATCCACTCCCACCGCCCGGTGAGCTCACGGCGGTGCTGCAGCGCGAGGATGATAGTCAATATGCCGTCGATGATGAAGAAGGCGATCAGCACATAAGTCAGGGTGGCGAGGCCTTGCCACGGGTTCCACAAGAGGACGCCGCCGGCGATCACCGCAACGATGGCCGACAAGAGCGACCACCCGAACCCCGGCGCCTGGTGGGCGCCGAAGGTCGAGACGAGGCCGACGGCGCCGCCGATCAGGAACAGCCATCCGATGATGATCGTGGTGGCGAGCCCGGCAAGCGGCGGGACGACGATCGCCGCCAGCCCGAGGAGAACCAGGACGACCCCCTCGGCCAGGAACAGGCGCCAATGATCCGATATTGATTTTTTGAAAACCGCGGCAAGACCCGCTGCGCCGGTTGGGTTGCTGGTTGACATGGCTGACTTCCCCAAAATGAAA
The DNA here is from genome assembly GCA_963789255.1 of uncultured Alphaproteobacteria bacterium. Lineage (GTDB taxonomy): Bacteria > Pseudomonadota > Alphaproteobacteria > ATCC43930 > CGMCC-115725 > DATARH01. The sequence goes on along the minus strand of CAWBJW010000002.1, from coordinate 594,932 downwards.
ATTACCACGAAGACACGGAGAGCACGGAGAAAGAGTAAAAGCCTTAATGCAAAAGTCGCAGAAGACTCGCAAACGGTCGCAGCGGGGACAGTCGCCTTCGATGTCTCTATGCGTCCTTGGCGTCTTCCGCGTTATCGAGTTATTTATCCTTCTTGCCCTCCGTGTCTTCGTGGGGAATCGATAAGAAAGCCCTCTCCGCCGGGAGAGGGCTTTTGCGTCGGCTGCTGGCTTATTGGTGGTTGGCCTGGTAGCGCGAGTTGCGCAGCACGCGGCCGGGCAGGTTGCCGGTATGCCGGCCTTCCTTCATCAGCATCTGGCCGTTGACGAAGGTGGCGTAGATGCCCTGCGCCGGCTCCTTGTAGCGCCAGCCGCCGGCCGGGAAGTCGTGCACGACGAGTTCGGGCAGCGGCTTCACGGTGTCGGGATCGAAGATCGTGATGTCGGCGGTCATGCCCGGGTGCAGCAACCCGCGGTCATAGAGGCCGAAGGTCGAGGCCGAGTCGAACGTAAGACGCCGCACCGCCTGCTCCAAGGTCATCACGTGCTTCTCGCGAACCCACTCACCAAGGAGCCGGGTCGAGAAGCCGTAGCCGCCGTGGAACTGGACGTGCGCCCCGCCATCCGACAGCCCGATGAGCGCGTTCGGATAGTTGAGGATCTGCCGCATCGCGTCGACATCGACGTTGTTTTCGGCCTGCATGAAAATGGTTTCGAGCTTTTCCTCGACCGCGAGGTCGAGGAAGGCATCGATGATCCCCTTGTTCTGCGCCTTGGCGATCGCGTTGATCGTCTTGCCCTTCATCCAGGCGTTCTTGTCGAGCTTGGGTTCTTCGACCCAGATGTAATTGTACCATTCGCGCGAGATCGTGTTGCCGGGGATCTCGACCTTCCACTCGACCATCTCTTCATGCAATTTCGCGCGCACCGCCGGGTCGGCATAGGCCCGCAATTTCTCGTCATCCGACTTCAACAGGATCGGGTGCCAGGTCGGCGAACCGCGGAAGGCCTGGGTGTTTTTCATGTTGAAGGTCTGCGTCGTCGTGTTCGGCGAGCACAGCGGGTAGGCGCGGATGCCCTGCGCCGCGGTTTCGTCAACCCGCGCCATGTGGCGCTGCCACTCGCCCGGGCGGCGCACGCTCTGCCCGAGATTGTTGTAGACGACGGGGCGGCCGGTCGCTTCCGAGAGGCGGGCCATCAGACCGTCGGCCATCTCGGCGTCGCGGCCGCCGCCCGACTGGATGATGCCGGTGCCCATCTCGCGCAAGACGTCGGCGAGCGCGAAAATCTCCTTCTCGTCGGCCCACAGCGCCGGAATGTGCACGCCCTGCGGGTCGTAATGCCCCTTGTTGCGCGACACCGAAAGGCCGAGCGCGCCGCCCTCCATGCTGTCGCGCACGACGGCTTGCATTTGTTTGAGTTCGGCATCTGACGCCGTGCGCTTCTGGCACTCGTCGCCCATCACGTAGTAGCGCACCGCGGTGTGGCCGACGAGGGTACCGACATTGACCCCGAGGTTTCGGTCGAGGCGGTCCATGTATTGCGGGAAGGTCTCCCAATCGACCTCGATCGTGTTCAAGACCTCCATCGGGATCGCTTCGACATAGGAGAGGAACTCGGCCATCCGCGTCGCGTTGCCGCGGCGCACCGGCGCCAGCGACAAGGAGCAATTGCCGATGACGACCGAGGTGGCGCCGTGGTCCGACGAGAACGAGCACAGCGGGTCCCACGTGACCTGCGCGTCATAGTGGCAATGATTGTCGATAAAGCCCGGCGCGATGACCTGGCCGCCGGCGTCGACCGTCTGGCCGGCCGGCCCGGACAGCTTGCCGAGTTCGGCGATCTTGCCGTCCTTGACGGCAATGTCGCCGTGGAATGACGGCATCCCCGAGCCGTCGACGATCCGGCCATTCTTGATCAGCAGGTCATACGCCATCACTGTCCCTCCTCTAGCGAACGCCGCGGGCATGCCGCCTCTTGGCGCGGACGATATCACGCGGGCGGCGCAGGCCGGGCGCGAATTGTCCGCGCGTCCGCCATGCAATACCCGTCCCCCTCCTCGCGGACGCGCGCGCGAGGGCCGAAGAGACCAGGACCAGGGTATTGGTTTTCTTAGATTTCGGCTCTCAGAAACAGCAAACAGCAGCGGCAAGGGCGCGGAACGGCAACAAACTTCGGCAGTGGCGGGCTCCGCGGCTGGCGCTTTGGGATCGCGCCTCTTATATGGATTCATGTTATGTTCCCGTCAAGGCGGGGTATGGTTGATCGGCGGCAAGCCCGCGCGGTAAAAGCCGCCGTTTGGGGCTCCCGCTCGCCGCCGTCCTTGCCAAATCCCCGCGCGCGCCGTACGTAGTTCTGCACGTAACCCTCACGCAGGGGCTGCGGCGTCCAGCTATGGGCGCCGCCCCGGTGCCGGCGAGAGCCGATTTTCCCTGCGGCGGCGCAACCGGAAAGGAAAAGAGACATGGCATTGCCTGAATTCACGATGCGCCAGCTGCTCGAGGCCGGCGTGCATTTCGGCCACCACACGCGGCGCTGGAACCCGAAGATGGCGCCCTACATCTTCGGAATCCGCAACGGCATCCACATCGTCGATCTCGAACAGAGCGTGCCGCTGTTGCGGCAGGGGCTCGAGGCGATCCGCGAGGTTGTCGCCGGCGGCGGGCGGGTGCTCCTGGTCGGCACCAAGCGCCAGGCGCAGGAGGTGGTCGCCGACGCGGCCAAGCGCTGCGGCCAGTATTATGTGAACTACCGCTGGCTCGGCGGCATGCTGACCAATTTCAAGACGATCTCGCAATCGATCAAGCGGCTGCGCGAGGTCGAAGAGCGCATCACTGCGGAAGAGAGCGGCTTGACGAAACGCGAGCTGCTGTCGCTGACGCGCGACCGCGACAAGCTCGAACGCGCCCTCGGCGGGATCAAGGAGATGGGCGGGCTGCCCGACATCCTCTTCGTGATCGATACGAACAAGGAGGCGATCGCGGTCAGCGAGGCGAATACGCTGCGCATCCCGGTCGTCGCCATCCTCGATTCGAACTCGTCGCCGGACGGCATCGCCTATCCGATCCCGGGAAACGACGACGCGATGCGGGCTATTCATTTGTATTGCGATCTGGTCGCCGACGCCGTGCTCGACGGGTTGCAGGCCGAGCTGACCGCCTCGGGCGTCGATGTCGGCGCGCGGGCGCACGTCCCCGCCGAGATCGTACCGGAGGAGCCGGTCGAGGAAGAGAGCCTGGCCGAGGCGGTTGGAAGCGAAACGGCCGAAGCCGAAGCGACACAAGGGGCGGAATGACCGCCCGGGTCGGTATTGACGAGAGGATGAGTCGATGGCCGAGGTGACCGCGGCGCTGGTCAAGGAACTGCGCGACAAGACCGGCGCCGGGATGATGGATTGCAAGCGCGCGCTCGCCGACACCGACGGCGACATCGAGGCTGCGGTCGACTGGCTGCGCGCAAAGGGTCTCGCCGCCGCGGCGAAAAAGGCCGGACGGGTCGCTGCCGAGGGGCTCGTCGGGGTGGCGACGCGAGGCGCCGCCGGCGCCGTCGTCGAGGTCAACTCGGAGACCGATTTCGTCGCGCGCAACGAGCTGTTCCAGGCTTTCGTGCGCACCGTCAGCGCACTCGCGGCGGGCGGAGCGGGCGACGCCGAGGCCCTGAAGGAGGCGCCCTATCCGGCAACCGGGCGCACCGTGGCCGGCGAGTTGACCGAGCTGGTTGGAAGAATCGGCGAGAATTTGGTGCTGCGCCGCGCCCAGCGGCTCGCCGTCGGGCGCGGCGTCGTCGCCTCCTACGTGCACAATTCGCTGGCACCCGGCCTCGGCAAGATCGGCGTCCTGGTCGCGCTCGAGTCGGATGCCGGGGGCGATGCGCTGGCCGGGCTGGGACGCCAGCTGGCGATGCATGTCGCGGCTGCCAACCCGCTCTATGTCGACATCGCCTCGGTGCCGGCGGCGGCGCTCGAGCGCGAGCGCGCGGTGCTGCGCGAGCAGGCGCAAGGGAGCGGCAAGACGGAGGCGATCGTCGAGCGCATGGTCGATGGACGGCTGCGCAAATTCTACGAAGAGGTCGTGCTGCTCGAGCAGGTCTTCGTGATCGACGGCGAAAACCGCGTCGGCAAGGTTATCGAATCCGCGGCCCGGACCGCGGGCGCGGCGATCCGTGTTGCCGGAATGGTCCGCTTTGCCCTCGGCGAGGGGATCGAGCGGCCGCCTTCCGACTTTGCCGCTGAGGTTGGCGCCCAGGCTCAAAAGCTGAGTACATTCGAAATTGTTGTCCCGGCCGTCGCCGGGACGACAATCTCCAGCAAATCGGATGACCTCGCCGCGTGCGGTTTGGTGTAGTCTGCGGACTGTCTCTCGGACGGGTATCTCAGCCGGATGGGCGTAGGAGGCATGCCAGCCGATCTCAAGTATCGCCGCGTCCTCCTGAAAGTCTCCGGCGAGGCGTTGATGGGCGAGCGCGATTACGGCCTCGACCCGGCCATGGTCGAACGCATCGCCAGCGAAATCGGATCGGTCCACGCTCTCGGCGTCGAGCTGTGCCTGGTGATCGGCGGCGGCAACATCTTCCGCGGGCTGTCGGGTGCGGCGGTCGGCATGGAACGCGCCTCGGGCGACTATATGGGCATGCTGGCGACCGTGATTAATTCGCTGGCGATGCAGAACGAGCTGGAGCGCCGCGGCATCGCCACCCGGGTGCAGTCGGCGATCTCGATGCAGGCGGTGTGCGAACCCTATATCCGGCGGCGGGCGATGCGCCACCTGGAGAAGGGCCGGCTGGTGATATTTGCTGCCGGGACCGGCAATCCGTTCTTCACCACCGATACCGCGGCGGCGCTGCGCGCCTCGGAAATGGGGTGCGATGCTCTGTTGAAGGCGACCAAGGTCGACGGCGTCTATGATGCCGACCCGCATCGGGTGCCAGAGGCCCGCCGGTTCGAGCGGCTCGATTATCGCGAGGTGCTGGCGCGCGATCTGCAGGTGATGGATGCGTCGGCGGTCTCGCTGGCGCGGGAGAACCGGATCCCGATCCTCGTCTTCTCGATTTTCGAGAATGGCGGGCTCGCGCAGGTCGTGCAGGGACAGGGGCGGTACACGATCATCGAGGACACACGATAGCGCCTATCCCGCCCTCCCCGGCTTGCGCGAGAGGGCAGAGTGGGGACGCGAAAAGCGCGAGGGAGCCACACGCCATGGCACAAGACGAATTGCTGAAGGACCTCCGCCGTCGCATGGATGGCGCAATCGAGGTACTGCGCAAGGAGTATGGCGGGCTGCGCACCGGGCGGGCCTCGACCAGCCTGCTGGAGCCGGTCCTGGTCGCGGCGTACGGCGGCACGGTGCCGCTCAATCAGGTGGCCAGCGTCAACGTTCCGGAACCGCGGATGATCACGGTCCAGGTCTGGGACCGCGGCCTGTCCAAGGCGGTCGACAAGGCGATCCGCGAAGCCGGGCTCGGCCTCAATCCGCAGACCGAGGGGCAGGTCATCCGGGTGCCGATCCCCGAACTCAACGAGGAGCGGCGCCGCGAATTGACCCGGGTCGCCGCCAAGTACGCCGAGCAGGCGCGCGTCTCGGTGCGCAATGTGCGGCGCGACGGGGTCGAGGCGCTGCGCCGTCTCGAGAAGGACGGCGAGATCTCGCAGGACGAGCAGCGCAAGGCGGAAAAGGATGTCCAGCTTCTCACCGACGACCACATCAAGCGCATCGACGAGACGCTCGCGCAAAAGGACAAGGAAATCCTTCAGGTCTGATGAGCTCCTCCGCTGACTTGCCGCGCCCGCTGCCGCGGCATATTGCCATCATTATGGATGGCAACGGCCGTTGGGCGAAGGCTCGCGGGCTGCCCCGCATCGCCGGCCACCGGCGCGGCGCGGAAGCAGTCCGTCGCACGCTGACGGCGGCGAGCGAGCTCGCCGTTCCCTATCTGACCCTGTTCGGGTTTTCCTCGGAAAACTGGAAGCGCCCGCTCGACGAAGTCGACGACCTTATGGGGCTCTTACGTCATTACCTGCGCGGCGAGATCGCCGAGTTGCACAAGAACGGGGTACGCCTCAGGGTCATCGGCGAGATCGGACGGCTCTCGCCCGATATCGTCACGCTGGTCCACAACGCTGAGGCGCTGACCCGCGACAATCGCGCGATCAATCTGACGATCGCGCTCTCCTATGGCGGGCGTGCCGAGATCGTTGCCGCGACGCGGGCGATCGCCGCGAAAGCCGCCGCGGGACGCCTCGCCGTCGAAGCGGTCGATGAAAACCTCATCGCCGGCCATCTGTTCACCTCTGACCTGCCCGACCCCGATCTGTTGGTTCGCACTAGCGGCGAGCAGCGCATCAGCAATTTCATGTTGTGGCAGTGCGCCTACGCCGAATTGGTCTTCACCAAGACGCTGTGGCCGGATTTCGGGCGCAGCGATCTCGAAGAGGCGATCGCCGATTATTGTGGCCGCGAGCGCCGCTACGGTGCCTCTGTTGGCTCCCGCTGAAACGGGCTCCCAGGGTTCGTTGCGGTTGCGCATTCTCTCGGCGCTGGTCCTGGCGCCCATCGCCATCGCCGCTGCTTGGTTCGGCTGGCCCTGGCTGCCGATCGTCACCGCGCTGGCCGGCGCGGTGATGGCGTGGGAATGGGCCCGAATGTGCCGTGAGGGACAGCTTGGCGCAAGCGGGATGGGGCTGATCGGCGCCGTCCTCGCCGCAATCGCCGCGGCCGCTGCAACCGGGGTCGCGCTCGCCGTCGCGGCGAGCCTCCTGGGCGCGGCGATCGTCCTGTGGACGGCGCGACGCGAGCCGGGCGGCGCGCCGTCTTGGCTCGCCTTGGGCGCGCTGTGGGTTGCATTGCCCTGCGTGCTGCTGTTGTGGCTCGCCCGGGCGGAAGGGGCCGGGCGAGCCACCTTGCTGTGGATTTTCGCCGTCGTCTGGGCGACTGATATTGGCGCCTATGCGATCGGCCGCCGGTTCGGCGGGCCGCTTCTCGCGCCGCGCTGGAGCCCGCGCAAGACCTGGGCGGGGCTGATCGGCGGGGCGGGCTGCGCGGCGCTGGCGGGCTGGGGAACCGCGCGCGTCCTTGGCCTGTCCTCGGTGCTCCCGCTGGTGCTGATCAGCGCGGGGCTTGCGATTGTCGAGCAGTTCGGCGATCTTGCAGAGTCGGTGGCCAAGCGAAGGTTCGGCGTGAAGGACTCGAGCGGCCTCATTCCTGGGCATGGCGGCCTGCTTGACCGGCTCGACGGCCTTCTGGCCGTGATCCCGGCGGTGGTGTTGCTGACCCTGATCGGCGGTGGCAGCGTGCTGACATGGCAATGACCGGGGCGATGCCGGGGGCAATGACCGGGGCGACGCGGGCTGGCGAGCGACCCGATACCAGCCGCGACCGGTCGCGCCGCGTCACGATCCTCGGCTCGACCGGGTCGATCGGGCAAAGCACCGTCGACCTGTTGCTGCGCAACCGCGACGACTTCACCGTCGAGGCACTGACCGCCAACCGCAACGCCGTGCTGCTGGCCGAGCAGGCGAAGGCGCTCGGCGCGCGCTTCGCCGCGGTGGCCGATCCGGCGGACTACCCGGCGCTAAAAGAGGCGCTCTCCGGCACCGGGATCGAGGTGGCGTGCGGACGCGCGGCCCTGGTCGAGGCGGCCGAGCGGCCGGCCGATTGGGTCATGGCGGGGATCGTCGGCGCCGCCGGGCTCGGACCGACCCTGGCGGCGATCCGGCAAGGGCGCATCGTCGCCTTCGCCAACAAGGAAGTGCTGGTCTGCGCCGGCAGCCTGTTCATGCGCGAGATCGCCCAGCACGGCGCGACCCTGTTGCCGGTCGACAGCGAGCACAATGCGATATGGCAGTGCTTTGATTTCGCCCGGGTCGAGGGGATTGAAAAGATCACCTTGACGTGTAGCGGTGGCCCGTTTCGCGAGCGCAGCCTCGAAGAGATGCGCGTCGCGACGCCGGAGCAGGCGGTGGCGCATCCGACTTGGCCGACAATGGGCGCCAAGATTTCGATCGACTCGGCGACCTTGATGAACAAGGGTCTCGAACTGATCGAGGCGCATTATCTGTTTCAGCTGGCGCCAGAGCGCATCGACATTGTCGTTCATCCGCAATCGATCGTGCACGGCCTGGTGACCTATTGCGATGGTTCGGTGCTCGCCCATCTCGGCTCGCCCGATATGCGCACGCCAATCGCCTACGCGCTCGGCTGGCCAGGGCGCACGGCGGCACCGACCAAGCGGCTCGACCTCGCCGAGGTCGGACGGCTCACCTTCGAAGCGCCCGACGAGCAGCGCTTCCCGGCACTGCGCCTGGCGCGCGAGGCGCTCAGTGGCGGCGGAGCCGGCCCGACCGTGCTCAACGCGGCAAACGAGACCGCGGTCCACGCCTTTCTCGCGGGCCGGATCGGGTTTCTCGACATCGCTGCGATCGTCGAGCGCACGCTCGAGCGGATGCCCGGCGGCGACCTTGATTCGCTCGACGATGTCTACAATCTCGATAGGGCCGCCCGCGAGATCGCGGCTCACTTGGTCGCTCCGCGCGGGCAATCGCGCGTCGCCGCATCGACGGACAGACAATGAGCTATTTGGTACCGTTTATCCACGGCGGAATACTTTACGTCGGCGTGTTCCTGGTGGTCTTGACCGTGCTCGTGTTCGTCCACGAGCTGGGCCATTATTTGATCGCCCGGCGCAACGGGGTGAAGATCGAGGTGTTCTCGATCGGCTTCGGCCCCGAACTCTTCGGCTGGTGGGACCGCGCCGGCACGCGCTGGAAGTTCAGCGCCATCCCGCTTGGCGGTTACGTCAAGATGTTCGGCGACAGCGACGCCAGCTCCGGCCTGCCGATAGCCCGGCTTGGCCAGCTCACCGCGGCCGAGCGCGAAGTATCGTTTCACGGCAAGCGTCTCGGCCAGCGCGCTGCCATCGTCGCCGGCGGGCCGATCGCGAATTTCGTGTTCGCCATCGTCGTGCTGGCGCTCTTGTTTATGACCTACGGCCAACCCTTCACCCCGGCAAAGGTCGGCCAGGTTCTGCCGGACAGCGCGGCCCAAGCCGGCGGCATGCAACCGGGCGATGTCATCACCAGTATCGACGGGCGGTCGATCGAAAGCTTCGAGGACGTGCAACAGGTGGTGCGGCTCAACCCGAACGTGCCGATGACCGCGGTCGTCAAGCGCAATGGGCAGTTCGTCACATTGCACGTTACGCCGAGCCGCGTTGAGGAGACCAACCGGCTGGGCCGGCATCAAATCGGCCAGCTCGGCATACGCGGCGGCAGCCCCAAATACGTCCGGCGCGATCCGGCGAGCGCGGTCGTGCGCGCGGTCGGCGAGACCTGGAACCTCTCGGCCACGACGCTCGACGCGATGTGGCAGATGGTGATCGGTACCCGCTCCGCCGACGAACTCGGCGGGCCGCTACGCATTGCCCAGTTGTCGGGCGAGGTCGCGCAGGGCGGCATTGTGCCGCTGCTCTGGTTCATGGCGGTTCTGTCGGTCAATCTCGGGCTGATCAACCTGTTCCCGGTGCCGGTGCTTGACGGCGGACACCTGCTGTTCTATGCGGCTGAAGCGATCCGTGGCAAACCGTTGGGCCAGCGCACGCAGGAATATGGCTTTCGCGTGGGGTTGGCGCTGGTGCTGACGCTGATGGTCTTTGCTACCTGGAACGACCTCGTTCACACCGGGATCATTGATATTGTGAAGCGCTTCGTGACCTGACACGATCCGCGCGCGATGGGGCGCAAGCGTCGGGGTGGGGGGGTTTTGGTTCCAAAGCGCATGACTTTTCGCTGGCTGGCCATGCTGGCGGCGGCATTCGTCGCGGCGGCCGCGTGGATACCGTCCGCGGCGGCTCAACGGCAGCCGGCGGCGGCGGCTCAACGGCAGCCGGCCGCGGCCGCGGCGGGAGGCACGATCGCCGATATCCGGATCGACGGGATCAAGCGGATCGAGCCGGAAACCGTGCGCTCCTACCTGCTGCTCAAAGCGGGCGATCCATGGGACCCCGAACGCGTCAACGCCTCCTTGAAGGCGCTGTTCGCCACCGGGCTCTTCGCCGATGTGAAGCTGACGCGAGAGGGCAACACGCTGGTCGTCAAGGTGGTCGAGAACCCGATCATCAACCGCATCGCCTTCGAGGGGAATTCGAAGCTCTCCGACAAGGACCTCAACGATGTGATCCAATTGCGTCCGCGCGTCGTCTACACGCGCACGCGCGTGCAGAACGACGTCCGGCTCATCCTCCAGCTCTATCGCCGGCACGGCCACTTCGCGGCCACCGTGGACCCCAACGTCATCCAATTGTCGGAGAACCGGGTCGATCTTGTCTTCGAGATCAACGAGGGCCCCCCGACTGGGGTGCGCAGCATCAATTTTGTCGGTAATCGCCAGTTCGGCGACGGCACGCTGCGCGGCGTCATCGACACGAAGGAAAGCCGCTGGTATCGCTTTCTGTCGACCGCCGATACCTACGACCCCGATAGGCTGGCTTACGATCGCGAGCTGTTGCGCAAATTCTATCTGTCCCAGGGCTATGCCGATTTTCGGGTGGTCTCGGCGGTCGCCGAGCTGACCCCCGACCGCGATGGTTTTGTCATCACCTTCACGGTAGAGGAGGGCGAGCGGTACCGCTTCGGCAAGGTGGATGTTGCCATCAAGCTCAAGAACCTGTCGCGCGAGGCCGTGCTGCCGTTGCTGACCGTGCAATCCGGCGATTGGTACGATGCCGACGCCGTCGAACATTCGATCTCGGCGCTGACCGACGCGCTGGGCAATCGCGGCTATGCCTTCGTCGAGGTCAAGCCGGCAATCACCCGCCATCGGAAGGCACACACCATCGACATCGTCTTCAATGTGCAGGAGGGCCCGCGGGTTTACGTCGAGCGGATCGACATCACCGGCAACGTGCGCACGCTCGACAAGATAATCCGCCGCGAGTTCCGCCTCGTCGAGGGCGATGCATTCAACGCCGACAAAATGGAGCGCTCGAAGGAACGCATCAAGGCCCTCGGGTTTTTCAAGAAGGTCTCGGTCACCAACGGCCCAGGCTCGGCACCTGATCGAACTGTCATCTCGGTCGAGGTCGAAGAGCAGTCGACGGGCGAGTTGTCGTTTGGCCTCGGCTTCTCCACGACGGACGGGCCGCTCATCGATACCAGCATCCACGAGCACAACTTCCTCGGTCGCGGTCAGGATCTGCAGATCGGCACGGTGCTTGCCCTCCGCTCACAACAGGTGAACCTCAGCTTTACCGAGCCATACTTCCTCGACAAGAACCTCGCCGCCGGCTTCGATCTGTTCTGGATCAAGACCAGCCCGACCGTGAGTTTCTTCAGCGGCGTTACCCCGGCATACGTGCAGGCCTCGTATGGCGGGTCGCTGCGCGGGGGTTATCAGATCTCGGACCATCTCCGACAGACCTGGAAATACACGGCGCGCTCCGACGACATCACCGACATCCAGAGCGATGCCTCGCTGTATATTGCACTGCAGGCGGGGACCCATCTGACCTCCGAGATCGGCCAGGTTCTGCTCTACGATCGCCGTGACAATCGCATCGACCCCACTGACGGATACTATGCATCTATTGGAAATGATTTTGCTGGCGCCGGTTTTGGTGTTCAGTATATTCGAAATAAAGTCAATGCCGGATATTATTATTCCGTTGCGCCGGAGTGGGTGCTTAGTGTTACCGGCGAGGCCGGCGATATTTTCGGCTGGGGCGGACAGCCGGTGCTGCTGCAGGACCGGTTCTTTGTCGGCGGCGACAACCTGCGCGGTTTCGAGTCCGCCGGGATCGGTCCGCGCGATACTTTTACCGGCGATCCGCTGGGCGGCAACAAATACTATGTCGGATCGGTGTCGCTCGGGGTGCCGCTCGGCTTGCCGAAGGAGCTTGGCATCAGCGGGCGGGTGTTCAGCGATTTCGGCAGCCTCTGGTCGAATGATCAGAAGAACCTCGTCCTGACACCCGCCCAACTTGTGACGACCGGCGGGGTACAGCCGTCGATCATGGACTCGGCCGCGATCCGCATGAGCGCGGGCGTCGGCGTCTCGTGGAAGTCCCCGGTCGGCCCGATCCGCCTCGATTTAGCGCTGCCGCTCAAGAAAGAATCCTTTGACAAGACGCAACTCTTCCATGTCAGTTTTGGTACGAGGTTCTGATGTCTCTAACGCGTGCGGGGGTTACCCCGCTGGTTTTGCTGGTCGCGCTGTGCGGGATGTTGGGCTATGCCCAGGCGCAGCAGAAGCCGCCGGCGCCCACCCCGGCCCCAGCCGCGGCCCCGTCCCCGTCCCCGTCCCCGTCCCCGTCGTCCGGTCTGAACGTCCTAGTGGTCGATGTTCAATCGCTATTGCAGAACTCCAAGTCGGCCAAGATGGTGCGTCAGCAGATCGAGGAAAAACGCGCCGAATACGCTAAGGAGATTTCGCACCAGGAAGAGCTGTTGCGCCAGGAACGCGATGCACTGCAGCGTCAGCAGGCCTCGCTCTCGGCGGAAGCGCTCAATCAAAAGGGGCGCGAATTTCAGCAAAAGGTCAACGACTTGGATAAGAGCGTGCAGGGCAAGCGCCAAGCGCTGGAACGCTCCAACGCCGAGGCGCTCCAAAAGATCCAGGAAGTGATGCTAAAAATCATCACCGAAATCGCAAAAAATCGAAAAGCCAATCTGGTGTTCCAGCGCAGCGAGCTGGTGCTGTTCGATCAGGGCTACGACGTAACCGATGAGGTGCTGCAGAAACTTGACGAGCAACTGCCGACTCTGACCGTCAACTTTGTCGCCCCGGTCGCGAGCAATGCCCCGGCGGTACAGCCGGCCACCCCGGCTCGACCGGCGCCGAAAAGAAAGAAATAGGGACGAGGCTTCTGCCTCTACCCACGCGCGCGGCGATGGCGGATCCCCGCTTTTTTGTTCGAACCGGGCCCTACTCCCTCGATGCGCTTGCGGCATTGAGCGGGGCATCGTTGCACGATCCGCGCGATGCCGGGCGGCTGTTTCGCGATGTTGCCCCGCTCGAGACCGCCGGTCCCGGCGACGTGACATTTCTCGACAATCGCAAATATATTGACGCTTTCGCCCGCTCGTGCGCCGGCGCCGCGTTTGTCGACAAGCGCCTCATCGGAAAGGCGCCGGCGGGAATGGCGCTGTTGATCGCCGCTGATCCGTACAAGGCGTTCGCGCGGGCGGCGCAAGCCTTCTATCCGGCGACGCCGGTCACACCGCGGCGGGCACCGTCGGCGGTCATCGACCCGGCTGCGGCCGTCCCGCCCGATTGCGAGATCGGCGCCCATGTGGTGATCGAGGCAGGAGTCCGGCTTGGCGCCCGCGTTCAGATCGGGGCCAACACGGTGATCGCCGCCGGGGTGGAACTCGGCGACGATTGCCGGGTCGGCGCCAATGTGACGCTCAGCCATTGCGTGATCGGCGCGCGCGTGCTGCTGCATCCCGGGGTGCGCATCGGCCAGCCCGGCTTTGGCTTTGCGCCGGACCCGCAGGCGCCAGTCAAGGTCCCGCAACTCGGCCGGGTGATCATCGGCGACGATGTCGACATCGGGGCCAACACGACGATCGACCGCGGCTCGGGACACGATACCGTTATCGGCCCCGGCACGATGATCGATAATCTCGTGCAGATCGCGCACAATGCCGTGCTCGGACGGGGCTGTGTGCTGGCCGCTCTGGTCGGCATTTCCGGCAGCACCAGGCTCGGGGACTTGGTCATGGTCGGTGGGCAGACCGGCTTTGCCGGCCATCTCTACATCGGAAGCGGCGCGCGTATCGCTGCGCAATCTGGAGTGATGCGCGATGTCGAGCCGGGTGCTACCGTCGGCGGCAGCCCGGCGGTAGCGTTTGGGTTGTTCATGAAACAAGTGGCGATCCTGCAGCGCCTCGCGAAAAAGAAGGACCGGGAATGATCGATCCGGCCTGCGCCGACGAGCAGTCGACCCAGATCGATATTCAGCGGATCATGGAGATGATCCCGCACCGCTATCCGTTTCTGATGATCGACAAGGTCATCGACGTTGTGGCGAACCAGCAGGCGACGGGCATCAAGAACGTTTCGATCAACGAACCCCATTTCCAGGGTCATTTCCCGACCCGCCCTGTCATGCCGGGCGTGCTGATCATCGAGGCGATGGCGCAGACCGCCGCGGTGCTCGTCGTCCATACTCTGGGGCCGGCGTCGGAGGGCAAGCTCGTCTACTTCATGAGCGTCGACAACGCGCGGTTTCGTCGGCCGGTGGTTCCCGGCGATTGCCTCCATGTCCGCGTCACCAAGCAGCGCCATCGCGCCAATGTCTGGAAATTCGAGGGCCGCGCCGAGGTTCGCGGCCAGTTGATGGCCGAAGCGGTGTTTGCCGCGATGATCATGGACGACTAGGCCCGGCATGCCCCAGATCCACCCCACGGCGATCGTCGCGTCGGGCGCAAAATTGACCGATGACGTCGTGATCGGCCCCTATTGCGTGATCGGGGAGCATGTCGTGCTCGGCGCCGGGGTCAGCCTCAAATCCCATGTCGTCATCGACGGGCGTACCACGATCGGCGGTGGCACGCGGATCTTCCCGTTCGCCTCGATCGGGTACGAGACGCAGGACTTGAAATACGCTGGCGAACCCTCTTCGCTTGAGATCGGCCGCGACAACACGATCCGCGAGCATGTGACGATCAACCCTGGCACGGCCGGCGGCGGCATGGTCACTCGCATCGGCAATCATTGCCTGTTGATGGTTGGCGCGCATGTCGCGCATGACTGCCAGATCGGCGATCACGTCATCCTCGTCAACAACGCAACGCTCGGCGGCCATGTCGTGATCGAGGATTATGCGATACTCGGCGGACTTTCGGCGGTGCACCAGTTCGTGCGGATCGGCCGGCATGCGATGATCGGCGGCATGTCGGGGGTGGAGCGCGACGTCATCCCCTATGGCCTGGTGATGGGCGACCGCGCCCGGCTGACCGGCCTCAACATCATCGGCATGCAGCGCCGCGGTTTCAGCCGCGAGGACATCCAGGAGCTGCGCAGCGCGTATCAGTTCCTGTTCTCGGACGACGGGACGCTCAACGACCGGGTCAACGAGACGGCCGAGCGCTTTGGCGGGATCGGCCCGGTCGACGACGTTATCGCGTTCATCCGCGCCGATTCGAGCCGCGCAATCTGCCAGCCCAAAGGGGCGAATGGCGGATAGCGGCGAGTTCCGTCGCGGCGATCCCGCCCCAGGGCCCACTGGGGATTATCGCGGGCAGCGGCGTTTTGCCGCGTCGGGTCATCGACAGCTGTCGCGCCGCCGGTCGCGATGTCTTCGTTCTCGCGCTCGAGGGGGAGGCCGACCGGGCGACCGTCGAGGGTGTGCCGCATGCCTGGTGCCGCATCGGCGCCGCGGCGAAGGGGTTCGACCTGTTGCGCGCCCACGCGGTCGGCGAGCTGGTTCTCGCCGGCGGGGTGCGCCGCCCGTTGCTGAGCGCGTGGTGCCCGGATTGGCGGGCGGCCAAGTTTTTTGCCCGGGTCGGTTACCGCGCGCTCGGCGATGACGGGTTGCTGTCGGCATTCGTGAAAGAGCTCGAGGGCGAGGGCTTCCGCGTCGTCGGCGCCGACCGGCTGCTCGCCGAGGCGGCCTTGCCGGAAGGTCCGCTCGGTCATGTCCGGCCCGACGCCGATGCGCTGGCCGATATCGCGCACGGCCTGCGCCTCGCCCGGGCGATCGGCGCGCTCGATATCGGCCAGGCGGTCGTCGTGCAGCAAGGACTGGTGCTCGGGGTCGAGGCGATCGAGGGTACCGACGGGTTGTTGCGCCGGTGCGCCGAGTTGCGCCGCGACGGGCCCGGCGGGGTGCTCGTCAAGGCGGAGAAGCCGGGCCAGGAACGGCGCGCCGACCAGCCGACGATCGGCCCGCAAACCGTCACCCTCGCCGCGGAGAGCGGATTGCGCGGGATCGCCGCCGAAGCCGGCGCGACGCTGGTCCTCGAACGCGATGAGGTGATCCGGCTTGCCGATTCGACCGGCCTGTTCGTGGTCGGGATCCGCGCACCATGAGTGCGGCTGGCGAGGCTGCGCCGTTCCTCTTCATCATTGCCGGCGAGCCCTCGGGCGACGCGCTCGGCGCGGCGCTGATCGCGGCATTGCGCGAACGCACCGCCGGTCATTTGCGCATCGCCGGGGTGGGCGGCGAAGAGATGACGGCGCAAGGGCTGGAAAGCCTTGTCCCGATCGCCGATCTCGCGGTGGCCGGGGTCGCCGAGGTGCTGCCTCGGGCGCCCTTGATCCTGCGCCGGGTGCGCGAAACCGTGGCGGCGATCCGCGACGCTGCGGCCGGACGGCGTGGTCACGATCGACAGTTCCGGCTTCACCTGGCGCATCGCGCAGCGGCTGCGCCGACAGGGTGAGACACTGCCCCTCATCCATTACGTTGCGCCGATGGTCTGGGCCTGGCGCGGCGGCCGTGCCCGGCGCATGGCACGGTGGTACGATCATCTGCTGACCCTGTTGCCGTTCGAGCCGCCGTATTTCGAGCGCGTCGGCCTCGCCGCCAGCTATGTCGGCCACCCGGTGCTGGAAAGCGGCGCCGAGCGCGGCGACGCGGCGCGGTTTCGCGCCAGGCACGCGATCGCCGAGGACGAGTTGTTGATCGCCGCGCTGCCCGGAAGCCGCGGCGGCGAGGTGCGCCGCCTGATGCCGGTGTTCGGCGCGGCGCTGCGTCGGTTGGAAACGATCGTCGGCCCGTTTCGCGTCGCCGTGCCGACCGTCGCGACCGTCGCGGAGGCGGTGTCGGAGGGCGTGCGCGGCTGGCCGGGCCGGCCGGTCGTGCTGCACGAACGCGGCGCCAAATACGATGCCTTCGCGGCAAGCCGCGCCGCGCTCGCCGCCTCGGGAACGGTCGCGCTCGAACTGGCGCTGGCGGGAGTGCCGATGGTCGTGGCCTATCGGCTCAGTCCGCTGAGCGAGGCGGTGATCGACCGCCTTGTCAAGGTCCGCCAGATGAACTTGGTCAACCTGCTGCTCGACCGGCCGCTGGTTTCGGAGCACCGGCGCCGGCATTGCACACCCGAGCCGGTCGCCATCGCTCTCGCCGAACTGATCCGGGACGAACGGGTTCGCAGCGCGCATCGAGAGGGATATGATGAGGCAATGCGGCGGCTTCGGGCGGACGGAATGTCGCCGAGCCGCGCCGCCGCCGACCGCATCCTCGCGGTCCTCGCCGAGCATCGCGCTCGTGCCGCAACGGGAAGGAGTGAGCCCGCCATGACGATGACCGACACCCAAACCAGGCCGGCCGTGGAGCCGGGCAAGGCCCGCTTTTTGCACACGATGATCCGGGTCAAGGATCTCGACAAATCGCTCGAATTCTACACCGGGCTGCTCGGCATGAAGCTGCTGCGCAAGCGCGACTACCCGACCGGCAAGTTCACGTTAGCCTTTGTCGGTTATGGCGAGGAGACCGACAGCACGGTGATCGAGTTGACCCATAATTGGGACCAGGCGGAGCCCTATTCGCTCGGCAGTGCTTTCGGCCATCTCGCGATCGGGGTGCCGGACGTCTACCAGGCCTGCGAGCGGCTCGCCGCGGCCGGGGTCAAAATCCCGCGCCCGGCCGGCCCGATGGCACATGGCGGCTCGGTCATCGCCTTTATCGAAGACCCCGACAGCTACCGCATCGAGCTGGTGCAGCGGGGGTAGAAAATAAGCCCCTCTCCCGCACCGCGGGAGAGGGTGCCAAGCGCAGCGAGGCGGGTGAGGGTGGTGCAACCGCACGAGCCCTCATCCTCCCATCGCTGACGCGATGGGCCCCTCCCTCTCCCGCGGTGCGGGAGAGGGTAAATGACGGCGGCTCACTCAGCAGGAGCAAGTCATGCGGTTTGGACTTTTCGGCAGCGCCCAGGCGCGGCGCCCCACGCCCGGCGCGGAATTGACGGACAGCAGCCAGGGTTTCCGCGAGTGGATCGAGAACAATGTCGCGGCCGAGGCGGTCGGCTTTCACAGCACCTTCGTCGTCGAGCACCATTTCACCGGGTTCGGCCAGGTCTCGGCAAGCCTCAACCTGTTGACCTGGCTCGGCGCGCGCACCTCGACCCTGCGTCTCGGCACGGCTGTCCTGGTGCTCCCCTGGCACAACCCGGTGCTGCTCGCCGAGCAGGCGGCGACGCTCGATCTGTTGTCCGGCGGGCGGCTCGATTTCGGCATCGGCAAGGGCTACCGCTACAACGAATTCGCCGGGTTCTGCGTGGCGATGGAGGAGGCCGACGCGCGCTTCGACGAAGCCATGGAAGTGATCACCAAGGCGTTCGTCTCGGACACGCCGTTCAGCCATCGCGGCCGATACTGGCAATACGACAACATCGTCGTCGAGCCGCCGACTGCGCAACGCCCGCACCCGCCGTTCTGGATGGGCGCGGGCAGCGAGCGTTCGGTCCGCCAAGTCGCCGAGCGCGGTTACAACATGCTGCTCGGGCAGTATGATCTCGCGGAAGATGTGATCGGCCACATCGCCCAGTTCAAATCGGATGTGGCGGCGCGCGGCCGGGTCTATGCCCCGATGGCGGTCGGCGTTGCCCGCGCGGTGCATTTCGCCGACACGGCCGAGGAGCTGGAGGCGGCGCAGGTGCGGCGCTTCCAGGGGCATCTGCGGATCAACAAGCTCGCCGAGCGGCCGGGCGATGAGCGCGAGCGCTTCGCGCGCCATGACGAGCGCGAGGTGCGGCGCCTCTGCGACGACACCGCGATCTTCGGTACCCCGGATCAGATCGCGCGCAAGCTGGAAGCGTTGCGCGCCGGCGGAGTCGAGTATGTCATCATCAATTTCGGCGGCTCGCGCGACAACATCCACCGCTTCGCCCGCGACATCATGCCGGCCTTCGCCGGCGAACCCCGGCTCGCCGCCGCGGCCAAATGACCCTCACGTCCCGGCGTCGGTCGTGACCGGGGGAGGTGGGGCGCGGGCCAACAGCTCGGTGACCTCGGCGTCGCTCATCTGGTGGAAATCCTCGTAGTAAAATCCGATCGCGCCGAGCCCTTCGGGGGAAGCGACGCAGACCGTCTCGTCGGCTTCGCCGGCGAGGTTGGCGAGCGTGTCTGCGGCAGCGACCGGCGCGGCCAGCACCAGCCAGGCCGGTCCGCATCGCCGCACCGCGCGCAAGGCCGCCCGCATCGTCGCGCCGGTGGCGATCCCGTCATCGACGACGATCGCGGTGCGGCCCCTGACCTCGATCGGCGGGCGGCCCGCGCAATAGATCTGGCGCCGCCGCTCGATCTCGGTCAGCTGGCGCGCGGTCTCCTCGCGCACGTAATCGGCCGGTATAGCCAACGCCTCCGCCATGCGTTGGTCGATGTAGATTTCCGGCGTGCCGCAATCCGCCACCGCGCCGAGCGCCAGCTCCGGCTGCCACGGGACGCCGATCTTGCGCACCAGCACGATGTCGAGCGGCGCGCCGAAAAGGCGGGCGATCTCGCTGCCGATCGCAACCCCGCCGCGCGGCAAGGCCAGCACGACCGGCGCTCGGTCCTTGAGATGGAGGAGCCTGCGCGGCCAGGCGCTCGCCCGCATCCTTGCGATCGCGGAACATCATCCTATCCTTGCGCGAGAAGGCATGCCTCATCCTCATCCTCCCCACTGTAAACCTTGCGCCGGAAGTGGCACGATTTATCGGCACGCACATGCGTGACAGACGGCAGGTTGCGCCGGCATTGATTCAGGACAATTCCACGAAGGAGCCGATTTGACCGCGATCCCATCCCGGCCCGGCCAACCGCTATCTCCCGGGGGCCGGCTGCACTATGCCTGGATTATCGCGGCGGTCACCTTTGTAGTGGCCATGCTGACCGCCGGGGTGCGCGCCGCACCCGGCGTGCTGATCGTGCCGCTCGAAGCGGAATTTCACTGGTCGCGCGCGACAATTTCGTTCGCGGTCGGGGTCAATCTGCTGGTCTACGGCCTGGTCGGTCCGTTTGCCGCGGCGCTGATGGACCGCTTTGGCGTGCGCCGGACGATGACCCTCGCGTTGAGCGCGACCGCGATCGGCGTGGCCCTGACCCCGGCGATGCGCGAACCGTGGCAGCTTGTTTTGCTGTGGGGCGTTGTCGTCGGCATCGGCTGCGGCTTTATCGGTCCCTATCTGGCGGCGTTCATTGCGACGCGCTGGTTCCACTGGCAGCAAGGTGTCGTGATCGGGGTTTTGACCGCGGCCAGCGCGGCGGGCCAGCTCGGTGTTCCTGCCGACAATGGCGGCTCTCGTGACCTATGCCGGCTGGCGGGTAATGACGCTGATCCTGGCTTCCATCCTGATAATGTTCGTGCCGCTCGTCGCGTTGTTGATGCGCGAGCGACCGGAAGATCTCGGTCTCGCCGCTTACGGCGGCACGCGCGCCAGCGGTCCGCCGCCGCGCTCCGGAAATCCGATCGCGGTCACCTTCCGTGCCCTTGCCGACGGGGCGCGCTTGCGCGACTTCTGGCTGATCGCCGGCGGTTATTTCGTGTGCGGTGCCTCGACCAACGGCCTCATCGGCACGCATCTCATCCCGGCCTGCGTCGATCATGGTCTAAGCGAGGTCGTCGGCGCGGGCCTGCTCGCCACAACCGGCGTTTTCGCGTTCATCGGCGGGACGTTGTCGGGCTGGCTCAGCGACCGCTGGGACAACCGCTTTTTGTTGTTCTGGTATTATGGGCTCCGCGGCTTGTCGTTGATGTACCTGCCGTTCGCCTTCGACATGTCGTTTTATGGGCTGTCGCTGTTCAGCGTGTTTTACGGGCTCGACTGGATCGCCAGCGTGCCGCCGACGGTGCGGCTCTTGACCCGCACGGTCGGAACCGAGCGGATCGGCATAATGGTCGCCTGGATCACGGTGATCCATCAGGTCGGCGGCGCCTTGGCAGCCTATCTCGGCGGCGTATTGCGGATCGACTTCGGGACCTACCTCGAAGCCTTCATGCTGTCGGGGCTGTTGTGCATCGCCGCGGCGCTGATGGTTTTGTTCATCGGCGCCGATCGGCCCGGACGCGAGCCGTCTGCGGCGCCGCTGCCGGCGGGGTAACGGCCATCGGCTGGAGGCCGCGATCGTTCCGTTGCGCGTCCGGCTGCGCTAGAAAGGGCGCGCAAGCGTTGATCGGCGAGGCGGGAATGGCGATAGCGTACGGCTGGCGCGCGGCGCTGGCGATCTCGGCGACACTATTGGCCGGCACCGCCGCCGGGGCGGTGCGGCATCCGGTCAAATCCGTCAACCCGGTCAACGAAAAGCTGCTGAGGCTCACGCCCGCCAAGCGTGCAGCCACGCTGGCCGGGGTGGTGGGCCATTGGTGCATCGGCACCGAGACCTTCCTGATGGGGCTGGTTACCGCCGGCCGGGGCGAGGGCAACGCCTATTGGAGCCTGCGTTGCGTTCAACGGCAGCGCCTGGGCGGTTCAGATCGATCCATTGGGTGAGATCACCGCGATCGACTGCGCTACCTTCCAGGCGAACGGCGCCGGCAAGGAGTGCTTCAAGAAGTTCTGAGACGGGGCCTCACCACCGCAGCGGCTGGCGGCATACCGAGTACCACAGCCCGAGGTTCTGCTCGCGCCATTTCGCGTCGGCACAGTCTTTCTTGAGGATTTGTTCCGCGGTGGCTTGGCTCTCGGTCGAGACTGGCTTGTCGTGGGAGCACCCGCTGGTCAGGATGGCCACCGCCAACACGACAAATACCGCTCTCACGAGCCGATCTCCCCGATCGCCGCCGCTAATGGTACCGATGAGCATAGTACCGCTCTTCGCAGCGAATCCGAGAGGGGCAAACACCGAAGGCACCCGCTCAACCGCTGTCGCTAGGTCCAATCGCCCACGGGTCCGTTCGATCGCGCGAATCGGTGCGCGAGCACCCGCCTCACTCGGGATGGCAGAAGCCGGTTCTGCGCCGAGGGTGATGACAAACCCGGCTCCTCATCCGGCTCGCCAAGTGGCAAGGGGACGACAAAAAGCGGTTGATATCGATCGGCGACGCCATGATAACTCGATCCGTCTTGTCTCGCCCGGCCGGCCGCGTGGCGATTGAGTTGGGCCATGCGGTATCCTGCGCATCATTCTGGCGATCCTCATCCTGCTGGTCCTTGCGATCGGGGGTTTCGTGCTGTCGTCACAGCGGCCGCTGATCGCCAAGATCGAGCCGCCGCCGCGCTCGGCGTTCGATCCGGCTCTCGTGGAGCAGGGCGCCCGGCTCGCCGCGATCGGCAATTGCCATGTCTGCCACACCGCCCCGGGCGGCGCCGATTACGCCGGCAACCGACCGATCCCGACGCCCTTCGGGGCGATCTACAGCACCAACATTACCCCCGCTCGCGGGAGCGGGATCGGCCACTGGTCCGAGGCGGCGTTCCGCCGCGCCATGCGCGAGGGGGTGTCGCGCCGGGGGCGTCATCTCTACCCGGCCTTCCCTTATGACCACTACGCCACGCTCGATGACGACGACATCCGTGCGCTCTATGCCTTCATCATGACGCGCGAGCCGGTCGAGACCTATCAGCGCGCCCACGAGCTGGTGTTTCCGCTCAACCAGCGTTGGCTCATGACGTTGTGGAACCTGCTTTTCCTCGATCGCACGCCGTTCCGGCCCGACCCGCAGCACAGCGCCGAATGGAACCGCGGCGCCTACCTCGTCGCCGGAGCAGGCCATTGCGGGGACTGCCATACGCCGCGAAATCTGCTCGGCGGCGAAAAAACCGGCCAGGCTCTGGCCGGCGGCACAGAAGCGGGCTGGCTGGCGCCGGCCTTGAACGCCGCTTCGCCGGCCCCGGTGCCGTGGGACGAGCCGCATCTTTTCGCCTATCTGCGCCAGGGCTGGGACGCCGAGCACGGCGCCGCCGCAGGGCCGATGCAGCCCGTCGTCGACAGCCTGGCGCGGGCCGACGAAGCCGATGTCCGCGCGATCGCCACCTACCTCGCCGCCCAGCAGGGCGCGATATCGCTCCAGCGACGCCAGCGCGCGGCCGAGGTTCTGGCGCGGGCCGCCGGATCGCCGGAACCGCCGAAGCCGGGGCCCGGGCAGGATCTCGGCGCCGCGATCTTCGCCGGCGCCTGCTCCAGCTGCCATACGGGCAGCGCGGCGATGGTGCCGCCGCGCGGCATCGACCTGGCGCTCAGCACCGTCATCGCCGAGCCCGATCCGCGCGACGCGATCCACATCGTGCTCGACGGCATCCGGCCGGGCGACGCGCGCGCCGGGCCGTGGATGCCGGGCTTCGGCGACGCATTTAGCGATGCGCAGACTCGCGGCGTTACTGGGCTATCTGCGCGCCCGTGACGGCAATGGCCCGGCCTGGACGGATCTCGAAAGCAAAATCCGCAATATTCGGCACGGCAAAGGGCAATGATGATCACGCTTGTCGTCAACGGCACCGCACATCAGGTCGATATCGACCCGGCGACGCCGCTGCTTTACGTGCTGCGCGGCGAGCTCGGGCTCAACGGCGCCAAATTCGGCTGCGGCCTCGGCCAGTGCGGCGCCTGCACGGTGATCGTCGAGGGCGAGCCGATCTACGCCTGTCTCGTGCCGGTGGTTGCGTTGCAGCAGCGCCCTGTCACCACGGTCGAAGCCCTCGGCACGGCCGAGAAACCGGGTCCGCTGCAACAGGCCTTCATCGACGAGCAGGCCGCGCAATGCGGCTATTGCATCGCCGGGATGATCATGCGCGCCCAGGCCCTGCTCGATCGCAACCCGGCGCCGACCGACAGCGAGATCCGCACCCAGATGGAGCCGAATTTGTGCCGCTGCGGCAGCCATATACGGATCATCCGGGCGATCCGCCGGGCCAGCGAGCCGGCGCGCAAGGCCGCCGAGGCGAAACGCGACGCGGCGCGCCAATGAACAGCGCCTGGACCAATCCGCAACTATCGCGTCGTGCGGTCCTCGGCGGCGGCGCGCTGATCGTCGGCTTTTCGCTGTGGCCGCGACATCTCGCCGCCCAGGGTGCAAATCAGGGCGCTGGCGAGGCCGGGCCAAAACTCCCGGGCGACCTTGCCAAATACCCGATGCTCGATTCGTGGATCCGCATCGGCGGCGATGGCAAGATCACCGTCTTCACCGGCAAGGTCGAGCTCGGGCAGGGGCTCAAGACCGCCCTCATTCAGCTCGCCGCCGAGGAGCTGATCGTCGCCCCCGAGGCGGTCCTGCTGGTGACCGCCGACACGGCGCTCACCCCTGACGAGGGGTATACCGCCGGCAGCCATTCGATGCAGGACAGCGGCACCGCGATCCGCAACGCGGCGGCCCAGGCGCGAACCTTGCTGATCGGCGCCGCGGCGGCGCTGCTGCAGCTGCCGCCCGAGCGGTTGCACGCCAAGGACGGCACGGTCTTTGCCGATGACGGCAGGCGGCTGCGCTACGGCGAGCTGGTCGGCAACCAGCTCTTGCATGTCAGCGCCGAGCCGCAGTCCAACCTGATCGAGCCGAGCCGGCATCGCCTCGTTGGCAAACCCGTGCCGCGCGTCGATCTCCCTGCCAAGCTGACCGGCGGCGCCGCCTTTGTCCAGGATCTGCGCCTGCCGAACCTGGTGCATGGCCGGGTCGTATTGCCGCCTTCGTACGGCGCGAGGCTGCGCCAGGTCGACAGCGCCGCCGTCGCGCACCTGCCGGGAATCCTCAAGGTGCTGCGCGACGGCAGCTATCTGGCGGTCATTGCCGAGCGCGAATACCAGGCGATCACCGCGATGCGCGCGCTGCGGGCGGCGGCCCAATGGGACGAAAAGCCGACCCTTCCCGATCCCGCGACGCTGTTCAAGGCACTCGCCGATTTGACCAGCGAAACCTTGCCGGTGCGCGACGATCCGGCCGGGATGCCGCCCGGCGTGCCGGTCGTCGAGGCGAGCTACCGCCGTTCCTACCAGATGCACGGTGCGATAGGTCCGTCCTGCGCGGTCGGGCTGTTTGAGGACGGCGCGTTGACCGTGTGGACACATAGCCAGGGCGTCTATCCGCTGCGCGCCGCGCTTGCCGGGTTGACCGGGCTGTTGCCCGACAAGGTGCGCGTCATCCACCTCGAAGGCTCGGGCTGCTATGGCCACAACGGCGCCGACGACGCCGGCGCCGATGCCGCGTTGCTGGCGCTGGCGTTGCCGGGCCGGCCGGTGCGGGTGCAGTGGATGCGCGAAGATGAGCACAGCTGGGAGCCCTACGGCTCGGCGATGCTGAGCCATGCGCGCGCGGCGCTCGACTCCGACCACAGGATCGTCGCCTGGGAGTACACGGTGCGCAGCACCAGCCATGCGACCCGGCCGGGCAGCGGCGGCGCCGGCAATCTGATCGCCGCCTGGCACCGCGCCCGGCGGATTGCCCAGCCGGTCCCGAAGCCGCTGCCGGACGGCGGCGGCGACCGCAATGCCGCGCCGCTCTATACGATCCCCAATGCCAGGATACTCTATGAGTTCGTGCCGGCGATGCCGTTGCGGGTGTCGGCGTTGCGCAGCCTCGGCGCCCACATGAACATCTTCTCGATCGAGAGCTTCATGGACGAGCTGGCGCAACACGCGGGCGCCGATCCGGTCGATTTTCGCCTGCGCCATCTCGACGACCCGCGCGCCCGCGAGGTCGTCACCCAGGCTGCCGCGCGCTTCGGCTGGCTGGCCGCCCGCCGGCCGGGCCGCGGCAACGGCTTCGCCTTTGCCCGCTACAAGAACCTCGCCGCTTATCTGGCGGTGGCGGTCGAAGTGACGGTCGATCGCGAGACCGGAGAGGTGCGCATCGAGCGCGCCGTCGCGGCGGTCGACAGCGGCGAGGCGGTCAATCCCGACGGGATCAAGAACCAGATCGAGGGCGGCATCCTGCAAGCGGCGAGTTGGACCTTGTACGAGAGCGTCGCTTTCGACCGCACCCGGATCTTGAGCCGCGACTGGAGCAGCTATCCGATCCTGCGCTTTTCGGAGGTGCCGGACACGGTCGAAGTCTATGTCATCGATCGGCCGGGCACCCCGTTCCTCGGTACCGGCGAGGCGGCGCAAGGTCCGACCGCGGCGGCAATCGCCAACGCCGTTGCCGACGCCGCCGGCGTGCGGCTGCGCGAGCTGCCGCTGACCGCCGCCCGCATCAAGGCCGCGATCGGGGTCTAGAAACGGGCTGCAACATGATCCCGCGTCCTTCGAGACGGCGCTTCGCGCCTCCTCAGGATGAGGTTAACGTGTTGATGATATTAAAGAAAAACCTCATCATGAGGAGCCCGCGTAGCGGGCGTCTCGAAGGACGCGCAGCCCCGCTCGCCGGTCGCTCGCGGGGCCACCGCTACGCCGCAGCGGCCTCGGCGACCTCGCCGATGACGATGCCGAGCGGGCTAGCGGTAACGTGCACCGTCGCGCCGTCGGGGATGCGCCCTTCGAGGATCTGCTGCGCCAGCGGGTTTTGCAATTCGCGCTGGATCACCCGCTTCAACGGCCGCGCGCCGTAGACCGGGTCGTAGCCGGCATTGCCCAGCCAAGTCATCGCCGCGCCGTCGATGTCGAGCGCGATCTTGCGGTCGGCCAACAGCCTCTTGAGGTGCTCCAGCTGGATCTCGACGATGCCTTTCATGTCCTGGCGCGACAGGCGCCGGAACAACAGGATCTCGTCGAGCCGGTTGAGGAACTCCGGCCGGAACGCGGCGCGCACTGCGTTCATCACGGCCGGGCGCGCCTGTTCGATGTCGGCCCCCTCCGGCAGGCTCGCCAGCGCCTCGCTGCCGAGGTTCGAGGTCAAGACGATTAGCGTGTTGCGGAAATCGACGGTGCGGCCCTGGCCATCGGTCAGCCTGCCGTCGTCGAGCACCTGGAGCAGCACATTGAACACGTCGGGGTGCGCCTTCTCGACCTCGTCGAACAGGATCACCTGATAGGGCCGCCGCCTTACCGCCTCGGTCAACGCGCCGCCCTCGTCATAGCCGACATAGCCCGGGGGCGCCCCGATCAGCCGCGACACCGAGTGCTTCTCCATGTATTCCGACATGTCGATGCGCACCATCGCAGCTTCGTCGTCGAACAGGAATTCGGCGAGCGCCTTGGTCAACTCGGTCTTGCCGACGCCGGTCGGCCCGAGAAACAGGAACGATCCGATCGGGCGGTTCGGGTCCTGCAGCCCGGCGCGGGCGCGGCGGATCGCGTTCGACACCGCGATGACGGCCTCGTCCTGGCCGATCACCCGGCGGCCCAGATTCTGCTCCATGCCGAGCAGCTTCTCGCGCTCGCCCGACAGCATTTTGTCGACCGGGATGCCGGTCCAGCGCGACACGATCCCGGCGATGTGCTCGGGCGTCACCGCTTCTTCGAGCATCCGTCCTTTTTCCGCCCCCTCGGCCGCCGCGAGCTTGCCTTCGAGCTCGGGGATGACGCCATAGGTCAATTCGCCGGCGCGCGCCCAATCGCCGCGGCGCTGCACCTGGTCCAATTCGGCGCGCGCCTGGTCGAGCTGTTCCTTCAGCTTCTGCGCGCCGGCGATCTTGCCCTTTTCGGCCTGCCACTCGGCGGTCAGCTCGGTCGAGCGCTGCTCCAGGTCCTCCAGCTCCCGGACCAGCTTCTGCAAGCGGTCCTGCGAGGCCGGGTCGGGCTCCTTCTTCAAGGCCTCGCGCTCGATCTTCAACTGGATGATGCGGCGGTCGAGTTCGTCGACCTCCTCGGGTTTGGAATCGACCTCCATGCGCAGCCGCGCGGCGGCCTCGTCCATCAGGTCGATCGCCTTGTCCGGCAGAAAGCGGTCGGTGATGTAGCGGTGCGACAGGGTGGCCGCCGCGACGATCGCGCCGTCGGTGATGCGCACCCCGTGGTGCAGTTCGTATTTTTCCTTGATGCCCCGCAGGATCGAGATCGTGTCTTCGACCGACGGCTCGGTGACGAAGACCGGCTGGAAGCGCCTTGCCAGCGCAGCATCCTTCTCGATGTGCTTCCTGTACTCGTCGAGCGTCGTCGCGCCGACGCAATGCAATTCGCCGCGCGCCAACGCCGGCTTCAGCATGTTGGATGCGTCCATCGCGCCTTCCGCCTTGCCGGCGCCAACGAGCGTGTGCAATTCGTCGATGAAGACGATGATCTCGCCGGCCGCCGCAGTGATCTCGGAAAGGACCGCTTTGAGGCGCTCCTCGAACTCGCCGCGATATTTGGCGCCGGCCACCATCGCGCCGAGGTCGAGCGCCAGAAGCTTCTTGTCCTTGAGGCTCTCGGGCACGTCGCCGTTGACGATGCGCAGCGCGAGCCCCTCGACGATCGCGGTCTTGCCGACGCCGGGCTCGCCGATCAGGACGGGATTGTTCTTGGTGCGGCGCGACAGGACCTGGATCGTGCGGCGGATCTCCTCGTCGCGGCCGATCACCGGATCGAGCTTGCCGTCGCGCGCCGCCTCGGTCAGGTCGCGCGCGTATTTCTTCAGGGCGTCATAGCCTTCCTCGGCCGAGGCGCTTTCGGCCTTGCGTCCCTTGCGCAAATTCTCGATCGCGGCGTTGAGCGTTTGCGGAGTGACATGGCCCGCCGCGAGAGCCTTGCCCGACGGCGTGTCGCCCGCCATCGCCAATGCCAGGAGCAGCCGCTCGACCGTGACATAGCTGTCGCCCGCCTTTTCGGCGATCTTCTCGGCCTGGTCGAAGACGCGCGCGAGTTCGGGGCTCATATACACCTGCCCGGCGCCGCTGCCTTCGACCCGCGGCAGCTTGTTGAGCTCGGCGTCGACCTGCGCCAGCACGATCTGCGGATCGCCGCCGGCGGCGCGGATCAGATTGGCGCACAGCCCTTCCTTGTCTTCGAGCAGCACCTTCAAGAGGTGCTCGGGCGCGAGCCGCTGATGGCCGCTGCGCAGCGCCATCCCCTGCGCCGACTGGATGAAACCTTTCGACCGCTCGGTATACTTTTCGAGATCCATGATGGAACCCTCCCAATGAACCGGCCGCAGCGCCCCCTGAGGCAGCCTCCGCGGCCCTTCGCAGCGAAATATGGGGTCGCCAGCGGACCGCAGCAATGCGCCGGCCGCGCCGCGCGGTCATTGCGCTAACTCAATAACGGGCAAGCCATTCCCGCTGCCGGGAGGCGAACCCGCCCAAGGGCTTCATGCCTCGGCGCGCTCGGGCAATGGCACCAGCTTGATGCGGCTCTTCCCGGCGGTGAGCGCGAGCCGCCCATGCTTCAGCGCCACCGCATCCTTGCCGAAAACCTCGCGCCGCCAGCCGTGCAGCGCGCGCACCGGCGCGGTGTCGTCGGCGGCGATCGCTTCGAGATCGTCGGCCGAGGCGACCAGCTTCTGCGCCACCTGAAAATCCTCGCAGCGCTGCTTCAACAAGACCCGCAACAGCTCGATCAGCGGTCCGATGCCGGGGGGCGCCTCGGCCTTCGCGGGAATCGCCGGCGGCGGGTCCGGGTCGGCCAGCCCCCGCGCGACCGCCTCCAGGATCTCGCGGCCGAGCTTGCCCTCGGCGACGCCCTTGCCGAGGCTGCGGGTGCGCGCGAGGCTCTCGATGGTCTTGGGGGCGTGGGCGGCGACTTCGAGCAGCGCTTCGTCGCGCATGATCCGGCCGCGCGGCAGATCGCGCTGCTGCGCGGCCGCCTCGCGCCACGACGCCACGGCCCGCAAGACGCCGAGAAAGCGCCGATCGACGCGGCCGCGCAGGCGAAAGCGGCGCCACGCCTCGGCGGGCTCGTTGCGGTAGATCGCCGGATCGACGAGATCGGCCATCTCCTCGGCGAACCAGAGGGCGCGGCCGTTTTGCGCGAGGCGCTCCTGCAGCCGCTCGTAGACGGTGCGCAGATGGACGACATCGGCAAGGGCATATTCGATCTGCCGCAGGGTCAGCGGCCGATGCGCCCAGTCGGTAAAGCGCGAGGCCTTGTCGAGGGCGGCTCCGGCCAGCCGCTTGACCAGCGTCTCATAGCTCGCGGCATCGCCAAACCCGCAAACCATCCCGGCAATCTGGGTGTCGAAGATCGGGTGCGGCACCTGCCCCGACAGCTGAAAGAAGATTTCGAGGTCCTGGCGCGCGGCGTGAAACACCTTGAGGATCGTCGGATCCGCCATCAGCGCCAGGAGCGGCGCGAGATCGATGCCGGGAGCGAGCGCATCGATCGCTACGGCCTCTTGCGGGCCGGCCACCTGCACGAGGCAGAGGATCGGCCAAAAGGTCCGCTCGCGCATGAACTCGGTATCGACCGCGACGAAGTGGGTGTCTTGCTGGCGCGCGCAGAATTGGGCGAGCGCCTCGGTATCGGTAATCAAGGCCATTGGCCAAGGCTGTCCATCGAGTATCGACCGATCGGCATCGCGGCGCTTTGCCGCGCGCCGAGTTAAAATAGGGCTAAATCGGGTTGTTGGTAACTGGTCGCGAGGCTCTCTCCCGTCTCGGGCGATGGTTGCGGATATCAAACATCGAGCGGTCCGGGTGGATTGTGAGACCGACAAGGGAGGATCGGATGGACATTTTGAACATGACACACCACTTTTGGCACCACTTCGAGCACTATATCAGGAAGTATCCTGGTTTGGGCGGCATTTTCGGCGCGGTGTTCACTGGGCTCATCCTGGTGCTGATTGCCGTTCTCTATACGACGCGTTTAAGCCGGATCAACGCAACGCTCGATTTTAGCAAGCGTTTCCATGATCTGCTTGAACAACAGCATAAGCTCAATACGGATTTTACCAAAGCACGTGCGGGGGCGACCCGGCTGACGCCTGCTACCGCTGAGGAAAGATCTGACGCCGAAGCATGGTGGTGGCGCTTTTTCGACCTGCTCCTGTACGAATTCGAATTTCGTCGGCATTGGCAGATCGATAAGAAACGATTTCACGAATGGATGACATGGCGCTATTACGATTTTAAGGGTTGGGACGGTTATGTTTGGAAAACTTGCGGAGTAAGCTATGCTGAAGGTTGGTGTAAATGGAAAAGCTATCCGCCGAACAAGAAAAACCCACTCGTTGTTTTTCTCGACGACGTTCATAACGCACCTGATCCAGAGGCCGCTGACCGTGTGGTCAGAGCTTATTCGACAGCTGTCGGGCGCTCCTGTCTGGTGCTCTGCAAGCGACTTTTCGGCCCAAACACTTACGTTTAAGGCAACAGCGCCTCCGCCTCCTCCCAGAGCCGCCGCACCACCTCTCCGGCCGGCTCGGGCCGCGCCATCGCCGCCGCCTGGCCGGCCCAGGCCTGCATCCGGTGCACGTCGCCCGCGCGCGCCGCGGCCTCGCGCATCGGCGCGGTCAGGGCGGGCTGCACCGGGTAGGGCGCCGGCGGCGGCGCACCATCCTCGGCCACGGCGCGGACGTAATCGGTGGCGATGGCACGGCCGAGGCGGCCGGAAAAGCCGCGGGTCGGCATTGTAGCCTCGGGCTCCAGCTCGGCGAGCGCATCGGCCCAGGCCGGTGCGGTCGCCGCTTCGGGGCAGCGCAGAAACGCGGTGCCGATTTGCACCGCGTTGGCCCCGAGAGCGAGAGCCGCCGCCACCGCGCGGCCGTCGCCGATGCCGCCGGTTGCGATGATCGGCACCGATAATTTGTCGGCGAGGCGCGGCACCAGCGCGAACAGCCCCACCATCTGCCGCTCGGCGGCCTCGGCATCGAAGGCGCCGCGATGGCCGCCGGCTTCGAAGTCCTGCGCCACCACCGCGTCGGCCCCGGCGGCTTCCGCGGCGCGCGCCTCGGCCAAATTCGTCGCGCAGGCGAACCAGGCGACGCCGCGCGATTTCAGCCGGCGATGAATTTGTCGGGGAAGAGGCCCATGATCGACGACACGACGCGCGGCGCTGCCGCCCGCCTCGCATTGCGCCGCGAAATCGAGCGGCACCGCGTCGCCCGCCTCGGACGGCACCGGCGGGCCCCATTGGCCGAGAAACTCGTGCACCCGCCGCTCGTGCCCGGCATCGCGCAGCGGCGGCGGATCGGGGACCCACAAATAGATCTGGAAGGTGCCGTTGCTCTGCCCGCGGAACTGCTGAACCCAGGCGGCGATGCCATCGGGCGATGTCAGCAGCGCGCCAAGGCCGCCCATCCCGCCGGCATTGCCGACCGCCGCGGCCAGGCCGGCCGGGCAGGCGCCGGCCATCGGCGCCATCAGGATCGGCACGCGCAGTCCGAAGTGGCGGCAAAACGCGGCGGCGCGCTCGTGGGCGCTGCGGTCGGCGACAAGATCGGACATTGCAACCCCTCACGGATTCGGCAGCGTATGCGACTGGTAAAGTTCGCGCAGGCGCGTCTTCATGACCTTGCCGGTCGCGGTGTGCGGCAATTCGTCGACGATCACGACGTTGTCGGGCAGCATCCAGCGCGGAAAGCGCTCGCCTAAAAACGCGATCAGCGCCTCGCGCTCCGGCCGCCGCCCCGCCAGCGTTCCCGGGCGCGGCGTGACGATCAACAGCGGCCGCTCGCCCCAGCGTGGATGCGGGATCGCGATCGCCGCCGCCTCGCCGACATCGCCGTGCGCCATTGCGGCGTTCTCGATCTCGATCGAGCTGATCCACTCGCCACCCGACTTGATGACGTTCCTTGCGCCGGTCGGTCAGCTGAAGGAAGCCGTCGCGATCGATCGCGGCAACATCGCCGGTGTGGAACCAGCCATCCGGCTCGACCGCGGCGGCGGTCGCCTCTTCGTCCTCGAAATAGCCGCTGACGATCCACGGCCCGCGCACCAAGAGCTCGCCGACCGCCTTGCCGTCATGCGGCTGTTCGCGGCCCCCGTCGTTGACGATCTTCATCTCGACGCCGCACACCGGCCGGCCCTGGGTCGAGCGGACCGCCAGCTGCGCCGCAGGGTCGAGGCCGAGATGCTTGCCCTTCAGCACCGCGGCGCTGCCGAGCGGGCTCATCTCCGTCATGCCCCAGCCCTGGGTGACGACGATGCCGCGCCGGTCGAACGCCTCGATCAGCGACGGCGGCACCGCCGCGCCGCCGGACAGCACGCGGCGCAAGCTCGAACATCGCGCGCCGGTGGCGGCGAGGTGTGCTTCGAAGCCGAGCCACACCGTCGGCACGCCGAGGCTCATCGTCACGCCTTCGGCCTCGAACAGCTCGTAGAGGCTGGCGCCATCGAGGTGCGGACCCGGAAGCACGAGCTTCGCGCCGTTCATCGCCGCGACATAGGGCACGCTCCAGGCGCAGGCGTGGAACATCGGCACGACCGGGCAGACCGTGTCGCGGCTCGACACCGGAATGGCGTCGGGCAGCGAGGCGCCATAGGCGTGCAATACAGTCGAGCGGTGGCTGTAGAGGACGCCCTTGGGCTTGCCGGTGGTGCCCGAGGTGTAGCACAGCGCCGAGGCGTTCCGTTCGTCGAACTCCGGCCACACGAACCCCTCTTCGGTCTCGGCCGCGACCAGCTCGTCATAGGCGGCGAGCACCGGCAGGTTCGTCTCTGCCGGATCGAGCAGCACCAGGCGGCATTCCGCCGGAAGTTGCGGTTTGAGGCGCTCGATCAGCGGGATGAAGCTGGTCTCGACGAACAGCAGCCGGTCCTGCGCATGGTTGACGATGTAAACGATCTGCTCGTCGAAGAGGCGCGGATTGATCGTGTGGCACACCGCGCCAATGCCCGAGACGCCGTAATACAATTCGAAATGGCGGTCGGTGTTCCAGGCGAGGGTGCCGACCCGGTCGCCGGGCCTGATTCCGAGCCGCACCAACGCCCGCGCCAGCCGGCGCGAGCGGCGCTCGGCTTCGGCGTAGCTGTAGCGGCGGGTCCTGCCGTCGACCCTGCGCGACACGATTTCCTGGTCGCCGTGATAGCGGGCCGCATGCTGGATCAGCGCCGATACCAGGAGCGGGCGCTCCGACATCAAACCGCGCATCGTTTCCTCCCCCGGCTTCAACGTGCTGCCTGCGGCGGAAGTAGACGCGAGCGCGCCGCGGATCTCAAGCGCCGGCGCGACGATCGGCCTCGAACGGCGGCGATTGGCTTGCCGCTCTCCGCCGGGCTACGATCGGTTATGGCCAGACCCGCCCATGCGCCGACGATCCGCTCGCTGCTCCTGGCGATTGCGCTTGCCGGTGCGCCGGGCACAGCCCTTTCGGCCGATCCGGCGGTCAACCTCGCCGACAGCAACGCCCATCTCGCCGGCGATTGCCATGGCCGGGACGCCAGCCTCGCCGGCAGCGGCAATACCGTGACGATCCACGGCTTCTGCCGCGCCTTTCAGATCGCCGGCGACGGCAACCGCGTGCTCGTCAACATGGCGCCGGGTGGTACGATCAAAGTCTACGGCCACAACAACCAGGTCAGCTGGACCTCGTCGGGCCGGGTCGAAATCACCACGGTCGGTCCCGGCAATACGGTGACCCGCACCCGCTAGGCCGTGTGGACGGATTTGACCAAGATGAACGTGCAAGCGAGGGAAACGAAGGCAGCGAAGTTCTGCGCGGTCTTCTCGCAGCGCAAGGCGATGCGTTTGAAGCGCTTGAGCTTGCCGTTGCCGTGCTCGATGTGGGCGCGTCCGGCGTAGAGGATTTTGGGAAAGAAGGCGGGCTTGTGTTTGGTGTTCTCGCGGTAGGGGATGACGGGGCAGATGCCGCGACGGCGCGCCGCCTCCCGGTTGGCCTTGGCGTGGTGGCCCTTGTCGCCGAGAACGGCGCGCGGCGTGATGTCCGGGCCGATGTCGGGCAGGAGTGCGAAATTGCGGCTGTCGCTGGCCTCGCCGCCGGTCAGATGGAAGGCCAACGGCAAGCCGTCGAAATCGGTCTTCAGGTGGATTTTGGTGGAAAACCCGCCGCGCGAGCGGCCGAGGGCCTGGCGTTGCTGCCCCCTTTTGCGCCGGCCGCCGAGACATGGGCGCGCACGATCGTCGAATCGACCATCTGGACGAGGTGGGCGGTGCCGCTCATCCCGGCCAAAATCGCCAGCATCGCCTCGAAGACGCCCTGCTGGCTGAGCCGCCAAAACCGTTTCCATACGCTGTTCCAATTGCCAAATTCCGCCGGCAAGGCTCGCCAGGTGATGTTGTGAACCGCGAAAAAGTGCAGCGCCTCCAGGAACTTGCGGTCGTCCCGCCCCTTGTCGCCGCGGCGCGGGCGCGCCGCCCGAAACGCGTCGACCACAATCCCCCAATCGGCGTCCGTCATCTTCGTCAGCATGCTCGGCTCCCCCAAACCGACCGCCTATGAATCACCGATCCCGCCGTTTGTGAATCCTATATCTTCCTCTCCATCAAATCAGTCCACACGGCCTAGGGAGACAGGAGACACACCAATGCCAGGAATCCAGGCGCAATATCTCGGCATGCCATTGCAACTGGCCGATCTCGACCACGAGAACCTCGATTATTTCCGGCACTGCGCAGCGCATGATTTCCATCTGCAGGCCTGCGCCTCGTGCGGCCGGCTGCGCTATCCGCCGACCACCGCCTGCCCGTGGTGCATGGCGCTGGAGTCGGCCTGGAAGAAGGTCGAGGGCAAGGGTGCGGTGCATTCCTACACCGAGGTGCACCACGCCATTCAGCCGGCCTTCCGCGAGCACACGCCCTATCTGATCCTGCTCGTTGACCTCGACACCCAGAAGGGCGAACCGACCGCCGACGAGGCATTGCGCGTCGTCGGCAATCTATGCACGCCTGACGGCAAATTGGCGCCGCCTGATATGGTCAGGCGGGTCGGCATCGGCACCCGGGTGCGCATGGTCTTCACCGATGTGACCGAAGGCCTCGCGTTGCCGCAATGGACTGTTGACGAGACCGCACAGCAGCCGGCGAATGTCTGGCGCTATCCGCAGGAATGACGCCGGCGGCACCTATCGGCGGTTCGAGGAAGGCTGCTTCAATGCCTTTCCGTCGTTGCGCCGGGTGTTGCTCGGCGATTGGCTGTTGCGCTTCGGCGACGGGCTGACGCGCCGCGCCAATTCGGCCAACCCGTTGCGCGCGGAATGCGCCGGCATCGCGGCGGCGATCGCCGCCGCCGAGCCCCTCTATCGTGCCCAGGGCCAGCCGACGATCTTTCGCGTGCCGTCGATCGTCGATGCCGCGCTCGATCGCGAGCCTCGCGGCGCGCCGCTACACCAGCGAAGGCGAAAGCTGCGTCCTCTACGGCGCGATCGACAAGCTCGCGGCGGCGGCCGATCCGGCGGTAACGCTGTGGCCATCGCCCGAAGCCGAATGGCTGACGGCGATGGCGGCGTTGCAGGGACACACGCAAGCGCAGGCCGCGATTTATCGCCGGATCGTCGGCGCCATCGCGATCCCCGCCCGGTTCGCCCGGTTGGCGATCGATGGCGTGCCGGGGGCGCTCGCCTATGGCGCGATCCATGACGGCTGCCTCTTCTACGAGTCGGTCGTCACCGATCCGCGCTATCGCCGGCAAGGGCTGGCCCGCCGGGTCATCGCCAGCCTCGCAGCCTGGGCATGCGACAGTGCCGCCGAGGGCGCGTCCCTGCAGGTCGAGGCCGGCAATGCACCGGCCCGTGCGCTCTATGCCGGCTTCGGGCTGGGCGAGATCTACCGCTACCACTACCGCCGCGAGCCGCCGCGGCGTTGAGTCAGCGCCCCTTCAGCGCCGGCTTGCGGCGCTCGCGCCAGGCCTGGTGCGCCTCCTTCTTGTCCTCGGTCAGTTCGAGCGCCATGAAGCGGTAGAGATCGGCGTTGGCCGCCTCGCGCAATGACCCGTCGAGGCCGAAGGCGACCGACTCCTTGGCGAGCCGGGCGGCGAGCGGCGGCAGCGCGGCGAGGTGCTCGGCGACCTCAATTGCCTTGGCCATCAGCGCGTCATGCGGCACCAGCCACTGGGCGAGACCGATCCGGTGGGCTTCTTCGGCCTTCAGTGGAAAGCCCAGCGCCAGCTTCATCGCCTGGCCGCGGCCGACCCAGCGCGCGAGGCGCACCGTGCCGCCCTGCGCCGGCAGGATGCCGAGCGAAACCTGGGTCAGCCGCCACTCGGCGCGCTCGGAGGCGACGATCAAATCGCAGCAATAGGTGACGATGCAGCCGATCCCGATCGCATAGCCGTTGACCGCGGCAATGAGCGGCTTGGCGAAATCGGACAGCAAATTCATCGCCTGAAAGCGCCGCCGCTTGGGCAACGCCTCGATCGCGTCGGCGATCGATAGGCTGGTATGGGTCTTCGGGTCCTTGATATTGGCGCCGGCGCTGAAGGCGCCCCCCGCCTCGTCGCCGGTCAGCACCACGGCGCGGATCTCGGGGTCGTCTTCAAGCTGCGGCAACAGCTCCTTGAGCGCGGCATTGTAATCCTCGCCCCAGGCGTTGCGCGCCTGCGGCCGCGACAGGGTCAGCACCGCGACGGCGCCGCGTTTCTCGTACAGCAATGGCATGGACTGCTCTCCCGCTGGCACTCTGTGCCGGGATTATGACTCTCTGGCGGTGTCGGGGTAAGCGGGCGCATGACCGGCACGCGAACGAGAGCTTGCGCGGCCGGGGTCGAATTGTGGCCTGCGATCCGTGCTCAAAACCGCCTTACCAGGGTCATGCCAACCAACTCAGCAGAATAGTTAGGGCCAGCGGCCTCGCCGTTATTCGTGTAGGCGGCACGTATTTTCCACATCCAGTCGCTCAGCAGGCCGAATGTTGCCTCCGCGCCAAAATTTTCTGAGAGCTTAAAATTACGGAAAGTCTCATCCTTGTTCGCACCGAGGGAAAGGATCAGAGATAGTCCATCCTCTTAACTCAGTTTGTAATAGATGTAAGCATTTGTCGCATAATTTTGATAAAAGGACGGCGAGTAGTAGCCATTCACGGTGGTGCTGCCCGCGGGTTGCAGGCTATATCCATACCAGTTTCCACTGATCCCCAGGTTGACGTTCCAATCTTCGGTGCGCAGTATCGCGCGGCGCGGACCAAAATACCCGTGCCAGAACTGATTGCCGTCTGAAAACTCGCCGTTCTGACCGATCGCCGCCACAGTCCACAAGAGATCGGGCGTATAGGTCAGCTGCGCTGCGGTGTCGATTTGCGTGATACCGAGCGACAGGGACCGCGGCGAAACGATTTGAAAGTCCCGCATATTGGTCAACTGAACGCGGAACTCGTCAGACAACTGGCTGTCGATGGAAACCTGCCAGGTCGCCGCCGATACGCGGCCGTTTCCGGTCGCGCCGACGCGGGCCGAGGCGATTGTGCCGAAGTCAAGCCGCGTTTGAGCTCCGACAAAGCCGGAGCCTCGCGCCATGAATGTGCCGCCTTGTATTGGAGTGAATGCACTCCCGGACAGGGCAGTCAGGTAGTCGCCACCGCCTCCGGCAAACACCCACCACGCATCGTTGATCGGCTGGTGGTACGATATCTCGTTGGCCTGTGCGTCGATGTTGTCCGATTCCCACCGCGCCCCTGCGTCGAATTCCAGGTACGGGCGCTGCTGGAGTTCGACGCGGTGGCGCAGATCGCCGACCTCAGGGGCATTCGGGCGCAGCTGCGCGAGGCGATCGATTTCGGTCAATGCGGCGCCGTACTCATAGCCATTCTGCAACGCTACCGCGCGCGCGACATGGAACTCAAAATCGGAGGGGTCTTTCGCCAGCCCCGAATTGGCGAGTGCAAGCGCACTACGCAATCGTCCGTTCCATGCCAGCAACAGCGCCAGCTCGTGATGGTAGGTAAGCTCGTCGCCGCCTGCCGCGCGATAGCGATCGAGCAATGTCACGGCGGCATCCGAGTTGCCGCGCGCCGATTGGATGCGCGCGAGCGCGAGGAGCGCATCTTTGTCCGCGGGACGCTGCGCCACATAGTCCGACAAAATATCGGCCGCCTCGGCCGAACGGCCCTGATAACTGAGAACCAGGCCCAGGTCGCGCTTCAGCGTCAGATCGCCCGGATTGGCGGCGATCAGAATATGAAGGCTCTCCACCGCTTGCGCATAGTCGCCGGCCCAGCCGGCCAGCTGTGCCCGGCGCCGGTGCAGAGCAAAGTCAGTTGGACGCAGCGCGAGCGCGCGATCGACGTATCGCAAAGCGTCGGCCGGCCGATTGGCGGCCCCGAACGCCTCCGAGGCTTTGAGTTGCAGACCGCCGTCATTGGGCCGCAGATCGGCCGCCTTCGCCAGGGCTTGGGCAGCCTCCAGCGGCTTCTTCTGGACCGCAAGGTCTTCGACGAGGCGCAACCACAGATCGACGCGCTGGGGTTCTCTGGCAAGCACGCTCCGAAGCAGGCGCGCCGCCTCACCCCAGCGTTTCGCCCCTTCCGCCTTGATAACCGCGTCCGGGACCGCCGAAGGCCGTGTAGCGAGGGCCGGAGCGAGCCTCCGCGCCCGCTCGCGAGCGCGGGCCGGAGCCAATCCCCGCACCGGCTTGCGCGGGGCCACCGCCGCATGCGGTTTGCGGCGCGCCGCCTTGAACTCTTCGAGGTCGTAGAGCGCATCCTTGTCCTCAGGGTGTTGCGCGGCATACTCGGACAACAGCTTGATGGCATCGTCCAGATGGCCCTGCCAGCCGAGAACGCGCCCGAGATCGCGCTTCAGCGTCAGATCGGTCGGATCGGCGTCGAGCAGAATTCGTAGGCTTTTTTCCGCCTCGGCATAATTGCCGGCCCAGGTGGCCAGCTGCACCTGCTGTCGAAGCAGCGCCTGGTCGTTTGGCCGAATTGCGAGGGCGCGGTCGATGTATCGCAACGCGTCGGCCGGCTGATTGGCTGCCGCGAACGCTTGCGAGGCATGAAGTTGCAGATCGCCGTCATCGGGCTTCAGATCGGCGGCCTGCGCCAGGGTTTGGGCAGCCGCCGCCGGCTTCTTCTCGGCCGCGAGGACATCGGCGAGCCGCAACATCAGATCGACGCGATTGGGTTGCTTCGCGAGCAAATCGCGATACAGGTGTTCCGCATCGCCCCAGCGCTTCTCCATTTCCGCGCGGAGAACAGCATTGGGAGGCGCCAGCGCTGCCGCCAGTTCGCGCTGATACGTCGCCTCGTCGCCGCCGGCTTCCCGATAGCGCTTGAGCAGGTCCTGGGCCGCGGGCGCGTCGCCCCGCGCCACCTTGATGTGCACGAGAGCGAGCAGCGTATCCTTGTCGTCGGGGTGCTGCGCCAGATAGTCCGAGAACAGCTTGCCGGCCTCGTCCAATTGGCCCTGCTCGACGAGAACCCGCGCCAGATCGCGCTTCAGGGTCAGATCGGCCGGATCGGCCTCGATCAGACTCCTCAGGCTCTCGGCCGCTTGCGCATAATCGCCCACCCAGGTGGCCAGTTGCACACGCCGTCGCTGCAGCGCCTGATCGGTCGGCCGCAGCGCGAGCGCGCTGTTGATGTATCGCAAGGCGTCGGCCGGCTGATCGGCGGCGCCGAACGCTTCCGAGGCGTGCAGTTGCAGATCGGCATCCTTGGGACGCAGATCGGCCGCCTGCGCCAGGGTTGCGGCAGCCTCGGCATGCTTGCCCTCGGCCGACAGGACATCGGCGAGGCGCAGCAACAGGTTGACGCGATTGGGGTCCTTGGCGAGCAGGTCGCGATACACGTGCTCGGCATCGCCCCAGCGCTTCTCCATCTCCGCCTTTATGGCGGCGTCCGGAATGCCCGAAGGGGCGGCGTTGCCGGACGCGGCATTCGGCTCGGTCCCGGCCTGCGATGGGGTTGCGGTCTGCGCTTGCGGTGGGGTTGGGGTCTGCGCTTGCGACAGATATTCGGGCGGGCCCGGCGAAGGAGCAGGACGCAAAAGGATCGGGACCTTTTGGGTACTGCTGGACCATTGGCTTTCCAGCCCCGTCCCCATCTTGGTATCCAGGCCGGCCGGCATTGCCGGGGCGCTTCCCAGACACAGCAGCAGAGCCCATGACGGCAGGGCCAGATTGCGCCGCAGGTTCGTCATTTCCGCCAGCCCCGACGCGTCGTCGCAATATCGTAGAGAAATCGCGAAAAGGTAACAAAATCAACAACCAGCATGCCGTAGCGGAGCGGCGTTATGGCGATGCCTTTGAGGATGTATTCCAGTCGGTGCCCTTTCGAGACTGCGGCCAGGATCGCGGTATACAGTATCGTCTCGGCGACGATCGTGATCGCCAGCGCCCACCAAGCGCCAATTGCCATTAAAGTCAGGAGGAGGAGCGAAAAGGAGATTTTTTCGAAGACAGTAAAGAAGATAATCCAGTCTGCCTGGCCGTCCGAGTTGTTTCACAAACTGGAGGCCAAAGGGCTGACGATATCCGTTGACGATGCGACGTTTTTGGGCAACCTCGGCATTTTGCCGCTTGTGCCTGAACCGCTTAAGGAAGCGGAATGGGCTCACCAGCATATCAGGCAGGTGATACGCGGTTTGCAGCCACGCCGAGGACCACTTCACGAGCTGCCTTGGTATTTGGTGAAGCTCCGGCTCGTCAGACCGCGCAATCACCGCCTGGGTTTGAGTATTGTGGTAGCCAGTGGCAATGAATGCGGTGCCGATAAAGATGTCCTCTGACGAGGTCATGTCATCGCCCATCGCCGGCTCGTAGCGATCGAAAAACTCCTTCAGGTACGCGCGACGATAGGCGACCGCACAGCCAACCGGACTGGGGTTTGACCCAAAGAGATTTTGCACGCCGGTATAAAAGAACATTTGGATGAATTGATAAATCACCTCCCGGTAGAAACTGCCGGCGCCCTTGGCAAGGCGATTGAGGAGGGGGCGGTTCAGCGTCAGATCCAGTTGCGGTTGCTGCTCGTGAAGTCGCCGGATGCTGTCGAGCTGCCCCAGTTCTGCCCGATCGTGCTCCCGCAGCGGATAAACCAAGCCGCAGGCCGAGGCGATCCCGGGCACCCGGAAAAGCTGGGCCACGACTTTCTCGATATAGTCCTCGGACATCAGCACCGTATCGGCGTCGAGAATAAACTCGACATCCCCTTCGAGGGTGCGCGACTTGATTTTCAAGCCCGGGGTCTTGCCGATCGAACGCCGCCGCCGAATGACGCGGACCGCAAAATTATTGGCCGCCGCAAACGCCTCGGCGATCGCCGCGGTGTCGTCCTGGCTGCCATCATCGATGACGGTCACCGAGTTTGGCTTGATCGTCTGCCGCATGACCGAGGCAAGGCACAGCGCGATCGTCGCGCGTTCGTTGTAGGCAGGGATCACGACATCGACGTTGAGTTCTCTGATCTCGTCCAGATCCGGAAGCTGAACCGCCTTAGGGCCGCGGATATGCCCTAACAGAGACAGCACCGCATTGGGGCCTACGACGAATAACGGTAGGACTGCCACCGCTACCTCAAGCCATGGATTGTTTGGGTTGGCGTCCAGCGCCTGGTAAAGCCGACCATCGTCTTGAGAGAGGTCGGCTGCG
This sequence comes from uncultured Alphaproteobacteria bacterium, assembly GCA_963789255.1. Taxonomy (GTDB): domain Bacteria; phylum Pseudomonadota; class Alphaproteobacteria; order ATCC43930; family CGMCC-115725; genus DATARH01. Next base: position 552,829 of record CAWBJW010000002.1, on the reverse strand, counting down.
GGCGTCAATCAAGCCGGCGCCGGCCGTCACAAGCATATTGCGCATTAAAGGTTCTCCTCCCAGCCGTCTATTCGCGGCGTTACTACTGTAAACAACCATAACTTCCCTGCCGCTCATTGATTTTTGCCAATATCCACCTAGTCAGGTTGTTGAGTTGCGGTGTCGGGCGAGCGGGCGACATTTGCCGTGGGTCTTGCAGGACGGCAACCAAAAGGGCTGCTTCGTTGCGTGTCAGTCGCGCGGAATCTTTGTGGAAGTAGACATCGGCTGCCGCCCCCACACCGTAGATCCCAGGCCCCCAGTCAGCAATGTTGAGGTAGACTTCCATTATCCGATGTTTGGGCCAAATCATGTCTATCGCGTAAGCCAAGCCGATTTCGAGCACCTTGTGCACCGGTCCGTCGCCCGGCCACAGAAAAAGACTGCCGGATAATTGCATGGTGATCGAATTGACGTTGCTCAGAAACCTGGAGTTGCCGCTGGCCACATCGGGGTTGGCGTCCCAATCGACACCCTTGTTGAGGCAGAAGTGATGATCCTCGGCGGCGATCAGCGCGCGTGGCACGTCCACGGAGATCGCGTTGAGCGAAACAATGCGCTGCTCCATCTTGCCGGCCTCGGGAAGGCTCAGGAGCATGTAGGGGGTTACCGGCGGCATCACCCACCGATAGAGCACGATCAGCGCAACGACGAGTACCAAGACGATCCGCACGGTCCGCCAGCCGGCGCGGTAAACGGCTTGCAAGGCTTTCGGCAGTAAATGCCCGCCTCGGCCGGACGCCCTCTCAACCCCAACCGGCTTCGCGTCTGGCAGCCCGGACATTTGTATGCGGTGAACACGGACGGGCCGGGCGATATTCTTGACGCTCTGGGCACCCATGTCCTCGAAGCCGAAGTCGAGTTTGTCACGCACCTGGTCGCGCACGACGCGGCTTACGTAAATACCCCCGGGCTCGGCAAGTCCCTCGAGCCGTGCTGCGACGTTCACGCCATCGCCGTAAATGTCGTCCCCGTCGATAATAACATCGCCGACGTTAATCCCGATGCGGAAATCAAGACGTTGATCGGCGGGTATTTCGGCATTCCGTTCAGCCATGCCGCGCTGGACATCAACGGCGCAACGTACCGCATCGACGACACTGGCAAATTCCACGAGCAATCCATCTCCCGTGGTCTTAACGATGCGGCCGCGATGTTCGATGATCTTCGGATCAAAGAGAGCGCGACGGTGCTCTTTCAGCTGTTCAAGCGTTCCTTCCTCGTCCAACCCCATAAGCCGGCTGTAGCCCACAACATCCGCTGCGAGGATCGCCGCAAGCTTCCGTTCGACATTCTCTGGACGGTCGGTTCCGGTCGATCCGGTTCCCGGGATCGACTCCTGTTCGGGCTGGGACAAAGGTACCTCGTTCGTATCACACAGACATCCGCCCGATGGCCGGGATTATCAACCACAGGATGCGCTGCTCCCGCATTGTCGGCAAGTCGGAGCAATAAAGGCCGCGGCTCACCGCGCGAAGTACGCCACGCCGAATCGGCAAGCGCGCCGCCGCCCGCCGAATCCCAGCCGTGCACCGACAATTGCGATGCCTGCTCGGGACCCGTTGGCTGGCGAGACTAAATCGCGCCGCTGTGTTTCAGGTCGGCGATCTCCTCGGCCGAGAGGCCGAGCCAGCCGCCGTAGATCTCGGCGTTGTGCTGGCCGAGCTTGGGGCTCGGTGTTGTCTCGGCCTTGTCGGCGCCGTGAAACCTGAGCGGCGAATTCGGCACGACGAGCGGGCCGATCTCGTCATGCTCGATCCATTCGAGCATGCCGCGCTCGTGCATGTGAGGGTCGTGCATGACCTCGTCGACCTCGCGCACCGGCGCCAACGGAATGCGGTGGCGTTTGGCGACCGCGAAGACTTCCATCTTGCCCAGGGTCGAAGTCCAGGCCGCGATCGCCGCGTCGGTCTCTTCCATGTGCGCGACCCGGTCGGCATTGGTCAGAAAGCGCGGGTCGTCGCGCAATTCCTCGCGCCCCATCGCTTTCAACAGATTGTGCCAATGCTCTTCAACCGCTACATTAAGTGCGACATAGCCGTCATTGGTCGGATAGACGCCGAGCGGGGAGCGCCCGTGGCTCGAATTGCCGGCGCGCGGCGGGACCTTGCCGGTTTCGAAATAGGCGTGGAACTGCGAGGTCAGCGTGGCGTAGGCGGCCTCTTCCATCGCCACCTCGACGAGGCGGCCATGCCCGGTGCGCTCGCGCTCGAAGAGGGCGGTGACGGCGGCGGCATAAAGATGGATGCCGGAGATGAAATCGACGACCGCCGGCCCCGCCTTGACCGGCGGCCCGTCGGGAAACCCGGTGGTGGCAATGAGGCCCGATACCGCCTGGATCGTCAGGTCCATTGCCAGATTGTCGCGATCGGGCCCCGAGAGGCCGTAGCCTGATCCCGAGGCGTAGACGAGGCGCGGATTTATCTCGTGTAATACGCTCCACCCGACGCCGAGCCGGTCCATGACCCCGGGCGCGAAGTTTTCGAGCAGCAGGTCGGCCTTCCCGGCCATCCGGAACAGAAGGGCGCGGCCGCGCTCGTCCTTCAGGTTGAGAGTGATCGCCCGCTTGTTGCCGTTGAGCATCGCAATGGGGAAGGTCGTGCTCTTGCCCGGCGGCGCCCGCCGGCGCAACGGCTCGCCCTGCGGCGGCTCGATCTTGATCACGTCGGCCCCGGCCTTGGCCATCAGCAATGTGGCGTAGGGGCCCTGATAGACCTGGCCGAAATCGAGCACGACGATGCCGGCAAGCGGCCGGTTGGCGCGGGTCCCGTCGGAGGAGCAAGGCATGCGGGGCTACCGCCCCTTGAACGGGCGCGGCTGGCGCTTCTCGGCGAAGGCGAGGGCGGCCTCGTGGAAATCCTCGGTCAGGTAGAGCTTCAGCGGCGCCGCGAAGAATTGCGCCTCGCGGGTCAGCCGCTCCATGTACCAGCGCCTCGTGCGCACCGTCGAGCGCACCGACAGCGGCGGGTTCTTGGCGACGTTCGAGCGCCAGCTCGCGCGCCACCTCGAGGTGTTTGCCCTCCGGCGCGAGCCGGTTGATCAGGCCGGCCGCAAAGGCTTCCTCGGCGGTAAAGAAGCGGCCGGTCAGGGCGATCTCGTCGCCGAACGCGGCGGCATTGCGATAGTGGAACAGGGCCCAGTAGCGCGATGCGCCGAGGCCGCGCGAGGTCTCGGTCAGTTGAAACCTGGTGCCCGCGGCGGCGACGATCAAATCGCATTCGAGCGTCAAGCCCAGCGAGAGCCCCATCACATAGCCGTGCACGGCGGCGATGACCGGCTTCCAGTTGACTGCGTGCGTCAGCAGGTCGGCGGAATTGGCGCCCCGGCCCTGCGGGCCGCCGAGCTTGTCAAATTCCTCGCGGCTGCGCAGGCTGGCGCTGGCGGACATCGGCGCCGGTCGAAAAGGCGCGGCCCTTGCCGTTGAGGATCGCGACCTCGGCCTCGGGATCGAGATCGAAGCGGTGCAGCGCATCGGCGAGCTGGCGCACCACCTCGTCGCTGACCGCGTTGAGCTTGTCCGGCCGGTTGAGCGTGATCGTCGCGATCCGCTCGGCACAGGCATATTCGACGAAATTCTGCTCGTCCGTGGCCATTGCTTCCTCCCGGTGGGCTGCTCAAAGTCGAGTCCTCGGGGCAGCTTGCGGAGGGCGGCGGCGGCTGTCAACGCCAGCCCTGCGCGGGTTGGCACGATCAGAACCGCACGACGGATGTTCTCGCATTATCCGCGGGGCTTTGCCCCACGTTGCCAGCTGACGACCGCCAGGTTTTTCGCTGGATCGAGCACCTGCAGCGTGCCGGGATCGAGGCCGCCGCTCGCCAGCACCTCCTCCGGAGTTCGCATCGGCACTTCCGGAAAGACCGGCCGCCCGCCGGGCAGTCGCACGCCGGGCGCCCGCGACAGGTGGAAAAAATCATATCGGTCGATAAACATCCCGAACGCGTCCGTACCCCCGATGACGCCAACGCGGCCGTCCGGCGCCCCGAGCGCAGCCAAGGCGTCCTCGAAGGAAGCACCGGCGGGGTTCCACAGCAGCGCCGTTTCATTCGACGGATCGGCCGCGATGGCCGGGATTTGCCGGGTCAGGATCAATCGGCGGCGCAAATAGGAATGCGGCTGCTGCTCGTGAGAGTGGCGTCCATGCACCACCACATCGACCCTGTCGAGCCCGCGTTCGAAAAACAGTCGATCGGCCTCGAACTTGAGCGAATCCGGCATGATCCCCGCGTCATTGGCGAGCATGCCGTCCTCGGAAACGATGGCATAACCTTCGATGCGGCGCGGACGAGGCATCGCAAACTCCTCGCTATGCCATCACGCGGCGGCCCGCCGGTGCGGCTGCACCGGCGGCGCCGTGCCGGTTGGACGATTAGATCATGCCCCAGTAAGGCGGCATCCCATAAAACTCGTCGATCCGGTTGCCGTAAGCCCGGTCGGACCAGTTCGGCTGGTCGTCCGCGGTGTAGCTCGGCGCCTTCTGGAGTTGGCTGCGATCGAGATCGACGACGAACCCGGCGCGGCTTGCATCGTATTTGAGCGCCCTCCAGGGAAGCGGATGGTAGCTCTGGCCCATGCCGAGGAAACCGCCGAAAGACATGACGGCGTAGGCAACCCGGCCGCTCGCCTTATCGACCATGAAATTGTGCACCGTTCCGAGATGCTCGTCCTGGCGATTATAGACAGCCGTGCCTTCGACCTTGTCGGAGGCGATAAGGCGATCGGTCTCCTCGATCGCGACGCCGCCGGCGGTCGCGGCCGCGCCTGTGGCTGTGTTGTACGTATCCATCGCGTTCTCCATGATGACGTGGTGTGAAGCGTATGGCCGGCGTCCGACCAACGCGCCGGCGGGACGGGCAGATCCATCCCGTTCAATGGAACATAAGATAACCGACGATTAGAATCGGGATCGGAACCCCCAGAAGCCACAAGAGCCCGTATTTCATCTGACTGACTCCTTGCTGTTTCTCTCGCCGCGGTCGAAATGCGCCGACAGAAGTGGCGATTTATGCCGGGCTAGCGATCGAGCGTCGTTGTGGTCGTCTTCTTCTCGGTGCTCGAACCGCTATACGGAGAAGCCGTATGCATCTCACGATACGTGGTCCGCGCGCCATCGGGCGAAGCGGTCCGCGTCTTGGTGGTGACGGACGATCCGCTGAGGCCGTGGTGAATGATCTTCTTCGTGTGGACCATGTTTCCGTAGCGATCGTTATCCCTATCCCGGTGAAGCGCGCTCGAATGATGACCTAGGGCGGCCGGAGCCGTCGATGTCGTCGATCGCGTTATCGTCGACGAATCGGTCGTGCCCTGCGCAAACGCCACGCCCGTCATCATCGCAAACGCTGCTGCGCCCGTGAGCCAATATCTCGTCATTTCGCTCTTTCCTTAAAGTGTTTACGAACGTGGATTCGCCCGCAAATTTCCTCGTGCGGGCGGAGCCCGATGAGGACCGTGGGTCGCCGGCTCGGAACGCCCCAGCAGGGCGCTCCGCTCCCGCTCGCTGAAGGGCAGAAAGAGCGGAGAGGATCGGCCTTCTAACGCAAAACCGTGTGGCCAGCTTTTAGTCGCGGGCCACGCTGCCTCGCTAGCGCCATCGGCGATAACCGTAATAGCCGCCACCGCCGAATAGGAAGAAAACCACAAGTATGATCAGCAAAAGTTCCACAATTTCCTCCAAAGCGTGAGCTGGATAATTTAGGTATTACTGTTTCAGAGCGTCCTTAAGACCGCCGACGGCGTTCTGGACTTTGCCCGCAACCTTTTCGGTCTTGCCGTCGGATTGCAACTTGGCATCACCGACCGCCTTTCCGATGGTCTCCTTAATCGCGCCCTTGGTTTCTTTCGCCGATCCGGCGATCCGATCCTTATCCATGACTAGCACTCCTATTGTGTCCATTGAGATCAACATTTGCCATGGCGACCCAGTTCCGTACGTTACGCGAGAATAACAGCGGGCGTCGTCATGGTGCTTTGATACGGATCGATAGGGGCGACGACGACGAGCGTCTCGTGTCCGGGCGCGGCAAGTCATTCCCGGACCAGTCCGCAAGCCCGCCGCTCGGGAGCGCGGGCGACAGTTCGGGGAGCGCGGTGCCGAGTTCGTCGGACAGCGCATAGACGAATTATATTAGCCCGCGATTGCTTTGTCGGCCTGTGGCCGCCTCGCAATGACGGAGAAAATTGTCATTGCGAGCGAAGCGAGGGAATCTCGATGACCCCCGAATTACCTCACCTCGACCAGCTCGATCGCCTCGCGGCTCGGGCCTTCGATCATGACGGCGCGGGTGTCGCCGAGCTTGTAGGGGCCATCGAAGAACGCGACCCCTTCGCTGCGCAGCTTCTCGACCCACGCATCGAGATCGGCAACGCTGAGCCCGATATGGTCCTGCATCTGGCCGCGACTGCCGGCGAGCGGCGTGTCGTCCTGGTTGGCGTACCAGGTCAGCACCACGTCGCCAAACTCGACCCCGGCGCGTGGCGAGCGGAACATGCCCTCGCGGTTGAGCGCCGGCCAGGTGCGGTCGGCGCCGCGCTCGACCCGGCAGTTGGCTGGCGTCAACTCCGTGTCGGGAAAACCCTGGCGCACCGGCGCGTTGAGGTGCGTCTTGTACCAGAGCAGCGCGCAGAACGGCTGTTCGTGCCACATGTGTACGTGGTTGAAGCGCTCGACCGGGTAGTCGCCGGCGATCTCAAACAACGCGTCTTCGGGGCCGCCCGACATATAGGCGAACCCGCCCTTATGGGTCGGCTGGACGTTTTTCTCGCGCGCCTCGGCGATCTGCGCCCTGGTCAGGCCGAGCGTATTGCCGACGCTTGGCCAGGTGTCGCTGCTGATCGGCACCGAGCCGCCGTCCTCGGTCGTATAGAGCGGCCGCAGGGTGACCTCGGAGCGTCGCTTGAACGCTTCGACGGTGGCTTGCGCATTGGTGACATGCCAGCCGAAATGCCAGATCGCGCTCTGCGGCCGGGTCGGCGCCGGCGCCGCGACCTTGTCGAACAGCACCAGCACGTCGTTCGGCGATTCGAGGGCGGCTATGCCGCCCCAGCTTCCCTTGCGCGTGCTCGGAAACTGCCTTGTGTAGAAGTCGATCGCGGCGTCGGGATCGACCGAGTTCAGGTGCAGATGGTGAAAGCCTGGGGTTGGCAGCATCGCGCGTCATCCTCCGGGAATTTTGCGCCACTATGCGCCCGGCGCGCCGGAAATCAACGCCCGGCGCTGGAACGCTGCACCGCATCGGGTGTTTGCAACGGCTGATTTCGGGGGGGGACCGGCATTACCGAGAGCCATCGCGAGGATACGGCGACGCTGCCGTCCAGTCGCAAGCCATCGCAGCAGGCGCTCGCCGAGGTGCTGTCCGGCGGTGCCGATACCGGCGCGCTGATCCGCGCGCCGGATGGCCGCGCGCCGCGAATCCTGATCGGCGAGTGCGACCCCGACATGCGCGATCGGCTGCACCGCGTGCTCGCCTCGGCAGGCTGCCGGGTCGAGACGGCAAGCGACGCGCGGGCCGCGTTCTCGGCCGCCGCGCCCGATCCGCCCGATCTTGTCGTCGCCGATGCGGACCGCCACGGCTATGCGTTGCTCGGCGAGCTGCGCGCCGAGCCGGCAACACAGTTTCTGCCGATCATCCTGCTCGCTTCCGACCCCGGCGAGGCGGCCAGACGCCGGGCGCTCGATGCCGGCGCCGACGATTGTGTCGGCAAGCCGTTCGGCGCGCGCGAGTTGTTGTCGCGGGTTGGCCTGCACCTGGCGATGGCCCGGTTCGGGCGCGAGGCGAGCGCGGCGGTGCGCGCCTCCGAGCGGCGCCTGGCAGAGGTGTTGGAGGCGATCGGCGAGGCGGTCTACGCGATGGATCGCGACGAGCGCATCCTGTTTGCCAACCACAAGGCGCTCGAGCTGTGGAACAAGCAGGCCGAGGAGGTCATTGGTCATCATCTGCTCGACATATTTCCCGGGATCGAGAACGGCGAACCCTATCTCGCCTATCGCCGGGTGCGCGCGACCGGCGAGCCGGCGCATGTCGAAACCCGGGCTCCGGCGCTCGGCGATCGCTGGATCGGGCTCGATGTACACCCCGCGCCGCACGATAGTCTCGTCGTCGCGTTTCGCGACATTGACGAGCGCAAGCGAGCCGAGGTGCAGCTGCGCGACAGCGAGGAGCGCTTCCGCCTGATGCTCGAAGCGCTGCCCGACAAAGCCTTCGTGATCCGCCCGGACGGCATCGCGGAATACTATAATCAGCAATTGCGGGATTATGCCGGCGTGGCGATCGGACCCGAGCCGGCGGCGCGCTCGGCGTTGCATCCGTCCGAGGACCGCGAACGGGTCAATCATGCCCGTGCGCAGGGCTTCGCCGCCGGCGAGGAATTCAGCTTCGAGGCGCGCATGCGCCGGCATGACGGCGCCTATCGCTGGCATCGCATCCGCAACCGGCCGGTGCGGGTCGGCGGCAAGGTCGCGTTCTGGCTCGGTACCGCGATCGACATCGACGACATGCGCGAGGCCAATACGCTGTTGGAGCGCCGCGTCGCCGAGCGCACGGCCGAGCTCGAAGCCGCCAATCGCCGGCTCGCCGCGCAGATCGACGAGCGCGAAAAGGCCGAAGCCCAGCTGCGCCAGGCGCAGCGCATCGAGGCGGTGGGGCAGTTGACCTCCGGGGTGGCCCACGATTTCAACAATTTGTTGACCGCGATCATCGGTAATCTCGAACTGCTCGAGGCGCAGCTCGGCCACGGCGACGAGCGCGCCGCGCGGCTCCTCGCCGCGGCTGTCGCGGCGGCCGAGCGCGGCTCGCGCCTGACCGCCCAGCTGCTCGCCTTCTCGCGCCAGCAGCGGATGAGCCCCGAGCCGGTTGACCTCAACCAGATCGTCCTGGGCACGGGCGCACTCTTGCAAAGCACGATCGGCGCGACGATCCGCATCGAGACCGTGCTGGCGGCTGGGTTGTGGCCGGCGCTGGCCGATGCCGGCCAGATCGAGTTGGTGCTGTTGAACCTTGCGATCAACGCGCGCGACGCAATGCCGGCCAATGGCTCCAATCCGGGGGGCGCAAATACGGAGGGCACGGTTACCGGCGGCGCCATCACGATCGCGACCGCCAACGTCACCCTGGGCCGCCCCGAACGCCCCGAAGAGCCGCCGCCGGGGGATTATGCGGTCGTCTCGGTCGCCGATACCGGGACCGGCATTCCGCCTGCCATCCTCGACAAGGTGTTCGACCCGTTCTTCACGACCAAGGAGGTCGGCAAGGGCTCCGGTCTCGGCCTGTCGCAGGTGCTCGGCGTCGCACAGCAGCTTGGCGGCGGCGTGCGCATCGCGACACGCCCGGGCGAAGGCACCGTCGTCCGGGTCTATCTGCCGCGCGCCCGAGCCGGCGTTGCCGCCCGGCGGAGCCGCGCCGGGTCGCGGCCGGCGATTGCCGGCGCCGCGGAACCCGGCGGCGGCCTGATCCTCCTGGTCGATGACGACGCCGATGTGCGCGCGGTTGCCGCCGCGATGTTGGACGAGGCCGGTTATCAGGTTGTCGAGGCCGGCAGCGGCGGCGCCGCGCTCGAATGCCTGGAGCGCCACGCCGGGCAGGTCGCCCTGATGATTGCCGACATCGCGATGCCCGGGATGAGCGGCGTCGAACTGGCGCATGCCGCCCGGCGCGGCCGGCCCGACCTGCCGATCGTCTTTGTCACCGGGTTTGCCGGCGCGGCGCTGCCGCCCACGGAGCCGCACCAGGAAGCCGGCGCCGACCAGCTTCTGCGCAAGCCGTTCCGCGCCGCCGAACTGGTGGCCCAGGTCGCGGCCGCGCTCGCGGAAAGCAGCGAACGCGCCAGCCTGGTCCGCCTGCCCTGACCGGGGTGATCCTGACTAAGGGTTCGGCGCGGAACAGTCGAACCATCTGTTGTTTCGTCATGCCCGCGAAGGCGGGCATCCAGGGCCGCCGACACGGGTGCCGCTCTGGACTTCCGCTTGCGCGGGAGTGACGACGATGAAGAAGCAACTGATGCGTTTGTTCCGTCTCAGGCCCTAAGCGATCATCTCCGGCACCACGAGGAACAGATCGGTGTCGCCGGTCTGTTGCCCCGCTGCGGTCAGCAGCGCATGCGCCTGGCCGCGGTGATGCGTCTGGTGGTTGAAGAAATGGCTGACGAGGAGGCGCTTCGGGGCGCGGATCTCGCGCCCGGCGGCGCCGCTGAACCAAGTGAGGTCCTGGTCGAGCCACGCATCGTCGATCCTGGCCGCCCAGCGCGAGATGTCGGCATCGGCCTTGTCGCGCGCCGTGCACAGCCCGGCCCAATCCTCGATGAAATGGTCGCTCTGTTTGATCGGAGTTGCGGGGCGCGGCCAGTCGTCGAAGCGGCTCATCCACTGGCTGTCGCCCCACAGGATGTGGACGAGCGTGCCGTGGATCGAGCCCCAGAAGGCGCCCCTCGGCATCCGCCGCTCGGCCTCGCCGAGCCGCCCGGCGGCCGCGTAGAGGCGACGGTTCATCTCGGCGTTGTAGGCTGCCATCGTGCGTAGATAAGCCGGTGTGATCATCCCCGCCTCCCTCATCCCATGCAGATTCCGTTTGCCGTAAACCCCGCGGCGCAGCAACCTTGATTCGCCATCAACCCTGGTTGGGAATTTGCGACATGCCCGAAGGACAGCGCGCGCGGCCGACGCCGACGCCCGAAACCATGCATTTCTGGGAGGGGACGCGCTCCGGCGAACTGCGCCTGCAGCGCTGCGATTCCTGCCACCAGGCCTATTTCCCGCCGCGCCCGTTCTGCCCGCATTGCGCGGCGCGCGAGGTTAGCGTCTTTCGCGCCTCTGGCCGGGGCCGGCTCTACAGCTATGTGATCCATCACCGGCCGGTGCCGGGCTTCACCCCGCCTTACGCGATCGCCGTCGTCGAACTCGACGAGGGTCCGCGCATGATGAGCAACATCGTCGATTGCCCGCAGACCCCCGAGGCTCTCGTCCTCGACATGCCGCTCGAAGTCGCCTTCGAAAAGCTCGACGACGAGATCACGCTGCCGCTGTTCCGGCCCGCTAAAAGTTAACCGGCGAAAGGCTGAGCGCCATGAAACCGAAATCGATCGCCATCGTCGGCGCCGCCGAAACGACCGAAATGGGCCGCATCCCCGGCCTGTCGCAGATCGGCCTCCATGCCGATGCCGCGCTCAACGCGATGAAGGACGCCGGGCTGAAACCCGCCGACATCGACGGGGTCGCGACCGCCGGCGAGACGCCGGTGACGATCGCGCATTATCTCGGCATCACCCCCAAATGGGTCGACGGCACCGCGGTTGGCGGCTGCTCGTTCATGATCCACGTCCGCCATGCCGCCGCGGCGCTCGAATCGGGCCTGTGCAAGACCGTGCTGATCACCCATGGCGAAAGCGGCCGTTCCGGCATCGCCCGCTCGCGCCCGGCGGTGTCGCCCGGGAGCCTCGCCGGCCAGTTCGAACTGCCTTACGGGCCGATGGGGCCGCCGACCCTCTTTCCGATCCCGGTCCTGCGCTACATGAAGACCTACGGCACCACCCACGAGCAGCTGGCGATGGTCGCGGTCGTGCAGCGCGAATGGGCCGCGAAAAACCCGCGCGCCACCTTCAAGGACCCGATCACCGTCGACGACGTGCTGAATTCGCGGATGATCGCCTATCCGTTCCGGCTGTTGCAGTGCTGTCTCGTCACCGATGGCGGCGGCGCCCTGATCCTGACTCGCGCCGAGCGCGCCAGGGATTTCCCCACAAAGCCGGTCTACCTGCTCGGCACCGGCGAGAGCGTCGAGACCCCGATGGTCAGCCAGATGGCCGATTTCACCAGCTCGCGCGCCTTCCGCGTCGCCGGCGCCAAGGCCTTCGAGGAATCCGGCATCGCGCACAAGGATGTCGACCACCTGATGATCTACGACGCCTTCGCCCACCTGCCGATCTACGGCCTCGAAGACCTCGGTTTCTGCGAGCGCGGTGCGGCGGCCGGGTTCATCTGGGACCGCAATACCGCGCCCGGCGGCAAGCTGCCGCTCAACACCAATGGCGGCGGCCTCAGCTACATGCATTCCGGCATGTACGGCATGTACGCCTTGCAGGAAAGCGTGCGCCAGATGCGCGGGTCAGCCCCGGCCCAGGTTAGGGGCGCCAAGATCAGCGTGTGCCACGGCGTCGGCGGCATGTTCGCCGCCTCGGGGACCATTATTATGACGAACGAGAGTCTGACCGCGATCCTAAACTATTAGGCTGTCATCAACTATTAGGCTGTCATCGTGATTTTGGCACTCGGGAGGCGGGCCGCAGCCCGCTGGCCATGGGTGTACCTTTTGGCGGCGATCCCGGCCCTGCTCACTGCGCTCTACGGCTATGAGGATGGAGCGTTCGTTCCGTATGTCGTTGCCGCCGGAGTTATCGCAGTATGCTTCTTCTATCCGACCCTAATCGGATGGTGGCTGATTTTCGTCGCCTACTGTGTCGCTTCTTCGCTCACCGTCTACACGGTGATTCGCGACCTGATTTGGATCGTTGCAGGACAGACGCCGGGCGTCCTGTCGGACACGTTGAACACGCTGGTCGTTATTGCTTGGGTCGGACTACTGCTTACGGTGACCTTATTGCTGTGGATGATCCGACCTTGGTGGAAATTGCCAGATCGTAGGATGGGCTGAGCGCAGCGAAGCCCATCGCAGCCCTGCCGTTCGGATGATGGGCTTCGCTGCGCTCAGCCCATCATACGCGGCTTGAGAGTTCGTTATAAGTGTTCCCGATCGCCTGGCCCTGATGGTGACAGGCGCGGTGCCGACGCCGGAAGCCCCGCACGATGGGAAGGCCGCCGGCGAAACCTACCAGGCGCTCCGCAACATGCTTTGGCCGGTCTCCCGATCGAATTGCCCGCGAAGAGCCGCCTCGATGGTTTGTTCGAGAAGCCGCTGCGCTTCCGCCGAATCGAGCCCCAGATCCTCGGTATAAATACGCGATGGTCGGGAGCACATACCGGCGATATCGGCGACGATTTGAGTGTTGGTCAGTCGTCCGCCGATATAGGGATCGGTGTAGATGATGACGCCCCGGACGATGCAGGCGTCGAGGGCGAGCCGGTCGCGCGTCGCGTGCGTCGTATCGATGCGGGAGCTCGCACGGCCGGCAGCGATGGCGCCCGGCAGCAGCGACGCAATGACCATAGCGGCGGCGCCCAGCGCCCCAGCCGGTGAAGAGTGCTTCATCGCTCCCGTCCATCGCGGTCGGACACGCCATTCCGCCCCACCATAGCTCTCAAGATGGGTCGGGCCACGCGAAACCCATCGCCGCGGGCGCCGGCGCGGGCGTCACCGCGGCAAGGGGGCTCCCTTGGTTTCGCGGCCGAGCAGCATCGCGATGATGCTGAGGATCGCGAAGCAGGTCATGACCGCGGTCACCCGGTTGAAGCTGCCGCCGAAGGCGCCGACCAGGAGGCCGGCGACGAGCGGTCCGAAGCTGGTGATGATGCGCGCCGTGCCGGTGCAGAAGCCGACCGCGGTCGAGCGGATCTGGGTCGGGAACAGCTCCGGCAGGTAGACCGCATAGCCCGAAAAGACGCCGAACACGAAAAAGCCGAAGATCGGCAGGACGACCGGATACCACGGCTCGTAGGCCGGCAGCGCCAGGTAGAGGATCAGCCCGGCGACGATCGTGCCGAGGCTGTAGAAGATGACGGTGCCGCGCCGCCCGATCCAATCGGCGAGGAAGCCGAAGGCGATGTAGCCGAAAATGCCGCCGACGCTCCACAGCATCATGCCGCGGCTGACGAACGGCACCGCGGCGGCGGCATTGGCGGCGCCGCTCTTCTGCACCATCAATGACAGGATCGTCGGCAGCCAGATCACCGTGGTCCAGATCGCCAAGAGCGATCCCAGGCCGAACAGCAGCCCGACCATCGTGTTGTAGCGGTTGTCCCGGTTGAACAGCTGCATCGGCACGAAGCGCATGAACTCGCGGTCGGCCTCGTCGGTGCGCACGCCGGTGGCGACGGCGCGGCGCCGCTGCTGCACATCGGCAAAGCGGTCCGGCTCCAGCATCCGCCGCCGGATGACCGCCAACAGGATCGCCGGCACGATGCCGAGGAAGAACACGTAGCGCCAGCCATAGCCGCCGACCAGGCCATAGGCCCAGGCGCCGACGAAGGTGCCGACCGCGCCGCCGGTCATCATGACGCCGGCGATCTTCGCCCGGTGGGTCTCGCCGAGCGTCTCGGTCAACAAGGGGATGCCGACCATCAGTTCGGCGCCGGTGCCGAGCCCGGCGATGAAGCGGTAGATCGCGAAGTCCCAGATGCCGTGCGACAGGCCTTGCAGCGCGGTGAAGACGGCGTAGATCGCGATGCTGAAGGCGAGCGTGCGCACCCGGCCGATATAGTCGGCGAGGATGCCGAACAGGAAGCCGCCGAAGGCCCACCCCAGCAGGCCCGTCATCGCGAGCAGGCCGCCGTATTTGCCGATCTCGGCGAGCGGCGGGTTGCCGCCCAGCAGCTCGATCAGCGCCGGCCGCAGCACCAGCGAGTAGAGCCCGAAATCGGCCGCATCGAGCGTCCAGCCGAGCCACACGACGAGAAACACCAGCCACTGATAGCGGCTGACCGCCCGCAGACCGCCCAATTGTGCGACGGCAACCCCGCTCTCGCTCATCGACGCTCGCTCCCCCAATTGCTCCCACGCGGCGCGCAGGCCTGTTTTGCTTGGCAGACATGCATTTAGCCCGCACCTGCCAATAAGTCCACCAGCATGCCGCCCCACGCATAGCTCGGCCCCGATCCATGCGGCGAATGCGCGCATCGCGGCACCGGTCGCGTGCTACAGTCACGCAGCGAGCCGGCCGCGTGGTCCGGGCCGATGGAGGAAAACCGATGGCGTATGATTTGCTGATCAAGAATGGCCTCGTTGTCGACGGCTCGGGATTGCCGGCCTTTCGCGGCGACGTCGGGGTCAAGGCTGGCCGGATCGTCGAAATCGGCAAGCTGTCGGGCCCGGCGGCTAAAACCATCGACGCCGCGGGGCGCGCGGTCGCGCCCGGCTTTATCGACAATCACTGCCACTACGACGCGCAGGTCACTTGGGATCCGCTGTGCACCTTTTCGCCCGAGCATGGCGCCACCAGCGTCATCTTCGGCAATTGCTCGTTGTCGCTGGCGCCGGTGCGCAAAGGAACGGAGGAGCGGCTCGCCGAATTCCTCAGCTATGTCGAAGCGATCCCGATGGAGATATTGAAAACCGTCGAGTTCGAGTGGGAGACGGTGCCGCAATACATGGAGCACCTCGACAACCACCTCGGGGTCAATGTCGGCAATCTGATCGGCCACACCGCGGTGCGGCATTACGTGATGGGCGACGACTGCCAGAAGCCGGGCGCCACCGAGGCGCAAGTGAAGGCGATGCAGGATGTCGTGCGCGACGGCATGCAGGCCGGCGCGCTCGGCCTCTCGGTGTCGCGCGAGAAGGGCCATTTCGATCCGCAGGGCGTGCCGATCCCGGCATTGTGGGCCGATGAGAACGAGATCTTCGCGCTCGCCGACGTGTTGCGCGACATGGGGACCGGCACGATCCAGGCCGGCGGCGGGCAATATGTCGAACTGAAGGACGGCATGATGCGGCGCCTCGCCGAAGCCACCGGCCGCACCGTCGTCTACAACAGCCTGTCGCAGACCATGCGCCGCCCGGATGAATGGAAGATCCACATGGCGCGCATCGAGGAGACGGCGGCCTTGGGCATCCGCGCCTACCCGATGTGCAGCCCGAACCGGGTGACGCAGGACTTCACGATGAAGAACAGCCAGGTCTTCCGCGGCCTGCCGACCTGGCACCCGATTTTGCTGATGTCGGACGCGGAGAAATTGCGGCTCTACGCCGACCCGGAAATCCGCGCCAAGCTGCACGACGAGGCGGTCGTCAACAAGCCCGACAGCGCAGTCGGCATCTCGAAGACCTGGTGGAACTACATCTGGGTCAACGAGCCCGCGCTCGACAAGAACAAGTGGATGCAGTTCAAGTCGATCGGCCAGATCGCCGAGAAAGAGGGCAAGCGGGTGATCGACGCCTTCCTCGATCTGGTGGTCGAAGAGAAGTTGGAGACCCGCTTCCTGCAGGCCGAGAACAATATCGACGACGAGGCGCTGAAGAAGATCCTGACCCACCCCAACGCGGTGATCGGCCTCGGCGACGGCGGCGCCCATGTCCAGTTCCACGGCGGCTACGGCTACCTCACCAAGCTGCTCGGCGAATGGGTGCGCGAGAAGCACGTCATGACCCTGGAGCAGGCGGTGCGGCGCCTGACGTTCGAACTCGGCCTCGACCTTCGGCCTCTACGACCGCGGGTTGCTGCGGCCGGGGCTCGCCGCCGACATCGTGATCTTCGACCCCGCCACCGTGAAGTGCGGCAAGGAAGAGGTCGTGCACGATTTCCCGGCCGGCGGCTGGCGCATCAAGGAAACCTCCGAGGGCGTCTCCCACACGATCGTCAACGGCCAGGTGCTGCTCGAAGACAAGAAGCACACCGGCGCGCTCCCCGGCCGCGTCCTGCGCAACACCCACTGGCACGCCAACCACTAAACCCAAAATCACCCTCTCCCCCACCGGGGGAGAGGGCAGGGTGAGGGGGCGGAAGTAGGGGTAGGATGGGTTGAGCGGAGCGAAGCCCATCTCCGATGCGCATACCGGAACAAGCGATGGGTTTTGCTCCGCTCAACCCATCCTACGCTTACTGCGCCCGATCGAGGATGCGCCGGGGTCGTATGTGAGGCTGCGGGCGGAGGATTGAGCCGGCCAAGCCGTTGGTTAGGATGGGTTGAGCGTCGCGAAACCCATCACCGCGAGCCGTGCCGAAGAGGATGGGCTTTCGCTGCGCTCAGCCCCTCCTACGCGTGCTCAAATTGTCAATAGCAACGATATGGCTTGCCGCGAGGCGCACTCTGATCCCATTCCGGCCGAGGCCTCACCGGGCGCTGGAAGAAGGGTAGTGGCCTCGGCTTCGTCCGTTCTGAAGCTCTTTTGAACGTCCCGAAAAATGCGGAGGGCATTTTCATAATCAAGCTGAGAGCGCCGCCCGGATTCGGTCAACGTCCAAACGCCACGCTGAGAAGTATCGATGAGACCAGATTTTGCTAAATAGAACCTCGCCCATGCAACCTGATTAGCAAACCGAGATCCTCCGTTCTTGTTGGTACGGTTCAAAACGTTATCAGACAATTTAAGACTAGCAGCAATTTTTTCCGTCACCTCCTTGGGAAGCCGCTATCGCCAAGCTCGCGCAACGTGTCGAGCAAGGGGACGAAGAGCCGAACGAACTCCGGGCCACCCTTCGCTGCCAATCCCGCCTTCATTCGTTCGCTCATCCTCAACCCGGCGCTGTCATTGTCGCACGAGCGGAGGCCTCGCGCGCCGGTTTCTAGAAACGGCGTCACGCAGCACGCGCCGACCCCTTATGCGACAGACGTGCGTGATCTATCTCAGCCCGTGCCCAGCGCCGCCACCCCGGGCAGTTCGCGGCCCTCGAGCCATTCGAGGAAGGCGCCGCCGGCGGTCGAGACGTAGGTCAGATCGGCGATGACGCCGGCGGCGAGGCGGCGAGCGCGCGGCGAAGAGGGCGTTCTTGTATCGTTCTGCAGGCACGCCCATATCATGGGTTTTCGATCCGGCGGTCGGCGTTCGGGGGTGGCTCATGCATGACACGGTTTTCACGGTTTAACGGGGCAAGCTCCCTGCTCGGCCGCAAAAACTCCCTGCTCGGCGGCAAAAAACTCCCTGCTGCCCGCTCCGGGAGTTTCGCCGGAACGCCAGGCTTCCCGCCGCCTTGCGAGCCGCCCGCGCGGCGCTCCGGCGGCAATATCGCGAAAATTCCCTGCTGGCAGGGAATTGCTGCCCGCCTGTCCACCCGGAGGAGCCTATGGCGCTGCCCCCCAATCGAGCGCCTTCACGCCCGGCAACTCGCGCCCCTCCAGCCATTCGAGGAAGGCGCCGCCGGCGGTCGAGATGTAGGTGAGGTCGCCGGTGACACCGGCGGCAGCGAGCGCGGCGACCGTGTCGCCGCCGGCGGCAGCGATCTGCCGGCAAGCGTCCTGCCGTTTCTGCTGCGCGCGGTCAACCTGCTCGGCATCAACTCGGTGATGTGCCCGGGGGCCGCGCGGATCGTGGCGTGGGACCGCCTCGCCCGCGACCTGCCGCAGGACCGGCTCGACCGGATGACCGAAGTGGTTGCGCTCGCCGGGCTGCCGGATCTCGCGCCGCGCATCCTCAAGGGCGAGGTGCGCGGCCGGCTGGTCGTCGATATCGGCGGATGATCCGAGGTCCGGGGATTGCATCGCGCCTCCCGGCGTTAGCGACAGAACGGGATTGGGGTGCGAGGATGGGCAGATTTGGCGGCAAGGCCCGCGTCATCGGGCCGATGCAGCGCGGGCGAATCATTCAGCGCATATTGGTCGACGGCTGGACCGCCGCTGAGGCGGCTGCTTCCTTTGGCGTCACCGAGCGGCAGGTCGTTCGCTGGATCGCCGCCTATCGCCGCTACGGCATGGCGAGTCTGCGGGACGCCACCGCGGCAGAGGGCTGGCGGCGCCGGCTATGGGCGACTTTGGCACGTCTCTTCATTGGGGTGCACGGCGGGTTCAACCGGGCTGCGCCTGCCCCCTCCGGGGAGCAGCGCCGCGGCGACGACAGAAGCCGGCGCCGCTGACCGGTGCCGGCGGCGGCATCCCGGTCTGGAACCGAAAGCGCAATTGCGCCATAGTATCCCACGGTCGGCGTCCCTCGGTCCCGGCGAGGGCGCTGCGGGGATGGGGGGATATGCGGGACATCATGATCGCCCGGCGGGCGCTGCTGGCGCTTGCCGCCGCCGCGGGCGCTTGGCCGATACGCCCGGCCGTTGCCCGCCCGGCCGGCGAGCCCAGGCCGCTTCATGCGACGAAGCATCGCCGCACGGTCGCACTCGATCCCGGTCATGGCGGGGTCGATCCCGGCGCGATCAGCCCGCACGGCATCGACGAAAAGAACATAACCCTCGCGACCGTGCGCGAGCTGGCGCGCCGGCTCGATTTGACCGGCCGCTACCGGACCGTGTTGACCCGGCATGGCGATTATTACGTGCCGTTGCGCGAGCGCGTCGCGCGGGCGCGGGCGAACCATGCCGAGTCTGTTTCTGTCGATCCACGCCGATGCGCTGCCCGACAGCGCGATGCACGGATTGGCGGTCTACACCTTGTCGAACGAGGCCTCCGACCGCGATACCGCCTCCCTCGCCATCAGCGAGAACAGGGACGATTTCGTCGCCGGGGTGCGCCTGGCGCATCAGCCTCGCGAGATCGGCGCGATCCTTCTCGACCTGGAGCGGCGGCAGACCGACAACCGCTCGCTGATGCTGGCGCATGCCATCGTAGAGGAGCTCGGCCGCGCGGTACCGCTGCTCGAAAGGCCGCACCGCTCCGCCGGGTTTGTCGTGTTGACGGCGCCCGATATCCCCTCGGCGCTCGTTGAGCTCGGCTGTCTGTCGAACCCGCAGGACGAACGATTGCTGCCGACGCGCGCCTATCAGCGGCGCCTCGCAGAGGGTCTGGCGCGCGCCATCGACGATTATTTCGCCGCCGGCGTCACGGCCTGAGCGCCGGCCGGTTGCGCAACCGGCCAAAGCCGCATAGGGGTAGGCGATGATCGGGCACGGCGCCATACGCATCGGCATCGGCGGCTGGGTTTTTCCGCCGTGGCGCGGCACGTTCTACCCGCCGGGGCTGCGCCAGGCGGCAGAACTGGCCCATGCCAGCCGGCGCGTCACCGCGATCGAGATCAACGGCACGTTCTACCGCATCCAGACGCCGGCCGGCTTTCGCAAATGGCATGACGAGACACCCGACAGCTTCATGTTCTCGCTGAAGGCTCCGCGCTTCCTGACCCATCGCAACGAATTGGCGAGTGCGGTGCCCTATATGGACCGCTTCTTCGCCAGCGGCCTGCTCGATCTCGGCGACAAGCTCGGCCCGATCCTCTGGCAACTCGCGCCGGCCAAGGAAATCGACGAGACCGATGTCGCCGCCTTCCTCAAACTCCTGCCGCGCGAGATCGGCGGCCGCCGGCTCCGCCACGTCATCGAGGCCCGCCATAAGAGCTTCGCCGCGCCGGCATGCATCGACCTCTTACGCGAGCACGGCGTCGCGCTGGCGCGGGTTGACGATGCGCATTACCCGGAATTCGCCGAATTGACCGCCGATTTCGTCTACCTTCGCCTGCGCCGCTGCGCCGAGGCCGAGCCGACCGGCTATCCGCCCGCCGTGCTCGACCAATGGGCCGAGCGGGCGGAAGCCTGGGCCGCGGAGGGCCGCGACGTTTCCTCTATTTCATCAACGGCGCCAAGATCCGCGCCCCCGCCGCCGCGCAGACGCTGCTGCGGTTGCTCTCGGCCTAACCAGGCCGAGTTGCACGCTGACACGCCGACGACGAGGATCTGGACTAGGAATAACGCCGCAACGGCCCACATCTTGGGGTGACGTAGCCTAAGCAGGTTGGGGGCCTCATCGGATGCCTGATGATATTGTAGCTGCAACAGCGAGCACGTCATCTGCGGACGCTGATGAAGGCCGGATTGCTCCGGCGCATGTACAGGATTGGTTCCTTGCACAACTGGTTGGTTGGGCAAACACATATAATTTGGAGCAAGGTGTCACATTGACTATCGGTGGCACGATCATTTCAGGGCAAATCATCAGTGGAAAGCGGTATTTCGAGGAGCTGGCCTCAAGTGTCACGGCCTCATCCAGTTCTGGTATGTCAGAGAAAGATGCGAAATTAATTGAAACGTCTATAGCTGATTTATTTAGAGCATGGACAGCGATATATAATCCACCAGAAGGTGCCCCAGAGGATTACCAAGCGCCTGAGCCTGGGTATATCCACTTGCGCGACGCGCTCTGGATATATCCAAACGGCAAAGTCATACCAGGGAATGGGGGTGTTCTCTGGCGCGGTAGACTCTCATCAATTGACGGCTTCTGCCTTGGCCTAACGCGCCCGACTTCATAAAAGGCGGCATGCCTATTCCGCCGCTTGCGCCGCCGGCTGGCGCTTCGCCGGCCGCGGCCAGCGCGCCTTGACCAGCGGCAGAACCTCGTCGATCAGCCGGCGGGTCTGCGCCATGATCTCGTCGTCGCCGCGGGCGGCCGGGCGCAGGATGAATTTCGACACCCCGGCATCGACGTAATCGGCGATGCGCGCCGTGATCGCTTCGCCGTCGCCGATCGCGAAATAATCCTCAGGCGCGCGGCCGGTGCGCTTCCGATACGCCTCGAACAGCGGCACCAGCGCCGGGTCGTCGGCCGAGCCGAAGCGGTAGGGGATGCCGGCGCCGTAATGATCGTCGTCGATCGTGCGGCCTGCTTCGGCCGCGGCGGCGCGGATCGCGGCGACCACGATCGCCGCCTGTTCGGGCGTCTCCGGCCCGGCCTGCCAGCCGGTGCCGTATTTGGCGGTGCGCCTGATCGCCGCCTCCGACGAGCCGCCGATCCACATCGGCAGATCAGGCTGCACCGGCTTCGGCGACAAGGAGGCGCCCGACAGGTGATAATGCACGCCCTCGAAATCGACCTTGTCCTCGCTCCACAGCCGCCGGATCACTTCGAGCCCCTCGTCGGTCTTGCGGCCGCGCGTCTTGGTGTCGAGGTTGAGGGTCTTCCATTCCGGCCCGAGCGGGCTGCCGATGCCGAAGGCCGGCAACAGCCGCCCGTTCGACAGATAGTCGATCGTCGCGCACTGCCTTGCCACCAGCACCGCGTCGCGCATCGCCAATGACAAGACGTTGACGCCGAACTTGATCCGCCTGGTGCGGCCGGCCAATGCCGCCATCACGCTCATGCATTCGAGGAACGGGGTCGGGCTGACCAGGCGGTCGGTCTGCCAGATCGAATTGACGCCGCCCGCCTCGCACAGATCGACCCAGCGCCAATAGGCGGATGCCCCGGAAAACGGGAACTCCATCAGCCCGACCCCGACGGCCACGTTTTTCGGCCCGTGCTTTGGCATGAACACTGCCTCCTCTTCTCGGCGCGAGAACGCCACCGCGGGCCTTCTAATGGGCGATCGCCTCCAGCTCCAGCCGGTTGGTGCGCGGCCCCAGCGCGGCGACCGACAGGATCACCACGCCCATGCACGCCGCCACGAACACAAAGACGCCGGTAACGCCGAAATTGCGCAGAAAAAACGCCACCATAAATCCGACCAGGATGCCGCTGAGCCGGCTCCACGAATAGACGAAGCCGACGGCGCGGGCGCGAATGCGGGTCGGGTACAGCTCGGACTGGTAATTGTGTAAGGAATAGGCGAGCCAGGTGGTTGACATCGACAGGAAGGTGCCGAGCACGATCAGCGCAAAGGCCGTCGTCTGGGCGCCGAACAGGATGCCGAACACCGCGATCGACAGGCACGACAGGCAGACCTGCCATTTGCGCTCGATACGGTCGGCGAACAGCATGTTGATGAACGGCCAGGCGAAGCTGGCGGCCTTGATGACAAAGCCGTATTCGAGGCTTTGCGTCACATGGATGCCCTTGGCGATCAGCAAGGTCGGGACCCACGCGAAAAACCCATAAAACCCGACCGTCTGGAAGAAGTTGAACAGCATCAGCATGATCGTGCGGGTGCGGTACTGCGCATTGAAGATCTCGGCGATCGAGCCCTTGTGGGTCTCGTGCGGCTGCGGCCGCTCCAGCGGCGGCAGCGGCCGGCCATAATCGCGCGCGACGTTCGCCTCGATGCGCGCCGTAATGGCTTCCGCCTCGGCGATGCGCCCCTGCTGCGCGAGCCAGCGCGGACTTTCCGGCAGGCCGAGCCGCACAATCCACACGACGACGGCGGCGAGCGCACTGACCCCGACCACCCAGCGCCAGCCGTCGATGCCGAGCGGCGCATGCGGCACCAGCTGCCAGGCCAGGAAATAGGCGAACGGGCCGGACGCCGCACTGACCGCGAGCAGCAGCGCGAACGCCTTGCCGCGCGCCGCTTTCGGCACCAGCTCCGACAGGTAGGCGTCGATCGTGACGAGTTCGACGCCGAGGCCGAGCGCCGCGATGAAGCGCCACAAATTCAGCCCGAAAGCGTCACTCTGGAACGCCATGATGAAGCTGGCGGTGCCATACCACAAGAGTGAAAAGGCGAAGATGCTGCGCCGCCCGAAGTGATCGGCGACATAGGAAAAGCAGATCGTGCCGATAAACATGCCGGCAAATAGCGCAGCGATGAAGCCGGCCAGCCCGGTCGTGCCGAACAGGCCGGGCGTTGTCGCCGTGATGATCTTGGCGTGAAACAGGCCGGGCGCCAGCGTCGCGGTCAATTCGAGCGCCAGGGCGTCGAAAAACCCGCCGAGCGACACCAATATCGCCATGCCCCACAGCGTCGTCGTCATCGGCAGCCGGTCGATGCGGGCGGTCACCATCTCCGCCGGCGTCGCCGTCCAGGTCGCGGTATCCGTCGCTGTTGTCATCAATGCGTTCCCCCTCATGCCCCGCCCGCGTTGCCATCGATCATGGCGGGGCTTCCCGCCAAGCATGCCGCCAAGCGACTCGACGGTCGAGCGCTTCCTGTGCAACCGTCGGCAGCGTCAGTCGCAGCCATCAGAGGGAGCGCGGCGATGCGCGTGTTCACGACCGTGCCGCAAGAGGATCTGCGCCAGGTGCCCGCCGCCGCCCAGGCCGCCGAGGCCGAGGGTTACGACGGCATCGTCGCGATGGAGAACAAGCACGATCCGTTTCTCGCGCTTGCCGTCGCCGGCGCGGCGACCGGGCATATCGAACTGCACACCGGCGTCGCGATCGCCTTCGCGCGCACCCCGATGGCGGTGGCGCAGGTCGGCTGGGACCTCGCCGGTTCGACCGGCGGGCGCTTCGTCGTCGGCCTCGGCTCGCAGGTGCGCGCCCACAACGAGCGGCGCTTCTCGGTCGCGTGGACCCCGCCGGCGCCGCGGATGCGCGAATACGTCCAGGTCTTGCGCGCGATCTGGCATTGCTGGAAGACCGGCGAAAAACCCGCCTATGAGGGGCAGCACTACCGCTTCACGCTGATGACGCCGAATTTCGCGCCCGAGCCGATCGAGGCGCCGCCACCGGCGGTGATGATCGCCGCGGTCGGCCCGGCGATGCTCAAGGTCGCCGCCGAGGAATGCGACGGGGTCAAACTGCACGGCTTCTGCACCCGAAAATACCTGACCGACGCGATCATGCCGCGGATCGCGGCGGGCCTCGCCAAGGCCGGCCGGAAACGCGAGGACTACGAGATCTCGGGCGGCGGGTTTCTCGCGACCGGCCCCGACGACGAGAGCGTCGCCCGGCGCTTCGAATGGGTGCGAACGCGGGTCGCCTTTTACGGCTCGACCCCGGCCTATTACCCGGTCTTCGCGGCGCACGGCCTCGAAGACCTCGGCCTCAAGCTCAACGCGCTGGTGCGCCAGGGCAAATGGAGCGAACTGGCCAGGGAAGTGCCGGACGATGTTGCGCATCTGTTCGCCGCGGTCGGCCGCCACGACCAGATCGTCGCCGCCATTGCCAGCCGCTTCGGCGGTCTCATCGACGCGCTGACCCTGCGCGGCGCAGTGGATCAAGAAGGCGGGCCGCAGGCCCGCGGCGTCGGTGAGGTGCCTCCCGGCCTCGTCCAAGACATTCGCCGCGTGCCGCACCAATATCGCGGACTGCCGCGGTGATCTTGGCTATCGACCGCGCAGCGGCGATTTGCGCATAATCCCGATCCGGAAAGACGAATAACCGGCGAGGAGAGCCATCATGAAGGTCGTCACGCTGCGCGACATACCGAATCTCCCGGTCGAAGGCGCCGAGCGGATCGAAGGCTGGACCGGGCCGGTGTCCCGGTCGCGGCAGACCATCATCCAGCCGGGCGACTCGGCGAACTACAACTGCAGCGTGGTGAATTTCAGCCAGGGTTGCACGACCGGCTGGCACACGCACAGCTGCGACCAGATCCTGGTCGTCACCTCGGGCTCCGGCATGGTCGCGACCGAGCATGAGCAGCGCGAGATCAAGGTCGGCGATGTCGTGCACATCAAGGCCGGCGAACGCCATTGGCACGGCGCCAAGGCCGACACGACGATGGGCCACATCACGATCACCGCCGTCGGCGGCCAGGCCAGCTGGGGCTAGCGCATCCGCGGGCCCGGGTCCATCCCCAGGTACACCCGGCCGCCGATCGGGTACCACTCCGGCGCGAGCGTCACTGTCTGGCCGACGACGTGCAGGTCGCGCCAGCATTCGGCGAGCCGGCTGTCGCGCTTGAACGACGTGCTGCCGCCGTGCCGGTACGCCAAATCCATCGCCTGGCGCGCGCTGTCGGCCGCGTAAGTCGAGGCCAGCCGGCAGCGGGCGCGCTGTTCCAGCGTGGTCTCCCCGCCGGCAGCGACGATCGCCCACAACTCGGCGATCTGCGCGCTGCGGTAGGCGCGCCCGGCGTTCAGGATCGCGTCGGCGCGGCCGACGGCATCCTGGACCTGCGGGTTTTCGCACAGCAGCCCGGTGGGCCGGCCGCGCGGCTGTTTGCCTCCGGCCAGCTCGATCAGCGCGTCGAGACCGGCCCGCGCGATGCCGGTGATGACGGCGCTGTGGTGCGGCCCGACCCAGCACTGGACCGGCAAGGAATAGGTCACCCCCGGCCAGCGCGACCATTGGTTCTCAAGCGGGATGCCGATTTGCGGCATCGTCCGCCGCTCCGGCAGGAACACATCCTTGACCGTCCAGTCGAAGCTGCCGGTGCCGCGCAGCCCGGCGACGTCCCAGCTGCCCGGCACGATCTCCGCCTCGGCGCGCGCGAAGACCCCGCGCCAGTAGAGCGAGCCGCCATCCGGATGCGGGCGCGGTCGGCCGTCATCGCCAAGCACCTGGAAGCTCCCGAGCAGCCAGCTCGGCTTCCTGACAGCCGCTGCCGAATTGCCAGCGCCCGGAGACGCGATAGCCGCCCGCAACCTCTACCGCCTGCCCGCCGCCCGGCACTGCGGTGCCGGCGATGATCGTGTCGGCCCGTTTGCCATAAATCTCTTGCACGCCGTCGTCCGGCAATCCGAGCGTGACCAGCTGCCCGACGCCGCCGTTACCAAGGTTCCAGCCGACCGACCCGCAGCCCTCGGCCAGCAACTCGACGACGCGCAGATAGGTCAACGTGTCAAGCTGCAGCCCGCCGAGCGAGCGGGGAATGACCATCTTGTAGAACCCGGCGTCGCGCAGCCGTGCGACCAGCTCCGGCGGCAGGCGTTGCTCGCGCTCGATCTCCTCGCGATAGCGGCGCAGCACCGGCCGCAGGGCCGCCGCCTCCCGCACCACGGGTTGCGCGTCGATATCCGCCGGTAGGCGCGTCGCTTCGGCCCCCGTCTTTTCGGCCCCCGTCTTTTCGGCCCCCGTCTTTTCGGCTAATGTGTCCATCGCCTCCTCCTGCCGCGCCGGCAGCCTAGCACGTACCCCGCAAGGCGGAAGAGCGAAGCGTATTCCGCCAGTCAAGCACTTGGTATCGCACCGTCGCCTGCAATTTCGTGCTGATCATGTGCAATACCGGCATGCGCCCCTCGGAAGCAAAAAACCTCCGCTGGCGCGATGTGTCGATCCGCAAGGATCGCGAGGGACGCGACGTTGCCGAGCTGAGCGTCACCGGCAAAGGCAAGGCGCGCGTGCTGGTCGCCCCCGCCAGCGTCGCCGAGTATCTCGACCGCATTCGCGCCATCGCCAAGGCGAAGGCGCCGGATGATCGGGTCTTCACGACCCACACCGGCGAGCCAGCCAAAACGCTGTACAAAAACAAGATCGAAGATCTCCTCACCGAGGCACAGCTACGGCAAGGCCCTTCGGGCATTCCGCGTTCCACCTACAGTTTCCGCCATACCTACGCGACCTTTCGTCTGAGCGAGGGCATCGACGTCTATTTCCTGGCCGAGCAGATGGGCACCTCGGTCGCCATGATCGAGGACCATTACGGCCATGTGAGCCCTACCGCCCTCCCGCGCGCAGCAGCTGGCGATATTGTCCGAAACCCTCGGCCCCGCCGCCGAAGAGCTTCTCAACAGGGTGCGGCGAACGCCCGGATTGGGCGATTTATTGCGAACGCCCCTCTATGTCGCCGTTCTCGCCGAGATCGGCAGCAGCGGAGCGCTCCCCGCCACGAAGGAACAGGCGATCCACCGCTTCATCGAGCGGCAGGAACAGCGACCGGAGCACAGCATCGCCCTTCGTAATCAAGTGCAGGACCGCCATCAGGATTATCTTCGCGCGGCGGCCTACCGCCTCACGATCGGCGGCGCGGGCGCGATCAGCCAATCCGATCTGCGCACCGAAGTCGCGCAGGTTTCAGAGCAGCTCCGGGCGGCTGGCCAGATCACGGGCCTGCCGGAACAGTAAGCCGTGATTGACGTTCTTGTCTCTCGCACCATGTCCTCGTCGAGCGATCAGGCGAGACCGGGAGGTCATTCTACTCGTTTCAGCACCAGCAGTTTCAGGAGTGGTTGGCGTCCTTTCACGTCGAGGGACGGATTGCCGCGGCCTCGGCATCTCCCTCTTCCGAGAATGGTCGGCTCCACGGAAACATTCTCAATCAGCCGGATTGGACCGAAGCGATCTTCTTTGCAGTCGAAAGGCTCGCGCGCTCTACCCCAGAAGGCGCTCGATCCGTCGGCCATGCTATCTGTCGCGCAATTGCGATCGATCTGATGTTGGGCGCTGCGACGATTCGCCGTGCCTCGACCGAGACGTGGGCGCACATTGCTGAGCCAGTCGTGCGTTTCGCCACCAAGTGGTACCAAACAGCAGAGAAGCATCGAGCCTTTCGCTTCATGGTCGGCTCCGGCCGGGCTGAGTTCTCAGCGACAGTTTGGGAAACGATCAAAAGCAAGGACGGGTACGATCGCACCGCCAACTTCGACTTTGGTTGGTTTGCCCTCTCCGTCCTTGGGCCGGACGCATTCGACGAATACACAAAACTTCCAGATGATCGACGCTACTCCCTGCTATGGGATCTTATGCGCTACGGCGGACAAGAAGGCATCGACTTTGCCCTCGGGGCACGATCTTCGTAAGCGGTAGGCCGACAGTTCAAATCCGACTCGGGGCACCAGCCCGCTGATACGCGAGAGGCGGTGGCAACGCAGGAGTATCCCGAGCGCGCCATCGCCCCGCTCGGCTGTCGGCACCGGACGGGCAGCGCAAATATGCCGATCGCGGTGGACGCGCCCGGGCGGCCGTAGTGTTCCCCTCGCCGCGCTCGACGCCTATTGGCGATCGGCCGGGAGACCGGCAGGGGCCAGGATCGCAAGAGTTGGCTGTTTCGCGCTTCGCCGCCGGCGCGTTCACGTTCCGCCGCCGGCGGGCGATGCATTCCCGCATTCCTGCTCATCGCCTCGCATTCGGAGGTGATAACGAGACAAACAGACCGCTCGATTGCGGCGCGAGGCCGGTTACATCGTTCACCAGAACAGCAGCCGAAGAGCGCCCGTGCTGTAACGCGGACCACGGGCGATATGCTGTTCCAGGTCTACCCGCTCCCACCACGAAGAGCGGCGCTCGGCTCCACGGTCGCATGCCGACCGCGACAACGATGCCGTCGGCAGCACGATCGTCTGCAGTCAGCGGGGCGAGCGCGCCGAGATAGGCAAGCGTCTCGCCCGGCAGCGGGCGAGCGTTGTCGAGGTACGCCTCGTAGCGCGCGGGACCCGCATTATAGGCGGCGAGAAAGCCGGGTGCGCCGTACCGATCATAAAGCTCCCGCAAATAAGCGGAGCCGGCCAGGATGTTGTCGCGCGGATCGAACGGGTCAGCACCCAGACCGTAGCGGTAGCGCAAGCTCCCCCAGGTCTGGGGCATGATTTGCATCAGCCCCATTGCACCTTTGGGCGACACGGCGCGCATATCGCCGCGGCTTTCAACTCGGATGATGGCATTAATCCATGACGCTGGGATGTCGAAGCGATGGGATGCCTCGGCGATCGTTGCTGCAAGGGGATCGGTCATCTCGACCGCATCGGGGCCGTCGCCCGGTGCCCCCTCGGCGTCAGTGAAATAAGCACCGAGCGCCAAGGAGAAGAACAATCCCAACAAGAGAGCGCGCGGCGGCAGATCTAAGCCGGCCATCGTAACTGTTCACCCCGGATTGCGGCATGACGCGAGGAATGGCGGCGCGGTAAGGAGCGTGCGGATTTCGTCAGCGCATCGATTCGCCGCACCAACGGCAAAAGCGATTGGACCAGCGCAACCGGTTCGTCTTTGGGGAGCGGTGGCAGTGCTTCGCAATTCATCGATTCGATGAATCACGATTGCCTTCCCCTGTCAACGTTTTGCGGTGATCGGCCGTCCAGCCCACTACCCGAGCCAAGCCGACACCGCGAGCGCCATGCTCGACCGCATCGATTCGCCGGCACGACGCATCCGACTTTGGTCTTACAACGTCAGCAATCGCAGTATTGGTGGTACGTTGGCCTCAGAGATCAGGATATGGTATCTGCATGGCATTCCCCGCTCGCATCCGAGGCTACGATGGAGCGCCTGAGCAACGATGCGAGTGAATCGCGGTTTTCGGCTTGTGGCGGCCGGGCGGTGCCATTGTGGGAGCGCGGTCCTGACCGTCTTCGTCAAGACCCCAACCGATGCCGATCGGCTGACGAAAAATCCCCTTGGCGTCTCTGTCGGCGCCCTCAACTGGTCCAAGGATCTTGGGTGATGCGTCACATCCCTCTCATTGCGGTCGCGCTCGCGGCGGCCTCGCTCTGCGCCTGCTCGACGATCTCGAAGCCGCCGGCGGTCAGTGACGACAACACGCCGCTCAAGGCGGTTCTGGAGCCCAGTAAGCCGAAGCCGGTGCGGGTCGCCGAAGCGCCCAAGCCCCGGTTGGTTCACTCGAAGCGGTTACCGCAGGCGAAAAAAGCGCCACCCGAATCTGCCGATCCGCTTGTCCGCGTCGAAGAGGCCAACCGCGCTGCACGCGTGCAGCCAACCCGCGCCGACTATCTGAAGGCCATCCAGGTCTATCCGTTCTCGGACGGTGCGCTCTACGAGCTCTATGCCGCCCCCGGCGAAATCTCCGACGTCGCGCTTCAGCCAGGTGAAAAGCTCGTCGACTCCCGGTCCCGTTGCAGCGGGCGACACGGTACGCTGGCTCATCGGCGAGACCGAGAGCGGGAACGGTGCCTCGACGCGCGTGCACATCCTCATCAAGCCGACGCAGCCGGATCTCGTGACTAACCTCGTCGTCAACACCGATCGCCGGACCTATCATCTCGAGTTGCGGTCGGGCGGGAAGGCTTATATGGCGTCGGTGTCATGGACCTATCCCGCCGACCAACCGATCACGCCGCAGCGGCCGACCGCCGCGGCCGATGCGATCGCCCCGGTCGCCTCCGGCGTCGATATCAACGCGCTCAATTTCCGCTACCGGATCGAAGGCGACGATCCCCCATGGCGGCCGCTGCGCGTCTTCGACGACGAGCGACAGGTGTTCATCGAGTTCCCGCGCGACACCGGCCAGGGCGAGATGCCGTCGCTCTGGATCATCGGCCCGTCAGGCGGCGGCGAACTCGTGAACTACCGTGTGGAAGGTCATCACATGATCGTCGATCGCCTGTTCGCCGCAGCGGAATTGCGGCTCGATGGCGAGCATCAGCAGGTGGTGCGCATTGTGTGCACGGATAGGAGGCCGCAATCGTGACCGGCCCGGAAGGAGGAACCGGATGGATGGCTTGAACTCGACGAATTGTGGCGCCATCGCCTGGTGATGGATCTTTTCTGAAGGCGAGAAGGGAAGTCAGGCGGCGCGCAAAGGTGTTCCGGCGACCGGCGAATATTGGCGAATCGCAACGATTGGCGGCCCGATCAGGACTTCGGCAGGGCAGCGCTCTGGCGTGTGCCAGCCGACCAAGTCCTTGCTGTGCCGCTCGTTTCAGCGCTTTTACGAAACAGTCAAGTTTGGCTTGAATTGGATATCGGATTTTGCTACCGGCTCTAAAATGAACGAGCAGCGACAGCTTGGGTGTCGACGCACATTCCAGGGGTATCGATGGAGTTTGTTTGCGTGGGCCGGATCAAGCTGCGCCAAATCGCGAGAAACTTGGCGCGGCTGTGCTGCATTGGCCTACCCGTTTTGATCGGATTTACCGCCTGTAGCTGGATTTTCGGCAGCTCTCCGCCGGAAATCGATACTCGCACGATCAACGTCCAGGTATCGCCGAAAGCCAATCACGATGCGGCGGTCGCACTCGATATCGTGTATGTGTTCAACAAGCAGTTGCTAACCCAACTGCAGGCGCTCGGTGCGAAAGACTGGTTTCGACAGCGCGACGAGATTCGCGCGCTCTATCCGACCGAGGTGACGGTCTCATCATACGAATTGGTGCCGGGCCAGCGCGGACCGGTCGAGCATGTATCCGACAAGAACACCGATGCAATCGGCGTCTTCGCCTTTGCCAATTATCTAGATGAAGGCGCCCACCGCGCCCGTCTCGACCGCTTCGAGCACGTCGAGCTTCACCTGAACGAAACCGACCTCGCCGTCGTGCCTTCGACGAACTGACGCCTCGGGAAGGCCAAACCACCATGATCGACAGCCGCGACATCCCCGACGCGATCCAATGGTCGGAGGGAATGTTGCTCGGCCCGCACCATTTCCAGCAGGCCGCCCGGCGCAGCGAGACGTTGCTATATTATCACCTCAGCCGTGCCGTCCCGTATTACTGGGGGGTCGCCCAGGCTGAAGATCGACCCGGTGCGGCTGGCTGCCGGCACCTTCTGCATCCTGGTGCTCGAAGCGGTGATGCCGGATGGAAGCGTCGTCGCGCATCCCGCGGCCGATGGCGGCGACCTGCAGATCGATCTCGTGCCGTTCGCTTCCGTGTTGCAGGACGGGCCGCTCAAGATTCATCTGGTCGTTCCCGAGCACCGCAGCGGAGCATCATTGGTCACGGGTCAGTTAGCACGCTACCGCTCCGCCGAAGGCGCTCCGGTCGTCGACGAGAATACCGGGGAAAACGCGGTTGCGCTGCCTCGTCTCCGGCCGCAAATGGGGCTTCACGCCGGCGACACGCCGAGCCAGAACTTCACGAGTTTACCGCTGGCGCAAGTCGCCCGCCGGAATGAGGGGCTCGAGGCTGACGGAGTTTATGGCGCCACAGCTGGCCGTCACGCCCCAGTCGGCACTTGCCGAACGCTGTCGCGACCTTCTCCAGCGGGTGCGCGCGAAAGCTGCCTTCGTCGCCGAGCGCTTGCACGCGCCAGGCGCCGAATTGCGCCAAGCGAACGTCCTCGAACTGCGCCATTCACTCCATTGCCTGGTTGCGAGCCTGCCGTCCTTCGAGGCGGCCCTCGCAAGCGGTGTCGCCCACCCGTTTGAAATCTATCTGACCGTCTCC
This sequence comes from uncultured Alphaproteobacteria bacterium, assembly GCA_963789255.1. Lineage (GTDB taxonomy): Bacteria > Pseudomonadota > Alphaproteobacteria > ATCC43930 > CGMCC-115725 > DATARH01. Next base: position 520,449 of record CAWBJW010000002.1, on the reverse strand, counting down.
CGCCTTGCCGGCCATCTGGCATTGCTCGGAGCCGGCGTCGTGCCGCCGCTGTTCGAGCCGTACGACCACGATGACATACACCGGGGCTTCGAGCCGCTGTTCGCATTTGCGAACCGCATGCTCGAAAGTGTCACTGAGACCCATGTCCCGGTCACCTTTACGTACGAGGCAGGTGCGTTCCGGCTGCTGATGGAGCCGGCCTGGCTGCGGGGAGATCTGCTGATCGGCGTGCGTGCTCGACCCCGCCAGAGCGAGCGCGAGGTGAACGCCTGGATCAACGAGGCGGTCATCGCATCGAGCGACCGGGTCGGCGCTTTGGCGGAGACCCGGGTACGGGGCGCGGCCCGGCGGCAGCTGACGGCCGACGAGGCCCTCGAATTCTTGTCGGCGCGCGGGACGTTTGTCTTCAGAATCGCGGCGGATCCGAATTTCATCCTACCCCGGCAGGTCCTCGAGATCGTCAACCCGTCGGACCGGGCGGGCGAACGCCGCCCGTTCGAAATCGTGCTGCACGTTCCGATCGAACGGCGGCAGGCCGGCGACGGTAGCGATTTTCGACAGGCCGATACCGCTGCCGATGATCCTTCCCCGCAGAGGCTTTGATGAGGGCGCTGTCAGGGCTTTTCGCGCGGCAATCGCCGGGATCGGGGTTTTTCGATCGCGGCGGGAGCTTCGGATATTTCGATCGGGGCGGAGATTTTCCGTTGCTGGCGCAGCTGCGCGGGTTCCATGCCGAGCTCGTGCGGATCAAGGAGGCGCTGCGGTCGGGAAGCTGGGCGGGCGTTGACGGCGACGAGAACCCCGATATCGTCTTGCGGGTGCAGTACCGGCTGCGGCGAATACTCGATCGTCAGGCCGTGGAGGCGGCAGGGCAGGGCGGCAGCTATGGCGCCGGCCTGTATCGCGAGGCGCAATACGTCATGGCTGCGCTAGCCGACGAGGTTTTGCTGCACCTCGTCGAATGGGAGGGCCGCCGGCGATGGCGGGACGAACCTCTCGAAATGGTCTTGTTTCACTCGCAAATTGCCGGTGAACGGATCTTCGATCAACTCGACGAGATGCTATCGGCCGGCTCTTATGCCGAAGCGGACCTCGCGGCGGTCTATCTGGTGGCCCTATCGCTCGGCTTTCGGGGCAAATATCGCGGCATCGACGACCGCGGCGCGCTGCGCGACTACCGGCAGCGGCTGCGTGCGATGATCCGGCGCCGGGATCCGGTGCCGGAGGATCCCGATCAGCCGCTCTTCGCAGAGGCCTACGCCTACACGATCCGCAACGGCACCCCGGTGCGGCTGCCGCACACGCGGCCCTGGCTGATGGCGCTGGGGGCGGTCTTCGTGGTTTATCTGCTGGGTCAGCACCTGCTTTGGAACCATGTCTCGGCGCCGGTCGCCGACCTTGTCCAACGGGTCTATGCCTATGATTACTGATACTTGCTCGGCAGACCGATAGCGTCGGGACGAGGCGAAATGACGGCATTGTCGAGTTCGCTCCTGCTGCTGCTCGCAGCGCTGGCTTTCGTCTTCGTATTCGTCGTCGCGCGACACTTTCCCCACCCGGCAGCCGAGGGCGCCGCCGGCACCGGTGCGCCGCGCCAAGCGATCCCGAGCCCATCGGCGTCGCGTTCGCAACGGCGGCGGGCGCGCGCGCTCATAGGCCGCTCGTTCCGCGAGATGCTCGCCTTTCTGCACAGCGTCATTCCCGGGAGGCAATATGCCTATACATTGCCGTGGTTTCTGCTGATAGGCGAGAGCGGCGCCGGCAAGACGACGCTGCTCGACAGTGTCGAGCGCACGACCGGGTTCTCGGTCAAGCCGCCAAGGATGATCGCTCATCCCGGGCTTTGCGAGTGGCGCTTTTTCGACATCGGCGCCGTACTCGACGTCAATGGCGCGATCGTGCCGCCCCGCGGTGACGGCTTGCCGGCGGACGAAAGCGGCTGGGACGAGCTGCTGAGCTTGTTGCGCAATTATCGGCCGCTGCGACCGCTCGACGGCATTGTGCTGACGATCCCTTGCGAAAGCCTCACTGCCGGGGAATCGTTCGGGCGCGATGCACTCGCCACCAAAGCGGACGATCTCTACCGGCGGATGTGGACCATTCAGCAACATCTCGGCCTCCGATTGCCGGTCTACCTGGTCTTGACAAAGGGCGACCGCATTCCCGGCTTCGAGAGCTTTGCGCAAGCGCTGGCGCCGCTGCAAAAACTCGGTATCTTCGGTTGGTCCAACCCCGGCGAACCGGACGCTCCGTTGCGACCGCAGCTCGCCGCTACGGCGTTCGCTGATATTGCGGCGAGGCTCAGGCGGATTTACCTCGACATCGCCGCCGATACCGACGATCCGATCGACAGCGACGGTCTGCTCGTATTTCCGGGGGCGGTGCAGCGGCTGGCCGGGCCATTGCAAATGATCCTAAACAGCCTGTTTCGTCCCAGCGCCTTTCAGGAACCGTTTTTCCTGCGCGGCATCTACCTCGCCGGCTTTGCCGACGCGACAGAGCAAGCAGCCGGCGTGCCGCGGGAACCCGATCTCGAACGCTTCGGCGCGGGCAGCGACGGACCCAGCGCCGCGCTCGCTCCGGCGGCGAGCGCCACGATGCAGACGCCGGTTTTCGTGCACGACCTTTTCGGCGAGAAGATCTTCGCCGAGACGGCGCTCGCCGCCGTGGCGCAGCACGGACGCGTTCGCCAAGCGCGCAACGTCCGGATGGCGCAGATCGCCCTGGCGCTGCTCGTCATCATCCTCGGCACCGGTCTCACCTTCGAAACCGTGCGTCTGGAACGCGGAATAGACAGCCTGCTGCCGGCATTCGCGGCCGTCAACGAGGGGCTGGCCAGCCTGACCCAGGGCCGGCCGGTGCCGGCGAACAACCAAACGGGCGCGAACCGGTTCCCCGGGGCGGAAGCGTTCCTGAGCGGGCTCGCCGATATCGATCTAAACGGCCTGCGATCGCCGTTTCTGCCGACCTCCTGGTTCAGCAATCTGGAAAGCGACGCCGTCAATTTCCTGCAGGCGGGATTTACCCAGGTGCTGCTGCCGACGATGCGGCACGAACTCTCGGACAGGGTACAGGCGGCGCTCGCCAATCTCGCGGTCCCGGCCGGCAATGCCGCATCTTCGACTTCCGCATTTGCCATGGTTGGGTCGAGCGATTTCAGCCGCCTGGACACCTCGGTCCGCGCGCTGATATTGCTCCAGTCGGAGGCGGAACTGTTCAACCAGGTGAACAGCCGCCCGGAGCCGCGCCTGATCGGCAGGCTGTCGAACGACCTGCTCGGCATCAAGGCACCGCCGAGCTTTTATCAGAACGCCGGCCTTTATCAGATGGCGCTGAGCCGGTCGCATGTCACGCCCTATGATTTCGCCCCGATCATTCCGCGGGCGCGAGAAGCCGTCCTTGCGGCCTTTCGTCCGATGGAGGCGCGGCTTTCCGATACCGGCCCGATCCTGGCGGGTTTTGCGGATTTGCCGCAGGCCTTCACCAATCTCGAAGCGGCGCCGCGCGGCGGCATCGATCCCGGTGCGGCAACCGATGCTCTGATCGCTGCGCTGGCGCGCACCAAGCGCATGCTCGACGATCCTAAGCTGGCGTGGATCACAAGCAAGAGCGTCAAGGACATCCCTGAACTCGATCGCCTGCTCACGGTAATGTCGCGGTCGCCGGTATTTGGCCCCGATCTGGCGGACTCGCTGCGCAGCCGCGTCGAATCGGATTTACGCACGCTGCAGGAGCGGCTCGCGGCGGTCAGCGCGACGGCGATCGGCCCGATCCTCGATCAGGCGAACGGGCAGATCACCCTTAAATTCGCGTCTCCGATCGCACGGTTGGCCGACCGTCTGTCGGCGATGCTCAAATACGGGTTCATGGCGCCGCGTCCGGACGGCGGATCGGCGCTCGCAGGAAATTCGGGCCGGGAGGTGCGCTGGGATGTAGACACCCTGCACACCGCGCTCGACTTTTATCGGGACTATGAGCGGTTCGAGGCCAACGAACTGGACGCGATGCCGAAGGCGCTGACGAAGCCGCTCGACGAATTCGCGCGCCAGCGGCTGCAGGCGTCGATGATCAAGGCGGTGACGGGTGCGATGTCCACCGCTGCGGATGCGTCGAACGGCGCTGCTCTCGATGAGGGGGTGGTGTTCAATCAGGCCGAAAACTTCGGCCGGGCGGCACCAGTCTTGGGCGACATCCTCAGCGTCTCGAACCAGCTCGGCTTCGCCGATTACTATGAGAAGCTGCGCTCCTTGACAACCGACCAGGCCTACGGCCTGCTTGAGCAGGTCGATCAGCTGGCCGAACGCGACCGGCTTTATCTGCCGCAGGGCGATTTTGCCGGCTTGACCGGCGATACGACCGCGCTTCAAGCGGCATATCGGCTGCACAGCGACGTCGAAGTCGCGCAATATCTCGATTCGCAGCGCGTGCGCGTGGCGCGTCTCGCCCATGGCGGGGCGGAGCCGGTGTTGGGCTTTCTCGGTCGCAGCGACATCGCGGGCGCCACGTCGTCGATGCCGCTCATCGGCAAGTGGCGCGGCATACTCGTTGCACTGCAGAGCTATCAGAACGGCAATTCAGGCGGCAGCATCGGCGCCCTCGAAGACTTCATCCGTTTCACCCTTGCGGCGGCCAGCCGCAGCAATTGTCCGATCCGCAGCGGCGCTGGGGAGCGCTTGGTCGCGGCGGATTTTTTCGGCCAACGTCTGGAGATGCTGAGGCGGGAGGCCGCTGCCGTCTGTAATCATGCGACGGTCGCTACGACGGTCAGCGAGTACGATCAGCTGGCGACGCTGTTCAGCCGTCTCCTTGCGGGCCGTTACCCATTCGCGCCCGCTGGCGCCGCGCCGGTCGAGCTGTCGGGCGTCGCCACCTTCTTCGAGGCGTTTTCGACGCAGGAGGCACCGGTGCGGGCGAGCCTGGCGAAAAGCGCCAATCTTCCCGGTACCCAGGACGCGATCTACTTCCTCGACCAGCTCGACAAGGTGTCGGCATTTTTTGCGCCGCTGCTGGCGCCGCCGACCGGCGAAAAATCGGGCGGCTACGACGTTAACGTCGCCTTCCGCGTCAACCGGCGGCACGAGCACGGCGCCGATCAGATCATCGACTGGAGGATCACGGTCGGCGACACGGTGGTGCGCGGCGACCATCCGACGGCGCGATGGTTTCTTGGCGATCCGATAACGGTGCGTCTGCGCTGGGCGAAGGATTCGCCGTTGACCCCGGACGCCCGCGAAAAAGGCCCGCAGGTCGATGGTCGCACTGCGATTTTCGCTGTTAACGGCCGCTGGGCGTTGATTAAGCTCCTGCGCGAACACCTCGCGGCCCCGGACGAGGCCGATCCGGGTAGTGCCGATGCAGTTCCCCACTTGCTCAAATTTACGATTCCGGTCAGCGTGCCGAATACGGAGAGGGCCAAGCCCGTCACCCCGGAGGATCAAGTAATCGCGTATATTCGCATCAGCCTGACGGCGCCGGGGGCGACCGGACCGAAGGCCGCCGCCCTTGTGCTTCCCGATTTCCCCGAGCAGGCCCCCGACCTGTCGGCCGGCCGGTCCAGGATGCTCTTTCCCGAAGCTACGCCGAAACTGTCAAGCTACCCGGGCGCTTCGCGATGATCGAGGCCGCGGCCCCTGCAATACCGGCGACGCCTCCGGCGCGACCCGTACCGGACGGCGAGATCGATATCGGGAGGCTCATTCAGCCGATCCCGGGGCCGTCGCCGGCAGGTGTATCGTTGCGCTACGAGCCCGAATACGACCGAATTCGCGAGGCGCGCCGCGACGAGGATCCGAACCTGCCGCAGGGGGTGTGGCGTCGCGACGTTAAGCGGGCGGATTGGAATCTGGTCGTCGATCTCTGCGCGGACGCGCTGAGCGAGCGTTCCAAGGACCTGCAGATCGCCTGTTGGTTGGTTGAAGCGCTCGTCTACCGCGACGGGTTTGTCGGAGTCGTAGAAGGGCTCAGGATTTTCGTCGCGCTGTGCGACGGGTTCTGGCCGGATCTTTTTCCCGCCATTGACGGCGGCGACATCGGCGCGCGGCTGATGACGATCGAATGGCTCAATGAGAAAGTCGCGCAGGCGATCTACACCTTGCCGCTGACCCGCCCCGGAACGACCGAGGCCATTTCCTACTCGTGGACCGACTACGTCAATGCGCAGCGTCGCGACATGGCGCACGGCGGCGATACGAACACTGCGACGATCGAGGCCGTATTGGCGAGCGTGGCGGCGACACCGACTTCTTTCTATGAGGAGCTGCGGGAACAGCTCGGCCGTGGTTTGGCACACACCGAGTCGCTTAGGGCAAGTCTGAACCGCTGCTGCGGCGGGGAAGAGCCGGGCCTTGGCCAAATTCGCGATGCGCTGAGCAATATTGCGGGGTTCGTTGACGCGGCGCTGGCGCAGCGGAAAGATACCCGAAAGCTGCCGGTCCCGGCGAACCCGATGCCATCCGCGCCCGACGATGCGCTCCCGCCGGCAACGGACCTTGCTAATGCCGCTGTTGGCGACCCGACGCCACCGTCACGCATTCAAATCCGCAGCCGCGAAGAAGCGTACCGGCTGCTGATGGAGATTGCGGATTATCTTTTCGTCGTCGAGCCCCACAGCCCGACACCCTACATCGTGCAGCGCGCGGCGTCTTGGGGTATGATGCCGCTGCATAAGCTGCTCGTCGAATTGACCAGGGGCAGCAACGATCTTGCGGTCCTGTTCGAGTTGTTGGGAATGGGCGGCGACGGCGAGGCGAAAGGCGACCGCCGCCGGGATTGACCGGGGGAGAAGGATGCGATGCCAGATGCCGGCTGTACCAAGCCGCTTGCACGACATACTATAATCCAAATGCCCGTTGGGACGCGGGTAAATCGCTTGTAAACGTATAGATAAGGGAGAAGGATCATGCCGGAAAATACCCAACACAAACTGGATCGGATACGTCCGCCCCGCGTCCAGATCACCTACAACGTCGAGACCGGCGGTGCGATCGAGAAGCGCGAGCTGCCGTTCGTGATGGGCATTCTCGCCGATCTGTCGGGCAAGCCGAGCGAGCCGCTGCCGCCGGTCAAGGACCGCAAATTCGTCTACATCGATCGCGACAACTTCAACGACGTGATGAGCGCGATCGGGCCCCGGCTCGCGGTCCGGGTGCCGAACCGCCTCCAAAAAGACGGAGACCCGCTCAACATCGAATTGCGGTTCAGGAATATCGACGATTTCAACCCGGTGGCGTTGATTGAACAGGTGCCGGCCTTGCGCAAGCTCTATGAAGGGCGCAAGCGTCTGCGCGACCTGTTGACCAAGCTCGACGGCAACGACGAACTCAATTCTCTGCTGACGCAGGTGGTCGAGAGCACCGAGATGCGGGCAGCACTGCGCAACGATCTCGGGGCGCCCGCGCCCGCGCCGGAGGCCCCGCAGCCGGCCGAGACCGGCGAGCCGGCAGCATCGTAAATTTGGAATAGGGAAATTCCCCATGTCGGATCTGCAAGGCCAGGGCGATGCCCAGGGCAACGCCGCGGTGGCGACGACGGTATTGGACCAGATCATCGTCGAGGGACGATTGGCGCGCGACAAGTCGCAGCGCAGCTACGCGCGCGATCTCGTCAGCGAGTTCGTCAACGAGGTGGTCGCGGAAGGTGGCACGGTCAGCGGCGATGTCGTCGAGATCATCAACGACAAGATCGCCGAGATCGATGATCTGATCAGCGCCGAGCTCAATGAAATTCTGCACGATCCCGAGGTGCAGGCAATCGAGGCGGCGTGGCGCGGGCTGCACTATCTGGTCATGAATTCGGAGACGGGACCGAACCTCAAGCTGCGGCTGCTCAACATCAGCAAGGCGGAATTGCTCAGGGACCTCGAAAAGGCCGTCGAATTCGACCAGAGCGCCTTGTTCAAGAAGCTCTATGAAGAGGAATACGGCACCTTCGGCGGGCTGCCCTACAGCCTGTCTGATCGGCGATTTCTCGTTCGGGCGGCATCCGCAGGACATGGCGCTGATCGAGAAGATAGCCGAGGTGGCGTCGGCGGCGCATGCGCCGTTTATCGCCGCGGTCGATCCGAAGCTGCTGGATCTGGGCAGCTTTACCGAATTGAGCGTGCCGCGCGATCTGTCGAAAATCTTCGAGAGCGCCGAATTGATCAAGTGGCGCTCGTTCCGCGAGAGCGAGAATTCGCGGTATGTGACGCTCGTCATGCCGCGCATCCTGATGCGCCTGCCCTACGGGCCGAACACGGTGCCGGTCGAAGGCGTCGGCTTTGTCGAAGACACCGACGGGCGCGATCACGGCAAATATCTGTGGGGCAACGCCTCCTATGCCCTCGCCCAGCGGATTTCCAACGCCTTCTCGCTCTACGGCTGGACGGCGGCAATCCGCGGGGTCGAGGGCGGCGGCAAGGTCGAAGGGCTGCCGACCCACACCTTCCTGACCGACGAAGGCGACATCGCGCTGAAATGCCCGACCGAGATCGCGATTACCGACCGGCGTGAGAAGGAGCTGAGCGATCAGGGCCTGATCGCTCTCGTGCACTGCAAGGGCACCGACTATGCCGCCTTCTTCAGCGGCCAGTCGGCCAACAAGCCGGTCAAGTACAACACCGCTGCAGCCAATGCGAATGCCGAGCTGTCGGCGCGGCTGCCCTACATCCTCAACTCCTCGCGTTTCGCGCATTACATCAAGATCATCATGCGCGACAAAATCGGCAGCTTCATGAGTGGCGACAACGTGCAGACGTTCCTCAATACTTGGATCGTCGAGTACGTGCTCGCCAAGGACGACGCGCCGCAGGTCATCAAGGCGCGGTATCCGTTGCGCGAGGCTCGGGTGGATGTGATCGAAGTTCCCGGCAGGCCCGGCGCCTACCGGGCGACAGTGTTCCTCCGGCCGCATTTCCAGCTCGAGGAACTGACCGCCTCGATCCGTCTGGTGGCCGAATTGCCGGCCCCGGCCGCATAATCCGGGCCCGACACGATCGCGCACCGCAACCTTTAGCAAGGCCGGCAACTCTGGTGACGCCGGCCGACAAGGAGCAAGACCATGGCTGTCAACTGTTACATTCTGTTCAAGAATCACGCGGGCACGGCAATCGCAGGCGAATCGACCGATGACAAACATCCCGCCTGGAGCGAGGTCCTTGCCTGGTCAACCGGCGCGATGCAGTCGACGACCCTCTCCTCGGCGAGCGGCGGCGCCGGCGGCGGCAAGGTGAGCTTGCAAGATTTCAGTTTCAGCAAATACCTCGATTCTGCCACCGATGACCTGCTGCAGGCGATGTACAACGGCGAGCATCTCCAGTCGGTCCAGTTCGAGGCCCGGCAAGCCGGCGGCGAATCGGGCACCAACACGCCGCAATTGACGTTCCTCGTCATCAATATGGCGGAGGTCTTCATAACCAGCTACAGCATCGCGGGGAGTTCGGACCGTCCGATGGAGAGCTGGTCGCTGACTTATGGACAGTTCGGCCTCAACTACAAGGCGCAGAAAGTCACCGGCGACGAGGCGGGCGCCCAGCCGGTCGGATGGGACCAGATCACGAACAAGCCCTGGTCGCCGCCCGCGCCGACGTGAGCGGGCCAAAACCCGTCGCCGGTGCGCCAGCGCTGCTGTTCGACCGGCTTATCGACGACGACCCGACGATCCAGTACGAGGCGCAGCCCCGCCGTACGCTCGATGCGGCGGGCTTGCGCCTGTCGGTGGCGGCCGAACTCGACCGGCTGCTCAACACCCGTGCGCCGATCGCGGCCGATGAAATCGCCCGCCGCCGGCGCAGCACGATCGACTACGGCATTCCGGATTTGTCGTATTTCTGGCCGGGCGCCGGCGGCAGCCAAGCCGAGTTGGTGCGCGTAATCGAGCAAACGATCGCGGCGTTCGAGCCGCGGCTGCTGTCGCCCCGGGTGACGATCGTTCAGTCGCAGGAAAGGCGCGAGGCGATGATCGTCGAAGTCGCCGGCAAGCTCGCGATTGGAACCGTCATGGAGGCGGTTTCCTTCGCCTTGCCGGTGCCGGGAACGACCGAGACGGTCGAAGATCTCGATGGATGACGAGCTCGACGACATCCTGGCGCATTACCAGCGCGAGCTGCTGTACCTACGCAGCAAGGGGGCCACGTTCGCACGGCTGTATCCCAAGGTCGCGGCGCGGCTCGAATTCGAGGGCGATGAATCGGCCGATCCGCAAGTCGAAAGGCTGATCGAGTCCTTCGCCTTTCTAACAGCGCGGCTGCAACGGCAGATCGACAACGAATTCGTCGAGCTGCCGGCCGCCTTGCTCGAAGTGCTGTATCCGCACCTCGTCAGCCCATTGCCGTCGATGGCGATCGCGCGCTTCGAGGTCGACGCGGCGCAGGCGCGCACCGCCGGGGGGTTTACGATCCCGGCGCGCACCCAGCTCTACGCCGACGCCACCGCCCCCGACGGCGCGCGGCTGACCTGCCGCTTCCACACTGCTTATCCGGTGACGCTGTGGCCGATCGGCGTCGCCGGCGCGGCATTTTTGGCGCCCGGCGAATTCGGGTTTCTCGATAGCGTCCGCGGCGTCGCCTCGGTGCTGCTCTTGAAACTGGAATGCCTCGGGCAACAGAGTTTTGCCGACGTGGCACCGCCGCGATTGCGGTTTCACATCGCCGCCGGCTCCACCGTTTCGGCGGCGCTCTACGAGCTGCTCGTCAACAACGTACTCAATATCGCAATCGTGCCGGAGGGCGGCCGCGCGCCAAGTGCGATCTTGCCGGCCGGCGCAGTGCGCGCGGTCGGGTTCGCCGCCGATGAAGGCGTGCTTCCCTATCCGCCGCAAGCGCATCTCGGTTATCGGGTGATCCAGGAATATTTCTGCTTTCCCGAGAAATTTCTGTTCTTCGATCTCGACCCGGTTCCCGGCCTCGGCGTCGGCCGGGCGGTCGACATCCTGTTTCTGCTCGATACGGTGCCGCGACAGCAGCTCGATGTCGGGGCGGACAGCTTCGTGCCGGGGTGCACGCCGATCGTCAACCTGTTTCCGAAGACGACCGAGCCGATCAGCCTCGATCAGACGAAGCTCGAATACCTGCTTGTTCCCGACAGCCGCCTCGAGCGATCGACCGAGATTCATTCGATTGTCAAGGTATTGGCGACCTCGCCCTACGAGGACGACAGTACGATTTTTCAGCCATTCTATTCCTATACGCACGAAGTGATGCGCGACCGCCAGGCCGCGTTTTGGATTGCGCGACGCCAGACGACAGTGCGCGCGGATCTGCCGGGGACCGAGATCCTGATTTCCTTCGTCAACCTGAACTTGAACCCGACGCGGCCGGCGGCGCAGACGGTCTTCGCCCAAACCTTGGCGACCAACCGCGGCGTCGCCGAACAGATTGCCGTGGGGACGCCGTTGGCGCTTGAGCTCGACGCCCCGGTGCGCCGCATCGCCTGCCTGTCGCGGCCGACCCGGCAGTCTGTCGCCGCCAATGCGCGGCCAGACCTTATGGCAGCTCGTTTCGCACCTGTCGCTGAACCACCTGTCGCTGGTCGGCGGCGAAGAGAGCCTCGCCGCCTTGCGGGAAATCCTGCGCTTGTACAGCTTTGCCGCGACTGAAAGCACCGAGAAGCAGATCGCCGGCATCCGCGGCCTGTCGAGTTGACCGATTGTGCGCCGGATCGGCAGCGAGGCTTGGCGCGGTTTCTGCCGCGGCACCGAAGTGACGCTCGAATTCGACGAGAGCCTTTATGTCGGCGCTAGCGCCTTTCTGCTGTCGGCGGTGCTGAGCCGCTTTCTGGCGCTCCACGCGGCTGTCAACTCCTTTACCCAACTGGTCGCCAAGAGCCGGCAACGCGAGGGGATTTGGCGGGTATGGCCGGCTATGGCTGGCGAAAAGATCTTGCTCTGATCGAGCAGATCTTCGCCGAGAGTTATCGGTTCGACTTTTTTCAGGCCGTCCGCCTGCTGCAGGTGATAACCCCGCGAGCGAACGGGCTTGGCGAGGGGGTGCAGGCCGAACAGGAAGCCGTCCGCCTGCGGTCGAGCCTCAGCGCTGATTTCGCGGCGAGCGAAATCGAGACCATACGGCCCGCCGACCGCCCGGGCGTACCGCCCGAGATGACCGTCAATTTCATGGGCCTTGCCGGCGCGTTCGGGCCGCTACCGCGCCCGTTGAGCGAGCGCATCCTCGATCGGGTGCGTCGGCACGACACCGCCGGGCGCGACTTCCTCGACATCTTCAATCATCGGTTGATCTCGCTGTTCTTCCGCATTCGCCAGCGCCACCGCGCCGCGCTCAGCCGCGGCGGGCCGCAGCATAGCAACTTCGCGCGGCATCTCGCCGCCCTGATCGGGCTTGGAACAAAAGGTTTGCAGGGCAGGCTCGACGGTTTGCCGGACCGGGCGCTGCTGCATTGCGCCGGACTGCTGGCCGTGACGCCGCGCAGCCTGCACGCGACCGAGCGAGTTGTCGCCGCGCATTTCGGCGTCCGCGTCGCCGGCGAAGCAATGATCGGGCGATGGGTTCCGCTCGGCCCCGACCAGGAGACGCGGCTCGGCGCCGGCGGACGCAATAGCCGCCTCGGCAGCGGTTTTGTGTTGGGCTCGCGGTATTGGGACCAGAACGCGGCGATCCGGCTCAATCTGGGCCCGCTCGATCTCGCGACGTTCCGGCAGTTCCTGCCGATCGGCGACGCCTCCCCGCCGTTACGCTCGCTCGTCGGTCTGCTCGCCGGCTACAACACCGATTGCGAGGTGCGTCTGCTGCTGGCGGCCGCCGAAGTGCCGCGGCTGCGCCTGTTGACCGCCGACGGGGTCCGGCTTGGCTGGACTTCCTGGCTCGTGACGCAGCCACCGCGCGAAGACCGCGCGGTGGTGTTGCTGCCGTCGCTCGATCCCGGGCTGCAAATCGAGGAGCTGATCGGGTCTTTTGAGATGTTCGCCGGCCTGGAGCGGGATGCGCTGAAGGCGCTGGCGCGGCTCTTCCGGCCCCGGCTCCTGGTACCGGACGAGGTGATCATCCGCGAGGGGGAGCGCGGCAGGGGGATGTTCTTTATATCCTCAGGGGCTGTCGAGGTCGTGCTGCCGAATGAGCGGGTACGCCTGGGAAGCGGGGAGTTTTTTGGCGAGATGGCGTTGCTGAGCGGGCGCCCGCGCGGGGTAGATGTTGTCTCGCTGGGTTATGGCCGGGCGCTCGAACTGTCAGCCGCCGATTTTCACGAATTCCTGTCGATCTATCCGCGCGCGAAGGCGGAGATCGAGCGGATTGCCGAGATCCGGACCCGCTCGGGTGAGCGCCGCGGATAGGTCTGGGAAGCGGGAAGTTATTTTGCGAGCCGGACTTGCTGAGCCGGCACCCGCGCCAGGCCGATGTTGCTCGCGGGGTTATTGCCGGGCGTTGGTCGCGGAAATTGGCCTCGGCGGCAGATCGTCAGCTACCCAAACGTTGTTCAGCGTTTCCCTCTAAAGCGCCCACGACAGTCACCCTGGCACATTACGAGGGGGCTTCACCGCAGCGGCCGGGGCCATCGAGATCACCTACGGCGCCACGTGCATCCCGGCGGCGAGAATCTGCACATGGAATCTTTGCAGGATCGGGCCAATCAAGATTGCAAGCCCTGTCTGCTGCCTGTTTCCGCCGCCCAGACTCATGAGTTCGAGAACCCGGCCCTGGAGGTCGCACAAAATCGTACCGGAGTTGCCTGCAATCTGAAAACCCATATTGGCTACGGTGTCCAGGGCTCCGTCGCGCGTTATTTGGATGAAATCCCCACTTCCGAATCCGGCACGCCCAAAGGGCACACTGTATGGGACCGCTATACTGATTTCTCCGCGGCGGAAGCCCGTCGCGCAGCCGTACTTCATCACAAGCTGCCATTGATAAGCCTGCGCGGTGCCCGAGATGGTGAAGCCATTTGCGCCCGCGATGGCCTGGGTCACTTGGATTCCGGGTCTCACGCGCGCTATGGCAGCATCCAGCGTTGGCTCCCCGGCGACAAAGTCGGCGACAACATCGGTGTATGAACCGCCGCAAAGATGCGCGGGCTGAATGATTTCCGCATCACCCAGGCCAATTCCAGCCTGCTTCAATACGTGCAGGTTCGACAGGATGTAGATGGCCCCGGCACCATCGACCACAAAGCACCCCAGCGTTCCCGGTCCATTCGTTCCCCGCTGGCCGATCGCGCAACCCGGACGTAACGGATTGCGGTGCTTCGTGGTGTCCCATCCTGCGAAGGCGAGCTCTTGCACGTTCAGCCTGACCAGGTCTAGCGCGGCATTCAGGTTGTGCACCTCCTGTCTCAACCTGTCCTGCAATTCCTTGAGCCGTGCGACAGAACCTACAGCGCCCACGGCGTTGCGCATGCCGTTAACGGTTGCCGTGGCATCCTGCACTGCGGTGTTAAAGGGCTGGGTCGATTTCAGAGTGAGGGCCATCAGAAGCGCGCGATGCAGAGCTCGCTCCTTCTTTTCATTGGTCCTGAGCTGAATTATTTGGACTCTTTGCTGGCCCCAAGTCGTCAGTCCGGGCCCTTGGTTGGTGTAATCGCCCCGCTTTAACGCCTCGTTCAAGGTGCTCTTCTCTGCATTGCTTAAGGCAGTAACCAGCATTCTCATTTGGTCCGCGGTAGGGTGACGTCCTTGCTGCAAAGCCCCGGTTCTTTCCATTTCAGTGATTTCGTCCAGGGTCTCGTTAATGCGTGTCTGCTGAAATTTGGGCATCGTCTTCCTCCACTTTCTCTTGTCAACCGGGATCCCGAGAACACCCGGCGCCGAAGCCGGCGTGATACACTACCCCAGCCAAAAGAAAACCGGCAGAATCAGGCATCTCATTCGAGTATAGCAAGTTCTGATAGTATCTCTTCACATTATTATCTCTCTCACCATTTTGCAGCATGGGTATCTGCTGGGGACGTAATTTCCCAAATTCATATTTTTCTTTATCGCTTACCAGCTGCGCGGAAACCGCGGGCGACATATCGGGGGGATATTTGGGTCCAGCTGAACACAAAAAAAAGTAAGGACATCTTCCTTCAAAATCTCGCGCATTGGCTCTGTCCTGTTCCTCGAAGCGAATCCCTGATCTGGGCGTTATCCTGCGGCGTATGCGAGGTCTGGAGCGATGTTAGCCGACACTCCCCGCATTCCCGATGGTTGCGAGCCAGAATCGTCCCTTCCGGCGTCTTGGGCAACGGCAAAATCGCGCGCAGCGTCCGCGGCAGGCGGTGGAAACCGCAACAGATTGCGTTGCGATCGGAGCGCGCTGCGCAAGCCTCACTCGGCCATGGCGGCCCGACAGGCGAGAACCGATCGCGCCAAAGGAATGTCGGTCGGTTCGGCACTCGTGATTCCGATTGTCGCGTTGGGCATCAATGGGTACGCTTGAACCTCCTTGCCGACACGACCGCGGCAATTACCGCGCACGGTCCCTGCCCCAATGAAGACCGATCCACAAAGCGCCTGCGGCGTAACGGGCTTCGTCGTCAAACATGCGCGGGCGTGCCAGGATGTTGCTGATCGGACGGATTGCTTCATCTTTTTTCGCGCTCCGGGCAGCGCTGCGCAAGGCCTGATTGCCGAGAACTACAGTATGAAGGGCTTTCGTATCGACACGAAATCTTGCGATTGGGGACCGATTTGCGGATTTGTTTGCGCCGATCCGCGCCTCAGCAAGCCCGGAGACAAAGGGATATCCTACCGGGTCAAGAACATCGCATGGACGCATGATGCGCTCACGGGGCACATCAACGAAAAGTTCTTTGGCAACCCTGCCGGCGAGGACGTCGCTGCCTGGAAGGCCGGGGTCATGCCGATCGTCATCTCCGGCGAGCGTTTCGATCACCTGCGGCAAGCGGGCATCCTCCAGGAGGTCAGGGCGGTCGGCGCCGGCAGCTTCGAAGGCACTTCGAGCCAGACCTTCACGAATGGAGGGGGCCAGACCGAGCGCTTGACCCTGCCGTGGCGCCTGATTCCGGTGGGCAATGCCCGCAATCCATGGCTGCATGTCGATGGCGAGGGTTGGGCCCAAAACCACTTCGTATTGTGCCTGCAAGGCCGCAATTTCAGGCAGCTCTACCCGGCGGAGGTGTCAAAGCCGATCTTGTTCCGGGGATACGAGACGATCCTCGGTCTGATCAACCCGGGCACGGAGCGGCGCGGCTTTAAGGCCTGCGTGACCGCCGATTACGACCTGTTCACGATCTGGCCGTCGCGGCAGGATGCAATGCGCGGTCAGCACGCTGTCGCCTTTCAGCTTGCCCATATGGGGCCGATCGCCGAAAAGGCGCCGAACATTCGCCCATCCGCGATCAGGCACGGCGTCGGTCCCGTCGTTTCCTCGGCCGGAGCGTTCCTCGGCGGGATCGGTAATTTACCGAGATTGCCCGCTGTTGAACGCGCGGCTGCAGGCGAGCGGGCGTAAGGAGAACTACCGCTACGGCGACGTTAGCGCTCGCATTCTCACAGTGAAGGCGATGCTGAACACGGCGATTTAGGGCGCCGGCGGCTACAAGGGAGGAAACGCCATCCACCACAATGACGAGGCGGGCAATATCGCCCTGGCGAAGGGAAGCCTCGCCGAGTGCCTTCCGGTAATTGCCTTTGTGCCGCACAGGGGTGTCTTTGCGATCGAAAGCCTGGTGGATTTTCGCACGATGGCGAGCATCGCCCGCAAAGGCTCCTACCAGGTGGTCGCCAAGGAGCAGTGGCTCGCCGAGGCGGGCATCGCACCCGATCCCGCCGAATACTCGATGCGCCCGCGCGCGCGGGGGCGGTTGGACTGATTGCCGAAATCGGGATCGGATCGCGGGCCAGGTCTTGCCCGCCATTGCCGGGGCGAAGGGGGAAGCCCGTAGGCAGATCGTGACGCTTCAGGACGGCGGCTTGGCGGATGAGTTCGACGGATCGCCCGGGCCGGGGCCCGCGGGGACCAGCGACCAACTGACGATCTCCGGGTGCTGTTGCTGATCACCCTCGAACTGCTCGGCCTGCGGCGTGCCGCCGCCAGATCATTCGCCTGCCCGAGCACGACGGAATACCAGGTCAGCCCTTCTTCCGGCTGCCGTGACGACAAGACCAGCGGCTGGTAGCCGCGCAGGTGCAGAAACCCGGCGCGCCGCTGCGCCGCGCCCGGCTCGAGATAGGCGCCGACGCGCACCGCGAAGGCGCGTTTCGGCGGCTCCGCGCGAGCCGGCACCGGGGTTGGCGCCTGGCCGGCGGCGGCTTGTGCCGATGTCGCTGCTGCCGGGCCCGCGGACGGCGCGGCGCCGTTGCCGGGAGGTGCTGTTGACCCGGAGTTTGGCGCCGGATGCTGGGTTGATGCCGCGGCCAACGTCTCGGCGCCGGAGACCAGCGATCCGCGCAGTTCCGAGGCCGGCTCCTCATCCGCCGGCACGCCGACTTGCAGATCCGCCACCGGCCGCACCGGGAATGCAGCGGCCGCCGCCGATGCTCCCGACGGTGCTGGCCCGACGGTACCGGGCCGGTCCCCGCGGCGGCCCGGCGCCTGTGGTCAGCCGGTGGGTTTGATGCCGACCACCCAGGGGGTCGGTGTCGGGGTAATTATGCCGACCACCCAAGGGGTCGGGGTCGGTGTCGGGGCGGGCGGATGCTGGGCGATCCACAGATCGACAAGGTTGCCCGCCTCGAGATCGGTCGTCTGGGCATAGACGTTGTTCAGATCGAGATGGCCGCGCCAATAAGCAAGGTATTTGTCGGGAATTGCCTGGCACCAGTTGTCCGACTGGCCGGGGATCAGGAATTTGCTGATCGAGGGTACCGAATTCTGGGTCTCCAGGATTTGGGTCGCGGTAAAGATTTCGGCCGAGCCGGCAACGCTCAGACTGAATTGCAGCACGCGACGGCGCGACGGGGCCGTGGTCTTCGAGGTGAAGCCACCACCCGAGGCGCCGCTGCCGCCGCTCTTGGCCATACCGGGACGATCGAGCGCGGCGACGATCACCGATTGGGATTTTTCCGCGAGCCGCTCAGCGGTGAGCCACCACATCAGGGTTTCGCCTTCGTTACGTTTTTTCGGCGTTGTCGAAAGCGTCTGCGCGTCCCTGTATTTCTTCTCTTTCTTGAGCGCGTCGATGACCAGCGTCTGGGCATTGACAATACTGTTCTGGGTCAGGCTGAGCAGCCGGGCCCGCGCCGCGTTGGGCACGCCAAAGCCCGGCTCGTAAACCCAGAGCAGGTCTCGGACATCGTTTCCGGTATGGTGCTGGAAGCCGCCCCACGTCGGGCTGCCGGGCGCGGTCTGGTAGAGATCGCCCTTGTTGTTGTCACCCTTGTAGATCCAGGTTCCCGAGTCTGTCCTGCTCCCACCAGAATTCCTTCTCGCTCCAGACGAGGGCCGGAAGCTTGTTGGTCACCGTCGGTCCGCTGAACCAATCCCGGCTCCATTTGAGCTTGACCATGGCGACCATCGTGAACTCGTGGCCCATGATGCTGCCGCCGAACTTTCCGGGATTGGGGGCCCATCCGTAGGGTGCGATGCCGCCAAACTCGAAGGCTTTGATCTCGAACGTGATCGACATACTCGCCCTCCCTGATTCGGCCGCCGGCGTCCTCACGGGGACGGCCGCATCGGTCGCCGGTGGCGAACGCAGCATAGCCCCGGATCGGTCGATCCCGAAGTTCTTCGAGACGATCGACCTGCGCCGCGCCTCGGTTCGCCGGCGGTGCGGGCGGATCGTCGCGCGCATCATGCTTGGGCCGAGATTCCCCGGATGACGATGCCATCGAGATGTCAGGATCGCGACCGTCACTCTATCGGCGCTTCCTGGTTTAGATGGGTTCAACCGTCTTCCATTACTGCGGTCTTTAGAAACGGCCGGCTTATACCAAATCCCGCTGATTAGAACCGATGGGGCCAATCGCGCAGGCCGATCGACATGATAGTCCATGGCCGGTCAACGAGCTTGTTCCAGGCATGACAGCAGTGATCGAGGATGTCGCCGTACGACTGGAAGACCCGGTTGGAGAGCCAGTTGTCGCGCATGTACTGCCAGATGTTTTCGACCGGATTGAGTTCCGGCGACTTCGGGGGCAGCGGCATCAGGGTGATGTTGTCGGGGATGTCGAGCTTGGCGGAGAGGTGCCAGCCGGCCTGATCGAGCAGCAGGACGGCATGGGCGCCCGGTGTAACCGTTCGGGAGATTTCGGCCAGGTGCAGCGCCATCGCGGCGGTATTGCAGCGCGGCAGGATGAGGCCGGCGGCAGTCCCCTTGGCCGGACAGATCGCGCCGAAGATATAGGTCGAGCGCGTTCTCTGATCGTGGGGTGCCGAGGGCCGCGTCCCGCGCCGTGCCCATCGCCGGGTGATCTTGTTCTTCTGGCCGATCCGGGCCTCGTCTTGAAACCAGATCTCTATCGGCTTGCCGGCCGCGTCGCGCTTGGCAATCACGTCGAGGCTCTCGGCGAAGTTTTTTTGAACGCCGCCAGGGCCTCGCCATCCTGGGCGTGGTGCCGGGGTCGCGCCGACAGCTTGCGCAAGCCCAGAGCGCGCAATTCGCGGCTCAGCGTCTGCTTGCTGATCGAGATGCGGAATTCCTCGAACACCCATTGCGCCAGATCGACCAGCCGCCAGCGGACAACGCCGTGAACCGCCGGGATCGGACCGCTCTCGACGATCTCCAGCAACGCTTGCCGGTGCGCTTCGGTGAGCAGCGGCGCGTTGCCCGGGGCCTTGCCGTTCACCAAGCCAGGCGGCCCCTCGGCGTTGAAAGCCAACACCCAGTCCCGCACCGTTTGCAGCCCGACGCCACCCATCTTGGCGGCCTCGGTGCGAGATCCGCCGTCATAGATCGCCGCCAGAGCCAACAAGCGTCGGGTCTGAGCGGCATCCACAGACCGCTTCGCCAGATCGCGCAATCCTACCGCGTCGTAACCCTCCCGAAGGCGAACCGCTGCCGCCATGGCAAACCCCCTCTCGTTTGCCACGGTGAATCACATTCTCCTCGCCTTGGGAATCCCCTACGTGAGTCGCGCTCGGAGGGACTTGGTATTATACCGCCTATCCCTATTTGACCCTTTACGAATTGGCCCAGGCCGTGAAAACACAGGACACAGCGGCCCTGGAGGACGAAATTGACTGGCCGAATGTTCGCCAAGGTCTGAAGGATGATCTATCGGTCGCGATAACAATGTTGACGGTGAAGCCGGAGAATTCCGGTAGCGCCGAGGCTGGCTTCAGGCTTCTCGGCACGATGCTCGGAGCGAAATTCGCCGACATCATGATCGACCAAATAGTAAACCCGGCGACATTGGTAACGATGCTGCGGGAGCAAAAAACGACACATCCAGATTTTTCGATTGATCCCTTACGGTCCGTGACCTGGGCATTTTTCGACGGTCCCACACGCTTTTTGGTACGGGTGCAAAACAACCAAAGCGAACCGGTCACCTTCATGATGAGTTTGCAAGGCTTCACCTGGAAGGTCTCGAGGTTTGTGTTTTCCCCCAAGCAGATTTCTGATCTCGCTCGTTCTATCGAGAGGCGGCAGCCGCAGCGCAAGGAAGCGCCGCCGACGATGCCGCCGACGATGCCGCCGCAGACCGCGGCGATGCCGGCCCCGCGGCGCCCGCCGGCCCCGGTCGTCAGCGCCTCCTATAGCGCCGCGCTGAGCACTTGGCTCGCGAGCCACAAGCATTACCCCGAGAGCGCCCGCGAGCGGGGCGAAGAGGGGCGGGCGGTGCTGCGTTTTCGTGTCGCGCGGTCGGGGCGGGTGCTCAGCTACGCGGTCGTTCAGAGCACCGGCCATCCCGATCTCGACGCGGCGATCGACCGGATGATGCAGGGCGCCAGCCTGCCGCCCTTCCCGGCGGACATGACGGCGGCCGACGTTGAGGTCTCGGTGGCGATCCGCTTCGCACTCGCCCCTTGAGGTTTTCGTCAACCGTCATTCCGGCCGAAGCGCAGCGGAGCCGGAATTCGGGGGAGCGGTGCCCGTCGCTTGCGCCGGGGCGACGGGTCGGGGAAATCAGACGGCGAGATAGCCGCCATCGACCGTGACCGTGCTGCCGGTCACCCAGCGCGACTCGTCCGAGGCGAGGAACAGCATCGCGCCGACCAGGTCGTCGGGCTGGCCGAGCCGGCCCAATGGGATCAGCGCCTCGGTGGCGCGGCGCGCTTCGGGGTCGGTGTAGCTGGCGCGGGTAAGCCCGGTCAGGGTCGGCCCGGGCGCGATCGCGTTGACCCGGATACCGTGCCCGGCCAGATCGACCGCCATTGCGTGGGTCAGCGAGCGGCCGCCGCCTTTGGACGCGACATAGGCGGCACGCTCGGGCCGCGCAACCTCGGCGAGCTGCGAGGTCACGTTGATGATGCTGCCGCCCCCAATGGCGCTGGCACCCTGCCGCACCATCTGGCGCGCCGCCGCCTGTCCGAGATGGAACATGCCGGTCAGGTTGACGGCGATGATGCGGTCCCATACGGCCGCGTCGAGATCGAGGAAATTGCCGCGATGGTTGATCCCGGCGCAATCCAAGAGGATGTCGAGCCGGCCGAACTCGCGCACCGCCGCCGCAACGGCTTCGTCGACTGCGGCGCGGTCGCGCACGTCGAGCCGCCGCGCTGCGGCATGCCCGCCGGCGGCGCGGATGCGCCCGGCGGTCGCCTCGGCTGCGGCCGCATCGATGTCGGTGCAGAACAACGCCGCACCCTCGCGCGCCAGCGCCTCGGCGCCAGCGCCGCCGATGCCGCCGCCCGCCCCCGCAACCAGCGCCACCTTGCCCGCGACCCGGCCCATGCCGTCCTCCCCGCCTGTGATGCCCAGCACTATAGAAGCGGCGTGCCGGTGCGCCATTGCCGAGAACACATTATTAACAACAATAATAAACCGTGATTACAAGAAATTTCGTATCTCATTGTTTGTATATTATGTTCGGACCGTACCCTTGAGGCAACGCGATGCACATCCACATCATCCACGAGAACGAGGCCTGGCTGGAGCCGCTGGCGCGCGCGCTCGATGCGGAGCAGCTGCCGTGGCGCAGCTGGTTTCTCGATCGCGGCGTCTTCGACCTGTCAACGGCACCGCCCGCGGGCGTCTTCTACAGTCGAATGAGCGCGTCGTCGCACACCCGCGACCACCGCTATGCCGCCGAGCTGACCGCTTCTGTGCTGGCCTGGCTCGCCGGGCATGGGCGGCGCATCATTAACGGGCCGCGCGCGCTCGATCTCGAAATCAGCAAGGCCCGCCAGTATGCCGCGCTCGAAGCCGCCGGCATCCGCACGCCGCGCACCGTGCTGGTCGCCGGCAAGGAACTCCTCGTCGCCGCGGCGCAATCGCATTTCGCAGGCAGCCCGGTGATCCTCAAGCCGAACCGCGGCGGCAAGGGGCTCGGGGTCCGGCTGTTCCATACCGCCGAGGCGCTCGCCGCCTACCTCGACGGGCCCGAGTATCAGCCGCCGATCGATGGCATCCACCTGCTGCAGCATTATGTCCGCGCGCCGGTCAGTGGTCCAACCGGGCCGCTGATCACCCGCGCCGAATTCATCGGCGGCCGGTTTTTCTATGCCGTCGAGGTCGATACGTCGGACGGGTTCGATCTGTGCCCGGCCGATGCCTGCGCCGTCGCCGATTCGTTCTGCCCGGCCGGGGAAGACGCGCGTGCCAGGTTCGCGATCATCGACGACATCGACCCCGCGCTGAAGCGGCGCTACGAGGCCTTTCTCGCCACCAACGATATCGAAATCGCCGGCATCGAGTTCATCTGCGACGGCGCCGGGACGGTCTACACCTACGACGTCAACACCAATACCAACTACAACCCCGAGGCCGAGGCTCGCGCCGGCCGCCCGGCGATGACCGAGCTTGCCCGCTTTCTCGGCGGCGAGCTGGCACGCCTGCTACGCCAGCAAGCCGCCGCCGAGTGAGGCGCGGTCTCGTCCGATGCGCCATTCTCAACCAAGGCGCGCCTTCGCCAGAATGCCGAGGATTCCCTTCAGCGGGATCTCTGCCCAGGCCGGCCGGTTTGCGAGTTCGTAGGACAGCTCGTGCACCGCCCTTTCGAGCGTGAAGAAGGTTTTGATCTCGCGTGCCTGTTTCTTGCTCGCCGGATATGAGGGGCACCCTCGCATCGCCTTGCGGTAGGCGGCGCGAAAGCCATCGACCGCGCGCTGGCGCCACGCCTCGGCAAGCTCAACCATCCGCGGCTCGGCGGTCGGCCGGCTCTCGGCCAGGTGCCGCACCGCGGCCACCGCGGCATAGTCGAAAGACCTGATCATCGCCGCAACGTCGCGCAGCGGCGAGCTTTTGCGCCGGTGCGCGGGAAGCGGCAGTCCCGGTGCCCCGTCGAAGCCGACGATGAAAAAATCGTTCTGCACGACGATGACCTGCCCGAGGTGAAAGTCGCCGTGATAGCGGGTCTTGTGCGCCGCGACCTCTGAGGGGATCAGCGCACGGATAAGCGCCAGCAACCGGTCCGGAGCGCCGAGGAGCTGCTCGGCGAGATCCCGGGTCCGGCCGGACAAGCCCGGCCGGGCACGGTGCAGTGCCGACACCATGTCGGCGGCAGCGCTTTCCAGCTCATCGCGCCATTCGGCCAGATCCTGCGGCCCGATTGGCTCGGGCCGGAAGTCAGGATCGTCGCCGGCATTCTCGGCCAATGCCCGGTGCATCTCGGCCGTGCGGATGCCGAGCTGCCGGGCCAAGGTGAGGAAGAAATGGTCGGGATCGGGCAGGCCCGCGGCGTGCCCGGCCGCGCTTGCGACAGCGGCGCTGCCGAACTGCGCATCGTCGAGATAGCGGCCCAGATAATCGAGCGCCTGGTTCCAGCCATCGCCCTGATTGCGGACGTAGCCGAACAGGACGCCCAGGGCGCTCGATTGGGCGCTGGTCTCGCCGGCCATCGCGAACTCGATCGTGCCGAGCGGCGGCGGCGTGTTGGCAAAGCCGGCGCGCTCGACCAGAAAGCGCGCCATCTCGATCGCGGGATGCGGGTCGGGGTAGAGCCGCCGGTAGATCTTGAGCATCGCGTAATCTTCAAAGAACACTGAGCTGTTCGACCGGCCCGGGCCGGCAGAGCGAATGACCAGGCCTTCGGGGACCGGGCTCCGATCGAAAATCGGCGTTTTGCGGAAACGGATCTCGCCGCCGGCGAGCGGCACCGTCGCGTCGCGGCGGATCGCCTCGATCACCGCCAGCGGAAAACCGTCATGCGCCAGTGCATCGACGAGCGCTCCTTCGCGGCGGGATTGGCGCAGCTCGGCGAGCGTGGCCGGGAGCAGGCCTTGGCGCAGCTCGCTGCCGCGCGGCGACCAGATCGCGGCGAGCGGCAGGAAATAGCGCTGCCGATCACCGTTGGCGAACTGAGCCTCGACGATTTGCGGCAGGAAGACCTCGGTTGCGGCGCCGTCCGCCGCCGGCCGGTCGATCTCGCCATGCGCCAACACGCGCACCGCTGCAACACCCTGACCCGCGAACCACGTCTGATGCGGCAGAAAGGCCGGGATCACATCGCTCTCGAGTTGCGGCAGATTGTGGCGGCCGAAAAGGTCGTTCCAGCCTTCCGGCATGACCAGCGTCACCGATTCCCGCGGGACGTTTTGCAGTTTGGCGGCCACCTGGGCGTCCTGCGACGCGGGCAACAGATCGAACCAGAAAAAGCTGTATCCCTGCAAGGTCAGCAGATAAGGCAGGTCGCCGGTGTCGGGAAACGCGGCACGTCCCAAGAGCTCGACCACCGGCCGGCCGCGCCATCCCGACAGATCGAGCTCGACCGCCTGGGCGGTGCGCGACAGATTGGCGATGCAGAGGATCACCTCGTCGCCGGATTGGCGCAGATAGGCGATGACTTTGCGGTTCGACGGATAAAGAAAGCGCAAGGTGCCGCGGCTCAAGGCGCGGCGCGAGCGGCGCGCGGCGATCAGCCGTTTGACCCAGTTCAGCAGCGACGAGGGCGAGCGGCTCTGCGCCTCGACGTTGACCGCCTGAAACCCGTATACCGGATCCATGATCGGCGGCAGGAAGAGCCGCGCCGCATCGGCCCGGGAAAAGCCGCCGTTGCGATCGAACGACCACTGCATCGGCGTGCGCACGCCGTTGCGGTCGCCGAGGAAGTAGTTGTCGCCCATGCCGATCTCGTCGCCGTAGTAGAGCACCGGCGTACCCGGCAGCGACATCAGCAACGCGTTCAACAACTCGATCTTGCGCCGGTCGTTTTCCATCAGCGGAGCGAGGCGGCGGCGGATTCCGAGGTTGATGCGTGCCCGCCGGTCCGCAGCGTAGTAGTTCCACAAATAGTCGCGATCGCGATCGCTCACCATCGACAATGTCAACTCGTCGTGGTTGCGCAGAAACACCGCCCATTGGCAGGTCTCCGGAATGTCCGGCGTCTGCCGCATGATATCGGTGACCGGGTGACGATCTTCGGTGGCGACGGCCATGTAGATCCGCGGCATCAGCGGAAAGTGGAATGCCATGTGGCATTCGTCGCCGGCACCGAAATAGGGCAGCACATCCTCCGGCCATTCGTTGGCCTCGGCCAGCAGCATGCGGTCGCCGTAGCGCGCATCGAGTTCGCGGCGCAGCCGACGCAACACCTCATGGGTTTCCGGCAGGTTCTCGTTGATCGTCCCCTCGCGCTCGATCAGATAGGGCACGGCATCGAGGCGCAAGCCGTCAACCCCGAGATCGAGCCAGAACCGCATGACGTCGCAGACTGCGCGGAACACCCGCGGGTTGTCGAAATTGAGGTCGGGCTGGTGCGCGTAGAAGCGATGCCAATAATAGGCGTGGGCCACCGGGTCCCACGTCCAGTTCGACTTCTCCGTATCGATAAAGATAATGGGAGTTTCCCGAAATTTCTGGTCGGTATCGCTCCACACATAGAAATCGCGAAACGGCGAACCGGGCTTCGCCTTGCGCGCCCGCTGGAACCAGGGATGCTGATCCGAGGTGTGATTGACGACGAGCTCGGTGATGACCCGGAGATGGCGGCGATGGGCCTCGCGGACGAACGATTTGAAATCCGCCATCCGTCCGAAGGAGGGATTGATGCTTTTGTAATCTGCAACGTCGTAGCCGTCATCGCGCAACGGCGAGGGGTGGAACGGCAAGAGCCACAGCGCGGTAACGCCAAGGTCCTGCAGGTAGTCGAGCTTGCGGGTCAGCCCCTGGAAATCGCCGACCCCGTCGTCATTGCCGTCGAAGAAAGCCTTGACGTGCAGCTGGTAGATAATCGCGTCCTTGTACCATAGCGGGTCAACGATCCTGTCGGCCGACGTTTGGCGCGTCACGGCGGCCGCGCCCCCACGAGCAGTGCCAAGGTCATCTGGCGGCGTCATTGCGTGCCTGCGTTCCTTCCGCTTCTGTCAGCCGAATTGGGCGATGAACAGCACTGCACCCGCCGGCGCCGGGTGGATCAATAACAATCGCGATCACGTCTTCGTTGCCGGGTTTGGCATCGCTTTCGCGATCTCGCTTTACCGACCGCCGCCGGCGACGGCGAACCACCAGGCGGCTCCCGCGCCGCCGAGCGCCAGGCAGGCGAGCGCTGCGGCCGGCGCTGCGGCCGCGCGGCCGCCGGCAAAGACGGCGGTGTAGACCGCCTTCAGCAGGTTGTTCGACGAGGCGGCGATCAGGATCGCGGCCACAGCCACGCCGACGGGCAAGGACGCCGTCCCGCCCGCCGCGACGCTGAGGACGAACGGGTTGACGTCCGAGAATCCGACGATTGCCGCCAGCCCATAAAGCCCGGCGTCGCCGAACTCGGTCTTGACCCAACCGGAGGCCAAAGAAACCGCCACGAACAATGCCGCGAAGACGAATGCCGCCGTCAGCTCCAACGGGTTGGCGGGAGGCTCGGCTGCGGTATGGGAAGCGGTTGGCGCCGCGCTCGCCCAGTACCACAGCCCGGCGAGAACGAGCCCGGCTGACCCGAGCGCGAGCAGACCGGGGGCGAGCGCAATGGCGAGCGGGCGATCGAACATCGCGATAATGACGAGCAGCCGAAGATACATCACCGACGTCGCGAGGATGATCCCGGTCTGCGCCTGTCGCAGCATCGCCGGTTCGGCGCGGGCGCGCCGCGCCAGCACCACCGTCGTGGCGGTCGAGGAATACATCCCGCCGAGCAACGCCACCAACAGCCCGCCCTCGCGCGGCGCGACATACCGCTGGAGCAGGTAACTCGCATAGGAAAGGCTGCATACCGCCAGCACGGCGAGCCAGACCTGGTACGGGGTGATTACGGTAAGCTCGGTGATTGGCTTGTTGGGAAGAAACGGCAGCACCAATCCGGCGAGGATCAGAAACTTTCCAGCGGTGACGATCTCGCCGACCTCGAGGTTCCGCGCGAAGCCGTGCAGTTTTTCGCGCGCGGTCATCAGCAGCACCGCCGCGACGGTGACGCCGATCGCAACCCAGGGCGGCTCGGCAAGCGCTATCGGGCCCAAGAGATAGGCGAGCACATTGCAGACTGGCACCATCAGGCCGACGTTGGGGCGGCCGTCCGGGTCGGTTTCCCCGACATGCCGCCAGTAATAGCAGGTGAGCCACGCCCCGAGAACGAGAAGGCCAACGCTCAGCGGCAGGAGGCGGGTTTGATCGAGCCGGTACAGCAATGCCCCGGCCAGAGCCAGCAGCGGAAAGCTGCGCACGCCGCCCGGGCGCGCGCCGCCCTGAGCGTGAAACTCTTCGAAGGCGAGGCCGAAGAAGAACCCCAGGCCGAGAAGCAGGAGAAAGCGGGCCACCGGCGGATCGGTCGTCATCGGCGACAGTTTACCCGCCTTTCACAGTAAGGGGGACGGAGTTGTCATTTTCTGTATAAGGGGTTTCCGGCTGCAGCGCCGGGGACCGCAGCGCTTGAAGGCGGAGAACAGATGAATACGGCCTATCCCCGCGACATGATCGGCTATGGCGCGACACCGCCCAACGCGCAGTGGCCGGGCGAGGCCTGGATCGCGGTTCAGTTCGTAATCAATTACGAGGAGGGCGGCGAGAACGCGATCCTGCACGGCGATCCGGCCGCCGAAGCCTTCCTGTCGGAGTGGATCGGCGCCGAGCCCACCCTCGGCATGCGCAACATGAACATGGAGTCGCTTTACGAATACGGCAGCCGGGCCGGGTTCTGGCGCCTCCATCGCGCCTTCACCGCCCGCGCGGTTCCGGTCACCGTCTATGGCGTGGCGATGGCGCTCGAACGCAACCCGCCCGCCGTCGCCGGGATGCTGGCCGCCGATTGGGAGATCGCGACGCATGGCTACCGCTGGATCGACTACCAGTATGTCGCCGAGCCGGTCGAGCGGGAGCACATCGCCAAGGCCATCGAGATCCACACGCGCGTCACCGGCTCGCGGCCGCTCGGCTGGTATCAGGGCCGCTGCAGCCCCAATACGCGCCGCCTCGTCGCCGAGGAGGGCGGGTTCGTCTACAACGCCGACAGCTATGCCGACGATCTGCCGTACTGGGACACCTCCTGCGGCACGCCGCAACTGGTCGTGCCCTATGCCTTTGACAGCAACGACATGCGATTTGCCACGGCACAGGGGTTCAACTCGGGCGATCAGTTCTTCTGCTATCTGAAAGACACTTTTGACGTCCTCTATCGCGAAGGCGAAACCCGGCCGCGCATGATGTCGGTCGGTCTGCATTGCCGCGTCGCCGGGCGACCGGGCCGCACCGCCGCCCTCGAACGCTTCCTCGACTACGCCGCCGGGCATGAACGGGTCTGGTTCGCGCGGCGCATCGATATTGCCCGGCACTGGATCGCGATGCACCCGTTCCGCGCCTGACGGCGTTGAGCCAGATCAAAGCGGCCCCATGCCGCGCCCCTATTGTGGCGCAGCGCAATGAGGAACCGAGATGAAATCCATGCCGCAGTCACCACAACCCAGCCGATCGGGGCGCCGCATCGACGGCCGTGCCCAACAGGATCACATCCGGGATCCTTATCAGGCTACGCATAAGCTCAAGGAGCCGACCGCCTGTCCGCAATGCGGCGCGGTCTATCATCATGGAAGGTGGCAATGGGGGCAAAGGCCTGCCGAGGCACACGAGGAGCCGTGCCCGGCCTGCCGCCGCATCGCCGAGGGCCTCCCGGCCGGCATCGTCACCGTGCATGGCCCATTCGCGCGGCAGCATGGGGCTGAGATAACCGGCCTCGCGCGCAACGAGGAGGCCGCCGAGAAGGGCGAACATCCCCTCAATCGCATCATCGGCATCGAGGACACGCAAGAAGGGCTGGTCATCAGCACGACCGACATTCATCTGCCGCGCCGCCTCGGCGAGGCGTTGCGGCGCGCCTTTCACGGCACTCTCGACATGCATTTCGACGAAGCGGGGTATTTCGTCCGCGTCGACTGGCGCCCGCCGGCCTGAATGCCCGAACCAGGTTTTCCCGCCATGCCCGCGCAAACGGCATCCAGGGGCGGGCGAAAGTTCGCGAACGTCGGATTCCGGCTCTTCGCTTCGCTCCGGCTGGAGTGACGGGCTGACTAGGCGGTGCGCTCCCACAGGCCGGTTTCCTCGTCGAGACGGTCCTGCTCGATGCCGTGGAAATCGCCGCGCGAGACAATCCCGACGACCCTGCCGCCGTCCACGATTGGCAGATGACGACAGCGCGCATCCTGCATCAAGCGGAGCGCCTCTATCGCGCTATGGCTTGGTGTCATGGTATCGGGGTTGTAGGTCATCACCTCGCCCAGCGTCGTTGCGGCCGGGTCCTTTCCTGCGGCGAGGACGCGGCTGACCGCGTCGCGTCCGGTGAAAATGCCGACCAGCCTGGCATCCCCTTCGGCGACCAAGACCGCACCGACTTCGCGGTCGCGCATGTGCCCGGCCGCTTCCCTGACCGTCGCGCTCGGCGGCAGCATCAGCGGGTTCTGGTTGCGGACGAGATCGGACATCTTTCGCATGTTCTGTTCCTCGACTTGTCCCGGGGCATTGCAGGCCGCCTGGCAGCCTTACGCACCAGGGGCGACGCTAGACCACGGCACCAGCCACTCCCTTGACCTGGATCAACGCGGCGCCGCGCCGGCCAGGCGCGCCCGCCCTCCGGCGCCCGGCTCAGCTCGCGCGGTCGACCGCGATCGTGTCGAGCAGCTCGCGGATCCGTGCCGCGAGTTCGGCGGAGCGATAGGGTTTCACGATCATCGCAAAACCATCGATTGCGGAATTATTGGCACTGGCGCTGGCCTGCCGGGCATAGCCGGAGGTCATCAGGACCTTGATCCCCGGTCGCAAGCGCAGCGCGGCGCGCGCCAAATCGCCGCCGTTGAGGCCGTTCGGCATCACATAATCGGTGAACAGCAGATCGAGGTCGCCTCCGCTGCCGAGGATGGCGAGGGCTTCGCGCCCGTCGCGCGCGGCGATCGTTCGATACCCGAGCCGTTCGAGCGTCGCCGACGCGACGTTGCGTACATCATCCTCGTCTTCGACCACCAGGATCGTTTCTGCGCCGCCTTGCTCGGCGCTCGTCGGAGGCTCGACGGCAATCTCGTCGTCGGTCCCCTGCGAGAGCGGGAGATGGAGCTGGAAGATGGTGCCCTTGCCCGGCTCGCTGTCAACGTCGACCCGTCCGCCGGATTGGGTAACGAAGGCCCACACCTGCGCCAGCCCAAGGCCGCTGCCCAGGCCCGGCGGCTTTGTCGTAAAGAAGGGCTCGAAGATGCGCCGCAGCACCTCGGGCGGCATGCCCGACCCGGTATCGCTGATCCTGAGCACAATCTGGGAAACCCCCGCCCGCCCTTCAGTCGGCGCGTCATCCTTTGACCGCGCCAGTTCGGTCGCGATCGTCAGCGTACCGCCGCCTTCGCTGGCGTCGCGGGCATTGATCGCCAGGTTGAGGATCGCGGCTTCGAATTGTGCCGGATCGAGCTTGCACCGCCACTTGTCCCCGCCAAGCCCGAGCCGCAGGTCGATCGTCTCGCCGACCGCGCGCTGAATCAGCGGGGCGAAATCGGCGATCATCGCATTGACGTTAACGATCCGGGCCTGCAATGGCTCCTGCCGCGACAGGGCGAGGAGCTGCCGGGTCAGCCGTTCGCCGCGCGCCAGGCCGCGTTGCGCCGCCTCGACCAGGCGCCGCAGGCGGTCGCTCGGCACCCCGCCCTCCGGTGCTGCCTCGGCCAGGCGTTCGATCAGGTCGAGGTTGCCGGCAACGACCGTCAGCAGATTATTGAAATCGTGCGCCACCCCGCCGGTAAGCCGGCCGATCGCCTCCATCTTCTGGCTTTGGCGCAACGCCTCTTCGGCTTTCTCGCGCTCCTCGATCTGCGCGCGCAGCTGCCGGTTCGCGGCCGCGAGGTCAACTGCCTGACTTGCAAGCTCGGTATTGGCCTTCGTCAGGGCGGCGTGCGTCGCACCGAGCACCATCACCAGCAACGCGGCCATCGTGACCAGCAGCCCGATCCCGACATAGCGTTGCAGTCGGCGCCATACCGGCTCGGTGACCATATCGAGGTAGACGGTGCCGAGCTTCGTGCCGGCCTGCATCACCGGCATCGCCACAATCAGGCGATCGCCTTTGAACGCGACGCCCGCCGGCGGCGGGACGGCGGGCAATGCCGGCGCGCCGCCGCGCGAGTAGCTGGCGAACAGCGAGCCGTGCGCATCATAGATCGCCGCCGCCTCGGCCTCCGGATTGGCCTTCAGCGCATCGACATATTCCTGGGCCGCCGCACGGTCGTCGAAATCGAGCGCAGCGCTGACGATCAGCGCGAGAAATCGCCCCTGGACGGTGACTTCGTCGATCTTTTGCGCCGAGTAGTCGCGCTCGTTCATGGCCGCCAGGATCAAACCGGCAACCATCAGCGCGACCGCCGCGGCCAGCGCGATGACTGGGGCGCGCTTCCAGAAGCTCGCCCGTGTCTGGAGGACCTGGGTATTCATCGGTAGTGGGTCATATGGCATGGTCAGGGACGATCGCAAACCCGACCCGCAGACTGTTACATTGAAACTGACCCATTACCTATTCATCGACGCCCTGCACTCAGCACCGGTATTCATAGACGGATGCGGGCTTGTTGGGGAGTGCCATGCGGCTGGCGCGCCGTCAGCGCCGCGACGACGCTGATCCCCGCCAGCACCGCGAAGCAGTGCAGCGCCAGCCGGTAATCGCCTGTCATGTCGCGCAGCGTGCCCGATAAGAGCGGTCCCGCCGCCTGAGCCAGCACCTGCGCCGACAGCGCGATACCGCGGATTGCACCGAAATGGGTGCGGCCGAAATAATCGGCCCAGGCAACCGGCAACAACGTCAGGATGGCGCCGATGCCGAAGCCGAACACGCTCGCGGCGAGATATCCTTGCGCGGCCGATCGGACACCCAGCATGATGACGATGCCGAGCGTCAGGATCGCGCCGGCGGCGGCGAGCGGATAGCGGATCGGCACGGCCCGCGGCAGCAAGCCGCAGGCTACGGTCGCCGCCGCCGACATCAGCGAGAAGGTGCTGACGATCGTCGCGGCAATCGTCGGGTCGATGCCGCGCTCGAACAGATAGGGCGCCTGATGCAGGCTGACCCCGGCCTGCACCGGATACACCAGCACGGTATAGAGCAGCAGCAGCCAGAACGACGCGGTGCCGAGCGCCTGCCGTCGCGAGAAGGCGGGCTCGACCGCCGCGGCATGAGTTGGTGCGGCCGCGGCCCCGCTATCCGCCCGCACCGCCACGCCGTCGGGCAAGAGACCGAGATCCTCCGGCCGGCGGACCATCAGGAGCCAGACCGGGACAAAGCCGATCAACAGGGTCGTCGCGCCGATCGCCAGCCAACCCGCGCGCCATCCCTGCTGCACGATCGCCATTTGCGCGATCAGCGGCATCGCCACCAGCCCCGCCATCTGCGCCAACGTCGCGACCCCGCTGGCGAAGGCGCGGCGCTGGATGAACCAGTTGTTGAGCGCGCCGTAGAGGCCGAGCTCGAACGGCGCCGCCCAATTCATCCGCGCCACGCAGAACAAGAGATAAAAGACCGACAGCGATCCGGTCAGCGACAGGAGCATCAGCGCGACGCCGTTGACCAGCACGGCCGCACACAACACCAGACGCGAGCCCTGGCGGTCGAGCACCGGCCCGATCAGCGGCGCGACGAGCGCGGCCAAGACGCCGCCGAGCGAGACCGCGCCGGATAAGGCGGTGCGCGACCAGCCGAACTCGTGGCTGAGCGGCTCGACGAAGATCGACAAGGTTGCGAGCGCCGGCCCCTGGCGCGCGAAGCCGGCAGCGCACAGGCAGGCGAGCACGATCCAGCCGTAGAAGACGGCGAGGCGGCGGCTTACGAGCCGCGCCAGGAAAGGCGGGTCCATCACCGCGGCACGATAGCCGATGACGCCCGCTGCTGCTGTCCGGACGATTCGGCGCTTACGGCGGAATGTCGGCGCGGTGGCGGGCCGATGCAGAGGTCTCCCGGCCGCGCTCAGGAAAAATAACGGCGCCGGCCTTTATCCGACCGGCGCCGCAACTTGAAGTAAAAGGGCCGCGGCGGGTTCCCGCGGCTCAGGCGATGACGAGATCGGGCACCATCTCCACGTGATGTGTCTCCGGGCCAAGGAGCAGCGCGATGATGAAGTTGACCAGCCCCAGCATCGTGCCGATCAGCATCGGGATTGCGAAGCCGATATTCCAAGACGGATTAGTCGCGAAATAAGTGAGGAGCGGCGGCACCAGCCCGCCGGCGATCGCGCCGACATGGTAGCTGAAGGCGGTCGCCGACGCGCGCACCTCGGTCGGATAGCGCTCGTTCAGATAGGCCGGGATCTGGCCGTACATGCCGCCGCCGGCGAACAACCCTTGCAGGATGAAGCCGAGCACGATGATCGTCGTGTCCTGGGTCAGCAGGTAGATCGGCGTGATGATCAGCGACACCGAGGCCGGCAGGATCATCGCCCAACGCCGGCCGATGCGGTCGGAGATGATGCCCCAGAACGAGCTGGCGAGGAAGACGAACAGGTTCCCCAGGATCAGCGGGGTTGCGATCAGCGCGGTCGAGAGGTGCAAATCCCGCTGCAGGTGGGTCGCAAACAGCGCGTTGATCGAGTAGTAGGTGACGAACCCGGCGCATTGGAACCAGCATGCGTTGAGCACATTGCCGACGAGGCCACGCTGGAAGATCCGGAGCAGCGGCGCCTTGACCTGGCGGTTTTCGGCCTTCTGGCGGCGGTTGTTTTCGACCCAGACCGGCGGCTCCTTGACGAAGAAGCGGACATAGACGATCGCCAATGCCGGGGCGATGCCGATCCACAACATGCCGCGCCAGCCGAACCGATCGAACAGCAGCCAATAGCACGCGCTCGACAGCAGGAATCCGAGGCCCCACGAGCCCTGCAACACGCCGCTCATCAAGCCGCGCGAGCGGATCGGCCAGCTTTCCATCGCCAGGGCCGCGCCGGCCGGCCACTCGGCGCCCATGCCGATGCCGAGCAGCAGGCGGAACAGGAACAGGAACCAGAAGGTCGGCGAGAACCCGGCGATGAAATTGCACACCGAGAACCACGCGATCGAGATCATCAGCGGTTTTTTGCGGCCCATCCGATCGGCGAGCCAGCCCGCGGCGCAGGCGCCGACGAGGCGCATCCACAAGGTAAGGGTGAAGACGAACGCCACGTCCGTCAGCGAGACGTTAAATTCCTTGGAGATCGGCACCATGATCAAGAGGAAGACGGTGAAATCGAAGGCGTCGAGGGTCCAGCCCAGCCACGCCGCGACGTAGGCGTACCACTGGTCCTTGGTCGGCTCCTTCCACCACGGGAGCATCGCGGTCTCGGCCGAGATTGCCATGGGCACCTTCTCCTGTTCACAATTGGCCCGGTACCCGAGCCTTGCGTCCAGTGTAAGGCCGGTATGCGAGAATGCAATGCAATTTTGTCGCATCTCGCAGGTTGTGTACCGGGCTTACTGCTCACGCTGGGATAGCGGCCTCACTCAGACCGCGCGCCCCCGGATTCTGTCGAGCCGGGCCTTTGACCTTGACCCGCGTCGATGTCCCGGTGCAAAACCGCGCGCTTATTGCAAACTGTGTGCGCCCGCCGATTGTGGCGGGTGAAGGCACCGACAACCCAGCAGAGAGGATCCAGCATGTCGAAGACACTTCACGTGGCGGCGGCATTTGCCGCGGCGGTCGGCATCGCGGCGGCGCTAGCCGTGCCGGCGGCCGCGCAAAGCGGCGTCAAAGTCGGCACCTTGACCTGCAACGTGTCGAGCGGCTGGGGCTTTATCTTCGGCTCGTCGCGCGCCCTCAACTGCACCTTCGCCGGCCCCGGCCGCTACGAATATTACGTCGGCAACATCTCGAAGTTCGGCGTCGATATCGGCTACACCCAGGGCGGCGTGCTGGTCTGGACAGTGGTTGCGCCGACGGCCGCGCTGGCGCCAGGTTCGCTCGCCGGCAGTTATGCCGGCGGCACGGCGAGCGCGACGATTGGCGTCGGGGTCGGTGCCAATGCGCTGATCGGCGGCTCGGGCAACACGATCGCGCTGCAGCCGCTCAGCCTCGAGGCCAATCAGGGCCTCAACGTCGCCGCCGGGATCGGCGCGATAACGCTGAGCCCCGCCCGGTAAGGCGGTGCTGCGCGGCGCCACCGGAGAAAGCTGACGGCGCCCGCCTGCCGGGCGTTGCGGGCCGAGCGGGGTCAGCGGCGACGGATGTGGGGGCGGACGGCGGCGAGCAGCAATTCGGTCGGGGCGAGGCGCGGTCCCTCGCCGTCGTCGACCGGCGGTATGATCGCGACCCCCCAGGTCGGCAGCTTCAGGAGCGATGCCTGCGCCTCGGGGTGGGCGAGGAGCGGCGCGTTCAAGGATGGGCCGACGATCACCGGTGTCTTCCGCCCGATCGCCTCGGCGACGACGGACAGCGCCAGATTGTCGGCGATGCCGTGGGCGAGCTTGTTGAGCGAGTTGAAGCTGCACGGCGCGAACAGCACCACCCCGCGCGGCGGTCGCGGGCGGATGGCCAAATCGAAGTACGACTCGACCACCTGTGCGCCCGCGATTTCGGCGAGGTCGCGCGGCGCGATGGTGCGCGAGGCGTTCGGCGTCGGGATCGCGATGACCGTGGCAAAGCCGAGCCCAATGAGCCCGCGCAGCAACTCGGGACAGCGTGCCGCCGTCGAGGTGCCGCTGAGCACCAGATAGGCGACGTCGAAGCTTTCGCTGCCGGACGCGTCACCAGGGACCATGCCGTTCTCTCCCCACTCGACAGTCAATGCGTCTGCCGCGAGCCCCAACCCGACGATCGCCCCGTATGGCACCGACCGCGACGGGCCGGGGTTGGCGGGGCCGGGGGCGGTTGACATGCGTGCCTCTGCGAAGCGCCCTTCGGGCTACGGTTCCGGGGGCGATCATGCGCTCGCGCGAGCCGCCTGCCGAGACCGATTTCGGGTTGATCCGAGCGCAAAAGCGCGGCGTAGTGAGGCCTGTTCCGGCACCGCCCGGCCGGAAGGGAGGAAATGCCCAATGAAAAACGGTTTTCGCGTCTACGACGTCGACACGCACATCAACCCCGGCGCCGAGGTGCTCGACAAATACGTCGATCCGGGCTTCCGGCCGCGCCTCCCGGAGCTGGCGCCCTACAAAGCCGCGATCCGCTCGCGCGAAGCGGGCGGCGGCGAGCGCTCCATCTACCGCTTCGACCAGAAGATCTACGAGCGCACCCTGGGCGAAGCAGAGCCGCAGCCCGGCTCGACGCGACGGGCGCGTCTGGCGCGGCCGGCTGCGCCCGAGCCCCGGGGTGCAGGACGACAACGCGAAGAACCGCATCCATGACATGGATATCGAGGGCGCCGACCGGCATTTCCTCGTCCCCTCGGCGTGGACCGCAGCGGTCGGCCACCCCGACATCTCGATCGAGGTGGCGCTGACCCGCGCCTATCACCGCCACATGGCACGATTTCTGCGGCGTCGCGCCCGACCGCCTGAAGGGCCCGATCGTCGCCTCGACCCGCGAGGTCGGCGAAGCGGTGCGCGAGATCCGCGAATGGGGCAATTCCAAATGGGCGGTCGCGGTGCAGCCGCTTACTCGACAACGACCGGCCGGTCGACCACCCCGATCTCGAGCCGATCTGGCAGGCCGCCGAAGAGCACGATTTGGCGATCGCCCATCACAGCTTTGCCTGGAACCCTCCCTATTTCCCCGGCTACCGCGACATGTGGGACAATGTCTACCTGGCGCGGCTGTGCTCGCACCCGTGGGGCGCGATGCGCTTCATGGCCGGGTTTCTCGCCGGCGGCGTGCTCGACCGCCATCCGGGGCTGCGCCTGGCGGTCCTCGAATGCGGCTTTGGCTGGCTGCCGTTCTGGGTGCGCCGGATGGACGAGCAGGTCAGCTATGTCGGCCGCACCGCGCCCTTGAAGATGCTGCCGAGCGAGCAGTTCGCGGCGGGGCGCGTCTTCTGCAACATCGAGGCGCACGAGCACGAGCCGATGTTCCAGATGGTGACCGAGGCGCTCGGCGACGGCGTCTTGATGTACGCCTCCGACTACCCGCATTTCGAAAGCTGGTTCCCCAACTCGGTCGACAAGATCATGGAGTGGTCGAGCATCGGCCCGGCGACACGCCAGAAGCTGTTCTGGGACAACGCCAACCGCTGCTTCAAACAGAGTTGAGGCGGTGTGCGTCCGATAGCCTGGCGAGGCCTCATCCCTGCAGGGGGCGGCGGCAATGAGCGACGACGACGAACTGAGTTGCCCGAAGTGCGGGTCGCGACATGTCCATGCTGAAAAGCGCGGCTTTAGCATGAAGAGGGGACTCGCCCTTGGCTTGACCGTAGCCCCGGGCGTGGGGCTCGTCGGCGAATTCATAGGCGCCAGCAAGATTTGGCTGACGTGTTTGAAGTGCGGATATCGGTTCCGCCCCGGCGAGAGCAGGAAATCGCCCGAAGTCCGGGCGGCGTTCGAGGTGGGGTCGCGCGTAAGGCGCACAATCCAGGGGGCCGTCGGCGAAGTGACTGCGATCGAGGGCGAGGCCGTGACGGTTAGGTGGCCAGACAACCGAACCACCATTCATCTTGGCCGCGATCTGAAGCCGTTGGAAGCACCGACCGAGTAACCGTAGGGTGGGTTGGCGGAAGCGAAACCCACCAATCTACAGCCAATCGATGGGTTTCGCTGACGCTCAACCCATCCTACGCAGCCGGTAGACGGTATCCAGCGAGCGTAGGGCGGAAAAGCGCAGCGCATTCCGCCGATGTTTCTGCCGCAATGACGGTGGATTACGCTTCCGCTCATCCGCCCTACGACGCTATTCGAGTTCATCGCCCGGGCGCGGCGGGGCGTCGGTGCCGAGGCGGTCGAGCAGCGCCAGGGCGGCCGGCAGGTCGGCGCGGCGGGCGCGCTCGCGGAAATAGTCGGCGGTGCGCAGCGCGGCGATCTTCTCGGCGACCGCGACGTTGATGAACTGGTTGAGGGTGGTGCCCTCCGCCTTGGCCAGCCGTTCGGCCTCCGCCTTCGGCGAGGCCTGCACGCCGCAGGGCATAATTCGCTCGCGTCATCCTCTCCTCCATGCCCGCCACGCCGGGCCGGCCGCCGGCGAAATCCCGCTCGTTGAACGTCAACAACCGGTCCGCTCGCAACGCCGAAACCGGGATGGCCGTGCGGCGGCCACTCCTCATCTTAAGCAAGGATTTGGCGATTGTGACACGAATCGCGGTGCGGGCGGCAATCAGCCCCTCACCCTGCCCTCTCCCCGCAAGCGGGGCGAGGGTTTTGGTGGTACGTCCTCCTCTCCCTCGCCCCGCTTGCGGGGAGAGGGTCGGGGTGAGGGGTGGACATGCGGCTCAACCGTGGCCCGACCAGGTGAATCTTGCTTAGCCGCTGACGCAGTCGAAATGGGCGTAGCGCTCCATCGCGGCGATCACTTCGGTGCGCCGCAAGCGCGCCGTCTTGCCGTGGGCGGCGCACGCCTTTTGCGCGGTGGCGGTGGCGTCTGCCAGGGAGCGGACGATGCCGTCGTAGCGAACGGAGATCGCCGCCGGCGTGTTTTCGACGATCGGCCCCGTCGAACAGGCGCACAGCCCAATGAGTACCACCAGCCAAAGAGGCCTCCGAGCGGACCCCATCGCCATCTCCCTGCCGCGCGTTCGAGCCTGCCGCGCTCCGCCGCATGGTAGTCGCGCGCCGGCGTGAAGTGGACCCCGGATTTGGGTCATGATAGACGGAGCGGAGTCGGGCCGAGCCATGCCGCAGCCAATCATCATCGACACCGATCCGGGGATCGACGACGCGGTCGCCATCCTCCTCGCGCTGGCATCGCCCGAGCTCGAGGTGCAGGGGCTTGTCGCGGTCGCCGGCAATCTGCCGCTCGCGGCGACGGCGACGAACGCGCGCGCTATCGTCGAGCTGGCAGGGCGTCCCGAGATCGCGGTCTACGCCGGCTGCCCGCGGCCGATCGGCGGAAACCGGGTCAGCGCCGAGCATGCCCATGGCGCGAGCGGCCTCGGCGATCTCGTCCTGCCGATGCCCGCGCTGCCAGCGCGGCCCGAGCACGGCGTCTGGACCCTGATCGACACCTTGCGGCGGGCCGCGCCCCGGAGCATCACGCTGTGCGCTCTCGGGCCCTTGACCAATATCGCGACGGCCCTCGTCATGGCGCCGGAGATCGCCGCCGGCGTCGCCGAGCTGGTGATCATGGGCGGCGGCTCGCATGGCAACATCACCCCGGCCGCCGAATTCAACATCCACGCCGACCCGCAGGCCGCCGCGATCGTGTTCGACAGCTTCCTCCCGATCACCCTGGTGCCGCTCGACGTCACCGAGGGCGTGCGCAGCACCGAGGAGCGCGTCGCGCCGATCCGCGCCCTCGGCACCCGCGCCGGCGATGCCGCCGCCGGGTTGCTCGGCCCGCGGCGCACCCTCGCCCAACCCCCGATGGCAATGCACGATCCCTGCGTCATCGCCTATCTCGTCGCGCCCGAACTGTTCCAGGCCTGCCCGGCGAATGTCGCGATCGAGACGCAAAGCCCGCTGACGCTGGGGATGACCGTCATCGACCGGCATGGCACCAGCGGGCATCCGCCCAACGCCCGGGTGATCGAGGCGGCCGATGCCGACGGGATTTATCGGCTGCTGGTTGAACGGCTGCGATTGCTGCCGTGACAGTCGTACCCGGCGGGATTTGTGCGCTACACTGGCCCGGTCACTCGATTTTTGGAGCAACGCCATGATCATCGAAATGCGCACCTACCGGCTGAAACCCGGCTCGGTCCCGGAAGTGGAGAAGCGGTTTGCCGAGGGGCTCAAGGAACGCGTCCGGGTGTCCCCGCTCGGCGCCTTCTTCCACACCGAAGTCGGCCCGCTCAACCGGATCATCCATTGCTGGCCCTATGAGGACCTCGCGCACCGCGCCAAGGTCCGCGCCGAAAAGATCCCGGGCTGGCCGCCGAAGACCTCGGAATTCATCGAGGAGATGGAAAGCAAGATCATCATCGCCGCGCCGTTCTCGCCCAAGATGGAACCGCGCAAGCTCGGCGGCCTCTACGAGATCCGCACCTACACGATGCTGCCGGGCGCGACCCCGACGGTGATCGAGAAATGGGCCGAGAAGATCGAGGGGCGGCTCAAATTCTCGCCGCTCGCCTTCTGCGGGCATACCGAACTCGGCCCGCTCAACCAGTGGATCCACGTCTGGGCCTACAAGGACGCCGCCGAGCGCTTTGCGGTCCGCGACAAGGCGCGCGAAGCCGGCGCCTGGCCGCCGGCAACCCGCGGCCAGTTCGTCCGGCAGGAGAACATGTTCGTCGTGCCGGCGGAGTTCTCGCCGCTGCACTGACGCCCCCGCCGGGGCCAGCCCCCACCCTTCCCTCCCCGCAAGCGGGGGAGGGTTAGGGAGGGGGCGATGACGCGTCATGCGCGTCGGGCGGTGCGCTCGAAGCCGCCGAGTAGGGTGGGTTGAGCGAAAAGCGAAACCCACCGTGCCCAGCCGGCGTTGATGGGTTTCGCTCCGCTCAACCCATCCTACGAGCTCCCGTCACACATCCAGGTTCGCGACGTTGAGGGCGTTCTGCTGGATGAAGTCGCGGCGGGGTTCGACGAGGTCGCCCATCAGGGTCGAGAAGGTTTCTTCGGCGGAATCGGCGTGGCTCACCCGGACCTGCAAGAGCGAGCGCGCCTCGGGGTCGAGCGTCGTTTCCCACAGCTGCTCGGGGTTCATCTCGCCGAGGCCCTTGTAGCGGTTGACCTCGATGCCGCGATGGCCGATCTCCATGACCGCTTCGACCAGGGAAGAGGGGCCGGCGATCGGGTATTCCTTGTCGCGCGCGACGAGTTTGCCGGGGCGCTCATAGACCTCGCCCAGCCGGGCATTGTCGCCGTCGAGCCGGCGCGCCTCGCCCGACCTGAGCAGTGCGGCATCGATCAGCCGCCGCTCGCCGACGCCCTGGCGGGTGCGGCTGAACACCAGACCCTCGCCGGCGATCACCTCGCCCTGCCACGCGTCTGGCCCGCGATCGGCCTCGCCGGCGAGAAGGTTGAGGCGTTCGGCGGTGCGGTGCGCCATCTCGATCGCCCGATTGGGGTCGCCGAGCATGCCCGCCGCCAGCGCGCCGGTGATCGCCGCCTGCTCGATGACCGCGAGATTCCCCACCTTGGCGGCCAATGGCGTCAGCCATCGCCGCTGCACCCGCGCCTGCTCCAACAGGTCGCGCAGATCGTTGCCCCCGCGCTGGCCGCCGTCGTGCTGGGTGAACACCGCGTCGCGCAATGCCGCGTCGATGCAATAGGCTTCGAGCGCGCCGTCGTCCTTCAGGTAGACCGGCTTCTGGTTGCCGCGCTGCAGCCGGTAGAGCGGCGGCTGGGCGATGTAGAGATAGCCCTTGTCGATCAGCGGCTGCATCTGCCGGTAGAAAAAAGTCAACAGCAGGGTGCGGATATGGCTGCCGTCGACATCGGCATCGGTCATGATGATGATGCGGTGATAGCGCGCCTTGTCGGCCTCGAAATCCTCGCTGCCGATGCCGGTGCCGAGCGCCTGGATCAGGGTGCCAATCTCGGCCGAACTGAGCATCTTGTCGAAGCGGGCGCGCTCGACGTTGAGGATCTTGCCCTTCAAGGGCAGGATCGCCTGGAAGCGCCGGTCGCGCCCCTGCTTGGCGGAGCCTCCGGCGCTGTCGCCCTCGACGATAAAGAGTTCGCTCTTCGCGGGATCGCGCTCCTGGCAGTCGGCGAGCTTGCCCGGCAGGTTGGAGATGTCGAGGGCACTTTTGCGGCGGGTCAGGTCGCGCGCCTTGCGCGCCGCGTCGCGCGCCGCGGCCGCCTCGACCACCTTGCCGATGATCTTCTTGGCGTCGGCCGGGTGCTCCTCGAACCATTGCGTCAGGCGGTCGGCAACCAGG
Organism: uncultured Alphaproteobacteria bacterium; assembly: GCA_963789255.1. Classification (GTDB taxonomy): domain Bacteria; phylum Pseudomonadota; class Alphaproteobacteria; order ATCC43930; family CGMCC-115725; genus DATARH01. The sequence continues at coordinate 478,232 of CAWBJW010000002.1, read as the reverse complement.
CCCTCGATGACCGGCCGCACCTCCGAAGAGACCAGCTTGTCCTTGGTCTGCGAGGAAAATTTGGGGTCCGGCAATTTGGCCGAGAGGATGCAGGTCAACCCCTCCCGCATGTCCTCGCCGACCAATGCCACCTTTTCCCGCTTGGCGATGCCGCTGTCATTGGCATAGGCGTTGACCGTGCGGGTCAATGCCGCGCGGAAGCCGGCAAGATGCGTGCCGCCGTCGCGTTGCGGGATCGTGTTGGTAAAGCACAGCATCGTCTCGTGGTAGGAGTCGGTCCACTCCATCGCGATTTCGAGAATGATGCCGTCGCGCTCGCCGCGGATCGCGATCGGCGGAATATGCAGGGCCTGCTTCGAGCGGTCGAGATAGGTGACGAAGGCCTCGAGCCCGCCATCGTAGTGAAAGGTCGCGGTCTTGGGTTCGGCCTCGCGCTGGTCGGTCAGCACGAGGGTCACGCCGCTGTTGAGGAAGGCCAGTTCGCGCAGCCGGTGTTCGAGCGTGGTAAAATCGAACTCGGTCTTGGTGAAGGTCAGGGGGCTCGGCACAAAGGTGATCTCGCTCCCGGTGGCGGGCCCAGCGTGGTGCGATCCGGGCGGCAATTGCAGCGCCGGACCAAGCTCGGCGAGCGGCGCCTCGGGGACGCCGTCATGGAATCGCATGAACCATTCCCTGCCGTCGCGGAAGATCCGCATATCGAGCCGCGACGACAAAGCATTGACGACCGACACCCCGACCCCGTGCAGGCCCCCCGACACCTTGTAAGAGTTCTGGTCGAATTTCCCGCCGGCATGCAGCTGGGTCATGATGACCTCGGCGGCCGACACCCCCTCTTCCTCGTGGATGCCGACCGGGATGCCGCGGCCGTTATCGGTGACCGTGCACGAGCCGTCGGCGTTGAGGGTGACGGTGACCGTGTCGCAATAGCCTTCGAGCGCCTCGTCGATCGCGTTGTCGACGACCTCGTAGATCATGTGATGCAGGCCCGAGCCGTCATCGGTGTCGCCGATATACATGCCCGGCCGCTTGCGCACCGGATCGAGGCCGTGCAGCACCTTGATCGAGGTCTCGTCATACAGGCGAGTGGTCTCGTCGACATGCTCGTCATGCACAACCGGCGCGACGGGCACAGGGAGCGGTTCGGATGCGGATGGGTTTGCCATAAGATCGGGGTTCAGCTCTCGGTCAGAAGATGGTTGGGCAGACAAGGGTCATTCGATGTCGGACAGGGCGCCGTCGCACACCGACAGGAAACGGGCGGCGCCGCGCAACGAGGCAAACAGCGCGGCATCGGTGCCGGTGATCCAGGCCTGGCTTTCGAGCCCGGCCAGCACCTCGAACAGCGCGGCCCGCCTGCGGGCATCGAGATGCGCGCCAACCTCGTCCAGCAACAGGAGCGGCGGCGCGCCGCGTACGGCGCGTTGCAGCCTTGCCTGGGCGAGCACGATCGCGATCAACAGCGCCTTCTGCTCGCCGGTCGAGGCCGCCTCGGCGGCGATGCCTTTTTCGGCGTGAACGACGCCGAGATCGGAGCGGTGCGGCCCGGTTGCAGCGCCGCCGGACAGCGCATCGCTCGCACGGTCGCACGACAGCGCCGCTTTGAACCGCTCCTCGGCGGCGAGCGCCGGCATCGCGTCAAGCCAGCTTTCGACCGTGCCGATCAGGCTGAGGCGAGCCTGCGGGAACGCGCCTTCCGCCTCCGCGCAAACCCGGTCGAGCCGCTCGATCGACGTCGCGCCGCGCCGCCGCGACCGCGACCCCCTCGGCCGCCATGATCTCTTCGATCCCGGCCAGCCAGGCCGGATCATTGGGGCCATCCCGCAACAGCCGCGAGCGCTCGCGCAACGCCTGCTCATAGCGGGCGACCCGCGCCATATGCGCCGGATCGAGCCCAAGCACCAGCCGGTCCACGAGCCGCCGCCGCCCAGCCGGCCCCTCGATGAACAGCCGATCCATCGGCGGCGTCAGCCACAGCACCCCGAGCCGCTCGGCCAATGCCGCCTGGCCATTCGCCGGCTCGCCGTCGATGCGGATCGTGCGGCGCTCGCCGCGCTCGCTGTCGCGGCCGCTGCTTATGCGCCCGGTACCGATTGAGATCGGCCCGCACCCTGTCTCAATGACCGCCGCGACCGCCCAGCCCGAGGCGGCTGCGCCACCGCCATCGGGGTCGCCGCCATCACGCCGGTCGACATCGCTGAGCCGGGCATTGCGCAGGCCGCGGCCCGGGGACAGAAACGACATCGCTTCCAGGAGATTGGTTTTGCCGGCGCCGTTCGCGCCGGTCAGCACCACCGGTCCGGGGGCGAGCTCGAGTCGGGTCAAGCGGTAATTGCGGAAATCCGTGAGGACGAGCCGGGTCACGCCGACGCGCCCGCCGCGTAGCGCAAGATCCGCCGTGCCGACGCTCTGGCGGTGTTGCTGCGCCGCGGTAAGCATGGTCCTTATATGGGTCGAGAGGCCCGAATTTCCAGCGAATCCGAGGGTCCGAGCGGCCCGCGGCAGGGTCACACGCGCATCGGCATCAGGACATAAAGCGCGCTCGCGTCGGCGCTGTCGCGCACGATCGTCGGCGAGCCGGAGTCGGACATCTGGAACTGCACGTATTCGCCGGCGATCTGCTCGGTGATGTCGAGCAGGTAGCGCGAATTGAAGCCGATCTCGATCGGAGTGCTCTGGTAGCGCACTTCGAGTTCCTCGATCGCGGTGCCGTTTTCCGGGCTGGTCGCCGACACGACGAGGCCGCCCTTGTCGATCGCCAGCTTGACGGCGCGGCTGCGCTCGCTCGATATCGTCGATACCCGGTCGACCGCTTCGGCGAAGGATTTGCACTCGACCTCGAGCACCTTGTCGTTGCCGGTCGGGATGACGCGATCGTAATCGGGGAAGGTGCCGTCGATCAGCTTCGAGGTCAGCGCCGCCTCGCCGATCGCACATTGGATCTTGGTATCGCCGAGCGCGATCTGGACCTCCTCCTCCTGGCCTTCCTCGATCAGTTTTCTGCAGCTCCAGCACAGTCTTGCGCGGCACGATGATGCCCGGCATCCCGGCCGCCCCCTCGGGTGCGGTGATCTCGACCCGGGCGAGACGGTGCCCGTCGGTCGCGACGGCACGCACCACCGGCACCTCGTTGTTCTTGGTCGCGTGCAGGTAGATTCCATTCAGGTAATAGCGCGTCTCCTCGGTCGAGATGGCAAAGCGGGTGCGATCGATCAAGGTGCGCAATTCGGCCGCCGACAGCGCGAAATGGTGCGGCAATTCGCCGGCCGACATGACCGGGTAATCCTCCGGCGGCAGGCAGGCAAGGGTGAAGGTCGACCGGCCCGAGCGCAGCACCATCTCGTTGCGTGCGCCCGATGTCTCGAGCTCGACCTGGGCGCCTTCGCGCAACTTCCGCACGATATCGTAGAGCGTGTGCGCCGGCGCCGTGGTACGCCCGTCGCGCTCGACCCGCGCCGGCACGCGCTCGACGATTTCGAGGTCCATGTCGGTCGCGCTCAGCGCCAAACGGCCGCCCTCGGCGCGCAGCAGCACATTCGAGAGAATCGGGATGGTCGTGCGCCGCTCGACGACGCTCTGCACATGGCTCAGCGCCTTCAGGAGGGCGGCCCGTTCGATGGTCAGATTCATGTTGTTGCCCGACTTTTGGCGGACCGGATGTGAAGCCCCCGCCGCACCCCCCGGAACGCTCGCACGAGTGCCGTCCGGGGGCGGCAGACGGATACGCACTATAGCACGGAACCGCCGACGCCGCACGCGGCGGTTGGCCGAAACCCATTGTCGGTACGGCGAGCGCAGCGATGCAATCCCCGCGCCGCTTTCCCTGCTCCGCTCCTCTCGCCTCAGCTTTGCAGCATCCGCCGCAGCAGCTCGACGTCCTCGCCGAGCGCGCGGTCGCTGGCGGTCAGACTCCTCGATCTTCCGGACCGCATGCATGACCGTGGTATGGTCGCGGCCGCCGAATTTGCGGCCGATCTCGGGCAGCGAACGCGAGGTCAACTGCTTTGCCAGATACATCGCGACCTGGCGCGGTCGCGCGACGAGGCGGGCCCGCCGGGCGGAGGTCATTTCGGCCATCTTGATGTTGAAGTGCTCGGCCACCCGCTTCTGGATCTCATCGATCGTGACCCGCCGCTCGTTGGCCCGCAGCAGGTCGTGGAGCAGCTCCTGCGCGGTTTCGAGGGTGATGGCGCGGCCAACCAGCTGCGTCTGCGCCGTGATGCGGTTGAGCGCGCCCTCGAGCTCGCGGACATTCGAGACGATCTTGTGGGCGAGGAACTCCATGACCTTTTGCGGCAGGTGCAGCCCGATCCGCTCGGCTTTCGATTGCAGGATGCCGAGGCGCAGCTCGTAGGTCGTCGGGTGGATGTCGGCGGCCAGGCCCCAGCCGAGCCGCGAGCGCATGCGTTCCTCGAGGCCGGCGAGGTCGACCGGCGATTTGTCGGCGGTGATCACGATCTGCCGGTTCTGATCGACCAGCGCGTTGAAGGTATGGAAAAATTCCTCCTGCGTCGAATCCTTGCCGCTGATGAATTGCACGTCGTCGATCATCAACAGATCGACCGAGCGGAACTGTTCCTTGAAATCGATCGTCGAGCGGAAGCGCAACGCCCTAATGAACTGATACATGAACTTCTCGGCCGACAGGTAGATCACCTTGCGGCTGGGGGCGCACATGCGGACATGCCAGGCGATCGCATGCATCAGATGGGTCTTGCCGAGGCCGACGCCGCCATACAGAAAGAGCGGGTTGAACGGCACGGTATGGACCGGGCTGGCGCAGGCCTCGGCAACCCGCCGGGCCGCGGCGTGGGCCAGCTCGTTGGGCTTGCCGACGACGAAGTTCTCGAACGTGAAGCGCGCGTCGAGCGGCGCCGCAAGGAGTCCCCTGTCCTCGGCGGTTTCCGAGGGGATGGCCGGTTCTGCCGCTGCCGCCGGCGGGCCGGCGGGCTGTGCAACCCGCCCGTCCTCGCGCAGCGGCGCGGTAATCCGCGGATCGACGATCAGCGACAGGCGGTCGACCGCCGGGTTCTCGATGCGCCACAAGGCGAGCAGTCGGTCGGCGTAGTGGGCGGCCACCCAGTCGCGCAAGAAGCGCGTCGGCGCCGCGACCACGGCCTCGCCCTCGCCGATGCGCTCGACCCGCAATGATTGGAGCCAGGAGCGGTATGCGGTCTCGCCGACCTCGTCCTTGAGGTGGACCAATACCCGACCCCACTCGCCCATCCCAGGGCGCACGAAATCGTCGATCTGATCGCTGCGAGCTGGTTCCCCCACTACCCTCTCCCCCTGAGTAATGCGCGTTTCTTGCTCCGAATTAGCCCAAAGCCTGCGCCAAAGGTGCTCAGCTAATTCAAAATTGTCCACCACCATCGTACGGTAGTCAAAGAACACGCCCCCTCTTCCGGCAAATCCGACAGGGGATGAGCCGGCGATTACATGCCAAACTCTGGACGATTACTGAGATCTACACGAAAGCCGCGGAGTTCGTCGCTCCGTTGTTGCAAACTCTAGCCACATGTCGCGGCGGTGGCAACGAGATCGAAACAGGAACGAAGACAAATTTATGGCGCCGTCGCGCAAACGCGCAGAAACCCTGGCGCGCGCCCGCAAAGGCGCGTTCAACCGCCCGTCCCTCCCTCGCACGCGGGGCCGGGATGGAGGCGGGCGGGTCAGAGGGCGTTGATGCGGGCGGCGAGGCGCGACAGCTTGCGCGCGACCGTGTTCTTGTGGAGGACGCCCTTGGTCGTCGCCCGATGCAGCTCGGGCTGGGCGAGTTGGAAGGCGGACTGGGCCGCTCCTTTGTCGCCGGTGTCTATCGCGGCCTCGACCTTCTTGACGAAGGTGCGCACCCGGCTCATCCGGGCCCGGTTGATGGCCGTGCGCTTTTCGGTTTGGCGAAGCCGTTTTTCGGCGGATTTGTGATGCGGCATGCTGGATCGTTGGAAACCGGGAGAGCGGGCTTATATCGATGCTGGAGCCGAGCGTCAACCGCGCGGTCTCGCTGCTGACGCCGGCTGGATTGACAAGCCGATTGCATAGCCTCTCTGCCGCCGCGGTCGCGCTCGCGCTGCTCGTCGTCCCGAATACCGAACGGGCCGATTGCGGCCATGCCGCCGATCGCTACAAGGCCGCCGTCGCCGAGGTCATCGACGCCCTGCGCAGCTACGCGAAATGCGTGTCGTCGAGCGACACCCACGACGACTGCGCCGCCCAGATCCAGGCGCTCGACAATGCCCACGACGATTTCGCCGACGCGGTCGCCGACGCCAAGGCCTGCCGGTAGCCGCCGGCCGATGGCGCGCGGCGGGCGCCTTGAAAATGCTGGTGCCCCGAGTTTGATTTGAACAGACGACCTACCGCTTACGAAGCGGTTGCTCTACCGCTGAGCTATCGGGGCAACCCGGCGCCAGCCCGCGCGGCTTCATTATCCTATTGCGCCGTCGGCGCCAAGCCGCTCGCCGGGGGACCGCGGCAGCTTCCGGGTCAGGACCGCGCAGCGCCTGCCTCGCCCAACTTCTCTGACGGGAGCTCCGGCGCCGGCAGCATCGGTGGCGCGACGGCATTCGCCGGCTGGGCGATGACCGGTCTCGGACCGTGTGGCGGGCTCTGCCATGCGAGCGCGTCGAACCCGCCGCATTCCGGGCACAGCGCCTGCCATTGCGGGCTTTCGCCGCCGCACCGGGCGCAGACATAAGAGGGATCGGGCGGGGCGCCGATCGCGCGGTCGAGCCAGTCCCGCGCCGCCGGCATATTGCCCGCCTCGCTTTCCTCGAGCCGGGCCATCAGCCGGCACAGCCGGCGCGCCGGTCCGTGCGGCGGCGCCGCGGCAATGGCGAGCGCGAGGTGGCGGCGCGCCTCGCCCCAGAGCTGCGCCGTCAGCGCTGCCTCGGCGACAGCAAGGCGGCTTTCGGCCGCTTCCGGGTTCTGAGCCGCCAGACGCTGCAACGACGCGGCGCGGGCCAAGGGCCCCGCTTCGGGGCGGATGTCGAGATAGAGGCGGGCGAGGTCGGGATGCGGCGCGGTGCGCCAGGCGCGCTCGATCGCCTTTGCTGCTGCGCGCTTCTTCCCCCGCCCGATCAGCAGCCGGGCGTGATGGCCGGCCGGAGCGGCGAGATCTGCCGCCAGCGCTTGCGCCTTGGCGGCCAACTTCATCGCCTGGCGCGAGGCGCCGCGGCGTTCGGCGGCGCAGCTAAGCTCATGCAACACGACGCCTTGGTGATGGCGCGCAGTTGCGGTCGGCAGTGCCCGGCGCCGCGCCGCGCCGGCCAGCGTGTCGCGCGCCGCCGCCCAATCCCCGGCGCGCGCCTGCAAAACAAGCAGGCTCTCCAAGAGCCAGGGCGCGTCCGGGCGCAGCTGCCGGGCGCGCTCGGCGAGGTGCCGCGCCGCACCGTCGTCGCTCGCACGCAGCGCCTGGCCGAGGAGGCCACGCAGACCGAGAAATTCCGTATCCGGCCGCTCGAGCAACGCCCCGTAAGACTGTCGCGCGGCAGTCGCGTCGCCCTGCCGCGTTGCCACCTCGGCCGCCAGCAGCAAGGCCATCGGCGCGCCGTCGAGCAATGCCGCGGCGCGCCGCGCGTGCCGCGTTGCCTGCGCCATCTGCCCTGCGGCCAGCGCGACGAGACCGCTGGTTAGCGCCGCCTCGCCGCGGTGCCGCCGGCGCACCGCGCGTCGGCGACGGAAATTGCGCGGCATGCGATGGAGCGCCGCAGCGAGCAGCACCAGCAGCGACACGATCAGCACGACCAAGGCCACCGCGCCGATCAGCACCCCGACCGAGGTGTCGATCTGCCAGCCCTGCCAGACGATCGCGACATGCCCGGGGTGACCGGCGAAAAAGGCACCGCCGGCCACCGCCGCCGCGAACAGGACCAGCGCCACGAACCAGCGCATCAGCCGGGCGATCCGGGGGCAATTGCCGGGGCGCCGAGCCCCGCCACCAAGAGAGCCTCGATCCGCGAGAGCGCCGTCTCGACCGCGAGGCGCTCCTTTGCCATGCGCAGCCAGGGACGGGCGGCCTCGGCCGGCGCGCCGGTCAGCTTGTCGAGCGCGCCGACCGCGCCCGCGAGGTTGCCGCCGGCCAGCGCCAATTCGGCCGCATTGACCGCAGCCTCGGGGCCGCCGCCGGGCTGGCCCTGCTCGGGGCTTTGACCGCCGCCGATGCGCCGGATCGTGACGAGGCCGCGCAGGCGCGTCAGGGCCGCGTCCCGCCAATCGGGCTCAGCCCCACTGGTGTTTGCCGGCGCATTTTCCGGCGTCTTCGCCGTGGCGATCACGCCGGCCAGCTGGCGCAGCGTGCCGGCGAGAACCGTGCGGCTCGCCACCCCGGTTTTTGATGGCCCGGCCAGCGGTACGGCTGCCGCCAGGATCGTGGGACGGGCACGGGCCAGCGCGACCAGCGCCTCGTATTGCGCCGCGAAGGGCCGCGCCGCCGCGACCGCGCCGCGGACCTGCAACAGCGCCAGCACCAGCGCCGTGTCGGTTCGATCGGCGCCGGCCTGGGCATGGGCGGCCTTGTCGATCGCCTCGACCCGCGCGGCCAGATCGCCCAGACCGGCCACGGCAGTCGACAGTTTTGTCAGCTGTTGGCGGAGATCGGCGATGTCGCTGGCCGGCGCGGCGGGCCTCGCTTCGAGCGCGCCGACCCGCCGGTCGAGCCCTTGCAGCGCCGCGTCGAGCCGGTCGATGCGGGAGCCAAGCGCCGCGTCATTGCGGCTCGGGGCCGCGCCCCAGGGCAGCAGCGGCGCCCACAACGGCGCCGTCCCGACCAGCGCGGCGACCAGCAGCAGCGCGCCGGCGAGTGCGATCGCAACCCGCCCCCATCCTGGGCGCGGCGCTGCCGGCGCTTTCGGCTCTGCCGCACCCTCCTCGCCCGCCGCGGCGACCTCATCGGCGAGTTCCTGTTGCGGCTCGGTCATTTGCGGCACCGTTCGGCAAGCGCCCGGGCGAGCGCCCTCAGGAGGCCCGGCTGGTCGGGACGCTCCGCGATATGCCGCTCGCGGAAGCGCAGACCGCCGAGCGCCGCGTCGGCAGCGCCGCTCAGCGAGATCGCGGCGACTGGGGCCAGGGCCGCAGCGACCCCGGCGCGCTCCGCGAGCCGGGCGAAGATCGCGGCGGTGCGCGGCGAGAAGAACAGCGCAAAATCGACTGCCCCGGCCGCCAATGCCCGCACGCATGCGGCGCTCAAGTCCGGCGCCGGGCGCGCGTCGTACAGCACCGCGCGATCGACGGCAAAGCCGGCGGCGCTCAATTCGCCGGCGAGATCGCCGGCGGCGACATTGCCGGCGACATGCAACAGTCGCCCGGCCGCGGGACAGAGCCGCTCGCTCACCAGGCGGGCGAGATCGCCGACCGCACCGCCGGCGCTCTCGACCCGGGCAAAGCCTTCATCGCGGGCCCGCGCCGCGCTCGCCTCGCCGACCGCGAAGAGCGGCACGGCGCGCGCGTCGGCGAGCCGTGCCAGGGCGCGCACCCCGTTGGCGCTGGTGCACAGGATGGCCTGCACGCCGGCGAGATCGGGGGATGGCGCGTCGCGGTAATGGATCTCGAGCAACGGCTCGATCAGCGCCGCGATGCCGCGCGCGGCGAGCGCCTCGGCCAATTCCGCCGCTTCAGCGCGCGGCCGGGTCACCAGGGCAACGAGGCCGTGGCGCGGCGGGTCGATCGACGGGTTGGCTCCCATGGGTCTTCATCGCCCAAGATCGCCCGGGTGACAAGTTATTGCGGGCACACGCCGGGCACGCATAGCCGCACCGGGCGATTTGCTCCATAATCCACCGACAGTCCCGGCGAGCCGGGCGAGGAGGAGAGTCTGTCATGCCGCTGACGCAAGATCTCGGCCGGTTTGCCGCCGGCCTCACCTATGAAAAGCTGCCATCGGAGGCGGTCGAGATCGCCCGCACCGGGATCATCGACACGGTCGCGACGATGATCGCCGGCGCTCACGACCCGGCGCCGCAGCTGTTGCGCCGGGGGCTCGACCCGGCGCCCGGTCCGGCCAGCCTCTATTTTTCCGGCGAGAGCGCAACCGCGCCCGAGGCGGCGTGGATCAACGGCACCGCCGGCCACGCGCTCGATTACGACGATGTCGGCTGTCGCGGCCATGTCTCGACCGTGCTGTTCCCGGCGATCCTCGCCGAAGCGGAAACGCTGGGCCTCGGCGGGCGCGAGATGTTCGCGGCCTATGTCGCCGGCTACGAAACCTGGGCCGAACTGGCGCGCCGCGACCCCGGGCACCATCACAAGAAGGGCTGGCACCCGACCGGGATCTTCGGCACGATCGCCGCCGGCGCGGCCTGCGCCGCGCTGCGCCGGCTCGACCCGGAGCGGGCGACGATGGCGATCGCGCTGGCGGCCTCGCAGGCCGGCGCCATCATGGCCAATTTCGGGACGATGACGAAGCCGTTCCACGCCGGCCGCGCGGCCCACGCCGGGGTCGTCTCGGCGCGCCTTGCAGAGATCGGCTTCACCGCCTCGCCCGATGCGCTCGAACACCCGCAGGGCTTTCTCTCCGCGGTGTCGCCGGAGGGCAGGGCCGACCGCGACGGCCCGACCCCGCGTCTCGGCGAGGAGTGGCAGATCCTCAAGCAGGGCCTCAGCATCAAGAAATACCCGGCCTGCTACTGCACCCACCGCGCGCTCGACGCGATGCTCGATCTGCTCGCCCGGCGCCCGCTGAAGCCGGCCGAGATCGCCCATATCACGGTGTCGATCAGTGCGACCCACTCGCTGATCCTGCGCAACCACACGCCGCAAACCGGGCTCGCGGCCAAGTTCAGCATGGAATTTGCGATGGCCGCGGCGGTCATCGCGCGGCGCGCCGGCCTCGGCGAATACACCGACGAATTCGTGCGCCGCCCCGAGGTTCAGCAATTGATGCGGCGGGTCGGCGTCGTCACCAACGAAAACTATGACCCGGACGTGAGCGGCGCGTCGGTCTGGGACCAGGTCACGATCGAGCTCGCCAATGGCGAGCGGGTCGAGAGCGAGCAGGTGCGGCGCGCCCGCGGCCATGCCGAGCGGCCGCTCGGGGAGGCTGAGCTGTTCGACAAGTTCCGCACCTGCCTCGATGCCGGCCACGCGCGGATCGCGCCCGAGCGTCTGTTCGAGCGGCTGCGCGAGCTGGAGACGATCCCGGCGCGGGAGCTGACGGCGATCGGTTGATCAGGCGCGGGAGATTCGGCGCGCCAGTCGGTCGCCCGGCAAGAGGGTGACGGCGATCCCGGCGAGGATCAGCGCCATGCCGGCATAGCGCATCGGGCTGAACGCCTCGCCGAAGGCCACGGCCGAGCCGAGGATGCCGACGCACGGCGCGAGCAAGGCGAACGGCGCAACGGCGGCGGTCGGATAACGCTGCAGCAGCCGGCCCCAGATCGCATAGGCGATCGTCGTGGCGCCGATGCCGAGATAGAGGGCCATATCGCGGAGAGACAACAAGCGCATGCACCCAAGCGTAGCACCACCGCCGGTGTCGGAGGTGCGGTTACATAACGGGCGAGCAGGACCGTGAAGCCGCTGCCCCACCCGCCCCTCCTCGTCATCTCCGACCGCAGCCAGGCGCAGCAGCCGCTGACCCAGATCGCCGAGGCGGCGTTTCGCGGCGGGTGCCGCTGGTTCAGCCTGCGCGAGAAGGACCTGCCGGCTGGGGAGCTCCGCGACTTGCTGGCCGCGCTGGTGGCGCTCGGCCATCGCTATGGCGCGACCGTCACCGCGCATCAGGATATCGACGCGGTTATCGCCGCCGGAGCCGACGGGGTGCATCTGCCGGGCGGCGGCGATCCCCGGGCGGCGCGGCGGCAGTTGCCTTCCGGGCTGATCGGGGTCTCGACGCATGCCCCGGAAGAGGCCGCCGCCCAGCTCGCTTCCGGCGCTGATTACGTGACGCTGAGCCCGATTTTCCTCAGCGTCAGCAAGCCCGGCTACGGCCCGGCGGTCGGCCCCGACGCTCTCGCCGCCGCGGCGCGATTGTCGGAAGGGCCGGTCATCGCCCTCGGCGGCATCGCCGAGGACAACATCGCCTCATGCCTCGCCGCTGGGACGAGCGGCATCGCGGTGATGGGCGCGATCATGCGCGCCGCCGACCCCGAGGCCGCGGTGCGCCGACTATTGGCCGCACTCAGGAAAAAGTAACGCCTTAACGCGGAGGACGCAAAGGACACGCAAAGGGGCGCGAAGGCGGCGTCACGGCGCAGAGCGCCGATCCCTCTCCCGGGCGCCAGTGCTGATCGCGAATTTGATGGGGCGCTGACGCGCCCGAGACCCGCCTCTGCGACCTTTGCGTGTCCTTTGCGTCCTCTGCGCTAAAGTGTTTTCCTTTTCATCTTCTGATTGCCCGGCAAGGAGTTCGGAAATGGATGCCGATTATGTGGTGGTCGGGGCCGGCTCGGCCGGATGCGTCGTCGCCAGCCGCCTCTCCGAGGACGGCGCGCGCGTGGTATTGCTCGAAGCCGGCCCGCGCGACTGGCACCCGCTGATCCACATCCCGGCCGGGGTCTTGCACCTGCTGCATCACCCGCACATCAACTGGAACTACAACAGCGAGGGCGAGACCGGCACCGCCGGACGCCGGATCTATTGGCCGCGCGGCAAGGTGATGGGCGGCTCCAGCTCGATCAACGGCATGCTGTATGTCCGCGGCAACCCGGCCGACTACGACGGCTGGGCGCAGATGGGCTGCCGCGGCTGGAGCTATGAGGAGGTCCTGCCGCTGTTCCGCAAGTCCGAGAGCTACGTCCAGGGCGGCGATCCCGAATATCGCGGCATCGGCGGGCCGCTCAAGGTCGAGGATTACCGCACGATCCTGCCGTTGACCCACGCCTTCGTCGCGGCGGCGCAACAGGCCGGGTTTCCGTTGACCGCGGATTACAACGGCAAGACCCAGGACGGGGTCGGCTATTCGCAGATGACCCGCAAGGGCCGGGTGCGCGGCTCGACCGCGCGCACCTTTCTCGCCCAGGCCAAAGGGCGCGCCAACCTCAAGGTCGAGACTGGCGCGATCGCCACAGGCCTGCTGTTCGACGGCAAACGCTGCGTCGGGGTCGCCTTCCGCCAGAACGGCGCGGCGCGCGAGATCCGGGCCGCGCGCGAGGTCATATTGTCGGGCGGCGCGGTCAACTCGCCGCATCTCTTACAAATCTCGGGGATCGGCCCGGCCGAGCACCTGCAGGCGATCGGCGTCGACATCGTGCATGACCTTCCGGGGGTCGGCGGCAATCTGTCCGACCATTACGTCGTGCGCCTGACGCACCGGGTGAAGGACGCAGTGACGATCAACCAGTTGTCGCGCGGGGTGCGCCTCGCGTGCGAGGCGGTGCGCTATGCGACGATCGGCAACGGCGCCCTGACCTTCGGCATCACCGCCGCGATGGTGTTCTGCCGCAGCCGCGAAGGGCTTTCCAGCCCCGATTTGCAACTCCTCTTCACGCCAGCCAGCTACGCGCAGGGCCGCTTCCGCGAATTGGAGCACGAGCCGGGCATGACCGTCGCGGTCTGCCCGGTGCGCCCGGAAAGCCGCGGCACGATCATGGCGCAGTCGCCCGACCCGCTGCACTACCCGGCGATCCGGCCGAACTACCTGTCGGCGCCCAACGATCTGCGCGTGCTTATCGCCGGGGTCCGCCACACCCGCCGCATCTTCGCCCAGCCGGCCGTGGCTGAGCATAGCGTCGAAGAGACGATGCCCGGGCCGGCGGTCGATTCGGACGACGCGTTTCTCGAATTCGCGCGGCAGACCGGCACGACGATCTTTCACCCGGTCGGCACCTGCAAGATGGGCACCGATGCGATGGCGGTCATCGACCCGCGCCTTCGGGTGCGCGGCATCGAGGGCTTGCGCGTCATCGACGCCTCGGTGATGCCGACCGTCACGACCGGCAACACCAACGCGCCGACGATCATGATCGCCGAGAAGGGCGCCCAGATGATCAAGGAAGACGCGCGCGCCGCACCCGCCGCCGCGGCCTGATGAATTCACAATGAGGCCGTGAGGAAAGACAGGATTCACCGCAGAGGACGCGGAGGGGTACGCAGAGGTCGCGATGGCATATTCACGGGCGCGCAGCGCCCAACAAACGCCCCTCAGGCCGTTGGATTATAGGCGCTTCGCGCCGTCATGTCGCCTTCGCGTCCTTTGCGTACCCCTCTGCGTCCTTTGCGGTAAAGCTTTCCCTTTCTTGTGCAAGAACTCACGCATTCCGCCCGACCTCTTTGCCGGCCGTGGTGCCGGCGATCTTGCCGAACACCGAGCCCGAAACCAGGCCGGTGCCGCCCGGATAGTTGAAATAAAAAAGGCCGCCGACCAATTCGCCCGCCGCATACAATCCGGGGATCGCCTTTTGCGCGGTATCGAGCACGCGGCCGTCATTGTCGATCTTCAGCCCGCCAAAGGTGAAGGTGACGCCGCAGGTCGTGCAATAGGCCTCGTAAGGCGGCTTTTCCAAGGGCATCGCCCAATTGGTCTTGTCGATCAGGAGCCCCTTGGTGGTCCGCCCGTCCTTGACCGTCGGGTTGTACGGGATCTCGCGCTGCACCGCTGTGTTGTATTCGGCAATCGTCGCGAGGAAGCGCGGCTTATCGACCGCGGCGTATTCGGCCATCTTGTCGGCCAGCTCGGGGATGGTATTCGCCGTCACCTTGGTCACCTGGCGGATGCGGTATTCGTCGCGCTGCAGGTGGACGACCTGCTGGTCGAAGATCTGCCAGGCGAACTGGTGCGGCTGCTCCAATATCAGGCGGCCGTATTTGGCATAGGTGTAGTTGCGGAAGTCGGCGCCCTCGTCGCAGAACCGCACACCGTCGGCATTGACCATGATGGCGAAGGGGTAGCTGTGCTTCTGGAAATTGTCGCCGACCGCGAGGTCGCCGAATTCGGGCGCGTTGTAGTCCCAGCCGACCGCGTGGCAGCCCGACCAGTTGCCATAGGGCATGGCGCCGATGTCGAGCGCCATCTTGATCCCGCCGCCGGTGTTGAAGCGGGTGCCGCGCACCTTGGCGAGGTCCCACCCCGGCCCGAGATAGCGGGTGCGCATCTCGGCATTGGCCTCAAACCCGCCGCACGCCAGCACCACCGCCTTGGCGGGGATCGACGTGGTCTTGCCCTCGACATTGGCAATGACGCCGTGGACGCCGTCATCATCGGCGATCAGCCGCTCGCCGCGCGCCTCGTAGGCGACCTGGATGCCGCGGTCCTCGGCGGATTTGAACAGCCCCTCGACCAGCCCCGGCCCGCCGCCCCAGGCTTCGAGCGCGAGCCCGCCCCAGAACACGAATTTCCCCTCGTGCTTGAACGCCTGGCGCGAATACATCGGCGCGAAACGGATGCCTTTGCCGCGCATCCATAGCAGCGTCTCCTGGCTCTTGGTGATCAGCAGTTCGGCCATGTCGGGGTTGCTGCGATAGTCGGTCAGCCGCCCAAGATCGTCGTAATATTTGTCGGTCGTATAGGTGCCGAAATCGGAGGTCGCGATCTCGGTCTCGCTGAGATCGCAGAGCTTCAGCAGATCGTTGACCCCGTTATAGACAAAGCGCAGCGCCCCCGCGGTGTAGCGGCTGTTGCCGCCGCGCTCGTCGAACGGCGCGGCTTCGAGCACCAGGACGCGCGCGCCGTTCTCCTGCGCCGCCAAGGCCGCGCACATCCCGGCATTCCCCGCCCCGACCACGACGACATCGTATTCGCCGGCGATCATGATGTTTCCTCCGCTACCGATTTGCTGGCGACACGACTACCGCGCGGGAGGGGATGGGGGCAAGCCTGCGCACGGTTTTCGCGGGCTTGATCAGGGTAAGGAAATTCCTTACATCGGGATCGCCCATCGGCGATGGCGGACACGATGATCACCAGCAAATTGACGAGCAAGGCGCAGACCACGATCCCGCTGCCGGTGCGCAACGCGCTGCGCCTCGCCGCGGGCGACGAGATCGCCTACCTGATCGAGGGCGATCGCGTCGTCCTGACCAAGGCGAGCCGCGAGCCGGCCGACGACCCGTTCGCCACCTTCGGCGAGTGGTCGTCGGAGGCCGACCGCCGCGGCTACGCCGATCTTTGAGATTCTTGGCTTTGAGCTATCGGCTTTGAGATATGGGCTTTGCAATTTGGGACGTGGTCAAGGTCCCGTTTTCCTACACCGACCGCCCGGTACGGCAAAATCGGCCCGCCCTGGTGATCGCGGCCGGGGAGCTTGAGGCGACGCACGGCATCCTGTGGCTGGCGATGATCACCAGCGCGGCGAACCGCGGCTGGACCGGCGATGTGCCGATCTCCGACCTGCCGAAAGCCGGGTTGCCGGTACCCTCGATCGTACGCACCGCCAAGCTCGCGACGATCGAAGCGCGCGACGCGCAACCCCTCGGCACGCTACCGCCCGCCGATCGGAATGCCGTCTCCCGCTCACTCCGCGACCGGCTCGCCCTCCCCTAGCCAATCAGGCAACTGCCGGCGCCAGCGCCACGGCGCCTTCGGTGGTGAGGAGGAGGAAGGTGAAGGTCTCCTGCAAATAGAGGCTGACCGCGGCATCGGTGTGGCTCGAATAGCCAATCGAGACGTCCTGGCCGATGTGGAGATCGAAATCGCCGCCGCGGGTGCTGAGCACAAAGGCGCCCGCGAGGGCCGGGGCCCAGACGATCTCGTTGTTGACCAGGCGCTTGATGTGCTGCAACACCGGGTAGCCCTGGTCGCTGGTCTCGGCGAGCAGGGTGTAGGCGTCGGCGCCGAGCAGCACGCAGTAGGGGCCGTTGACCCCGACGAGGCGCAGCTGGCTCAGCGCCTGGGCGATCGCTTCGGGGTAGGCGCGCGCGTCGCCCGGCAGCGTCATGACCGGGTTGCTGGTGCCTTGGCGGATGCCTTCGATGCCGGCGGCGGCGTAGCCGTCGAAGATCGCGCGGTCCTCGGCAAAGGCGATCCGCCGTGCGGCGTCCTTCGCCGGCTGCCAGTCCGAATCGTTGGCGCCGCGCTCGACGTCGTCGATCCCCTGCCGGTCGAGCTCGAACGGAACGCGCAGCTCGACGAGCGCCTTCACCGCGCGCTGCCGGGCGATGATGCCGTCCTCCGGCGCCGCGATAGTCTGCAGATGGCCGGTTCCGACGGCAGAAAGCGCGGTGCCGCCCGGCCCCTGCACATCGACGACGCGGCGTCCGGCGAGGTAGCGCTTCAGCGTGCGGGTTGCCTCCTCTTCGATCTGGGCCCACGCCGAATCGGAGACCGGGGCCAGCTCGCGATGCAGGTTGTTCATGCCGGGGGAACTCCTTTGAGGGAGCCGATGCCGAGCGACCCATCGGGCGGCAGCGGTCGGGATTGCGAGGGTTCGTTTGCCGGCAATGCGGCGAGGGTTGCGGCTGCCGGGATGTCGTCGGGCGTCACCTCGTCGAGAAATGTCGCGGCCGGCGCGAAGAAAAGGTTGCCGGTGACGGCCCGGCTGAAATCCAGGAGCCGGTCGTAATTGCCCGGCGGCCGACCGATGAACATGTTCTCGAGCATCTGTTCGAGGGTGCGCGGCGAGCGGCTGTAGCCGATGAAGTAGGTGCCGAACTCGCCCTGTCCGGCTTGGCCGAAGACCATGTTGTCGCGCAATATCTTGATCTCGTTGCCGTCCTCAACGATCACGGTCAGGGCGCTGTGCGCCGAACTTGGCTTGATCGTGTCATCGAGCTCGATATCGGACAATTTGGTGCGACCGATGATGCGTTCCTGCGCCTCCGTCGGCAGTGCGTTCCACCCGGCCATGTCGTGGAGATATTTCTGCACGATGACGTAGCTGCCGCCGGCAAACGCGGCGTCCTCATCGCCGATCAGTGTGGCATCGATCGCCGCCTGACCCGAGGGGTTCTCGGTCCCGTCGACGAAACCCAGCAGATCGCGGGCATCGAAGTAGCGAAAGCCGTGGACTTCGTCGACCGGTGCGACCGCGCCGCCGAGCCGTGCCATGATCTGCGTCGCCAGCTCGAAGCAAAGATCCATGCGCTGGGCGCGGATGTGGAACAACAAATCGCCCGGCGTGGCGACCGCGTGGCGCGGTCCGGCGCGAATCTCGCGAAACGGGTGCAGCTGTGCCGGCCGCGGTTTCTCGAAAAGCCGGTCCCATGCGTTCGAGCCGAACGCCATCACACAGGTGAGGCCGCCGTCCTGGTCGCGAAATCCGACCGCGCGCAGCAGCGCGGCAAGGTCGGCGCAGAGCGATCGCACAACTGCCCGATTGTCGTCGCCCGGGTTGAGCGCGACGACCAGAAAGATGGCCGCGCGCGTCAGCGGCGCGGCGATCGCCTGCGGCACGGCGCTCGAACCGGCCGCCGCTCCGGACGTGATCATCGGATTCCCTGGGATGATACCCTCCATCAGCGAAAGTTCGGGCTCGGCACACATGCGACAAACGCCCGATGGCGGTCAAGGGCGCGGTCGCCTCGAAATATCGGAGTGCCGGTCAAACCTGCGTCTACTGCGCCGACGTATCCTGGTGCGGGACGCCATGGCGCGCCGGCGAGATCGGCCGCGGGTTGAAGGCGATGATAAAGTCGCCATATTAGTGTGCGTATATCGCAAAACACGGGTTTGGGCACAATGGGTGGCCGGTTGGGTGCATTTTTGGTGCTGCGAGCGGGCAGTGTCGTTGGATTTGCTGCAGATTTGCTGCAAATTGCCGAGGACCCGATCGCCGCAGCATCGATTTACCCGAGGCAAGCCGCCATCTTTTGGCGATGGCGACAACCTATTGGCAATTATTTGCTGGCGATTCCTTGCAGATGCAGAAAACAGGCGGCCATATACCCAATCGCCGGTTGCAAACAGCCGGTCCGCCGCGAGCGTTGCCGACCGGCGGCGCCTGCGGATACTTGCGATGCGGCGCGGTTTGTGACAACCAGAGGCAAGGCAACCGACCAACGGGACGGTAACAGCGCCCGATGCGCATCATGTTTGCGATCCCGCATTATTTTGCCCAGACCGCGGGCGGAAACTATGGCTCCGAGCGCACCGCGCCGCAGGCACGGGCCATTGCGACGCGGGCGTGCCTGGCCAGCCTCCGGCAGAATTTTTCCCCGGCTCAGGGACTGGCCGACGGGCTGCGGAGCTGCTTCCATCCGGCCAATTCGCATTTGTCGGCGACGATCACCATCGCGATGTGCACAACCGGCGACAGCCATCTGGTATCGGAGTTCGCGGGCTGCGGCTTCGATCATGTCCGCAGCCGCGCGGACCCCCGTTTTCTCGGCTTCGAATGCCACAAGGTGCTGCGCAGCGGTCTCGGACAGTACGATTATTTTGCCTATCTTGAGGACGATCTGCGGCTCGCCGACGCGCTGTTCTTTACGAAGCTGGCCTGGTTCACCGCCCAATTCGGCGACGCCGCGGTGCTGCAGCCGAACCGCTTCGAGCTTGCCGCCGAGCCCGCTTCCTACAAGCTCTATATCGACGGCAATATGCACGATCGCCGGCTCGGCGCCGGGCTGCAGCGGATCGACGAGCGGCGGCGGATGGCGGCGCCGGCGTTCGGCCAGCAGATCGCCTTCCAGCGCGTCGGCAACCCGCATTCGGGATGCTTCTTTCTCAATGCGGCGCAGTTCGCGCGCTGGGCCTCCGAGCCCGATTTCGCGGTGCCGAGCGCGGCCTTTGGCGGTCCGTTGGAAAGCGCCGCGACGCTCGGCATCATGCGCCATTTCCGCGTCTACAAGCCGGCCCGGGAAAACGCCGCCTTTCTGGAGATCGAGCACCTCGATCCGCGCTATCTCGGCAAACGCTTTCGGCCGGTCCCGGGCGACCCCGCAAGCCTGCCATGGGAGTGAAACCGGCTCGGCCCCCCATGGCCTCGAATTCCGCCGCGCCAAATCCCGCCGCTTGCGGCGGCGGCTGCGTTGTGACAACCAGAGGCGCCTTGCAACCCGGGATCGGAGTACAGCCCTGATGCCGCGCTATGATTTCGACCTGTTCACGATCGGCGCCGGATCGGGCGGCCTCGCCGGCACGCGCCGCGCCGGGGCCTATGGCGCCCGCACCGCGATCTGCGAGGAATTGCGCATCGGCGGCACCTGCGTCCTGCGCGGCTGCGTGCCGAAGAAGCTCTTGGTCTACGGCGCGCAATTCGCCGACGGGTTTGCCGACGCCGCCGGGTTCGGCTGGACCGTGCCGCAAGCCGATTTCGACTGGCCCCGGCTGATCGCCGCCAAGGACAAGGAGATCGGCCGCCTGTCGCAGATCTACGTCAACATGCTGAACAACGCGAAGGTCGAGATTTTCGAGGCGCGCGGCGTCGTCGTCGACCCGCACACGGTCGAGGTGGGCGGCAAGCGCTACACCGCCGAGAACATCATGATCGCGGTCGGCGGCTGGCCCGAGACGCCGCCGGGCATCCCCGGCATCGAGCATGTGATCTCGTCGAACGAGGCGCTCGACCTGCCCAGCCTGCCAAAGCGCATCGTTATCGTCGGCGGCGGCTATATCGCGGTCGAGTTCGCCGGCATCTTCAACGGGTTCGGCAGCGAGGTCGTCGAGATCATCCGGCGCGAGGAAGTGTTGCGCGGGTTCGACGAGGACCTGCGAATCCATCTCGGCCAGGAGATGCGCATCCGCGGCGTCGACATTCGCGGCGGGACCCAGGTCGCCCGCATCGACCGGACCGCAAAGGGCTACACCGTCACCACCACCGCCGGCGGCAGGATCGAGACCGATTGCGTCATGTACGCAACCGGCCGCGCGCCCAATACCAAAGGCCTCGGCCTCGCCGAGATCGGCGTCGAGATGAACCGGAACGGCGCGATCAAGGTCGATGAGTGGCAGCGCACCACAGTCAAGAACATCTATGCGGTCGGCGACGTCACCGACCGCATCAATCTGACCCCGGTGGCGATCGCCGAGGGCCGCGCCATCGCCGAGACGCTCTACAACAACAACCCAATGAGGATGGATCACGCCGATGTGCCGTCGGCGGTGTTCAGCCAGCCGCCGATCGGCACGGTGGGTCTCACCGAAGCAGAGGCGCGCCGGCAATGCGGCGAGGTCGACATCTACCAGACACGCTTCAAGCCGATGAAGAACACGCTGTCGGGGCGCGACGAGCGCACCTTCATGAAGCTCGTCGTCGATGCCGGCAGCGACCGCGTCGTCGGCGTCCATATGCTCGGGGCGGACGCGCCGGAGATCGTCCAGGGCCTCGCCATCGCGGTCAAATGCGGTGCCACCAAGAAGCAGTTCGACCAGACCGTCGGCATCCACCCCAGCGCCGCCGAGGAATTTGTCACGATGCGCGACAAATATGTGAGGCCGCCGGAGAAGGCCGCGGCGGAGTAGGGGCGCAGGCGCGAGGCGGCTTGCGGCCGGCCGCGCGCAGTAGCACATTGCAGACTGAAAAAAGCGAGTGACGTCATGGATACGATCGACCGCGAGGAGACCCCCGCCAAGCCGGCCGCAAAGCGCCCCGACGAAAAAAAAATCCCGCGGGCGCGCCCCGTTAAGGACAAGATCGACTATGCGGAGCTAATTCGCGAGACCATCGCGAGGTTTCCCAAAATCCTGGCGGCCCTTGCCAAGTGAACCACTGTGGCTGCCGATCGAGGTGGTCATCGAGGCTCAATCGTACCCTCGTCGCGATGACCGGGGAGCGGCATTTCGTGCGTGATCGCGGACTTCTGGAGAGTGCGCTGGCGCGTCCGCAAAATGCGTTTGCGTATGGCGAGGATGACATTGTCGTGCTCGCCGTGAGGCTCATGGCCGGCGTCGCGCAGGCTCACGCGTTCGAGCAGGGCAACAAGCGCACCGCGTTCGTTTCGCTGAGGCTCTTCCTTCACCCTAATGGCTACGATCTGGCGATAGAGGACTCCACGACCTGGGCCGATCCGATCATCAGTCTGATCGAGCATCGCTCGACGGAAGAAGAGTTTGCTGCCGCCATCCGGCCTTTCGTCGTGCCGCGCTCGTAACCGACCTGCCAGGGGCACGAGATTGCGTCGCTTCGCTCGCAATGCCCCCCTTTTGCCGTCATTGCGAGGGGCGCCGCGACGAAGCAATCCCGGTCCGCAAGAGGATCAACCGGTCACTTCACCGGTTTGAGCGAGCGCAGATAGGCGACGATCGCATCGAGGTCGCCGGGCGCGATCCTGGCGTACCAGTCGAACGCCATGGTCCGCACCAGCCTGGTGCCGTCCGGGCGGATGCCGGCGGTGATCGCGCGCTTGATCTGTGCGTCGCTCCATTTGCCGATGCCATTGTCGGGGTCGGGGGTGATGTTGCGGCTCACCGTCTTCGCGCCGGGATCGGTAAAGACCGGGAATGTGCGCCCGCCGGCGCCGAGCCGGGTCATATCGAGCTTGTCCCGGCGCGGCGAACGGCGTGTGGCATTCCATGCAATGACCGACCGGGCCGGCGAGATAGCCGCCATAGGCGACCTTGTCGGTGCGCGGCGGCGCCATGACATGCCCGACCGGCGGCCCGTAGGATTGCGGCAGCGGGATCTTGTACTGCGAGCGCGCCACCGCATGGCGGATCGGCTGCACGCTGCGCAGATAGGTGGCGATCGCCGCCGCGTCGCGGTCCGACAGGTGCCGGTAGAACTCGAACGGCATCGGCGGGCCGATGATCGTCCCGTCCGGCCGCTTGCCGTCGCGCAAGGCCGTGACGATCTGCGCCTCGCTCCACCGCCCGATCCCGGTCTGCGGGTCGGGGGTGATGTTCGGGCCGACGATATGCCCAAGATCCGCATCGTCGAACTCGGCCCCGCCCGACAGCTCCTTTCCGGCGAGCGCCCGGCCGGCGGCATCCTTTGGCGTGTGGCAGTTGCCGCAGCCGGCGATCGTCGTGACCAGATAGGCGCCGCGCGCCGGCAAATCCTCGGCCGAGGCCGAAACCGTCACCGCGGCCATCAGGATCGCGCCGCCGACCGCCGCCCAGCCCCGACCCGTCGCATTGGCAGTGCGCATGTGCGTCCCCATCCGATCCGCTTGCGTTTGCCGGCGAGAGGAGGCTTTGTCAACCGCGCAGCCTGCGACCCTTCGGGAGTGTTGAGCGATGCAGTGGAGCCACGATCGCATCCTGACGACCCATACCGGCAGCCTGCCGCGCCCGCCCGAGCTGGTCCGGCTCTATGTCGGGCGCGCCCGCGGCATCGCGATCGACCCGGCCGAGCTCGACCGGCTCGGCAAGGCGGCGCTCGGCCATGTCGTCGACAAGCAGATCGAGTCGGGCATCGACATCGGCAACAACGGCGAGCAGCAGCGCGAAGCCTTTTTTCTCTACGTCCGTCACCGCATGAGCGGGTTCGGCGGCAGCTGGACGCGCTGGCCGCGTGGCGACGTCGAGCGCTACCCCCTTCTCAAGGCGCAGATGGCGCAGATGCTCGCGGCGCGCGAGGCGGTCGGCAATTATGAGCCGCCCAAGGCGATCGGCGCGGTGCGCTATGTCGACGACAGCGAACTCGTGGCCGAACGCGCCGATTTCCGCGCCGCGCTCGACGCGCGCCCCGGCGCCTTTGTCGAGCCGTTCCTGACCGCGCCCTCGCCCGGCATCATCGCCGCGGCGATGAAGAACGAATATTACGACAGCGAGGCGGCCTATCTCGCCGCGGTCGCCACCGCTCTCCAGATCGAGTACGAGGCGATCGTCAAGAACGGCTTCCTGTTCCAGCTCGACTGCCCCGATCTCGCGCTCGAACGCCACCTGACCTACAACGACCGCCCGCTCGCCGAATTTCTCGGCTTTGTCGA
Organism: uncultured Alphaproteobacteria bacterium; assembly: GCA_963789255.1. Taxonomy (GTDB): domain Bacteria; phylum Pseudomonadota; class Alphaproteobacteria; order ATCC43930; family CGMCC-115725; genus DATARH01. The sequence continues at coordinate 454,559 of CAWBJW010000002.1, read as the reverse complement.
GCGGGTCGTCGCGGCGATCAACCAGGCAATCGCGAATGTGCCGCGCGACCGGGTGCGGCTCCATGTCTGTTGGGGCAATTACGAAGGCCCGCACGATCGCGACGTGGCGTTGGCCGATATCCTGCCGATCCTGGAGAAGGCCAATGTCGGCGGCTTCGTCTTGCCCTTCGCCAACCCGCGCCACCAGCACGAATACCGCGTGTTGCAGAAATTCCCGCTGGCCGACGACCAGATCATCGCCGCCGGCGTCATCGACGATTTGACCGGCTTTGTCGAGCACCCCGAAGTCGTCGCCGACCGGCTGGAACGGGTCGCCCAGGCGGTCGGCGACCCGCACCGCGTCATGGCCTGCACCGATTGCGGCTTCGACACCTCGGCCGGCATGGGCCGCGTCACCGAGGACGTGGTCTGGGCCAAACTCGCCGCGATGGCCGAAGGCGCCAGGATCGCGAGCAAGCGGCTAGGGCTGGGGCAGGCTTCCCCTGCGGGAGGCTAGCAGCCTGTCGGATTCATGTATCTGGTACTGGGCGTCGGCGGTTTGAGGGGTTGTTCAGACCGGCCGCAGGCGGTGCAGCCTGCGGCAATTGTAGGCGAGGGCGACCAGCAGCCACTCGGCGGCGACCTTTTGGATGCCGCGCAGGTGGAAGCGGGTGAAGCCTATGGCGCTCTTGATGATGCCGAAGACCGGTTCGACGGTCTGCTTGCGTTTTTTGTAGCGGGCTTTGCCATCCTCGGTCTCCAGCTTGGCCTTCATGGCGATGCGCCAGGGTTCGGTGATCCGCCGCCCGGGCTTCGGCTCGGTCGGCGGGCGGAAGTCGTAGGGCCGGTGCGGCTGGGTGCGGGCGATTGCCACCAAGGGCTCGATCTTGTGCGCTTCCAGTTCGGCCACCGCTTCGCCGCTGGCGGACCCGGCCTCGGCCAGGACGATCCGCGGCAGGCCGACGGTCTGCTCCATCGCCAGGATGGTGGCGGCGAAGGTTGGCTGGTCGCTCGGCGTGGTGGCCGTGTTGGTGGCCAGGATCAGTTGGCTCCCCTCGGCGCAGACCACCGCCTGGGCATTGTAGGCCTGGCGGTATTCATGGGCTTTGGACTTGCGCATCAGCTGCGAATCGGGGTCGGTGAGATTGCTCTGCCGCTCCGCCGGCGGCGTCTCGTCGGGCGGCTTGGGCGGTCGGCCGCGCCGGCCCGTCTTGGCCTCATAGGCCGCCTTCTTGGCGTCGTAGTCCGGCCGCTCAGCCGCAGCCTGCGCCGCAGCCTCGGCCTCCAGGCGCGCGCAGGCGGCATCGAGCTTCTCTTTCAGCGCCTCGCGCCGGGCAATCTCCGCCGGCAGCGCCTGCGGGTCGGCATCCTCGGCATCGGCCGCTTCGGCGACGGCGGTCAACGCGGCAATGTCGGCGGCGAGCTTCCGGCGCAACGCCTGCGCGCGGTCGTAGCGCACCGAGCGGATCTTCGAGGCGTTGGCGTCGATCTTGGTGCCATCAACCGACACCGTCCCCAGCCGCAACAGGCCGCTCTCGCGCGCCAAGAGCAGCACTTCCAAAAACGCCGCCTCGAAGGCCGTCTTGCTGGTGCGGCGGAAGGTGGCGATCGTGTCATGGTCGGGGTGCGTGTTGGCGGCGATAAAGCGCGCACCGATGTCCCGCCAGGTCGCCCGCTCGATCCGCCGCGAGCCGAAGATGCCGTTGGCATAGCTGTAGATCAGCAGCGCCAGCATCAGCCGCGGGTGGTACTGCGGCTTGCCGCCGGCCTGCGGGTTGGTCCGAAACGCCCCCAGTCGTACCCGCTCCACCGCCGCCACGATGAAATGCGCAATGTCGTCTGCGGGCAGCCAGTCCTGCAAATCGCGCGGCAGCAGAAATGGCTGCGAACGGTCAAATGGAACGTACGCCGTCATCCCCGAATTCTGCCATACTCACACCCGCATGTGAATCCGACAGGCTGCTAGCAAATAGCTGGCATTCCGGGATGCCGTGCAGCGGCAGGCCCGGAACCCATAATTCCTGGAGGCCGGCGGTCCCGGAGTGACAGCGCTATGGCTTACAGCACGCCGCCGGTTTTCAGGTTGGCGAATTCGCCGGAATCGATGCCGAGCCAGCCTCTCCAGCACCTCCGCGCTGTCGCCGCCCAATGCCGGCGACGGCTTCAGCCGCACCGTCTTGCCGTCGATCCGCACCGGCCAGCTCGCCATCTTGTAGTCGCCCTGGCGCTGGTGCACGACCTGCATAAGGCCGCGCTCCTCGAAGGTCGGCTCGTTTTGCAGTTCCATTGTATCGAACACGGCCCCGGAGGGCACGCCGACGGCAATGAGTTTCTCCATCGCGTCGCGCTTGTCGTGCTGCTTGGTCCATTCGCCGATGATCGCGTCCAATTCCTTTTCGTGGGCGACGCGGTCGTTGCCGGTGGCGAAGCGCGGGTCGTCGATCAGTTCCTCGCGGCCGATCAGCTTGCAGAGGCGCGACCAGTGCTCGGGGTTGGCCCGGCTGGTCGTCAGGTAGACGTAGTCGTTGGGGCCGCCGCCCTTGGCCGGGTAGAGCCCCGACGGCGCGTTGTTGCCGCCGCCCGACTTGGCGCCGTTGCGCCGCGCCGGCTTGCCGGTGCGCGCCATGTTGCAGAAACAGGTGCGCATGTAGTGGATCATCGCGTCCTGCATCGCCAATTGCAGCCGGCGGCCCTGGCCGGTGCGGTTGCGCTCGTGCAGGGCGCCGAGGATCGTCGCCGCCATCAGCATGCCGGTGCCGGTGTCGCCGAAGCTGAGGCCGGGCTTGACCGGCGGCATGTCGGGATAGCCGGTGACGCTGATCGGGCCGCCGGCGGCCTGCGCGATCATGTCGAAGGCGAGCCCCGCCTCATGCGGGCTGCCGGTCCCGAACCCCTTGATCTGGCAATAGATGATGCGCGGGTTGAGCTTCTTGACCAACTCGTAGTCGAGCCCCAGGCGCTCGATCGTGCCGGGCGCCATGTTCTCGACCGTGACGTCGGCCTTCTTCAGCATCTCCTTGACGATCTCAAGCCCCTTCGGCGACTTCAGATTGATCGCCAGCGACTTCTTGTTGACGTTGAACTGGTGGAAATACCACGGGTCGTCGTCGGGCTTGCCGGGGCGCAGGCGGCGGCCGGGGTCGCCGCGTCCCGGGTTCTCGATCTTGACCACCTCGGCGCCGAACCAGGCGAGCACCTCGGTCGAGGTCGTGCCGGCCTCGAACTGGGTGAAATCCACCACCTTGACGCCTTGCAGAAAATTGAAGTCCTGGCTGATGTCGCTCACCGATGCTTCCTCCGGTTAGGTGCCCCTGCGGACAGCGTGCCCCTTATCGCGCCCCGCCGCAACGCCCTCCCGCTGCGCCCGCGCGCGCGGGAGGCAAAGAGATCAGGTTCAAGACATTGATATTCTTCGCTAAACGATTCGGAAACAGGGGAATAACAGGGCGGTATCAGGTCGGCCGCGGATTTCGGCATGGGACGCGCGGTAGAGGTGAGGCAACGCCGGACATATGTTCATGGTACGTACTCACGTCAAGTCACGCCGACCCGGTAGGGCGCGCAACATCCGGCCAATGTGAAACGGAGGCAGAATCCCGGTGGCGCCGCAACGCCGCAGGGCGGGTGCAGCGAAGCGGAACCCAATTCGGCGGCACCCGAATTCGGCGGAAGACGCTACGCTATTCTGCCCTACGCTCGTTGGGTTTAGCCCGGTTGCTTGTCCCCACTCTACCGCCGTGGCGGGTGGGCGCGAACGAATTCCTCGTTCACATCGGCGCCCCAGCCGGGGCCGGCCGGCAGCCGCCAGCGACGCTCATTTCACAGCGCGTTCAACAGGTCAATCCCACCGGTCCCCAAATGCCCCGGGAGATATCCTCCCGCGAAACGAAGCTTTCGAATTGACTTAGAAACCAGGACCAATTTTGGTGGCCCCTGCCGTTATTCGCTTGTGCGAGATGAATAATCTCTCTTCTGCACGTGTCGCGCATTTCGGCGACCCATCTCTGTCGCGATTCCATTGGCTCGTTCTCGCCCGATTTTCCCCTGGAGATTTCGTCGAAGGTCTGCCTGAGATAGTTGAGTGAAAAGAAGCCGTCATCGTGCCGCTTTATCAGGTCGGGCATCGTTGCAGGATCGCCGCCGAGCCAGCTTATGACCTTCTGCGCGACCACGACCCGCGGATACAGCGCAAGCTTCGATTCGATTTGATGAGCGTCTACCAGCCCGCGGCCAAATACGACACCTTCGGAATGATAGAGCGGTCCAATCGTAATTCCGCCACGGATGAGACAATCAAACTGAATTGCTTCGGAAAAGATGTAGGCAGCGGTCTGAGCCAGGCGCAGAAGCACTAGACCCATTCCGACATTTTCAAGTCCTGAAAGCGGGGTAGAAACGATAACACTATCCGAAAACGGCGATAGACCGGAGACTACGAAATGAATGCGCTGACGTTCACCATTTTTTTCGGTTCCACTATCAGGATCCGTCTCCATGGTTCTCAAATTTTTCAATAATTTTTTATTTTATCTTCGTGGGCATCATCCAAATTATTCATGATTGATGAAAAGCCGAGGAGGTCAATGAAGGCTACAAGGTATTCTTTCACGTGAATGCCTCTTCGTGACTCCCCCTGGACGCCCGCTTTCGCGGGCGCAAGTGGGGCATTTCCGCGACTATGATCATCGTCCGTTGGGCGGATGGGCGCGGCGGAAGTCCTCAATGACCTCGGCGCCCCACCGATTACCGATTACGGCGACAGATTACACAGATCACGGTGACAGTCTACGAACTAAGCCCCGGCCGTCGCCGACCGGGACTTCGTAGGCTCGGCCTGGAGCGGAAGCTCCGACCGCGAGGTGTCGCTCGTTATTCGGCGGCCTCTTTCACCGGGCTCAGCTCGTAGCGATCCATCGCCAGTTCGATCGCCTCGTCCCAGCCCTTCTGGCGGACGTCGAAATGGACTTCGTCGGGGCCGAGATATTTCAGGTTGACGCCGACCATCTCGCCCTGGCCAGGCGGGCGCGGCTCGCGTCGCTCCATCGGCACCGGCTTCACACCGGCGGCCTTCAGAGCCTTGTCGGTGGCTTCGAGATCGTCGACCTGGAAGCCGATGTGGTGGATGCCGCGCAGGTCGGACGACTGGCCCGGCCCGAGCTTCGGCGCATCGCCGGTGCCATACTTGAGAATGGCGAAATAGATGTAGCCGTCGCTGAGCCAGACGCCCTTCTCGCCGGTGTCGGTCGGGCGGCGATAGAGTTCGGTGAGACCGAACTGCGTTTTGTAGAACTCCGCGGTCTTGACCGGATCGTCGGTCACCAGCGCGATATGCTTGATGCGTGCCATTTCGCCGTCTCCTCCATGCATGCGCCTGCCGAAAGCGCGGATTTGCTGTGTAGGCTTTAGCCGCCGCGACCGTCAAGCGGGCACCGCGAACCGCCGCGCCGCCGCCGCTCGGCGCGATTTTTGGACACGCCGGCTTGCATCGTGCCTGCCCCTCACCCTCCCACGCCCGCGGCGTGGGTCCCTCCCTCTCCCCGCGGCCGCGGGGAGAGGGTTGGGGTGAGGGGGCGCCGGCGGATCGTGATCAAAGTCCGGTCGGCGCCGTCATCGCGCCCTCGGCGGGTGGGCGCGGACGAATTCCTCATTCACCTCGGCGCCCCAGCCGGGGCCGGCCGGCAACAGGAGCTCGCCGTTTTCGATGACCGGCGGCTTGGTGACGATGTCGTCCTTCCAGGTCACGTCGTCGATGTCGATCTCCATGACCTTGAAGTTGGGCACGACGGCGCAGAAATGCGCGCTGATCAGGCTGCCGAGATGGCCGTTGAAATTGTGCGGCGCGACGTTGACCTCATAGGCATCGGCCATAGAAGCGATCTTGACGCTTTCGAGGATGCCGTTCCACGCCACGTCGATGATCGCGTAATCGACCGATTGCTGCTCGAAAAAGGGGCGAAAATTGCGCCGCCCATAGATCGATTCGAGCGAGGCGATCGGGGTGCGGGCGGAGCGGCGGATCAAGGCCAGCCCGGCCGGGTCGTAGAGGTCGATCTCCAGCCATACCATGTCGAGCGGCTCCAACGCGCGCGCCAGCTTCAGGTAGCCGTCGATCTTGTAATTGAAGTTGGTGTCGAGATGGAGCCCGACATCGCGCCCGGCGCCGCGGCGGAATGCCTCGAGCTGGGCGACCGCAGCGTCGACGATCCTGTGGTCGACGTTGAGTTCGGGAAAGCCCGGCGGGCTGCCGGTGCCGGGGCCGTACATATAGGGCTTCTCCTTGTCGAAGCGGATCAGGTTGGTCTTCAGCCCCTTGAAGCCCTTCTTCCTCACCTCCTCGCCGAGCGCGACGATGTCGTCCAACGAGCGCACCGGGCCGACCCCGGCCCACTCGCGGATATGGTCGGCATGGCGGGCGCGATAGGTGCCGCAGTGCGACCAGTAGAGCTGCAAGCGGTCGCGCACCGGGCCGCCGAGCATCTCGTAGACCGGCACCCCCAAGGCCTTGGCCTTGATGTCGACCAGCGCGTTCTCGATCGCGGCGATCGCCATCTGGTTCATGCCGCCTGGGGCCTGGCGCGTCGCGGCGTAGAGAAGGGCCGAGATCGCCTCGACCGGACGCGGGTCGCGGCCGATCAGGAACCGCTCGGCAAGCTTGCGGATGACGCCCGTCAGGCCCTGCGCGCCATAGCCCTCCATATATTCCGACCAGCCGACCATACCCTCATCGGTGGTGATCTTGAGAAAGGAATTGACACGCCAGCCGGCGTCGCAGTGCAGGTCTTCGATCCTGGCGATTTTCATGGCGCTTTCCTTATCGCCGCGCCGCGGTGTCGGCGACGGTGCCCGAAAGAGGAGACTATCGGTTCGGCACGCAGCTTGTATAGGTTTGCCGGTGATCGACAGCGCCCGTCTCCATCTGCCGGATTTTGCGTGGGGCAGCGTCTGGCTGGTCGGGGCCGGACCGGGCGATCCCGGGCTGCTCTCGGCCCTGGCGCTGCATGCCCTCGACCATGCCGACAGCGTCGTCTACGACGCGCTGGTTGACCCGCGCATCCTTGACCTCGCGCGGCCCGGTGCCGCGCTCGAATATGCCGGCAAACGCGGCGGCCGGCCCTCGCCGAGCCAACCCGACATCTCGGCCCGGTTGATCCGGCTGGCGCAGGACGGAAACCGGGTGCTGCGGCTCAAGGGCGGCGATCCGTGCGTGTTCGGCCGCGGCGGCGAGGAGGCTCTGGCGCTGGCTGCCGCGCACATCCCGTTCCGCATCGTGCCCGGCATCACCGCGGGGATCGGCGGGCTCGCCTATGCCGGGATCCCGGTGACCCACCGCGACATCGCGTCTGCGGTCACCTTCCTCACCGGGCACGGTCGCGATGGCGCGGTGCCGCAGGGTCTCGATTGGACGGCGATCGCCCGCGGCTCGCCGGTCATCGTGCTGTACATGGCGCTGAACCATCTCGGCCGTATCGCGGCGCGGCTGATCGCGGCCGGGCGGGCGCCGAGCGAGCCGGTCGCCATCATCAGCAAGGCGACGACCGCCGCTCAGCGGGTGCTGGTGTCAACGCTGCAAGACGCCGCCCGTTGCGCTGCGGCGGCGCAAATCGAGGCGCCGACGATCGTCGTGATCGGCGAGGTGGTGCGGCTGCGCGCGGCACTCGACTGGCTCGGCGGCGATCTGCCGCAGACCGGCGACGGGACCGTGTCGTCCGGCCCTTAATTCTGCTGCAGCGCCTCGGGGAAGAAGAGCCGCAATTCCACATCCAGGCTCGGTCTCGACAGGGCCTGCGGCAGCGGCGGAAAGCGGCCGACCGCCTCGACCATCTGCTCGATCCTGGCGTCGATATCGGGATAGCCCGAGCTTCGCGCGACGGCGATGCTGGTGATCGTGCCGTCGTTGAGTACCAGAATGTGGAGGATCGTCTCCCCGCGGCGGCCGGCGAGAACAGCCGGCGGCAGCATATCGAAATGGCGCTGCGTCAGGGTGACGAGATAGGAGAAGTAGTCGGCACGGGCCGTGTCAGGCCCGGAAATCTGCCCCTCGCGGGGCGCCGGGTTCGGCGTCGCCTCCAACCGGGGTGCCGCGGACGGCGGCGCTGCCTCCACCGGTGGCGGGGCGGCCCGTGGCAGCGGCATCTCGGCAGATCGCGTCGGCATCGGCGGCGGCGGGGCGGCCTTCGGCGTCGGCAGGGGTTTCGGCAGGGGTTTCGGCAGGGGTTTCGGCAGGGGTTTCGGCGGCGGGGCGAGCCTGGTCTGAGGCGGCGGTGACGCCCGGGCGCCGGCGGCACGGCTGGCCGCCTGCGGGGGCCGCTCGCTGATGGTCTCGGTCTCGGGCACGGGCGGGCTTGGCGGCGCCTTCGCCGCCTCCGGCGCCGGTCCGGGCGGCGGTTCCTCGAACACCAGCCTGCACCGGCATCGCGCCGGGAAGTTCGGCCGGGGCGCTGCTCCAGGTTATCAGAACGAGCAGCGGCAACAGATGAACGCCGAGCGAGCCGAGCAGGCTGATCGCGGCGGTGCGCTGGCGCGGCGCGGGTGGCGGTTCACGCGGCCCGGCCTCAATCCGCGCCGGATCGAGCTGCTCGAACTCGTCGAACTCGACCAGCAGCTGCGCCTGCGTTGCTGGCGCCGGGTCGAGGCGATCGAGATCCTCGAACTCGACCCAGAGCGGCCCGGCGAGAAAGATCGGTTCCAGTCGGCCGTCTTCGACCGGCCAGATCGGCGCCGGGTCGATTTCGAACTCTTGGAGGAGGTCGTCCGGCCGCACGCAGGTTCCTCGCTGGTCGCTGGTCAGCTCTAACGCTCCAGCAGCCCCGCCGGGAAAGGCATTGTAAAATCCAACATCACTCTCGATGCCTGGATCCATTGCGGAAGCGGCGGAAATCGGCGAACCGCAGCGACCATCTGCTCGACCCTGGCGTCAATGTCGCGATAGCCCGAGCTGTGCTTGACGGCGATGTGCGCGATCGTGCCGTCGTCGAGCACCGTGATTGATAGGACCGTCTCGCCATGCCGGCCGCCGACCAGGCTGAGCGGCAGGATGCCGCGATACCGATTTACCAGCGTCATGCAGTAGGCAAGGTATTCGTCGCGAGTCGCGGCCGGCCCGGGCACGTGCATCGCGCGCAGCGCCGGGTACGGGTTTGGCGGCAGCCGCGCTGCGACGGTGTGCTTGACCGGCGGCTTGATGCGCACGGCCGGCTTGGCCTCCCGCGGCATGATTGGGGGCTCCGGTGCCGGAGCGGGGCTTGGCAGCGCCGACGACACTTCGGGCGGGGGGGGCGGCTTTGGCGGCGACGCGACCGCGACCTGGGTTTTCGCCGGCTGGGCGGCCGGCGGCGCCGCCACGGGGGCCGGTTGGTGCGGTTCCGAGCCCGGCTCGCCCATGTTCTCGGAAGCGAGCCGGCCCGGTGGCGGCGGCTTTTCGGGCGAGGGCGGCGGTGCTTTGCGGGGCGCGGGCGGCGGCGCTTCCAAGACGAGCGTGTACCGGAATTGGAGGGGTGACCGCGGCCGGCGTGCCGCTCCAGTCTAACAAAACGAGCAGCGGCAACAAATGGATGGCGAGCGAGCCGAGCATTGCGAACGGCAGCATCCATCGCCGAGCCGGCGCCGGCGGTCGCTCCGACCCCGCTGTCGCGCGGGCGGGGTCGAGCCGCTCGGGCTCCTCGAACTCGACCAGGAACGGCACCGCAGCGAACAGCGGCTCGGGCCGTAGATTAGCGGGCAAGGCGGTCGCCGCCGGATCGATCTCGAACAATTCGAGGAGATCGTCCGGTCGCATTTTGCTGCCCCTCCGGGTCAGCGCGCCGCGTCGGCGAGACCGGCGAGGTCGAGCCAGGCGGCCTCATCGAGGATGCTCACCCCGAGCGCGGCGGCGCGCGTCGCCTTGGATCCCGCATCGGCGCCGATCACGACAAAATCGGTCTTCGAGGATACCGAGCTGGCGACATTGGCGCCGAGCGCCTCGGCCCGCGCCTTGGCTTCGGACCGGGTCATCGAATTGAGGATGCCGGTGAAGACGATCGTCTTGCCGGCGAGCGGCGACGCCGCGAGCTGGCTCAGGATCTCGTAATCAAGCACGGTGATCTCGCCGGCGAGATCGTCGAGGACCCGGCGGTTATGCGGCTCGGCGAAAAAGCCGATGATGTCGCTCGCCATGTCCTTGCCGATGCCGTGCACATCGAGGAGACCCGTGTGGGCCGGGCTGTCGTCGTCCTGCGCTTGTTCCATCTCGCGGCGCCAGGCGGCGAGGGAGCGGTAATGGCGAGCCAACAGCCGCGCCGTTGCCTGCCCGACCTGCGGGATGCCGAGCGCGTTGATGAAGCGGTCGAGCGGGATGCGGCGGCGCTCGTCGATCGCGGCGATCAGCTTCTGGGCGCTGACCTCGCCCCAGCCGTCGCGCCGGGCGATGATTTCGGCCTCGAGCCGGAAGATGTCGCCGGGCTGGCGAATGAGGCCGTCCGCCCAGAACTCGGCGATGTGCTTGTCGCCCAGTCCCTCGATGTCGAAGCAATCGCGCGCGACGAAATGCTTCAACCGCTCGACCGCCTGCGCCGCGCAGATCAGCCCGGCGCTGCAGCGCCAGACGGCCATGCCTTCTTCGCGCACAGCCATACTGCCGCAGACCGGGCAGTGATGGGGGAATTGATAGGGCTTGGCATCCGGCGGCCGGCGGTCGAGCACGACACCGACAATCTGCGGAATCACGTCGCCGGCGCGCTGGACGACGACGGTATCGCCGATCCGAACGTCCTTGCGGGCGATCTCATCCGCGTTGTGCAATGTCGCGCGCTGGACCACGACGCCGCCGACCGTGATCGGATCGAGCATCGCGGTCGGGGTCAGCGCGCCCTGGCGCCCGACGGTGATCATGATGCCGCGGAGGACCGTCTGCGCCTGCTCCGCGGCGAATTTATGCGCGAGCGCCCAGCGCGGCGCCCGGCTGCGCATGCCGAGCCGGTCCTGCAGCGCCAGGTCGTTGACCTTGTAGACAACGCCGTCGATGTCGTAGGGCAGCGCGCTGCGCCGCTCGGCGATGTCCTGGTAATAGGCAAGCACCGCGGCGACGCCGCGGCACAGAAGCGAATGGTCGTTGACCGAGAGTCCCCAGTCGGCGAAACTGCGCCAGCGCCTCGGCATGGGTTCGGGCGAAGGGGCGCGCTGGTCTCGCCCCAGGCATAGGCGAAGAATTTGAGCGGCCGGCGCGCGGTGATCGCCGGATCGAGCTGGCGCAGCGAGCCCGCGGCGACGTTGCGCGGGTTGGCGAAAACCGGCTCGCCGGCGGCGGCGCGCTCGGCGTTCACGGCAAAAAACCCGGCGCGCTCCATATAGACTTCGCCGCGGATCTCGATGATCTCGGGCCAATCCTTCCCGGCGAGCGCGGCCGGGACGGTCGCGAGGGTGCGGATATTCGCGGTCACGTCCTCGCCGGTAACGCCGTCGCCACGGGTCGCACCCAAGGACGAGCCGGCCGCGCTCGTAGCGCAGTGCCGCCGACAGCCCGTCGATCTTCGGCTCGGCCATGATCTCGATCGCATCCTCGGCCACCAGCGCAAGATCCTCGGGCCGCCGGAAGAAGTTGCGGATACCGGCGAAGAAATCGCGCACACCCTCCTCGGCAAAGGCATTTTCCAGGGACAGCATCGGCACCCGATGAGTGACCTTGGCAAATCCGGTGGCCGGGGCGGCGCCGATGCGGCGCGACGGGCTATCGCCGCGGATCAGTTCGGGGAAGCGCGTTTCGATCGCGGCATTGCGCCGGCGCAGCGCGTCGTAGGCGGCATCGTCGATCGCGGGGGCCGCCTCGGCATAGTAGAGCCGGTCATGATGCGCGATTTCGGCGGCGAGCCGGGCCAGCTCGCCGCCCGCTTCCTCCTCGCTCAGCGATTCAACCGGGCGTGCCGCAAGGTCCGCACCCCTCATGACCGCGCCCCGGCAATCAGGCTCGCCGCGGCGGCGCGCGCCTCGGCGGTAATGGTGCTGCCGGACAGCATGCGCGCGATTTCCTCCTGCCTGGTGTCGCCGTCGAGTTCCTCGACCCGGGTCACGGTAACGCGTTCGGCCTGCCGCTTATCGACGCGCCAATGATGCGCGCCGCGCGCCGCGACCTGCGGCGAGTGGGTCACGACGAGAACCTGCAGCCGGGCGCCAAGCCGCTGCAGGCGCTCGCCGACCGCGGCCGCGACCGCGCCGCCGATGCCGCTGTCGACCTCGTCGAAAATCAGCGTCGGCACCGAGGAGGTGCCGGCGAGCACGAGCTTCAGCGCCAGCATGAAGCGTGACAATTCGCCGCCCGAGGCGATCCGCGCCAACGGCCCGAACGGCACCCCGGGGTTGGTCGCCACCTCGAAATGCACGCGCTCCCTGCCATGCTCGCCCCATTCTGTCTCGTCGAGCGCGGTCAGCACCGTGCGAAACCGCGCCTTGTCGAGACGCAGCGGCTTCAGCTCCGCCGCGAGCGCGGCATCGAGCCGGCGCGCGGCGCGTTCGCGGGCATGCGAGACGGAGGCGGCCGCGGCAATGTAGCCGGCGCGCGCGGCCGAAGCTGCCGCTTCGAGCGCGGCGACGCTCTCGGCACCGGTCTCGATCGCGGCGAGCCGCTCGGCGAACTCCACGCGCAGCCGCGGCAGATCGGCGACCCTGACATCATGCTTGCGCGCCAGGGCGCGCAGCGCGAAGAGCCGCTCCTCGACCTCTTCGAGCGCCCGCGGATCGAGCTCGAGCGCCTCTGCCGCGCAAGCGAGCGCGGCGAGCGCCTCGCTGGTCTCGGTCGCGGCGCGCTCGGCCGCGGCCAGCGCGCTGTCGAGCAGGCCCTGGGCCCGGTCGCGGGCGCGCCCGAGCCGGCGCAGCGCGCGAGAAAGCGCCTGTTGAGCGCCGCCGTCGCCGTCGATCTCGGCGATCGCCTCGGCGATCGCCTCGCCGAGCCGTTCGGCGTTTTGCAAAAGACTGCGGCGAGCGGCGAGCCGCTCCTCCTCGTCGCCTTCGGGCATCAGCGCGTCGAGCTCGGCGCGGTGATGGCGCAGCAGATCCTCCTCGGCTCGGCTGTCGGCGAGGCGGTGCGCCGCTTTGTCGGCCCGCTCCCGCGCCCTGCGCCACTCCTGCCAGGCAGCGGCCATTGCGCCAGGCATGCCCCCGTGCTCGGCAACGGCGTCGAGCAGCGCACGGTGCGTCGCCGGGTCCAGGAGGCCGCGCTGCTCGCCCTGGCCCTGGATCTCGACGAGGCTGTCGCCCAATTCGCGCAACAACCCGACGCTCGCCGGCTCGTCATTGACGAAGGCGCGGCTGCGCCCGTCGGCGGCGACGAGCCGGCGCAGCACGATTCCGCCGGCGAGATCGGCCGCAATGCCGGCCTCGCGCAGGATCGCCACAGCCGGGTGGTTGTGCTCGACGACGAACTCGGCGGCGACGGCGGCCTGCTCGGCGCCGGGGCGGACCAGGCTCGCATCGGCGCGCCGGCCGAGGGCCAGCCCGAGGGCATCGAGGAGGATTGATTTGCCGGCTCCAGTCTCGCCGGTCAGCACGCACAGCCCGGGCCGGAAGGCGAGGCTGAGGCGGTCGATCAGAACGACATCGCGAATGGTGAGGCCGAGCAGCATACCGGACGGCTGAATTGAAGGTTGGCGTAATGATACAGGGCGCGCGATACGCAGACCAGCCGGCCCGCCCCGGCGCGAACCTTCCGGCGACCTTCTGTCGCTTTCCCATTCCGCTTCGGTCGGGCAGGGGTTATATTGCACGCAGGGTGCTGCGGAATGCGGGGGCGGGGTGCCTTGATCCGGTCACGATTTTGCGATCATTTCCCCGTCAGGTCAGCTCGGAAATCGTAATGGTCGACTTCGTCCGCCTTGCCCGCGCCGCGCGCGATGCCGCTGTTGTCGGCGGAACGCCGCCGCGCTACGCCGCGAAAATCGGCGCGTTCGTCGGCTCCCTGAACATCTGGTTTTGGGCGATTGTCGGCCTGCCCACGCTGATCGCCGGTGTCTATTATTTTGCGATTGCCTCCGACCTCTATCTGTCCCAGGTCAAGTTCATCGTCCACGGCCCGAGCAAGGGTTCAGGGAGCGCGATCAGCGCGATGCTGCAAAGCGCGGCCGCAGCATCAGTTTCCGAAGATACTTATGCGGTGCACGCATACCTGATGTCGCGCGACGCGGTACAGCGGCTCGAGCAGGAAGACGATCTGCGCCGCCTGCTCTCCCGGCCGGAGGGGGACCTGCTCACCCGCTTCCCCGGGATTTGGTTTTGGCGCAAGGATTTCGAGGCGCTCTACAAAGCCTATTCGCGCTTCGTCTCGGTCGAGGTTGACGGCACGAGCGGCGTCAGCACGCTTGACGTCAAGGGATACCGGCCGGAAGACGCACAGCGAATCGCCCGGGCGCTGCTTACCCTCAGCGAACAGCTGGTCAACGCGCTCAATGCCCGCGCCCGTCACGACGCGCTCGCGGTCTTTCAGCGCGAGGTGGACCTCACCGAGCAGAAGATTGCCAAGATCCAGGGCCAGCTGACCGCCTATCGGATCAAGGAGAACATGCTCGATCCGAAGAGCGCTGCGGCCGGCCCGATCGAACTCTTGGCGCAGATGAACGGGCAATTGGCCAATTCGAAGGGGCAACTCGCCGAAATCATCAAGAACTCGCCGCACAGCCCAAGCATCCCGTTGGTCCGAACGCGGATTGCCTCGCTCGAAAGGCTGATCGCGGAAGAGCGCGCCAAGATCACCGGCGACAACGGGTCAGTCGCCACCACGCTGACCGAGTACGAACGCCTCGAACGTCCAGCTTCTGTTGGCTCAAAAGACTTTGGCGTCGGCGTTTACCTCGCTTGAAGCGGCGCGCCTCGAAGCCCAACGGCAGCAGATTTATATCGAGACGATCGCGCAACCCAATCTTCCGGATTACCCGCTCTATCCGAAACGGTTCGCCTCCTTCGCAACCGTGGTCGCGACGTGTCTGTTGGCCTACGGGATCGCCTGGCTGCTGATTTCCGGCGTGCGCGAACATGCCTCGGCCTGAGCAGGCGATCAGGGGATGATCTTGACCGAAATCCGCTTGTTGGGGCGCTCGCTCGCGATCCAGAAAAGGGTCATTGGCGCTCTGTTCATGCGCGAGTTCGTGACCCGCTGGGGCCGCCGAAATCTCGGCTTTGCCTGGCTATTCGCCGAGCCGCTGGTGTTCGCGCTGCCGGTCATCTTCATGTGGTCGCATATCCGCGCGCCCTTCGTGGAGGGCGGCCTGCCGATGATCCCGTTTATATGGACCGGTTATCTGCCGCTGCTGATATTCCGGCATGTCACTGGTCACGCCTTGTACACAGTGAAACAGAATGCCGCCATGCTCTATCACCGGCAGGTGACGCCGTTCGACCTTTTCATCGGCCGTGAGGGTCTTGAGCTGATCGGGAATATCTCGGCGTGCGCGGTGTCGTTCCTGCTCTTCTACCTGCTGGGGCTGATCAATTGGCCGGAAAATTACGCGCTGTTCCTCACCGGCTTCTTTTATATGGGCTGGTGGTCCGTCGCCGTTGCCCTGAATGTCGCCGCGCTGTCGGAGCGGTCCGAGATCGTCGAGCACGTTTGGCTGCCGATCTCCTATATGTATATCGCGCTTTGCGGCTTCATGTTTATGGCCACATGGCTGCCCGATGAGTTGCGGGGGGTGGCCTTGGCTCTCGACCCGCCGCTCCACGCCTATGAGATGATCCGGGGCGGCCTTTGGGGGCAGCGCGTCCAAACTTTCTATGATATTCCTTATTTGAGCAAGATTCTCGCGGTGATCACCTTCACGGGGCTGTGGCTGATGCGGGACGTGCGCAAGTACATCGTCCTCGAATGATCACCGTTACCGACGTTTGCAAGGAATATCACTCGGAAACCCGGCACACCTATCACCGGGTCCTGAGCAATATCTCGCTTGCGATCAGCCCCGGAGAAAAAATCGCCCTGTGCGGGCGCAATGGTGCCGGCAAGTCAACCTTGATCCGGCTCATTGCCGGCGTCGAAACGCCGACCAGCGGCAGCATCGAGCGAACGATGTCGGTGTCTTGGCCGGTTGGATTGACCGGCGGGGTCGGCGGCACGATGACCGGCAATGACAACATCCGCATGATCTGCCGAATTTATGATAAGCCATTCCAGCTGATGCGCGATTTTGTCGAGGATTTCGCCGAATTAGGCAAATACCTGGCTGAACCGGTCGTAACGTATTCTGCGGGGATGCGGGCGCGGCTTAATTTTGCGCTGTCGATTGCCGTCGATTTCGATTGCTATCTGATCGACGAGATCATCGCGGTCGGAGACCATCGCTTTCAGCGTCGATCGCAGGAGGAACTGTTCGACAAGCGCGCCGATCGCAGCCTGATCCTCGCGTCCCACGTGCCGCACATCGTCAAGCAGTATTGTTCCCGGGCGCTTGTCCTGCATCGTGGCCGCGGCAAGATGTTCGACGACCTCGATCTGGCGTTCGATATCTACAACGATTTGTAGATCGTCCTGCGACTGCCCGGTGTACCGCCTCACTCGCCAGCCGGCACCGGCCCGGCGGGAGGCGGGTCGGGCGTCGCAGCAGCGCGGACGAGGGTGGCCCCGACCACCGCGATCGTGCCGTCGAAGGCGGCGCGCATCGAGCTCGACCCGAATGCTGATGGGGTGTTCGGTCACATCGTCGAGCGCGAAATTGAGATCGACCGCGGCGCCACCCTCCGTTTGCGGCCGGATCGTGCCGGATGCAAGCGGGCGATCCGTGCAGATTTCGACGAGAAACTCGTGCTCGGCGGCCCCGCGCGAAAACTGCATGGTCAAGGACAGGGACCAGGCGCCCGGCGGCAGCATGATATGAGGTCCCTGAAGCAGAAGGCGAGCCCGACCGGTGATATCGACCGGGCCGGTGGCCCGCTCGTCCGGCCGGTCGCCGAGAAAGAACAGGTCGTGGGTCCAGGTGATCGACAGAGATTCGCCGTGCGCCTGATGCTCGAGATAGGCTCGCAGCGCGCCGCTTATCGTGTCCCGCGCGGCTGTCGCCAGACCGCTCCACCAGGCAACAACATCGTGCCGTGGCCGCGTGGCATCGCCCGCGGGCAGGCTCTCAACCAGATCGGCAAGCTGGGCGTCGTCTATGGGAACCTGCAGATGGCGCGCTATCGCTGCGATGGTGGCCGCCGTCTGCGGCCAATCGCGCTCGCTCTGCAACATCAGCGCGCCTGCCGCAGAGCGATAACCTAGCAGCGCCGCGTAACTGCTGGCCACCGCCCGGGTCGCGTCGGCAAGGCTGATGCCTTGGCCGAGAACCAGATCGGCCAACACCATGCCAGGGTCGTCGAGCGCCACGACGAAGTTGCGCCCATTCTCGACGAGGGCTGTGCGCAACCCTCCCCCAGGCTGGCGCGACGACACCACGCCCCGCGACGCGCCGGTCGCGATCGCGCGCACCACAAACTGTTCCAGCGTATTCGCATGGATCAGCTCGGCAGGCCCAAGCGCCCTTTCGGCAAGTTCGGCCGCAACGGTGTCGCACCATTGCGCGAATGCGCCTGGCAGGCCGAAGACAAAGAACCACATCACCGCAGCTTGACCGCCGTCGATTCCGGGCGGGGTTCTACCCAATCCCCCTCATGGTGTTGACACCGGCCGAGGACACGGCCATCAGGCAACGCATCGCCGGCGACGCAGCCGGCCCGGTCAGCCGGGCTCGGTGCGGGACAACAGCAGATCGCAATGGGGCAGATCCGCCAGATCTGTTCGCTCGACCGGGATCAATTGCGCCGTCTCGCGGTCGATCAGCCAGAAGCGAAGCCCCAGCCCGCTGAGCCATGCGATATACGCGGCGAGATCGACACGCACGGCCATCATATTCACCGACCACTCGGTTATGATCTTGATCCCGGGCGAACGCTCGATAAGGGCTTGCGCCCCGCGCAACGCCAGTGGTTCCGATCCTTCGATGTCGAGATGCATGAGATCGACGGCGCGGACCCGCTCGCCGAGCGTCGCATCGAGGGTAACCGCCGGCACCTCCAGCCGGGTCGGATACCCCTCATCGTAGGCAGGCGTAAAGCCGGTCGGCACGACATTGCCGCTGCCGTAATGGTCGGGGCTTAGGGCGAGGGTGAGCGTCCCGGACCGATCGCTGACGGCGCAACCGTGAAGCTCGATCAGATGGCCGAACCCGTTGACGTAGATTGTCGCCTTCAGAAGACGCACCAGGTCGGGATGGGCTTCGAAAGCATAGACGATCCCCTTCTGCGCCACCGCAGCGCCCAGAATGATCGTGTAATAACCGACATTGGCCCCCAGATCGATCACCGTATCGCCGGGGCGCACAAAGCGAAGCATCGTTTGTTCCACGTGCAATTCCCAGGTACCGTTCACCATAATTCGCGGCGTCAAATCGACGTCCTGGGGCACCAGGTAGATTGGTTGGCCGCGATGCGTCCAGCTCGAGGACCCGATCGCCGAGAAATATCGGAGCCGACCGCTCGGCCGCGGCCGCCCGGTCTGCCGCGCCAGGCTGCGGCTGCATCCCAAGCCCGTAACGAGAGCGGAATTCCGCGCAGCGGACCAGATGCCCGACCAGCTCGCGAAGGTCGCGGAGGTGCAGCGCTTCGGCGAGTTCGTTCTCGCGTATCGGCGGGCGGCCGAGCATCAGTTCGAACCCAGCGATCACCTGCTCGCGCGTCAGCTTTCCGGCTGGCGGATTGCCCGCCTCCGCTCGGCGCGGCCCGCGCCGCCGAGTTGCCCACGAGAACAGGCTCATTGCTGGCGCTCACGATGGCCCCGCTCGCGCAGACCCACAGCCCGGGAAGACCGACTCGAACAGTAGAACATCCGCTAAACCTACAGGTCGAGGACCGCTTCGAAGCCGTCGCGCGATTGGCTTGCCGCATCGGGGTGGTGCAGCGCCACCGGCGTCACAACAACCTGCCCGAAGGCTAGCTGCCCCTTCGCATTGTCGCTCAAAACCAGGACACGGAGATCGACACCAGTACCCGTTGCTTCACCCAGAGAGAAATTGATTTCCGTCGCGTAGATGCCGGCCGCCGCAGGTTGAAAGCTGGTGGAGGCAAGTTCCCGATGCGCCATGTAAGCAATGAACTGAAAAAAATTCCCCAAGGTCTCTTGCGAGAACCCGAGAACGACTTGCGCACTCCAAGATCCCGGGGGAAGATATATGTACCCCCCATGGATCAGGCAGCGAGCGCCTCCCGACACATCGACGGCCTCGGTTGGCTTTTTGCCTGCCTCGGCCGCGAGCGTGAAAAGATCGCGGGTCCAGACAATTTGGCCGATGGCTCCGCCCGAAAAAAAATCGCTGTAGGCAGCAAGCGCGCCGTCGACCAGTTTGCGGCCCTCAAGCGGTATCCGTTGCCAAATCTCGTCATCGGCGGGGCGGTTCGGAGATAAGCCTGCCGCGTCCAGTTCGTTGACGATGGTGCCGGCTTCGGCGATATCGATTGTGATATCCAAATGGCGGGCGATCGCTAAGACGGTACCGTGGAGATCGGCTCTCGCGCGCTTCGCATCGATTGTCAAGGCTCCCGGCGCGGCGATGTACCGCATCAGCAACGAGCAACTGTTTGCCACCGCCCGCGTCGCCGGAACCAATTCCGGCTCGATTTCGGCCAGGATGTCCGCAACCGCGACCCGCGGATCGTCGAGCGCCACGACAAAGGGGGTCCTCGTTTCCAGCAGAGCAATGCGCAGTCGTTCCTCTGGCTGGCGCACAGCGATGACGAGATGCGTCGAGGGGGCCTTGATCAGGGTCTAGCGCTATTTGATCGAGGACCGAGCCTTGGACATGCAGGGAAAGCATCTCGTTCAATGACGGCCACAGGTTGGTGGCGACCGTGCCGCCGAGAAGTTCTTGGCAAGCCGGGCGACGACCCCGTCGCACCATTCGGCGAACCGACCGGGAAGACCGACCGAAAAAAAGATCACACTGTCACCGACGCTCGTCGTTGATGGTTAATGCTCCTGAACTGCGCCACCCGCGTGTCGAAGTCTTTGCGGTTGAGGGATCGCCAATCAGCCGGATCGATGCGGTGCGGCTCACCCGCGGACTGCATCATTTGCGCGCGTGGAAGATGCCGCGATCCATGCCCACGGGATGCCGGCGGCTGCCAATATCGGAAAAGCCGGAGGTTCCCAGCAGGGCCTCCACGCAGGCTTGGTTCGGTCCCCACCAGTTGCTCGGATCCCCAGCCAGTTCGTCTCCTGGGAAATAGCGCATCGCCGGGTAGGACACGTCGTTGACCTGATCCAGATAGGTTTGCAGCACCAAGCATTCCTCAGCGATTTCCGCCAATCGATCGAAAATCGAGAGCGGCTCGCGCAAGTGATAGAGCACGTCGAGAAACAGGACGACATCAAAGCTGCCGACGGCGGCCCTGTTGATATCCCGGACATCCAGGATCCTGTAATCGACGTTGTAGCAGCCGCTGTCCTTGCGGACGTAAAGGAAACGTTCGAGGCCGCGGAAGCGCGGATCGACCCAGGTGTACAGATCGACCGCCAGCACGCGCGCCGCGCCACGCCGCACCGCCTCGAACGCGAATGCCCCGTTCCACGCGCCGATGTCGAGAACCGTGCGGCCGTGAAGATCGAGCGGCGCGAAAATCGCGTCGAACTCGCGCTGTAACGTTTCCAGCGTTTTGCCCCCGCTGACCCGGGTTCCGTCCGACAGGACGAAAGAATGATGCCATGCCTCGGTCCCCAATTCCTTCAGCGCCTCGGCCGGGGATCCAAGCGCGGTAACCAGCTTTTCCGCGTGCGCAACGAGACCCTCCACTTCAGCGTTGTGGATGGTTTCCAGCACACCCGCCTCGTCCGTCGCCCGGTCTTCCTCAACAGAGATGAGGATGCTCGCAAATTTCCGGCGGCTGATCGCGTATTCGCGCACCTTCGGCAACCAATATGCCAAGGCGGCATCGTCCGCATCCCGCCCGAGGATCAGTCGATAGATTTGCTGAATTTCGGCCCGAGTGATCAACATCGATGATTTTCCAGGCAGCAAAGGCGACATTGCGAGACCGCTTGCAAAAATGTGCTTAAAGCCGACATTTCGCCGATTGGCGATGCGCGCATGATTTTGCGTCCCACCGCCTGCCGTCGCAAGAATTTTGATCGTGTCCGCCGCCGTCGGCAGCCAAGTCGTCGGGTTTCACCGCTCTAAGAACCGCTCCGGAAAGTTGGAATTTAAGCGGAACGGGTTAGGCGACGCGGCATAATTCGGATCATGGCGAGGCGAAGGAAGGCGACGACCGAACGGGCGTAGCGTTCGAAATCGCGGGCGAGGCGGCGGAAACGGCTGATCCAGGCCAAGGTGCGTTCGACAATCCAGCGCTTGGGCACGACCTCGAAGCGCGGGACATCGTTGCGTTTGACGATCTCCAGACGCCGTCTTCCGCTCGTGGCCACCCGCTCGGTCATGATCGGTCCCTGGTAGCCGGCATCGGCAAAGATCACCTCGATGAACGGCTGGCGGCGGCGGGTGTGGCGCAGCAACGCCGCGGCGCCGTCGCGGTCCTGCACATCGGCGGCATGCACCGTGACGCCAACCATCAGGCCGAGCGTATCGACCATGATATGGCGCTTGCGCCCGGTGACTTTCTTGCCCGCGTCCCACGGGTCGCGGCGTTGCCGCGCCCGAGGGCAGGCTCCACCCTGCGGGTCGATCGAGGCCCCCCTTTTTGCGCCGCCCGGGCGCTCTGGCTGTCGATGATCGCCGCCGTTGGGCTGGCTTCCCGCCCGGCCTCTTCGCGGCAGGCGACATAGAGGGTGTGATGGATGCGCTCCAGCGTGCCGTCCCGCCGCCACAGGTCGAGATAGTCGTAGACCGTGCCTTTCGGCGGCAAATCCTTCGGCAGCGCCTCCCATTGGCAGCCGGTTGACAGCACGTAGAAGATGCCGTTCGATACCTCGCGCACATTGACCGAGCGCGGCCGCCCGCCGCGCTTGGCCGGCGGGATCAGCGGCGCCACCCGCTGCCACTCCTCCTCCGTCAGGTCGCTCGGATAGCGCAGGCTCTTGCGCCTCGCCGCCAGGCGGTGTTCCTTTGTCCACATGTGGTGCCCATCACCAGATCGCACCACATCGAATCACAACCGACTCCACCGATTCAACATCTTTTCGGAGCGGTTCTTAGGGTCAAAAAAGCCGTCTATGATGAAGAAGCTGAGTTGGTCAAGCTTCGTGCGGTCGTCTCGAACTTAGAGGCTGCGTTTGAATTCCAAAGGCTTGGGCCAAGGCGTGATCCAATACCCGAGGATGTCAAATTGTTAGTTTGGGCAAGAGACGGCGGGCATTGCGTGCGCTGTGGGTCAACAAAGGGATTACACTTCGACCACATTATTCCCGTGGCAAAGGGCGGCGGAAATTCCGAACTTAACATCCAGATTCTCTGTCAAACCTGCAATCTCAAGAAGTCGGACAAAATTGCGATGCCATAACCGCCGTCGGCGCGAGCGTGCGGCCCGCGCATGGGGCGATGACGAAATAGGGAATACAGCCGGGCCAAATCCGCGTTACACTTCACGGAACGCCTGAGCGGAGGGCACGCCATGCAGTACCGCAGGATTTCGGCCGATTGCCATCTCGACCTGCCGTGGCTGCCGCCCGAGTTGTTCGTCTCGGGGGCGAGCCGCGAGTTGAAGGACCGCATGCCCTATGTCGAGGACGGCGCGGATGGCCCGCGCTGGGTGACCAAGGCCGGGGTCGTCATGGGCATTCCGGGCGCGGTCGGGTCGGTCGGAGCGCCGTTCGTGCCCGGCCAGAACTATCGGGTTAACAAGATGGCCGAGACCGGGCTGTACGACGCCGGCAGGCGCGGCGAGCGCCGTCCCGGCGACCCGCATCTGCGCATCAAGGAGATGGAGAAGGACGGCGTCGATGCCGAGATCATCTTCGGCATCCTCGGCGTGGCCTCGCGCGTCCGGGACCACGCGGCGGCCAATGAGATGCTGCGCATCTACAACGATTGGCTCCGGGATTTCTGCAGCCACTATCCCGACCGGCAGATCGGGCTCGCGTGCCTCCCCTATGGCGATATCGACGCCGCGGTCAAGGAGATCCACCGCGTTGCCAGGCTCGGCCTCAGGGGCCTCGAACTGTCGTGCTCGTGGGACATGGAGCCGATGTGGCACCCGGTTTGGGAGCCGTTGTGGAAGGCGGTCAGCGACGTGCAATTGCCGTTGCATTTCCACACCTTCCCATCGACGCCGCGCAGCGTGCGCGAGCAGGCCCCGCAATCGTCGCGCCGCGCCGCGCAGTTCACCGGCGTCGCCGGATTCCAGATGAACCTGATCAACATCATCGCGGCGATCATCGGCGCCGGCGTCCTGGAGCGCTATCCGAACCTGCGGGTCGGCTTTGGCGAAAGCGGCATCGGCTGGATCCCCTACGCGCTCGACCGCATGGATTTCGAGTTCGAGGACCGCTTCCGCGACCTGATGAAGCTGAAGCCCAGCGAATATTGGCGCCGCCAGTGTCGCGCGACCTTCCAGTTCGACCGGATCGGCCCCAAGCTGATCGACGAGATGGGGGTCGAGACCTTGATGTGGGGCTCGGATTACCCGCACCCGGATGGGGTGTGGCCGGAATCGTCGAAATACATCGAGGAACAGTTCGCCGGCTTACCAGCGGAAACCGTGCACAAGATCACCTGCGAGAACGCCGGCAAGTTCTACGGGCTGATCAATTGACAACTCGGCGGCGCCGCCGACGAGTTGTCACCCCGGCGAAGGCCGGGGTCCATTTCAGCCACCCACGAATGGATGACAAATGGGTCCCGGCGTTCGCCGGGACGACGAGAAAGGATGAGACACATGGCCTATGACCTGTTGATCAAGAACGGCCGGATCGTCGACGGCTCGGGCGCACCATCATTTCGCGGCGATGTCGCGGTCAGGGACGGCAAGATCGTCGAGATCGGCAAATTGTCCGGCCCGGCCGGCCGCACGATCGACGCCCAGGGCCTGGTCGTCGCGCCCGGCTTTATCGACAATCATTGCCATTACGACGCGCAGGTCACCTGGGACCCGCTGTGCTCCTATTCGTGCGATCACGGCGCCACCTCGGTCATTTTTGGCAATTGTTCGCTGTCATTGGCGCCGGTGAAGAAGGGCAAGGAGGAGCGCCTCTCGGAGTTCCTTTCCTATGTCGAAGCGATCCCGATGGAAGTATTGCGTACCCTCGAATTCACCTGGGAGAGCTTTCCGCAATACCTCGAGCAGATGGACCATAATCTCGGGGTCAATGTTGGCAACATGATCGGCCACACCGCGGTGCGCTATTACGTCATGGACGAGGACTGCCAGAAGCGCACCGCGACCGACGACGAGATCAGAGAGATGCAGGGCCTGGTGCGCGACGGCATGAAGGCCGGCGCGCTCGGCCTCTCGGTGTCGCGCAACCAGGGCCATTTCGACCCGCAAGGCGTCCACATCCCGGCGATCTGGGCCGACGAGAAGGAGATCTTCGCGCTCGGCGACGTGTTGCGCGAGCTCGGCACCGGCCTCATCCAATCGGGCGGCGGCAACAACGCCGAGATGAAGGACGCGCTGATGAGCCGGCTCAGCGAGGCGACCGGCCGCGTCGTCGTCTACAACAATCTCGGCCAGACGATGCGCCGGCCCGGCCAGTGGCAGAAGCACATGGAGCAGGTCGATGCGACGACGGCGAAGGGCATCCGCGCCTACCCGATGTGCACACCCAACCGCATCACCGACTATTTCCAGATGCGCAATACCCAGACGTTCCGCGGATTGCCGGTGTGGCACCCGATCTGCCTGTCCTCGCCCGAGGAGATGCTGAAATCCTATGCCGATCCGGAAATCCGCAAGAAGCTTCACGCCGAGGCGGTCGAATTCAAGAGCGGGCCGGCGATCGGGATTTGCAGCACATGGTGGGACTACATGGTGCTGCAGACCGCGGTGCTGGAGAAAAACAAGCAGTACGAAAACATGACTCTCGGGCAGATCGCCAAGGCGCAGAAGAAGGGCATCATCGACTGCTTCCTCGATCTCGCGGTCGAAGAAAACCTCGATACCGAGTGGCTGCACGGCGAGAACAACGTCGATGACGCGGCGGTCGCCAAGATCCTGAACTACCCGAACGCGATCATCGGGCTGTCGGACGGCGGTGCGCATGTCCAGTTCCAGAGCGGCTTCGGGTTCTCGACCCGGCTCTTGTCGGAATGGGTGCGCGAGAAGAAGATCATGTCGCTGGAAACCGCGGTGCGCCGGCTGACCTTCGAGTCGGCCTCGACTTTCGGCCTCTACGACCGCGGCCTGTTGCGGCCCGGCATGGTCGCCGACATCGTGATCTTCGATCCCGACACGGTGAAGCCGTTGCCGCTAGAGGTCGTGCACGATTTCCCGACCGGCGCCAAGCGCATCAAGGAGCCGGCCCAGGGAATCCACATGACGATTGTCAACGGCCAGATCCTGCTCGAAGACGGCAAGCACACCGGCAACCTGCCCGGCCGGGTGCTGCGCAACACCTACTACAAGCAGAACCACGCATAGCCGTGCCGACCGCGCCGTTCCGGCCTCGGGGTCACCCCGAGGCCGCCGGGGAGTTGCTTGACACCCCTGGAGCGCCTAGGTAGGAGGTGTCGCCGCGATCGACGGTCGTGGGGGTGTAGCTCAGTTGGTTAGAGCGCCGGCCTGTCACGCCGGAGGTCGCGGGTTCGAGCCCCGTCGCTCCCGCCATCGATCGGGGACGCCGGTGTCGCGCGGGCCGGTCCGCCGGTTGTCGGCCGCCCCCTGCGACTGATAAATCCGGCGATTTGCCGAGTATCTTGAGCTGACGCCCGGTCAACTTCGAGGCCGGACGAGCGCCGCGGTTCCCCGCCCGACGCCGCCACCGAGGGTTTGGTATGGACGGCCTGCTCCGGGAATATTTCCCGATCCTGGTGTTTCTCGCGATCGCCGGCGCAATCGCGGTCGCGATGATCGCCGCCTCGTTCGTGCTGGCCCGGCAAAACCCCAATTCCGAAAAGCTGTCGCCCTACGAGTGCGGCTTCGACCCGTTCGAGGATGCCCGGGTCCGCTTCGATGTGCGCTATTACCTTGTGGCGATCCTGTTCATCATCTTCGACCTCGAAGTCGCGTTCCTGTTCCCGTGGGCCGTCTCGCTCGGCGATATCGGGGTGTTCGGCTTCTGGTCGATGATCGTATTTCTCGCCGTGCTGACGGTCGGGTTTGCCTATGAGTGGAAGAAAGGGGCACTCGAGTGGGAATGATCGAGACGCCCGGTCGGGTCGTTCCGCCGGGACCCGAGCAGGATCTTCTGTTGCGGGCCGCCACCGAGGAGATCCAGGACCGCGGCTTCATCACCTCGACCGTCGAGTCGCTGGTCGGCTGGGCGCGCGCCGGCTCGCTGTGGCCGATGACCTTCGGGCTTGCCTGCTGCGCCGTCGAGATGATGCATACCGGCGCGGCCCGCTACGACCTCGACCGCTTCGGCGTGGTGTTCCGGCCGAGCCCGCGCCAGTCCGACGTGATGATCGTCGCCGGCACGCTGTGCAACAAGATGGCGCCGGCGTTGCGCAAGGTCTACGACCAGATGGCCGAGCCGCGCTGGGTGATCTCGATGGGATCCTGCGCCAATGGCGGCGGCTATTACCATTATTCCTATTCGGTGGTGCGCGGGTGCGACCGGATCGTACCGGTCGACATCTACGTCCCGGGCTGCCCGCCGACGGCGGAAGCGCTGCTCTACGGCGTCTTGCTGCTGCAGAAGAAGATCAGACGCACCCGCAATTTCGCCCGCTGATTCGCTGCGATGGACGACAAGCTCAAGGAACTCGCCGAATACGTCGCGGCAGCGCTCACCGGCGCGGTCCCCGGGGCATTGATCGCGACCGAGATCCGCCATGGCGAACTGATCTGCCGGGTCGAGCGCGATGCGGTGATCCGCGTGCTTGGCTTTCTGCGGGACGATCCTCGCTGCCGCTTCACGCTGCTGTGCGACCTTTGCGGCGTCGACCACCCCGACCGGGAGCTGCGCTTCGATGTCGTCTACAATCTCTTGAGCATGAGCCTCAACCAGCGCATCCGGCTCAAACTCGAGACCGACGAGGAGCAGCCGGTGCCGTCGGCGACGGGGCTCTATAGTTGCGCCGGCTGGTGGGAGCGCGAGGCCTGGGATCTGTTCGGAATCTATTTCAGCGACAACCCCGACTTGCGTCGCATCCTCACCGACTACGGCTTCGAGGGGCATCCGCTGCGCAAGGATTTCCCGCTGACCGGCTATGTCGAATTGCGCTACGACGAAGACCAGAAGCGGGTCGTCTACGAGCCGGTGCGGCTGACGCAGGAGTTCCGCAGCTTCGATTTCCTGTCGCCCTGGGAGGGCATGGACAAGGTGTTGCCCGGCGACGAGAAGGCGAGCACGTCCGATGCCGGAACACCCCCGGCGAAATCATGAGCGATCGCCCGACTCTCCCCCCGCCGGCCGGCGATGGCGGCACCGATCTCGCCGGCGCTCCGGTGATCCGCAACTTCACGATGAATTTCGGGCCGCAGCATCCGGCGGCGCACGGCGTGATGCGGCTGGTCCTGGAGATGGACGGCGAAACCATCGAGCGCGCCGACCCGCATATCGGGTTGCTCCACCGCGGCACCGAGAAGCTGATCGAGTACAAGACCTATCTGCAGGCAATCCCCTATTTCGACCGGCTCGATTACGTGTCGCCGATGTGCCAGGAGCACGCTTTCGCGCTCGCGGTCGAGAAGCTGATGGGAATCGCCCCGCCGCCGCGCGCGCAATACATCCGCGTGATGTTCGCCGAGATCACCCGCATCCTCAACCATCTCTTGAACATCTGCGCCTTCGGGCTCGATGTCGGCGCGATCACGCCGTTCCTGTGGGGGTTCGAGGAACGCGAGCGGCTGATGGAGTTCTACGAGCGCGCTTCGGGTGCGCGCCTGCACGCCAATTACTTCCGGCCGGGCGGCGTGCACATGGATTTGCCGCCCGGACTGACCGACGACATCCTGGCGTTTTGCGCGACCTTCCCGCAGACGATCGACGATATCGAGCGACTGTTGACCGACAACCGCATTTTCAAGCAGCGCACCGTCGATATCGGGATCGTCAGCGCCAAGGACGCGGTCGATTGGGGCTTCTCGGGCCCGATGCTGCGCGGTTCCGGGGTGGCCTGGGATTTGCGTCGCGCGCAGCCCTACGACGCCTACGACAAGATCGAGTTCGACGTGCCGATCGGCAAAAACGGCGATTGCTGGGACCGTTATCTCGTGCGCCTGGAGGAGATGCGGCAATCGTTGCGCATCATCAAGGAGGCGCTGGCGCAGATGCCGGAGGGGCCGGTCAAAGTCAACGACCGCAAGATCGCGCCGCCGCCGCGCGCCGAGATGAAGCAATCGATGGAAGCGCTCATCCATCATTTCAAGCTCTACACCGAGGGCTATCACGTTCCCGCCGGCGAGACCTACACCGCGGTCGAGGCGCCGAAGGGCGAGTTCGGCGTCTATCTCGTCGCCGACGGCACCAACCGGCCCTATCGCTGCAAGATCCGCGCGCCGGGTTTTGCCTTCCTGCAGGCGACCGAATTCATGGCGAAGGGCCATATGCTCGCCGATGTCGTCGCGATCATCGGCTCGATGGACATCGTGTTCGGCGAGATCGACCGGTGAATACGAGCGCCGAAGGGCCACCGGTCGCACAGCCGGAAAGCTTCGAGTTCACGCCCGAGAATCTGGAGCGGGCAAAGGCGCATATCGCCAAATACCCGCCCGGTCGCCAGCAGAGCGCGGTGTTGCCCCTCTTGGATCTGGCACAGCGCCAATCGGGCAGCTGGCTGCCGCAGGCGGCGATGCACTGCGTCGCCAATCTCTTGGGGATGCCGCGCATCCGGGTCTACGAGGTCGCCACCTTCTACACGATGTTCAACCTGCGACCGGTCGGGCGGTACTTCTTGCAGGCCTGCACGACGACCCCCTGCGTTCTGCGCGGTTCGGAGGCGGTGGTCGCCGCCTGCGAGAACAAGCTCGGCATCGGGATCGGCGAAACGACCGCCGATGGGCTGTTCACGCTTGTCGAGGTCGAGTGTCTCGGGGCCTGCGTCAATGCGCCGATCCTTCAGGTCAACGACGATTTCTACGAGGACCTCGACGCCGCCTCGACCGAGGCGTTGCTCGATGCGCTGCGCGCGGGCAAGGCGCCGCCGCCGGGCTCGGTCATCGGGCGCGGCGGCTCCGCGCCCGTCAAGGGCAAGACGACGTTGACGGAGCCGCCGCGGCCGCCCGCCATGCAGGCGGCGCTGCAATCTGGCGACGCCGGAGAGACGGGTAATGCTGGCTGACCGCGACCGGGTCTTCACCAACCTCTATGGCGAGCACGATTGGCGTCTTGAGGGCGCGCGAAAGCGCGGCGACTGGAGCGGCACCAAGGAGGTGATCCAGAAGGGCCGCGACTGGATCGTCAACGAATGCAAGGAGTCGGGGCTGCGCGGCCGCGGCGGCGCCGGCTTCCCGACCGGGCTCAAATGGTCGTTCATGCCGAAGACCAGCGACCGCCCGACCTATCTCGTCGTCAACGCCGACGAGAGCGAGCCCGGCACCTGCAAGGACCGCGACATCCTCAGGAACGATCCGCACAAGCTGATCGAGGGCTGCCTCCTGGCCGGGGTCGGGATGGGGGTCGGCGCCACCTACATCTATATTCGCGGCGAGTTCTACGCCGAGGCGCAACGGCTCCAGGCGGCGATCGCAGAGGCCTATGCGGCGGGGCTCGTCGGCAAGAACGCCTGCGGCTCCGGCTACGACATGGAGATCTACCTGCATCGCGGCGCCGGCGCCTATATCTGCGGCGAGGAAACCGGGCTCCTCGAAAGTCTCGAAGGCAAGAAGGGCATGCCGCGCTTGAAGCCGCCGTTTCCGGCCGGGGTCGGGCTCTATGGCTGCCCGACCACGGTCAACAACGTCGAGACCATCGCCGTCGCGCCGGCGATCCTGAAGCGCGGCGCCGCGTGGTTCGCCGGGCTCGGCCGGCCGCGCAACACCGGGACCAAGATCTTCTGCATTTCCGGCCACGTCGAGCAGCCGTGCAATGTCGAAGAGGAGATGAGCATCCCGATGCGGGAGCTGATCGAGCGCCACGCCGGCGGGGTGCGCGGCGGCTGGGACAACCTGCTCGCCGTCATTCCCGGCGGCTCCTCGACCCCATGCCTGCCGGCGTCGGTCTGCGAGAAGGTGCTGATGGATTTCGACAGCCTTGTCGCCGAGAAAACCGGGCTCGGCACCGCGGCGCTGATCGTTATGGACAAATCGACCGACATCGTGCGCGCGATCTCCCGGCTCTCCGCCTTCTACAAGCATGAGAGCTGCGGTCAGTGCACGCCGTGCCGCGAGGGGCTCGGCTGGGTGTGGCGGGTCATGGAGCGGATGGTTGCCGGCAATGCCTCGGTCGAGGAGATCGACATGCTCGACGAGGTGACGCGCGAGATCGAGGGCCACACGATCTGCGCGCTGGCCGATGGCGCGGTGTGGCCGGTGCAGGGGCTGATCCGCCATTTCAAGCCGGAAATGCAGCGCCGCATCGAGGAATACCGTGCGGCCGCAACACGGCGGGCGGCGGAGTAGGGTTCGCAAAATGGCTGGACCAACGTTGTTGCGTCCTTCGAGACGGCCGCTTTGCGGCCTCCTCAGGATGACGAGTTTGCTTAATGCCATCATGGGTTTTCGTCATCCTGAGGAGCGCCCAGAGGGCGCGTCTCGAAGGATGCACGGCGTAGATGCAGCCAGGTTTGGGACGGCGCGATGCCGAAAGTAACCATCGACGGACAGGAATTGGAGGTCGCGCCGGGCACGACGATCCTGCAGGCCTGCCAGCAGGCCGGGATCGAGATCCCGCATTTCTGCTACCACGAGCGCCTCAACATTGCCGGCAATTGCCGGATGTGCCTCGTGGAGGTCGAGAAGTCGCCAAAGCCGGTGGCGTCCTGCGCGATGCCGGTCGCCGACGGCAACGTCATCCTGACCCAGTCCGAAAAGGCGAAAAAGGCGCGGCACGGCGTCATGGAGATGCTGCTGATCAACCATCCGCTCGATTGCCCGATCTGCGATCAGGGCGGCGAATGCGATCTGCAGGACCAGGCGATGGCCTACGGCTTCGACCGCGGCCGCTATGAGGAGAACAAGCGCGCGGTGCGCGACAAGGATTTCGGCCCGCTCGTCGCGACCAGCATGACCCGCTGCATCCATTGCACCCGCTGCATCCGCTTTCTGACCGAAATCGCCGGGGTCGAGGAACTGGGCGCCACCGGGCGCGGCGAAGACATGGAGATCACCACCTATGTCGAGCGCGCGCTCGGCTCGGAATTGTCGGCCAACATCATCGATCTGTGCCCGGTCGGGGCGTTGACCTCGAAGCCCTATGCCTACGTCGCGCGGCCGTGGGAATTGCGCAAGACCGAGTTGGTCGATGTGCTCGACGCGGTCGGCAGCAACATCCGCGTCGATGCGCGCGGCGCCGAGATCCTGCGCGTCCTGCCGCGGCTCAATGAGGACATCAACGAGGAGTGGATCTCCGACAAGACGCGCTTTGCGGTCGATGGACTGGTCCGCCGCCGCCTCGACCGCCCTTATATTCGGCGCGCCGGCCGGCTGGTCGAAGCCGAGTGGCGCGAGGCGCTCGATCTGGTCGCCGACCGGCTCCGCTCGGTCCCCGGCGAGCGGGTTGCCGCGATCGCCGGCGATCTGTGCGACGCCGAGGCGATGTTCGCGCTGAAGGAGCTGCTGGGCGGCCTCGGCGCCGCCAGCCTCGATTGCCGTCAGGACGGCGCCAGGCTCGACGGCGCCCGCCGCGCCGGCTACCTGTTCAACACGACGATCGCCGGGATCGAGCGGGCCGATGCCTGTCTCCTGGTCGGCACCAACCCGCGCGTCGAGGCGCCGCTCGTCAACGCGCGGCTGCGCAAGCGCCATCTGCGGGGAGGTTTCCGCGTGGCCGCGATCGGCCCGGCACTCGACCTGACCTATCCGGTGGAAATGCTGGGCGAGGGCGGCGACGCGCTCGATGCGCTGGCGCGCGGCGAGCATCCCTGGGTTGAGGTGCTGAGTGGCGCGAAGGCGCCGATGATTGTCTTGGGGCAGGGGGCGCTCGCCCGGCCCGACGGCGCCCGGGTGCTCGGCGCCGGGCGGGCGGTCGCCGAGAGGTTCGCCATGGTCCGGCCCGAGTGGAACGGGTTCAACGTGCTGCATCGCGCCGCAGCGCGGGTCGCCGGACTCGATCTTGGCTTCCTGCCCGGGCGCGGCGGCAAGGATGTCGCCGGCATCCTCGAAGGCAGCCGCTCGGGAGCGATCGAGGTGGTATATCTGCTCGGCGCCGACGAAACAGACCTGGCGAACACCGGATCGGCCTTTGTGATCTACCAGGGCCACCACGGCGACCGCGGCGCGGCCCGCGCCGACGTCGTGCTGCCCGGCGCCGCCTATACCGAAAAGGACGCCACCTACGTCAACACCGAGGGGCGGGTTCAGCTCGGCCGCCGCGCCGTGTTTCCGCCCGGCGAGGCACGCGAGGATTGGGCTGTTCTGCGCGCGCTGTCGGGCGCCTTGGGCCGCCCGCTGCCGTTCGATTCGCTGCCCGAGCTGCGGGCGAAAATGCGCGCCGCCCATCCGGTATTCGCCGCGATCGACCGCCTCACCCCCGCCGAATGGGGTGACTTTGGCGAAGCGGGATTGGTCGAGGCGGCGCCATTCCGCTACCCGATCGCCGATTTCTACTGTACCGATCCGATCAGCCGCGCCAGCCGCACGATGGCCGAGTGCAGCGACTTGTTCGGCGGCCGGCCCGACACCCAGCCTCGCACCGGCACGCATGGCTGAAGACCCTCACCCACCAGCCGCTGCGCGGCCGGTCCCCCCTCTCCCGCGGTGCAGGAGAGGGTTCGGTCGCATAATTGTCCCTGAAGACCCCCTCTCCCCCACTGGGGGAGAGGGTTGGGGTGAGGGGGACCCGCGGTGAGTGGGCTGCTGAACTTTTTCTGGACCTACATCTGGCCGACTTATGTCGTCCAGATTGTCATGGTCATCGTGCCGCTCTTGCTGGCGATCGCCTATTTCACCTATGCCGAGCGCAAGGTGCTGGCCTATTCGCAATTGCGCAAAGGGCCGAACGTCGTCGGCCCGTTCGGGTTGCTGCAGCCGATCGCCGACGGGCTGAAGCTCCTCCTCAAGGAGACGATCATCCCGAGCGGCGCCAACCGGGTCGTCTTTGTCGCCGCGCCGATCCTGACCTTTACCCTGGCGCTCATTGCCTGGGCGGTCATCCCGTTCGATGTCGGCGTCGTGATCTCCAACATCAATGTCGGGATCCTTTATCTCTTCGCGATCAGCTCCTTGTCGGTCTACGGCATCATCATGGCGGGATGGGCGTCGAATTCGCGCTACGCCTTTCTGGGCGCGTTGCGTTCGGCGGCGCAGATGGTGTCCTACGAGGTGTCGATCGGTTTCGTGCTGGTGACCGTGCTGCTGTGCGCCGGCTCGTTGAACCTGACCGATATCGTGATGGCGCAGCGCCATGTCTGGTTCGCGATCCCGCTCTTCCCGATGCTCGTCATTTTTTTCATTTCTGGCCTCGCCGAGACCAACCGGGCGCCGTTCGATCTGGTGGAGGGCGAATCGGAAATCGTCGCCGGCTACTTCGTCGAGTATTCGGCGATGACCTTCGCGCTGTTCTATCTCGGCGAATACGGCAACATGATCATGGTCAGCGCGATGACCGCGATCCTGTTTCTCGGCGGCTGGCTGGCGCCGTTCGGCGTGATGCCGTTCACCTGGGTTCCCGCCCCGGTCTGGCTGCTGCTCAAGACCGTGGCCGTGATGTTCTGCATCCTGTGGGTGCGCGCAACATTCCCGCGCTTCCGCTACGACCAGTTGATGCGGCTCGGCTGGAAGGTGTTTCTGCCGTTTTCGCTGTTCTGGCTGGTGCTGACCGCCGGCGTGTTGACGGCCTTCGGCTGGGTTCCGACACATTGATGCTTGAGTTGACCGGGGTGGGTGCAGCTATGGTGCGGCCGAGGATGGCTCGATGAATTCTTTGGCGCGCAGTGCGCGCGGCCTCTTGCTGAGCGAGCTGATTTCGGGCATGGCGCTAACATTGCGCTACATGTTCAAGCGCCCGGTTACGGTCAACTACCCGTACGAGAAAGGGCCGCTCAGCCCGCGCTTTCGCGGCGAGCATGTGTTGCGGCGCTATCCCAACGGCGAGGAGCGCTGCATCGCCTGCAAGCTTTGCGAGGCGATCTGCCCGGCGCTCGCCATCACGATTGAAGCCGAGCCGCGCGATGACGGCAGCCGGCGCACGACGCGCTACGACATCGACATGACCAAATGCATCTATTGCGGCTATTGCCAGGAGGCCTGCCCGGTCGATGCGATCGTCGAGGGCCCGAATTTCGAATTCGCCACCGAGACCCGCGAGGAGCTCTTCTACGACAAGGAAAAGCTCTTGGCGAACGGCGACCGTTGGGAAGCCGAGATCGCCCGCGCCCTCGCCATCGAGGCGCCCTATCGATGAACAAAGTCTCGGTCACTGCTGCGTGGGTCCCGGCTTTCGCCGGGATGACGGATCGATTTGGCCGCGCAGGATCGTCCTCATGATCCTCCAGACCATCATGTTCTACCTTTTCGCCGTGGTCGCGGTGGCCTCGGGGGTGATGGTGGTCTCGGCGCGCAACCCGGTCCATTCGGTGTTGTTCCTGATCCTCGCCTTCTTCAACTCGGCGGGGCTGTTCATTCTGCTCGGCGCCGAGTTCCTGGCGATGATCCTGGTCATTGTCTATGTCGGCGCGGTGGCGGTGTTGTTTCTCTTCGTCGTGATGATGCTCGACATCGATTTCGCCGAATTGCGCAGCGGCCTTGCGCGCTATCTGCCGATCGGTGCGCTCGTAGGGTTCATCCTGCTGGCCGAGCTGATGCTGATTCTCGGCAGCTGGGCCATCGCGCCGGGGATCGCCGGTCTCGAGGCCGCACGGCTGCCGGCGAACGCGGCCGCCCTGACCAACACCCGCGCGCTCGGCGACCTCATCTACACCCGCTATATCTTGGCCTTTCAGGTGGCGGGCATGATCCTCCTCGTGGCGATGATCGGGGCGATCGTGCTGACGCTGCGGCACCGGGTCGGCGTGCGCCGCCAGTCGATCCCAACCCAGCTTGCGCGCAGCCGCGCCGAGTCGGTCGCCGTCGTCAAGGTGCCGCTGGGCGGCGGCGCGGCTCAGGCGGGAGAGTGAGGCCATGGCGGTCGGCCTTGCCCATTACCTGACGGTCGCGGCGATCCTGTTCACGCTGGGCGTGTTCGGCATTTTCCTGAAC
This sequence comes from uncultured Alphaproteobacteria bacterium, assembly GCA_963789255.1. Classification (GTDB taxonomy): domain Bacteria; phylum Pseudomonadota; class Alphaproteobacteria; order ATCC43930; family CGMCC-115725; genus DATARH01. The sequence continues at coordinate 419,258 of CAWBJW010000002.1, read as the reverse complement.
CGCAAGAACGTCATCATCATCATGATGTCGATCGAATTGATGCTGCTCGCAGTCAACATCAATCTCGTCGCCTTCTCCGTCGTGCTGCACGATTTGGCCGGGCAGGTCTTCGCGATGTTTGTGCTGACCGTGGCGGCGGCCGAGTCGGCGATCGGCCTCGCCATCCTCGTCGTCTATTTCCGCAATCGCGGCACCATCCAGGTCGAAGACATCCACATGATGAAGGGCTGACCGGGATGGCTGTCCTCGCCGTCCTCGTCGTCTTCCTGCCGCTCGTTGCCGCCGCGGTCGCCGGCTTCTTCGGCCGGGCGATCGGCAATCGCGGCGCTCAGATCGTCACCTGCGGGGCGCTGCTCGCGGCGATGGCGCTCGGCATCGTCCTGTTCCGCGACATCCTCGCCCAGGACGTCCCGCGGATCGTCAGGATCGCCACCTGGATCGCCGCCGGCGGGGTCGACGTCGAATGGTCGCTGCGCCTCGACACGCTGTCCGGGGTGATGATCCTCGTCGTGACGATCGTCTCGGCGATGGTTCACGTCTATTCGGTCGGCTACATGGCGCACGACGGCGGCATCCCGCGCTTCATGAGCTATCTGAGCCTCTTCACCTTTTTCATGCTGATGCTGGTGACGGCCAACGATTTCGTGCAGCTGTTTTTCGGCTGGGAAGGCGTCGGGCTGTGCTCCTACCTGTTGATCGGCTTCTGGTACGACCGGGCATCGGCGGACGCGGCGGCGATCAAGGCCTTCATCGTCAACCGGGTCGGCGATTTCGGCTTCGCGCTCGGGATCTTCGCGGTGTTCGTGATTTTCGGCTCGCTTGACTTCACCACCGTGTTCGCCAAGGCACCGGCGGAAACCGGCACGGTCATGAACTTTCTCGGCTGGCAGGTACCGGCGCTGACCCTGGCCTGCATCCTCTTGTTCATCGGCGCGATGGGGAAATCGGCGCAGATCGGGCTGCACACCTGGCTGCCCGACGCGATGGAGGGCCCGACCCCGGTCTCGGCCCTCATTCATGCCGCGACGATGGTCACCGCCGGCGTCTTCATGGTGGTGCGGCTGTCGCCGATGTTCGAATACGCGCCGGGGGCGCTCGCCTTCGTCGGCGTGATCGGCGGCACCACCGCGGTCTTCGCCGCCAGCGTCGGCATGGCGCAGAACGACATCAAGCGGGTCATCGCCTATTCGACCTGCTCGCAGCTCGGCTACATGTTCTTCGCCGCCGGGGTCTCGGCTTACGCGGCGGCGATGTTCCACCTCTTTACCCACGCCTTTTTCAAGGCGCTGTTGTTTCTCGGCGCCGGCTCGGTGATCCACGCGATGAGCGCCGAGCAGGACATGCGGCGCATGGGCGGGCTGTGGAACAAGATCCCCTTCACCTATGTGCTGATGTGGATCGGCAGCCTGTCCCTGGCCGGCATCCCGTTCTTCGCCGGCTACTATTCGAAGGACACGATCCTCGCCGCCGCCTGGGCCTCGGGGACCGCGGTCGGGCGCTACTCGTTCTGCCTCGGCACCTTCACCGCGTTTCTGACCGCCTTCTATTCGTGGCGGCTGTTGATCATGACCTTCCACGGCAAGCCGCGCGCCGACGCCGAGACCATGCACCATGTGCATGAGAGTCCATGGATCATGCTGGGTCCGCTTTTCGTCCTTGCGGCCGGCGCCACCTTCGCCGGCTATTTGGCCGAGCCCTATTTTGTCGGGGGATTGCACGGCGCGTTCTGGAAGGGCTCGATCCTGGTGCTGTCGCAGCACGATTCGATCGCTGCGGCCGACAAGCTGACCGGCATCATCCAGTTCCTGCCGCTGATCGCGGCCGTGCTCGGCATCGCGACGGCCTATCTGTGCTATTCGATCGACCCGGGGATTCCCGTGCGGCTGGCCGTCCAGTACCGCGCCATCTACCTGTTCCTACTGAACAAATGGTATTTCGACGAACTCTACGACCGGCTCTTCGTGCGCTCCGCCTTCACGCTCGGCGACGGGTTGTGGAAGACCGGCGACGGCACGATCATCGACGGGCTGGGGCCGGACGGCATCGCCGCGGCGACGCGCGAACTGGCGCGCGAGGCCAGCCGGCTGCAGACCGGCTATGTCTATCACTACGCGTTCGCCATGCTGATCGGCGTCGTCGCGCTGGTCACCTGGTACCTCTTGCCGCGATGAGGGGCGCAATGCATCAAACTGCGCCCCAAAAGCGCCCCATGGCCGGGCTTGAGCCGGCCATCCACGTCTTCTCCGACAGCACCACTCTCGCTCCAAGACGTGGATGGCCGGCTCAAGCCCGGCCAAGGGGGTTGGGGAACGGTGGAGAGCACGGGAACGGAGGAGAGCGGGCATGAGCCACTGGCCGCTCTTGTCGCTCGTCACGTTTCTGCCGCTCGTCGGCGTCGGGTTCATCATGACCTCGCGCGGCGAAGAGGCGGTCGTCGCCCGCAACGCGCGCAACATCGCGCTGTCGACCTCGCTCATTGTCTTCGCGCTGTCGATCGTGCTGTGGGTCGAGTTCGACCCCTCGACCGCGGACTTCCAGTTTGTCGAGCGCGCCCGCTGGATCACGATCGGCGGCTTTGCGATCAACTATCACATGGGGATCGACGGCATCTCGCTGTTCTTCGTCTTGCTGTCGACGCTGCTGACCGTGCTCTGCGTCGTCGCGAGCTGGACCAACGTGCATGCCCAGGTCCGCGAATACATGATCGCCTTCCTCGTCCTCGAAACGATGATGGTCGGCATTTTCTGTGCGCTCGATTTCGTGCTGTTCTATGTTTTCTTCGAGGGCGTGCTGGTCCCGATGTTCCTGATCATCGGGGTGTGGGGCGGGCCGCGGCGGGTTTACGCGGCGTTCAAGTTCTTCCTCTACACGCTGCTCGGCTCGGTATTGTCATTGCTGGCGATCCTCGCGGTCTATTTCAACATCGACCCGCACACCACCGACATCACCGTGGCGCTGACCCACAATTTTCCGCCCGACCTGCAGAAATGGCTGTTTCTCGCCTTCCTCGCCTCGTTCGCGGTCAAGGTGCCGATGTGGCCGGTGCACACCTGGCTGCCCGACGCGCATGTCGAGGCGCCGACAGCCGGGTCGGTGATCCTCGCCGGAGTGCTGTTGAAGATGGGCGGCTACGGGTTCATCCGGTTCTCGTTGCCGATGTTCCCGCTCGCCGCGGCCTATTTCACCCCGCTGATGTTCGCCTTGAGCGCGATCGCGGTGATCTACACCTCGTTTGTCGCGCTCGCGCAGACCGACATGAAAAAGCTGATCGCCTATTCCTCGATCGCCCATATGGGCTTTGTGACGATGGGGATTTTCGCGCTGACCAGCGTGGCGGTGCAGGGCGCGATGATCCAGATGCTGAGCCATGGCCTCGTCTCGGCCGCGCTGTTCCTGTGCGTCGGGGTCGTCTATGACCGGCTGCATACCCGCGACATCGACCGCTATGGCGGGCTCGCCGACCGCATGCCGGCTTACGGCTTTGTCTTCATGTGCTTCATGCTGGCCTCGGTCGGCCTGCCCGGCACCAGCGGCTTTGTCGGCGAATTCCTTATCCTCTTGGGCACCTTCCAGGTTTCGACGCTCGAATGCTTCCTTGCCGCGACGGCTTTGTTCCTCGGCGCGATGTACATGCTCTACCTCTACCGCCGGGTCATCTTCGGCACGATCACCCGCGACGATCTGCGCGGCATGCTCGATTTGAACCTGCGGGAAAAGGCGGTGTTTGCGCCGCTGTTGCTGTTGGTGCTGTGGATGGGCGTCTATCCCGAACTCATTCCTCACCCCGATCCGCGCCTCGGTCGACCGTCTGGTGCAGCAGGTCCATGCCGCGCAACAGGCCAATCTTGCATCTTCCCACGTCATTCCCGCGCAAGCGGGAATCCGGGGGCAAATGCTGTGGTGGTTGCCCTGGACCCCCGCTTTCGCCGGGATGACATCGGGGAAGGGCGGTTAGATGCCGACCGTGCTGCCTCCCGATCTCTTGCCGGCCCTGCCGGAAATCGCGCTCGCCTGCGCGGCGATGGCGCTGCTGCTGCTCGGTGTCTTCCGCGGCGAGGGGTCGAACCGGCTGGTTTCCTGGCTTGCCGTCGCGGCGTTGCTCGGGACGCTCGCTCTTGCCGGGCTCTTCGGGATCGACCACCGGGTCGGCTTTTACGGCATGTTCGTCACCGATGCCTTCGCGGTCTTCATGAAGGCCCTGGTGCTGCTCGGCTCGGCGGTCGCCATCATCATGGCGCTGCACTACAACGAGGAGCACCAGATCGCGCGCTTCGAGTTCCCGGTCCTCATCCTGCTCGCCACGACCGGCATGATGGTGATGGTCTCGGCCAACGACCTGATCATCCTCTATCTCGGCCTCGAATTGCAGAGCCTGGCGCTTTACGTCGTCGCCAGCTTCGACCGCGATTCGGTGCGCTCGACCGAGGCCGGGCTCAAATATTTCGTCCTGGGTGCGCTTGCCTCGGGCCTCCTGCTCTATGGCGCCTCCTTGATCTACGGGTTTGCCGGGACCACCAGCTTTGCCGGGCTCGCGCAGTTGTTCGGCGGCGCGGCCAAGCCCTCGGACGGGCTGATCATCGGGCTGGTTTTGGTCGCCGTCGGGCTCGCCTTCAAGGTCTCGGCGGTGCCGTTCCACATGTGGACCCCCGATGTCTATGAGGGGGCGCCGACCCCGGTGACCGCGTTCTTCTCGGTCGCGCCCAAGATTGCCGCGATCGCCCTCTTCGTCCGTTTCCTGATCGAGCCGTTCATCGGGTTGGTGGACGAATGGCGCCAGATCATCGTGTTCCTTTCGGTCGCCTCGATGATCCTCGGCGCGATCGCCGCGATCGCCCAGACCAACATCAAGCGGCTGATGGCCTACAGCTCGATCGGCCATGTCGGCTACGCGCTGATCGGGCTGGCCGCGGCGACGCCGGCCGGGATTCGCGGCGTCCTCGTCTACATGGCGATCTATCTGTTCATGAATCTCGGCACCTGGACGGTCATCCTGTGCATGCGGCAGAAAGGCCGGATGCTCGAAGACATCAGCGATCTCTCCGGGCTCGGCCGCACCCAGCCGGGCCTCGCCCTGGCGCTCGGCATCTTCATGTTCGCGCTGGCCGGCATCCCGCCGACCGCCGGGTTTTTCGGCAAGCTCTACATCTTTCTCGCCGCGATCGACGCGCATCTGATTGGGCTGGCCGTGATCGGCGTCGTGACCAGCGTCGTCGGCGCGTTCTATTACCTGCGCATCGTCAAGGTGATGTATTTCGACGAGCCGCTCCTGTCGTTCGACCGGCCGATCGCCGCCGAGCTCAAAGGGGTGCTGTTGGTCACCGTCGCGGTGACGATGTTCTTCATCCTGCTGCCCGATCCGATCGTCGGTAGCGCGGCGGCGGCGGCGGCATCGCTTGTTCGCGCGATGAGCGAGCCATGAGCGCTCCCGGGCCGGCGCTGCCCGAGGCGTATCGCCTGCACCATTTCGATGCGGTCGGCAGCACCAACGACGAGGCGAAAGCCCTCGCCCGCGCACGGCGCCCCCGAAGGCGCGCTGGTGTGGGCGAGCGAGCAGACCGCCGGGCGCGGCCGGCGCGGCCGCACCTGGCGGTCGCCGCCCGGCAACCTCTATCTGTCGCTGGTGCTGCGGCCGGATGGCGCGCCGCCTCGCGCGGCGCAACTCGGCTTTGTCGCGGCGCTCGGGCTCGGCGACGCGCTCGCGGCGCTGGCCGGGCCGGCGCTGCCGCTGCGCTACAAATGGCCGAACGATCTGCTCGCCCAGGGCCGGAAGCTCGCCGGCATCCTGCTCGAATCGGAGACGGCGGCAAGCGGCCGGGTCGATTTCGTCGTGGTCGGGATCGGCGTCAATCTCGTCTTCGCGCCTGAGGATGTCGAATTCCCGGCCACCTCGCTCGCCGCGGAAGGCGTTGCAGGAGTCACCCCGGCGGTGCTGCTCGAAGCCTTTGCCCGGCATTTCGAAATTTGGCTGCGGCGCTGGCGCGAGGAGGGTTTCGCTGCGGTGCGCGCGGCCTGGCTGGCGCGGGCGAGCGGCCTCGGCGCGGCCATCCGCGTGCGCCTCGAACGCACCACCCTCGCGCGGCCGCTTTCTCGATCTCGACGACGATGGCGCGCTGGTGCTCGACGGCCCCGAGGGCCGCCAGCGCATCGCCGCCGGCGAAGTCTTTCCGGCGCTCGGCTGAGGAGAGCGACGATGCTGCTCGCCATCAACGCCAACAACACCAACACCGTGTTCGCGATATGGGATCGCAGCGCGTCTGAAGGGCAGCTGGCGCACCGCGACCGAGAGCAAGCGCACCGCCGACGAATATGTCGTGTGGCTCGATCATCTGCTGTCGCTGGAGGGCCTCTCGCGCGGCGATGTCCACGGTGCGGTGATCGCCAGCGTCGTGCCCGAGGTCAATTTCAACCTCCTCACCCTGTGCCGTCACTATTGCAAGACCAATCCGCTCGTGGTCGGCGACAGGGGCGTGGCGCTCGGCACCAAAGCGCTGGTGGATCGGCCCGAGGAAGTCGGCGCCGACCGTCTCGTCAACACCGTCGCGGCGCACGACCGCTACAAGGGGCCGCTGATCGTCGTGGATTTCGGCACCGCGACGACGCTCGACGTGGTCGACCGCGACGGCAATTATTGCGGCGGCGTGATCGCGCCGGGGATCAACCTGTCGCTCGCTGCGTTGCACATGGCGGCGGCCAAGCTGCCCAGCATCCGCATCGGTCGCACCGAGCGCGTCATCGGCAAGGACACGGTGAGCTGCATGCAGTCGGGCATCTATTGGGGCTATATCGGGCTGGTCGAAGGCCTGGTCGCCCGGATCAAGGCGGAGTTCGGCGGCGCCATGCGCACGATCGCCACCGGCGGGCTGGCGCCGCTCTTCGCCGGCGCCACCAATGCGATCGAGACGGTCGATCCCGACCTGACGTTGTGGGGGCTGCGCCTCATCTATCACCATAACAGCAACCGATGACCCGCGCCGCGCGGCAAGGGGAGGGCGAGATCCCGGAATACGATCCTGACGCACTGTATTTCCTCCCGCTCGGCGGCTCCGGCGAAATCGGGATGAACCTCAACCTCTACGGCTATCGCGGGCAGTGGCTGATCGTCGATTGCGGCGTCACTTTCGGCGAGGAGGAGCACCAGCCGGGGGTCGATGTGATCATGGCCGACCCGGCCTTCATCGTCGAACGCCGCGACAAGCTCCTCGGGCATCGTCGCGACCCACGCCCATGAGGACCATATCGGCGCGATCCCCTATCTGTGGCCGCAATTGCAATGCCCGGTGTGGGCGACGCCGTTCACCGCCTCGCTGCTGCGCGCCAAGCTGGTCGAAGCGCGGCTTGTCGAACCAGGTCACGATCACCACCGTGCCGCTGTCCGGCCGGTTCTCGATCGGGCCGTTCGATCTGGAGCTGATCACGCTCACGCATTCGATCCCCGAGCCGAACGCCGTGGTGATCCGCACCGCGGCCGGCACCGTCCTGCATACCGGCGACTGGAAGCTCGATCCCGAGCCGCTGATCGGCTCGCCGACCGACGAAGCGCGGCTGCGCGCGGTCGGCGACGAGGGGGTGCTGGCGATCGTCTGCGATTCGACCAACGCGCTGAAGCGCCGGCCACTCCGGCTCCGAGGGCGAGCTGCGCGGATTCGCTGACCGAGCTGATCGGTCGTTATGACGGGCGCGTCGCGGTCGGCTGCTTTGCCTCCAACGTGGCGCGCCTCTCGACGATCGCGCATGCCGCGCGCGCCCATGACCGCGACGTCGCGCTGGTCGGCCGCTCGCTGTGGCGGATCGACAAGGCGGCGCGCGAGAACGGCTATCTCGCCGACGTGCCGCGCTTTCTGACCGAGGACGAAGCGGGCTACGTGCCGCGCGGAAAAATCCTGTTGATCTGCACCGGCAGCCAGGGCGAGCCGCGCGCCGCGCTGGCGCGGATCGCCCGCGAGGACCACCCCAACATCGCGCTCGAGGAAGGCGATGTCGCGATCTTCTCGTCACGCATCATCCCGGGCAACGAGAAGGCGATCGGCCGGCTGCACAACGCGCTGATCCGGCTCGGCATCGAGGTCGTGACCGATGACGAGGATCACTTCGTGCATGTATCCGGGCATCCCTACCAGGACGAGCTCGTTCGCATGTACCAGATGGTGCGCCCGCAAGTGTCGATCCCGGTGCATGGCGAGATGCGCCATCTGCTCGCCCACGCCGAACTCGCGCGCGAGTGCCAGGTGCCGGAGGCGCTGGTCATCGAGAACGGCGCCCTGGTGCGGCTCGACCGCAGTGGTGCCGCGCTGGTCGACGAAATCGCGGTCGGCCGCATCGGCAGCGACGGCAAGAGCCTGTTGCCGATCGGCGGCGCGGTGCTGCAGCAGCGCCGCCGCGCCGGCAATGACGGCAGCGTCGTCGCTGACCCTCGTCGTCGATCGCCGCGGCTGGCTCGCGGCGCCGCCGCAAATCAGCCTGGTTGGCCTCGCCGAGGCGAATGCCGAACCGGCGGCGGCCTTGCGCGATGCGCTGGCCGACGCGATGGAGGGCCTTCCCGCGCCGCTGCGGCATGACGACAACGCGCTGCGCGATACCGCCCGCCGGGTATTGCGCCGGGCCCTCAACGAGCGTTTTGGCAAGCGGCCGCTGATCGACATCCAGCTTGTTCGGTTATAGAGGCGACCGTGGAGCAGGCGACGATCGGCCGGCTCAATCACGTCGCGATCGTCGTGCCCGACCTCGCCGCGGCGGCGGCGCTCTACCGCGACGCGCTCGGCGCCCGGGTCTCGGCGCCGCAGGCCTTGCCGGCGCACGGCGTCACGGTGGTGTTTGTCGATCTGCCGAACGGCAAGATCGAGCTGTTGGAGCCGCTCGGGCCGGATTCGCCGGTGCGCGGCTTTCTCGACAAGAACCCGGCCGGCGGGATGCATCATTTGTGCGTTGAGGTCGACGACATCATCGCGGCGCGCGATCGGCTGCGCGCCGCCGGCGTCCGGGTGCTCGGCGATGGCGAGCCGCGCCTCGGCGCGCACGACAAGCCGGTGCTGTTCCTGCACCCGAAAGATTTCTGCGGCACCCTCATCGAGCTGGAAGAGACGTGAGCGCCGGGCATGGGCTGGCTGACCGGCATCGTCGTCTACATCCTGGTGTGGTGGGTGAGTTTGTTCGCGATCCTGCCGCTGTGGGTCACGCCCTCCGATCCCAACGATCCCGGCCACGCCGCCGGCGCGCCGCAGCGCCCGTTGATGGCGCGCAAGCTGGCATTGACGAGCGCGGTGGCGGCGGTGATCTGGCTGGGGATCTACGTTGTCGTCAGCGAGCCGTGGTTCAGCTTCCGCGGCTCGTGAAGCGAGGAGAAGAACCCGCCGCCGGATTATCCTTGACAGTTCAGCAAAATTGCTATAAGATGATCCGATCGAAAAGAGCTTTGGGCCGGCGGATTGACATGGAAGGCACCCAATCGCGACACCGGCAGGCCGTCCGCATGCCCTGCGCCCGTTCTGCTACCAAGACGGGAAGTCCGCCTGATCTTGTCTTGAAAGATCAGGAGGGCGGCAGACTTGCATTGAACCTGGGGTTGCACGTACGGCAATGAGCGCCGCCTATTGCCTGGCCGCCCCCGGCCACCCGCTGCACGGGCCGTATCACGATCAGGAATACGGCTTCCCGGCCGGCGACGAGGCGGTGCTGTTCGAGCGGCTCGTGCTGGAGATCAACCAGGCCGGGCTGTCCTGGCTGACCGTGCTGCAAAAGCGCGCCGCGTTTCGCGCCGCCTTCGCCGGTTTCGCGGTCGATCGGGTCGCCGGGTTCGGCACGGCCGACATCGCGCGCCTGCTCGGCGATGCCGGAATTGTGCGCAACCGGCAGAAGATCGAGGCGGTTGTCGCCAATGCCCGGCATATCCAGGAGTTGCGCCGATCGCACGGCTCGTTCCATGGCTGGATCGAGGCGCATCATCCGCGCCCGCCGGCCGAATGGACGCGGCTCTTCCGGCAGAATTTCCGTTTTACGGGCGGCCTGATCGTCGGCGAGTTTCTGATGAGCCTCGGCTATCTGCCGGGAGCGCATGTCCCCGAATGCCCGGTCTATGCCGCCATCCTCGCGCTCGCGCCGCCCTGGGCACGGTCGCGAGATTTGACGTTGCCGTCGGGTGTGAGCTAGGGTGTTGGCGGAGAGGTTCGCGGTCGCGCGGGCGGCAATCGAGGGATTGCCGCCCGCGTTGCCGCCCGACGAGTGGCCGCGCCTCGCGCGCGGCGGCCCATCGCGGCGCAAGCCATCGATCGATGATGATGGAGGAATCGTTGTCACTGCGGCAGAAATACCTGAACGTCGTGTCGAAGCTCGTGACTCCTGGCGCGCTTGGCGTGGCCGTGCTGCTCGGCTCCACGGCGCCGGGCGCGGCGAGCCAGCAGCCGGTGGGTCAGCAGCCTTCCGCAGGGCAGGGCGAGCGCGTATCGGAGCGGCTCGCCGCGATCCGCGAGGCGGTGTCGGCGGTTGCCGGCGAGCAGGCGACGACGGGTGCCGCGGGCGAGCGCCGTCTCGCCTGGGGCAATTGGGGGGGCGGTTTTGGTTTTGGCCTGCCGTGGGGAAATTTCGGCTATGGCGGGCCCTGGCACAACTGGAACAATTGGCGCAACGGCTGGAACAACTGGCGCAACGGCTGGGGCAACTGGTAACGCCTCGGATGGCGTGCCCGGAATCGCGCAGCCAATGCCGCATATCCAGCTGCTGGTGATTCAGCCAACGCCGTTCTGCAACATCGATTGCCGCTATTGCTATCTGCCGGACCGGACCAACAAGGCAGTGGTCGCGGAAGCGACGCTTGCCAATCTGTTCTCCCAGGTGTTTGCCTCCGGTTGGGTGCGCGATGGCCTCAGCATCGTGTGGCACGCCGGCGAGCCGATGGTGCTGCCCGTCGATTTCTATCGGCGGGCCTTTCGGCTGATCGACGGGTTGAAGCCGTCGGCACTGTCGCTGACCCATTCCTTTCAGACCAACGGCACCCTGATCGACGATGTTTGGTGCGAATTCTTCGCGGCGGAGCAGGTCAACGTCGGCGTCAGCGTCGATGGTCCTCAGCGGCTGCATGACATCAACCGCGTGAGCCGCTCCGGGCGCGGCACGTTCGACCGGACGATTGCCGGCATCCGCCGGCTGCGCCGCCACGGCGTGCCGTTCCATGTGATCTCGGTGCTTTCGCCCGAAAGCCTGGCCGCGCCCCGCGAGATGTTCGATTTCTATGTCGCCGAAGGGATCGACCGGGTCTGCTTCAACGTCGAGGAGAGCGAAGGGGATCACATCTCGCGCTCCTTCGGAGAAGCGGGCATCGCGGACTCCTATTACCAGTTCTTGCGCGAGTTCTGGCGATTGGCCGCGGCCTCGCCCGGCAAGCTCGCCTTCGTTCGTGAAATCGACGAAGCGACCCAGCAGGTGCTGCGCCCCAAGGAGGCGGTGTTCTTCAATCAGTTAGTCGCGCCGTTTGCCATTACCAGCATGGATTGGACCGGCAATCTTGCGACCTTTTCGCCGGAGCTGCTGGGGCTGAAAAACGCGGCGTATGACGATTTCATCATCGGCAACATCAACCGCGACCGGCTGATCGACCTGCCGCAGCGGCCCAATTTGATCAAGATGCTTGGCAACGTCGGCGCCGGTGTCGAGTTGTGCCGCGAGCGCTGTGAGTATTTCAGCGTCTGCGGCGGCGGCGAGCCGGTCAACAAGCTCGCCGAAAACGGCACCTTCGTCAGCACCGAAACGAGCTATTGCCGAATGACGAAGATGCGCGCGACCGATCTCATTCTCGATCTGCTTGACCTGGTCGGGCAGCAGGACGGCGATCTATCGCACGCCGAGATTCGCACGCTCGGGGCGGCGAGGATTGGCGGCGGACCGACGGATACGGCATTGCCGGCCGCCTGAAACGGGCGACCGGTCGGCGGGGCGATTTCTCTACTCGGAGGCGGGAATGAAACAGATTTGCAAGATGTTCGGCGCGATTGTCGCGGTGATCGTGATCGCGGCCGGCCCGGCCGGGCTCGCCTTCGCGCAGGGCGCTCCCTCGCAAGGCGCGGATCAGGGGGCGGCGGGCCCGGCCGGAGCCAGCAGGCCGCTCGATATGCCTGTCCTTTATGTGACCAGCATCGAGGTGCTGCACTCCACCGAACCCAAATCCGACATCATCGAGGTCACCGGATTGGTCAGCTCGCGAGGCTGGAGCAACCCGCAGCTGGTGCCGTTCTTCTACGGCAAGCCGGCCGACGACGTGCTCGATCTGCAGCTGATCGCCACCAGCCCCCAGCAGTCGCAGAAGGCCGAGGGTTTCATTCCGATCAGCGCGAGTTTCACCCTTGATGCGGGGAGCACATTCAAGGGCGTGCGGGTTCGTGCCGGCGCCAACGCGCTTGAGCTGAAGCAGCTGCCCGGCATCGTGCACACGACGATCAAGGCAGTCGATTGCAAGGAATGCATCGGCAAGAAATTTGCCGAAAAGGGCAAGTCTCCTGCCGGAGCCGCTGATGTCGTTCGTGCGGAAGACCTGCCGCGCGGCTTCCGCGTGATCGAACCGACGCACGGGGTCGCCGGGATCGTCCACAATCCGAATCGGCTCGACCTGGTCCTCGGCGACGACCAACAGGTCGTCATGGCCTTCTGGGAGTAGCCGCTTCCGGGCGAGGCGGGCCGCCTCGCCGCGCTGAGCCGGATCAGCGCCGCGCTTTCTCCAGCCGCAGCAGATTATTGCCATCGCGGCGGAGATATTGCATGCGGTCCATCATCGTGCGCATCAGGTGGATCCCCAATCCGCCGGGATGGCGCCGCTCGAGCGGCAGCGAGAGATCGGGACTGGGCGCCGCCGTTGGGTCGAACGGGTGGCCGTTGTCGATGACCTCGGCGGTAAGCGACTCGGCCGTGATATCGAGCCGAACCCTGATCAGGTGCGGCGGCGGAAGGTCGGCAAAGGCATGACTGATCACGTTCATGACGGCCTCTTCGAGCGCGAGCGCCATCTTGAACGCGGTATCGTCGGCCAGCCCATCCGCGCCGCAGCAGGCTTTCACCCAGTCGAACCAGCCGCGGGATCTCGGAAACCTGCAATTCGACGCAAAGTTCATGCGAGGCCATTCTGCCTCTTACCGCGACACTGGCGCCAAGCCAAGCCCGATCATCGCCAACGGCGCCAGGCACGGGGCCGGAGACGGCATTGTCACTCTATTGCCTCTACGATTGGTGCCGTGCTAACGAACCGCAAGATCCGCGGCGCGAGGCTTGCGATGGAATTTGCGCAGGAGTGGTTGGGTGACGTCCTGATCGTAAAGCTGACGGGCCGGCTCGACAGCGGCACCGCCCCGCCGGCCGAGGAGAGCTTCGCGCGCGTGCTCGCGAGCGGCACGCCTCGCCTCGCCATCGACATGTCGCAGCTGGAATACATCAGCAGCGCCGGGCTGAGGGTTCTTCTGGTAGTGTCGAAGAAGGTGCAGCAGGCGCAAGGCAAAATGGTGTTGTTCGGGCTTGTCCCGAACGTCCGAGAGGTGTTCTCGATCAGCGGCTTCGACAGGATTTTCTCTATTCAAGCGGATCAGGCGGCCGCTGTCGCGGCGATGCGCTGAGGCCCCAAGCGTTGCCGGGTTTTGTCGAAGAAATCGTCCTGCTGCAGCTCGACGATACGCAGGGCAGGCTTGTCGAGCCTGCCATTGTCGGCCGCCGACGTCGTGCTGGCCGGCGCCGCGCTGATGGAGCTTGCGCTGCGCAATCAGGTTAACACCGACCTCGAGCGGCTTATGGTGGTCAACGCGAAGCCCACCGGCGACGACATCCTCGACGATGTGCTGATCCGGCTCGCCGCGGCCGGCGCCGGGCTCAGCACCGCCGCCGCGCTCGAGTGCATCACCGTCAATGCCGGAAAATATCGAGAAAAGGCGCTCCGGCATCTCGTCGCGAGAGGCATATTGCGGGAAGAGAATGGCCGCCTTCTGTGGGTGTTTCACAGCCGCCGGTATCCGGTTGTCAACGACCGGGAGCGGCGCGAGGTCAAGGCGCGTCTGCGGCACATCCTGCTAACCGATGAAATTCCCGATCCGCGCGACGTGGTGCTGATCTGCCTGATCGACGCTTGCGGCCTGCTCGGCCTCGTCCTGACGCCGGAGGAATTTGCCAGGACGAAAACGCGCGTCGCGCTGCTTAGCCGGCTCGATTTGATCGGCCAGGCGGTGACGAAGGCGGTGGCCGAGATCCGCTTCATGGTCGAGCACGCCGCCTCGCCGATCTAGTAGAGAGATGGTCGGACGGCCTCGCTCGCTACTCACTATTCGATCGACCCCGGTCATCAGGAGAGACCGAGAAGCGAGCGATCACGCCTCGGATCGGATGCAGCGCACCAGCTCCTCGATCGTCGTGTCGCCTTCGATGACGGCGAGCAAGCCGGCCTCGAAGATCGGCCGCATGCCGTCCGCGATGGCGGCGCGCTCGATCGCGCCCTGATCGGCGCGCTCGAACAACAGCCGCTCGATCTCCTGGCTCGGCAACAACAGCTCGGCAATGGCTCGCCGCCCGTGATAGCCCGTGCCGCGGCATTCCGGGCAGCCGACTGCATGGTACAGGGAAATCGGGCCGGGGCCCGGCGCCAGCCGCTCCAGCCCGAAGCGCTCGATGAGCGCCTGTGGCGCCCGCTCGGCGGTCTTGCATTTGGCGCACAGCCGGCGGACGAGCCGCTGCGCCAGCACCCCCTTCAGCGTGGCCGCGAGCAGGTAGTCTTCAACTCCCATGTCGCGCAGCCGGGTCACTGTCGCCGCCGCCGAGTTGGTATGGACGGTCGACAGCACAAGATGACCGGTCAGCGCCGCCTGGACCGCGATCTGGGCGGTTTCCAGATCGCGGATCTCACCGATCATGATCACGTCCGGATCGTGCCGCAGGATGGAGCGCAACAGGGTCGCAAAGTTGAGGCCGATCTGCGGCTTCACCTGGATCTGGTTGATGCCTGCGAGCTGGTATTCGATGGGGTCCTCGACCGTGACGATCTTGCGCGCAATCGAGTTCAGCTTGAGCAACCCGGTGTAAAGCGTTGTCGTCTTGCCGCTGCCGGTTGGCCCGGTGACCAGCACCATGCCGTTCGGCAGGTCGAGTGCGCGCTCGATGCCCTGCCGGATATCGGCAGGCAGGCCGAGCTTGGCGTAATCGAACACGACGGCGCTGCGGTCGAGCACCCGCAGCACGACGCTCTCGCCATAGAGCGAGGGCACGGTCGAACACGCGAAAATCGACCTCGTGGCCGCGCACGCTCAGCCGGATGCGGCCATCCTGAGGCAGCCGGCGCTCGGCGATGTCGAGCCGGGCCATGATCTTGATGCGCGAAATCACCGCGGCCTGCAGCCGGGCGGGCGGCGACTCGACCTCGTGCAATACGCCGTCATAGCGGTAGCGCACCCGCAGCAGGTCCTCGAACGGTTCGATGTGCACATCCGACGCGTGCGTCTCGACGGCCCTGGCGATCAGCTGGTTGACGAGGCGGATGACCGGGGCTTCGCTCGCGAGATCCTTGAGCCGCTCGGCATCCTCCTCGGTCGGCTCGGCATCGACGACCACGTCGTCCAACAGGCCGCTGGCATCGGCGCTGTCCTCGGCCTCGACATAAAGCCGGTCGAGGGCGGCATCGAGCTCGATCGGCACGGCGACTGCGACCGCCACCGGCCGGCCGAGCGCCGCCGCGATCGCGGCGCGGGAAAAGCCGTCGAGCGGGTCGGCCATGGCGAGGACAACATGCTCGGGCGTGGCGGCGATCGGCAGGGCATGCGCCTTGCGCAAGAATTTGGACTTCAGCCGGTCGGGAAAAAGCGGCGTGTCGGGATAATCGGCAAGACCGACGAGTGGGGCCCCGACCAGTTGCGCCAGGGCCTCGGCCAGACCGCGCTCGCTGATCATGCCGAGCTGGGTCATGACCCGGTCCAGCCGGCCGCCGGACTCGACCGCCACCCGGCGCGCGCGGTCAAGCGTGCGTTGATCGATCGCGCCGCTCGCGACGAGGATCTCGCCGAGCTGCGCCAGCCCGTCGGCGGCTTCGTCGACGACCGGGCCGGCCGCCGGCGAAAGGATGGCATCCAATGTCATGGTCGCGATATATACGCGCAGGGACGAGCGAATGTCGATACAGGCCCGGCCCACTGCCGGATGGCGCCCGCGAGGGCGCATGTGAGGGAGCTTGTCCGCGGCGCAGTTGCTCGTTCGGCTGGACGGTCTTGGCGCGGCTGGCTGGGTGCTCATTGCGGTGGCGCCGTTCATCGGCAGCTTTCTCGGGGTGGTGATCCGGCGCCTGCCGGAGGGGCGGCCGATCGTGTGGGCGCGCTCAGCCTGCGAAGGCTGCGGCGCCCCGCTGACGCCACGCGATCTCGTCCCGCTGCTCAGTTGGGTGTTGTCGCGCGGACGGTGCCGCCGCTGCGGCCGCGCTCTCGGCTGGTTCTACCCGGCGGTCGAGTTGGCCGCACTTACGGTCGTGCTGATCGCGCTCATCGTCGATCGCGGCGAGGCGGCCTGGATAGATGCCGTGCTCGGCTGGTGTCTGCTCGCTCTCGCCTGGATCGATGCGCGGCGATGGATCCTGCCGGACGCCCTGACCTTGCCGCTCGTCGTTGCCGGCCTGGTTGCCGCGCTGGCTTTCGATGCTGACGACCTCGCCGACCGCGCCGTCGGCGCCGTGCTCGGATACCTCGCGCTGCGGGTGATCGCCTGGGCGTACCAGCGGCTGCGCGGCCGTGAGGGGTTGGGTCACGGCGACGCCAAGCTGCTTGCCGCCGGCGGTGCCTGGGTTGGGGCGGCGGCGCTACCGCAGGTTGTTCTTCTCGCGGCAGTGTTGGCGCTGCTCGCCGTCGTCGGGCTGCGCCTCACCGGAACCCGGCTGCGGGCGCATTCGGCGTTGCCGTTCGGGCCGTTTCTTGCCCTCGCTATCTGGCTATTGTGGTTGTGCGGGCCGTTGCCGCTGTGATCCCCGGCGCGGTGTGAGAGTATCGTTTGCGGCGCCTGCGGTGTGGCCGCGGGCGCCCCAGATCACCAGGAGCGGGCGGGACGCCGCCCAACGATCGCTAAAACGCCCCCTGCCGCTCGAACCGGCGGCCCGCCGCGCGCAGCATGTCGGCGAGCGGGCGGTAGAGCGTCGCCATCTATGCTGCTGCGGCCTCGATGGTCTTGCGCTGCTCGGCAGTCAACACGATTTCGATCCGCTCGCCCTGCTGCGCCGCGCCGTTCGCAACGAGCAGATCGGGCGCGAGGGCGAACACCGCATCCGAGAGTTCCTCGAACGTGCCGCCCTGGCAACACAGACCGGGCACATCGTCGCCATCTGTCCACCAAGTGCGCGACTCGGCATCCCAGCGTGCGGTGACCGCGATCGCCCTCATGTCGCACCCCGAATCATCCTCCGGCAGAAAATGCGCGCTCCGCCACCGGCCGGCAGGCTCTCAGCCCTTGAAATGCCGCATGAAGTGCTCGTAGGTCTCGTCCGGTGCCTCTTCCGGCACGTAATGGCCGCAGGGCAGCGCGCCGCCGGTGGCGTCGGTCGCGTAGTTTTTCTTCCACACCGCAAGGACGTCGCCGTGGACGCCCGCGGTGTGGCTGCGCTGGCCCCAGATCACGAGTAGGGGAAGGGTGATCTTGTTGCCGGCTTCGAAATCGGCCTTGTCCATGGCGAAATCGCAGGTCGGGCAGGCGCGGTAATCGGCGCACGAGCCGACGATCGTCTTCCACGTGAAGCAGCGGACGTATTCGGCGAATGCCTCCGGGTCGAAAAAGCCAAGGCCGATGCCGGGCCGCGACAGCTTCTTCTCCATGAAATACTGCGCCGGGATGCCGGCCAGCATGCGCTCGGGGAAATCGTAGGGCTGCGCCATCATCGCCCAGTGCCACGAGCGCAACGCCCATTCCTTCGAGGTGCGGGTCCAGATGTGATGGTTCGGCAATATGTCGAGGAGCGCGGCGCGCTTGACGCGGTCGGGGTGGTCGAGGCACATGCGCGCCGTGGTGCGGGCGCCGCGGTCGTGCCCGGCGACGAAAAACTCGCGGTAGCCGAGCTGTGCCATGACCTCGACCTGGTCCTGGGCCATCGCGCGGAACGAATAGTTGATGTTGTTGTCGCCGCCGGTCTCGGGGCCGACGCTGTCGCCATAGCCGCGCAGATCGGCGGCGACGACATGGAAATGCTCGGCCAGCCGGTTGGCGATTTTGTGCCACGAGACATGGGTCAGCGGGTTGCCGTGCAGCAGCAATAAGGGCGGGCCGTGGCCGCCGTGGCGCAGGTGGATGCGCGCGTCCCCAAAGAGCGGCGAGGACGTCTCGATCTCGGTGCGGGTAAAGCCTTCGAACATCGCGCTCATCCTCCCCTGAAGCATCCTGGCGTTCGCACGCCCGAGCGGGTTGCGGCACGGCCGGTGCGGTTATAGGTTAGCACGTGCGCTATCTCAGTACCCGCGATGCCGGGCCGAACCCGGCCACCCATGCCTTCGAGGACGTGCTGCTGGCCGGCCTCGCCGAGGATGGCGGGCTCTATGTCCCCGAACGTCTGCCGGTGCTCGATCAGGCGACGCTGCGCGCCCTCTGCGGGCTGCCCTATGCCGAGCTGGCCGCGCGCGTCATGGCGCTGTTTGCCGGCGACGCCTTCGAGATCCCCGAATTGTGCCGGCTCTGCGAGGCCGCCTACGGCAATTTCCGCCATGCCGGAATAGCCCCGCTGGTCCAGCTCGACGAGCGTCTCTGGCTCTTGGAACTGTTTCACGGCCCGACCTTTGCGTTCAAGGATCTGGCATTGCAGCTGGTCGGCCGGTTGTTCGATGCGGTGCTGGCGCGGCGCGGCGAGCAGGTGACGATCATCGGCGCGACCTCGGGCGATACCGGCTCGGCGGCGCTTGCCGCGTGCCGCGACCGCGCCGCGCTCGACATCTTCATGCTTTACCCTGAGGGCCGCATCTCCGAGGTGCAGCGCCGCCAGATGACCACGGTCGATGCGGCAAACGCCTATGCGCTGGCGATCGCCGGCACGTTCGACGATTGCCAGGACATCGTCAAAGCGCTGTTCGCCGACCGCGGGCTGCGGCGCGACCTCAATCTCTCCGCGGTCAATTCGATCAATTTCGCCCGGGTCGCCGCGCAGATCGTCTATTACCTCGCCGCCGGGCTGGCGCTCGGCGCACCGCTCAGACCGGTATCCTTCAGTGTGCCGACCGGCAATTTCGGCAACGTCTATGCCGGGCACCTCGCGCGCGCCCTCGGGCTGCCGATCGGGCGTCTGGTCATCGGCACCAATGCGAACGATATCCTGGCGCGCTATCTGGCGAGCGGTGCGATGACGATCGCGCCGGTCGTGCCGAGCCTCAGCCCGAGCATGGACATCCAGGTGGCGAGCAATTTCGAGCGCCTCTTGTTCGAGCTTTACGATGGGGATGGCGCGGCGGTAACTCAGGCGATCGGCAATTTTCGTGCAACCGGAAGTTTACCCGACGACAATGAAGCCTGGCAGCACGCGCGCACGCTGTTCTCGGGGCACCGGATCGATGACGCAATGACGCTGGACACCATCGCCGACACCTATCGCCGCTCGGGCATGCTGATCGATCCGCACACCGCGGTCGCGGTCGCCGCCGCTCGGGCCGAAATCAAGCAGGAACCCGACGCGACCCCGATGATAGCGCTGGCCAGCGCCGATCCGGCGAAGTTTCCCGATGCGGTCGAGCGCGCCACCGGGATCCGCCCGGCGTTGCCGCCGGCCCTCGCCGAGATCATGGAGCGGCGCGAGCGGGTTACCACCCTGCCCAACGATGCCGGCGCGGTCGCGCGCTTCCTGCGCGCCCACGCCAGGCGAACCCAACCCAACCTCGGAGCAGCATGACCACACAGCTCGCCACCCTGCCGAACGGGCTCCGCATCGTCACCGACCGGATCGATACGGTGGACACCGTGTCGCTCGGTCTCTGGGTCGATGTCGGCACGAGGCACGAGGCGCCGGAGATCAACGGCGCCGCCCATTTCCTCGAGCACATGGCGTTCAAGGGCACCGAGCGGCGCAGCGCCCGCGCCATCGCTGAGGAGATCGAGGCGGTCGGCGGCCATCTCAACGCCTATACCTCGCGCGAGAGCACCGCCTATTACGCCAAGGTGCTGAAGGAGGATGTGCCGCTGGCGCTCGACATCCTCGCCGACATCCTGTTGCATTCGAGCTTCGACCCGGCCGAGTTCGAGCGCGAGCGCGCGGTTATCCTGCAGGAGATCGGACAGGCCAACGACACGCCCGACGACATCATCTTCGATCACTTCCAGGAATGCGCGTTTCCCGACCAGGCGATGGGCCGGCCGACGCTGGGCAGCGCCGAGATCATCCGCCGGCTCGCGCGCGAAGCTGTCATCGCCTATCTGCGCGATCATTACGGCGCGGCGCGAATGGTGCTGTCGGCCTCGGGCAATCTTGGCCACGACCAGTTCGTCGACCTCGCCGACAGGCTGCTGTCGGCGATGCCGGCAATTGGAGCCAATGGGCGGGCCGTCACTACCGAGGCGGCGCGTTATGTCGGCGGCGAGCACCGCGAGGGCCGCGACCTCGAACAGCTCCATCTCGTGCTTGGCTTTCCCGGCCTCGCGCTCGGCGACCCGGATTATTACGCCGCCTCGGTGCTGTCGACCGCGTTTGGCGGCGGCATGTCGTCCCGGCTGTTTCAGGAGGTGCGTGAGAAGCGCGGTCTGGTCTACACGATCCACTCCTTTGCCCATTCCTATCATGATGGCGGGCTGTTCGGTATTTATGCCGGGACCGGCGAAACGGAGGCGGGCGAGCTCGTGCCGGTATTGTGCGACGAGACGATGCGGCTCGCGGATGGGTTTAGCCCGGTCGAACTCGCCCGCGCCAAGGCGCAGATGAAGGCGGGGCTGTTGATGTCGCTGGAAAGCACCGGGGCGCGTTGCGAGCAGATGGCGCAACATATGCTGATCCACGGCACCCCGTTCGATCCTGCCGATATGGTTCGCCGCATCGAGGCGGTCGATGATGCCGCGGTCGGCCGGGTCGTCGCCGGGTGGCGCACCGCGAAGCCGACCTTGGCCGCGCTCGGCCCGGTCGGCCAGCTCGAAGATTTCGAGCGCCTGAGCGCGCGGCTTGCGGCGTGAGGAGGTTGCCGGGATAACATGGCCCCGCAACGCAAAACTTTTCCCCGCCTGTTTCTGACCCGGGCCGAGCCGTTTCGGCTGGTCGGCGAGCGCGTCTTTCTGCGCCCGCCCGAGCGCGGCGATTACGAAGAATGGGCAAACCTTCGGGCCGGCTCGCGTGCCTTCCTGACCCCGTGGGAGCCGAGCTGGCCGCCCGACGCGCTGGCCCGCGCCGGCTATCGCGCGCGTCTTGCCCGCTATGCCGAGGATTGGCGCACCGACCAGGGCTACAACTTCTTCATTTTCTGCAGTGACGGGACACTGGCGGGCGGCATCGGCCTGTCGAACCTGCGCCGCGGCGTCGCCGAGACGGCGAGCCTCGGCTATTGGATCGGCGAGAAGTTCGCGCGGCAGCGCTATATGAGCGCGGCCTTGCCGCTGGTCCTCGACTTCGCCTTCGACCGGCTGCATCTGCACCGGGTCGAGGCCGCCTGTCTGCCGACCAACGTGCCGAGCCGGGCGCTCCTATTGCGCACCGGCTTCCAGCAGGAGGGCTATGCCCGCAACTACCTGCTGATCGACGGCAAGTGGCAGGACCATCTGCTGTTCGCGATCCTGCGCGAGGATCGGCGCGGGTAGCATTTCATTCGTGCTGTGCAAAGCGAAGCCGAAGAAATTTGATAAAGGTCTCCCGGCATGGAGCCCGGCAAATGAAATTCTTCCTAACCACCTTAGCTGCGGCGGCTGCAGTTAGTTTGTCATCTACGGCCGCCCATGCCATAATACCGGATCACCGATGGACATTGATCTACCCTACTCCAAGCGGCCCGCACGGTTCCCCCGAAACTCTGACGATTTATAACGGATATGACACGCTGTGTGCATGCCAAATAGAGGGCGGATTGTTGGCAAAAAAATTAAAACCAAAAGGTCGCAATGCTGACTATTGTGCCCGTACTACATACTGCCTTGACGAAACAACCCAGATTTATCCGAGCGATTAAGGAACTCCATGGACTCGCGCAGCGTAGCCTTCGTGGCGGTCTTGGGAGCGTCGCTGTTCTCGATCGCCACGCAGGCAGCGGACATCTGCACGGCTGTGGCCCTCCGGGGTGTCGCCGCCGTTGAAGATAGCAGCTCCATTCTGAAGAAGGGCCAGCTCGATACCGCCATAACTCAGTACCGCGTCAACAAGCCGACTGGCGAGACATCGTTCTGCTCGCACGGGGGATATTGCTATCCGATCCGCATTCAGGTCGGGGGAGATCTAGTGGAGGCGCTGAAGCTCACCAACTGCCGGGTCGCCGACCGCGCCCCGTCCGATGAAGGCGAGTATCTCGACTATGAAGTCGAACCGATCCGGACCAAAGTCCCCCTGCCCTCCTCCGATACGACGATCTGGACAACAAGCTTCTGGAAATGGGCCTATGTTCAGCGTGTGCGGACAACGTAGCCCAATATTATCTGAGGCAGCCCAATTCTCGGTGCGCCAAGCTGGCGCGTAGCGCCCTTGAGGGAAATCCGGAGGCAGTCCAGGCGCTTAGGGAGTCCCTATCATACTGCACCTGGCATTACCAATAGAGGGCACGATCCGGGCGCGGACCGTGTACAACGATCTGCAACAACTCATCCGAGCGATTATCAAGCGAATTGATGAGAGAAGGATTAGAGGATTATGACCGTAAGCAGGGACGATCTAGTCAGCGCTTCCGCGACAGCGACCTGCTGCGCCGCTTGTTCGAAACCGTGCTGCAACGCTGCATCGAGGAGGGCCTGGTTGGCGGCGAAGGCTTCGCCGTCGATGCCAGTTTGATCCATGCCGACGCCGGTGACCGCAACCGAGTTCGAGGGTGGCGCGGGCCTGCCGCCGGCCGCGCGGTCGAGGAGCATCTCGCCGTCCTCGACGATGCCGCGTTCGGCGCGGCGAGCGAGGTCACGCCGAAGTTCATCGCGCCGAGCGACCCGGCGACGCGATGGACCGCGGCGCATCGCGGGCCGGCGTTTTTCGCCTATTCTGCCAACTACCTGATCGACGTTGACCACGCCATCATCGTCGACGTCGAGGCGACGACGGCAATCCGGCAAGCGGAAACGCTCGCGGCCAGGCGAATGGTCGAGCGCTCGATGGAGTGCTTCGATCTCTATCCCGAGCGCCTCATCGGCGACACCGCCTATGGAACAGCCGAGATGCTGAACCGGCTGGTCAATGAGCACGGGATCGAGCCGCACATCCCGGTGTTCGACAAATCCCGGCATACCGACGGCACCTTCTCGCGCGACGACTTCACCTACGACCACAGGCGAGACTGCTACATCTGCCCGGCCGGGAAGGAACTCAGGCAGCGGCAAAAGATCTATCCAGTGCCGCGCCCGCTCGTCGATCGGAACGGCATGATGCGCTACCGCGCCAGCAAGCTGGATTGCCAGGGCTGTTCACTGAAGCCGCAGTGCTGCCCGAACGCGCCCGCCCGAAAGATCCCGCGCTCGATCCATGAGGGCGCTCGCGACCTGGCCCGCGACATCGCCAAGACCGAGGCGTACAGGACCTCGCGATGTCAGCGCAAAAAGGTCGAGATGCTGTTCGCGCACCTCAAACGCATCCTCAAGCGCGATCGGCTCCGATTACGCGGGCCAAACCGCGCCCGCGACGAATTCCACCTCGCCGCCACCGCCCAGAACCTCCGCAAACTCGCCAAGTTGATCCCGGTTGCGACGCCGATCCCGGCGGGCTGAGGCGGCCCGCCTCCCGCACCCCGCGGCGACCGCTGACCATCGCTGTCACGATCATTCAAAAACCGACTTCTTCAACGGAATCGGTTCCGAACCCGACCTTGGGGAGCGCAGCCAATTATGCCCTGGGTTTACAGCCAAGTCCTGTCGCTGGCATCATTTCAGTTTTAGGGGGTGAAGCGGCGCTGGCGCCAGACGAGGGCACCGATGACCATCAGGTGCGCGAAATTGAAGGCGATGCCGGCCGCGAAGGCCGCGGCATAGAAGCCGACCGTGTCGTAGATCGCGCCGGCGAGCCAGCCACCGAACGCCATGCCCGAGCCGCTGAACAGCAGGACGCTGGGCACCCGCCACGAGGCTTCACTTGCCGGGAACAGTTCGCGCACCGCCAGCACATAGGCCGGGATGATGCCGCTGAAGCCGAGCCCGAACCAAGCCGAGACGGCGAACAGGCCGGCCTCGTTCTGCGTCAGCAGAAAACCGATCATCGCAGTGATCTGACAGGCCGAGCCGACAAGGATAGTCTGTAAGCCGCCGATCCGGTCGGCGAGATAGCCCCAGAACTGGCGGCTTACGAAGGCGCAGCCGAGCAGCACCGAAAGCATCGCCGCGCCCTGCGACGCCGGAATGCCGACATCGCTGCAAAACGCCACGAGATGGCCCTGCGGCATCGCCATCGGCACGCAGCACAGAAAGCCGGCCATGCACAATCCGCTGAGCACGATCGCCGGATTGAGCCCCAGCACCGGGGCGCCGGGCCGCGGACCGTACCAGTCGCTGTCGGCGCCCGCAGCCTCCGGAGCCGGCCCGAACATGAGCGCCGCCGCCGGCAGGATCAGCACGATCTCCAGTGCGGCAAAGTCCAGCATCGTATGGCGCCAGCCAATATGCGCCTCCGCGACGGCGAAAATCGGCGCCCAGATTGCGGCGGATACCGAGGAGCCGCTGCCGATCAACGCCAAGGCGGTGCCGCGACGCCGGTCAAACCAGCGCGACACGTAAATGTACAGCGGAGCGTTGATGCCGGAATTGCCGAGCAGCCCGACGAAGAGGCCGTAGCCGACAAGCAGGCTGATCCAGCCGCCGCTTTGCGCGACAACCAATCCGACCGCGATCATCGCCGAGCCGAACATCACCGTGAACCGGATGCCGAAGCGCTCGGCAGCACGGCCCATCGGGATGCCGCCGACGGACGAACCGAACCAGGCAAGCGAATAGGCGAGAGCCGGCACCGAGCGCTCGCCGCCGAGATCGGCGGCGATCGATTTGAGCCCGACCACCGTGATCGCCGGCGCGGCGAACGACACCGCGGCGATGCCGAGCGCGGTCAGACAGACGATCCACGACCCGCGGGTCTCGATCGTCGTCGGGACGGGCGATGCAGAGGCGATTCCCGAAAAGACGGTCATATGAATAAGAGACGGCTTCCCTGGACGTTCCGGTAGTCGGCGGGAAGAATCATACCCACACGCGCCTTGAGCAAGGCGAAATAGCAGTCTGCAGAACTCCTATACGCCGCGCAGACACCCTGGGAACGACGCCCGGCAATGACTGGGCGGCGCGTTTGAGCGATTTGCGCCGTGGCGGCGTACGAGTGTTGTTGGCGGCACAACCGACCTTCGGCCGCTCCGATTTGAAAGGTGGGCGCCGGTGGAAAGGGGTCGTAGGGCAGCGCCGAATTCGCGCACGAGCGCCGCCGCCGGGAGCCGCAGCTCATGGCCGCCGGCCTCCGCATGCACGCCGCCGCCCGGAGCCTCTGGACACGAACCTGCCGTGATAGCCAAACTCACGCGGCACAAAGGAGCGCCCCGATGACGATCATCGATTCCCAGGTTCATGCCTATCAGGCAAACACCCCGAAGCGACCCTGGCACAGTGTGCCGAACTGGCCCGATCACGTTACGGGCGACGAGATGGTGGCGGCGATGGACAAGCTCGGCGTCGACGGCGCGATCTTCATCTCGGCCTTTTCGATGTACCGCTACGACGCCAGCTATGCGGTGGAAGTGCAGCAGGCACATCCCGGCCGGTTCGCGATCGTCAAGCCGGTCGACCCGGACGATCCGGCGGTGGCCGATGTCATCGCCGACTGGAAGAAGATTCCGGGGGCGGTCGGCATCCGCATCATGCTGACGAAGGAGGCGAACCGCGCGCCGGACGACCCGGGCCTCGACCGGATCGCTCATGCGGCCGCTCGCTACGATTTTCCGGTCAACGTCCTGTTCTGGGGCAATGTGGAGGCGGGCACGGCGCTGATCGATCGCCATCCCGGGACGCGATTCATCATCGACCATCTGGGCATCCTGCAGCCGCGCGTGCCGCCCGCGCCGCCACAACCTTGGGCCGACCTCCCGAACGTGCTGGAACTCGCCAGGCGCCCGAACGCGGTGATCAAGGTCAGCGGCGCCTGCACGCTGTCCCGAGAACCGTATCCTTTCCCGGACATCTGGGACCCGCTTGCCCGCGTGTTCGATGCCTGGGGCTTTGATCGCTGCTTGTGGGGCACGGACTGGACGCGCGCGTTCGCCGTCGTCAACTACGAGCAGGCTGTCGAGCCCTTCCTTAAGACGGACCGCCTGAGCAACACCGAGCGGGCGATGCTGATGGGCGGCGCCTGCGCCAAGGCGTATGGCTGGTCGCCGAAGAAAGGCTAGTGCTTATGCTGACAGATCAATACGGCTTTGCCTTATCCACAACGTCCGCCGCCGCGCGGGACGCCTACGTCGCCGGCTGCGATAACGCCGATCGGCTGGAGGAGGCGCGACGTTTGCTAACTGCGCGAAGGCCAGGCGCTTCCGGCGTTCGGCTCAAGGGGGTCGCGGCGGTGCATTGAATGAGGATCGCCCATGGTC
Source organism: uncultured Alphaproteobacteria bacterium (assembly GCA_963789255.1). GTDB lineage: Bacteria > Pseudomonadota > Alphaproteobacteria > ATCC43930 > CGMCC-115725 > DATARH01. The sequence continues at coordinate 392,583 of CAWBJW010000002.1, read as the reverse complement.
GCCAAATTCCCAGTTACCGTTGACGGCTAGGGAGGCTGTTCAATTCAATCCCGAGCGGTTAGGCCGGATCAAAGAAGGAAGGTCGGCTTACGGGCGCCACCTCGCCGTTGCCGCACTGTTCCGGCGGCGGGCAGGTGTCGCGCCGATTGAGCCCGTCGGCAACGACGGCTCGCCATCGATACGCGACCTTCGCCATCGACCCCGCTCGGCTTCCCACGGCTGCGCGACGGGGCTGACAGGGTTCGCCGGGAGTTGCCCCCTTTCCAGCCATTTGCTGGTGCCGCGCGGATTAGCTCGGGCGGGTCGGAAGCCGCCATTCGTCCAAGCCACCAAATGGCAGAGGGGCGCTGCTGGATTGCTTCGCTTCTCCAGCACAGGAGCAACGGAGCCTAAAATGGGTTGCTATCTGCCCGACGGTGTCCGGTCTCAGCCGCCCCGGTTGCGCAGCCGGACACCTCTGCCGCCGCCGGAGCTGGTCGCGCCTTCGTTGATGAATTCAATTCCCGCCGCCTCAAGCGCACCCATGACCTTCATCAGGCTGTCGATCACGCCGCGGACCACCCCTTGGCTTGCCTCCATGCGCTGAATGGTCGGCAGGGAGACCCCGGACAATTCGGCCAACACCTTCTGATCCATTCCGAGCAGCGCCCGCGCCGCTCTCATCTGTGCCGCGGTCAGCAATGCCGCTCTCCAAACGTCGCGCGATGCCGGCTCAGGTGATCGAATCCCGCATCATGGCTTGAGCATCATACCTGAGTTGCCGGTCATGTTTCACGCCTTAAGATTTGCGGATCATGCATGTGGCCCGCTTCACAGCCTGCCCAGCAGACGCAACAGGCCATCGATCATCGTGAATGGGTGTGGCGGACAGCCCGGTAGGTACAGGTTAACAGGGAGAAGGTCCTCGGCTCCGTTATGCACTTCGGCATGGTTCCGGAAAATTCCCCCGGAAATCGCGCACGCGCCGGCCGCGATAACGAGCTTCGGCTCGGCGACGGCTTTATATGTTTGCAGCGTTGCTTCCTTCATGTTCTCGGTGATCGGACCGGTGATCAGAATGCCATCGGCGTGGCGCGGCGAGGCGACGAAATCGATCCCGAAGCGGCTCGCATCGAACACGACGTTGCCGAGCGCATTGACCTCGGCTTCGCAGCCATTGCAGCCGCCGGCGCTGATCTGACGCAGCCGCAGCGACCGCCCGAGCAAGCGTCGCAATTCACGGCGAAGCGCCTCGACACGGGGTTCGCGATCACCGGTCACGGCGAGTTCGCCGCGTTCCGAAGCGGCCAGCCGCCAATCCTGGGTAAAGGCGATGGCATTCTCGGGACAGGTGGCGGCGCATTCGCCGCAGAAGATGCAGCGCCCGAGATCTAGTTCGGGACCGGAAGTTGAACACCATGAGCGCGTCGGTCGGACAAATGTCGATACAACGGGTGCAGCCGGACGCGCAGCTGGCCGCGTCGAGTACCGGCCGCCCAAGGAACAACGGCGGTAGCGCGGGAGCCTGATCCGGATACCCCGCTGTGCGATAGCCCTGGCGGGCCCGCGCTAGCAACGCCTTGAACATAACGCCATACCGTTTCTACAGATCATGCCCGCAATATGAAAGGTTGAAGCTCTTATTGCAGAGCGGGAAATCGGAGATCGCTTGGCCCCGCATCGCCATCGCCAAACCGAACCAGTTGCGGAACGAGGGGTCGACGATCTTGTAGTGCGATAGCCGCCCGGCCGCGTCGCTCATGCCGAGATGCACGATCTCGCCGCGCCAGCCCTCGACGAGCGATAGCGCGAGGCTGTCCGGCGCCAACGCCGTTACCGGTGCGAGCGAGGTTCCCGTCCCCAATCCGTCGAACAGCTGATCGAGAAAGGCGAGGGAGTTCTCGATTTCGCGCCAGCGCTGCAACGCGCGGCCGAAGACATCCCCGCTCTCGCCGACCGCAATGGCCGGATGGCGGCCAGCTCGATCCTTCCGGGTCGGAAAATCGCGACGGCAGTCGCGGTCGATCCCGCTGGCGCGCGCCGGCGGGCCGACTATGCCGAGTTCGTCGGCGACGTGCCGCGTCAGCGTCCCGGTATTCTCGAACCGCGCCCGCACCGAGGATGATTTCCACAACAGATCGACGGCATTGCGCATGTCGCGCTCGGCCTCGGCGAGGCGCCGCTTCACCGCGCGGAGGATGTCGGCGCCCGGCTCGCGAGCGACGCCGCCAGGCCTGATCCAGCCGCGGCCGAGACGGCTGCCGCATAACAGGGCGGTCAGGTTCAGGACGTCGCCGCGCAGCCGGCCGCAATAGGAAGCCGCCGGGAGAAAGCCGACGTCGCCGGCGAGCGCTCCGAGATCGCCGATGTGGTTGGCGATGCGTTCGAGCTCCAGCGCGACGCTGCGGAGCGCCATCGCGCGCGGCGAGCAGCGCGTTCCGGACAGCGCTTCGATAAGCTGGCAATACGCGGTGGCATGACCGGCGCTGGTATCGCCGGCGACCGTCTCGGCGAGGTGAATGCTGCGCTTGTCGGGCCCGCCGCGCAGCGCCGCCTCGACACCGCGGTGCTGGTAGCCGAGTGAGATTTCGAGATGCAGGACGCGCTCGCCATGACAATTGAAGCGGAAATGCCCGGGCTCGATGATCCCGGCATGCACCGGGCCGACTGCGACTTCGTGGATTTCGGCACCGGAGGCCCGGAAGAAATCGACATCCTCGATGGCCGGGCCGCCCTGCGGAAAGCGCACCGGCTTGAGCCAGGGATGCCCCTCCGGACGAACCCCCCATTGCTCGTGGATTTCGCGCTCGAAGTAGTGAGCGGCGGGACAATCAGGGGTCAGCGCCCGGTAGCTGTTGGAGACGAGCGTTGCAACCAGGCCGATCTCGCCGTTGGCATCGTCGGCCAGCGCCGCCAGCAGGCGCACGCCGTCGACCGCTTGCGAAATCCCAACCAGCAGCAACAGCCGCCGGCCTTCCTCGACGGCGGAAAGAACATCGTCGCGGAACCGATCGAACGGCAGGAGCGGGATGGCGCTGATCGCCACCGGCAAGGCGTTACCGGTCGTGAGCAATGGGGTCACGGCCGGGCGCCCACAGCCGCGGCGGCATCGCCTATCGCGTGCAAGAACCAGAGCGGCATCCACAGACCCAGCAATAGCAAGAGCGCGAGCGGCGCGACGACGACCATGACGGCGCCCGCGCCGTTGGATGGCGCTGGCAGCTCCGGCTGCGGATCGCCATAGGCCATGTCGATCAGATGCCGCAGCGCCGATACGAACACGACGCTGCTGGCCGCAAGGAACACGACCAACACCAGCCACGCGCCGCTTCCCACGGCGGCGCGCAGCAGCTGGTATTCGCTCATGAAAATCGAAAACGGCGCGACGCCGATCAGCGCCAGGACGCTGCCGAGCAACGCCAATCCCCACAGCCGGTCGGCGCGCAGCGCGCCCGACAACAGGTGCATGTCATGGCTGCCGAACCGCTGCCCGAGCCGGCCGACCGCGAAAAACGCGAGCGACTTGCACATCGAATGGTTGAACGTGTGGAACAGCGCCGCGAAGGTGCCGAGCGGACCAAGGCCGAAGCCGAGGGTGATGATGCCGAGGTGCTCGACGCTGTGATAGGCGAGGAGCCGCTTGGCATCGCGCTGAAAGACGATGAAACCCGCCGCCACCACGATCGACAGCGTCCCGAAAAACATCAGCAGCCCGTTAGTGAAATCATCTCCCACGGCGTGGCGCACCGGCGGCACGAAACGCATGATGCAATAGAGCGCGGTGTTGAGCAGAAAGCCTGAGAACATCGCCGAAACCGGCGCCGGTGCCTGGCTATGTGCGTCGGGCAGCCAGGAATGGATCGGCGCGAGCCCGGTCTTCGTGCCGTAACCGACAAGGATGAAGACGAACGCGAATTTCATCAGCGTCGGGTCGAGATGCACCTCGGGCGACGCCAGTCTGGTCCAGAACAACGCATCGGCCTCGATGCCGCCGCCGCTTTGCAGCGACGCCGCGGCAAAGATCGTGCCGATGAACGCGAAGGCGATGCCGACCGAGCAGATCAGCAGGTATTTCCACATCGCCTCCAACGACAGGCGGGTGGGGTGGAGCGAAATCAGGAAGGCGCTGAGCAGCGTCGTCGCTTCCATGCCGACCCACATGATGCCGAGGTTGTTCGACACCAGCACCAGCATCATCGCCGACAGCGAGCCGAGCCACAGCGCCCCGAAACGCCGCGCGACCGGCAGCGAGAAGGCGTGCGCTTCGCCGTCGCTGGCGAAGTACACGCCGGCGAAGATCGAGCTGAGCAGAAAGACGAGAACGAGCACGATAAGGTGGAACGCCGAGAAGGCATCGACGTAGAGCCATTCGTCGGCTGCGCTCACAAAGCCGCCGGCGAGGACGCCGATCCAGACATTGGCAGCAAGCCCCAGTTCGATGCTCGAGACCCCCACGATCATCGCCAGGACATAACGCGGCCGAGGCAGCGCGACGCACGTCACCGCCCCCGCTACCGCGACCAGCAGCATCGTCACGAGAGAGCGGTCGGCGAACACGCGTCAGCCTTTGAGCGCGGTGAGTTGGTCGATATCGATCGATCCGAACTCGCGGTTGATGTGAAACACCGCGATCCCCATCACAAAAACCGCGACAAACGCGTCGAGCAACACCCCCAATTCGACCAGCAGCGGGGTCGCGACGACGGTAATCACCCCGAAGACGAAGATGCCATTTTCGAGGACGAGATAGCCGATCACCTGCATCAAGGCCTTGCGCCGGCTGATGATGATGAACAGCCCGATCGAAATGAGGAAGATCGCCGCTTCGAGCATCAAAAACGGCGCATGGCGCAATGCTGGCTGCAATGCCAGGGCGAGCCATAACGACACCGCCAATGCCACAATCCCGAACAGGATCGAGGCGACGAAGCCGACGAACGGCTCGACCTCGCGGTAGTAGTCGGTGCGGGCGCGCAGCCGCAGCAGTATCAACGGGAAGATCACTCCCTTCAGCGCGATGTTGCCGCCGGCCAGCAGCACGACGCGCAGACCGAGCCCGTCGTCATGGGCGAGAAGCGGCACCAGGCCGAAGACGATGCCCTGCAATGACAGCCAGCGGATGCAGGCGCCGATCCGGCTGGTTCCGAGCAACGCAAAGCAGCTGACGAGGCCGATCGCGTGGACCGTTTCGAGGAGGGAATGCATGACGCTCAAACCAGGTAGACGATGAAGCCGACCGCCGACAGCGTCGCCGCCCCGACGATGAATTGCGGCACGTGGACGAGGCGATAGCGCGCCATCGCCGAATTCGACGACGCCGATGACGACCGCCAATCCCGCCATGCCGGCCAGCGCCGCCGCGTCGTCGCGCCACAGGTTGCCGCCGTGCAATGGCACGACGAGGCCGACGAAGAGGGCGCCAAGCATCCACAGCTTCAGTGCCGCGGCATACTGGATGAAGGCGAGGTCCGGGCCGCTGTGATCGAGCACCATCACCTCGTGGATCATTGTGAGTTCAAGATGCGTCGTCGGGTCGTCCACCGGGATCCGGCTGTTCTCGACCAGTTCGAGAACCAGGAGGGTCAGCGCGACGAGCGCCAGCGTCGGCAGGGCATGCGCCCAGGTGCCGACCCCGATCGCCGCGTAGATCGGGCTCAGCGAGAGGGCGCCGGTGACGCGCGCCAGCGTCGCCAGCGCCAGCAGCAAGGCCGGTTCCGCCAAAGCGGCGAAATGCACCTCGCGGCTCGCACCCATCCCCTCGAAGCTCGAACCGGTATCGAGCGCCGCGAGCACGGTCGCGAAGCGGCCGAGGGCGAACAGCCCGGCGAAGACGATCAGGTCGCCCGCGAAGCTGACCGGCGCACCGTTGCCGCCGAACGGCAGAACCAGGAGGCCGGCCGCGAGCGCCGCCAGGTTCACCACCGGCCCAAGCCGGAACAGCGCGCTCGTCACCTCGCCGTACACCGCGCCGCGGCGCAGGCTTTTGGCGGCGTCCCGGTAGGGCTGCAGCAAGGGCGGACCACGCCTTCCGGCGACAAAGGCCTTGGTGCGGTTGATGATGCCGAGCAGTAGCGGCGCCAAGAGCAGTGCGCAAAGCGGCGACAGAAACCAGTGCAGCCCCGTGGCGGACATTGTCATCGCTAGAGGCTGGTCCAGATCAGCAGCGCAACGAGCGTCGCCGCGACGTAGAGCACGTAAACATGGATATGGCCGTGCTGAACCACGTTGAGAGGGGCAACGACCCGGCTGAACCAGCGAAACCCCGGGGCGAACAGGAGCCGCAGGAACGGGTCGCCGCTGTCGCTCGCATAGGAGGCGGCAGCGGGGAAATACCCCTCCGGCGGCACCAGCGTCTCGCGGCTGCCAATGAACAGGCGAAACTGCGTCGTCAGCGGCTGGGCAAATGACGAGGCGGTGTACTGCATTCGTGAGGTCGGGTGCTGAAACCCGCAGCCCCACACCGGAGCCCCCCGGACGCCGGCGACGGCGAGACGCCAATCCCGCAGCAGCCACAACAGCGCGGCTGCCATCGCCATCACGGCAAAAATTGCTGTCGCGGACCGCAGGGCGCCGGCGACCGGCGCCAGCGCGGCGCGAACCTCGGTCGCTGCGAGCCCCGTCGCCGCAGCCACGACGCCGGCGAGCGACGACACGATCACCGGCGCTGCGACGCCGATCGCGACGCAGAGCAGCGCCAATACCACCATCGAGGCCAGCATCGGCGGCGCCACTTCATGCGCCTCGTTCGCTTCGTGGCTGCGCGCCGTGCCGAGAAACACAATTCCGAAGGCCTTGGCGAAACATGCGGCGGCCAAGCCGCTGATCAGTCCCAGCGAGACCAGCGTGATCAGCCCCGCGGAAGCGACCGTCGCCGTCGATCCGACGACGCCAAGAAAGCCCGAATAGAACAGCAGGAACTCGCTGACGAAGCCGTTGAGCGGCGGCAGTCCGACGATCGCCGCGGCGCCGATCAGAAAGCATGTCCCGGTCCACGGCATCCGCTTCAGGAGGCCGCCGAGTTCTTCGAGTTCGAGGGTGTGCGCGGCGTGCTGCACCGCGCCGGCGCCGAGAAACAAGAGACCTTTGAAGATCGAGTGGTTGAGCACGTGCAACAGGCCGGCGGCAAAACCGATGACCGCGAGCGTCGGCAGCCCGAGCGCCATGCCGAGCACGCCGATGCCGATACCCAACAAGATGATCCCGATGTTCTCGACGCTGTGGTAGGCGAGCAGGCGCTTCAGATCATGCTGCGCCAGGGCGAACAGCACCCCGAGCACGCCGCTCGATGCGCCTGCCGCGATCAGCACCCAACCCCACCACGCCGGCGGCGCATCCATCATCGTCAGGATGCGCACGAGGCCGTAGATCCCGACCTTGATCATCGCCCCCGACATCAGCGCCGAGGCATGGCTCGGGGCGGCGGGGTGCGCTTCGGGCAGCCAGACATGCGCCGGGACGATGCCGGCCTTCGACCCGAAGCCGATCAGCGCCAGCAGGAAGATTGCTGAGGACAGTGCCGGGTTGCCATGCAAGACCTCGGTGTAGCCAGAGAAATCGCCGGTTCCGGCGTCGTTGCCGAGCAGCACGAACAACACCAGCAGGAACGCGGTTCCCAGATGCGTCGCGGCCAGATAGATCCACGCCGCATGCCGAACGCCGGCTTGGCGATCGTCAAAAATGACCAGAAAGAACGGGCTGAGCGCCATGACCTCCCAGGCGAGCAGGAAGAGGAGGCCATTGCGGGCAACGATGACCAACGCCATCGCCGCCGTCAGCGTATTCAAGTGGAACCAAGTCGTCGCCAGTGCAGGCCCGCCTTCGCGACCCGCCAGGTAGCTGCGACCGTAAAGTCCGGTCAGGGCCGAAAGGCCGAAGACCGGAAGCAGGAAAAACGCGGACAGCGCGTCGATTTCGAGATGCAGCCCGCCGCCGGGCATCGGCCAGATCGCTATCAGGGTTTCGACACGACCGCCGGCAAGTACGCCGATTGCGGCAGCCAGCCCGACCGCCGACCCGGCGACCGCCCCGGCCTGTCCAGCGAGTTGTGCTGCATTGGGCCGTGCCCGCAGCCCGCCCGCGAACGCGCCGCCGAGCCCCAACAAGGCAAGTGAAATCAGAAAAAAGTTCACGGCAATTCTGGAGTTTTTATTGCAAATCAGTACGCGGTTTGTTGTATATATTTATTTGGATTTAAGCAGATTGCTCTAAAATGTTTTTGGGAGACGCGAGGCATCATTGGGGAACAATTCTCCGGGCCCGAAGCAGGACCCCATCGTGGCTCATGGTAGGGCTGCACAGGGCAGCGTTACCGTATCCCGCGCCGATGGTCAACGGTCACCAGCGAGTTTTGGCCATCGGATCTTGACATATGATATGTGAGCAATCGAGGATACGATACAGCCTATAATCCTCGATGCATCGCAAGCACCGTCGCGATGAACATGCGGAATCGAGGATCGTCGGATCGCCGCGGCAAAGCAGAGACTGGGGCCATGAGCGAGCTGTACGGGCACTACCACGGTTGCATCCTTCGTCTGGCGCGGACATCGCGGCCGGACGGGGCATGGAAGGCAAAGCTCCGCGAAATCCTCGCCGAGTTCGACGATGATTGCCGGCGCCTTCCGGTTCTCGGCAGGCGCGTTCTGTGCAACGAACTGGCCTGCCAGATCGAGCATGAAGCGCTTCAGTTCTCTGACCCCGACAAGCGGGCGGTGCTGACACTGGCGGTCAAGCATTTCGACGCTGGGGAGTAGTCGCGATGTCCCCTCCCGACCAGTTCATTAGGGATATCAACGCCCAGAAAGTGTCGGCCCCGCTACTTGGCGAGGTGATGACCATCTGGGCGTCGCTGCCAGCCGATGAGTGGAACGACTTCGATTCGCGGTTGCAACGGGTTGTCGATTTTATTGACAAAAGAGGCGGCTGCGAAACCAGCCCAATGCTCGCGATGGCGGTCGCCCTTCGACTGATGGCTCTCCACGGCGTGGTGATGGATCCCGAGATGCGCGGTTGGCTAATGTCGGGGCGGACCTGCAATGGAATGACCTATCTTCACGGCGACCTGTTGAAGGTGGCGGCCGAGGAGGTAATCCTTGAAGGCCCCACCGGGGAACCCGCCAATCGGGAAGCATTTCTCGCGCGCCTGATGGAATTAGCAGCGACCCGCGGGCGAGCCTAGAGCGGCGGTTCCTTTCACCAAGCGATTATCTGCGATCGGATCGCCGCAGTTTGAGCGTCCGTCTTGGATCGACTGCGCGCGCGGACTCGTAGGTTGCAGACCAAATCGCCAAGTGGCCGCTTTCCGCGCAACGGCTGCGTGTATCGTGACGCCGCGAACGGCCGGAATCGGTGCTTCCTCGCCGTTGCCGCGCTGTTCCCGCGGCGGTCCGGTGTCGCCTCGATGGTGCCGGCCGACAACGGCAGCAGTGCATGTGATAGCCGTCGTTCGCCGCCGTCAGGCGGCGGACGCACGGCGGGCGCCCGTCGGGGCCGGCCGGGATCGGCCGCAGTTGCCCCCCTTTGCTGACATCCGGGCGGTACGCGGTGCGGCCGGCCCATGCGCCAAAGCGTACATTCTGAGCTTTCTACTGCGGCGATGGTGCCGCAGCGCCTGTTGGGCGTCCATCTTGCGCGCCCCCTGGTTGCCAGGGGGCTGGCGCTCCAGCAGGTAATCCCGAGGGTGTTAGCTGTTGCTGATGCGTCGTGGTGGCCTGTCCTCCTCGGTACTCCTTCACCTGTGTGACCGTAACGATCACAGAGAGGGCAGCAATCGCTGCCACAAGGATAATCGAGAACACGGCCGCTACTTTCCAGCGGCGAGCCATTATCGTCAGGCCGAGGGCTATGGCGGCCACGATGCTCAATGCGAAACGCCAGATAATGAACATGCTTCGTACCTCCGAGATCGACTGAATAAAGAAAGGACCAATGGCGAACCCGTGCTTTGATTTGGATCAAAGTGACGGCCGCCAGCCACAAGCAGCTATCGGCACCTTCTGCCAGTCACGCAGCATCGTCCGCTTTCGGCGGATTTCGTTGAAAAAGTGTGTGGCGAATCGGGCGCCGTTTCGATAATCGGGGGTGTCGGGTGGGGGCCGCGCTCCTCATGCCGGAGTTGGTTCTGGCATCGGGATCAGCTTGGCGAGTTTCCTGAGGTTTTGGGCGGTGGCTGCAAGGTGGAACTCGTCGCGGGCGCCATTGGGCCCGCGCAATCGCAGCCGATCGAGCTTGAGGATGCCTTTGAGGTGGGCAAACAGCATCTCGACCTTCTGTCGGTAGCGCGTGAAGATGTCCGTCTTTCATAGCACGTCATATGTCCGCTGCTGTGGTTGATGGGCCTGTGGGGTTGTGGGCAACGCGCAGCGTTTCCACAACTCCATCAGGCCGGGCCGGCCGAGCGGAGTTAAGCGGCCCGCGAGACATTGATCGGCTTTCCGTTGCGGTCGAAACGGGCAAGGCAGCCCGGCCCGTCGAAGATGGCGAGCTGGCCGCCGGGATATTCGTGCACGCGCACCGTCGCCTTGACGTAGTGATGGCGGTGGCGCTGCGGTGGGATCTGCAAGGAGAGCCGGTTCCACCTCACAACCGTGCCTCCGGCGGCGACGCCCAATAATGCACGCACGAACCCTCGAAGGCGGCGAGGTCGTCGACCTCGAGGCGGCGATATCGGGCGCCGCTCGCGATGATGACGGCGCGGGCGCGGACCGTCTCCCGATCCGCGAGCGTCAAAAGAAAGCGTCCGGCGTCCGAACCGATTTGTCGCCGCAAGCTCGCGGCCTCATCCGGGATCGCCATTTCGGCGCCGAATTTCTGCGCCTGGCTGTGGGCTCGTCCCATCAGGGCCATGCCGGAAATGCCGGTGGGAAAGCCAAGATAATTCTCGATGCGCGCCGAGGCGCCGGCCTGGCCGCCAAACGCGCGGCAATCGAGCACCAGCACCAACAGCCCCTCGGATGTGGCATAGACCGCGGCGGCCAAACCTGCCGGACCGGCGGCCTATAATGACTGCGTCATAGACCTTGTCCGGATCGATCGGCATGACCAGCCCGATGCACCGGGCGAGCTGGGTCTCGCTCGGGTTGCGCAGTAATTCGCCGTTCGGACAGACGACGATCGGCAATTCGCGGGGAGCGATATGAAAGCGCTCGACCAGCGTCTGCCCGCACGGATCGGTGTTCGGGTCGAGCAGCTGGCGCGGGTGACCGTTGCGCGCGAGGAACCCTTCGAGCCGCAGCACATCGCCATTGTCGGCGCTGCCGACGATGACGGGGCCGCCGGCGCCGGTCTCAAGCAGCCCGACCCGGCGCAGGATCAGCGCCCGCATGATCCGCTCGCCCAGCTCGGCCTCTTCGACCAGAAGGTCGCGCAGCCGGCGCGGCGCGATCAGAAGCGTCTCGGCAGGCTCTCTAGCCACGGCATCCACCAGGGACGGGCGGCCGGAAAGCTGCGCCAGTTCGCCCATGAACGAGCCCGGACCGTAGGTCACGATCGGGTCGGAATGGTCGAGGCCGCGCTGGCTGACCTCGACCTGTCCCGCCAGGATGAGGAAGGCGCCCGGCGCGATTTCGCCGGTCGCAAGGATGCTGTCACCGGCGGCGTAGGATCTGCGTTCGCCGAACCGCGTCAGCCGATCTATTTCCGCCGGCGCAAGCACCGGAAACATCTGATCGCGTCGGGCCTCGATCAGAGGCGGCGCGGATTGCGGCGTGATTCCCTCGCGGCAGGTGGCGTCAGGCGCAGGGACCGCGCCTGAGCGATCGATCGGAAAGGCGGCTTCGCAGATATAGCGCCGCCGCCCCGATCCACGCCATGACGCTGGAACGCACTCAAGTGCTGGACGACGGCGGCATCTGGCTGCGATATCGGCTTCAGAGCAGCCGATGGCCGCCAGCGAGCCTCAGGCCCGCGACCTTGGATAATTCCGCGGCTGGCGATAGCGCGATCGCCCTGGCCAGGCAATACCGCGCTGGCTTCGCGGAGATCATTTCCGGATCGCGCATCTGCGTCGTCCGCTTATGATAACGGCCAGAGCACAGCCGACGGCAGAGCGGGGAGGCGCAGATGGCGGCGACGGCGATCGAGGCATGGGACGAGCGGTGGGCAATGCCGGAGGGCCGCGCCGATTGGCTGGCGCCGCACCCGGCGGTGGCGGCGCTGGTGCCGATGCTGAAGGCGCACGGCGCTCAATATATACTCGACCTCGGTTGCGGCGTCGGCCGGCACGCACTGCTCTTCGCCGAGCACGGCTTTGCCGTCGAGGCGATCGACGGCGCCGCCGCCGGACTCGACTTCGTTCGCCGCGAGGCGGCTGCGCGCGGTCTCCAACTGAGCCTGCGCCAGGCCGATGCCGATGCGCTGCCCTTCGCCGACGAGAGCTTCGACTATGTGCTGTCGTGGAACGTGATCTTTCACGGGACGATGGGCGATGTCGGTCGCCGCCTCGCCGAGATCTGGCGGGTCCTGAAGCCCGGTGGGCTCTGCCAGGGTACGATGCTGTCGAAGCGCGATGCGCAATTTGGCCGCGGCCGGTTGGTCGCCCCCGACACCTTCATCCGCGGCAGCGACCCCAAGGCGCATCCACACTACTATTGCGACTTGGTCGGCCTTGCCGCGCTCCTCGCCGGCTTCGAGCTTCTGTCGCTGACCCATGAGGAACAGCGCCGCCCTGGCTCCTGGCACTGGCACATCCTCGCAGAACGGCGGTGAACGGAGACGGGAGGGCTGTCCCAATGCGCAGCCCGGTCCGACGAATCAAGAATTCGGTGGGAGTTGAATCTCCGAGCCTAACGAGGACGCCACCAAATGCTGATCGTCGATGCTCAGATCCATCTCTGGAAAAAGGCACGCCATCCCCTCAACATCGCCAGGAGCCGTACTCGGCGGAGCAGGCCATCGCCGCCATGAATGAAGCCGGTTTGGACCGCGCGTTTGGCGGCTTCGTAGGCGTCGATTGCCCGCATCTTTGATCGCGGCGAGCTTCTCTTCGAGGTCGTGCTGCTGGTTGAAAATCTGCTCCCGTTCAGCGTGCAGGCGCTCGCGGTCCCGGGCAATAAAGTCGGCGAAGGTTTGCTCAGCCATCGTGCTCTCCTCGATCAGGCGGAGAAACTATAGGCGGAGCGACCGTTTGTGCAACGCCCCGCGTTGTTCGTTGGATAGTATGGATCGCCATCCCCACGAAAACCGCCACTCCAACCCGACGCGGCGGGCTGAGAGGCATCGTTATAGACGTGGTTGTAATGGCTCCGAGATGGCTTTTACCCCGGCAAGTTTGGTGAGTTTTTGCCCCTGATTCGACGGTACTGTGCTGGTGGCGGTGGCAGCGCTACTTCGGCTGATATGTCGATCCGGCCCGTATCGGTGCGCCATATCCCCACTCATCGCCCCTGCAATTTATACCAAGGATGCGGATTGCCCGGCACCTTCACGCGCAGCGTGTAAACGGAAGTATGCGCGCAGCACAGCAATGTACGTAGGTCCGGCCCGCCAAAAGCAAAATTTACCGCTTGCTCCGGCCACTTGATAACGCCGACGCGCTCGCCGTCGGGCGCCATCACCCAGATACCGCCTGGCCCGGTGCAATATACCCGGCCAAGGCTATCGACCTTCAGGCCATCGGGTATGCCCGGCTCGGTGCCTTCGTTCATATCGGCAAAGATGCTGCGCCCAACCATGTGGCCGGCGGCATCGAGCTTGATCGCGTGGATGTATTGCGACGAGCGCGTGTTCGCCACATACATCGTGCGCTCGTCCGGCGACAGCGCGAGCCCGTTCGGGTATTCGCAAAGCGCGAGCACGCTCAAGCCGCCGTCCGGCGCCAAACGATAAACGCAGGCGCCATCCCAGAGATTGTTGTCGCCTTCAGGTCCCGGTATCTCGCGCTCGTGATAGGCACGGCGCTTGTCCGGATCGGTGAAATAAAGGCAGCCGTTCGAGTGGCAGATCACATCGTTGGGGCGATTGAAACGCCCGCCCTTGTAGTGGTCTACCAACGACTCCACCTTGCCGTCTGCGCCCATCCGCGTGAGGCGCCGGTCATCCCCCTCGCAGACGATCAAACGGCCTTGAAGGTCGAAGGTCGTGCCGTTGCCGCCGATGGTGTTCCTGACGACTTCCGGCGCTTTCCCCGGCGTCAGGCGGAACAGCTTGTTCTGGCGGATGTTGACGAAATACCAATAGCCCTCCGGATGCCATGTTGGACCTTCGGTAAAAATAAAGCCGGTGGCGAGGCGCTCGGCTTCGGTGGTTTCAAGCACTTCCGGCAAATAATCGGCTGCGGGCATGATGCACTCCTTCCGTCACCCCGGACGGTAAATTCACCTAAGCTGCGGCTCGGAATTGAAGGGGCTGCGGCTACTCTGCCGCCATCATCCGCAGCTCCTCTGCCGCAGACAGGATGGGTAGGCCCTCGATAGACTTGGAGGGCTTGCCATCGATGCCGACGAGCGGCTCGCCTACCAGGGTGATCCGATAGAGCTGGCGGTCGAAGTCGGATTCAAAGATGTCCGTCGGCGCGAGGTGCGCGGTGGAGCGATTGTCCCAGAAGGCGATGTCGCCCTCGTTCCACTTGAAGCGCACCGTGTATTCCGGGCGCGTGACATGCTCCCAAATCATCTCGAGGATCTTCTGGCTTTCGCGCGGCGTCAGCCCGACGACCGACTTCAGGAAGGATGGGCTGACGAACAGGACCCGCTCGCCGGTCTCGGCATGGACTGTCACCAGTGGGTGTTCGCTCTCCAATACGCGCCGTTTCACGCGCTCATTGTATTCGCTCCCTGGCTTAGCGCTTTCGCGTGGCGCAAACTTGTGAATGCCGCGCAGCCCGTCGACGAACCCGCGCATCGTTGGCGACAAGCCGGTGTAAGCGGCGGCAAGATTGGTCCAAAACGTGTCTCCGCCGTAAGGCGGGATGGTCACGCCGCGCAGGATCGATGCGCAGGGCGGGTTCACCGCCGCGGTGATGTCGGTGTGCCAGCCGGACCAAGGGGTCACCATCATCGCCGCCCGGTTCTCATTGGCCGTCCGGTTCTTGGCGACCGAGTAGATTTCGGGATAGTCCTCGACATGGCCGAATACGGCGTGGCCGATGGTCGGCTCGCCGAACTGCCGCGCCATGGCCACGTGCCGCGCGTGATCGAGGTGCTGCCCCCGAAAGAAGATGACCTTCCACTTCAAGAAGGCGTCCCGCACCTCTTTCAATTGATCCGGCGGCAGGGGCTTGGTGAGGTCCACTCCACGGATTTCTGCGCCGATATGGAGGGTGAGCGGTGCTACTTCGACGGCTTGATTCGTCTTAGCGCCGACAGTCTGCTGAGGGGACGACACCATTTGCCTGCTTCCTCACCCGCTATTTCGATTGACCGTGAACCGCCGCACATTGGCTGTCAATGCCCGTCCAATGGGCCGGTCCCAGGTGATGTCCTGGCCGCTGTGGATGCGTTGTTGGGTGATGTCAGGCAAGGAATGCCTGGGCGGAATCGGCGCCTACCCGCCACGCGAGCGGCGCTCGGCGAGTTGCTGACCTTCTGCATGGCCGGCGCGGCGCTCGGCTTAAACCGCCGGACAACCTGCCACGCTGACCAGGCCGTTGTCGCTGCTCTAATGGCGCGTCTCTGGGCGGTCGATCTGGACGTTGAATTTGAGGAAGCGCTCGAACAGCGGCGTCTTCCGATAGACACTCGGCTCGCCTATCCCGGCCTTGCCTTCCCACCGTCTATCGAGCAAGCCGAACCACCAGAGCGGTCGCAGGATGCGGGACTCCATCGCAAATGACCCGAGGTCCCAAGCCAATTCCAGCACGCCGATAACCGGAACCGTGCACAGCCGGGTCAGCTTATCCGGGTGAAGCCAATCGTTCGTTGACGCGGACAACGACCAGAGAAGGACGCCGACATCGTTCTGCGGCCAGGACTGCACGGGGTTGCGGTCGAAGTAGCCGAGGTTCAGGTGCCAGAGGGCGATGTGAAATAGAAGCGCCTGCAAGGCCCCAAGCGTGCCCTCGACCAGCATCTTCTTGCCCATATGGCTCGGCACCAGCGTTCCACGACGTGTTCGGAACAGCTTGGCCCCCTGCAACAACACGCGGACGAAATGGACAGGCAGGAAATCCGGCTCGTTGATCACCTTGTGGAATTGAAACGCCCCTTCCTTGTCGAGACCCGGCCATTCCATGATCTCGAACATCTCGGCGACCATGGCGCGCGACAGATTGCCCGTCGCGGTCAGCTTCAGCCCACCAGTCTCGATTGAACGTCGTAGCAGTATCATGGCATTGCGGACGACCGCCGATCCCGAAAGGTCCGCCGGGGTCGGGTCGGGTTCGAGCCGGATCGCCTGATTGCTGGTCGAGAGTTCGTCGTGCAGCGCGTTGTAGCTGTCGAATTCCAGCAGCGTCCGGGCCGGCTCGACCCCGTTCAGCCATCGGCGAACTTCTGGATTTGCAGAAATCCCGCTGCAACCACGACCTGACCAACCTTCATATCATCGCCGTCAGGGCCGGCGGACGCCATCAGTCCTATCAGCAAAATCGCATATGAGCGGACGATCGCCGAGCATGTCCGGCCCGCGAATTGAGGTAAAATCAGACCGTCCATGTAAGCGCAGGGATTCCGATGGACGGAGCCGAAATCCTCGACCAGCTAACCCAAGCTGAGGGCTTGCCAAAGGCGGCGCTGCAAGCGGCCTCGGCACAACGTGCCGAGATGGTTCCTGCCTTCCTCAACGAGATCGATTCGTATCTGGCGTTCGAACTCGACCGAACGGGCGAAGCCGACGCCGCTGTTCTTCATCTTCCATCTGCTCGGCGAGTGGCGAGACAAAGCCGCCTACCGACCGCTGGCACGCCTGCTGCGCTGCCCGGAACACGAACTCAATGCTATCCTCGGCGACGGCATCACAAGCACCAGCCACCGGGTAATGGCGGCGGTTTTCGACGGCGATCCTCAGCCGCTCTACGAGATCATCCTCGATCCCCATGCCGAGCAGTTTGTCCGATCCCGCATGTGCGAAACGCTCGCCATGCTGGTGCTGCGAGGGGAACTGGACCGCACCCTGGTCGCCCGATTTCTCCGCGACGCCTTCATGGAGTTGCAGCCGCAGGCGGAATGCTATGTCTGGCAGGGTTGGCAGTCCGCCATCGCGATGCTCGGTTTGGCCGAACTCAAAATCCTGGTCAGGCAAGTCTTCGATCGCGGTTTCATCGATCGGCATTGGCTCGGCTTCGAGCATTTCGAGCGTGATCTCGAATGGGCGGTCAAGCACCCCGACGTTTCCCGCTACCCTGAGGGCGACGAATTCACCCTGTTCGGCGACACCGTTGAGGAATTATCCCGCTGGTACGGCCTCAGCGATGACGCCCTTGCCGATCGCGAGCGGCGTCTCCAAGAGGCCGAAGCTCAACTTGCCGAGAGCGAACCCTACCGGAATCCGTTCAAAGGGGTCGGTCGCAATGACCCGTGTCCTTGCGGCAGTGGCAAGAAGTTCAAGAAATGCTGCCTGGGTCGATAACAGTCTTGAATGAAGAGAGGACACGCCCTGCCACGACGCACCATCACTTCGCGGAGTCCGCCGGCTGCGGGACATAGGCGCTGTCTCACCGAACGCCCGGTAGACATTACCATCCACGCTCAAGGGTGAAGTGCGCGAGCTGGATTTGCCTGTCCACGACCGTCCGCAGCCGTTCTGGAGCATCCATTCCGTATATTTTCCGTAGCCAGCCTCTAATCTGGCGTCCCCAACCGGATTCGAACCGGTGTTGCCGCCGTGAAAGGGCGATGTCCTAGGCCTCTAGACGATGGGGACAACATGGGCCGCGGCGCGATGGGTCTAGCGGCAGCCGCGTCGGAAATCAATCGCTGCTTCGGCAAAGGCCAGGGCTATCGCATTTGGCCGATGACGGAACGCACGAAGTCGTCGGATCTGCCGGAGCGGCTGCGTTTGCGCCGGATCGAGAGGCCGGGGTGGGGGACCGATACGATGGTGAAGGTTATGCTATGCCTTTGCTTCCGGTGAGATCAACATTTGGTGGATGAGGGGTGCGAAGCCGGCGGCGCTGCCGAGCAAGGAGCGGAAGGCAGCATGCCGGGTACGCCGGCGGTTGAAGCGAAAGACGAATTCGTCGAGGCAGGATTGCAAATGCCTGCGGCGCAGGCCGTGATAAACGCGCAAGGCCCAGACTTTGAGGTTGGGAAGATGCGGTGCACCCACGGCAGCACGAGGTGGGCGGCCATTTTGCCGACGACATGGGGGCGTGGCTGATGCCGGGAGCGCCGGGATAGGCCGACCATCCGTCGGTCTTGGCGCTTGCCCCGTTGCGCGATTTTGGGCGACGAAGGGATGCAGGCCGCCGGCTGAGTAGCCGGGCACTTCGGCGAGACGGAATTTTGTGGCCCCGGACGCAGAGAGATAAGCCCTTTCACGCAATCGACTTCGAGAAGCTGGTTGAGGAATTCCGGCCCCGGTAGGAGGATTCGGTTTGCTCGATCGTCAGTCGAACCCGCAAGCCTCGCGGATCAACGAATCGATCCGCTCGGGCGAATAGTTCGCGGCGATATGGGCCTTGCCGCCTTCGACCACGCGTTGGTATTCGGTGGCGTCGCGACACAGCGCTGCGATCCGCTCCGATAGCCCCTTCGGGTCGTCGGCGACGAGCGATTGCAGCTCGACCGGCAAGTCGAGACCTTCGGCCGCGACCGAACGTCATGACGCACGGGATCCCGGCGGCCATGCTCTCCAGCACCTTGCCCTTCAGACCGGCGCCATAGCGCAACGGCGCAATCGTCAGCCGGACCCGCTCGAACACGCTGTCCAGCGAGGGCACGTAGCCGAGCGGTAGGATGTCCTTCGCAGCGAGAGCGCTGACATCGGCGGGCATGTGGCTGCCGACCAGCAGCACGCTCGATGCCCGGGACCTTCTTGCGCAGCACCGGCATGATACTTTGCGCCGCCCATATCGCCGCGTCGACATTGGGCGGATGGCGATAGCCGCCAATGAAAGCGACCCCGGTGGCGGTCCCGGTGGTAGTCCCCCGCTTTTTCGCGGACGGTGTTTCCGCAGACGGCTTTTTAACGTCGCGCAACGGGACCGTCCAGGGGATCACCCGTACCGCGATATCGGGCACGATTTGCCGCAACAGCTCGGCCTCGGCGTTCGAATGCACGATCACGCAGTTAACAAACGACATCGCGCCGAGCTCCAGCCGACGCAGCTGGTCGGCCTGTCCGCGCAACCTGGCATCGTCCTCTACCTCGGCTTGCCGCAACATCCGCAAGAAGTGCAGATCAGCGACATTGTAGAGGATCCGCGCCTTGGGGAAATGCTGCCGGATCATCCCGGCATATTTCGAGGCATTCGAGCATCGGTGCAGGTATACCAGATCGAATAGGATCCGCTGCTTTCTGAAGGCGTCCTCGACCGAGAAATAATAGGGATGGTACAGGCACTCGATGCCGCGGCGCTGCAGCTCGGTCGTGTACGGCTCGATTCTGGCCATGTTGTCGCCGGGGATGAACGTCACCTTGAAGCCGAGGCGCTGCAGCGAAAGCATGTGCTGAAAGGCGGCATTCGAACCGGCATCCTTGTCCGGCTCCGGCACCGAATCATCGATGAACAGGGCGCGCTGGCGGACAGTGCGCTCGACTTCAAGCTCGGGCAACTCGCCATTGAAGCGATGGCTGGCGAGAACATCCTTCCAGCGCTCGAAAAACTTGCGATGATTGGCCGCCTGAAAGCGCTTCATCCCGGTTCCGGTCGTGCTGGTTCCGCCGGTCGCGCCTTCGAAATGGACGATCTCGGAAGCCGGCTGAACGACAACGCGATGCCCCTTTTCCCTCGCGCGGAAGCACAGCTCGGTATCTTCGTAATACATGGGTAGATAATGCTCGTCGAACCTTCCCAGCTCCTCGAACAGATTTGCCTTGATCATCAGCGCGGCGCCGGACACGTAGTCGGCATCGCGCATAAAGCAAAACCGCGGATCGTCGGCCGCCTGACCGCGACCCCAATTCCACCCGTCTCCCAAGCGCCAAATGATGCCGCCGCATTCCTGCAGGCTGCCGTCCGGATACAATAATTTCGAACCCACAATCCCTATTTGGGGATCGCGCTGCAGTGTCTCGTACAGCTCATCCAGCCAGCGCGCCTTGACCTCCGTGTCGTTGTTGAGAAATACGATGTATTCGCCACGAGCGGCCGCGAACCCGCGATTGGACGAGCGGATGAAGCCGCAATTTTCCGGGTTGCGGATCAACCGGATGCCCGCACCGAATGCGAAGCCGGCGAACATCGTCTCATCCCGAGAGCAGTCATCGACAATAATAATTTCAAACGGCACCTGCGCTCCGTGTTCGACGATCGATTTAACACAGTTGTAGGTCAAGTTGAATTTGTTGAACACCGGAATGACGATGGACACCAGCGGCGCGCGCCCGGCGTCAACGACGATCGGCGGATAGCTTTGCTGGATCAACTCGATCAGGGTGCGCACTTGCGGCGCGAGTTCCGCCGGCTTCAGCAGATCGGCCGCGTTGGCACCGGCCTCTGCCGCGATAAGAAAGTAACGCGACAAGGCTGCGTCGAGAAAGCCGACCAAGGCGTTGACGATCGGCGCCAGATCTTCCGTCTTCACCGCTCGCTCCGCCTCGGCCACGACATTGCCGAGGATGAATCGAACGGTCTGATCGAGCCCGGCGTGCTCGCGCGTCAGCACGAGCGGGAAACGGGGCATCTCGACCTTGGAACCAACCGGACGCAGATGCAGCACATGGCGGGCATAGGGCAGCAGCGTCTCGCCGAACGAGATCGAGAAACCATACCGGCCGTCGCCAATGCCGGCCTGTTCGAGGTCCTCCCGGTATTCGCTCGCCAGCACCGTCGCCAATACGGTGTCGCCGTCCAGCAGCTCGAGCGCGATCCGCTTTTGCGGCTGCTGCGGGTCCCAGATCCAACCCTTGACGCCGGTCCAGTCTGCGAAGTCGATATTGCTTTGAGACCCGGCTTCGTCATCCGGCACGCCGCGAATTTCGTCGACCAGCCGAGGCTTGGCCGATCCGCCGCCGATACCGCTGTCGAAGGCAACCGGCACCGGCGTGTCGGCAACCGGATCGGCTTCAACAGGTTCCGCGACAGGATCGGCGACGAACCCTTTGGTAGCCAATGCCGTCAGATACGGCGCGGCTTGCTCGTATAACGCCCGCGCGGCCACATTCGGCACGGCGCGTTCTATGATGACCGGCGATCCTGGCAATTCCGCGCCCGTGTCGGCACAGCGCAGATGCAGCACATGTCGGGCATCGGGCAGCAGCGCCTCTCCCAACGGGATAACAAACGCGTGCCGCCCGTCACCGATACCCGCCTGCCGCAGGTCCGAGCGGAATTGGTTCGCCCGCACCGCCGCCAGCCGGGTGTCGCCGTCCACCAGTTCGAGCGCGATCCGCTCGAGAGGCTGCTGCGGGTCCCACACCCAGCCGGTGATGCGGTTGCAATTCGCCTCGTCGATATAGGCGCGGCGGAGGTGTACGTCCGGGGGCGCGTGATCGCGCCGATCAGCCGCAAGCGTCTCGTGCTGCCCGAGCAGGTCCGCGATCGCGACGACCGCCATCGCCGGCGCTGCCGCCCCGGCGGTCCGCGACGGTGCCCCCCCATCGGTTGCTCCGGCGGCCCCGCCAGATCGCCCTTTCTTTCCCCGCGAAGCTCTGGCCATGTCGCCTCAGATCGCCCCGAATCAATTCATTACCGCGGACAACGACTTCCCGTTCGAAACCGCCGCCGGATATATGCTGTGCGATGGCCCGATCGTGCGCGCTGCTGCGCCGAGCCGGATACGGCCCCAGCCCGAACCGAAGCCGAGGCGGGAACCTCACTTGGCGCTATTTCTCGTCGCGGTTGTTCCAATGGCCGCGCTGGCTGCTTTGCACAACGAAAGCTTGTATGACCGGCCAACCTTACATCATACGATCGTATGCGTACAGCAGCCTTGGTTCACTGCGACAAAACGCGGTAGAATCGTTCGTGAACTGCAGGTTTGCGCTTCTTCGCGATCGCCTGTCGCTCAACGTAATCAAGCGCGATGAGCGGCGATTGCGATTGATAGAAACGATCGGGATAGGACCATGCAAGTCCGGGCGCGCAGCAATTACGAGATCGCTGGCCACGAGCTTGTCGCCGAAGGCGCCGATCTGCGGGTGCAGGTGTTGACGCTTGCCCACGGCCAGAGCGTTCCCTGGCATTATCACAGCGAGATCACCGACAGCTTTGTCTGCCTCGAAGGCCCGATGGTCGTCGAGACGCGTGCTCCGCGCAACGCCTACCGGCTCCAACCGGGGCAGCGCTGCGCCGTGCCGCCGAAGACCGCGCATTGCGTAACAGGTGAAGACGGCGGCCCCTGTAAGTTCCTGATCGTCCAGGGGGTCGGCGTTTACGATTTCGTGCCGGTCGGCTGAGGGCGCCGGAGACCGCAACGGCGCTGCCGCGAGGTAGCGCTACACGCCCCATTTCGCTACGTTTGCGGGACCAACAGGGACCAACAGGGAGCGGAAATATGATGGGAGATCTTATAGGTCACGCATATGGCCCCGGAGCCTGCCTCGTTCTCGGTCAATTGCTTCGGGCGCTGAAAGCGAAGGGAATTTTGACGGAAGCGGACATCGAAGGAATTCTGCAACCGGCGGAAGCCTCTCTGTCGATGTTCGGGAGGATTGAAGGGAGCGAGGCCGGCGATGTCATGGCGCTCATTCGCGACAGCCTCCAATAGGCGGATTTGACGCTAATCGCCGCGCACCCTGACGGTAAGGTGCGCGGTGGCGGTAGCGGTGCCAGGGCCTCCCCTGAGCGACAGAACGACGTCCTTGGCCAGCGCGCGGGTCGTCGTGCCCAGCTCGGCAAAATCGGCCGACCCCTCGGGCTTGCGGTTGAACAGCCAGGAACCGCCGCGACTCGATGCGACGAATTCGAAAAGCACGGTCCCCGGTTTGTCGGCGGCGGCGATCCGGAACGGGGATCCGGGCTCGGGGATGCGCAATGGCGAATTCGCCGACACCGGCGCGCTCGCCTGCATTCGGTTCGGAAAGATCAGGGTCGTCGTGCCGTCCGGCATGACCCGCAAGACGGCAACGAAGGCCGCCTTACTGACCTCTACGGATAGCGTGACCGGCTCGCCGACACGGTAGCGCCGATCGGCATGGTCAACCCCGCCAACGATCGTCAGACCGGCCCCCTTTCGATCCGTGGGGCCGGTTTTCATGTCGGCGATTACCTGCTGGGCATCGGTCAACGTCTCGGAGCCGCCGACCACGCCGCACGCCGCCAGCGCCCAAAAGGCGAGGGCAACCAGCGCGGGCCGCTTCCGGCCTATTGCGCGGCGCTCGCCACCGGCGATAGGAAACCGGGGACAACTGCTGTCGCGCGCTCCCCGATGCCCGTGTGCATGGGTTCCGGCCTCGGGCTCCGCCTGCGCGGGAATGAGGACAGTGCGACATCGGCTATGCCGAGCGGGTGGCAACCGCCTAACTCACCCGCTAACCGCCCAGCGCCCGGATCGCCTGGACGAGCGCGTCGGGAGCCTCGCGCGGCCGGAAATGGCCGGCGACCGGGATGACGCGGCGCTGATAGCCGCCGGTGGAGAAGCAGGCACGGCGCTCCGAAGAGGCGGGCGGTCTGACCCCCGCGCTCTCGCCGCGCGGTAGAATGACCGGCTTGCCGTCCGCCGGCCCGCTTTCCTCGCAGGCGATCGCAAGCTGCGCGGTGCTGACGCTGTTCATCGCGCCGCAACCCGGAAGCCGGCGAGGCCGTCGCGGGCGACTTCGCCTGGCAGCTCGGTTTCCCAGCGCAGATAGGCGCGCATCGCCTCCTGATTGCCGGCATGCCGGTCGTGGTTCCAGAAGATCGTGTCGATGCGCTCGTCGTCCGGCGGCTCGTCGGGCGAGGAGGCAACCGGCCGTGCAGCCGCACCCCACGCTGAAACGCCATCCTGCACCAGCGCGACCGGCCCTGCGGCCATTTCCGCGAGATCACAGGCGGCCAACGCCCCGACCTCGGCATCGTCGGCAAAGACGGCGATGCGAGTGGCGCGCAGCACGCTTGCCGGCAAGCGGTCGAGCCGCGGACGGATCGCCCACACCGCATCCTCGGGATGTGCCGTGCGGTAATCAGCGCTTGACCCGATGAAAACGGCGGCGGCGCCGTCGTTAAGCCAGTGCGCCGCCTCGACAACCCCGATCCCCAGCACATCGGGCAGCGCTGCCGGCCGCCCACCCGAACCGGTCTCGAGCGATTGCCCGCCGAACGGGCGCTCGAGCACGACTGCATCCCAGCCCATCTGCATCAGCCATTGCGCGGTCATCACCGCGCGCGCACCGACATCGTCGATCAGCACGAGCCGCGCGCCGCGCGTGCCGACCCAGCGGTCGATTGCCTGCACCAACTGGCCGCCCGGCGCCGAGAGCGAACCCGGCAGGTGCCCGGCGGCGAATTCGTCGGGCGTGCGCACGTCGAGCAGAAAGGTGGTGCGGCGATCGGCCTCGCCCTGCCAGACGGCGAGCGTCGCCCGATCGATCGAGCGGACGGCGAAGCGCGCGGCGACCGCAGCGGCGCGCCGTTGCGCCGCGGCGATTGCGTTCGAGCTCGGCGGCAGCAGGGCAGTCGTCATGCTCTGTTCGAGATCAAGCCCGGCGAGCCGCCACGCCTGCGTCCCGCCTTCGAGCGACATGACCCGATTGGGGACGCCGGCGGTGACGAGCGACTGCGCGCCGATGATGCCGCGGGTGCGCCCGGCGCACGAGACAACGACCAGCGCATCGGGCTCCGGCACCAGATCGGCAAAGCGCAATACCAGCTCGGCGCCGGGCAGGCGACCGCGCCCGGCACATGAAAGCGCGCGTATTCGTCGAGCGGGCGGCTGTCGAGCACGATCACCTTGTCGCCGGCGCGGCGGCGCCGGTCGAGCTCGGCGGCCGAGATCGCCGGCGTGCCATATTCGTGCTCGACGATCTCGGCGAAGGCCTTGCTCGGCACGTTGGTGCTCGGGAACAGCGGGTATTCCGCCGACCAGGCGTCGATCCCGCCCGTGATAACATGGACCCTGTCGTAGCCGAGGACGGCGAGCCGACGAGCCGCCTTGTCGGCAATGCCGTCGCCGTCATCGACGAGCACGATCCGGCACGAATGCCGTGGCACAAGATGGCCGATCGCGATCTCGAGGCGGCTATACGGCAGATTGACGGCGAGCAGCGGGTGACCGGCGCCGTGCTGGCCTTCCTCGCGCACATCGATGAAAGCGGTCTCGCCGCCATCGCCGAGCCAGCGCCGCACGGTGGCGACATCGATGGCGGCGGCGGGCGTGGCGGTTGTGCTGCTCGGCATTACCATTCTCCAATCAATGGCTCTCTCCGCCGCCGGGGGCGGAGAAGGAACAATTACGGCGCGGTTCCCATGCGGGTTTCCTCGACAAAGCGCTCGGTCGCCGCATCGATGGCGCGGCCCTTGCGGCCGCGCGGGGCGTGGACGTAAAGCGAGCCCGGGCGCGCCTCGGCAGGGGGCGGCGGCAGCGGGATCTCGTACGCGACCGGGGCGGCGTGGTCGGCCAAGCAGGTATTCGGGGCGAAGACACGCGGTCGAGCATGAACAGGCTCTTGACGAAGTTGGTCTGGCCCCGCGCCAGCCGCCCGGCGATGGTTCCGGCCGTGCTCATGACCCGGCGAAAGCCGAGATGCTTGCGGTAGAACGCCCGCTGCGTCGTCACCAGCTCGTCGTAGAACTCGGCGAGCGGCAGCCGGGTCGGCAGCACCGCATGCTGGATGTCGAACAGCCGGTAGTCGCGGCTGGCCACGCTGCGTACCCTCGGTCAGCCAGCTCTCGGTGCCGGGATAGGGCGTGTTGACGCTGATGTTGACGACCTCGGGCTGCTCGAGGCACCATTCGCGGACGATGCGGAAGCGCTCGCGGTCCCAGTCGGGGTCGGCGATCAGGTTGATCGCGACGATGATGCCGAGCGAGCGGGCGAATTCGAGCGCCTCGAAATTGCGCCCAGCGACACCCGCTTGCGGTATTTCTTCAGCCCCTCCTCGTCGATCGCCTCCAGGCCGATGAACATGTAGTCGAGGCCGAGGCGCTTCCAGAAGCGAAACACCTCCTTGTTGCGCAGCAGCACGTCGCCGCGGGTCTCCAGGTAATAGTGCTTCTTGATGCCGGCGCGGCCGATCGCCTCGCCGATCGCCATGCCGTGCCGCTCGTGGACGAACGCGACGTCATCGACGATGAAGCACGCCGGGCTCGCGGATCGAGCGGAGTTCCTCGACGACCCGCTCCGGGCTGACCAGGCGATAGGTGCGGCCGTAGAAGGTCCAGGCGCTGCAGAACGTGCAATCCCACGGGCAGCCGCGCGAGAATTCGATCGAGGCGCACGGGTCGAGCGTGCCGAGGAAATACTTGCGGCGGTGGCGCAACAGGTCGCGCGCCGGCATCAGCTCGTCGAGCGATTGGACGAAGCCGCGGCGGCGGCCCCTCGCCCGTCGGCGGTGACGACCCCGGGGACCTCGCCGATGTCGCCGCCGGCCTCGATCGCCGCGAGCAGCAGCGGCATCGCCGCCTCGCCCTCGCCCTTGAGGACGCAGTCGATCGCGCCGTCGCCGTGCGCCAGCATCGCCTCGGCGGTAAACGAGGCGCTGTGCCCGCCGACGCAGACGAAGGTGTCGCGGCAGCCGCGCCTTTGCCGCCTTGGCGAGGTCGACGATCTCGGGAACATTGGCCAGGTAGTTGCACGAGAACGCGATGACGTCCGGGCCGCCATTGTCGCGACCATGCGGAAAAAGGCCGCGTGGTCCTCGACCTGCAGGTCGATCAGCCGCACCTCATGGCCGGCGTGCCGGGCCGCCGCCGCGACCAGCTCCAGCCCGAGCGGCTCGAGCCGCAGGAAGATGCGTGGAGTACATCAGCGGCCCGGGATGGACGCCAAAGATCTTCATGCGGAATTTTCCCCTATTGCCGCCCCTCATCGTCATTCTCGCGAAAGCGGGAATTCAGAGGCGATGCCGCTCACATCTTCAACAGCCGCTTCGCGTTGCCGCTGAGGATTTTCGCCTGGTCCTCGGCGCACAGCGGGACGCGTGTGCAGCCACTCGGTGCCCGGCTTGTTCGGCGACGAACGGGTAGTCGACCGAAAACAGGATGCGGTCGACCCCCATCTCCTGGACGCAGCACAACAGCGCCGGATCGGAGAAGAAGCCGCTGGTGGTGATCCAGAAATGCTGCGCAGAACGTGTCGCGGAACCAGCTCGGCCCGGCTCCGTCGCGCACCAGCGCCATGTTGATGCGCCACAGCAGGAACGGCAGGCCCTCGCCGAGATGGCCGAGGATGATCTTCAGCCGCGGATAGGCATCGAACACGCCGCTCAGCACCAGGCGGATGCCCTGCGTCGCGGTCTCCACCGTGAAGCCCCAGGCGGCGCGCAGGATGCTCGGGTATTTCTGCGACGTAGTCCTGGTAATAGGCGTCGATCACCGCCGGATGCGGGCACCGCCGGGTGCAGGTAGAGTCGGCACGTCCAGCGCCTGCGGCGCGCTCGAAGATCGGCCAGAACCGCCGGTCGTCGAGGAACACGGCCGTTGGTCAGCCCGTGGATCATCGCGCCCTTGAAGCCGAGCTGGGTCACCGCGCGTTCCAGTTCGTCGGCGGCCGCCTTGGGATCGGCGGTCGGCAGCGTCGGCAAAGGCGGCGAAGCGGTCGGGGTGCGCGCGCGACGGTCTCGGCCAGCCGGTCGTTGGCGCCGCGCGCCAGCCGGCACCGCGAGCTCGGCGTCCTCGATCTTCTGCACCGACGGGGCGCCGTGCGACAGCACCTGGATGTCGATCCCGGCCGCGTCCATCTCGGCGATGCGGCCCTGGCCGACATCGTCGAGCCGCTCGGCAATCCCGGCCCCGCCGGACTGGTCCCGGCCGGCGATGTGCGGCTTTACCTCGGGATCGAGATAATGCTCCTCCAGGGCAATAACCTGCGGCTTTGTCGCCATCGCCTTCTCCCCGTCATCACCGCCCGAGTTCTAACAGGCGAAGGCGGCGCTGTCATGGAGATGAGGCGAGGCGCGCCGGCGGTCAGCATTCCGACGCATCGACCGCCGCGACGGGGGGGTGGGCGCGATGCCGCAGGACATCGGTGCCGAGCCGCTTGCGCGCCTCCTCGCGGATGACGCGCGCCAGCTCGGGCTGGCGCGCCAGCAATTCGTGGAAATCGACGATATCGAGCGCCAGCAGCGTGCAGGCTTGGGTGGCAGCGACGGTGGCGTTGCGCGGCTCGCCGGTCAACAAGCGCCAGCTCGCCGAAGAACTGGCCGGCGCCGAGATAGAGCGAGCCGGTCTGCAGCTGGATCTCGACCTCGCCCTCGACGACGAAATACATGCAGTCGCCGGGCTCGCCGCGGCGCATGATGACAGCGCCCTCCGGGTAGTCGCGCGGGCGCAGCAGCCGCGCGACCTCGGCGATCAGCGACGCCGCCGATATTGTGGAAGAACGGCACCTTGGCGACCAGCTCCCAGGTGCGCAGAAACTCGCGCCGGCGCAGCTCCTCGGCATAGCCATTGACGATGATGCCGGTCCACAGCGCGAAGATCAGGATGCCGCCGACCATGACGATGCCGGAAAGCGCCCGGCCGGCGATCGTGCGCGGCACGACATCGCCATAGCCGGTCGTCGTCATCGTCACGATGCCCCACCACAGCGCCGCCGGGATCGAGGCGAACGCTTCCGGGGTTATCGGGATGGGCGTGGCGCTCGAGCAGGTAGGCGATGCTGGCCGCGGTCGAGCAGCACGATGCAGAAGCCGAGCAGCACCGACAGCAGCGCCTGGCGCGCATGGCTGATGACCCGGCCAAGGCTCGCCAGCCCCGGCGAATAGCGGACGTATTTGAACGCCCAGATGAAGCCGAACAGCCTGGCGCCGGGGCCGTAGGCCAGCGCGACGATCCCGGGGAGCACGCCGACCAGATCGAAGATGCCGCCGAGCGAGACCGCCCAGGCGAGGCGGAGCTCCGAGCGGCCCGCGATGCTCGCCGCCGGGCGCTTCCGGCGCGACGATCAGGCGCAGCACGTATTCGGCAAAAAAGAACGCCGCGACGACATAAAACCCGATGGCGAGGGCCCGGCCGTAGGCGGCCTCCATCGGCGCCACCGTGATGCTGAGCATGATGGCGATGCCGGCGGCGACCAGCAAATGGTGCACGACGCGGAAGAGCCGCGCCGCGTTATTGGCGCTTTCGGGCCGCAACAGAAGGTAGAAGTCCCGGCGATCCATCGCGCTATTGTAAGAGAGCGCGCGCCCGGCCGGAATAGCCGTGGAATGACCGCTGGGATTTCCCGGCCGGCTCGATTTTTGCTATAGAACCCGCTCCTGATCGAAACCGCCGGGTGGCACCTCCCTCGTGTCGATCCTCCCCAAATCGCCCCGCGCCATCCTCGCCTTCGCGCACGATGTCATGATGGCCGGGCTGTCGTTTGCACTGGCGCTCTATCTGCGGGTCGGCGACGCCATGCTGGCGAAAGAGCCGCGGCTGACGATCCTCTATGGCGTCTGCTTCACCGCCATCGCCGCGGCGATCTTCCTCGTGACCGGGCTCTACCGCGGCATCTGGCGCTATGCCTCGTTGCCCGATCTGTTCAACATCGCGCGGGCCGCGACGCTTGACCGAGCTGGTTTTTCTGCCGGTCATGTTTCTCTTTACTCGGCTCGACACCTTGCCGCGGTCGTTCCTCTTGATCGACTGGCTGGTGCTGATCGCGCT
This sequence comes from uncultured Alphaproteobacteria bacterium, assembly GCA_963789255.1. Taxonomy (GTDB): domain Bacteria; phylum Pseudomonadota; class Alphaproteobacteria; order ATCC43930; family CGMCC-115725; genus DATARH01. The sequence goes on along the minus strand of CAWBJW010000002.1, from coordinate 362,843 downwards.
GTTGGGCGGGCCGCGGCTCGGCTACCGCCTGTTCAAGGACCGCGGCCTCGACCACCTGTTGGAGCGCGGCATCTTGGAGCGAGGCTGGGGCGCGCGCGTGCCGGTATTGCTGATCAGCACCAGGGAGGGCGCCGACACCTTCATCCGCGAAACCGTGCGCGACCGCCACGCGGCATTCCGCGTCGTCGGCATGCTGTCCGACACGCCGTCGCGGGTCGGCCGGCAGATCTATGGCGTACCGGTGCTCGGCACGATCGATGCGCTCGAAACCGTTGTCGCTGCGCTCGACCGAAGCGGCCGGCGCCCGCAAAAGCTGGTGATTACCGCACAGGGCCTGAGCGGCCCCGAGGTGCGCCATCTGCTCGACCGCGCCGATGCGCTGGCCATTCCGCTGGCGCGCCTGCCGCGCTTGACCGAGTTCCAGCGAGACCCGCGCCGACTTCGCCGCGTGCCATCGAGCCGATCGCTATCGAGGATCTGCTCGGCCGGTCCCAGGCGGTGCTCGACCGCGCAGCGATGGCCCGACTGATCCGCGGCCGCCGCATCCTCGTCACCGGCGCCGGGGGCACGATCGGCTCCGAGCTCGCCCGCCAGATCGCCGTCTTGGCGCCGGCACGGCTGATCCTCGTCGACAACAGCGAATTTCTACTCTACGCGATAGACAGCGAGTTGCGCGAGCAATGGCCCGATCTCGCCATTCGTTCGCTCCTCGCCGATATGCGCGAGCGTTGCCGGGTCGATGCCGTCGTCGCCCAAGAGCAGCCGCAGATCGTGTTCCATGCCGCGGCCCTCAAACACGTGCCGATCGTCGAAGCCAACCCGATCGAGGGCGTCCTCACCAATGTCATCGGCAGCCGCAACCTCGCCGAGGCGGCGCGCGCCCATGGCGCCGCAGCTCGTCGTGATGATCTCGACCGACAAGGCGGTCGATCCGGCGAGCGTGATGGGCGCCACCAAGCGCCTTGCCGAAGCCATCTGCCAGGCGCTCGATCTGCAGGAGGCGCGCCGCCCCAGGCCGGGGACCCGGTTTGTCACGGTGCGGTTCGGCAACGTCCTGGGATCGACCGGGTCGGTAGTGCCGCTGTTCACCCGCCAGCTCGCCGCCGGCGGGCCGTTGACGGTGACCCATCCCGAGGTCAGCCGGTTTTTCATGACGGTGCGCGAGGCGGTCGAGCTGGTGCTCGAAGCCTCAGCAACCGTGCCAGAGGCCGACGGGGCGGCCGATGACGGCGACGCGCGCGGCAAGATCTTCGTTCTCGACATGGGCGAGCCGGTCAGGATCGTCGACCTGGCGCGTCAGATGATCCGCCTCGCCGGGCTGATCCCCGAGCGCGACATCACGATCAGCTATATCGGGCTGCGGCCCGGCGAGAAATTGCACGAGGCGCTGTTCCACGCGGCCGAGGCGCCGGTCCCGACCGGAAACCCGGCGCTGCGCCTGGCCGCCCCGCGCACCGCCGACTACGCGGTGCTGGCCCGCTCGATCGACGAACTCGAAGAGCATGCGCGCGCCGGTCGCGAAGCGCGGGTGCTCGATCTGTTGCACCGCCTGGTGCCGGAATACCGCTCCGTTGCCCCGGCCGGCCGTGTACCGCCGGCGGTCGCGGCGGGATCCGACTAAGACCGCCGTGCAGCGCCGGTCGAGGGCTGGCCTGGCTGCGTTCATCCTGGGCATTGCCGGGCTTGCGCACCCTGCCCGGGCCGACGAGATCGCCGCGCTTTACCAGGCCTATTGGGCGGGGCTGCCGACCGGCGAAATCCGCCTGATATTGCGCGACGACCCCGCCGCCTATCGCGACGAGATCGCGATCCGCAGCGAGGGCCTGTCGCGCCTCGTGACCCGGTTCCGCGGCACCGCGACGAGCGCGGGTCGGCTCGCCGCCGGGCGGCTGCCGGAACCGCTGCGCTACGATGCGACGTATGATCTGCGCAAAGGGCGCAACCGCCGCCTCAGCATGCGCTTCGCCGCCCGCGCCGGTGTCGTGATCGCTGATCGCGGGGCCGCGGACACCAGCAAGAAACCGCCGCTGGCGGACGCCTTTCGCAGCAACGTACTCGACCCGTTGAGCGCCTTGACCGCGATCCGCGACGCGCTGCGCCGGGGTGATCGCGGCACGTTCAGGATCCCGGTCTATGACGGCGCGCGCCGCTTCGACGTGATCGCCCGGGTCCTGCCGAAGCGCGGCGCCGACCCGGCGCTGCATCTCGAGTTGACCTTGGCGCCGATCGCTGGGTTCAAGGGCGAGACCAGCGAGGACGGCGATCCCGACAGCGCGCCGCGGCCGGTCGCGCTGACGATGTCCGACGACCGGCGGCTGATGCCGCTGGCGATGAGCGTGCGGCTCTATTACCTGCCGCTGGTCGTCGATTTGACCCGCTGGTGCGCCGGCGTGACGCCGTGCGGCTGGTAGTTCCCGCGGCGGTTTTCGATATCCGGGAAATCAGCAGGGGAATGCGCGATTGGCCGATATTCGAGCGGAAATGGGAGGTGGCGCCGACGCCGATTTCCGGGAACGTCACGGTAAACCCGCCCTCCGGCACCGGTTCCAGCAAAGCGTGGTAGACAGCGGGCTTGAGGCAAACCTCTCGACGCAAATCTTCCGGCGGCAGGCCGAGGATCGCCAGCGTCGTTGCCGCCGGTGCTGCCGGCAGGGACCATCGTGGGCCGGTCGGCGAATCGGGCCGTGAGTTGCTCGCGCTTGCCGCGGCCGGGATCGATCGCCGCGCCAGGCTGGCGGGGCCGCCGGCGGTGTCTCACATGCCGCCATTCAAGGTAGGGCACAGCCTTTTGCGCCTTGTTGATACGAGGATTTGCGCCATATTACTGTGATTATCGACGCATGCGGGATTGATCGTAGGGATGCGAAATGGGCGCCCGGAGGACAGGATGACCGCCGCCGAAGTCTCGATTGTCGTTTCGGTCATTGAACCGCGGGAGGGGCCTGATGGCGAACCTGCCGCGACCGGTCGGGAGCGGCGCGCATCCGAACGCGCCATCGGTTATTGGCGGGAGAAGCTCGCCCAGTTCGGCGATCACGCCACGATTGCGGCGCTCGATCTCGCCGCCCTGGATACCGACGAGTGGTCATCCCGCTTCGTCATGACCATCGACCCGGAGGTCAACGGGTCGGCGCTCTTGCTGTATGGCACCGATGTCGCCCGGATGCTCGACCTGCCGGTCGGAAGCAAGGCGCGTTTGCCGATGATGCGTCGGTTGCCGGAGCGGTATGTGCCGGTGTTCCGGCGCGGCTGCGCCGCCGTCCTGCGCCACGGCTCGCCGGTGCGGGTGGAGGGTCAGGTCGAGCGCGAGGACGGTCAGGAAGAACTGTTTCGAGCCATTCTCATTCCGGTCGGGGGCAGCGGCGATAAAGCGATCCGTCTCGCCTTCGGTGCGCTTAGCTGCCGCCCGGCGTGACGCGGCGGCAGCTGGCGCGTTACCGGTCCGCGGGCGAACAATCTTGCGGCTATTTGCACCTACCGGGCTGCAATCGTAATCCGCGCTCTGCGCCCGCGTGGGCGGGATGGCGACCCCGGCAGGACTCGAACCTGCGACCACTCGCTTAGAAGGCGAGTGCTCTATCCAGCTGAGCTACGGGGTCGGGACGGACAGCGGCGCCGTCTTATCGCATCCGGGAACCAGCGCGGCAATCTGTTGCGGAGTGGGGATGCGCGTCAGTCGCGCACCCGGTCGTAGCGGAAATTATCGGCGTAGCTTTTCGCCTTCGGGGTGCGCGCGTGCGGTTCTTCGAGCGCGTAGTCGAGGCCGCGCTTGCCGGCGAAGGCGAGCGCCTCATCGAGCGTGTCGAAGCGCAGCCGCACCTCGTTGAGGGTATCCTCGGCGCTCGACCAGCCCATCAGCGGGTCGGGATCGCGGCGGCTCGCCGGCTCGAATTCCAGCACCCATTTGCGGGTCTGCGCGCGCCCCGACTGCATCGCGGTCTTGGCCGGCCGGTAGATACGTGCCAACGCCATCGCGCAACAGCCTCCATTCTATCCCGGTCGGCCCCCGGCAGCTGCCAGTCCGGCCGGCCGCCGTGGTCGGGGCGAGAGGATTCGAACCTCCGACATCCTGCTCCCAAAGCAGGTGCGCTACCAGACTGCGCCACGCCCCGCGCCACCGGCCGAAATCGCGACCCGGGCGCCGGGTTCTAGCCGATTGGCGCCAGCCGCGGCAACCGGCTCGATCGGCGGGCGCCGCAGCGCCGGGCAAAAGCCCTGACGCAGCCGCTAGCCGGCGCGGCTGCGGGCGTGCCGGCTGGTCCCACCAACCTCGCGCTGCAACAGTTCGAAGATGCCGCCGAGCAGATCGCGGCGGCGAAACGGAGCAGAGATGAAATCGTCGCAATCGGGATTGGTCCACCGCGGCCGCGCTGCGACATCGCCGGTAAACAGCGCCTTGAGCCAGGGCTGGCGTGCCCGGAGCTGGCGCACCGTGGTCACGCCGTCGAGCGTTCCGGACAGCGCCACTGCGGCGAGCGCCAGCGCGAAGCGTTGGCTGCCCGCAGCGCGGATTGCCGAAAAACCGTCCGCGACGGCGGTGACCGCAAATCCCTCCGCGCCGAGGAGGCGCTGGCTCAGCTGCCGGCGTCCGGGATCGTTGTCGATAACAAGGATCTGTCTCGCTTCCGGGTCCATCTGCCGCTCGCTCGCTTCAATACAGTCGCGAAAAACGATATGGCCGAAAAATCTTGCTAATTTCGTTAACGACCTCAGGTTTCGTCGAGCATTTCATCAACGTTTATCAAGTATTCAAGAATTTATCTGGGGTTAAGTTCGGCCATTTGTCTTAAATTTTAGCAAAATGGCGGAGTCGGCGGGGCATGGTCGGCGCGGCGTCACGATGGCAGCGCGAGAACGATACGGCAGACCGCGTCGAGGGCGCTCTCGGGCGACGCCAGCGCGCGGGCCCCGGCAACCGCCGGCGCGTCGCACAGCGTCAGTACCGGACGGCCGAACTGCAGCCCGAGCGCAATCTCCGACAGCGTGCCGTAGCCGCCGCCGACGGCGATCAGGGCGAGCGCGGCGCGGGCGATGATAGCGTTGCGCGCGACCCCGATCCCGGTCGCCAGCGGGACCGTGACGAAACGGTTGGCGGCCTGCCATTCGCCCTCTGGCAATACCCCGATCGACAGTCCGCCGGCCGAAGCGGCGCCGGCGCAGGCCGCCTCCATGACGCCGCTCTTGCCGCCGCAAATCAGCACCAAGCCGAGCCCGGCAAGCCCGGCACCGAGCGCGAAGGCGGCATCGCGCTCGGCAGCGCGCGCCTCGCGCGGTCCGATCACTGCAATCGGGGCCCGGCACGGCGTGGCGCTGTCGGCTTGCAGCCAGCGCACCGCCTCCCGCAATCCGATCGGCTCGCCGGCAAGCGGCGCCTCGGTCCAGCGCTGCCCCGCGGGATCGAAGATCCCCGCGCCCTCGGCAAACAGATCGCCATGCAAGCGGTCGAGATAGATTTGCCCGATCAATGCACTGGCCCGTTTCTTCAGGTCGTCACGACGACGTTGATAAGGCTCGCGCCCCGCACGAAACGGTTGATGTTGTCGGCGATCTCGTCCCAGCGGCGGCGCACCATGCCGCTGGTCCAGCCGGAATTGTGCGGCGTGACGATGACGTTCGGCAACTCGTGAAACGGATGCCGCGAGCCCCGTCGATTGGGCTCCGCCTCGCTCGGATATTGCCACCGAACGTCGACCGCGGCGCCGCCTATCGTGCGGTCGCGCAAGGCGGCATAGACCGCATCCTCGTCGATCACCTGGCCGCGCGCGATATTGATCAGGAACGCGGTCGGCTTCATCAGCTTGAGGCGGCGCGCATCGATCAGCCCGGTGGTCTCGGGGCCAAGCGCGGTACACAGCGCCACGGTGTCGCATTCGGGCAGCATCCGGTCGAGGTCGGCGAGCGGAAAGATCCGTTCGACGCCGGTTTCCGGCTCCCGCGCGGTGCGGTTGGCGGCCAGGATGCGCACGCCGAACGGCGCGGCGCGGCGCGCCACCTCACGCCCGACGCGGCCATAGCCGACGATGCCGAGGGTGCTGCCGCGAACCTCGCCGTGCGGCATGCCGCTCTCGACCCAGCTGGTGCGCCACGAGGCGTGCTCGCGGAACTCGCCGGAAATCTCGAGCAGCCGATGATGCAACGCCAGCCAGACCATGACGATGTATTCGGCGATCGCGGTCTCGTGGCCGAACGCGTTGCACACCGCGGCGCCCTTCGGCAGAGCAGCAAGATCGAACAGCTCGACCCCGGTGGCGACCGATTGCACGAGGCGAACGCATGGCGCGGGCGGGTAGTCGGCACGCCAATGGTTGCTGACCAGGATGTCGGCGTCGGAAGCGGCCCCGGGCGCCTGCATCAGCCGCTGCGGGTCGGAGAGGATCACGATTTCGAGGCCGGACGGCAGCTCGGCCCTGATGCCCTCTGCCGTGTCGGCAGCGACATTGCCGAGAAACAGCGCCTTCATGATTTCACCGTATGCGCCGCAAGGAAATCCTCATGCACGGTGATTCCGAGCCCGGGCCGGTCAGGCACCGCGATCATGCCGTCCTCGACCGGGAAGCCTTCCTCGACCAGATCGTGCAAGAGCGGGTTGGCGCCGAGCGAATATTCGACGATGAACCCGGCTGGCGATGCCGCCGCGACATGCAACCCGGCGGCAAAGGCCGGCGCCCCGGCCCACAGATGCGGCGCGAGCCTCAGGTTGAAGGCGCTGGCAAGGGCAGATATTCGCATCGCCTCGGTGATGCCGCCGCAGATCGCCAGGTCGGGCTGCATGATGTCGACCGCGCCCAAGACCGCGAGGTCGCGGAAATCGTGCCGGGTGAACTCGCTCTCGCCCGACGCGATCGGGATGTCGGTAGCGGCGCGCACCTGGGCCTGGCCAGGCTTGTCGTCGGCGGTCACCGGCTCCTCGAACCAGGCGAGGTTGCAGTCTTCGACAAGCCGGCAGAAGCGTTTCGCCTCGGGCACCGACAGCGTGCCGTGCGCGTCGCACATCAACCCGATGTCCGGTCCCAGCGCATCGCGGGCCGCATAGACGCGGGTGGCGGATTGGCGCGGGTCGCCGTCGATGATGCCAACCCGCATCTTGACGGCGCCGAACCCGCCGCGCGCGACATAGCCCATCAGCTCGTCGCCGATCTTGTCGGGCCCGACCCAGCCGCCCGAGGCATAGGCCGGCAGCTTTTCGGCGCGCCGCCCGCCGAGGAGGCGCCACACCGGCTGCCCGAGCGACTTGCCCAGAATGTCCCACAACGCGCAATCGATGCCGCCGATCGCCGAGATCGTTATGCCGCGCCGCCCGAGAACAGGCAAGACGCGCCCCTCGCGCAGCGCGTAATGGGCGCGGCTGCCGCTGTACAGCGTCTCCCACAGCCGGGTGATGTCCCCAGGATCCTCCCCCTTGAGGAGCGGCGCGAACTCCTCGTTGATCAGGCAGGTCAGCGCCTGGTTCTGCGCCATGCCGCCGACCTGCGCCTTGGCTTCGCCCCAGCCGGTCAGGCCGCATTGGGTGTCGATGCGCACGAGAGTGCCGTCGAACGACACCGTGCGGCCGAAATCGCTGATGTGCTGCCGCTCCGGCGGGATCGGGATATGGACCCAGAACGCCTCGACCGATTTGATTTTCATCGCCAACGCCTATTCGCTGCAGCGCGAGATTAGGCGCGCCCGGAGCGGGCGTGAAGACGTAAGGGCGGCACCCCGGGCTTCAAAGCGCCTCGTAGGCCCGATCGTTTCAGCTGAGAGACTCTTACTCTCCCATCGCTGCACGATGGGCTCCTCCTCTTCCGCAATGCGCGAGAGGGTCAGTCGCGGCCGGTGCCGACCCGGCCTAGCGCCGGCGCAGCAGCGCCGGAAGCATGCCGACCACGAGCATCGCCAGAAAGATCCAATCGCCGGCAGCGGCATAAGGGGTTGGCGATAGGGCCTTGGGCAGGGCCACATCGGCATAGGTGATGTCGTTGAGCCCGGTGCGCGCGACGATGCGGCCGATGGGGTCGATGACACCGCTGATCCCGTTATTCGCGACGCGGACCAGCGGCAGCCCTTCCTCGATGGCGCGGGTCCGGGCGATCGCGAAATGCTGATAGGGCCCCGAACTGCGGCCGTACCACGCATCATTGGTGACGTTGAGAATCCACGCCGGCCGCGCTTGCTCATCGACGACCCTGCCCGGGAAGATCGCCTCATAGCAGATGATCGGCGAAAATGCCGGCAGCCCCGGCAGCGCGATTGTCTGCGGTCCGGGGCCGGCGCTCAGATCGATGCTGCCGGGGGTGATCTTGGCGAACGGCAGCACGTCGCGGAACGGGACGTATTCGCCGAACGGCACGAGATGCGCCTTGTCGTAGCGGGCGCGGATCATGCCCGCGCTGTCGATCGCCTCGATGCTGTTCCAGATCTGCGTCGGCGGGCCGGGGGGCGGGTTGGCCCGTAATGCCCCAGCGATCACATAGCCGCCCTTGGGGGCGACCGCCGCGATGGCGGCGCGGTGCGGTCCGTCGCGCCCGAGCAGGAAGGGCGTCGCCGCTTCGGGCCACAAGATCGCGGCCAGCTTGTGCTCAACCGGGCCGCTGCTCAACTCGATCAGCCGATGAAAATTGGCCTCGGCCGCCGCCGGGTCCCATTTCAGCGTCTCGGGGATCGAAGGCTGGACCAGGCGCAACCATGTTGTGGTCGAGGCGGGGGGCAACAGCGCGAGCCGGATCGCGCCGGCCGCCGCCGGTACAAGGATCAGGAGCGCGGCGCCGAGCGCGGGGGCGGCCCGCCGCGCCTGGCTCATCGCCAGGAGCGACGGGGTCCCGAGCAGCGCCGGCAGCGAAGCGGCGAGCACCGTGATGAAGCTCAGCCCGTAGATGCCGACCCAGGCGACGCTTTGCAACATCGCGATCGCGCCCGGAAAGCCGCCCGACCAGACATAGCCGACGAGGTTCCACGGCAAGCCGGTCAGCCAATGCCCGCGCGCCCATTCGGCCGCGCTCCACAGAACCGCGAACAGGCAGATCCGCGCGCCGGGCGGGAGGCGCAGCCGCACTGCCGCGAGGCTGGTCATGCCGAGCGCCGCAGCGGGGTAGAACGCCATCAGCGCGGGCAGTCCCAAGACGGCAAACGGCAATGCCCACCAGAAACGGTCGATGTCGACGAACAGCGCCGCGGCGATCCAGTAAAGGCCCGCAACAAAAAAACCCGATCCGAATACATAACCAAGCCGCGCCGAAGCCCACGGCCCGGCGCTGCCCTCATCGAGCCATAAGAGGCCGGGGAAGGCGACGACGACCAGCGGGGTCAGATCGAACGGCGGCAGCGCGCCGGCGAGCAGGGCGCCGAGCACGAAAGCCAGCCCATAGCGCCGCCATCCCGACAATACGGCAAGCTCCTGCGCAAGCCGGCACAGCAGCGTTTCCGTCCGGGCGCCGGGATGAATGCGCAATGCCCCGGTTTCAGGCACTCGCCACCCCTTTGCCGCCATTGGCGCTCCTTGGCATGCCCGGCAGGCCGCGCACGCGCAGCCGCTTCACCCGGCGCGGATCGGCATCGATGACCTCGAATTCGATGCCGTCCGGATGGGCGATGACCTCGCCGCGCTTCGGCACCCGCCCGGCCAGCATGAATACGAGGCCGCCCAGCGTGTCGATCCCCTCCCCGTCGCCGGCCAGGCGCAGATCGGTGCCGAGCTGTTCTTCGAGCGCCTCGATCGGAAGCCGCGCATCGGCGATGATGCTGCCGTCGGGCCGCTCGATCAGCGTCGGCGCCTCGGCGACATCGTGCTCGTCCTCGATCTCGCCGACGATCTCCTCGATCAGGTCCTCGATCGTCACCAGCCCGTCGATGCCGCCGAACTCGTCGACGACCATGGCGATGTGGGTGCGCGCCTGGCGCATCTGGACGAGGAGATCGAGGATCGGCACCGAGGGGGCGACATAGAGGACCTTGCGCAACAAGCGCGAGACCTTGCCCGGGCGGCGGTCGGCGACCGGCGCCAGCACGTCCTTGACGTGCACGAAACCGATCACGTCATCGAGCGATTCGCGATAGACCGGGACGCGCGAGTGGCCCTGCTCGACCATGCATTTGACGATTTCGGCAAACGGCTGCTCGACATCGAGCGCCACGATATCGACGCGCGGCACCATGACGTCCGCGGCATTGCGGTCGTGAACCTTGAGGATGTTGCCGATCAGGAACCGCTCCTGTGGGGTGATCGGGATGGCGCTCTCGAGCGCGGCGACCGCGATCAACGCATCCACCGTCTCCCGCTTCCCCCGCGGTCGCCGCAACAGGCGCAACAGGCGCAACAGGGTGCGCAGACGCGACAGCGACCCTCCCCTGATCTTAGGCTGATTTTGCTCAAGCTGGCCGTCGCTGGCGGGCGGCTCGGTGTCGCTCATCGATGAAGGCGGTCCGGGTTTGCCTGTTCACATAGTATCGCAATAAGGGTCTGGCACCCCCAAGCTCTGCAATATCTCGACCTCGCGCGCCTCCATGATGGCAGCGTCTGTGTCGGTTTCATGGTCGAAGCCGAGGAGATGCAGCACGCCGTGCACGACCAGGTGGCGCAGATGGTCGGCCAGCGGCTTCGCTTGCTCGGCCGCCTCGCGCGCCACCGTCTCGAACGCCAGCACGACATCGCCGAGCAACAGCGGCGCGCCGGGAGGCAACCGAGGCATACCCGGGGACACAGCGGGAAAGGCGAGCACGTTCGTCGAAGCGTCCTTGCCGCGCCAACTTCGGTTCAATCGGCGCTGCTCGATATCGTCGGTCAGCCTGATGTCGAGGACCAACGGCGGAGCCACACTGAGACCGATCTGGCGTCCAAGCGCCGCGCGCGCCGCCGCGGCGACGAGCGCCTCCGGGTTCGGGCAAACGGCGTACCAGGCTTTGCGCGCGAACGTAACGGTAATCGACACGTTCGCGTATCGATCGTCATCGACCTCCGACCTGCAGCCGCGGTCCTGGGCCAGGCGCGGCCTTCGCGGTTGGGGAGTACGCGCCGCGGCCTTCACCTCAGCCCGGCTGGTCGTCGCCGCGCGCGGCGCGGTCGCGCGCCTCGTAGGCGCCGACGATCCGCGCCACCAGCTTGTGGCGCATCACGTCCTTTTCGGCGAAGCGCACGATCGCGACGTCGTCGATGCCGCGCAACGCTTCGAGCGCGTCGGCAAGGCCCGAGCGGCTGCCGGTCGGCAGATCGACTTGGGTCGGGTCGCCGGTGACGACCATGCGCGAGCCTTCGCCGAGCCGGGTCAGGAACATCTTCATCTGCACCGGCGTCGTGTTCTGCGCTTCGTCGAGGATCACAAAGGCGTGGGCCAGCGTGCGCCCGCGCATGAACGCGAGCGGCGCCACCTCGATCTCGCCGCTGCCGAGACGCTTCTGGAGCTGGTCGGCCGGCAGCATGTCGTTGAGGGCATCGAAGATCGGCCGCAGGTAAGGGTCGACCTTCTCGCGCAGATCGCCCGGCAGGAAGCCGAGCCGCTCGCCGGCCTCGACCGCGGGGCGCGACAGGATGATCCGCTCGACCTTGCCGGCCATCAGCAGATCGATCGCGGCGGCAACCGCAAGATAGGTCTTGCCGGTGCCGGCGGGCCCGAGAGCGAACACCAGCGCGTGCTCGCGCATCGCCTTGACATAGCCGGCCTGCGCCGCCGAGCGCGGCGCGATCCGCCGCTTGCGGGTTCGGAACCCGGCATCTTCCCGCCACAGGCTGAGGCTCTTGTCGTCAGTTTCGGCCTGCGCCAGCCGCAGCGCCGCCTCGACCGCGGCGAGGTCGATCTCCTGACCTTGCTTCAGCCGGTCGTAGAGCCGCGACAGCGCCAGCCGGGCCATCTCGGTGGCCGAGGCGGGCCCGGCGATCGAGAGCCGGTTGCCGCGCGGCACGAGCGAGACGCCGAGCTGCCGCTCGATGCGATCGAGATGCTGGTCGCGCTCGCCGTAAAGCGCCGGCAACAAGAGATTGTCGTCGAATTCGAGCTGGCTTCGCCCGGCGGCGGCGATCTCGGCGGCGATCTCCGGCGGCAGCGCGCTCATGCCCGGTGCTCCACTCGCGGAGCGCCGCCCGCCAATTGCGGCACGATCGCGCCGGCAAGGCTGTTGGGCCCGGCGGCGCGGATCGTCACCGGGACGACCGCGCCGATCAACTCCGCCGCCGCTTCGGCATGGACGCTTTGCAGATAGGGGCTGCGCCCGACGAGTTGTCCCTGATGCCGCCCCGGCTTTTCGAACAGGACCGGCACGACGCGGCCGACACAGGCTTCGTTGAACGCACGCTGCTGCTCGTGCAACAGCGCCTGCAAGGCGGCAAGCCGCGCGGCCTTGACCGGCTCCGGTACCTGGTCCGCGATGGCAGCGGCCGGCGTGCCGGGGCGCGGCGAGTATTTGAACGAGAAGGCCTGGGCAAAGCCGATATCGCGGACAAGATCGGTCGTCGCGCGGAAATCCGGCTCGCTCTCGCCCGGAAAGCCGACAATGAAATCCGATGACAAAGCCAGATCCGGACGGGCGCGGCGCAGCTGCTCGACGGTGCGGCGATACTGGTCGGCGGTGTGCCGCCGGTTCATCGCCGCGAGCACGCGGTCGGAGCCGCTCTGCACCGGCAGGTGGAGAAACGGCATCAATTGCGGCACGTCGCGATGCGCGGCGACGAGCCCGTCATCGAAATCGCGCGGATGCGAGGTCGTATAGCGCAGGCGGGCAATGCCCGGGATGCCGGCGAGGGCGCGGACCAACTCGCCCAATCCCCACTTCCCCGCTCCCGGCTGGCCATTTGGCGCGGTGCCGCGATAGGCGTTGACGTTCTGACCGAGGAGCGTGATCTCGCGCGCGCCAGCGGTGACGAGCCGGCCCGCCTCGGCGACGATCTCGGTCGCCGGACGGGAGTATTCGGCGCCCCTGGTATAGGGCACGACGCAGAAGGTGCAGAACTTGTCGCAGCCCTCCTGGACCGTCAGAAGCGCGCTGACCCCGGGAGCTACCGATGTCTCGGGCAGGTAATCGAATTTGGCTTCGGCCGGGAAACTCGTATCGAGGACACGCTCGGCCGCCGCGCGTGCCACCATTTCGGGCAAATGGTGATAGGCTTGCGGTCCGACGACGATATCAACGAACGGCGCGCGTTCCAGGATCTCGGCCCCCTCCGCCTGGGCGACGCAGCCGGTCACGGCGACGATCATCCGGCCGCCTTGGCGCTCCCGGGCCTCCTTGAACCGGCGGATCGCGCCAAGTTCGGAGAACACCTTTTCCGCCGCCTTCTCGCGGATATGGCAAGTGTTGATGACGACCAGATCGGCCTCTTCGGGGCTCGCCGCCGGGGCATAGCCCGATGGCATCATCAGGTCGGCCATGCGCGCCGAATCGTAGACATTCATCTGGCAACCGTAGGTCTTGACGAAGAGCCGTTTTTTCATGGGCACCTGTGGCGAGGGCGATAGGGCGGGGTCATCCCAGCACCGGGGCTGCGGCGTCAGCGGCGGCGGACCGGGGCTCCTGCTCCGGTGACGCATCAGGCGGCGGTTGGCGCCGGCCGTTCAATGCCTTGGCCAGGCCGCCGGCGACCTGGTCCTGACAATGGCTGGCCAGCGCCTTGCGCGAGCCGCAATTGGCCAGGGTCGTCGGGCGATGGAATTCGACGACAATCTCGACGGTGCCGAGACCCAGCACGGTCCATAAATGCGGCGCCATTGCCATCGACCCGTACCAGGCGAACAGCGGCCGAAAACGGCGTCCGATCGGCATGCCATCGAGCCTTGTGTAGGCGATCGACACGGGTTGCACGGTCACCGCACCCGTTGCCGGGTGGTCGGCGACGCTGAACAGCGCGCTCTTGAACGGGAGAATGCGGTTGCCATCGCCGCTAGTTCCCTCCGCAAACAGGATCAGCGCTTCCTTGGCGGCGAGCCGGCCGGCGATGCTGTCGCGCTGCTGTACGGTGCTGCGTACCTGGCGGTCGATAAATACCGAGCGCTGCAACCGCGCGAGCCAGCCGAACAGCGGCCAGCGAGCGACCTCGTGCTTGGCGATGAACGAAGCGGGAAGCAGCGCCCCCAACGCGGTGATGTCGAGATAGGAGATGTGATTGGCGGCAAACAGCACCGGGCGGGCGTTGGTCGGCCGCCCGATGCGGCGCACCCGCAAACCGAGAATGCGGCAGCACCAGCGATGATAAAAGCAGGGCAAGGTCGCCGCCCAAGGCCGCCGGAACGCCAGGCCGAACGCTTGTACCGGCATCAGCAGGACCGTCCAGGCGAGGTAAATCGCCAGCCGTCGTACCCGCAAGGCCGACGAGCCCATGCGCTCTACGCCGCCCATGTCTCTTTCGATTGACGCTCGTAATGTCGCGAATATTTTTCGGCGACAAGCTCGGTCTTGACCACGATGCAGACATCCGTGGTGTTGAATTGCTCGTCGATGACCGCGCCGTCGCCGACGAACCCGCCCAGGCGCAAATACCCCTTGATCAGCGGCGGCAACGCCGCGAGCGTGCGCATCGGGTCAAGCGCCGCAGGATCCAGCCGGCGCATATCAACAAACCGTTCCGGCAACGCCCGCGCCCGCAGCGCCGGCGGAGCCAGGTGGTGATAGTAGAGGTAGGAGAGCGGCACCGCCAGCGCGTCCGGATCGGTGCCGGGCAGGCTCGCGCACCCGAACATCAAGGCGATGGCGTAGTGCGCGACATAGGCCGCGATGCCGCTCCACAACAGCTGCATGACGGGTCGCGCGCGGTATCCGGCATCGACGCAGGAGCGGCCGAGCTCGAGAATCTCGCCGGGATAGGCGATCAACGGCGCGATGTTGTACTCGGCGGCCGAATAGAAGGCGCCGAACCGCGCCGCCGCCTCGCGCCGGATCAGACGATAGGTGCCGACGACCGCCGCGGCGCCGCTGCCCCGGCTATGGTCGAGTACCAGAAGATGGTCGCAGGTCTGGTCGTAGTCGTCGCGGTCGCGGCGCTGTTGTTCCATGCCGGGGAGCGGCCGGGCGCCCATGATCTCGTAGAAAATCCGATAGCGCAGCGCCTGCGCCGCATCGATATCGGCGGCATTTCTCGCGAGCCGCACCTGAAGCGGACCGGAAACGATATCAACGCCCCGGGGGCCAGCGCCAGCTTCGGACGGCAGGGGTGCCGCCGTCTCGATCGGCACGCGCGATTGAGCCGCGGCGCCGGCGATCACGCGAGGCAATCCCACGGACAGAGAGGGTCGGTTTGTTCGCGTTGCAACGGGACTCCGACCGGCATGGCGCGATGCCATGTTGGGCGACCACGCGGCATCAGCCTTGATCCAACCTTTGCTTGCCGCGCCGGGGCACGGCGTAGAGTTCCAGGCGGTGCCCGACCAGATCGTAGCCGAGCTCGTCCGCGATGACCTCCTGCAACTTCTCAATCTGCTCGTTGCGGAATTCGACGACTCGTCCGCTTTGCAGATCGATCAGATGATCGTGATGGGCGCTCGGCATTCCCTCATAGCGCGACCGGCCATCCCCGAAATCGTGGCGGGCAAGAATATTGGCCTCTTCAAACAGCCGCACGGTGCGATAGACCGTGGCGATGCTGATCCGCGGGTCGATCGCGGTGGCGCGGCGGTAAACCTGCTCGACATCGGGATGGTCGGCCGAATCCGACAGGACCCGCGCAATCACGCGGCGCTGCTCGGTCATCTTCAACCCTTTGTCGAGGCATAGCTGCTCGAGGCGGGAGGTCATCGAGTCGCGATCCGGGTGACGCGTATCGCGGTCATTATAGCCCAACCCGATCGACCGGCCTATGGCTCCGAGCAACGCTCAACCAAAAAGGCGGCGGGCGGTCAGGCCCGGGCGCGCCGCGCCCGCGTGCCGAGGCCGATCTCCTTCGCCAGCCGGCTGCGCTGCTGGGCGTAGTTCGGCGCGACCATCGGATAATCCGGCGCCAAGCCCCAGCGCTCGCGATATCCCTCGGGCGACATGTTGTAGGCCGTCTTCAAGTGCCGCTTCAGCATCTTGAGCTTCTTGCCGTCCTCGAGGCAAACGATGTAATCCGGCTGGACGGACTTCTTGACGCTGACTGCGGGTTGCGGGCGCACCGCCGGCGGCGCCGGGGCGGCGCCGATATTAGCGAGCGAGTTGTAGACTTGATTGATCAGCGAGGGTAGATCGCCGAGCGACACCGTGTTGTTCGACACGTGCGCGGCCACAATTTCCGTTGTCAGGGCCAACAAATCGTTGGTTTGCTCGGTGTTGTCCATAACGCTCTTCCTGGCAGCCGACGGATATCGAAATATAAGTAATGGTTGACGGCGGCGCAATACGGGGTTTGCTCCAAATTCCCCGGCCGTGGCGCGGGTCAACAAGTTGCCGACGCCAGAATCGCAGCAACGCGCGAGTAGAGGCCGGTTCAGGCCGGGGCGGCCAGGGGCCGCAACCCTCCTCCGACCGGCGGGACGCAGCAAAGCCGGTCAGGCCACTTCACGAGGCGGACGGTTCGCCTGTAATGCCGCGGCGCAGGATAAGGGCGTCGGCGGGGACGCCCATGCGGCGGTAGTAGCGCGGACGGCGGCCGACCTGGACAAAGCCGCAGGCGGCATAGAGGCGGCGCGCCGCCTCGTTCTCGGTTGCCACTTCAAGCACGATCGAACCGATGCGGCGCCGCCCGGCGTCGGCGATCACCAAATCGAGCAGCGCGCGGCCGATGCCCTGCCGGCGCCTCTCGGGCAACACCCCAAGCGACAGGATCTCGACTTCGCCGCCGAGATCGCGCGCCAGGACGAAGCCGGCGGGGCTATCCGCTTGCCACGCCAGATAGCCGAACCCGCCGGACAGCGCGAGAATTCGCTCGAGAGCGGCCGCATCCCACGGATCGTCGGGGAAGCAGGCGCGGTGCATCGCCGAAAGCGGCAAAGCCGCGCTCGTCGGCAGGGCGGTGACATGCCGGCTCACAATCGGCGCCGCTTCGGGAGGGTCACGTCGGGCGGTCGCAGATAGAATGGGCGCAGTGAGCCGGCCGCCGCCGCGCATCGCAGTTGGCGTAGCGCGGCAGCGACGACGCCCCGCGCATCGGGCGCCGATTGGTCCGCAATGGCAACGCCGGCCCGCCGGTCAAGCACGGCCGCCGCGGCCTCGGCGCCATCGCCGGCGATCAGCAGCGGCGTGCGCACGCCAAGGCTTGCGACATAATCGGCGAGGCGGTCGGGGAGCACGGCTTGCGCCACGGCAAGCGGAGCCGCCGTATCAGGTGCGAACAGCTGGACGTAGAGATCGACGCGCCGGCTGTCGAGGGCGACCAGCAGCGTCTCGCCACTCCCTCTGCCGCTCGCGCTGATGCGGGCCGCGACCGCCGCAAAGCTGCTGACGCCGACGAGCCGCGCCCGGACGGCGAGCGCTATGCCGTGGGCGGCGGCGAGACCGACCCGGATCCCGGTGAACCCGCCCGGCCCGATCGCGGCAGCGACAGTGTCGAGCTGCGACGGACACAACCCGGCCTCTTCCATCACCCGCCCGATCATCGGGAACAGCGCCTCGCCATGGCCGTGGCGCAATGCCCGGCACTCCACCGCCAGCACCGTCCCGCCGCGCGCGACCGCCGCCGAGCAGCCCGATCCGGCGGTCTCGATGGCAAGGAGGGTGGATTCGCTCTGATCGAAGGGAGGCGGGATCATGATGCCCGATACAATCACAGGATCTGGCACGCCTCGTCGAAGGCGGGGCGCGCCTCGTCCGGCGAAAGCTGCGTATCGTCGCCATAGCCGAGAGAACAGAGAAAATTTGTGGTGAAGCCGCCCTCGGAAAAGAACGCGGCGGTGATCGCGTCTATATCGAAATTCCAGATCGGCCCGCAATCTAGCCCGAGTGCGCGCGCCGCGACGATCAGATAGGCCGCTTGCAGCTCGCCCTCGGGGCGCGCTGCCGCCTGTCGATCCGGGCGTCGCTCCTTGTCAAGCGCGTGGCCGACGATCGCGGCGACCGGGGCGGACATGAACCCCGACCGCTGTGCCACCGGGACCGCCAGAGCGAGGCGATCCCTGGCTGCTTCGGACCTGACGAAAAGGATCCGCGCCGAGCGGCCGACGCTGCTCGTCGGCCCGAGCTTTACCAGTTCCCAAACCGCGCGCAGCAGCGTGTCGCTGACCGGCCGGGCGAGCCAGGCATGGGGGCTGCGCGCCGCCCGGAACAGCGTGTCGAGCGCCTCGTCATTGACGATGCGGTGCATCAACTCCCCTGCCGCCGTCGTTGACCGTCGCCCTTGGCCCGGCCCTTCGGGCGTGCTGCGCTCAGACGGCGCGCACTTCGACGATTTCGGGGATGTAATGCCGCAGCATGTTCTCAATGCCCGCCTTGAGGGTCGCGGTTGAGCTGGGGCATCCCGAGCACGAACCCTGCATGTGCAGGTAGACGATGCCGTCCTCGTAATCCTCGAAGGTGATGTCGCCGCCATCCATCGCCACGGCCGGACGCACCCGGGTTTCCAGCAGCTCCTTGATCTGGGAGACGATCTCATCATCTTCTTCTGCGGCGTCGCCTGCCGCCTCGCTCGGTTCGCCGATGATGACCGGCCGCCCGGCGGTGAAATGCTCCATGATCGCGGCGAGCACGGCCGGCTTCAGCTGATGCCACTCGCTGTCGCCGTTCTTGGTCACGGTGATGAAATCGGTGCCGAGAAAGACGCCGGTGACGTTGGCGAGATCGAACAGTCGCTCGGCGAGCGGCGAGCGAGCGGCCGCGCCGCGCTCGGGGAAATTGGCGGTCCCGGATCCCATCACGGTGCAACCGGGCAGGAATTTCAACGTCGCCGGGTTCGGCGTCTGCTCGGTCTGAATGAACATCTGGCAGCTCCGCGAGGCTATGAGGCTATGGAGAGGAGAGAAGCCACCCTAAGCATGGGGCTTTGCTGCGCCGAATCAACCCCGTGCCACGGCACCCGCCGCTTTAGCCAACGCACGCCGCGTCCGGGTGATCGACAGGCGATTGACGGGGGCGGCGGCTTTCGAAAATCGCCGGCCACCCAATGATCGTGATGGTGACGTTAGCCGATGCCGTCGCCGCGATCAGCCGGCACCGCGCCGGCTGATGGCGCCGCAAAATCGCGCGTGAAATGGCGGTGGATGACCAGCACGCGTGGCTGGCTGGCCTCACCCATCGCTGATCTGCGACGCCGTGGCCTGCGTCCTTGGAACCAAGATCCTCACAGGCTTGTCGTGCCCCTCTCGCGGCTTTGCTACTTGCTTGCCAGGTGGCGCGGCGACATCTGCGCGTAAAGCCGCTCGACATCGCCGCGCCGGCACAATTGCGTGCCGCTCCCCAGCAGCGCCGCCGCTCCCGCCGCCATGCCGAAACGCACCGCCTCGCGCAATTCCAGGCCACGGGTGAGGCCGACGAGAATCCCCGCCAGCATGCTGTCGCCGGCACCGACCGTGGTCTTCGCTTTGACTGGGATCGCCGGGAAGCGGGCGGTCTCCTCCCCGCTTACCACGACGGCGCCCCTTGCGCCGAGAGACAGCACGACAACTTCGCTGCGGCCTTGCCCGATGAGCTCTCGCGCAGCCTGTTCTTCCAGGCGTTCGCTGCGGATCTCGTGTCCGGTCAGATCCTCGAGCTCGCGAAGGCTCGGCTTCAGCAGATAGATGCCGTGGCCGGCCTTTTTGAGCGCAGGGCCCGAAGTATCCAATACCAAGCGCTTGCGCTCGCTCTTCGTCAGATCTGCGACGCGCTCATAGAAATCCTCTTGAACGCCGAGCGGGAGGCTGCCGCTGGCGACGATGTAGGCGGCCTCCGGCGCTGCGGCCGAAAGCCGGTCGAGACAGCGTTCCTGCTCGGCATGACTGACCGCCGGCCCCGGCAGGATGAAGCGGTATTGATTTCCGCTCTCGCGCTCCGCCACGCTAAGGCTCTCTCGCGTGAACCCGGCGATGGCGATAGCCTCGTGGGCAACGCCTTCCTTGTGCAAGAGGTGTCGGATCATCTCGCCCGCCGCGCCCCCGGCGGGAAATATCGCAAGCGCGTCGCCGCCCAGGGCGTGCACCGCCCGGGCGACGTTGATCCCGCCGCCGCCGGGGTCGTAGCGCGGCACGGCGCAACGCAGCTTGTGGGTCGGCCGGACGCGATCCGTCGCGGTGGCAATATCGAGCGCGGGGTTCATCGTCAGGGTGACGATCGCGGCCATGATCGCGGCTTCCAACGGATAATTATTGCGCGGCGCGCGGCGCTGCGGCCGATGCCTGCTCGGCCTCGCGCACGACCGTCATCGTGCGCAACAGGCTGGCCGGATTGACGCTGATCGAGTCGATACCAAGTTCGGCGAGAAAGCGCGCGATCTCCGGATAGTTGGCCGGCGCCTCGCCGCAGATCCCGACATGCCGCCGATTGCGATGGGCCCCGGTGACGGCGAGGCGCAGCATTTCCAGCATGCCCGGGTCGCGCTCGTCGAAATCGAAGGCGACGATCGCGGAATCCCGATCGACCCCCAGCGTAAGCTGGGTCAAATCGTTGGATCCGATGGAGAAGCCGTCGAACAATTCGCTGAACTGGTCGATCGCGATAACATTGTTCGGAATCTCGCACATGACGTAGATCTCGAGGCCGTTCTTGCCGCGCCCGAGCCCGTGCCGCGCCATCTCGGCGATGACCTGCTTGCCTTCGGCGACGCGGCGGCAGAACGGCACCATGATCAGCAGGTTGGTCAGGCCCATCTCGTCGCGTACGCGTCTTAGAGCGGCGCATTCGAGCGCGAAACCGGCGGCGTAGGCGGGGTGGGCATAGCGCGCCGCGTCGCGGAAGCCGGATTCGGTGTCGAGCGTGAAGATGACGCCGCTTGCCGCGAGATCCGAGCGCACCATCTTCATGACCCCGACCGACAGCGCCACCTTGAAATGGTCGAAACCGTTGTCGATGCGGTAGACGATCGCGCGGTCGGTGAAGATTGAGGCAAAGCATTGCCGACACGCCTCGAACAGGGCGACCTGGCCGCGCACATTCAAATAAGTCTCGTGCTGGCCGGCAAAGCTGGCGGTCGGCAGGTCCTCGGCAGTCGCCGAGCTGCGCACCGCGACCGCGACATTTTTCCCGCATTCGCGCCCGAGTGCGCGGTAGGAAGCGGCAATGTGCTCGCGCAATCCGCTGCTGCCGGTCGCCTCGTAGACGATCTGGCGCGCCTTTTTGGCGCGCTCGGCGAGTGCCGCGAGATCGTGGTGGTCGAAGCCGGTAAGCAGCGCGCGCAGCGGTTCCCACGCGCCGGCCGCGGTCAGCGCTTCGCGATAGGCCCGCGCGGTCAGCGCGAAGCCGTCGGGGACGCGGATTCCCTCTTTCGCCAGTTCCGAATAGAGTTCGCCAAGCGAGGCGTTCTTGCCGCCCACGGCGGGAACATCGGTCAGCCGCAGGTTGCTAAACCAGCGCACAAAAGGAGATTGAGTCGTCATCAGGTCCACTCGTGTTTTCCAACGGATGCCGGGCAATCTTAAAATATGCGGAACTCCCCCGGATTGTTTGTGATCAATCCGTAGAGCCCACATAACGGCGCTGGCACGTTGACAACCTTGATCCAGGTCAATTCAGCCGTAACCCGGCAGCGCTATCGACCCTTTCACTGCTGAGCAGGGATCATGGAAGCCGCGTTGTTGTGCCAGCCGCCGATCAGCCCGCGGCGCGCGGCTCTTCTCGCCGTAGACCGGCGCAGCGACGATCCTGGTATTGGTCTCTCTCTATCGGCTGATTACGTGTCATCTGGACACGGGGCGCCATCGCGGTCGCCTGCGTCACGGCAATATGTCATGTTTTGGCTCATCCGATCCCAGAAGAAACCGATAACGTAATCTCGGAAGCGGTTAACTATCGGCTGGTTGTCGCTTCTGAAAACTCGAAAGCGGCAAAATCATTTGCGCCTATCATTCATGCCCGGCACGAGGGCCGGGCATGACGATCGGATGATGACGCGGGCAATGCTCAGTGCGTGACCAGCCGGCGCTCGATCGCAGCGGCCTTGATTGCTTTTTGCAATTTCTCGAAGGCGCGCACCTCGATCTGGCGCACCCGCTCGCGCGAAATGCCGTATTGCTGAGACAGATCTTCGAGCGTCGTCGGGTTTTCCTTGAGCCGCCGCTCAGTCAGGATGTGGCGCTCGCGATCGTTGAGGTGGGTCATTGCGTTTTCCAGCAGATCGCGCCGCAGCCCGAGCTCCTGGCGCTCGCCGAGCATGGTCTCCTGGCTCTCGCTTTCATCGACCAGCCAATCCTGCCACTCGCCCTCGCTGTCGCTGCGTAAGGGCGCATTCAGCGAATGGTCGGGGCTGGCGAGCCGCCGGTTCATGCTGATGACATCGGCCTCGGGAACGTCGAGCTCGGTCGCGATCTTCTTGAGGTTCTCGGGCGACAGATCGCCCTCCTCCATCGCCTGCAGCTGGCCCTTCAATTTGCGCAGGTTGAAGAACAGCTTTTTCTGTGCGGCGGTGGTGCCCATTTTGACCAGCGACCAGGAATGCAGGATGTATTCCTGGATCGCGGCGCGGATCCACCACATCGCGTAGGTGGCGAGGCGGAAGCCGCGATCGGGGTCGAAGCGCTTGACGGCCTGCATCATGCCGACATTGCCCTCGGAGATCAGCTCCGACAGCGGCAGGCCATAGCCGCGATAGCCCATCGCGATCTTGGCGACGAGGCGCAAATGGCTGGTAACCAGCCGGTGCGCCGCCGCGGGATCCTCGCCCTCCTTCCAGCGCTTGGCGAGCATGTATTCTTCTTCCGGCTCCAACATCGGAAATTTGCGGATCTCCTGGAGATACCGCGTCAGGTTTCCCTCGCCGGAAAGGGACGGGACTGAAAGCGTGGCCATTGATGGATGCTGCTCCGATAGATGCCGTGTTGCGAACGCCAAAAGCGGGCAGGGGATCCACAGCGAAATGCGCCCTGCCCGAAAGCCTTACCTATATGGTCGGGCTTTGTCCAGTTTAAAGTAGCTCTAAATTGGTCAGCAGCCCCGCCAGATCGGCCGGCAAGGGGCTGTCGAAGGTCAGCCGCTCGCTGGTCGCCGGATGAATGAAACCAAGAAGCCGAGCATGGAGAGCCTGCCGCGGAAATGTGGCAATTTCCGCACCGGGTGGTCCGGCGCCCGCGCCAAAATGTACCAGGGCGCGGCCAGCGCGCGTGCCGTAGGCGGGATCGCCGATCAGCGGATGGCCGATATGAGCGAGGTGGACCCGGATCTGGTGGGTCCGGCCGGTCAGCAACCGGCATTCGATCAGCGCCGCCGACCGGCTCCCGCCGGCGCCGAACCGCCGCTCGACCCGATAGCGGGTCACTGCCGGCTTGCCGCGGGCTTCCCCAACCACCGCCATCTTCTTGCGGTTCACGGGGCTGCGGCCGATATTGCCGGCGATCTCGCCGGCGGCCGGCGCCGGCACGCCCCAGACGAAGGCGCTGTAGGCGCGCTCGACAAGCCGCCTCGCGAAATCGTGCGACAGCGCGCGGTGCGCCGTCTCGGTCTTGGCGGCGACAAGGAGCCCGCTGGTGTCCTTATCGAGGCGATGGACGATGCCCGGCCGGCGCACCCCGCCGATCCCGGCGAGGCTCGGGCCGCAATGCGCGAGCAGCGCATTGACCAGGGTCCCCGCTTGGTTGCCCGGGGCCGGGTGGACCACCATGCCGGCCGGCTTGTTGACGACGATCAGATGTTCGTCCTCGAAGCGTATGTCGAGCGCGATCGGCTGCGCCGCCGGGATCGGCTCGTCGGGTTCGGGGAGCGTGACAACGATGCTGATCCCTGCGCTGGCCCGCTGCGCCGGGTCGTGCAGCACCGTGCCGCCGCTGGCGATCCGGCCATCGAGGATGAGCTGCTTGAGGCGGGTGCGTGACAGCTCCGGGAGCTGGCGGTGCAGGGCGCGATCGAGGCGCATTCCGCCATCGCCGGCGGCAATCGTGATCTCGACACGGCGTCCGGGCAGCTCCGTCGCCGCCAGCGGCTTAACCTGCATGTCCATCCCTGTCACACGGCAGAGCTGACGCGGTGCGCGCGCTAAGAATCCTGGTCGCGGTCATGGGGGTGATGATCCTTGCCGGGGTCGGGGTCCTCATCATCGTCATCGCCGGCCGGTTGCCGCCTCGACACGCCGCGGCGACATCTTCGCAGCCCTTGGCGGCGGTCCCGATCGAACTGCCCGCGGGGGCGCGCATCGAGACCATGGCCGTGGGGGGCGATCGTCTGGTGCTCGACATCGTGCTTCCTGACGGCAATCGCCAGCTCCTGATCATCGACCTCGCCACCGGGCGGCGGCTCGGCGCCATCCCGCTGCGCGCGGCACCGTGAGGCGCGGCGATTCGCGCCTGCCGACAACGCCATGGCGCCGATCGGCTTTGCGGGGTGATCCGCCGCTGATTTTAGCGCGCTCTTCGCAGCAATTTGCGCGGCTTGGATCGGGGACATCTTGAAAGCGGGCGGCGCTGCCCCGAACTTTTCGCCGGTTTACGTTGTTCGCGCTCGGCACACGGGAGTATAGGCGAACAGTCAGCGCAAGGCTGCCGATTTCGACTGTCGTTATGGTTCGTCCGCACTGCCTCCCGTCGCTCTCCGGCGGCCTCGCGCGTTGCCGGAGGATTGCGGTTGCGAACGCTCGCTGTCGCCCGTCTCTGGGCTGCTTGGCGGTCCTCTCTGACGAGGTGCCGCCCTTTTTATGTCTGCGGGGGTGATCCACATGGGGAAGAAGACGGGCATCGGCAACCTCGCCGCGAAGTTCGAGCTTGTCGAGGGCAGCCCGGCGCACGGCGTCGGCGAGCGGCCGCCGCGCCAGGACCGCTCGAGCCTGCGCACCGCACTGCGCACCCTGGGGCCGGTATCCGACCTCGAACGCCATCTGCCTTCCGAATGGTGGCGTACGCTGTTCAACTCGCTCTACCTCGAAACCGACGGCGACATCGTCGAAAACGACCGCAATACCGAGCAGGAAGTCGATCTCTTGATCCGCAGCGCCGGCCTCGAGCGCAACGACCGGATCCTCGATTTGTGCTGCGGCCAGGGCCGGCATTCGCTGGATCTCGCGCGCCGCGGCTTTCAGCACGTCACCGGGCTCGACCGGTCGCGCTATCTCATTCGCCTTGCCAAGAAGCGCGCGAGGCAGAGCAATTTGCGGCTCTCGTTCCACGAGGGCGACGCCCGACGTTTCCGGCTCGGCGACGGCGAATTCCACTGCGTCTGCATCCTCGGCAACTCGTTCGGCTATTTCGACCGGCCCGAGGACGATCTCGCGGTGCTCGAAGCGGTCAAGCGCGCCTTGGCGTCCGGGAGCACGCTGGTCATGGATCTGATGGACGGCGAGTGGATGCGCGACCATTTCGAGGCGCGTTCCTGGGAGTGGGTTGACCAGAACCATTTCGTGTGCCGCGAACGCGCGCTCGCAGGGGATGGCGACCGCCTCATCAGCCGCGAGGTGGTGGTCCATGCCGAGCGCGGCGTGATCGCCGATCAATTCTATGCCGAGCGGCTCTATTCGAAGGAGCGGATCGCGGCGCTGATGGCCGGCGCCGGGTTCGGCAATGTCCGGTTCCATTCCGTCGCTTCCCCCGACTCGCCGCGCAATCAGGATCTCGGCATGGTCGAGCATCGCCTGTTCCTGACCGGCGAGGCGCCGCGCCGCGCCCAGCGTCTGCCCCGCCGCGCTGCGCCGTTTCCGGAGGTTGCTGTGCTCCTCGGCGATCCGCGGCTGCCCGATCCCGTCAAGCGCGACGGGCGTTTCAACGAGGAAGACGCCGAGACTGTGGTGCGGCTCAAGGGGGCGCTTTCCGAGCTGCCCCATTATCGCTTCCGCTATCTCGACAACCATGCGACGCTGTTTGCCGATCTGCGGGCACCGCGGCCGCATTTCGTTCTCAATTTCTGCGACGAAGGCTTCAACAACGACGCCTTTCTGGAAATGCATGTGCCGGCGCTGCTGGAGATGCTCGACATCCCTTATAGCGGTGCCGGGCCGGCCTGCCTTGGGGTCTGCTACAACAAATCCGTGGTGCGCGGCGTCGCCGAGGCGATCGATGTGCCGGTGCCGGCAGAGACTTATTTCAATTCGGACGATCTTGCGGCGACCATCCCGTCGGGCGTGTTCCCGGCGCTGATCAAGCCGAATTTTGGCGATTCCTCGATCGGCATCACCAAGGAGGCGGTGGTCCATACCTGGGAGGAGGCGATCGCCCATCTGAGCCGCCTGCGCCAGCTTCTGCCGGGCTGCCCCATCCTGATCCAGGAATTCCTGACCGGGCCCGAATACAGCATCGGCATCGTCGGCAACCCGGGTTCGAGCTGCCGCGTATTGCCGATCCTCGAAGTCGACTATTCGCGGCTCGATCCGGCGCTGCCGCGGCTCCTCACCTATGAATCGAAATGGATCCCCAACTCGCCGTACTGGTCGCAGATCGCCTATCGCGAGGCGCAGCTCGACGAGGATGCCAGGCGCCGGATGACCGATTACGCCAACATCCTGTTCGAGCGGCTGGGTTGCCGCGACTACGCGCGCTTCGACTTCCGCGCCGATGCGGCGGGCGAGGTCAAGCTGCTCGAAGTCAACCCGAACCCGGGCTGGTGCTGGGACGGCAAGCTCAACCTGATGGCCGAGATGGCGGGGCTGCGCTATTCGGACCTCTTGCGGCTGATCATCGAGGCGGCGCAGGAGCGGGTCGCGGCAGCGCGGCCCGGCCTCGTCATCCCGATTGCCGAAGGCCGCCCGGCACAGGCCGGCCGGCGCGCCTGACGGCGCGTCGGAAATCGACCGAGATTCCCCCTTGCAATCCCGCACGATGCGCGTATCTATCGGCCCGTTGACGCACTCGCACGTGCCTATGGCCCATGGTGGTTATGCAACGACGTAACGCGTCCTTTTTGGCAGCCCGGCATGCCCAGCGTTATTGGGGGGCCGGTCCCGAGAGGGAGGTCGATATGGTTGCAGTCCCGATCAGGGCCGTCGTGCCCTGCCCTGACGCCGTTCTGCGCTGCACCCGCCTGCGTGGGCGGGGCGGCCGGGCCACCGATCCAAGCAGTTTGAGCTAGCGAGAACGCTGCGGCACGGCCGTTCGGCCGAGCCCGTCGGCGTTGCCTTCCGGAACGGCCCGCCAGAGCGGTCCGTCCCGGGGTCGTCCTCGATCGCATCGAGGACCTCCCTCTGCCGCAGGGCAGGGGAGCTCAGCCGCTTTTCGGGAAGGTAGCCCGGGCCATGAACCACAAGATCGCGCATTTTCTGTCCGAACATTCGCCCGAGACCCCGTGCCTCGTCGTCGATCTCGATCTGATCGGCTCGGCTTACGATCTGTTGTGCCGGTATCTGTCGATCGCCAGCGTCTATTATGCGGTGAAGGCCAACCCGGCGCCCGAGATCGTCGCGATGCTGGCGAAGAAGGGCTCGAATTTCGATGTCGCCAGCCCTGCCGAAATCGCGCTGTGCCTTGGCAACGGCGCCTCGCCCGGGCATTTGTCCTTCGGCAACACGATCAAGAAGGAGAAGGACATTGCCTTCGCCTATGAGGCGGGGGTGCGGCTCTTTGCCTTCGACAGCGCGGCCGAACTGGAAAAACTGGCGCGCCGTGCACCGGGGGCCCGCGTCTTTTGCCGCATCCTGGTGTCCTGCGAGGGAGCCGATTGGCCGCTGTCGCGCAAGTTCGGCTGCACCCCGGAAATGGCCGTCAAATTGCTGGGGAGGGCCCGCCAGCTGGGGCTCGACCCCTATGGCGTGTCGTTCCATGTCGGCTCGCAACAAACCGATCTGGGGCAATGGGACCGCGCAATCGGCGCGGTGGCGCAGATGTTCACGCTGCTCGCCGAGACCGACATCAACCTGCGGATGGTCAATATCGGCGGCGGCTTCCCGGCGCAGTACCGCGGCGAGATCGCCTCGATCGAGCGCTATGCCCAAGCGGTCACCGACGCGTTGACCCGCCATTTCGGCAACCATCTGCCCGAGATCATCGTCGAGCCGGGGCGCTCGCTGGTTGGCGATGCCGGCCTCATTCAGAGCGAGGTCGTCCTGATCGCCGACAAGGGCGATGGCGGCGACAAGCGCTGGGTCTATCTCGATGTCGGCAAGTTCAATGGGCTCGCCGAAACGATGGGCGAGTGCATCCGCTACCGCATCGAGGCGCCGGGGCGTTCGGGGCCCTCCGGTCCGGTGATCATCGCCGGGCCGACCTGCGACAGCGCCGACATCCTCTATGAGCGCACCGACTACCGGCTGCCCTTGGATCTCGCCGTCGGCGACAAGGTCGAGATCCTGTCTACCGGCGCCTACACGGCGAGCTATGCTTCCGTCGGGTTCAACGGCTTCCCGCCGCTGCGCACCTACTGCATCTGACCGGGCGCCTGGGCGTGCGGTGCCGCCCGCCTATCGGCATGTGGTGCGCTCCGCGTCTATGCCGCAGGGTGTCGGCAGGCCGGCAGCGCTAATATCTCAGCCGTACCGCGCGCCGAGAGGAGAATGACCAGACAGGGCGAGCCACCCCGGCGGCTCGGAAAATGGCTCACCGTGGCGGCGCTCGGCGCCGTTCTCGGCGTCATGGTGACGCTGGTGTGCTATTCGGTGCCGCTCTATCGCCTGTTCTGCGCGGCGACCGGCTTCGGCGGCGCGACACAGCGAGTGGCGGCGGCGACCGCCTCGGTCTCCAAGCGGGTCGTCACGGTCCGCTTCACCACCGATGTGGCGCCCGGCCTCGCGTGGCGCTTCGAGCCGTTGCAGTCCGAAGTCAAGGTCCATCTCGGCGAAGAAAAGCTGGTGTTCTTCTCGGCCGAGAACCTGACCGACCAGCCGATCGTCGGGCATGCGGCGTTCAACGTGACGCCGACCCAGGCCGGCATCTACTTCGACAAGATCCAATGTTTCTGCTTCACCGAGGAGCGGCTGGGGGCGCACGAGAAGGTCGACATGCCGGTCGATTTCTTCGTCGATCCGAAGTTCGGCACCGATCCGGAGACGCGTGCGATCGCCGCTATCACGCTGTCCTATACCTTCTTCCGCTCGGCTGACCCGGAGGGTGCCCGGAACCTGTCGCGCTTCGTCGCCTCGACCGAGCCGGACCCGCGCCGCGGCGGCAGGCTGTTCGCCGAAAGCTGCGCCGCCTGCCATGCGCTCGACCGCAACAAGACCGGCCCGCTGCTCGGCGGCATCGTCGGACGCCGCGCCGGCACCGCCCCCGGCTTCAACTACTCGCCGGCGCTGAAAGAGGCGCCGATACGCTGGTCGGCCGAGACGCTCAACCGGTGGCTAGCCGGGCCGCAGCAATTCGTCCCCGGCGTGCGCATGCCGATCCACGTGTCCGATGCGACAATGCGGCGCGACATCATCGCCTATCTCGAGTTCGCAGGCCCACCAGGCCAGCGCGCAAGGCACCGCCGTCGCCTCGCAGGGTCCGCCCGCCGCAAACGCCAAGGGCCCGGCGATCGCTCGCTGAACCCTCATCCATGTCCGGCGACGGCGCGCGAGCCTTCGCCGCGCTCTGACGGCACGCTCCCCGGCGAATGCCGCTTCAGCCGCGGACGACCTGAAAGCGGTGATCGTCGTCGCTGGCCATGTCGTTAACCAGATTGATCTCCCATTCCAGGTATTCGCGCATCGCCGCTTCGCGATCCTGGTTGCGCTCGCGCGCCGAAAGAACCACGTCGTCGGCCTTGTCGGCCATGCGGGTCGCCCCCTGTTCGAGCGGCAGTCCAGCCTCGCCCCAGGCCTGCGTGCCGCCCGCCAAGACCACTACGGGGACAGCGGCGATGCCGGCCAATTCCGCTGCCGCGAGCTGAGCCAACCGGCCATCGGGCGAGGTCAACACGATGGTCTTGGCCGCGGGCAGTTTGGCGAGCGCGTCGGCGAGGCGCGCCCGGGTCGCAAACCAGGCGCCCGGTATGTGAGCCTGACCGTAGCGCCGACTCAATGCCGAGATCGACAACCACCGCGCTGCCGGAAGCGAGCGAGCGGTTTAGCTCGCTCGCTCCGATGCCCGAGGCCGCGGCGCCTTCGAGACCCAGCGCCCGCGGCACGTGGCGTCCAGTCACCCAATCGCCCTCGGCCGGACCGGCGGTCAGAACGGCAACGTCCGACCAGCCCATCTGCTTCAGCCAGGAAGCGGTCATCGTCGCGCGCACGCCGTTATCATCCACCAGCACGATCCGCCCGCCCCAGGTCGCAACGTGAGCGTCGGTTTCCTGCACCAGCTGGCCGCCGGGAGCCGGGCGGGCGCCGCGCAGATGCCCGGCCTCGTATTCTTCGGGGGTGCGGGCATCGAGCACGTAGAGGGTGCGCTCTGCGGCGTCGGCGCGCCACCGTTTGAGCGTCGCCTTGTCGATACGGGGAATGTCGCAGCGCGCCGCCACCCGTGCCGCGGCCTCGCGCCCTGCCGACAGCCCAGAGGCGGAGACCTCAGGCGGTCGCCGCGTGGCGCCCGGCACAACCCCGAGCCCGGCCAGGTGCCAGGCCATCGTGCCATCCTTCAGCGACATGATCTTGTTGGGGAAACCGGCATTGATCAGCGATTGCGCGCCGATGATGCTGCGGGTGCGGCCGCCGCAATTGACGATGACCGTCGTCTCCGGCGATGGCGTCAGATCGGCGAAGCGGTAGACGAGTTCGGCCCCCGGCACGCTGATCGCGGTCGGGATGCTGTTGTTGTGGTACTCCTCGTAGGAGCGGCTGTCGTAGATCGCGATATCGGCACCGCTGTCGATCAGCTTTTGCAGATCGGGTGCGGAAATCCACGGTGTTCCCGCCTCGTGCTCGACCACCTCGGCAAAGGCCTTGCTGGGCACATGCACACCGCTATAGAGGCGATAGCCGGCGGTTTCCCAGGCGGCGACGCCGCCATCGAGTACTGCGACCTCCTGGTAGCCGAGAGCACTCATGCGCCGCGCGGCACGGTCTGCCAGCCCCTCGCCGCCGTCGCACCAAACGACCCGAGTCGCGCGGCGCGGCACCAAGTCGTCGACCAGCAATTCCAGCCGGCTCAACGGGATGCACGACGCCATCAACAGATGCCGCCGGCTGAACGGAAACTCCTCGCGCGCATCAAGGAGGGCGATCTCGCCGCCATCGTGCAATTGCGCTTTCAACGTCCGTGCATCGACGCGCTTGACGGGCATGGCGACCTCCAGACACTCAGCGTCATACCGGCGGGGCGGCCTACGCCACCGCGACCCAATGGCCCACGATGGCGCTGAAGTTCTTGCGCATGTTGTTGTAGCGCGGCTCCCTCGACTGCACGCGGCCGACCTCGTCGGTGGCCCGGGACATCAGGTGGTATCGGCCCTTCTGGCGCGCATCCCAACGGTACGACCAGCGCACCCACATGAAACGCTCGCGCGGCTGTTCGATGTGGGCGGAGTGCCAGGTTTCCCCGCCATCCACGCTCACGTCCAATTGGTCGATGGCGCCGGCGCCGCTCCATGCGTAGCCGCGGATCATGTGGACGCCGGGAGACATCGTTTCGGTGTCGTCGTTCGGTTGAGTGATGATGGATTTGACGCCGATCGTGGTGATCAGCTCCTTGGCGGGGTCGTCGGGCGAGTTGCCGTAGTAGTAGAACTGGTAATGGTACCAGCAGTCCGGCTCCTGCTCCATGACCTCCAGCCTGGTGAGCCACTTCACCGACCAGTTGCCCGACCAGCCGGGTACCAGGAGACGTACCGGGGCGCCGTGGAGATGCTCCAGCAACCGGCCGTTCTGCGCCCAGGCCAGAATGGTGTCGGGGTGGAGCGCCTTTTCGATCGGCAGACCCTTGTCGTAATAGAAGGGTTTGGTGCCCGCGGCGGCGGTGTTCGGCACGCCGAGGTCGTTGCCTTCGGCCCGCACATAGAGCGACTTGGCGGTAAGGCCGGCCTCGTGCAGCACGGCGGCCAGCGGCACGCCGGTCCACTCGCTGGCGCTGAGGATCATGCCTTCCTGGGTACGAGAGGGTTTGGCGCCCTCGCCCTTGAAGTACTCGAAGAACGTCGCGTCGCTGCCGGAACATTCCATGACGGTGCGGACGCTGCGGCCGGGAAAGCGGCGCAACTGATCGAGATTCAGAGTTAGCGGAGCCTTGACCTCACCGCCGATCGTCAGCTGCCACGCGTCGCTCTCCACCACCGGGGGAACGGCGAAATGCTGGACGGTATAGTGCAGGCCGGTGGGGGTAGTGAGCCCCTCCAGGTCCATGACCGGCGTCCTGATCCGCACCGTCCGGCCTTCGTTGTCCGTCAGCGTGACCGGGTTGATGTCTTTGGTAGGCCAGCCATGCCAGTTGCCGGTTTTCTCGGCGTTCGCCGGATCAGAACCGACCGGCTGGTCCATGCGCAGAAAATCAGGAACCGCACCGTCTTCTTTCGTCATCGCCATCCCGCTCCCTCATGCGGTGTTGGGGGCACCGCGGCGGCTTCCCGGCGGTTCAGCGCCGGGAAGCCCGGTATGGGCCGCTGGTCCGCCTATGCCCGCGCCATCCGCGCATTGTCGTGGCGCTTCGCCGCCGCGGCGGCCCGGGCGAAATCATCCTCGCCGAAGCCGTAGAGGCGGGCGCCGCCATAGAGGATCTTGCCGGCGATCTCGGGCGTGATGCTGGGGTTCTTCAGCACCCGGTTCGACACGTCGGGGAAGCTCGAATCGAAATGCGGGAAGTCGGTTGACACGCAGATGTTGTCGGCCCCGCCCAAGAGTTCGACCACCGAGCCGACCTCCTCTTCGCCGCTCTCGATCGCCGAGAAGCAGTTGCGCCGCCAGTATTCCAAGGGCGACAATTTGAGGTAGGGCGCGTCGGCATCGTGGTGCTGGCGCAGGTCCCATTCCATCCGCCCGAGCAATCCCGGCACCCACCAGCTCTGCGCTTCGAGAAAGGCGACACGGAGCCGCGGATAGAACTCGAAAATGCCGCCGAGCATCAGCGCGATCAGCGCCAGTTGCATCTCGGTCGAGTGGCTGGCGACGTGGCGCATGAAGCGGTTTTCGCCAAAGCGCGGCTCGATCGTCGAGTAGTACGACCCGGTGCCCTCATGGAAGCACAGCGGGATTTCGTACTCCTGCAGCATCGCGTAGAGCGGGTCCCAATAGGTCGAATGCCAGTAGCGCCCGTTCAGGTAATTGGGCCGCACGAAGGTCCCGACCGCGCCGTATTCCTTGACAACGCGGTGCAGTTCCCGGCAGGCGAGGTTGACGTCGTGCATCGGCAGCATCGCCGCCATCTTCAGCTGGTCCGGGCTGTGCTGAACAAAATCGTGCAGCCAGTCGTTGTAGGCGCGGCAGATCGCCGCCGAGAATTGCGGGTCCATGTTGTCGCGGCCGAGAAACGACAGGCCGACGGTCGGGAACAGCACGGCGATGTCGATGCCCTCCATCTCCATGCCGATGATTTGCGCCTCGGCGTCGTAGCCGCGCTCGACGGCGAACATCACGTTCGTGTTGGCCCGGCCGGAAACCAGCGGCCCGCGGGTGCGGTTGTATTGCGAGATGTTGCCGTCATTGCTCAAGGGCGTGCCGTCGAAGAACCACAACGGCCGCCCGCGCATGCCGGTCGAGCCGGAGGCCGATTTCTGCACCGAGGAGGTGACGCGGTCCTTGAACGCCGGGTCGAGATACTTATCGAACAGGTCGAGCGGCTCCATGATGTGCATGTCGCAATCGACAAACCGGTAGCCCTCTTTCATGGGTCAGCTCCTGGTGCGGCAGGCTTGCGCGAAGCCCGATCCCGACAACGGTGCTCCCGTCGCGCGCGCCGCGCAAGCCCGATCCGAGCGGCGCAGCGCCCCAGTCCGAATGCCGCCTGTCGGACCCACCGCGCCCGATCGCTTCGCTCGAACGCGTTGACGACCCATGGCCCACAGCCGACCCTATACTGATGGAGCCGTCACCGCTGGATCAGTCGCTGGGATACCTGAAACCCCGGCTCGGCTTTAACCGTTAAGCAACACCGATTTGGGATTTTGCGCGTCTCAGTGGGTCACAGACAGCGAGATTCCGCGAGTCGGGCGATAGCTTGGCGGGGCGGTGTTGACCGCCGGCGGGTCAACCCGCTAGGGTCGCGGCCGGCCTGAACGTTCGTTGCTCACGCGGCGTTCTTGTCGCCAGCGCAAGCCTTCACGGAGCGCGCAAGCCGGAGGCCGCCCGATGTCCGACGCACCGCCCGAAGTGACGCTGGACTCCATCACGTTCCATTACATCAAGGGCACGCAATTTCGCGTGATTCATGTGAACGGCGCGATCGGCTCGCTCACTCCGCGCGGCCTCATCCATGCCGCGCTTTACAGCGAGCGAGCGGCGATTCCTCAGATGATGATGCACCCGATCGAGGGAGGCCAACTCGGTCCCGCAACGGAGGTAGTCTCCAGGCCCGGCATTGTTCGTGAACTCGAAGCGAGCTTGATGCTCGACCTGAACGCCGCCGTTTCCTTTCGAGATTGGCTCTCGACGAGGATTGATGAATTGAAAGCCGCTCAAACGGCTGCCGGCGAGCAGGCAGCCAAAGCCAAAGGAAAAGCAGAATGAACTATACGATTTTCTTCGAACATTCGGGTGAAACGCCCAGGATCACAGGATCTCCTGGTTTTTTCACTACGAAACCGCCAAGCGGGCAGCGAACAACCCGGCTGGACTTATTCGATCTACGGTTCATCTCCGCCAAAGATACGAAAACGCCTGCACCTTTAGCCTTGGAAGTCGCAAAGCGAAATTTCGGAGATTGGTACATCGCTCTCGCAACTCAGTGGACACGAGAGACGGGCCATATCGCGTCGATTGCGCGGCGGCGGCAACATCCGGCATATAAAAATATCGTGAAGCTGGGCGATCGAGCCGTGCCCCTGCTGCTCGATAGCCTGCGCTCGCGGCCAGACTATTGGTTCCCTGCACTCCGCGAATTGACCGGCGAAGATCCTGTTCAGGATGACGACCGCGGATACTACGACCGTATGGCCGCCGCATGGCTTCAGTGGGGTAAGGATCGCCAGCTTATTGCATGAACCTTCTCTTTTCTGGGCTTCCTAAGCTCAATCAGTTCAATTCCAGACTGACAAGCGCCCAGACACCGCGCTACAACTGCGTAGCGTGGTCGGTCTGCAATGATCTTGTTTCTCTGTGGCCAGATGACGACAACCGATGGCCGGTCGGTTTCAGGCGCACCGAAACGCTCGAAGCATTCTTGGAGCTGTTCGTAAGCATAGGGTTCGTGCAATGCGCGGATGGCAGCCTGGAACCTGGCTTTATGAAGATTGCGCTCTTTGTGAATTTGGAAGGTGCGCCCTCCCACGTTGCGCGCCAGCTAGGTTCGGGCCAATGGACAAGTAAGCTAGGGATATTGGCCGACATAGAGCATCGGGAACTTTCCTTGATAGAGGGCGACGATTACGGCCGGGTGGCCGTGTACATGCGACGCTCCAACGCGAGCGGGCCGATGCAGCTCCCCCCGCTACATCCGCCGCCCCCTCTAATAATCCAGCCATAGAACCGGGCCTAACGCTGCGCGCCTGTCCGGCGGCAGGTCTTGAGTAGAATTGTCGCCATCGCGCGACTAATACCAAATCCCGCTGATTAGAACCGATGGGCCCAATCGCGCAGGCCGATCGACATGATAGTCCATGGCCGGTCAACGAGCTTGTTCCAGGCATGACAGCAGTGATCGAGGATGTCGCCGTACGACTGGAAGACCCGGTTGGAGAGCCAGTTGTCGCGCATGTACTGCCAGATGTTTTCGACCGGATTGAGTTCCGGCGACTTCGGGGGCAGCGGCATCAGGGTGATGTTGTCGGGGATGTCGAGCTTGGCGGAGAGGTGCCAGCCGGCCTGATCGAGCAGCAGGACGGCATGGGCGCCCGGTGTAACCGTTCGGGAGATTTCGGCCAGGTGCAGCGCCATCGCGGCGGTATTGCAGCGCGGCAGGATGAGGCCGGCGGCAGTCCCCTTGGCCGGACAGATCGCGCCGAAGATATAGGTCGAGCGCGTTCTCTGATCGTGGGGTGCCGAGGGCCGCGTCCCGCGCCGTGCCCATCGCCGGGTGATCTTGTTCTTCTGGCCGATCCGGGCCTCGTCTTGAAACCAGATCTCTATCGGCTTGCCGGCCGCGTCGCGCTTGGCAATCACGTCGAGGCTCTCGGCGAAGTTTTTTTGAACGCCGCCAGGGCCTCGCCATCCTGGGCGTGGTGCCGGGGTCGCGCCGACAGCTTGCGCAAGCCCAGAGCGCGCAATTCGCGGCTCAGCGTCTGCTTGCTGATCGAGATGCGGAATTCCTCGAACACCCATTGCGCCAGATCGACCAGCCGCCAGCGGACAACGCCGTGAACCGCCGGGATCGGACCGCTCTCGACGATCTCCAGCAACGCTTGCCGGTGCGCTTCGGTGAGCAGCGGCGCGTTGCCCGGGGCCTTGCCGTTCACCAAGCCAGGCGGCCCCTCGGCGTTGAAAGCCAACACCCAGTCCCGCACCGTTTGCAGCCCGACGCCACCCATCTTGGCGGCCTCGGTGCGAGATCCGCCGTCATAGATCGCCGCCAGAGCCAACAAGCGTCGGGTCTGAGCGGCATCCACAGACCGCTTCGCCAGATCGCGCAATCCTACCGCGTCGTAACCCTCCCGAAGGCGAACCGCTGCCGCCATGGCAAACCCCCTCTCGTTTGCCACGGTGAATCACATTCTCCTCGCCTTGGGAATCCCCTACGTGAGTCGCGCTCGGAGGGACTTGGTATAAGCGGCCAGCCAGTGCGGGTCGCGCGCCACAATGGTCCGGCTGGCTGTCGCGAAGATTTTGATGAAGACTAGGTCTGCGTGCCGACGATCGCGATCTCGCCGTTGCGCGTGCATCCCGGGAGTGCGAGTTCGAGAACGGCGTCGGTGACGCTCTCCGGGGCCGGCAGCGTTGCCGGGTTCTCGCCCGGGAAGATGCGGGCGCGCAGGCGGGTGCGCACGATGCCCGGATCGAACAGATTGGCTCGCACCGCGGTCCGGGCGATCTCGCCGGCATAGATCCGCACCAGGGTTTCGAGGCCGGCCTTGGCTACCGCGTAGGGGCCGTAATAGGGCAGGGCGTCGCGCGCCAGCCGGCTGGTGAGGAAGATCGCGCGCCCGGCCGGGGCGGCGCGCAACAGCGGGTCCATCGCCCGGATCAGCCGCCAGTTGGCGGTCAGGTTGAGCTCGATGATCTCGCCCCACAGCTTGGGATCGATATGGCCCAATGGCGAAAAGACGCCGAATTCGGCGGCATTGCCGACGAGAATATCGAGCCGGCCGTAGCGCTGGTAGAGCGCCGCCGCCAGTTCGTCGATCTTGCTGAACTCGCGCAGATCGAGCGGCACCAGGGTGGCGCTGCCGCCGATTGCACGGACCGCGTCGTCCGCCTCTTCGAGGCCGCCGACGGTGCGCGCCGCCAGCACGACGTGCGCCCCCTCGCCGGCAAAGCGCTCGGCGATTGCCGCGCCAATGCCGCGCGAGGCGCCGGTGATCAAGGCGATCCTGCCGGCGAGCCGGTCGCCGCGGCCGGCTCCCGTTGCGCCGGGATCAGCTTTCACCGCGCCGGCGCTCCGAGCCCGCATGGCGCTCGTCGTCGCCGCGCGCTGGCCTGCCGCCCCGCAACGGCACCTCCCGGAGAAGCCAGGTGAGCAGGAAACCCAGCGCCGCCACGCCCGCCGCCGAGAGGAAGACGGGATGGAGCGCGGCGGCGCACGCATCGCGATACGCCATTCTGAGCGCGGCCGGCAGCGCCCGGATCGCCGCGGGACCGGCGATGGCCGGCAGTCTCGTCCCGGCCGGCAGGCCGCCCGTCAGATGGGCCGCCAGACCGGCGGTGAAAATCGCGCCGAACAGCGACACGCCGACCGACCCGCCGATCGCTCGGAACAAGCTGGTGCCCGAGGTGGCGACGCCGAGATGGCGGTAGTCGACCGCGTTCTGCACCGCCAGCACCAGCACCTGCATGACCATGCCGAGACCGAGGCCGAGCACCAGCATGTACCCGGAGGCCGTCCATGGGCTGCTGTCGGTGCCGAGCGTCGTCAACAGGCCGAGCCCGACGGTCGCTATCGCGGTCCCGGCGATCGGGAACGGCCGGTAGCGGCCGATGCGGCTGATGGTCCGGCCGGTGGCGATCGAGGTTACCAGCATGCCGCCCATCATTGGCGTCAGCTGCAGTCCGGCCATCGTCGGGCTCATCCCCTTCACGACCTGAAGGTAGATCGGCATGAAGGTGACCGAACCGAACATCGCAAGGCCGACGATAAAGCAGACGGCGCAGGAAACGGCGAAAATGCGGTTGCCAAACAGCTGCAACGGCAGGAGCGGCTCCGCCGCAAAATGCTCGCGAATGACGAAGCCGGCCAGCGCCGCCAGGCCCGTTGCGATCATCGCGATTGTCGGCAGCGAACCCCACGGGAAGGTGTTGCCGCCGAGGCTGGTGAACAGGATGAGGCCGGTCAGCGCGACGGCGAGGAGCGCCGCCCCGATCGCGTCGATCGCCGGTCGGCGCCGCGCCCCTGGTGCGGTAAAGGTCCAGCCGATGACGGCGACCGCAAGGAGGCCGAGCGGCAAATTGACGTAAAAAATCCAGCGCCAGTTCAGATGCTGGACGAAAAACCCGCCGATCAGCGGCCCGAGGATCGTCGCAAGCCCCCAGACGCCGCCGAAGATGCCCTGGTAGCGGCCGCGCTCGCGCGGCGCGATCATGTCGCCGACGATCGCCATCGTCGTGACGATCAGGCCGCCGCCGCCAAGGCCCTGCAGCCCGCGGAAAGCGATCAGCTGCGTCATCGAGCGGCTGAGGCCGCACAAGGCCGAACCGACGAGGAATAACAGGATCGCCGATTGCAGCACGATTTTTCGGCCGAACAGGTCGCCGAGTTTGCCGTAGACCGGCGTCACCACCGTGGTGGCGAGCAGATAGGCCGTGACGATCCACGACAGATGCGCCAGCCCGCCGAACTCGCCGACGATCGTCGGCAGCGCCGTCGACACGATTGTCTGGTCGAGCGAAGCCAGCAGCATGACCAGCATCAGTGCCGCGAAGATGACGCGGATGGGCTGATCGACAGGCGCGCGAACCGGGGCTTCGGCCGAGAGGCTGACGTCGGCCACCGGGGTCGCGGTCGGTGCGGTCACGCTGGCGCGAGCAGCGACAATTGCACCGAAACCTTGCCATTGTCGGCGTCGGCCGGCCGGATCGGGTAGTCGCCGGTGAAGCAGGCGTCGCAGAAGCGCGGGGCGAGCGCGTCGCGGTCGGGCTCGCCCATCGCCCGGTAGAGACCATCGATCGAGATGAAGGCGAGGCTGTCGACGCCGATGTGCCTGGCCATTTCATCGGCATCGAAGCGGGCGGCGAGGAGCTGGTCGCGCGATGGCGTCGCGATCCCGTAAAAGCACGGAAAGCTGGTCGGCGGGCTGGAGATCCGCATGTGCACCTCGCGGGCGCCGGCATGGCGGACCATCTCGACGATCTTGGTGGAGGTGGTGCCGCGCACGATCGAATCGTCGACCAGGATGACCCGCTTGCCTTCGAGGTCGGCGCGGTTGGCGTTGTGTTTGAGGCGCACGCCGAGATGGCGGATCTGGTCGGTGGGCTCGATGAAGGTGCGCCCGACATAGTGGTTGCGAATGATCCCCAATTCGAACGGCAGCCCCGATTCGGCGGCATAGCCGAGCGCTGCCGGGACGCCCGAATCGGGCACCGGCACGACGATGTCGGCATCGACCGGCGCTTCGCGGGCCAGCTCGCGGCCGATCCGCTTCCTCGCCTCGTAGACGCTCTTGCCTTCGAGCACGCTGTCGGGCCGCGCGAAATAGATGTACTCGAAGACGCAAAGCCGCTTTGGCACGTGGCTGAACGGCTTGACGCTGCGCACCCCGCCGGCGCCGATGATGACGATTTCGCCCGGTTCGACATCGCGCACGAAGTCGGCGTCGATGATGTCGAGGGCGCAGGTCTCCGAGGCGAGGATCCAGGCATCGCCGAGCCTGCCGAGCACCAGCGGACGCACGCCGAGCGGGTCGCGCAGCCCGATCACCGAATCCTGCGACAGCGCAACCAGCGAATACGCCCCCTCGACCTGTTTCAACGCGTCGGTCAGCCGCTCGACAACGGTGTCTTTGAGGCTCGTCGCGATCAGGTGAACGATGACCTCGGTATCGCTGGTCGACTGGAACAGGCTGCCGCGGCGCACCAGCTGGCGGCGCAGCTGGTATGAGTTGGTCAGATTGCCGTTGTGGCAGATCGCCAACCCGCCGAACTCGAAATCGGCAAAGAGCGGCTGGATGTTGCGCAGCGCCACTTCACCCGTCGTCGCGTAGCGCACATGGCCGATCGCCATGGCGCCAGGCAGCCGCGCGATGACCTCCTTCGAGCTGAAATTGTCGCTGACCAGGCCCGGGCCGCGATGCGCGCTGAACTGCTCGCCGTCATAGGCGACGATGCCGGCGGATTCCTGGCCGCGGTGCTGCAAGGCGTGCAGCCCGAGCGCGGCGAGCGCGGCCGCGTCGGGATGGCCATAGACCCCGAAAACGCCGCACTCCTCGTGGAAACGGTCCGCCTCAGCGCCGCCGGTCGTCAGCATCCGCCACCCTCGATCTAGCCGCTCCGGCTGTGACGAATATATGAATGTGGCGGGGCCATTGCGAGGGCATGACGCCCGCGGTCGACATCCGCCGCGCTTACCGCTGCGTACCGATCAACCGGTCGAGCTCCTTTTGGTCGCGCTCCCGGTAGCTCGGCGCTGGCGCCGGCACCGAATCGGAATCCGGAGCGGCCGCGGGGCCGGGTGTCGCCAAGGCGCGCATCGCCTTTTCCGCCTCCGCGTTCGCCGCTGCCTCCGGATCAATTTTTTGGATCAAGTCGCCGCCGACTTCAGCGCTCTTGGCCTTGAGCGACTCAGGCAGGAAGCCCTTCAGCACATCGGCGCCTTCGTGCAGGTAGGGCGCGCTCTTTGCCTCGCGGATCCATACCGGCCGGTCGTTGGGCTGGACGCTGACATCGAGCAAAAGATAGGCGAGGCAGACAAGAAACGCGCCGCGCGCGAGGCCGAAGATGAAACCCAAGGTGCGGTCGATCGGCGACAGCCCGCTCAGTCGCACCATGCGCGCGGCCATGCCGGTGAGAATCGTCAACACAATGAGGCTGACGACGAACAGGCCAAACACGGCGATCACCTGCGATAGGAGCGGGTTGTGCACCCTCGGGTCGACCTGCGCGTAGACCCAGTCGAAGCCCTTGAGCGTGATGAAGGCGGCGCCGGCCCAGGCAACGATCGACAATGCCTCGCGGACAAAGCCGCGGGCGAAGGCAAAGATCGCCGACAGCACGATGACCGCGATAACGCCGAGGTCGAGCGGGTTCATCGGCAATGCCTAAAGCGCGGTCGCGAGCCGGCGCGAGCCGGGGTGCGGTCCTGGCGCCTGGACCCGGCGCCCCGGCGCCGCAGAAAGTCGCGCCACGAGTTCGCTCAGATGGCCGATTGCGACCGTCGCCAGGCCTTCGCCGGGCGTGACTTGGCGCGCGCCGCGCCCCACTGCGATCCCTGGCGGGCGGAGCGGGACCCAGGCCTCGGCGAAACCGAGCTTTGCCGCCTCCTTGAGGCGCGCATCGGCATGCGCGACCGGGCGCACCCGGCCGGACAGCCCGATCTCGCCGAACACGACAGTATCGGCCGGGACCGGCGTTTCGGTCAGGGCCGAGACCAGCGCCGCCGCGACGGCAAGGTCGGCGGCCGGCTCGACGATCCGCAAGCCGCCGGCAACGTTGAGATAGATGTCGTTGGCGCCGACCGACAGGCCGCAACGCGCATCGAGCACCGCGGTGATCATCGCGAGGCGCGTTGCGTCCCAGCCGACCACCGCCCGCCGCGGTGTGCCGAGCAGCGAGGGCGCCACCAGCGCCTGGACCTCGACCAGCACCGGACGGGTTCCCTCGATGCCGGCGAACACCGCCGCGCCGGCGATCTTGCCGGTGTCCGGGTCGTCCGCCTCGCCATCCGCGGGCATCCGATCCGCCAGGAACAGCGCCGAGGGGTTCGGCACTTCGACCAGCCCGCGGTCGCTCATTTCGAACACGCCGATCTCGTCCGTCGCACCGAAGCGGTTCTTGACCGCGCGCAGGATGCGGAACTGATGACCGCGCTCGCCCTCGAAATAGAGCACGGTGTCGACCATGTGCTCGAGCACGCGCGGGCCGGCGATCAGCCCCTCTTTGGTGACATGGCCGACCAGCACGATGACGAGGCCGCGGCGCTTGGCCAGCCCGATCAGTTCCTGGGCCGCGCCGCGCACCTGGCTGACCGTCCCGGGGGCGCTGTCGAGGGTGTCGAGATACATCGTCTGGATCGAATCGATGACGACGAGATCCGGCGCCCTGTTGTCGTCGAGCGCCGCCATGATGTCGCGCACGCTGGCGGCCGACGCAAGACGTACCGGGGTGTCGGCGACTCCCAGCCGCTCGGCGCGCAGCCGGACCTGATCGATCGCCTCCTCGCCGGTGATGTAGGCGGCGTCGCCGCCGGCGGCGGCAAGCGATGCGGCAGCTTGCAGCAACAGCGTCGATTTGCCGATCCCCGGATCGCCGCCGACGAGGATCGTCGATCCCGCCACCAGCCCACCACCGCACACCCGGTCGAACTCGGCGATGCCGGTGAGGCGCCGTGGCGGTCCGGTGGTCTCGCCGCGCAACGCGACGAAATCGAGAGCATGTCCGCCACGCCGCCCGCTACCCCCGCCAAGACCTTTGGCGCCGAGACCCTTTGGCGGGGTGGCGCGCGGCAGCTCCTCGACCATGCTGTTCCAGGCGCCGCATGCTTCGCAGCGGCCAGCCCATTTGGGCGCCACCGCCCCGCATTGCTGACAGGCATAGCTCGCCTGCGTCTTCATGCGGCGCGAACCTCCATTTGGATCGGACCTTCGGCACGGCCATTGACGAACTGGTCAACATACGGGTTGTCGGTGCG
Organism: uncultured Alphaproteobacteria bacterium; assembly: GCA_963789255.1. GTDB lineage: Bacteria > Pseudomonadota > Alphaproteobacteria > ATCC43930 > CGMCC-115725 > DATARH01. Next base: position 320,019 of record CAWBJW010000002.1, on the reverse strand, counting down.
GTCGATCTCGGCCGTCGGCCCCTGCCAAACGATGCGTCCCTTGTGCAGCATCGCGATGCGGTCGGCAATCTTGCGCGCGCTCACCATGTCGTGGGTGATCGAGACCGCGGTGGCGCCGAGCCCGCGCACCAAATCGACGATCAGCCGGTTGATCACATCCGCCATGATCGGATCGAGCCCGGTCGTCGGCTCGTCGAAAAACAGGATCTCCGGCTCGGCCGCGATCGCGCGGGCCAGTGCCACCCGCTTCTGCATGCCGCCCGACAGCTCGGAGGGGCTCAACCCGGCGACTTCGGGACCAAGCCCAACCGCCGCCAGCTTTTGCAGCGCGATCTCGCGAGCTTGCCGCCCCGGCATGCCGCGCCCCTGGATCAGCCCGAACGCGACATTCTCCCACACCCTGAGCGAATCGAACAGGGCGCTGCCCTGGAACAGCATGCCGAAGCGGCGCATCAGCCGCTCGCGCGCGGCCCGCCGCATCCCGACCGTCTCGATCCCATCGATGCGAATCGACCCGGCTTCAGGCCGCATCAACCCGAGAATGCATTTGATCAGCACCGATTTTCCCGTTCCCGAACCGCCGATGATGACAAGGCTCTCGCCGGCGCTGCAGGCGATGTCGAGGCCGTCGAGCACGCGCTTGCCGTCGAAGGATTTCTCCACCCCGCTGACGGCGATCTTGGGGACCGGGGCGCCGCTCGTCATGCGAAGAACGCCTGGGTCATGAAATAGTCTGATAGCAGGATCAGGATCGAGGCCGAGACCACCGCGTTGGTCGTCGCCTGACCCACCCCCTCGGCGCCGCCGCGCGAATGATAGCCGTAATAGCAGCCCATCAGCGCGACGATGAACCCGAACACGGCGGCTTTGACGAGGCCGGAGACGACGTCCATCGTCGCCAGATATTGCTCGGTCTGGGTGAGATAGCTCGCCGGATTGAAGTTGAGCTTGTACGTGGCGACGAGAAACCCGCCAAACACCCCGATGATGTCGGCGACGAGGACGAGAAAAGGCAGGGTCAACGCCCCGGCGAGCAGGCGCGGCAGCACGAGGTAGCGCAAGGGGTCGGTCGACAGCGTGGTCAGCGCGTCGATCTGGTCGGTGACGCGCATCGTCCCGATCTCGGCGGCCATTGCCGCGCCGACCCGTCCCGCCACCATCAGCCCGGCAATGACCGGCCCGAGTTCGCGCGTTACCGACAGCACGACGACCGTCGCGATCGCGCTCTCGGCGTTGAAGCGGCTGAACCCGGTGTAGGATTGCAGCGCCAGCACCATCCCGGTGAAGAGCGCGGTCAGCCCGACCACCGGCAGCGAGAAATAGCCGATATAGACGATCTGCCGCACGATGAGGCGGGGATAGCAGGGCGGCGTGAGACCGGAACCGAGTGCGCTCCCGACGAACAGCGCAAGCCGCCCGACTGCGGCGAGGAAGGCGAGGAAGATCGCGCCGATCGACGCAGGAAACGCGATCATCCCGGAAGATTTATCCCGGTAGGATCAGGTTCGGGCGAGCCGCGATAAATGCGATGGTAGCGGCGAGCCGAGCGCCGTCAGGATCTCGTAGCCGATCGTCCCGGCATCGGAGGCCGCGTCGTCGACGCCGTAATTTTCGCCGAGCAGCTCGATCATCGCGCCGGGGCGCGCCATCGCCGGGGGAACCGCCGAGACATCGAACGTGACAAGATCCATCGAGACCCGGCCCAGGAGCGGAACGCGCGTGCCAGCCAGATAGCCGCAGCCGCGACGGCTCAGCGAGCGCGGCCAGCCATCGGCATAGCCGACCGCCACTGTTGCCACGCGGCCGGGCGCCTCCATCACATGGGCGGCACCGTAGCCAACCGGTTTGCCGCTGTCAATTTGGCGGATTTGCACGATTTTTCCAGTGAGCCGCACGATCTGCCGCAGCGGGTTGAGGCGGCCCGGCTGCGGGTTGACGCCGAAGAGGGCGGCGCCCGGACGCACCATGTCGAAATGATACCCGGGCCCGAGAAAGATGCCCGAGGAGGCCGCCAGGCTCGCCGTCACGCCGGGCAGCCGTGCCGCCGCGGCGGCGAAGCGGACGCGCTGGCGCTCGTTGAGCGGATGTCCGGGGTTGTCGGCGCAGGCGAGGTGGCTGATCACCGCGCGCCAGCGGATCGGCGGCGGGTTCTCCGCCACTGCCGCGAACTCGCGCGCGGTGAGGCCGAGCCGCGCCATGCCGGTATCGACATGGAGGATGGCGGGATGCCCGCCGCTCGCCTCGCGCCATGCCTCGACCTGTCCCGGTTCGTTCAGCACCGGGATCAGGCCGTATCGCGCGAACTCCGCCGCGGTGCCGGGCAAGGGGCCGTTGAGGACGGCGATCTCGGGCAGCGTGCCGACCGCCTGGCGCAGCGCAATCCCCTCGTCGAGGCTAGCGATGAAAAACATCCGAAGCCGGCCGCCATCGAGCGCCCGCGCCACCGGAACGGCGCCAAGGCCATAGGCATTGGCCTTGACCACCGCGGCGCACAGCCGCCGGCGCGGCCGTCTCTGCCAGCAAGCGCCAATTGGCGGCGATGCCGGCGAGGTCGATTTCGAGGATCGCGCCGGCGCGCGTTGCCGGATCGGAGGTCATCAGTCACGATTTGTCGATGAAACAAGATCGCGAGCTTTATCTAACCAAGAATTTAGGACGATTTGCTTTTTACCCTGGGGATGGCCTGCCCAGATCATTGCTGGCATGCCGTCCACCGGGCCGCGCCACCAATACCAGAGATCAGAGTCTCCCTTTTGCCAAGTCTCTTGCCGGGGATCACTGACGACGCGGTTGACCACGTCCGAAGCATAATCTCCGTTTACCCAAAACACGATTTTTGGCTTATAATGTAGGATCTCATAACGTAGTGTGTTTACGCTGAGATCTTTTTGAAGTTCGAGGTATTCCCCGCCTGGATTCCCGATTCCAACCCCAATTTTAGAAATATTAGTCCAAACCAAATTTTGTAAGTCGTCAATCTCACTATGAGTGACAGAAGCAACGGTTTCGCTCAAGGATCGTGCGAAATACCAGAATGGTCCTGGGCGGCGCCAGCCTCTATTCCATATATTTTTCTCAAGCCATTCGGCTGCGTAATCGGCAAGGCTATTTACGGTAAATTTCTCTTGCTGGTCGAGCAGTTCTCCTACGTCCTCTCGATCACCCCACAGTCCTCGGGTCGCCTTCCCGACGTAAAGAATTGAGGGGATTTGTTCCGGGTCGTAACGCGGCGGGGCGACGCTTATGAACGGAGCAGCACAATCCGGAAGTCGTCGTTGTCCGCGCATTTCGGCCGATTTCTCGATCCAGCGCCGGCAAAGCTCGTCCCGCTCATCGCTCATGGCACCGCTCCAAGGTGTCAGTAATCGCCGGCGGGCAGGTGCTCGGGGCCGATGAAGTTGTCGAACTTCGTCGTCTCCGCCTCGAAATGCAGCTTGACCGTGCCGATCGGCCCGTGGCGCTGCTTGGCGATGATCACGTCGGCCATGCCGTAGGCGGCCTCAACGCGGTCCTTCCAGCGGTCGTAGCGGTCGTTGAACTTGTCCTCGCTCTCCTCCGGGCGGCGGCTCGGCTCGCCGCGCGACAGGTAATACTCCTCGCGGAAGATGAACATCACGACATCGGCATCCTGCTCGATCGACCCCGATTCGCGCAGATCGGCGAGCATCGGCCGCTTGTCCTCGCGCTGCTCGACGGCGCGCGAGAGTTGCGCACAGGCCAGCACCGGCACACCCAGTTCCTTCGCGATCGCCTTCAATCCGCGGGTGATGTCGGAGACCTCCTGCACCCGGTTTTCCATCGCCCGATTGTGCGCCGAGGGACGCATCAGCTGCAGATAGTCGACGACGATCAGCCCCAGCCCGCGCTGGCGTTTGAGGCGCCGCGCCCGGGTGCGCAACGCGGCGACCGAGAGCGCCGGCGTGTCGTCGATATAAAGCGGCACCGCGGCGAGCCGCGCCGATGCGGCAACGAACTTGTCGAAATCCTCATGGCGCACCTCGCCTCGGCGGATTTTGTCGGAGGACGTGCCGGATTCCTCGGCGAGGATGCGGGTGGCGAGCTGCTCGGCCGACATTTCCAGCGAAAAGAAGCCGACCACCGCGCCGTCCTCGGCCTCCCGGCTCAAATCGATCCGGCCGTCCGCGCTGCGCGCGCCGCGATAGGCCTTTGCCGCATTGAAGGCGATGTTGGTGGCAAGCGCGGTCTTGCCCATCGACGGCCGGCCGGCAAGGATGAGCAGGTCGGATGGGTGCAGCCCGCCGAGCTTCTTGTCGAGATCGACAAACCCGGTCGCCACTCCGACGGTCTTGCCGTCGCGCTTGAAAGCCGCCTCGGCCAGGGTGATCGCGCCGGTCAGCGCCGTGCTGAATTCCTGGAAGCCGCCTTCGGCCTGTCCTGTCGTTGCCAGCTCGAACAGCTTCGCCTCGGCGCGCTCGATCTGCTCTACGGCGGGGTCGTCGAGGTCGTGATTGAACGCCTCGGTGACGACATCCTGGCCGATCGTGATCAGCTCGCGCCGCAGATGCAAATCGTGGATCGTGCGGCCGTAATGCTCGGCGTTGATGATCGTCACCGCCGCTTCGGCGAGGCGCGCCAGGTATTGGGCGCCGCCGATATCGGCGAGCGCGCCGTCCTGGTTGAACAGATCCTTGAGCCTTATCGGGTCGGCGATCTGGCCGCGCTCGATCAGCTTGCCGATCGCGGCGTAGATGCGGCCATGCACGGCGTTGCCGAAATGCTCGGGCATCAGGAACTCGGCGACCCGGCCATAGGCTGCGTTGTTGATCAGGATCGCCCCCAACAGCGCCTGTTCGGCCTCGATGTTCGCGGGCGGTTGCGGCCCCCGCTCCAGGTCGGGTTCGCGCAGCGGGGTGACCCGCGCAGTCGTTGTTGTTTCCATGTGCCGAAAGAATACCACCGCGGCTCCGGCGCGGGCGCGGCCATTTGATTCACAGCCTGTGGAACCCGGGGACGATTGCCGGTCGATGGCCCGCCGCGAGGACGTTGCCGAATCAGGCGGCGCGCCCGGCCGGCCTTTCCTTGGCCGGGCGGGCGGCGCGCTCCCAGTCGACCATGTAGTCGCGGGTCATCGGCACGGTATCGACGGCCTTTGCCAGCTGCATCTGGAAGACGAGACAGATGTCGCGGCGGAAGGCAAGCTCGGTCCCGACCAGGTACATCTCCCACATCCGGCAGAAGCGTTCGTCGTAGAGCGCGCGGATGCGGTCTCGGTTCTGCTCGAAGCGGCGGCGCCAGGCGCGCAAGGTTTCGGCGTAATGCAGCCGCAGGATCTCGATATCGGTGACCCACAGCCGCACCCGCTCGGCCTCCGGCAGGACTTCGGACAATGCCGGCGCGTAGGCGCCGGGGAAAATATATTTGCGCAGCCACGGATTGGTCGTCCCCGGCCCGTCCATGCGGCCGATCGAATGCAGCAGCGCGACCCCGTCGGGCGCGAGCAGCTCGCTCAGCCGGCGGAAAAAGACCGGGTATTGGTTGACCCCGACATGCTCGAACATGCCGACCGAGACGATGCGGTCGTAATGCCCCTTTTCCTCGCGATAATCGCGCAGATGAAACCGCACCCGGTCGCCGAGGCCGGCCGTCGCGGCGCGGCGGGTCGCCACCTTGTGCTGCTCCTCGGACAGGGTGAGCCCCGTGACATCGACGCCGCATTCGGCGGCAAGGTAGAGCGCAAGACCGCCCCAGCCCGAGCCGACATCGAGCACCTTCTGTCCCGGGCGCAGCAGCAGCTTCGCGGCGATGTGCCGTTTCTTGTTCAGTCTGCGCGGTGTCGAGGTCATCGTCCGGCGAGCGGAAATACGCGCAGGAATATTGCCGGTCGCGGTCGAGGAACAGCTCGTAAAGCTGGTCCGACAGATCGTAGTGGTGCGCGACGTTGCGGCGCGCGCGCGGTACCGGATTGTACTGGTGCAGGCGGCGGACGAGGCGACCTGCGGCCAGGCTCAACCGCAGCGGCAGCGCGGCCGACTGCGCCGCCTCGTTCGACACCAGAATATCGATGAAATCGTAAAGGCTGCCCTCTTCGACAGTCAGCGTGCCGTCCATATAAGCCTCGGGCACGAACAGCCGGGGTTTCAGGAACAGCTTCCAGTGGAGCGCCGGGTCGTGCAGCCGAACGCAAGCCGAGGGGCCGGGCGAACCTTGGAACAGGTGCCGCTTGCCGGTGGCGTCGATGACGTTGAGCCGGCCGACGCGGATCACGCGGGCGAGCAAAGGCGCAAACAGCATGGCGCCATAATATCGTGCAAATTGAGCCGGAGAGACAAGACCCTCAAAGCGGAATGGCGGCTGGCCAGGAAGGGCCTTCACTCGAACGGCCGTGCCTTGACAGCGGCGTGGCGTCGTTCGCGTAATGATGCCCGCCGCATGGCCATGAAGGGACCATCCGACAGGACTGGGATCCGTCTCGGCTTTCGCGTCGGCGTGGCCGGAGCGGCGGTGTGGATCGTCGCCCCGATCTAGGAGGAAGCTGATGCCGGATGACAGCGCACACGAGGACGCCGCGATTGTTGCTGCCGCCTACGCGGAAAGGGTGAAAGAGGCGATCAAGATATTCGCGGAGAACCTTGCCGTCGGCGAAAGCGAACAAGCGTGCACGGGCCAATTCATGCGGGCGCTGCAATTGGCCAGAAAGGTGAGAGGCCTGGCCTTGCAAGCGATGAGCGGGGGGATTGTCATCGATCCGCGAGCGTCCCAGCGCGCGGGCGGCGCCGCAAGCGAGGAGATCGTCGAACCGCTTTCTGCCGAAGACCAGGCTCTGGTGGATCAGGCCCTGTCTGGGACGACCGGTCATGCCGCGCCCCCACCCGTGCCGACTTATCGCGGCCGGTAGCAGGGGCGAGGGCGAATGGCCGGGCAAAATCCGGGAGCGCCGCGCATCTCCGCGGCGGCGCTGACCCGCTTTATCGCCGCCGCCTACCGGGCCGTCGGCATTCCGGCGGCGGCGGCGGAGAAGGCGGCGCAACTGATGGCCGCTTCCGACATCTCGGGCGCCGACGGGCACGGGGGTGTTCCGGCTGCCGCAATATATCCGCCGCATCAAGGCGGGCGGGCTCAACACCGCGCCTGACATCCGGGTCATTCGCCGCAGCAAGGCAGCGGCGCTGGTCGATGGCGACAACGGCCTCGGCAGCCTGGTTGTCGCCCGCGCGGTCGAGACCGCGATCGACCTGGCGCGCGACAACGGCGTCGGCTGGGTTGGCGTGCGCCATGGCAACCATGCCGGCGCCGCCGCGGTCTATGCCGCGATGCCGCTCGCCCACGACATGATCGGGCTCTATTTTGCGGTCGGCAACGCCAACCACCTGCCGCCGTGGGGCGGGGTGGACATGCTCTTGTTGACCAACCCGATCGCGATCGCCGTGCCGGCGCTCGAAGAGCCGCCGCTGGTGCTCGACATGGCGACCACGGTCGCCGCCTACGGCAAGGTCAAGGTCGCGGCGCAGCAGGGCAAGACCATGCCGGAAGGCTGGATGATCGACCGTAAGGGGCGGCCGCTCACCGACCCCGAGCGCGCCGATGACGGCTTCCTCTTGCCGATCGGCGGGTACAAGGGCGCGGCATTGGCGCTGATGTTCGGCCTCCTCGCCGGCACGCTGAACGGCGCCGCCAACAGCGCCGACGTCGTCGACTTCAACAAGGACGATGTGACGCCGACCAATACCGGGCAGGCGATCTGCGCCATCGACATCACGGCGTTTGGCGAGCCGGTCGCATTCAAGCGCCAGGTCGATGCGGTGATCCGGCAATTGCACGGCTCGGCCCTGCTGCCGGGCTACGACCATATCCGGCTGCCCGGCGAAGACCGGCAGCGGCGCATCGCCGAGCGGACGGAAGCGGGGATCCCGGTGCCGCCGGCATTGCGTGCCGCGCTCGACCGGCTCGCCGCCGATCTGGCGATCGCGCCGCTGTTCGGCTGAGCGAGGCCTCACGGCCGATTTAGGGCTTGTCTTCTGCCGCCAGCCGGCGCAGCGCCGCTTCGTCGGCGCCGTAGCGCAGCCACCCGTCGAGATGCGACATGCCGAGCCGATGGTAGAAACCGCGCGCCGGGTTCCAGTCGAGCACATGAAAATCGATCCGGCCCCAGCCGCGCTCGACCGCGACCCTGGCGAGCCGCGCCATCAGGCGGCGGCCGACGCCTCGGCTGCGCGCCGCTTCGGTGACGTACAGATCCTCCAGATACAGCCCCGGCCGGCCGAGCCAGGTCGAAAAACGGGTGTGGAACAGCGCAACGCCGGCCGGCTCGCCATCGAGAAACGCGAGGATCGCCTCGAATTGCGGATCGGGGCCGAAACCGTGGCGAATGAGGTCGGCTTCGGTCGCAACGACGGCGTCGGGCGCCTTCTCGTAGGCGGCAAGCTCGCGGATCAGCCGCAGCAGCAGCGGGCAATCCTCGGCGGTCGCAAAGCGGATCGCGATCGCGCCCTTCACCGCTCGCGCCATTCGCGGGGGCCGCTGCCGGGCGGCCCGAAATCGCGCGGCGCGAGGCCGGCATGGAACCAGGTGACAAAGCTGTAGATGCTGAATACCGGCAGGCGCAGATGGTCGGAGAGTGCGCGGGCATAGGGCGTCATGTTGGTGCATTCGAGCACGATCGCGCCGATATCGGCGTGCCGGGCGATCAGCGCATCGCCGGCGTCGAGAATGTCCGCTTCGGCCGCCGCGGCGTCGAGCGTGTGCTTCTCGTCGAGATTGACGCGGCTGAACTCGCGTCCACCTTCGGTGCCGGCGACCGGGATGTCGGGGTCGACGCCGGCGGCAACGAGGTGCTCCGGCGTCAGGCTCGCGGCGCTGACCGTCAGGACACCAACGCGCTTCCCCGGCGGCAGCAGGCGCTCGACGAGCGGGACCTGCATCAGGCTGGAGGCCGCCACCGGCACGCCGACATGGGCTGCGAGGTCGCGCTGGTAGAGCGACAGAAACCCGCAGGTCGTGGTGATGCCGTCGGCGCCCTGCTGCACCAGCTCGGCCGCCGCATCGAGAAAGGCGTTGGCGAGCCCCTGCGATTGGTGGCGCACGACGCGGTCGGGCGTGGCGCCGGGTACGACTTTGTAGAGCACCGGAAAGGGCCAGGTCAGCCCGTTGCCCATATCGCCCGGGATGCGCGGAAACCGCGTCTCCAGCATCAATATGCCGACGCGCGCGCCATAAAGCGTCTTGCCGCCGTAGGCGATGCGAGAGAGATCGTCCGTCATCACGCCACCCCTTCATCTGACGTAAGGGCGAGTATAACCCAGGCCAGCCCGGCCGCGCGCGACCGGCGTTGCACCGAACGACGCGCAACGCGGGAATACAACCGTTCGTTGAGGCGCATTCGGCCGTCCACCTGAATCTACAGGGCGACATCAGGCGGAATTCGCGCACTGGTTGCAGCAGGGGCGGCCTCGACGGCGCGCAGGCGGCGCTCGAAATCGGTCGCCTCGAGGGCTCGGATATAGGTCTCGACGACCTGCGACAGCTGCGCCGCCTCGCCCGGGGTGATGAAGCCCTGCGCCGCCGCGCCGTCATGTCGCCGTCATGGGCGAGTTTGATCGCCTTGCGGGTCAAATTCTTGGCCTCGTCGTCGAGCATCAGCTCGGCGGCGAGCGTCGCCCTGTTGCGCAGCCCTGGCGGCCGCCCGGCAGGATTGCCCGAATGGCCCCTGACGAAGCGGCCATAGGGATCGCGGCGGGCGGATTCCGGCAGAGTGACATCCCGGTCTCGTTCCATGGGGTGACGATCGGAGACTCGTACAGCAATTTTTCCTATTTGTCAAGAACAAAACGTGTCTGATGCCCGAAATTCTAGTTCCCGAAATCTGCTGAAATCGGAATGATGTCGCCAGGGAGGCGCCGTTCGATGCGAAGCCTGTTACCTGCGGCCGGGGGGTTGGCCTTGCTGCTGTGGGTGTTGCCGCGCCGCCCGCAGTCTGCCGCCGACGCGGACCTGAAGATCACCGTGACGAATGGAGATGACACCCAGGGGGATGTCCGGTAAGCCCGGCCGGCCAGCACAACGGAGATGGGGTCGCGCGGGGCGGGGCGGGTGATGACCTGAAAGTGCCGCCCGGCACCTACGACGTGCAGATCACCTACAATGACGGGGCCGCCAACAAGATTGTCTGGCTCAATGGCTTCGCTATATCCGGTCGGATCGAAAAGACGGTTGACATCGGACTACCTGTCGCCGCGCTGCGCGTCGTGATCCCCAATGGCGGGGCGGACGTCAGAGGGCAAGGCACGTTCGAGGCTCCCGGCTATCGCCCGCCGCGAACATTTCCCCTCTCACCGGCAATTGACGCGCCGAAGCTCCACCCGGCGGTTCTTGAACCGGTCCGCGTCCGTATCATTCGGCACCAGGGGGCGCGTGTCCCCGTATCCGCGGGATGTCACGCGCGCGGCGGCAACGCCGTGCGCCACCAGCCAGGCTTTCACCGCCTCCGCGCGCGCCTCGGACAGTTTCATGTTGTAGCCAGGCTGGCCGATATTGTCGGTGTGGTCGCCAACCTCGGCACTGAACGATGGTGTCGCCGCCTGAGGCCGGCCGGCGGCTCTTGCCCGAGCCATTCGGCCCCAGCGTCACAAGATGGCGGTCACCAACATAGGGCAGTAGCATGCCTGCGTCGATCGCCGGTGGCTTGCCTTCCATACGATCGCAGGCATAGCCGAAATAGACCCCGCCATCCGTGGCCCAGAGATTCCCGGCCATATCGCTTTACGGCTTCCCAGATCCAAACATGCGCCGCACCGCTTCCGCCGCCGTCGCGAAACCGGCATCGCCGTGAGCCATCTGCTGTTCAACATTCTGTCGGCTGAGGCGCCAGGCGCCCGGTTCGAGCACTTGGGCGCCGGTGATGTATGGCGCGCCCGAGCGATAGACCAATTCATCCGCCAGCGCCGCGATAACCGCGACCGTCATGGGGATCACGACGAAGAAAAAAACGAGCGGCACTGCCCAATTGCGCGCTTCCAAGCGCAACCAGCGCAAGGCAAACCACGCAGCCTCTGCCAGCTACCAGGAGCCGATCGCAACCAACCCGGCGACTATGAGGGTAGACAGCACCCCGTAAAAGACGCTGCCGTCAGGCTCATGCAGCAAACGATATCCGGGATAGACCGGCCACTTCGAGAGCCAGAGCACGAAATACCCTGCATAGATCAAGGCGACCGCGCCGAAACGCGCCGACGGCCAGATTCGGGTGTAGAAATGGTCGAAGTTGCCGCCGATGTCGAACCTCTTCCCGCTGCGGAACCGCCCGGCGGCTTTTGCCGCGAAGTAAAACACCGCCAGGGCCGCCGCCAGGGGCCCCATCAAGTACGCAACGGCGGCGATCGGCCCATTCACGCGCTCGAAGGCCAGAACGGCGATCACCAGATCGTTCACCGTCATTTGCGGCACGCCTTCACCAAGAGTTCCACGACATCACGCGCTTCATTTGGCCGCGTTATGTGTTATGTCTTTTGCGCCGCCAATGCCCCCGTCGTTTGCGGCGGCTACCAGCGTCACCACGTAACCTGCTTCACGCCGTGTCCGACGGCTGCCGGTGAACGCGGTCCTCATTGCTGAGCCTCCGGCGGAACCGCGGCACCTCGCCGGTAGAGCAGCGAATTCGCTTTTGCCGCATCGATCTCGGCATTCCGGTGCTGCCGATACACGCTGCGGAGCGTGGCATAGTAATCGATCGAAGTGCGCTCCAGTTCGTCGAGATCGCTCAGATGCGTGCTGCGTGTGTCGACAAATTCGGCGGCGCCGCGAGCGTACCCCAGAGAGGTCGCGACGGGCCCTCCCGCCGCCGTTATCGGATCGAGCAGGAAACCCGCCACCGTACCGACCGCGTCGCGCAAGTTTGACGGCCCCAGACCTGGCAATTCTACAAATGGACCTTCACCAATTCCCCATACCGCGAGCGTCTCACCGAAGTCGGCGTTATGGGGCGGCAGACCCTCCTTGGCAGCTACATCAACTATCCCGCCGATACCGACCGTGGTGTTGACCGCCAAGCGCAGCGCCGCCGTCCGGGCGCGCACAAAGTTAGCCTGGATGAGGTCATTGGCCGCGACCTTAGGTTCCCCGAGGTTCGTTACGACGTTATGGACGCCTTGGCGCAGTTTGGCTGGAATGTAATTCTGATAGGCCTCGGCAATCGGCTTGGTCAGAGCGTGGTCGATGGCCAGGTTTGCAGCAAAGACCGCCCGGTTGATGGGCTCCGCCGGGTCGCTCTCTTGAACCGTGGCATTGCCGGCCGGACCTTCGGCGCGTGGACCCGTGCACCCAGTCCCGGCACCCGCCATCGCCAATAGTATGGCGAGACCAGCGAGAAGATGGATGTTCAATCTCGCGCCAGCCGCGATCTGTGGTGGCGTCGGTTTGGGCCGCAGAACAGCAGCGGCTCGCCGCCAGCTCACGACGGATTTCTTATCAACGGAGCGGCGCGACTTTGTAATGATCTTATCTGACTGAAGGCTGACGAAGGAAGTTGAAGATGAATTCCGAAGGATGCTGCACGTGATGCAGACACGGTAATTGGCCGAAGCGAATGAGCAGCGCGATCGTCTCGATGGCGATGCCGATATCGTGTTCCAGCCCTTTGGCATCTACATTCTCCCGGTGCTGACGCACGGCCACCACCCTAACCTTGTCTTTACGAGAACGTGTTACGCAGCAGCCCAGATGCTGATCGTATTCCGATGGTGGCAATCATACCGGCAATCCGCCGGGTGATCCGGACGGTTCTCACCGCGATCATATCATCGCGAAAACCGCCGGCTCGCAGCGCGTCGGTTATCTGCCGGCGATCAAAGAGCCGATGCGTATCCGGATCGGCAAACCGCCACCGGCGCATCGTCGCAGCATTCGTGACGTAGATCGACAGCATCCCGTCGGGCCGCAAGACGCGCCGCGCTTCCCGCACCACCGCTTCCGCATCGCGCCAGAAATAGGCGACATTGACCGCCAGTATCTTGTCGATCGAACAACTTGCGAACGGGAGCTGCTCGAACCTGGCCTGGTAAAGCCGAACGCGGCCCGTGCGGACCGCCTTTCGATTTCTGCGCCGCGCCTGGGCCAGCATGGTCGTGGATTGATCGATAGCATGCACGGTCCCGCAGAGAGCCCGCCTGGCCATCAGCCCCAAGGCGTGGCCCGGGCCGCATCCCAATTCGAGCACATCGTCGGTCGAGCGAAGCTGCAGCGCCTCGATCGCCAAGGCGTTCGGCCGCCGATTTGTAACGCGCATCAATTGCCCGGCTACCCAACCGACAGGGCCACGGGGATGGCGGAGTCTGACCGCCGACCACGCTCCAAATCGTCATGGCACGCCCGTAAGCCGGGTTGCGGTTCGCTAGCGACTTGATGCGAGTTTCTGCTCGACCTTTGTCAGAAGGGCGCGGATCTCGACTCTGCGGCCGGCATCCCATACCGGCCGTTGCGGGTGCGGCGGGGCGGTCAGCGCGTGTTGCAAGAATGCCGCCGCCCTTTCGTATTCCCCTTCGCCGAACAGAAAATCACCGTAGAAGTAATTCGAATCAAGCCCGTCGGGGCTGATCTGAACGCCTTGCGCCAGATATTGCCGGGCTTTGTCGTTATCCCCGAATCCAAGCGGAAATCCTGGCACCTTGTAATAGAGCGCTCCGAGGCTGGTCGGGACCGCGCCGTTGACCGCGCGGTAATCAATGCGCCCCGCCTTTTCGAACATCTCTCGGGCATCCTTGGCGAACCCGAGGGCGCTGAAGGTTCCGGCATATTTCGCCTCGGAGCTGGCGACGATGCCATCCCAGATCAGCGGTTCGGCCCGCCCGGGATAGCGGGCGACAATCTGCGCCGCTTCGGCCGCGAGGGTGCGCATTTCCTTATCCTGCTCGTCGCTGTTCTTCACCTGATAGGTGATGCGCGCCCATTCCAGCTCGACATGGCGGAGCTCGGCCGTCATCGGGGTCTGGTCCGCCGCAACCGCGGCGCTGCCGTTCATAATGAAGAAGAACCCCAGAGCGGGGAGTATCAGCCATCGCAATCGTCTTAACATTTCAACTCCCATCGTATGCTGACTGTGATTGCGGGGTCTGCGGCTGACTGCCGGCCGCGCGAGGCAATGGTGGCGCACTCGGTCCAGAGATAGGACCGAACCCGGCGCGCTCGAACTGGGCCGTCAGTGCCCGCGTAACGATCGACGGGAACAGCCTCTCAAAGAGCACGTACAGGCGTTCGCGACTTCGCGGATAGAGGCTGTCGTTCCCCCGCGCGACCGAATCCCAAACCTGAACGGCAATCGCCATCGGCTCGTCGAGCGGCATCGCCAGCGCGTCGATCAAAAGGGCAATCTGCTGAGTCGCATCCGTTCGGGCACCGCGCGGGGCGACGTAGGTGACGCCGATGCCAAGCCCCTTTAATTCGCGGCGAAGGGCATTCGACAGGCCACGAAGGCCGAATTTCGATGCCGAATAGACCGCAAACAATGGAAGCGCTACGTCGCCCACGAGCGATCCGATATTCACCACGCGGGCCGGCGAGCCAGCCTGCAGGAGCGGCAGCAGGTCGCGCGTTATCGCGATCGGCGCAAGCAAATTGGTCGTCATCATTCGCAACAGGTCGGCATCATGTGCTTCGCGCAGGGGTCCAGCCGCTACGATTCCCGCATTGTTCACGAGCACGTGGAGAACGCCCCAATCCCTGGCGACACGGTCCCGAACAGCGAACCTCGTGGTGGCCGACGTGATGTCGCCGGGGATGATCAGGCACGCCGCCGTCAAGCCGAGGAGGGACCGCGTCTCTTCCAGTGCTGCCGTCCGGCGGCCTACGAGGGCAACGGCCATTCCCCGCCGCGATGCCTCCACGGCGAGCGCCCGCCCGATGCCACTGCCGGCGCCGGTTATCACGGCGGTCTTACCGCGAAGCAGCAACGGTGCCTTTGGCAAGGCCCTGCTCCAGATCGCGGAAAATGTTGCCGTACAGCCAATACATCATCGTGGCGGAGTCGATGATCACCGGCATCGCTGACGGGTTGCCGATTTGGTTGATCAGATCCTTGAAGAACGCCACGTGATCCACGTCCAGCGCGCCGTGGCTCCTGAGATAAACGAACCCTTCACCGCTCGTTAAGCCAAAAGAGTTCTCTAGTGCATTTGCTACCTTTGTGGCCAACTCAGCAGAAGTGCCCTCGAGCACGTGGATCATTCCGAGCAGGGAATAGGGGCTGATCCAATCGATGGCATAATGGGCGTAGCCTACCATCGCGCGGCAGGGAGTGCGCGCGCGCGAATACGTGATCGCCTCGGCATCACCACCCATCGCGGCAATATCGTCCAAAATCCACTTGTCATGCCCTTGCTCTTCGATCCTGTAGCTGTTGAGCGCCGCCCGATAACTGATGTCCGCGGTCTTTACCGCCGCGAGAGACATCAAAAAGCAGGTGTGACGGACGTGGTGGTAGGCCTGGGTCAGGAACTCGATGTAAAGCGGGCGCGGCACGCTGCCCGTGACTGCCCGGGCCAGGAGCGGAATCGCGAGGAACTCGGCGCGTGCCGCCGCCGTCTCGGTCAGCAGGTATTCGTAAGGAGTCATTGTTCACGGTGTCTCTGCGCGATCGCCTGCGATCTTGCTATACCCGACCTTAACGCAACCAAATACAGCTCCAGCACCGCGGTTCGTCGAAACCGGCCATTGCTTGTCGCCATCCCGATTGCTGCCCGCTCAACCGGGGGCAAGACTACAAATTGTTCGGGAATCGCATAGCCTGGAGCGCCATCGCAACAATCGGCGATCAGATCCCCGATTGCGTCAATCGAGGCCCGTGCGAACCATTCCTCCCCTTCCTTAGATGGGATCAGCACCACTATCAGCTGTCCTTGAACGAGAGCGACGAGGCAGCACGCGACGCGGGGGTCACACGAAATCAGTGACTCGGTCCATTCGGGACTGATGTTTCGCCCCATCGGCGTCACCAGGAGATTGTCGCGGCGGCCGCGGACGGAGAGGTAGCCGTCCCGATCGATTTCGCCGACGTTGCCGGTCCGCCAAACGCCCTTCGCGGGCGACCCGTGCAGATAACGGTCCATGACCGAGGGTCCGCGCACCACGATCTCGCCATCGTCGATGCGGACGTCCAGCCCAGGAAGAGGTCGCCCGACAGTACCCGCACGGCGTTCGCCCGGAGCATTGAGGCTGACAACCGAGCCGCACTCGGACAGGCCGTAGCCTTCGTGAACCGGCACGCCGAGTTCCCACGCCTGCCGCGCCAGAGCAGGTGACACCGGGGCACCGCCAATCGCGACGAAACGAAGGCTGTCGGGAGCCCGCGATCCGATCCTGCTGAGATGCGCGAGCCATCGCGCGAGCAACTGGGGCACCAGAGCCATGCAGGTTGGACGATGCGTTTTGACGAGATGGTCAAGGGTGCCGCCGTCAACCTGGTCGACAGTCGCCGTGCAAGCGGGTTCGAGGCGGACGCGGGCGCCCATCAACACCGGGATTACAACCGCACTAATGGTTTCGAGAAGAAACGCCAGGGGCAGGACCGATAGATACGCGTCCTCGGCTCGCACGCGTATCAAGTCAGCCAGCGCACGGGCGCTCCACAACACCTGGTCCGAATGCAGTAGGACCCCCTTGGGTTGGCCGGTGCTGCCCGAGGTGTAAGTGATTACGGCACCTCCTGATGCCGATGGCGGCGCGAACGCCGCCTCGCGATCGGAAATGATCGTGAGCGGCACGCCAAGACGACTGGCCATTTCCGCCATGTCCGAGGCGACAAGGACGTGATCAATCCCGGCGTCCGTAACCAAATGCCCCAGCTGCGATATTGAGAAGAAGGGCGGCAGCGGAACGACCGCCTTGCCTTCATGCCAACCCGCTAAATGTCCGACGACCCAATCAGGCCGGTTGCCGCCGAGGAGTCCGATGACCGCGGGGGAAGTAGCAATCGATCTGATCTCCTCGGCGGCTCCCGCGACGCGCCTCGCCAGGGTGGCGTAGCGGAGCCGCGTCGTTCCGTCGTCGAATGCCGTTGCACCGCTAGCGACAGTTGCGTGATGTCGCAAGGCCTCGAAGAGGCTCACGCATGTTTAGATTCCGTGACCAGGCGGACGCCGGTCGCATTGAGCCACCGGTCATTGACGGCGCATACCTTCGGAGAGTGCGCGTAATAGCTCCCCCAATGATCCCGCTGCGCCACGCGGGAGGGATCGGCCGCCGCTAATTCGGTGACCAATATGCCGAGTTGGGCAAGCAGCTTTCGGAGCCGCTCGATGGCCGTGAAGAACGACCACGCAAACCCGGCGGCGCTCCCCAGAGCGGCGATCCGCCGGATGAAAAGCGGCGATATGTCCGCGCTGTGGCTGGCGAGCGTGGTGACTTCGAAGACGGCACCGCGCCCCACTGCAGTCGCGAAGCGTTGGGACAGCACCCTTTCGATCGGCTCGTCGAGGTAGATCTCGGAAAAGAAGCCTTCGTCAGCGGTCCGCAACCCTGCCGCGCATAGCGGAACGTCATCCCGGTCGAGCAAGGTCAGCAGCGTGCTCGGAAACACGAGATGGCGTGCGGCAAAGGTCCGTTCGTATGTTTCGCGGATGCAGCCCTCAACGGCGGGCCGCAAATAATGCGATCGCGGCACCAGGGTGAGGCGACGATCCGCCCGCTCGTTCGCACGGTTGACCATGGCGGCTTGTACCCAAATTGCAGAATGATCCTGCTGGAGCTGCATCGAGGAGGCTGCGGCGCCACGGAACAACATCGACGGCGACCTTGAAGGCCCGATCATCCAGAAACACGCGATCCCTTGCTGCCCGACGGGCAAACAATACGGCGGCCTCATATCGAGTTGTGTGGAGAACATCGCCGGCGACATGGAGTTTAAGTCGAGGCCGAAATTCCTGAGCGCTGACTGAAACCCCCGATCGTCCGCTTGCATCGGTCAATGCATTACATCTCAACAAGACTCCACATTGGTTCGCGTTTTCCGGCTGTAGATTATCGTCGATCGTGACGGCCGCGAGTTTTGCGCGGCAGTCGCGTTACGCCTGGAGAACGGACGAAATTTGGATGTTGCAGAGAGTGCGTGCCGAACCGGGCGTCGGCAATCCCTACGATCAGTACGTCAATCCGCAGTGGAGCCGGTTGCTCGATGTCCTGCAGATGAACGTCACGTATACGAGATGCCGTGGCGCGGAACTCGAGACGAGCGACGGGCGCGTCATTCTCGATTTCCTGTCGGGATACTGCGTACACAACGTGGGGCACAATCACCCGCGGCTGGTCGATGCGCTCAAAGACGAACTTGATCGCGCCGGACCTGCGATGTTGCAGAGCCACGTCTCAAACCTCGCCGGCCGGCTCGGCGAGGCACTTTGCCTGCGAGCGGGCGGCCGCCTGACGAAAGCCTTCTTCGCCAGTTCCGGCAGCGAAGGAATTGAGACGGTCATCAAGTTCGCCCGGGCGCACACCGGGCGCGCCGAAATCCTCTATGCCGAAGGCGGCTTTCACGGGCTGACCTGTGGTGCGCTTTCGCTGATGTCGAACGGTTTTTGGAAAGACGGATTCGGGCCGCTCCTGCCAGGGACCGAGGCGGTTCCTTTTGGCGATCTCGGCGCACTCCAACGAAAGCTCGCAACCAGGTCGTTCGCAGCCTTCGTGCTCGAACCGATCCAGGCCGAGGCGGGCGTGATCTTACCCGATCCCGGTTATCTGGGTGCAGTCGAAGCGCTTTGCCGCCGCTACGGCACCCTTTTCGTGCTCGACGAGGTGCAGACCGGTTTTTATCGCACCGGGCAGTTTCTCGCCGCGCGGCACTTTCGGGCTGAGCCCGACATGGTGGTTCTCGCCAAGGCCCTCAGCGGCGGCTTGGTTCCGAGTAGCGCGGTTCTGATGTCGGACCCAATCTACCACTCGGTGTTCGGCTCGCTGCGGCGGGCGGTGATCCACACCTCGACCTACAGCGAAAACAGCCTCGCGATGCGGGCCGGGCTGGCGACCATCGATATCCTGGAAGACGAGCGTCTTGGAAAACGAGCCGAGGACGCTGGCGAACATCTGCGGCGGGCGCTGACGGACCGTCTGGCAAATTATGAAATGGTCCGAGCAGTGCGGGGCCTGGGGCTGTTGAATGGCATCGAGTTCCGGCCGCCGCGCTCGCATCGGCTGCGGATACCCTTCCTGGCCTTCGCGCACCTGCATCCGGCGATGTTCGGACAAATGGTGGTCATGCGGCTGTTCCGCGAGCACGGCATTCTGAGCCAGATCTGCGGAAACAATTTCATGGTCCTCAAGATCGCACCGCCACTCGTCGTGACGGAGGCGCAGATCGACCGTTACGTCAGTGCAATCGAACAGGTCGTGGATCTGATGCACAGCTCCAAGGGTTTCTGGTCCGAAGCGCTCGGCATCGGGCGACGCGCGTTGGCAGCGGCATAGGAACAAGCTCATGATCCGTCACCTGGGCACGGGATTCGCCGCTCACGAGGCGCATGCTTCAGCAGGCGGTCGCGGCTCGACGCGCGTGCCGAGGATTGCCGGGATCGCGAGCGCCCTGCCCAAACATTGCGCCAGCCAGGGCGCTGTCACCCGCGCGCTTGAAAGTGTTTGGGATGGGCGGCTGAAGCCCGAATTGCTCGAACGCCTTCATTCTCGTACGGGGGTTCGCTCGCGCTATTTTGCCTTCCCGCTGCGAGGCTACACCGGGTTCGGATCGTGGCGGGAGACGAACGCGGCGTGGCTCGCCGTCGCCGAGGAAATCGGCGCGGCGGCGCTTGAGGACGCCCTCCGCAAGGCCGGGATCCCGAATGACGGTCTCGACGCCCTGTTCGTGGTCTCGATAACCGGCATCGCCAGTCCCTCGCTGGATGCGCGGCTGATCAATCGTTTGCGCCTTCGGCGAGATATCAAGAGAACGCCGATCTTCGGCGTCGGTTGCGTGGGCGGCGCGCTGGGGCTCACCCGGGCCGCTGATTACGCACTCGCATATCCCAAACATACCGCAGCCATTCTCGCCGTGGAGGCGTGCTCGCTGACTTTCCAGCGGGACGACCTGTCCAAGGCAAATTTGATCGCGACCGGCCTGTTCGGCGATGGTGCTGTTGCGGCCGTCGTCGCAGGTGAACACACGATCAGCGGCCTTTCGTCGGCGCATCTCTGCCCGGTCCGGCGTCCGCAACCGGCGATACTCGATTGCCGGTCGGTCTTTTATCCCGACTCCGAAGACATCATGGGGTGGGATATCTCCGAGAACGGCTTCCGGATCGTGCTGTCACCGCAGCTGCCGGAGTTGATCAGGAACAACCTGGCGTGCGACGTTGATTCCTTCCTGGCCGTGCATGGGCTGGGCCGGGCGGACATCGGCAGTTGGGTGATCCATACCGGCGGCCCGAAGATCCTCGATGCCATTCAGCAAACGCTCGACCTCCGGGATGGCGACCTTGCGCGGTCCTGGGACTGTCTCAGGGACTTCGGCAACTTGTCGTCGGCTTCCGTGCTGCTCGTCCTGGAAGATTTCGTCACCAACGATCCACCGGAGCCGGGGACGCTCGGCCTGCTGCTGGCAATGGGACCGGGATTCTGCGCCGAGATGATCCTGCTGCGGTGGTAATCCGGTGATTACACCAATCGAAACCGATGTGTTTGTCGTCGGCGGCGGGCCCGCGGGCCTGGCCGCGGCGGTGGCGGCACGCCGCAACGGCCTCGGCGTTGTTCTCGCCGATCGGGCGCAGCCGCCGGTTGACAAAGCCTGCGGCGAGGGCCTGTTGCCCGACGGCGTTGCGGCATTGGATCATTTGAGCATCGCGCCGGGCCGGGAAGACGGTCTCCAGTTCCGCGGGATCCGCTTTGTTGACGGCGAACTGACGGCAGCGGCTGCGTTTCCCGACCGACCCGGTCTCGGCATCCGTCGAACGGTGCTGCATCGCCTCCTGATGGAGAGCGCGCAGGATGCCGGCGCCGTACTGTTCTGGCGCGCGCCCGTCGATTGTTCCGATCCGACGACGCTCAGTCTGGCCGGCCGGCCGGTGCGTTACCGTTGGCTGGTCGGCGCGGACGGAGCGCAATCGCGCATTCGGCGTTGGGCCGGGCTGCGGGCCGCCTGGATTGGCCCGCGCCGGATGGGCTTGCGGCAGCATTTCGCCCTGCGGCCGTGGTGCGATCTCGTCGAAGTCTACTGGCATAAGGACGCGCAAGCGTACGTCACGCCGATCGGTCCGAGAGAGGTGTGTGTTGCCGTTCTGGGCAGCGAACCCGGGGCGCGTCTTGTCGACCTGCCGGGGCTGTTTCCGAAGCTGGCCAGGCGATTGGCCGCCGCCGAGCACGTCGGACCGCTGCGCGGCGCGATGTCAACCTCGGTCCGATTGCACAGTGTGACGCGAGGACCGATCGCGCTCGTCGGCGATGCATCGGGAGGTGTCGACGCCATTACCGGCGAAGGGGTGTCGCTGGCGCTTCGGCAAGCGGTCGCGCTGGGGTGCGCGCTCGGTGGCGGCGATATCGCTCAGTATGAAGCAGCCCATCTCGAGATCAATCGGCTGCCGTCTCTGATGGGGCGCGTGCTGCTGTTCATCGGACAACGCGACTGGTTGCGGACGCGCGCTATTCGCGCCCTGGCGGCCAATCCGTGCGCGTTCGAGCGTCTGCTCGCTCTCCACCTCGGCGCTTCGGGTCCGACCAACTGCTTGTCGGACCTGTTTGGCTTCGCGTGGCAGTTGATCTCAACGCATCCGACGAGAGGCCCTGCCCCCGATGCGTATGGCAGCTGATTCTTTGGCGGAGCGCCGATCGCTTGGACCGATCAGGGGCGACCGGGATCGGCGCCTGGAGGATCTTCAATGTTCAGAATGCCCCTCGTTTTCGGGATCGCGATCGTTCTCACGGGATGCGTCGCCGTGTGGGGGAGTGGCTACAATATCGAGGCTGCGAATTCCGCTTCAGTCACGATTAAATACGATCGTCACTTTTCGTCCCGCGGCGACGTTGAGGCGGCTGCCAACGCGAATTGCAGTCAGTTCGGGAAGCATCCGGTTTCGCGGGGCGAGTTGACCAGCGCCTGGGGCTTAACGACAGTGACCTTTGACTGCATCGAGCAGCGGCGCTGACGCGAGTTCGAACGGGACTCGGGCAGTCCAAGCCTCCCATCGGCGCCGCCGTGTTGTGCCACTCGCTGCCGGATAGGTGCCGCGGCGGCCCGCCAAGGCGGGTAGCGCGGTTTTCGCCGCGCGGTCGCGAAAATATCGGCACGGCATGGCGGCTTCTGGCGTGCGTGCTGGTGGCAGTCGGAGCCGGCGGTCGCCCGGTCGCGGCGGGAGGTGATAATCAAACAGCGGCCGGGGCTGCAGCGACGCAGGCTGGCGCCGCGCCCGGCGATACAACGGCGCCGTCTCCCGGCGCCACACAACCGCCGCCCGATCTGGCAAACCCCTTGGCATGGGGGTGGGTCGGCGCGGCGTTCTATCCATGGGGAAGCCGCAACGCTCCGAACGGAATTGCGTTCAACCCGCTGTCGTCGCTGGATCTCAACGTCAATCTTCGACTGCTGCCGCAAAAGGAGTTGTACCTGTTTAGCGACAACTCGATTTGGGTACAGCGCAGCGGGTTGGGGGCGTCGGGTTTGGACCGGCGAGAGGCGGATGCAGACCTCGGGCTCGCCTGGGATCTTCTTGATCCCTTCGAACTGAGGGCATCGGCATTCAGCCTGACCAATCTCAATCGCGGCGACTCTCTTGCCCGCCCGAGCGGCTTTGTCAACGGATTCAAGCTCGAAGGCAGGTATTACCTCGATCCTGGCGATCCCTACGACGTCAGCCGCTTGAGTTACCTGATGCTGGGCGGATATCCGACCCGCGCCATGCTGACCGGCGACAGCGGCCCCGATTTTCGCGCCGGGCTTTTTGCCGGCGCGTACCTGACGCATGATTTGCCGACCCCGCTGCCGTCTTACGTGTTTGGCGGCCTGCGCCTGACCACGCAAGATGCGGCCACCCCACGTCTGCTCGACAGCGATGTCGGTCTTGCCGTTCGCCCCTTCGGCGATTGGCAAAACCTCGAACTGCGTCTCGGCTACAGCCGAAGCGACGACGTTGTCAGCCAAAAATCAAGAAATCTTGTTTACGGCGCCGTCCGGCTGTCGTTTGGCGCGAACTCCGCCCGCCCGGCAATTGACGCGGCCGGGGGTCTTGGCCCGCCCTCGATGAATTGGCGGCCGGAATTCTGGGGCGTCGTCGGTCTGCCGATCTACTGGGCCGGCACGCGGATGGCGCCGAATGGCGTGGCGTTTACCCCGATTTTCGACGCGAGCGGCGACCTGAACCTCGGCCTGATGCCGAACCGGGAGCTGTATCTGTTCGGGGATGCGAGCTTCTGGGGGCAGCACGCGGCACCCGGGATCACCAATGCCGGGCAAGGGGGCTTTGATTTCAGCAAGAGAGAAGTGGATACGGAATTAGGCCTGGCATGGAATTATTACGGTACGCTCGAGTTTCGCCCGTCCCTCTACGCGCTCGACAATATCAGTCGGGGATTGGTGCCGAACAGCGCGTCGGGCGGCAAGGACGGGGTCAAGCTGGAGGAGCGGTATATTTTGCCCTCCGCCGATCCTTACGATGTCGCCCGGCTGAATTTCCTCAGCATCGGCTACATTCCCGCCGGAACCCTGATCGGCGAGAACGGTGCAGCCTTTCACCCCGGCGCCGTCGCACGCGCCCATCTGACCCAGGATCTGCCATTTCTTCCGTGGACCTCGTATCTGTTCGGCGATGTGCAGGTGACGGCGGCAAGCGTCGCAACCCCTCGCCTTGTCGATGCGGATATCGGTTTGGCGACCCGCCCGTTTCGAAACCTGCCGAATATGGAATTCCGCATCGGCTCGCGGCTCGGCGACGATCTGCGCGCGGACCTGCTGCGGGGTCAGGCCTACGCCGCGGTGCGGGTGCTATTCGACGGGCCGCGATGAGGGGGGCTTCATGTTGAAAGGATTCATTCTTGGTATCGTGTTGGCCGGCGTGGCGGCCGTGGCCTTTGCTTACATCGTCTTGCGCACCGGGCTCGTTCCCGCCGCTGCTGATGGCAAGCCGCTGCCGCTGGAATCCTGGGCGGCGCGAACATCGCTGCGCGCGACGCTCGCCCGCGACGCGCCCAAGGGCCCCAACCCGGTGAAGCTGACAGACGCCAGCCTGATCGCCGGCATCGAGCTTTACGCGCAGCATTGCGCGATCTGCCATGGCACGGCGAAAGGCAAGGCGTCGCCCTCGCCGGTGGCTAAGGGCGAATACCCGTCGCCGCCGCAGCTCGCCTCCGACGGCGTCGAGGACGACCCGCAGGGGTGGACCTTCTGGAAGATCGACAACGGGATCCGCTGGACCGGCATGCCTTCCTGGCGGGGCACGCTCGATAGCCAGCAGATGTGGACGTTGGCGCTGTTTCTGAAGCACATGGACAAGTTGCCGGCCACGGCTGAAGCGGCCTGGCAAAACCTCAAAAATTAACGGCGCCGAGCCGCGCAGCGAAGCGGCCCGCGGGCCTGCCTGGCGGCGTCGCATGCAAACAAGCCCGCGGGTTCGCGGATGAGGGGATTTATGACGCGCCTTGAAGTAGCGAGGGGGGATGCGTCGGCGACCGTCTCCGAGACGGATGAGCCGCGACGTCGCCGCGGACCCGGCCGTCACCCGGTCGCGACAGGCACGAACTGCCTTCTCATCGTCGTCGTTCTTGGGGGCTCGGTGTTTCAGCTGTTCGGCCTGCCGCCATTGTTGCGTGCTTTTGGCATCCGGGCGGCATGTTTCCTGGTGCCGATCATGGTCCTGCAGCCGCTTCACTGGGGTCTCATTCACGAGGCTATCCATTCGCACCTGCTCCCGGAACGGCGCAGTGAGGAATTCTGCGCGAGACTGTTGTCCGTCAGTCATTGGCTGCCGTTCGACGCAACCCGGTTCTGCCACCTGGTTCACCACCGGTTCTCCCGGCATGCCTACGACCGGCCCGACGTCTACGATGGCCGAGGGCCGTATGCGCTGGCATGGACGCGCTATCGCGTGCGCCTTTTGGGGGGCGTTTATCTGGCCTTGCTGGCATCGCCATTGATCGCCTTCATGCCCGCGTCTCGGGGGGCGCGGTTGATGGCGAATGCTGTTCCGATCCGGGAGGACGGCGACAGCGAGGTGCGCCGCCTGTTCGTGTCGCTGGTGCTGAACGAACGCAAGCGGCGGCGCACGAGGCGCGATTTCGTCATAACGCTGGCGCTTTACGGGGCGAGCCTTTGGGCATACGGCGCGTGGTGGCCGATGCTGGTAGCGACAATGTATGTCCGGGGCGTATGGCATTCGCTTGCCGACAACCTCGCTCATCATGACGTTGCCCTCGACGAACCGGAACGCGCGCGCAACCACGCGCTGCCGGGGCTATGGAGTGTGCTGGTGATGAACCACCATCTGCATCTGACCCACCATCGCCATCCTGCCGCGCCCTGGGCAAGCCTCGCCCGTCTGAGCAAAACCGAAGTGACCGCGCCGCAGGATAACTATTTCCGGGGAGCGTTCCGGCAATTGGCCCGATCCTTTCCGCGGCGCCGGGATGCGTGAGAGGAGCCCGGCCCGCCCCGCAGCGTGTTTCGTGCCTCGCGACACGTCGCGCAACGCGATGGCCGCCGCACCAACAGACACCCGCAATTCCATGAGCGGGAGAATCTGCATGGTGACCGGAGCGACGTCGGGGATTGGCAAGGCCACCGCGCTCGCTCTCGCACGAATGGATGCAAGTCTTGTCCTGGTCTGCCGAAACGAGCGGAAAGGCGAAACAGTCGCCGGCGAATTGCGCAGCATCACCGGAAACCCGGCAATCGACGTGATGGTCGCCGACCTGTCGTCGCAACGACAGATCCGCGCCCTGACCGAACACTTCAAGCGAAAACATCGGCGTCTGGATGTCCTGGTGAATAACGCGGGCGCCATGTTTCCGAAGCGCCTGGAGAGCGACGAGGGCATCGAAATGACCCTCGCGGTCAATCACCTCGCGCCCTTTCTTTTGACCAACCTGCTGATCGACAGGCTGAAGACCGCCGCAAGGGCGCGGATCGTCAATGTCAATTCGGACGCGCACGAGAAGGGCAGGGTCGATCTGGAGGACATCCAGATGCTGCGCCATTATCCCTACGGCCTCGGGATGCGCGCCTACGCCAACGCAAAGCTTGCCAATCTGCTGACCGTGTATGAGCTGGCTCGCCGTCTTGCCGGCAGCGGAGTGACAGTCAACGCATTGCATCCGGGCTATGTCGCTACCGGTATCGTGCCGCTTGACCGGGCGAGTGGTCCCGTTCGGCTCCTCAAACCGTTCTGGAGCATCGCCAAGCACGTTATCCGCACCGCAGAAAAAGGCGCGGCGACATCCGTCTATCTGGCTTCCGCCCCCGAGGCAGCCGAGGCTTCGGGGATGTATTTCGAAAACTGCGCCCCCGCGGCATCGAGCCCGACATCTCTGAACCGGTCCCTGCAGATGCGGATGTGGGACCTCAGCGAGCAATTGACTGGTGGTTAGAAGGAAAATCGGGCAGGCGGTCTGGCGGATGCGCCGCTCGCGAAGAATACCGGCCGCCTTGGCGATCGTCGCCGCGATTGCCGCCTGGTCTCCGGCGGCGGCAGGTGCCGCGCGGCAATTCACCTACCGCGTCCAAATGGCGCCCTATGGGACGATCGGCGTCTACCGCAGCGCGGTACAGCGCGATGGCCGCGAAACGACGATCACCACCGAGGCGCACATCCGGATCTCGCTGATCGGCATCGTCCTCTACCGAATGGACATTTCTCGCGTCGAGCGGCGCATCGGCGATCGCCTTGTCTATTTTCATGGGCTGACCACTGAAAACGGCAATCCTGTGCAAGTCGATGGCAGGGCGGTGGGAGAACACTTCATCATTACCTCGCCGGCCGGCAGCATCACCGCGCCGGGGACGATTCGCGTATCCGACCCCTGGTCGGCTGCGGTGCCCGGCCCCGGCATCGTGTTCATGCCGGATACCGGCGTGGTGGCGCGGGTGCAGACGAGCGGCGGCGAGCAAACCTCGATCATTGTTGACGGTGCCGCCATCCGCGTCACGTGTTATCGCGTCAACACAAACGACGATCGCGAGCAATATGAATTGTGGATGGACGATCAACGCACGCCGGTGATGTTCAAGATCACGGACCGTCAGGGCACGACGACTTTTACACTGGTGCGGTCAGGCGCGGGGAACTGACGGATCAGGGAGACCTGGCCAATACCGCCGCTGGTAAAGCGAATTTATTGGATGGGCAGCGCGCGGCGTTGCTGGCTCGGATCAATGGCGTCGCGCTGGCTCTGGTTCGTCGGCACGCTGCCCGCCGCATTAAATCCCGAGCCCTTGGATGGGAACGCCATCTCGACGATCAGCCCAGTCGGATCATTTTTCCTTGCACGAACCGAACCGCCGTGGAGCTGGACAACGCGCTGGCAGATGGCAAGACCTATCCCTGTGCCGCCGGTCTCGCGCGTTCGGGCTTCATCGACTCGGTAAAACGGCTCGAACAGGTGTTCCAAAGCGACGTCCGGCACGCCCGGTCCGCGGTCCCGCACCTCGACGGTTATCGGGCCAGGTGATTTGCGGAGCAGGTAAATCTCGACCGCGGTCTTCTCGCGCGTATAGAAAATAGCGTTGCGGACGACGTTCTCGATTGCCCGGTGCAACAAATCCGCATTGCCGATGATCTTCATCGGCTGAGGAGCGCCGTGTACAATCACATCGCGCGCGCGATGCGGTTTTTCGTAAATCGCGTCTGCAACGATCTGTTCGACAATCGGGCCGAGATCGATTGCCGTAAATTCGGGGGGTGCCGTCGCCGCGTCAAGCCTGGCGAGGATGAGCAACTCGCCCGCGAGCGCCGCGATGTTCTCGATCTCTCGTTCCATGCGATTGAATTGCCTCGGCCGGTCGGAGTCGCCAGAGCGGCTCGCCAGCCCAAGGGCCATGCTGAGCCGCGCGAGCGGCGACTTGATTTCATGCGAAATGTCGCCGAGGAGGCGCTGCTGCGCCATGACGGCTTCCTCCAATTGCGCGGTGCGGGCGGCGATCTTTGCCTCGAGCGTCTGGTTTAGTGCCGCCAATTCGCGGACGAACTGCTCTCGTTCGTCGGTCGTCCGTTCAAGGTTGGCAGTCATCGTGTTGAACGACTTTGCCAGCGAACCGAGTTCGTCCGATGAGGTGACGGGGACGCGGGCATCGAGCTTGTCGGTGTCAGCGATGGCCCTTACGACCCGGGTCAGATCCGCGATCGGTGCGGTCAGCCGATGAGACAGCCAGCGGCCCAGGAAGATGATCGGTATTCCGAGAGCCGCTCCCAGCAGGGCCAGTTTGAAGGCCACCCAGCGCAGGGAGCGGGTTGCGTTTGCGGTGTCGTGCAGCATAAGCACCTGCCAGTTCGCGACCAGCCCGCTGCCCGGCGCTGACCTGCCGACGACCATGCCGCTGTCTGTCCAGTCATCCTCGCGGATGCGACTCAATCCGATGCGGTCGGCCAGACCTGGCGGACTGGTGGCCAGAACCCGCGTCGCGCCGCCTTTCTCCAATAGGGCCGTTTCGTTCGCTGTGTTGAACAACAGTCTCTCAATGGATGCCCAGGGGTACGTCAGCACCAGCGTGCCGATGCGGTAGTGGGCATCAAAGGTTCCGAAGACAGGAATTTCGAGTGCGATGATCTGATCCCCCGTCATCGGATCCTTGGTATTGTCGAGAAGAACAAGCGCCGGCGGCTGTTTCTGCCATTGCAAAGGTATTCGCGCCGTACCCGCGCCGATACTGCCGCTCGTGGAGGCTGGCGAGGAGCGTGCCCTTGGCATCGAAGGCATAGATCTCGCCGGCCAGCCCGTAGAGGCGCTTCGCGGCCTCCAACGCTTGGGCGACGCGCTTGTCGATGTCGCCGGAGGCGAGATCGTTCATGACGTTGAGTTCAGACCAGCCGGTCAGGTCGGTCGCGAGCGCTGCGATCTGGTTGCCCAGCTGATCGTATTTGAGATCGGCCAGATGATTGAGGGCGGCCGCATCCGACTCCAGCATCGAGGCCCGCACTCCCGAGTAAACGACGATGGCGGTGGCAAAATAGGTCGTGAGATAAATGCTCAGCAGTGCCACCAGAATTTGCCTCGGAATTGAGCGGGTAAAAAGGCCGATCGCATCTTTAAGGAACATGGGCCAACACCTTGACGTCCGGGGGCGCCACTGAACCGCTGATATAGCCGAGTGATCCAGGCACATTTCGGACGAATGCTATCACCGCCTCTCGCGACTCCTGGACAACCGGGGGCAGCTTTCCCATAAAATGCATCTCGTTCCAATAGGTTGTGAGCTCCCGTGTTGTCCTCCTGCAGCACGCGAGAGGTGAACTCCTCTCGGGCCTGACTGGTGGCCTCGCGATTGACCGGTACGATGTGGCTGCCATCGGGCCACGTCGCGACGCGCAGCAGGTAGATGGCCGCGATCTGGTCGATCGGCAGCGGAGTAGTCACGTTGACGGTCGAATTGGCGATAATCAACATCCCGTCGGCCCTTGCCGATCCAGCGAACAGCAGCCCCGCTGCGACGGCGACGCCAAGGAAAAGCCTTGTCATCGCTCCGCTCAGAAGAGGACCGCCCAGGAGGCAAAGAATCCCGTGGGATTTACCGGCCTTCCGGCGATATTCTGAAGGTACTCCAGCCGAAGAACGATCGGGGGCCGCGGCCGATAGGCAATGCCAAACAGCACATCGTGCGCCGTTGACGGGGAGGTTCGATCGGCAAATTCTTCATACCATCCGTACAGGGACCATTTGTCGGTCAGGGCATATGATGCGGCGGTGTAGGCGCCCCACTCGGTATCGCGCGCATGAGTAGTCCCGTTATTGCTGATATCAGAAAATGTCGCCTCGCCCTGAAAGGTTAGCTTGCCAAGCGCATAGTGAAAATCCAGGCCGTAAAGCGACTGATCGACGCCCGTTACGTCTCTTGATTGCTGAAAGGAGATGCCGACCTTGTCGAGTAGCCCGAGCGGGAAGCTAATATGGGCACCACCGACCGTCCGATACTGATGAACAGTGAGGGTGCTCGGCCTTTCAGAAAACTCTTCAGACGGTTGCAGGTAAAGCTGAAGATCGGGATATCCCGGATATGGATCGGCATAGCGAAGCGAAACGCCCGTGGTGTATTCGCTAAAGTTTCGATAAGTGACAGCCGGCCGCACGGCTGACAGCACCAACGGTGCGGCATGTATCTCATTCCATTCACCGACCGGTGACAGCATTTTTCCAATGCGCAGCGTCACGCTGTCCGTGAGATATGAATTGTTGTAAAGGCGCTCGAGTACGATCGCGCCATCGCCGCGGTCGGGACCAGCGTGCGGCGACTCGACGAGGCTGAGATCGGTTAGCTCAGCTTCGACAAAAGGGTTGAAGACCCTGTTGAAGTGGCCACTGACAAAAAGGCTAAGGTCATCGAGATTGAGAGATTTCGGCTGTTGATCTGGAAGTTGGGCGACCAGATTGCTGTACCCGGCGATATTCAGGGGCCCGATATCGAGACCGTGACCGAGCGCGTAATCGTCGGCACGAGCCCGGGAACCAGCCAAACAACACAGTAATAGGGCTGCTAGTGATGACCAAGAGAGGCCACGACGCCGAAAGCGATATCCTCGGTTGAAAATGCGAACTTTCTCCCGCGCCCAAAGGAATGTGGCTGTGGAGGCTGATTTCTATCCCGCACGAAATACGGACAACGATTTGGGCATCGGCGCGCAGCTATGCCGGCGGCACGGCGTAGATATAGCCGGCATTACGAACGGTCTTGATACGCTGCTCCTGATCCTCTGCAGGCCCGAGCTTACGGCGCACTTTGCTCACAAGGGTATCGACATTGCGGTCGGCAGCGGCTGAAACCTGCCGCCCGAACGCCGCAAGCGAAAGATCGTCGCGCGACACGACACGACCTGCATGGTGCAGCAGATGTTCGAGCAGATTGAACTCGGCACTCGTGAGTTCGAGCTTCCGCTCATTGGCCCAGGCATTGCGCGACGCGGGATTGACGCGAATCTCGCCAACGGTAACATCGCCCGCAGGAGCGGCGCCCGATGGCATCGTTCGTCGCAGGACGGCTCGTATGCGGGCGACGAGTTCGCGCGGGTTTACCGGTTTCGGGACGTAATCGTCGGCGCCGATCTCAAGCCCGACGATACGGTCCACGTCGTCACTGCGGGCCGTCAGCATGATTACCGGAACGCTCGAAATTTGTCTCAGCCGCCGCAGGACCTCGAAGCCGGAGAGCGCCGGAAGCATCACGTCGAGAACGATGAGATCGGTGGCCTGCAGTTCTCCGGACAGGCACGCGGGACCGTCGTGAACGACGTCAACGGTGAAGCCCTCCAGCTCTAAAAACTCACGGATCATTTCCGTCAGGCTGACATCATCATCTACGAGCAAGATGCGGTGCATAAACTAACTCCAGGTTGCCGAGGCGATCAAATGGGCCGAACCGATGAGTTGGACGCCAGCGCTATAGCCTGGTCCGCTTTGTGGCCAACTGGATAGCCCGATCGGTATGGCGGTAGATCAGAACCCGATAATACCCCGCCGCCAGCTATCTTAACTCGGAAGATCCGGCCGACCCATCGAAAACCACTCGCGTGCTGACGATCATGCTTGCGGAAGAGTATTGAGTTCCCTACCCCGCCTCGGCCTCAAGCCGGCGGGGATTTTGTCGGAGATTGTTCAGCTACGCCCGGTCGCAACCTGAAGCCGGCGGGCGAGGCGCCATCCCAGGAGACGCGCGGCAATCTTGAAGGCGCGGCCGCCGGCCGGCCGGAGGTCGATCGGATGCATGTCTCGCGCATGCGCCAGCGCGCGCTCGGCCAGTGCGGCATCATAGGGGATGGCACCGCTGGGCAACATGCTGCCATGACCGCGCAAAGCCGCTGCGGACGCGCTCGGTATCCTCGCGCCCGCGGACATAGGATTTGCACAGTTCCAGAACGCGGATTTGCGAGGCCCAGTGACGCCGCGACGTTCGGTTCGAAAGGCTGTCGGGCAGGCGAACCACCTGTCGCTCGATATTGTCGGGACCGATCAGGTCGTCGGCATCGAGGAACTGAATGAAATCTCCGGTCGCGTGCCTCAGGCATTCGTTGAGCACCGCCGCCTGCCCGCGATTGCCCTGCTCGACCAGCGTCAGGTTGGCCAAAGCCGGATGGGAACGCGAGAACTTGCGCACTTCTTCCCCGGTTCGATCGGTCGAACCGTCGTCAACCACGACGACCTCGATGTGGGGCCAGCTCTGGCGGAAGGCCGCCTCGAGGGTCTCGCCGATAAAGCGTTCGGCGTTGTAGGCCGGGATCAGGATCGAAACCTTGGATCTTTCCATGCCTGTTGTTCTTAATGCGCTTTGCGTCGAGAGCGAATTGGAGTTTTGTGGAGACACCTGGAGATCTATTTTTCTCCGGAGAGCGAGGAGCCGTCGCCACTCCGCCCAGGCAAGCTACGGCACGCACCTTCCACGGGCGAGATAATTTCGACACTCTTCGAAAGGCCCTCAACGATAGGCCCGCAGCTCAAGCTGTAGCGACCGCGCTCCGGAGCGTAATACTCCGTTACACGACAACCCGGACGGGGCGGGCCGCGATCCCGACGACAGGCGGCGAAGAAACCGAGACAGATGACGTCCTATGTTTGTAAAACCCCGACCGCTCACAGTCTGCCCCAAACGCGCGGGTTGTCGAACGCGTTATCCCGCTTGGACGCAGCACCCGAATCACGGTAGACCTAGCGATGAAATACGAAAATTTATCTGGCCGACCTACACAGTTCCTACACAGGCGATTTAGTGGCTAAATATGTACGCAAAATCATGTCGTTATGGATACTTCCTCATTTCGCGGGGTGACGGCACGAATTTGCTGAGCCTGTGGAGGCATGCAACGGCGGTTCAGGCGAGATGGCCGGCGAGGATGCCGGTGAAGAGAAGCCAGCCGACGGCACGGTTCGAGCGGAACTTGGCGAGGCAATCGGCTGGGTCGTCGGTGTCGACGCGCGCCGCCTGCCAGGAAAGCTGCACGGCGGCGGCGGCCAGCGCCAACCAGAACGGCTTCCCCAGCCCCGCGGTGCTGCCCGCGGCGGCCCACAGCACGACGGCCGCAGCGTAGAACGCGAACAGCCCGGGCCGGGTCCGCGGCCCCAGCGCCAGGGCCGAGGACCTGACGCCGATCCGCGCGTCGTCCTCCTTGTCCTGATGGGCGTAGATCGTGTCGTAGCCGAGCGTCCAGCAGATGCCGCCGAGGTACAGCAGGAGCGGCGGCCAGGCGAGCCGGCCGGTCACCGCGGTCCAGCCCAAGAGCGCGCCCCAGTTGAAGTTGAGGCCGAGAAAGAACTGCGGCCACCAGGTGATCCGCTTCATGAAGGGGTAGGTGGCGATCAGCCCCAGCACGCCGAACCCGAGGAGGATGCTGGCGCGGTTGAGGCTGAACAGCACGGCGGCGCCGACCGCCAGCTGAGCGGCCATGAAGAGGATGGCCTGCGGCACGGTGACCCGCCCGCTCGGCAATGGCCTGAGGCGGGTGCGCGCGACCTTGCCGTCATACTCGCGGTCGGCGATGTCGTTGAGAGTGCAGCCGGCGCCGCGCATCGCCACCGCGCCGAGCGCGAACAGCAGCAGCAACACCGGGTCCGGCCAGCGCGGTCCGGCCAGCGCGATGCCCCACCAGCCCGGAAAGAGCAACAGCCAGGTGCCGATCGGGCGGTCGAGGCGCGCGAGCCGCGCATACGGCTCCGCCCAATCCGGCAGCCAGCGCCCGACCCAGTCGCCGCGATCGATGTCGCTCGCTTCTTGGACCGCGGCCGTCCCGTGGGCCTGCAGCCCACGGACTTGATCCGTGGGCGCATGCGGGCCAGTGGCCCGCGGTCCGAGCGCCGACGCGTCTTTTCCTGAAGACAGGCTCATCCGCTAATCTTGGTCTTGTGGCGGCCGCGGCTCAAGCCGCTGACCACCGGTGAGGAAGGAGGCCCGATCTGTCCGAGCGCATCGCAACCCGGCTCTACATCGACGAGGTGCTGGCGGCCGGTCATCCGATCGTCGTTGCTCCGCCGCAAGCGCACCGCCTGGGCAACGTCTTGCGGCTCGGGCCGGGCGACACTATCGCGGCCTTCAACGAACGCGATGGCGAGTGGCTGTGCGAGTTGGCCGAGATCGGCCCGCGCCGCGCCCGGATCGCGGTTTGCCGGCAATTGCGCGCGCCCGGGCCCGAGGCCGATCTCTGGCTCTTGTTCGCGCCGCTGAAGCGGGCACGGCTCGATTGGCTCGTTGAAAAGGCGACCGAGCTCGGCGCCGCCGCGCTCCTGCCGGTATGGACCGCGCGCACCCAGCCGGAGCGCGTCAATCAGGACCGGCTGCGCGCGCTGGCGATTGCCGCCGCCGAGCAGAGCGAGCGCCTGTCGGTGCCGGAGGTCCGTCGCCCCGAGCCGTTCGATCGCGTGCTCGCCGGCTGGCCGGCCAGGCGGCATCTGGTGCTGTGCGACGAGACCGGCGCCGGCATGCCGATCGCCGCGGCGCTGGCGGGTCTGCCGCCGGAAGCCCCGGCCGCGCTGTTTGTCGGCCCGGAAGGCGGCTTCACCGACAGGGAGCTTGACGCTCTCGGCAAACTCCCCATTGTTAGCCGGGTCGGGCTCGGCCCGAGAGTGCTGCGCGCCGAGACCGCCGTTCTTGCCGCCTTGGCGGTTTTTCAGGCGATCGCCGGCGATTGGCGCCGCCGCCGGCCGCGGTGACGCTGGCCGGTGTTTTTGCCTGATGGGGGTTCCGGGAGCCGCATGTCTGGACCGTCGAGCGTAGCAGGACCGGCGATCACCGATAAGCGGCAGCTCGTCGCGTATCACGAGGCCGGCAACAAGCCGCCTGTAGCCTGGCGGGTCGGCACCGAGCACGAGAAATTCGTCTTCCGCCGCGCCGATCTGAGCCGGGTTGCCTATGAGGGGCCGGACGGGATCGGCGCGCTGCTCAAGGGCATGACCCGGTTCGGCTGGAAGCCGGTTTTGGAAAAGGGCAACATCATCGCGCTGTCGAACGACAGCCAATGTTCGATCACCCTCGAGCCGGGCGGGCAGTTCGAATTGAGTGGCGCCCCGCTCGAAACCCTGCATCAGACCTGCGAGGAGGTGCACGAGCATCTGCGCCAGGTGCGCGAGGTGTGCGACGAATTGGGGCTCGGCATGATCGGGCTCGGCTTCGACCCGAAATCGCGGCGCGACGAGGTGCCGTGGATGCCCAAGGGCCGCTACCGGATCATGCGCGACTACATGCCGAAAAAGGGCCGGCTCGGGCTCGACATGATGCTGCGCACCTGTACCGTGCAGACCAATCTCGATTACCAGTCCGAAGCCGACATGGTGAAGAAGTTTCGCACGAGCCTCGCGCTGCAGCCGGTCGCGGTGGCGCTGTTCGCCAACTCGCCCTTTGTCGAGTCCCGGCCCTCCGGCTACCTCTCCTACCGCAGCCTGGTGTGGACCGATACCGACCCGGACCGCTGCGGCACATTGCCGTTCGTGTTTGAGGACGGGTTCGGGTTCGAGCGCTATGTCGATTACATGCTCGACATGCCGATGTACTTCGTCTACCGCAGCGGCACCTATATCGATGCGAGCGGCCAATCGTTCCGCGACTTCATGGCCGGCAGGCTGCCGGCATTGCCGGGCGAATTGCCGCTGATCGGCGATTGGGCCGACCATCTGACCACCGCGTTTCCCGAGGTCCGGCTGAAGCAATATCTCGAAATGCGCGGCGCCGATGGCGGTCCGTGGCGCCGCCTCTGCGCCCTGCCGGCATTGTGGGTCGGCCTCCTCTACGACGGCACCGCGCTCGATGCGGCGGCCGAACTGGTCGCCGACTGGACCCATGACGAGCGCGAGGCGATGCGGCATGACGTGCCGCGTCTCGGCCTCGACACCCCGCACCGCAGCCGCACTTTCCGCGACATCGCGCTCGAAATGCTCGAAATCGCCCGCGAAGGCTTGCACCGCCGCGCCCGCCGCGATTCGGGCGGCGAGGACGAGACGCATTTCCTCGACAATCTGTTCTCGATCGCCGGCTCCGGCCGCACCCCCGCCCAGGAACTGGTCGAGGATTACCGCACCCGCTGGGGCGGCCATATCGAGCCGGTGTACACCGAGCAGGCGTATTAGTTCACCCCGCCTTGCCGGCATGTGGGTGCGGGGCGGTGACGGCGAGGCCGTCGCCGAGCCGCATCTTGCGCCAGCCCGAGGGATCGGCCAGCGCCGCCTCGGGCGGGCGGCCCGACAAGCTCATCCAGCGCTCGCGGTCCCATGAGGTCATCGCCACCTCGGCGCGCAAAACCGCGCCCGGCGCCGGCGGCGCGATCCCGAGCGCCGGCCACGGGATCAGCATCTCGGCGGTGATGCGCGGCTGGTCGGCGCCGAAATAAACCGACTCGGCGCCGGGCACCGGGGTGCAGCCCGAGCGGATCGCCTGTTCGGCGGGGCCGGCACACAACACCGCCTTCATCTCCGGGAAGTCGTGGATTTTCGTGCGTGGCGGGATGAAGAACAGCGTCGCGCGGCGCGGTCCGGCCCCGGCATCGATCCCGAGCTCCAGCCGATAGGATTCGCCGAGCGGAAAGGCGCCGTCATAGGCCAACAGATCGATGTCGAAATAATCCTGGCCGATCGTCGCCACCGCGAGCCCCTTCTCGCTCCACGACAGATAGACTTCGCCGAAATCGACCGCGCCCGGCGACGGCGTCAATGCCGGCAGGAGGCTCGCCGGTTTCGGCCAGTCGGCGAGCGAATGCCGGCTCAGCGCGATTGCGGCATGCGGCAGCACGATCGGCGCCGCGGGGCCCGAGTCGCGCCGGGTGGCCGCGGCGGCGTGCAGCGCCGGCGCCTCGCGGTTGGCGGCGGCGAGCGAAGCGGTGAGCCGGCGATAGGGCTGGTCGTTGATGTCGACGAGGCCGAAATCGTAATCCTCGCCGTCCGGCCGGCCGCCCTTCGGGTGGTCGTAGTATAAAAACCATTGCGACCCGACGACCTCGGGGATGCGGGCGAAGTTCTCGGTCGCCGCGGCGGCGCCGCGCGCCCGCTCGGCCTGGGTATCGACGGTCATCAGGTGGCCGTTGTTCTTGTTGCCGGTACGGTTTTCGGTGGCGGCGAAGAACCACTCGGTGACGAGGACGGGTTTGCCCCCCGACAGAGTTTCGAGGCCGTCGAAGAAATAGCGCGCGACCCAGCCGTCGCCGCTGTCGACATTGTAGTTGGCGGCGATCGCATCGACATAGGGCGCCATCGCGCGCACCGCCGCCGGGTCGTAATAGATCGGCAGCCGGTCGCCGAAATAGAGCGCCCCGGGATCGGCGGCGCGGATCGCCCGCGCGGCCAGCGCGTAGTAGTGGGCGGCGACGATCCCGGTCCATTCGCGCACGACGGCAATGCCGCTGCCGCCCGGGCGCATGTGGGTCGCCGCCGTGCTGGCGAGCAATGCCGACCATGAAGCGACGCCGGCCGGCGTCGCGAAATCGGCGGCGAAGCCAGTCCAATCGTCATGGTAGTGGCGGCGCAGCAGGGCGACCCACCGCGTTTTGGTGTAGGAGCTGGCCGGCTCTTGCGAGTAGAAGACGAACAGCGCGCCGGCCCACCAGCCGACCTCGTTGTCGGAGAAATAGCCGATGCGGTAGGGCGAGCCGCGATAGGGCGCGACCAGCCGGCGCGCGAGCGCGGTCATCCGCTCTTGCATGTCCGGCGCGAACGGGTCGAACCAATGGAATTTGGCATGCCGGCCGAGTTCGAGGTCGATGACCGCCGGAAGCCTCAGCTGGGTTGGCGGCAACGACCAGCCGCCGGCGCTGTTGAAGCCCCATGCGGCGAGCCGGCGGCGGGTTTTGGCGGCCCAGTCGGCGAGGGTCGGGGCAAACGCCTTCCAGCTGTAATAGACCTTGCCGTCCTTGTCCCGATCGGGATAGCCGCCGTCGAGGATGTTGACGCCAAGGCTGTAAAAGCGGTCGCCGCACGGGGTTCTCAGCCAGGAGACGCCGTTCTCGCGCGCCAGCGACCAGCGGCTCGACGGCGCATGATCGAAGTCGCAGGCCCAGGCGGCGGCGCCGGAGCACGCTGCCAGCAGCGCGCAGAGGACGAACCGGGTAAACGCGAGAGGCAAGACGCGCTGCGGCTAAGCCCCTCTCCCGCAGTGCGGGAGAGGGAGGGGCCCGCGCCGGAGGCGCGGGAAGGTGAGGGCTCGCGCAGTGGCGACACCTGTGGCGACACCCTCACCCGCCCTCGGGCTTTGCCCTCCGGCACCCTCTCCCGCGGCGCGGGAGAGGGGTATAGCCTGCGACCTCCTCACGCCGCGGTGCCGCCGACGGTGAGGCCGTCCATGCGCAGGGTCGGCTGGCCGACGCCGACCGGGACCCCCTGGCCATCCTTGCCGCAGGTCCCGACCCCGTCGTCGAGCCGCAAATCGTTGCCGATCATCGTGACCTTGGTCATCGCGTCGGGGCCGTTGCCGATGAGGGTCGCACCCTTGACCGCGGCGCCGACCTTGCCGTCCTCGATCAGGTAGGCCTCGGAGGCGGAGAAGACGAATTTGCCCGAGGTGATGTCGACGCTGCCGCCGCCGAAATTGACCGCGTAGAGCCCGCGCTTGACCGACTCGATGATCTCCTGCGGGTCGTGATTGCCGGCCAGCATGTAGGTGTTGGTCATGCGCGGGATCGGCGCGTGGGCGAAGCTCTCGCGCCGGCCGTTGCCGGTCGGCGCCATGCCCATCAGCCGCGCGTTCATCCGATCCTGCATATAGCCTTTGAGGATGCCGTCCTCGATCAGGACGTTGTAGGCCGAGGGGGTGCCTTCGTCGTCGATGGTCAACGAGCCGCGCCGGTCGGGCAGGGTTCCGTCATCGACCACGGTGACGCCCTTGGCCGATACGCGCTGCCCGATCATGCCGGAAAAGGCCGAGGTCTTCTTGCGGTTGAAATCGCCTTCGAGCCCGTGCCCGACGGCCTCGTGCAGCATGACCCCCGGCCAGCCGGCTCCCAGCACCACGGTCATCTCGCCGGCCGGCGCCGGCACCGAGCCGAGATTGACGAGTGCCTGGCGCAACGCCTCCTCGACCTGCGCCTGCCAATGCTCGGGGTCGAGATAATAGTCGTAGGCCACCCGCCCGCCGGCGCCATGCGAGCCGGTTTCCATGCGGTCGCCGTCGCCGACCACGACGGCGATGTTGAGCCGCACCAGCGGGCGGATGTCGGCGGCCCGGCGGCCGTCCGGGCGCAGGATCTGCACCGCCTGCCAGACGCCGGAGAGCGATGCCATGACCTGGCGCACCCGCGGGTCGCGACCGCGGGCATAGGCGTCGATCTCCGCGAGGAGCCGGGTCTTCGCCGCGAGATCGACGATCCCGAGCGGGTTGAGATCGGTGTAGAGGCTGCGGTTGGTGCCCGGCGGCGGGTCGGCAAGCGTCCCCTGATGGCCGCTGGCGACCGCCCGCACCGCGCTCGCGGCGCGCCGGATCGCCGCCTCGGACAATTCGGAGGCGTGGGCATAGCCCGCTGCCTCCCCGGCCACCGCACGCAGGCCGAAGCCCTGAGTGGTGTCGAACGAGGCGCTTTTGATGCGGCCGTCGTCGAGCGCCACGCTTTCCGACTGGCTGTATTCGAGGAACAATTCGCCATCGTCCATCCCCGAGAGCGCCTCGCCGACCAGCGCCTCGACCCGATGCGGATCCATGCCGGTGCGATCGAAAAACAGGTCATTGGTCACGGCGAGATTGGTCATCGGCGGCTCCGAGGTACGAGATCTGTCAATATGGCGGAAAATATGGTCGCGCAGACGCCGCAGCGGAAGACTGGATCGACAGATCGGTTCCTGGATAAGGGGGCGATGGCCCCTGTGCGACGGCTTGCCGCAATAGGTTGGCATCCGGGGGGGCTGCCCCGAGTTGTCGCCTCGCCGGGCTTTGGTGTAGGGTCCGGCCGATCGGTTGCTGCCGCCGCGGTTTTGGCCAAGTGGGGGCGGTTGGCCCAAGCCCGGAACTTCCCGCTCGGAACATCGTCATCCGAATCGCGGCTCCGGACGGCTCGCCGCGCGGCGCGGCAACCCATGCCCTCGAGCCGGAGGGCATCCTCGCCGAAGAGGGGCTGCAAGGACATGGTGCGGTTGACGAGATCGATCACCCGGAGCGCAATGGCGAGCGCCTCTCTCGTCCTGGCGCTGGCGCTCGCCGGCATGGCGGCGCTGGGGACGGCCGCCTGGGCGGCGCAGCCGCGGGACTGGGAATTGGGCATGCAGCCGTCGGCGACCCCGGTCCACGATCGGATTACCGCGTTTCACAACGAGCTCCTGGTCATCATCACGCTGATCACGATCTTCGTCGTGGTCCTGTTGATCTATGTCATGGTGCGGTTCCATCATACCCGCAACCCGCTGCCGACCCGCACCACGCACAATACCGTCATCGAGATGCTGTGGACCGTCGTGCCGGTATTGATCCTGGTCATCATCGCCATCCCGTCGTTCAAGCTGATGTATTTCATGGACCGGGTGCCCGACGCGGCCATGACGATCAACGTCACCGGTCATCAATGGTATTGGTCCTACGCCTATCCCGCCCAGAAGATATCCTTCGACAGCAACATCGTCGCAGACAAGGATCTGAAGCCGGGACAGCCGCGGCTGCTCACCGTCGACAACCCGCTGGTGGTGCCGGCCAACACGAACGTTCGGGTGCTGGTCACCAGCACCGATGTGATCCACAGCTGGTTCGTTCCTTCGTTCGGGGTGCAGGAATACGCGGTCATCGGGCGAACCAACGAGTCGTGGTTCAACGTCGAGCATCCGGGCACCTATTACGGCGAGTGCAACCAGATCTGCGGCATCAACCATTCCCACATGCCGATCGAGATCGTCGCGCTAGCGAAGCCCGATTTCGAGAAATGGCTCGGCGACGCGAAGAAGAAATTTGCCGCTGCGGCGCCTGATAACAACGCGGCGGCCGCCCGTGCGATGCTCGTTGCCGCGGATGCAAAGCCGGCCGGCAACTGACAGCGAAGAGGTCTCGCGATGGCTTACCACGATGCAACCGCCGGCGCCGATCACGCGGCGCACGATCATCGGCCGGGCTTCTTTACCCGCTGGCTGTTCTCGACCAATCACAAGGACATCGGCACCCTCTATTTGTGCTTCGCCATCTTCGCCTCTGTGCTCGCCGGCGCGCTGTCGGTCATCATGCGCGCCCAGCTGATGTATCCGGGCAACACGCTGATCAGCGACGACCAGGTCTATAACGTGATCATCACCGCGCACGGCCTGATCATGGTGTTTTTCGTGGTCATGCCGGCGACCTTCGGCGGGTTCGGCAACTGGTTCGTGCCGCTGATGATCGGTGCGCCGGACATGGCCTTCCCACGCATGAACAACGTCAGCTTCTGGCTGCTGGTCCCGTCCTTCCTGCTGCTGGCGGGCTCGGCGTTCGTCGGCGGCGGCGACGGGATCAACGGCGCCGGCGCCGGGGTCGGCTGGACGCTCTATCCGCCGCTCTCCGCGGCGGGGCCGGGCGGGCATCCGGGTCCGGCGGTCGACATGGCAATCTTCGCGCTGCACCTCGCCGGCGCCTCGTCGATCATGAGCTCGATCAATTTCATCACGACGATCTTCAACATGCGCGCGCCGGGGATGACGTTGCACCGCATGCCGCTCTTCGTGTGGTCGATCCTGGTCACCGCCTTTCTGCTGCTGCTGGCGCTGCCGGTATTGGCCGGGGCGATCACGATGCTCTTAACCGACCGCAATTTCGGCACCACGTTCTTCAACCCGGCGGGCGGCGGCGACCCGCTCTTGTTCCTGCATCTGTTCTGGTTTTTCGGCCACCCCGAGGTCTACATCATGATCCTGCCGGGGTTCGGCATGGTTTCGCAGATCGTGTCGACCTTCTCGAAAAAGCCCATTTTCGGCTATCTCGGCATGGCCTATGCGATGGTCGCGATCGGCGGCATCGGGTTTGTCGTGTGGGCGCACCACATGTTCACGACCGGCATCAATGTCGATACCCGCGCCTATTTCACCGCGGCGACGATGGTCATCGCCGTGCCGACGGGCGTAAAGATCTTTTCCTGGATCGCCACGATGTGGGGCGGCTCCATCGAGTTCAAGACACCGATGCTGTGGGCGATCGGCTTCATTTTCCTGTTCACCATCGGCGGCGTGACCGGTGTCGTATTGGCCAATGCCGGCGTCGATTTTGCCCTGCACAACACCTATTACGTTGTCGCGCATTTCCACTACGTGCTGTCGCTCGGTGCGGTTTTCTCGCTGTACGCCGGCTTTTATTACTGGATCGGCAAGATGTCCGGGTATCAGTACAACGAGACCTACGGCAAGATCCATTTTTGGACCACCTTCATCGGTGTCAATTTGTGTTTCTTTCCGATGCATTTCCTCGGGCTGGCGGGGATGCCGCGGCGCATCCCTGACTACCCCGATGCGTTCGCCGGGTGGAACTTCGTGTCGTCGATCGGCGCTTACATCTCCTACGCATCGACCCTGTTTTTCATCTTCATCGTGTTCGAGACGTTCTTCGCGAAGCGGCGGGTCGGCGCCAATTACTGGGGCGAGGGGGCGACGACGCTGGAATGGACGGTATCTTCGCCGCCGCCGTTCCACAGCTACGACGAGCTGCCGGTCATCGCTTCGGCGGCGCATTAGGCGCGGGGCTGGCGCAGGACGTGAGCGAACTTCCCTCGACCGCCGCCCTGGCCCCGTACGCGGGCGCCGCGGTTCGCGACTATGTCCAGATCCTCAAGCCCCGGGTCATGTCGCTGGTTGTTTTCACCGGGTTTGTCGGGCTGGCGGTGGCGCCGGGGCACCTTCATCCGGTGCTGGCCGCGGTTGCGGTGTTGTGTATCGCGGTCGGGGCCGGGGCGTCTGGCGCGATCAACATGTGGTACGACCGCGACATCGATGCGGTGATGCGGCGGACCGCGATGCGGCCGTTGCCAGCCGGGCGCATGATGCCGGGCGAGGCGCTCGGTTTCGGCGTGGTACTGGCGGTCGGCGCGGTCGCGGTGATGGGGCTGGCGGTCAACTGGGTGGCTGCCCAGTTGCTGGCGCTGACCATCGCCTTCTACGTCTTTGTCTATACGATGTGGCTGAAACGCCGCACCCCGCAGAACATCGTGATCGGGGGGGCGGCCGGGGCATTGCCGCCGCTGATCGGCTGGGCCGCGGTCACCGGGGAGGTCGGCTGGGGGGCGGTCGCGCTGTTCGCGATCATCTTTTTCTGGACGCCGCCGCATTTCTGGGCGTTGTCCTTGTACCGCGCCGGGGAATACGCCGATGCCGGGGTCCCGATGCTGCCGGTCGTCGCCGGCGCGCGCGAAACCAAGCGCCAGATGCTGCTTTATACGCTGATGCTGTGGCCGGCGACGCTGGCGCCGTGGTTTTTGGGCCTGGCGGGACCGGTCTATGCGGCGTGCGCCGGCGCCTTGAGCCTCCTTTTCACCGGCGCTGCTATTCGGGTGTGGCGCGGCAACAGCAGCGCCGCGGACGACCGCAGCGCTCGGCACATGTTCGCCTTTTCGCTGTTGTACCTGTTCCTGATCTTCAGCGTGCTGCTGGTCGATCA
Organism: uncultured Alphaproteobacteria bacterium; assembly: GCA_963789255.1. GTDB lineage: Bacteria > Pseudomonadota > Alphaproteobacteria > ATCC43930 > CGMCC-115725 > DATARH01. Next base: position 276,419 of record CAWBJW010000002.1, on the reverse strand, counting down.
TCTCGGAGGCGGTGCGTGAGCGCCGCCGAGGCGGGCATGGACGAACGCGAGCGCCGGATGCGGGCGCGCAACCGCGCCCTCGCTGCGGTACTGTTCGCGCTCGCTGCGCTGTTTTTCGTGATTGCCATCGTGCGGATGAGCGGTGGCGGCGGGTAACCCGAGCTTTTGCGGCAGACAAAGATGACCGACATTCACGCTGACGCCCACGGACACGTCGATGGTCATGGCGATGCCCACGGCGCGCCAAAGCATCCCTACCATCTCGTCAATCCGAGCCCGTGGCCGATCATGGGCGCAATTTCGGCCGGGCTGCTCGCCACCGGCGGCCTGGTGTACATGCATGGCGGCCACAGCTTTCCGCTGTTGATCGTCGGCGTCATCGCCGTACTGGGGACGATGGCGGTGTGGTGGCGCGACGTGATCCGCGAGGCGACGTTCCAGGGCTATCACAATCCGGTCGTGCAGCTCGGCATGCGCTACGGCATGGCGCTGTTCATCGCCTCCGAGGTGATGTTCTTTTCGGCGTTCTTCTGGGCGTTTTTCTCGTCGAGCCTGTTCCCGGCCGGCGGCGTGTGGCCGCCCAAGGGCATCCACCCGTTCGATCCGTTCGAATTTCCGTTCCTCAACACCCTGGTCCTGCTGCTGTCCGGCACGACGGTGACCTGGGCGCATCATTCGCTGTTGGAAGGCAACCAGAAAGGCCTGATCCAGGGCCTCACCGTGACCGTGCTGCTTGGTCTCACCTTCACCTCGATCCAGGCCTACGAATACAGCCATGCCGCGTTCCACTTCACCGGCGGCATCTATCCGTTGACGTTCTTCATGGCGACCGGCTTCCACGGGTTTCACGTCATCATCGGGACGATCTTTCTCGCGGTGTGCTGGGCGCGGGCGCGGCGCGGCGATTTCACCCCGACGCACCATTTCGGGCTGGAGGCGGCCGCCTGGTACTGGCATTTCGTTCGACGTCGTCTGGCTGTTCCTGTTTGTCTGCATCTATTGGTGGGGCATGGGCCACGCCGTCCCGGAGGGGATCGGCGGATAGGGCGGGCCTGTTGAGCGACTCGCGGCATTTTGCGCCGGTCTCCCTGGCCCGTGCCGCGTTCGCCTGCCGTTGTCCGCGCTGCGGCGAGGGTCGCCTGTTCACCGGCCTGTTGACCGTGCGCCCGGCCTGCCCGGTCTGCGGGCTCGACTTCTCCGCCCAGGATGCCGGCGACGGCCCGGCGGTGTTCGTGATCCTTCTTCTCGGGCTGATCGTCGTCGGGCTCGCCGCGTGGGTCGAGGTCAAATTCTCACCGCCGATCTGGGTCCATCTGGTCTTGTGGACGCCGCTGATCCTCATTGGCGCGATCCTGATGCTGCGGCCCTTGAAGGCCGGCCTGATCGCCCTGCAATACCGCCACGATCTGCTGCACATCCCGCCCGCCATATGAGCATGAGCGGGTTTCGCCCGCGCCTCGCGCCTGTTCTGTTCACGGCCCCGGTCGTCCTCATCTGTGTCGCGCTCGGGGTGTGGCAGCTCCAGCGCCTGGAATGGAAGCGCGGCCTGATCGCCCAGCGCGAGGCGGCATTGGCCGCACCTGCGACGCCGCCGCCGCAGACCCTGGCCGACGCCCGCGCGCTCGAATTGCATCGGGTCGTCGACCAGGGCGTCTTCCTCAACGACAAGGAGATCCTGCGCAACGCCATCGGGCCGCAGGGCGGTGCCGGCTTCGACGTGCTGACGCCGCTGCGCGAAGCGGGCGGCCGTATCGTCTTCGTCAACCGCGGCTTTGTCCCGACGGGGCTCAAGGACCGGGCGAAGCGCCAGGCCGGGGATCCCGGCGGGACGGTCCGGGTCGCCGGCCTGCTGCGCCTGCCGCCGGACGGCAAGCCCAATTGGTTCGTGCCGGACAACCGCCCGGACCTGGGTTCCTGGTTCTGGGTCAACCTGACGGCGATGAGCGCCGCCGACCGGCTTGCCGGCGTTGCGCCGTTCTACATCGATGCCGACGCCACGCCCAACCCGGGCGGCTGGCCCGAGGGCGGGGTGAGCCTGCCGGCGTTGCCGAACCATCACCTGCAATACGCGATCACCTGGTTTTCGCTCGCGGTTGCGGCGGCCGTGATCTATTTCCTGTCGCAACGCCGCGCTGCCGGGGACACCAACGGGGATGACGACCGCCTATCCCGAACTTGAAGCGCGCTTCCGCCGCCTCGGGCGCCGCGCGACCTGCCCGGCGCCTGGGCCGACGGGCTCAGGGCGCTGATCGGGATCGTGCCGCAATCCGATCGCGAGGGGTGCCTGCACGACATCCACTGGTATGACGGCCATTGGGGCTATTTCCCGACCTATACGCTGGGCGCGCTGATCGCGGCCCAGCTGTTCGCCGCCGCGCGCGCCGCCGTTCCGGGCCTCGCCGAGGGGATCGGCCGCGGCGAGTTCGCCCCGCTCTTCGAATGGCTGCGGCCCACGGCAAAGGCTCGCTGCTGTTGACCGCCGAGAGGGTTGGGGGGCGGTAAGCGCAGCCTGCCAACGACGCCTTCGCGCCGATTTCGGCCGTTCGCGGGACGGCGATGTAACCCCCAAGTGCCCGGCACTTGGCGAGCGAGCGACCGGCTGCGAGGCGAGAGGCTCGTCCTACCCGCTCTGTTTGATTTCGCGTATTAAGGGCACATCACGGCTCGCGGGCGACCAAATGGCTGGGAAGGGCAACGCACCTGCTGTCAATTTGCAGCAGAGAATCGTCGAGCTTGAAGCGGAGCTTGAGAAGCGGATCGTCGAGCGAGACGAAGCGCTGGCGCAGCAGACCGCGACCGCCGAGGTGTTGGGGGTCATCAATTCCTCTCCGGGCAATCTCGCGCCGGTGTTCGATGCGATGCTGGACAAGGCCATGACCCTGTGCGAGGCGGCATTTGGGATTATGACCACTTACGACGGGGAGCTGTTTCGCACCGCCGCATCTCGTGGTGTGCCGCCGCCAATGGTCGAGGCTTTGCGCGCCCCCAGGAGTTCCGGCCGACCGGCCGACGCTCCAGCGGCTAGTCAAAGGGGAAACCCTCATCCACATCGACGACATTACGACCTCGGCCTTCCGGCCATGGTCTGCTCTAGTGGAGTTGGGGGGCGCCCGGACGATGGTCTGGGTCGCACTCCGTAAGGATGACAGGCTGCTCGGGACCTTGTCGGCCTATCGCCAAGAGGTCCGGCCGTTCACGAAGCGGCAGATCGTGCTGTTGCAGAATTTCGCTGCGCAGGCAGTCATCGCAATGGAGAACGCGCGGCTATTGACCGAAACGCGCGAAGCCTTGGAGCAACAGACCGCGACCGCCGAAGTCCTTCAGGTGATCAATTCCTCGCCGGGCGATCTCGCGCCGGTGTTCGACGCGATCCTGGAAAAGGCGCACAGCCTTTGCGGCGCCGCCGCCGGCACGATGTTTCTGCGAGACAACAACCATTTCCGCGCGGTCGCGATGCGCGGCCTGGCGGGGGCCTTTGCCGAGGGGCTACGGCAGGGACTGAGCTTTGACGCACCGGCTGTTCCCCCGTTGCTCGCGGGCGAGCCCTTCGTCCACATCCGCGATATGGCCACCGCGGTGCACCCGATGTACCGCGCCGCTCACGAACTCGCGGGCGGCCAATCTCTGCTTGCCGTGCCGCTGCGCAAAAGCGATGCGCTGGTCGGGATCATCGTGTCGGTGCGTTTCCAGGCCCCGCCATTCTCCGAAAAGCAGATCGCGCTGTTGCAGAACTTCGCGGCGCAGGCGGTCATCGCGATGGAGAACGCGCGGCTCATCACCGAAACGCGGGAGGCCCTGGAGCAGCAGACCGCGACCGCCGAGGTCCTGCAGGTCATCAATTCCTCGCCCGGCGATCTCGCGCCGGTGTACGACGCCATTCTGAACAACGCGTCCAGATTGTGCGGCTTCGCATTCAGCATCTTGATGGTCCGCGACGGAGAGCAAACCCGCGCTGGGGCGGTCCACGGGATGCCGGATGCTCTTGCTGAGAAATTGCGCCAGCCGAGACCGATGCACCCTGATAGCCCTACCCCTATCGGGCGGCTCCTGCGCGGCGAGGCAACGATTCATATCGAGGACCTTAAGGCGGCGGCTGCAACATTTCCCGAGAGCTCGGGTGCGCATGAGGCGGTCGATCTCGGGGGGGCGCGCACAATGCTGGCGGTGCCGCTACGTCGTGATGGCGACCTACTCGGGGCAGTGATTGCCTTCCGCCAGGAAGTCCGGCCGTTCACCGATAAGCAGATCGCACTGTTGCAGAACTTCGCCGCCCAGGCGGTGATCGCGATGGAGAATGCGCGGCTGCTCGGCGAATTGCGCCAGCGCACCGACGAGGTTGCGGAGCTGAACCGCGGGCTCGAAGCCCGCGTCGCTGCCCAGGTCGAGGAACTGGGGCGGGTCGGGCGGCTGAAGCGGTTCCTTGCGCCGCAACTGGCCGAGCTGATCGTCTCGCAGGGCGACGAGAAGATCCTCGAAAGCCATCGCCGCGAGATCGTCGTCGTGTTCTGCGATCTGCGCGGCTACACCGCCTTCACCGAGACCGCCGAGCCCGAGGAGGTCTTGGATTTCCTGCGCGAATATCATGGCGCGCTGGGGCCGCTCGTCAGCCAGTTCGAGGGCACGCTCGACCAGTTTTCGGGCGACGGCATCATGGTGTTCTTCAACGATCCGATGCCGATCCCCGACGCGGCGGAACGCGCGGTCAGGATGGCGGTGGCGATGCGCGAGGCGGCCGGCACGCTGATCGCCGCGTGGCGCGAGCGCGGCCGCGATCTCGGGTTTGGCGCCGGCATCGCCCAGGGTTACGCGACGCTCGGCCAGATCGGGTTTTCCGAACGCTCCGGCTATACCGCGATCGGCACGGTGTGCAATGTCGCCGCCCGTCTTTGCGCCGAGGCCAAGGACGGCCAAATTCTGCTCAGCCAGCGCGTCAACGCCGCCCTGAAAGGCAGCCTCGCAACCGAACAGGTTGGCGCGCTCGCCTTGAAAGGCCTCACCCAGCCCGTCATGGCCTACAACGTGCCGCTCGCCGGGGGTCAAGCGGCTTTCCGCGTTATCGAAGGCGGGGCGCCGAGTGCTTGACCAAATGGCCGCTGGGGTTGACAGGAACAAACGGGCAACCAATATCCTCGCCTTCGCCGTTGCCAATGAGCCTCGCCGATGCCGGAGATCGCCGCCGAACCGCCCCGCCCCTTGGCACCCCGAGCTTCCCTGCTAAATTGCGGAAAATTCCCTGCTCTGAGGGAATTCCCGCCATGACTGCCAACCGCAGCGGCGCCACCTCCGCCGCGCCGGATGATCAGCCTCGCATCGGCCGCGTGTCGCGACAGGATGGTTTACAGCGCTGCGTTAACCATCATATGTCATGCGCCGCGGCCGAGCGCCGCGCCGTGGAGACGATATCGCCGGCGGAGCGTTTCAGCGGAGACGGGGCTACGGGGGAACCGAGTTGTTCGATACAGCAACCCAGCAACCGGTGCACCGCGACGATCGCCATTCGCAGCGCGAGCGGTTCGAAGCCATTCGCCGCGACAGCGAGGCGTTGGCCGCCAACCTCTCGCCCGAGGATCAGGCGATCCAGTCGATGCCCGACGCCAGCCCGACAAAGTGGCACCTCGCGCATACCAGCTGGTTTTTCGAGACCTTTATTCTCCGCCCGCTCGACCCCTTCTACCGGGAGTTCGATCCGGCCTTCGCCTATCTGTTCAACTCCTATTACGAGGCGGTCGGCCCACGCCATCCGCGCCCGCAGCGCGGCCTCTTGTCGCGTCCGACGGTTGACGCGATCGGCGCCTATCGCGACCACGTCACGACGGCGATGCTGCGCCTGATCGAACACTCCGGCGCGGCGGTGTGGCATCAGGCGGCGCCGCTGATCGAGCTCGGCCGCAACCACGAGCAGCAGCATCAGGAGCTGATCCTGATGGACATCAAGCATGTGTTTTCGGTCAATCCGCTGCTGCCCTCATACCAGGCGCCGCGCCTCCCTGCGCCGGTATCCAAGGCGCCGTGGGCCTTCAGCCCACGGGCTTGTCCCGTGGGGCGCGGCTGGGTCGCGTTCGCCGGCGGCCTCGAAGAGATCGGCCATGCCGGCCCGGGTTTCGCCTTCGACAACGAGGGGCCGCGCCACAAGGTCTGGCTCGACCCGTTCCGCCTCGCGAGCCATCCGCTGTCGTCAGGCGAATACCTCGAATTCATCGCCGATGGCGGCTATCGCCGCCCTGAATTCTGGCTGTCGGACGGCTGGGCGACCGTAACGCAACAGGGCTGGGAAGCGCCGCTCTACTGGCGCGTCGAGGACGGCGAGTGGCGCGTCTTCACCCTGTCCGGCGAGCGTCGGATCGACCCCGCCGAGCCGGTCTCGCATGTCAGCTTCTACGAGGCCGACGCCTTCGCCCGCTGGGCCGGCAAGCGCCTGCCGACCGAAGCCGAATGGGAAGTCGCGGCCGCTCCGCTCGACAACGGCGTGCCGCTCGCCGGCAACCTCGCCGACAGCTTCTATTACCACCCCTGCCCGGATCGCGCGGCCGCCGCCGGCGAACCGGAATTGCGCCAGCTCGTCGGCGATGTCTGGGAATGGACGGCAAGCCCCTATGTCGCCTATCCGCGCTTCCGCCCGGCGGCAGGCGCGATCGGCGAATACAACGGCAAGTTCATGTCGGGCCAGATGGTGCTGCGCGGCGGTGCGGCAGTGACCCCGGCCCATCATATCCGGCTCACCTATCGCAATTTCTTCCCGCCTGCGGCGCGCTGGGCGTTCTCGGGGCTGCGCCTGGCGGAGGATCTATAGGGATGGATGGTGCCGTCTTCGCCTTTCACGATCTGGCGCCGAGCGAGGAGAGCTTTCGCGACGCGGTGGTTGCCGGGCTCGGCCGTGCGGCGAAATCGCTGCCCTGCAAGTTCTTCTACGATACGCGCGGCTCCGCGTTGTTCGAGCAGATCTGCCGGCTCCCCGAATATTACCTGACCCGAACCGAGATCGCGATCCTCGAGGAATATGCCGGCGCGATTGCCGCGCGGATCGGCGCGCATTGCCGGCTCATAGAATTGGGCAGCGGCGCCAGCCGCAAGGTGCGCATCCTGTTGCAGGCGCTCGCGGCGCCGGCGGCCTACGTGCCGGTCGACATCTCGCGCGAGCATTTGCGCGAGGCCGCGTCGCAGCTCGCCGCCGACTTCCCCGCGCTGCCGGTCATCGCGGTGTGCGCCGACTATACCCGCCCGTTCCCGTTGCCGCCGCTGCCCGGCCCCGCGGGCAAGCGGGTCGGCTTTTTCCCGGGATCGACGATCGGCAATTTCGAGCCGGACGGGGTCGTTCGTTTTCTCGCCCACTGCGCCGAACTGCTCGGGCCCGCCGGGGAGATGCTGATCGGCGTCGACCTCAAGAAGGACCCGGCCATTCTCAACGCCGCCTACAACGATCGGGCCGGGATCAACGCCGCCTTCAACCTCAACCTCTTGGAGCGGGTCAACCGCGAACTCGGCGGCTCACTCGCTATCGACCGGTTCGCGCACCTGGCCTTTTACGACGCGGAAAAAGGCCGGATGGAGCTCTATCTCAAAAGCCTCGCCGAGCAGACCGCAACGATCGCCGGCCATCGCTTCCATTTTGGCGAGGGCGAGCTGATCCACACCGAGAACTCGTATAAATACGCGATCGAGGAATTCCACGCATTGGCCGCCCGCGCCGGCTTCGCCCCGGTCCACACCTGGACCGACCGCAACGACCTCTTCAGCGTCCACTACTTCCGGCAAGGGTAGCCCCTTTGCGTATCCTCTGAGTCCTTTGCGTCAAAACGCATTTTTTCTCACGCCGCCATCCCCTTGCCGTCGTAGAGCGTCTCGAACGCCGCCTGATAGGCTTCGCGGATCGCGTGCCGCCTTATCTTCAGGGTCGGCGTCAGTTGCGCGTTGGCCAGGCTGAACGGCTCGCCGGCGATGATGAAGCGGCGCACCCGCTCGGCCGCCGGGAGGCCCTCGTTGACCCGGCCGACGACCGCGCCGAGCGCCTGGTGGAACCCCGGGTCCTCGGCGAGCGCGGCGAGCGCCGCCGCCGCCCCGTGCGATGTCGCATAGGCGGCTGCGAATTCCGGGTCGGGGACGATGACCGCGACGAGGTAGGGCCGGCGGTCGCCGGACACCATCGCCTGGGCGATTTCCGGGGCCAGCGTCAACTCGCCCTCGACCCGCGCCGGCGCGATCATGTCGCCGCCCGAATTCTTGATGAAATCGCGCTTCCGGTCGGTGATGCGCAGATACCCGTCGGGGTCGAGACGGCCGATGTCGCCGGTGTAGAGCCAGCCGTCGATCAGCGTGCGCGCGCTCGCCTCGGGGTCGTTCCAATAGCCTTTCATGACATTGTCGCCGGCGACGAGGATCTCGCCATCCTCGGCGATGCGGACCTCGACCCCGTCGAGCGGCGGGCCGACCGTGTCGATCCTGATATGGTCGGGCAGGTTGCAGCAGATGACCGGCGCCGCCTCGGTCTGGCCATAGCCTTGCAAGAGCCGCACCCCGAGCGCGAGGAAGAAGCGGCCGATCTCCGGGTTGAGCGGCGCGCCGCCCGAGATCATCGCCTTCAGATGCCCGCCGAAGCGCGCCCGCACCTTGTCGCGCACCAGCCTGTCGAGCACCGGATCGACGAACCGCTCGCCGAGCGACAGCGCCTCGTCGGCGAGGCGTTTCTTGCCGATCGCGACGGCGCGCTCGAAGAGGCGGCGCTTCAGCCCGCGCTCGCGCTCGATCGCGATGCGGATGCGCTGGTGCATCGTCTCATAGAGCCGCGGCACCGCGGTCATGACCGTCGGCCGCACCTCGACCAGATTGTGCGCCAGCGTGTCGGCGCCCTCGGCGAAATAGATCTCGGCGCCGATCGAGATCGGGAACATCATCCCGGCGGTGTGCTCGTAGGAATGCGACAACGGCAGAAAGCTAAGGAATTTTTCGTCGCCCAGGCCGAGCGTCTCCAGGAGGCGATAGGCGCCGCGGCAATTGGCGATGATGTTGCGATGGCTCAGCATCACCCCTTTCGGCACGCCGCCGGTGCCCGAGGTGTAGATGATGCAGGCGGTCTCGTCGGGCGACAACGCCGCGACCCGCTCGTCGATGTCGTCAGGTCCCTCGCCGCCTTGCATCAGCACATCGCCCCAGGCGCGGATTTCGACCTTCGGCGCCGCGTCCTCGACCGGCTCCATCGCGATGACCGCGCGCACGCTCGGCACCTGCGCCGCGGCCGGGATGACGCGGGCGGCCAGCGCCGCGGTCGAGACGATCGCCGCCCGCGCCCCGCTGTTGCCGAGGATATGGCGGTGATCCTCGACGCCGTTGGTGACATAGGCCGGGACGGTGACCGCGCCGGCGCCCATGATCGCCAGATCGGCGACGATCCATTCCGGACGGTTTTCCGCAACGAGCGCGACCCGGTCGCCGGGCTGGATGCCGAGCGCGACGAGGCCGCGCACGAGCCGGCCCACCGCATCCGCCGCTTCCGACCAGCTCAGAGGCTGGTATTTCCGGTCGCGCTTGGCCCACAGAAACGGCCGGGCGCCGCGTGTCCGCGCCACCTCGAAAAACATCGCCGGCAGGCTGCGGCAGCTCGCGTAATCCATCTCGTCCCCAGCGCCCTGATGCCAATCCCCGCGGTTGGCGCACCGTTCCGCGCGCCCCATATGCGCGGGGCGATCATAACGGAAATGGCAGACGGAGACAGCGATGGTTGCCGGGTTGGCGCAGGCGCTGCATCGCGATCTTGCGTGCTTCGAGACGCGCCCTCCAGGCGCTCCTCAGCATGGCGGAGAGGTTTGATGGCCTTAAGAAGGAACGTCATCCCGAGGAGCCCGCAACGCGGGCGTCTCGAAGGACGCACTATCGTCAATCCAGCTGTGGCCGAGGCGGGAGCGGGTCAGGCGGCATTGGGTCCACTGCCCGAATGGGACCTCGCCGACCTCTATCCCGGCCGCGACAGCCCCGAACTGGCGCGCGATCTGGCCGGCCTCGCGGCTGACGCGGCGGCGTTCCGGGCCTGCCATCAGGGCCGGCTCGGCGGCTTGTCCGGCGCCGAACTGGGCGCGGCGGTGGCCGAATACGAGCGCCTCCAGGAAGTGGCCGGCCGCATCATGAGCTATGCCGAGCTGATGCGGTCGGGCAATGTCGCCGACCCCGAGATCGCCCGCTTCTTCCAGACGATGCATGAGCGGATCAACGCGGTCTCGACCGAGCTGCTGTTCTTCACCTTGGACATCAACCGCCTCGATGACGGCGATCTCGACGCCCGGATGGCCGACCCGGCATTGGCGCATTACCGGCCCTGGCTGCGCGATGTCAGGGCCCAGCGCCCCCATCAGCTGAGCGATGAGCTTGAGAAGCTGCTGCTGGAAAAATCGGTGGCCGGGCGCGCCGCCTGGATGCGGCTTTTCGACGAGACGATCGCCGAGTTGCGCTTCCCGTTTCGCGGCCGGGACCTGACCGAGCCCGAGGCGATGCACCTCCTCTCCGACCGCGACGGCGCGGTGCGGCAGGAGGCGGCGCTGTCGATCGGCGCGGTGCTCGGCCATAACGGGCGGCTCTTCGCGCTGATCACCAACACGCTCGCCAAGGACAAGGAGATCGAAGACCGCTGGCGCCGGTTCCCGCGGCCCATTTCGGCGCGCAACCTGTCGAATTTCGTCGAGGACGCGGTGGTCGACGCGCTGGTCGCCGCGGTGCGCGCCAGCTACCCCCTTCTGTCGCACCGCTATTACCGGCTGAAGGCCCGCTGGTTCGGGGTCGAGGCATTGCCGTTCTGGGACAGGAACGCGCCGCTCCCCGGCGACGACGACCGCGCCGTCCCGTGGGCCGAGGCGCAAAGCACCGTGCTCGGCGCCTACCGCGCGTTCTCGCCCGAGATGGCCGCGATCGGCGAGCGCTTTTTCGCCTCGCGCTGGATCGACGCGCCGGTGCGGCCGGGCAAGGCGCCGGGCGCCTTCGCCCATCCGACCGTGCCGGGCGCCCACCCCTATCTGTTGCTCAACTACCAGGGCAAGTCGCGCGACGTGATGACCCTGGCGCACGAGCTCGGGCACGGCGTCCACCAGGTGCTGGCATCGGGGCAGGGGGCCTTGATGGCCGACACGCCCTTGACCCTCGCCGAGACCGCCTCGGTGTTCGGCGAGATGCTGACCTTCCGCGCGCTGTTGGCCGCCGAAACCGACCCCGCCCGCCGCCGCATCATGCTCGCCGGCAAGGTCGAGGACATGCTGAACACGGTGGTGCGCCAGATCGACTTCGTCACCTTCGAGACCCGCGTGCATGACGAGCGCCGCGACGCCGAGCTGACCGCCGAACGGATCTGCGACATCTGGCTCGACGTCCAGCGCGACAGCCTCGGCCCGGCGATCCGCCTCGACGAATCCTACCGCTATTACTGGAGCTACATCCCGCATTTCATCCACTCGCCGTTCTACGTCTACGCCTACGCCTTCGGCGACTGCCTGGTGAACTCGCTCTACGCCGCCTACCAGGACGCGCACGCGGGCTTCGCCGAGCGCTACCTCGCCCTCCTGCGCGCCGGCGGCACCCTGCGCCACAAGGACCTCCTCGCCCCCTTCGCCCTCGACGCCGCCGACCCCGAATTCTGGTCGAAAGGCCTCGGCGTCATCAGCGGCTTCATCGACGAACTGGAAAAGCTGGGGTGAGTTTTGCCCGTAATGGTACTATTTGAGTCCGACACCCCAGGCAAACCCGGCTGCGAGTCCGAAAAAATGGGCCCGCAGGGTGACGTCCCTCGGAGGCATGTTTCAACCCCTAGCGGGTGGTAAGTAGATTAAGAATAATGATAATCAATTTCCTTACGGCGTTCGGTACCTTCCTTGCCCTAGGTGGCTTCCTGGATGCAATATGTGGGAAAGATTTTTCAGCGCGAGTTGCTCGACTTGTCTTCATGTCTCCGCCCAACACTCTTATCGACCAACTGTCCATTAGCCGCCTCTCAACATTGTTTATCGAAAATACTGTCTTTCGTTTTTTTCGGAAAGGTCCTCTTTCCCGTGGTTCGATTTTGCGTTCTGCATTGCTCTCGGTAATAGTCTTTTTTATGTTCGGGATTACGGTGACAGTTTACTAATCAGAATTGGGGTGACAATTTACTAATCGGGTCCGCTGACCCATTCAGCCGCTTGTCGCGGCACCTGCCGCCTGCCGGGTTGCCCGAGCGGCCCTTGCGAAAACGCGAATGAAGCGGCGGTCTGCCTTACCGACCGCGCAGGCCGGCGGTTTCTCGACCATGGGTCGTTATTGCGGGTTGACATTCCTCCTGGCGATATACACCTGAAGCCTTCTATGTCAACATCGCAATTGCGAATTATGTTGGAGGAGCGGTCGCGCGATGACGGGAAATTCCCTGCGATGCCCGATCATTTCCCTGCCCTGCGGCAACAAAACTCCCTGCTTGCAGGATTACGGTGACAGTTTACTTATCGAAAGCCGCTTCCGCACTCAGCGGTCGATCCAGGCGATGCGCAGGACGTTGGTCGAGCCGGGGGTGCCGAACGGCACGCCGGCGGTGATGACGACGCGCTGGCCCGAGCCGGCGATCTCCTCGCGATAGGCGGTGCGTACCGCCTTTTGCACCATGTCATTGAAATTCTTGATGTCGGGTTGGTGCACGCAATGGGCGCCCCACAAGAGGGCGAGGCGCCGCGCGGTCGCCAGGTTCGGGGTGAGCACGAGGATCGGCGCGGAAGGGCGCTCGCGCGCCGCGCGCAACGCGGTCGCGCCCGAACTGGTGAACGAGACGATCGCCGCGGCGCCGACCGTCGCCGCCACCTGGCAGGCGGCCGCGCTGATCGCGTCGGAATTGGTGTGCTCCGGCGGCATGCGGCTGGCATCGAGGGTCGCGAAATAGAGCGGGTCCTGCTGCACCCGGCGCGCGATGCGGTCCATCATCGTCGCCGCCTCGATCGGGTATTGTCCGGCCGCGGTTTCGGCCGACAGCATGACCGCGTCGGCGCCCTCGTAGACCGCGGTCGCGACGTCGGAGGCTTCCGCCCGGGTCGGGGTCGGCGCGCTGATCATCGATTCGAGCATCTGGGTCGCGACGATCACCGGTTTGCCGGCGGCCCGGCAGGCATGAATGACCTGCTTCTGGACGCTCGGCACGTCTTCGGGGGGCATCTCGACGCCGAGATCGCCGCGCGCCACCATCAGCGCGTCGGCCAGTTCGATGATCTCGTCGAGCCGGCTGATCGCCGCCGGCTTTTCGAGCTTGACCAGGAGGCCGGCGGCGTTGCCGATCAGCTTCCTGCCCTCGGCGACATCCTCGGGGCGCTGGACGAACGACAGCGCCACCCAATCGGCGCCCTGCGCCAGCGCGAAGGAGAGGTCGGCGCGGTCCTTTTCGGTGACCGCCGAGATCGGCAATACCACCTGCGGCACATTGACGCCCTTGTGGTCCGACAGCGTCCCGCCGACGAGGATTTCGGTATCGGCGAAATCGGCGCCGCAATCGGTGATCCGCAGGCGCAGCTTGCCGTCGTCGAGCAACAGCTCGGTCCCCGGGTGCAGCGCCGCGAACACCTCGGGATGGGGCAGCGGCGCGCGGGTCCGGTCGCCCGGGCTGCTGTCGAGGTCGAGGCGAAAGCGCGCGCCGGCGACCAGCTCGACCCGCCCGTCGGCGAAATTGCCGACCCTGAGCTTGGGGCCTTGCAGATCGGCGAGGATGCCGATCGGCCGCCCGGTCTCGGCCTCGACCTGGCGGATCTCGGCGAAGCGGGCGCGGTGCTGGTCGTGGGTGCCATGGCTGAAATTGAGCCGGAAGACGTCGACCCCGGCATCGAACAAGGCGCGGATGCGCTCTTTGCCGGCGCTGGCGGGGCCCAGCGTCGCGACGATCTTGGCACTGCGCTGCCGCCGCCCAGCTTGACCTGGGGCCCGGTTGCCGCCGCGCGCCCGCTCAGCCGGCGAGGGCGTGCGCGAGGACGAGGATGGCGCGGAAATCGTTGACATTGGTCAAGCTCGGACCGGTGACGACAAGGTCGCCCAGGGCTGCGAAAAAACCGTAACCGTCATTTTGCGCCAGCGCCTCATTGATCGAGATCCCGCGCGCCGACGCGCGGGCGATCGTATCCGGGTAGACTATCGCCCCGGCATTGTCTTCTGTTCCGTCGATGCCGTCGGTGTCGCAGGCCAGCGCGGCGATCCCCGCTGCGCCCCAGGGTCCTTGGCCAGCGCGGCGGCGAGCGCCAGGAGGAACTCGCTGTTGCGGCCGCCGCGGCCGCTTCCGCGCACCGTGACCGTCGTCTCCCCGCCCGACAGCAGCACCGCGGGCGGCGACACGATGGCGCTGCCGACGCGGAAATGCCCGGCGCGCAGCTGCAACGCGATCGCGGCATGCACCGCCGCCACGTCGCGCGCTTCGCCCTCGATGCGGTCGCTCAGCACGATCGGCGCGACCCCGCGGGCGAGGGCGGCGTCGGCGGCGGCGGCGAGCGCCTGCTGCGGGCTGGCGATCAACTCGAAGCGGGCCCGGTCGAATATCGGGTCGCCAGGCTTCGGGGTTTCCTGCGTCCCGGCGGCGAGATGGGCGGACACCGCGGGCGGCGGCTCGATATGGTATTTCGCGAGAACCGCCCGCGCATCGGCGAAGCTCGTCGGGTCGGGGACGGTCGGGCCCGAGGCAATCACCGCGGGGTCATCGCCGGGCACGTCGGAAATCGCCAGGGTGACGACCCGCGCCGGCGCCGCGGCCGCGGCGAGGCGGCCGCCCTTGATCGCCGACAGGTGCTTGCGCACGGTGTTGATCTCGCCGATCGTCGCGCCGGAGCGCAACAGCGCCCGCGTCACCGCCTGCTTGTCGGCAAGGGTGAGCCCGGGCGCCGGCAAGGCCAGGAGGGCCGATCCGCCGCCCGAGACGAGGCAAACGAGCTGATCGCGAGGCCCCAGCCCGCGCGCGAGGTCGAGGATATGCCGTGCCGCGTTCTCCCCGGCGATGTCGGGGACGGGGTGGCTCGCCTCGACGATGGCGATGCGCTCGCAGGCGACGGCATGGCCCTCTCTGGTGACGACGACGCCCTCAAGTGGGCCGGACCAGGCGGTTTCGAAGGCGCGCGCCATCGCGGCCGACGCCTTGCCGGCGCCGACCACGACGGTGCGGCCGGCGACCGTATCGGGCAGATGCTCTTTGATCAACTTGGCCGGGTCGGCAGCGGCGAGAGCCGCGTCGAATAGCGCGCGCAGGAACTCTCGGGGCGCGCTACATTCGCGCGTGTTCACGCGTGAATTCCTCCTGGTCGCTTCGCTCTGGTCGATTGGCCCTTGCCATTCGCTCTGCCATTTCATATCGAGCGTGCCGGAAAGGCCAGCGCTAGATGCGAAATGGCAGCACGAGCGCGCCTTTTCTTGCCGCCAGGGGAGAATGGGGTGAAGGTCTTGCGCCGACGCGTCGCAGTTGTCGCGGCTTCGTTGGCATTGTTCGCGACGATCGCGGCGCCGGGCCGGGCCCGATCGCCGGATGCGCCGGCGGCGGCGAGCCCGACCCAGCCGCCGGCAGAGCCGAGCCGGACCGAACGGCCGGCGACGCCCTTTGCCGATGTGTTCGCCCAGCTCGCGGGCCGGCTCGTCGGCGTCGTCGTCAATATTTCGACCCAGGCCGCGCCGCCGCCCGCCAAAACCGCGCAAGAGGCGCCGCAAAACTCGCCCGGGACCACGCTCGATGATGTGTTCCGCGACTTCCTCGGCGAGAAAGGCGCAACCGGGGTTCCCGGCCCGCGCATCGCCTCGCTCGGCTCGGGCTTCATCATCGATCCGGCGGGATTGATCGTCACCAACAACCATGTGATCGCCAATGCCGAGCAGATCACCGTGACCCTGTCCGACGATACCTCGTTGCAGGCCAAGGTGATCGGGCGCGACGCGGTGACCGACCTCGCCTTGCTCAAGGTCGATGCCAAGACGCCGCTGCCCGCCGCCAGCTGGGGCGAATTCGAGCAAGGTGCGGGTCGGCGACTGGGTTCTGGCGATCGGCAACCCGTTCGGTCTCGGCGGCACGGTGACCTCGGGGATCATCTCGGCAACGGCGCGCGACATCCATTCGAGCCCCTATGACGACTATTTGCAGACCGATGCCTCGATCAACCGCGGCAATTCCGGCGGGCCGATGTTCAACCTGTCGGGCCACGTGATCGGCATCAATACCGCGATCTATTCGCCGTCGGGCGGCTCGATCGGCATCGGCTTTGCGATCCCTTCGGCCCTCGCCCGGCCGATCATCGAGCAGCTGAAGGCGACGGGAAAGGTCGAGCGCGGCTGGATCGGGGCCCGCATTCAGCCGGTTACCGACGACCTCGCCGAGAGCGTCGGGCTCGACAAGAGCCGCGGCGCGATGATCGCCGCCGTCGATTCGGGAAGCCCGGCGGCGCAAGCCAAGCTGCAGCCGGGCGATGTGATCCTCAGCTATGACGGCAAGCCGATCGAGCGCAGCCGTCAGCTGCCGCGGCTCGTCGCCGATACCCCGCCCGACACGCAGGTCAAGGCGACGATCTGGCGCGACGGCAAGCAACAAGAGGTCGAGCTGAAAGCGGCGGTGCTCGACCCCAACCGGCCGCCGCCGGCACCGCCCGCGCCGGAAAACCCCAAGCCCGTCGTCAGCATCGATGCGCTTGGCCTCAAGCTTGCCAAGCTCAACCCGGAGCTGCGCAAAGAGTTCAAGCTGCCCGACGCAGCAAAGGGGGTGGTCATCATCGGGGTGCCGCCGAACGGCGCCGGGGCGTTGCAGGGCCTGCGCCCCGGCGACCTGGTGATCGCCATTGGGCATGAAGCGGTCAGCAGCCCAGAAGCGGTGTCGCAACTTGCCGCCGCGGCGAAAAAAGCCGGCCGGAAGAAGGTGCTGGTGCAGGTCGAGCGGGAGGGCAACACGCGCTTTGTCGCGCTGCCGGCGGAGGCCGGTTGAAGTCGCCGGCCGCACGCGGGCGCCGGTCCGCGGGGGGGAACCTCTTGCGCCGCCGATCCCCGATACTGTAGGCCTTGGCAGTCTGCGCGCCGTGCCGCGTGGTGGGTGGTATTGGCCGGGTCTATGGCCGCCGCTCCGCTCGCTGGCGAGCCCCGGCGCCAGCCGGTCGCGCTGCCCGCACCGGTATGGGCGATGAAGGATGCACGCATGAGATGGCCGAAATGGTCGGTTTCTGCGGGCCGCGGCGACTTCCTGCCGATCCTGATCGGCTGCATAATGCTGGTGATTTCGCTGCCGTCAGTCGTCCTGTTGCTGGTCAACCCGGATCGCAATTCCGGCGCTATTGCAGTGCCGCTGCTGGTTGTGCTGGGGGCCGGAATTATAATCGGCGCAAGTTTTATCGTGTTCGGTATTCAGATCTGCTCCTCTCCAGGTTCGCTGACGTACCGAATCAGCCATGGCCGATTTTTCTCATGGTAGGGGGTAGCGATTTCCGAAATCCGACGCTTGGTGCCGAGAAACCACCGGCTGCCCGTCAGTAACTCTGTAACGTGACGACGGCGAAATTCAATTTTCGGCGACGAGCCCACGTCCGGCGCGCCTCGTGCTACTCACTCGGGCGGTCATCAAAGGCCCTCAAGGCTTCAAGAACGTTGTCTACAATGGGATACTCGTCTCTGATAAATCCGATGAGCGGTGATAGGTATTTCTCGAGGAGTCCTACCCTGTAATGATGGTGGGCAACGTATCCATAGTTGATATAATGCTGATCGCTTGCCCAATAAAAAATGTTCTGGTTAAATCGAGCGGGCAGCACATTATCAAATGTCACCGTTCTTTGAGGTGATGTGTGCGCGATCGCGATGGGCAGGGCGATTTGGTCGAGGTAGGGGAATCGTTCCGGAACCCAAGGGCAGTGCAGAACGAAGCGGCAGGCCCTATGCCATAGGCTGCCAAACTGCGAGGCATCCGGGCAGACGATGAAGCCAGCATTTAGCCAAGGGGCTCCGACCTCTCCACCTGCGCAGAGGACCTTTATCTCTGGCGACCGCAAGCCCATGATGGAAAACAGTTCGTCCCAGGGGTGGACGTGGAGACCGTGCTCCGGAACGGCAGCCGGGACCGGTCTAAAAAGAAAGTCAACAGGCAGCGGACGGATGAATATCAGATCCGCGTCGGCCCCAATAACCGGCTTGTTGCCGAAGAAGCGCAACGCGTTGACTTTATTCTCAATTCGATAGATATGTCCCTCAACCTGCAGTCGAGGAGCAGGTATCGTGATGATGTTTGCAGCAAAAGATCGAATGACCTCTTCGGCGATGTGGTGCTCACAATGAGAGTCCTCGGGGATCGCCACGGTAAATTTCGCTTCGGGGCAGGTCTTTCGGGATATCAAGACATTTAATGCCGCTGCGAGCGAGATCCTCGCTCTATCGGCAACGACCACGACATCAAACGGCATCCTCAGCTCCGAAATTGACCTTGCTTCGTTACCCGGCTGACTTACGCCGTCTCGTGGGACGTCGGCTCCCGCGGGAACCCGGCATTACCGCTTACGTATCAGCATCTGCCGGTTGGTTTCGACGATCTCCAACTCGCTAGCAAACCACGTGGTGAAGGCAGTGATCGCTTTTCCGGTATCCTGCTCGGGCGCTGACGGGAAGTGGTGGTCCACGTCATCAAAAATGAGAAACCCCCCGGACCGCAAGATCCTCCAACTCAGGATCGCGTCTTGGATGACGAACTTTGCCTCGTGAGCGCCGTCAATATATACGAAATCGTAACTCTGGTCGCTGAGGTCAAGCAGGACGTTCCTGCGAGCGACCGACAAGCTTACGGCATAGCCGTGCGTGGCCACTTGCATTGATATTGTGGTCAAACAATTGTTGTAAACTGGCACCGAGCGTTCCTAGCCAGGGTTGATGCTCCGAGTTGCCCTCGAATGTGTCAATACAAGTGAGCAGGCCTCGCCGCTTCGAGACGATTTTGTCAAGAAGCCAAGTCGCAGAGGTACCCTGCCAGCTCCCAATCTCAAGACACCGAATCGGTGCCGCTACGATATATTCGCTAAACCAGCGCAACCAGATCGGAATGTTTACCGAGAAGAAATCGTGGGTAAATACGTATCCTTTTTCCCTGCTTTCCGGCCAACCTTGGACAGCGTGCGCCGAACGGTAAGCGTTCACGGCCTCTTCTCGCCTTCCGAGATTGCGGTATAGCTCAGCAATCGAATGGTAGACCCAGAAGTTGTCGGTGCGGCCAGCGATTTGCTCCTCAAGGATCACGACGCCCCTCGCTGCCGCGCCTTTTCGAACATGGCAGGATGCTTCCAAGCACGCTACATAACTCCGTATCTCCGCTAGCTCGGAGCCGGAGGCTGCGATGAGCGCAAGCGCACCGTCCAAATCTCCGGTGTCGTGCAACTCTCGGATGCGCTTATAAAGGTCCCAACTCATCGAATGCCCCAAACGCTCGTCTCCGGTTTAGCTAGACTAGACCGCCGCGGAGCAACAATAATTCTCGCCACATATGGTAAACGCCGCGACTAGGGCCCACGTCCTAAGCCAGCCGCGGGAAGATAGTCGAAATCCGCCAGGCCCGCGTATAAAAATTGCGCCTCGGCTCAGAGAACCGGGGAAGATCACCTCGACGGCTGGCAGCTTCTCTTGTCGCCGTTGAGATGCACGGTGCTGCGAAACGCGGCGGTAGCGCCGGAACCGGCAACGGCGCGGGCCTCGATCTCGACGCTGCGGGACCCTCGCCCTGCCGGATCGAACGGGACGCGATAGGGCGGCGCGGCAATCGAGCGGAGCGTCTGGCCGTCGATCAGAAAGTCGACCCGCTTGACGGCTTTGGCGCCGTCGCTGGCGACGGCGCCGAGATCGACCGGCCGGTCGATCTCGGTGCAGGGCAGCGGCCAGGTCAGCACGACGCGCGGCGCGCTCGCCGCGCCGGGCGGGGGCGCGGTACCGATGCGCCGCTCGGTTGTCATCAGCAATCGGATCAGGTTGTCGGTATAGGCAGGCTCGACGTTGAACCGGGGCACCGGGGTATAGGTCGAGGTCTGGTAGAATTCCCAGACCCAGATTGCCGCGTAATCGACGCGCTCGCGGACCACCTCGTCGAGCAGGTCGGCGATGAATGGCGTCGCGCCGCCGTCGTCGCCGAACTCGCCGATGAACAGAGGCTTGCCCGCAAACCGCCCAACCTTTGCCGCTTCCCGGAGCGGATCGTAAGGCCTGCCTGGCGGCGGACCGGACGACCGCGTCTGATCCCCCGGATAGACATGGATGCTGACAATATCGAAGGGGTCGTTCGTCGCGAGCAGATCGCGGCCGAATTCCTGCTTCGTATCGGGCGTCCAGTCGGGACCGCCGGCGCCGAATTCCGGCTGGCGCTCAAGATGCGTCGCATTCGGGCGCGGCAGCGAATAGCCGGACGTTACCGGGCGCGAGGGGTCCGACGACTTGATCAGAGCGACCATCTGACGCGCGAATTGGTCCATTTCCGCGGTCGTGAAATTTCCCCAGACGCAGGGCTCGCGATGGCAATTCCTTTTGTGCTCGTCGAGATCGGCCAACAGGTTCATCTCGTTCCCGAACTCGTAAAACAGGATCGTCTTGCGCGCCTTGTAGCGGGCGATGAAGTCGCGGATGAATTGCGCCAGGAGCCGGCGGCTCGGCGCGTTCGCATCGCGCACGAAGGTGGCGATGCTGTCGTGGCCGAGCGCCGGGAATTGTCCGATGTTCCAGACAAAGCTCGGGACGAGCCGCATCCCGGCCTTGTCGAGGTCGTCGAACATCCGGTCGAGCGCCGCCCAAAACCGCGGCGGGTCGTTTTGCCAGAGCGCCAGGTCGCTCTGTTTGCTGTCGAATTCGACCGGCGAATAGCCGGTGACGGCGACGCGAAAGAAAGTAAGCCCGGCATCCCGGGCGTCGGCGATGGCCTTTTCAGCCATCGCGCGGCGCACCCGGCGGTAGCCCTCGGGGTTGGCGCCTGCCGGCGGCGAGGGGGAGAGATAGTTGAGCATCAGGTCGAACTTGTTCGCGCCGAGCGCCGCTGCCGCGGCGGGAAAGGCGGCCGCCGACACCATCTGCCAGAGGGTCAGCAGCACCCCCGCCAGCGCAATCCCGCGCCATCGCCGCGCCCGCCGCCGGGCGGCCAATTCCGCCTACTCCGCGTCGGGCTGCTTTGCCGGATGGGCGTCGGCAAAGGCCGGGATCGCCATGCAGTCTGTCGTAGATCCGGACGACCCGCGGATAGGGGGCGAGGTTGACGCCGAAGGTCTTGGCCGGCGTCACCTGCGTCACCACCCCGATATCGGCGATCGTCGGTCTGTCGCCATGACAGAAGCGGCCGCTCTTGCGGTGTTCGGCCAGGAGCGCCTCCATCGCCGCCAGCCCGGCGCCGAGCCAATGGCGGATCCAGGCCAGCAGCTGCTCCTGGCTGAGCTGCAGCTGGTCGATGAAGTAATGGCGGATGCGCGGTACCACCAGCGGGTGTGAATCGGCGATGTTGATCAGCGCCAGCCCGCGCACCCAGGCGCGTGCGGCGATGTCATCCGGCAACAGCGGCGGCTCGGGATATTTCTCCTCGAGGTATTCGAGGATCGCCAGCGACTGGAACAGTTTTGCCTCGCCGTCGAGCAAGGTGGGCACCACCATTTGCGGATTGAGCGCGCGGTATTCGGGCGCGAACTGGTCGCCCTTTTCGAGGTGGAGAAAGACATCGTCATGCGACAGCCCCTTCAGGTTGAGGGCGATGCGGACGCGGAAACTCGCCTGCGAGCGGTAATAGGTATAAAGCTGCAACACTGCCTCCTTTGAACGGCCGGGCCCGTCGCGCCGGCCGGCCGGCGCGGCGCCTTGGCGTGAAGCGTTTGCCGGATAATGCCAAGCTCAGAGGTATTTTCCCATGCCCGATGCCTCACCCGATACCGTACCCGCCGCCGCCCCGCAACCGACCCGGCTCGCCGATTACCGGCCGCCGGAGTTTCTCGTCAACACGGTCAACCTCGTCTTCGATCTCGGCGAGGCCGAGACCGGCGTCGCCTCGCATCTGACCTTGCACCGCAACCCGCTCGCGGCAAGCGGGAGCGCGGCGTTGCACCTCGACGGCGACGAACTCGAACTGGTCGCGCTGGCGCTCGACGGACGCCCGCTCGCGCCCGCGGATTACCGCCGCGAGGCGGATGGCGCGCTGGTCGTGCCGCAGGTCCCCGACAGCTTCGCGCTCGACATCCACACCTGCATCGCTCCCGAGCGCAACACCGCGCTCAGCGGGCTCTATATCTCGGGCGGCAATTTCTGCACCCAGTGCGAGCCCGAGGGGTTTCGCCGGATCACCTATTTCCCAGACCGTCCCGATGTGACGGCACGCTACACGGTGACGATCCGCGCCGACAAGGCGCGCTTTCCGGTGCTGTTGTCGAACGGCAATCCGGCGGGGCGGGGCGATCTCCCGGGCGAGCTTCCCGATGGCCGCCATTGGGCTCGCTGGGTCGATCCGCATCCCAAGCCCTCCTATCTCTTCGCCCTCGTCGCCGGCGATCTCGTCGCCGTCGAGGACCGTTTTACGACCCGCTCGGGCCGCGCGGTGAAGCTGGCGATCTGGGTGCGGCGCGGCGACGAGGACAAATGCGGCCACGCGATGGCCTCGTTGAAGAAGGCGATGCGCTGGGACGAAGAGGCGTTCGGCCTGGAATACGATCTCGACGTGTTCAACATCGTCGCGGTCAGCGACTTCAACATGGGGGCGATGGAGAACAAGGGCCTCAACATCTTCAACACGCGCTATGTGCTGGCGCAGCCGGAGAGCGCGACCGACACCGATTACCAGGGTATCGAGACGGTGATCGCCCACGAATATTTCCACAACTGGACCGGCGACCGGGTCACCTGCCGCGACTGGTTCCAATTGTCGCTGAAGGAAGGGCTGACCGTGTTCCGCGACCAGCTGTTTTCGGCCGACCAGGGCAGCCCGGCGGTGTGCCGCATCGGCAACATCCGCACGCTGCGCGCTGCCCAATTTCCCGAGGATGCCGGTCCGCTCGCCCATCCGGTGCAGCCGCAGAGCTATCTGCGCATCGACAATTTCTATACCGCGACGGTCTACAACAAGGGCGCCGAGCTGATCCGCATGATGCACACCCTGCTGGGCAAGGAGGGGTTCCGCCGCGGCATGGACCTCTACATCGAGCGCCACGACAACCAGGCGGCGACGATCGGCGACTTCCTGGCGGCCATGCGGGATGGCGGCGGCGTTGATCTCGACGGCTTCGCGCTCTGGTACGCGCAGGCCGGCACTCCCGAGATCACGGTCGAGGGCCGCTACGACCCGCAGGCGCACAGCTATGAGCTGAACGTCGCAACGCGGGTGCCGCCGACGCCGGGGCAGCCCGACAAGCGGCCGATGCCGATCCCGCTGGCCGTCGGGCTGATCGGCCCCAATGGCGATGAACTGCCGACCCGGCTCGATGGCGAACCGGCCGCCCATGCCGGCACGCGCGTGCTGGTCGCGCGGCATGAGCGCCAGGTGTTCCGCTTCGTCGATGTGCCGGCGCCGCCGGTGCCCTCGCTGCTGCGCGACTTCTCCGCGCCGGTCAAGCTCCAGGGCGTGCCGCTCGACCGGCTGAAGTTCCTCGCGATCCACGACACCGATCCGGTCGCCCGCTGGGATGCCGGGCAGCAGGTCGCGACCCGGGTGCTGCTCGACCGGGTCGAAGCGCATCGGCGCGGCCGGGCCGAGGACCCGATGCCATCGCTCGATGCCGATCTCGTCGCGGCGCTGCGCCAGACCCTCGCCGATGCCGACCGCGACCCGGCCTTTGCCGCCGAGGTGCTGACGCTGCCGAGCGAGACGGCCCTCGCCGAGGAAATGGCGGTCGTCGCGGTTGAGGCTATCCATGCCGTGCGCGAGAATGCCCGCGCCGCGCTCGCCGGGGCGCTCGCCGGGCCGTTGGCCCTGGCCTATCGCCGCCTCGCCGACCCCGGCCCCTACTGTATCGATGGGGTTGCGATCGGGCGGCGCGCGCTGCGCAATGTCTGCCTCTTTTATCTCGCCGCCCTCGACCGGGCATCCGGCGCCCGGCTGGCCAAGGCGCAGTTCGATGATGGCGCCAACATGACCGACGTGCTGGCCGCGCTCGCCGTATTGATCGACATCGACGGCCCCGAGCGCAGGGCGGCGCTCGACGCGTTCTACCGGCGCTGGGAAGCGGACCCGCTCGTCATCGACAAATGGTTCGCGTTGCAGGCACGCTCGGCATTGCCCGGCACGATCGAAGCGGTCCGCGTCCTGACAACGCACCCCGCCTTCACCCGCGCCAACCCGAACCGGCTGCGTGCGCTGATCGGCACCTTCGCACAGGCCAACCCGCTTCATTTCCACGCGGCGAGCGGCGAGGGCTACGCGCTTCTCGCCGACGAGGTGCTCGCCCTCGACAAGGCCAACCCGACCACCGCGGCGCGGCTGGTGCAGCCCTTGGGGCAATGGCGGCGCTACGATATGGCCCGCCAGGGGCTGATGCGCGCCCAGCTCGACCATATCCTCGCGACGCCGGGCCTCAGCCCGAACACCTACGAGATGGTGGCGAAGAGCCTGGGTGCGGCGGATTGAGCCGAAATCCCGAAATTCATCAGGAATTACTGCAAAATCAAAATATTTATGATGCGACTAAGCCAAATTTCCTTGGCGAATCGCCGTTGACGGGCGAAGGGCATCGATAATAATCATGTTGCCGTCTCTGTCAGCGCCAGCACCTTTCGGTCTTGATTGTTCAGTAATACCAAGTCCCTCCGAGCGCGACTCACGTAGGGGATTCCCAAGGCGAGGAGAATGTGATTCACCGTGGCAAACGAGAGGGGGTTTGCCATGGCGGCAGCGGTTCGCCTTCGGGAGGGTTACGACGCGGTAGGATTGCGCGATCTGGCGAAGCGGTCTGTGGATGCCGCTCAGACCCGACGCTTGTTGGCTCTGGCGGCGATCTATGACGGCGGATCTCGCACCGAGGCCGCCAAGATGGGTGGCGTCGGGCTGCAAACGGTGCGGGACTGGGTGTTGGCTTTCAACGCCGAGGGGCCGCCTGGCTTGGTGAACGGCAAGGCCCCGGGCAACGCGCCGCTGCTCACCGAAGCGCACCGGCAAGCGTTGCTGGAGATCGTCGAGAGCGGTCCGATCCCGGCGGTTCACGGCGTTGTCCGCTGGCGGCTGGTCGATCTGGCGCAATGGGTGTTCGAGGAATTCCGCATCTCGATCAGCAAGCAGACGCTGAGCCGCGAATTGCGCGCTCTGGGCTTGCGCAAGCTGTCGGCGCGACCCCGGCACCACGCCCAGGATGGCGAGGCCCTGGCGGCGTTCAAAAAAACTTCGCCGAGAGCCTCGACGTGATTGCCAAGCGCGACGCGGCCGGCAAGCCGATAGAGATCTGGTTTCAAGACGAGGCCCGGATCGGCCAGAAGAACAAGATCACCCGGCGATGGGCACGGCGCGGGACGCGGCCCTCGGCACCCCACGATCAGAGAACGCGCTCGACCTATATCTTCGGCGCGATCTGTCCGGCCAAGGGGACTGCCGCCGGCCTCATCCTGCCGCGCTGCAATACCGCCGCGATGGCGCTGCACCTGGCCGAAATCTCCCGAACGGTTACACCGGGCGCCCATGCCGTCCTGCTGCTCGATCAGGCCGGCTGGCACCTCTCCGCCAAGCTCGACATCCCCGACAACATCACCCTGATGCCGCTGCCCCCGAAGTCGCCGGAACTCAATCCGGTCGAAAACATCTGGCAGTACATGCGCGACAACTGGCTCTCCAACCGGGTCTTCCAGTCGTACGGCGACATCCTCGATCACTGCTGTCATGCCTGGAACAAGCTCGTTGACCGGCCATGGACTATCATGTCGATCGGCCTGCGCGATTGGGCCCATCGGTTCTAATCAGCGGGATTTGGTATTAGCCAGCGGTTGGGCTTAGCCAGCGGTTGGGAAGTCCCAGCCGGCGCGATGCCCTTCGACAAGATTCGGCTGTCGAGCAATACTAGCATAGAGCGCGTTCGCCTTCGACTATGCGGATATTTCCGCGATGCCACCGCAACGCTGGGCGGGACCGCGCTCAGCGGGCGAGCGCGAAGTGGATCGCCACCGAGACCTCGACGTCGGCTGCCGTCATATTCGCCGGGAAGGGCGGCAGGCTGGCGCCTTGCATCATCCGGTCGATCGCCGCGTCGAGATCGGGATGGCCGGTGCTCTGGACGACTGCGTAGCTGAGCACCCGGCCCGACCGCGCGACGCGAAACCGCAAAACCGCGCGTCCCTCTTCGCCCCGCTCGCGCGCGCTCTCGGGATAATGCTTGTGGCTTGCAAGCCAGGCGCTCAGCGCGGCGCCATAGCTGGCGGTGACGATCGGGCCGGTTGGCTTTGGCGGCGCCGGCGGTCGCGGGATCGCGGCGGTCTGCACGGGCGCGGGCGGCGGTGGAACGGGCGGGGTCATCGCCCGGTACGGGACCGGCTCGCGCACCGGCGGCCTGCGAACCGGCGGCGGCCGCCTGACGACCGGTTTCGATTTCGGTTTCGCTGGCGGCGGCGGCGGTTCCGGCGGCGGCTCGGCCTTGACGATAGGAGGCGGCGGCTCGGCCTTGACGACGGGAGGCGGCGGTATTGGTGGCGGCGGCTCGGCCTTGATGACCGGCGGCGGCGTTGGCGGTGGCGGCTCGGCCGCCGGCTCGGGCGGGGCGAGCGTGACCTCGATGCCTTGGGCGATCGGCAGCGGAACGGGCGGCACATGTCCGGCGAACAGCAGCAGCAGAGCCACCACCCCGCAATGCCCGACAATCGAGGCGCCCAGCGGCAACCGGAACGAACGGATCACTTGGGCGTCGCCCCCACGGCGAGCAGCGACACCTTGGTGAACCCGGCGGTGCTGACCAGCCCCAACGTATCCATCAACCGGGCATAGCTGATCGTGCGGTCGCCTCGCACATAGACGATGCGGTCGGGATCCTCGGCGGCCAGCCCCGAGAGCCGGCCCTTGAGATCATCCGGGTCAACCCGCTCGTCGCCGATGAAGGTGTCGCCCTTGCTATCGAGGCTGAGCACGATCGGCTTTTTCGGTTGGGTAATCTCGGCTGCCGTCGTCTTCGGCAGATTGAGCGGCACCCCGACCGTCAACAGCGGAGCGGTCACCATGAAGATCACCAACAAGACCAGCATGACGTTGACCATCGGGGTCACGTTGATCTCGGCGAGCGGGCGGTAACGATCCGCGTATTGATCCTCGCCGGGCTCGCCCGGGGGCGGCAAAGAGAAGGCCATCGCTCACCCCCCGGCGGCGCGCGACAGCAATCCGCCGGAGCGGCCGATCAGCCCTTGCATGCGGCCGGCGAAGCGCCCGAGTTCGACGGTGAACTTGTTGTAGGCGACGACCGCCGGGATGGCGGCGGCGAGTCCCATCGCCGTCGCGAACAGCGCCTCGGCGATGCCGGGCGCCACCACGGCGAGGCTGGTGTTGTTGGCGGCGGCGATCCCGGCGAAGCTACGCATGATCCCCCATACGGTGCCGAACAGCCCGATGAACGGCGCCGCCGACCCAAGCGTCGCCAGAAACGGCAGGTGGGTTTCCAGACGCCGCATTTCGCCGTTCAAGGCGAGCCGCATCGCGCGCTCGACCCGCTCGCGCCGCTCGCCGCCGGATTCGAAACCCGCCGAGGTCTCGACGGCGCTTTCCCGGATGCCGGCGACCAGCACCTGTCCGGCCGGGTCCCGCGCTTCGGCCGATCCGGCCCACAGCTCCGCGGGCGACCCCGCGGCAGCGGCCCGCGCCTCATGCGCCCGCGCGGACCGGCTTACCGCGCCGAGCCGCCACAATTTGTCGAGGATGACCGCCCAACTCCACACCGAAGCGGCGAGCAACAAGAGGAGGTCCCCCTTGACGACGATGTCGGCATGGAGGAACAGCGCCACGATCGAGATGTTTGGTGCCGGTAGCATCATTTGCGCCCCTGTATTTGTGCCAGCGACATGCTGTCCTCGTGGATAACACCTAACGCAACGCATCAAAGACGTTGCCGTTGCTGATAGGCGCTGACTTTAGCGGAGTTCGCTCGGTTGTCATGCCGCGAAGCGGCAGGCCCGGAATCCGGATTGCAGAGGCCCGGGTTCATGCGTTACGCGCTCGCGGACTTCGGCCTTCGGCCCTGCCCGGGGATGACGGTCACGCTAGCGGCTAGGAGCCTTCCCCACGGAACACGTCCGTGGGCTAAGGGCCGACGGGACGACGAGGAGGGTGGCACGCATCCGACACCTACCCTTATAACTCCTTCGTCAAGCCGAGGAAGACCGAACGCCGCGGTCCATACTGGTTGGCAAAGACGCCGAACTCCGGTTTGGCTGCGCAGCAGATAGACCTCGTCAAGCAGGTTGATAACGGCAAGGCGCACGGTGATAGGGCCGCCCGGCGCCGCTTCGAAGCGGCGCGTTATGCTCAGATTCACCTGCTCGTATGACGGGACGGTCTCCCCGTTGTAGACGAGGTCGTTGGCGGGCTGGGAGCGCAGGCCGGACCCCGCGACGATGTCGACGGCATACCGCGTGCCTTGCCAGAGATACGCCACCCCGCCGGAGGCGGTGTAGAGCTGGCTGTGGTCGGTATTGACCATCATGCTGTCCGCCGATGCCAGATCGGCGGGGCTGAAGTTGAATTGCGCCGAGTTGATTCCCGATGCCTTCTGTTTGGCGATCGCAAGATTGCCATAGTAGCTGAAATTCCCGGCGGTATAGCTCGTCGTCAGCTCGACGCCTTGGTTGATGCCGATATGGTAGTTGAAGGGCGTAAGGATGACCGGCGCGCCGAACTGTCCTTCGTCGAGCAGGTTGCGCGAGTGTTTGTAATAAAGATCGACGCCCGCCTTGAGGCCAGGAAGGACTTCCTGTGTCACCCCAGCGTCAAGATACTGTGCGCTCTCGTTCTTGATCGGCGAATTTGTCGTGACCGCGGGTGCCGCGCTCGTGCCCGCATAGAGGGCGAGGTTTTGCGTCGAAACCAGCTCCTGCGGCGGCGGCGTAAAATAGCTCGCATAGCCGGCGTGAACCGTTGTCGTCGAGGTTGGTTTCCACACGGTGTTGAGGCGGGGGCTGAGCTGATTGCCGATGGTATAGCCGTTGACGACATCGAAGCGGCCGCCATAGTTGACGGTGACTGTCGGCATCACTTGCCATTCGTCCTGGAGATAGGCGCTATAGGAATAGCTGGTCTTCTGGCTGCTTGCGGCAATGTTTGTCGTTGTCGTCGCGAAGATCGGATTGCCGAAAATGTCGGTGCCGGTCTGAGCGAGCACGTCGGAGTTCGTATTGGCCGTCACATGCTCGCCGCTGACAAGCAGACCGGCGCGGAGCGTATGGTTGCTCGTCAGCCGGTAAGTGCCCTCGGCCTGAAGGTCGTTGGCCCAGCTGGTCCGCGCCGCGTTCTCGCCGATGCCGTTGAAGGCGAGGTCGCCCAACAGGTCCGGATGATAATTGAGCGAGCTGTACTTGGTAATTGCCGAGACCTGAAAATCAAGTCTCCCCTCCGAATGCAGATATGAGACCGCCCCGAACTGGCTGCCCTCCATCTGCGACTCGTTGAGTTGCGCGGAGTTGAACGCGGGAATCGGCGTGCCGTTGATCGCGCTGATGCCGCCAAATGTCGGCTGGCCGGGATTGTTCGGGATCTGAAACTGCGAGTTGAACTCGCCGAACATCGCGCTGATCCGGTTGTTCGGGTCGATGATCTTCTCAAGATAGGCGAAGGCGTGCCCCTGCTGCGTCGCGTCGTGGAGTCTGGTTGTATTTCGATGTGACGCCGTTGACGCCATGGTCGCTCTGCAGGTAATCGCTCGAGACGAAATAGTTGTATCCGTCGATGGAGCCGGCGTATTCCGCGCTCGGATTGACGGTGCCGTAGCTGCCGCCATACATGCCAATGGAGCCGCCCGGCGTGAAGACGCCGCTCTTGCTCTGGATGTTGACGATGCCGGCGGTCCGCAGACCATACTCTGCCGGCAATGCGCCGGTGATCAGCTGCATCGAATCGACAAATCGCGTACTTAAATCCTGCCCGAAGAAACTGACCCCGTCCGGAATAATGACGCCGTCGATGCGATACTGCACGTTCAGGTGCTCATTGCGAATATGGAGCCCGCCATTGGCCAGATTGTCCTGGTTGACGCCGGGCATTTGCAGGATGGCATCGTCGATCGGCGTATTTGCTCCACCGGGCAGGTCCTGAATGGCGCTATTCGTCATCGTGTAGGTAGAGGCGCCGATCCGCGGCTCTATGTTGATGCGCGCTTCGTTGAGCTTCTTCGCGATGACATCGAGGTCGAGCGACAGCGAGCCTTCCATCGGCGGCGGCGCTGCGGGCGCGGAGGCTTGCTGCGCCAGAGCGGCGGCCGAGAAGAGGGGCAGCAAAACCAGCGCAGCGATGCCGCGCCGGCCCCGGAATAGCGGGGCTCCTTTCCGACGCGCCGCACAGAGCGGGCGCCGGCACGCTGTCGCTGCACTGCGTGCCCCGAATAAGATCGGGTGTCCCCGCCAGCGCCTCTGATCAACACCGAACCCGGGTGCGCCGCCACGGTAGCACAAAGCCTTGCTCCCCTTGGGGGTTGACCGGAAGCCGTCAACCGTATGTTATATCAGTGGTCTTGACGATATGTTATATCATTACGTAATTCAAGCGCGTCCGTCTACCCCTTCGCGTCGGAGGATCGATGAAATATCGCTCGCCGCTGGCGGCTGTTGCCATCCTGCTGGCCCAGGCGTCGGCCTGGGCGGAGGGTCCGCTCACCGTTGTTGCCGCCGAGAACTTCTACGGCGATGTCGCGCGGCAGATCGGCGGGCCGGAGATCGCGGTGACGAGCATTCTCAACAACCCCGATAAGGACCCGCACCTTTTCGAGGCGAGCCCCTCTGTGGCGCGCGCGATCTTCGCCGCGCGCATCGTCATCTACAACGGCATCGATTATGATCCGTGGATCGAAAAGCTGCTGAGTGCGGAACGCAGCCGCAACCGCAAGGTCATTGTCGTGGCCGCGCTGACGGGCAGAAAACCCGGCGACAACCCGCACATCTGGTACGATCCGGCGACGATGACGAGGCTTGCCGAGGCCTTGGCGGACGAACTGAGCGCCACCGATCCGGCGCACCGGGCGGCCTATCAGCAGCGCCTTGCACAATTTCGGCAATCGCTGGAGCCCATCGCAGCAAAGATCGCGGCGCTGCGGGAACGGCTCGCCGGCACTCCGGTAACGGCAACCGAACCGGTTTTCGGCTATATGCTCGCGGCGCTCGGAATGAAGGTCCGCGATCAGCGGTTTCAACTCGAGGTGATGAACAATACCGAGGTGAGCGCGTCCGATGTTGCGGCCTTCGAGAACGATCTGAGGACCCATCGGGTGCGGATGCTCGTGTATAACAGCCAGGCGTCCGACCCGATGGCCGAGCGGATGCGGAACATCGCCACGACCTCGCGGATTCCCGTGATCGGGGCGACCGAGACCGAGCCGCCCGGGAAGGATTACCAGGAGTGGATGTTGAGCGAACTCGATGCGGTCGATCGGGCGCTCCCGAAATAGCAGCTGATGAACGCAATCGAGTTTTGTGACGTCGCGCTGGCCCTTGGCGATCGGATCGTCATGGCCGGCGTCAACCTGGAGATCGCCGCGAACGAGTTTGTCGCTGTCTTGGGACCGAACGGCTCGGGCAAGACCACCCTGATGCGCGCCATCCTTGGGCTGGTGGCGCCGCGCCAGGGAACCATCCACGTCCTCGGACGCCCGGCCACGCGAGGCAACTCCGCTGTCGGATACATGCCGCAGGTCCGCGGCGCGATCGCCGGCATACGGCTGAGCGGCTGGAATTTTGTCGCCAGTGTCGTGAACGGGCATCGCCTCGGTCTGCCGGTCCCGAGCAAGAGAGAGCGGGCGGAAATCGATCGCGCCTTGGATCTGGTCGGGGCGCGCGAGCTGGCCCGCCGGCCGCTCGCCGAGATCTCAGGCGGCGAACGGCAGCGCTTGCTGCTGGCTCAGGCGCTGATCGGCCAGCCCCGGCTGCTGTTGCTCGACGAGCCGCTGATCAGCCTAGACCCGCACCATGAGCGCGAGGTGGTCGAACTGGTGAAGTCTCTGCAGCTCGAACTCGGCGTCACCGTGCTGTTCAGCGCGCACGAGCTGAACCCGCTGCTCGGCGCGATCGACCGGGTGCTCTATTTGGGGCGCGGCC
Source organism: uncultured Alphaproteobacteria bacterium (assembly GCA_963789255.1). Classification (GTDB taxonomy): domain Bacteria; phylum Pseudomonadota; class Alphaproteobacteria; order ATCC43930; family CGMCC-115725; genus DATARH01. Next base: position 244,253 of record CAWBJW010000002.1, on the reverse strand, counting down.
AGGCTGCGCTCGGCACGGTCGATGAGGTCATTACCGGTCCGGTGCTGTCGCGGCTCTATGGCTCCGAAATCGAGGTCGTGCGCCTTGGCGGCCGAATTTTCGTGATGTCCGGCGGCCACCAGGTCGAACGCGACGCCCATCGGCACGATCCCCTTGCCGCACAATGGCGGGACCCGGAACCGATGCGTTCAGGCCATGCTTGAATACGATTTCATGCGCAACGCCTTCGCCGCGGCAGGCGTCGTCGCGATTGTCGCCGGGACGGTCGGCTACTTTCTGGTGCTGCGCGGCCAGACATTCGCCGGCCATGCGCTTGCGCATGTCGGTTTCACCGGCGCTACCGGCGCCGTGCTGATCGGCATCGCGCCGCTTTGGGGCCTCGTGCTGATGACCGTGGCGGCGGGGATCGGCATGGGTTCGATTGGCGAGCGGCTGGCGCAGCGGGATGTCGCGATCGGCCTCGTGCTGGCCCTGTCGCTCGGTCTGGGCCTCCTGTTCCTGCACTTCTATACGGCCTATGCGGCGCAAGCGACGGCGCTGCTCTTCGGCAATGTGCTGGCCGTCGATCGGCGCACCGTATGGACGCTGTTCGGGCTCGCCGTGGTGAGCCTTGCCGCTCTCGCCGTCATGTCGCGTCCTCTCTTGTTCGCCAGCCTGCAGCCGGAGCTGGCCGAGGCGAAAGGCGTCTCGCTCCGGCTCTACTCGGTGCTGTTTCTGGCGATCGTTGCGCTGACGACCGCCGAATGCGCGCAGATCGTCGGCGTGCTGCTGGTGTTCGCGCTGATGGTCGGCCCGGCTGCGGCGGCTCAGCGCTTGACCGGCACGGTGGCGTTGGGCGTTCTGCTCTCGGGGCTGCTGGCGCTCTTCGAGGCGGTGCTCGGCATCACCCTCGCCTACTACACCGACTGGCCGAGCAGCTTTTGGATCACCGCGCTGAGCGCGGCGGTCTATCTCCTGACCACCATACCCCGACCCGGATGGCGACGCGACGTGGTGTCGCGGTAGCAGTAATGTATAAAATGCAGCCGTCTCCTTCCGGTGAATATCGCCCTCTATCAATATCGCTTTTTGAGGAAGCGCGAAACTGTGAACTTAGGGAAATAGGGCGCTGAGCGAACCCTATTCATTAGGCCCCAATACATTTGCTGTGTTAATGGCTGGATGACTTTCGATGGATAATGGAAACGGTATGCCGGGTAAGGCTCTACAGGTTCATATGATCGGTCGTATTCGGGCACGAGATAGCTGTAGATACCCCAGCGAAGATTGTTCAAAAACTCTGCTATGGTGCTGGAGTGATAGGCGAACAGATGTGTGTGGAACCATTCGTAGAACTCGGGCAGGACAGTGTAGCCCATACCCTCGTCCACGCTAACGCCGTTCGCCGAGAGGATATCTATGATGCGCTTTACGTTTCTTTCAAGACGCGCGAAGCTGTGTTTTCCTATATCACCGCAGATTTTTAGGTACGTGATGCGCGTGAGCCTGATATCGAGCTGAATATCGATTGAAGGTAGCCATACTCCTTCAACGAAAGATTCGCGGTCAAGCCAATCCGCGAAGGCTTCAACCGGGTCGCGGATCGAGTCAGCGACCTTGTTGAGTTTCGGATTGTCACAAACCCGTCTCAGGTAGAATAGAAAGGTGAGATTGCTGTCCCGCGCACCGTCCGGTGGGGCAGGAAGGTCAAACGGCCGGCGATTCCCACGGCCTCCCTGAGGCAGAGAAAGGAAGTCACCCAAGAGAACATTGAACAACCGCATATGCGTTGCGGTCTCGAACCTAAGTTCGATCTCATCAAGTCGATCATGCTTCAAAAACATCGCATAATTCACCATGCCGTCGATCATTTCCCACACGGCATTCAGAATGATCACCTCCTGCTCAGTCTCGTTGAACATCTCCGCGCGTCAGGCCGGGTTAAGGCACGCGGCGCAGGTGCCCTCGATCTCGACGACCGTATTGAGCGGGTGAAAACCTTGACGCTCGGCGGCATATTCCAGCGCCTGCGTGGCCGCGCGGTCCTCGATCTCGGCGACCGTGCCGCATCGCCGGCAAATCAGAAATTGCGCGGCGTGCTGGTGGCCGCTCTCCGCGCACGGGATGAAGGCATTCAGCCGCTCGACCTTGTGGATCAACCGCTGGGCCATCAGAAAGTCGAGCGTGCGATACACCGTCGGCGGCACGGCGCCCTTGCGGGTCTCCTTTAAGCGGTCGAGCAGCTGGTAGGCGGTCACCGGACCCTCTGCTTCCAGGATAAGACTGAGAACGCGCCGGCGCAGCTCGGTCAACTGAGCGCCCTGCCGCGCGCAAGCCTGTGCCGCTCTGTCCAGCTGCACCCCGACGGCGCGTCGCCCTTTCGCGTTCATGCTCAGCCTCGCTGTCGGCCAACATGGTATATCATCGGGGCCTGAGCAAGGGTAAGGCGCCATGGCGAATGCGTTGCAGGAAAGGATCGCGGGCGGCGGACTTTTGGCGCTGATGGCGGCGCACAACCCATTGTCCGCGCGCCTCGCCGAGGAGGCCGGGTTCGACGGCATCTGGGCGAGCGGCTTCGAATTGTCGGCCGCCTATGGCGTGCCCGATGCCAGCCTTCTCTCGTTCACGACGCATCTCGACATGACCCGGGCGATCATCGAGCAGGTCACGGTCCCGCTCGTCGCCGATCTCGACACCGGCTACGGCAATGCAATCAATGTCCGGCATGTCGCCGCCGCCTATGCGCGGGCCGGGGCGGCCGCCGTGGTCCTCGAAGACAAGACCTTCCCGAAGGACACCAGCCTCCTCCCCGGCGCCCGGCAGGAACTGGTCCGGGTGCCCGAATTCCAGGGCAAGATCGAGGCGGCCCGCGCCGTCGGCGACGGCCACGATCTTCTCGTCATCGCCCGGACCGAGGCCCTCATCGCCGATCTCGGCCTCGACGAGGCGCTCAGGCGCGGCGCCGCCTATGCCGAGGCCGGCGCCGACCTCTTGCTGATCCATTCGAAGAGAAAGACGCCGGACGAGATTGTCGCGTTCACCGAGCGCTGGCCCGGCACGATCCCGCTCGTCATCGTGCCGACCGCCTATCCCCAACTGACCGAGGCGAGGATCCGCGCGCTCGGCAAGATCAGCATCGTGATCTACGCCAACCACGCGGTGCGCGCCGCGGTCACCGCGATGCGCGAGGTCTTCGCCGCGATCCGCCGTGATGGCGGCATCCATGAGGTCGACCAGCGCATCGCCTCGGTCGAGGACATCTTCAAGCTGCAGCGCGTCGCCGCAATGAAGACCGCCGAGAAGAAGTATCTGCGGTAGGGGTCATCCTGCCGCCCGCATCGCCCGCCAAATGCGGTCGCTGGTCGTCGGCATGTCGATGTTTTTGACCCCGAGCGGCGTCAGCGCGTCCATCACGGCGTTGACGATCGCCGGCAAGGCGCCGACCGTGCCGGCTTCGCCGGCGCCTTTGGCGCCTAACGGGTTGCGCCTGGTCGGCACCGGGTTGCTGGTGACCGAGATCGCCGGCAGGGCGTCGGCGCGCGGCATCGCGTAGTCCATGAAGCTGCCGGTCAGCATCTGCCCCGAGTCGCGGTCGTAGACGACCTGCTCCATGACCGCCTGCCCCAGCCCCTGCATGACCCCGCCATGGATCTGGCCCTTGAGCCCCACCGGGTTGACCACCGTGCCGACATCGTCGACGACGACATAGTTGAGGATGTCGAGTTGCCCGGTCTCCGCGTCGATCTCAATTTCGCAGACATGGCTGCCGTTCGGGTAGGTGAAGTCGGTGGGCGAGAACGTGCCGGTCTCGTAGAGCCCGCCTTCGAGGCCGGGCGGCAGGTTTGCCGCGCGAAACGAAGCCTTCGCCACCTCGGTCAGGGCGAGGCGCCGGTCGGTGCCGGCGACCGTGAAACTGCCGTCCGCAAACTCGATATCGGCTTCGGCCGCTTCGATGAGATGGGCGGCAAGCTTCTTCGCCTTGGCGATGATCTTGTCGGCGGCCATCCACAACGCCGAGCCGCCGATCACCGTCGAGCGCGAGCCGTTGGTGCCGATGCCGAAGGCGACCCGGTCGGTGTCGCCGTCGATGTATTGCACGTCATTGGGGTCGAGCCCGAGCCGTTCGGCGAGCACCTGCTTGAACGTCGTCTCGTGCCCCTGGCCCTGGTTCTTGCTGCCCATCAGGAGGGTCGCGTTGCCGCTCGGGTGAAAGCGGATCTCGGCGAATTCCTGGCCCGGCCCGGCGGCCTTCTCGATCGGGTTGGCGATGCCGATGCCGCGCAGCCTGCCGTGCCGTCGCGACAGCGCGCGGCGCGCGCCAAAGCCGCCCCAGTCGGCCAGCCCCAGCGCCTTTTCCTGGTTGGCGAGGAAATCGCCGCAATCGTAGTTGAGGCCGAGCGCGGTCTTGTAGGGCAGCTTGTCGTTGGGGATCATGTTGCGCCGGCGCAGATCTACGGGATCGTCATGCAGTTCGCGCGCCGCATCGTCAATGAGGCGCTCGATGACGTAGGTCGCCTCGGGCCGCCCGGCGCCGCGATAGGGGGCGGTGCCGTTGGTGTTGGCCATCACCGCCAGCACCGCAACATGCGCGGCCGGGATGTCGTAGACGCCGGTCAACGTGCCGACATTGCTGAACGTCGCCAAAAGGTTGCGCTCCGAGGAAATATAGGCGCCGACATTGGCCATGGTCTTTACCCGCAGCGCGAGGAATTTGCCATCGCGGTCGAGCGCCAGCTCGGCCTCGCCGATGTTGTCGCGGGCGTGCTCGTCGGCGAGGATCGCCTCGCTGCGCTCGCAGGTCCATTTGACCGGGCGGCGCAGCTTTTTCGCCGCCCACAGCACGAGGCGGTGCTCGGGATATTGCCAGCCCTTGGTGCCGAACCCGCCGCCGACATCGCCGGCAATGACCCGGATGCGGCTCTCCGGGATCTTGAAGATGCGGGTGGCGAGCGCCTGGCGCACCCGGTGCGGGTATTGCACGTCGGCGTAGAGCGTGAAGCGCTCCTCGCCCGGGTCCCACACGCCGATCGCGCCGCGCGGCTCCATGAAGTGGGCGTAGACCCGGCTGATCACATAGCGGCGTCTGACGATATGCGCCGCTTGCCCGAAGGCGGCGTCGACGGCCGCCTTGTTGCCGGCCTCGAACAGGTTGGAAATGTTGTCCGGGCACTCGTCCCACACCGCATGCTTGCCCGCCGCGGCCTCGGCGGTGTCGGTGACCGAGGGCAGGATATCGTAGTCGATCTCGATGAGTTCGGCCGCGTCCTTGGCTTGCGGCAGGCTCTCGGCGACGACGAACGCGACCGGCTCGCCAACAAACCGCACCTTCTCCTGCGCCAGGCCGAGATGGGCGCGGGCGAACATCGGCGACCCGTCGGGCCGCTTCCTCTGGAACGGCACCCCCATCGTGCCGAGCCCGGCCGCGGCGAGGTCGTCGCCGGTATAGATAGCCAGGACACCGGGCGCGGCCTTGGCGGCGCCCGTATCGATCGAGGCGATCCGGGCATGGGCGTGCGGCGAGCGCAACACCACCGCATGGGCCTGGCCGGGCAGATTGACGTCGTGCTGGAAGCGGCCAAAGCCGCAGAGAAAGCGCTTGTCCTCGAAGCGCCGCACCGGCTGCCCGATTCCGAACTGGCCCATCGCCTGATCTCTCCGTAAGCTCGCGGCGATTATTCTACGCGGCGCCGCGCGGGTTGGTACACAGCCGAGGCGGGCGCCGCCAGCCCCTCTCCCGCACCGCGGGTGAGGGTGCCGAGCGCAGCGAGGCGGGTGGGGGTGTTCGCCACCGAAAAGCCCTTCACCCTCCCATCGCTGCGCGATGGGTCCCTCCCTCTCCCGCGGTGCGGGAGAGGGGCTATGAGGAGCGAGGCGATGGAGCGGATCGATGTGGGGGGGATCGCGGTCGAGACGGCGATCGCCGGCGCGGGGCCGCCGCTGCTGTTTCTGCACGGCGGCGACTATGTCGCCCAGAACCGGCCGTTTCTCGACCGCCTGGCGCGGCGCTGGCGGGTCGTGGCGCCCTGCCATCCCGGCTTCGGCACGACCCCGCGCCCGGCGTGGTTCCGCACCGTGCACGATATCGCCTATCTCTATCTCGACCTGATCGACCGGCTCGATCTCAAGGATACGCTCTTGGTCGGGTCGTCGTTTGGCGGCTGGGTCGCGCTCGAACTGGCGGTGCGGTCGCCGGCGCGGCTCGGCCGTCTCGTGCTGATCGACGCGCTCGGCGTCAAGACCGGCGGCCGCGAGGAGCGCGACATCACCGACATCTACGCCTTGCCGGCCGAGGAGGTGTTGCGCCGCCTCTTTGTCGAGCCGGCGCGATCAGTCCCGGATTACGCGACGCTCGACGACGCCGAGCTGCTGGCGATCGCCCGCGACCGCGAGGCGACCGCGCTCTACGGCTGGAAACCCTATATGCACGACCCGGCGCTGGGACACTGGCTGCACCGCATCGCCTGCCCCGCTCTCGTGCTGTGGGGCGACAAGGACGGCATCGTTACGCCCGGCTATGGCGAGCGGCTCGCCGCCGCGCTGCCCAACGCCCGCTTCGAACTGGTCGCCGGCGCGGCGCACTATCCGCAGATCGAGCAGCCCGAGAGGGTCGCCGCCGCGATCGAGCGCTTTGCCGAGGAGAAACGGTCATGATGGCCATTGGGATGAAAGTCTGGCATTTCAGCGAGATGGCCTATCACCCGGCGTGGCAGCATCTGGGCGATTCCTACCGGGTGGTGGTCCCGAACCGGCTGTTCGACCCGAAAATCGGCGCCGACCTCTACCACCGCTATCTCGACGAATGGGCATTGTGCGACGAGCTCGGCATCAACATCATGACCAACGAGCACCACGCGACCGCGACCTGCGCCGATTCGGTGTGCACGATCCCGATGGCGATCCTCGCGCGCGAGACCAAAAACGTGCGGCTGCTGGCGCTCGGCATGCCGATCGGCAACCGCAACGACCCGATCCGGGTCGCCGAGGAATTTTCGATCATCGACGTGATTTCGCGCGGCCGGCTCGATATGGGTTTCGTCAAGGGCGTGCCGTTCGAGATCGCGCCGGCCAACACCAACCCGGCCGATCTGACCGAGCGGTTTTGGGAGGCGCACGATCTGATCCTCAAGGCGATGACCAGCCATGACGGCCCGTTCAACTGGGAGGGCACGCATTTCCAGTACCGCTCGGTCAATGTCTGGCCGCGCCCCTGGCAGGAGCCGCATCCGCCGGTGTGGACGCCGGTCGGCAGCGAGGGCAGCGCGGCGGAAGCGGCGGCGCGCGGCATCACGATCGGCGTCCTCAACACCGGCTGGGCCCGCACCCCGGCGATCTTCGGGGCCTATCGCAAAAAGGCGGCCGAGACCGGGCGCGAGGCGCGGCTCGACAAGCTCGCCTACATGGCGCTGATCGGGGTCGGCGAGACGCGCGAGGAAGGCTGGCGGCGGGCCGACCAGATCCTCGACTACAGCCGCACCTCGGGCATCGTCGCGCCGCAATTCGCCAACCCGCCGGGCTATGTCCCGGCGGCGGGCGCGGCGCAGATGCTGAAATCGGGCGGCGCGACGGCGGCGCGCGCGACGCGCGTGCAGCGCAAGGACGGCACGCCGATCAACCCGCGCACGATGTCGGTCGAGGACGCGATCGACGCCGGCCTCTCCTTTGCCGGCACCCCGGACGATGTGTGGGACCAGCTGAAGGCGTTCTACGACCACGTCGGCGGCTTCGGGCATCTGTTGATGATGGGCCAGGGCGGCCATATCAGCCATGACGACACCGTCGCCAATTTGACGCTGTTCTCGAAAGAGGTTCTCCCGCGAATGGCGGGATTGGGGTAAGGAGGGCGGGAAAGCGACAAAGTCTAACCAGCCGACAAGGCTATTTCGGCGGTTCTAGGTTATCGGCCAGCAACTCGAAGCTCATAGGGAAATAATAGCTCGGTCCAGTCGCCATCGGGGCCGCGTAGCGGAATCTCGGTCTCTCGTTCTTGGTAATAGCGAACGTAAACTTAAAGCGTAGCGAGTGATAGAAACTTTCATCCAGGTAAAGGTCATTGGCCGGATGGATGCTGGATTTAATTGCCGCCCGCGCGCAATGCTCAATCGCCTGTGTCTGCGCGAAAGGTAGCCCGAGGCTGTTTAATGAGATATGGTTTTTGGTGCTCGAAATGTGCAGCAGGCTATCGCCGTAATACTCATTGCTGCCCTGCGTGATCACGGCGTAAATCTCCAGCCCCAGCACGCTTTGGTAGGCGGCCCGGATGTCAGGTAAGAGACGGAGGATCTTCTCCGGCTCATACGTATATTCCACGTCGCTGTCATACTGCCCGACGGTGTAATTGCTTTTCAGCATTAGACTGTCCGCAAAGGAAATGAAGGCCACTGTCGGATTAGCGGCGGCAATCTCATCAATCCGGCCGCGAAGTCCGATCAGCTTGGGGCGCGTCAGCGCGCCACTGGCAAGCGTCTTCTTGACGCCTATCGCATCAATGAGCGCAAAAACCGAATTTGAGCGAAGATGCAGATTCGTAAGCCAGTCGCCCCGGACGAAAATCACCGGCTTGTAATCATATTGCCAACTTCCGACGCAAGTAACGAACTCAGACCGAGGGAGCGTAATGCGGACCTGATGAAAGCGGGTATGGGTGTTCGGGTACCAGGACAGCTCCATCGAATTAAGGCTTACGGCTCTGGCGGCAACAGCGGAATAATAACCGACCGAATATGCAGTTTCACCGGACCCATTCAGAGATTTCACAAATGCCGCCTCGAATTCGAGCATCCACTTCTCGTCCATCAGATTTAGGTCCCGATCGAGCGGAATGTCCTCGAAGGCGTAAATCTGGATCAGCGGATGATCGAACATCGGTCGTCTGCTCCATCAGCACCGTTCGCGCGTAGGATGGGTCGAGCGGGGCGAAACCCATCCGGGCGGGCGGCTCGGCACACGACGGGCGACGAAACTTGCGGAAATCCGGAGACGGCCCGCCGAAATTCCCTCAGAACAGGGAATTTTCGCGAAAAAATCAGGGAAGTTACGCCAGCGCTGGTATTGCATACTGTTTATGTGCGTTCTCCTTATGTACCTGTCAAGGGCGTAGCGCGTAGAAGCGGCGCGTAGGATGGGTTGAGCGGAGCGAAACCCATCGAATTCGGCCGGCGCCGATGGTGGGTTTCGCTTTGCTCAACCCACCCTACGAATGCTCCTCAACCGCGAAATCGGTTTCGATGTCGGCGGCCAATGGCTCTATGGCCGACTTGAACCGGTCCGGGATTGGCGGGGCGGTTTCTCCAGGGCCGCCATGCCAGAAGCAGGTGATGTGGGCGTGGGAATGCGCGCGCCCCAATATGTCGCGCAGCTTCATGATGCGGCGATCATCACCCGGTTCCGGACAAAGCAGCTTCTGCACGAAGTGCAAGTGGTCGCGAAGGTCGTTGCTCGGCACGAGCGTATCGGTGGAGAGAAACCAAATCCCGGTGCGTCCGCGCAGCTTCCCCGCGTGTTGTCCGGCGAAAAATTCCTCGCCTTTGCGATGGGCGCGCGTCGGCGCTACGGGCAGGATGGCCGAGATTGCCCGCGGGTCGAGGTCGTCGCCCGCAAACCGGAGGGTCACGAACGCCTTGCAGCCGGCGCCGGCGTCAGTCTTCATCGTGGAGGTTGCCAAGCGGTTCGCCCTGCTCATCGGTGACCAGACCATCGCTATATATGACCACGCGATCCGCGCCGGAAAGGTCGCCCGCCGCCTTGATCTTGTGCAGCGCTCGGCTGAAGTGCCGCGGCTCCATGCCGAGCGCGCGAGCGACGAAATCCGGAGGATTGCCGGGATTGCTCCACAAGAGATGGGCGCGAGAGCGGCGCATGGCTGTGGGGCGCACTATCGTGTTTCATTTGGGGCGCAGGGTCACCGTGGCAGGGTGCTGGAGCCCATCAGGAACTGGTCGATCGCGCGGGCGCATTGGCGGCCCTCGCGGATCGCCCAGACGACGAGCGACTGGCCGCGCCGCATGTCGCCGGCGGCGAACACCTTGGGCGCCGAGGTCTGGTAGTCGAGCGTATTGGCCGCGACGTTGCCGCGCGGGTCGAGCCCGACCCCGGCCTCGTCGAGCATGCCGACCCGGCGCGGCCCCAAAAACCCCATCGCCAGCAGCACCAAATCGGCCTTCAGCTCGAAAGGCGCTGTCCGGCATCTCCTGCATCGTCCAGCGCCCGTCGGGCATCTGCTGCCACTCGACGCGGACGCATTCCAACGCCGCGACATGCCCGTTTGCCCCGAGCGCGCGCCTGGTCAGCACCGCCCAATCGCGCTCGCAGCCTTCCTCTTGCGACGAGGAGGTGCGCAATTTCAATGGCCAATCCGGCCAGGTCAGCGCCTTGTTTTCGTGTTCCGGCGGCTGCGGCAGGATTTCGAGCTGGGTGATCGATGAGGCGCCCTGCCGGGTCGAGGTGCCGATGCAGTCCGAGCCGGTGTCGCCGCCGCCGATCACGATGACGTGCCGGCCCTTGGCGCTGATCGTGCCGTCCGGCGCGGCCCGCGCCTCGTCGTCGCCGGCGTTGCGCCTGTTCTGCTGCGGCAGGAAATCCATCGCGAAATGGATGCCGGCGAGGTCGCGCCCGGGGACTTCGAGATCGCGCGGCATTTCGGCGCCGCCGGTCAGCGCCAGCGCGTCGTATTCGGCGAGCAGCGCGTCGATCGGGATCGTAACCCCGACCTCGACAGAATTGCGAAACTCGACGCCCTCTTCCTGCATCTGCGCGACGCGGCGGTCGATCAGGTGCTTTTCCATCTTGAAATCGGGGATGCCGTAGCGCAGCAGGCCGCCGATGCGGTCGGCCTTCTCGAACAGGGTCACGGCGTGGCCGGCCCGCGCCAGCTGCTGGGCGCAGGCCATCCCGGCCGGCCCCGAGCCGACGATTGCGACGCGCTTGGCCGTCCGGCGCGCCGGCACCTCCGGCACGATCCAGCCTTCCTCCCAGCCGCGGTCGACGATCGCGCATTCGATCGTCTTGATCGTCACCGGGTTGTCGTCGATGTTGAGGGTACACGCCGCCTCGCACGGCGCCGGACAGATGCGGCCGGTGAATTCCGGGAAGTTGTTGGTCGAGTGCAGCGCGATCAGCGCATGATGCCACTGGTCGCGATAGACCAGGTTGTTCCAGTCCGGGATCAGGTTGTTGACCGGGCAGCCCTCGTGGCAGAACGGGATGCCGCAATCCATGCAGCGCGAGGCCTGGGCGCGCAGCGCCGGCTCGGGCAGGGGCTTGACGAACTCCCGCCAGCTTTGCTTGCGCACCGCCGGCTTGTCATAGCCGCGCTCGACGCGCTCGACCTCCATGAACCCCGTCGGCTTGCCCATCCCCTCGCCCTTGCCCCGGCGCGAAGCCAGTCAACACTTCTGTCCTATCTCAATATTGCCCCACCGAGCGCTTCGCGGCAACGATAACCCACGGTGCCGCGGGCCGGGGGCCGCCGTCTCGATGATCCCCGGTCGCCGGGGGGCTTTGCACAACAATCTGTCATTCCGGGGCGCCGCGCGAGCGGCGAACCCGGAATCCATGCACCTCCCCCCGTGTTCCTGGATTCCGGGTTCACGCCTGCGGCATGCCCCGGAATGACATGCGTTTTTGGGAGAGAGGCGAGTGCCCGACGGCGGGCAAATTTCCCTGTAAGCAGGGAAAAATTCCCGTTTGTGCCGCCGCGATCGCTGCCAACCCATTGGGATCACGAAATTTCTTGGCCATTTTGCGGATCGCGAGCAGGGAATTTTTTTGCGCCGAGCAGGGAGTTTTTTGCGCCGAGCAGGGAGTTTTTTGCGACATCAGGGATTTTTCCTATTTATCGCCAATAGCAATATTGCCTAATTTAAATGGGTACGCGAGCCTCCGGCGACAACCCTTCCCTCTCGCCGCAACCTCATTCGATGACCCGGTCGGCGCGGGCGAGGAACGATTTTGGGATCGTCAGGCCGAGCGCCTTGGCAGTTTTCAGGTTGACGATCAACTCGAACCTGGTTGGCTGCTCGACCGGCAGATCGGCGGGCTTGGCGCCCTTCAGGATCTTGTCGACGAAGCCCGCGGCCTCCCGGTACTCATCGGCATCCGCGAACCCGTAGGTCATCAGCCCGCCTTCGTCGGCAATTGTGCGAACGAAAGAGACCGCCGGTATTCGGTACTTCAGCGTCAGCTCGACGGCGCGCCTGGTCGGCAGGCTTGGCTGGACGATGACGGCATCCGGCCGCTCTTTCGCCATTGCCGGAAAGGCGGCCTCCAGTTCCTCGGCATTGTGGATCATTACGGGATCGATCGCCGTCCCGGTAGCCGTGCCACTGCGCTGGATTTGTTCGAGAAACGGCTTCGAGAAGGGATCGGGCGCGTTGACCAGCGCCGCGATGCGACGCGCCGACGGCAGCATGTCGCGGATCAGTTCGACGCATTTGCCCGCCAGTTCGGCGCCCTCGGCGGCCATGCCGGTGACATTCCCGCCCGGCCGGGCAAGGCTCTGGACAAGGCCGGTTTCCACCGGATTTCCCGCGGCTGCCATGACGATCGGAATCTCGCTGGTCGCCTGCTTTGCCGCTGTCGCGGCCGGCGTGAACCAGGTGACGATGAGATCGGCTTTGAGCCGCACCAGCTCGGTTGCCAATTCCGGAAGTCGGCTTAACGGGCCCTCCCGGAACGCGAAATGGACGGTCTGTCCCTCCACGTAACCCAGTCCCCGCATGTCCTCCTGAAACAACTGCCAGAATTCTTTCGAACCGGGGATCGCCAAGACCAGAACGCCGATCGTCGGCACCTTCGGCTGCTGCGCGGCGCCGCCGAGCGGCCGAAGGGCGGCCACGCCGGCGAGCAAGGCGATCACGTCGCGCCGTCTCATGCGTGCCTCCTTTTTTGCAGGTAGTATTTCGGCTTTGACCAGCCTTGGGCCGGGCAAACTCGCCGATTTATATTAGTGGTTTGCACGATCCTAGACGTGGATGACCGGGTCAAGCCCGGCCATGACGGTTTAGCTTATTCGGCGGCGGCCATGCGCGCTGCTTCGGCCTCGCGCTCGGCCTTGAGCTCCAAGAGCGCGCGGCGGTAGTCCTGGGGCGTCACCTTGACGAAGGCGGCGAGCGTGTTGTCCCAGTCTTCGAGGAGAAGGCGGGCGCGGGCGCTGCCGGTCAACAGGTGGTGGCGCTCGACGAGGATGCGCAGCCGCTCGGCGTCGAAGCGCAACGGGTCGCCCATGCCGTTGTCGACGACGCTCGGCGCGCGCTGGCGCGGCCGGTCTGCGTCACCGGCGTCGCCCTCGTCGCGCGACACCGTTTCGAGATCGACGCCGGCCTGGTTGCAGACGTTGGCGAAGCCGCCTTTGGGGTCATAGACATAGGCGATGCCGCCCGACATGCCGGCAGCGAAGTTGCGGCCGGTGTCGCCGAGCACGACGACGACCCCGCCGGTCATGTATTCGCAGCCATGGTCGCCGGTGCCCTCGACGACCGCGACCGCGCCGGAATTCCTGACCGCGAAGCGCTCGCCGGCAACCCCCTCGAAATGCGCCTCGCCGGCGATCGCGCCGTAGAGCACGGTGTTGCCGACGATGATGTTCTCGGTCGGCTCGCGCCGCGCCTCCTGCGGCTGGCGCACGATGAGGCGCCCGCCGGAGAGGCCCTTGCCGGTGTAGTCGTTGGCGTCGCCGTGGAGTTCGAGCGTGACCCCGTGCGCCAGGAAGGCGCCGAAGCTCTGCCCGGCCGTGCCGGCGAAGCGCGCCCAGATCGTGTCCTCGGGCAGGCCGGCATGGCCGTAGCGCTTGGCGACCTCGCCCGACAGCATCGCGCCCACGGTGCGGTGGATGTTGCGGATCGGCCGCTCGATCCTGACCGGCTCGCGGCGATCGAGCGCCGGCTCGGACAGGAGGATCAGCTCATTGTCGAGCGCCTTGTCGAGGCCGTGGTTCTGGGTCTCGCAATGGTGGATCGCGACGCCGGGCGCGGCCGGCTCCTGGTAGAGCAGGCGCGACAGGTCGATGCCCTTGGCCTTCCAATGGTTGATCGCCGGTTCCATGTCGATCCGGTCGACCCGGCCGATCATCTCGTCGAAATTGCGAAAGCCGAGCTGCGCCATCAATTCGCGCACTTCCGCGGCGACGAAGAAGAAGAAGTTGATGACGTGTTCGGGCGTTCCGGTGAAGCGCTTCCGCAACACCGGGTCCTGCGTCGCGATGCCGACCGGGCAGGTGTTCAGATGGCACTTGCGCATCATGATGCAGCCGGCGGCGATCAAGGGCGCCGTCGCGAAGCCGAACTCGTCGGCCCCGAGCATCGCGCCGACGACGACGTCGCGCCCGGTCCTGAGGCCGCCGTCGACCTGCACCGCGATGCGCCCGCGCAAGCCGTTGCGCACCAATGTCTGCTGCGTTTCGGCGAGGCCGATCTCCCAGGGCGAGCCGGCATGGGTCAGGGAAGTGAGCGGGCTCGCGCCGGTGCCGCCCTCGTAGCCGGCGATCGTCACATGGTCGGCGCGCGCCTTCGAGACCCCCGCCGCGACCGTGCCGACCCCGACCTCGGAGACCAGCTTCACCGAAATCGCCGCGTCGGGGTTGGCGTTCTTCAGGTCGTGGATCAGCTGGGCCAGATCCTCGATCGAATAGATGTCGTGGTGCGGCGGCGGCGAAATGAGGCCGACCCCGGGGGTCGAATAGCGCACCCGGGCGATGATCTTGTCGACCTTGCGGCCGGGCAACTGCCCGCCCTCGCCGGGCTTGGCGCCTTGCGCCATCTTGATCTGCAGGACGTCGGCGTTGACCAGGTATTCGGTGGTGACGCCGAACCGGCCCGAGGCCACCTGCTTGATCGCCGAGCGCATCGAATCGCCGTTGGGCAGCGGCGTGAAGCGCGAGGCTTCCTCGCCGCCCTCGCCGGTGTTCGACTTGCCGCCGATGCGGTTCATCGCGATCGCCAGGGTCGTGTGCGCCTCGCGGCTGATCGAGCCGAAGCTCATCGCGCCGGTGGCGAAGCGCCGGACGATCGATTGGGCCGGCTCGACCTCGTCGAGCGGGATCGGCCCAAGGCCCACATCTTCGGCGAGGCGCAGGCGCATCAACCCGCGGATCGTCAGGAGGCGCTCGCTCTGGTCGTTGATCGAGGCGGCAAAGGCCTTGTAATCCGCGAGCGAGTTGCCGCGCACCGCATGCTGCAGCCGGGCCACCGATTGCGGCGTCCAGGCATGCGCCTCGCCGCGCAGGCGGAAGCCGTAATCGCCGCCGAGATCGAGCATCTCGCGATAGAGCGGGTCGTCGCCATAGGCGCGGGCGTGGCGGACCAGCGCCTCCTCGGCGATGGCCGTCAGATCGGCGCCTTCGATCGTCGTCGCCGTGCCGGTGAAATACTTCTCGACGAACCCGCTCTGCAGCCCGACCGCGTCGAAGATCTGGGCGCCGCAATAGGACTGGTAGGTCGAGATGCCCATCTTGGACATCACCTTGAGGATGCCCTTGGCCAATGCCTTCAGATAGTTCTTCTGCGCCTCTTCGGCCGAGAGCGGCAGGCCGTTCTCGGCGCGGATCTGGTCGATCGTGGCGAACGCGAGATAGGGGTTGATCGCCTCGGCGCCATAGCCGGCCAGCACGCAGAAATGATGCACCTCGCGCGCCTCGCCGGTCTCGACGACGATCCCCGTGCGGGTGCGCAGCCCCTGGCGGATCAGGTGATGATGCACCGCCGAGGTGGCAAGCAAGGCTGGGATCGGCACCCGTTCGGGCGACACCGCGCGGTCGGACAGAATGAGGATGTTGTGCCCGGCCTCGACCGCCGCGGTCGCCTCGGAGCACAGGCGGTCGAGCGCCGGGGCGATGCCGTCCGCGCCTTGCGCCACCGGCCAGGTGATGTCGAGCGTGTCGGTCTTGAAGCGGCCGTCGATCAGGCGCTCGATATTGCGGATCTTGGCGAGGTCACCGTCGGTCAGGATCGGCTGCGCGACTTCGAGCCGGTGATGGGTGCCGACCTCGTGGCCCAAGAGGTTCGGCCGCGGCCCGATCATCGAGATCAGCGACATCACCAATTCTTCGCGGATCGGGTCGATCGGCGGGTTGGTGACCTGCGCGAAATTCTGTTTGAAGTAGTTGTAGAGCAGCTTCGGCCGGTTGGAGAACGCGGCGATCGGCGTGTCGGTGCCCATCGAGCCGACCGGGTCGTCGGCCTCGCGCGCCATCGGCTCAAGGAAGAACTGCAGATCCTCCTGGGTGTAGCCGAAGGCCTGCTGCTGGTCGAGCCGCTTGGAGGGATCGTTGGAGACTGCCGGCAGCGCCGCCTCGGGCGCCTCGGGGAGGTCCTCCAGCTTGTACTGGGTCGCCTTCAGCCACGCCTCGTAGGGATGCTCGGCGGCGAGCTTCGCCTTGATTTCAGAATCGTCGATGATGCGGCCTTCTTCGAGGTCGATCAGCAGCATCTTGCCGGGCTGGAGCCGCCATTTGCGGATGATCTTTTCTTCCGGCACCGGCAGCACGCCGGCCTCCGAGGCCATGATCACATGGTCGTCGTCGGTGACGATGTAGCGCGCCGGGCGCAAACCGTTCCGATCGAGGGTCGCGCCGATCTGGCGCCCGTCGGTGAAGGCGATCGCCGCCGGCCCGTCCCACGGCTCCATCAATGCCGCATGGTACTCATAAAAGGCGCGGCGCTCGGCCCCCATCAGCGGGTCGGCCCACGCCTCGGGGATCAGCATCATCATCGCATGCGCCAGCGAATAGCCGCCGCCGATGACGAGGAGTTCGAGCGCGTTGTCGATGCACGCGGTATCCGATTGGTCGGGACCGATCAGCGGCACCATCTTGGCGAGATCGGCGCCCAACAGCGCGGACGACATCGCCTGGCGGCGCGCATGCATCCAGTTGACGTTGCCGCGCACCGTGTTGATCTCGCCGTTGTGGCAGATGAACCGGTAGGGGTGGGCGAGCCGCCAGCTGGGAAAGGTGTTGGTCGAAAAGCGCTGATGGACGAGGGCCAGCGCCGACACGGTCAATGGGTTGCGCAAATCGTCGTAGAAGCTCTCGATCTGCGGCGCCAGCAAGAGGCCCTTGTAGACGACCGTGCGGGTCGAGAAAGACGGCATGTAGAGATCGCGCAGGCTCGGCAGGTCGAGCCGCTCGGCGAGCGCGACGACGCTGTTGAGCACCTGCTTCCTGATCGTCAGGATCGTGCGCTCGAATTCGTCCTGATCGCGCAGCTCGGGGCTGGCCGCGACGATCGCCTGGGCGATCCACGGCATCGTCGCGATGACCCGGGCGCCAAGCCCCTCCGTGTCGACGCCAACGTCGCGCCACGCGAGGAGCGTCTGGCCCTCGGCGCGGACGAAATGCTCGACATGCGCTGTGGCGACCGCGCGCGCCTTCGCGTCCATCGGCAGAAAGCACATCGCGACGGCATAGCGGCCCGGCATCGGCAGCTCGATGGCGCGCGCCTTCGCCCACTGGCGCAGCAGCCGGTCGGGGATCTGGATCATGACGCCCGCGCCGTCGCCCATCAGCGGGTCGGCGCCGACCGCGCCGCGGTGGTCGAGATTGACGAGGATCTGCAAGCCGCGGCGGATGATGTCGTGCGATTTTCGGCCCTTGATGTTCGCGACAAAGCCGACGCCGCAAGCGTCATGCTCGTTGCGCGGATCGTAGAGGCCTTTTTCGCGCTGCGATGCCATCCTCAAGTCGCTCTTTCACCGGCCCGCAGGCCGCAATTCCCCGATGCGCAAGCAAGTCGCGATGCGCCGTTTCGACAGTATGCATAAGTCAACCGGGGAAGGCGAAATCGAGCGTGCGAGAAATCCGGTTATTTTCCGCCGCGGATCAAACGGTTTTGCCGCCTTTTCGATCAGCCGGAGCGCGGGCGGATCGCCGCCGCGATCGGCGGCGGGTTGCGCAGGGTCTGCAACACGACGCAATAGCGCTCGGTCAGCTTCAGCAAGGTGTCGATGCGGTCCTGCGGCTCGTCGGTATCGAGGTCGAAGGCGAGGCGGATCGCGGCGAAGCCGACCGGCGCCGTCCGCTCGACCCCGAGCGTGCCGCGGAAATCGAGATCGCCCTCGGCATGCACACGGCCGCCGCGGAGGCGGAATTCGAGCGCGGTCGCGACCGCCTTCAAGGTGACCCCGGCGCAGGCGACCAGCGCTTCCAAGAGCATGTCGCCGGAACACGCCTCGAGCCCGCTGCCGCCGGTCGCCGGGTGCAGCCCGGCTTCAACGAGGGCATGTCCGGTTTCGACCTTGCAGGCGATGATGCCCGCGGCGAGATCGCCCGCGGCCCTCAGGGTGACGAGCGCAGCCTCCGGCCGCTCGCGGTAGGTCGCCTTCAATGGCGCCTGCAAGTCGCGCAATGCCGTCGCATCCATCCCCTGCCTCCCTGCGGAACCTGCAGTTTGTCATCCCCGGCGAGATGGCGCAAAGCCGCAATTTGCCGTCGCGCCAGGGGGTGAACGGCAGGGCATCGAGCAATGCGGCGAAACGATAGTGTCTCTGTTTTGTTGCAACAACGCTTGACTCGGCTGTCGCGCAGGTTATAGAACACAACAAGAACATTGACGAGTGTCGACATGTCAACCACACTCCCGGCAAAAGGGAGGACCATCGATGAAGGAAGATCGCAACCGGCAGATCGTCGGCTTCAGCCTGCCACCGGAGGTAGCGCGTGAGGTGAAGCAGGAAGCCGCCCGCCGC
Source organism: uncultured Alphaproteobacteria bacterium (assembly GCA_963789255.1). GTDB lineage: Bacteria > Pseudomonadota > Alphaproteobacteria > ATCC43930 > CGMCC-115725 > DATARH01. The sequence goes on along the minus strand of CAWBJW010000002.1, from coordinate 225,599 downwards.
AGCGTATCCCTGCGCAAACTTTTCGAGGAAATCTGGGCTTTGTACCGGGCGAATCATCCGGAGACGCAATCGTGAAAACCATTGCTGGAGAGGCTGATCTCGCCGCCGTCGCGCGCTCGCTTGCCGGCGAAAAGGCCCCCTTCAGCACCCAGGAAAAGCGCCTGGTCCGAAAAACCACCCAGCCCGATTCGGCGATTTTGGAAACCGTACGGGCGCTTATCGCCGCCGGCGCCGACCCGCTCGGGGAGAGCTTTTGCCAGCTCCGCAGTAACGTGGAGCGCCGGCGCTTAGGCGCTGTCTACACACCGGAAATTATCGTGGGCAGCATGATGCAATGGGCCGCCAAACAGGCCGAGCCCGAGCGCATCGTTAACCCAGGATGCGGCTCCGGCCGGTTCATCCTGGCCGCGGCGGCACGCTTCCCGAATTCCCAGCTCATCGCGGTCAACATCGACCCGCTGGCGACGCTGATTCTGCGCGCCAACGCTGCTGTGCGCGGCCTCACCGACCGCCTGGCCGTGCATTGCGATGATTACCGGCGCCTAGTGCTGCCGGCGATCGACGGCAAGACACTGTTCGTCGGCAACCCGCCCTATGTGCGGCATCACGACCTGCCGGAGGCGGCAAAAACCTGGCTCGGCGAAACGGCCGCGCGGCTGGGCTTCAAGGCAAGCAAGCTCGCCGGCCTGCATGTCCATTTTTTCGTGAAGACCCGCGAGATTGCCCGACCGGGTGATTTCGGCGCCTTCATCACAGCGGCAGAATGGCTCGACGTGAATTACGGCTCGGTGCTGCGCAAGATGCTGGGCAATGGGCTCGGCGGCAGCGCCCTGCATGTGCTCTCCCCGGAAATCCAACCCTTCGCCGACACCGCCGCCACCGGTGCCATCACCTGTTTCCAGGTGGGAAGCCGGCCGCAGCGCATGGCCGTGCGGCGCGTGACCTCGCTTGCCGATCTTGGCGACTTGAGCGAGGGCAGGGAGGTTTCCTGGAAAACTCTCGACAAGGCGCCGCGCTGGTCGATCATCGTGCGGCCAGGCGCGCGCACCGATCCGAAGCATATCGAGCTGGGCGAGCTTTTCCGCGTTCACCGCGGCCAGGTGACCGGCAACAACAGCCTTTGGGTTGCCGGCGCCTATGCCCGCGAGCTCCCGCCATCGGTGCTCTACCCCACGGTGACGCGGGGCAGGGAGCTCGATGAGCGCGGGCCCCGAGTCTGCTGACCGCGGCCGAGCTGCGGCGCGTCATCGACATCCCGGTCGATTTGGAGGAGCTGGCGCCCGAGGGGCGGCGGCAGGTCGAACCGGTTCCTGCTATGGGCCGCCAAACACGGCGGCAAAGGGGGCTATATCGCCTCGCGTCGGCGCGCCTGGTGGAACGTCAATTTACGGCCCGCAGCACCCATCCTCTGCAGCTACATGGCGCGCCGTCCCCCGGCGTTCGTCTGGAACGGCTGCGACGCGCGCCACATCAACATTGCCCACGGCCTCTACCCAATCGAGCCCTTGGGCGAGGCCATGTTGCGGGCTTTCGTTCGCTTCCTGCGAAGCAATGTCAGCACCGACCAGGGCCGGACCTATTCCGGGGGGCTGACGAAGTTCGAGCCGCGCGAAATCGAACGCCTGTACATTCCCCGCCCCGAGGCCCTGGATGCACATCTCTAATGCACCGCGGCTTCCGCACCGATGGAGCGATGACGAGCTCGCCGAGCATACTCAGCGCGCGCTGAACGCCTTCGTCGATCGCCGCCTTGCTGAACCATCCACCCGCTATATCGAGCTGCTAAGAGTACGACGTTCGGCCGTGCATCGTCTTGTGCGCTTGCTGGCGCCCATCGACCCGGCCAACCCCGATATTGCCGTCATCCGGCAAATTCTCGGCAACCCGGAGTCTGGAGTTGGCGCTCCGCTACATGGCGGGTCCGCCCATCTCGGCCGACGATCTCGGAGTTGTCGTCACGCGCGACACACGGCGCCTCACCAAACGCCGCATCAATACCGACCCCGCACTTGCGACCGACATTCTCCGGCTGATTTGCCAGCTTGCCGATACCGAGCGGTTTCCGTGGGTCAGGGACAACCGCCCGCCCAAGCGCTACGAGCTCAAGCAGGCGATCCGGGCGACCACGGCCTTGCATGCTGCGCAGGCTATGCAGACCGAGCGGCGCAATTACGGCAAGGAGGTGGAGCGCTACCTCGAAAACCGCTTGGGGCAGGACGGCTTTCAGAAGGTGCCAAGTCCGAACGGTGGCAAGATCAATGCGCCTGTCCACTTGCCGAAGGAGGCGACATTCTACGGCGAGTGCGGCCTCTACGGCCGCCGCGCGGATCTGTTGATTGGGCTGCCGGACGGCCGCACCGTCGCGGTCGAAGCCAAGGATTTCGAGCTCGGTTGTCAACAGCGTCAAGCGCGTGCTCAACGACACGGCGGCGAAGGCCGATTTCTGGCACGGCAAGCTCGGCGAATCCGTCATCCCGGTTGCTTTGCTCTCCGGCGTCTTCGGCCTGGAAAATCTCAAGAGCGCCCAGGCGCGGCGGCTGTTTCTCGTCTGGTCCGACAATCTCGACAGCTTCGCGGAGTGGATCACGGCGCAATAGCGATCCCGGTTTAAGTCTTTCGGGAACACGCCTCCGATGAGGTCTGACCCTTCCCTTTCGCCGGTACGCATCCCTGCGGACCTCGCCCACGATTACCGCAGGGATCGAAAGCCGGCTATGGTCGATAGAGGACGCGGTTGCGCTGATCGATGCTCGTGCCGTCAAACCGGGCGATCGGCTGGCCGGCTAGGCTGTTACATTCAAACAAACTGACGCACTCCTGGCGCAACGGTTCATTCGATCGCCCTATCGCGCCGGCTGCGTCGGCATGCTACTTTTCCGGCGGAAATTTCGGGAGCCTCTCATGATCCATCATCTGTCGATCGCCGCACGCGACCCCAAGCAGGCCGCCGGGGTCCTGGCTGAACTGATGGGCGGCAAGGCGGTCCCGTTTCCGCCCAATCCGGGAAGTTTTTTCGCCTTGCAGCTCGACGACCACGGTTCCGGGGTCGAGGTCTACCCGGCGGGCACCGAACTTGAGCCGAACGGTGCGGTCGGCGGCAGCTTTGTCAAGCATCCGCGGGAGCGCGGCTACGGCTCGACCCATTTCGCGCTCAGCGTCGCGACCGATGCGAAGAAGGTCGAGGACATCGCCGCCCGCGCCGGCTGGAACTGCTTTGTCTGCAACCGCGGGCCGTTTCACGTGATCGAGGTCTGGGTCGAGAACGAGACGATGGTCGAGATCCTGCCGCCCGATTTTGCCGCCGAATACCTCGCCTTCACCCGCCCGGACAAGGTCCTCACCGCGATGACCGCGGCGGCGACGGCGGCCGGCCGCCACGCCCGGCACAGCTAGCAGGCTCACCCCTCCTCCCCGCCGAACCCATGCCACGACCGGATATCCGCCTCACCCCCGACGAGCAGGCGGCGTTTTTGCGCGAGCACCGCAAATGCGCGCTCGCCACGGTCAACCAGCACGGGTTCCCGCACGTCGTGGCGATGAACTTCACCGTGCGCGACGGCGCCTTTTACATGACCTCCTACGGCAAGGCCCAGAAGGTGGTGAACATAAGGCGCAACCCGAAGGTCGGCGTGATGGTCGAGGCGGGCGGCGCCTATGCCGAACTGAAAGGCGTCATGGTGCGCGGCGACTGCGAGATCATCGAGGACCCCCATACGGTCGGCGAGGTGCTCTCCTGGCTCGGCGTCGGCCGCACCGCCGAACGGCCGGCCGGCGCGGCCCGCAGCGCGCCGAAGCGGGTGGTCCTCAAGATCACCCCGCATAACCTCACCAGCTGGGACCACAGCAAGCTCGGCGGCCGGTATTGAGGATTGTCAGTCCGCCGCCGCCCGGCTAGGCGGCGCGCCGAACCGCGACCCCTCGCCGCGGCCCGCGATCCCTTAATACACCGCCCCTCGCGCCGTGATCGGCCACACCGCCTCGACCCGGTCGCCGCGCACCGCGACGTACCAGTCGTAGAGGTTGACGGTCGGGTCGCAATGGCCTGGGACGAGGCGGATTTTGTCGCCGAGTCGGAGGCGGTTGGTGGCGGCGCTGATGCCGAGGCGGCCGTGCTCGTCGGAGGCGCGCTCGTAGATCGCGGCCGGCTCGTCCCACACCGTCGGCGGCCCTGAATCCATGGCGAGCGCCTTCAAGCCGGCATCGACGATCGCGCGCTCGCCGGTCGGCCGGCTCATCACCGTCGCCCACACGAAAAGGCTCGGCTCGAAGGCGCGGGTCGCCGCGCCGTCCTGGTCGAGATTGCGGCCGTAATCGGCGTCCATGAAGATGTACGAGCCGCATTGCAGTTCGGTGTAGACGCCGCTCCCTGCCTCGAACTCGAAGGTGCCGGTGCCGGCGCCGGTGATGTTGGCGCAGGCGATGCCGTTGGCGGCGAGCAGGTCGCGGGTCAGGGCGGCCTTCGCGACGGCGCCTGATATCGCCTGCTGCCGCTCGGCCCAGCCGCGCAGATGCTGGGCCGAGCCGTGATAGGCCTGGAGCCCGGCAAAGCGCAGATGCGGCATATTGGCGACGAGGCGCGCCAGATCGAGCGCCGGCTCGCCCGGCTCGACCCCGCAGCGGTTGCCGCCCATGTTGATCTCGACATGCACCGGCAAACTCACCCCGGCCTCGCCGGCCGCGGCCTCCAGCGCGGCAACCTGCGAGGGGTCGTCGACGCAGACCCCGATCCGCGCGGTGTGCGCCAGCGCCATCAGATGGCGCAGCTTCTGCCGGCCGACGATCTCGTTGGTGACCAGCACGTCGCGCACCCCGCCATAGACCATCGCCTCGGCTTCGCTGACCTTCTGGACGCACACCCCGACGGCGCCCAATTCGATCTGTTTGAGGGCGATGACCGGGCATTTGTGGGTCTTGGCGTGCGGCCGCAGGCGCACCCCGCTGCCCTCAACCCGGTCGGCGAGGCGGCGCAAATTGCGCTCGAACGCGTCGAGGTCGATCATCAATGCCGGAGTGTCGACCTCGTCGAGCGACATGCCGATCTCGGCGGGCGGGCGGGTGGTCATGTCGGGGGCTCCGCAGGTGACGCGCGAGCGGAGGCTTGCGCAGGCGGCGCAGAAATGCAACACGGGTAGCAAAGCCAGACCGGCGAAAACCCGGCGATCCAGGACGGTATGAGGGAGGGGACCTATGGCGGCGACGGGCGTTTCGGCGGTTGAGACCGCGCTGGAAAACCAGAAGATCGGCGGCTTGCAGATCCGGGTCGCGGCGCTGTGCTCGCTGGTGCAGATCTGCGACGGCTATGACATCAATTCGATCGGCGTTTCGGTGCCGTCGCTGACCCATGCCTGGAGCCTGCCGCCGCAAGCCTTCGTTCAGGCGTTCCTGTGGTCGAGCATCGGGATTTTGGTGGGCGCGCTGTCTGCCGGGCCGATCGGCGACCGCGTCGGGCGCCGGCCGCTGTTGATCGCCAGCCTGACGATCTTCGGATTGGCCTCGTTGGGCAGCGCGTTCTCCGGCTCGCTTCTGATGATGACCGTCTTACGATTTTTCACCGGGATCGGGATCGGCGGCGCCTTTCCCGGAGCGGCATCGCTGACCGGCGACTACGCACCGCACCGGCGGCGTGCGTTGATGATCATGGCCAGCTTTACCGGGGCGCCGGTCGGCGGCTTTTTGTGCGGCCAGATCGCCGGGGTGCTGCTGCCCAGCTTCGGCTGGCCGAGCATCTTCCTGGTCGGCGGCGTCGTGCCGCTGCTGATGGTGGTGGCGCTGGCGTTGTGGCTTCCCGAGTCGCCGCGCTTCCTCGCGGCAAAAGCCGACCCGTCGCCGCGCGAGGCTGCGTTGTTGCGCCAGCTCGCCATAGCGCCGGGACAGGGTGCCGCCGAGCGCCTCGACGTCGCCGACGGCAACCCGATCGCGATGTTGTTCGGCCCGGGCTACGCGCTGCAGACCGTGCTGGTGTGGATCATCTTCTTCTGCAGCCTGCTGAACCTGTTCCTGTTGATCAATTGGATGCCCGAGGTGTTGCACCTGACCGGCATGACGCCGGCCTCGGCGGCCCGCGCCACGAGCTTCCGCGAATTGGGCGGCATGGTGGCGGTGCTGTATCTCGGCGTTCTGATCGACCGCTTCGGTGCCGAGCGGGCTTTGGCCTGGCATTACGCCGCCGGCATTCTATTCATTGCCGTCATCGCGCTCGTCGCACTGCCTTACCTGCTGCTGGTGTTGGTGATCTTCTTCACGGGGATGACGGTCATCGGCAGCCAGACCGGCGCCAACGCGGCCTGCGGCAAGCTCTATCCGGCGCGCATGCGCACCAGCGGCCTCGGCTGGGCGCTCGGCGTCGGCCGGCTGGGCGCCATCGCCGCGGCGCCCCTGGGGGGATATCTATTGTCGCTTGGCGTGGCGCCGACGCACATTTTCCTCAGCGCCTGCGGTGTCGCCCTGGTCGCGGCGGTGGCGACGGGGCTGCTGCGGTTCTGCGGTGCGGGCGCCGAGGTTTTGACCCCTCAGGAGGCCGCACAATGAAAGTTTTCGTCTTCGACCTCCTCGCCTACGACGCCAACCTCGATCACCTGAAAGAGGGCGGACCCGAACTGCCCTACCCGCTGGCGAAGCGGCATTTCGATGCCGCCACCGCGGTGCGCACCTATGAGGAGCACCTCGACGCCTGGGAGGCGCTCGACCGTTTCGGCTATGACGGGGTCGGCTTCAACGAGCACCACTGCTCGCCTTACGGGCTGATGAACAGCCCCAATCTGATGGCCGCGGCCGCGGCGCAGCGCACCAAGAACCTCAAATTGCTGATCTACGGCAATCTCTTGCCATTGCACGAGCCGCTGCGCCTCGCCGAGGAACTGGCGATGATCGACTGCCTGTCGAACGGGCGGCTGATCTCGGGCTTTGCCCGCGGCATCCCGCGCGAATACCAGGTGCACAACGTGAAGCTCGCCGACTCGCGGGCGCGCTTCGAGGAGGCCTACGACATCATCACCCGGGCGTGGACCGAGGAGATCTTCTCCTATGAGGGCCGGTTCTGGTCATACAAGGACGTCGCGATGTGGCCGCGTCCGGTGCAACAGCCGCACCCGCCGATCTGGGTCCCGGTCATCGGCAGCAAGGAGTTGATCGAGTTCGCCGCCCGCCACGATCTGCCGATCACCCCGGGGCTCGGCCGCCATCAGGGCCTGCGCGACGACATCATCCGCTATTACGCGACGTGCCTCGCCAAGGCCGGGCATCGCATCACGCCCGGCCACCTCTCGCTCGGCATCACCGCCTATGTCGCCGATTCGAAGGCGCAGGCATTGCGGGAATACGGGCCGCACATCCTCTATTTCAACCGCACCCTGTTCAGCCACGGCAATTTCACCGAGATGGAGAAGCAGCGCGAGAGCGGCTATGCGACAGCCTCCTCGATCGATTACGTGCGCCCGGAAAACCGCCGCGCCGCGGCCAATCTGCGCGAGGATTTCCGCAACATGACGATGGCCGATCTCGAGCGCCAGGCCGAGACGATGCCGATGGGCACCGCCGACGAGGTCGCCGAACGCATCATCGCCGCCGCCGAAAGCGCCGGCGCCAACCAGGTGCAGCTGGCGATCAACCGCGGGGCGCTACCGCACGATCTCTACATGGCGCAGATCGAGCGCTTCGCCCGCGAGGTCCTGCCGCGCCTCCAGGCGCACGAAGTGACGCGCGTGCCGGCAGCGGAGGAGGCGCTGGCATAGTATCGCAACGCGTGGGATGGGTTGAGCGCAGCGAAACCCATCTCCGGAGGTGCGAACCGACTGGGCCGCCTGCGCGTGCCTCATGGTGGGTTTCGCCGGCGCTCAACCCACCTACTTGTCGCGTCCTTCGAGACAGCCGCTTCGCGGCTTCCTCAGGATGAGGTAAGACTTTGATTTCACGCATGGACAATCCTCATCCTGAGGAGCGCCCCGCGGGGGCGCGTCTCGAAGGACGCACGACGCCTGCACAGCCGCCTCAAGCCATCGGATTGGTGCGGATCTTTGTTGCGTTTTTTCGGCTTGGCGTTACCAGCTTTGGCGGCGGCACCGCCGGGTGGCTCTATCGCGAGATCGTGCTGAAGCGCCGCTGGATCGACGATTCGACCTTTCTTTCCGATCTCGCGCTCGGGCAGGCCATCCCGGGCTCGATCGGGATCAAGCTGACCGTGCAGATCGGCCAGCGGCTGCACGGCGCGGCCGGCGCTGTGGCCGCCCTCGTCGGCCTCCTGGCCGGCCCGTTCGCGATCGTGCTCGCGATCGGCGCCGCCTATGCGCGGTTCGGCGAGCACCGGATCGTGCACGCCATGCTTGACGGGGTGGCCGCCGCCGTCATCGGTCTGACCTTCGCCACCGGGCTGCGCAGCGCGACATACGGCGCGCCCGGCCCGGCGGGGCTGGCGGTCGCCGCCGCCACGGTGTTCGGCGTCGGGGTCATGCGCTGGCCGATGCTGCCGGTGATCCTCGGCCTCGCCCCGATCAGCATCGCGCTGGCCTTCGCCCGGCCGCGGGCACGCTGACATGCGCGACGGATCGGGCCTCATCGCGCTCGCCCTGGTGTTTGCGCCGCTGTCGCTGATGTCGTTCGGCGGCGGCAGCGCGGTCCTCGCCGACATCGCGACGCAGTCGATCGCGGTCCATCACTGGACCAGCCAGCGCGAGTTCGCCGATCTGTTCGCGCTGTCGCGCGCGGCGCCCGGGCCCGGCTCGATGCTGGCGACGCTGATCGGCTGGAGGGTCGCCGGGATCCCGGGCGCACTGATTGCGACAACCGCCTTCTACCTGCCCTCGGCATTGCTGGTTTACGGCGCGGCGCGGGTATGGGGGCGCTGGCGCGGCGCGCCCTGGCATCAAGCGATCGAGCGCGGCGTCGCCCCGATCGCCGCCGGGCTGCTGCTGTCGGGGGGGATCGTCGTGCTGCGCGCCTCGCCGGCCGGATGGCCGGTCTGGGCGGCGGCAATCGTCACCACGGCGGCGCTGTTGCGCTGGCCCCGGCTGCACCCGGTGCCGCTGCTGCTCGCCGGCGCGGCAGTGTTCGGGCTGCTTGCGATGGGCAGGGCATGAAGACGCCGGTCACCCTGATGCCCGGGGAACTCGATTTCGCCCGGCTGATCCGGGCGGGCGACACGGTCGGCTGGGCCGAGGCGACCGCCGAGCCGGTCTTGCTGACCCGGCTGCTCAACCAGCAGGCGCCGCGCGTTCCGCCGTTTCGCCTGTTCTTTGCGTTGACCTTCGGCACCGATTTCGTCGCCGATCACCCCAACGTGACGGTGACCGCGTCGGGCGGCGGCGGCGCCGGACGGCGGTTTTTCGCGGCTGATGCCGGCAACGTCATCCCGGCCAACATCTCGGCCCTGTGCGAGCTGATCGCCGGCGGCCATCCGCGCATCGATGTCGTGCTGCTGCAGGCGAGCGGCCCCGACACGGAAGGCAACTACAATGCCGGGATCGGCATCGAATGCCTGCGCGAGATGATCGCCGGGGCGCGGCTGGTGATCGCCCAGGTCAACCCGGCACTGCCGTGGACCGCCGGCGACACGCTGATCGACGGCGGGCTGATCGATATCCTCGTCCCGGCTTCCCATCCGGTGCTCGAATTGCCGGCGCGGGCGATCGGGCCGGTCGAGCGCGCGATTGCCGTGCATGTCGCCAGCCTGGTGCCCGACCGCGCGACGATCGAGCTCGGCATCGGCCTCATCCCCGAGGCGGTGACCGCGGCGCTCGGACAAAAGCGCGGCCTTGGCATCCATTCGGGCGCGATCGGCGACGGGGTCGCCGATCTGATGGCGTCGGGCATCGTCGACAATCGGCACAAGGAGATCGATCCGGGGGTCACCATCACGCTGATGCTGATGGGGACGCGCCGGCTCTATGATTTCGCCGACCGCAACAAGCTCATCGAGATCCGCTCGCCGCGCTACACGCACGATGCGCTGGTGCTCGGCAATTTCCGGCGCTTTGTCGCGATCAACTCGGCGCTCGACATCGACCTGACCGGCCAGGTCAACGCCGAGACCGTGGCAGGCCGCCATGTCGGCCTCACCGGCGGCCAGATGGATTTCGTGCGCGCCGCCAACCGCGCGCCCGAGGGCCGCTCGATCATCGCCCTGCCGTCGACGACCCGCGACCGCCGCCACTCGCGCATCGTCGCCAGCCTCGCCGACGGGGTGGTGACGACGCCGCGGGCCGACGCCGATTGCGTCGTCACCGAGCACGGCATCGCCGAACTCAAGGGCCGCACCCTCGCCGAGCGCGCCCGGGCGCTGATCAGGGTCGCCGACCCCGCCTTCCGCGCCGGTCTCCTGCGCGCGAGCGAGCGGCTGGTGTAGGCACTGCATCGGTGCCGCACGTGCTTCGAGACGCGCTCCGGCTGCGCCGGGGCGCTCCTCAGCATGACGGTACGTGTTTGGTGTCATTGAGAAAGACCACCCGCCCTCAGTTGTCTTACCGCACCAGCGCGGCGCAGTCCGCCGGCAGGTCGGCCACCCGCAACGGCTTTCCCGGCGGCCCCGGTTTTGGATGTTTCGCCTCTGCGGTGAACCACCAGGCGAGTTCTTTGCCGCACCCGTCGCCGGGCGGCGGCGGCTGATCGCGGCATTCGTGCTCGCCCGCCGGGCAGGCGAGACGCAGGTGAAAATGCCGCATGTGGCCCCACCACGGGCGGATCAGCCGAAGCCAGCCGCGATCGGCGCCGGCCTCGCGGCACAGCGCGCGCTTGATCGCCGGGTTGACGAAAATACGTGCCGCGCCAGGGCTGCGCGCGGCGGTTTCGAGCAGTTTGCGAGCCCGCGGCCGCCAGACCGACGGGTCGATGTCTTCGCCGCTTTTGGCGACGAGGTTGGTCGCGGGCATCTCGTCCCGCTCGGCGACGCTCAACCGCCGATCCGGCATCGGCGTCAGCCAGATGTCGGCCTCGAGCCCGATCTGGTGCGAGGCATGGCCGGTCAGCATCGGCCCACCGCGCGGCTGCGCGATGTCGCCGACCAGCAAACCAGGCCATCCCGCAACGCCGGCTGCCGTCGCGGCAAGGCGTTCGAGAAAGCCGATCAGCACCGGGTGTCCCCAGGCGCGGTCGCGCGACGGCCGCATCACCTGCCAGTTCGGACCGTCGGCCGGCAGCTCCACCGCGCCGGCAAGACAGCCTTTCGTATATGTCCCGATCGCCCGGGCCGGTCCGGGGGCCGGGCTCGTCGCCAGGCCGAACAGCCGCTTTGCCGCATCCCGCGGCAGCCCGGCGAGAACCGCACGGCGGTGCGCGGCCTCCTGCGCGGCGGTATCCTGAGCCCGCGCCGGCGGCGAGAGACCCGCCAGAAGCACGACAACGGCGCCGACCGCAGCAGCCCGCACCGGGCGCTTTGCGGGGCGTGCCAGGTCCCGCCGAAACCGATGGCATTTGAATAAATTGCATACCATTGTCGCGCGAAATGCCTCATTGTGATTATCGCGTACCGCGTATCAATCCACCCTTTCCGCCACGATTTTCAACAATTTTGCCGATGCAAGGCGAAGAACCCCCGCGACCCGTGCCGAAACGGATCCTGATCGTCGAGGACAACGAGCTCAACATGAAGCTCTTGCGCGATATCCTCGAGGCTCACGGCTATCTGATCATCGCCACCGGCGAAGGCGGACAGGGGCTTGCGCTTGCTCGCGAACACCGGCCGGACCTGATCCTGATGGATCTTCAGCTGCCGGACATTTCCGGGCTGGACGCGGTGCGCCAACTGAAGGATCATCCAGAGACGCGGGGTATCCCGATCGTCGCGGTCACCGCCTTTGCGATGGTCGGCGACGAACGCAAGGCGCTGATGGGCGGGTGCGACGCCTATGTCGCGAAGCCGATCGCGCTGCGCGAGTTTCTCGACATGGTCGAACGATTTATCGGCACGGCCGCCGGTAGCGGTTAAGATGGAGGTCGGCGGGCGTTTCCTCAGCGCGCACCGCCTCGGGGGGAAAGCATGAGGTTGGTTTGGGTTGTCGGCCTTGTCGGCATATCGGTCGGGATCGCCATGGCGCGCCCCAAAGCGGTGTGGGCCATCTATCAGCAGGTCTACCCAAGCAATCCGGCGCAACGGCAGGCGCTCGCCGAATGCTTCCTCGCGGACAACCGCTTCGATCGCCTCGACCCGAGCGCGCGCGCGGCGTGTTACCGGCACTATTTGCCGGCGCACGAACCCATCGCGGAAGCATCCGATTCGGCGCAGGGCCGGCGGACGCCGCCGGAGAATTTCGTCGATCTGTGGCGAGCGGCCGGAGAGGGCCATATGTCGCAGAACGACATCCGCGCCGAGCAGCAAGGCGAGCGCTAGATCCAACTGTCCGCAGCCGGGCGCGCCACACCCCAGAAATCTCCCGCGCTCGCGGGCGGCGATGAGGTCATGCCCTGAGCGGCGGTCTTCCCGAGACGATTGCCGCGGAGTAACGTCGGCGCCCATTGCGGTCTGTCGGCGGGCGTCTGCCATGAACCTCTACGGCTATTTTCGCTCCTCGGCAGCGTTTCGCGTGCGCATCGCCCTCAATCTGAAAAAGCTCGATTACGACAACGCCGCCGTCCATCTGCCCCGCGGCGAGCAGGCCCGGCCGGAGTTTCTCGGGGTCAACCCGCAGGGCCTGGTGCCGGCGCTCGAGATCGATGGACACACGCTGATCCAGTCGTTGCCGATCATCGAATATCTCGACGAGACGCATCCCCTACCGCCCCTCCTGCCGCGCGACGCCGCCGGCCGGGCCCGCGTCCGCGCGCTGGCCGCGATCGTCGCCTGCGACATTCATCCGCTCAACAATCTGCGCGTGCTGCGCTATCTGCAGGGGACGCTCGGCCATGACCAAGGCGCCATCGGGGCCTGGTACAATCACTGGATCCGCTCCGGCTTCAGCGCGCTCGAGCGCCTGTTGGCGGGGGATCCAAGCACCGGTTCATTCTGCCATGGCGAACAGCCCGGCCTGGCGGATATCGCTCTCGTGCCGCAGGTGGTCAATGCCGAGCGCTACCAGCTCGATCTTGCGCCTTACCCGACCATAACCAGGATCTTCGGGACTTGCATGAAGCTCGACGCCTTTGCCGCGGCGCATCCGGGGCAGCAGCCCGACCGCGACGCATGATCGCACCGGGAATGTCGGTCGCCGAAGGGCTGGATAACGAAGGGTATGCCCCGCTCAATTCCGTATGGTACGGCGAAGACGACGCCGAGCTGATCGAACAGCTGCTCTCGTTTTACCCGCACCGCGAACCTAAGCTAATCCTTGACGCGACGGTAAATGGTGGTCGTTTCTGGCGAGGCAGCGGCCGGCCGGTGATCGGCCTAGATATCGCCCCACAGCATGGTCCGGCCGTCTGTGCGGACAATACGGCGATGCCTTTCCGCGATGCGACCTTCGACGTGATCGTATACGACCCGCCACATATCCCGAACCAGGGACGCGACCGGTCAAAGGACTTCAACATCCGATTTGGCCTGGGCGCGCGCTCCCCGAAGGAACACGGCTACAGCTTCTCGCATACCTACCCGGCCTTCATGGCTGAGGCGCGGCGAGTGCTGGTCGACGACGGCGTGCTACTCTGCAAGATTACGGATTACGTGCACAATCACCGCTACCAGTGGGCTCATGTAGACCTTATTGGCGCGGGCCAGGATGTCGGGTTTACCGCCTGCGACTGCATCATCAAGGTTCGCAAGGGACCGATCATCGATCCGAAATGGAAAGTGGCACACCACACGCGCCGACAGCATTGCTACTGGCTCGTGTTCCGCAAATCCAGTCGCTGCGAATAAGCCAGTCGTGACGATACTGATCCCACCACCGCAGCTTCAGGTCGATTTTGCCTTTGCGCTGGAACAGATACGCGAATCCTATCTTCAGGAGGCGTTGAGTAGGACCATATCTCGTCTCGATATTACGGAAATTGATGCCGAGTTGGCAATGTTCGTCGCCCGTGACAGCCTAACAAAGCTCGCGGGGCACGGTTTGCGGGGCGAGCTTATGTTCGGGGTACCTTGCGTCCTTCGCGCGGAACCCCGCCTTCTCGGATACTACCGCTTGCTCCTGGGATTTAGCCAGAAAGCGCTTTATGGGGTGGCCGGGCTTGGCCGGTTCAAATCGATGGAAGAGTCTGGCTCGCTCAACGCGGTACAGGAAAGCGGTCTCGAAGCGCTATGCGCAGGACTTGCCGGCGCCTCCGCAATGCTGCTCGACGGGATAGGCGCGAGGAGGATCAGCGCCGGCCTGTTAGACGACCTTGCGTTACTTACAGTCGGCCCTCAACTCCGAGGTGGCTACAATGTTAAGGCAGGGATAGCCGGTATCGTGAAGGTCTTCGACGCGATATCGGCGATAGTTGCCCACGCCGTCACGAAGACCGCGCCTCAACTAATCGAGATCAAGAATGCCGCCGGCAGGCGCGTCCTTATACGTTTTGCCTCCGATCCCGATATCAGAATCCAAGAGGAGATGACCGCCACAAGCCTTTGGAACATCGTCGCAATCGAGGTCAAGGCCGGTCTCGATTTTTCGAACATCCATAACCGGATCGGCGAGGCGGAAAAGAGCCATCAAAAGGCTAAAGCGGACGGGTATGTGGAGCGCTGGACTGTGGTAAACGTCGATCGGATCAACATCGCTATGGCGCACCAGGAAAGCCCGTCAACTGACCGATTCTATCGATTGTCGCAGATCGACGGAGGTGCGGGCGAGGAATACGAGGATTTCTACAACCGTGTGATCGCACCTGCCGGAATTTCAACCCATTAGGGAGTTTACGCTATAATTTCCATTGCACCCCAATCGCAACGCTTCGACATGCCGCGGATCCGCCTCAAGGTATTGTCCTCCGCCGCTTTTCTGGTCCTGCTGTTCAGCGTCGCCGGCTGCAGTTCGCTTGCCGCCGACCCGCCGGTCGGGCCGGGCGATCTCGCGCTGATCGAGAACGCGATGCGCCAAGTCGAGCAGAGCTACGTCGTTCCGGTCACGCCCGACCAACTCGTCGAGGGCGCCCTCAAAGGCATGCTGACCAAGCTCGATCCGCATTCCGATTACATGACTAAGCGCGAGTATAACGAGCTGATCGCCACCACCAGCGGCCAGTTCGGCGGGGTCGGCATCGAGATTTCGGTTGAAGACGGGGTGCCGCAGGTCATCGCGGCGATCGAGGGCACCCCGGCCGCGGCCGCGGGCATCGAGCCCGGCGACCGCATCATCAAGGCCGATGGGCACGCGATCGTCGGGTTGGATATCGGCGAGGTCGTCCGGCGGCTGCGCGGCAACCCCGGGACCCGCATCGTGCTGACGATCGCGCGGGTCAACCGGCCGACTTTCGACGTGACGATGACGCGCGCCATCATCCATGTCGATTCGGTCAAGGCGGCGCTGAAGCCCGGCCGAATCGGCTATGTCCGGATCAGCACCTTCGACGAGAACACCCCGGGCGAACTGCGCACCGCGCTCTCCCATCTGCGCCAGCAAGCGGGCGGCCGGTTGGCCGGCCTGGTCCTCGATCTGCGCAACAACGCCGGCGGCCTGCTCGATGCCGCCGTCGAGGTTGCCGGCGATTTTCTCGACTCGGGCACGGTGGTGACGACACGCGGCCGCGAGCCCGACGAAAACCAAGTCTACGATGCGCCGCCGAACGGCGACCTGATCCGGGGGACGCCGATGGCGGTGCTGATCAACGGCGCCTCGGCCTCGGCCTCGGAGATCGTCGCCGGCGCGCTGCAGGACAACCGGCGCGCGACGATCATGGGGACCCGCAGTTTCGGCAAGGGATCGGTGCAGAGCATCCTCCCGCTCGACGGCCACGGCGCGCTGCGCCTGACGACCGCGCTCTACTACACGCCCTCCGGCGCCTCGATCCAGGGCCACGGCATCACCCCCGATCGGATCGTCCCCCTGCCCAGGGACGAGCAGGTGGCCAACGCGCTAATCACCTATGAGAGCGACCTGTTCGGCGCGCTCAAGCCGATCGGCGCGCTCGCGCCGAAGGGCGCGCCGCTGCCTTCCGCCGGCCCAACGCCGAGCGCCGGTGACACCGACCACCCGATCAATCCGAAGATTATCGGCACGGCAAAGGACGCTCAGCTCGACTGCCACCCTCGACTTCCTCGGCGGCCGTCGCGCCGCGGCGCGGTAGCGCGCCGCACATGTTGTTCGGGTGCCCACTGTCGCCTGTGCGCCGATCGTAGAGCCAGTGCTGCTGTTGCGCTGACCGCGATCGGACGACGGTCGCGGAAACCCTGGTCCCACTCAATGCGTTTGCTGCGTCTGCAAGGAATCTGCAGCCAATTTTTGCCCGCCCTCGGCTTCGTGTTCGATGACTGCCTTTGCGCCGATTTCGTACGTTGCGACATCCAAGACCCCGGCCAATGTCGGCGCCGGTGGCCTCGGCTTCGCGAGGGACGCATTTCGGAAACTCCACAGCGGAAACCGAATTACCCTTTAAATCAGCGCCGTAACGAGAATTTTCAATGGAAACTCCACGCCGTCGTAAATACAACAGGTTAATAGTTCGGAAAAAACTCAGAAATCTCATAAATTGGATTTCGGGTTGTATTCAAAAGTTATCGGCCCCATGTGCTAAATATCCGGTTAGGGGCATTCAACCTGAGGTCGGCTGTATCTTTTTTGAGATGGAGTATTTAATGACACAAACCCAACTCGAAGTGACAAAAACCACCCCGTCCCCGTCCCCGTCCCCGACGCGGATGCCGGATGTGTGGCAGTCGTTCCGCAGCGATATGGACCGGCTGTTCGACCGTTTTGCCGGCGGGTTCAGCCTGCCGTCGCTCCGCCGTATGTTCGATGTCGAACCAGCCTGGCGCACCGAAAGCTCGTTCAGTCTCTCCGCCCCTGCCGTTGACGTGACCGAAGACGACAAGGCGTACAAGATAACTGCCGAGCTGCCGGGCTTGGAGCAGAAGAACATCGACATCACCGTTTCGGGCGATGTGCTCACCCTCAAAGGCGAAAAGCGCTACGAGAAGGATGAGCAAGATAAGAACCGCTACGTGTCCGAGCGTGCCTACGGCTCGTTCCAGCGCTCGTTCGCGCTGCCCGAAGGCGTTGACCGTGACAGGATTGCCGCCGACCTGTCGAAAGGCGTGCTGACCCTCACCCTGCCGAAGACGGTGGAAGCGCAGAAGCCGCGGAGGAAGATCGAGGTCAAGGCCGCAGCCTGACCGGCACCGGCATGGCCCGGGTGGCGGGGCTCGCCCCGCCACCCGCGAGCGGCGTCCGGGTAGGGCGTGGGATGGCCAGGGTTTCAGCCAAGGCCCGCTACCAGCTCGTCACCGTAGCAGATTACGAGCCGCTGATCGGCGCGGAGGCGGTCGACCGCATCAGCCGCAAGGCCGAGCGACTGTGCGATATGCGCGTGGTGAACGTCAATTCCACCTATTACGGCGGCGGTGTCGCCGATATTCTCTCATCGCTCACCTTGCTGATGAACGCGTCCGGCATCCGGACCGGATGGCGCGTCCTGCAAGGACGCCCGGACTTCTTCACTATCACGAAGATGATGCACAATGCGCTGCAGGGCGATGACATCAATCTGAGCGAGCTGAAGCGCGACATCTACGAGGAAGTCGTGTTCGAGAACGCCGCGCGCATGCATCTCGACCACGATCTCGTCATCGTCCATGACCCTCAGCCATTGCCGCTCATCGATTTCCTCCCCAAGAAGGTCCCCTGGGTGTGGCGATGCCATATCGACCTGAGTAACCCGCACCCGGAGCTGTGGCGCTATTTGGCAGGCTTTGTCGAGCGCTACGACGCGGTTGTTCTGTCGCTTCCGGAATACGCGCAGAAGATCAGCCCACCGCAGCGCTTCATCATGCCGGCAATCAACCCCTTTTCGACCACTAACAAAAACCTGTCGGATGAAGAGATCGAGGATTGTCTCAGCCATTACGAGATCCCGACCGACCTGCCGCTCGTCGTGCAGGTATCGCGTTTTGACAAATGGAAGGACCCGCAAGGGGTCATCGATGCGTTCCGGCTGGCGCGCCGCCAGGTCGATGCGACGCTCGTCTTGGTCGGAAATGTGGCGACCGACGATCCTGGCGGTCTGGAGGTCTTCACCAGGATTTGCCGCAACAGCGAGGAGCGGATCCGCATTCTTTCGGTGCAGGACTTGGCGCTGGTCAACGCATTGCAGCGTCGGGCAGCCGTGGTGGTGCAGAAATCGCTGCGCGAGGGCTTTGGCCTTACCGTCACCGAGGCGATGTGGAAAGGCGCGGCTGTGATCGGCGGCCGCGTCGGCGGCATCCGCCATCAGATTGACGACGGCATCAACGGCTTCCTGGTCGATACCGTCGAGCAGCTGGCCGAACGGATCGCTCAACTCCTCAAGGATCCTGATCTGCGCCAGCGGCTTGGCGCTCAGGCGCGCGCGAGCGTGCGGCGCCGCTTTCTGATGACCCGGCTCATGGAGGATTGGCTCGACCTGATCGGGTCTTTCCGAGGCTAGCTTTCGTCTCAAAAATACCCCTGGTAGTTGACTGATGGTGACGATCTGCTGACGCCATGCGCTTCCGTTCGGAGCCGAGCTTGTTCCCGGCGGGACAGGGTTCCGGTTACGGCCCGCTCGGAACTCTTCCGTTTGGCGAGCGGATCGCGTGAAGTGCGGAAGTCTTGATGCACCGAGCATCAACTCGCGCTGGCAACCAGCGGCATCAGGAACTCGCGCAGCACCGGCGACCATTTGGCGTGCTCGGGTCCGCTCGAACTATGGCCGAGATCGCTGTCGATCTCGAAATAGCGCGCCGCGACGCCGGCCGCGCCGAGCGCCGCGATGACCGCCGGGGCGATCTTCGGCGGGAACAGCGCGTCGCTGCGGCACAAGACGTAAAGCACCTTGGCCGTGATCTTGCCGAAATCGGGCCTTGTGTCGAAGCCGAGGAGCGCCCGGCGCAGAATGAGCAGCGAGTTGGCGTCCCAGTTCTGCGCCCAATTGGCGGCGAGGGTACGGATCGCCGCTTCGCGCTCGGCCGGGTCCGGGTAGCGCGGCATGAGGTTCGCCTCGATGCCGTAGCGCTTCAGGGTCTCGACCCGGATCTCGGTCAGCGCGGTCTTGGCACCGCCGCTCTTGGCGCCACTTCGGCCGTAGTACCGCCCGCCATGCCATTCGGGATCGGCGGCGAGACGCGCCGTCATCTCGGCGAGCTGCTTGTCGGTGTTGGCCGACGCCCATGGTGCGGTATTGACCGGGACGATCGCATCCATGAAGTCGGGATAGGCGACCGCCCACTGGAAAGCCTGGTAGCCGCCGTAGGACGGCCCGGCGACGGCGACGAGGTGCTTGACCCCGAGCCTGTCGAGCAGCGCCTTCTGCGCCGCGACGATGTCGCGGACCGTGATTGCCGGGAAATCGGGGCCGTAGGGCGTGTCGGTCCGGGGATTGATGTTGGCGGCGTTGGTTGACCCGTAGGACGACCCCAGCACGTTGCTCGCCACCACGAACAGCTGGTCGGTGTCGATCGCCTTGCCCGGCCCGATCAGCCCGTCCCACGAGCCCGGCAGATTGCCGTTCTTCGGGTTATGCCCGGCGGCGTGATGGCTGCCGGTGTAGCCGTGCGTGATCAGCACCGCGTTGCGCCCGTTTGGCGCGAGCCGGCCGTAGGTCTCATAGACGATCGTCGCCTCGGCCATCGTCGCGCCGTTGGCGAGCCGGAAATCCCGGATCGTGAAAAACCGGTCCTCGACCGTGCCGATGTCCGCGGTGTGCAGGCGGGGTGCGTCCGTCATCTCGACCTCCTTGGTTTCGGCAGAGCTGATTGCGCGCATGGCTTGGATTGCCACCGCTACGGATTCAGTGGCGGCAGCGCGTCAGAAATCGCTTGAACAAGGGCCTCTACGATAGCGATTGGATCGCCGCCTTTGCCTGCGAGGCTATCCGCGGCTTGCGTAATCGGAGGTTGGAAAACCCGCCGCAAGGCCGCCATCTCCGATAACGGTACGGAACGCTCGCTTACATCAAAGGCCCACCGCCGAAGAGCCGTTTCCAATACGAATGCCAATACCTTATGCGTAGGTGGCGGCGATGCGCGCCACACTTCTCTTGCATAGAAGGCTAATTCTTCAAGAGGAACTTTCGCGCCGAATTCGCCACGTTCGATTTGCGCGATCAGACACTCTTGAAAACGTCTCCCAGCAAGTATGATTACAGGTTCAGTCAATCGAAATCTCTGGTCGTGAAAAGGTGCTCGAATGGAATGCCTTCTCGATCAAAGTTCGCGCTTGCACCCTCCAGGCGATCCACGATCGAAATGACCTTTACGACCGTGCAGTGCCGATTTCTCACAGCCTGGACGGCTTTCATCGCGGAATCACCTTTTGTCGTAACGTCATCGACAATGATGACCCGCGCCCCATCCTCGATGTAGCCGTCAATGAGGTCCCGAGTACCGTGATCCTTGGCCTTATCACGAACAAAGAAACTTTTAATTGGCTTTTCCGACGGCCAGCTTCTCATAGAGACGGCCGTAACGATAGGAATGGCGCCAGTCTCCAAGCCGCCAAGAAATTGAAAGTCCGTGTCACGAAGGCGTACAAATAGAAGATCGGCGACCAAAGATATGCCTTCGGGATCGAGGGTTGTTTTCTTCATATTGAAGTAATAATTGCTCACTACTCCGGATGCGAGCAAAAAATCTGTGTCGCGCAGGAGTGATTTTTCGCGGATAATTTCGCGGAGCCTCTGTTCTTTTAGGATCGTGGATCCCGGTGAGATCCTTCGCGTCGCCAGCATGCCCTTGTTCCCCTCTCACAAGGAAGCGTCAATGACGCCATGCCGCGAGGGTGCGACACAAAGAATGCATTCCTCAACATGTAGGCGGTATGCGGCAGAAATTCTACTATATCGAGGTTCCTGCACCGTCCACCTTTCGCCCAAAAACCAGAATTGATTCTCGCCGGAGGTGAGGCGGGTGACCGCCAAGTTAAAGGCCTTTTCGGGCGCTGGGTAGGACAAAATGTGGCGCGGATGGGTTGACAATTGCCTTCGATGAGAACAAAAAGGCAACATCAGGGCGGCAACGGTGTTTTGAGGGCATGTCCCGCGCGACCAACAGCAGCCTCACCGCGCTTCGCGATCGCATCCGGCATCTCGAGCGGCCGGCGCGGCATGGCGTGCTGCCCTTCAGGGTCGCCGCGATCGACCTGAGCCTGCCGGGCGGCGGTCTCGCGCTCGGCGCCGTGCACGAGATAACCGGCGCCGGCGGCGACGAGGAAGACGGCGCCGCCGCGGCGGGCTTTGCCGCCGCCATCCTCGCCCGGCTCGGCCCAACGGGCGGAACCGGCCCGGTGCTGTGGTGCCTCAAACGGCCAGACCTTTACGGCCCCGGCCTCCGGGCGCACGGGCTCGATCCCGCCCGCCTCGTACTGGTCGCGGCGCGGCGCGACGACGAGATCCTGTGGGCCGTCGAGGAAGGGCTGCGCCCCGGTCCGGCCGCGGGGCTGGCCGCGGTGGTCGGCGAAGTTGGGCATTTGCCGATGGTCGCGGGCCGCCGCCTGCAGCTTGCCGCCGAGCGCTCCGGCGTCACTGCCCTGATATTGCGGCGCTGGCGCAATGCCGCAGAGGCGATGGCCGGGCGCGACCAGCCGAGCGCGGCGCTGACCCGCTGGCGGGTCGCGGCATTGCCCTCGACCGGGATTGCGGATGAGCCCGGCATCGCCCACCGATCAAGCCCGTGGGCTGAGGGCCCACGGCCGCGCTGGCGGGTCGCGCTGTTGCGCGTGCGCGGCGGCGCACCGGGCATCTGGGATGTGGAGGTGGCGGATGCGACGGGTCATGTATGTCTTTCTGCCGAGCTGGCCGATCGACCGGCTGCGCCGGCTTGGAGCCGTGCCGAACCTGTGCAGCGCCGCGCCGGCTGACGAGCCGCCCTTCGCCACGGTGAGCGCCACTGGCGGGCGCCGTCTCATCGCCGCGGTCAACCCCGCCGCGGCGGCGGTCGGGCTGGCTCCGGGCATGCCCTTGGCCGACGCGCTGTCGTTCCGGCCCGGGCTCGCCACAGCTCCCGGCCGTGCCGGATGCCGATGCGGCGGCGCTGACCCGGCTCGCCGAATGGTGCGGCCGCTACAGCCCGTGGACCGCTCCTGACGGCGTTGACGGGATCAAGATCGAGATCACCGGCTGTGCGCATCTGTGGGGCGGCGAGGCGGCGCTTGCCGCCGATCTCGCGCGGCGCCTCTTGCGCCGGAATATCGCGCATCGCATCGCGATCGCCGGCAGTCTGGGCGCCGCCTGGGCCCTGGCGCGCTTCGCGGCGGAGACCCGGGAGCCGACCCGGCCGGTGCCGCCGGGGCCGGGCGGGGAGCGGCAGGCGCTGATGCCGTTGCCGGTCGAGGCGCTGCGGCTCGACCCGGCGACCGTCGCCGGGTTGCGCCGGGTCGGGCTCAGGCGGGTCGGCGAACTCATCCCGATGCCGCGCGATGCGCTCGCCCGCCGGTTCGGCGAACCGGTGGCGCGCCGCCTCGATCAGGCGCTCGGCGACCTGCCGGAGCCGCTGTCGCCGCTGGGCGAGACGCCGACCCGGCGGGTGCGCCTCAGCTTTGCCGAGCCGATCGCCGACCCGGCCGATCTCGCCCGCGCGGCCGAGCGGCTCGTCGATGATCTGGCGGCGCGTCTCGCGCGCGAGGGAATGGGAGCGCGCCGGCTCGACCTCGCCCTTCATCGCGTCGACGGAAGGGTCGAGCATATCCGCCTCGGCACCGCCCGGCCGAGCCGCGATCCCAAGCATCTCGCCAGCCTCTTCGCGGCGCGGCTCGACACGGTAGATCCCGGGCTCGGGGTCGAGGACATGATCCTCGCGCTGTTCGCCGCCGAGAAGCTGCCGGCCGAGCAGATCGGCCTCGGCGGCGGCCCCGAGGTGGCGGCGGGCGGCATCGCCCCGTTGCTCGACCGCCTTGGCGCGCGGCTCGGGCTGGCCGCGCTCGGCCATATCGAGCCGCGCGCAAGCCACATCCCCGAACGCGCTTCGCTGGCCATCCCAATCAGCGCAGAGCAGAACAGTAAATCTGGTGTCATTCCGGGGCGCCGTGCAGCGGCGAACCCGGACTCCATTATTCAGAGGCCCGTGTTCATGGATTCCGGGTTCGGCCCTGCGGGCCGCCCGGAATGACAGCGCGGCAGGCCAGCAAACCGCCGCGGCCGGTTCGGCTGTTCGCGCCACCGGAGCCGATCGCGGCGTTCTGGCTGCTGCCCGACGACCCGCCGTTCCGTTTTACGTGGCGGCGCCGTCCCTATCGGGTGCGGCATGCCGACGGCCCCGAGCGCATCGCCGAGGAGTGGTGGACCGAGGACGGGTCAGGCGCTCGCGCCGCCCTTCGCGATTATTACCGGGTCGAGGATGAGGAGGGGCGGCGCTTCTGGCTGTTCCGCGCCGGATTGCCCGATGGCATCAGAGCGGGGCCGCCGCCGCGCTGGTTCGTCCATGGCCTCTTTGCATGACTGACTACGCCGAGCTGCAGGTCACCAGCAATTTCTCGTTCCTGCGCGGCGCCTCGCATCCCGGCGAGCTGGTGCAGGACCGCGGCATCGCTCGGCCACCAGGCGATCGCGATCACCGACAGGAACAGCGTCGCCGGTCTGGTGCGCGCGCATCAGGCGGCGAAAGCCGCCGGGATCCGCCTCGTCATTGGGGTTCGGCTCGATCTTGGCGACGGCACGAGCCTGCTCGCCTATCCGCAAGACCGCGCCGCCTATGGCAGGCTGACGCGCCTGTTGACCCTCGGCAAGCGGCGCGCGCCGAAGGGCGAATGCCGTTTCGATTACGCCGATGTCGCGGCCTGTGGCGAGGGGCAGATCGTCGTCGCATTGCCGCCGGAGGATGGCCCTGGGGATGGCGACCCGGCCGAATTCGGCGAGCCGGGTCGCGGCGGATTTTCCCGGCCGCGCCTATCTCGCCGCGCACCATCTTTATCGCGGCGACGACGCTCGCCGCCTCGCACGTCTCGCCGTCGTTGCCGGGAACGCCGGGCTGCCGCTCGTCGCCGTCAACGACGTGCTCTACCACGTCCCCGAGCGGCGCCCGTTGCAGGATGTGCTGACCTGCATCCGCGAGCATTGCACGATTGGCGAGGCCGGGTTTCGCCTCGCCGCCCATGCCGAGCGCCATCTGAAGCCGGCCTCCGAAATGGCGCGGCTGTTCCGCGGTTATGAGGACGCGCTCGCCCGTGGCCTGGAGATCGCCCGGCACTGCCATTTCAGCCTCGACGAATTGCGCTACGAATATCCCGAGGAGCCGGTCCCGGATGGCATGACCCCGCAAGAGCGCCTCGCCGCGCTCGCCTGGCAAGGCGCCGCCGAGCGGTTTGCACGAACCTCAGGTGATGACGGCATCGCGGGCTGCGCGTCTCGAAGGACGCGCGACGTTGATCCATCCGGCATCCCCGGCCGCATCCGCGATCTGATCGAACACGAGCTCGAACTGATCGGGCGGCTCGATTACGCGCGCTATTTCCTGACCGTGCACGATATCGTCGCGTTTGCCCGGAGCCGCGGCATCCTGTGCCAGGGGCGCGGCTCGGCGGCCAATTCGGCGGTGTGCTATTGCCTCGGCATCACCGCGGTCGATCCGGCCCGCATCGACGTGCTTGTTCGAGCGCTTCATCAGCGCCGCGCGCGGCGAGCCGCCCGACATCGACGTCGATTTCGAGCATGAGCGGCGCGAGGAGGTGATCCAGTACATCTACCAGAAATACGGCCGCGACCGCGCCGGGCTTGCTGCCACGGTGATCTGCTACCGCGCCCGCAGCGCGATCCGCGAGGTTGGCAAGGCGATGGGCCTCTCGGGCGACGTCGTCGCCGCGCTTGCCGGCATGGTGTGGGGCTGGTCTGACGAGGCGATCGCCGACAAGCGGGTGCGCGAAGCCGGGCTCGACCCGGCCGACCGCACGCTGCGCCAGGCGCTCGACCTTGCCGGCGAACTGATCGGCTTTCCGCGCCACCTGTCGCAGCATGTCGGCGGCTTCGTCATCACCCGCGGGCCGCTCAGCGAGCTGGTGCCGATCGAGAACGCGGCGATGGCCGACCGCACCTTGATCGAATGGGACAAGGACGATCTCGACACGCTCGGCATCCTCAAGATCGACATATTGGCGCTCGGCATGCTGACCTGCATCCGCCGCGCCTTTACGCTCATCGAGCGGCATTACGGCCGGGCCTGGGACCTCGCCACGGTCCCGGCCGAGGAGCCGGCTGTCTACGAAATGCTGAGCCGGGCCGATTCATTGGGCGTCTTCCAGGTCGAGAGCCGGGCCCAGATGACGATGCTGCCGCGGCTCAAGCCCCGCGAATTCTACGACCTCGTGATCGAGGTTGCGATCGTCCGCCCGGGGCCGATCCAGGGCGACATGGTGCACCCCTATCTGCGCCGGCGCGCGGGGCACGAGGCGGTCGAGTACCCGTCCGACGAATTGCGCCAGGTGCTCGGCAAGACCTTGGGGGTGCCGCTCTTTCAGGAGCAGGCGATGAAGATCGCGATCGTCGGCGCCGGGTTTCTTCCCGAGGAGGCCGACCGGCTGCGCCGCGCGATGGCGACCTTCAAACGCAACGGCGAAATCCACCTGTTCCGCGACAAATTCATCCGCGGCATGACGGCGCGGGGCTATGCCCACGATTTCGCGACCCGCTGCTTCGACCAGATCGAGGGGTTCGGCACCTACGGCTTTCCCGAAAGCCACGCCGCGAGCTTCGCGCTGCTCGTCTATGTCTCGGCCTGGATCAAGTGCGTTCACCCCGATGTCTTCGCCTGCGCGCTGTTGAACAGCCAGCCGATGGGGTTCTACGCACCGGCGCAGATCGTCCGCGACGCGAGGGAGCACGGCGTCCTGGTATGCCCGGTCGATGTCAATTACAGCGAATGGGACTGCACGCTGGAGCCATCAAACCATTTAGTTGTCACCTCCGCGGAAGCGGGGGTCCAGGGCGGCCGTTCGGACCTTGCGGCCCTGGATTCCCGCTTTCGCGGGAATGACGGAACGGGTGGAAAGCGCTGCGCCTTGCGCCTCGGGCTGCGCCAGATCAAGGGCCTGGCCGAGGCCGACGCCGAGCGTCTCGTCGCGGCGCGCGGCTCCGGTTACCGCGACGCGCGCGATTTGTGGCGCAGGAGCGGGCTCGGCCGCGCCGCGCTCGAACGCCTCGCCGCGGCCGATGCGCTGCGCTCGCTGGATCTCGACCGCCGCCGCGGGCTGTGGGCATTGAAGGCATTGGGCGACGCGCCCTTGCCGCTGTTCGCAAATTCAGATTGTCACCCCGGCGAAGGCCGGGGTCCATTGGGCCACATCTCCGCTGGGTCAAGCATGGGCCTGCGCCGGGGTGACAAGAGAGAGAGCGAAACCCGCGCGGCGGCGCTGTTGCCGCAGATGCCCTTGGGCGAGCACGTCGTCGAGGATTACGCGACGACGGGCCTCAGCGTGAAGCGCCACCCGCTCGCCTTTCTGCGCGCCGAACTCAAGCGCGAGGGCCTCGCCGCCGCGGCCGACCTCGCCACCCTGCCGGTCGGGCGTCGCCTCGCGATCGCCGGTCTCGTCTTGATCCGGCAGCGCCCGGGCAGCGCCAACGGCGTTGTCTTCGTCACGCTCGAGGACGAGACCGGGATCGCCAATCTGATCGTCTGGCCCGCCATCCTCGAACGCTTCCGCCGCGCCGCGCTCGGCGCCACCCTGCTTTATTGCCGCGGCCGCCTGCAGCGCGAGGAGAGCGTCATCCACATCGTCGCCGAGGATCTGCGCGACATGACGGTGCGGCTCGGCAGTTTGCGTGAGCGCACCGGGCGTGAGCGCACTGGGCGCGAGCGCACCGGCAACGCCCCGCTGCTGCCGCTCAGGAAGCCGGCGCTTGCGCAGCGCGAAAGGCTTCCCGGCTACGATTCGCATGACCTCGCGATCGCGAGCCGCGACTTCCGCTGACCCGTTCGGCCTTTGCCGACCGCCGCTTCCGCAACCGGGTCAGCGAATGCGCGGGTAGAATGCGATGACCGGAGCGCGAAGCTTGCCGAACTCCTGCAGGTGACGCAGTCTTCGGGGTCGATCAGACGCCATCGGAGGCAACCCGTTCCCATGGGCGTGTTCTCTTTCCTCTACGATTATTTGCGAGAATTTAAGGACATCATCGTCCATCCGTCACAGCAGATGTTTTACCCGCCCGGCACCCTTTTCAAAGGCGGTCCGGAGTGGCCATGTTTCGAATTGCAGATTTTCGCGCGGCACTGCTGGGGGGCCATACCCCGACCCGTCGATTCCAAGCCGCTTCCCGCGCAGTCGGATTGGCCATATTTCGACCCGCGCCTATACTGCGACCCGCAATTTTCCGCCCCCGGCCGCTCGACGCTGATGCGCCCTCTTTTCGATGCCGGGCGGTACCGATCGGATCAGCCGGTCGAGACGGCGGATAGCGGTATCTGGTGCGGGCCCATCACCGATCATTTCGGCCACATGGTCGCCGATTACGGCATGCGAATCGCCGGCTCCAGCCGTGTCGACAGGATGACGCCGCTGGTTTTCAGCATTTGGCCGCTTGCCGACGCCGAGCCGCCGCCATTTTTCTGGCAGATCCTCGACCATCTCCAGGTCGATCGCCGTCGGGTGATGCTGATCCGCAAGCCGACGCAATTTGCCCGACTGTCCGTCCTGCCCCAAGCCGAGCGCAGGCATGGCGGCGGTCCGAGCCGCCGCCATTTGCGAATGATGGACTCGATCACCGCCTCGCCATCGCCGGTCGATCGCGACATCTTCTGCGCATTTGTCTCCCGCGCACGCTTGACCAAAGGGCGCTTTGCCGGCGAATCCTATCTCGACGAAGCGCTGGCTGCGGCCGGGGTCACGGTATTTCATCCCGAGACCGTCGATCTGCATGCCCAGTTCCGGCTTTACCGGCAGGCGCGGCGCCTGATCTTCTCGGAGGGGTCGGCGCTGCATGCGTTGCAGCTTCTCGGCCATCTCGATTCGGACATCGTCGTCCTGACCCGCCGCCCCCGGAACCGCCTCGCCGAAGCCTCTCTGCGCCCACGGGTGCGCTCGCTTCGGTATTTTCGCGCGGCGCGTGCGGTGGTCCCCAGCCTGCGCCCGGACGGGCAGCCCCATCCGCCGGCCGGCATCTCGGTGTTCGACGAGCAGCACTGCCTCGACGCTATGGCCTCGCTCGGCATCAACCTGGCGCCGTTCTGGGATCCGAAAGCCTATGCCGGGCGCCGCGACGCCGACATCGAAGCCTGGATGGCGGACCGCTTGGTTTCCGCGACCCATCCCGCCGAACGCGCGATGATCGAGCAGCGCCTGCGCGCCTTGTCGCTACGGCCTTAAGGTCCGGCAATGGCTGAGGCGGAGACCGACCGCCGACTCGCGAAGAGGCGCATGACCCTCGTCTTTCCCGGCGCACCGCCGCCCGAGACCCCGCTGCGGGCGGCGATCCGCGATGCGCATCGGCTCGACGAAACCGCAGCGGATTCGCGCATTCTGGCCGATGCCGAGATCCCCGCCGCGGCGCGCGCCCGGATCGCCGCGACCGCACGGCATCTGGTCGTCGCGGTCCGCCGCGAGCGCCTCGGCAAGGGCGGGCTCGACGCCTTTCTGCAGGAATATGCGCTGTCCTCGCCCGAGGGCGTCGCGCTCCTGTGCCTCGCCGAGGCGCTGTTGCGCATCCCTGATTCGGAGACCGTCGACCGGCTGATCCGCGACAAGCTCGCCGATGCCGACTGGCAACGCCATCTCGGCCATTCCGGCTCGCTCTTCGTCAATGCCTCGACCTGGGCCTTGATGCTGACCGGACGCCTGTTGCGGCCGGACAGGGTTGGGCCGGGGGGCGACGCCGACCTCGGCAGCGTTCTGCGCCGCGTCATCGCGCGCTCGGGCGAGCCGGTGTGGCGTTCGGCGGTGACCGCCGCGATGCGCATTCTCGCCGGCCAGTTCATCATCGGGCGCACGATCGAGGAAGCGTTGGCGCAGGCGCGCAGCGCCGAGCGGCACGGTTATCGCCATTCCTTCGACATGCTCGGCGAGGCGGCGCGCACGATGGTCGATGCCGGGCATTACCGCGCCGCCTATCAACGCGCGATCGCCGCGATCGGCAAGGCGGCTGCCGGGCGCCCGGTCGAGGCGGCGCCCGGGATCTCGGTCAAGCTGTCGGCGCTCCACCCGCGCTATGAGATGGCGCAGCGGGACCGGGTCATCGGCGAACTGATGCCCTCGCTCTTCGGCCTCGCCGCCGAGGCGCGCGCCGCCGGCATCGGCTTCACGATCGATGCCGAGGAAGCCGACCGGCTCGAATTGTCGCTCGACCTCGTCGAGGCGCTGGCGCTGGCGCCCGATCTCGCCGACTGGGACGGGCTCGGCCTGGCGGTGCAGGCCTATCAGAAGCGGGCGCCGGCGGTCATCGACTGGCTCGCCGAGCTGGCCCTGCGGGCGCGGCGCCGGCTGATGCTACGGCTCGTCAAGGGCGCCTATTGGGACAGCGAGATCAAGCGGGCGCAGGAGCGCGGCCTCGACACCTACCCGGTGTTCACCCGCAAGCTCGCCACCGATGTCTCCTACCTCGCCTGCGCCAGGCGCATGTTTGCTGCCGGAGCCGCCTTTTATCCGCAATTCGCGACGCACAACGCCCACACCCTCGCCGCGATTCTCGAACTGGCCGGCGGGCGGGATGATTGGGAGTTTCAGCGCCTGCACGGCATGGGCGAGGCGCTCTATGCCGAAATCGTCGGTCCCGACAAGATCGACCGGCCGTGCCGGATCTACGCCCCGGTCGGCAGCCACGACGGATCTGCTCGCCTATCTCGTGCGGCGGCTCTTGGAAAACGGCGCCAACACGTCTTTCGTCAACCGCATCCTTGATGAGAAGGAACCGATCGACGAGATCGTCGCCGATCCAATCGCCCGGCTGGCGCGCGCTGCCGGTGAAGCCGCATCCGCGCATCCCCTTGCCGCGCGATCTGTTCGAGCCGGGACGGCGGAATTCGCAGGGGCTCGACCTCGCCGACCCGCGCACCCTCGGCGAGCTGCGCGGCGGGCTTGCCGATGCCGTGCGCCGCCGATCGGGCCATGGGGCGCGCCGGCCCGATCGTGGGCGGGAGCGAACTCGCCGCGGTGGGAGAGCCGGTGTTCGATCCGAGCGATCGGCGGCGCCAGGTCGGCACCGTGGCGAACGCGCGCGCCGCAGGCGGTCGAAGAGGCGCTTGCCCGCGCCGCGCGCGCCGCGCCGGCCTGGAACCGAACCCTGGCCGATTCGCGCGCCGCCGCGCTGGAGCGCGCCGCCGATTTCTTCGAGCGCGACCGCGCCCTCCTGATGGCGCTGATCATCCGCGAGGGCGGCCGCACCATACCGGCGGCATTGTCGGAAGTGCGCGAAGCCTGCGATCTCCTGCGTTATTACGCCGGCCGGGCCCGCGCCGATTTCGCGAGGGCCGAGCTTCTTCCCGGTCCGACCGGCGAGCGCAACGAGATCGCGCTCTACGGCCGCGGCGTGTTCGCCTGCATTTCGCCGTGGAATTTCCCGCTGGCGATCTTCACCGGGCAGGTCGCCGCCGCACTCGCCGCCGGCAACGCGGTCATCGCCAAGCCGGCCGAGCAGACCCCGCTGGTCGCCGCCGCCGCGGTGCGCCGCCTGCTGAGCGCGGGCATCCCGGGCGACGTGCTGCACCTGCTGCCGGGGCCCGGCGAGAGCATCGGCGGCGCCCTCGTCGCCGATTCGCGGATCGCCGGGATCGCCTTTACCGGCTCGACCGAAACGGCGCGCGCCATCAACCTCGCGCTCGCCCGCCGCCCGGGTCCGATCGTGCCGCTGATCGCCGAAACCGGCGGGCAGAACGCGATGATCGTCGATTCGTCGGCGCTCGCCGAGCAGGTCGTCGGCGATGTTCTGGTTTCGGCCTTCGACAGCGCCGGTCAGCGCTGCTCGGCGCTGCGCCTCCTCTATCTCCAGGAGGATATCGCGGAGCGGACCCTGGCGATGCTGGCGGGCGCGATGGCCGAGCTGGCGAATCGGCGATCCGGCGCTGCTGGCGACCGATATCGGCCCGCTCGTCGACGATGAGGCGCGGCAAGCCCTGGAGCGCCACGCTGCGCGGATGGCCCGCGAGGGCCGCCTTCGCTATGAATGCGGGCTGCCGCCGGGGACCGGGCACGGCAGCTTTTTCGCGCCGCGCAATTGTCGAGATCGATTCGGCGGGCCGGCTCGAACGCGAGGTGTTCGGCCCGATCCTCCATGTGGTCCGCTGGCCGGCCGACCGGCTCGATGCAGTGCTCGACGAGATCGCCGCGACCGGCTACGCGCTGACCCTAGGCATCCACAGCCGAATCGACGACACGGTGGGCCACATCCTCGCGCGGCTCGGCGTCGGCAACAGCTACGTCAACCGCAACATGATCGGCGCCGTGGTCGGGGCGCAGCCTTTCGGCGGCGAACGGCTCAGCGGCACCGGGCCAAAGGCCGGCGGGCCACGCTATCTCCATCGCTTTGCCACCGAGCGCACGGTGTCGGTCGACACCACCGCAGCGGGCGGCAATGCCAGCCTCTTATCGCTGGATGACGCTGACGGCTGATCCCGAATCGCCGATTTCGGGCTTCGCTCCACATTGAATAGCGGCTAAAGTCGCGCCGCCCGCGAGCGGGTGTGCGCTACCCGCCGATGGCGGTATGCTCCGCCCAGATTTACCCGGCGCCAATACCGCAGCCACGGCAGTATTTGGCCGGTGTTGCGCAAATGTCTCGGGGATTGGCGCGAATTTGCGGGCTTCCTGACAAACTGTTGCATGAATGCCGCTGTCCGCCGCGTTCTGCTCCGCCAGACCCGGTTGCCGGGGTTGGCGAGCTAAAAACTGATTGCCATCGCAAAAGTCGATGGTAATCATGGCACAACGGTGGTGACGCAACCATCGTCACACGCGTATTTGCGGCCGGAGGTTAAGGGGATGAGAAATCGCTATCTGCTAGGCGCCGGTATCGCGCTCGCCGTGGCGTTGAGCTGGGCGGACGCACAGGCGCAGTTGCTTGTCGCTCCCAGCGGGCCGGGCACCTGGTATTTCGGCGGCGAAGGCGGCTGGACCAGCCTCGACAGCCCGCAGACCGGGACGATCGCCGGGGCGAAGCTGAGCGAGAGCTTCGGCGACGGGTTCAATATCGGCGCCCGCGGCGGCTACGAATGGGGCCCGTGGCGCTTCGAAGAGGAATTCCGCTACCAGCAGGACGGGATCAGCGGTCTTTCGATTGCGGGACTGAAGGTCCCGGGCGTGACCGGCAATCGCGAAGCCTATGCGATCATGACCAACGCGATCTATGACTTCAACCTCGGCTGGCCGATCACGCCGCATCTTGGCGCCGGCGTCGGCGCCGTCGTCCTCCACGACGGGGTGGGGGTCAAAGGGTTCGGTACGTTCGCCAGCAGCGACGACACCGAGTTCGGCTACCAGGGAATCGCGGGCGTGCGTTACAACATCAACCCGGCCTTGGCCTTCGACCTCGACTACCGCTATCTCGCGACGACCGGTGCGAGCTTTCGCAGCAACATCGCCGGGCTCCATTATACCTCGGGGTACAGCACGCAAAACCTCGTGGCGAGCCTGAGCTTGCGGTTCGGGGCGCCGCCGCCGCCGCCGGTCGCCGCTCCGCCGATGCCGCCCGCTCCGCCGCCGGTGGCGCGCCAGGTGTTCCTCGTGTTCTTCGATTGGGACAGGGACACGATCACGCCTGAAGGCATGCAGATCATCCAGCAGGCGGCTGCGGCATTCCGCGCCGGCGGGCCGGTCACGATCCAGGTTACCGGCTACACCGACCGGTCGGGGTCGCCCGGCTACAACCAGCGGCTCTCCGAGCGGCGCGCCAACAACGTCGCCAACGCGATGGCGCGGATGGGCGTTCCGCGGCAGCAGATGGCGGTCAGCGGCCGTGGCGAGAACGACAACCGCGTGCCAACCGCACCCGGTGTGCGCGAGCCGCAGAACCGCCGCGTCGAGATCGTCTTCCCATAAGCGGTCTCTCCTGAGGCAAGCCGGGGTCCTGAGAAGGGCCCCGGTTCTCTCTTACCGCCGCGCTCTGCGCGGCGGTTTTTGTTTGTCGGCAAGTCGCCGGCTGCTTCCTTTGCCGCTTTGGCGGCTCTAGGATTGGCGCGCTTCCGCAAGCACGGACAGGTCGCCATGCCCAATTCTCCGCCGATGCCGCTGTCCCGCTTCAAAGTGCTCGACCTGACCCGGGTCCGCGCCGGCCCGACCGCGGTGCGCCAGCTTGCCGATTGGGGCGCCGCGGTGATCAAGATCGAGACGCCGCCCGAGCCGGGTTCAGGCGACGCCATGGGCGGGCCGCGTCACGGACCCGATTTTCAGAACCTGCACCGCAACAAGCGCAGCCTCACTCTCGATCTCAAATCGTCCGAGGGGATCGAGATCTTTCGCAAGCTGGTGCGCGCCGCGGATGTCCTCGTCGAGAATTACCGTCCGGACGTCAAAACCCGGCTCGGCATCGATTATGCCGCGCTGGAGCCGCTCAATCCGCGGCTGGTCTATGCCAGCATTTCGGGCTTCGGCCAAAGCGGGCCGTACCGGGACCGCCCGGGCTTCGATCAGATAGCGCAAGGCATGGGCGGGCTGATGTCGATCACCGGCCTGCCGGGCCAGGGGCCGGTACGGGTCGGCATCCCGATCGCCGATCTGTCGGCGGGGATGTTCTGCGCCCTCGGCATCCTTGTCGCGCTGTTGGAGCGCGAGGTTTCCGGGCGAGGACAATGGGTCGAGAGCTCGCTGCTCGGGGCGCAGATCGCGATGCTCGATTTCCAGGCGGCGCGTTGGCTGATCGCCGGCGAGGTGCCAGCGCAGGCCGGCAACGACCACCCGACCAGCATCCCGACCGGCGTGTTCAAGACAAAGGACGGCCATATCAACATCGCCTCGGCCGGCGACGATATTTTCGCCCGCCTATGCCGGGCGCTCGGCAGCGCCGAGCTGGCAGACCACCCGGACTACCGGACGGGCCGGCTGCGCTCGCAACATCGCCAGGCGCTCAACGCGGCGATCACGGCGGTCACCGAGCAGCGGGACAGCGCCGACTGGATCGAGCGGTTCAACGCGGCCGGCGTTCCGGCAGGCCCGATCTATGCGATCGACCAAGTGTTCGCCGACCCGCATCAAGCATCTCGGGATCGCCCAGACGGTCGAACACCACGCGCTGGGCGCGATCGAGCTGGTCGGCCAGGCGGTGTCGCTGAGCCGCACGCCGAGCCGGCTCAATACCGCCAGCCCCGAGCCGGGCGAGCACAGCGAGGCGATCCTGCGCGAGCTCGGCTACAGCGACGCTGATATCGCCGGGTTGCGTGCGCGCCGGGTCGTGTGAGCTCGCACACAGGCTCGCTCGCCCTAATTTAGGGGGACACGGGCTCCCGTCCGCCGATAGCCTCGCCGGCTTCACGCCGGCCGGCAACTGAGAGATACAAGGGGGAAGCCCGGTAAGACGCCGAGCCTCGGCGTTCACCCTCACCCGCCCGCCGCTTGCGCGGCGGCCACCCTCTCCCGCGGTGCGGGAGAGGGGCATCGTTCAAATATACACGCCCTTCATGCCGCCTTCGGGATAGCGCAGCCCGGCGGCGGCACCGGCCGGGACCGCTTCGGCGATGCTGGCGATCTCCTCCGGCGTCAACCGGACATCGAGAGCGCCGAGGTTCTCCTCCACCCGCTCGATGCGCTTGGTGCCCGGGATCGGGATCACGTCGGGGCCTTGCGCCAGCAGCCAGGCAAGCGAGAGCCTGTGCGACCGTGCACTCTTTGTCGGCGGCGATCGCCTCGGCGCGCTCGACCAGGACGCGGTTCTTCTGAAAATTCTCACCCTCGAAACGGGGGTGGCGCTTGCGCGTGTCGCCCTCGGAGAGATTGGCGAAATCGGGGATGACACCGGCCAGAAGGCTGCGGCCGAGCGGCGAATAGGCGACAAAGGAAATGCCGAGATCGCGGGTTGTCGCGCGCGTCTCGTCGGCGACCTCGCGGTAGAGGAGGGAAAATTCGCTCTGAACCGCGGCGATCGGGTGGACCGCATGGCCGCGCCGGATCCTGTCCGGCCGCGCCTCGCACAGCCCGAGAAAGCGCACCTTGCCCTGCTCGACCAGCCGGCTCATCGCGCCGACCGTGTCCTCGACCGGCACCGCCGGATCGACCCGGTGCTGGTAGTAGAGGTCGATGACCTCGACGCCGAGCCGCTTGAGCGAGGCGTCGCAGGCCTGCTGGACATATTCCGGCCGGCCGTTGACGCCGCCGGAGCGGCGGTCCTGGCCGAACTTGGTGGCGAGCACGACCTTGTCGCGCCGTCCCTTGAGCGCCCGGCCGAGCACCTCCTCGTTCTGTCCCAGTCCGTAGGCGTCCGAGCTGTCGAGAAAATCGACGCCCAGCGCGATCGCCCGGTGCAGAAACGGGATCGCCGCCTCGTCATCGCTCGTCCCATAGGTCCCGGACAGCGACATGCAGCCGAGCCCGACTGCCAAAACCTCCGGCCCGTTGCGGCCGATCCGGCGCCGCGCCCGTGTCGTCCCATCGCTCATCGTGTGCTCCTCAAGCGTTGCCCGTACCATAGCGATCGGGGAAGTTTTGTGACAATGCCGAAGAGAGGCGTATGATCCTCGCCTGCAATCCAAGCCGAACGCGGGAGGGCGTCATGGCGGGCCTGTCGCATGTCTACGCTGGAGCGGTGCGGTCGCCGGAGGGAGGAAAGGGCGGCGTCTTTCGCCTGGCCGTCGGGAGCAAGCGCTGGGAGGCGCTGACCGACGGGCTGCCGGACGGAACCGAGGTGCACGCGATCACGGTCCATCCCGACGATCCCGACATCGTCTTTCTCGGCACCACCAAAGGCGCCTATCGCAGCGCCGACCGCGGTGGAAGCTGGAAGCGCCTCGCGCTGCCGGAGCCGGGTGCCGACATCTGGTCGGTCACGATCCATCCGAGCGACCGGCAGACGATCTATGCCGGCACCGGGCCGACCGGGGTCTACCGCAGCGATGACGGCGGCGACCACTGGAAAAAACTGCCCGATCCGGGCCTGCCCGACCGGGTCCATATGACCTTCCCGTGCCGGGTGATGCGGCTCGATGTCGATCCTGCCCGGCCCGACGACGTCTATGCCTGCATCGAGGCCAACGGCGCGATGCGGAGCCATGACCGCGGCGAGAGCTGGCAGGACTGCACGGTCGATCTCTTACGCTTTGCCGAAGAGGAGAAGTACAAGAGCCGGATCGTCAGCCAGACCGAAGTGGAGGGCATGCTCGACGGCCACGCCCTCGGGTGCAGCGCGGCGGCGCCCGGCACGGTCTTCCTGGCCAACCGCATGGGCCTCTTCCGCAGCGATGACGGCGGCACCCATTGGCGGGACATCGAGGTCGACCGCTTCTCGCCGCTGACCTACGGGCGCGATCTGCGCGTCTCGCCGCATGACCCGAAGGTACTGTTCGCCGCGCTCAGCCCGGCCTTCCGCAGCAGCGACGGCGCGATTTACAAGAGCGACGATGTCGGCCGGAGCTGGAAGCGCTTCGACCGCGGGGTCAAGGCCGAGGCGACGATGATGGGGGTCGCGGTTCATCCGAGCGATCCGTTGCAGGTTTACGGCATCTCGAAGGCGGGTCAGGTCTTCGGCACCCAGGATGGCGGCGAGAGCTGGGCCGAGCATCGCTTGCCCAAGGGCGTCGGCGACTGCTACGCCATCGCCTGCGGCTGATTTGCGCGATTGAGCAGGCGAATTTAAATGCGCATGCCGCCGTGCGTCCTTCGAGACGCACCCCGCCGGGGTGCTCCTCAGGATGACGGCCATGGTGTGTGGCATCAGAGGTTCACGCGATCCTGAGGAGGCCGCGAAGCGGCCGTCTCGAAGGACGCCGGACGGGTCGTCCGAGACCCCGAGGCGCTTACAAGCTTTGACCTGAGATCAGGAGGAAACGATGGCAGGAACGACACATGTTTACGCTGGCGTGGCGGCGACGACGGGCATGACCCATAGCGGCACGCTCGGCGGCGTCTTTCGCCAGACCGTCGGCGACACCGGCTGGAAACATCTGACCAATGGCCTGGCCGAGGGCGCCGAGGTGCATGCGATCACGGTGCATCCGGGCGACAACGACACGGTCTTTGTCGGCAGCACCAAAGGACTCTTCCGCAGCGCCAATCGCGGCGACAAGTTCGAGCGCCTCCCGCTCCCCGATGGCGAGGCCGACATCTGGTCGGTCCTGGTGCACCCGAAGGACCCGCGCCGGCTCTATGCCGGGGCGAGCCCGACCGCGGTCTATCGCAGCGACGACGGCGGCGACCACTGGAAGAAGCTCGCCGATCCGGGCCTGCCTGACCGGGTCATCATGGCCTTTGCCTGCCGGGTCATGCGGCTCGACGTCGATCCGAATTCACCCGACGACGTCTATGCGACGATCGAGGCCAACGGCGCGATGCGCAGCCGTAACGCCGGCGAGAGCTGGGAGGACTGCACCGCCGACCTGATCCGCTTCTGCGAGGAGCCTCGCTATCGCAGCCGGATCGGCAGCCAGACCGAGATCGAAGGCATGCTCGACGGTCATGCGCTGGCCTGCAGCGCGGCGGCGCCCGGCACCGTGTTCCTGGCCAACCGCATGGGCCTCTTCCGCAGCGGCAACCATGGCGACACCTGGGAAGACATGGACATCGGCCGCTTCTCGCCGCTCACCTACGGCCGCGACATCCGCACCTCGCCGCATGACCCGAAAGTGCTCTATGCCGCGCTGAGCCCGGCGGCGCGCAGCACCGACGGCTCGATTTACCGCAGCGAGGATGTCGGCCGGACGTGGAAGCGCTTCGACCATGACATCAAGGCCGATGCGACGATGATGGGCGTCATCGTCCATCCGAAGGACGCGAACCAGGTCTACGCCGTCTCGCGCGCCGGCCAGGTGTTCGGCACCCAGGATGGCGGCAAGAGCTGGAACGAGCACCGGCTGCCGGAGGGCGTGCGCGACACCTACTGCGTCGCCTGCGGCTGAGCGGCATCAGCCCTCTCTCCTGCCCTCTCGGGAGGGCGGGAGAGAGTTACGTCGCGCATGGCGCGCGGCGTTCGAGTGCTGCCGCCAGCTTGCGCGCGGCCGCCAGCAGCGGCTGCCGGTGGGTCTCGTCGATCGGCTCGCGTTCGTCGAGCGAGCGGGCAAGATCGTCGAGGATGCCGGCAAACAGGAAATGATGGAGGTGGATCTCGGCCTCGCGCTTCTCCCCCGAGGTGCGGACCAGACGGATCATCATGCCGTCGGCATCGGCGCGGGCATCGAAACTGCAATCGCGGCCAAAGCCGCCCATGTAGGCTTTGTCGGGAAAATCGATCGCCACTTCGGCCTTGTCGGAGATCGGGTGCATCGGAACTCTCCCGTCAGGTAAAAATCGACACGTTGCCCGCCCCGTTCGTTCCAAGGCAGCAATCCTGTTAATGTAACCCGGCATTTTGATGCTTGGCCTTGATCTGGATCAGGCCGGCCGGTCTCAGAGCGTCGGGCATCGGCTTGAGCCGCACCCAATGCCGTCGCGCGATCCCGCTTGATCTGCCCGCCGCCGCCCGGCATGTTGCGGTGGCGGCGCGAGGGGAAATATGCGGTGGAGAGCGGGGGTGGCGCTGGCGTTGGTGCTGCTGGCCGGCGGCTGCAGCAGCGCCAGCCACGCGTGCCGGTGTCCGACCCCGATCGCCTATGACAACGCGACATTGAAGAAGATCGAGAAGGCGCGCGAGGCACTGCCGCGCGACAATGTCTTGCAGCAGGTTTTGATTGATTACGAGAACGAGCGCGACGACCTGCGCTTCTGCCGATAGGTTCCGGGGGAGCCGCTTGACAGGGCCGCGCCTGCCGCTATGACGGGCGCCATCGCCGCGAGGGGGAAGCGCCGGGCATGAAGCGGGCTTTGGTTTTTCCCGGGCAGGGTTCGCAGATGCCTGGCATGGGCCAGGCGCTGGCCGAGGCCTTCCCGGCGGCGCGCGATGTCTTCGACGAGGTCGACGACGCGCTGTCAACGCATCTCTCGCGGCTGATGTTCGAGGGCCCGGAAAGCGAGTTGATGCTGACCGAGAACGCCCAGCCCGCGCTGCTCGCGGCGAGCCTTGCGGTCATTCGCGTGCTCGAAAGCGAGGCCGGGTTCGCCGTCGCCCGAGAGACCGCCTATGTCGCCGGCCATTCGCTCGGCGAGTATTCCGCGCTGGCGGCGGCGGGCGCGCTGTCGGTTGCCGAAGCGGCGCGCCTCGTCAAGCGCCGCGGCCAGGCGATGCAGCAGGCGGTGCCGGTCGGCGAGGGGGCGATGGCGGCATTGCTCGGCCTCGACATCGCGGCGGCGCGCGACATCGCCGAGGCGGCGGCGCAGGGCCAGGTCTGCGCCGTGGCCAACGACAATTGCCCGGGACAGATCGTCGTCAGCGGCCATAAGGGCGCGGTCGAGCGCGCCGTCGCGCTCGCCGCCGAACAGGGCGGAAGGCGCTCGATCATGCTGCCGGTCAGCGCCCCGTTCCATTGCGCCCTGATGGGCCCGGCCGCCGAAATCATGGCCGAGGCGCTCGCCGAGTCGGCGCTGGCCGCTCGCCGTCGTGCCGCTCGTCGCCAATGTGACAGCCGCGGCGACGAGCCGACCCCGAGGAAATCAAGGAGCTGCTCGTCGCGCAGGCGACCCGGATGGTGCGCTGGCGCGAGAGCGTGCTGCTGTTTGCCGCCAACGGGGTCGAGGAGGTGGTCGAAATCGGCGCCGGGCGGGTGCTCGCCGGCCTCGTCAAGCGCATCGACCGCGACGCTGTCGGCGCTGTCGGTCGGCACGCCGGCCGAGGTCGAAGCGCTGATCCAGCGGCTGTGACCGGAGAGGCGAAGCGGATGTTCGATCTTTCCGGCCAAACCGCGCTGGTGACCGGCGCCTCGGGCGGCATCGGCGGCGCGATCGCAAGGGCCTTCCATCGCCAGGGTGCCGCGGTCGCGCGTCGCCGGCACGCGCACCGCGGCGCTCGCCTGCTCTCGCCGCCGATCTCGGCGAGCGGGCGCACGCGTTCACCGCCGATCTCGCCGATCCGGCATCGCCCGACCGGCTCGTGCGCGACGCCGAGGCGGCGCTGGGCCGCATCGACATCCTCGTTAACAATGCCGGCATCACCCGCGACGCTCTCGCGCTGCGCATGCGCGACGAGGATTGGCAGGCGGTCATCGAGATCGACCTGACCGCCGCCTTTCGCCTGACGCGGGCCGCCCTGCGCGGCATGGTGCGGCGGCGCCACGGCCGGATCATCTGCATCACCTCGGTGGTCGGCGATCGCCGGCAATGCGGGCCAGGCGAATTACGCCGCGGCGAAAGCCGGGCTGATCGGCATGGCGAAATCATTGGCCGCCGAGGTCGCGACCCGCGGCATCACGGTCAACTGCATTGCGCCGGGCTTGATCGCGACGGCGATGACCGACAAACTTGAGCGAGGACCAGCGCGCCCGGATCGCCGCGGCGATCCCGATGGGCCGCTTCGGCGGCGCCGAGGATGTTGCCGCTGCCGCGGTCTATCTCGCCAGCGCCGAAGCGGACTACATTACCGGCCAGACGCTGCATGTAAATGGCGGCATGGCCATGGTGTGATGCGGCGACCGTGGCCCCGGCCTCGGGCGCACTGGGGTTCGGCGGGAACTTTTACGGCGGCCGAATTCGTGTTATGTGAGCCGCGCCTTCAACGGGTCCATGATGGCGGCATATCACGGCTGAGCCCGCAATCGGGCGCCCGGACCGCGGTGAATTGGGCCAATTGCCAGCACGCAATCGAGGAATTGATCGAATGAGCGACGTCGCCGAGCGGGTCAAGAAGATCGTCGTCGAGCATCTCGGCGTCGACGAAGCCAAGGTGACCGAGAACGCCAGCTTCATCGACGATCTGGGCGCCGACAGCCTCGATACCGTCGAGCTGGTCATGGCCTTCGAAGAGGAATTCGGGTGCGAAATCCCGGATGACGCGGCCGAGAAGATCGTGACCGTCAAGGACGCTGTCAGCTTCATCGAGGCGCACAGCTGACGTGCACAGCGACGCGCGGTGCCGACCCCGCCGGGTCTCGACCCGCCTCGCCATGATGCGCCCTTCGCCGCTGCGGCACGCGTAACATGAAGGGTATCAGGCGCGTCGTCGTCACCGGCATGGGGCTCGTGACGCCGCTCGGCATCGGGCTGGAGCGCGGTATGGCGCCGTCTGGTCGTCGGCGAATCGGGGATCGGCGCGATCCAGTCGTTCGATGTCTCCGACCTGCCGTCGCGCGTTCGCCGGCGCAGGTGCCGCGCGGCGATCGCGAGTCCGGCCTGTTCAACGCCGACGACTGGGTTCCGCCCAAGGACCAGCGGCGGATGGACGAGTTCATCATCTTCGCGATGGCGGCGGCGGTCCAGGCGGTCGAGGACGCCGGCTGGCAGCCGGACGACGAAGAGGAGCTGGAGCGCACCGGCGTGATGATCGGCTCCGGCATCGGCGGCCTGCCCGGCTATCACCGAAGCCGCGATCACGCTGCAGGAGCGCGGGCCCGCGCCGCATCTCGCCGTTTTTCATCCCGTCCAGTCTGATCAACCTCGCCTCCGGCAACGTCTCGATCCGCTACGGCTTCAAGGGGCCTAACCATGCGGTGGTGACCGCGTGCTCGACCGGCGCGCATGCGATCGGCGATGCGGCGCGGCTGATCATGCTCGACGATGCCGACGTCATGGTCTGCGGCGGCACCGAAGCCGCGATTTGCCGGCTCGGGCTCGCGGGCTTTGCCGCGGCGCGGGCGCTGTCGACCGATTTCAACGACGACCCGCCCCGCGCCTCGCGGCCGTGGGATCAGGGCCGCGACGGGTTCGTGATGGGCGAAGGGCGCCGGCATTCTGGTGCTTGAAGAATACGAGCATGCGCGACGGCGCGACGCCAAGATCTACGCCGAAATCCTTGGCTATGGCATGTCGGGCGACGCCTATCACCTGACCGCGCCCGCCGAGGACGGCAACGGCGCCTTCCGCTCGATGCGCAACGCTCTCAAAAGCGCGCACCTGCCGCCCGACTGCATCGACTACATCAACGCGCATGGCACCTCGACGCCGCTTGGCGATGAGATCGAGCTCGGCGCCGTCAAACGCCTGTTCGGCGCGCATGCCTACGAACTCTCGATGTCGTCGACCAAGTCGGCGATCGGGCACCTGCTTGGCGCGGCCGGCAGCGTCGAGGCGATTTTCTCGATCCTGGCATTGCGCGACGGCGTCGTCCCGCCGACCCTCAATCTCGACAATCCGTCGCCGTCCTGCGACATCGACCTGGTGGCGAAACAGGCGCGGGAGCGCCAGGTCAAGTTCGTGCTGTCGAACTCGTTCGGTTTCGGCGGCACCAACGCATCGTTGATTTTCGGCGGTCCGGGTTCGCTCCGGTGATCCACTGGGGGCGAGCGGCCTGAGCGTGCATCATGAAGTTTCTCCGCCTGCTGGCCTGGAGCTTTATCACCGCCGCCATCGTTATCGCGGCGCTGGGCGGAGCCGGGTACTGGCTCTATCGCGATGCGCAAGTGCCGGGGCCGCTCGCCGAGGCGCGCACAACAGTCGTCCCGGCCCATAGCGGTGTCGCCGCGATCGCCGGGTTGCTGACGCGGCAGGGGGTGATCCGGCACAAGCTGGCGTTCGAGTCGGTTGCCAGGCTGTCCGGCCGCGGCAGGTCGCTCAAGGCCGGAGAATATGAGTTCCCGGCCGGTGCGAGCGCAATGCAGACGCTCGACATCCTCGCCGGCGGGAAGACGGTCCAGCACCGGCTGACGGTCCCCGAGGGCCTTACCAGCGCCGAGGTCGTCGCGCTCGTCCGCGCCGCACCGGCACTCGACGGCGATACCGGCCCGGTGCCGGCCAACGGCGCGCTGCTGCCGGACACCTACATCTACAAATATGGCGAGAGTCCGCAAGGAACTGATCGAGAGAATGGAGCGCGGCATGACGCATCTCCTCGCTCAGATGTGGAGCGAGCGCCGGCCGGATCTGCCGCTGGCAAATGCCGCGGAGGCGCTGATCCTCGCCTCGATCGTCGAGAAGGAGACGGCGCGCGCGGAAGAGCGCCCCCATGTCGCCGGCGTATACATCAACCGGCTGCGGCTCGGCATGCGCCTGCAAGCCGACCCGACCGTGCTGTTTGCGCTCGACGGGGATGGCGCGAACAAGATCGACCGGCCGCTCAACCATGCCGACCTCGCGGTCGATTCGCCGTACAACACCTACATCGTCAACGGGCTGCCGCCGGCGCCGATCGCCAATCCCGGGAAAGCGTCGTTGCGCGCCACGGTGCGGCCCGAGCCGACCGAGGATCTCTATTTTGTGGCAGACGGCGGCGGCGGCCACGTCTTTGCCAAGACGCTGGCCGAGCAGAACCGCAACATCGCCCAGTATCGCCGCGGCGCCGCGCTTGAACCCGATCCTATCGCGCCGCTCGCCGCCCGCCCGGCCCCGCCTGCCGGCGGGACGGCGCTGCACCGGGCGACAGCAGCGCAGCAAGCCGCGCGGCTGCGGCATTGCCGCCGCGGACCCGGGCACGCCTGCCGGCACTGAACTGCGGCGCGGCCGGCATTGTTGGCGTGCGCACCGCCCGCTATAACCGCGGCGGCAGCAGGGAGCAGAGGCCGCGGTGGGCGTTGCCAGCATGACCGGATTTGCCCGGGCCGAGGGCGCGGCGGACGGCGTCTCCTGGGTCTGGGAATTGAAGAGCGTCAACAGCCGCTCGCTCGACCTGCGCCTGCGGCTGCCGCCCGGTTTCGATGCGCTCGAACCAGGGCTGCGCGCCGCGCTGGCGCGCCGCATCAGGCGCGGCAACATCTCGGCCACCCTCTCGGTCAGCCGGCTCGTGCCGCCGGCCATTCGCGTCAACCGCGAGATGCTGGCGCAGATCGTCGCCCTGGCCGGCGAATTGGCCGGCGCGCTATCTGGCAAGATCGAGGCCGCGCCACCGCGGCTCGATGGCCTGATCGGCCTGCGCGGGGTCATCGAGACGGTCGAGGACGAGCCCGACAGCGTGGTCGAATCTCGTCGGGCGGCGGTTGTCGACGGCTGGTCTGTGGCGCTCGACCGACTGGCGACGGCGCGCAGCGAGGAGGGCGCGCGGCTCGCATCGGTTCTCTCGATGCAGCGCGGCGAGCTTGCCGCCCTGGTCGAGGCGGCCGCCGGCTGCGCCGCGGCGCAACCCGCGGCGATCCGGGCGCGGCTCGAAACCCTGCTCGGCGAACTCGCCGGCCTCGCCCCGACCCTGCCGGAAGAGCGGGTGGCGCAGGAATTGGCGATGCTGGTCACCCGCGCCGATGTCCGCGAGGAACTCGACCGGCTGCATGCCCACATCGCCCAGGCCGGCGAACTGCTGGAGCGCGGCGAGGCGATCGGCCGGCGAGCTCGATTTCCTGTGCCAGGAGCTGAATCGCGAAGCCAACACGCTGTGCTCGAAATCGGCCTCGCTCGAGCTGACCCGCATCGGTCT
Source organism: uncultured Alphaproteobacteria bacterium (assembly GCA_963789255.1). GTDB lineage: Bacteria > Pseudomonadota > Alphaproteobacteria > ATCC43930 > CGMCC-115725 > DATARH01. Next base: position 181,175 of record CAWBJW010000002.1, on the reverse strand, counting down.
TGCGTTGAAGGCCGCGATCGAGCAGTTCCGCGAGCAGGTGCAGAACCTCGAATGAGCGCGCCCGCCGCCCCGCCCGCCACTCATCGCCGCGGCTTTCTCCTGGTCCTGTCGTCGCCCTCGGGGGCCGGCAAGACGACGATCACCCGAGGGCTGCTCGAACGCGACCCGAGCCTCTCCCTGTCGGTCTCGGTGACGACGCGGCCGCCGCGGCCGGGCGAGATCGACGGCCGGGATTACACCTTCATCGATCAGGCGCGCTTCGCCAGCATGGTCGCGCACGGCGAGTTGCTCGAACATGCCACCGTCTTCGGCCATTGCTATGGCACGCCGCGAGCACCGATCGATGCGGCGCTCGCCGCCGGGCGCGACATCGTCACCGACATCGACTGGCAGGGCACCCAGCAGCTCAGCGAAGGCGTCCGCGACGACATCGTCACCGTATTCGTGCTGCCGCCGAGCATGGCCGCGCTCGAAGCGCGGCTGCGCCGGCGTGCCCAGGACAGCCCCGAGGTTGTCGCCGGGCGCATGGAAAAATCGGCCGAGGAAATGAGCCACTGGTCGGAATACGAATACGTCATCGTCAATCGCGAGATCGACGAGAGCGTCGCCGAGGTCCGGGCGATCGTCACCGCCGAGCGCCTGCGCCGGACCCGCCAACTCGGCCTCGCCGATTTCGTCAACCGCCTCAGGGCCGGGTGATCCCGCGTCGCGCCGCGGCCGGCCGACGGAAGCGCAAACCCTGGCCCGACGAGATGCGTTTGCTGAATCTGCAGGGACAGCCTGCGGCCTCACAAGCAGAGCCGTGCGGGAGCACCGCCCAGGCGACGCGCGAGCTTGTCGGCCAAGTTTGCGACGAGGTCGTTCTTGTGCGTCCCCGCCAGCAGTCCACGCGCCCACCGGCCAATTTCCAACCGAGGCAGTAGCCCCTTGAGGGCGCCTTTCGATTTTCTTAAGATCGCGCCGCGTGGCTCGGGAATCCCAGTGCGATTCGAATTTGGTGGACATTCGCTCGACGTTGACCGCCATGAACTGCGCCGGCGCGACGAAGAGGTCGCGATCGGACCGCAGGTCTTCGACCTCCTCGCCTATCTTTTGCGAAATCGCGATCGGGTTGTCAGCCGAGACGATCTGATTGCCGGAATCTGGGGCGGCCGGGTTGTGTCCGATTCGGCGGTGACGACGTGCATCAACGCAGCGCGCAGAGCGGTGGGCGACAGCGGTGCCGCGCAGACGGTCATCCGCACGGTGGCGCGCAAGGGCGTCCGCTTCATCGCCGAGGTCCGCGAATACGGGACCGACGCATCGCGGGAGGCGGGTGCCGAGGTGGGGCGCGAACGGACGCTCGCCACCATCATGTTCACCGACATCGTTGATTCGACAAGGTGGGCGGCTGAGTTGGGGGACCGGCGGTGGCGCACGTTACTGGATCGGCACGATGAAATCTCACGCCAGCAGATCGGGCGATTTGGCGGAAAGGCAGTCAAAACCACCGGCGACGGCTTTCTCGCCACCTTTGACAGCCCGGCGCGCGCCGTTCGCTGCGCCTTGGCCATCGCACAGGAGGTTCCGCCGCTCGGCATCGCCGTGCGAAGCGGTCTCCACGCCGGCGAGATCGAACCGACGCCTGGCGACATCACCGGTATCGCCGTCCACACCACGGCACGCATCGCCGCGATAGGAGGGCCTGGCGAAGTGGTCGTGTCGAGAACGGTCCGCGATCTGGTCGCCGGATCGGGGCTGGTTTTTGAGGATCGCGGCATCCATCGTCTGCGCGGTCTGCCGAAGGAGCTTCGCCTCTACACCACCCGTGCGCTTGGTGAGGCCGCCGCGCCGCCGCCGCTCCCGCGGCCGGCAAGCGCCGAGGCCTCACCGTCATTCGCCAAGCCATCCATTCTGGTGCTGCCGTTCCGCAACATGAGCGGCGATCCCGGTCAGGAATACCTCACCGACGCGGTGACCAGCGATCTCACGGTCGATCTGTCGCGCATGCGGGATATCGTCGTTATCGCCCCGGCAACCGCCCTCACATACAAGGGCAGCCCTCTCGATATACGGCAGATCGGCCGCGAACTCGGCATCCGCTACCTGGTCGTCGGCAGCATCGGGCGCAGCGGCGATCGGCTGCGAACCAATGTCCAGCTGATCGAGGCTGCCTCGGGTGAGCAGCTCTGGGGCGATCGGTTCGAGAACGCGTTCGTCGATCTGGAAGGCCTAGAGGACGCCATAACCGGCAGGATCGCCGCCTCGTTGAACGTCCAATTGGTGAGGGCGGAAGGACGCCGCGCCGAAAAGGCGCCGCAGCCGGACGCGCTCGACCTCAGGCTCCGAGCGACCAGCCTCTTCTACGGATCGGTCACGCCGGAACATACGTGGACAACCCGCCAGCTGCTGCAGCGATCGGCGGCGCTCGATCCGAGTTCGGCGGAGACTTGGGCGCGTTTGGGCCAGGTGATCGCGTCAGACCATCGCGTCAACTGGAACAATACCGGCAAGGAGGAACTCCGCGAGGCCGAGGACGCCGTGCAGAGAGCGCTGCTGATCGACCCGAACCATGCGCTGACGCACGTCGCCCACGGTTTGATCGAGGGCGCGCACGGCCGCCATCATTCGGCGCTCGAGGCGTTCAGCCGAGCCATCGAACTCGACCGTAATTTCGCGCTTGCTTATGCCCACAAGGGCAACGAGTTGATCTTCGTCGGCCGCCCGGCGGAAGCGCCGGCGCTCGTGGACCAAGCCATCAGGTTCAGCCCGCATGACCCCTCGATCGGAATTTTTCACTGGATCATCGGACGAGCGAACTTCTTTGCCGGCCACTATGAAGAGGCGATTCCCTGGTTCCGAAAATCGATCGAGACGCGGCCGAACCTTTGGTTCAACCGTCTCTACCTCGTTAGCGCTTACGCGCTCGCCGACGCGCTGGATGACGCGGTCCGGGGTTTGGAGGAGTTCAATCGCCGGTTCCCGACGCCGGCTTGCACCGTGAGCGTCGTGAAGCAGCGAGAAAGCGCGAACCCGAACAACAATCCTACGGTTGTTGCCGCGCGCAAGAAGTTTCATGAGGGCCTGCTTCGCGCCGGAATGCCCGAGCGTTGATTGCCTGGGCGATGGCCATGCCTGCCGCCCGTCACAACCTTCCACTGCCGGAATTGCCATTTGCGTGCGAGGCGGCGCTGCCGTAGAACGAGAAACGATTTGCGCAGGGAGGCTTGGCGATGAGCATCGGTCGGGGTGAATCCGTCGCTCGAGCGAGCGCGATTTATGACAAGCGCCTTACCCCGCAAAGTACACGGCAAATGCGCGGCCTGCTCGAGGCGTCCCACCACGAGACCGCGGTATTCCACGCCACGTCCGTTCTTTGCGACTACCTCAACCGCTGGAACGAAGCCGGACCGGCGGAAGTGGAAAAGGCCGAAACGGCGGTGCTGCAGGCGCTGGGCAGCAATCCCAATCACGCCCTTGCGCACTACGCAAAGGGGTTCGTTCATCGCACCAAAGGCGAGCACGAAGCTGCTCTTGCCGCGTTCACCGAAACGCTCAAATACGCTCCGGATTTCGCCCGCGCCCATGCGCAAAGAGGCGCCCAGCTGCTCTATTTGGGACGCCCGGAAGAGGCGATCGCGGAAGTCGAGAAGGCGCTGGAACTCAGCCCGCGCAGCGCGCAACGCGGCATGTTCTACTGGATCATCGGCCGCGCGCGGTTTTTCATGGGTCAATACGCCGAGGCCATACCCTGGCTCCGGCGCTCGATCAAGCTATGGCCGCATCTCTGGTACAATCGTCTCTATCTCGCCAGCGCCTGCGCGCTTTCCGGGAGAAAGGCGGCAGCGAGCCGGGCCCTGCGGGAGTTCGAACGCCAATTCCCCGGATATACGCTCGCCCGCGTCACGGAGCACGAACGCACAAATCCGAACGATAACCCTTTTATGGTCGCCGGGCGGGACCGGTTTCACGAGGGATTGCGCCGCACGGGCATGAGTTCCGAGGCGGCATAAGCCGCGCCGTATCGCGGCGCCGGTTTGGATTGCCGCTCATCCATTTTCACTACCCAGATCAAAGCTGGCCCGGGCATCCTCCAATGCCCGCGCCAATGCGCAGAACTGGGCGACTGACAGTTCTTCGGCGCGCGCGGTCGGGGCGATGCCGGCCGACGCGAGCAGCGGTTCGACCGGCACGCCGAGGGTTTTGAGGCTCGATCGCAGCATCTTGCGGCGCTGGCCGAAGGCGGCGGCTGTGACGCGCTCGAGTACGGGTCTCGACGCCGCCGCCAGCGGTGCGGCGCGCGGCACCAGGGCGACGATGCTGGACGTCACCCTGGGCGGCGGCACGAAGGCGCGCGGCGGCACGTCGAACAGGATTTTTGGCTCGGTCAGCCATTGCACCAGCACCGACGGCCGGCCATAGGCGGGGCTGCGCGGCGCTGCCACCAGCCGCTCCGCGACCTCGCGCTGGAACATCAAGACGAGGCTCTCGTATTCGCCGATCCGGGCAAGCCAGCGCAGCAGGAGCGTGGTTGCGATGTTGTAGGGCAGGTTGGCGACGATCTTGCGCGGCGCCTCGGACAGCGCCACCGGGTCGAGCGCCAGCGCATCGCCGGCCACCAGTTCGAGCCTTCCGGGGTAGCAGGCCGCGAGCTCGCCGAGCGCAGCCAGGCAGCGTGGATCGCGCTCGATCGCCACCACAAGGCGCGCCCCTTCGGCGAGCAATGCGCGGGTCAGCCCGCCGGGGCCGGGGCCGATCTCGATCACCGTGGCATGGCCGAGCGGCCCGGCGGCGCGCGCGATGCGCCGGGTCAGGTTGAGATCGAGGATGAAGTGCTGCCCGAGGCTCCTCTTCGCCGCGATGCCGTAGCGGGCGATGACCTCGCGCAGCGGCGGCAATCCGCCCGGACCGGCGGTTGCGTGCGTCAGTTGGCGGACCTGCGCGCCGCCATCGCGGCGGCCAGCTTGAGCGCGGCGATCAGGCTGTCGGGCCGGGCGATCCCCTGTCCGGCGATGTCGAAGGCGGTGCCGTGATCGGGCGACGTGCGGATGAACGGCAGTCCGAGCGTGACGTTGACCGTGCCGTCGAAATCGATCGTCTTCACCGGGATCAGCGCCTGATCGTGGTACATGCACAAGGCGGCGTCGTAACCCCGCCGCGCCGCGGCGTGGAACATCGCGTCGGCGGCGAGCGGGCCGCGCGCGTCGATGCCCTCGGCGCGCAAGGCGGCGATCGCCGGGGCGACGATCTCGATCTCCTCGCGCCCGAGAGCGCCGGCTTCGCCGGCGTGCGGGTTGAGCCCGGCAACCGCGAGCACCGGCCGGGCGACCCCGAAATCGCGGACCAGCGCCTGATATGTCACCCGCCCGGCATGAACGATCATGGCGCCGGATAATTGCGCGACCGCCTCGCGCAGGGCGAGATGGATCGTCACCGGCACGACCCGCAATTCCGGAGAGGCGAGCATCATCACCGCACTCGCGCCGGTGCCGGCCAGTTCGGCGAGGTACTCGGTGTGACCGGGATGCCGGAAGCCGGCGCGGTAGAGGGCGTCCTTGTTGATCGGGTTGGTCACCACGGCGGCGGCGCGGCCGCCGCGCACGTCCGCGACCGCGGTGTCGATCGCTCGGACCACCAGTGGCGCATCGGCGGGGTCCGGGCGGCCCGGCGCGGCACAGGGCATGCCGCCGACCGGCAGGACCGGCAGCGCTTCGGCAAACACGGCCGGCACCTCGTGCAGGGCGGCAAGGGTGCGGACCGGCACGCTCGCGCCGAGGCGTTGCGCCAGCGCGGCAAGGCGAAGGGGATCATCGATCACATAGAAGGGAGGCACGCCTTCGCCGCGCCGAAGCCACGCCTTGAGCGCGATCTCGCCGCCGATCCCGGCCGGCTCGCCCATCGTCAGGGCGAGCGGAAGCGTCATGCTATCAGACCCTCACATCGACATAGGCATTGCGCTGCAGTTCGTGCAGGTAACGCCGCGCCACCGTATCGAGCTGCCGACGCAGCAGCGATTCGGCGACTTTGTCGCGTGTCAGCGAGCCGCCGTCCCCGTTCGACTTCGAGCACACCATGATCACGCCGACGCCGTTTTTTTGGATGATCGGCTGCGACGCCTGCCCGATCGCCAGGTGGGCTACCAGATCGCGCATCTGGGGCGAGATATTATCTTCCCGCAGCTTGCCTTCGCTCGACAGCTGCGGCGCCTTTTCCTTGCCGATTTTGAGCAGGCTCGGGCAATCCGTGGCGGCCGTGCGCACGCCATTCGCTTCGCTTATCGCGGCCCGCCGAGCCGCGTCGCTTGCCTGGATCGGCACCGGGAAAACCACCTGCACGATATCGAGCACGGGGCCCTGCCCGCTGCCGCTATTGCCGGTGCGCCGGGCAAGGACAAGCAGCAGGTAATAGCCGCCTGCGGTCCGGATGGGCGGCGACAGCTCGCCCTCCTTCAGTCTGCGATACCGCCTTGCCCAGCTTGGGCGGAAGCTCGTCGGGGCGCACCCAGCCGATATCGCCGCCGACCGCCGCGGTTGCCGATTGGGAGAATTGGCGGGCGATCGCGGAGAACCGGGCACCCTGGTGCATCTGTTGCGTCAGGCGTTCGGCGAGAGCCCGTACCTGGTCATCCTGCGCCGGGGTATCGACCGCGAGGTAGATTTCGGCGACCCGGTTTTCCGGCTCGTTCGCGTCCTCCTTGGCGCGTTTGAGGGCCTCGTCGACCTCTTCGTCCGAGATTTCGGTGGTTCGCGCCGCCCGCCGCCGCACCAGCTTCGCCCAGACGATCCACGCAGTCAGTCTGATCGACCAGAACCCTACGGTCGATGCCGCGCTCCTTCATGAACGCGTTCAGCGCTGCCGGGTTTCATGTTGTTCTGTTTTTCGATCTGCTCGAGCGCGGCGTTGATCTCGGCATCGGTCGCGGTGATATGCTCGCGCTTGGCCTCCTCCAGCTCCAGCTTCTCGTCGATCAGCGAACGCAGCACCTGGGGCGCGATCCGCTGGCGGGTTTCCGGCGTGTCGGGAATATTTGACGAGATCATGACCATGCGCATCCGCGACACGACGTCGTAGTCGGTAATGACTTCGTCGTTGACCACGGCGGCGATGCGCATCTCGGGTGCCTGGCCGGTGGGCGGCCGCGCCGGTGCCATCGGCCGCGCCGGCTCGGCCGCCGCTTGGCGTCCGAGCGGCTGCGCGGTATAGCCGATGCCCGAAAACAGTGCGAACGCGAGGATGACCGCACCTACCCGACGAAACGCTGACATTGACGAGCAACCCTGTTGCCTGGGCCGATCGAACCAATCTTACACCGTCGCGGTGGCGATGTCCCTGGTGCGATGCGCGCTGCCGCTCGCCACCCCGCTATCCTGACGAGTTTCCGGCCACGGACAGCACCGTCCCGCCAATCTCGCCGAGGTTTTTGAACACGACGCTGAACAACACCGAAACACCGGGGGTTACGTCGCCGTTGCGGATCCCCGACTGGGTCACCGAGCCGATAAACGCCATGCACTCATCCTGATAAATCGCGGCCAGGGTCGCGTAAAGGCTGGTGCTGCTCGATTGCGGCGACGAGACGCCGTTGATCAGGTTGGTGGAGTCCGTCAGGTTGATGGTCTCGGCACCGGCCAGCGACCAATAGCGCGTGAGTTTGGTCGTCAGGTTCACCGTTAGCTGCTCGCGCTTGCCGTAGAGGACGCTCTGGCCGGTCGCGAGGTCGGTGACGACCTCGCTTTGCTGCTGCGGCGGCATCAGCAGGTAGCTGATCCCGACCCGCAGGTTTTGCGGTCCGGCGCTGAGACCGACTTCCTGGGATCGATTGGTCAGGGTGCTCTTGTCGAACCGAAACCGGTAGATCAGGTCGAGATAGGAACTGGGGGAGAGGATGACGTGTCCGACCACGTCGGAGAGGCGCTGTTCCGCACCAGACCCCGGCGGCATAAACAGGTTGGGTTCGGCGCGATAGCTCTGCCCGATCAGCATGCGGTAGTCGCCGCCGTCCTTGTCGTAGAGGCCGAACTTCATTCCGTAATCGACGCGCTGGCCGGTATCGAGCACGTCGTAGCCTGCCAGCCGATCCGGTCGGAACAGGTCGGAGTCGCGGAATTCGTAGCCGAGGCTGTCTTCGTCGGGGATCCGGCGGCTGTTGCCGCCGTTGGGGCCGGCATAGACACCGGCGATCGGCTCGATGATCGCGGTGGTTTCTGCGCCGCGATGGGCCAGCGGATAATTCCAGGTCAGACCGAGCTGCGGAAAGGCGCGCGCGGTAGCGAAATTGTACGCGATCGGCTGCAACGGCGGCGCGCCGTTGACTGAGAAAAAGGCGCTCGGCAAATCGGGATTGGACTTGGAACTCAGATCGCTGACCGAATAGGCGTCGCCGCGTACGCTGGCGGAGAACTTGTATTGCCCGCCGATGCCGTCGCGGAAGGTGTTGTCCCATTCGCCGCCGAGCGAGAGCCGGCGTGTTTGCGTCCCGACCTCGCGCACGATGTTGAGCAGGTTGGCGTTGAGTTTCCACACGCCGCCTAACCCGTCGGGCTCGCTTTGCCAGGTGCGGTTGATCGACGGGAGGACGATCGGCTGGGTCGAATCGCCGAGCCCCGGCAGCAAAGGCTCGAACATATAGGCATTGACGTCGGTCGCGGCGCCCGGCGCGAAGCCTTCCAGATAAGCGCGGCTGATCATCGCGCCGAGCGGCGGGCTGGGGAAGCCGAACCGCAGCAGGTAGGTCTGGTCGGACACGCGCTGCAATTGGAACCCGGTCCGGTAGGTGTCGTCGATGTCCCACACCCCGGACGCGTCGACGTGGCCGCGCCATTGGCTTCCGGTGTCTGTATTGCTGCCCGACCCGACATTGCTGTAATTCACGCTTGCGGTTCCATCGAACAGTCCGGCGCCGAAGCGTTCCCGGTACTGGGCGGCAAGAAGCTGACCGGCTTGGGTCGTGAAGCGCGGCGTCAGGGTCAGATCCTTATCCGGCCCTAGGTCGAGGAAATACGGAATGGCGACGTGCAGCCCGACCGTGCTGGAGTTGCCGAAGGTCGGCATCAGAAACCCGCTTGCCCGTTTGACCGAGGGATCGGGCTCCGAAAGGTAGGGCGTATAGAATACCGGGAAGCCATCGACCTCGAGCACCGTATCGCGAAATTCGATCAGCTTCAGCTGCTTGTCGTCGCTGATCTCGCGTGCTTTGAGCTGCCACGCCGGAGGAGCGCTCGGGTCGCGCTTGCACAGATCGCAGGGGGAGTAGACCGCGCGCCGCAGCTCGATGCGGTTGCCGTTGATACGCCGCGCGGCATTGGCGGCGAGCCGCGACCGGTCGGCAAGCAGCATCCGCACATTCTTGGCGAATGCATTGTTCATCGAATCCCGCACTCCATGAAGTCGCCGAAGAGGACCTCGCCGGTCGGCATCATCAGGCTCACATGACCGGAAGCGTTTACCGTGTCGGTACGCTGGTTGTAGCTTACCGTGTCGGCGAGCAGGACCTCGCCACCTTGCGAGATTTCGACATGACCTTTAGCGATGGTGAGCGCCAAGTGGTCGTCATAGGCAACCGAGTCTGCCTGGAAGACCATTGGCGCGTTTTTATCCGCATTTGTCTGGCCGCCGACCGTGAACTGCGCCAGTCCTGGGCGCGCGGCGAGCAGCAATGCGAGCATCGCGCCGACCAGAACAAGGGCCGTGCGTTGGCGCCGCCGTAGTCTTGCAGGCTGGGAGGAACCTGTCATCCGCCGTGTTCAAGCTGGAGGGGTCGGTCGGCAGTGGTATCGCTGAGAAAGCCCTTTGGTAGCTGTGCGAAAGCGGAAGCGTCGTGTCATCCGTCCTCGAGGTGAAGCAGCATCGAGGCGCCGAAGGTCATGCTTACCGCGGTGGGGGTCCAGGCGGCCAGAAAGACCGGGATCTTGGCCGCCAAGCCAAGCGCGAACACGATATCCGATAGGAAATACAGCAGGAAGCCGGCGAAAACGCCGCTCACGAGCAACATTACCGCTCCGCCGCGCCGCTGCATGCGCAAGCTGAAGGTCGCCGCGACCAGCACCATCGCGCAGAACAGGAACGGCCGCGCCAGCAGAATATTGAAGCGCAGGCGGTGGCGCTGCGCCGAGAAGCCCGATTGCTCGAGCAGGGTGATGAAACCGGGCAACTCCCAGAACGACATCGTATCGGGCGATGCGAAACTTTCCTCGATCTTTCCCGCGGTAAAGCTGGTCGGCAGACGCAACTCGCCGAACGATTCGGGCGGCTTGCCCAGGCGGAAACGCTGACCGTCCTTGACCACCCAAAACCCGCCGTCGAGCCTGGCCGTGCTCGCCTCGATCCGCGAGCGGAATTGGGAAAGCCGGTTCAGAAAAAACACGCTCACATTCCGCAGCAGCAGTGCCGGCGAGGTCAGTTTGTTGCCGTGGATGACCATCTGCCCGCCGTCGGCGTCGCTTTGGCGCAGCCACAGGCCGGCATTCGACAGGCTGAGCGGGTCGCCGCCGTGGCGCAGGATGCGATCGTTGAGCTCTTGGTAGCTGGCTTCCATCGTCGAGGCGATCGGGTTGAAGAGCGTGACGGCGACGACTCCAATCAGCAACGCAACCAGGATTGCCGGGGTAAGGAACTCCCAAACCGAAACCCCGGCGGCGCGCGCCACGACGAGCTCGTTGCTGCGGGTCAATCGCCAAAAGGCGAGCATGGTGCCGAACAGGATCGCGAACGGCATCACGTTTTGCGCCGTATGCGGCAGCTTCAACACCGCCATTTCCAGGAGCGTGCCCCAGGTGGCCTCGGCTCTGGCGCCGCCGCGCCGGAGCAGCTCGATATAGTCGAGCAGGAAGGTCACGCTGACCATCGTGCCAAATACGCCGCAGAACCATGTGAAGAACTGGCGGGCGATATAGGCCGAGAGAGTTCGCGCGAGGTGCACCGGAAACAGCCTCCCGATCGCGGCTGGTTATCGTGCGGCCGGCGCAAGCCGCCAGAAATCGAGTTTGACCCCGCCGAACAGCAGGATTCCAAACCCAAGCGCCAACGGCAAGAGATCAGTCACATACATCAGCGGGATCGCCGCCGGATTGCGGCTCGCCAGATTCTTGACGCCGAGATCGAGCGCCTGGAAGGCGAAGGCCAGCGCGATCGCCAACATTACCCGGCGCAGCTGGCCCCGGCGGTTGAATTCGCCGGGCAACAGGCAGGCCAAGGGGATCGTCAGAAAGCTGAAGATCGACAGCGGGATGACGAGGCGCTGGTGCCCCTCGACGATAAAACTTCTGCGGGTCATTGGGTCCAAGCCCGGCGGCGGCCAAAACAGGTCGCCCAGGTAGCGCTCCTCCGCATCGCGGAAGCGGATCTCGGGAGCGTCGCGCAACGTGTCGAGATCAAGGGTATAGCGCTCGAAGGTCAGCACCGAAAGCTTGCCGCTCGCGCGGTCGAAGCGCTGGCGACTGCCGTTCACCATGATGATGCGCGAGGTCTTGGCGCTGTCGACGAAGGCGCCCCGTTCGGCCAGGATCGTGACCGGCTGCTGGGGGTCGCGGTCGTCGTTGATCATAAGCCCGGTGACCTCGCCACGGGCGTTGCGGCCTGCGATATAAATCGTCAGCTTGTCCGAGATCGTCGTAAATGCCCCTTCCTGCACCAGGGCCGATACGAAGCGGTTGCGGATCTCGAATTGCAGGTCCTTGAAGGCGCGGTTGGAGGCGGGCAGGAAATAAGCCGATAGGCTCAGCAGCACCAGGAACGCGATGCCGCCGAGGATCACAACCGGCCGCGCGAGATCGAGCGGGCCGAGGCCGGCGGCGCGCATCACCACCACCTCGCTTTCCGAGATCAATCGGTTGAAGACGAACAGAACGGCGATGAAGGCGCCGATCGGCAGGACGATGTCGAGGAAGCGCGGCAGGATCAGCAGTACCAGATAAAGAAATACCTCGATCGACAGCCCGCGGTTGACGATCAGGTCAATCAGGCGCACCGACTGGGCAAGCCACACCGCAGCACTGAGCGCCCCGGTCACGAAGATCATCATGCTGAGGCATTGCCACAGGATGTAACGGTTGAGGCAGTTCATCGGCGGGGGATCATAGGGGCGACGGTACTGCGTCGCCACAGCTTTTCCCGCCGCCGCCCGCCGCCGCCTGGTCACGGCGGCGCCGCCGTCGCGATCGGCGGCACTGACTTGGCATTGACTCGGCATTGACTCGGGGCGGCGCTGCGTCTATCGCGCCGCGAACGGAAGACCGCTTGCTCGGGGTGGCGTCATGAAAATCAGCTTCGCCGAATTCACGCTGCCGCGCTCAGGCGCCGTCGTCGTCGGTGCCTGGGAGGGGCGGGTCTTGACCGCCGCGGCGCGGCATCTCGACGAGGCGACCGGCGGGGCGGTCAGCCGCGCGGTCGCCGCGGCGCCGCGCTTCCGCGGCAAGAAGGACGAACTGATCGCGATCATCGGACCGCCCAATCTGCCGCTGAGCCGCATCGTCGTCGCCGGCCTCGGCAAACCCGATGCGGTGGATGCCCGGCTGCTGCAGGACCTCGGCGGCGGCCTCGTCGCGCATCTCAACGGCGCCGGCGAGAGCGAGGCGACCGTCGCGCTCGATCTAGGCGATTCGGTGCCGCTCAAGCCGGAAGCTGCCGCGGCCAATCTCGCGTTCGGCGCCGAACTGCGCTCCTATCGCTTCAACAAGTACCGCACGACGCAGAAACCCGAGCAGAAACCCTCGCTCGCGACCCTCACCGTGGCGAGCGCGGCGGCGAACGCCGCCCGAGAGGCTTATCGCGCGCTCGGCTGCACTGCGCAGGCCGTCTTCTTTACCCGCGATCTGGTGTCCGAGCCGGCCAACACGCTCTACCCGGAGACGCTCGCCGAGCAGGCCGCCGCGCTGACCGAGTTCGGCCTCGCGGTCGAGGTCCTCGACGAAAACCGCATGGGCGAACTCGGCATGGGCGCCTTGCTCGGGGTCGGCCAGGGCAGTATCCGGCCGCCGCGCGTCGTCGTCATGCAGCATCGCGGCGGCGCTCCCGGCACCCCGCCGCTCGGCTTCATCGGCAAGGGCGTCACCTTCGATACCGGCGGCATCTCGATCAAGCCGGCCGCCGGCATGGGCGACATGAAATGGGACATGGCGGGGGCCGGCGTGGTGATCGGGCTGATGCGCCTGCTCGCCGAGCGCCAGGCCCGGGTCAACGCGGTCGGCATCGTCGGGCTGGTCGAGAACATGCCGGGCGGCAACGCGCAGCGCCCGGGCGACATCGTGCGCTCGCTGTCGGGACAGACGATCGAGGTCTTGAACACCGACGCCGAAGGCCGGCTCGTCCTCGCCGACGTGCTGTGGTACTGCCAGGACCGCTTCAAGCCGAAGCTGATGATCGATCTCGCGACGCTGACCGGCGCGGTCATCATCGCGCTCGGGCATGAGCATGCCGCGGTCTTCGCCAATAACGACGAGTTGGCCGAGCGGCTGATCGCGGCCGGCAAGGCGGTCGGCGAGAAATTGTGGCGGCTGCCGCTCGCCGACAGCTACGACCGCGCGATCGACAGCGACGCCGCCGATGTCAAGAACATCGCCGGCGACCGCGCCGCCGGCAGCATCGTCGGCGCCCAATTCGTCCAGCGCTTCGTCAACAAGGTGCCGTGGGCGCATCTCGACATTGCCGGCGTCGCCTGGTCGAAAAAGGATTCCCCCACTGTGCCGAAGGGCGCCACCGCGTTCGGCGTCCGCCTGCTCGACCGCTTCGTCGCCGAGCATTACGAGAAGGGCTGACCCGCCGGACGCAACGCCGTGACCGAGATCGGGTTCTATCACCTCTTGTCGACCCCGCTCGAACGCGCCTTGCCGCGCCTCCTGGAGCGGGCGCGCGCGGGGGGCCATCGCATCGCCGTGCGCGCCGCTTCGGCCGAGCGCGTCGAGCATCTGAACGCGCTGCTGTGGACCTATGACGAGGCGAGCTTCCTCGCGCACGGCTCGGCGCGCGACGGCAACCCCGGGGGCCAGCCGATCTGGCTCGGCGAGCGTGCCGAAAACCCGAACGAGGCCTCGATGCTGGTCCTCGTCGATGGGGTCGAGGCCGAGGACCTCGCCGCGTTCGCCCGCGTCGCCGATCTCTTCGACGGCAACGATCCCGCCGCGGTCGAAATGGCGCGCGAGCGCTGGCGCCGCGCCGCCGCGTCCGGGCACACGCTGACCTACTGGCAGCAGACCGAGAAGGGGTGGAAGAAGAAGGCGTGACGCCTTCCGCCGCGGCGCGGATTGCCGCTGGCCCGGCCCCTCGCTATAACCCGGCCCTTCCCGTTGCCGACCGAGAGAGACCATGGCCATCGAGCGTACCCTGTCGATCATCAAGCCGGACGCGACCCGGCGCAACCTGACCGGCGCGGTCAACGACCGGTTCGAGAAGAGCGGCCTCAGGATCATCGCGCAGAAGCGGATGCGGCTGACCGAGGCGTTGGCCGAGCGGTTCTATGCCGTGCACGCCGAGCGCCCGTTCTACCGCAGCCTGGTCGGCTTCATGAGTTCGGGCCCGGTCGTCGTACAGGTCCTGGAGGGCGAGGATGCGGTCGCGAAAAACCGCGCGGTGATGGGCGCGACCGATCCGGCAAAGGCCGCCGCCGGCACGATCCGCAAGGATTTCGCCCTGTCGATCGAGGCCAATTCGGTGCACGGCTCGGATTTGCCGGAAAACGCGGCGCAGGAGATCGCGTTCTTCTTCGCCGATATCGAGATCGTCCCGTGAGGCGGTCCGCCTAACTCGCATCCCCGGCCGCCGGGTGCAGGACGAAGCCGGCCGGCCGGCCGGCGCGGCGCGCGGCCTCGGCGGGCGGGAGCGCCTTGTCCCAGGCATTGGCGTCGAAGCGGTAGCCGTTGACCCGGTCGGCCTCGCGCGACACGACATAGAGGAGCGGCGGCACCATCTCCTCGGGCTCGACGAGGCGCGCCGCGCGCCCCTCGCGGCTCATGGCGCGCATTTCCTCGGCCATGCCCGGCGTGTTGGCCCCGGCGCCGGGGTTGACGATGTTGATCGTCAGCCCGGTGCCCTCGACCTCCTTGGCCCACACCTCGGTCGCCATCTCGAGCGCCGCTTTCGAGGCGCCGTAGGGGTGCGTCCCGGCCCGGTTCATCGTATCGAGCTTGGTCGTCACATTGACGATGCGGCCCCAGCCGGCCTCGACCATCGCCCCCGCCACCCGCCGCGACAGCCGGTCGGCGGCCAGCACGTTGGTCAGCATGACGTTTTCGACGATCTCGTCGGACACCTGCCAGAAATGCTGCAAGGTCGGCCGGCGAAAGCGCGGCGGATCGATATAGGTGAAGGTCAGCCCGGCGTTGTTGACCAGGATGTTGACCTGGCCGAAGCGGTCGCGCGTCGCGGCGACGACCCGGTCGCACTCCGCGGCCTCGCGCAAATCGGCGACCAGCGGCCACACCGCGCCGCCGATATTGCCGAGCGCCGCCGCGGCGGCTTCCATCTCCGGAACATCGCCGGCGATATGGCCGATTGCGGCGACCCGGCAGCCCTCGCGCGCCAGCCCCAATGCCATCGACCGGCCGAGGCCGCGCAATCCGCCCGTGACGATCGCGACCCGCTGCTCCATCCCGTCCTCCCTGCGCCAACTCCGCCGGCGTGTGTCGTCGATCGGGCGATGCTAATACAGCTTCAGCGCCGCAGCGATAAGGGAGGCGACATGGAAACCGTCGGGCTTGGCTTTTTCTATGAGGACCTGCCGGTCGGGCGGCAGTTCCGGACGATCGGGCGCACTGTCACCGATCCCGATCCCGATCCCGACGTTTAACTCACTCGCATCGGTTCGACTTGCGGAAGATGATCCAATAGGAATGTTGTCGGCGCGAGTGATGCGCGGTCTTCCATTTCGGATCGATAATCGGTCCCTTGCGGGCCTTTATTATGCAATCACACGCGGTAAAGCCAGCTTCTTGCCCAGCCCGAATCAGATCGATATGGGCCCACTGATACCGGTGGTTATGGATGTAATCTACGATTTTGCAGAGAATAAGCCCTTCTTCTGTTAATACTCGCCATGCTTCACTCATGAAAGCCGGGTATGTGTGAGCAAAGCTATAGCTATTTTCCTTTCGAGATCGCGCGCCTAGCCCGAAGCGGGTATTAAAGTCCTTTGATTGATCGCGCCCCTGGTTTGGAATGTGTGGGGGATCGTAAACAACTACATCGAAAGCGTCGGGCGCGAACGGAAGCCGGGCATCGTCTCCACAAATGTCCGGGCGGTGCCGGGCGTCAATATCCAGGCCAATTACCGGCCGAGAACTTCCCCGCCAGAATCGAGCCCCGTTGACCGTCGCATCGAGAATGAGGCGCGGCTCGCTACGAGGATAGAATGCGAGAAATTGCTCTATAAGTTCGGCATCTTCCTCACCATACCATACGGAATCGAGCGGGTGATACCCTTTGGGCTCGCGCCGGTCTCCGTTTTCCGGGTAACGGCCGATCTGTGGTGCTGCGTCTGCCACGGCGGCATCGTGATCAACCGTGTTCGATCCCGCAATAGGCGGTCTTATCGCAGCTACGCCAGGGTCGAACATGCGCCCGGGGGATGGTTTGGTCCACCCGCCCGCCAGCGAATCGATCAGTTCGTCGCCCGAGAGGTGGAGGCCATGCCTTTGCGCATCCGAACTCATGGCCCTGCATCGTTGCCGTTGTTATTCGATGGTGACTTTATCTCACGTTGTGGCTGGGTTAAGGAATGTACGTGGAACAGAGCGTCCGGCGCCCTATGGTTTCGATCAGGGAGCGGCTTGTCCGTGGACTTCGCGGAGTCGTCGCCGCGCCCGGCGGCGCCGAAGCCAGCTTAGACCCATATAGATCACGATCGTCATAACGCCGACGATCCAACCGGCCTCGCTGAAAGGCTTGCCGGCATAAACCCCGACGAAGAACGCTACCCCGACAATCGCTAAGACCAATACCATCAGCCACCACGGGGCCTGCTTCGCTCGGTCCCATTCCTCATCCCTCAGAACGGGGCTTTGATAGAACCTGTTTGACTTCCCTAACCCGGACTTGGCCATTTCTTGCCTTCCCGTCATCATTATCGAAATCCTCTCGATCGGCCACTTGCTGCAGGAGGTCCATTTGACAGCAGGCGGCGACCGACCCTCACTAAGCCGAAGGGACGCGCCCTTCATTGACGTAGGTCAAACGCAACTTACACTCCGACCCGCCGCGCACACGGGGGCACCGCTCCCGCCCAGCGGGCGGACTGAGGCGTGTGATTTTGACCACCAGGTCAGCCCCATCGCGCTCGGCTTGCCGGCTTCGTTGAAATTGAACGCGGCTTCCCAGACCGCGATCCTGCCTTCGCGCATCAGCCAGATTTCGACCCCGCGCCCGGCCATCCGCTTGCCGGTGGCGCGGTCCTGCCATTCGCCTTCCCAGTAATTGGCGATCGTGTCGCCCGAGAGCGCCCGCAATTCCTTCTTCAGGCGATAATCCTGCTGGCGCTCGCTGCGGCTGCGGAACAGCTGTTCGAGCGCCGCCTTGCCGCGAAATTCCGCGAGGTCGCCGAAGCGGACGACGCAATCCTCGGTGAAGCCGGCGATCAGGGCCGGGATGTTCCACGGCATGAACAGCGACTGGACATGCGCGACGAAGGCGCGGGCCTCGTCGAGCGTCTGCGGATTGCGGCCGGTCATTGGCGGTCCCCGCAAAAAGGTTCACCACGGAGAGCACCGAGGATGAACTTCAGTGCGAAACTGATACGTCTTTTCTCCGTGTCCTCCGTGCCTCCGTGGTTATATCGATTTATCGCAGCTCGGGGACGATCCAGAATGCCTTTTGCCCACGGGCGACGCGCTGGCAATTGTCGAAGGCGTTGCGCCAGCGCTTCCAGTGGTTGTCCCAGGTCGGGCCGGCGGCGTGCGGGCTGAAGATCGCATTCTTCAGCGTGAACAGCTGGTGATCGGGCTTGGGCGGCTCTTCGACCATGACGTCGAGGCCGGCGGCCATGATGCCCTCGTTGCTGAGCGCGTTGTAGAGCGCCACCTCGTCGACCACCGGGCCGCGGCAGGTGTTGATCAGGATCGCCGTCGGCTTCATCAGCGACAGCTCGCGCTCGCCGATCAGATTGTGCGTCGACAGGTCGAGCGGCACGTGCAGGCTGACGATGTCCGAGGTCTTCAACAGTTCGGGGAACAGCGCGAAACGAACTCCGAGCGCATCCTCCTGGTCGCCGGTCAGCCGGTTGATGTCGTAATACTGGATGCGCATGTCGAAGGCCTTGGCACGGCGGGCGACCTTCTTGCCGATATTGCCGAGCCCGACGATGCCGAGGGTCTTGTCCTCGAGCTCGTAGAGCTTTGCCGCGTTGAAGTCGTTGCCGCGCCAGCGCCCGGAAACGACGCCGTCATGCAGCCAGATCAGCCGGCGCGAGACGGCGAGCATCAGCATCAGGGCATGCTCGGCGACGGCGGTCGCATTGGCGCCGCCATTGTTGCAGATCGGCACGCCGGCGGCGCGCGCGGCGTTGAGATCGTAGGTGTTGTAGCCGGCGCTCAAGGTCTGCACCAGCTTCAGCTTCGGCGCCTGGTTGTAGAACTCCGGGCCGTGCTTGTACTGGCCGGCGCCGATATAGAATTCGGTGTCCTTGAGCAATTCCCAGAACTCCGGGCGGCCGTGCGGCGCGGTGACCAGCTCGTAGCCGTCGGGGATCAGGTCATGGGCGATCGCCAGGGTTTCTTCGGAATGGGTGTTCGGGGTGAGAATGTGGTGGGGCACTAGGGGCGTCTCCTCTTCGCGGGGTTGTCGTCGAGAGCCTATCGTAGCGATAGCAAGCGAGGCTGCCCAATAGCAATGTCGCAAGGCACGCTTGATTACCGCCGGTTGCCGCTGCGCGGCGGCTCCGCTAGGGTCCCGTCGCAATTCACCATAAGAGGCGGCGATGTCCGACGATTATCTGCAAGAGCGCTTCCAGAACCTGCACGAGTTCGTCAAGGTCGCGCGCCAGAACCTCGACCGCAACAATTGGGATTATCTGATCGGCGGCTCGGAGACCGAGACGACGCTGGCGCGCAACCGCCTGGCGCTCGATACGATCGGCTTCCGTCCGCGGGTGTTGCGCGACGTGTCGAACGTCGATTGCAGCCGCGCCCTGTTCGGCCGTCGCTTGCGCATCCCGGTGCTGTGCGCGCCGGTCGGTTCGCTGCAGAACTTCGAACCCGGCGGCGGCGCCACCGTCGCCGCGGCGACCCGTGATTTCGGCAACGGCATGATCCTCTCCTCGGTCTCCGATCCGGGGCTCGACAAGACCGCCGCGGCCGCACCCGACGGGTTCCGGATCTTCCAGCTCTACGTGCGCGGCGACGCGGCCTGGGTCGACGACCATGTGCGGCGCGCGATCGACCAGGGCTACGCGGCCTTCTGCCTGACCGTCGATACCGACAGCTACAGCCGGCGCGAGCGCGACATCGCCAAGCGCCACCAGCGGCGCCGCGTGCGGGTCGACGACGCGCGGATCTATCAGGCGCGCTTCAATTGGCACGACATCGCACGGATCAAGAAGAATTTCGACATCCCGCTGATCATCAAGGGCATCGCCACCGCCGAGGACGCCAGGATCGCGGTCGAGCACGGGGTCGATTGCGTCTATGTGTCGAACCATGGCGGGCGCCAGCTCGACCAGGGGGTCGGCTCGATCGAGGTCTTGCCGGAAGTCGTCGAGGCGGTCGGCGGGCGTGCCCGCGTCATGGTTGACGGCTCGATCACCCGCGGCACCGATGTCGTCAAGGCGATCGTGCTCGGCGCCGATGCGGTCGTCGTCGGCCGGCTTTACGTCTACGGGCTCGCCGCCGCCGGCGGGCTGGGCGTGGTGCGCCTCTTCGAGATCCTCGAAGACGAGATCCGCATCTGCCTCTCGCTGCTCGGCGTCAACAACTACGGCGAGCTCGACAAATCCTACATTCGCGGGGCGCGGCCGGTGGTGCCGGCGCATGTCCACAGCCCGTTCCCGCATCTCGATCTGCCGCGCGAGACCTATTGACGGGCGAGCAACGCGCGCAGCCCTTGCGGCGGGGCGGGGATATTACCCTCCCGCGCGCAAGGCCCGCGCCAGGGTCAGGACGCCGACGAAGGCGGCGCCTTCGCGGCGCAGCACCCGGGCGCATTCCTCAACCGTCGCCCCGGTCGTCAGCACATCGTTGACGATGACGATCCGCTTGCCCCTGACATTGCGCCCGGGCCGCAGCGCGAAGGCGCCGCGGACGTTGCGCGCCCGCGCCGCGGGGCCGAGCCGGCCTTGCGAGGGCGTGCGCCGGCGTCGGATCAGCCAGTCCGGCGCGACCGGCGGGCCGCCGGCGGCGTGGATCGCGTGCGCCAGGAGGCCGGCCTGGTTGTAGCGCCGGGCGAACAGCCGCGTCCAATGCAGCGGCACCGGGACGATCAGGTCGGCTTCATCGAGGATCTCGCCGCCGGCCCGGCGCATCCAGCTTCCGAGCGCCCGCGCCAGATGAGTGCGGTCGTATTTCAGCGCCAGCACCAGCTGCCGGCTGTGCCGGTCGTAGCGCAATACCGCGCGCGCCCGGTCCCAGCTCGTCCGCTCGCGCGCGCATTCCGCACACACCGCACCCTCGCCCATCGGATGCGGGAACGGCAGGCCGCAGACCGCGCACCAGGGCGGGGCGAAAAAGCTGATCGCCGCCCAGCACGGGGCGCACAGCGCATCCGGCTCGTCAACCGCGGTGCCGCAGGCGAGGCAGCGCGGCGGCAGGACGCCGTTGACCAGGGCGCGGCCGACCCGGCGGGCCACGTGGCGAAACCGGGCGGGCAGGGTTGCCGGGAGCTGCATCGCCGCCCATCATCGGATCGCGCCCGCGCCCGTCAATAGGCCTCAACGTCGAAATGAATCATTCCGCGACCGCGCTCTTCGACCGCCGCGCCTGGCGCCGTCACCGCGAGCGCGCGGCGCGCCAGGGGCTTGCGGGGGGCGCGGTCGATTTTCTCCATGTCGAGATCGCCGAGCGGCTGATCGACCGGCTCGATGTCGTCAACCGGGAATTTGCCGTGGCGCTCGATCTCGGCGCCCGCGACGGCGGGCTCGCCCGCGCCCTCGCCGCGCGGCACGGCACGGCGTGCGTCGTCGCCGCCGAGCCGGCGACGAATTTTCTTGTCCGCGCGCCGGGGCCGCGCGTCGCCGCCGACCCCGAGCTGGTGCCGTTCCGCGATGCGAGCTTCGACCTGATCGCCAGCACCTTGGCCCTGCATTGGACCGCCGATTTGCCCGGAGCCCTGGTCCAGCTGCGCCGAGCGCTGAAGCCCGACGGGCTGCTGCTCGCCGCGATGTTCGGCGGCAGCACCCTCGTCGAATTGCGCACGGTGCTGTTCGAGGCGGAGTTGGCCGAGGAGGGCGGGGTCAGCCCTCGGGTGTCGCCGGCGATCGAGCTGGCCGATGCCGCCGCGCTGTTGCAGCGGGCCGGGTTTGCCCTGCCGGTCGCCGACAGCGAGACGATCACGGTCACCTATCCGGACATGCCGGCCTTGCTGCGCGATCTGCGCGGCATGGGCGAGACCAACGCGCTCGCCGCCCGCCGCCGTGGCGGATTGCGCCGCGCGACCCTGGCGCGGGCCGCGCTCCTCTATGCCGAGCGCTTCGGCGACGATGCCGGGCGGATCCCGGCGAGCTTCGAGATCCTCTTTCTGTGCGGCTGGGCGCCGCATCCGAGCCAGCCGCAGCCGCTGCCCCGCGGCAGCGCCACGACCCGCCTCGCCGACGCGCTGAAGCCGCAGGGGTAGTGCCGGGAGATGCGCTTTCTGGAGCGCTTCAGCCGCTCGGGCGTCCGCGGCGGCTCACATCAGCCCGAGTTCGAGCCGGGCTGCCTCGCTCATCCGCTCCTGATCCCACGCGGGCGACCAGACCAGCTTGACCCGCGCCTCGCTGACCCCGGGGACCGCGCTGATTGCGGCTTCGACCTCGCCCGGCATGCTTTGCGCGACCGGGCAGGCCGGGGTGGTCAGCGTCATCTCGACATAGACGATGCCGCCCTCCTTGACGACCAGCTCATAGATCAGCCCGAGATCGACCAGGTTGACCGGGATCTCGGGGTCGCGCACGGTTTTGAGGGCTTCGAGCACCGGCTCCAGCAGCGCCGGGTCGTCGGCGCCTTCGGGGCGTTCGACGCCCTCCGTTTCGGCCGGCGGTTCCGGCGCGAAATCGAAATAGTCGCGATCCTGTTCGCTCGCCATCCCGGCTACTCCGACGCTGGTCTTTTGCCGTGCGTCCTTCGAGACGGCGCTTCGCGCCTCCTCAGGATGACGGTCTTTTTTGACGCCATCAAAGAATTCCCTCACGGTGAGGAGCCGCCGCAGGCGGCGTCTCGAACCACGCGATGCGACATTGCAGCATCGCCGTTACTCCGTCCTGACGGTATCGCCGGCGAGGCCCGATTTGAGCGCCGCCTCGAAGGCATGCCACGGCAGGGTGGCGCATTTGACCCGCACCGGATAGGCCTTGACCCCGGTCAGCGGCTCAAGCCGTTCGGCATCCTCCTGCAGCGCCTCGGGCAGCTCTTCGGCCGGGCCGCCGGTCACCTTGGCATGGAATTGCGCGAATAATCGGCGCGCCTCGTCGAGCGTCTTTCCTTTCAGCACCTCGGTCATCAGCGAGGCTGCCGCGGTCGAGATCGCGCAGCCGCGCCCCTCGAAACTGACATCGGCGATCCTGTCGCCCTCGATCGCGAGATAGACCGTGATCCGGTCGCCGCATAAGGGGTTGTGGCCGCGCGCCAGATGCGTCGGGTGAGGAAGCGCATGGAAATTGCGCGGGTGGCGGCCATGATCGAGGATAATGTCCTGATAAAACTCGCGCAACTCGTCACTCATCGCGAAAACATCTCCCGGCAGGCTTCGATCGCCTCGACCAGGCGGTCGATGTCGGATTCGTCGTTGTAGACCCCGAGCGAGGCGCGCACCGTGCCGGCGAGGCCCAGCTTGTCCATCAGCGGCTGGGCGCAGTGGTGGCCGACCCTGACCGCGACCCCGTGCTGATCGAGCACGGTGCCGACATCGTGCGGGTGTACGCCGTCGAGGTTGAAGGAGAGGATGCTGAGCCGGCGCTGCCCGCCGGCGACGAGTTGCACGCCGGGGATGCGCGACAGGCGGTCGACGCCGTAGCCGGTCAATGCCGCTTCGTGCTCGCGGATGCGATCGCGGCCGAGCCCCTCGATGAAGTCGATCGCCTGGGCGAGGCCGACCGCGCCGGCGATGTCCGGGGTGCCGGCCTCGAAGCGGTGCGGCGGTTCCTGAAACTCGGTCCTCTCGTAGGTGACGTTGGCGATCATGCCGCCGCCGCTCTGCCAGGGCGGCATCGACAGGAGCGCATCGTAACGCCCGTAGAGGATGCCGGTCCCGGTCGGCCCGTAGGCCTTGTGCCCGGAAAACGCGTAGAAATCGCAGCCCAGCGCCTGCACGTCGACCGGCATGCGCGGCACCGCCTGGCAGCCGTCGATCAGCACCAGGGCGCCCCGGGCGTGGGCCAGCTCGACGATGCGCGCCACCGGCAGCAATGCGCCGGTGACGTTGGAGATATGGGTCACCGCGACGAGCCGGGTGCGCGGCGAGAGCAGCGCCGCGAATTGCCCGAGATCGAATTCGCCGGTCGCGTCGGTCGGCGCCACCACGAGGCGGCCGCCGACCCGCTCGCACAGCATCTGCCACGGCACGAGGTTGGAGTGATGCTCGAGATCGCTGATCAGCACCTCGTCGCCGGCTTTGAGATGCGCCGGACCCCAGCTGTGGGCGACGAGGTTGATTGCCTCGGTGGCGCCGCGCACGAACACGATCTCGCGCTCGTCGGCGGCGTTGAGGAAGGCGCGCACCGCCAGACGCGCCTCCTCGAACCGGTCGGTCGAGCGGGCGCTCAGCTTGATAGACGCCGCGATGCACGTTGGCATAGTCGCTGCGGTAGAACTCGGCGATGCCGTCGATGACCTGGCGCGGCTTCTGCGCGCTGGCCCCGGAATCCAGGAAAACCAGCCCGGGATTGCGCTCGAAGATCGGGAATTCGCGGCGCAGCGCTGGCGCGGGTCGAACGCCATCTCACTCCTCCAAACTACCGAGGCGCCCGGCGAGGCGCCGCAGCAGATGCACGCGGGTGGCGAAATCGTCGACGGTTTCCACGACCTCGCGCAGGAAACCGTCGATCAGCATATGGCGCGCTTCCTCGGAGGGAATGCCGCGGGCGCGCAGATAGAACAGCGCCGCCTCGTCGAGGTCGCCGACGCTGGCGCCATGGCTGCACTTGACGTCGTCGGCATAGATTTCGAGCTGCGGCTTGGTGTCGATCGCGGCGCGGGCGCCGATCAAGAGATTGCGGCTCAACTGGTGCGCGTCGGTCTTCTGGGCGTCTTCGCGGACGATGATGTTGCCCTGAAAGGCGCCGTGCCCGCGCCCCGCCGCGACGCCCTTGATCAGCTCGCGGGTCTGCCCGCCGGGAGCGGCATGGTCGATCGCGGTGACGATGTTCGCCTCGTCATTGCCGGAGACGACAAAGGCGCCATCGAGCCGGCATCGAGCGTTCTCGCCGATCCGGACATTCGCTTCGTGCCGTACGCGCTGTCCGTTGAGCAGCAAGGCAAAGCCCGTGAACGAGGCCCCATCGCCGACCCTCGCTTCAGTTTGTGCCAGATGCACCGCCTTGGCCAATTCTTCGACGATGACGGTGCGGCTCAGGTCGGCTCGCTCCCCCAGCAGGACGCCGAGCAGGTCGTTGCGCCAGTAGCGCCCCTCGCCGGCGTAGACTTCGAGAATACTGGCCCTGCTGCCAACCCCAAGCATGACAACGCTGCGAGTATGAAACGAGCGGTCCATGCCGGACGCGAGGTGGACGATCTCAATCGGCTGGTCGAGCGTCACGCCTGGTTCGATGTCCAGAACGTAGCCGTCTGAGTAGAGGGCTGTGTTGAGCGCGGCAAACGGGTGGGCCGCATCCTCGTCGATGCCCTCGACGGCAGCCTTCACGAGATGTGATCGCTCGCGAAGCGCCTGGGCTGTCGGCCCGAACCAGACGCCCTTCGGCAGATCGAGCGCACAAAGCTCAGGCGCTGTGAACCCATCAACGATGACAATTCGAGGCCCATTACCAGGGAGCAGTAGGCCGTGCAGATGGTCGCGCGCCCAAGCCAGGTGTTCGGGGGAGCGCGAATTGGCTGGCGGGAAGGGTTTCTCGGCGAGTGGCGCCAGATCGAGGTAGCGCCAACTTTCGCTCTTGCGGCTCGGAAAGCCGAATTCGGCAAAACGTGTGAGTCCGCGCTGCCGGCTGCGGACCAGCCACGTCGGCTCGTCATTGGCGGCGTGCTCGAAGGCGTCGAGATAGGGCCGCGCCTCGGGCTTCACCGGGAGATCGACCAGATTACTCATTGCTCATCCTGTCATTCCGGGATCGCCCGTAAGGGCGAGACCCGGAATCCGGCAACACGGTCAGTGCCATGTTCTCCTAGGACGGTGGTCATGGGTTCCGAGTTCGCTGCTTCGCAGCGCCCCGGAATGACAATCGCGAACGGGCAACCCATCATCGGCTCGTTCACGCCGCGCCGCTGGCCAGATCGCCCGCAGCTTCGCCAAACGTGCCGTAGCCGGTCCGTTCGAGTTCGGCGGCGAGGCTCTTGTCGCCCGACTGCACGATGCGGCCGTCCTGCAGCACGTGCACGTGGTCGGGTTCGACGTAGTCCAAGAGGCGCTGGTAGTGGGTGATCATGACGATCGCGCGGTCCGGCGCGCGCAGCCCGTTGACCCCGGCGGCCACGGTGCGCAGCGCGTCGATGTCGAGCCCGCTGTCGGTCTCGTCGAGAATGGCGAGGCGCGGCTCCAGCATCGCCATCTGGAAGATCTCGTTGCGCTTTTTCTCGCCGCCGGAAAACCCGACATTGACGGCGCGCTGCAACAGATCGTCGCCGATGTCGAGCAGCTTCAACTTGGCGCGCACGATGCGCAGGAACTGGCCGGCGTCGAGCTCGGGCTCGCCGCGATGGCGCCGCGTTGCGTTGACCGCGGCGCGCAGGAAATAGGTGTTGTTGACGCCCGGAATCTCGACCGGGTACTGGAAGGCGAGAAAGAGGCCCTCGCGCGCCCGCTCGTCGGCCGGCATCGCCAAGAGGTCATGCCCGAGATAGCGGACGCCGCCCGCGGTCACCTCGTAGCCCTCGCGCCCGGCCAAGACCGCGGCGAGCGTCGACTTGCCCGACCCGTTCGGCCCCATGATCGCGTGCACCTCGCCGGCGGCGACCCGGAGGTCGATCCCTTTCAGGATCTCGCGGCCATCGGCGAGCCGCGCGTGCAGGTTTTTGATCTCGAGCATCGCCATCACTCCCGCACGCCCTGCCGCTCGGCGATCCGCACGATCAGCGACAGCAGCCGCCCCATCCGGTCCTCCAATCGGCCCATCCGCTCCTCGATGGCATCCATGCGCGCCTCGATCCCCGAAAAACGATTCTCCAATGCGCTGAACCGTCGTTCTAGCGCCGAGAACCGTGTCTCCAGAGTGCCGGCGCGTTGCTGCAGATCCCGCACGTCGGCGGTCAGGCCGAGCAGGCGCGCGCCCAACAGCTCGAGGGTGATGGCTTCGTCGCTCATATCCTTACCCGACGCTGCCTTCGAGGCTGACCGCGAGGAGCTTTTGCGCCTCGACGGCGAACTCCATCGGCAATTCCTTCAGGACCTCCTTGCAGAAGCCGTTGACGATCAATGACAGCGCGTCCTCGTTGGCGAGGCCGCGCTGGCGGCAATAGAACAGCTGGTCGTCGCTGATCTTCGAGGTCGTCGCCTCGTGCTCGATCCGGGCCGACGGGTTGCGCACCTCGATATAGGGCACGGTGTGCGCGCCGCAGCGGTCGCCGATCAGCAGCGAGTCGCACTGCGTGTAGTTGCGCGCGCCCTGCGCGCGCGGCTGCACCCGGACGAGGCCGCGATAGGTGTTCTGGCCGTGCCCGGCCGAGATGCCCTTCGAGATGATCGTCGAACGGGTGTTCTTTCCGATATGGATCATCTTGGTGCCGGTATCGGCCTGCTGGCGGTTGTTGGTGATCGCGACCGAATAGAATTCGCCGACCGAACCCTCGCCTTCAAGGATGCAGCTCGGGTATTTCCAGGTGATCGCCGAGCCGGTCTCCACCTGCGTCCACGAGATTTTCGCCCGCGCGCCGCGGCAGGCGCCACGCTTGGTGACGAAATTGTAGATGCCGCCCTTGCCTTCGGCGTCGCCCGGATACCAGTTCTGCACGGTCGAATATTTGATCTGCGCGTCCTCGTGCGCGATCAATTCGACGACCGCGGCATGCAGCTGGTTTTCGTCGCGCTGCGGCGCGGTGCAGCCTTCGAGATAGCTGACATAGCTGCCCTTGTCGGCAACGAGGAGGGTGCGCTCGAACTGGCCGGTCTTGGCCGCGTTGATGCGGAAATAGGTCGAGAGCTCCATCGGGCAGCGCACGCCCGGCGGGATGTAGGCGAACGACCCGTCGCTGAACACCGCCGAGTTCAAGGCCGCGAAGAAATTGTCGTTCTGCGGCACGACGCTGCCGAGATAGCGGCGCACCAGTTCGGGATGCTCGCGCACCGCCTCGCCGAACGAGCAGAAGATGATCCCCAGTTCGGCGAGCTGGCTCTTGAAAGTGGTCGCCACCGAGACGCTGTCGAACACGGCGTCGACCGCCACCCCGGCCAATGCCTCGCGCTCCTTTAGGGGGATGCCGAGCTTTTCGTACATGCGCAACAGCTCGGGGTCGACCTCGTCCAGTGATTTCGGGCCGGCCTGCTGCTTCGGCGCCGAATAGTAGGTCGATGCCTGGTAATCGATCGGCGCGACATTGACCTTGGCCCAATTCGGCTCGGTCATCCCGCGCCAGGCGCGGAACGCGGCGAGCCGCCACAGGAGCAGCCATTGCGGCTCGCCCTTCTTCTCGGAGATGAAGCGGACCGTGTCCTCGTTGAGGCCGGGCGGCGCCGTATCGGCTTCGATATCGGTGACAAAGCCGTATTTGTAGCCCTCCTGCGAGAGCGAACGGATCGTCTGCGTTGTGTCGAGGGAGGCGCTCATCGCGGCGGCTGTTCCATCAAAATGCGGGCATCACGTGCGGGCGTCGGCTGCAGCGGGTTCGGCAAAGGCTGCGATCGCCGGCGCAAAAGCCAACGGTCCGATCATCTCGGCGAGCGAGATCGCCGACAGCGCGGCGCCGACCGCCCGGTTGATCGCCGCCCAATGCGGGCGGGTCGGGCAATAATTCGTGCGCTCGCATTCGGCGGCATGGACCGAGCATTGCGTCATGCCGATATCGCCGTCGATCGCCGCGACAACCTCGGCGACCGAGATCGCGGCGGGAAGGTGGGCCAGGCGATAGCCGCCGGCGGCCCCGCGCGTCGCGCTGACCAGCCCGGCATGGGCCAGCGCCTTCAGCAGCTTGGCGACGGTCGCCCGCGGCAGTCTTGTGGCGCCGGCAATCGCCGCCGCGGTCGCCTGCCGGTCAGGATGGGCGGCGAGATGTGACGCGACGATGACGCCGTAATCGGCGAGCTTGCTGAGGATGATCATCGGGGCACGGCTCAGGACGATCGCTGCGGGCCAATTCGGACTGAATTGGTACGCAATAGATCGTTGCTGCTTCTGCCGCGGTCAAGGCGAAATCGACGTGCCCGCCGCGTGTCGCCGGCGCTGTGGCGTTCCGCCGCAAAGGTCTCGGGTTGTTCGCATCGCGATGCAGCCGGCGACAAGCGCCCGTCCTCGACGATCGGGTTGCTGATCGGCTTGCTTCCGGCGGGCGGCGCAACCACTTGAAACCCATGGCGCCGCACCGGCCCCGAAGGGAGACTGAAGCACGCCTCGATGAAACTCCTGATCATCGAAGACGACCGCGAGACCGCCGCCTATCTGGTCAAAGGGCTGAGCGAGAGCGGCTATACCGTCGACCATTCGAGCGACGGCCGGGACGGGTTGTTTCTCGCCACTTCGGGCAATTATGACGCGATCGTTCTCGACCGGATGCTGCCGGGCATGGACGGGCTGGCGCTGCTGGGTGCGTTGCGCGGCGCCGAGATCCGCATTCCGGCGCTGATCCTCTCCGCACTCGGCAGCGTCGACGATCGGGTCAAAGGATTGCGCTCGGGCGGCGACGACTACCTCGTCAAGCCGTTCGCGTTCAGCGAGCTGCTCGCCCGCATCGAGGTATTGCTGCGGCGCGGGGCCGACGCGCCGAGCGTCACCCGGTTGCGGGTCGCCGATCTCGAACTCGACCTCTTAACCCGGTCGGTCAGGCGCGGCGACAAGACGATCGACCTGCTGCCGCGGGAATTTCAGCTGCTCGAATACCTGATGCGCAACGCCGGCCATGTGGTGACCCGGACAATGCTGCTCGAAAACGTATGGGACTACCACTTCGACCCGCAGACCAACGTCATCGACGTGCATGTGAGCCGGCTGCGGCAAAAAATCGACAAGAACTTCGAGCGTGCCCTGCTTCACACCGTGCGCGGCGCGGGGTATTGCCTGCGCGCCGCGGAGTGAGCGTGCACCCATCTCGGACAGACGGTGGTGCGTCCTTCGAGACGGCGCTTCGCGCCTCCTCAGGATGAGGGTCGGTATTTGATGCAACATACAAAACCTCCTCATCCTGAGGAGCGCCCAAAAGGGGCGCGTCTCGAAGGGCGCAGGCTGCCCATGCAGCGTGAAGCAGAGGCGGGATCGGATGTCGGGTAGCGCCGTTCAACTCGGAACACCAAGCGGCGCCGCCGCACCCGCCGCCGCACCCGCCGCGGCACCCGCCGCCGCGCCGATTGCCGGGATGCGGCACTTGTCGGCAATCGGATTCCGGGCGACGGCCGTGCCGTTCCGGGCGGCGCAACGCCTCGTTCGGACGCACGCGTTTCGGCTTGCCGGCCTCTACTTTCTGGTCTTTGCGGTCTCGGTTCTCGGCGTGCTTTTCTTCGTCTATTGGACGAGCGCCGATTTTGTCGAGCGGCAGACCGAGGCGACCCTCGACGCCGAGATCACCGGCCTTGCGGAGCAATACGCGCAGCGCGGTCTCAGCGGCCTCGTTCAGATCGTCGCGGCGCGCAGCGCCGGCGACCGCGGCGACGGCATGCTCTATCTCGTGACCAATCGCGACGGCAGGCCGCTCGCCGGCAATATCAGCGGCTGGCCGGCCGGCGTGCCGGCCCGCTCGGGGTCGCTGTCGTTCCGGATCGAGGTGGCCGTGAAGGGCCGCAGCGAGACCCATCCGGCGCGCGGCGCGCTGTTCACGATCCCCGGCGGCTACCGCCTTCTGGTCGGGCGCGACATCAGCGACGCGACGGCGTTTCGCAACCGGATCAAGACGACGCTTCTGTGGTCCGGGCTGGTCGCATTGGGGATCGGGCTGGTCGGCGGCGCGGTGATGAGCCGCAACATGCTGCGCCGGGTCGAGCAGGTGAACCGCACCGCCGAACGGGTCATCGCCGGCAATTTGTCGGACCGGGTGCCGCGGCGCGGGACGCACGACGAATTCGACCAGCTGGGCGCCAATCTCAACGGCATGCTCGACCAGATCGAGCGGCTGATGACCGGCATGCGCGAGGTCACCGACAATGTCGCGCATGATCTGAAGACGCCGCTCTCTCGGCTGCGGGCGCGGTTGGAGTTGGCCCTGCTTGGCGACCGCGACCCGGTCTCGCAGAGCGAGGCGATCCGCGCCGCAATCGAGGAGGCGGACCGGCTGCTCGCCACCTTCAACGCGTTGCTCAGCATTGCCGAAGCGGAAGCCGGCGCCGGCGGGCGTGCCGGCGAGGCGTTGGATCTCGGAGAGATCGCCCGGGCGGTGGTCGAGTTGTACGAGCCGGTGGCCGAGGAAAAAGGGTTTGCGCTGCGGCTCGACAGCATGCCCCAGAGCGTCATCCGCGGCGATCGCCACCTGTTGTCGCAGGCGATCGCCAATCTGCTCGACAATGCCGTGAAATATGGCGGCGCCAGCGACATCGCGATCGCGGTGCGGCACGGCGAGGGCCGCGCCATGATCGAGGTCGCCGATCGCGGGCCGGGCATTCCGGAAGGCGATCGCGAGGCGGTTTTCGACCGGTTCGTCCGTTTGGAGCCGAGCCGCAGCACACAAGGCAACGGCCTCGGCCTAAGCCTGGTGCGCGCGGTCGCCCGCCGGCATGAGGCAAATGTGACGCTCGGCGAAAGCCAACCGGGGGCGGGGCGCCCCGGGCTCAAGGTGCGGATCGAATTTCCGGTATGGTCGCCGGTGAGCTCCTAGGGGAACTCCTCGGCGATCCAGCGGTCGCCGCGGGTGGCGCAATCATCGATCCGCTTGGCGGTTTCGACCATCATTTCCCGAAAGCCCTGCGCATCGAACCCGGCACTGCGCAATACCGGCGCCATGACCTCGTCATCGAGCAGCTCTTCAAGGCTCGCCTCATAGCGGCAGCATGCCCTCTGTGCGGTCATGGTCCCCTCCTTGCCTGCGAAATTCTATGCAGTATCGAGGGAAAGCGTGTCCTCTTTATGACGCGGGTTCGGGTTTTTCGCGGCAATTTATCGGTCAAGGCGCCACAATTTCCGTTTAAGTGGAGCCGCCGGCCGTGCCATTTGTTCGGGCGATCTCGCTGTTCGGGCGCAGAGCGGGGCGCGATCGGGATGCCGCTATGAGGCGGCGATATGTCGAGGCCAACAGGCGAGGAGCCGCGTGATCGCCGCATTTGCCGCCCGCATCATCGAGTTCGCCCGCCGCAATGCCCCGGCCATCGTGATCGCCGCGCTGCTCGCGTCGGTTGGCGGCGGATTCTACGCGGCCACCCACCTCGCGATCGACACCGACCTCGAGCACATGCTGCCGACCGGATTGGCCTGGCGCCGGAACGAGATCGCCCTCGATCGCGCCTTTCCGCAGAACGACAGCCTGCTGGTCGTCGTGATCGATGGGCAGACCGCCGGTATCGCCGACCGCGCGGCGCGGGAGCTGACCGCCAGGCTGCGTGCCGAGCCGGCCCTGTTCCACTATGTGCGGCAACCCGATGGCGGGCGGTTTTTCGATCGAAACGGGCTGCTGTTCCTGCCGGTCGGCAAGCTTCAGGCAATGTCGGACAAGCTGATCGCGGCGCAGCCGCTGATCGGCAGTCTCGCCCACGACCCCAGTTTGCGCGGACTGTTTGACACCCTGGCGCTGTTTGTCCACGGCGCGCGAAAGGATCAGGCGGCGATCGGTCGGATCAACCCGACCCTGACGGCGATCGCCGACTCCGTCAACGCCGCGCTCGATGGCCGGTCGCAACCCCTCTCCTGGCAGCACCTGATGACGGGTCGCACAGGGGACCCGCGAGAGCGTCGCCGGCTTGTGCTGGCGCGTCCGGTGCTCGACTTCAAGGCGCTCGAACCCGGCGCCCGGGCGAGCGCCGAAATTCGCCGGCTGGCAAGCGAGCTGGCGCTCGACCCGCAGCACGGGGTGCGGCTGCGCATGACCGGCTCGGTGGCGCTCGATGACGATCAGTTTGCGACATTGCGCCAGGGCGCGGTCAGATCGCTGGTCCTGTCGGTCGTGGCGGTGTGCGCGATTCTGCTTGCCGCGCTGCGCTCGGTGAAGCTCGCCGGCGCGATCCTGGCGACGCTCGCCGCCGGCCTCACGCTGACCGCCGCCTTTGCCGCGGTGGCGATCGGTTCGCTCAACCTGATCTCGGTGGCGTTCGGCGTCCTGTTCATCGGCCTGGCGGTCGATTTCAGCATTCAGTTCAGCATACGCTACCGCGACCAGCGGCACCGCCTCGGCACCCTGCCGGCGGCGCTGCGGGGCACGGCCCTATCGATCGGCCCGGCGCTGATCCTCGCCGCCGGCGCCACGGCGATCGGATTTCTGTCGTTTGTCCCGACGCAATACACCGGGATTCGCGAACTCGGATGGATCGCCGGATCAGGCATGATCATCGCGGTCGCGCTCAATTTCCTGCTGCTCCCGGCGCTGTTGGCCGTGCTGCGGCCGCGCGGCGAGCCCGAGCCGATCGGATTTCGCCGCGCCGCCCCGCTCGACCGGTTTCTGCTGGAGCGGCGCCGATGGGTGATTGGCGCGGCGGCATTTCTGGCGGCCGCTTGCGCCGCGCTGTTGCCCCGGGTCGCTTTCGATTCCGACCCGCTGGATCTGAAAAACCCGAAAAGCGAATCGGTTGCTACCGCTCGCGACCTGATGAAGAACGCGATGACCACGCCTTATACGGCCGAGATCCTCGCGCCGTCGCTGAGCGCGGCCGCGCCGATCGCCGACCGGCTGGCCAGGCTTCCCGAAGTCGCGCAGGTCGTCACCGCGGCGAGCTTCATTCCCGGCGATCAGCAGAAGAAGCTCGCGATCGTCAGCGATCTCGCGCTGCTGCTCGGTCCGACCCTGACGCCGGCGACAATCTTGCCGCCGCCGAGCGCGGCCGACGTCCTGAAGGCGATCGCTGCCTGCCGCGATGCGCTGCAACACCTTGCCGCAGCCGACGGAGGGCAGAGCCCGGCGGCACGTCTCGCCCGGGCCCTCGACAAGGCGGCGGCGCGCGGTGCGGCGATCGTGCCGGCATTGCGGCAGGCCCTCCTCACCGACTTGAAACAGCGCCTCGCGGCGCTCGGCGAGCTGCTGCAGGCAGGGAAGGTGACCCTGGCGAGCCTGCCGGCGGCGTTGCGCGACAGCTGGATCGCCGGCGATGGCCGCGCCCGGGTCGAGGCGTTTCCGCGGGGCAATGCCCGCGACCCCGACGTGCTGGACCGGTTTGTCGCCGCGGTGCACACCCTCGCCCCGGATGCGACCGGCACGCCGGTAACGATGCAGGCGGCCGGTCATCTGATCAGCTCGGCCTTCGTTCAGGCCGGGATCATCGCAGTCGCCGCGATCGCGTTGCTGCTCGCGCTGGTGCTGCGCCGGCCGCGCGACGTCGCCCTCGTCTTTGCCCCGCTGTTGCTCGCCGCGATGCTGACCCTGGCGATCACCGTGGCGATCGGCATGAAGCTCAATTATGCCAACATCATCGCCTTGCCGCTGATGTTGGGGATCGGCGTCGCCTTCGACATCTATTTCGTGATGAACTGGCGCGCCGGGCAGACCCGTCACCTGCAATCGAGCACGGCGCGCGCGGTCATCTTCAGCGCCCTGACGACGATGTCGGCCTTCGGCAGCCTGGCGCTGTCGGACGACCCGGGCACGGCGGAAATGGGCGAGCTGTTGACCATCTCGCTCGCCTGCACGCTGTTCTGCACGCTCTTTATCCTGCCGGCCCTGCTCGGTCCGGCCCCGGCAACGGTTGAGAGCCCGCTTCCCCGCTCAATAAAATCAGACGATCACAACGCTGATTTGCCATCGCAATCCGTCATGCCCGGCCTTGTGCCGGGCATCCCAGGGGAGGTTCACGTGGATGGCCGGGACAAGCCCGGCCATGACGGGTAGGGGAGGGGAAGTGTCTAGCCAGGCTTGCCGCCGGCGACCGCGAGATCGCCGTAGCCGATAAGGCCGATCCCGAGTTCGGCGATCCGCCACCGCACCGCGGGGCTGAGCAGGGCGCCGAGTTCCTGCGTGTGGCGATAGCCCGGCATTGCCGCGGCGAGGGCAGGGGGCTGCCTTGTCGCCGGGTGAAAATAGATCTCGCTTACCCCCGGCGGCAAATACGGCAAAAGGCCGAGGACCCGTTCCTCGACCATCGCGCCGCTCCAGGCGATGCCGAAAACATGGTCGTTCGTGGCGAGACCGGCGCGCCGCAGCCGCCGCCGCAATAGGGCGACGACCGGGCGGTAGGCCGGCGTCCTATAGCGTTCGCCGGGAAAGGCGCGGCGCAGCGCCGCGGCCGGCTCGGCCGGGAGACGGACCGCGCGCATTCCATAGGACCGGCCGATCTCGATCAAGAGGCGCGCGACCGTCGGGTGCAAATGCATGTGCTGGTGCGCGTCGACATGGTCGAGCGCGAGGCCGGTCGCCCGGAACGCCTCGAACTGTCCGCGGATCTCGGCGGCAAGACGGCGCCGCATCCCCGGCATGAGGAAATAGCGCAGCGCGGCGCGGACCTGGTTGTCGTCGAAATGCCCGTCCGCGCCGACCAGGCCGGGGATCTCGCCGGGCGGCAATACCGCGCTGCCGTCGACCAGGACGAGGTGCAAGCCGACGCGCAGCCCCGGCAGCCGATGCGCGCGCGCCACCGCGTCCGCCGCGGCGGGCGCCGCGACCATCAGGCTCGCGCTCCCGAGGATGCCGTTGCGATAGCCCGCCTCGACGGCCTCGTTGATCGCGACGTCGCGCCCGAAATCGTCGGCCGTGACGATGAGGCGCCGTGGCAGGACCATAGGCTCGCGGTCTCCCGGTGGCGCGGCCGTGTAGGATGGGTTGAGCAACGCGAAACCCATCATTTATCCGCTCGGGAACGCGCGATGGGTTTCGCTTCGCTCAACCCATCCTACGAATCTCCGCGAAGCGTCAGCCCGCCATCTCGCGGTGGCGCAGGAACTGGAAGAACTCGACCCCCTCGCGCAGCCGGCGCCGCATCATCTGCGGGCTCTGGATCATCTCGGCGACCAGCGAGGCGATCTTCTTTCGGCGGAAGTAGAAGCGCTTGTAGAAGGTTTCGAGCGATTCGAAGATCTCGGTGTGCGACAGGTGCGGATAGTGCAAGGGCGCGATCTGCACCCCGTTGTCGTCGATCAACTCGGCATGGGCGATGTCGAGCCAGCCCTCGTGGACCGCCTGGCGGTAGAGTTCGGTACCGGGATAGGGCGCGGCGAGCGACACCTGGATCGTGTGCGGGTTGATCTCGGCGGCGAACCGGATGGTTTCCTCGATCGTCTCCCGGGTCTCGCCGGGCAGGCCCAGGATGAAGGTGCCGTGGATCGTGATGCCGAGCTCGTGGCAGTCTTTGGTGAAGCGGCGGGCGATGTCGATCCGCATGCCCTTCTTGATGTTGTTGAGGATCTGCTGGTTGCCGGTCTCGTAGCCGACGAGCAGCAATCTGAGGCCGTTGTCGCGCAATATTTCGAGCGTCGCGCGCGGCACGTTGGCTTTGGCATTGCACGACCAGGTGACGCCGAGCCTGCCGAGTTCGCGGGCGATCGCCTCGGCGCGCGGCCGGTCGTCGGTGAAGGTGTCGTCGTCGAAGAAGAACTCCTTGACCTGCGGAAAACAGCTGCGCGCGAGGCGGATTTCCTCGATCACATGGGCGACGCTGCGCACCCGGTAGCGGTGCCCGCCGACGGTCTGCGGCCACAGGCAGAAGGTGCATTTCGAGCGGCAGCCGCGCCCGGTATAGAGCGACAGATAGGGGTGCTTCAGATAGCCGATGAAATAATCCTCGACGTGCAAGTCGCGTTTGTAGACCTCGGTCACGAACGGCAGCTGGTCCATGTCCTCGAGCACCGCCCGCGCCCGGTTGTGGACGACCGATCCGGCGCCGTCGCGATAGCTCAGCCCGTCGATATCGGCGAACCGGCGGCCCTCCGCCACCTCCTTGATCGTGAAGTCGAATTCCTCGCGGGCGACGAAGTCGACGGCGCGCGAGGCGGTGAGGCTCGCTTCCGGCTCGACCGCGACCTTGGCGCCGACGAGGCCGATCCTGAGCCGCGGATTGGCATCCTTGAGAGCCTCGGCGACCTTGACGTCGGCGGCGAAGGACGGGGTCGAGGTATGCAGCACCGCCAGCTCGTAATCGCGGGCGAGCGGCAGCACGTCATCGAGATGCCGCCGCGCCGGCGGGGCGTCGACCAGCTTGCTGCCGGGGACCAGCGCCGCCGGCTGGGCGAGCCAGGTCGGATACCAGAACGAGCGGATCTCGCGCCGCGCCTGATAGCGCGACCCCGCCCCGCCATCGAACCCGTCGAAGGACGGCGGGTGGAGGAACAGGGTTTTCATCATGCCGGCTCATCCCTCTCGACGCGCATTTGCCCGCTCCGCTCGACCCGGAACACCTGATCGCGCCACAATACGCTGCGCCCGCAGAAGCTACCGAGAAATACGGCAAAGGACAAAGCATCCCGCAACGGCAAGAGCCACAGCCCGGTTCGCGGCAGATCGAGACGGCGCGCAATGACCGCGGCCGATACCCACCGCAACAACAGCGACAGCAAAAACAATCCCCAGGCGGCGGCGCCCGACCCCAAAATTGCGGCGGCCAGCGCGGCGAGCGCGACCGTATGCGTCAGCACCGAGCCGGCGAAGCCGGCCGGAGCCATCGTCCGCGCGGTCCGCGCCCAGCGTAGCTCATGCCGCCAGAGGCTGGCGAAGGAAGGTTCGCTCACCTGGTTTTCGACGATATAGGGCGAGAGCACGCTCGCCAGCCCGAGCTGGCGCACCGCGTCGCCGATGCGGTGGTCGTCGGCAAGTTCGTTGCGGACGCAGGCGAAACCGCCGATCCGCTCCAGCACCGCGCGGCGCAGCGCGATCGTCGCGCCGAAGCAACCGCCGCCAATGCCGAGCGCGTCGCCCAGCACCGCGCTCGGCAGGAACCCGAAATTGATATACAGCGCCGCCAGTTGCGACCATAGCCCGCCGGTCGGAACGGCCTTGTAGAGGCAGGTCGCGATGCCGGTCCCGGGGTTTGCCAGCGGCGCGGTGACGATCCCGAGGTAGTCCCGGCCGACGCGCATGTCGCTGTCGGCCAGGACAATGATGCCATGCCGCGCCGCGGGCAGCATGTTTTCGAGGTTGGCCACCTTGAGATTGCTGCCGGCGACGCGCGCATCGACGACGAGCTCGATATCGTCGAGCGGCCGGTTGCGGATCAGCGCGCGGGCGACCGGCAGGGCGGCATCGGCGCGGTCGCGGACGCCGAGAACAATCTGGAAGAGCGGGTAGTCCTGGTCGGCAAACGAGCGCAGGTTTTCGTAGAGCCCCGGCTCTGCCCCGTGCAGCGGCTTCAGCACGGAAACCGGCGGTTGGTCCACCGGCGCAGCACCGGCCGCGACGCCACGGTACCCGGGCGCTCGCCGGGTGAAGCTGAGCGCAGCCGCGGTGACGGCGACGACATAGGCCCACAGCAAAATCAGCACCAGGGCGAAGCTGAGGGAGGTCATCGCACGATCGCCGGGACAACGGGGTGCCGAAGCGGACGGTGATTTAGCATTGCGTTCGCCAGCGGGATTGTTGACGATGACCCCGTCGCTGGACGCACCCACCGTACCGATCCTCCAATCCTCCGGACCGTTTCGTGAGAATCGCCGTCCCCTCCCGCGGAGCCGTCTCCTGGGCCGCTGGCCTGCTGTTGGTCGCCGTGCTCGCCGGTTGCGCGACGCCGCCCGGCGATCCCGCCGAACGCGCCGTCTTCGAGCAGAACAACGATCCGCTCGAGCCGCTGAACCGCAAGATCCTCGACGCCAACATGTTTGTCGACCGCATCCTGCTCAAGCCGGTGACCAAGGTCTATATCGCCATTTTGCCCGAGGCGGCGCGGGACGCGCTGAAGCGCGCCCTCGACAACATGAAGGAGCCGGTCGTCGTCATCAATAACGTGCTGCAAGGCCAGCCGAAACGCGCCGGGATCGCGATCGGCCGCTTCACCGTCAACTCCACGCTGGGTCTCGCCGGCTTGTTCGATATTGCAAAGAAGTGGGGGCTTCACAAGGAGGCTGGCGATTTCGGGCAGACGCTGTTCGTCTGGGGCTTGCCCGAAGGCCCGTATCTGATCGTGCCGATCCTCGGTCCATCGAATCCGCGCGATCTGATTGGCATGGGCACGGATGCCTACATCGATCCGTTCAGCTATCTGGCGACGGTAAAGGACGTGGACGACCTGCAAATAGCCCGCTTTGTCGTCGGCGGCATCGATCAGCGCGCCCGCGTCATGGACATCCTCGATGATTTGCAGAAAAACTCGCTGGATTTCTATGCCCAGCTGCGCAGCCTGAGCCAACAGCGTCGCGCCGCCGAACTGCGGGGCGGTGCCGCGCCGGTGCCGGGCCCGAACTTTTACCAGGATCTGAACCAGCCGTCCGCCGCGCCGCCGGGCACCGCGGCTCCGCTAAAACCGCAATCGGGCCAGCCGACGCCGGCCGCCACCGGGCCCGGCATGGCGCCGCCGCCGCGATCATCCCGTTCTTAGCGCGGCGGTGCGCTGCTCGATCATCCGGACGAGCCCCTCGGCCCCGTCCCGCTGCAGCACGCCGGAGAATTCCGAGCGCCGCGCCGCCAACTCGCTTATCGTGCCGCTCAGATACACGTCGATGACCTTCCACGAACCGGCCGTGTCCTGGTGCACCAGATAGTCCAGCACCACTTTCTTGCCGTCCGACTTGACCAGCCAGCTTTTGACGATCATGCCATTAGGGTTGGCGGCCGGGGTCGGATCGACCTCGAAGCGTTCGCCGCCGTAATTGTCGAGCCGGTTGGCGAAGACCGAGATGGTGTAGCGCGAGAATGCCTCGGTGAGGCGCTGCTGCTGAGCGGCGGCAAGCTGCGCCCAGTCTCGGCCCGACGGCGATGCGGGTCATCAGCCCGAGATTGTAGGTCTGGGCGACCGCCGGGGCGAGGCGGTTGTAGCGCTGATCGAAGGAGAGCTGTTTGGCCGCCTTCATCACCGCCAGCAAACTGCCGTAGAAGCGCTGGATCAGCGCCACCGGCAGCAGCCCCGGTGCGGCGCCAGGGTCAGCGGCGCCAGGGTCAGCGGCGCCCGGGTCAGCGGCGCCCGCGGTGCCCCGTCCGGCGAGCATCGCCAGCGGCACACCGAGCAGGAGGCGTCGGGGAAACGACATGAGCGGCCCGTCGAATGCCGTCGCGCAGGCGTTAGTGATAGCAAACCCGCCGCGTCGGCACAGGCGTAAAATGCTTGCCTCTGCCGGGGTCGGCCGGGATTGCGGCGTCCCGCCGCAGCATTGCGTGCGATGTGCGAATTGTGGCAGGGATAGCCGACAGGGCTTTCCGCCGCCGCGGCGACCGCGGTTGGCGGTGTGAGCGAAGCGAAGAGGCGAGATGATGCGAGTGGTGCTGGCCCAACCCCGAGGGTTTTGCGCCGGGGTCGAACGGGCGATCGAGATCGTCGAGCGCGCGCTCGAAAAATACGGCCCGCCGATCTATGTCCGTCACGAGATCGTGCACAACCGCCATGTCGTCGAACGGCTGCGCGCCAAAGGCGCCCAGTTTGTCGATGAAATCGACGAGGTGCCGCCGGGTTCGGTGACGATCTTCAGCGCCCATGGCGTGGCAAGCGAGATCGAGCGCCGGGCCGGAGAACGCGGCTTGCCGGTGATCGACGCCACCTGCCCGCTCGTCTCCAAGGTGCACATCGAAGGTCAGCGTTACGCCAACCAGGGGCGCGAGATCGTTCTGATCGGGCATGCCGGCCACCCCGAGATCCAAGGCACGATGGGGCGGATCACCGGCCGGGTCCACCTGATCTCGCGACCGGAGGAGGTGGCGAGGCTAGAGGTCGCCGACCCCGACAAGCTCGCCTTCATCACCCAGACCACGCTGAGCGTCGATGATACCCGCGCCGTCATCGAGTCGCTGAAAGCACGGTTTCCCTCGATCGTCGGTCCCGACACCAAGGACATCTGCTACGCCACCCAGAACCGCCAGCGCGCCGCGCGGGAACTGGCGAAAATTGTTGACGTTGTTCTCGTCGTGGGTGCGCCGAACAGCTCGAACTCGAACCGGCTGCGCGAAATCGCCGCCGAATGCGGGGTGCCCAGCTATCTGATCGAAGACGCGCGCGCCCTCGATCCGCATTGGCTGAATGGCGCCTCGTCGGTCGGGATCACAGCGGGCGCATCGGCCCCGGACGCGCTGGTCGAGGAGTTGATCGCGCGCCTGCGCGAGATGACCGAGACCGAGGTCGAGGTGCTCCCCGGCGTCACCGAGAACGTCCGGTTTCGCATGCCGGCGCAACTCGTCGACAGCCCCTCCTGCGCTTGACGCGCCCCTGACAAGGATTTGCCGTGGCCATCCCGCTGCACCAGAAGATCCGCGTCGGCGCTTATGTTCTCGGGCGCCACCTGCGCGGCGTCGCGCGCTATCCGCTCGTCCTGATGCTGGAGCCGCTGTTCCGCTGCAACCTCGCCTGCGCCGGCTGCGGCAAGATCGACTATCCGGACGCGATCCTGAACCAGCGGCTCAGCCTCGAGGAATGCCTCGATGCTGTCGATGAATGCGGCACGCCGATCGTCGTCGTTGCCGGCGGCGAGCCGCTCTTGCACCACGACATCGACAAGATCGTAAAGGGGATCATCGCCCGCAAGAAATTCGTCTATCTGTGCACCAACGCGCTGCTCCTCGAGAAAAAGATCGACCTGTTCGCGCCGAATCCGTTCTTCGCCTGGACCGTCCACCTCGACGGCGACCAGGAAGACCACGACCGCTCGGTGTGTCAGGCCGGCGTCTACGACCGCGCGGTCGAGGCGATCCGGCTCGCCAAGTCGCGCGGGTTCCGGGTCAACATCAACGCGACCCTGTTCGATAATGCCGACCCCGAGCGGATCGCGCGGTTCTTCGACGCGGTGACCGAAATCGGCATCGATGGGATCACGGTGTCGCCCGGCTACGCCTACGAGCGGGCGCCCGACCAGGCGCATTTCCTCAACCGCCGGCGCACCAAGGAGCTGTTCCGCGAGATCTTCAAGCGCGCCCCCAAAGGCGGCGGGCGGCGCTGGTCGTTCAACCAGTCCGGCCTGTTCCTCGATTTTCTCGCGGGCAACCAAGCCTACCGCTGCACGCCCTGGGGCAACCCGACGCGCAACTATTTCGGCTGGCAGCGGCCCTGCTATCTGCTCGGCGAAGGCTATGCCGAAAGCTTCAAGGAGCTGATGGAGGAAACCGATTGGGATCTGTACGGCACCGGCAATTACGAGAAATGCGCCGATTGCATGGTGCACAGCGGGTATGAGGCGACGGCCGTCGTCGATTCGGTCCGTCACCCGCTGAAGGCGGCGGCGGCCAGCTTACGCGGGGTGCGCACCCAGGGGGAAATGGCGCCGGAAATCGCGCTCGACGGGCAGCGCCCGGCCGACTACGTCTTTTCCCGCCATGTCGAAGAGGCGATGGCCGACCTGGAACAATCCGGGCTAGGCGGCGGCAAACGCCCCGCGCAGGGCGCGCGCCGGGCCGGCTAGCGCGGCCAGAGCCTGGCGGGTTTCGCGGGCGAGGCCGACCAGCGCGGCGATCTGCCGCGGCCGGCGCAATACCTCGCCGAGCACCCGGGCGAAGGCGGGCGTGCCGTCCTGCAACAGCGGTATCAACGCCGCCGAGGGCAATCCCCGGGCTGCCGGATCGGCGATCGCGCGCAATACCAGGAACGGTATGCCGGCGGCTTGCGCGGTACGGGCAACGATGGCGCTTTCCAGATCGACGGCGAGCGCGCCGGTGGTGCGCCACGCCTCGGCCTTGTCCTCTTCGGTGGCGAGAATGGCGCGGGCGCCGAGCACCGGTCCCTCGGCCGCCCCGATCCGGCGGGCCAGATCGCCGACCTGGCAATGGAACTCCTCGCTTGGACGCCAGCGGCGATCGTCGCCGATGACCTCGGCCGAGAGGATCACGTCGCCCGGCTGCAGATATGGCGCCAGGCCGCCGGCAATGCCGAAGCTGATCAGGCATTTCGCCCGCCGGGCGGCGGTTTCGACGAGCGCCGTCGTGCGCTGCGGGTCGCCGGCCCCGACGATGACCGGGAACCCGGCGGCACGCGCGATCCGTGCCTCCGCGGCAAGCCCGGACGTACAGAGCACCGGTATCCAATGTGCGCATGCGCAGCCCCCCGCGTCGGGCGCATCCCTACGCGAGCCGACGTCGAATCGCCAGCAAAAAAGGACGCACGCAGCAGGAAGGAAGGCTGAGAAAAGGGGCGCTACAGGCCGAATGGAACCTGCCGCGAATTGGCCAGCGACAGCCGCCGGTAGCGGGCCAGCGCCCACAGCGGGAAAAACGCGCGATACCCGTGGTAGCGCAGGTAGAACACGCGGGGAAACCCGACCGCGGTATACCACGGCTCATCCCAATTGCCGTCGCGATCCTGGCTCGCGATCAGATAGGCGATGCCGCGGCTCACCGCCGGGTTGTCGACCTCGCCGGCGGCCATCAGGCCGAGCAATGCCCAGGCGGTCTGCGATGCGGTGCCGTAGGGCGGCTCGCCATGCGGTGCGTCCGCCGAATAGCTCTCGCCCAACTCGCCCCAGCCGCCATCGGCGCGCTGCCGCGCGATCAGCCAGGCGACGGCGCGGCGCATCTCCGGCGCTCCCGGATCGACCCCGGCGGCATTCAAACCGGCGAGCACCGACCACGTGCCGTAGATGTAGTTGGTTCCCCAGCGGCCGAACCAGCTGCCGTCCGCTTCCTGCTCGCGCCGCAGATAGGCGAGCGCCGTGGCGATGGCGGGCTGTTCGGAGGGGCTGCCGCGCTGGGCCAGAAAGCCGAGGCAGCGCGCGCTGACGTCGGCGCTCGGCGGAT
Source organism: uncultured Alphaproteobacteria bacterium (assembly GCA_963789255.1). Taxonomy (GTDB): domain Bacteria; phylum Pseudomonadota; class Alphaproteobacteria; order ATCC43930; family CGMCC-115725; genus DATARH01. Next base: position 137,868 of record CAWBJW010000002.1, on the reverse strand, counting down.
CGAGCAGCGCGCCGTGATCGGCGAACGGAATGTGGTTCAGATAAAACCGCGTGTTGTCCGCGTCGAACGAGCCCCACCCGCCATTGCGGCTCTGCATGCCGACCACCCATTCGGCGGCCCGGTCGGTCGCCGGGCGGTAGCGTGCCGGGTCGAAACGGTCGAGCGCCAAGGCGACGGCGGCGGTGTCGTCGAGATCGGGGTAGTGCGGGTTGGCGTACTGGAACGCCCAGCCGCCCGGCCGCAGCCCGGGGCGGCTCGCGGCCCAGTCGCCGACCGTGTCGAGCACCTGCTTCTTTTCGAGCCAGTCGAGCGCACCGCGGATGGCCGGCGTGAGCCGCGCGTCGCCAACCTCCATCAGCGCATGGCAGGCGAGCGCGCTGTCCCAAACCGGCGAGAGGCAGGGTTGCGGGTAGCTGCGTTCGTCGTCAAAGACGAGCAGCTTGCGGATCGCTGCGGCCGCAGCGGCGCAGTTCGGATGGTCCGGCGGATAACCCAGGCAATCGAACATCATCAGCGAGTTCGCTATCGCCGGAAAGATCCCGCCGAGCCCATCCTCGCCGTTGAGCCGCTCGGTGACGAAGGTGACGGCCCGTTCGATCGCGCGCCGCCGCGGGTCCGCCGGGAACATTGGCTCGGCCAGGCGCAACAGCCGGTCGAGCAAGGCAAAGGCATGACCGACCGGCGAAGCGGTCGGCGGCGAGATCCAGTCGCGCACCGTCTCGGGCGGCTCGACAAACAATTCGGCGATCGTCACCCCGCGCGGGTTGCGGGCGGTCGGCCGCAACGCCATCAGCACCAGGAGCGGCACCAGGACGGTGCGCGACCAATACGAGATCTTGTCGATGTGAAACGGAAACCAGCCGGGCAGCAGCATGATCTCGACCGGCATCACCGGCACCGCCCGCCACGGCACCTCGCCCCACAGGGCGAGGGTGATCCGGGTGAACACATTGCAATGCCGCGCGCCGCCGCGTGCCAGGATCGCCGCGCGGGCGCGCGCCATGTGCGGCATATCGACCGGGTCGCCGGCCGCCTTCAGCGCGAAATAGGCCTTGACCGAGCCGCTGAGATCCATCGCGCCGCCAAAAAACAGCGGCCAGCCCCCATCGGCGCCCTGGGTAGTCCGCAGATATCGCGCGACGCGCTCTTCGCTCTCGGGCTCGATCGAACCGAGATAATGATGCAGCAGGATATATTCGGCGGGGATTGTCGCGTCGGCTTCGAGTTCGAACGCCCAATGACCGTCATCGTGCTGCAGCGACAGCAGCGATTCGACCGCACGCGCGACGGCGGCGTCGAGGCCGGGCGGGTGCACCGCCGCGCCTTGGATCGGCGCCTTCGTCTTCTGTGCCGTCATTCCGCTCTTCATGGCAGCGCGCGCTGGCAATCCTCGATCGGGGCTGGTGTCGCCGGCGCCGGGCCGGGGTTCGCCGCCGGCGCCAGGCGGTGGCGCTGGCGCACCCGCGCCGCCGCCGCAAAGCCGGAGCGAATAGCCCCTTCGATCGTGGCGGGCAAGCCAGTATCGACATAATCGCCTGCAAGGTGAAGATTGGCCCACGCCGTCGCGGCGGAGGGGCGCCGCCGCAGCTGGGCCGGCGTCGCGCGAAACGTGGCGCGGCGCTCCTTGACGATGCGGGCGGGCGGCATCGGGCCGGGCGCGAGGCCGAAGGCGAGCCTCACATCGCGCCACAGCACCTCGCACAGCTCCTCCGCGGGACGGCCGACAATTCGGTCGGCGGCGCTGACCGTCACCGATACGACCTCGCGTTTGCGGAAGACCCACTCGGCGGTGCCGCCGATGATGCCGGCCAACAGCGGCCCGGTAGGCGGCAGGGCATGGCGGAAATGCGCATTGACGATCGGCGCGTAGTCATCCGGCACGACGAGGCCGGGAACGATGCGCGCCGCGATCGCGGCGGGAACGGCGAGGATCACGCTGTCCTCCGGCCGCAGCGCGAGCGCCCCGCCATCGAACGAGAGTTGGGTGAGGCGGCCCTCGGCGAAACCGAGCGCCTTGAGCCGCGCGCCGAAACGGACCTCGCTGCCGCGGCCGGACAAAAACGCCAGCGCCGGATCGACCAGGCTCTGCGACAGCCCGTCGCGCGCCAGCATCGGCCGGCAGGCTGCCGCGCCGCGGCCGATCGTCTCGGCCAGGACGTGCCAGAACAGGCGGGCCGACGCCTCGCCCGCTGCGGTATTCAGCGCCGCCACCGCGAGCGGCTGCCACAGGCGCCGGAACAGCACGCTATCGGCAGCGAGCACCGCCGCTACGGTGTCCTCGGGCGCGGCGCGCCACAGACGCAGCGCGTCGAGATAATCGCATGCCCGCGTCCCCGGGACCCGGCGCGCGGCGCGCAACACCCACCAGGGCACGGCGCCGCGGCTCGGCCGCAATGCCCAGTGCTCACCGGTCGCGATGTCGATGAACGGGATCGCCGGGTCGAGCGGGCGCTCAAACGTATCGAGCGCGCCGATGCGCTCGACATAGGCTGACGCCGCGGCATTGCCGGCGAGGAGCAGGTGGTTGCCGTTGTCGATGCTGCAGCCAAGTTCGGGATCGTAAAACGAGCGGCAGCGCCCGCCGGCCTGCGGCCCGAATTCGTGGAGCACGAGCGGAGTGCCCGCGTCGGCGAGCGCGACCGATGCGGCCAGACCGGCAAGCCCGGCCCCGACGACATGCACGCGGCCCGGCGGCGCGGATGCCGCCATCACAGCAGCCCATGGCGCAGCACCAGCCACAGCTTTTGCGCCTTCGACAGGCTGACCCGCTTTCCCGGATCGCGCCATCCCGAGCGCAACAGCGCGTCGAGCAGCGCGCGGTAGAACGCAGCCATTACCGCCGCCGGCCGCATCGCCCGGCGCGAGCACCGCGCCATCGCCCGATTGGCGTCGGCGAAATGCCCACAGGCGATGGCGGCGAGGTCGCGGCACGCCGCCGGCAGTGCGGGATGGCGCAACACCTCAAGCGGCTCGGCGCTGCGGATGCCGTGCCGGTCGAGGATCTCGCGCGGCAGATAGAGCCGGCCCCGCGTTGCATCCTCGTCGAGATCGCGCAGGATGTTGGTCGAGCTGCAAGGCGCGGCCGAGGGCGTCGGCGACGGCGTGGGCATCGGGGCTCGCATCGCCAAAGACATGGACCGACAAATGGCCGACCGCGCTCGCGACGCGGGCGCAATACAGATCGAGGGTCGCCAGGTCGGGGGCCCGAATGTCTTGCGCCGCGTCCATCTCCATACCGTCGATAACAGCGTGGAAGTTCTCGCGTTGCAGGCGAAAACGCGTGACAGGGTCGCGCAGCGCGCGCGTGACGAGATGGCGCGGATGTCCGGCATAAAGCGCGTCGATTTCCGCGTGCCAGAGGGCGAGCCGCGCCTTCTTCTCGTCGGGCGGGCTGGTGTCGTCGGCGATGTCGTCGACCTCGCGGCAGAAGGCGTAGACCGCATACATTCCGTTGCGGCGGTCGGTCGGCAGGAGCCGCATCGCCCAATAGAACGAGGTCCCCGCCGACTCGACCCTTTGGCGAATGGTCTCGCGCAACCCCTCGTCGTCGGGAACGGTCCCGACATCATCCCAGACCGTCCCGGTCATTGCCGATGTCGGAATTGCTTCGGGCGGGCGAGAATGCCGGCGAGGAAGGCTGCCGCGAAATCGCTTTTGCCGAGCCCGACGCGGCCCGCCAGCGGATCGCCGCGGCGCAGGCGGCGCGCGAGGCGCGCGGCGAGCGCGACAATCGACCCCGACTCCCACCGCAACCCGCGGGCGGCGACCTCGGGCGGGAGGCCCCGCGCGGTCGCGATCAGGGTCTCGGTACGATCGAGCATCCTATCCAACACCTGCCGCAATCCCGGGCCCGCCGCCGGCGCCGCCAAAACCTCGACCGGGCAGCCCGCCGCGGCGAGATCGGCGAGCGGCAGGTAAACCCGATCCAGGGCAGCGTAGTCGGCGGCGCAATCCTGCAAATGGTTCAGCACCTGCAAGGCGGCGCACAGCGCATCCGATGCCGGCCAGGCGGCGCGGCTTTCGCCGTGCAGATCGAGCAGTTGACGCCCGACCGGCGCCGCCGAATAGCGGCAATACTCCATCAGATCGTCCCAGTCGCGGTAGCGCAGCTTGACCGCGTCCTGGCAAAACGCATGGAGCACGTCATGGCAATGCTGCGCCGTGACGCCGGTGGCGGCGAGGCTCTCGCGCATTGCGGCGGCGGCCGGCGAATCGCCGCCCGGCGCACCGTCCAGGATTGCCGCCATGCGGTCGAGACGGCGCAGCTTGTCATCGGCGGCCAGCGCCGCACTGTCGGCGATGTCGTCGGCGTTGCGGGCAAACCGGTAGAAGGCGTGGACATGGACCCGCAGGTCGCGGCGGATCAGCCACGAGCCGACCGGGAAATTCTCGTCGCCGCACCCCTTCCCCGAGGGCATCTCGACGCTGGCGCCCCCGGGAGCCACATTGCTCTCGCAGAGCGCGCTCATTTGACATAACCGTTGGCGATGAACCAGGCGACGGCGTCGGCGATCGCCTGCCGCGCCGGCTGCGGCGCATAACCCAGCTCCCGGACCGCGCGCGCCGAGTTGAAGAACATCTTCTTTTTCGACATCCGGACCCCGTCCATCGTGGTGAACGGCTCGCGCCCGGTCAGCCGCGCCAGGGCCTCGGCGCCGGCCGCGATCGGCAGGACCGCAGCATAGGGGATCCGGAACGCCGGCGGGCGCCGGCCGGTGATCCGGGCGACCGCGGCGAGGATCTCCTGGAGGCCCAGATTCTCGCCGCCAAGAATGTAGCGGCGGCCGATCTGTCCGGATTTGGCCGCGAGCAGATGGCCGAGCGCGACGTCTTCGACATGGGCGATATTGAGGCCGGTATCGACAAAGACCGGCACCCTGCCGCGGGCCGCCTCGACGATCACCCGCCCGGTCGGGGTCGGCTTGATGTCGCCCGGGCCGATCGGCGTCGACGGGTTGACGATCACCGCGGGCAGGGCGCGCTCGGCGATCAGCCCGGCGACCACCGCCTCGGCCTCGAATTTCGAGCGCTTGTAGGGGCCGATCATGTCTGCGGCGCAGCTCGCGACCTCCTCGTCGGCAACCCCGCCGCCCGGCACAATCCCCAGCGTCGCGACGCTGCTGGTGTAGACGATGCGCTCGACCCCGGCCGTCAACGCGGCCAGCATCAGCGCCCTTGTGCCCTCGACGTTGACGCGGAACATCGGCTCGGGGTCCGGCACCCACAGCCGGTAATCGGCCGCGACGTGAAACAAATAGCGGCAGCCCGCGACTGCCGCGGCGAGCGAATTCGGGGTTTTCGAGCGAGCCTTCCGCGACCTCGATCGCGAGCCCCGCGAGATTGCGGCGGTCGCTGCTGCGGCGCGCCAGCACCCGCACCGGATGCCCGGCCTTCAACAGCGCGCGCGCCACCGCCGAGCCGACAAACCCGGTGGCGCCGGTGACGAGGCACAGGCCCGAGGGAAGCGACATCGGTCAGTCGGCTTTCATGTCATGCGCAGCCCAAATCCGCCGCATTCTGGCAAAAGCTTGCGGCCGGCGCACCCCCTTGCGACATGGCAATATCTCACCGGATAGAGGTATTACCATGCCGCGGGTAACGAGCAAGGGGCAGGTGACGGCAGGTGACGATCCCCAAGCGCATCCGCGATCATCTCGGGCTCAAGCCGGGGGCGGAGGTCGAGTTTGTCCTCGGCAACGACGGCAGGATCGTGCTGAAGGCCGAGCAAGGGATCGACGCGAATGGCCGCGCAGAGCGCGAGAGGCAGCGCATGGAGAAAGCTCTCGCCGACCTGCGCGGTACCCTCGATTTGGGCATGACGACCGATGAGTTCATGCGCTTCTTGCGCGGCGACCCGGACGAATGATCTTTGTAGATACAAATGTCCTCCTCGATGTGGTCGAAAACGATCCGATTTGGGCGGACTGGTCGCGGCGACAGATGGTAGCGGCCGCCGGCTTGGGCGAGGTGGCGATCAACGACGTTGTCAACGCCAAACTCGCCGTCGGATACGACAGGATTGTAGAACTCGAAGCGATGGTGGTCCGGGCTGGGATCGTCCTCGTGCCGATTCCTCGCATTGCGTTGTTCATCGCCGGCAAGGCATTTCTTGGCGGGCGGCGTCAGAACCGGCGTTTTGCCGGATTTCTTCCTCGGCGCGCAGGCGATTGTCGCCGGCGCCGAATTGATCACCCGCGATACGCGCCGCTATCGAACGTATTTTCCCAGCTTGGCCCTGATCGCTCCGACGGCTAATTGAAGGACGCGCACGAATCGCGCGTGATGATTCCGACCGATTGCTGGTGAAAGCGGTTCTTGTAGGCGTCGATCACGGCGGACAGCCGCGTCGCCAGATCGGGCGACCGCCTGGCGGCGACCAGCAGGATCCTGGTGCGCTCGCGGGCGATCTCGCGGGTTGCCGGATTTTGCCACTGCCCGTCGCCGTCGAATGCCGTGAAACCGTCGGGGAAATTGGGTGTGACGACCTGTGCGGCGAACCCGGCCCACTCGGCATCGCTCAATGGCTCCCGCCCGCTTATGTCGCGGCCGAAGAACAGTTCGGCGACCAGCATCCGCTGTTCCGATGGCAGCAGACAGGAATACGGCGCCGCCGCAGGTGCGGCGCATGCGGCAAGCGCCGCAAGCAGCAGCGGCGGCAGCGCCCGCCGCATCGCGGTCGCTGGAATGGCGGCTATTCCGCCGCGACTGGCGCCGCCGCCGGCTCGACCTTAGCGGCGCAGAATTTGTATTCCGGGATCTTGCCGAACGGGTCGAGCTGCGGGTTGGTCAGCACGTTGGCCGCGGCCTCGGCATAGCAGAACGGGATGAACACCATGCCGGGCGCGACCGCGCTGTCGCCGCGCGCCTTCAATTCGATCGTGCCGCGCCGGGTCGTCACCCGAATGGGGTCGCCCGCGGCGATGCCGAGGCGGCGCAATTCGGCCGGCGCCAGGCTCGCCACCGCCTCGGGTTCGATCTCGTCGAGGATTGTGGCGCGCCGGGTCATCGCCCCGGTATGCCAGTGTTCGAGCTGGCGGCCGGTGGTCAGCACCATCGGGTAGTCGGCGTCGGGCTCCTCGGCCGGCGGGATGATCGCCGCCGCCACCAGCCGCCCGCGTCCGCTCGCGGTCGGGAAGCCGTCGCCAAAGACGATCTCGTTGCCGGGCCGGTCCTCGGCATCGCACGGATAGGTCACCGAATCCTCGCGTTCGAGGCGCTCCCAGGTGATGTTGTCGAGCGAGGGCATCGCCAGCTTCATCTCGGCGAACACCTCGCGCGGATGGCTGTAGGACCAGTCGAGGCCGATGCGCCGGGCGATCTCCTGGATCGTCTCCCAGTCGAGCCGCGCATTGCCGGGGAGCGGCAGGGCGGCCCGGCCCATCTGCACCTGGCGGTTGGTGTTGCTGACCGTGCCGTCCTTCTCCGGCCAGGCCGAGGCCGGCAGGACGACATCGGCGTATTTCGCGGTTTCGGTGAGGAAAATATCCTGCACGACGAGGTGTTCGAGATGGGCGAGCGCGGCGCGCGCATGCTCGACATCGGGGTCCGACATCGCCGGGTTTTCGCCCATGATGTACATGCCCTTGATCTCGTCGCGATGCACCGCGTCCATGATCTCGACGACGGTGAGGCCGCGCTTGTCGTCGAGCGGGGTGTGCCACAGCGCCTCGAATTTCGCGCGCACCGCCGCGCCCTCGACCGATTGGTAGTCGGGGTAGAACATCGGGATGAGGCCGGCATCCGAGGCGCCCTGCACGTTGTTCTGGCCGCGCAGCGGGTGCAGCCCGGCGCCCGGCCGGCCGACCTGCCCGGTGATCAGCGCCAGCGCGATCAGGCAGCGCGCATTGTCGGTGCCGTGGACATGCTGCGAAATACCCATGCCCCAAAAGATGATCGCCGCCTCGGCGCGGGCGTAGGTGCGCGCGACATGGCGCAGGGTCGCCGCGTCGATGCCGCAGATCTCCGCCATTTTTTCCGGCGCGTAGTCGCGGATATGCTCGCGCAGTGCCTCGAAATCCTGCGTGTGCGCCTGGACATACTGGCGGTCGTACAGATTCTCCTCGATGATCGTGTGCAGAAAGGCGTTGAGCAACGCGACATCGCGCCCGGGGTTGAAGCGCAATGTCCCCGCCGCGTGCCGCACCAGCCCCTGGCCGCGCGGGTCCATCACGAAAATCTTGGCGCCGCGCTTCGCAGCCTGCTTGAAGAAAGTGGCCGCAACCGGATGATTTTCTGTGGGTCGTGCGCCGATGACGATGATGACGTCGGCATCCTTCGCCGCGGTGAACGGCGCGGTGACCGCGCCCGAGCCGATCCCCTCCATCAAGGCGGCGACCGAGGAGGCGTGACAGAGGCGGGTGCAGTGATCGACATTGTTGCTACCGAACCCGGTGCGCACCAGCTTCTGGAACAAATAGGCCTCTTCGTTCGACCCCTTGGCCGAGCCGAACCCGGCAAGCGCGCGCTTCCCGTCCCGGTCGCGGATCAGCGTGAGGCCCCCGGCGGCGCGGTCGAGCGCCTCCTCCCAGGTTGCAACGCGGAAATGGGTGAGCGGGTTGGCCGGGTCGATCGCGAGATCGCCCTTCGCCACTCCGTCCTTGCGGATCAGCGGCTCGGTCAGGCGGTCGGAATGGTGCACGTAATCGAAGCCGAAACGGCCCTTGACGCAGAGCCGGTTATGGTTGGACGGCCCGTCCCTGCCGTCGACAGCGACGATATGGTCGTCGCGGATCTTGTAGGTCAGTTGGCAGCCGACCCCGCAATAGGGGCAAATGCTCTCGACCTCGCGATCCGGCGCGTTGGTATAGACGCCGTTGGCATCGACGAGGCTCGCCGGCATCAAGGCGCCGGTCGGGCAGGCCTGGACGCATTCGCCGCAGGCGACGCAGGTCGAATTCCCCATCGGATCGTCGAAATCGAAGACGATCTTTTCGTGCCAGCCGCGCCCGGCCATGCCGATCACGTCGTTGACCTGGACCTCGCGGCACGCGCGCACGCAAAGGTTGCACTGGATGCAGGCATCGAGCTGCACCGCCATCGCCGGGTGGCTGCGGTCAGGCGCAGCCGGCGCCCGCGTCGGAAACCGGCTGTCGCTGACCCCGAGTCGGTCGGCCCATTGCCATAGCGACGAGTTCGGATCGTGCGCAACGGCGCGTTTCGGCTGGTCGCCGACCAGCAATTCGAACACCAGCTGGCGCGAGGCCTTGGCCCGCTCGCTCGCCGAACGCACCTTCATCCCCGGCGCCGGCGTTCGGATGCACGACGCGGCGAGCACCCGCTCGCCCTCGATCTCGACCATGCAGGCGCGGCAATTGCCGTCGGCGCGGTAGCCGGGCTTGGGCAGAAAGCAGAGATGCGGGATCTCGACGCCCTGCCGGTTCGCGATCTGCCAGATCGTCTCGCCCGGCTGAGCCTCGACCTCGGCATCATCGAGAAAAAAGCGGATCGGATCGGTCATCTCAGACCTCGGTCAAACATGTTGCAGCTTTTGGATGAAATCGTTGACCTCAGGCTGCGACCAGGTATCGCCGTGCTGCCAGAAATCGGGGAGCGCATCCTTGTTACGCGATACCCAGTTGATCGCTTGCGGCGACATTTGGCGAACGACGCGGGTGGAGAGGCTGTTGGCGACGACAGTCGGCGCGTCGGCGATCGATACCGAGAAGCTCGGCTGGGTGCGGCCGGGCCTCAAAAAATATTTGACGCGCGGACCGTGGGCCCCCATCGCGGTGGAGATGAAGATCGTGCCCGGAACGCCGGTTTGCGCGCTCGTCAGGTTGGCCATTTCGACCACATCCTCGCAGGCCAACTCGTCGGCCAAGGATATGCCGGTCGGAATCGCCCTCCTATAGTCGGCCGTCATGGTATCAAATCCTCGCGGAAATGCTTCAGCACCAGCTTGACCGGGTTCATCGCCGCTTGCCCGAGGCCGCAGATCGACGCATCGCCCATGACCCGCGCGAGATCGGTGAGCAACGCCTCATCCCAGCGCGGCTCCTGCATCAGCGCGACGGCTTTTTCGGTGCCGACCCGGCAGGGGGTGCATTGGCCGCAGCTTTCATCCTCGAAAAACCGCAACAGGTTGAGCGCCACCGCCTTTATGTCGTCCTGGTCGGACAAGACGACAACCGCGCCCGAGCCGGTAAAACAGCCCTCGGCCTCGAGCGTCCCGAAATCCATGGGGATGTCAGCGAGCGATGCCGGCAATATGCCGCCCGAGGCGCCGCCCGGCAGGTAGCCCTTGAATTGGTGGCCGTCTGCCATGCCGCCGCCGAATTCGTCGATCAGTTCGCGCGCCGTGATGCCGGCCGGGGCGAGCTTGACCCCGGGCGCCTTCACATGCCCCGACACCGAAAACGTGCGCAGGCCCTGGCGCCCGTTGCGGCCCTGGCCGGCGAACCATTGCGGACCTTTCTCGACGATGTCGCGCACCCAATAGAGCGTCTCGACGTTGTTGATCAGGGTCGGGCGGCCGAAGAGGCCGACCTGCGCCGGAAACGGCGGCTTGTGGCGCGGCAATCCGCGCTTGCCTTCGATCAATTCGAGCATCGCCAATTCCTCGCCGCAGATATAGGCGCCGGCGCCGCGCCTGACGTGGATTTTCGCGTGTGGCGCGAGCCCCGCCGCCTCGACTGCGGCGATCTCGGTTTCGAGGATGGCGCGGCATTGCGGGTACTCGTCGCGCAGATAGATGTAGACGTCCTCGGCCTCGATCGCCCAGGCGGCGATCAGCATCCCCTCCAGGAAACGATGCGGGTCGGTTTCGAGGAAATGGCGGTCCTTGAAGGTGCCCGGCTCGCCCTCGTCGGCGTTGACCGCGAGGAGGCGCGGCTTCGCCTCCTGGCGCACGAAGCGCCATTTGCGCCCGGTCGGAAACCCGGCGCCGCCAAGTCCGCGCAGCCCGGAGCCTTCGAGCGCGGCGATCACCTCCTCGATCTGGCGCTCGCCCGAAAGGCAGGCTTGCAGCAGCCGATAGCCGCCGCCGGTGCGGTATTGATCAAGGCCGGGATAGGCCGGGATCGCAGGGTGGGTATCGCCGGCCGCCACCGCGGCGGCGACGCTGTCGCTCGTGGCATGCTCGTGCAAGGCATGGCCGATCGCGACGACCGGCGCCTTGTCGCAACCGCCCATGCACGGCGCGCGCACCACTCGCACGCCGTCGCCGAGCCGGTCGCGCAGATCGGCGAGCAGCCGCTCGGCGCCATTGAGCGCGCAGCTGAGGCTGTCGCATACCCGCACGGTCAGCGCCGGCGGCGCCGCCTCCTCGTCCATGACGATGTCGAAATGGGCGTAGAACGAGGCAACCTCGTACACCTCCGTCAGGGCGAGGCGCATCTCCTCGGCCAAGGCCACGAGATGGCGGGCGTGAAGGCAGCCGAATTGGTCCTGCAGCCGGTGCAGGTGCTCGATCAAGAGGTCGCGGCGGCGCTCGCGCTCACCGAGCAATGCCGCGACCTCGGCGAGCGCGGCCGGATCGACCTGGCGGCCCTTTGGCTGGTCCGGCCCGCGCCGCCGCCCGGAGCCGGGATGGATGCGCCGATCGTGAGCTAGCTGGGAACGCATGTCGGTGTTCCAATACACCCGTAGGATGGGTTGAGCGCAGCGAAACCCATCACATCCGCGCCGGCGAGGCGATGGGCTTCGCGATGCTCAGCCCATCCTACGACTACGACCACCACGATTGCCCTGTGAATTACACCGCCCCCTCGTCGTGCAGCTTGCCGATATCGCCCTCGCCATAGCCGAGCCAGTCCAGCACCTCGTCGGTGTGCTCGCCCAACAATGGCGAGCGCTTCACGTCGGCCGGCGAGTCGGACAGGTTGATCGGCATGCCGACCTGGACATAGCGCCCGCGCGTCGGGTGGTCGAGCTCGACCAGCATGCCGCGCCCGTAGAGCTCCTTGTCCTCGTAGATGTCCTTCATCGACAGGATCGGGCCGCACGGTATGTCGAACTCGTTCAACACCGCCATGACCTCGCTCTTGGTCTTGGTCATGGTCCATTCCTCGATGATCGCGAAGCATTCCGGGATGCGCGGCAGCCGTGCCTGCGGCGTCGCATAATCGGGATGTGTGATCAGCTCCTCGCGCCCGACGATCTTCATCAGCGGCTCCCAGGAGGGCGGCTGGATGATGACATAGATGTAGTCGTTGGGGCCGCCCGGCGCACAGCGCAAGGCCGCGCCCGGCTGGCCGCCGCCCGAGGCGTTGCCGGCGCGCGGCACCGCGTCGCCGAATTCCTTGTTCGGGTATTCCGGCAGCGGACCCTTCATGATGCGCTGCTGGTCGCGCATCTTGACCCGGCACAAATTCAGCACCGAGTCGGTCATCGCCACCTCGACGCGCTGGCCCTTGCCGGTGCGCTCGCGCTGGAACAGCGCCGCGAGGATGCCGGAGACGAGATGCACCCCGGTGCCGCTGTCGCCGATCTGGGCGCCGGTCACGGTCGGCGGGCCGTCGTCCCAGCCGGTCGTGCTCGCCGCCCCGCCCATGCATTGCGCAACGTTCTCATAGGCCTTGAAGTCGGCGTAGCGGCCGGGGCCGAACCCCTTGATCGAGGCGTAGATGACGCGCGGGTTCAATTCCTGGAAGCGCGCCCAGGTAAAGCCCTGGCGATCGAGCACGCCGGGCCCGAAATTCTCGACGACCACGTCGCAGCGCCGCACCAGTTCTTCGAGCACCTTCTTGCCGCCCGGCGATTTCAGATTGATCGTGATGCTGCGCTTATTTGAATTCAGCATCGTGAAATAGAGGCTGTCGGCGCCCTTTACGTCCTGCAACTGGCCGCGGGTGATGTCGCCGCGCCCGGGCATCTCGACCTTGATCACATCGGCGCCCATCCAGGCCAACAGCTGGGTCGCGGTCGGCGCCGCCTGGACATGGCCGAGATCGAGAATGCGCACCCCTTCCAATGCTTTGCTCATAATTCACTCGCTTCCAATTTCGTCATGGCCGGGCTTGACCCGTGGGCCTTCAGCCCACGGACTTGATCCGTGGGCATCTCCGGGGCGCCCCTGGACCCGCGGGTCAAGCCCGCGGGTGACGAGGCAGACGGATCAGCATCGAGAAAATCGCCGTGCGTTTCGACATGCGCGGCGAGCCCCAGCGTGTGGTTGCGCGCGAGGCGCTCGGCAAGCTCGCAATCGCGGCGTTCCAGCGCCTCGATGATCCGCATATGGTCGGTAATCGAGCGCGCCGCGCGGTTGTCCTGATGGATCGTGATCTTGCGGATCGCCCGCATGTGGATGAACAGGTTTTCGGTCATTTCGGCAAGCAATGCGCAGCCGCTCATCTTGATGATCGCCTGATGAAAGGCGATATTCGCGTCGGAATACTCGGCGAGCCGCTCGCGGTCGTTGGCGGTGCGGAAGTCGGCCATCAGGCGGCGCAGCCCCGCAATATCGGTGGTCGAGGCACGCTCGGCGGCGAGCCGCGCCGCCATGCTTTCCAAGGCCGCCATGACCGTGATCATCTCGACGATCTCGCGTTTCGTCTTCTTGACGACGAAGATGCCGCGGCGCGGGCGGGTGCGGACAAAGCCTTCCTGCTCCAAAAGCGTCATCGCCTCGCGGATCGGCGTCCGGCTGACCCCGAGCCCCTGCGAGAGCCGCCGCTCGTCGAGCCGGATTTCTTCCGGATGATCGTAGATGTCCATAGCGCAGATCGCCCGCTTTAAGGCCGCATAGGCAAGGTCGCGGAAGGTCGATTGCGTATCCAGCCGCGGCACGTCGAGAGCGGGGCTGGGGCGCGGGCTGGCGTCGGGCATGGCTCATGGTATCTGGTATACCAGAGGGCGGCAACCCGCTTTTGCGGTTCCCGGCGCGCCCCGAAGCCCGGTGGACCTATGGCGGGATGCGCTGCGCTTCCATCCGCCCTACGGTCGGTCCCTTCGGTTCCAGCGCGTCCTCTTGATGCAAAGACAGCAAGAACATACATGATAAGCATGGCCGGCTCAATTCCTTGATAAATCGCAAAAAATTCCCTGTTCTGAGGGAATTTCGCGGTCCGCCCGGAATGCGCTGCTTAATCCCGGCGGCGCCCCGATGGAGCGCCGCAACATCCGCGCTGCGAAATGGCCGGGCGTCGGCTCGGGTTGACGGGCGGGGCAAAGTCTCATTAGACCCTGCTCCAGTCGTGGGAGGATGGACGACATGAGCGATGCAGAGATGCCAGCAGAGATGACCGACGGCTTTCACCTGGTGGTGGAGGCGCTGAAGCTGAATGGGGTCGACACGATCTTCGGGGTGGCGGGCATCCCGATCACCGATCTCTTGCGCTTGGCGCAGAATGAAGGCATCCGCTATCTCGGCTTCCGCCACGAGCAGTCGGCCGGGAACGCGGCGGCGATCGCCGGGTATCTGACGCAGAAGCCGGGCATCTGCATGACGGTCTCGGCCCCCGGCTTCCTCAACGGGCTGGTCGCGCTGGCCAACGCCACGACCAACTGCTTCCCGATGATATTGATCAGCGGCTCCTCCGACCGCGCGATCGTCGATCTCGAACAGGGCGATTACGAGGAGATGGATCAGCTCGCCGTTGCCCGGCCCCATGCCAAGGCGGCCTATCGCATCAACCGCCCGCAGGACATCGGCATCGGCATTGCGCGGGCGATCCGCGCCGCCTCCTCGGGCCGCCCGGGCGGGGTCTATCTCGACCTGACTGCCGAGGTGCTCGGCGCGGCGCTCGACGCGGCGACCGCAAAAAAGTCGCTGGTGAAAGTCGTCGATCCGGCGCCGCCGTCTCCCCCGGCGCCGGAGTCCGTTGCGCGCGCCCTCGACCTGCTGGCGAACGCAACTCGGCCGCTCGCGATCCTCGGCAAGGGCGCGGCCTATGCGCGGGCGGACCAGGAGATCCGGTCGTTCATCGAGGCGACCGGCATTCCGTTTCTGCCGATGTCGATGGCCAAGGGCCTCCTGCCCGACGATCATCCGCAATCGGCCGCCGCCGCCCGTTCCTATGCGATCGGCAACGCCGATGTCGTGCTGCTGGCGGGAGCGCGGCTCAACTGGCTCTTGTCGCACGGCCGGGCGCCGCTATGGTCCGAGGCCACGCGGTTCGTCCAGGTCGACATCTCGCCGACCGAGTTCGACAGCAACCGGGCGATCGCCGCGCCGGTCGTCGGCGACATCAAGAGCGTGTTCGCGGCGTTCAACGCCGCGCTCAAGCCGGGCCGGATCAAGCGCCAGGCGGCGTGGACCGACGAGATCGGCAAGCGCAAAACGCAGAACGTCGAACGCATGGCGGCGCGCCTTAACGCCGATCCGAGCCCGATGAATTTTTCCTCCGCCTTGCGCGCCGTGCGTAACGCGCTCGCCACCCAGCCCGATGTCTATATCGTCAACGAAGGCGCCAACACGCTCGATTTCGGCCGCAACATCATCGACATGGACAAGCCGCGCCACCGGCTCGACAGCGGCACCTGGGGCGTCATGGGGATCGGCATGGGCTATGCGATCGGCGCCGCAGCGGTGACCGGGAAGCCCGTCGTCGCGATCGAGGGCGACAGCGCCTTCGGCTTCAGCGGCATGGAATTGGAGACGATCTGCCGCTACGAATTGCCGGTGACGACGGTCATCTTCAACAACAACGGCGTCTACCGCGGCGACGCGCCGGGCACCGCCTACACGCCGACCGGCCTCCTGCGCGACGCGCGCTACGAGAAGATCATCGAGGCGTTCGGCGGGGCCGGCTACCACGCGACCGACACGCCCGGCCTGACCAAGGCGCTGACCGAGGCGCTCGCGTCGGGCAAGCCGGCGCTGATCAATGCCGTCATCGACCCGACCGCCGGCACCGAGAGCGGCCACATCCAGAGCCTCAACCCGCGAAGCGCCGCCGCCCCGAAGAAATGAAACCGGTTGTCTGCCGCAACCGGCCCGGCGCGGGTCCTACTGGGTGAACTTGATGGCGCCGATGCTGGCGATTCCGGCCAGGGTCATCGTCGAGCCGTTGAACGAAGGATAGGATGGTGCCGCCGCTGCCGTCGGATTTTGAGGTTCCGAGGAAGACCCCCTGGGCGTCGACCCCGCTTTTCGACTGGATGAGGTCGGTGGCGGTGTTGAACCCGGTGACCGAGGTGGTGGCGCCGGCCGCCCCGACATCGATGTCGCGCAGCGCGGCGGCGCCGTGGCCGGCCCCGAGGTTGACCGTCTCGGCGCCGACATTGGAGTTGATGTAGAGCTGCAAGGTGCCGCTGCCGCCGGTGATCGTATCGAGGTTGCCGCCCTGGATCGCGGTCCCGCCGCTCGCCGTCTGTAGGCTGGGGATCGTCACGGCGAGGGTCGAGCTGCCGCCGGTGATGCTCTCCGAACCGCTGCCGGCGTCGACATACATGTTGCCGCTGCCGCCCAGGATCGTATCGCCGGCCTGGCCGATGATCCAGGTGTTGGCGCCGATGGCGGCGCCGCCGGCCGGGTTTGCCGCGCCGCTGACGGTGCCGCTGCCGCCGCTGATCAGCGAGAAGCCGCCGAGCGCCGTGCCGGTGTAGGTGTCGTTGACAAAGGTGGTGCCGGCGGTGCTGCCGGTGATCGTATCGCTGCGGCCGATGTCGAACACCGTCAGATTGCCGATGCCGCCGGCAATCGAGCTGAACCCGCTGGCATTGGGATCGATGACCCGCAGTGCCCCGGCGCCGCCGGCGATGTGGTCGCCCCTTCCGGCCAGTACCGTGGTGGCGCCCGCCCCGCCGGCGATCGTCTGCGCCCCGGCGCTCGCATCGATGTAGCTCGCGCCCGCGCCGCCGGCGATCGTGTCGCCGCCGCCGCCTTCGATGGCGGTGTTGACGGCGACCGACAGGCCGGCGATCGCGCCGGCGACCGTGCCGGCGCCGCCGAGGATGCTGTCGCCGCCGGCCGTTGCGTCGATCAGCGTCAAGTCCGCGCCGCCGGTGACCGTGTCGCCGAAAGCGGCCTTGATGAAGCTGTTCTCGCCGCCGGCGAGGGTGCCCGCGCTGCCGCTGCCGCCGGCGATCAGCGAACCGCCGCCGGCGCCGTAGCTGTCGTCGATGAACGTGGTGCCGCCGGTGCTGCCGCCGATCGTGTCGTTGCGGCCGAGATCGAGCGCGGTCAGGCTGCCGCTGCCGCCGGCAATCTTCTCCAGACCGGAGAGCCCCTGGTTCTCGTTGACCAGGAGCGCCCCGCCGCCGCCGAGGATGCTGTCGCCCGCCGCGCCATAGACCGTCATGGCGCCGCCGCCGCCGACGATCGTGTCGTTCGCCCCGGCATGGCCGTCCACCGTGATCGCCCCGGCGCCGCCGGCAATGCTGTCGCCCGTACCGCCCCACACCGTCGTCGCCCCGGCGCCGCCGATCACGGTCATCGGTCCGCTAACGGCGTCGGCATTGGGGATGGCTTCGATCAGCTGCGCGTTGCCGGCCACCGTGCTGCCGGCGATCGTGTCGCCCAACGAGCCGACCACGGTAATGCTGGAGCCGCCCGCCGCATTCCCGACGATCTGCAGCGACTCCTCGCCGGTCCGGTCGATCACCAGGTAGCTGCCGGCAAGCAGCTCTTCGCTCCCTGTCGCGGATTGCACCTCGTTGCTGTCGAGCGCTGCCGCGCCCGGCACCAGGACGGCGGCCTGATACCCGGCAGCCAGACTGCCCGCGGTTGCGGTGAACACCTCGATGTTGAAGTCGCCCGCGACCGGCGCCGGCAGATTGCCGCCGTCCGGCGTCAGCCCGAGGTTGACGGTTTGCCCGCCGGCGAAGAATGCCAGCTTGGAACCGGCCGATGCCGACTGGTTTTCGGTGACGAGGGTGCCGGTGCCGCCGTCGCCGGCGAGGTGGAAGAAATCGCCGGCGAAACTCTGTGCCGGGTCGAGGTCGATGTCGATGGGGCTGCCGCCCGCGACGATCTGCAGCACGTTGTTGATGCCGAGCGTCACCGTGCCGCTGCCGCTGAACGAGAGGAACGGAAGATCGAAGGTGTCGCCGGGATGGAAATTGCCGATCGCGCCGTTGAACCCCGACCCCGCTTCGATGACCACCCGGTCGTCGCCGGAACCGAGGCTGACCGCGGTGCCGCTCGTGCCGATGATCGTGCCGAAATTGACGATCGTGTTGTCGCCGGTGTCGCCGGCGCCGATCGAGATGCCGGTATTGCCGAGGAGGGTTCCGGAATTGGTCACCGTGGCAGCCGCGCTCGTCGTCCCGAAGAAGGCGAGCGACACGGCGGCGCGCACCGCGGTGACAGCTGCCCCCGCCTCGTTCGTGATCACGCCGCCGGCGCCTAGATAGATGCCGGCACCGGAGGCGGCGGACAGCGCGGCGGTGCTGACGATCGTGCCGAAATTATCAGCAGTGCCCGCCGTATTCCCGAAAAAAATGCCGGTGCGGTTGGCCGTAATCAGTCCGCCTGCCCGGTTCGTCAGACCCCCGCCCTGCCGGAAATAGACCGCGTTGCCGCCCGTGCTGGCGATCGTGCCGGAATTGGCGATCGTGCCGCCGGCAACGATGGCGACCCCGAAGCCGGTGCCGCCGGTGATGGTCCCGTAGTTGGCCACGGTGGTCAGCGCGCCGCTCGGATAGGAATAGGTACCGCCGCCGGACAGGAGATGCCCGCCCGCGTAGATGCCGTAAACCGACCCCGTGATCCGCGCGCCGGTTGCGCCGGGCGCTCCATTGACGATCAGCCCGCCGTGGATCAGGTTTATCCCGACGCTGGCGTTGGTGGCAGAACTCGCAATTGTCCCAAAGTTCCGGATGGTGGAAGCGGTTTCTGTCGTGGTGACCGCGGCGCCGTGGCCGGCGCCGATCGGCGCCCGCGCCCCGGTAATCAAACCATAATTGGTGACCAGCCCGCCGGCGGCGAGCAGGATCGCCCCGCCGGTCGTTGCCGTTGCCGTCGACGCGATCGTCCCGAAATTGACGATGGTCCCGGCGCTGCCGCTGATCTCGACGCCGTACGCGGCCCCCGTTATCACCCCGCCGGCCGGGCCGGCGGCGCCGTTGGTGACGGTATCGCCGGTCAACGGAAACGCGCCGGCGGCGCCCGCAGCGGCGCCGTTGGTGACGGTGCCGCCGGCCGACAGAAACACGCCGGCGGCGGCCGCGCCGGTGGCGTTGATCATGCCGAAATTGGTGAAATTCCAGGCCGCGGCGTTGGTGCCATAGACCGCATCGCCGTTATGCGCCGCGGTCTGGTTCGTGGCGTAGCCGCCGGCCGCGAGCGTCGTCGGGTCCTGCGTCGCCGGGTTGCTGAGGACGATGCCGCTGAGATAGGTGCCGCTGTAGATCGTCCCGGTGTTCGTCGGCGACAGTCCGACCACGGTACCGCCGCCGCCGTCGGTGCCCAGCGTGAAATGCGGGTTGGTGACCGGGGTCAACAGGTTCGGTTGCGCGACCTGGGTCCCGCCGCTGTTGTCCAGCTTCAGAATTCCGCCCGAATAGCTGTACGACGCGGCCACCCCGATACCGGCAAGGTCGAGCGTGTCGCCGGCGACAAACCCGCTGATCGCGTTCGCCGGCATGACCGTGCCGTCGATCTTCAGCGTGCCGCCGCTGCCGGTGAAGGCGATCGGGCCGCTTGCGACGGCGCCGCTCGCCAGTTCCAGCTTGCCGCCGGCGATTGTCGGGCTGGTGCTGGTGCCGCCGTTCGACACGAGTTCGAACCCGCCGTTGGCGACGGTCAGGCCACCGGTCGCCGTGCCGCCGGACCCGACACTGAGGGCACCGCCGCCTTGCACGGCGAGCGATCCGGCGCTGAGGACCGCATCCCCGCCCAGGGCAATCGCTCCCGTATCGGTTCCCGAGCCGGTAATATCCAACGTCGCCTGCTCCGTCGTTCCGCTCGTCGTGTTGCCTTGCAGCGTCAGCGAGCCGCTGTTGACCAGACCCGCCGCGCTCACCGTCGTCAGCCCCGACAGGCTCCCTTCGCCGATGCTCACCACGCCGGTGTTGATCAGCGTCCCGCCGATCGTCAGCGTGCTGCCGCCATCCCCGCCGAATACGTCGATATCCAAGGTCCCGCTGTTGGTGAACCCGGCCTGGACCGCGAGGCTCGCCGCGGCGGAGAGATCGAGGGTGGCAGGCGTGTCATTGATCGTCAGCGAGTTCGCCGCGCCGCTCTCGCCGGCGAGCGTGACGGTGTAGCCGCCGGCCACGCCGATCGTCACATCGGTGCTGGAGGTCGGCACGCCGGCCGACCAGTCGCCGGCGCTTGTCCAATCGCCGCCGGCCGAATTGGTCCACTCAGTCGTCGCCATTGGTGACTCCCTGTCCCTGCGTGCCGTGGGCGTAGCGGAAATTTTGCCCTGCGATTGAACGTTGTATTATTTATCGGCCCCTGAGGACCTGTCCAGCACCCCCTTGGACGGGGGCGATTGACCCGGTTGACGGCGCGGCGGTTTTGCCGTCCTTTGCCGGCGAGGGGTGAGAACGTAGCGATGATTGTCGATCTGCGGCTGTGCGCCTGCGGCAGCGGGCTCCGGCTGGCGCGCTGCTGTCAGATGGATTTTTCGGTGATGCCGCCCGCCGCGGCGAGCCTGCCCTTGTCGTCGCTCGTCCAGCGCGCCGCCGAGCGTCATGCCCAGGGCGCGGTGGAGGAAGCGGAGAAAGTGTGCCTCGAGGTATTGGAGGCTGGCGCCTGGCCGGACTCCAGGCGCTGTCGCTGCTCTACCGGATCCGCAAGGCGGCCGGCCAGGACAATGGGGCGCACACCCTCTTGCGGCGAATTGTGCAGCTCCACCCCAATACCTTATGGGCGACGCACGAGCTTGCCGTGATGTTGTTCAACCGGGGCGCTATTGCCGAGGCCGAGATCCATGCCCGCAACGCGGTGCGAATCGCTCCGGAGAATCCGCAATCGCACAATCTGATGGGCATGATCATGACCGAGGTCAACCGGCCTCAGATCGGCGAATACCACTACCGCAAGGTCATCGAGCTGACCCGGGCGCGCGACCCGATCCTCCTTGCCAATCTGGCGTGGAACCTGAAGAACCAGGGCAGGATGGCGGAAGCGCGCGAGCTTTATGAAGAATCGAGCAACGCCGCGCCGGAGGTGGTGCTGACCTGGCTCGGCTGGGCGCGGTTGGAGGAGGCCGACCGCAATGTCGAGCGCGCCGCCGAATTGCTCGACCGCGCCGAGCTTCTGGCGCCGGGCAATGCCAGCATCATGCTGTCGCGCGCCGTTCTGTGCGGCCGCGCCGGCTCCCATTCGCAGGCGCTGGCGATCCTCGATGCGATGGTGCCGCCGGCGAGCGGCAGGGGCGATGGGGTAGCGCCAGCGCAGACCGGCGGCGGGGATGCCGCGGCACCGGCGCCGGGCGGCGCCGGGCTTGGCGCAAATGAGCTGTTGGAGAAGGGGCGGCTGCTCGACCGGATCGGCCGCTACGACGAGGCGTTCGCAGCGTTCGCCGAAGGCAAGCGGCTGTGCCGCGAGGTGACCGGTCAGGGCTATCTGGAAGAGCACGCGCAGCAGCAAGCCGCACGGCTCAAGGGGTTCTTCAGCGAAACCCGGCTCGCGATCCTGCCGCGGGCGCGGCGGCGCGACGACACCGCGCAGCCGATCTTCATTCTCGGCTTTCCCCGGTCGGGCACGACCCTGGTCGAGCAGACCCTGTCGGCGCATCCGCGCATCTGCGCCGGTGACGAGCTGCCCTTCGTCAACGAGATCACCGACGCGATGATGCGGGTGCTGAACAGCCCGCTCGCCTATCCCGAGGCGCTGGCCGAGCTGTGGATGGGCGACCGGCGCCACGGCCTCGACGAGTTGCGCGATTATTATCTCGAACGGGTCCGCCAGCTCGGCATCGTCGAGCCGGACGCCGCCTGGTTCACCGACAAGATGCCGCTCAACGAGACCCATCTCGGGTTGATTGCGCTGATGTTTCCGCGCTCGCCGATGATTCATGTGCTGCGCCACCCGCTCGATGTCGTGCTCTCGACGTTTTCCAACCATCTGACGCACGGCTTCTATTGCTCCTATGCGCTGGAAACCGCGGCGCGCCACTTCGCGCTGACGATGGAGCTGGTCGAGCACTACCGCGGGCAGATGACGTTACGCTACCTGCCGATCCGCTATGAAGACATCGTCGACGATCAGGAAGCGGCGACCCGCCGCATGCTCGATTTCATCGGCGAGCCGTTCGACGAGCACTGCCTCGCATTCCACGAGAACCCGCGGTATGCGCGTACCGCAAGCTATGCCCAGGTGACCGAACAGCTGTACGACCGCTCGCGCTACCGCTATCGCCATTACCTGAAGCAGCTGGAGCCGGCGATCGCTATTCTCGAGCCGGTGATCGCTCGCCTGGGTTATCCCCTTGCCTGAACCCGGCAGCGCCGGCGGGGCGATTGCTCCCGAGATCGAGGTCGGCGCGATCCCGGCAGCGGGACAGCCGGCGCCGCAGGTGATGCCGCCGGAAGCTCCGGCGACAGCCCCCCAGCGCATCGCGCAACTAATGCAGCTCGCGACCGAGCACGAGCAGGCGGGGCGGCTCGACGAGGCCGAGAGCATTCTGCGCCATGTCATTGCCGAGGCGGGCGAGCATCACCCGGCGCTGCATCTGATGGGCATCGTCGCCTTCAAGCAGGACCGCGTCGCCGAGTCGGTGCGGTTGATGGAGCGCTCGATCGCAGTGGCGCCGATGATGGCGCTGTATTATCGCAATATCTGCGAAGTCTACCGCGTCTTGGGCCAACTCGACGAGGCGCTCGTCGCCGGGCGCCGCGCCGCCGCGCTCGCCCCTGACGACGTTCACTGCTACCACAATCTGGGCGTGCTGCATTACCACCGTCTCGAGCTCGACGAGGCGATCGCGTGCGGCGAGCGGGCCATAGCGCTCGACAGCGGTTTCGCCGGGGCCCATTTCGGGATTGCCGAGGCATCGCTGTTGCGCGGCGACTTCGAGCGCGGCTGGGAAGAATACGAGTGGCGCATGAAGCTCGCCAACGCGCCGCCGCTGCTGCCGCCGAGCGAGCGACCGCAATGGGACGGCGCGCCGCTGCGCGACGGCACCCTCCTGCTGATCGCCGATCAGGGCTATGGCAACGTCATTCAGTTCGCCCGCTATATCCCGTGGGCGGCCGAGCGTTGCCCGCACCTCGCGATCGCGTGCAGCGCCGAATTGCACGCCGTGATCGAACAGCAGCCCGGCGCCGGCTCGCTGTTCGATCACTGGGAACGGGCGCCGGAATTCATCGCTTACTGCCCGCTGTCCGGCCTGCCGCGGCTTGCCGGCACGCGCCTCGAGACGATCCCGGGGGGGATACCGTATGTGCGGGCAGACCCCGCACGATCGGCGGCCTGGGCCGAGCGGCTCGACGCATTGCTGCCGCCGAATTACCGGCGCATCGGTATCGCGTGGGCCGGCCGGCCAACCCATCACAACGACCGCAACCGCTCGACCGTGCTCGCCACCTTTGCGCCGTTGACCGAGATTCCCGGGATCGCTCTCGTGTCGCTGCAGAAGGGCCCGGCGCAGGCGCAGATCGGCGGCTACTGGGGTCATGCCCCGCTCGTCAATCTCGGGCCTGAGATCCGCGATTTCGCAGATACGATGGCGGTCCTCGACTGCCTGGAGCGGGTGGTCAGCGTGGACACGTCGATCATCCATCTCGCCGGCGCGATGGGCAGGGAGGCGTGGGTGATGCTGCCGCACGCACCCGATTGGCGCTGGCTGCTGAACCGCTCCGACACCCCGTGGTATCCGACGCTCCGATTGTTTCGCCAAGGAGCGGAGAGAAGCTGGACTGCGGTGATCGCCGGCATAGCATCCGAGATTGCCGCGACCCCGCCACCGCACCGGTCCCGGTCGCCGTCAAGACGACGTTGATGTCCTTCCGCTCTGTCTGGCGGGTATTGAGGACGGTTCGTGAGGTGTCGTCACTGGGTGAACTTGATGGCGCCGATGCTGGCGATTCCGGCCAGGGTCATCGTCGAGCCGTCGACGAAGGATAGGATGGTGCCGCCGCTGCCGTCGGATTTTGAGGTTCCGAGGAAGACCCCCTGGGCGTCGACCCCGCTTTTCGACTGGATGAGGTCGGTGGCGGTGTTGAACCCGGTGACCGAGGTGGTGGCGCCGGCCGCCCCGACATCGATGTCGCGCAGCGCGGCGGCGCCGTGGCCGGCCCCGAGGTTGACCGTCTCGGCGCCGACATTGGAGTTGATGTAGAGCTGCAAGGTGCCGCTGCCGCCGGTGATCGTATCGAGGTTGCCGCCCTGGATCGCGGTCCCGCCGCTCGCCGTCTGTAGGCTGGGGATCGTCACGGCGAGGGTCGAGCTGCCGCCGGTGATGCTCTCCGAACCGCTGCCGGCGTCGACATACATGTTGCCGCTGCCGCCCAGGATCGTATCGCCGGCCTGGCCGATGATCCAGGTGTTGGCGCCGATGGCGGCGCCGCCGGCCGGGTTTGCCGCGCCGCTGACGGTGCCGCTGCCGCCGCTGATCAGCGAGAAGCCGCCGAGCGCCGTGCCGGTGTAGGTGTCGTTGACAAAGGTGGTGCCGGCGGTGCTGCCGGTGATCGTATCGCTGCGGCCGATGTCGAACACCGTCAGATTGCCGATGCCGCCGGCAATCGAGCTGAACCCGCTGGCATTGGGATCGATGACCCGCAGTGCCCCGGCGCCGCCGGCGATGTGGTCGCCCCTTCCGGCCAGTACCGTGGTGGCGCCCGCCCCGCCGGCGATCGTCTGCGCCCCGGCGCTCGCATCGATGTAGCTCGCGCCCGCGCCGCCGGCGATCGTGTCGCCGCCGCCGCCTTCGATGGCGGTGTTGACGGCGACCGACAGGCCGGCGATCGCGCCGGCGACCGTGCCGGCGCCGCCGAGGATGCTGTCGCCGCCGGCCGTTGCGTCGATCAGCGTCAAGTCCGCGCCGCCGGTGACCGTGTCGCCGAAAGCGGCCTTGATGAAGCTGTTCTCGCCGCCGGCGAGGGTGCCCGCGCTGCCGCTGCCGCCGGCGATCAGCGAACCGCCGCCGGCGCCGTAGCTGTCGTCGATGAACGTGGTGCCGCCGGTGCTGCCGCCGATCGTGTCGTTGCGGCCGAGATCGAGCGCGGTCAGGCTGCCGCTGCCGCCGGCAATCTTCTCCAGACCGGAGAGCCCCTGGTTCTCGTTGACCAGGAGCGCCCCGCCGCCGCCGAGGATGCTGTCGCCCGCCGCGCCATAGACCGTCATGGCGCCGCCGCCGCCGACGATCGTGTCGTTCGCCCCGGCATGGCCGTCCACCGTGATCGCCCCGGCGCCGCCGGCAATGCTGTCGCCCGTACCGCCCCACACCGTCGTCGCCCCGGCGCCGCCGATCACGGTCATCGGTCCGCTAACGGCGTCGGCATTGGGGATGGCTTCGATCAGCTGCGCGTTGCCGGCCACCGTGCTGCCGGCGATCGTGTCGCCCAACGAGCCGACCACGGTAATGCTGGAGCCGCCCGCCGCATTCCCGACGATCTGCAGCGACTCCTCGCCGGTCCGGTCGATCACCAGGTAGCTGCCGGCAAGCAGCTCTTCGCTCCCTGTCGCGGATTGCACCTCGTTGCTGTCGAGCGCTGCCGCGCCCGGCACCAGGACGGCGGCCTGATACCCGGCAGCCAGACTGCCCGCGGTTGCGGTGAACACCTCGATGTTGAAGTCGCCCGCGACCGGCGCCGGCAGATTGCCGCCGTCCGGCGTCAGCCCGAGGTTGACGGTTTGCCCGCCGGCGAAGAATGCCAGCTTGGAACCGGCCGATGCCGACTGGTTTTCGGTGACGAGGGTGCCGGTGCCGCCGTCGCCGGCGAGGTGGAAGAAATCGCCGGCGAAACTCTGTGCCGGGTCGAGGTCGATGTCGATGGGGCTGCCGCCCGCGACGATCTGCAGCACGTTGTTGATGCCGAGCGTCACCGTGCCGCTGCCGCTGAACGAGAGGAACGGAAGATCGAAGGTGTCGCCGGGATGGAAATTGCCGATCGCGCCGTTGAACCCCGACCCCGCTTCGATGACCACCCGGTCGTCGCCGGAACCGAGGCTGACCGCGGTGCCGCTCGTGCCGATGATCGTGCCGAAATTGACGATCGTGTTGTCGCCGGTGTCGCCGGCGCCGATCGAGATGCCGGTATTGCCGAGGAGGGTTCCGGAATTGGTCACCGTGGCAGCCGCGCTCGTCGTCCCGAAGAAGGCGAGCGACACGGCGGCGCGCACCGCGGTGACAGCTGCCCCCGCCTCGTTCGTGATCACGCCGCCGGCGCCTAGAT
This sequence comes from uncultured Alphaproteobacteria bacterium, assembly GCA_963789255.1. GTDB lineage: Bacteria > Pseudomonadota > Alphaproteobacteria > ATCC43930 > CGMCC-115725 > DATARH01. Next base: position 111,699 of record CAWBJW010000002.1, on the reverse strand, counting down.
AGATGCCGGCACCGGAGGCGGCGGACAGCGCGGCGGTGCTGACGATCGTGCCGAAATTATCAGCAGTGCCCGCCGTATTCCCGAAAAAAATGCCGGTGCGGTTGGCCGTGATCAGCCCGCCCGCCTGGTTCGTCACGACCCCGCCCTGCCCGAAATAAACCCCGGACCCGGCTGTCACCCCGGTGCTTTCGATCGTCCCGGAATTGACCACGCTGCCGAAGCTGACTGTGGTTCCAGCGGCGTCGTGGAGGGAGATTGCATTACGCGTGCTCTCGATCGTGGCGCCCGCGGCATTGCTGATCACCCCGCCCGCGGCGCTATAGATCGCGGCGGGAGAGGTACTGAAGTTTTCGATCAGTCCGAAATTGCTGACCGTGGCGGCAACGCTACCGATGACGGCGACAGCATTGCTGGCGGCGCTGTCGATAATGCCGCGATTGGTGACCGTCCCGCCTGCCCCCAATCTGAGGGCGGGAGAGGCGACGGTTCCGGTTCCGGTGCTGGCGATGGTGCCGTAATTGATCACCGTGCCGACCGCGCCCGGCTGCGGAATGCCGTTCTTGGTGCCTATCGTGATTCCGAACTCGTCTCCGGTGATCAGCGCGCCGGTCGATCCCGACGCGCCGTTGACCAGGAGGCCGCCGTCGCCCAGGCGCGCGGCGACGCCATCCAATGTTCCTGAGTTGACGACGCTCGCCGTGCTGTCGATCGTGCCGTAATTGATCACGGTTCCGGCGACATTGCTCAGCGAGACGCCGTTCCACCCGCTCTCGATCAGCGCCCCGAGCGCATTGGTGACGGTGCCGCCCGCTCCCAGATAGACGCCGTCGAAATCCGTCCCGGTGCTGAGGATTGTGCCGGCATTGGCGACCGCCCCGACGCTGCCATTGACCGAAACGCCGGTACGGTAGGCGGCAATCGTGCCGTCCGCCTGGTTGGTGAGTATGCCACCCTGCTCGAAATTGACCCCAGCCCCGGATGTGATCCCTGTGCTGCGGATCGTCCCGGAATTGACAACCGTGCCCAGGGCGACCGCGGTGCCCGCCGAACCGAGAACTTGAACGCCGTCGTCGCCCCCCGATATCAGCCCGCCGGCCGAGTTGCCAACGCTGCCGCCAAGCTGAAAATAAACGCCCTGATTGCCGGTGCTCTCGATCGTCCCCGAATTGACGACGGTTCCGGCGACGTTGTGCACGGACACCCCGGCATGCGCGGTACTCACGTTCGAGATCACGCCGGAATTTAGAACCGTTCCGCCTTCATTCAGCAAGACTCCCTGGCCGCTACCGCCCGTTATGGTGCCGTAGTTGACCACCGTCGCGAGTGCGCCGGGATAGGAAGCGGCAGTTCCGGTGGAAAGGAGATGTCCACCGGCGTATATGCCATCATGGGAACCCGCTATCAGCGCGCCGGTCGCATTGGTCGCGCCATTGATGATCAGCCCGCCGTGCAGCAGGTTGATCCCGGTGCTGACATTGATAGCGCTACTTGCGATCGTCCCAAAGTTTTGGACGGTGGCGGAGATCGTACTAGTGGTGATCACCCCGCCATAGCCGGTTGCCGTACCGATCACGTTCGGTGCGCGCGCGCCAACGATCAAGCCATAATTGGTAACCAGCCCGCCGGCGCTGAGAGCGATCGCCGAGCCCGTCGTTCCCGTTGTCGTCGAGGCGATCGTGCCGAAATTCGTGATCGTACCGGCGCTGCCTTGGATATCGATGCCGTCCAGCGAGCCCGCGATCAACCCGCTCGTCAAATTGCTCGCGCCGTTAGTAATAGTCCCGCCGGATTGCAGATTGACGCCGATGCCCTTGCTGCCGATGCTCTCGACCGTTCCGAAATTCGAAAGCGTCCAGGCGGTCCCGGAATTGCCGAAGATTCCGGCCGCATATGCGCTGGTCGAGTTGACGTTGATCAGCCCGGTCCCGGCTACCGTCACCGGGTTGTCGGTCGCCGGATTGCTGAGAACCTGCGTCGTGGTATAGGTGCCGCTGAAGGTTCTGGCCATTTGTCACTCCCCGCCGACCCCGCTTACCGCGAGCGTCGCCGGAATTTTCGCCTGCCCTTGCGGGCCTGTCCAGCGCCGGTTCAGGCCAAGCCATCAACCCGATTAACGGGACGGCGGCCTTGCCGGCCTAACCGGCGGGCGCCCGCCGCGGGCCTAGCCGCCGCGCACATCGCCCCAGTCGGTCGCCCGCGCGATGCGCAGCGCGATGACCGGAAGCCCGGCGATCTGCATCGCGCGAAGCTGCGGATAGCGCTCGCAGAGCATTGCCTGGGCGCGGTCGTGCTCGGCGCCCGCGTCGAGGATCTCGGCCGGGCCGCGCAGCATGACCCAGCCGAGGCGGCGCCAGTCTTCGTCGTAATGGTTGACGACAAAGGCGGCTTGTGGGTTTTCGAGAATGTTGCGGACCCGCTTCAGCGGGATGTCGTGCCGTTTCGACTTCTCGTTGACGGTGATGTAGAGATCGGCGCCGGCCACGGCATAGCAGACCGGGATCAGATGCGGCATGCCGCCCGCATCGGCGGTGGCGAGGTGACCGACCCGGCGCTCTTCGAGAAAGCGGCGCTGGCGATCGGTCAGCATGACGGGATTACGCCGCATCGGCATATTGTGCCACGAGATGCGCGCCCGGATTTATTCGATGCCATACCCCTTGGCCCAGCCGAGGCCGGCCATCGTGTCGCCCTTCGGCCGGTATTCGCAGCCGATCCAGCCGGCATAGCCGATCTCGTCGAACAGGGCGAACAAGTACGGGTAATGGATCTCGCCGATGTCAGGCTCGTGGCGGCCGGGATTGCCGGCGATCTGGACATGCGGGTAGTGACCCGCCAGCCCGCGGATCTTGGTCGCGAGATCACCCTCCATGATCTGCACGTGGTAGAGGTCGAATTGCAGTTTCAGGTTGGCCCGGCCGACCTGCTCGATGATCGCCATCGCCTGCGCTGTGTAATTGAGGAAATAGCCCGGGATATCGCGGGTATTGATCGGCTCGATCACGGCGGTGAGGCCGGCTGTGGCGATCCGGTCGGCGGCCCAGCGCAGATTGTCGATATAAACGCGCTCGCCCTCCTTCTTGTCGCGCCCCTGCGGCCACAGTCCGGCCATCGTGTGCACCAGCGGGCATTTCGTTGCCTTGGCGTAGAGGACCGCCTTGTTGACCCCGTCGCGGAACTCCGCTTCGCGGCCGGGCAGGGCGGCGAGGCCGCGCTCGCCGCCGGCCCAATCGCCGGGCACCGTGTTGAACAGCGCCAGGCTCAGGCGGTTGCGTTCGAGACGTTCGGCGATCGCTTCGGGCGGGTGGTCATAGGGGAACAGGAACTCGACCGCCTTGAAGCCGGCACGCGCGGCCGCGTCGAACCGGTCGAGGAACTCGATGTCCTGGAACATCATGCTCAGATTGGCGGCGAATTTGGGCATCTTCGGCGCTCCTCAGTTCGCTGGATTTGTCACCGGGCCGTTGCAGCCCGGTCTGGATCACCGGGCGCGGGCGAAATATTCCTCATACGGGATGTCGTTGCTGATCAAGACGCCGCCATCGACATCGAGGGCGATTCCGGTGCACATGCGCGCCATGTCGCTGGCGAGGAACAGCGCGGCGTCGGCGATGTCCTCGGGCTCGACCATGCGTCCGAGCGGGATCTTGGTCGCGCGTTGCGCCTTGCGCTCGGCCGACGGGACCTGGCCGCCGCCAAACGCCGTCGCGGTCGGTCCGGGGCAGACCGCGTTGACCCGGATCTTGTCGGGCGCCAGTTCGTAGGCGGCGTGCCGGGTGAAGCCGAGGAGCCCGGCTTTCGATGCGGTGTAATTGGCGCCGCCGCCGAACGAGATACGCCGCCCGGCGACCGACGCGACGTTGACGATCGCACCGCCGCCGCGTTTTTTCATGTGCGGGATGACCGCCTGGGTGCCGTTGAACGGCCCGCGCAGATTGACCGCGATGACCCGGTCCCAATCGGCGACCGGCATCGCCGCGATGGTCTGGCGGGTGATCGTCCCGGCCGAGTTGACCAGGACGTTGATGCCGCCTTCCCTGGCCGCGATATCGGCGGCGAGCCGGGCGAAGGCCGGACCGTCCGCGACGTTGAGGGCGTGACCGCTCGCCCGGTTGGCGAACTCGGCGCCGATCTCGGCCGCGACCCGCTCGGCCGCCGCGCCATCGCGGTCGAGCGCCGCGACCCGCGCCCCCGACGCCGCAAAAGCCCGAGCGCAGGCCGCGCCGATGCCGTTGCCGCCGCCCGTGATAAGAACGATTTTCCCTACGAAATCAAAGGCCATGGCTCCAGCTCCGCGACGATCGCCAGGGCCAATCTAGCCGAAGATTACGGCTTCACCAGCGGGCATTTCGATTGGGCGAGCGAATTGAAGGCCTTGTCGCCCGGGATCGTCGCGATCAGCTTGAGGTAATCCCACGGGTAGTGCGATTCGGCGGGCGTCTTGACCTGAAACAGGTACATGTCGTGCACCATGACCCCATCGGCGCGGATATGGCCGTCATGGGCAAAGAAATCGTTGACCGGGGCGGCCCGCATCGCCTTCAGCACCGCATCGGTATCGTCGGTCCCGGCGCGGGCAACGGCCTCAAGATAATGCATCGTCGCCGAATAGACCCCGGCTTGCAGGCCGTTCGGCATCTTCTTGACCTGCGCGAAAAACCGCTTCGACCAGGCGCGCGTCGCATCGTTCATGTCCCAATAGAAGGCGTCGGTCAGGATCATGCCCTGGGTTGTGTCGAGGCCGAGCGAATGGACTGCGTTGATCCGCATGCCGAGGCCGGCAAACACCTGCGGCCCCGGGATCATGCCGCGCCGCGCCGCCTCCTTGATGGTGTTGTCCAGATCGGCGCCGCCGTTGGCGAGCGCGATGACCTTCGCCCCGGATTGCTGCGCCCGGGCGAGGTACGATACGAAATCCTGCGCGCCGAGCGGGACGAGCGCGCCGTCCAGCACCTGGCCGCCTTGCGCCTCGACGACGTTTTCTGCATCGTGTTCGAGATCGTAGCCGAAACTGTAATCGACGGTGATGAAGAACCAGGTTTTGTCGCCGCGCTCCACCAGCGCGGCGCCGATCGTGTTGGCGATCGCGTGCGTATCGAAGGTGTAATGGATCGAGGTCGCGGTACACGCTTCATTCGACAGCCGCGCCGCGACGGCGCTGTTCAAGATGACGATTTTGTGTCTGGTGTTGGCGATCGCCTGGACGATCAGCGCCTCGGACGAGCCGGTCACATCCATGATGGCATCGACATTCTGATCGCCGAACCAGTCGCGAGCGATCGCCGCGGCGCGGTCGCTGCTGTCCCGGTTGTCGGCGACGAGGACCTCGATCGGCTCACCGAGCACATGGCCGCCGAAATCCGCGACCGCCATGTGCGCCGCGGTTGCGCTGCCGATACCGGTCGTATCGGCATACGGCCCCGACATGTCGAGGATGAGCCCGATCTTGAGCATCCCGTTCGAGACCGGCGCCGGGCTCTTCGCCGGCTGCGCACCGGCCCGGCCCGCGGAACTCGCCAGGAGAAGCGCCGCAACGGCGGCGAACAGCACGGGGCGCCAACAGGCTCGCATGGTCATGCCGATCGGTAAGTCTCGTCGTAGATTGCCGTGTACACGATTCTGTCATGTTTGACATAGCCGCGATACATGCCGGAACAGTTGAACGGCAACGCCAGTTTGCCGTCGCTGCCGACCGCGCGCGCCCCGCTCATCGCCGTGCGCCGCAAGGTCCCGACGCCGTCATGGGTCGCCAGGGCAAAGCCGTCCGTCAGGATGGCAGATCCTTTGGCCATTGCTGCTCGCGTGCTTAGCCGGACGGCATCCAGAGACGGCCGGTCAAGCCCGGCCATGGCGAAGGGAGAGACAGCGGGATATCGCCGCCCGTTACCGATACAACCTGGAATTTAGCCCGGCGTCACCCGCCACCTGTTTCTACAGGTGGAAAACAGGCCGGATTTGCGCATTGGTTGCAAAGGGCCGCCGGCGCGCTCGGGATCGTGTCATCCATTGCAGGGTGCTCTCGTCGAGGGGTTTGGGCACGCCGTATTAATACCACAAAATTGGGTTATTATCAAGCGCAAACACGCAATCGCCAAGCGGCTTGGCTCAGCTTCCGCCGACACCGTGCCCGACCATCTTCGCGGGGTTGACGATCTCGTCGAACCGTTTCTCGTCGATGTCGCCGGAGCGGAGCGCGGCCTCCTTCAAGGTCAGGCCCTCCTCGGTCGCCTGGTGCGCGATCGCCGACGCCTTGTCGTAGCCGATCACCGGGCCGAGCGCGGTCACCAGCATCAGCGAGCGGGTGACCATCTCGTCGATGCGCGGGCGGTTGAGGCGCGTCCCCTCGACCGAGAAACTCCGCAGCTTGTCGCAGGAATCGCCGAGGATACGGGCGGAATGGAGGAAATTGCTGATGATGATCGGGCGCATCGTATTGAGCTCGAAATTGCCCTGGCTGCCGGCGAAGGCGACGGCGTTGTCTTCGCCGATCACCTGGATGCAGACCATCACCATCGCCTCCTGCTGGGTCGGGTTGACCTTGCCCGGCATGATCGAGGAGCCCGGCTCGTTTTCCGGCAGCAGCAGCTCGCCGAGGCCGCAGCGCGGCCCCGAGGCGAGCCAGCGCATGTCGTTGGCGATCTTCATCAGCGCGACGGCGAGCCCGCGCACCGCCGCCATCGCCGCGACCATCGCGTCAGACGATCCCTGCGCCGCGAATTTGTTGGGCGCGGTCACAAACGGGCGGCCGGTCAGCCCGGCGATCCTCTCGGCGATGTCGCGGCCGAAATGCGGCGGCGCATTGAGCCCGGTGCCGACCGCGGTGCCGCCGGCCGCCAGCTCGAACAGCCCCGCTTCGGAGGCGCGGATGCGGAGGAGCGCGTCGCGGATCTGATGGGCCCAGCCCGACCATTCCTGTCCGACGGTCAATGGCACGGCATCCATCAGGTGGGTGCGCCCGGTCTTGATCACCGCCATCCACTGGCTCGCCTTGGCCTCGATCGCCGCAGCCAACGCCTCGGCCTGCGGCAGCAGGTGCCCCTCCAATTCGAGCACCCCGGCGATGTGCATCGCGGTCGGGAACGTGTCGTTCGAGGATTGCCCCATATTGACGTTGTCGTTCGGATGCACCGGCGACTTGCTGCCGATTGTTCCGCCGAGCAGCTGGATCGCCCGGTTCGCCAGCACCTCGTTGACGTTCATGTTCGATTGCGTGCCCGAGCCGGTCTGCCAGACATAGAGCGGGAAGTGATCGTCGAGCAGGCCCGCGATCGCCTCGTCGGCGGCGCGTACGATCGCCTCGGCCTTCCAGGGCGCGAGCCGCCCGGCGGCGGCGTTGAGCGATGCCGCCGCCTTCTTGACGTAGCCATAGGCGTGGTAGACGCGCTTTGGCATGCGGTCGTCGCCGATCGCAAAATGGACGAGGCTGCGCTGGGTTTGCGCCCCCCAATAGCGGTCGGCCGGCACCTCGATGGCGCCCATCGTGTCGGTCTCGTGCCGCCGGCCCGCAGCATCGATGCCGATCGGGATGTCGCGCAAGACGGGATGCGGCTGATCGCTCATGGTATTGTGTCCTTCAACATCCTTAGTTGGCCGCGGTCACGGCTACGCCCGAAACAGCGCGAAGTAGATGACGTAGAGCCAGGCTCGAAGATGCCGTGAACGATCGCCCACAGGATCGAGTGGTTGGTCGTGTAGGAAATGGCAATCGCCAGCGCCGTTCCGAAGCTGACGCCATATTTTGCCCCTTCGACGCGGACGCTGTAGCGGCTCGAACCAGTCATTTTACGTGCTCCCTCCCCTTTGTGCGTCCGTCTATAGTGGCTGATCCGCCAGAAAGGACAAAACCATGCCCGCGACCCGTTACACCAGGCCCACGGTTTCCGCCATGCCGGCAACTCCGCCACTGCTCGCGCCGCAGCCGCCGGTCGCGCCGCTGACGCCGCCCGTGCATGTCGTCGATCTGATGACCGCGGAGGGGTCGGCGGTGTTCGGCGCCCTGTGGCGCGGGATGGAGGCGAAAATCGTCGAGTGCCCGGCGCTCTCCGATGCGCGGCCCGAATTCAGGACGACCTACGATGTCGAACCGCATGCCGAGATCGTCGGCTTCGACGACTCGGCCTGGCCCGTTGTTCCCGCCGGCGATCTCGGCGGCCGACGCGGCGGCGGCATGATCTCGTTCTTCTGGTATCGCACGACGCTGACGATCCCGGCGGAAGCGGCCGGTTTTGCCACCGATGGCGCCAAGACGGTGCTGCGGGTGAATGTCGACGACTATGCCGAAATCTGGGTCAACGGCGAGATGCCGCGCGCGGCGGGGCGGCCGAGCCCGGCGACGATCCAGGGCTTCAACATGCCCAACCGCCTGGTGCTTGGCGACAACATCGTCCACCCCGGCGACAAATTCGAGATTGCGGTGTTTGCGATCAACGGGCCGATTTCGGCGGCGCCGGCGAATTTCCTGTGGTTCCGCGAGGCGAAGATCGAGTTCTATCGCTGACCGGCCGGGCCCTCGGCCTCGACCGCAAGTTCCGGCCAGCGGCTGCGGACGCTGAGGGTGGTCCGCTCGAAGCCGAGCGTCCGGCGCCGCGGGTTGGGCCGCAGGCGCAGGGCAAACAGATCGGCGAGGCCGAACGGCGCCTCGACGTGCAGCCGGTCGTCGGCGTCGAGGCGCACACCGACCGCAAACATCGGGCAGACGAAGCGTTCCAATGCCTCGGCGGTGCACGAGAGCGGGGTATAGGCCTCGCCGAAATGGGCCTCGAACCAGAGATGCACGCGCGCCTGGTTGCGGACCTCGACGGTGCTTCTGAGCGGCTCGTCGAAGGCGGCCGCGACCCGGCGGATCACCACATCCTCGGCGTCATAGGAAATATCCGAGGCGTCGAAATAGCCGAAATCGTAATCCCTGATGCCGTAATCGGGCATGCGCCCGGTCAGATGGTTCAGCACCGGCTGATACACCGCGCCCGACATCACCAGCCAATCCGGCAGATCGAGCAGCCGCGCGGCGCGCAGCACCCGCATCAGCGAGGGCGCGGCACGCACGATCCCGGTCAAGCGCTCGGCTAACTCGGCGTCACTAGAGGGTGTGCGCATCGGGGGGCCTGCGAATATCAATTTCGAGGGCGGCGGCGAGCGCCCGATCGTCGAGGGCGACACGGAATTGGAGGGCGCGCTCACTCGACCGGCGAGGATTTCGCCCGCTCCATGATCGATTGCTTCGAGACGCTCTATGCCGAGGGCGCCGACCGGCCAAAGCTGATCTCGCTGGCCGTCCACGACCGGCTGACCGGGCACCCGGGCCGGATTCCGGGCTCGTCCGGTTTCTCGATCACATCGCCGGGCACGAGCGCGTGTGGATCTGCACCGGCCGCGACATCGCCGAGCACTGGCGCCGCGTCCACCCGGGGTGAACGACCGAGTGCCGCTTACCCTACCGATACTCGTCCCCGCAGTCGCCGATGAGTCGCATCAGGTCGCGCGATCTGGCGAGGACCGGCTCGATCGCCGCCAGATCGTCGGCGTCGAGGGCGAGGCCGAAGGTGCGGGCGTTGTCGGCGACGTGCTCGGCGACGCCGAGCCGCGCGCCGACGATGACCCCGGCGACCGCCGGGCGGTCCAGCACGTAGCGGGTCCCGATATTGGCGATGCTGACGCCGTGCCGGTCGGCGACCCGTTTCAATGCCGCGAGCAGTTCCTGGAACAGCGCCCAGCCGCCCCAGGCGTCGATCATCTGCTGGTATTTCTGCAACGAGGCGGTGGTGAGCTCGGCACGGCCGGGCTCGGGGCGGCCGAGGTATTTTTCCGACAGAAGGCCGCCCAAGAGCGTGCCGTACGCGAGCAGGCTGACGCCGTGCTCGGCGCAGTAAGCGGCCATGCGCGCCTCGGGCCGGCGATCGACCAGGGAATATTGCACCTGGTTCGACACGACCCGGATGCCGTGATCGGCGATCGCGGCGAGACGCGCGGTGTCGAAATTGGTCAGCGCGAGGTGACGGATGCGGCCTGCGTCCCGCAGATCGGCGAGGTGTTTCAGCGCATCGAGGTAGCGCTGGTCGCGGTAATCCCACCAGTGGAATTGCAGGAGGTCGAGGCGGTCGACGCCCATGCGGCGGAGCGACACACCGACCGCTCGCTCGACGACCTGCCGCGTCATGGCCCCCGGATGCGGCACCCATTTCGTAAAAGCCTGGATCTCCGGCAGACGTTCGGCGCCATAGCGCGCGGCGAACTGACGCCGGAAATCCCCGACGAAATCCTCGGCCGGGCCGTAATGGTCGGCGAGGTCCCAGGTGGTGAACCCGGCATCGTGATAGAGGAACATCGCCGCAACCGCGCGCGCCGGGTCGATCGCGCCGTGCGCACCCGACACCTGCCACATCCCGTTGAGGATGCGGCAGATCGAGAGATCGGCGGCGAAGGGCAGGCGGCTCGCGGCGGGGAGGGGCATGGTGGCTCTCCGGATCGCCCGGATTGTAACCCGGCCGGCGCGGCCGGCGAGAACCCATTTGCCGCCCTCCGCTGCGGCAACCTAAGCGCGGCGGACGACAAACCCGGCGAAATCGAGGCCGCGCTCGCGCATCAACCCGGCGAGGCCGTCGCGCCGCACCGTCATGCTGATGCCGTCGGCGTGAATGACGGCGCCGTCGCCGGCATAGATCAGCACATGCCCGGGCAGGTACAACAGGTCGCCGCGACGCAGATCGGCGGCCCGGCTGACCGCCACCGCTTCCCCGATCGCGCCCTGCTGCATGTCGGTGTCGCGCGGCACGGTGACGGCGATGTCGCGGAACGCACTCTGCACCAGCCCGGAGCAATCGATCCCGAGCCAGCTGCGGCCGCCCCACAAATAGGGAACGCCGAGATAAAGCCCCGCGGCGGCGGCGACATCGGGCGAACTCGGCGGCTGCGGCGACAGGCAGGCGAGCGGCAGATGGCCCCCGGTGTCGAGCCGGGCGTATTCGGTGCCGCGGGTGACGAGGCCGGTCGCGGCGACCACGACTGCACTATGGCGCGGCAGGAAATCGGCGACCGCCGAGCGCAGATCCGGCGCTTCATAACAATAGGCGCCAGATGCCGCGACGAAATGGGTCGGATCGGGCATCGGGCCGATGGCGATACCACCCGCCTCGACATATCCGACATAGAAGTCGAACAACGATTGGCACCAGATGTGCCCGCCGGCCTCCTCGAAGACCAGCACCCGCTCGCCGTAATGACAGAAGGTATCGACCTCGGCTTGCCGCTCCGGCGTGCGCCGCATCGGCGCGCGGCCGACGACGACCCGCGCTGCCCGACCATCGACATAACGCGGCGCCGCGACGATGCCCTGCAGCCGCGCGTCGGCGAGGTCGGCGCGCCAGGCGTTGAGCCGCGGGTCAGGGGCCTGTCGTCCGCCTGCGGGGGAGGCACAAGCGGGCCTGAGAATCGCCGTCCGGCTCCGCTCAGCGGGCATTCGCAGCGGTCGCCGAGGTCGACAACAGGCCGGCGATCTTGTCCGCGATCAGCTCGTAGCCGGCGGCGGTAAAGTGGATGCCGTCATCGGTCCGCAACCGTTCGGTCGTGCCGTCGCGGTCCTTGCCATAGGCGGCAAAGCGGCCCTGCTCGTCCGCGATCATCGTCCACGTCGGCACGAATTTTCCCCCGAAACGCGGCACCTCCTCGGCATAGATGTCGTTGATGTAGCTCATATCGTCGGAATAGGTCGGGCTGCGCGCGATCGGGTTGCCGCACCAGATCACCCTGAGCCCGGCTTTGGCGAGGAGCGCGAGGATCTGGTCTGCTCTCGCAGCATAGGCCGCGCGCCACGCGTCGGTGCGGAAATGCAGATAGGCGCCGTGGTTGTCGCGCATGTCGAGGCGGTCGTTGGCCCCGAACATGACCACCGCGACGTCGGCTTTCTCTCGGGAGGTGAACCGCGCGACCGGCATCAGCCACTCGCTCTCGTCATGCACCAAGGCGGCGCCGGGGTGGGTGCGGTTGAGAACGCGATGGCGCGGATCTTCGATCAGCACGCGCTGCAAGCCGACGGCCAGACCCTGCGCCTGGCTGTCGCCGAAGACGACGATCGTCGTCGGGCCGGCCGGCTCATCGGCGAGCGCGGCGGCGCTCGCCGCGTCGAGGAAGAGGACAACGGCCGCCGCTCGCACGATCAGATGCCCGGCGCCGCACAGCCGACCGTATCCGCGCACGGCGCCCTACCCCCGTAACCACCACCCCAACCTGCGCAGGAATACTGATCGGTCGGAAGCGGCGATGCAAACCGAATTGCCGGGACGAGCCGCCGACCCTTATGCCGGCGCGAGATGGCACGCGGTCGATAGATCGCGCGCTTGCCCAGGGTGGTGCCAGCCGATAGAACCGATTCGCGCTGGGCAGGGATTTGTTGATTGTGACACGAACGGTGGTGCGGCCGGCAATCAGGGGTGGGCGTGCCGCTCGACCGTGGCCCAACCTGGCGAGGCTTCTGCTGCCGTCCCGGTTCGGCTGAGCCCGGATGCTGTTCCCGACATCGGGCTTCCTGTTGTTCTTTGTCGTCGTCGCGGCGGCGATGGCGCTCTTGGAGACCCGCTTCGCGGCAAAGAAGGCGGTGCTGGTTGTCGCCAGCTATTACTTCTATGCGCAATGGGACTGGCGGTTCTGCTTTCTGCTCGCCTTCAGCACGACGGTCAGCTACCTCGCCGGCCGGATGATCGGCGCGCCCGTGGATCAGGATCGGGACCGGGATCGACGGCGCCTTGTCCTGACCATCGCCGTCGCCCTTCATCTCGGACTGCTCGGCGTTTTCAAATATCTCGACTTTTTCGTGCTCAGCGCGAACCACCTTGCCCGCCTCCTCGGCCTCCAGCACGAGCTGGCGTTTTTCGAGGTGCTGCTGCCGGTCGGGATCTCGTTTTTCACGTTCCACGGGATCTCGTACGTCACCGACGTTTACCGCGGCGATGTCGCGGTCTGCCATAACCCGCTCGACATGGCGCTCTACATGTCGTTCTTCCCGCAGCTGATCGCCGGGCCGATCGTGCGCGCCGCCTATTTCCTGCCGCAGCTCGCCCGCCCGTCGGTCGAACCGATCCCGATCGCCCCGGCGCTGCTGCTGATTTTGGGCGGCCTCTTCAAGAAGGTGGTGATCGCGAACTATCTCTCGACCGGGCTGGTCGACCCGGTTTTCGCCGCGCCGACCAGCTATGGCGGCCCCGATCTGCTGCTCGCCGCCTACGGCTATGCGGTGCAGATCTATTGCGATTTCAGCGCCTACAGCGACATCGCGATCGCGCTGGCGGCGCTCGTCGGCTTCCGCTTTCCGGCCAATTTCAACCAGCCCTACCGGGCCGAGCGGCTGCGCGAGTTCTGGCAGCGCTGGCACATCTCGCTGTCGACCTGGCTGCGCGACTATCTCTACAAGCCATTGGGCGGCAACCGGCACGGCAAGCTCAAGTCCTATCGCAACCTGATGATCACGATGCTGCTCGGCGGGCTGTGGCACGGCGCCGCGTGGAAATTCATCGCCTGGGGCGCTCTGCACGGCGGCGGCCTCGCGGTCGAGCGCCTGCTCGAACCCTGGCTCGGAAAGCGGTCGCAAAGCCCGGCGGCACGGGCGATCGCGACAGTGGTCGTGTTCCATTTCGTCTGCCTCGCCTGGATCTTTTTCCGGGCCGAGGATTTCGAGGTTGCGCGGCTCTACATTTCGGGCTTGGGCGCCGGCTGGAGCGACGGGGTACAGCAGGCCGGGCCGTTCATGGTGGCGCTGATCGTGCTCGGCCTCGCCGGCCAGTTCACCTCCGGCGCGCTGTTCGAGCGCGCCGCCGCCGCGCTCGGCCGCATGCCCGTTTGGGGAAGCGGCGCGACCGCCGGCATCGTCGTCGCCGCGATCAACGCCCTCGGTCCCGAAGGGGTCGCCCCGTTCATCTATTTCCGGTTTTAAGCCATGGTCGCGCTTGAAAGCGAACTGCCAGCCGTCGCTGCGGCACCCAGCGCCGACGCGATCCCGCTCAAACTGCGGCGCAGCGGTGGCTCGCCGCGCCAGGTCTTCGCGGTCACCCTGGTCGGTGCCCTCGTGCTGGCATTATTCGCATCGCGCGACCTGTCATCCTGGCTCGATCGCATGGGCGACGGCCCCGTCCTGGCGCCGCTGCAACACGCCGCCGCCGAGTGGGACGGCGCGATGGCAAGGCTCGGTCTGACCCGCCCGCATGAGGCGCTGCGCCTCGCCATCCGCCGCCTCCTCGACTGGGATTGGTGATCGAGGCCGGGCGATAATTAGCCCGTAACATCGCTCATATGCGCGACAGGGCCTCCCATAGAAGCTGCCGGCTGGTCGCCCTGAGCGTCCTGCTGGTCGGGGTCGTGGTCGCGACAGCGATCGCCGCCGCGCTGATGCCCGCTCTCTTTCCGGCCGGCGATCGGATTGGCGGGGACGGCCGGGACGTCGCGGCCGGAATCATCTTTGCCGGAAGCTATCTGGCGCTCGCGATCGGCCGGATTCCCGGCCTGAGCATCGACCGGGCCGGCATCGCCCTGGTCGGCGCCGGCCTCATGGTCGCATCGGGCGCCCTGCCGCTCGAGGATGCCTACCAGGCGGTGGACCTCGACACCATCACGCTGCTGCTCGGCATGATGATCGTCGTCGCCAGTCTGCGGCTTTCGGGTTTCTTTGCCGTCGCCAATGCCTGGGCCATGGCCCATGCCAGGCGGCCGTTGATCCTGCTCGTTGCGATCGTCGCGACCTCCGGCGTCTTTTCCGCCTTCCTGGTGAACGACGCGATCTGCCTGGTGCTGGCCCCGCTCGTGCTGGAGTTGACGCTCGCGCTGGGACGCCGGCCGGTGCCCTACCTGCTGGCCGTGGCGATGGCATCGAATGTCGGGTCAACCGCGACGATCACCGGCAACCCGCAGAACATCATGATCGGCAGCTTGTCTCATATCCCCTACGGCACATTTGCCCTGGCGCTGGGGCCGGTCGCTCTCATAGGACTGATCGTCATCGTGGCGCTGATCGCGCTCTGCCATCGCGCCGAGTTCGCCGGCGCCGCCAAACTGGCAGCGCCGCGACCGCATATTCGCGTCAACCGCGTGCTGGTGATCCGCGCGTCGCTGGCGACCCTGATCATGATCGCATTGTTTTTCGCCGGGGTCGTACCGGCCAAGGCGGCGATCATCATCGGCGGCCTCTTGCTGCTGACCCGGCGGGTGAAGAGCCGGCGGGTCTATGCGGAAATCGACTGGTCGCTGCTCTTGATGTTTGCCGGGCTGTTCATCATCGTCGCCGGAGCGCAGCACGCGCTCCTCGGCCCCGGCATCACAGCCGCCGCGGGCCGGCTGCATCTCGATCAGGTTCCTGTGCTCAGCGCGGTGACGGCGGTGCTGTCCAACCTGGTCAGCAACGTGCCGGCCGTCTTGATGCTGAAGCCGTTTGTCGAGGCGCTGAACGACCATGACACGGCGTGGCTCACGGTCGCGATGGCGTCCACCCTGGCCGGCAACTTCACCGTGCTGGGTTCGATTGCCAATCTGATCGTCGTGCAGCGGGCCGCCGCCGCCGGGGTCGAGATCGGCTTCTGGGACTATTTCAGGGTCGGCGCACCGCTGACCGTCATCACCCTCGCGATCGGGACGCTGTGGCTGTGGCGGTGACATCGACCACGAGCGCCGTGGCTCTGATCGTCTCGCGCTCGGGATGCCGGAAACCGCCGACCCGATCGCTGCCGCCTCTCCCCCATGAGGGGCGGAGAGGGCATACTCCGGACCGCCGCCCCAACCGAGGAGACGCCCTTGTTCCCGACCCTGACCGACGAGCAGCGCCAGTTTGTCCACACGATCCGCGAATTGGCGCAGAGCGAGTTCCGCCAACGCGCAACGCGCTACATGGACGGCACCTTCCCCTGGGAGAACATGAAAGCGCTCGCCGCGCTCGGCGTTCTCGGCATGGCGGTGCCGGAGGAGTATGGCGGGCTCGGCCTGCCGGTCTTCGACACCGCGCTGGTGCTCGAGGAGATCGCCAAATCCTGCTACGTGACGGCGATGGCCGTCCTGGGCGAGGTCGGGGTGCAGACCCGGATCATCGCGACCTACGCCCCCGAGGCGATCAAGCGGCGCATATTGCCGGCGGTGTGCAGCGGCGAATGCCTGCTCGCGATCTGCATGACCGAGCCCGACGCCGGCACCGATGTCGCCAACTACAAGACCAATACCGACCATGTCGGCAACCGGCTGCGCCTCAACGGGGTCAAGACGCTGATCAGCCGCGCCGAGGAGGCCGGGATGTTCGTCGTCTTCACCCGCGTCGACAAGAAGCCGGGGCGCGAGGGCATCGGCTGCGTGCTCGTCGAAAAAGGCACGCCGGGGTTTTCGGTCACCGGCAGCTACCACACGATGGGCGGCGAAAACCTGCACGAGATCCGCTTCGAGGATTGCGAATTGCCGCCGGAGAATCTCGTCCTCGAAGACGGGTTCCGCAAGCTGCTGTCGGCCTTCAACACCCAGCGCTGTCTCAACCCCAGCATTTCCTTGGGCCTCGCCGAGGGCGCGCTCGAGGAGGCGGTCAAATACGTCAAGGAGCGGCATGCCTTCGGCCGCGCGATCGGCGACTTCCAGGGGATGCGCTGGAAGATCGCCGAGATGTACCGCGACATCGAAGCCAGCCGCTCGATCCTCTACCGCGCCTGCGCCAGCGCCGACCCGTTCCCCGACCCGCTCCTCGCTGCCGCCGCCAAGGTGACCTGCAACGAGATGGCGCTGCGCGTCACCAGCGAGGCGATCCAGGTGCATGGCGGCTATGGCTTCACCGACGAGTTCCCGGTGTCGCGCTTCTATCGCGGCGCGCGCTACGGCACATTGGGCGGCGGCACCTCGGAGACCTTGCGCGACCTGATCGGCAAGCGCGTCATCGCCGGGGTCGACCCGATCGACGGCATCTTCGGCCTCGGGGCATTTTGAGAAGGCCGTTCTGCGCTGCGCTCCGAAGCGCTGGCTCAGTCACCTGATAGGTAGCCGCCTCCTGCGCACACGATCGCGTTCGACAACCAGTATGCTTTGCGCGATATCAGCATCGTTCAAACCGGCCAATATCTCGGACATGCGCCTGATAACATCGGCCTCGCTCCAGTCGCCGCCGCGGAACAGCAGGACGCTCGGTCCGCTAGCCTGCGTCATGGCAAGCAGGCGCGGGTAATCGAGATCGGCGGTGACGATCGTGCGACTTTCCTCGGTCGCGCGGACCAGGATGTCAGCATCGGCTGCGCGATCCATTCCCAGGGCAGACGCGTGAACTGCATCATGCCCCTGCGTCCCAAGCCATTGCGCCAGGGCCGGCGACAACGGCATATCGACGAGGAACCTCACCGAGCCAGTTCGACGGTCTCATCCTCGGCAAGGAAGACGGCGTACCGAAGCGCCTCGTCGATATCCTCTGGTTCGAGGTACGGATAGCTCGCCAGGATTTTTTCCCGGGTCTCGCCTGCAGCGAGCAGGCCGAGCAGCCGAGCCACCGGAAACCTCAATCCGCGAATACATGGCTTGCCGGTGCACACCGCAGGATCGATAGTTATTCGAGCGAGGTTCATGCGCCCAACATAGCGAGCCAGGCCACAATTTCCCAGCGGCACATGGAGACATATCGCGTAGGAGAAGCAAAATGAAAGTCACCGGACGCTGCCATTGCGGGCAGATCAGCTTCGAGGCGGAAATCGACCCGGCCCAGGTCAGGGTGTGCCATTGCACCGATTGCCAGACGCTGACCGGCACCGCTTTCCGCACCAACGTCGCCTCGCTGCCCGGCAGCTTTGTGCTGAAGAGCGGGAGCCCAAAGATCTACATCAAGACCGCCGAGAGCGGGAACCAGCGGGCGCACGGCTTCTGCCCGGATTGCGGCACGCCGCTCTACTCCGTGGCCCCGGTCGCCAACCCATCGTCCTATGGCCTGCGCGTGGGCACGCTCGACCGCCGCGCCGACCTCAAACCGTCGCGGCAGGGCTGGTGCCGCTCGGCATTGCCGTGGTCGATGGATTTGACCGGCGTCGAGCGGCTGGAGCGGCAGTGAGGCAGGCGAATAATGCGTTGCGCCTGGTCCATCGTGCTCCCGCTGCTGCTCGGCGCCTGCGCGCCAAGCGGGCCGCTTCTGGCCGGGCTGGCGCCGGGCGGCGAAATTCCGGTCGGCGGGGCGGCGATCATGCCGGAGCACACCCTCTCGGCCGGCGACCAGTTCGAGATCCGCTTTCCGTTCGCCGCCGACTACAACGACCGGGTCACGGTCGGCATGGACGGCACGGTCGCGCCCAAAGCGCTCGGCAGCGTCGCGGTCGGCGGGCTGACCGTGCCCGAGGCGACGGCGCGGCTCGATGAGCGCTATAGCAAGCTGCTCAAATCGCCCGAGTTGTCATTGACGGTGCGGCATTACGCGCCGGAGGTGGTTTATGTCGATGGCTGGGTCGCCCACCCCGGGCTCATTCGCAGCGACATGCCGCTGACCGTGGCCCGCGCCCTGGCGCAGGCCGGCGGGGTCAAGACCGGCGCCAGGACGGGCGATGTGCTGGTGATGCGGCATGACGCCGGCGGCACCGTCCGCACCTATCAGGTGGCCCTCGGTTCCTACGCCGGGGCCGGAGCCGAAGACCCGCTGCTCAAATCCTTCGATGTCGTCTACGTGCCGCAGACGCCGATCGCGGCGGTCGCCAGCTTCGCCCAGCAATACTACACCAACGTCCCGTTCTCGCCGGTTTTCCACATCCCGCCGACCACGACGCCGACCATCATCACGCCGCAGGTCGTGACGCCCGCCCCGGCGCCGGCCGTCATCGCGCACTGAGGGAGTCCCATCCCTTCTCACTCCATCGGCAGGCCGGCATGGGTGTTGCGCGAGTCGAGCGGGGTGAACTGGTTGGCGAGCGAGGGCATCGCCACCTCGGCGATCAGTTCCGGGGTCCAGCCGCCCTGATGGTGCACCATCCGCAAGGGCCGCATATGGCCGTAGAGCGACAATTCGGCGGCGCGCTGATGAAAGACCTGGCCGGTGACGTGGGCGGCTCCTTCCGAGGCGAGATAGACGCAAAGGGGCGCGATCGCGTCGGCCCGGCTGCGGCGCAGCCGCTCTTCGCGCAGCGCCGCCGCCGCCGGGTCCTTCGGGGTCGGCACCGAGCGGGTCATCCGGGTGTCGGCCGAGGGCGCGATGACATTGGCGGTGATGCCGCGCGACTGGTTTTCCATCGCGATGATGCGGGCCATCGCGACGACGCCGAACTTGGCCGAGCCGTAATTGACCTGACCGACATTGCCCAAGAGCCCCGAGGTCGACGACACCAGGATCAGGCGGCCGTAATTCTGCTCGCGGAACAGATTGATCGCCGCCCGGTTGACATTGAAGTGACCTGTCAGGTGTACATCGATAACCGCCTGCCAATCCTCGGGAACATGTTGTGGAACATCTTGTCGCGCAAGATGCCGGCGGCGTTGAACACGATGTGCAGGCCGCCGAAGGTGTCGCGCGCCTGCTGCACCATCGAGAGACAATCGTCGAATTTGGCGACCGAGCCGAAATTGGCGACGGCCTCGCCGCCGGCCGCCTTGATCTCGTCGGCGGTCGCCTGCGCCGGGCGCGCGTCGCCGCCCTCGCCGGCGCCGCCGACCCCGGGATCGACGACGACGATCCTGGCGCCGTGCGCCGCCATCAGCTTGGCGACCTCGGCGCCGACCCCGCGCGCCGCGCCGGTGCAGATCGCGACCCGTCCCTCCAGCATGCCCATTTTGCTGCCCTCTCCCTGACTCTGCCGTCGCTCAATTGACCCGCCCGCCGGCAGCCTTGTCAATTCGCTCTGCCGGATGAAACCAGCGGTTGCATCGCGGCATCCCGCCGGCCTGATCTATCTGGCTGACATCAGGCGGAATTCTCGGTGTGGTTGAACAACGTGCCGAACGCTTCATGTCCCTCCCGGCGCGAACGAACAGGGAACGCAATATGGCGTCAGCCTGGCCGACCTTCAAGGTCCGCCAATTGCGCAACGAAGCAGAACGCGGCGGCGGGCGGCAAACGATCGTTCGGCGCCGCCGCCGGATAAAATTCTACGTGCCGGTTTACAGCAACCGCTGCTGAATACCGGTCTTCTCGCGGGCGGCGGTGCGGAAGGTGGCGCCGACATCGATGCGCGGGATGCGCGGGCGGATGCCCTGGAACAATTCGGCCAGCGTGATGATCTGGATTTTCGGCACCTTCTCGAACGGCGTCTCGTAGAGGCCGGCGGCCGACGCCTCGCGCTCCATGACGCGGGTCGGCAAGGCGAGGCTGATCAAGACGCCGATCGCCGCCTTCTCGCGATCGACGACGGAGATCAGCTCGCGGACCATGCCGACCCCGACATTCTCGCCGCCCTTGACCGAGATCAGCGCCTTTTCGGTTTTGTCCTTGTCGCTGCGGAAGAACAGGATGCCGTCGATCCCGCCATCGGCGCCCTTCTTCTTGCCGCCATAGGGCCGGGCATCGACCAGCGACACCGCCCACCACTGGAACTGGTATTTGTCGCGGGAAGCGAGGTCGAGGGCACTTTCCAGGTCCTTCGGCGTGCCGTGAACCTCGAAGGCAATACCGGGAAACGCGTCCTTCAGCCGCCGCTCGATCAGCGATATCGCCAGATGCGTGACGTTGATCCCGATCCACGCCCGCCCGAGCTTTTGCGCGGCATGGATCGTCGTGCCGCAGCCGCAAAACGGGTCGAGCACGACATCGCCGGGGTTCGAAGACGCTTCAATGATGCGCTCCAACAGGCCGACTGGCTTTTGCGTCGGATAGCCGAGCTTTTCGCCTTCGTTGGAGAGCCATTTGACATCGTTGTCGATGCCGAGGGGTGAGTCGAAAAGCACGCCGTCAGTGCCGGGTTGATATGCCCAAATGTCTTGATAGGCAACGCCAGTGCCTGGGTATTGTTTGTATTTTGGTCGGCCTGTTTTCGATAGAACGATAAGACCGAGTCCGAGCAAAGCGTCTAATTTCTCTTGTACCGTCATGCCATCAGCCACGAAACCTAGCTTTTCTCCTATCGATTCTGAAATTGCCCAATGCCGTCCCCGAGTAGTGGGATCGTAGCCATGCCACGGCTTTCCGCTATCACCCGTGCGCGTACCGGCACCCATCACTTCGTTGAGCCGGTATCGGCCACCTGCATCTCTGAGACGAAACTCATCTTCGATGTAGGAGCGCGTGTAAGCCGTCTGACCGGGGTGGAACGCCGCGTCTTCGGACTTCGCAAGGAACAGAATTGTATCATGTATGGGGCCGTACTGTTTGGATAGCTTGTTGTGGGAAGGACTACGACGCCAAATTATTTCACTGCGAAAATTCGCTGGCCCAAAAATGCTGTCAAGCAGGATTTTCAGGTAGTGACTCGCTACTGGATCGCAGTGCAGGTAGAGCGAGCCGGTCGGCTTGAGGACGCGGTGCAGTTCGATCAGCCGCACCGCCATCATCGCGAGATAGGCCATGACATCGTTCTCGCCGAGGAATGAGCGCATCGCGGCCAGCAGTTCGGCAGCCTGGGTGTAGGGCGAGGCGAGGACCTCGGAAAAGGCGCGCTCGGCCCCTTCGCCCCAATGCCAGGTGTCCTCGAAGGCTTCGATCTGCGCGTCCGCCATCTTGCCGGACGGCCCCTTGAACAGGACGTTGTAGCTCGCCTGGCTGTTGAACGGCGGGTCGAGGTAGATCAGATCGACGCTTTCGCTGGCGATGCTGTCGCGCAGAACGTCGAGGTTGTCGCCGTAGTAGAGGGCGTTCGGCATGGTTCCCCCATGCTGCGCGGGCAGCGTCGGTTACTTGTTTACACGGGCCGGCTCGCCGAAGCGAAGGAATGTGGCGACTTTGCCTCTGACGGTTGCATTCGGCCCTGCCGGCGCTAATATCGAGGGCAACCGGGGAAGGTTCACCCCCTTCCCCGGCGCCCTGGCCCCTGCTGGAACCGGATACGGATCGCGATCCGTACCCGGCCCCAGCGAAGGGCCAGGAGGAGACGGAACCTCATTTCTCATCTCCTCCTTGTCGGCGGGGCCTATTCCCCGCCGACAAGGAGGAGCATACGAGAAACCGCGTCGCAGAATTAGCGCAGCCGGCCCTGAACCTCGGCCCGCTCGCGGGCGGATGCCCTGGAACAATTCGGCACGGGTGATGATCTCTCCTGGCTTCGCGGGAGAGATCGTGAAGTTATCGGCGAGGCCGCTGGATCGGCGCGGTGCGTCCTTCGAGACGCCCGCGTTGCGGGCTCCTCAGGATGAGGTTCTTTCTCAATTTTATCATATATTCAACCTCATCCTGAGAAGGCGCGAAGCGCCGTCTCGAAGGACGCTTATTTCGTCATGCAGCCCCTGTTCCCAGCACTCCGGCCAATTTTTCAAAGCCTCGGACGGCCGCGTTCCGCTATCCAGGACACCGACAAACCAGGCCAAGCCCTGAAAGGAGAAAAAATGGACGGCCCCTTTGGCGATCGCGAGGTGCTGATCGTCACCGACCCGCAGCGCGATTTCTGCCCGGGCGGCAGGCTCGCCGTGCCGCGGGGCGACGAGATCGTGCCGGTGGTCAATGCTCTGGCACGGCGGTTCGCCCATGTCATCCTGACCCAGGACTGGCATCCGGCGGGACACGCCTCGTTCGCCGGCGCCCACCCCGGCCATCGTCCGTTCGAGACCATCGAGATGCCCTACGGCCCGCAGACGCTGTGGCCCGACCACTGCGTGCAAGGGAGCGCAGGGGCGGCGTTTCATCCCGGGCTCGACATCCCGCAGGTCGAGCTGATCATCCGCAAGGGCTATCGCGCGGCGATCGATTCGTACTCGGCGTTTCGCGAAAACGACCGAAAGACGCCGACCGGGCTCGCCGGCTATCTGCGCGAACGCGGGTTCGAACGGGTGACATTATGCGGCCTGGCCACCGATTTCTGCGTGTTCTTTTCGGCGATCGACGCCGCCGCCGCCGGGTTTGCGACCGCGGTCGCGCTTGACGCCAGCCGCGCGATCGACCTCGACGGCTCGCTGGAGCGCGCGCTCGCGGCGATGCGCGCGGCCGGGATCGCGCTGCTCGGGGGTTAGACGCGGCGCGGCAGCGGGCGGCGCTCGACCTGGAAACTTGGCGTCGTCGTGCGGCGAAGCGGGCGGCGCACGACGTTGAAATCGCGGCGCGGCGGCGGCTCGATCTCGGGCAGCCCTTCGCGGATCGTCTGGCTCTGCGCCACCTTCTCTTGCGCCATCTGGCTTTGCGCCACCTGGCTCTGCGAGGGGCGGGGCGGCGTCTCGGCGGCGGGCGCCGGAATATGGCGCGGAGCCTCGATCGGATCGCGCGACCGCCCGTTCGGCGGCGCGGCGGCGCGGAACGCCGCCCGGCGGGGCGGCGCCGCGCCGGGCTTTTTGACGCGCGGCGCGCGTGCCTTGACGTTGAGCTTGCAGCCGTCGATCTCGCTGCCGTCGAGCGCGGCGATCGCCTGGGAAGCGGCGCGCTCGGTGGCGATGTTGACAAACCCGTAGCGCAGGCGCGCCCCGGTCGCCGGGTCGCGGGCGACGGCGGCGCTCAGCACGATGCCGAACGGGTCGAACGCCTCGGCCAGCCGCGCATCCGAAAAATCGAGCGGCAGGTTGCCGACGAACACATTGCCTTTGTTATTGCGTACCCACATGCAATCCGCTGTCGCGGCACCCCCGCTAGTTTTTCTGCAAATTGCGACGCCTGTTCCGGCGCGTCAACTGGCGCAGCCATATGGCGCCGCATTGCAGCAATGCAATGACAGCGGCGCGGGCATTGCGTTCGCCCCCTCCCGGGAGTCAGCATTATCGTCCGTAAACACCGGGAGGAAGAGATGATCCCACGCGAACGTGCGCCGTTCTCGGCGATCGTCGATCGGCCGCCGCTCAAATTGCCGGGCGCTGCCCGGCTCGTCGTGTGGACCATCGTCAATCTCGAATTCTGGGACATCGCGCGGCCGATGGCGCGCCAGGTATTGCCGGCGCCGACCGGCCAGGTGCTGCTACCCGACGTGCCGAACTGGTCGTGGCACGAATACGGCATGCGGGTCGGGGTGTGGCGCTTCTTCGACCTGTTCGGCCGTCTCGGCATACGCCCGACACTGTCGATCAACGCCCGGGTCTGCGAGGATTACGGCAGGGTGGCCGATGGCGCGCGCGAGGCCGGGTGGGAGTTCATGGGGCACGCCTACGAGCAGGGGCCGATGCACCTGATCGAGGACCAGAAGGCGATGATCGAGCGCTCGCTCGGGGTCATCGAAGGCTTCACCGGCGAGAAGCCGGTCGGCTGGCTCGGCCCCGGGCTGACGCAGACCGAGGAGACGCCCGAACTGCTCGCCGCCGCCGGCATCAAATACATCGGCGACTGGGTCTATGACGACGAGCCGACCGAGATCGCGACGGCGAACGGTCCGCTCGTGACGTTGCCCTACACGGTCGAACTCAACGACATCCCGATGATGCTCGTGCAGCACCACGAATTGGCCTATTTCACGACACGGTGCATCGATACCTTCGACCGGCTGTACCGGGAGGGGGCGAGCCGCGCCAAGATCATGGCAATCGCGATCCACCCCTATATCTCCGGCCAGCCGCACCGCATCAAATATTTGGAAGCCGTCTACGACCACATCGCCCGCCACGCCGGAATCGTGCACTGGCAAGGGCGCGAGATCCTGGAGTGGTATCTGGCGACAAAGAGGGCGGGCTGATGCTGCCGACCGAACGCCTCGATTATTCCGCGATTGCCGGGCGCAAGCCGCTCGCCCTGCCGGGCGGGGCGCGGCTCGTTGTCTGGGTCATCGTCAATGTCGAGGAGTGGGACATCAACGAGACGATGCCGCGCACCGTCCTGACCCCGCCGGCGGGAGGGGCGCCGATGCCCGACATCCCGAACTGGTGCTGGCACGAATACGGCAACCGGGTCGGCTTCTGGCGCATGGTCGAGGTGTTCGACGATCTGCGCGTTCCCGCCGTGCTGGCGATCAACGGCTCGGCGATCTCGCGTTACGGCGCGATCGTCGAGGCTGCGCGGACGCGCGGGTGGGAATTCATCGGCCACGGCTTTTCGCAGAAAAACCTGCAGAAGGTCGCCGACGAGCGCGACGACATCCGCAAGACCTCGGCGGCGATCCGCGCGGCGGTCGGCAAAAGCCCGCGCGGCTGGCTCGGCCCCGGCCTGACCGAGACCTGGGAAACGCCCGATCTGCTCGCCGAGGAAGGCTACGACTATGTCTGCGACTGGGTGCTCGACGACGAGCCGGTGGTGCTGAAGACCAGGGCCAAGCCGCTCGTCAACCTGCCCTACACGCAGGAATGCAACGATGTCGCGATGATGCTGATCCAGCATCACAAGGCCAGCGAATATTACGACCGCGCGGTCGACCAGTTCGACCAGCTCTACAGCGACGCAAGGCAGTCGGCGCGGGTCATGGCCCTGGTCGTCCACCCCTACATCATGGGGGCGCCGCACCGGCTCAAATATTTCCGCAACGCGCTCGCCCATATAAAGCGGCACCACGACGTGCTGTTGTGGACCGGCGAGCAGATCCTCGATTGGTATCTGGCGCAGCGGCGGTAATCAGGCGCATATTCGCGCCATCCGATCGCCTCAGCGAAGAGGGCCCGCAATGTCCGTGCAAGACCTCGATTTCACCAGCCCCGTCAACTGGCCGTCGAACGGCATCAGCGAGGTGCCGTTCCGCCTCTATACCGATCCCGAGCAGTACCGGATCGAGCAGGAGCGGATCTTCAAGGGGCCGACATGGAACTATCTGTGCCTCGCGGCGGAGATCCCGGAGGCTGGCGACTGGGTCGCGACGACGGTCGGCGAGGTCGCGGTCATCGCCGCGCGCGGCCCCGACGGCGCCATAACCGCCTTTGTCAACCGCTGCGCCCATCGCGGCAACCTCTTGTGCCTGACCGGGAAGGGGCACGGCAAGGAGATCACCTGCATCTATCACGGCTGGAGCTATGATCTGGCCGGCAAGCTGACCGGGGTCGCCTTCGAGCGCGGGGTCAGGCATCAGGGCGGCATGCCGCCCGAATTCCGCAAGGACGACCATCATCTGCAACGTCTTCAGGTGGCCGAGCTGTCGGGCCTCGTCTTCGGCTCGTTCGACGCGGACGTGCCCGACCTCGAAAGCTATTTGGGGCCGGTCGTCACCGGCGGCATCCGCCGGGTGCTCAACCGCCCGGCCAGGATCATCGGCCGCAGCACCCAGGTCCTGCCGAACAACTGGAAGCTCTATTTCGAGAACACCAAGGACACCTACCACGCCTCGATCCTGCACGCCTTCCTGACGACCTTCCGCATCAATCGCCTCAGCCAGGCCGGCGGGATCAACATCGACGAGAGCGGCGGCAACCATTTCAGCTATGCCAAGCTCGACTATGCCGCCGAGGATGCCGAATACAAGGCGGCGGCATTGCGCTCCGACACCGACCTCAAACTGGCCGACAATTCGATCATCGAATTGGTCGACGAGTATGGCGACAGCGTGTCGGTGCAGATCCTGACCGTGTTCCCCAACATGGTCTTGCAGCAGATCCGCAACACGATCGCGGTGCGCGTCTGTCGCCCGCGCGGGGTCGATCGCAGCGAACTCGACTGGATCCATCTCGGCTTCGAGGGCGACGACGAGACGATGACCGAGCGCCGGCTGCGCCAGGGCAATCTGGTCGGCCCGGCCGGGTACATCGCGCTCGAGGATGGCTGCGTCGGCGGCTTTGTGCAGCGCGCGCTGCAATACAACGACGAGGACAGCGGCGTCGTGATGATGGGCGGGCACGATGCCGAGTCGCAGAATTTCCGCGCCAGCGAGGCGGCGATCCGCGGCTTCTGGAAGAAATACCGCGCCCTGACCGGCACGTGAGGCCGGGATAAGCCACGGCCGAACGCCTGTGCGTCCTTCGCGATGGCCGCTTCGCGGCCTCCTCAGGATGAGGTTGAGGTATTGATGAAAAACATAAATCTACCTCATCCTGAGGAGCGCTCCGCAGGAGCGCGTCTCGAAGGACGCGCGGCGCCGCTGCCGGCTGCGGGGCGCGAGTAAGACGATGGACCAAACCGCGCTGCGGCTCGGCGTCGATGAGCTCGAACGCCGCCTATGCCGATTGCATCGACGACGACCGGCTCGAGGAATGGCCCGATTTCTTCGTCGAGGACTGCCGCTACCTGATCACCAGCCGCGACAGCCACGCCGCGGGCTTGCGCCACGGCATCATCTATGCCGCCTCGCGCGGCATGCTCACTGACCGGGTGATGGCGTTGCGCCGCGCCAACATCTACGAGCCGCAGCGCTACCGCCATATCATCGGCCCCGTCCGCATCGACCGGGTGGAGGACGGCGTCGCCGCGGCGCGCTCGAATTTCCTTTGCGTGCGGATCATGCATGACGGCGCGAGCCAGCTGTTCGCCACCGGCCGCTATCTCGACCGCATCGCCGTCGGCACCACCCCGTTCCGCTTCATCGAGCGCACCGTCGTCCTCGACAGCCAGAAGATCGACACGCTCTTGGTGATCCCGCTGTGAGTCCGACCTCTAAGCACAGAACTCGTCCCAATAGGTCGCTCGTGGCCGGGCTTGGCCCGGCCATCCACGAGACGCCGCTCAACCCCGCGAGTGAGGTCGCAAGATGGTCGCGGGTTGGGTGTATTTCATGACCAACCGGCCGAACGGCACGCTGTATACCGGCGCGACCGACAATCTACTCCGCCGGGTCTGGGAGCATCGCGAAAGCGTTATGGCTGGCTTTACCCAGCGATATGGGTTGAGGCGCTTGGTTTGAGCGCAGAGGAAAACAAAGAGTTCGGCTCGCATACATCGGTCGGATAAAATGCGGACTTCCTAGTTTGGGAGGGTGGGATGGCCGACGACGATCAGAAAAGAGGGGAAAATCAAGTGCTGCCGGAGAGCGTCAAATGTCTGGCGGCCACCTACGCCGATGCGTTTTGGGTCTCAAGTTGGCCGGGTCACATTCGACTCACGTTGGCCGAGAGTTTCGCCAATGGGGGCAACCACTTTCACATGGCGGTGGTCTTGCCGACCGAAGATGCCG
This sequence comes from uncultured Alphaproteobacteria bacterium, assembly GCA_963789255.1. Taxonomy (GTDB): domain Bacteria; phylum Pseudomonadota; class Alphaproteobacteria; order ATCC43930; family CGMCC-115725; genus DATARH01. The sequence continues at coordinate 83,662 of CAWBJW010000002.1, read as the reverse complement.
AAATCCTCGCCAACATGATTCTCGCCCGAATTCAGCGACAAAAAGAAGAAGAGCGAAAATCGGATTAGGCCGCGGCCTGTGCAGCATTCCGCAAAGGGCGAGGGACATGGCGAGGGCTTTAGCCGCGGCAATGCGGTTCGACAAAGAGCCCGGACAAGAGGGACACGATAGCGCGCGGATTATGTGCTTTTCCGCTTACCATGATCGGTTCTCCTCTAAAATCGGCGCTCCTGTTTCGCAGTCTTCCCTCGGCCGGCATTCTAAGGAGCTTTCTGATTCTGGGCCGCAACAACGTGTAGGATACGCAATGACGGATCAGGTTTCCCGAGAGGAGATCAATGCACGCCTAGAAGCGGCAGAAGCGCGAACCGAGGCCCGGTTCGCACAGCTAACGGGCACGCTCGACGTGCGATTTGCGAATTTGGACAGCAAGATAGACCGCCTCGTCGATTTGGTTGGACGACTTTCCACGGGAGTAGACGAAGCAAAGAATGAAGGCAGAGCCGACAACAAGACTACACGGTGGACAATAATTATAGTCGTTGTCGCAAGTGTCATCGCCGGGCTGGCGGCATTATGGACCACGCAAGCCAATCTATTAGCGGCGTTCCAAGCTGGGCTGGCAGTCAAAACGATCCAATCCGAACCGCCAAAACCGTAGCGCGTGGGAACCCAAGCGAAACATTGCCGATGGCCGTGCCAAGCCCGGCCATGAACCATTGGAGATACCATCAAAGGGCTGATAGCGAATGCCCAACTTTTTACGACAGGCTGATCCTTCGCGGCGTACAGCTCGCAGCAAATGGAAACCATGTCTGATTCCGACGACATCCAGTTCAGCCACCACGGCGGGGTCGCGTCGGTCACCCTCAACCGGCCGCAGGCATTGAACGCCTTTACGCTCGGCATGTACCGGCATTTTGCTCCGGTATTGCGGGCCTGGGCCGACGAACCCACGGTTCATGCCGTCATGATTCACGGCGCCGAGGGGCGCGCGTTCTGCGCCGGGGGCGACGTTCGCGCCATCGCCGAGGCCGGGCGCGGGATCTCCGGCGATCCGGCGCTGACCAGCGATTTCTTCCGCGAGGAATATCAGCTGATCCGGCATATCCACCGCTACCCGAAGCCCTATCTCGCGATCATCGACGGGATCACGATGGGCGGCGGTGCCGGGGTGTCGGTCAACGGCGCCTGGCGCATTGCCACCGAGCGCACCCTCCTGGCGATGCCCGAGACCGGGATCGGCCTGTTTCCCGATGTCGGCGCGACGCGCTTCCTGAATTTGTGCCCGGGGCATATCGGGCGCTTTCTAGCGCTGACCGGGGCGCGGCTCGGACCCGCCGATGCGCTCTATTGCGGGTTTGCCACCCATTTCGTGCGGCGCAATCGGGTGGCGGACCTGGTCGGGGCGCTCGGCCATACGGCATGGCGCGAGGGCGGGGAGCGGGCGCAGACCGCCGACGTGCTCGCCGCCTTCCACAGCGATCCGGGCGAGCCGCCGCTGGCGGCCCGTCGCGCGTCGATCGACCGCTGTTTTGCCGGCGACACGGTCGAGGCGGTGAACGACGCGCTGGGGCGCGAGGGGCAATCGGGCGGCAGCGACGGCGAATGGGCCGGAGCGACCCGCGCCGGGCTCTTCGGCAAATCGCCGACCAGCCTCAAGATCGCCTTGCGCCAGCTGATCGTCGGGCGGGACTATGACATCGAGCAGGCGCTCGCCCTCGAATACCGGCTGACCCAGCATGTCATGAAGGGCCACGATTTCTACGAGGGCGTGCGCGCCGCGCTGATCGACAAGGACCAGCAGCCGCACTGGCAGCCGGCGACCCTTGCCGAAGTCAGCGAGGCGATGGTCGATGGCTATTTTGCGCCGCTCGGCGAGGCTGAGCTGCGCTTCGATTGAGGGAGGACGGCGGATGGCGACGATCGGCTTTATCGGGCTCGGCAATATGGGCGCGCCGATGGCGGCCAATCTGGTGCAGGCCCAGCACCATGTGACCGGCTACGACCTCGTCGCCAGGGCGGCCGCGGACCTCGCGCAAAAGGGCGGACATGGCGCCCGGAATGCGGTCGAGGCGGCGGGCGCCGGCGACATCGTGATCACGATGCTGCCGGCCGGGCCGCAGGTGCGCGCGGTCTATCTCGGGCCGGACGGGATCATCGCGCGGGCAAAACCGGGCGCACTGTTGATCGACTGCTCGACGATCGATGTCGAGACCGCCCGCGCGGTCGCCGCGGCGGCGGGGGAGGCGGGGTTGGCGATGCTCGACGCGCCGGTTTCCGGCGGGGTCATCGGCGCCGAGGCCGGCACGCTGACCTTCATGGTCGGCGGCGCGGCGGCGGCGTTTGCCCGGGCCGAGCCGATTCTCAAGGCGATGGGGCGGACGATCGTCCATGCCGGGCCGTCCGGCAGCGGCCAGACCGCCAAGATCTGCAACAACATGATCCTCGCCGCCTCGATGATCGCGGTGTGCGAAGGCTTCGCGCTGGCGGAAAAGCTCGGGCTGCCGGCCCAGACGCTGTTCGATATCTGCAGCAAATCGACGAGCCAATGCTGGGCGATGACCGGCTATTGCCCGGTGCCGGGGCCGGTGCCGGCGGCGCCGTCGAACCGCGGCTACGCAGCCGGCTTCACCGCGGCCAACATGCTGAAGGATCTGCGCCTGGCGCAGCAGGCGGCCGGCGCCACCGCGGCGGCAACCCCGCTCGGCGCGGCGGCGGCCAACCTCTATCAGCTCTATGTCGACGGCGGGGCCGGCGGTCTCGATTTCTCCGGCATCATGCAGTTCTTGCGCCGCGCCGAGTCCGCGAAATGACAACGGAAACTTAACGAAACCCGTGCTAGTCTGCTCCTGGAACGCCACGCGAGGCTGTTATGACAAACGGGTATCTCGAGGTGATTTCGCTGGTCGAGCGGCTTCACCGCCATTTTCTCGAAGTCGTGAAGCTGGAGCTCGACGGGCTCGGCGTTCACGACATCAACAACGTCCAGGGCCTGATGCTGTTCAACATCGGCGACGCCGAGATGACGGTCGGCGAGTTGACCCTGCGCGGCTGCTATCTCGGTTCGAACGTCTCCTACAATCTGAAGAAGATGGTCGAGAACGGCTATCTCGTGCAGGAACGCTCGGTGCACGATCGCCGCTCGATCCACGTCCGGCTCACCGACAAGGGGCGGGCGCTGCGCGACCAGCTCAGCGACATGCATGGCCGCCATATGGAGATGCTGGCGCAGACTGCGATCAAGGATGACGATTTGCAGAACGTCATCGTGACCTTGCGCCGGCTCGAGCGGTTCTGGGTCCGCGCCGGCGATCTCGTGCAGCGCCCCGGACAATTCGCCGCCTGATGCGGCATCCGCGGGCGGCATTTTTCATCTGCCATTTTTTCGGATGACGGGGCGGTGGCGGGCTGCGACTCTGTTCGCGGCCATTTTTCGGAGTCGCCTCATGCCATCTTCCTCCCCCGCGCTTGCCGAACTCGCGCCCGGCGTGAGCGCCGCCGGCAAGCTCGACCAACGCGACATCGAGGCGCTGGCAGAGGCCGGCGTGCGCACGATCGTCAACAACCGCCCGGACGGCGAAGACCCCGGCCAGCTTGATGCCGCCGAGGCGCGCCAGATCGCCGAAGCGCACGGCATCGTCTACCATCATATCCCGGTGACCGGGGCGAGCCTGTCGGGGGAAGATGTCGATGCGTTCGCCGCGGTCATGGCGAGCGCGCCAACCCCGATCGTCGCGCATTGCCGCAGCGGCACGCGCTCGACCCTCCTCTGGGCGCTCGCCCGCATGCGCGAGGGGGCCGATCCCTCGGCGCTCGTCGCCGAGGCGGCGCGCCACGGCATCGACATTGCCGCCCTGCCGGCGATCGCCGCCCGCCTGCGCTAGCGCACGATCGCTTTTGATTGAAGCAGCCCCGCCCGTCACCCCCGCTGGCGCGGGAATGACGGAGTCCTGAAGCGATTCGATCTCGCGCGATTGCGCCCTAGAACCGCGGCAAATCCGGGTGCGGCAGCCTCCCGGCGTGGACGTGCAGGCGGCCCAGTTCGGCGCAGCGATGCAGCGTTGGAAACACCTTGCCCGGGTTCAACAGCCCGTCGGGATCGAAGGCGCATTTGAGGCGCTCCTGGTGGGCGAGGTCGGTCTCGTCGAACATCGTTCCCATCAGGTCGCGCTTTTCGACGCCGACCCCGTGCTCGCCGGTCAACACGCCGCCGACCGCGACGCAGAGCTTAAGGATGTCGGCGCCGAACGCCTCGGCCCGCTCAACTTCGCCCGGCTGGTTGGCGTCGTAGAGGATGAGCGGGTGCAGATTGCCGTCGCCGGCGTGGAACACGTTGGCGACGCGAAGCCCGTACTGCGCCGATAATTCGCGGGTGCGCGCCAAGACCTCGGCGAGCCGGGCGCGCGGGATCGTGCCGTCCATGCAGTAGTAATCGGGCGAGATCCGTCCGACCGCCGGAAACGCCGCCTTGCGGCCGGACCAGAAGGCGACTCGTTCAGATTCGTCGCGGCTCGCTCTGAGCGAGCGCGCGCGGTTGGCGCGAGCGATCGCCTCGACCTTCTCGACCAGGTAATCGACCTCGGCCTGCGGCCCGTCCAGCTCGACGATCAGCAGGGCCTCCACATCGAGCGGGTAGCCGACATGCACGAAAGCCTCGGCGGCGTGGATCGCCGGGCGGTCCATCATCTCCATGCCGCCCGGGATGATGCCGGCGCCGATCACCGTGGCGACGCAGTCGCCGGCGTCTTCGATGGCGGCGAAACCGATCAGCAACGCCCGCGCCGTCGGCGGCTTTCTGAGGATGCGCACGGTGACCTCGGTGACCACGCCGAGCAATCCCTCGGAGCCGGTCATCACCCCCATCAGATCGTAACCCCCGGCGTCGAAATGCTTGCCGCCGAGGCGGATGATTTCGCCGTCGATCAGCACGATTTCGAGGCCGAGCAGATTGTTGGTGGTGAGGCCGTATTTGAGGCAGTGCACGCCGCCCGAATTCTCCGCGACATTGCCGCCGATCGTGCAGGCGATCTGGCTCGACGGGTCGGGCGCGTAATAAAACCCGGAACCCTCGACCGCGTGGGTGATGGCGAGATTGGTCACCCCGGGCTGGGCGACGACGCACCGGTTGTCGTAGTCGATATCGAGAATGCGGTTGAACTTGGCCATGCCGAGCAATACCCCGTCGGCCAGCGGCAGCGCGCCGCCCGACAGCGAGGTGCCGGCGCCGCGCGGCACCACCTTCACTCCCTCGGCCCGGCAATAGCGCAGCACCGCCGCGACCTGGCCGACGGTCGAGGGCAGCACGACGACAAGCGGCGGCTGATGGTAGGCGGTCAGCCCGTCTGATTCGTAGGCGCGGCGCAGCGGCTCCGATATGATGACGCCCTCGCCGGGAACGATGCGCTTGAGCGCCGCCGCGATCTCGTCGCGCCGGGCGATGATCCCGGCATCGGGGGCCGGCATCTCCATTTTCGGGTTCCGCGACCGCGCTGCCGCGATCGGCTCGCCTAGCCCTGGCGCGCCTTGAAGCGCGGGTTGACCTTGTTGATCACGAAGACGCGCCCCTTGCGCCGCACGACGCGACAGTTCTTGTCGCGCTTCTTCAATGACTTCAACGAGTTGACGATTTTCATGGCACGCGTCCCTGAGAGCGCCGGAACATAGGGAGCCGGGCGCGCGAAGTCAATGCAAGGTCGGCGCGCCGCAACAGCCTCACGATTCGGCATGCACGAGCGGTCTGGCGGCGGGGCTGGGAGTGGCGGCCGTCGCGCCGAGGCCGCGCGACCAGCGCTCGGCCCATTGCACGATCTCCAGACGGCCGTCGAAATGTTCGACGAGCGCGGTGCAGCTTTCCACCCAGTCGCCGTCATTGCAGTACAGCAGCCCGCCCAGTTCGCGTATTTCGGCGTGGTGAATATGACCGCAGACCACGCCGTCGAGCTGGCGGCTGCGGGCTTCGTCGGTCAGCGCGGCGGCGAACGACCCGATATACTGCATGGCGTTCTTGACCCTCAGTTTGAGGAACGCCGAGAGCGACCAGTATTCATAGCCGAGCACGCGCCGCATCTTGTTGAAGTGATGGTTCGCCCACAACGCCAGCGTGTAGGCGCCATCGCCCAGTATCGCCAGCCAGCGCGCATGCGTGACCACCAGATCGAACCAATCGCCGTGGATCACCAGCAGGCGGCGGCCGTCGGCCATGACGTGCACCGCTTCTTCGAGGACTTCCACGCCGCCGAACTTCAGGGTTGCGTAGTCGCGCAGCCATTCGTCGTGATTGCCCGGCACATAGACGACACGGGTGCCATGACGGGCCTTGCGCAGCAGTTTCTGGACGACGTCATTGTGCGATTGCGGCCAATACCACGATTTGCGCAGTCGCCAGCCATCGACGATGTCCCCGACCAGGTAAATCGTCCGGGCGTCATTGTGGCGCAGGAAGTCGAGAAGATACTCGGCCTTGCAACCGCGCGTGCCGAGATGGATGTCCGATATCCAGATCGCGCGATATTGGAAGAGCGGTGTGATGTCGTTCACGGCATCTCCTGATCAAGGGGACCCGAAGCGGAATTTAATAGCAGTATGTGACAATTATTCGTTGCTCAAGATGTAGTAGTTGTCTCGGTTCTGCCGCATAAATGTCACGTTAACGTGATAACAGGCTGCCCATGTTCGGGCACGCTCCCCATCGCGTCGCAAAGGCAATTCCGGATATCGAGAGATGAATTTCGCGAACTGGGCAGCGGGCTTTTGCGCTGTTTCGACGGGCTTTCATGTCGCCAGCCTCGCCGTGACTGCGGCGCGGTGCCGCCGCTACCGTTCGCCGAAGCCGCCGGCGGGCGATGAGCCGGCCGTCAGCCTGCTGCGGCCGGTCTGCGGCATCGACAATTTTGCGGCCGAGACGCTGGCCTCCAGCTTCGCGCTCGATTACCCGAATTATGAGGTCATCTTTTGCGTCGCACGAGCCGACGATCCCGCGTTGGCGATCTTGCGCCCTCTGATCGACGCCCACCCGGACGTGCCGTCGCGATTGCTGGTGGGCGACGACAGGATCAGCGCCAATCCCAAGCTCAACAACATCATCAAGGGCTGGGATGCGGCAATGCATCAATGGATCATCATGGCCGACAGCAACGTGTTGATGCCACCCGACTACATCGCGCGGCTTCTCGCCCGCTGGCGTAGCGATACGGGCGCCGTCTGCTCGATGCCGATCGGCTCATGCCCGCATAATTTCTGGGCCGAGATCGAATGCGCATTTCTGAACACGCTGCAGGCGCGTTACCAGTACGTCAGCGAGAGCCTGGGTTTCGGTTTTGCCCAGGGCAAGACGATGCTGTTGCGGCGTGACGTCGTTGAGCGCGCCGGCGGGATCCGGGCGCTTGCCGACGCCGCCGCCGAAGACGCGGCCACCACCAAGCTGGTCCGCTCGGCCGGGCTTCGCGTCCACCTGGTGGACAATCCGTTCGAGCAGCCGCTCGGATGGCGGACGGCGGGGGAGGTCTGGTCGCGTCAGCTGCGCTGGTCGCGCCTGCGCCGGGTCAGCTTCGCGTGGCTGTTCCTGCCCGAGATCTTTGTCGGCAGCGCGCTTCCCCTTCTCGCCGTCGCCATTGCCGCAGCGGGCTATGGCCTGAGCGTTCCTGCCGCGATCGGCATGCTGCTCTTCATCTGGTTCGGAGCCGAGATTGCGCTGGCGCACTGCACCGGGTGGCATCGCTCGGCGCGGCTGACAATGGCGCTGCTGGTGCGCGATCTGCTGTTGCCGGCGCTGTGGATCGGCGCCCTCCTCGGCAGCGATTTCGTGTGGCGCGGAAACGAGATGACCACGGGCGCGATGCGCCGCCGTCGGCGAACCGCTCCCGAAGGCGCGGTTCGACCCGCCCGCGAGGTCAGCGGACCATATTGAGGATCGAGCCGGCCAGGAAGCACAGGGAACCGATCACATAGAGCAGCTCGGCCGTTTTGCTCACGTAACGCTCCCGTTGGGCGGCGGTTGGCTCAATCGACGACGACGACCCGGATCAGGCGATCGGTCGCCCGGGTCTGCCGGGTTTCGGCCAGAACCGCGCGGAAGATCGCGGCGGTCATCTCGTCGGGGACGGCGACGCGAACCTCGATGCCGGTAAAGGCGGCGCGGGCGGAGGCCCGGGCGAGACCCTCCATAGCCAACAGCGCGATCCGCACCGGATCGGGTTGCATCGCGAGGTTGACAGCCGGCTGCGCGACACTGACGGCACCCGGCAATTCGGGCCGCGACCGTTTCTCGCGAGCGCGGCGGATGCGCGGCTTCGTGGCGGTGACCCGCGACAAATTCGTTGCGAACGGAACGGGCTCCACGGTCTCGCGGAATCTGCGTGAACTCATCGCCACTCCCCTCGGGTCGATCGCCAACCAGTATCACCGGGGCATGACAATTTCGCGACGGAGATCGGTGGCCCGCTACGCCTAGTGGCCAGCAAAACAGTAGACCCCGCCATGGTATCCGAAGAGGATCAGATTTAGCAATTCGTCAGATGTGAATGGCTCGCCCGGCGACGGCAAGCGCGGCTTCCTTCAATGCTTCGCTCAAGGTCGGATGGGCGTGGCAGGTGCGCGCGATGTCCTCGGCCGAAGCGCCGAATTCGATGGCGAGTGTCGCTTCGGCGATCAGCGTCCCGGCATCCGGGCCGATGATGTGGACCCCGAGCACCCGGTCGGTCGCGGTATCGGCCAGCACCTTGACGAAGCCGTCGGTATCGCCGTTGGTGCGCGCGCGCGGCGTGGCGGCGAACGGGAATTTTCCCACCCGGTACCCGACCCCGGCGGCTTTCAGCTCCGCCTCGGTCCGGCCGACCGCCGCCACTTCCGGCCAGGTGTAGACGACCGACGGGATCGCGCCGTACTCGACCCGCGGCTTCTGGCCGGCCAGCAGCTCGGCCACGGCAACGCCCTCCTCCATCGCCTTATGGGCCAGCATCGGGCCGCGAATCACGTCGCCGATCGCGTAGATGCCGGCGATGCCGGTGGCGAAATCGTCGCTGACGGCGATACGCCCGGCGGCGTCGCGCGCGATGCCGAGTTCGTCGAGACCGAGGCCCTCGGTAAACGGCCGCCGGCCGATCGCCACCAGCACGATTTCGGCGTCGAGGCTCTCGCGCGCCCCGCCCGCCGCCGGTTCGAGCTCAAGCGTCACGGCCCCATCGCCAAAGCTGCCGCTCACCACCTTGGTGGCGAGCTTGAACGCCATGCCCCCGCGCGTCAGCAGGCGCTGCAAGGCGGACCCCAGCTCGCGGTCCATGTTGGGCAGGATGCGGTCGAGATATTCGATCACCGTCACCCGCGCGCCGAGGCGCGACCACACCGAGCCGAGTTCGAGCCCGATATAGCCGCCGCCGATCACCGCGAGCCGCTCCGGCACATGGTCGAGCGCCAATGCCCCGGTCGACGAGACGATGCGTTGTTCGTCGATCGCCAGGCCCGGCAGCGGAATGCTCTGCGAGCCGCTGGCGATCACGATTGCGCCGGCCTCGACCTCCTGGCTGGTTCCGTCGCCGGAAGCGATCGCGACGCGGCCGGGCGCGGCGATGCGGGCGCGGCCCTTGAGCCAATCCACCATGTTCTTGCGGAACAGGAACTCGACGCCGCGGGTCAGCGTCGTCACCACCTTGTCCTTGCGCGCCATCATCGCGGCGAGGTCGAGCGTCGGCTCGCCGACCCGGATGCCGTGCTCGGCGAGCTTGTGCCGCGCCTCGGCGAATTTCTCCGAGGATTGCAGGAGCGCCTTCGACGGGATGCAGCCGATATTGAGGCAGGTGCCGCCGAGGCTGGCGCGCGCATCGACGCAGGCGGCGCGCAGGCCGAGTTGCGCCGCGCGGATCGCCGCGACATAGCCGCCCGGCCCGGCGCCGATGATCACGATGTCGTAGCGCTCGGCCATTTTCAGATGTCGAACAGGAGGCGCGCGGGGTCTTCTACGCACTCCTTGATCCGCACCAGGAAGGCGACCGCCTCGCGGCCGTCGATGATGCGGTGGTCGTAGGTCAGCGCGACATACATCATCGGGCGGATCTCGATCTTGTCGCCGACCGCGATCGGCCGGCGCTCGATCTTGTGCATGCCGAGGATCGCCGATTGCGGCGGGTTGAGGATCGGCGTCGATAGCAGCGAGCCGTAGACCCCGCCATTCGAGATCGTAAAGGTGCCGCCCGACAGATCGGCGATGGTCAGCTTGCCGTCGCGCGCCTTATGGCCAAGCGCGGCGATCTCCTTCTCGATCTCGGCAAAGCTTTTCGCGTCGGCATCGCGCACCACCGGCACAACGAGGCCCTCTTCGGTGCCGACCGCGACGCCGATGTCGTAATGGTTCTTGTAGACGATGTCGTCGCCGTCAATTTCGGCGTTGACCGCCGGCAATTCCCTCAGCGCGACGATCGATGCCTTGAGGAAGATCGACATGAAGCCGAGCCGCACCCCGTGCTTCTTCTCGAAGGCCTCGCGCCAGCGCTCGCGCAACCCGATCGCCGCCGACATGTCGATCTCGTTGAAGGTGGTCAGCATCGCCGCGTTCTGCTGCGCCTCCTTGAGGCGCTCGGCGATGCGTCGGCGCAGCCGGGTCATCCGCACCCGGGTCTCGCGCGCGGCGGACGGGCGCTCGGGGGGTGGCGCAATTGCGGAAGGCACCGACCGCGCCGCGATCACGTCGGCCTTGGTGGAGACGTCCGCCGGGGCCCGAGGGCGTGAGCCCCGCGACATCGACGCCACTCTCGGCGACGAGCTTGCGGACCGCCGGACCGGCACGCCCCAGCGCGATCGCCGTATCTTGAGCCGCCGAAGCCCCCACCCTTCCCTCCCCCGCAAGCGGGGGAGGGTTGTCGGGCGGAGACGTTGGCGCGTCTCCCCTCCCCCGCTTGCGGGGGAGGGTTGGGGTGGGGGCTGCCTACGGCGGCACCATCCGCGATCATCCCGAGCACGGCGCCGACCGGCACGTTGCTGCCCGCGGCGGCGCGGATCTCGCCAAGAATGCCGGCCTGCGGCGCCGGCACCTCCAGGGTCACCTTGTCGGTTTCGAGTTCGACCACCGGCTCGTCGCGTTCGACTGCTTCGCCCGGCTGTTTCAGCCATTTGGCGACCGTCGCCTCGGTTACCGATTCGCCGAGGCCGGGTACCCTGATTTCGGCCGCCATAGTCGGCGCCTCACGCGGCCAGCGCGGCGTTGACGAGCTGGGCCTGTTCCTGCGCGTGCCGCTTGAAGAGGCCGGTCGCCGGCGAGGCCGCTTCGGCGCGGCCGACAAAGCGCGGCCTCCGCGCGGCGCCGTCGAGGCCGCCGAGAACCTGCTCGATGCGCCGGTCAACAAATCCCCAGGCGCCCATGTTCTGCGGCTCCTCCTGGCACCACACGATTTCGGCGTTGCGATAGCGCTGCAATATCCTGCCGAGGCTGGCGAACGGGAACGGATAAAGCTGTTCGATCCGAACGAGCGCGACGCGCGCACTGCCGTTGGCATCGCCGCGCTCGGCGCGCACCTTGGCCAAATCGAAATAGACCTTGCCGCTCGACAGTACCACCCGGCGCACCTCGTCGTCGGGCGCGATCGTTGCGGTCTCGCCGATGATGCGATGGAACGCGGTGCCCGGCCCCATATCGGCCAGCGGCGAGGCTACCTCCTTCGCCCGGAGCAGCGATTTCGGTGTGACGATGACCAAGGGCTTCCTGAATTTCCGCCGGATCTGGCGCCGTAGCGCATGGAAGTAGTTGGCCGCGGTGGTCAGGTTGCAGATTTGCATGTTGTCTTCGCCGCACAGTTGCAGATAGCGCTCAAGGCGCGCCGAGGAATGCTCCGGTCCCTGCCCCTCATAGCCGTGCGGCACCAACAGGACGAGGCCGCTCATGCGCAGCCATTTCGCTTCGCCCGAGCTGAGGAACTGGTCGATGATGACCTGCGCGCCGTTGGCGAAGTCGCCGAACTGCGCTTCCCAGATCACCAGCGTCTGCGGATCGGCCAGGCTGTAGCCGTATTCGAAGCCGACGACAGCAGCTTCCGACAGCGGGCTGTCGATGATGTCGAAGCGCGCCTGGCCTGCGCGGATGTGGTTGATCGGGACGTAGCGCTCCTCGGTCTCCTGATCGACCAGCACCGCGTGGCGGTGCGAGAAGGTGCCGCGCCCGCTGTCCTGGCCGGACATGCGGACATGGGTGCCCTCGACACACAGCATGCCGATCGCCAATGCCTCGGCGGTCCCCCAGTCTATTCCCTCGCCGGACTCGAGCGCCCCGGCTTTCGCCTCGAACTGGCGGGCGATCTTGCGGTTGAGGCGAAAGCCGTCGGGGACCGTGACCAGCGAATGTCCGACCTCGCGCAAGAATTCGAGGGCCACTCCGGTGTCGCCGCGACGGTCGTCGCCGGTTAACATAAGACCTGGCGCGGGCATCAGGCCGGCCCACGCCCCTTCGAGCCAGTCGGCCTTGTTCGGGCGATAATTTGCCGCGGCGGCGAACTGGCTTTCGAGATCGGCGAGAAAGCCGCCCGCGATTTCCTCGACGGCGGCCTCGCCGAGCACCCCGTCCGCGACCAGGCGCTGGGCATAGAGCTGGCGCGTCGTCGGGTGATGGGCGATCGCGCGATACATCAGGGGCTGGGTGAAGGCCGGCTCGTCGCTCTCGTTGTGGCCGTGGCGGCGGTAGCAGAACAGGTCGATGACGACGTCCTTCTTGAAACGCTGGCGGTATTCGACCGCTGCGCGGGCGATTTCGACCACCGCTTCGGGGTCGTCGCCGTTGACATGAAGGATCGGCGCCTGCACCGCCTTGGCGATGTCCGACGGGTAGGGGCTAGAGCGCGCGTAGGACGGGCTGGTCGTAAAGCCGATCTGGTTGTTGACGATGATGTGAACCGTACCGCCGGTGCGGAACCCGCGCAGATCCGACAATTCGAGCGACTCGGCGACCAGCCCCTGGCCGGCGAAGGCGGCGTCGCCATGCATCAGGATGCCGACGACCTCCCGGCGCTCGCTGTCGCCGCGCTGGTGCTGCTTGGCGCGCACCTTGCCGAGCACGACCGGGTCGACCGCCTCCAGATGCGACGGATTGGCGGCGAGCGAGAGGTGCACGGTGCGGCCGCCGATGTCGCGGTCGCCCGAGGTGCCGAGATGGTATTTGACGTCGCCCGAGCCGTGGACGTCGTCGGGGTTGGTGGCGGTGCCCTGGAATTCGGAGAAGATTGCGGCGAAGGGCTTGCCCATGAAATTGGCCAGCACGTTGAGCCGGCCGCGATGCGGCATGCCGATGACGAATTCGCGAACCCCCAGTTCGGCGCCAACGCGCAGGATCGATTCGAGTGCCGGCATCAGCGATTCGGCGCCTTCGATGCCGAACCGCTTGGTCCCGGTATAGCGCCGGTCGAGAAACCGCTCGAAGGTCTCGGCCGCGGTCAGGACGCGCAGCACCTCCCTCCTGGCGGCGTTGGTCAGGCCCGGGCGGCCGGCGTGCTGCTCGAATTTCCGCTCAATCCATTGGCGCTCTTCCGGTACCTGGATGTGCATGTATTCGACCCCGATATGCCCGCAATACGTCTCGCGCAGCATCGCGATGATCTCGCGCAGGGTGGCGCGCTCGCGGCCCGACAGGTTGTTGATGAAGATTTCGCGGTCGAGGTCCGCTTCGGTGAAACCGTAGCTGCGGTAGTCGAGCTCGGCTTGATGGCCGCGCTGTTCGAGACCGAGCGGATCGAGGTCGGCGTCGAGATGGCCGCGCACGCGATAGGCGCGGATCAGGTTGAGCGCCCGGATCGAGTCGATGGCGCCCTGGCGGAAGGCTGCGGAATCGATTGGCGCTGCCAGCGCCGTTGGCGATGCGGCGAGGAGCGGCGCCAGCTTGTGCGCCCAGGGCGGCCCGGCGCGCTCGGCCTTCAGCGCCGATTGGTCATCGCCGATCTCGCCGAAAAACCGCCGCCAGCTTTCATCGACCGCGGCGGGATCGTCAAGAAAACGCGTGTAGAGTTCGGCGATGAACTCCGCATTGGCGCCGGAGAGAAAGCTGGTGCGGTCGATATCGCTCATGATTGTGCAATTTGGGGATTCCTTCCTGGCGCGGAAAGCCGTGTCAGCGGGGAAAGGCGAGGAAAGCCGGAGGAAAGCCGGTCCGCGAGCGACACCCGATCCGGCGCCCGGTCGGGGCATATCGCAAAAGATGCGGCAGCGATGCCGGGCAGACTGGGTTAATGTCGCCCGGCGATGGTTGGATTGTGTAGTCGAGGCCTGCCGCGATGATCGTGAAACCCGCCCTACCGGCCGTGCTGGCGCTGCTGCTGGCATGGCTGACCCCTCTGGCCGCTCGCGCCGATGCCGCCGCCGGCGCGCGTCTGGCGCGGCAATGGTGCGTCAATTGCCATGTGATCGACGCCACCGGCCCGGCGACGACGCTTCTGCAGGGACCGCCGAGCTTTCGCATTATCGCCGGACATCTCAATCCCGCCGAGATGCGGGCCTTCCTGTCGCATCCGCACGGCGCGATGCCCGATCTGGCGCTGAGCCGCGCCGAGATCGACGATCTGATCGCCTATATCGGGAGCCTGAAGTGAAGCTCTGGCGTGCCCGCGCCGCGCGATGACCGACGCCGATTCGCTCGCCGGCAAGCCGAGCGCAGCGGCCGGGCCGGGTCCCTGGACCTGCCCGATGCACCCGCAGATCGTGCGCAACGCGCCCGGCTCCTGCCCGATCTGCGGCATGGCGCTCGAACCGGTGACCCCGCAAGCGGGCGACGACAGCAACCCCGAACTCGCCGACATGACCCGGCGCTTCTGGGTCGCGCTGGCGCTTTCGGTGCCGTTGCTGGCGATGGCGATGCTGTGGCGTTCGACGTCGCCAATCCGGGTCTGGCTCCAGCTGATCCTCGCCACCCCGGCGGTGCTGTGGGCCGGCGCGCCGTTTTTCCGGCGCGGCTGGGAGTTGGTGAAGAGCCGCCGCCTCAACATGTTCACCCTGATCTCGCTCGGCACCGGCGTCGCCTATGGCTACAGCCTGGTCGCGGCGCTGGCCCCCGGCCTTTTTCCGGCATCGTTCCGGACCCAAGAGGGCGGCGTCCCGGTCTATTTCGAGGCGGCGGCGGTCATTACCACCCTGGTGCTGCTCGGCCAGGTGCTCGAACTGCGCGCTCGCTCGCAAACCAATGGCGCGATCCGCGCGCTGCTCGATCTTGCGCCGAAGCGCGCGCGGCTCGTCAAGGACGGCGGCGGCGACGAAGACGTCGCGCTCGAAGCGGTCGTCCCCGGCCAGAGGCTGCGGGTGCGCCCGGGCGAGAAGGTGCCGGTCGACGGCGTGGTGCTTGAGGGCCACAGCAGCGTCGATGAATTGATGATATCGGGCGAACCGCTGCCGGTCGAAAAGGCGCCGGGCGACAAGCTCATCGGCGCCACCCTCAACACCACCGGCAGCTTTGTGATGCGCGCCGAGCGGGTCGGCAGCGACACGCTGTTGGCGCAGATCGTCGCGATGGTCGCCGCCGCAACGCGGTCGCGTGCGCCGATCCAGAAGCTCGCGGATACCGTTTCCGGCTGGTTCGTGCCGGCGGTCATCCTTGTAGCTGTCGTGGCGTTTGTCGTCTGGGCGCTGTTCGGCCCGCCGCCGGCGATGGGCTTTGCGCTGCTCAACGCGGTCGCGGTGCTGATCATCGCCTGTCCCTGTGCGCTCGGCCTGGCGACGCCGATGTCGATCATGGTCGGCACCGGGCGCGGCGCGCGGCTCGGCGTCTTGGTCAAGAACGCCGAAGCCCTCGAACTGATGGAAAAGCTCGACACGCTGGTGGTCGACAAGACCGGCACGCTGACCGAGGGCAAGCCGCAGCTTAGCGCGGTGATCGCGCTCGGCGGGGTTGCCGAGGACGAATTGCTGCGCCTCGCCGCCAGCCTCGAACGGGCGAGCGAGCACCCGCTGGCTGCGGCGATCGTAAGGGGAGCCGAAAGTCGCGGGCTCTCGCTTTCCGCCCCGATCGACTTCAAGAGCGAGACCGGCAAGGGCGCGGTGGGTTTGGTAGATCGCCGGAAAATCGCCGTCGGCAATGCCGCGCTGATGGCGTCGATCGGGATCGATGCGGCCATCCTCGCCGAACGCGCCGACCCGCTGCGCCGCGAGGGCGAGGGCGTGGTGCTGGTGGCGATCGACGGCAAGCCGGCGGGCCTTGTCGCGGTCGCCGATCCGATCAAGGAGAGCGCCCGCGCGGCGCTCGCCGGGTTGCACGCGGAGGGCATCCGCGTCGTCATGCTGACCGGCGACAGCCGCACCACGGCAGAGGCGGTGGCGCGCCATCTCGGCATCGAGGAGGTCATCGCCGAGGTATTGCCCGACCAGAAAGCCGCCGCGATCAAAAGGCTGCAAGATGAGGGGCGGTTTGTCGGCATGGCCGGCGACGGCATCAACGACGCGCCGGCCTTGGCTCAGGCGCAGATCGGCATCGCGATGGGCACCGGCGCGGATGTCGCGATGGAGAGCGCCCAGGTGACGTTGCTCAAGGGCGATCTGCAAGGGATCGTCCGCGCCCGCCGTCTCAGCCGCGCGACGATGCGCAACATCCGGCAGAATTTGTTCTTCGCCTTCGTCTTCAACGCCCTCGCAGTGCCGATCGCGGCCGGCGTGCTCTATCCCGCCTTCGGGCTGCTCTTAAACCCGATGATCGCCAGCGCCGCGATGAGCCTCAGCTCGGTCACCGTCGTCAGCAACGCGCTGCGGCTGCGAAACAGCCGCATTTGAGCCTCCCATCGGTGGAGGTCAGGCACGGTTTTCGTCATGATCCGACTAAAAAATTCTTTTGAAGTGATTGATGTCGATCTGAGGAATTGGCTCGGAATGGCTTGGTGGCTGGCTCACTCCACCTGCATCTCGCCGAGATAGGCCTCGCGGATCATCGGGTTCTGGCGCAATTCGGCGGCGGCGCCGCTCAGCACCACCTGGCCGGTTTGCAGGACATAGGCGCGATGCGCAATCGACAATGCCATGTTGGCGTTCTGCTCGACCATGAAGATCGTCGTGCCCTGGCGGTTGATCGTCTGGATGATGTCGAAGACCTGCTCGACAAAGACCGGCGCCAGCCCCATCGAGGGTTCGTCCATGCACAAGAGGCGGGGGTGCGCCATCAAAGCCCGGCCGATCGCCACCATCTGCTGCTCGCCGCCCGAGAGGGTGCCGGCGAGCTGCTTGAGCCGCTCCTTGACCCGCGGAAAGAGGGTGAAGACGCGCTCCGCATCCTCGGCGAATTCGGGGCCGCGCGGGCGCGTATAGGCGCCCATTTCGAGGTTTTCATAGACCGTCATGCGCGGGAACAGGCGGCGCGCCTCCAGGACCGGCGCGATGCCGCGCCTGACCCGCTCGGCGACGCTGACCCCGGCGAGCGGGCTTCCCTCGAACAGAATGTCGCCCGCTGTCGGCACGACGACGCCCATGATCGTCTTCATCGTCGTCGACTTTCCCGAGGCGTTGCCGCCCAACAGACACACGATCTCGCCTTCGTCGATGCGGTAATCGACCGATTTCAGCACATGCAGATCGCCGTAATGGGTATCGACGCCGCGGAATTCGAGGAGGGGAGTGCCCGGCATCGCCCTATACATCTGCTTTCCCGGCGAACGCCGGGATCCATCCATCGACCGTTCCGCCGCCGGATAAGTGGGTCCCGGCCTTCGCCGGGAATGCGGAATGAGCGGGCTCAGGCAACCGCGGCGCTCCGGCCGAGATAGGCGCGGATCACCTCCTCGTCGCGCCGCACCTCGGCGGGCGAGCCCTCGGCGATCTTCTCGCCGTGATCGAGCACGATCACCTTCTCGGCGAGATTGACGACGACGTTGAGCTTGTGCTCGATCAAGACGATCGTCAGGCCGAGCCGGTTGAGGCTCTTGATCTGTTCGGCCAGTTCGAGGGTTTCGGCCGGGTTCATCCCGGCGGTCGGCTCGTCGAGCAATAAGAGCTTCGGCGCGGAGGCGAGCGCGCGGGCGATCTCCGCCCGCCGGCGATTGGCGTAGGACAGGCTCGCCACGGGATGATCGGCGCGCGGCACCAGGCGATTGCCGAAAATCGACAGGATCTCCAATGCCCGCTCGCGCGCCTCACGCTCCTCGCGCCGGGTTTGCGGCAGACGCAGCAATGCCCTGACCGCGCCGGTGTGGAGGCGCGCATGCATGCCGATCAGCACGTTCTCCAGCACCGTCAGGTTGGGGAACAACCGGATGTTCTGGAAGGTGCGGGCGATGCCGCGTTCGAGGACGACATGCGGCGGCCGGCCGGCGATCTCCTCGCCGGCAAAGCGGATGCTGCCCTCGTCCGCCGCGATCAGCCCGGTGACGGTGTTAAACAGCGTCGATTTGCCCGAGCCGTTCGGCCCGATCACGGCGAGCACCGAATGCGCCGGCACCGCGAGCGCCACGGCGCGCAGCGCGACAAGGCCGCCGAACCGCACGGTCAGATTGCCGATCTCGATCAACGGGCCGGCCCCGGGCTTGTCCAGGCTCTCGTCGAGCGCGCCGAGCCCGTGCAGGCTGTCAAAGCCGCCGCGGGTGACCGGGGCGTTCTGCTCGGCGAGCGTTAGCGTCGCGACCCGGCGCGTCGCCGGGATCAAGCCCTGGCGGCGATACAGCATCATGAACACCAGAATGAGCCCGAAGATCAGCTCGGTCGAGGAGGCGAGCTGGACCTGCTGCAGCCAGTCGACGCCGATCAGCCGGCCCAGCCCATGCAGCCATCCGGACAGGTCTTCGAGGACCCACGACTGCAGCATTTGCAGGATCAGGGCGCCCAGCACGACGCCCCAGACGCTTCCCATTCCGCCGAAGACGATCATCACGAGAATCATCACCGAGACCGGGAACATGAACATGTCCGGCGTCGCGGTCTGCAATTTGGCGATGTAAAGCGTGCCCGTTGCTCCGGCGAAGGCGGCGCCGGTCGCAAAGGCGAGCAGCTTGAACCTGACCCGGTTGATCCCCATCGCGGCGGCGGCGATCTCGTCCTCGCGGATCGCCATCCAGGCGCGGCCGATGCGGGAGAATTTGAGGCGCGTGCTGGTGAAGATCAAGAGGGCGACGAGAGCCAGCCCGACATAATAATAGGGCGTCGCGTTGACGCCGAAGCTCCAGCCGAAGAGCTGCGGCGGCACAACGCCGTTCAACCCCATCGCCCCGTTGGTGAGCGTCGGCGTATTGCGCACCACGATCGGCACGATCTCGCCGAAACCCAGCGTCACGATCGCGAGATAGTCGCCCTTGAGCCGCAGGGTCGGAATCCCGAAGAGGATACCGAAAGAGGCGGCAATCGCCGCGGAAAGCGGCAACATCAGCCAGAACGATACCTGAAAATGCACGAGGTCGGCGCCGCCGGCCTGCAGATGCGCGACGAGACCGAGCCACTGGAACGGCTCCCAGAACGCGCTCCAATGCGGCTGAACCTGCCATGAGGCGAGAATGCCGTAGGAGTAGGCGCCGATCGCAAAGAAGGCGGCATAGCCGAGATCGAGCAGCCCGGCGAAGCCGACCACGATATTGAGCCCGAGCGCCAGGGCTGCGTACGAGAGCGCATTGGCCGCCGAATCGACATCGGCGTCGTTGCGGATGAGCGGCGGAAACGCCAACGCCGCGAGCAGCAGAACGGCAGAGCCGACCACCCGCCCGCGCGGCGATCTCGCCCATTCTTTCGCCGCCGGCCACGCCCCCCGGGCCGGCGCGGCGACGACGCCCGCCTCCACCTCCACCCGATCGGTCACCGAGCCGCGCCGGTCAGGATTTTGTCGGCGTCGCGCGGCCGAGCAGGCCGGAAGGCACGAACACCAGCACGAGAACAAGGATCGAGAAGATGATCACATCGGTCCAGCGCACCGCGATCAGCTCGACCCCCCAAGGCCTCGATCAGTCCGATGATGATGCCGCCGACCATCGCGCCGGTGACGCTGCCGATTTCCCCCAAAACCGCCGCCGTGAAGGCCCGCAGCCCTGCGGTATAGCCGATGATGAAACTCGTGTAGTTGTAGTAGAGGCCAAAGATCAGTGCCGCCGCGCCCGCCAGGGCCGATCCCAGGAAGAAGGCGGTTACGATCACCCGGTCGACATCGACGCCCATCATCCGCGCCGCCTCGCTGTCCTGCGCGGTGGCCCGCATCGCCTTGCCGAGGCGGGTGCGGGTGACGAAGAGGTGAAGCGCTGTCATCAACAGCAATGCGATGCCCCAGATCAACACCTCGCGCAGGTCGAGAACGGCGCCGCCGATCTGCCATTGTACCGTCGGCATCGGGTTCGGATAATTCTGCGAACTCGGCGCCGACGGTGAGCAGCACGATATTGAAGAGGATGTAGGACACGCCGATCGTCGTGATCATCCCGGTGGTGCCTGGGATCCCGCGCAACGGGCGCAATGCGATGCGCTCGATGGCGACGCCGAGCAGGCCGGCGGACAGCATTGTCGCGATGAAGGCGAAGGCGAGCACGCCGAACAGCGCGAAGCCGCTCAACACCACGCTCTGTCCAGACAATCCGAACAGTCTGAAGCGCCCACATGCCAACGAAAGAGCCCATCATGAACACGTTGAAATGGGCAAAATTTATCAGTTCCAGAATGCCGTAGACCAGGGTGAACCCCAGCGCCAGGAGCGCGTAGAGGGCGCCGAGGCTCAACCCGTTGATCAATTGCTGAAGGAGGACCGACCCCATGCTCATCGCCGCGACCTCGCGCCGGCCACGGCAAAAACGGCGGTGAACCCGGCCATCAGCACGGCATCGCGCCTCTCGCCCTCACGCGCTTTGCGGCGCCACGCCGATGTATTTGTATTGGTGAAGAACGTCGTCGAGGGGAAATTTGTCGTTCTTTTCAATCTCGAAGACGCTGACGATGCGGTTCTTGATGTCGCCGTTCTTGTCGAAGCTGACGACGCCCTGGATGGTCTTGACCTGGCCGGTCTGGATGGCGTCGCGCACATTGGCGCGATTGACCGGTTTGCCCGAAGCGGCAACGCGCTTGATCGCGTCGAGGATGACGAGGGCGCCATCATAGGCCGTGATCGAGTAGTTTTCCGGCTGCTGGCCATATTTCTTATTGAATTCCTTGACGAAACTCTCGGCTGCCGGATTTGTTACGATGTTCGGCGCGGCGATCGTCGCGTACCAGCCCTGGGCCGCCGGGAACCCGGCACCTTTCAAGATCTCAGCCCCGTAGGTGCCATCGCCGCCGCCGCGGACGATCTTGGTTCCGAGAATGCTGTAGGACTCCTTGACAACCTTGACACCGGCCTGCGCCACCCCGCCGTAGTAGAGGCTGTCGGGGTTCAAGCCTTTGATTTTCGTCATGACCGTCGTGTAGTCCGCCTCTTTCGGGTCGAGCTGGTCGTGGCCGAGCACCTTGATTCCGCGTTTTTTCGCCTCCGCCTCGAAGGCGTTGGCGATGCCGACCCCATAGGCGCCGCTGTCGTCGAGGATGTAGACCGATTTGGTGTGCAGCCGGTCGGCGAAGAAATTCGCCATGTTGGGGCCCTGAAAGGCGTCGGTCGTCACCGTGCGGAAGTAGATCGGCTTGCCGCCGGGCATGAACTGCGCGGCAAATTTCGGATCGGTAATGTCGGGATTGGTCGAGGACGGGGTGATCGTCGCCAGACCGCCCTGGCTCAGGATCGGCGCCATGGCCTTGCCGACACCGCTCATCTGCGGCCCGATCGCCGCGACGACACTGTCGTCGGCGACCATCTTGCGGGCGTTGGTCGCCCCCTGCGCCGGATCGTACTGGCCGGCGGTCGCGGTGCCGTCGTCGAGTATGACGACATTGATTTTGTAGCCGCCGACGCCGCCCTTGGCATTCGCCTGGTCGAAAGCAAGCATCGCACCGTCCTTGACCAGCGTGGCATCGCTGGCATCGGCGCCGGTCAAGGACAGGTCCATTCCGACCGAGACGGTCTTGTCGGCGGCGAAGGCGCGGCCCGCGTAACTCGCCGCAAGGGCGGCGGCCGGCAGATTGATGACGAGAGCGCGACGTGACAGCATGGTTTGGCCTCCCTTAGGCATCGTTGACTGCGCAAGTTTCGCGCCAAACCGGCCGTCGCGGCAAGCCCGACAAACTATCGCGGGCAATCCCGCAGTGGATCAAGCCGGGGGCTCACCCTGGCGGCTTCATCGCGACGTCGAGCATAACATTGGGTAGAATCTCGCGCAGCACACCGCGCAACGTCGCCTCATCCGAGGCGGTTGCCGCGGCGAGCAGCCGGCGCGTGCCGCGGCGCAGGATTCGCGCGGTGGCGCGCCCCTCGCGGCCCGGCCGGATCGTCGCGAAGACCTCGGCCGGCTCGACGCGCCGCAACAGCTTTTTCAGGGCCTGCAAGCCTTCGGCGGTTTCGGCATCGAGTGCGGCAGGCTCGCCCGCGTCGGGCTCGACATCCTCATCGACCGCGGAATCGATCGCTTCCACCGGACGGTGGCGCGCCAGCGACTGATAAACCGCGCGGCCCGCCTCGGTGTCGATGCGCGATTGCAGTTCCCAGCTTTCGCTGCGCGCCGACAACTCGGTGATCAGCGCGAACAGGTCGTCGCAATCTTCCTCGTGCGTGCAGGTCAAAAAGGCGAGGCGCCCGTCGTGCTCGATGACACGGTCGTCGTCCTCGGCGAAGCCGAGCTCGCTCAGCGCGTTGTCGAGCGCGCGGCGCGAGGCGACGAGAAGCACCGTCACGTGCAGCCGGCGACCGGGCTCTGGCGCTTGCTTCTCGGCCATCGCTTCTCCTTGATCGGACCCGAATACCCGCGCGCTCGTGTTATGCGCAACCGGCGCGATCAGCCGAGCCGGCTTTCGCCGCGCCGGCTGATGAGCACGTCGCGGTGGATGCCGACATTCATCAACAGGCCAAATCCCAACATTGTCGTGACCATGGCGGTTCCGCCATAGGAGATCAGCGGCAACGGCACCCCGACCACCGGGATCAGACCCGTCACCATCGCCACATTGATGAACGCGTACAGAAAGAAATTGACGGCGATCCCGAGGCCGAGCAGCCGCCCAAACTCGCTGCGGCTGCGCAAGGCAATCGCGAAGGCATAGCCGATCACCAGGATATAGAGCGCCAGCAGCGCCAGCCCGCCGACCAGCCCGAACTCCTCGGCGATCATCGTGAAGATGAAGTCGGTCTGCTTCTCCGGCAGGAAGCTGAGATGGCTTTGCGTGCCGAACAGGAAGCCCTTGCCGAACAGACCGCCCGAGCCGAGCGCGATCTTCGATTGCAGGATGTGATAGCCAGCGCCGAGCGGGTCGCGGTTCGGGTGGAGAAACGTGTAGAGCCGGATTTTCTGGTAATCGCGCAACAGCGACCAGGCGAGCGGCGCCGCCGCGCCCGCGGCCAGCGCTCCCGCCCCGAATACCCACAGACGAACGCCGCCGAGGAAGAGCAGAACGATGCCGGTCGCAAGCAGCATCATCGCGGTGCCGAGATCCGGCTGTTTCAACACGAGCGCGGTCGGAACAACGATCATCAGGACCGGCGCTACCAGATAGCTGAGCCGCGCGGCATTTTCGGTCGACACGCTGTGAAAATAGCGGGCCAGCGCCAGCACCAGTGCGATTTTCATGACCTCGGAGGGCTGGAGTTGAAGAAAGCCGAGATCGATCCAGCGCTGCGCTCCCAGGCCCGCGATGCCGCGCAGGTCGACAGCAACGACCAGCAGCAGCGCGACGCCGTAGATCCAATAGGCGCTGCGGAACCAGTACCGCACATCGATCAGCCCTGCCGCGATCATCGGCACCAGAGCAATCACAAAACGGCTCATCTGGCGCGACGCCCAAGGCTGCCAACTGCCGTCGGCCGCCGAGTACAGCATGGCGAAACCGATGCCCGAGATCGTCGCGATCAGCAGCACCAACCCCCACTGGATCCCGCGGATCTTATCCGCGAGGGTTAGCTCGCGCCGGCCGATGTCGGGGGCAAGGCTCGTCATCTTCTACCCGCGGTCCGGGGCGCCGCCCGCCAGCGATCCGGCCGGAGTTGGTGCCATCACCGGCGTCGCGGGGGGCGCGGCCTGGGCCACCGAACTGGGCTGCGGTATCCGCCGCGCCGGATCGCGCCGCTGCACCTCAATCAGCACGTCGCGGCAGATCGGCGCCGCCACCGCCGATCCGCCGCCCCCCGTCACGCCGCCATGCTCGACGACGACGCCGCAGATGTAGCGCGGCGCGCCGACCGGTGCGAAAGCCACGAACAGCGCGTGGTCGCGCTCTTTCCACGGGATGTCGGCGACCTTGCGCAAGCCGTGGTCGCGCTCGTATTGGGTGATGCGCCGTACCTGCGAGGTCCCGGATTTCCCTCCCATTGCCAGGGCGGGATCGGTGATGCGCGCGGCATAGGCGGTTCCCCCCTGCTCGTTCACTACCGCGTTCATCCCGTCGAGCACGAGGGCGAGGCTGCGCGTGCCGACGTCGAGCGACGAAAACCCGGGAGGAGGCTGATCGTCGCCCGGCTGCGGGCGGCCATTGCCGCGCACCAGATGCGGGACGACCGCGCGACCGCTGACGAGGCGCGCCACCATGGTCGTCATCTGCAAGGGCGTCGCCAGCACCGCACCCTGGCCGATCCCGGCGATCAAGGTCTCGCCCGGCTGCCAGCCGACCCCGGTCGTCGCCAGCTTCCAATCGCGCGTCGGAATAAGTCCGCCGCGCTCGCCCGGAATATCGAGGCCTAGAGGGGCGCCAAAACCGAAGCGTCGCGCCATTGCGGCGATCCGATCGATGCCGGTGCGCCGTGACGTCTCATAGAAGAAAACGTCGCAGGATTGTTTGATCGCATCCCGGACATGCAGCGTCCCGTGGCCGCTCTTTTTCCAGCAATGGAAGGTGGCGTCCCCGAGTTTCAGATAGCCAGGGCAGGTGATCGCGGTATCCGGGGTGATACTTCCGCTTTCGAGCGCAGCGAGCGCGACCATCGGCTTGAAGGTCGATCCGGGCGGGTAGAGGCCGCCAACCGCCTTGTCGGTTAGCGGGTCGCGCGGATCGGTCGACAGGTCGTGCCAGACCGCCGGAGTGAGACCGGTCGAGAACAGCGTCGGATCGAAGCTCGGGCTCGACACCAGGGCCAGCACATCGCCGCTCACCGCATCGAGCACCACGCAGGCGACGCTGGGTTCCGCGGCGACGCGGCGCGTTACGAAATCCTGCATCGCCATATCGAGCCCGATCCCCACATCCTCTCCCGGCGTTCCCGGTCGGTTGGCGATCTCGCGCACAACCCGGCCATAGGCATTGACCTCGACCTCGCTGGTGCCGGCGATCCCGCGCAGCTGCAGATCCTGGGATTTTTCGATGCCGCTCTTGCCGATCCGGAAATCGGGCAATTCGAGCAGCGGGTCGCCGGTCAGTTCCTTTTCCGTTACCGCGGCGACATAACCGACCACATGCGCGGTTGTCGGCCCGTAGGGGTAATTCCGGATCATGCCCTGTTCGATCGAGACACCGGCGAGTTCGGGGACCGCGACCTCGATCCGCGCCATCTCGTCCCAGCTCAGGTTCGTGCGCACCACCAGCGGGACAAAGCTGTGCCTGCGCCGCGCGTCGCGCAATACACGGTGGCGATCGGCGTCGCCGATCTCGATCAAGGTGCCGAGCGCGGTCAGCGTCGCATCGAGATCGCC
This sequence comes from uncultured Alphaproteobacteria bacterium, assembly GCA_963789255.1. Taxonomy (GTDB): domain Bacteria; phylum Pseudomonadota; class Alphaproteobacteria; order ATCC43930; family CGMCC-115725; genus DATARH01. The sequence continues at coordinate 58,061 of CAWBJW010000002.1, read as the reverse complement.
GGTCTGCTCGGGTACGACAACCACCTGGTAATTCCGCCGGTTATCGGCAAGAGCGACACCGAAGCGGTCGAAGATGCGCCCGCGCGGCGGAGCAAGCAGCCGCAGATTGATGCGGTTCTCATTGGAGAGGAGGGTGTACCGGTCCTTCTCCAGAATTTGCAGCTGATACAGCCTGCCGGCGAGGATGGCCGCGAGCACCGTTTGGCCGCCGGCGAGGAGAGCGGCCCGGCGGGTGAACAGCTTCTGGCGCTGGGTTTCCTGGGGCATGACCGCAGCGGCTAGCCCGGGCTCGTCATCCGGCGCCGCCCATCAGCGCGCGCTGGGTCCGCCCCAGCGCGAAGCTCGCCACCGGAAAGATCGCGATCGTCAGCACCGTGCGAAACACGGTGGTACGCGGATCGAAGAAGCTGAGGTCGAGCGCACAATGCAGCGCCCACAGGCCAAGCATCGCGGCCGCGCCAAGCAACGTGAAGCCGGTCCATACGAAGGGGAAGGTCCGGTTGATGAAGTGGCGGCGATAGCGCAGTACTGCGGCACGCGCGATCAGCAACACCAGTGCGCCGATGCCGACCGGCGCGCCGGCGAGCAGGTCCTGGGCAAGGCCGACACCAAATAGCCCGACCGGCGGTAAGAGGTCGGGTCGGTAGATCGTCCAATGATAAACCGCCATCAAGGTAAAGGCCGGGGTCAGCGCCGCGTAGCCCGGGATGCGCAACGGCAGGATCGTGATGAGCGCCGCGAGCACCGTGGTCGCGATCGGCAACAACCGGGCGACGCCGCTATTGACCCGCGGCAGCGAAGGGATGCTGGAAACCTTGAGTGCCATCGGCTCAGCGCACGCGTGCTTCGTTGGCAGCCACCGGCTTGCTGCGCCGGCCGGGCCCCGTCGCGACCGGCACCGGCAAGGCTCCCGACAGGCCATAATCGACGATCAGAACATAGTCCGAGCTGCGACAGTTCGACATAGGGATCGACGCGCGGTCCGTTCCCGTCGAGCGCTGCCACCACGCCGACCGGCAAATCCGGCGGAAACACCCCGCCTATGCCCGAGGTAACGATGCGGTCGCCGACTTTGATCCCGTCCGCTGCACTGGCATAGAGCAGCCGAGGGCGCTCGGAATTATCGCCGGCCAGCACCGCATTGGCGTGCGAGCCCTCGACGACGACCGGGATGCGCGAGTTGAGGTCGGTGATCAGCAGAACCCGCCCCGCCCGGCGTCCGACCTCGGTCAGCCGCCCGACCAGGCCGCGATCGGTAATGGCCGCCTGACCGCGCGCAACGCCCTGATCGGTTCCGGCGTTGATCATCACGGTGCGCACGTAACTGCCGCCCGAATTGGCGATGACGCGGGCGGTGACGTAGGAGACCGCGGCTTTCGGCACGACTTTCAGCAAGCGGCGCAGCTCCCGGTTGTCGGCGGACAGCTTCAGGGCGACCTGCTGCCACTGCAAGAGCCGCTTATTCTCCTGCTCGAGCCGCAGATTGTCCTGGTACATCGTGACGATCCCGCGAGCCCGGTCGACGAGTGTTGCGGCGGCGCCGAGGGGGCGCGACAGCGCGACGAGCACTGGGGCCGCATCGTCCGTCAGCGTCGTCCGCAGCGAAGCGAACATGGTCTGATCGGCCTTGCCGAGGACGATGATCGCCACCGACAGCATGATGAGAAGCGGCGGCGCGGTACGCTGGATCGTCGCGCGGAGCTGCGCCGACGGCCGAAACACCACTCTCCTCTCACCTGTTGCCGTTGCCGAACGCACCCGTTCGGCCGGAGCAGCGGTGCTGATTTTTCATGTCCCCGACACCCCCCAGTTCGGAGCTTACCCCGAGATAAATGCCCTCACCACATATTGATCAACAGGTTTTTTAGCGTCTTCATTTCCTCAAGCGCGCGGCCCGTCCCCAACGCGACGCAGCTCAGCGGATCCTCGGCGATCGACACCGGCAATCCGGTGGCGTGCCGCAGCACGAAGTCGAGGTTGCCGAGCAGCGCGCCGCCGCCGGTCAGCACGATTCCCTTGTCGACGATGTCGGCGGCAAGTTCGGGGGCGGTGTGCTCGAGCGCGACCTTGACCGCCTCGACGATCGATCCGACCGGCTCGGCCAGGCTCTCCGAGATCTGCCGCTCGCTCATGATGACCTCTTTCGGCACGCCGTTCATCAGATCGCGGCCTTTGATCTCCATCACCCGGCCCTCGCCGTCTTCCGGCATGCAGGCGGAGCCGATTTCCTTCTTGATCCGTTCGGCGCTGCTTTCGCCAACGAGGAGGTTATGATTGCGCCGGATATAGGCGATGATCGCCTCATCCATCTTGTCCCCCGCCACCCGCACCGACCGGCAATAGACGATCCCGCCCAGCGACAGCACGGCGACTTCGGTCGTCCCGCCGCCGACATCGACAATCATCGACCCCGTTGGTTCGGTCACCGGCAATCCGGCGCCGATCGCCGCCGCCATCGGCTCCTCGATCAGGAACACCCGGCGCGCCCCGGCGCTTTCCGCCAATTCCTGAATGGCGCGCCGTTCGACCGCGGTCGAACCCGACGGCACGCAAATGATGATCTGCGGGCTGGCAAAGCTGCGCCGGTTGTGGACCTTGCGGATGAAATGCTTGATCATTTCCTCCGCCACCTCGAAATCGGCGATGACGCCGTCGCGCAGCGGCCGGATCGCCTGAATGTTGCCCGGCGTGCGGCCGAGCATCAGCTTGGCCTCCTCGCCAACGGCGAGGACCTGCCTCCTGCCTTTGACGCTGGCGATGGCGACCACCGAGGGCTCGTTGAGCACGATCCCGCGGCCCTTGACATAAACGAGCGTATTCGCTGTGCCGAGGTCGATCGCCATGTCGGCGGACAACAAACCCAGCATTCTACCGATCATAGCGACGATAAATCCAAAGTTGCGGCCGATCCGATGTCCCAGCGCAACCGGAGGTCGCGTCCTAAATCACCTTGCCAATCAATGACATTAACGACCGCCTCGGGCAACGGATAGTTGCTGTCGTTGCGGGCACCAGCGTGAAATCCGGCGCAGCCCCCTGTCGCGAACGCGATCCTTGCGGATTGTCTGCGCTATTTCAAGCAGCGCGTCGCGGCATCGCGGCGCTGCATGCCAAGTGCTTGAAATATCTTCCCAGTCTGCCATCGTTCGGCGATGGCAAGCAAGGCATCGCCGGTCAAGCACTCCGTCCGGATCGCCGGGCACGCGACCAGCGTGTCTGTCGAAACGGCTTTCTGGGAGGCGCTGTGCGAGATCGCCGCGCGGCGGCATTTATCGGTCAACGCGCTCCTGTCGGCGATCGATGCCGAGCGCAGCGGCAATTTGTCGAGCGCGGTCCGCCTCTTCGTTCTCGAGAGCTGCCGCCAGGGCGAGCTTCGCGACGCTGATCGACCCGGGCCGGCCCCGGCGCCGTGATGACGCCGCCGCAGGGTTGCGCGCCAGCCGGGTCAGGACCATTTTGCCCTTGGGCGAAATAGCTGGGCGCGCCAAAAGCACGGGGACGGGTCATGGCATCGGTCGTCAATCTCAACCGGTTCCGCAAAGCGAAGCAACAGGCCGAGGCGGAGCGCCGCGCCGCGGAAAATCGCGCCGCGTTCGGGCGCAGCAAAGCCGAGCGCCGGAAAGCCGACGGCGAGCGCGAGCGCATCGAGCGCGATCTCGACAGCAAGCGGATCGAATAGCCCCGTGCCTATCCGAGCGCGAGGCGATAGGCGGAGAGCGTAGCCTCGTCGAAGCACACCAGGATCACGCGCTCCGGCATCTCGCTTGCGGCCAGATGTGCGCCCACCTCCGCGACCGCGATGCGCGCCGCCGCCTCGCGCGGGAAGCCATAGATGCCGGTCGCGATGGCTGGAAAGGCGACTGCGCGAAACCGCCGATCCCGCGCGATCGCCAGGCAGGATCGGTAACAGCTGGCAAGGATGTCGCGCTCGCCCCGCTCGCCGCCTCGCCAGACCGGCCCGACGGTATGGATGACGTGGCTGGCGGGCAGAAGATAGCCCCGCGTCAGCCGCGCCTCGCCCGGCGGACAACCGCCGATCGCACGGCATTCCGCGAGAAGCCCGGGTCCTGCCGCGCGGTGGATCGCCCCATCGACGCCGCCGCCGCCGAGCAACGAGGCATTCGCGGCATTGACGATGGCGTCAACGGCAAGCCGCGTAATATCGCCGCGCTCCAGGCGGATGTGCCGGTCGGGGGGCAGAGCCGGGATCATCGAAATTAGCTGCTACGCGCAAAAAAAAAGGCCGGGACCAGCACTGGCTGATCCCGGATCGAGTATGCGGGCGGCAAACCCGCGACAGGGAGACTTTGCCGAAGCGGACCAGGATTTAAGGGCGATGGTCCGGCGCTCGCCCGACGGTCGCATCGCTGCGACATGCGGGCAAACGCACCCGCTGCAATCGGGTTCCCGATGCCGATGCGATTTTTCGCAAAGTTGGCAGGCTTCAGTTCGGCGCCGAGCGCACCGCCGGTCTTGCCGCGGCGCCAAGCCGCCACGACCGAGCGACAACGCGGGTCTCGCCGGTCAGTGCCGAGGCGGCGGCCCTGTCAGGAAAGCGCTGATTGGCCCGGTGCAATGCGGCCGGCCCGGCCATGACGATCTCGGCCTGCCGATCGGGCACGATCCCGATCAGCCGGCGCAGCGTTTCGCGCCCCCGCGACAGCCGCGAGCGCACCGTGCCGACCGGAACATCGAGCACCTCGGCGACTTCCTCGTAGCGCATCCCCTCCAGGCCGACCAAAAGGATGACCGAGCGCTGCTCCGCCGGCAGCCTGGCGATGGCGCGTTCGAGATCGCGCAGTTCGAGGCGCTTGGCCTGATGCGGCGGCCGGGTCAGCATCGGTTCGGTTTCGCTCAATCCGACCGAGGTGCCTTCGCGCACCGCGCGGCGAACCCGGTTCACATATTGATTGTGGAGGATCGTGAACAGCCAGGCCCGCAAATCCGTTCCCTCTTGCCACAGATGCAGCTTTCCGAGCGCGCGGGCGAGGCAATCCTGTACGAGGTCGTCCGCCGCGGCGACGTCGCGCGTCAGCGCCCGGGCATAGCGCCGCAGGCGCGGGATCTCGGCCTCGATGCTGCGATGGATTTCCGCCACAAAAGCTCCTCTGCGCTCGCCGCGGCCGGCCCTACGCTCGCCGCGGCCGGCCCTGCGGCCGCAACGAGCGGGAGTCTATCGGCGCGCTGTAATCGGTTGATGTCAGCCCTGCGGTTTTGTGTAAGAAATTGTAACCCTCTGTGCGCGGCCCTATATGCCGGGGGTATCGGCTCCGGTCGTTCCTCTCGATATCCACAGCACGGCCCAGGGCAAGGCAGGATCGCCGCGCATGAGCGATAACGGTCACATCCTGATCGTCGACGATGAGCAGGAGATCTGCGACGTTGTCGAAGAGTACCTGACCGGCGAAGGCTACCGGGTGTCGACGGCGCGTGACGGGGCGGGCATGCGCCGCGTGCTGGGCCAATCCCCTGTCGATCTCGTGATCCTCGACCTGATGCTGCCCGGCGAGGACGGCCTGACGCTCGCCCGCTCATTGCGCAGCGAGTCCGGGATCGGGATCATCATCCTCACCGGGCGGGGCGACACCGTCGACCGCATTATCGGCCTCGAAATGGGAGCCGACGACTATCTGCCGAAGCCGTTCCATCTGCGCGAGCTCTTGGCCCGGGTCAAAAGCGTGCTGCGCCGCGTCCAGAGCCGGAGCGACGGCAACCCGCAGCCGGTGCGATCGCACGCCCGGTTCGCCGGCTGGAACCTCAACCTGCCAAGCCGCGATTTGCTGTCGCCGACGGGTCAGCAGGTCCGGCTCACGACCGGCGAGTTCGATTTGCTCGTGGCCTTCGTCAACAATGCCAACCAGGTGTTGTCGCGCGACCGGCTCCTGGATCTGGCGCGCAGCCGCGAGGCGGGGCCGTTCGACCGGACGATCGATGTCCAGGTCGGGCGGCTGCGCCGCAAGCTTGAGGACGATCCGCAGAACCCCACCCTGATCAAGACGGTCCGCGGCAGCGGCTACATCTTCACCCCGGCCGTCGATTTGAGCTGAACGGGGGCGGGCGGCTTCAGGCCGCCGGCGCCGGGCGCGGCGGGTGGCGCCCAAAGGCTTCGTGGCGCAACAGATAGAGCCCGCTCAGCGTCACGATCGTCGCCCCGACGATCATCGCCGCGGTCGGCAGGTCGCCCCACACGGCAAATCCGATCAGCGAGCTCCATACCAGCGCCGTGTAGTTGAACGGCGAGACCGCCGCCGCCGGCGCATAATAGAGCGCCTGCGTCGTCCAGTATTGCGACACGCCGCCGATCAGCCCGATCGAGCAGAACAGCGCGAAATCGACCAGGCCCGGCGTCACCCAGAAAAACGGCAGGGCGGGCAGCGCCATCAGCGTCATGAACAGCGCCGTGTAGAACACGATCGAGGCGGCCGGATCGGTGCGCGTCAGGTCGCGCACGCTCAGCGTGCCGACCGCGTTGCACACGGCGCAGGCGAGCGCGCTCGCCATGCCGAACCGGTTGCCGGCACCGCTCGGATGCGCCATCGCCAAGACGCCGACAAAGCCGACCGACACCGCGATCCAGCGCGCCCGCCCGACCGCCTCCTTGAGGAGCGGCCAGGACAGCGCGGTCAGGAACAACGGCGCCGCGAAAGTCAGCGCTACCGCGTCGGCGAGCGGCAGCAGATGATAGGCGACGAACGAGGCGGCGTTCGAGCCGCCCCAGATCGCCGCGCGGCTGAATTGCGCGCCGGGCCGGCGGGTGCGCAGCACCGAGTTGCCGCCGGCGTGCATGACCAGGAGATAGGAGGGCAACAGCGCGACGGCGCTGCGGAAGAACACCAGCATCGGGATCGGATAGCTCTGCGCCAGCCATTTCCCGATCGCGTTCTGGATCGAGAACAGAAAGACCGAGGCCACCATGTAGAGAATGCCGAGCCTGACATCGTTAACCCGCCCGGCCGGGCCGGTTAAGGGAGGCACTGTCCTTGCCCGCTGCCGATCACAACAGATCAGGGTCGAAATCCACCACCGTCGCGCCGCCCATGATGCCCGGCAGATAGGCCGGCGCGCGGGCGAGGTAGTGCTCGGCGTAGAAGCGCGCCGTGGCAAGCTTAACCGCGGCAAAATCGCCGGCGGCGCGTTGCCGCGCGGCGAGGGCCAGCCGCGCCATCAGCCAGCCTCCGGCAACGGTGCCGAACAGCGCGAGATAGGGCGACGACCCGGCGGCGGCGAGGGCCGGCTCGGCCGTGACGAGATAATCCGTCGCGCGCTCCAGCGCATCGAGCCCTGGCGCGAGCGCGCGGCGCACCGGCTCCAGTTCAGCCACACCGTCCAGCGCAGCCAAACCCGCGCGCATTTCGAGGAACAGCTCGCGCGCCGCCTCGCCCTGGTCGCGGCCGAGCTTGCGGCCGACCAGATCGTTCGCCTGGATGCCGTTGGCGCCCTCGTAGATCGGCGCGATGCGGGCATCGCGCAGATATTGCGCGGCGCCGGTCTCCTCGATGTAGCCCATCCCGCCATGCACCTGCACGCCCAATGAGGCGATTTCGACGCCGAGATCGGTGCACCACGCCTTGACCACCGGGATCAGCAGATCGGCCCGCCGCCCGGCGCGAAAGCGCGTTTCGCCCCCGGCCCGGCGGCTCGCGTCGATGGCCGCCGCGGCAAGGCAGGTCAAGGCCCGCATCGCCTCGACGCCGGCGCGCATCGCAAGCAGCATGCGACGGACATCGGGATGGTGGATGATCGGCAGCGGCCCGGCGTCCCGCTTCATGCCGACGGGATGGCCCTGCACCCGCATCCGCGCATAGTCTAGTGCCTGCTGATAAGCCCGCTCGGCGATCGCCACCCCCTGCACGCCGACCAGGAGGCGCTCGCTGTTCATCATCGTGAACATGCATTCGAGGCCGCGGTTTTCCTCGCCGATGCGCCAGCCGATGGCGCCCTCGCCTTCGCCATAAGACATGACGCAGGTCGGCGAGGCGTGAATGCCGAGCTTTTCCTCGAGCCGCAGCGCGCGCAGGTCGTTGCGCTCGCCCGGCCTCCCCTCCGCATCGGGCAGGAATTTCGGGACCACGAACAAGGAGATGCCGCGGCTGCCGGGCGGCGCGTCCGGGGTGCGCGCCAAGACCATGTGGACGATGTTGTCGGTGAGATCGTGGTCGCCATAGGTGATGAAGATCTTCTGGCCGCTGATCCGGTAATGCTCGCCCCAACGCTCATCCGTGGCCGGCACTGCGCGGGTCCGCAATGCACCGAGGTCGGAGCCGGCCTGCGGCTCGGTCAGGTTCATCGTCCCGGTCCACTCGCCCGAAACCAGCCTGTCGAGATAAACCCGCTTCTGCTCCGCCGAGCCATGCGCCTGCAACAGCTCGATCGCGCCGAAATTGAGCAAGGGACACAAGGCCCAACTCATGCAGGCCGAGTTCCACATCTCGACAACTGCGGCCGCGAGCGACAACGGCAGGCCCTGGCCGCCGTGTTCGGGGTCGCAGGCGAGACCCATCCAGCCAGCTTCGGCATAATGCCGGTAGGCCTCGCGAAAGCCGGGCGGGGTGCGCACCACGCCGTTTTCGAGGACGCTGCCGGTGCGGTCGGCCATCTGGTTGAGTGGGTCGAGCTCGGCGGCGGCGAACTTGGCCGCCTCATCGAGGATGGCCCCAGCAAGCTCGGGGGCGACATCGGCGGCACCACGATCGAGCCCCGCCACCGTGTCGATCACGAAGCGCATCTCGGCGAGCGGGGCGGCGTAGGGCATCGGCGGAGTCTCCTCTGACGCCGGCGCATCTTCCATTCAAGGCTTATGGTATGATGACGCCAAACTCTCGGCGGAGGAACCTTCATGTCCACCAATGGCCAGCGCTACAACGTCGGCGGGATCCTGTTGGAGCGGCCGTTCAAGGTCCGCCGGCTCGGGCATTTCGGCTTCAACCTCGTAAAGCTCGCCGAGGGCCGCGAATTCTACGGCGACCTGCTCGGCTTCACGGTCTCCGACCAGGCCGATTTCTCGCGCGCCCCCTGGTTTCCGAAGGAGGGGTTCCCCAAGGACCAGGGGCTCGGCAACTGCCATGGCTATTTCATGCGCTACGGCACCGACCACCACGCCATGGTGCTGTTCTCGAAACCGGTAATGGACCAGCGTGCCGACCGCAAATTCGCGCCCGAGGTCACGATCAACCAGATCACCTGGCAATGCGGCAGCCTCAGGGAGATCGCCGACGCGCATACCTACTTCCTCGAACAGCAGGTGCGCGTCCAGCGCGTCGGGCGCGACATGCCGGGCAGCAACTGGCATGTCTATGTCTACGACCCGGACGGCCATACCAACGAATTCTATTACGGCATCGAACAGGTCGGCTGGAACCAGAGATCGAAGCCGCGCGCGATGTATTACCGCGGCTTCCAGGAAAAGCCCGCTCTGCCGCAGATGTCGGAGGCCGCCGAACTGGCCGAGGCCGAGGCCAAGGGCATCGACATCTTCTCGGGCCACCGCCCGGCGCTGCCGAATGGCGGCGCGAAATTCGATGTCGATGGCGTCTTGTTGCCGCGTCCGTTCAAGATCACCAGGATCGGCCCGGTCGGCCTCTTTGTCGACGATGTCGAGCGCGCCGAGGCCTTCTATACCGGGCGGCTCGGCCTGACGACGAGCGAGGAGAGCCGCTATCGCGGCGCCCGCTGCGTCTTCCTGCGCTGCGGCGCCGAGCACCACAGCCTCGCCCTCTACCCGAAGGAATTGCGCGGCGTCCTCGGGCTGAGCGCGCATACCAGCTGCATGTCGTTCGGGGTCGAGGTGGCGAACTATGCGCAATTGCGCGCCGCCAAGGATTTCCTCAAATCGTCGGGCGTCACCTTTGTCGACATCCCACCGGAGCTTTATCCCGGCATCGATTATTCGGCGTTCGCCATCGATCCGGACGGCCATTGCATCCAGCTCTATTATTACATGGAGCAGATCGGCTGGGACGGCAGGGTGCGCACCGCCGCCGAGCGCCGCCCGGTCGCGCGTCACTGGCCCGAGGCGCTGGAGCCCATGTCCGACAGCTACGTCGACCAGGTCTTCCAGGGCCCCTTCGGGTAGGTCGTTGAGCGGGCCTATTTGCGCAGCAGCCCGCGCCACAGCGACGCAAAAAGGCCGGGATGCAGCGGTCGCGATCGATGATGCCGAACAGCATCTTGCGCGAACATCGCTTTGCGGGATGAGATCAGACTGATCTCCGCCGTTGACGGCGACGGCATCCACAACCCTCCGTCCTCGCGGTGCGGCGGCGTGTACATGCGGTCCGGACCTATCGTCTCGAGCGCGGCGCCGCTGTCGTCGGCCAGATAGTCGTAGCCGAACGGCGTGTACGCATTGTCGGGATCAAGATGGTTGTACAGGTCGCGACGGGCGACGCGCCGTTCGCGCGTGATCATCTTGAGGTGGTATAGGTTGAGGTTGCTCTTCCTGATCACGTAGCCGGCGGCAACCCTATATCCCGGCTCAACCGGCACCGGCTCGATCGGAAATTTAGGGCTGTGAAGCTCAAGATCGGAGAAGACCTGGCCCTCAAGTATCGGGAAGAGCCGCATCTGAACCTTCTCGCCCCAGATGCCATCGGCCCGATACTCGGTAGGTGAATAGAGCTCGCGGAAACGGAAGGCCCAGATGACGGGCTGCTTCTGCGCGATCATCGAGCGAATTTCGACGGCCACCCGGTTTTCGAAGCGCTCGTCGGGATCGACGGCGAGAACCCAGTCGGCGCCGAGAGCGCGCGCCCGCTCAACGAGCTGCACATGGCGGGCGGGTTCGTTGCTGTACCCGACCTTCGCCGCCCGATCGTCGTAGGCCACCCATCCGTCCACGATCGGCGCGATATTCTGCAGAAGGTCGGCGACGAGATGGTGGTCGTAGCGAAACGAAAACACGGCAAACACTCGCGCCGGCCGCGGTCGTTGCCGCGCCCGCCAAGGTCGGGGCTTTTCAAAATGCGTCAGCATGACAGCATGATAGCGCGCCTATGTCACGATGGGAGAGTCGTTTTGGGGCGATGCATCGATTGATCAGCAACAGGCGCCGGCGGAAAGCCGACGCCACGCCGCCGGAAATGCAGTAGAAGGCCCTATCGTTGGCGCCCGCGACGCCGTCCTGAGGAACCTTCCATGTCGCTCAGCCGAGATTTCGCCGCCTTCGTCGCCGGCCTCGAATACGAGGATCTGCCGGCAGCGGTCATCGATCGGGCCAAGGGCGTCACGTTGCAGGCGCTGTCGTCGGCGCTCGTCGCGCATGCCATGCCGGCGAGCCGCGAGGCCCTGGCGCTGATGCAGGAGGAGGAGGCCGGCGGCGGCGGGGCGGCGACGGTGTTGTGCAGCGGCGCCAAATTGACCAAGGGCGGCGCCGCCTTCGTCAATACCGAAATCATCTTCGCCGGCGGCAAGTGGGACACGTTCCGCATGTTGACCCATCCCGGCACGGCGATATTGCCGGCGGCGCTCGCCGCGGCCGAGATGGCGGGCGCCTCCGGCAAGAGTTTCCTCGCCGGGGTCGCCGCCGGCTACGAGGTCATGGAGCGGATGGCCGCCGAGTTCATCCCGACCGTGATGGCGCGCGGCTTTCACGCCAGTCCGGTATTCGGCATTTTCGGCGCCGCGGTCGCCGGCGCCAAAATCCACGGCCTCGATGCCGAGCAGATCCACGGCACCATCGCGCAATGCGTCAACCTCGCGTCCGGCAATCTCGAAGGCGCGCGCAGCGGCGGCCGGTCGTTGCGCGAGGGCGGCGCGGTCAGGAACGCGCTGCTCGCCGTCGCCTTGGGTAAGAGCGGCATCCCCGGCGGCGAGACGGTGCTGGAGGGCGAGGCCGGGTTCTACCACGCCTATGCCGGCAACAACCGCGGCGAGCTGCGTTACAGCTTCACCGGCGACAACCATGCCGAGCTCGCCAAGATCACCGAAGGCCTCGGGCGCGACTGGATCTTCCTCGAAACGCTCTACCGGATCTATTCGACGGCCGGCTACAACATCGCCCATGTCGATGTCACGGCCGCGCTGTGCGCGGAGCACGACCTCACCTATGACCGGATCGACCGCATCGAGGCCGTGGTCAACTGGCTGGAGACCGAATATCCGAGCCCCTTATTCCCGAGCCGCGGCATCGAAGAGCGCCCCAGCATCGGCAGCACCCAGTATTTCACCGCCTACGGCGCGGTGGCGGGCGGCTATCCGCTGCTGCGCGGCGGAACGCCCGGCCCCGGCGAGACCGACCCGCCGGAAGTCCTCGACCTGATGCAGCGCGTGACTCTGATCCCGGCGGTGCGCCGCCCGCTGTTCGGCCCGCGCATCACGGTTTTCACCAAGGATGGAAGCTCCTATACCCGCGAAGGAACCGGGCGCGAATTCATCTGGGATTTCGAGGAGGAAGTGCGGCGCATCAGCCCGATCGCCGCGGGCCTGGCGATCGGCCGGGCGCAGTACGAGCGCCTCATCGACACCTGCCGCCACCTCGAATCGACCGAGCGCGCCGCCGCCACGCTGATCGCGCTGACCATTCCATAAGGCTGAGGGAAGCGAACATGACCGGTACGATCGTGATGAGCGCGATCGCCTCGCATACGCCGCGGATCGGCATCGAGGCAACCGCGCCCGATTTCCTCTCCGGCGTCATCGCCGGCGAGTACGCGCTGGGGCGCGCGATCCGGGCGCTCATGCCCGATGTCATCGTGCTGCAATCGGCGCATTGGGTGACGACTTTCACCTGGTACGTCACCTGCCAGGCGCGCCACCAGGGCAATTGCGTCTCCGACGAATTGCCCGACCTGATCCCCGGCGTGCCCTACGACCGGCCGGGCGACCCCGAATTCGGCGCCTTGCTGGTCGAGGAGATCAAGGCCAAGGGCCTCCTCGCCGGACGCAACGCAACCGCGCACTACAAATGGGACTACGGCACCTTCGTCCCGCTGCAATACCTCGACCCGGCCGAGCGCATTCCGGTGGTGACGATGGGGACCTGCATCCTCGCCGATCTCGACGAGTGCTACCGGGTCGGCATCGCGGTGCGCGACGCGGCGGAAAAGTCGAATAAGCGCGTGGTCTTCGTCGCCAGCACGGCGCTGTCGCACCGGCTGGTGCGCAATCCGGCAAGCTGGCCGACCGCCGAGCACCAGGCGCTCGATCGCGGGTTCATCGCCATGCTGCGCGACGGCCGCACCGGCGAGGCGCGCCGCTTCCTCGACGCCTATGCGGCCGAGACCCAGGTCGAGATGGGCGGCCGCAACATCGCCGCCATGCTCGGCGTGCTCGACGGCGTTCCCCCCGATCGCCTCGCCGGCGAGGAATATGGCGAATACGGCCCGTCATCGGGCGCGGGGCACACCAATTTCGCCATCCGCGTCCGGTAGGGTGGCGAGCAGACCCCGCCACCGCCACCAGCAGTCGATCGGTCAGGCAGCAGCCTTGACCTCGATTTTCTTCTGCGGCTTCTGCGCCGCTTCCGTCTTGGGCAAGGTGATCGTCAGCACGCCTTTGGACAGATCGGCGGCGATCTTGTCGCGGTCAATGCCGTCGGGCAGCATGAACGAGCGCTGGAACGAGCCGTAGGCCCGCTCGGACATGTAGTGGTTCTTGTCTTTCTCGTCCTTCTCGTAGTGCTTCTCGCCCTTGAGCGTGAGCATGTCGCCCGACACCGTGACGTTGACGTTCTTTTCCTCCAGACCGGGCAGCTCGGCCGTGATCCTGTAGGCCTTGTCGTCCTCGGTCAGGTTGACGGCGGGTGCGGAGAAGCTGAACGAGCTTTCGGCGCGCCCCGCCGGTTCGACATCGAACATCCGGCGGAGCGACGGCAATCCGAAACCGCCGGCGAACCGGTCGAACAGCCGGTCCATCTCGCCGCGGAACGACTGCCAAGCGTCGGGCGTGCGTGCCGGGGTTGCCTTTTTCACTTCGACTGGGGTTTGAGCCATCGCTACCTCCACTTTGCTAAAGGGTCCACGTCGCGTTCTTAGGCGAACGTGACCGTTGAAACCTTGATCCAGCGCAATCGGGGCCGGAGAGACGCAGAAATCACGGCTCGATCTGGATGTGGTCCTGGACCTCGGTGACACCGGGGGCCGACCAGGCGGCACGCTCGGCGACGTAGAAAACTCCGCCGGTCGGCACGCCCTGTGGTCAATCGATCCGCAAGCGCGCCAGGACGCACCATTTGACGGCGTCAAAAGCGAGCGCGAAGGCCAGCGTCGCCCCGAACAGCATCGCGACGATCGCCGGCGCGAGCGGGGTCATCAGAACGCCGCCGAGCGCGAGCGATGTCACAATCGCAACGTCTGCAACGCTGGCGAAAAGCATCAGCGGGGCCGGCCGCGCGCGCCACAGATGATTGCGCTCGCGCAGCACGTACACGCTCGCCTGTCCGGCCAGGACCAGCATCAGGAAGGTCAGGGTCCGCATCTGGCCGGGCTGGAGGCCGAGAACGAACCAGCCGGTGGCGAGCACTCCGACACAGTAGCCGAGCTTGAAGATGGCCAGTGGGATTGCGGCGAGCGTCATATTGCCGACGCGCCATACGTTGGGGTAGGGCGACGGCGTCGCCCGATCCGCCGCCCGCGACATCGTCACCAGATCGCCCGCCAGCATCGACAGCGCTTGCAGCAGCGGCGTCAGGACCGCGTGTCCGGTCATGATCAGTCCCGCGAGCATGACGACGAGTGCCGCCGATTTGTTGACGAGAAGGCTCAAGGTGTAGGTCATGATCCGCTGAAAGCCGGACCGCCCTTCCTTGACGGCGGCGACGATTTCGCCCAGCCCCGGGCTCGTCAACACGATGCCGGCGGCCGCTTTCGCGACGTCCGTTGCGGTCGACACCGCAATCCCCATCTGCGCCTGGCGCAACGCCGGCGCGTCGTTGGCGCCGTCGCCGCACATGCCGACCGCGTGGCCGCGCTGCTGGAAGGCCTTCACCAGCCGGAACTTGTCTTCCGGAAAAACCCCGGCATAGACGGCGAAATCGTCCGGACCGACCCGGTCGGGAATTTTCCCCGCTGGGCAAACCGCCCCCTCCAGCCCGATCGATCGCGCGACCGTCGCAGCGGTGGCCGCGGCATCGCCGGTGACCATGACGGTCGCCACCCCCAGCGATTTTAGCTCGGCGAGCAGTGCCCGCGAGTCGGCGCGCGGCGGATCGCCCAATGCAATCAGCCCGACCATGCTGAGGTCATCCGGCGGTCCCGACGCGACGGCGAGGGTGCGGTATCCGGCGGCGCCGAGCGCCGCCAGATCGGCGGCGGCCGCTTCGGTCATCGGCGCCAACGCGGCGACCGCCGCCGGCGCTCCCTTGACGATGCGGATCTCGTTGCCAACGGCGTCGATCGCGACGGCTTCGGCCATCTTCACCGCCGGATCGAACGGGATGAAGCGCAGGACCCTTCGATCGCGCGATATGCCGCCGCCGCGAGCGGCCAACCGGATCGCCGCATCGACCGGGTCCTGCCCTTCCGGCGAGCTGGCCGCCGCCGCTGCCGCCAGCACATCCGGTTCGCCGTACCCCTCCTTCAGAGCCCGCACCGCGGCAACCGCGAGCTCGTTGGCGGTCAAGGTCCCGGTCTTGTCGGCGCACAGGACATCGATGATCGCCGCCTCATGCAGCGCCGTCAGCCGGGTCAACAGCACCCCTTTGAGGGCGAGCGTCCGCGCGCCCAGCGTGGCGGCCAGGGTGAAGGTCGCCGGCAACGCCACCGGCACCGCCGCCAGGAGCGCCGTCAAGATGAGCGGGATGATTTGCGCGATGCTCATCGCCAGGCTCAGGGCATAGGCGACCATCGCGATCACGATGGCAAAATTGATGATCGTCAGATTGCGCACCACGCCGAGCACGGCCTTTTGTTCGCTGCTCTCGACACGGGCGATGCGCACCAGTTCGGCGGCACGGCCGAAATAGGTGCGGGCTCCGGTCGCGACGACCTCGCCGACCGCTTCGCCGCGGCGCACCAACGCGCCGGCATAGGCCGCGGCGCCCGGGCCGGCTTCGGCGGGGACCGATTCTCCGGTCAGCATCGATTGATCGAGCAGCACCGAGCCGGCGATAAGCCGCAGGTCGGCAGGCACGATGGCGCCGAGCGACAGCTGCACGAGGTCGCCCGGGACCAGTTCGGCGGCCAGCGCTTCATGCCAGGCGCCATCGCGCCTGACCCGCACTTTCAGCGCCAGCCGCTCCTTGAGAAGCGCGAGCGCCGCGTTGGCGCGGCTCTCCTGAAACACGCCAAGCGCGACGTTGACGACCAGCAGGCTCGCGATCATCAGCGCCTCGATGCGCTCGCCGATCGCAAGCAGCAGCACGATCGTCGCTTCGAGCATCCACGGCACCGGCGACCAGAAATGGCGCAGCATCTGCCAGGCGGGATGCGCCCGCTCCTCGGCTAACGCGTTTGGGCCAAATTGAGCGAGGCGGCGCGCCGCCTCGCCGGCGGACAGGCCTGGGCCGACAGCGGAGGCGCTTGCGGCCGGATCTGCGGCGGAGACACTCATAACGGCGCCCCGGTTCCAGCGCGGCAGCGGCCGAGTGAGGGCGCCGCCGCTCGGCTGACGAAACCCGGCTGCGCAGTCAGTTACGGGGTCAGTTCCTTGGGGCGTGTTTCGAAAGGATGCGCTGCAAGGTGCGGCGGTGCATTTTGAGGCGCCGCGCGGTTTCCGAGACGTTGCGCTCGCACAACTCGAAGATCCGCTGAATATGCTCCCAGCGCACCCGGTCGGCCGACATCGGGTCCTCGGGCGGCTCCGGCGTCTCGCCTTCGCGGGCGAGCAGCGCGCGCTCGACCGCATCGGCGTCGGCCGGTTTCGGCAGGTAATCGAGCGCGCCGGCTTTGACCGCGGCGACCGCGGTCGCGATGTTGCCGTAGCCGGTCAGGACGACGATGCGCGCCCCCGGCCGCGCGCTGCGCAGCGCGCTGACGATTTCGAGGCCGCTGCCGTCGCCGAGGCGCAGATCGACGACGGCGAAGGCCGGCGGATGCGCGCCCGCCGCGGCAACCCCTGAGGCGACCCCGTCGGCGGTCGATACGACAAACCCGCGCCGCTCCATCGCGCGCGCCAGACGCTGGCAGAGCGGCGCATCGTCATCGACGATCAGCAGCGTGCGCTCGCTTTCGGGCAGGCCGTGCAATGGCGTGTCTTCGGCCTCCAGGCCGGGGGTCCGCTGGGATCGCTCGCTCGCATTCATGCCGGTTGCCTCTCATTCCCCTGCTGCGCCCCGCCCGATGCAGCCCGTGGCGCTGCGGCATCGGGTCGCGCGTCTGCCTCCAGATTGGCACGCTTCCAGGAAATGACAACATGGGCGCCGCCGTTGACCAGATTGTCGAAGGTCGAGCTCGGCACCGCTGCGCTCCAACAGGCTTTGCGCGATAAAGATCCCCAGCCCCATATGGTTGGCGGCGCCGGCGCGGATCGACAGATAGGGTTCGCCGAGCCGGCCGAGCAGATGAGCCTGGAAGCCGGGCCCGTCATCGGCGACCTCGACCGTGACGTTCGTCTTGTCCCAATGGATCGTGACGCTGACCTCGCGACGGGCGAATTGCACGGCATTCTGGATCAGATTGTTGAGCCCGTGCATGATCTCCGGACTGCGGGTAACCAGCGGCTCGTCGGCGGCGGGCACCCCGGTCGTCGCGAAAATGAGCCGGACGCGCGGATCGTGATACAGCGCGCCGGCGGCCTCGACCAATGCCGAGATCGGCAGCCGCGTATAGGGCGAGGCGCCTTCCTCGCCGGGATGACGCGCCAGTTGCGCGAGGATCTCGCGGCACCGCTCCGACTGGCTCAGCAGCAGTTGGGCATCCTCGCCATGCGGCGAGCCGGCGGGCAGCTCGATGCACCAGCTCCTTGGCGACGACCGCGATCGTCGCGAGCGGGCTGCCGAGTTCGTGCGCCGCCGCCGCCGCCAGCGCGCCGACCGCCGAGACCCGCTGCTCGCGCGCCAGCGCCAGCTGCGTCGCCGCGACCGCGTCGCGCAGGCGCCGCGCGCCCTCGGCGATGCTCCACGCATAACCGCCGATAAACACGGTGGCGAGAACCAGCGCGGTCCACAGGCCGAGCACCAGCTCGGGCGGGAACACCGGCGGCGCCCCCGCGCTGCGCCACGGCAGGGGCAGGTGCCACAGCGCGAGCAGCGTGATGACCGCGATCGCCGGCACCGCCAGCGCAATGACCGGGCGCAATGACAGCGCGGCCGCCGCCACCGTGACCGGCGCCAGGATCAGGATCGCGAACGGATTCTGCAACCCGCCGGTGAGGTAGAGCAAGAGCCCGAGCTGCAACAGGTCGTAGCCGAGGAAAACCGCGGCTTCGCGCTCGCCAAGCCGGGTCGCGACGCGGCGATGGAGGGTCACGAACAGGTTGAGCACCACCGAGCAGCCGACGACGGCAAAGCAGGGCAACAGCGGCACGTGGAAATCGAAGGCGTAATGCACGACCAGCAGGGTCACCGCCTGCCCGGCGATCGCCACCCAGCGGATCAGCACCAGCCGGCGCAGGCTGATCCGGTCGAACGCGACGCGCGGCTCGGGCAATGCGGTCAGGGTGGGGGTGCTCACCGGATGTTCTCCGCGGCGGTTTTCGCCGGTGCGAGAGGCATTTTCGTTAATGCCGTCAAACGGATAACCTCATGCCGAGAGTTTGTGAATTTATCCGCGGGGCCGCTGGATCGGCGCCGCGCGTCCTTCGAGACGCCCGCCCTCGGGCCGGCCGCAGGCCGAACCGGTGGGCGGGCTCCTCAGGATGAGGTTTTTTCCTAACTCCATCAGTTAGTTAAACCTCATCCTGAGGAGGCGCGAAGCGCCGTCTCGAAGGACGCATATTTCGTCATGCAGCGCCTATTTCCAGTACTCCAGCGATTTGACGGGCCGGCCGGCCCATGCTGGCCGTTTGCGTAACAATGCGCCATATAGGGGCGATGTCCGGGCCGGTCATCCTCGTCGAAAATCTCGTCAAGCGCTATGGCGGCACCATCGCGGTCGATGGGATCGGCTTTGCGGTCGAAGAAGGCGTCACCGCGGCATTGCTCGGCGGCAACGGCGCCGGCAAGACGACGACCCTGTCGATCCTCCTCGGCCTCCTGTTGCCGAGTTCCGGCACGGTCCAGGTGTTCGGCGAGGACGTTTTGCGGCACCGCTACCGGGTGCTGCCGCGGATCAATTTCTCCTCGCCCTATGTCGACCTGCCGCACCGCCTGACGGTGCGCCAGAACCTGTCGATCTACGCCCGCCTCTACGGCCTGAAGCGGCGCGCTGAACGCATCGCGCTGCTCGCCCGCGACTTGCAGATCGAGCCGCTCCTCGATCGCCCGGCCGGCAAATTGTCGGCCGGCCAGAAGACCCGGGTCGCGCTCGCCAAGGCGCTCCTCAACGAGCCCGAGCTCTTGTTGCTCGACGAGCCGACCGCCTCGCTCGACCCGGACAGCGGCGATTGGGTGCGCGGCTATCTCGAGGAATATCGCGCCCGCACCGGCGCGACGATCCTCCTCGCCTCGCACAACATGGCCGAGGTCGAGCGGCTGTGCTCGCAGGTGATGATGATGAAGGAGGGGAAAATCGTCGACCGCGGCAGCCCCGACGAATTGATCCTGCGCTACGGCCGCACCAATCTCGAAGAGGTTTTCCTCCATATCGCGCGCGGCACGCGGGCATTGGAGGCGGTATCGTGACCAGCCGCGCAATGCGGCGTTTCGGCGAAGCCGCCTTCTCGCCGGCGCGGGTCTGGGCGATGCTGCTGCGCTATCTCTACATCCTCAAGAGCTCGTGGCCGCGCACGATCGAGTTGTTGTACTGGCCGACCCTGCAGATGCTGATCTGGGGGTTCATGAGCCAGTTCCTGCGGCAGAACAGCACCTATGTCGCGCAGGCCTTCGGCGTCCTGCTCGGCGCGGTGATGCTGTGGGACCTCTTGTTCCGCAGCCAGCTCGGCCTCTCGATCTCGTTTCTCGAAGAGATGTGGTCGCGCAATCTGGGCCAGCTCTTCGTGACGCCGCTGCGCCCCTATGAATGGGTGATCTCGCTGTTGGCGATGAGCCTCATCCGGGTCACGATCGGGGTCGTGCCGGCGGCGCTCTTGGCGATCCCGCTCTATCACTATTCGATTTTCGACATGGGATTGCCGCTTATCGCCTTTGTCGTCGTGCTGATCGCGATGGGCTGGGCCTTGGGCCTGGCGATCTGCGGCGGCATGCTGCGCCACGGCATGGGCGCCGAGGGTCTGGCGTGGACCGTCATCTTCGCGCTCGCGCCGTTCTCCTGCGTCTACTACCCGGTGACGATCCTGCCGGTGTGGCTGCGGCCGGTCGCCTGGGCCTTGCCCTCGACGCATGTCTTCGAGGGCATGCGGGCGCTCCTGTTCGAGCACCGCTTCCGCGCCGATTATCTGCTGAGCGCCGCCGGCCTCGACCTGATCTATCTGGCGGTGGGGATCGCGGTCTTCTTCATCGCCTTCCGCGACGCCCGCCGCCGCGGCGCCCTGTTGCAGATGGGAGAGTGAGGGTTGACAGCGGGCCGCGGAATCATCGACGCATCGAGGACGACGCTCACCCGCGCCTTCCTTCCCCGAGCAAGTCGCGGATCGCAACCTCGCCGAGCGAATGGCGGCTGCTCTCCGCGGTGATCTCCTCGGCGGCTGCTTCGGCTTCCGCAACGGCGGCCCTGATGCGGGAAAAATATCGCATTGCTTTTCTGCCGGGTCATTACCAAATAAGCATCGCCCGGGTTCGTGCGGTGACAACCAATGCCGATCGGATTGCCGATTTCCAAATTCCCTGCCGCAACGGGGAAATTCCCTGCCCGGCCGAAAAAATCCCTGCACGATTTCCCTGCATTTCGTCAAAAATCCAAGGAAATCAGTCGGATAGGCGGGCCGTATCGCGATTTTTCCCTGCGAGCAGGGAAAACCGTCAGCCGCCGGGTCCGCTGACCCCGGCGTCGCCGAAGGTCGCCATTCCGGAATGGCACGCCGCGGCGGCCTTCAGCAGGCCCAAGGCGAGCGTCGCGCCGGAGGCTTCGCCGAGCCGCATGCCGAGATCGAGCAACGGCCGCTGGCCGATACGGTCGAGCAGAAGGCGGTGGCCCGGCTCGGCCGAGACATGCCCGGCGACGCAATGGTCGAGTGCCCGCTTGTCGGCGGCGTAGAGCACCGCGGCGGCGGCGGCCGAGCAGAACCCGTCGATGACGACCGGGACACGCCCCATGCGCGCCGCCAGGATGGCGCCGACCATCGCGGCGAATTCGAGCCCGCCCAACCGGCGCAGCACATCGAACGGGTCGCCCATCTCCCCCCGGTGGCGGGCGACGGCGGCGGCGACGACCGCACGCTTGTTTTCGAGCGCGGCGCCGGCGACCCCGGTGCCGGGTCCCGTCCAGTCCGCCGCGTCGCCGCCGAACAGCCCCATGCACAACGCCGCGGCAATGGTCGTGTTGGCGATCCCCATCTCGCCGACCGCCAGCGCGTCGATGCCGGGCTCGACCGCCATCATGCCGTAGGCGATGGCCCGCGCGCATTCGGCTTCGCTCATCGCCGGGCCGTCGACGATGTCGCCGGTCGGCTGATCGAGGTTCATCTCGTAGACCCGCAGATCGGCGTCGATGACCCGGCACAGCTGGTTGACCGCCGCCCCGCCGGCAATGAAGTTCTGCACCATCTGCGCCGTCACCGCCGCCGGATAGGCCGAGACGCCGCGCGCCGCGACCCCGTGATTGCCGGCAAAGACGACCGTGCGCGGATGCTCGACCCGCGGCGGGTGGCGCGCCTGCCAGGTGGCGAGCCAGCCCGCCAGCTCTTCAAGCCGGCCGAGCGCCCCGGCCGGCTTGGTCAGCTGAGATTCGCGCGTCGCCGCCGCGCTGCCGGCTTCGAGGTCGGGCCCCGGCAGGTGCGCGATGAGGGCGCGGATTTCGTCGAGGCTCGGCGCCGGCTCGGACATCGCCTCAATCCGCCGCCGGCCGGGCGTGATGGTCGGCGAGCACCTGGGCGATCACCCGGGTGATCCGCTTTCCGGTCGGAATGTGCAGGAATTCGTTGGGGCCGTGCGCGTTGGAATGCGGGCCCAAGACGCCGGTGACGACGAATTGCGCCCGCGGAAAGCGCTCGCCGAGCATCGCCATGAACGGGATCGAGCCGCCCTCGCCCATATAGGCGGGCGGCCTGCCGAACGCCGCCTCAGACGCGCCTGCCAGCGAGGCGGCGAGCCAGGACGCCAATGCCGGCGCGTTCCACCCGGCCGCAGCGGCTTCCGGCGTGAAGACGACCCGCGCCCCGTTGGGCGGGTCCGCCCCGAAGAGCCGTTGCAGAATCATGCCGGCGGCCTCGGCATCGAGCGTCGGCGGCAGGCGCAGGCTGAGCTTGGCGCGTGTGTAGGGGAGCAGAACGTTCCCCGCATCGCCCGGTCGCGGCAGCCCGTCGATGCCGGTGACCGCGAGCTGCGGGCGCCAGGTGCGGTTCAGCACCAATTCGGTCAAATCGTCCGACATCGGCCTCGTGCCGGCCGCGAACGGGAATTTGCTGTGTACCGTGTCGCCGAGCGAGGCCGCGGCGCGCTTTGCCTGGTCGAGCCGCTCGGCCGGGATCTGGGCATAGAGTGAATTGGGGATGACCGCGCCGGTCGCCTCGTCCTCGAGACGCGACAGGAGCTGCCGCAGGATGCGGAAGCTCGACGGCACCACCCCCGACGCATCGCCCGAATGCACGCCCTCTCTGAGCACCTCGACCTCCAGGGTGCCGGCGGCGATGCCGCGCAGCGAGGTGGTCAGCCACAGCTGGTCGTAATTGCCGCACCCCGAGTTGAGACAGATGACCAGCGAGGGGCGGCCGATCCGCGCGGCGAGATGGTCGATGTAGAACGGCAGATCGTAGCTGCCGGATTCTTCGCAGGCTTCGATGACGACGACGCAGCGTGCAGAGGGCACGCCCTGCTCGCGCAACGCCAAGAGGGCGGCAAGCGCCCCGAACATCGCATAACCGTCATCGGCGCCGCCGCGGCCATAGAGCTTGTCGCCGTCGATCCGCGGATCCACGGGCCGTAGCCCTCGGCCCAGCCGACCATCTCGGGCTGCTTGTCGAGATGGCCGTAAA